>NZ_JBBMZX010000001.1:0-3265456 GCF_037996845.1 Acinetobacter sp. HZNU-JH01
ATGTATCAAAAATTATTGTTTAGTAGTTGTTTAGCCCTGTTTTCAAGTTTCGCATTTGCTCAATCACAAACACCCAAAAATCAAGCTGTTGAACGTATTGATATTCAACAATATGCCGGAAAATGGTATGAAATTGCTCATCTGCCTATGTTTTTTCAACGTAATTGCGTAGGGGATACGACTGCCGAGTATCAACTCAATTATGACAATACAGTTAATGTGGTTAATCGTTGTCGCAATAAACAAAATCAAATCGATCAGGCTGAGGGTATCGCTTACCCCCAAAATGAAGGCAAAAGTAAATTAAAGGTAAGTTTTCTACCAAAAGGTTTACGCTGGGTACCCTTCACTAAGGGGGATTATTGGATTTTACGAGTTGATCCAGATTACCAAGTGGCATTGGTAGGTGGGCCAAGCCAGAAATATCTTTGGATTTTGTCTAGAACACCAAAGCTGAATGAGCAGATTTATAATGATTATGTCGAAACAGCACGTCAGTATGGCTACGATGTAGAACATTTGGTCAAAACATCGCACAAGACACCATAACTTTCAATTAATTAAATCATTTTATTAAGCAGAGTTATGAGGTATAAGTGCTTCATAACTTGCTAAAAATATGAAATAAAATGAATGTAGAATTGAGTCTGATGCAGCATCTAGTGAAATGGCTTCACGTAAAATTCATATCAATATTATTAACATCATAAAAAGAATATTTATGATCCGAACTAGGATGCCAAAATGCTTAAATTTTTTCTGCAATGGATCGATAGTTGGTCATCGACTGCCAGTTTAAGTACAAACGTTGATTCTACAAATACAGTTAAAGACAGTAACATCCAATGGTTTAGAATTTTACCGTTCATTCTGCTGCACGTCGCTTGCTTGGCGGTGTTTTGGGTTGGTGTGTCTTGGTTTGCTGTTGTTTTTATGTTGTTCTTTTATCTGATTCGCATGTTTGCAATCACAGCTTTCTTTCATCGTTACTTATCCCATAAGACCTTTCAGACTTCTCGTATAGTTCAGTTTATCTTTATCCTAATCGGAACAATGAGTGCTCAGCGCGGTCCTTTGTGGTGGGCAGCTCACCATCGCTACCATCATCGTTATACGGATACAGCACAAGACCCCCATTCTTCGACACATGGATTTTGGTACAGCCATATTGGATGGTTTCTCAATGATCAGAATTTTGCGATCCGCAAAGAAGTCGTGAGAGATTGGCTTAAATATCCAGAACTTGTTTGGCTAGATCGTTTTAGTTTACCTGTTGTTTTGCTCACAGCCGCTTCCATTTATGGTCTGGGAGAATGGTTGGCTGCTGCATATCCGCATTTGGCAACATCTGGGTTACAGCTTTTGGTATGGGGATTTGTGATTTCTACAGTGTTGTTGATTCACGCGACTTTATGCATTAACTCGATGGCTCATTTATATGGCCGCCGTGATTTTGAAACTTCAGATAATAGTCGGAATAATTTTATTTTATCAATTATCACCTTAGGTGAGGGCTGGCATAACAATCATCATTTTTATGCAGGCAGCGTACGTCAAGGTTTTTACTGGTGGCAAATAGACATTACTTATTATTTATTAAAAATAATGAGTTGTTTAGGGTTGATTTGGGGGATGAAACCTGTTCCTCAGCGGGTATATGAGGCAAAAAAATCCTACTCTCAGCAAATAAATATCAATAAACAGAAAGTTGGACAAGGGGAGTCTTCATGAAAATCGCAATTATTGGATCGGGAATTTCTGGACTCTATGCCGCATGGAAACTTTCATCGCGCCATCAGGTCACTATATTTGAAAAGAATGATTATTTTGGTGGCCATACGGACACGCATCGTTTTTGCATCGAAAGGCAGTCACTGGCTGTAGATAGTGGTTTTATCGTATTCAATGAATACAACTATCCTTTATTTAGCGAGATGCTTGCTGAGTTAGGAGTAGAGTCGCAAAGTAGTGATATGAGTTTTTCGGTGAACAACCTTGTAACTGGCTTACAGTACAACCCGTCAAAAAAATGGTCATTATTTGCCAAGCCACAGAATTTTTTAAAAAAAGATTTTCTACACATGTTGGCAGATTTAATCCGTTTTTATGACAACAATAAAGACGTGGTTGTTGCAGATTGTGATTCGCAATTAACGCTTGATCAGTATTTAAATCGACACGCATATTCAGACGCTTTTAGACATGAACACTTGTATCCAATGTGTGGCGCATTATGGTCTAGTCCAGTCGATCAAGTTGGAAAAATTCCTTATAAATTTGTCGTAAGTTTTTTTCAGCATCATCGTATGTTACAGCTCAAGCAAAGACCACAATGGCAAACGGTGCAAGGTGGTTCAGCTTCCTATATAGAGGCGATCCGAAAATCGTGTGCAAATATCCAATGGCGAGCTATGGCAGTGAGTGCTGTGACACGTCACTCAGATCAAGTTAGTGTGAGAACCCTGCATGGTGTAGAACAGTATGATTGGGTGATTTTTGCTAGCCATGCAGATGATACTTTAGCGCTATTAACTGATGCGACGCAGTTGGAGCAAAATGTGTTAGGGCAGTTTGGTTATCAAGATAACCATATGGTGGTTCATCACGATCAGTCCATCATGCCGAAGCGTCGATCTCAGTGGGCGAGCTGGCATGTTCATGTAACGAAAAATCAAAATACAATTTCGTCGCAACATTTGCATTACGGTTTTAGTTATTGGATGAATAAGTTGCAAAACCTATCCTGTAAAACTCAAATTTTTGCAACACTGAATCCAAATTTGAACATTGCTGCGGATAAAATTTTAGTTGAACGACATTATCGACATCCCGTATTTAATGCCGAAGCGATTGACGCACAAAAACGTTGGCGCGAAATCAATGGACAATATCGTAGCTCCTTTTGCGGTGCGTATTGGGGATGGGGTTTTCATGAGGATGGAGCAAGCAGTGCTGCACGTGTTGTGGCTCAGATTGAACAGGTATCTTCAGTCGCCGAACAGCAAGGGGTTGAGCTATGCTAAACAGTTCATTTGCCATCGCTTCTGCTCAGATACGGCATCGGCGTTTTCAACCCAAGTCACATGAGTTCTCAACTGATCTCAAATATCTTTGGTTTGATCCAGAGCAACTCTCTGATTTACTCAGTCAATCAAAATTATGCTCTGAACGCCATTGGAGTTTGTTAAATCTATATCCTGAGGATTTTCTGACAGAACAATCAGGTTCAATCCGAGAAAAGATTAAGCGAATCATTCTACAGCAGACTGATAGCATATTACCTAGTCACACGAATATCCGAATACTGGCATTGCCAAGAAGTTTAGGATTTCGTTTTAACTCTGTTGTGTTCTATTTCATTTTCGATGCACAGCAGCAGCCTTTATTCATTTTAAGCGAGATTACCAATACCCCTTGGAATGAGCGTAAGGTGTACGTGCATGATTGTCGGTTACAGGCTCAACAGCGTGCAGATTTTCAAGGTTATCAATTTGACTTTGAAAAATCTTTCCATGTTTCACCTTTCATGCCGATGCAGCTTGATTATCGGTGGCGATTTCATTTTTCAATGCAGCAACACGTGATCTATATGCAGCTTTATCAACAAGAACAAAAGATATTTGATGCAAATATGCGCTTTACGCTATCTGACATCACGCAGCCTTCACAACTACGTCGATATGCTATTTATCATGTCTTTGAACCTTTCAAAATGTTAGCGCAAATTTATCTACAAGCGTTTCGTTTATGGAGGAAAAAAGTTCCATTTTATCGACACCCAAATAAAGAGAAGGACAGAAAAGAACATTATGAAAACTCTCATTTTCGGTGAACAAAATTCGCTCCCTTGGGTACTCAAAAGCTTATTTAAGCTTCGCCATGGTCAAATTACATTTCGTGGTTTATGGAATGGTACCGTGGGTGAGCAGGCTGATTTACATGTTGAGGTTGACGTTCACGACAAACAATTATTCGATCTCATTTTAAAGAACGGTGTACTCGGCGCTGCTGAAGGCTATATTCGTGGCTATTGGCATTGTGAAGATTTAGTTGGTTTGATACAGCTTCTGTCTCGAAATCGTCATTTGCTTGATAAAATCAATCAAAATGTGATCTCTCAAGCCAGCCAGTTTTTACTGAAAGCTTGGTATAAAACGCGTCATAACTCAATTTCTGGAAGCCGTAAAAATATTGCAGAGCATTATGATCTTAGTAATGATTTTTTTAAATTATTCTTAGATGAATCAATGATGTACTCGAGCGCAGTATTTCAAAATGAACAGATGAGCTTGGAGCAAGCATCTGATTATAAAAAGGAATTAATCTGCCAAAAGCTGAAATTACAACCCATGGACCATTTAGTTGAGATTGGTAGTGGCTGGGGTGGCTTTGCCATATATGCGGCACAAAACTACGGTTGTAAAGTCACAACGATTACGATTTCTGAAGCCCAGTATCAAGAAGCAAAGCAACGAATAGAAGCCGCAGGGCTATGTCATCGTGTGGATATCCAACTTAAAGATTATCGTTTACTTGAAGGAAAGTACGATAAGTTAGTTTCGATCGAGATGGTTGAAGCTGTTGGTGAGGCATATTTATCTACTTATTTTCAACAATGCCGTCAATTATTAAAGCCAAATGGTTTGGCTTTGATTCAAGCCATTACCATCGAAGATGCGCGATATTTAAAAGCCTTAACTACAGTGGACTATATTAAGCGATATATTTTCCCAGGTAGTTTTATTCCTTGCATCAGTGTGTTGACCCAGACGGCTTCCGAACAAAAACTGACACTGAAGCATCTTGAGGATATTGGACAAAGTTACGCTATAACGATTCATCATTGGCGTGAACGCTTTTTAGCAGCCCGTGAGCAAGTCTTAGCTTTAGGGTTTGATGATAATTTTATACGGATGTGGGATTTCTATCTTTGTTACTGCGAAGGTGGATTCAAAGAGGGCGTGATCAGTGATGTACATATGCTCTTTCAAGCAAACCCATATTAGGTCATTTTGTTGAATGCCTGAGGTAAATCCATGTTGACACTACTTCTGATCAATGTCTCGATCATGATTTGCTGCTGGTTATGGGCAAGTTTGAACTCCCGTGCTGGAATTGTTGATGCGGCGTGGAGTTTCTGTATCGCGCTCAACATTGGATTAACTGCGTTCATTCAAGATCAAGCACCGCTTTCGGTTCGATACTTTCTTGGAATCCTGAGTTCGATTTGGTTTTTGCGTCTAGCTGGACATTTATTGCGACGTTATCTCGATGAGCAAGTTGAAGATCGTCGTTATGCCAATATGCGTCGTGCGATGGGCAAATATCAGCATTTGGGCTTTTTTGCATTTTTTATGTTTCAAGCGGGTTTGGCGATTTTATTCTCATTACCCATGATGATTTTACTCAATATCCCTGCAGCTCAATGGAATGATTTGACCAGTTTGTCTTTATGGATTGCTGGGGCTGTGATGTTAATCGCATTTTGTGGTGAAGTGATTGCAGATCAACAACTGTATCGATTCAAGCAGAATCCTAACAATCATGCCAAAACAATGGATCAGGGTTTATGGCGTTACTCACGTCATCCTAATTATTTTTTTGAATGGTTACATTGGTTTGCTTATCCAATCATTGGTTTGGCGGCAGGACAATATTTGCTGTGGATTTACCCTGTATTGATGTGGTTATTTTTATATTACATCACGGGTATACCTTTTAGTGAACAACAAGCCCTGAGAAATAGAGGGCAGAATTATCTCGACTATCAACAACGGACTTCTATATTTATTCCGTGGAAACCCAAAAAGTAGGTGCGCACATGGACTTTATTATTCAACAATCTTTAAAATTGGTAGAAACGGGGATTGTCCCAGATCAAGCCATTCGCGCGGCAATTCGTGCGCTTAGTAAAAAACGCTTAATTCAGGAAGGGCGTTATGATCCTGAACAGTCAGCACAACGATATATGGATGTGTTGGCTATGCTGAAGCAAAGCGATATTGCAATTGCTACAGACATTGCCAATGAACAGCATTATGAATTGCCGACAGCTTTTTTCCAGGCTGTACTAGGCAAGCGTTTAAAATACAGCGCGTGTTATTTCCCGCATGAGAAAACCAGTTTAAATGATGCGGAAGAATTTGCATTGCAGCTATATTGTGAGCGTGCACAATTACATGATGGACAAGATATTCTAGAGTTAGGCTGTGGTTGGGGTTCACTCACCTTATGGATGGCAGAGCGTTATCCAAATGCCAAAATTACTGCTGTCTCAAACTCTGCAACACAACGTGAACATATTTTATCGCAAGCATCGACTAGAAAATTGAATAATATAGAAGTGCTTACTTGTGATGTGAATGTACTTGAATTGGATTCAGATCGTTTCGACCGAGTAGTTTCAGTGGAAATGTTTGAACATGTTCGGAACTATGAAAAATTGTTTGAAAAAATCCACAGATGGTTAAAAGCAGACGGTTTATTGTGGTGTCATATTTTCTGTCATCGTTTTATGCATTATCCTTTTGAGATAAAAAGTGAATATGATTGGATGTCAAAATACTTTTTTACTGGTGGTTTAATGCCAGCGACATCAACATTTTTACATTTCCAAAAACATTTAGAATTATCTCAGCAATGGCAATGGGCGGGTAGTCATTATGAAAAGACCGCAAATGCATGGCTAGAAAATATGGATCGACAACAGCAATATTTAAAACCAATCTTTGAACGTGTTTATGGACAAGATGCAGCCGCTTGGTGGCAACGTTGGCGTATATTCTTTATGGCTTGTGCTGAGCTATTCGGTTTTGAACAAGGACAGGAATGGGTGATTGGTCACTTTTTATTTAAAAATAATAAGCGATTGAAAACATCCTAATCCCTTAAATAATCGAGTTGATATGATAATAAAAACCACTGCAACCAAGAAATCGCACGCTTTAGGCGAGATATTCAGCCGCCATTATTGGTTGCAGATTGGTCTAATTGCACTATCAATTGTGATCGGGATTTCATGCAGTGCGTGGGTAATTAAAGGATCACTGCTTAAAACAGCTCTAGAGCAGGAAATGGAACATTATTGGATGCGTATAGAGCGTAATCCCAATGCAGATTTACCTGACACCAAAAATCTGTATGGTTATCGCTGGATGACTGATATTCCACCGCAACCATTTAGACAAATGTCGCTCCAATCTGGTGTGCATCGTATCTTCATTGATGGTAAAGAACGCATGACTGTTTATGGTGAACGTAATGGTCAACATGTGTTATTAGTCTTTGGCGAAAGTAATGTGAATAAACTAGTGTGGCTATTTGGTCTTGCGCCACTTATGTTTAGCTTATTTATTCTTTATAGTTTTTTATGGTGGTCGAATCGTCGCGCACGTCGCTATTTTTCACCGATTACTCGTTTGGCAAATGCACTTGAGCAAATAGATTGGGAGCATCAGAGTAAAGAGGCTTCACCATTTCAAGATATTTCAACAAATGGCAATATGGAGGCACAGTATTTAAAGCAAGCTTTGGAAAAATATCATGTGGTTTTGAGTGAGTTTATCCAGCGAGAGCGTGAGTTTACTGGAGATGTTAGTCATGAGCTGCGTACCCCACTTACGATTTTAAAAGGTAACGTGCAACTGTGTCAGGCACGATATGGACAAGATAAAGCGCTTACTCGTCTGCAAAATACCATTGAGGATATGCAGCTTTTAGTTGATACCCTATTAGCGATAGCAAGAAATACGACGAATACCTTGACGATAGAGCAAGCTAAACTCTCAGAAATCGTGCAAGATTTGGTATTTGATTTGGAGCCTGTTAGTCATTCCAAAGGAATGCAAATCCATGTAATCCAAGAACATGCTGAGCAGTTACGATGGTTATATCCTTCGATGACTAAAATGGTACTCAGTAATATATTGCGTAATGCACTTAACTATTCTGAAGGTTCAGATATTCATATCATTCAACAGAAGAATAGTATTTTGATTGCAGATAATGGCATTGGAATCAAATTGCCGGATGATTTAAAAGTACAACAACTCTCGGATCGACAATTGCAACTCAAAGCCAAAGGACACGGCATCGGATTGCAGCTTGTACAGAAGTTATGCAAACAATTGGGTTGGCGAGTAGAGTTATACGATCGTCAATTTTATCTCTTAACTCACCCACAACTGGACTTGGCTTTAACTACAGGGTTGATTGTCGTGGTGTATTTAAACTAATCAGAAGCAACAGCAACTTTAAGACCGACCCCAGATACCGTATGAATGAGTTTTTGCTCAAAGGGTTTATCAACCATTTTACGTAAGTTATAAATATGGCTTCTTAAGGCATCACTTTCAGGTTCTTCATCTCCCCAAAGTTCCATGACAATTTCTTGTTTGCTAATCACTTTAGGTGAGTTTCGCATCAGGATTTTTAATAATTTAAACTGAATAGGGGGTAAATCGATGATTTTACCAGCACGAGTAATTTGTTGAGTGGCACTATCAAGGACAAGATCATGTATTTGAAGTTTACTATTGGACACTTCACCCATTGCACGTTTGATTAAGGCTCGTATGCGTACGACTAATTCATTAAAATCAAAAGGTTTAACTAAATAATCATCTGTTCCAGAGGCAAAACCTTTGAGTTTATCATCCAAGGTATCACGTGCTGTTAGCATAAGTACCGGAATATCCAAACCACGTTCTGTTCTTAACCACTCGCATAGTTCATAGCCAGACCCATCAGGTAAGTTGATATCTAACAATAATAGGTGATAGGGCTGTTGTTTAAGGAATTGGCGAGCAGCATCTAGATTACGTGCGTGATCAATAACGAAACCGTGGTCTTCTAAAAATTCACAGACGGTTGAAGCCAGCTCGTAATGATCTTCAACCATCAAGATGAAATAACTTGTATTCGGCATTGTATTTGATTTATTCATTTAAAAGTTGTTGTTTTAATTTAGCACTAAATGGAGATTGCCCAAACCAAATTTTAAAATATTGGTTGGCTTGTGCATCCTGAATTGAGCCTAAAACTCTTTGGTTTAGACTTAGTGCAAGTGTTTTTGAGGAGGCGGTGTATTCAAGACGATAAAGATCACCTTTCCGTACAGGCCGATAAAGTTGGGTAATGCGATTGAGTGGAGAATCTGAACTATAACGATCAACATTCTTTTTGAGGAAGTGTTGAGCTGCTCGCTTAAAGGCCCATTCAGGAATGTCGTGAGTGTAGTTGAAATCTAGGCGAATACTTTGATCTTGCCAATTTTTACTACAATCTTCGGCGAGGTAACTCACAGTTCCCACATTTTTTTTGGTCACAATTAAAGGTGCTGAACCACATGATTGTAAAGAGGCATGACTTATTGTTGTTGTTACCAGTGTAAACACCCCAAATGACAATAGTGCCAAATGTCTTTTTAAGATCAGCATATCAACTCCTTAAGATTCTGTTAGGTAACTTTCTTAAACGGTGTTAACCAAGCGTAGACCCCACTGACGTATGGAAGTGAGCGATACAAACCATTGGCAGGATCCCAATAATCTTGTTGGAATACAATTTGATTTGCCGGATTTATTTTAATTTCACTGATTCCATAAGATGACATGGTTTTGTTACGACCTAAAAATTTGAAGTCGTATGTCATATGCCAGTGCACGTATGCAGAGTCTTGTTGATAAGTAGTATTTAATAACTTAACCGAGACATTACTAACGCGTTGATTCATTCCATTGAAGTGCTTTATTAAGTCTTGCTTAGATGAAAACTGAGCCAGTGTGTCATTTATAAATAATTGCTCAGCATAGAGTTGACCAGCTGTGTCAACAAACTGTGGGGTACCAAGCGTATTGAAAGCTGCAACAAATCGTTGACCTACTTCCAACGCTTGTTGATCATTCAAATTAATCCCTGCGATTTGCTGACGAGCTTGACTATAATCAGGAGTATAGCTAGGGATACTTTTGCAGGCAGACAAAGAAATGATGCTGAGTGCAGCAATCGAAAGCTTTATAACGGTAGACATCATCATTCTCCTATATTCATTGTATCCAGCTTATAGTTGGTTACGTGAAGATGTTGTGAATGATGAATACTATGGTTTTTAGGCTTCTGCTTTGGCCAATTCAGCTTCAATATAGCTAATAATCATCGTGCTTAGGCCTTTGATCATTTCATCGAAAGTGATTTGTGGATTTGGTAATATCAGATGACGAGCTACATTAAAGATACTGCTATTAATACTGATATAGGCTGTGACGCTCAAATTATTTACTTTTAAATATTTTGGATGGCGCATCATGTATTTCATCAGCACTTCCATGAGTGCCATTTCGATCTGACCAATATAACGCTCATATTTGAGCTCGGTTGCATATCGCAGACATATCAAATAACGATCATTGTCACGAGTAAGCAGATCACGAAATGTATAGAAAATCATTTCAAATAAAGGCTCTAACTCCATTTCAACAATAATAGGGGTGAGCTCTTTCACCATGTCGAGAACTTCTTTGACAAAAGTTTTGGCCATGGCATCGTAAATTTCTTCTTTATTTTTAAAATACTCATATAAAGAACCGACACTTACTCCTGCTATATCAGCAATATGACGTGTGGTTGTGCCACTTGTACCATTGGTTGCAACAGCGATAAATCCTGCCTCAATAATCGTATCTACAGTAACTTTTGAGCGAGATTGACGGGGTTTGCGAGTAACCATAATGCGTTATTATTAAAATCCGAACATATTGTCAGATTAGCATGCTGCGATCTGAAGTTAAAGACTGATTAAAATAATCCGAACAGATAGAATTACAGTTTTTAAAATTTATGTTTCATATCTGTAATATAAAATAGACTATTTGAATTTATTGAAATCTTATAAAAATTAAAATGATTTTAAGATGTTGTTATTAAACAGCTTATTCTTATTTGGTGTTTTGGATTTTTGATGTTTTTAAGCTTTATAAGTAAGTGATTTAAGATCAAAAACCAAACGATTTTACCCGAATTGAATCCGAACATAAGATCGGTTTACATTGGTTCTAGTAGGGAACTAGGTTCAATAAAATCTCCCGAATCTTTTTTCGTTACTTAATGATGAATGAGTATAACGAAATGAGATGAGCCTAATCCAAAGAATGCAAAAGGGCAAATGACGCTCAAGTGAAGTAGGTAGGTGTAGCCATGATTAGCAGCACGTTGAACAAAGGTTTGAGTTTATTTAAATCCAACCCAATAACTGAGCAAATCGATTTTGCGAGTAAAAAAAGCATACCCATTCGACACTTGGCAATCGGATTTGAAGGTAAACAGATTGATTTATCATTCTATATGAATAACCAGTTTGCAACGATTTTCTTTGCAACGCTTTCTGTTTTCTTAACTTATGGTGAAGACTTAGTGATTGAAACAGCACGTCACCATCGTGATTTGCTCAAAGATCCTATTTTAAAACAACGTGTAACATCTTTGATTGGTCAAGAAGCAATTCATTCGAAATTACACAATGAATTTAATGACGCAATTGTTGAACTAGATTATCCAGTACGTTTATACCGCTTCCTGGGTGAAAAGTTCTTTGATTATATTTTCTTGAAATTCCCACAACCATTAAAACTTTCTCTAATGGCTGGAATCGAACATTTCACGGCCGTGTTAGCAGAATACATGATGGCGCATGAGCAGAACTTCTATTTTTCTGATGATGCAAAGACACGTGCTCTGTGGATGTGGCACATGCTTGAAGAGTCTGAACATAAGGATGTTGCTTATGATGTTTATCAAACATTGAATGGTAATTATGCGTTACGTGTTACAGGATTTTTCCTTGCATATTTCACGATTCTTGGGTTGATTCCATTCTCAGCAACATTGGTTCCAGTCTTGCGTAAACCGCAAGAAATGTTAACTGCGAAATTTTGGAAAGATGCTCGACGTGGTGTGAAATTAATCTTTAGTCCAAAAGATGGCGTATTTGGTAGCACACAAGGTCGAATCTTTGATTATCTGCGTCGTGACTTTCACCCAAATGACCATGATGCCTCACATTATTTTGAATACTACGAGAAGAAATTGTTGTCAGAAGGCGGTGCCTTACATCCGTTCTTTGTGAAGGAATTTACACCGAAGATTCAAGCTGCTTAATTTAGAGTTTGAACTGAGTTGCAGTAAGTAGTGCAGGACGGATTTTATGAGTTTAGTTGGCAGAATAGCTCATTGTTATATGAGCAGTTTGGTTCTAGTCATATTTTATTCGTCCACTATGCTGTCAAGATCTTCAAGGTGTTTTTGATTTTTTACTCTTTATATGAGGGGATCAGTTATGGTCGCTCAAGTTATTCGAAATGTATTTTCAGACAAACTTAGTACTAAATATCAAGGCATTGTCCAAAATTTAGCGAACAAGGCTCCAATTCCTATTCGTCATTTTGATTTCAAATTTAATCCAGCTGAGTTGGATCAGAAGTTCTTCTTAAATAAAGAGTTGGCGACTTCTTATTTTCATGCTTTATCGATTTTCTTAACCTTTGGTGAGGATGTGGTCATTGAGACAGCTCGTCACCATCGTGAATTTATTAATGATCCGATTTTGAAACAAAGATTGACTTCATTAATTGGTCAAGAAGCAATTCACTCAAAAATTCATAATCAATTCAATGATGAAGTTCTCAAAGAGAATGGTTATCCAGTCGAATTACTTCGTGCGATTGCAGATAAAGTGTTTGAGTACGGAATTTATAAACTACCGCACTCTATGCAGCTATCTTTGATGGCAGGTATTGAGCATTACACCGCTGTACTCGCTGAATTTATGATGCAGCATGAAGAATATTTGCTTGGTTCGCAAGATGAAAGACAGCGTGCGATGTGGATGTGGCACATGCTCGAAGAATCAGAGCATAAAGATATTGCCTATGATGTGTTTCTAGAGTTATCAGGAGATTACTGGGTTCGTATCACTGGATTCTTACTTGCAAGTTTAACCATTTTAGGTGGTGTTTCTTTAGGTGGTTACTTGATGCCATTTATTCGTAAGCCAAGTAATTTGATCAATCCACGTTATATGAAAGATGTATTAGAAAGTACCGCATTGTTATTTGGTAGTGAACGAGGGGTATTTGGTAGTAGCTTTATGCATATCTTGGAATATTTACGTCCAAGCTTCCATCCAAACGACCATGACACTACAAAATACATGGAATATTACAAAGAGCGTTTATTAAATCCAGAAACAGGTTTGTTATCACCTTATTTCTTAAAAGAATTTGTACCACCTGTTCGTGCAGCATCTGCATAACTTGGTCAAGCTGAAACAATAATTTGGAATACAAATATGAAATTATTTGGAAAGAAAGCCAAACCAAGCCAAAAGGCATATGCAGTGGTAACTGGTGCGGGAAGTGGGATTGGTCGTAGTTTTGCACTTGAACTGGCAAAGCGTGGTGGGACTGTGGTTTGCTCTGATATTAACTTGGATGCAGCAAAAGAAACGGTTGCCTTAATCGAGCAATTGGGTTCAAAAGCTTTTGCAGTAAAGTGCGATGTTGGAAATGCTAAACAAGTTGAAAAGCTTGCTGACCAAGCAGAACAACTTATGCAACATCCAACAACACTTGTGATCAACAATGCAGGTGTTGGGTTGGGTGGTAAGTTTGATGAAACCTCGCTGGAAGATTGGAAATGGGTTTCAGATATTAACTTATGGGGCGTGATTCATGGTTGTCACTATTTCGTACCAAAGTTTAAACAACTTGGTCGTGGTGCAATTATCAATGTTGCTTCGGCAGCGTCTTATACTGCGGCACCTGAAATGACAGCGTATAACGTGACTAAAGCTGGGGTACGTGCTTTGTCTGAAACGCTTTCAGCTGAATTGAGAAAACATAACATCAAGGTCAATGTGTTATGTCCAACATTGGTGCCGACCAATATCATCAAAAACGGAAAAGTACCGCACAAGGGTATCTTGGACTATGCACTGACAAACTTGGCCTTCACGACCAGTGACAAAGTTGCCAAGCTGACATTAGATCGTTTGGATAAAGATCAGCTTTATACCATCCCACAGATTGACGCAAAACTATTCTGGTTAATGAAACGTACTGCTCCGAATTTATATGCAAAATTCTTGGGTACATCATACCGATTGATGAAATAAAACCTGTTTAGGAAAAAGATTTTAATTACTGAAATAAGCTTTCTTTAGGTTAATCAATGCTTATTTTAGTTAAATAAATGAAAGGATATTTTGAATGACAGCTCAAGCAAAAAAATTAAATTCTGCTGACAAAAAAGCGCTCCCACAGCATATTTACGATACATTTATCGTGGGGGCAGGGATTTCAGGTATTGCGACAGCAATTCGTCTTGATCAAGTTGGTTATAGCAACTACAAGATCATTGAAAAGGCAACACGCGTTGGTGGTACTTGGCGCGAAAACACTTATCCAGGTTGTGGTTGTGACGTACCGTCAGCTTTGTATTCATACTCATTTGCACCAAGTGCAAAGTGGAGTCACTTGTTTGCTCGTCAACCAGAAATTTTGAACTACTTAGAAGAAGTAAGTGAGAATTTTGGCGTAAGTTCAAAAATTGAATTTGGTACAGAGTTACTCAGTGCAAAATGGGATAATGAGCGTAATTTATGGGTGATGGATACTAATAAAGGGCAGTTTTTGTCACGCTCAGCGATCTTCGCAACAGGTCCAATTACAGAAGCTCAAATTCCAAAATTAGATGGTCTAGAGACCTTTACTGGCGAAATGTTCCATTCAGCAAGATGGAATCATGATTATGATTTGACTGGTAAACGTATTGCGGTCATTGGAACGGGTGCATCAGCAATTCAGTTTGTGCCACAAATTCAACCAAAAGCTAAAGAATTATATGTATTCCAGCGTACCGCGCCGTGGGTTGTTCCAAAACCTGATACGGATTTGGGTGATGTAAGTAAAAAATTAATCGAGAAATATCCATTAATTCAAAAAACTTGGCGCCAAGCGGTTGCTCAATCATTGAATGCAATTAACTTTGGTTTACGTAATCCTGCTGTGTTAAAACCAGTCGGTGAGTTAGCTAAGCTGATTTTACGCTTCCAAGTTGAAGATCCAGAATTGCGTAAAAATGTGACGCCAAACTTCACTATCGGATGTAAGCGTTTGTTGTTCGCTAACAATTATTATCCAGCTTTACAGCAACCAAATACTAAACTCATCCCTCATGGCTTAGTTAAAGTTGAAGGTAATACTGTTGTTGCTGCAAATGGTGAGCGTCATGAAGTTGATGTGATCATTTGGGGTACAGGTTTTGAAGTCTCTCATCCACCGATTGGCAAGCGTGTTGCGAATGAAAAAGGTGAGATTTTAAATGACCTTTGGAAAAGTAGCTCTCCAGAGGCATATTTAGGTACAAGCATTGAAAATGTACCAAATGCTTTCTTAGTTTTGGGGCCGAACGTTCTGGTTTATGACTCTTTTATTGGTCTAGCAGAAGCTCAACTTGATTATATCGTTGATGGTTTATTGAAAATTAGAGATCAAGGTATTGCCAAGTTGAATATCAAACCTGAAGTGATTAAAAAACATAATGAGTTAGTACAAAAGCATCTTAAAACAACTGTTTTCAATGCTGGTGGATGTAAGAGCTACTATTTAGATGCAAATGGTCGAAACTTTGCTGCTTGGCCTTGGTCATTGAAGAAGTTAAAACAACGTTTAAAACAGATGGATTTAAACGATTATCAACTGACGTATCAAACTGAAAAGACCAACTAATTTTTTAGTCGAGTGATATTAGGGCAGTAAATTTTATCTTAGGATGGAGTTTGCTGCTTATTTTTTGCAAGATACAAATAAATTAGGTAATAAATATGAAAGATGGACAATCAAGCCGAACGGCTGAAGCGGCTGCTGCATTACGAGCAAATCATTTCAAAAATGCCGAAAATCCTGTTTTTTCTGATCCATTTGCATTTGAGCTAACCAGTAAAGGTTGGCAAAAATTATTAAAAACTCCACTGACCGTTAAAGTGATGAATTCTACTGTATTTAACCGAACGTTAGGTTTACTGACAGGGCAAGTTGTTGGTCGTTCGCGTTATGCAGAAGACTTATTGCAGCAAGCGATTCAGCAAGGAACTCAGCAATATGTCTTGGTGGGTGCTGGTTTAGATTCGTTCACGTTGAGACAAGCACAGCGCTATCCTAATTTAAAAATTTTTGAAGTTGATCATCCTGATACCCAAGCGGCAAAACAGTTGAAACTCAAAGAATTTGGTGACATTCCAGCTAATGTTGAGTTTGTATCAATTGATTTTGAAAAAGAGTCGATTACAGATGCTTTGGCGAGAAGTTCCTTTCAACAAGACCAAAAAGCATTTTTTTCTTGGTTAGGCACAACCCATTATCTCGAACCACAAACGACATTACATACCTTATCCAGTATTGCTCAAATCGCGAGCGAGGGCAGTGAAGTGGTTTTAGATTATTCGATTGATTATCGTGAGTTGGATGGTGTTGAGCGTTTCGGGAGTTTGTTCGTTTCACAATTTACACGGTTTTTGAAAGAGCCATTAAAAGGTCAGTTTCGGCCGAAAGACTTACATCAAGCTGTAAATGAAATCGGCTATCAGGTCATAGAAGATTTATCAGGTGATGGTCTAAGTCAGCGGTATTTTCATCAGCGTCCAGACCATATTCGACATACCATAGCAACGCATATGCTGCATTTGTGTTTAAAATAGATTGAGAAGAACACAATTAAGAACATTAAAAAAACTAGATATGCTACGCTGGTGAGTTTTATTTAAGAAACTTGTCGCTATGAGCGCTGAACAACAACTTGAGGCCAGTAAATTTCAATGGTCTTTTTTACTGCCTAAGTATTGGGGAATATGGATTGCTTTACTGATCTTGATGGTATTCGCAATTTTACCTTGGGCAATCCAATGGCGTTTAGCGGATCTTTTATCTAAAGTTGCATGGAAAGCTTTGAAATCTCGCAGAAAAACCACAATTAGGAATCTAGAGGTTTGTTTCCCTAATAAAAGTGAGTTAGAAATACAAAAGGATGCACAACAAGTTTTCTTGAATATGATGCTTGGTTTGTTTGAAGCATTAAATGCTTGGTATAAGCCAAGTTGGTTTAAAAACCGAATTCATATCCATGGATTACAACATATTGAAAATGCACAACAGCAAGGGGTGCTATTGTTAGGAACACATACTACACTTTTAGATGCAGGTGGTTTTGTAAGTAGTCGTTTCTTTGATTTTGATGTGGTTTATCGTCCACAGAACAATCCTCTACTTGATATGTTGATTCGTAGATGTCGAGCCACGATTTATAAGAATCAAATAGGCAAAGATGATATGAAAGGCTTAATTCACAGTCTAAAAAATGGGCATGCCATTTGGTATAGTCCTGATCAGGATTTTGGATTGAAGCAAGGTGTTATGGCGCCATTTTTTGGTGTTCAGGCTGCGACATTAACAGCGCATCGACGATTGATGAAAATTACCAAAGCATTGGCTATTCCTTTATTCTTTTATCGTGAAGGAGATATAACAAATCCGCAATATCATATTTTATTAGAACCACCTTTAGAAAATTTTCCAAGTCTTGATGAGATCGAAGATGCGACGCGAGTGAATTTGATTATCGAAAATCAGATCAGAATGCAGCCAACGCAATATATGTGGTTTCATCGTAGATTTAAAACAAGAATCGAAGGACAAGCAAAAATTTATTAATTGAACACTCTTAAGTTTACTGGCATGGTCGAAACTATAGTGTAATAATTAAGCGGATTACTTTTTGGATTTTGATATAAGGCCATGATTCAGATTGATTTAAATAGCGACTTAGGTGAAAGCTATGGTGCATGGAAAATGGGCAATGATGATCAAATCCTTTCTGTGGTCAGTAGTGCTAACATTGCCTGTGGTTTTCATGCAGGTGATCCACAGAATATTTTAAAAACGTTAAAACAAGCAGCTCAACGCAACGTCGCTGTTGGTGCACATGTTTCTTATCCTGATTTGGTTGGCTTTGGCCGCCGAAACATGGATTTGTCTTATGATGAATTATTTGCAGATGTGCTGTATCAGATTTCAGCTTTACAAGGTTTGGCCCAAGTTGCGGGAACATGCGTTAAGTATGTAAAGCCACATGGGGCGTTATATAACACCATTGCTACAGATTTAGAACAAGCCCAAGCGGTGATTGATGCGATTCAACAGTATGACGCCAATCTCGTGTTGGTTGGGTTGGCTGGATCACCGTTGATTCCCTTTGCCCGTAAGCAAGGTTTAGCGGTGGTTTCAGAAGCGTTTGCGGATCGTGCTTATCACAACAATGGCACTTTGGTCTCTCGTCGGTTAGATAATGCTGTGATTCATGATACTGGGCTGGTTGCACAGCGGGTATTAGATATGGTGTTAAAAGGTGGAGTGGAATCGATTGAGGGCGAGTTCACCAAGATTCAAGCCGATACTATATGTGTGCATGGCGATACGATGGGTGCTGTACAAATGGCACAAGAGATTCGACAAACACTGTTAGCACAGCATATTCAAATACGTAATTTTGTGGGTTAAGCCTTTTTGACCATAATAAAAAGAGTGATGAGATGCGGTTTTTATCAGTTAATTTGGATTGTGTGTTAATTGAATTTCCTAGTTTAGAAGAAACAATTGCAACGTATCATTTTTTACAACATAGCCAGCATCCTTATATTCAGGAAATGATACCCGCAGCCCGAACGATATTGGTTCATTTTGATTGTTTGTGTATTGATGTAAAGAAATTAATCCAGTGGATCTCCACGCAAAAAATAAAACAAGACTTTTTCAATACAGGCAAAGAAGTTGTTCTACAGGTTAATTATCAAGGTGCTGATTTAACCCATGTTGCTGAGTATTTGGGAATCAGTGTTGATAAGGTTATCTATAAGCATACTCACAGTCATTGGCAGGTTGCATTTATTGGTTTTGCCCCAGGTTTTGCGTATTTGGTCAGTCCTGATCATCCATTCACCAGTATCCCGCGTTTGGCCTCGCCACGAAAGAAGATTGGGGCTGGATCTGTGGGTTTAGCAGGTGAATATAGTGGTGTTTATCCTAAAGATAGCCCAGGAGGCTGGCAACTAATTGGCCAAACCGATGAAAAAATGTGGGATATTCATCGTGCTCAACCTGCTTTATTGTTACCCAGTGATCAGGTTATCTTTAAAGATGTTCGTAATCATCCAACACAGATTTCTGTCCCCGATATACCCATTTCTATTCCAAAAAGGAATGAAAAATCAGCAGTATTCGAAGTTAAAAATGTCGGTTTACAAGTCTTAGTGCAAGATGATGGGCGTAGAAATATGTTCAAACTGGGTATAGGACGAGCAGGGGCGATGGATGATCGTGCTTTTAAAAGTGCGAATCTAATTGTAGGCAACCCTTCTGATGCGGCTGTCTTTGAAATATTGAATGGTGGATTGCGATTGAAAGTATTGCAATCAACAGTGATTGCAGTGACAGGTGCAGCAGCAGCGCTTTGGATAACTTATGCGAACTCGAACAAAGTTCAAGAGTCATTATACCAGCCGATTGCTTTAGACGCTGGTGATGAAATTTATATCTCGCCACCTCAAGCAGGACTTCGTAACTATTTGGCTATTCGTGGTGGGTTTGCTGTTGAGCGTGTGCTAGAAAGTGCAAGTTATGATGTTTTGGCTGAGTTGGGACCATTACCGATTAAAGTTGGTGATCAAATTTATGCTGATCAATTAAAAACACAAGCTGTAAACTTAGATCAATCGGCTATTACTTTACCAAGCAAGGGTGAGACGGTTGTGGTTGATGTCATACTCGGACCTCGAGCGGATTGGTTTAATCCACAGAGTGTGGATCTATTATTTAGTCAAGCTTGGTTAGTCACCACAGAAAGTAATCGAATTGGTCTAAGACTATTGGGAGAGCAGCCGCTACAACGACAAATAAACCAAGAGTTACCTAGTGAAGGATGTTGTACGGGTGCAATTCAAGTTCCAGCAAATGGTCAACCAGTTTTGTTTATGAATGACCATCCATTAACAGGGGGGTATCCAGTGATTGCCGCGGTAGCACCGTATCATCTGGGGCTTATTGCTCAACTTGCAGCAGGGTGTTTCATTCAATTTAGAAAAATTTCAGATTTTATGGATATCGCATCACATGAGTACACAGCATAAACTTTTAATCGCTAATCGTGGGGAAATTGCGGTTCGTATTATTCAGGCTTGTCAAGATTTAGATATTCGTTCAGTTGCAGTGTATGCAGATGATGATATTGATAGTTTATATGTCCAATATGCGGATGAAGCATGGGCGCTGTCGGGGGTGACTGCCAAAGAAACCTACTTAGACATTGATAAAATTTTATCGATTGCGCGACAGGCACAGGTAACGATGATCCATCCAGGATATGGTTTTCTGTCGGAGCGTGCGGATTTTGCTCAAGCTGTCATTGATGCTGGATTGATCTGGATTGGACCATCGCCAGAAAGCATTGAGAAACTAGGTGATAAAATACAAGCGCGTAAAATTGCTCAATCTGTTGGTGCACCTTTAGTTTATGGGACGGAACAACCGCTTAACTCTGCGGCTGAAGCAGTCACATTTGCTCAACAATATGGATTACCGATCGCAATCAAAGCTGCTTATGGTGGTGGTGGGCGTGGTTTAAAGGTGGCTTGGCGGTTAGATGAAGTTGCTCATTTATATGAGTCTGCGGTACGTGAAGCGCAAGCTGCATTTGGGCGAGGTGAATGCTTTGTAGAGCAGTATTTAGAAAAACCTAGACATATCGAAGCACAAATCATTGCTGATCAACATGGTCAAGTGGTGGTCGTTGGTACTCGTGATTGTTCTTTACAGCGTCGTAATCAAAAGTTAGTCGAAGAAGCACCTGCACCTTTTATCAGTGAACAAATTTATCAGCAAATCATTCAGTCGTCAGTCAATATCTGTCGAATGGCAAAATATGTGGGTGCAGGAACAGTTGAATATTTATTGAGTCAAGATAACAAACTTTCGTTTCTTGAAGTGAATACACGATTACAAGTTGAACATCCTGTGACAGAACAAACTACAGGCATCGATTTGGTTGTAGAGCAAATCAGAATCGCCTTGGGGCAGCCACTTTCGATTCAGACAACTCCTGAGCCTCAGGGGCATGCAATTGAGTTTAGAATTAATGCAGAAGACCCTGCACGTGGTTTTATACCTGCGTTTGGTCAAATCACTCAGTTCGATCCACCATCCGGAATCGGTATCCGTTTAGATCGAGGTGTAGGAAATGGAAGTCTGGTGTCCAGCCATTTTGATTCTTTGATGGCAAAATTGATTGTGACTGGAGCTACGCGGGAAATAGCGATTCAACGTGCTAAGAGAGCACTTGCTCATTTTAAATTAGAAGGGATTGCTTCTGTATTGCCATTCCATCAGGCGATTTTAACTGAACCTGATTTTGTGGATGAGTTTAAAATTCATACGCGTTGGATTGAGCAGGATTGTTCACATGTTTTTGCAGTACAGCCTCGCAGTCAAAGATCAGATCAAATGACATTGCAGCGCTATCATATTGAGATTGACGGTAAACTGCATGAGATTGGGTTGCCTTTAGCATTCTTTCAAATGGAGAACAAGCACCGCCCAGATGTCCATAACAATGTTAAACAAGTTTCTAAAAACGAAAAAGCTGTACTTGCACCGATCAATGGTGTCATCAGTGCTTGGAAAATTAAAGAGAATGATCAAGTGCAACAAGGTGATGTGATTGCCATGATGGAGGCGATGAAAATGGAGGTTCCTGTAATTGCTCACTGCACAGGAAGGATTCAACATCTAAGAGGTATAAATTTGACCATAAATGCAGATGAGGAAATTGCGAGAATAGAAGGATAGTAAGTGAATTATGTAAGCCATTAAATCTACTTGAGATTTAATGGCTGTAAACAGATTAACGACGGCTGTTATTATAAATCGCCATTGCAGCAGGTAAGTTCTTACGCATATCTGCAATACGTTGTGTATTTGATGGGTGAGTGGATAAGAAAGCAGAGCCGCCTTTACCATCTAAGCGGTTCATTTTTTCCCATAAAGTAATAGCCGCATTAGGATTGTAGCCCGCTTGTGCCATCAGCATTAAACCGCCGTAGTCAGCACGGCTTTCTAGGTTACGAGAGTAAGGTAAGCCGATACCAATTTGGCTACCTAGATTGATTGCTGCATTACCCGCTTCACCAATGTTTGCACCTGCATAAGAGGTACCAATACCAATTGCTAAGTTAGTCAATGCTTGAGCGCCAATTTTACTTTTCGCATGTTCTTCTAAAGCATGCGTCATCTCATGGCCCATGATTGCAGCGATTTCATCATTGGTGAGATTAAGCTTATTTACAATGCCTGTATAGAAGACGACTTTACCACCTGGAGCGACATAAGCATTGACGGTATCTGATTTCAATACAGCGAGCTGCCAGTCAAAACGTTGACCTGTTTGGTTAAGTTTATCTGCATGTGGTTTTAGACGATTAAATACCGTGTTGATTCGTTGGTAAGTTGCAGAACTTGTATCAAGTTGATTTTTTGCACGGGCTTCTTGAGTCATTTGTGCAAAGCCCTGTGCTGATTGTGCATTGAGGGTTGCAGTATCGGCACCAGCCATTTCAGCAAACGATGCGCAGCCAGAAATGGTCATCACAGTGATTGCACAAAGGCTTAAAGCGAACTTCTTCATACTTATTCTCTCCAAATCAGTATCTTATCAATATCAATATACTTAAGCCGAATTATAAAAAAAGTTGACCATTCTTTACATTCTGATTATCTCTATAATCATAGTAATTATGTAATCAAAAGCCTATTGATTTTGTTCTTTTTATTCAAAAAATAAAGCCAGTGTGAACACTGGCTTTTTATATGACGGTGATCTAAATTAATCAATCTTCATCATCATATTCATCTTCAGGAAAGGTATTTTCCTCTAAAGACGCATCAAAAATTAAAATTGCTTTACCATCAGTTTGGATCATGCCTTGGTCTTCAAGTGTTTTGAGGACACGACCAACCATTTCACGAGAGCAACCGACAATACGACCAATCTCTTGACGAGTGATACGAATCTGACGACCATTCGGTAAAATCATTGCCTCTGGTTGAGCAGATAAGTCGATTAAGCAACGTGCAATACGACCTGAAACGTCGATAAAGGCAAGGTCAGTTACTTTACGAGTTGTGTTTTTAAGACGACGCACCAGTTGAGCAAATACTGCGTAACTTAAATCAGGATACTGTTTACTTAATTCATGGAAATTGTCATAAGAAATCTCTGCAATTTCGCATACATCTCGAGTGCGTACTTCAGCAGTACGTTGAGGGTTCTTTTCAAAAAGACCCATCTCACCAAAGAAGTCCCCAGGGTTCAAATAAGCAACAACGATTTCACGTTCATCATCTTCACGTAAAATAATTGATACTGAACCTTTTAAAATTAAATACAGTGATCTTGATTCCGTTCCAGCGTCAACAATCGTGGTGCGTTTAGGGTATCTGTTAATATGAGCACGTTTTAGCAAAGCTTTTACTGATTCAGGTAGTTGGCCTGGAGACAAAGCATCAGTGCTAAGATGTGAAAAATTTGAAGTCATGCTTAAAATTTCCGAATTTGGATGAAACCGATCGCACAGGCTCGTTTGAGCTTTTTCTACACAGAAGAGATGAAATTCCTTATCAACTCATTTTATGTTAGTGTACAAGAACAGAGTAAATTTATAACGTTTTTCGGGTAGTTGCAATGCAAACAAGTGTACATTGGTTAGAGAATGTTGCTTTTGAGGCGAAATCAGAAAGTGGTCACAGTTTAGTGATGGATGGTTCTGCTGAATATGGTGGTGAAAACCGTGGCCCACGTCCTATGGAGTTGATTTTAATGGGACTTGGTGGGTGTGCTTCGTTTGATATTGTGACTATATTAAAGAAATCTCGCCAAGATGTGACAGGTGTCATATGTCAGCTAAAAGCTGAGAGGGCGGACACAATTCCAGCAGTATTCACCAAAATCCACTTACACTTTGTGATCACCGGGAAAGCGGTGAAAACCAAGCAAGTCGAAAAAGCCGTGGAATTATCAGCAGAAAAATATTGTTCAGCAAGTAAAATGTTGTCTGATGGTGGTGTAGAAATTACACATGATTTTGAAATTGTTGAAGCAGAATAGACGGAAAACTATTAAGTTTATCTAAAAAGTGATCTATTTAACACAGATCACTTTTTTATTGGCTTTATTTTAGAAACAACTGAGGATCAACACGTGCATTGTTAAGACTCATTCCCCAATGCAAATGTGCACCTGTGACTCGCCCAGTTTTACCCACTAAGCCGAGTACCTCACCTTGGCGAATAGATTGCCCTTTTTCTACATTAATTTTACTAAGGTGGCAGAACATGCTGATTAAACCTTGACCATGATCAATCAGTACGGTTTTTCCATTAAAAAAATAATCACCAGTCTGAACAACAATACCATCAGCAGGTGCTACCACTTTTTGTCCAACTGGTGCAGGAATATCTAAACCGGAGTGAGGTGCACGTTCTTCGCCATTAAAGAATCGCTTGCGACCGAAAGAGTTACTGAATTTCCCAGCTGTTGGTCGAATAAAATTTGGTATGTTTTTCCATGTACTGGTTGTAAATGACTCATAAACGCTATTCTGTTCTTTAGCTTCCTGTGCATAACGATCTAACTGTGCTTGACTAGGGTTGACATAGTCTTGATTTTTAATGGTAAGCCGTTGTTCAGCATATTTATAAGGTCGGATTTCGATTTGAATCGGTTTGCTGTTTGTGGTGAGCTGTAATTGACCAACAGGTGTAGAAAGAGGGATACCTAACACAGCATAACGTTGTGTACCTTCTTGCGTGATTAACACAGGCTTTTGTTGATAAAAGACTTCTGTAGTTTCTGCCGTTAAAGGAATAACAGCAACTCCACCAGCGCGACGAGAATCTTGTGGAAGTTGCGCAAATGCCGAATGAGTAGAGACAAGACAAGCTGCGCCAAGCAATATTGTTTTTAAATACATGAGAGCCATTTTTGATTCAAGTAAAGTGTTAAGCTAAAACGTCGGATTAAGAATCACAATAAGGATTTTGTTCAAAATGTGATAGATCGAAAAATTAAACAAAATATACTTGAAATAGATTGTTTATACACCCATATTATGACTGAGTTTTATTCATTGTTTTTTAATAAAATATTGAAAAATATATAAATTTTATTTGAAATTTTAAAAAACGTTCCCATCTAAGTGATAAGTTAAAAATTTGTTGTGAGGAATAACAAGAATGCGTTTTGAAAAATTTACAAACCGCTTACAGCAAGCGCTCTCAGATGCACAATCTTTGGCAATGGGTAAGGATCATACTGCTATCGCAGGGATTCATATCTTGACAACTTTATTAGAAGAGCCAGCCAATTTAAGTTTGCTGCAACAGGCGGGCGCTCGTTTGCCAGAATTAAAGCAAAAACTTGAGCAAGCTATACAAAATGCACCGACACTGGCAAATCCAACGGGTGATATTAATCTTAATCCCGAAGCAGTAAAGGCATTAAATCTAGCTGATCGCTATGCTCAGAAAGCAGGTGATGAGTTCTTATCAACCGATTGGGTGTTACTTGGTTTAGCTGAGACAGGAGAAACCAAGACGATTCTCAATAGTGTCGGTGTAACCTCAGAAAGCTTGCGTAAAGTTATTGAAAATATTAGAGGAAATGACAAAGTCATGAGCAATAATCACGAAGATCAACGGGACTCACTGAATAAATACACCATTGATTTAACTGAACGTGCATTAGCGGGCAAACTTGATCCTGTGATTGGTCGTGACGATGAAATTCGCCGTACGATTCAGGTGTTATCTCGCCGTACCAAAAATAATCCAGTATTGATTGGTGAACCGGGGGTAGGTAAAACTGCAATTGTTGAAGGTTTAGCCCAACGTATCGTAAATGGCGAAGTGCCAGAAGGATTGAAGAATAAACGCGTCCTTTCACTGGATTTGGGTTCTCTCCTTGCTGGTGCAAAATACCGTGGTGAATTCGAAGAGCGTTTAAAAGCAGTACTTAAAGACCTAGCTAAACATGAAGGTGAAATCATCCTGTTTATCGATGAGCTACATACACTCGTGGGTGCTGGAAAGGGTGATGGCGCAATGGATGCAGGGAATATGTTAAAACCTGCTTTGGCACGCGGTGAGTTACGCTGTGTAGGTGCAACGACTTTAGATGAATATCGTCAATATATTGAGAAGGATGCTGCACTTGAACGTCGCTTCCAAAAAGTATTGGTGGATGAACCAAGTGTTGAGGATACCATTGCGATTTTACGTGGTCTAAAAGAGAAGTATGCAACTCACCATGGCGTGCAAATTTTAGATTCTGCGATTATTGCTGCAGCGAAAATGTCGCATCGTTATATTACTGATCGTCAATTACCAGATAAGGCGATTGATTTAATTGACGAAGCAGCATCGCGTATCAAAATGGAGATTGATTCAAAGCCTGAAGCTTTAGATAAACTTGATCGTCGTTTAATCCAGTTGAAAATGCAATTGGAAGCCGTGAAAAAAGATCAAGATGATGGTAGTAAAGCTGAAGTCAACCATCTTGAACAGCAAATTGCTGAAAAGCAAAAAGAGTATAATGATCTTGAAGAGATTTGGAAAGCTGAAAAAACACTGGTTGAAGGTGATAAGAAAGCGCAAGTAGAATTGGACCAAGCTCGAGTTGCTTTAGAAAAAGCAAAACGTGAAGGTGACTTAGCTGAAGCAGCACGCTTGCAATATGGTGTGATTCCAGAGTTGCAGAAACGACTAGAGCAGGCTGAGATTGCTGAGGAAAACGAAGAACCAAAACTTATTCGTACCAAAGTGACTGAGAACGAAATTGCGGAAGTCGTAAGTGCGGCAACAGGTATTCCAGTAGCGAAAATGTTGCAAGGTGAACGTGAAAAACTTCTCCATATGGAATCATTTTTACATAACCGTGTGGTTGGTCAAGATGAGGCTGTGGTGGCTGTTTCCAATGCAGTACGTCGCTCACGTGCAGGTCTATCAGACCCGAATCGCCCTAGTGGTTCTTTCTTATTCCTTGGTCCAACAGGTGTGGGTAAAACCGAGTTAACCAAAGCGCTAGCAAACTTCTTGTTTGATAGTGATGATGCCATGATTCGAATTGATATGTCCGAATTTATGGAAAAACACTCTGTCAGTCGTTTGGTTGGTGCACCTCCAGGCTATGTCGGTTATGAAGAAGGTGGTGTTTTAACTGAAGCTGTACGCCGTAAACCTTATAGCGTCGTACTGTTTGATGAGGTGGAGAAAGCACACCCAGATGTATTCAATATCTTATTACAAGTGTTGGATGATGGTCGCTTAACAGATTCACAAGGTCGTGTGGTGGACTTCAAAAATACAGTGATTGTGATGACCTCTAATCTCGGTTCACAAGATGTACGTGAATTAGGTGAAACGGCGACAGATGATGAGGTTCGAGCTGTGGTGATGAGTGCTGTAAGCCAACATTTCCGCCCAGAGTTTATCAACCGTATTGATGAGCTGGTGATTTTCCATTCACTGAAAAAAGCTCAGATCCGCGGCATTGCCGATATTCAGTTGGATCGTTTACGTTCTCGTTTGGCCGAGCGTGACATGCGATTAACTGTGGACGATACTGCATTTGACCTATTGATAGATGCTGGTTTTGATCCTGTTTATGGTGCTCGTCCATTGAAACGAGCAATCCAACAACAGGTAGAAAATAATTTAGCTCAGAAAATTTTATCTGGCGAGTTTCAAGCAGGTGATAACATCTTGATTAAAGGTGAAAATAGTCAGCTTGTATTTGATAAGGTCAAACTGAGTTAAGCTTAAAATTTTATCAATTGAACAAAAAGATGGTGATGAAAATTGCCATCTTTTTTTGTTTATATGCTATTGATCAGTTTTTTTTAGGAATATGCTGAATAAGATTGCAGCTTGATGAAAAACTTGATAGTTTCAGAACAAATAAGAAAAAGATTCAGGATGAATTGCAATGAAAAACAAGCAACATTATTACGCAGGTATTTGTGTAATTTTGTGCATGGGTATTTTGCCTTCTTCATTTGGGTGGAGTGCTCAACCGATGCCAGAATCAACCTTAGCACTACAAACAGGATTGGCAACGAGTACCTTGCCGAATATTATTTTCAAAGCCAACCAAGATGCTTTGCAACCTGAGCAAGAGCGTTGGCGTATTCAACGTGCGTTAAGTGATCGTTTCTTACGTGAAGTGAGGATCAGTATGCTGGAAGATGGTTCACTATCACCTTACGAAGAACAAAAGAAAAATACGGTTTCAGATAGCCGTGATAAAAAGAGGGCAACCTTGAAACCACATAAAGAGTCTCCTGATCGATTTATGGTCTATGAGTTTGAATCGACGAATATACATGGTGAAATCACGATTACTGTAAAGTAATCGTGATCTGAAATGTTAACGACTTGATCATTTATTTTATTGAGGGATGCATAATTTTCCACGCTCTGTGGATCTTATGATTTCGTTTAAAATCTAAACCAATGGTTTCATTTGTAATTTCTTCAATGTCATACATGGCTTCGATTTCTTCATCCAATTCAAAACCACGATAGTTATTGGAGAAATACAACGTTCCATCGCTGGTTAAGCGGTTCATTGCACGTTTAATCAGCGATACATGGTCACGTTGAACGTCAAAGGTTCCATAAAACTTTTTCGAGTTTGAGAACGTTGGAGGATCAATAAAGATTAAATCGTATTGCTCATGTCCTTCTTTTAACCATTCAAAACAATCGCTTGCAAAGAACATATGCTGTTCATCAGCGTGATCTACAGTTAAACCATTCAGCACAAAGTTTTCTTTAGACCAGCTCAGGTAGGTATTAGATAAATCTACACTAGTTGTACTCGCTGCACCGCCCAAAGCAGCATGTAAACTTGCTGTTGAGGTGTAGCTATAAAGATTGAGGAAATGCTTTCCACGGGCTTCTTTAGCAATTCTCAAACGCATTTGGCGATGATCTAAGAATAAACCTGTGTCTAAGTAATCGGTCAAGTTAACCAAGATACGAGCATTGCCTTCTTGAACAATAAAGCGTTTAGATGCGGTACTTTGCTTTGTATATTGGTTTGATCCAGCTTGTCGTGCACGAGTTTTAATAAAGATTGCATCGCGACCTAAGCCTGTCACAGCACGTATCGCAGCAAGGGCTAAATTAAAACGTTTTTTTGCTTTTTCTGGATCAATACTTTTAGGTGGAGCATATTCTTGTACATGCAATCGATCGCCATACAGATCAACTGCAACATTGAAGTCTGGCAAGTCTGCATCATATAAACGCAAGCAGTAGACATTTTCTTTTACAGCCCATTTTTTTAGGTTCTGCATGTTCTTTTGCAAGCGGTTGGTAAAGTCTTCTGCACCTTCAATTTTTTCAAATTGTTGTGGTTGCCATGTTGCTAAAAATGGCTGTGTGACTGTGGCTGGCTTCACCATACCAAATCGCACATAAATCGGTAATTTACCATTCATCAAGCGGAGTGTTTGAGGCTCAAGAAAAGCCAGTACATCAGCTTGTTCAACTTGTGCAGCAATAATGGCTGCACGTTGATTTGGGAAATTCTTTTGTAATAGCGCTGATAAACCAAGATATAAAGAACGGTTAGATGCTTTATCGCCTAAACGCTCACCATACGGTGGGTTAGTTACAATAAAGGCTTTTTTTCCTTCAGCATGGAAGTTGTCCCAATCCGCTAAAGTACGTTCTTCAATTTGGATTTGATCAAGTAACTTTTCAAAACCAGCGGCAATGATGTTTTGACGAGTGGCTTTAACAGCTTCCCAGTCAGCATCATAAGCATATAGTTTTGGTAAGGGGTGTTCTAATGCCTTTTCATGGCGTTCCGCAGCCTCTGCTTTTAGTGATAACCAAAGCTCACGGTCATGTCCATGCCAACCGTTAAAACCGAAACGTCTAACTAGACCTGGAGCGCGATCAGTCAATATCATCAGGGCTTCGATGATAAATGTACCCGAACCACACATAGGATCAAGGATAATATCGGGTTGATATTCGGCTAATTCTGCTTTTTGTAAAATTGCTGCTGCAAGATTTTCTTTAATAGGAGCATCGGTCATGAAGCGACGATAGCCACGTTTATGCAGTGAATCGCCAGATAAATCTAAGCAGTAAGTGTGTTCTGTCTTACCAGCCAAAACATAGAGCGTAATTTCTGGTTGTTTAATATCAATGCTTGGCCGTTTACCCACAGCTTCCATAAATGAATCGACAACACCATCTTTAACACGTAAGGTTGCGAATTGAGTATTGACCTTAATTTCACGTTCGACATGTAGGCGTACTGCAAATGTGCTTTGTGGCGCAAAGATAAGTGACCAGTCAAAGCTGATTGCACCTTCATAAAGTTCTTCAGCCACATCACGTGCGTCATGGGTATGTTCAAGCTCATGAGTATGAATCGGTAAAAGTACGCGAGAAGCAAGACGTGACCACATGCAAATACGGTATGCATTTTCAAGTGTGCCTTTAAATACCAAACGTCCAGCGAAGCGTTGAATGTTTTGAATCCCTAAATTTTCCAATTCTTGTTGTAATAAGGTTTCAAGTCCATCCGCACAGGTCACCCAATAGTTTGTCAGACGTTGTGTAGAATTCATGCACATTTCCAAAAAAGCAGTTCAGCAATCGGCTATTTTAACTGATTTTTATCAATTCTGTCGGTGCTTATTTGTTTGATTGTCAGCTTTATCATCGATTAACGACTTTTTTGAATATCTGATAGCTGAGCGAGCTATCAGTTAGAAAAGAATTTTGGATAATAATTTTAATATTTGGTACATATTTTGCTAACAGTAACATTGTTCATCAGAAAATTATTTTTCTTAAAGTTGATGAAATTAAAGAAATTTAGTGGGGGAATTATGAAAGATAATCTGAATAATGATGTGGTTGTCAATGCAGATGCTTTTGCGATCGCAACTCAAATGTATGTTCGTATGCGACGTGTATCAGGTCGAGTTATTGATGTGATGTATTTAGTGCATAATAAAGATTACGCTCGACATATTGCAGACCTTGCTTTGGCAACTGAAGATCAGGAATTAGAGCGATATGTTGCTCGCTTAAGTTCATTAATTGATTTGTTGCCTGAAAACAGTGTAGAGAAAGCAGCAAAAATCGAAAAAGTCGAACAGCCAGAGGTGTCAGAGCTCTATTCAACAGAGGTTACAGAAGAAGAGATTTATCAGGCTCAAGTGCATCATCACTATATTGGTGCATTACGATAGCGGAATTTTGTTGCAAAGCTCTAATTTATTGCAACATATCGATGAAAAGTTGTGCTACTAAAATAAAAGAATTGGGCTACACTATGCAAGTTTTGGTGATTCGACCCATAGGAATCCATTATGCATATTGCAGCCCTGCATCAACCGAGTCAGGTTCAATTGAATCAACAAGGAAATTTAAAACACTTTTTAACAATTGAGGGTCTTTCCAAGGAAAGCCTGACCAAAATTTTAGATACTGCGCAAAGCTTTTTAGATGAAAATAATAATTTGATTAACCGTCCCTTACTGGAGGGATTAACGGTAATGAATCTGTTTTTTGAAAACTCTACTCGTACTCGCACTACATTTGAAGCAGCAGCGAAACGCTTATCTGCCAATGTCTTGAATATCGATATTGCACGTTCCAGCACATCCAAAGGTGAAACCTTACGAGATACACTTTGGAACTTGGAAGCGATGGCTGCTGATATTTTTGTGGTACGCCACTCGTCATCTGGTGCAGCGCATTTTATTGCCAAAGATGTTTGTCCCAATGTTGCGATTATCAATGCTGGGGATGGTCGTCACGCACATCCAACTCAAGCGATGTTGGATATGTTGACCATTCGTCGCGAAACTAAAAAACCTTTTGAAGCGTTATCGGTTGCCATTATTGGTGATATTAAACATTCACGTGTCGCACGCTCAAATGTTGCAGCACTACAAACTCTCGGCTGTAAGGATATTCGTGTGATTGCGCCGAATACATTATTGCCAGTGGGCTTTGATGAATACGGTGAACATGTTCGTTTGTTTAATAAAATGGATCAGGGCGTGAAAGACTGTGATGTGATTATCGCATTGCGTATTCAAAATGAACGCATTGACTCGCCAGCCTTATCATCACAAGCTGAATTTTATAAAATGTATGGCTTAAACAAAGAGCGTTTAGCATTGGCTAAACCTGATTGTATCGTGATGCATCCTGGTCCTATGAATCGTGGTGTGGAGATAGATTCGAGTGTCGCTGATGGAGATCAATCGGTGATTTTAAAACAAGTGACCAATGGTATTGCAGTTCGAATGGCGGTACTTGCACTTGCGATGCAAGGGCAGTTACAAGAACAAGGTTTAATTGAAGCGATTGCACTGTAAAGGATAGATCACATGAGTATTGTAAAAATTGAAAATGTCCGTGTGCTCGATCCAATTCAAAAAACTGATCAAGTCAAAACGGTTTATATCGAAAACGGCAAGTTAAACGATGCTGTCGAGCATGTTGATGAAGTTATCAATGGTCAGGGTAAATGGTTAATGCCGACCATGGTTGATCTTTGTGCACGTCTACGTGAACCAGGACAACAACAACACGGTACCTTAAAATCTGAAGGTAAAGCAGCTCGTGCCAATGGTATTCTTCACGTTATTACTCCACCAGATTCTAAGCCAATTGTTCAAGACAATGGCGCCTTGATTCATGGTTTAATCGAAAAAGCATGGTTGGATGGTGGCATTTATATGCAAATCATCGGTGCGCAAACCCAAGCCTTGAATGGCAAACAACCTGCAAATATGGCAGGTCTAAAAAAAGGTGGTTGTACCGCAGTTTCCAATGCCAATGCCGCTTTTGAAAATGATGATGTCGTGATCCGTACACTCGAATATGCTGCTGGTTTGGGTCTGACAGTTGTGTTTTATGCGGAAGAGGCTCAAATTGCGAAAGATGGCTGTGTGCATGAAGGCTTTATTGCATCACGCCAAGGCTTACCAATGATTCCTGCAATTGCAGAAACAGTTGCGATTGCTAAATATCTTTTGATGATTGAAGCCACTGGGGTGAAAGCTCATTTTGGTTTATTGTCATGTGGCGCGTCAGTTGAGTTGATTCGTATGGCAAAAGCCAAAGGTTTGCCTGTTACAGCGGATGTTGCTATGCATCAATTACATTTAACAGAACATTTAATTGATGGCTTTAATTCATTAGCGCATGTACGTCCACCTTTGCGTTCAGAACAGGATAAAGCATTACTGCGCCAAGGTTTAAAAGAAGGCGTAATTGATGCGATTTGTACCCATCATGAACCATTAAGCAGCTCCGCTAAAATCGCCCCATTTGAAGAAACGCAACCAGGAATTACAGCATTTGATACCTATGTTGCTCTGGGTGTTCAACTGATTCAAGAAGGTGTATTTGAGCCTTTGGAATGGGTTGAAAAAGTAACCATTATTCCAGCTGAGGTTGCCAATATGCGTGAACGTTGGTTGCAAGAAGCAGGGTGGGTGTTGCTTGATCCAGAACAACAATGGACGGTATCAAAAGAGAGCATCCTTTCTCAAGGCAAAAATACGCCATTATTGGGACAACAGCTTACTGGTAAGGTTGTTCATACATTTGCCTAAGATTTAGTCCAAGTTGTTGAGTGGAATAGAGTTTTGGCTTAAAGCTCTATTCCGCAGTCTGTAGCTGATATGTTTATATTGTATTGAATTTTTTAAAAACCCATGAAAACGATAAAAAATAGATTAAAGTATCAATGAAATGAGATTTACTTTGCATAAAATTATAAAAAAGAGATATAAGTCATTTGAATTGTTGGAGTTAATACAATGTCTACAAATCCAATGGAGTTACTTAAACAAAAAGTATCAGCGGTGATCGTCAATGATCAAACCAGCTTGGTAAATGAAAAAAATGATATCTTGTCTAGATTTTACCCAATTCTTTTGTCTCAATTTTTAGTTAAACCTGATCTTGTTGATCAATTAAAGGAAAAATTAACGCCTTCGGTTTATGATTTGTTTGAAAAAAATAATCAGGTAAAAAATGCATTATTGTTACGTTTGGCTGCAGGGCGAGTTTCGGTTGCTGAAGTGGAAAAAACTTTAAATCGAGCCATTCCAAAGAGTTTAGCGGTCCTTTCAAATGAGATCGGCAATGATACCATCAGTATTATTTATTATCTTCGTGATCATAAAGAATCTATACATGCATTGCTACCAAATTGGACTCCTGAGGTTTTGAGCTTGGGGCAAACGACAGAAAAAAACTTGATGCCACCTATTTTGACCATACCAGTTACACCACAAGACTCAAAGCAACCCAAAGCTTTTCCTTTCTTTGCTTTGGTTTTTGCTAGTTTCTCACTACTTTGGTTATATCAGATAAGTAAATAATTGATTTAGATCGCGGTTCTTGGCATGCTGCCAATCAAACAACATTTAGATTGAGTTTATGCGTATTACATTTATTGGTGCTGGTCGGGTTGCTACTCATTTAGCCAAAGTTTTACATCAGCAGCATCATATTGTTCAGGTTTTTAGTCGTGATTTAGCAAATGCGGAAAATCTAGCCTCTCAAGTAAATGCTCAAGCAATTGATCAATTCGCGCAATTAGATTCACGAACCGATTTAGTGGTGATTGCTGTCAGTGATCAAGTGATTGCTGAAATTATGAATTCAATTACATCACTCGTACCTCAGAGTTTAATTGTACATACTTCGGGCAGTACGAGCTTAATCACGATAGAGCAAGCATCACAGCGAACAGGGGTGTTTTATCCACTACAAACTTTTAGTTTGGATCGCGATATCGATTGGATTGAAACACCAATTTTTGTAGAAGCATCAACACAAGCCGATTTAGAAATACTGACAGGGCTTGCTAATAGCCTAAGTAATAGAGTCTATCAATATAGTTCTAAACAACGTCAAACACTGCATTTAGCGGCAGTATTTGCATGCAATTTTAGTAATTATTGCTATGACATGGCACAGCAAATCGTTACTGCTGAACAGGTTGATTTTAGTTTGTTATACCCTTTAATTACAGAAACGGCCAGTAAGGCGGTCACTCATCAACCTAAGCAAATGCAAACAGGTCCCGCCATGCGAGGAGATCAAAATATTTTAAATATGCATCAGCAATTGCTTGCCCAATCTGAAAGAACTGACTTAGCACAGATTTACACATTAATGAGCGAAGGGATTTTCAAACGTCACCATTCATAGGATAACAGGGAGATTGAAATATTTTACTCAATATCAATAATTTGTTTGAGGAAATCGCCGTTTGAGTTAATAATTTCTTTATACATATAGTAGATATGTGTGTCTGCAAAATTCACTTCACGCAGGCTATTCTCGGTCAATTGAAGCAATTGGATATTTGGCATCAGCATTAAAATAGGTGAGTGCGTTGCAATGATAAATTGTGCACCTTGCTTACTCAGTTGAATTACTTTTTCCACAAAGTTAATTTGGTTGTTGACCGAAAGTGCCGATTCTGGCTCATCTAAAATATATAAACCTTCAGCGCGAAAGCGGTGATCAATAAGTGCTTTCATTGCTTCACCATGTGATAGCGTATGTAAATCTTTCCCGCCGTAGAAATTTCGAATGGGTGGTCCGAAACTTGGCGCATTATCGAGTTGACGCATTTCGCTTAGAAAGTTGTAGTAAGTTTCAGAGCGATAAAAAAAAGATATCTCTTATTCGACGTGGAGATTTTTGGATACGCAAATGTGAGCTATAGTCTAAATGGGTATCTTCAGTCTTATAATTAAAATTGACCGTTCCTCCTTCAGCCGAGCAGCCGAATTTTAAAGCTAAAGCTTCTAAAATCGTTGATTTTCCACTGCCGTTCTCACCAGTAATTACAGTGATATTTTTTCTAAGCTCAAGTGGATAGAGATGAAGAAATGGAAAATCATCTGGAATGGTATTTAGTAATTCGACTTTTGTGAGTAGAGGTTTCATTAAATTATCATTTAAGTCAAAGTAGCACTGTATTTATGGATAAAGAATTATAGACATTCGATACTGTAATATTGATGAATTAAATTATCATCTAACATATGTAGATAGTCTAAAAACATAATATTAAAACTACCGACTGTTTGTGCTTGGTCATAAGCAAGTTTACCAGCAATTGCAAAGTGTAAGTGCGACGCAAGTGCGGCAATTGCGGGCGAAGCAACCGCACTATAAGCTGCTGTTAAGGCACCTAGCGCGCATCCTGTAGCAGTGATTTTCGGTTGTAGATGACAGCCACCATTGACTTGAATCACCATATCAAATTGCTTTGAAATAATATAATCAGAAACACCAGAAATGGCGACACAATCAGTATGCTGCAATAAACGCCGAGCTTGCTCATAAACATCTTGGCTATTGAGTGTACTGTCTACGCCTTTAGATTGAACATGATTACCTGCTAATGCACTAATTTCTGAGGCATTTCCACGAATGATCGTTGGATGGTACTGCAATAATTGATCTACGGTTTCACTGCGCCATTTTAAGATTGGACCGTAGCCGACTGGATCGAGAACCCATGGTATTTGATGCTGTTGCGCCGTTTGAGCAGAAATCAACATCGCTTGGGTTTGTTCTGTGGTCGGTGTGCCAACATTAATACTTAAAGCAGCACTAATTTTGGTAAACTCTTCGGCTTCATATGGATTATCAATCATCGCAGGAGATGCGCCAGCTGCCAGCAGTATATTGGCGACATAGTTGTTGGCAACACTGTTGGTCATACACTGAATCAACGGTGTTTTTTGTTGCAACGCATGCCAAGCTTGAATGACTTGATCAATCAATTGTTGTTTTGATGACATGATAAGAATCCTGAAGCTTTAACGGGTGAAGTAGTGGTCTTGATGTTTGCACTGACGACAAATGAGGGAAACATAATCTGTAGCATCGTACTCAACCACGAGGTCATTAGAACCACAATACATGCAGCGTTTTACCGAATAAAAATTTAAACGAGGCTCTATTTTTCGCCATGATTTCCAAATTGGTTGAATAAAGATCTTTTCATCATAGCCTAGAAATTTAAACAGTAAAATTTCACTCATTTTACTGAAAGGAATATTATGTGGTCTGGGTAATGTTGAAGTTTCCCATCGTTCAGTCACAGAACGTTCACGGTATTGTTCCAATGTTTTCTTTAATAAATTGGTGTTAATAAATTTATCATTTCTTGGCTGTAAAGCTTTTTGTTTGTACAAATATTCGAGTGCTGTTTGAATTAGATAATAGATCTGACCGATGGCTAAACTATCCATAAGTCGAAAGCAAAAACTTTGAAAAGGGCGACTACCTGCAATTTGAATCCCCCATGTTCGGCAATAAAATTGCATAAACTGAACAATCTCTTGGTACAAAACCAAATACATTGCATCTTTTACTTCGTCAGTTGTTTTAAAGGGAATGCCTAAACTAAGATTTTCATAGAACCAGTTACGTAATTGTTGAGCAACACTATATAAACTAGGATCTGAATAACCATCTAAACGAATATTTAAATAGTAATGTCCTGTTTCAATACCTGAATCTTGTGGTTTTAAAACACCGAGTTTGAGCAAGCTTTGAAGTAAATGGTTTTGGAATAAATAGTTGGGCGTAAAATGATGGAATTTAATATTTTCCCAATGAATGGTTTCATCATGTTGTACATCTTCACGCGCATAATGGTCGAGTAAACTCAGTAAAAATAATTTATGTAAAAAACTGAGCTGATTAAGACTATAAATGACTTCATCTTTGGTGCTGTATTTACGTTGTTCTTGTAGGCGAGTTTGTTGTGTTTGTTTCTTTCTTGCAGCAGTACATTGAGCACAATGGCAATTCAGTTTACTTTCTTGCTGAAAAACGCGGTGTTGGCAGTGACTGCATTCATGAAATTGTAGCTCTTGAGTATATTGTTCAGCTTCAACCCAATACATTGATGCTTGACACAATGGGCAATGGCTACTTTCATCTAACTGTTTTTGTAGAATCTGTAAATCCATTGATTAAGTCGTCTTAGAAAAAATATATTATACATTGCTGGTACATGAAGTGGTGCAAAGAATCGTTGAGAATGAGTCTAGATGTTTAAATTTTAAGGTGGCAGATTGTGAATGTAAACCTTGTTTTGGTAATGTTTAAATGTGTGATTTAATTCAAATTTATAAAGAATAAAACTGTGAAATATACATGTTTTTTTATTGACCATATTGATGCATTGTAATAAAAATGTAGGCCCAAAGGATTGCTAGGGATAAAGGAGCCAATATGCAAAAAAAAATCCTCATGAATGGAGTCGTGGGAATCTCTCTAGGTTTATTAACTACACTTACGATTGCGTCAACACCAGAAGGCTATTGGAAGAGTATTGATGACCGTACAGGTGAACAGCTTTCAATTGTTGAAGTGAAAAAAAAGACTGACGGAACTTATACAGGTACGATTGTTTATCGATATCCTGTGCCTGGTGGTGGTACGTTGTTGACCAATTGTGTTAAATGTCCTGAACCATTTAAGAATAAACCAATTTTAGGTCTGCAAATCGCGTGGGGTTTGAAACAAGATCCTCAAAATCCAAATCAGTATATTGATGGTCGTGTTCTTGAACCAAAAACAGGAAATATTTACAAAGGTAAAGCACAACTCAGTGCAGATGGTAAACGTATGCGGATGCGCGGTTATATGGGAATTTCTGCCTTAGGACGTACGCAAGTCTGGATTCGTACTGATAGTCCAAATCCTTAAAAGATTATTTCAAAATTACACTATACGTACTTGATTACTAAAATCTTTCTATAGTCAAGTACTGGGGCGTATAGTGTAACTATATTGCTAATATGCTATTTTTTAATCATTAAATCTATAAAAGATGAAGCGTTTTTTTCTAACGGGGTAAATATAAATATGTTAAATCATGTATTCATGAAAGGAATCATGGGGCTTTCTATTGCTTTTTTAAGTGCGACGGCTTATGCAGCATCAATTGAAGGGTATTGGAAAAGTATCGAAGAGCGAACAGGAGAGCAACTTTCAATTGTTGAAATCCGAAAAGGTGATGATGGTCGCTTTAACGGTAAAATTGTCTATCGTTATCCAAATGCACGTGGTATTGCATTAACAAATTGTACTAAGTGTCCAGCTCCTCATACCAATAAACCGCTTCTAGGCTTAGAGATTTTGTCTGGATTTAGACAAGATCCACAGAATCCAAATGCATATATTGATGGTACTGTTTTGGAAGCAACTAGCGGTCGGATTTATAAAGGTAAAGGCGTCGTATCTGGTGAAGGGAAGCGTTTACGTATGCGCGGTTATATGGGGGTATCTGTACTGGGTCGTACAGTTGTTTGGATTCGTACCAATAGTGCGAATCCATAAATCCAAGCCGATTTTTTTGATATTAAATAAAAAAACCTCAGATCAGATATTGATTTGAGGTTTTTTGTGTATGGTATGAATGATTAGACAGGGCATGGTAAATTTTCATCTTCCTGTCCGATTTTTTTCGCTGCGATCAGTGCTTGTACTTTTTTACTCGGTATCTTTTCTTTTCCTAGAGCATCGTAAGTATTGACGATGTTCGTTACTTCTAAAGTTGTCAGTTCAATTCCTTCTGCTGTTAAAAAAACGGAGATGACATGATGATCAACACCAGCTTTGGCAAGATCATGGATTGCTTTGATGTTTTCTAGTCGATACAGATGTGCTTTTAATTCCATAAGAGTAACCCTCGCTTGTTATTTTATTTACCTACATTGGCATATTTGATTAAGCAATAACCGTGCACAAAATGTAAAACTCAGGAAAAAAATGTAAGTTAGGCAATAAATGAAAATGGATTCTGTAGTTTTTATTTAAAAATGGAAAACGGTGTTGTAATTTTGTCTAAACAGTAACTGAATTTATCAAGTTGGATTTGAAAATGGGTCATTTAAACCCAATAAAATTCTTAAACTCATGTTAGGTCTTAAAGACAGCTTGTATCAGTTGGCGTATGATCAGATTATTACGAGTCTTGACAACAAGACCATCTACATGAAATGACGAAAGATAAGGAATACTGATGAATATTGCGGCGCAACCTCCTGTACAGGCAGATCAGACCATTTATTTAAAAGACTATCAAAAGCCAGCATTCTTGGTTGAGTCGATTCACTTAGATATTCAGGTCTATAATGACCATACACTTGTTGATTCAACGCTGGTGATGAAGCGTCAAGCAATTGGTGAACTTATACTTTTAGGTCGTGATCTGGAACTCAAGTCGATTCAATTGAATGGGCAATTATTGAATGCAGATCAATATTGTTTAGACAGTGAACAATTAGTGATCGCAGATGCACCAGATGAGGTCATTGTCCAAACGCAGGTCATTATTCACCCAGAGTCAAATACCCAGCTTGAGGGGCTATATAAAGCAGGGGATTTGTATGTCACTCAGAATGAGCCTGAAGGTTTCCGTAAAATTACCTTCTATCCAGACCGTCCCGATGTTTTATCTGTATTCACCACACGTGTAGAAGCTGATAAAAAATATCCTGTTCTGCTTGCCAATGGTAATTTGCTCGAAACGGGGGAAGCAGGTGAAGGTCGTCATTTTGCCATTTGGCAAGATCCAACAAAAAAACCAAGCTACCTTTTTGCTTGCGTGATTGGTGATTTGGCGGTGTTGAAAGATCGCTATACCACTTCGGAAGGGCGTGATGTTGCGCTAGAAATTTATGCGATTGAAAAAGACATTCCAAAATGTCATATCGCGATGCAAGCATTAAAGCATTCGATGCGTTGGGATGAGGAACACTATGGTCGTCCTTATGATCTCGACAATTACATGATTGTAGCGGTGAGTCAGTTCAACATGGGTGCAATGGAGAATAAAGGTTTAAATATCTTTAATACGTCATGTGTCTTAGCTGATGAAGAATATACGACCGATGCCGCCATCATGCGCGTGCAGTCAGTCATTGCCCATGAGTATTTCCATAACTGGACAGGCAACCGGATTACTTGCCGTGACTGGTTCCAGTTATGTTTAAAAGAAGGCTTGACGGTTTTCCGTGATCAATCTTTCTCTGAAGATTTACAGTCTGCTGCAGTACAGCGTATTGATGATGTGGCAGTATTAAAATCACATCAATTCCCTGAAGATGCAGGTCCATTATCGCATCCACCACGTCCAGATCATTTTGTTGAAATCAATAATTTCTATACTGCAACGGTCTATGAAAAAGGTGCGGAAATTAACCGCATGATGGCAACCTTATTGGGTAAGGAAAAATACCGTCAGGGAACTGATGAATATTTCCGCCGTCATGATGGTCAGGCAGTCACGGTTGAAGATTGGGTTGCTGCACTGAGTGCGGGTTCAGGTGTTGATTTATCTAATTTCTTAATATGGTATAACCAGCCCGGTACACCAAAGTTAGAAGCCAAAGGTGAATATGATGCTGCTGCACAGACTTATCGTTTGAGTTTCAAGCAAAGTCTAAAAGCACATCCAAAATATCCGAATTTAAAAGCTGTACCTATTCCTATTGCTTTAGCCTTGTTTAATGCAAAGTCTGGTGAACAATACACCTTGCACAGTGCCGATCTATTTGTAAATGATGTAAAAGATGGCATGTATTTGTTTGAGCAAGATGAAGCAACGATTGAATTTACAGGTATTACTGAACAACCTGTAGTTTCATTACTGCGTAATTTTTCTGCGCCAGTCAATTTGGTATTTGATTACTCAAATGATGATCTTGCATTCTTGATTCAGCATGAGACCAATGGTTTTAATCAATGGCAAGCAACGCAGACATTATTAGAGCGTATTTTATTAGAGGATCATAAGGCAGATACTTATATTGATGCCATCAAAAATACACTGCCTGATTTAGTCAATAAAGATCCATTACTTGCTTCTCGATTATTTGATGTCCCAAGTGAAAATTATTTAGGTAGCCGAATTGATCAAGACTATGAGCCAGAACTCATTCGTGAAAAACGCGAAGCAGTTTTAGATCGTCTGTCCCGTGAACTGGGTTCATTCTGGAAAGAAACATATTTATCTCTTGACCCTGATATGCAAAAAGAATTTTCTTTGGCTATGGGTGTTCGTGCTTTAAAAAATATCATGTTGAGTATGTTGGCCCGTCAAGGTGATGATTCTGTTTTTGATTTAGCTTATGCGCAATATCAGCAAACAGGAAATATGTCAGAACGTTTAGGGGCATTACGTGTTCTAGTTTGGAATGATGCACCACAGGCTCAACTAGCATTAGATGACTTTTACAATCGTTTCAAAGATGAAGCCTTATCATTGGATCAATGGTTTACAATCCAAGCTTCGCATCCTTGCGCGACAGCAGAAACCATTGAATATCTAACCAAACATGCTGATTACGATTTAGGCACACCGAACCGAATTCGTTCTGTGAGCGGTGGTTTAGCAAGTAATCCTGTAAATACATGGAGTTTTGGTGTGGATCATTTCATTGAGTTAGCTGCCTATCTAGATGAAAAGAATCCAATTTTAGGTTCACGTTTATTACAGGTGCTTTCTCGTTGGTATACTTTGATGGAGCCTCAGCGCAGTCAGGTACAACAAGCGTTAAAAGCATTGCAGCCAAAGGTGAAATCGAAGAATGTGTCAGAAACTTTGAATTCATTATTAAGCATTTAAGCGTTAAAATTTTCTATAACCACAATCGTCATAGTGCGGTTGTGGTTATTCTTTTTTGATTTTATTTTTTATGGAATTTCCCATTAAATAAAAATTATAAAAACATGAAGGGATAGCAGAGGACAATAATATATGGCGCTGAGCGTATTTGATCTTTTTAAAATTGGTGTTGGACCTTCGAGTTCACATACGGTTGCACCAATGAGAGCAGCGTATCGTTTTACTCAATCACTTAAAGTTCAAGATATTTTAAACAAGGTTGCTAGAGTACAAATTTTTTTATACGGTTCATTGTCTTCTACAGGTATAGGACATGGTACAGATCGAGCAACAATATTGGGTTTGATGGGAAATGATCCTGAAACAATTGATATCCCTCACAGCCAAATACAGCTAGATCAAGTGTTGCAATCCAAAATATTGATGATAGATGGTACTCATGCGGTAAAGTTTGATCCAAATCAAGATATTATTTTTATTGATGAGGCTTTACCTTATCATCCGAATGCGATGAAGATAATAGCAGTAAATGATGCAGAAGAACTCATTTATTCCAATACTTATTACTCGATAGGTGGTGGATTTATTATCGACGAAAGTCAGGTTGATCAAGGAAGTTTTGTTGAAGATCAGACTGTTGTGCCTTATCCATTTCAAAGTGCTAAAGAATTATTGGCACTTTGTACAACACATCAATGTAGTGTTAGTCATTTGATGTTGGAAAATGAAAAAAGCTGGCGCAGCGAAACCGAAATTCGTGTCAAAATTATGCAAATTTGGCAAGTGATGCAAGACTGTATCCAAAGTGGTTTGCAACACGAAGGTGTTTTGGCAGGTGGTTTGAATGTGAAACGACGTGCCAAGAATATTCATCAACGCCTATTAAAAAAAGAAAATGAAAATTTGATTGCAACAACATTTAACGCCATGGAATGGGTGAATTTATACGCGCTCGCTGTTAATGAAGAAAATGCCGCAGGTGGTCGAGTGGTCACAGCACCTACAAATGGTGCGGCTGGAATTATTCCAGCAGTGTTATCTTATTATGTTAATTTTTCTAAAGATAAATCTGAAGATACCATTGTAAGATTTTTCTTGAGTGCCGCAGCAGTAGGTATTCTATGCAAATTGAATGCATCCATTTCTGGCGCTGAGGTTGGCTGTCAGGGTGAAGTGGGTTCTGCATGTGCCATGGCATCGGCGGGATTAGCTGAAATTTTAGAAGGTACACCTGAACAAGTTGAACATGCTGCTGAAATTGGGCTTGAACATAATTTAGGGCTGACCTGTGACCCAGTCGGTGGTTTAGTACAAGTTCCATGTATTGAAAGGAATGCCATTGCTGCTGTAAAAGCAATCAATGCGGCTCAGATGGCATTACATGGGGATGGAGATCATTTTATTTCATTGGATAAAGTCATTCAAACGATGAAAGAAACAGGCAAGGATATGTCTGATAAGTATAAAGAAACTTCAAAAGGCGGATTAGCAGTCAATTCGATTGAGTGTTAAAAGTAGTTGCACTTGTATAAATGGGTAACCCAAGAGGTATGATGGAAGGGGGATGGATGGAGCTGTTGACGTTTCACATCCCTTTTTATTTGACAACTATTATTGTCATAAATAATATGATTGAGAATTAATCAATATAGACATTAGAAAATGGAAATAAAAACAATCACATTACCAACTCGACAGATCGAGGTTGAGATTTATGCGCCAGCCGAAACGACTGATAAAGTACCTGCAATTCTGTTACTCCATGAATTATATGGTGTGATTGATGCTTATCGAGAGGATGCTCAAGACTTAGCTGATCGGGGATATCTAGTATACGTGCCGAATTTATATAGCGGCGGAGCAGTCAAATATTGCATTCGTGCAATGGTTGCAAAAGCAGGACGTACCAATGCAGCTGATAGCGAAGTAAATAAAGAAATCCATGTGTTATTGGATGAATTAAAAGTGGATCGGCGATCAAATGGTCGTTTGGGAATGTTAGGCCAATGTTTAACAGGTGGCTATGTCATTCAAATGGCAAAGCGTGAAGACATGTTAGCACCAGTAGTCTATCATCATTCTTTTGGCATCGAAGGTGCAGGTGTTCCTAAAACAGAGTCTTTGGATGAAATTAGAATTTTACAAGGACATTGGTCTGAGCAATTTGATCCATTCTGTCCAGCCAGAAAAAGGAATAAACTGATTCAACAATTAGGCGATCGTGTTGAAGCTTATACGTATCCGATGCCACATGGCTTTCGTACGGTAAGTCGTGATCGACCAGAGTCAGCATTGGTTTGGCAACGTACAGTCGATTTCTTTGACCGCGAATTAAAACAAATTTAAAGATAAATGTTATAGTTGTTGCTGAAAACAATATCTCTAAACATTGACTTTGTATAACCAAAAAGAGAGGGGAATATGTCAGATAAATACGAATATGCTGGATTCTGGATACGTGTAGGCGCGGCAATTCTTGACACAATTATTATTTTAGCAATTTTGATTCCATTAATGATGTTGTTGTCTCCAAGTGTAACGGATAATTTGACCAGAACGAGTTGGTCATGGACGGATTGGATTGGGCAGATTTTGTCAGCAGTATTTTATATATTCTGTTGGGTCAAATTTGCAGGTACACCAGGTAAGCGCTTACTACGTTTAAAAGTTCTTGATGAACAAACTGGCAATCATGTTTCAGTAGGACAAGGTATTATTCGCTATATCGGTTATATTCCTGCAACACTGGTATTGTTTATTGGTTTGATCTGGATTGCTTTTGATCGAAAGAAACAAGGCTGGCATGACAAAATGGCGAAAACCGTCGTGGTTCGTGAACTATAAATCAAAAGATCTTATGACAGACATGTGTTTGTCATAAAAAATTCATAACATTAGGGCTTGTTTATCACATAACATGCCCTACAATGTCGGCGAGTTTATGTGTTAAGGAATATTAAATGGACAGTTGTTCGAGGTTTGGATTTAAGAAACTATTAAATCAAAGCGGAAACTGAGCAAGATCGCCTTTAATATTCGCTATCTTGCAATGAGATAGCTCTGATATCATTGTTTATTTTGGCTGCCAATACGTTATTACGACCAATTGTTCATGTGATTGATCGCAGACCATTAGATGACGATACTGAGGTGCTACATGTGATTTACATCATTTGTGATCGTAGTCAAAGTAAAGCGGTGATGGATGAGTTGAATTTGACTCTTAAGCACCATAATTATCCTGCCAAAGATATTCAGGTGACACCATTTGGTGAAAAGGACGTCGAAATCGAAGTGACGTTGATTGCAACTTCGATTGAAACAGAAGAAGCACAACACATCATTAACCATCTGAATTCTATGCCACAAATTCGCCAAGCTTTTTGGGATAAGAATGCGATAAATTAAATCGAGTGTGGGCGTTTGTAATCAATACAATAAGAAGCATTGTCTCATAAATGATGTATAAGTCTTCTATTGTTTCAAATAAAATAGAAACACATTGATAACAATGAGAATAGTATGAGTTCAGACGCTCACTCAATTAGTTTAATTGCACCCGTTGTTTTATTGGCAGCCGCTGTTATTGCAGTTCCTATTTTCAAAAGAATAGGGCTGGGTTCAGTCCTAGGATATTTAATTGCAGGGCTTATCATAGGTCCATTTGGTTTTGCTTTTTTTAGTGATTCAGCTTCAATCCTACATATAGCAGAGTTGGGTATCGTGATGTACCTGTTTGTGATTGGTTTAGAAATGCAACCTTCACATTTATGGAGTCTAAGGCGAGAAATATTTGGTCTAGGCAGTTTACAAATTCTGGTAAGTTCATGTGCATTGACAGGCGTTGGAATCCTTTTTGGTTTCACATGGCAAGTAGCGTTTATCGCTGCAACAGGTTTTGTTTTGACCTCAACAGCGATTGTTATGCAGTTACTCGGTGATCGTGGAGATATAGCGCAACCACGAGGCCAAAAGATTGTCTCTATTCTATTATTTGAAGATTTATTAATTGTACCATTACTGGCACTTGTTGCTTTTATGGCACCAAACCATGTGGTGGAAAGTACTTCTGCACGATTAGAAATGATCGGTATTGGTTTGCTCGCAATAGCTGGTTTAATTGCTGCTGGCTATTGGCTGTTAAATCCATTGTTTAGACTTTTAGCCGCTGCAAAAGCGAGAGAAGTGATGACAGCCGCAGCACTTTTAGTGGTATTAGGTGCTGCATTAATCATGCAAGTGAGTGGATTGTCTATGGCAATGGGGGCTTTCCTTGCGGGTGTGTTGTTATCGGAATCCACTTTTAGACATCAAATCGAAGCAGATATTGAGCCTTTTCGAGGGATATTATTAGGGCTATTCTTCCTTGGTGTAGGGATGTCATTAGATTTGTCTGTTGTCGCTCAAAATTGGCAACTCATTTTGTGCGGTGTTTTGGCTTTAATGTTTGTAAAAGCATTGATGATTTACATCGTGGCACGTATTACCAAGAGTCCGCATACAGAAGCTCTAGATCGAGCTTTACTCATGGCACAAGGTGGTGAGTTTGCTTTTGTGTTGTTTGCTGCCGCTGTAAGTGCACAAGTTATTGACAATACGACTAGATCAAATTTGACTGCGATTGTTGTCCTTTCTATGGTCTTGACGCCGATTATTGGGATTTTATTTAAACGATTTACTGAGACTAAAGATGCAATCTCGTTAGATAATGTGAGTGTCGCTGACGGTTTAAGTGGCAGTGTTTTAATGATCGGTTTCGGGCGTTTTGGGCAAGTAACCAGTCAGTTGTTGTTGGCTCGCGGTGTAGATGTAACGATCATCGATAATGATATCGATATGATTCAAAATGCAGAAAGATTTGGTTTTAAAATCTATTATGGTGATGGTGCGCGTTTAGATATTTTGCATGCATCAGGTGCTGCAACAGCACAAGCGATCGTAGTTTGTGTTGATAGTAAGGAAACAACCAATAAGATCGTCGAACTGGTAGGACATGAGTTTCCGTTAGCAAAGTTACTTGTACGCTCTTATGACAGAGAACATTCACTCTATTTAGTGAAGCACAAAGTTGATTATATGATTCGTGAAACTTTTGAATCTGCTATTAAATTTGGTGGCGTGATCTTAAAGGAGCTTGGTGTTGATCAGGAGGAAGTAAGACGCATTGCTCATGAAATTCGTGAACGAGATGAGGAACGTTTTGAGACAGAAATAGCAGCTGATGATGTTTATGCTGGGGTGGGATTCCAATATTCACATAACCAGCCACGTCCAACAGCTCCGTTGATTCAACCACAACAAGCAGGGCGGATTTTAAATGACGATGAAGCACATAAAAATTTAGACAATAAATAACGCCCAAAGTTTATTGTATTGTGATGGATAAGCCTTAAGTTTTGACTTAAGGCTTATTTTTAAATTTGAAGATAATTAAAACAACGATTCCAAGGATTAATCCCCAAAATGCAGAACCAACCCCTAAAAATTGCACACCAGACGCGCTACATAAGAACGTAAGTAATGCTGCTTCGCGTTCTTCTACATTGGCAAAAGCAACAGCAATGTTATGGCTAATCGTTGCAAAAAGGGCGATACCTGCAAGCGCAACGATGAAAATTTGTGGGAATGACATCAGTAAACTAACTAATGTTGCCGCAAACAGCCCCATCAAAATATAAAATAAACCACAACTAATGCCTGCGATATAACGCTTACTTGGGTCAGGATGCACTTGGTCATCCAAGCTTACTGCGGCACTGATCGCTGCCAAATTTACTGAGAAACAGCCAAATGGTGCAAAAAAAGTATGTGCGATACCTGTCCAGCCTACAAGTTGATTGACGTGAGGATGATAACCATAGCTTTTAATCATCGCGATACCGGGTAGGTTTTGCGAAGTCATATTGATCACAAATAATGGTAAAGCTAAGCCCAAGATCGCAGACCAAGAAAATGAAGGCTGCATCCACACAGGCTGTGTTAATGACCAAGTGATCGGTGCGAGTTGAAAACTAATAAATAGTGGACAAATCGCAGCACCCAAAATGACTGTCAGCACAATACTATAGCGCGGAAATAAACGTTTTGAGAGTAAGTAAATCGCTAATATGCTGAGAATAAAACCTAGATGAGTTTCTAAGCTACTAAAGATTTGTATACCGAATTTTAAGAGGATTCCTGCAAGCATGGCACAGGTTAGGCTGGCTGGTATATGAGCCAATAATCTTTGAAAAACACCAGAAAAACCAACAACCGCAATCGCAATTCCGCAGATGACAAATGCACCAATGGCTTCATAGAGATCATAATGTCCTGTAGATGCAATAATTAAGGCAATACCAGGCGTTGACCAAGCTGTAGCAACAGGATATTTATATTTCCAAGATAACAATAAACCTGAAAGTCCGATCGCTAACCCTAAGGCCCAAAACCACGAACTAATTTGTGCAGTATTTGCACCGAGGGATTGTGCCCCTTGTATCACCAATACTGCAGAAACACTAATACCAATCAGAAATGTGATAAAGCCAGCGAATATAGCAGGAATCGAAAAATCTTGGATCAGACGTTGCATCTATATATATCTATTATTGATTAAAAAATTTATTGAAAAGTATACCGTTTATACAGCATAAAACGTAGTTCAAAGATGATTGAATAAATTGATCATTTGATTCAAAAAGATGGAGATGGAACATGAACAAAGGTCACAGTCCACCTTAAAAATAAAAAATACGTCTAGGTCTAATTAAATCGTCGAAGTGGCAAGTCTTAAACCAAATCCAAAAAATAAAATGCCGACTAAGAATACGCCACTTGCAGCCAGTTTATAGTTATGTCTAAAGAAGCCAGCTAATTTCACGCCCGAAAAAATAAGTGCGGTTAGATAACTAAAACTGATGATTTGTAGAACCAATGCCAATACCAAGAAACTGATCATTGGGTAGGGATAACTTGGCTCAACAAATTGCACAAAGAATGATAAGAAAAATAAAATTGCTTTTGGATTCAATAAACTAATGCCAAGTGCTGTCCGATAAGGGTGAACTTTATCTAATCGAGGTAAATCGGCCAACTCTGTATGATGAGGTGGCTTTTTCCATGTTTGATAGCCACTTTGGAGTAGTTTGAAACCTAAGTAAGCAAGATAGCAGGCCCCAGTTAATTTAAGGATTACAAACAAAATGGGAAAGGCTTTTAATAGCGATGCCGCGCCTAATACAGTACAAACGATTAAGATAAAATCGCCAGTAAATACACCACAAGCGGCAGCATAACCAGTACGTATACCATAGCGTGAGGCCACAGACATGACATAGATGGAGTTAGGGCCGGGTAATAAAATGATTAAGATCGTACCGATAATATAAGTAGCTAAATCTGTGATACCAAACACGATGAACTCAATAAAAAACCGACCCTCACTAATATAGCAAAAATCGGTTTTTAATAGGTGAAAAATCAGCTAATTATGGACTGATTTCAGCATCAACACCAAAAGACTGACGAAGTAACAAACTTAATTGATTTCGAGCTTTGATAAAGCCATCAATTCCACCTTGCAACAGTTGGAATGCCATTAAATCTTGTTCAAGTTCAGCCTTGAAGCTTTCCTTAGTTTGTTCTGAGCGCTCAATTTTTTCAGCTTGTTGTGCTGCTTCTACAGTCAGTTCAGCATTAACGTGTTGTTGATCTTGTTCTAATTGTGCCAGTAAATTTGGTGCAATTGTCAGTAAATCACAACCAGCTAAGCCCAGTACTTGTGCCGTGCTGCGGAAGCTTGCTCCCATAACTTGTGTTGGGATACCTTGTTGCTTGTAATAATTATAAATTTTCTTAACAGAGAGTACGCCTGGATCTTTCTCGATTGGATAAGCATCGACGCCTTCTGCTTTTTTGTACCAATCTAAAATACGTCCAACAAATGGAGAGATAAGCGTAACGTTTGCATCTGCACAAGCTTGTGCTTGATGTAAACCAAACAATAAAGTCAGATTACATGGAATCCCTTCAGCTTCTAAAACTTTAGCAGCTTGAATACCTTCCCATGTAGAAGCAATCTTAATGAGAATACGTGACTGTTCGATGCCATAGTCTTGATAGAGCTTTGAAAGTTCACGAGCTTTAGCAATGGTTGCCTCTGTATCATAAGAAAGTAGAGCATCGACTTCTGTTGAAACCCGGCCATCAATTAACTTTAAAATCTCAACACCAAACTTGACAGTTAAAATATCAATCGTACGTTCGATCAGTTCATCAGCTTCATAACCTTCTTTTTTTGCTTGTAAATAAGCATCTTCGATGAGTTCTTTACTTTCTGGTTGTTCAGCTGCTGCTGTGATTAATGAAGGATTTGTTGTTGCATCAAGCGGACGAAATTTTTTAATTGCTTCAAGGTCACTGCTATCAGCTACAACAGTTGTAAAATTCTTTAATTGGTTTAATGCGGTTTGAGTCATTGATATAACGTTCTTACTTAAACAAATATAGTGGTATTCTCATTTATAACACACAATTCAAGAAAGCAAAGTGTCACTTGTGATGAAATGCCTTATTGTTGCATGCTTGTTAAGGTTCGTTTTTCTGACGTTGATCTCGAATGTACTCAATCAGAAACCTTGCAGCTGCTCCAAGTTCACTTTCTCGACTCCAGACGAGGTCTACAAAATATTCAAATTTTGGTGTGAAATCATAAAGCTCCAAAATTTTTAATTTTTTCTTTAACTCAGGGTTTTCATTAAACATTTCTAAGGGGAGAACACCCCAGCCCAAATTTCGAACAATCATCATGCACGCTGAATGGTGGTTGTCGGTACGCCAGTAATCTTTAGCAAAAAGTAATTCAGGTTTAATCCTGTTATCTCGGCTCGCTACTACGATTTGACGGGTTTGAACCATTTGCTCAAAAGATACTTGTTCAAGTTGAGCCAGTGGATGAATATTCGAGATAACAGGTACTAATGCTTCTCTTTTAAGTTCAACAAACTGCTCACGACTGTCTAATTGTTCACGTTCAAACATCAAAGCCAGTTGTGCTGACTGATCCAGTAACATGTGTAAAGCATCTTCTTGCGGAGCAGATACGATATTAATCGCGAGACTCGGAAAATTTTGCTCAAGTAGGGTAATGTAGTCTGTCCAATTGGTATGCAATAGTTCGGATACAACCACGATGTTTAATGTGGATTCTAAGCCTGTACTGAGCGCATGCGCATGTTGTTTCCATTGATTCATTTCAATCAGCAACTGTTGTGTTTTTTCATATAACACCATTGCTTCAGCAGTAGGAGTTGGTTCACGTCCCACTCGCTCAAATAAGTTGAGATTTAAATCAATTTCTAGGTTAGCAATCGACATGCTTACCGCAGAAGGGACTTTGCCCAACTTGCGTGCAGCCGCAGAAAATGAGCCTGTTTCAATGACGGTTTGAAACATGATGAGTTGTTCTTGATTAATATTCATCTGTCAAAAAAACTGAAAGAACCTGATTGGATTAATCAAAATTATAAAAATAAAATGGCAAATATCCAAACAAGAGAGTGTTATAGAAATGTTGATTTCCAAAAGAAGACTCATTCATGCGATTGTCTATGAAGTGATTTTATTGGTCATCATCGCAATTGCGTTAAGTTTTATTTTTGACATGCCGATGGAAGTAACAGGAACATTAGGTGTGTTTATGGCGGTTGTTTCAGTGATTTGGAACATGATTTTTAATAATTATTTTGAGAAAATTGAGCATAAATACAATTGGGAAAGAACTGTACCAGTGCGTATTTTGCATGCAGTTGGATTTGAAGGTGGTTTGTTAATCGCAACAGTTCCAATGATTGCTTATATGATGAATATGACGATCGTTGAAGCGTTTATTTTGGATATCGGTTTGACCTTATGTATTTTGGTCTATACCTTTATCTTCCAGTGGTGTTATGACACTGTAGAAAATCGTTTCTTCCCAAATGCAAAATTTGCATCATAATAATGAGATCGTTAGGTAGCACTCTTTATCACTTGATGAAGAGTGCTTTTTTAATACTTAGATTAGTACAACGTGATTAAAGTTTGATAATTTTAATAAATTCGGTTTAATCAATATTAATTTGTTGCTAATAAATCTATAGAAAATATAAATATTCATTAATAGTACTTGCTTGGGAGAGTAAAATGCCGAGTGTTCTTATTGAGATAAGACAAAAATATACGTTAGATGTGGAGCTTGGAATTATTGAAGCGGTGCATTCTGCTTTGGTAGAGTCATTTAAAATTATGCCAAATGATCGGCATATACGTTTAGTCACGCATGAACCACATCATTTTCAGTGTCCACCAGAAAAGGAAAAACCAGAGTTTTTTACACACATTACAATTGATTGTTTTGTAGGTCGTACATTAGAAACTAAGCGTTTATTGTATAAAACGATTGTAAATAAATTAGAGCCATTTGGTATACCCAAAGATCATACCATGATAATACTTCGAGAAATTCCAACGGATAATTTTGGAATACGGGGTGGTCAAGCTGCCTCTGATATTGATTTAGGGTTTAAAATTGATGTTTAGGAAGAGTAGGATTTAATGACAATATCAAAATTGAAGATGATGACATTAAAAGCACTTTTTGTAGAAATTTACCATACTGATTACTCTCAAGATCTTACTTTAAGTAAAATCGCAGAATATATAAAAGCACATGAGGTTGTAGAGATAGAGTACTTTGAACTTTTTGATCATGATGCTGACCACAAATCTCTTTTGTTAGGGTTGATACAAAGAGTAGATGTAAATTTTTCAGTGAATTCAATTGAGGCCGAAATTTTAGCTGCTCATTACTTCTTAAATGTTCTAAAGAAATATCAAGTGGGTGAAATACGGCCCTTTGAATTATGTAAAATTTTTAACAATATAGAAGCTGGTTTTATGGGGGCTCCACGTAATCTTGATTCGAAAATTGTATATTACCCCTCATGGCTGGGTGATTTATATGATGCTTGTGACTGGTGTGATGAAACATGGACTCATGATAATAGTCCTCATCTTTTTATTGAAGTAGAAAAGCAAATCCATAACATTAAAAATTGGTTAACGAATCCTGTTTTTAAATAATTGTGACTTTGATAGCAATTCTATTTGATCTACTGAATAGATAACTTTGCATTAAGGATAAGCCAAAAAATTCCTATTCGTAAAAAACATCATGCTAAAATAAGTCACTTGTCATTATAAATTGCACGACTTTCTCTATGTTTCAGCAAGAAATTTCTCAATTAAATCTACAACAACTCAAAGCAGGCGAAAAGCGTTGGATTGGCTCATTACTGGGATCGTCGGCAGCACTATTATTTAAAGAAATTGCGACCCAAAGTTCAAATCTATACGTCATTGTGGCAAGGAATAATCAGCATTTAGCTCAACTGGAAAGTGAGCTTGAGTTTTATGGTATTAAACCTACAATTTTCCCCGATTGGGAAATCTTGCCTTATGACCGTTTGTCTCCACATCAGGATATTGTCTCAGAGCGCTTGGCTATTTTGTCCAATATGCCGCAGAAAGGTATTTTGTTGATTTCCGCAAGTACTTTAGCCCAACGTGTTGCACCTTATTCATGGGTGGTTGGTGAGCACTTTGATATTAAAGTTGGACAAAAGCTTGATTTAGAAACACAGAAAAAACAGCTCGTACAAGCAGGGTACCGTTTGGTTGATACCGTTTACGATCATGGTGAGTTTGCTGTTCGCGGTAGCATCATGGATATTTTTGCTTCGGGACAGGAACAACCGATTCGTATAGATTTATTCGATGATGAAATTGAAAGCCTAAAATTCTTTGATCCAGAAACACAACGTACGACGGAGTCTTTGAAAAACTTTACTGTTTTACCTGCCAAAGAGTTTCCACTCAAAGAAGGCCGTTCAACTTTTAGAGATCGCTATGCTGAGAGTTTTCCAACAGCAAATCCAAAGAAAAATCCCATTTATCAAGATGTCCTCGAAGGAATTGCAACCCCAGGATTAGAATTCTATTTGCCTTTGTTTTTCGATAAGAAGGTGATGGAAGCACAAAGTATGTTCACAACATACTTACCAAAAAATTGCATTGTCATTACAAATAATGAGATTGAAGATGAGCTGATCAATTTTTGGAAAGAAGTTGTACGCCGTTATGAAGACCGTCGTCACAACATTGATCAACCGATCCTACCTCCCGAAGATTTATTTTTAATGCCTAATCATGTACTACAAGCATTAAATCAATTACCTCGTATTATCGCTTCACCTGATGTTTTAGATTTAAAATCTGGGGTGTTAAATCTTGCTTCCGAGCAACCACCTAAACTTGCAGTTGATCCCAAAAAAGAACAACCGTTTCAGGCGGTCAAAGACTATATCGATCAAATCAATTTCCCTGTTTTGTTGGTGGCTGAAAGTGCAGGCCGTAGAGAAACTTTAAAAGATGCTTTGCGATCAGTTCTAGGTGAAATCCAAACGGTAGAAAGTTTTGCTCAGTTCCAAAACGATAAACTCAAAGTTGCGATTACTAGTGCTCCTTTAGATCGTGGTTTGCTCCTAACAGATCAGTTATCTGTCATTTCTGAAAATCAGTTGTATGAACATCGGGTAGTACAACGTCGCCGTAAACGTCAGCAAGAAGTTTCTGAAGAGTTTTTGATTCGCAGTTTAACCGAACTGAGCATTGGTGCACCTGTGGTTCACATTGATCATGGTGTAGGGCGCTATGCAGGATTAATCACTTTAGAAATTGATGATCAAGACCATGAGTTTTTACAACTTGATTATGCTGATGCGGCTAAGGTTTATGTACCCGTCACTAACTTGCATTTAATTAGTCGTTACAGTGGTGGTGATCCTGATCTTGCACCATTGCACAAATTAGGAACGGATGCGTGGAGTAAGGCGAAGCGTAAAGCCTTAGAACAGATCCACGATGTGGCTGCTGAATTATTACATATCCAAGCGCGTCGTCAGTCCAAACCTGGATTTGCTTTTGAACTTGATCATATTGCATATATGCAATTTGCCAGTGGTTTTGCTTATGAGGAAACTTTGGATCAGGCAAATGCGATCGAAGCAACATTGCATGATATGCAACTTGCCAAACCGATGGATCGTTTAGTTTGTGGTGATGTGGGCTTTGGTAAAACAGAAGTTGCGATGCGAGCAGCATTTGTGGCGGTACAAAATGGGAAACAAGTCGCCGTATTAGTGCCAACGACATTACTTGCACAGCAACATTATGAGTCATTTAAAGATCGCTTTGCTGATACTGCGGTACGAATCGAGGTACTTTCACGGTTCGGTAGCAATAAAACGCATTTAAAAATTATAGAAGATTTGGCGGATGGCAAAGTAGATATTGTGGTGGGTACGCACAAAATTCTACAAGAGAATATTCAATTTAATAATCTAGGCCTCATGATTGTCGATGAGGAACACCGTTTTGGTGTTCGTGACAAAGAGCGGATTAAGGCATTGCGTGCAGATGTTGATATGCTGACCTTAACAGCAACACCTATTCCACGTACCTTGAATATGGCTTTCTCTGGTATGCGTGATTTATCGATTATTGCAACACCACCTGCACGCCGCTTAGCAGTCAAAACCTTTGTGCAAGAACACACGGATGATTCAATCAAAGAGGCCATACTGCGTGAGCTGTTACGTGGAGGTCAAGTTTATTTCCTACATAATGAAGTCGAGACGATTGAGCGTGCCGCAGAAAATATCCGTCATCTAGTTCCCGAAGCACGAGTGGCAGTTGCGCATGGACAAATGCGTGAACGTGAGCTTGAACAAGTGATGCAGCAGTTCTATCACAAAGACTACAATGTATTGGTGTGCTCAACGATTATTGAAACAGGGATCGATGTCCCAAATGCCAATACGATTATCATCGAACGCGCAGATAAGTTGGGACTTGCACAATTACACCAATTACGCGGTCGTGTAGGTCGTTCACATCATCAAGCTTATGCTTACCTACTTGTCCCATCTATTAAGCATCTCAAAGGTGACGCAGAGAAACGCCTAGATGCAATTCAACGTGCTTCGACTTTAGGTGCTGGTTTTATGTTGGCGACCGAAGATTTAGAAATTCGTGGAGCAGGTGAGTTATTGGGTGAACAACAAAGTGGTTCAATGCAGGCAATTGGTTATAGCTTGTATATGGAAATGCTTGAGAAAGCGACCAAAGCCATTCAAAAGGGTAAAACACCTAATTTCGATGCGCCATTGTCATTAACTGCTGAAATCAATTTGCATATGCCTGCATTGATTCCTGATGAATATTTGGGAGATGTACACCAACGATTATTATTCTATAAGCGTATCAGTAACACCGATAGCCAAGAGAAACTTGATAATATTCGTATGGAGTTGATTGATCGTTTTGGTATTCCACCACAACCGGTGAAACAGCTGTTTAGCGTACATCAGATTCGCTTAAGAGCAGAACAGTTAGGAATCACCAAAATTGATATCAATAGTAATGGTGGTTATATCGAATTTTCACCAGATACACCAGTGCAAGCGATCAGCATCATTCAGCTTATGCAGAAAAATCCGACCTATTATCGGATGGAAGGCGGACAGCGTTTGAAAGTGACTGTGCAACTTGCAGAATATGATAAACGTATCCAGTTTATTGTCGATTTGTTGAATAAGTTGCTCAATGAATTGAATGTATAGCTTAAAAAACATGCTTTATTTTAAGTAAAGGTAAAATATCAATGATTCCTCCGATAATAAGTGAGGAAAATCATTGTTATTTGTAATCAAACGACTGATGAAGAATACTCACATCAGAACTGATGTGATAGTATTGATCATCATTATTCTGCATCATTTATAAAGATATGTTTAGTTTGCATCCACAACTTGCTCAAGATACATTTTTTGTAGGCGACTTCCCGCTTTCAACATGTCGTTTAATGAATGATATGCAATTTCCTTGGTTGATCCTTGTACCTCGTGTACCGGGTGTTACAGAACTTTATGAGCTAAGCCAAGCAGATCAAGAACAATTCTTACGTGAATCTAGTTGGTTATCGAGCCAACTATCTCGCGTATTCCGTGCGGATAAAATGAATGTTGCCGCTTTAGGAAATGTTGTACCACAATTGCATTTTCATCATGTTGTACGTTATCAAAATGACGTGGCATGGCCTAAACCAGTTTGGGGAACAGCAGCAGTACCATACAATAGCGATGTACTTGCACATATGCGTCAGACGCTGATGTTAGCATTACGTGGACAAGGCGATATGCCGTTTGATTGGCGCATGGACTGATCCAAAAATAGAAGAATAACAGTATTCTATAATAAAAAAGGAGGATAGAGTGCCGCTAGATAGGTTGATTGATAAAGAACCTAGACAGTTCGCATATTTTCATCGTTTGATGGGGTATTCGATCTTGTCACTTATTTTGGTAATTTATACATTTACCTCATCGACTGCTAACTATCAACTTTATATCCTCCCTTTATTATTGATTTATTTTTTGCTTTGTCCGCGCTTGGAAAAATGGCTGCAATACAAATACGATAAACAAACTGAGAAGAACGTATTTTTTGCCAATGAAGCAATCATCGTAGCAATTATTTTAGCCGCTTTACATCTGAGTCTAGTTCCAACTTTTGTTATTCTATTTGCCTTATTGTATGTTGGATTAAACAATAAAATCTCCTTAATGGTTTCTTGTTTAATTGGGCTGATCGGTGTTATTACCTTTTATTTCAGTACTTTCTTCATCTTTGGTGCTGAGCAATATTTTGAACCTACTAATCCAGAGTTGACTGTAGTGAGTTTGCTTGGGTTAATGGTTTTTATTGTGATTGGTAACTATTACCAGCATCGTCGTCTTAATATCCTCGGTCAACAGCGTCAGCATTATCATAATCAAATGACGCGTTATATTGCTTTTGCGAATCAGCTGAGTCGTTATGCACCACTGCAGTTATGGCAATCCATTATGCGTGGTGAGGCTGAAGCAAAAATTGAATATAAACGTAAAAAACTAACGATCTTCTTTTCTGATATCCAAGGCTTTACAGAGCTTTCAGAAACGCTGATTCCTGATGATTTAGCATTCTTGCTCAATGACTATTTAAGTCATATGACTGAGATTGCGAAGCAGTATGAGGCCACTGTTGATAAATTCATGGGAGATGCAATTTTAATCTTCTTTGGTGACCCGAACTCACAAGGAACAGAGCAAGATGCAAAATCCTGTGTAGAAATGGCGATTGCGATGCGTCAGCAAATGAAATTGCTACGTGAGCGATGGAAGAAAATGGGTTATCCAGCATTGCACATCCGGATGGGGATTAGTACAGGTTATTGTCACGTGGGTAACTATGGTGCTTCACATCGTATGGCTTATACCATTGTAGGTCGTGATGTAAACTTGGCGGCTCGTTTGCAGTCAGCTGCTGAAGTTGATGAAATTTTAATTGCAGATGACACACATCAACTGATTAAAAATGAATTTTTATGTGTACCTAAAGTGCCAATTTATTTAAAAGGGATTCAAGGTCCTGTTAAAACTTGGCAAGTGATGGAAAAATTCACTGGTAAGAAATCGGATACACAAAAATGGTTTGATTACGATTACAAAGGCTTCCATCTGGTATTAAATTTGGAAGAAGTACAGAATTATGAATATCCTGAACTTGTTGAAATCTTGGAAATGATGATTGATCGAATCAAGACTCAACAAAAGATCACCAATGCGCAGGGTGTTCCAAGGTTAAGTTTGGATGATGAAATAAAACCTTAACTTGTTAATACCCATAAAAAAACCTCATTGTATTATGATCTGACCCCAATAAGTTGGACGGTTTGATTAAGTCGCTTTTAAGGACTGGGTTCTGTACTGTACAGGACTCAGTCCTTTTAATTTAACCTTGATTCTTTCATGGTTATAATAGTGTATATATTCTTTCACTGTCTGTTCTAGTTCATCAACTGAATTAAATTTCTCTCCATAGAAACATTCAGATTTAAGTATGCCAAAGAAGCTTTCCATCACTGCATTATCCAAGCAGTTTCCTTTACGTGACATACTTTGTGTTAAACCATGCTGTTTCAATTGTTGCTGATAATGACGCATTTGGTATTGCCAACCTTGGTCTGAATGTAAAAGAGGCTTGTCATCGGGCTTGAGCTTACCTAACGCAGTGTCTAGCATGTTTTTGACTAGAGCATAATGTGGTCTGCGCTGGGTTTGAAATGCAATGATTTCTCCATTGAATAAGTCTATGACTGGAGATAAATACAATTTTTCACCACGTACATTAAATTCTGTCACATCCGTAGCCCACTTCAGATTTGGTTGATCCGCTTTAAATTGACGTTGTAATACATTGTCTACAATCTTACTCACTTGCCCTTTGTAAGAGCGATATTTCATCACCCTGATACGTGATTTAAGCTGCATAGACTGCATCAGCCGTTGAACACATTTATGGTTGATGATTCGTCCCATATTCCTTAAGGCAAGCGTAATCCTACGATAACCATATCGTCCCTTATGTTGATGATAAATCGCCTTTATTTGTTGTTTAAGATCACTATATTTATCTTCAAGTTTGCGTTGCTGTTCATGATAAAAATAGGTGCTTCGGGCCATTTGAGCTGCATGCAATAAATGCTTTAGCTCATGATCTTGCCTTAATCCTGATATAAGTTCTGCAAACGCTGCTGTTCGGCTGCTTCTTTTGCTTCTTGTTCCAGTCTTAAGGCTCTCCGCTTTTTTAAAAGTGCAACCTCAGCTCGTAGATATGCAAGTTCTTCAAGCAACTGTTCCTGTGTTTTATCGCGATCTGCTTGAGAATATTGAGTTCTGGTTCTTTGCGGCTTTGGCATCTGTTTGGCTCGTCCTTTAGGTTTGGCTTTTAAGCCATCTATACCATATTCATGATATAGATTTAACCATTGCAGAATGGTTGCTTTTTCTCTGATATGAAACCGTTGTGAAGCCTCTTTAGCTGAAAGTCCTTCATTTAAAAGGCTTTGTACAACTTGAAATTTAAATTCTTGAGAATAGTGGGATTTAGTGGTTTTTACACTTAAACCTGAAATACCATATTGTTCAAAAGCTGTAACCCATTTCTGAACATCCATATGGTCAACACTAAATTTTTGACCTGTAGCAGCCTTTCCAAAACCGGATAAGTAGTACTGGACAACCTCAAGTTTAAATTCTTGAGAATATTTAGCCATAGAAAAGCACCCTTCAAATTAGACTAAAAGTGTCCAACTTTCGGGGTGCAGTTCATTAATGAGGTTTTTTTATTTTTGAAAGTCAGTTAGTGATTTTCAGAAGCATGATTGATGGTGTATTTAGGAATCTCAATCTCTAGATCCTCGTCAACCACTATAACTTGACATGATAGGCGAGAGTCGGGCTCAAGTCCCCATGCACGGTCAAGTAAATCAGCCTCAACGTCATTCATTTCTTCTAAGCTATCAAAGCCTTTACGAACGACTACATGGCATGTCGTGCAAGCACATGACATATCGCATGCATGTTCAATTTTGATGCCTTGCTTAAGTAAGCTTTGGCACAAATTAGCATCTTGTTCTACTTCAAATTCTGCACCTTCAGGGCAAATTTGTGCATGAGGAAGAACTTTAATACGTGGCATATTGATCACCTATACCTTTAGTTTGAGTTTGACCAATCTTCAAGTTTTGTACCTTTTAAGGCATGGTCAATATGTCGGTTCATGCGAAGTGCAGCAAAGGCATCGCTGTGAGTTTTAAGTTGCTGAACAGCGTGTTCAATCGCTTCGAGTTCATCTGTTTTCAGACGAGCTTTTAACGCTTCAGCGGCAAGAATTAAATCACGTGCTTGCTGCTGAGAAAGTAAATCTTTATCTACTTTCAATGCTTGTTCTAAGGCTTCAAGTTCACGTTGCGCTTCAACTTTGGTTTCTTGCAAATGACGAAGATTTTTGTCTTCTTCAGCATGCTGGAAACCCTCTACTAACAATCGCTCCGTGTCAGCTGCGGATAAACCATAAGAGGGTTTTATATCAATCTGCGCTTGTACACCAGAAGTTGTTTCTTTTGCAGATACGGTGAGTAAACCATCAGCATCCACTTGGAAGGTAACTTCGATACGAGCTTGACCAGCAGTCATTGGAGGAATGCCATGTAACACAAAGCGTCCAAGAGAGCGACAATGCTCAACGAGATCTCGTTCACCTTGTACTACATGAATCAACATGGCAGTTTGCCCATCTTGATATGTGGTAAATTCTTGACGTCGTGCAACAGGAATCGCTGTATTGCGAGAAATTAAACGCTCAACTAAACCACCCATTGTCTCTAATCCAAGAGAGAGTGGGGTCACGTCTAGCAATAGTGAACCATCTTGACTATTACCAATCAATTGATTGGCAGTAATAGATGCACCGATTGCAACAACCTCATCTGGATTGATCGTACATAACGGTTCGCGCTTAAATAATTCACGTACTGAATTTTGTACAGCGTAAGAGCGAGTTGAACCACCAACTAACACAACATGTTCGATATCATCTAATTCAAGTTTGGCATCACGTAATACGCGTTTACATACACTTGCGGTTTTATCGAGTGCAACTTGAATAATTGATTCAAAAGTTTGGCGATCTAAAGTTAGACGATCATCTAATAACTTTAATTCAGTTGATTCGTGATCCGTTAAATATTCTTTGGCTTGACGCGCAGCAACCACGAAAACAGCATATTCTTCATCACTTAGTGTCGTGATGTTGAGCTGTTTTTTTGCCCATTTTACGATTAAGCGATCAAGGTCATCACCGCCTAAGGCAGTGTGTCCGCCTGTCGCGAGAACTTCAAAAACACCTTGTGAAAAACGTAATATTGATACGTCAAATGTGCCACCACCTAAATCATAAATCACATAGTTTCGATCGGTACTTAGATTGGTTTCTTGATCAAGACCATAAGCGACTGCTGCGGCAGTTGGTTCATTGAGTAGGCGTAAAACATTCAATCCTGCAAGTTGTGCAGCATCGCGTGTTGCTTGACGTTGAGCTTCATCAAAATAAGCAGGAACAGTAATCACCGCACCATTTATGGGATTATTTAGACTCGCTTCTGCACGGTCTTTCAGTTGTTTTAAAATTTCAGCCGAAACTTCAACTGGTGTTTTTCGACCAGCAATAGTTTCAAAAGCAGGCATTTCATTTTCTGCACCAACAAGTGTGTATGGGTGCTGAAACTTAATATCAGCTTGCGAACGACCCATAAAACGCTTTACAGAGACAACAGTGTTTTTGGGGTCAGTCAACATAAATGGTTTGGCTTCATAACCAAACGTAGTTGAGTCTTTCGCATAGTGAACAATAGACGGTAAAAGAACTCTGTCTTTGTCATCTTGTAGAACTTTCGGTTTTCCCGATAGCACTGTCGCCACTAAAGAGTGGGTTGTCCCTAAGTCGATACCGATCGCAATACGATGTTGATGCGGTGCGGTTGATTGACCAGGTTCAGCAATTTGCAAAAGTGCCATGCGTGAGATATCCCTTGAAAATAATCAGTAACAGCGGATTAAAAATCATCATCTAGATCAAAGCTTTCTTCTTCATCTAGCATACGATCTTCAGCTTTATCAATATCATTCATTACACGTTGGAAAAAACGTAATTTACGAACGGTATCTCGAGCTTCAGCCCAATCTTCATCGGCATAATCTAGTTTAAACTCTCGAATTAAGCCATCAATCCATTGCTGCACTTCGATTTTTAATGTCCGAAGTTGATCGGGCGATGCGGCTTCATCGAGTTGTTCGCGCATTTCAAGTGCCGATTGTAAGAACTCAAAATCACTAATGGACTGATCGAGGTGATGATCCTGCTTTTTTAAACTCAGCAAATATGCAGCGCGGCTATCAACCTGTGAAAGCACTTTATAGGCTTGATTGATGTCGCTAGACATAATCAAAGCTTGATCTTTATCACTCGCTTTGTCTGGATGATATTGCTGTTGCAAACTTAAAAATTGCTTTTTTAAAGCTGCTAAATCGATATCGAGTGCTTCTGGTAATTGGAACAACTCAAAATGATTCATGGGAGATGAATTCCGTTTTAAATCCCTCTCAACCTTCTTTACAAAAAAGGAAGGGCTTCACAAATTAAATGATGCTATATCATTTGTGGAAGTCCCCCTGTAAAAGGGGGATTCAGAGAGATTTTTGACTTTAGATAAAAATTGAATGATTAAACAGTAAATGATTCACCGCAACCACATTCACCTTTTTGGTTTGGGTTGTTAAACTCAAAACCTTCGTTTAGACCATTTTTTACATAGTCCATCTCTAAACCTTCGAGATAAACTAGGCTTTTTGGGTCTACAAAAACTTTGACACCAAATTGCTCAAATACTTCATCATGTGTGTCGACATCATCGACAAACTCAAGAACGTAAGCCAATCCAGAACAACCCGAAGTTTTCACACCAACACGAATGCCTTCACCCTTACCACGATTTTGCAGGTAATTGCTGATGTGAGTCGCAGCATTTTCAGTTAAATGGATCATGAAAACTCCAATGTATCTTCGGTAATCAATTAAGCTTTCGCTTTTTTGCCACGATAGTCTTCAATCGCAGCCTTAATTGCATCTTCAGCCAATACTGAACAGTGAACTTTTACTGGTGGAAGCGCAAGCTCAGTTGCAATATCAATATTCTTGATTGCTTGAGCTTCATCAAGCGTCTTACCTTTTAACCATTCGGTTACAAGAGAGCTTGATGCAATTGCAGAACCACAGCCGTAAGTTTTGAAGCGAGCTTCTTCAATTACACCATTATCATCAACTTGAATCTGTAAACGCATAACGTCGCCACAAGCTGGTGCACCCACCATGCCAGTACCTACATTTTCTGCATTTTTATCCAAAACGCCTACATTACGAGGGTTTTCGTAATGATCAATTACTTTTTCACTATAAGCCATGTCGCTTCTCCAAACCTCGGGGTCAGCCTAATATTAATATGAGGGTTTAAACGCTATTTTCAATGAAGAATTCAATGAATTAGTGTTCAGCCCATTCAACTGTAGAAAGGTCAATACCTTCTTTATACATATCCCAAAGCGGAGAAAGTTCGCGTAGTTTCTCTACAGCAGCTTTGGTGATTGTTAACACGTGGTCAATATCTGCTTCAGTCGTGTATTTACCAAAACTAAAACGGATCGAGCTGTGCGCTAACTCATCAGACAAACCTAAAGCACGTAAAACGTATGATGGCTCTAAAGTTGCAGATGTACATGCTGAACCACTAGATACAGCAACATCTTTGAGTGCCATCATCAATGATTCACCTTCAACAAAGTTGAAGCTGACATTAAGATAGTTTGCAACGTTGTGAGTCGGGTGACCATTCAAGAACACTTGTTCAAGGTCTTGTAAACCATTCCAAAGTTTGTCACGTAATTTGCGAATACGTTCTTGTTCTGCTTGCATCATTTTTCCAGCAAGCTCAAACGCTTCACCCATACCAACAATTTGATGAGTCGCTAAAGTACCAGAACGCATACCACGTTCATGACCGCCGCCATGCATTTGCGCTTTTAAGCGAACACGAGGGCTGCGACGAACAAATAATGCACCAATTCCTTTCGGACCATAAATCTTATGACCAGAAAAACTCATTAAATCAACCTTCATCGTAGAAAGATCAATTTCTACTTTACCAGCAGCTTGAGCAGCGTCGACATGGAAGAAGGTCTTGTTTGCGCGGGTGAGTTCACCGATTGCAGCAACATCTGTTACTGTGCCAATTTCGTTGTTCACCATCATTAGTGATACAAGGATAGTATCTGGACGTAAAGCCGCTTGAACTATTTCTGGGGTAATTAAACCAGTACGTGGTTCTGGCTCTAAATAAGTAATCTCAAAGCCTTGTTCTTCAAGTTCACGGCAAGTATCTAACACTGCTTTGTGTTCGATTTTACTTGTAATGATGTGTTTGCCTTTAGAACCGTAGAATTGAGCAATACCTTTTAATGCTAGGTTATCCGATTCAGTCGCACCCGAAGTCCAAACGATCTCACGAGGATCTGCTTTGATAAGATTTGCAACTTGTTCACGCGCATATTCTGCTTTTTCTTCAGCTTGCCAGCCATATGCATGTGAGCGCGACGCAGGGTTACCAAAAGTCCCTTCGAACGTTAAACATTCCATCATACGTTCTGCAACTTCAGGCAGTACAGGAGTGGTTGCTGCGTAATCTAGATAAATTGGACGTTTCATGTCAAATACCTGTAACCGATAGAAGGGCTGAATCTAAACTTGGTGAGTTCTGACGTAACGCAACAGTTTGAACATTGTCACGCGCAATCAGGTCAGCAAGAGTGATTTTCGCAAGATAATCGGCAATATGGTGGGAGAGGTCTTGCCATAAGTCATGCGTTAAACACATTGCACCATTTTGGCAGTTACCTTTATGGTCACAACGCGTTGCATCGACAGTTTCATTTACGGCTTCAATGATTTCTAGCACAGTAATTTCACTTGCATTGCGTGCAAGGTGATATCCACCATTTGCACCGCGAACGCTTGAAACTAACCCGTGACGCTTAAGTTTTGCGAATAACTGCTCTAAATAAGCGACTGAGATGGATTGGCGTGCTGCTATTTCCGCAAGCGTGATCGTTTGTTCAGTTGGCTGCAAAGCTAAATCAAGTAGAGCAGTCACTGCGTAACGACCGCGAGTTGTTAGGCGCATGATTCGATACACATGAATAGACTAGATGTCTAAATTTTATGAATTCCGACTAAAATAGTCAAGTTTTTTAATTGCCATTATGCGTGTGAAAAGTAAAATATTTTGGAATTATTGTATCCACATATTATATACAAAAATGGCAACTAAAATAAAGCTTAGTGTCACAAAAGCAATATTGATCATACGTTGACGTTTTTGAAGTCGATGAATGCGATTTTGGTATTGTTTTACCTCAACCAATAACGTGTTGATTTCAGAGCGTTGTTGATCGATTTTTTCCAAAAGAGGAGCGATTCGATGTTGGGATGCGATGGTGTCAGCATCATCATCAAATGCATTAAACCATTGTCTCCAGTTCACCAAGATACTAGATAAGGTAAAGTGAGGAATGAGATCTGTGAATTGTTCGGCTAAAGTCGAATCTCCTAAAATACGAAGATTAGAAATACTTTTTTGATTATTTAGAACAAAAATTTTAATCAAATCGATCAGCGTGCAATTGATTTCAAGGTCAATTTTTCGATCCAAGGCTTTCATGTCAAACAGTAAACCTTTTTCCGTGAACTGAATGTAAAAGTCAAAGAAAGGAATATAGCTGTTAATTCGAATAGTAATTTTATCATCAATTAGCTTTTTGGCTTGCAAACGTAGCCCAGCATCATGCGTCAAGATGAAGGAAAAAAAAGTTTCTAAAACAATGATGACAATGTTTAGCAACAAATGCGGATGTTTATGTCTTTGTTGCGTATCAATCATAAATCTCTTTTTCCTTGCCAAAAAATAAATAACAAAACATCAAGTCTAGTAAATCTTGAGTATCCTTACCCAATTGTTAAAAATAATTTACATGACTATATTGCTTTGTAGAACAGTTTTTTAAAACGATCAAGTCCTAACTTTGATATTATAAAAACATTTTTATGGTTAAATACGACATGCTGTTTGTAACGAGCTTAGGAGTGATGGTTCATGGATAATACAAATATAGACAATGCTAGTGAAGATACTGAAGCAAAAACTAAGTCAAAATCAAAGAGTTCTAAGAAATCTGCGCTCGATTTTAAAAAGTATACACAACAGATCTGGCTAGCTGGTTTAGGCGCTTTTTCGCGTGCAGAAGAAGAGGGCAACAAATTATTCGACTCTTTAGTCAAGGTGGGTGAGGAGCTTGAGTCTAAAACTGTCGATTTTGCAGATAATACTGTCGGTAAGGTAACCGAGAAAGCAAAAGAGTCGGTAACAGATACCAAAGATAAGGTCGAAAAGATTTTAGATAGTGGTGTAAATCACTCGCTGAATCGTATTGGTTTGGTGACACCAAAAGATCTTCAACATATCGAACAACTGTTAGTACAGCTTCACATTAAGGTGGACGCTTTAATTGAAGAAAATGATCAATTGAAGGCTAAATTGAATAAAAAGTAAAAAAATTGCAAGTAACTCGTCCGTTTATGTCGTATTTCGGTATTTATTTTAATTAAAAAAGCCTTTCTAGTATTGCGTTCTCCCCTAAAGCATTGCTATAAAGGCTGCATGGCCTTTTAAACTATAGCCTTGGATCTTAACAAACGATATTAAGAGGATATTTTTTATCATGAATAAATCAGAATTAATTGATGCGATTGCTGAAAAAGGGGGAGTGTCTAAGTCGGATGCTGGTAAAGCACTCGATGCGACAATTGCATCAATCACTGAAGCACTTAAAAAGGGTGATACGGTTACTTTAGTTGGTTTTGGTACTTTTAGCGTAAAAGAACGTGCTGCACGTACTGGTCGTAATCCTAAAACTGGTGAAGAGCTTCAAATCAAAGCAAGCAAAGTACCTAGCTTTAAAGCTGGTAAGGGTTTAAAAGATTCGGTTGCGTAATCTTTCTAAATCAATAAACGCACCATTTTGGGTGCGTTTTTTATTTATCCAATGAAAAAGTTAATTTGATCTTCATTCGGCATTCATTCACTTTGTTTTTTAAGTTAAAATTGCCCCGAAATTAAATATTGGAATATTTATGGAATCATTTCGTACGGTCATTAAAGGTTGGCTTGGCAAAGTCCTGTTAGTTTTGTTTTTGACCCCTTTAGCTCTTGTCGGTATTGAAGGATATTTTAGCGGTGGCAATAAAGCAGATGTTGCCAAATCGGTAAATGGTCAAGATATTTCTAATAAAGAATTAGAAAGTGCAATCAAGAATTATAAAGATCAATATTTGGCCTTGGTTCAAGGCGATGAGTCATTGTTGAATCTGTCAGCGATTCAAGAAAGAGCGATGGATGCACTTGTGGCACGTAGCTTATTGTCTCAGCAGGCTGAAAAACTGGGTATCTCTTTGAGTGATGCACAACTTGAACAGATGTTGGCGCAGCAACCAAGCTTTCAGCAAAATGGACAATTCTCGCAACAGCTTTATGAGAACTATCTACGCTCAGTTGGTTTAACGAATCAGGCACTCATCTCGAGTTTGCGTCAAGATCATGCTCTTAAAATGATCTCATCGAGTCTGATGGACAATGCATTGGTAAGCAAGTCTGATTTACAGCAACTTGCTAATTTGCAAACAGAGCAACGTACATTGCACTTGGCAAGCATCAAGCTAGATGATTATAAAAAGGGTGTTACAGCATCAACTCAAGAAATCACTGACTACTACAACAAGCATAAAAATGAATTCAAGCAAGTTGCAAGTGTTGATGTGGATTATGTGGTTTTAAGCCCAGCATTATTAGAACAAGCTAATTTAGCTGTTACTGATGCAGACTTACAACAGGCTTATGCAGCGTTTGTAGAAAAACAGCAGCAAAGTGTGAAGCGTGAAGTGAAGCATATCTTAGTAACGACGGATGAGCGTGATGATGCTGCAGCACAGAAATTGATTAATGATGTTTACGCGAAAATTCAATCGGGTATGACATTTGCTCAAGCTGCAAGCCAATATTCGGAAGATCCGAGTTCTAAAAATCAAGGTGGTTTGGTAAGTGCTTATGCGCCTGGAGCTTTCTCTGCTGATTTTGATAATGCTGTAAACACTTTAAAAAATGGTCAGGTTTCTAAGCCTGTAAAAACGCAGTATGGTTATCACATTATTGAAGTGCAGGTACCAACAGTAAATATTCCGTCATTTGAATCAGAAAAAGCACGTCTAACTGCTGAAGTTGAGAAAACTAAAGCCGCAAATCTGTTTAGTGATACGGTCAACAACTTAAACGAAATGGTTGTGGGGAGTGATTCACTAGAGGTTGTTGCACAAGAAGTCAAAGCTGCACGTGTTGAATCTGCAAAAGCGATTACTTTGGCAACACAACATCCTATCTTGAGTGATTTGAATGTTAAAGTGAAACTATTCAGTGATGATGTGAAAAATGGTGATCGTAACGCATCATCAAATATTCAATTGGCGAATGGTGATTCAATCTGGATTAAAGTTCGTGATTATCACTCAGCAGGAATTAAACCATTATCTGAAGTGACTACTGAAGTTAAAGCGAAGGTAGTAGAACAGAAAGCCTATAAAGCTGCTCAGGCAAAAATGGCATCTATCCTTGCTGATTTCAAAACTCAGCCTGCTGCACAAGTTGTTGCGAAGTCACAAGTCAATTTTGAGAATGCAGGTACTTTTGCTCGCTCACATGGTTTAAAGCGTGCGATTGAACGTGCTGCATTTAGCATTCCTGCGCCAAGTAAGGAAGGGATGTGGTCTGCAACAACGGCGAAATTGCCAAATGAACTCGTTATCGTTGCTGTTTCAAATGTAGACAGTAGTGTGGCGAGTAGCTTGCCAGAAAAAGAGTTGTTGGAATTAAAACAGTTGTATCAACAATTTCGTGGTCAGCAGGTTCTAGAAGACTACACGGCATATTTAAAATCTCAAGCCGACATCAAGTAAGCTTTATTTGATCGCGATAAAAAAGCCGGTTCAATGAACTGGCTTTTTTATAACTACTGTGTGTCCCGTCCTGAAATAAGTTTACCCCTTAAGAGGCTTATTTTATGGAATATGAAAAAGAACAACGAGTTAAACGAACACAACGAGATTACAGTTTTGCCTTTAAAATGCTGATTGTCCATGAGGTAGAAAAAGGGCAAATCACTTATAAACAAGCTCAAGCAAAATATGGTATTCAAGGAAGATCAACTGTGCTTACATGGTTACGTAAGTACGGACAACAAGATTGGACTTCTAAAGCTATGCCTTCCACTTCAAAACGCCAACTCACCCCTCAACAACGCATTCGCCAGTTGGAAAAACAATTAGCCGCAGAAAAGCTAAAAACTGAATTTATCCAAGATGTGATTTATCACATAGACAAAGAATGTGGGAGTGATCTTGGAAAAAAGTATACCGAGCACGTTTCAAAGATTGGCAAGCCCAAAGAAGACTAAATGTCTCACGTTATTGTGAGTGGATAGGAATCACCCGACAGGCTTACTATCAATCAGAAAAACGTGCTCAAATCAAAGCTCAGGAAACTCAGCAAGTACTTGAATTGGTTATGGAGTATCGTTATTTGATGCCAAGTATCGGTACGCGTAAACTCTATTGGCTGATCAAACCAAAATTGCTAGAACAAGGACTGAAGTTTGGTCGAGATCAGTTATTTAAGGTATTAAAAGAGAATGATTTATTGATACGCCCTAAACGTCGCTATACCAAAACTACAGATAGCAAACACTGGATGAAGAAACATCCTAATTTATTAAAGGATTATTCTCCAATACGGGCAAATGAAGTCTTTGTTAGTGATATTACCTATGTTGAAAGTGCAGAGGGTGTGCATTATCTATCACTTGTGACAGATGCCTATACCCGACAAATTAAAGGTTATAAGTTATCAAGTGATATGCGGGCAGAGAATGTTGTACAAGCCTTACATATGGCAATGAAGTCTATAAAAGATAGAGCAACAACTCTGATTCATCATTTAGATAGAGGTTCTCAATATTGCTCTGAATTATATCAATCGGCACTACAGCATTACGGTATAAGTCCCTCGATGACAGATGGAGGAGACTGTTACCAAAATGCTTTAGCAGAGCGAATCAATGGCATACTCAAACAGGAGTTCTTAACTACACGATGTAAAACGATGAAGGAGTTAGACCATTTAATTTCGGAATCTATAGTGATTTATAACTGCTACAGACCGCATTTAAGTTTAAATATGATTACTCCTAATCAGATGTATGAGAAAGCGAAAACCGAGCTAATTGCTTAACTCGGTTTTAAATGAAATACTGTCAATCTATTTCAGGACGGGACAGTGCTCGAGTTTTTATTTTTTCTGAATAAATTTTGCTTCTTCAGATTGAGGGTATTGAGCTAGTAGCTTGGTTCTATATTGGTTAGCTTGCGCTGTATTTTTATCGACTTCCTTTGCAATGCTGTAGAGCTGATATAAGGCACGAGATGCGCGAGCTGAGTTTGGGTATTGATTCACAACAGTCGTGTAATTTTGTTTTGCTGCTGTGTAATTTACGGGTTCTACTGCGAGATAAAATTCTGCAAGCCAGAAGTATGCATTACCGATATAAATCCCATTTGGGTGGTTTTTGATAAAGTTCTGCATCGGTTGGATAGCTTGTTTTGCACCGCCTTGTTTATAGGCATCTAACGCGACAGTGTACGCAGCTTTCTCTAGCTCGATTTGGTTGTTTACATTCATATTGGATGCAGCGGGGCTTGGCTGCGATTGTGCTGTCGTAGCTGTATTATTTGAAAGTGGCTGTGAAGCATCAATTGGCTCTTCAGTATTTTCTTCTGGTGGATCAATTTTCTGAGACAGTAGCTCTAAGCGTTGATCTAAATCGGTATAGCGGTTGGTAAGTTCCTTTTTTAATTGCTCAATCGCGTTGTCATGCTCTTCTAATTGACCACGTAATTTACGTACTTCTTCTTCGAGACGTTGATTTTTTTGGATGAGCTCCCAGTTTAAATTAGAGCCGACATTTGTGGTATTACTGCTGCTGGCAGTCTGCTGGCTAAGTGCACGAGATTCAATTGGAATATTGGCATATACATATGCACTGCTGAGTAACGCAACAAAGAGTACAGAATGCTTTTTTAGCATGAAAATCTATCCATTCAGTTGAAAATTAAAGCTGTGAGCGAATCAGTCTCCACTTTTTACAGACTAGCACACAGCAAATATGCATTTTGATTTAGTCATTAAAACAGCAACTCATTTAAATGCAATAAGCATTTACAATCTTCAAGCACTTTTGAAGAGAATTGCTTGGTTGTTGTTTAATCTTTGTACATTATTAAAGCTTACTAAATGAAAGCTTTAACTTATTGTTGAGTAATTAGGCAGTTGAACGGAAAAATCACTGAAAAACAGAGACAAGTCTTGCAACTCAAATAAAAATCTCTATACTTTGTCAGGCAATGGTAGCCCTGCTGGTAGCTTCGCAATTGTACTCTATGAACCCCGCCAGGACCGGAAGGTAGCAACGGTAGTAGAACTATGATGTGCCGAAATCTTGCTAGTAGGGTTGCCACCAATTATTTATTCTTCTTCGCTCGTTCGAGCAATTGCTTTTAAAATTACCCCCATATCAAAACCGCGATATTGTAAAAATCGAATTTGTTTTGCTTTGAGTTTTGGGTCTTTTGTAACGTCTTCACCAAATTTTTTTACTTTAAGTTGGTAGGCTTGATCTAGCCAATCCACTTCTTCAAGTTCTTCTGCTATTAATTCTGCATCTAGCTGTTTCGCCTTAAGTGCTTGTTTAATGCGTTGTAAGCCTTTTCCTTTACGAATTTGGCTTGATAGGGTTAAAGCTGCGACACGTTGATCACTCTGATAATTTTTTTCTGCTAGCTCTGTTACTAAAATTGCAACTTCATTTGGATCAATTGCATATTGATTTAGCTTTTCGGTTAATTCTGCTTGTGAGTAATCTCGACGTGTCAATAATGCAAAGGCATATGACCTGAGTCTTTGACCTGTGAGTGTTTTCGGTTTGTCATTTTTTGTCGTGCTAAACATGGCTATTAATTCAATGGTGATTTATTTACGGCTACTCGTGATTTATTCTGAGGCAGATTACCTTGGGTTTAAATGATAGACGAAAAGAAAACGCCCCGAAGGGCGTCTAGTTTAGCTTTCTAGGAGATCTAGCTCATCTTCTTCCACTGCTGCGGCTTCGTTGCTGTTCTTTGTTAGAAGCTGTTCACGAATAAGCTTTTCAATTTCTTGTGCCATTTGTGGGTTTTCTTCAAAATGGCGGATGACATTATTCTTACCTTGACCGATTTTATTGCCTTGATAAGAGTACCAAGCACCTGCTTTTTGAACGATATCTTGTTGAACTGCGAGATCAACCAGTTCACCTAGTTGATTTGTACCTTTACCATACATGATTTGGAACACTGCTTCTTTGAAAGGCGGTGCCATTTTATTTTTAACAACTTTAACGCGAGTTTCATTACCGGTGATTTCATCACCTTCTTTCACTGCACCGATACGGCGGATGTCTAAGCGTACAGATGCATAGAATTTAAGTGCATTACCACCAGTCGTTGTTTCAGGGCTACCAAACATAACGCCAATCTTCATACGGATTTGGTTAATGAAGATCACCATACAGTTTGAGCGCTTCGCATTACCAGTGATTTTACGCAATGCCTGACTCATCAAACGTGCTTGTAAGCCCATATGTGAATCGCCCATTTCGCCTTCAATTTCCGCTTTAGGGGTGAGGGCTGCAACGGAGTCGACAACGATAAGATCAATTGCGCCAGAACGAACCAGCATATCCGCAATCTCTAATGCTTGTTCACCGTTGTCAGGTTGTGAAACCAACAAGTTGTCAATATCTACGCCTAATTTACGTGCATATTCAGGGTCTAAGGCATGCTCTGCATCGATAAATGCACATGTACCACCAGTTTTTTGGCATTGAGCAATGGCTTGCAAAGTCATTGTGGTTTTACCAGAAGATTCTGGTCCATAGATTTCGATGATACGCCCTTTGGGTAAACCACCAATACCAAGCGCAATATCAAGTGTTAGAGAACCCGTTGATACAGCTTCAACTGCTTGTACGGTATTATCACCTAAGCGCATCACTGTGTTTTTACCAAATTGTTTTTCAATTTGGCTTAAAGCGGCTTGTAACGCTTTACTTTTATTATCATCCATCTCAAAACCTCAAAACTTTATATTCTTAACGACTAACCCAAGTGGATGTACTGAATCTCAACTTGTTGGGACTTGGGTATAGTGGCAGATTCTCGTTATTAATTCCACATCTGATCTATGTCAGTACGACACAAAATGACGCGCCCAAATTGAGAAAATCTCAATCCCATCTTATTCATCATGATAAGACCATGATTGAGCATTTTCATGTTTAAAACGATTGATATCACGACGATCTTTTTTACTTGGTCGGTGATCTGGTCGCGCTAGATTATGCAGCTTTCGCTGTGATGCATGCAACTCTCGGCGCTCAATACTTTCTGTTGTTTCTTCATAAAGCTGTTGTGCGATTGGGGCTCCACCACGAACGGACGAAAGTGCTTTGACTACTACGGTTTTTTTATCAAAACCTTGCTGGATGGTAAGCTGCATGCCAATACGTACATCGCGAGAAACTTTTACGCGTTCATTATTGTGATGTACCTTACCACCTTCGATAGCTGCTTTGGCGATAGAGCGTGTTTTAAAAAAACGTGCTGCCCAAAGCCATTTATCAATTCGCATGGCATCCATGCTTTCTGCTTCATGCTGTTTTGGCATCTGTTACCTGTGTGTCGGGTTCAAGATAATCAAGGAGTTCTGTGAGATGATCGAGAGCAAGATATTCTAGTTCTGTCGCGATGCGAGCGGGTTTACTGCTCGAAGGTTGTAAAATGCTATATAACTTTGTGATTCCAAATTTCTCAGCACCTCTTAATACAGCAACTGTATCATCAACAAAGACGGCATTTACTGGATCAAATGCGTGTCGCTGTTGTAGGGCTTTCCAGAAATTGACATCTTCTTTTGCAAAACCCAATTCTTCACTACTGATCATCACTTCAAAATAAGGGCTCAGTGCTACATTTTCAAGTTTCAGTTGTAAACCAGCTTGATCTGCATTGGTTAAAAGCCAACAACGATAGCCTTGAGCATTGAGCTGTTCTAATAACTCATGGCAACCAGAACGTGCTTTAATTTTTTCTTGATGTTCATACTGTAGTTGCAACGTGTCGACACCAACTTTGGTCGTCCAGTACGCCGAAGAATACCAAGATAGTGTATGCTTATGCTGTTGGTAAAATTGAAATAGTGTTTGTTGACTTTGTGCCAGACTACATTGATGGACTTGCGCATGTCGTTCAGGCAAACAATCGTTCCAGATAAAATCATCAAAAGCTAAATCAAGTAATGTGCCATCCATGTCAAACATGATGATTGGCTGTTGTAAATCTGAATATGACATAAGGTTAATCTATGTTTGTTAAAACGCTTGCCACACAAGACAACTTTATTTTGCAACTTGTCCCGGTTATGGCGCAGGCTAGTCAAATATTACTGGAAGAATATCAAAATTATTGTGCGGGTGGTGAGTTTAATATTCAGGAAAAAATAGATGATTCACCAGTGACACAAGCTGATTTAAAGGTAAATCGTTTTATAATCAAGAAACTTGCCGAACTAACGCCTGATTTGCCAGTATTATCAGAAGAAAGCGATTACTCAGCACGTAAAGACTGGGGACGCTGTTGGATGCTTGATCCACTGGATGGGACAAAAGAGTTTATTCATGAACGTGATGAGTTTACGATCAATTTAAGTTTGATTGAAAACCATGAAACGACATTTGCTATTATTGCAGTGCCATGTGAACAAGTCATGTATATCGGCTATCGATCACAATTACCCTATAAGTATAGTTTTAGTAAACAAGAATGGTTTCAGTATCAGGTGGAATCACATTCATTAACGACACCCGTACAAATCGGTTTGAGTCACAATAGCAAAAACCCTAAATATAAAAATTTTATTGAACCGATTTTACAGCACCGAGAAGTTACGCGACGTGAAGCTGGCAGTGCCTATAAATTTTGTATGATGCTTGAAGGTGAGATTGATATATATCCACGATTTCATCCAACCTCAGAATGGGATACCAGTTCAGGACAAGCATTTTTGGAAAGTATTGGAGGTGGTTTGATGACATTAGAAGGAAAACCATTTCAATACAATCAGCGTGAAACAGTATTAAACAATGGCTTCATTGCATTTAGAGATCAAGACTATAAAACAATTGCTTATGATGCATTGCGCCTGTCAGGTATTTTAGATTGAGTGTTATGCTGCTCATGGTATAGTGAGTTAAGTTCTCATTTAAACGATTGAATATGGCCTTGCACTTATTACCCAAAAGCATGTTTGAAGCGATTGATTTACTTCCAGAAGCTTCGACGCCTGTAACGCTATTTACGCGTCATTCTTTGCGTGAATTGGTGAATGGGAAGGGTTTGGCTGGCTACGATTTGCAATTGACTGAACAAGGGCGTGAACTTGCCTATGCTTGGGGGCAATATTTAATTAAGAATACGGATCGAGCGATTCAACATTGCATCTCAAGTCCTATTCAACGATGCGTGGATACAGCTGCTTTGATGATCGAAGGGGCAGATGTAGTTCATAAGTTAGTAAATACTCATACGATAGAGATCGTTGAGCAGCGTTTATTAGTCGAACCAGGTAGTTTTGTGCTTGATATACAGCAAGCAGCTCCTTATTTTCGTAAACAAGGGGCATTAGGTTTTATCAATAGCTTTGTGAATAACGCCTTGCCTGGCATGAAGCACCCAATCACAGGTGTTTTTGATGTGTTGGAGTTGCTATATCACACTCATCCTACACATCAGCATGGTTTAAGTTTAGCCGTCAGTCATGACACCATACTTGCAGCGATTATTGCAGTAATCTCAGGCAAGAACCAAATTGAGCAAGCGGATTGGCCAGATATGATGGAAGGTTTATTCGTGTGGTTTGAAGGGGAAGATTTCGCAAATAGCAAACTTAAATGGATTTGGCGTGGTCAGAGAGAAGAGTTGCTGATTAAGCATTTTCATGATCCTTCATAATCAATAAAACTATCATTTTAGAAATTAGTTTTCCTTAGTTTTTATTAAATTTCCCCTGTGGTTTGTTTTAGGTTGTATTGTTGTAACTATATGATTTTTATAAATTAAATAAATCACATAATTTGTTTTTAACGATAAGTTATCGTGTTTATATTTGGGGAAATGTGATGCAATTACGCCTAAAGTATTTAGCTGTTTGTCTGCTGCCTGCTACTTTATTTGCCTGTGGTGGAGGTGGAGGGGACGCAGGTGACAAAAATAAAAGTGAAAATACCACCATACCTCCTGTTATAAATAAATACCCTGAACCAACGAAAGATGTGGTCGATGATTCTATTATTGGGTTCTACGATTATGATAAATCTGAACAAACACGCGTATTAAGAAATGATTTAAATGGAGATTTCATGGCGATGGTGCAATTTGCACAAAGTCATGTGGTGAATCCAAAAAACAATGAAAAAGATTGGATGCCGAGACTTACGGCTGAAAAAGAAGCTCTTTTATTGGTTACACCTCTCGCTGATATGGGTGACATTCAAGCTTTACAAGCAGAGATTTATGATGGTCAGAAACGTTTAAGAACGATAGATTTAATTGAGCCGACACGAATTCCAGCATCAGATCAATCTAACGCCGATGGCCGCCCAAAGGTAAGCTATTCAAAACGAGCATGGAGTGCAGCATTAAACTGGGATGAAATTCGAGCAGGTTTAAACATCCGAATTATAGATCCTGCGAATAATCGTGCTGGTGATTTGCCAGCAGAAAATATTGATTTTGCTGTACCTGGTGAATTGGTGCTTCATAACATTCGACTGGGATTACTCACTGAGCCACCTAAATCAACAGGTCACTATATGTTATTAGAACCTGCAAAAGCGGGGACGGACTATTTTCAAACGATTCCAGCTGCACGTATGGTGGTCGCGAAGTATGATGATTTAAAGCTAGATAAAGTAATGGTTGCTAGTGGCGTTATTTACGATGCAGCTAGCGACACTACGGGTGACGTGTATAGTGGTGATATGCGTGAAAATACAGCAAAATCTACTTTTGGTGTTGGTATTAATCTCGCTAACTGGGGGATTACCAGTGCATCCATGGCAAGCCAAGAACAACCACAACTTACGCAAAGCGTTGTTGCTCACCATGCTCGTGGTAAATATAGCAATGGTGATGTCACACACGGTTTGAGTGGCGGAAACGGTATGCTGACTTTGATTGATTCGATTGGTAACGAATTTAGTCATGAAATTGGACATCACTATGGCTTGGGGCATTATCCGGGTTCTGTAGGAGACAATATGTTTTGGGCAGCGCATCATGCGGACAGTGGTTGGGGATATATTGCTTTTCGAAATAAGATGCGTGGTAATTTAAATTGGACGTCGACTAAATTATCTGATGGTAAAAATGGTGTACCTAACTTCTTGAATCAATATGCTTATGGTTGGGATGCAATGTCAGGTGGTGGTAGTGCAAGCAGTATCTCAAAATATACGCACTATACTGGTTATAGTACCTATTCAAAGATTCAACCTGCTTTTGATCGTCATGTTTGGGATGAGTCTTCTCCAACAGGTTATAAAAAATGGAATACGATAACTCGACAAATGGAAGTATCACAGCCCAAAGTGCCTTCTTCGAAAAATGTTTGGTATAACAGCAAGGATGGGAACTATTTGAAACCACGGTTGTTTGGTGTTCCTGTTTATACGATCTTAGGGGGGGGTATGATCCAGTCAATCAGGTCGGATTGATTTATCCTGCGGCTAAAGGTAATTGGGGAAATGTATTTAACTTATCAGAAGTTGATACAAATGCTAAGTCGGCAAATTGTTGGCTTAATATTCAATTTCCTAAAAGTTCTCAGAATATAGCTTTAGCGCCACAGCGCGTAAATGCTGGAAGTAATGCAAATAAATTCCACATTAATCTTGCACAAGTTGATGCACCTCAAACTGTGAATTTGTATTGTAGAAAAGCAAATGAAGATGCAACACTACTATCAAGTATTACAATACCCGCATATGAGGTAGTATCAGATCCGTATGTGGAAATTGGCAAACAAGCTGGTTATTCGGCGCTTAGGGCAATTGAGTTACCACGACTTGAACAGGCTTTGCTTGCCAATAAAGGTCGAGTGGTGATGACGCTTTCGGCTGAGTCAAAGTTATTGCTAGAAACCTATCAATCATTTATAGGGCAATTGTCTGCTGACGCTCAGAAGGAAATGCTTCGTTATAATCAGCAGCAAGAAAAAATGTATCGCTTGAATCGCTGGATGAATGTTTATTCTTCAGACTTGCATAAGACTGAACCTGAAGCTGTACAGGCCTTCAATGCATTTGTTGAGAAACTTGGCTTAACCAATGATTTAGAACTCGGTTCTGCGACTCCATTGATGAATAGAACCCATTGCCTTAAAGCTGAGCAATTAGAAAGTGGCGTCTTAAATACTTATATAAGTGGTGCAGTTGGCTGTTCAGGGGATGATTCTGAAAAATGGATCTATGATGCCAATGGCAAAATTCATAATAAGAAATATATAGGCCAATGTTTAACTACTAGTGCGGGTAATGTTGTTAATTTATTGCCATGCGGTAATTTAGCAAATCAGATTTGGACGGTTGATCCTACTGCACAGGCCATCAAACAATCCAACCAATGTTTCGATTTGGAAGGTGGTTATTTGACTAATAATCGAGCACGTCTGATTCGCTATGCTTGTACGGGAGGTAGCAATCAAAAGTGGACGATTCCATTGGTCAACAATAGCTTAATACTTGCAGAGTTAACTGCAAAAAATTTAGTGTTAGCGGAACCGTTGTTAAGAAAAGATGGATTAAAAAAATAGAAGTTTTTTATCCATCTTAGGATGAATCATAGTTGCAAGCAGGGTCTATTTAAGTATGAATAGACTCTGCTTATAAAATTAAAAAATTACTTTTAAAAAAACAAAAAATTCGTCATTATGTATCAATAAAAAAGATAAATTAGACACATAACTGGATAAAAACATGTCATCAAACATGATTTATTTGTGGGAACCTGAAATATTTACGGGTAAAGTTCCTGCAGAAGATGATTCTTATCAAGTGGTATTTGAATTGCATCAACAATATTGCCATACGCCGAGTCATGGCAGAACATTGCTCAGATGGTTGGATTATGTTGCTGATAAGATTAGTGATCCCCAATATCAATGTTTTTTTTCAGTACAAGTTCAACAATGGTTGGATCATGTTCAGCAACAATTTTCCGAGAACTTATGTGCGATTATGCCGATCGATGGGTTTATGTTGGATACGACTCAAAACGATGCGATATATCGTGTTTTTTATGAGGCAGTACATGAAACTGGTGTAGGGTTTTATGAGCCTAATTTTAATATTTGGGCAATTGGTGAATTGCAGTCACCTGAAAATGCTGTAGAGCATATGCTACAACCTTATTTATTAGAACCATTAGATGTGCAAAGTCTAAAACTTGAACAAACAGAGACAGTTGCAGCTTGGCAAATGCCTGATTTTCAAATCCCGCATAATATGGCTGCTGCTGAACAATTCATGTGTCAGTGGTTTGAGCAGCAGACATACACTAAAGATCTAAAACTCGATGTTTTTAATATCGCGCATGATTACATTTCTAATTGGGGTAATATTGGGCGACCTGAATTAGCATTGGATACAGGGTATCGTTGTTTTTTATTAACACAAAAACAGATTGGTGTTTTTTATCAATTAAAAATGGTGCTTAGAAAGCTAACGGTCAGTCCAATGCTATCTTTTGCTATGGACTTTACAGATCGTTTTATTTCGCAGTATTTACAGGAACAGTTATCTGAACGCTTGATCTTTCGTTTACGCTCTATGGATATTTATCATTATTCAGAAGATAAAGGGCGCTCAGATTTATGTTTTTCTTTGATTGGACGTTGGGATACTGTTTCGGATATTCAGGATTTTCTTAAAAATTTAGATGCGTATATTAATTTTATTTTTTTCCATTTGGGCCAAGGTAAGTTAGATGCATTACAGGCTTGGGCATATGGTGATATGCCTGCTGGTTTGATGATTGATATGGATTTTCGTTTTGAGCTAATGATGTTTGCATTGAGCTTGGATGAGGAATATCTAATTGAACGTTATGAAGAATACAGGGAACAATTTACACGAAGTAATGCGCGCGCACATGATCTAGGTCTATTGGAAGAGAGTTATAGTTTTTGTCAAAAGTTAATGAAAATTGTAGAAAGTGAGGGGACTGCTTTAAAACCTTATGTTCGAGGATAATAAATTTAAGCTTAGACACTTAATCAGCTATTTTTACTAAAATTAAAACAATAAAAAAGTCCGATAATTCGGACTTTTTTATATGCAGCAAATTAGTTAGCTAATGCTTTAATTTGAGCATTTAAGCGGCTCTTGTGACGAGCAGCTTTGTTTTTGTGGATGATGCCTTTATCAGCCATACGGTCGATTACAGGAACAGCTGTTTTATAAGCTTCTGAAGCAACAGCATAATCACCAGCAGCGATCGCGTTTACTGTACGCTTGATGTAAGTACGAACCATAGAACGCAAGCTTGCGTTGTGTTTACGTGCTTTAACGTTTTGACGAGCACGTTTTTTAGCTTGAGCAGAGTTTGCCACTCGTGCACTCCTTGAAAATAAGTTGGTCTGGGCGGGCTGAAGTTAAAACCAATACAATATTAGCAACATTCACCAGCCCGTAAACAAGTGCCATATTTTGAGGAAACTATGCCGTGAAGTCAAGTCTTGTCATGTTTTTAAGTGCATTTAACAGGTGATAATCTTAAAAGAAAACGTTACATTAATCTCAATGATCAATCGGAAGAACTATAAATGAGCAAAGCAGATAAAAAAGCAATTATTATTGGCGCAACTGGCTTGGTTGGTCAGGCATTGGTCAGTGAGTTGCAGCAGTCAGATAGTTTTGAAACTATAACGGTTGTTGTTAGGAAAAAATTAGATACATTAGATAGTTATAGTAAAGTTAATCAACTAGTGATTGAAGATTTCTTGTTGTTGAATGATGAAGATGTGAATACATATACGCACGCATTTAGTTGTTTGGGGAGCACGATCAAAAAGGCAGGATCTAAAGAGGCTTTTTATGCAATTGACTATGAGATCAATGCGCATTTTGCAGATTTAATTCAAGATAAAAATATTCATTTTTTGATTGTAAGTGCCTTAGGTGCGAACGCAAATTCACCTGTTTTTTATAATAAAGTCAAAGGTGAATTAGAAGATTATTTAAAAAGTCTGTCAATTTTTAAGCTTTCGATATTTCAACCTTCACTTTTGATCGGAAAACGTAGTGATGTACGATTGTTAGAAGATATGGCACAGACGGCTTTTAAACTGATCGAAAAAAAATGGACGAAGCCGTTTAAATTTAAGCCTGTAACAGCCGAACAATTGGCGCATACTATGGTGGTTGCAGCACGAACACAGTCCGCTGTATTTAAACTGTATGATAATTTAGCGATACAACAAACCCAATAATGGAGAGCTTAAATGACAACTGTACCTTTTGTAACGTGCGATTTGTTAGATGATAATCCTGAAAAGAACTTACAAGTGGTGATTCCTTCTTTAGATGGTAAATTCTTTAAAAGTTATGGAGCACGTAAAAGTTTTGGTGGTGAAGTTGTTACGGTTAAATGCTTTGAAGATAACTCAAGAGTGAAAGAGCTATTGGCAACAGAGGGTACTGGTAAAGTGCTCGTTGTAGATGGAGGAGCTTCAATGCGTTGTGCGTTGATGGGAGATATGATCGCTGAGTCTGCCGTAAAGAATAAGTGGAATGGTGTGGTGATTTATGGTTGTGTGCGCGATGTAGATGCACTCGCAGAACTTGATTTGGGTGTTCATGCATTGGCAGCAATCCCTCAAAAAAGTAATCGTAAAGGCATTGGTGAGGTTGACAGTACGCTGTATTTTGGTGGTGTAACAATCAATTCTGGTGATTATATCTATGCAGATAACAATGGAATTGTGATTGCCAAAGAAAAATTAGTCGACTGCTAAAAGGATAAAAGTATGCTTAAAATGGTGAGCCATCAATTTAAAGTTTTACAATCAGTAGCTGCAACACTTATCGAAGGTGGGCGTGGTGTGTCAGGAACACCATTTCCGAATCAGCCTGAAAAACCAATCAAGCTATATGAATTTGAAGGTTCACCATTTTGTCGACGTGTTCGTGAAGTCATTACGCTTCTGAATTTGGATGTTGAAATCTATCCATGTCCTAAAGGCGGCGAAAAATACCGTCAAATCGTAAAGCAAAAAGGTGGAAAAAAGCAGTTTCCATTTTTAATTGATGAAAATACAGGTGATCAGTTATACGAATCACAAGACATTATTCATCATTTATTTAAGCATTATGGAAAAACGGGGCAAACTCCAAAAAAATATAGTCATTATCCTAAATTACCGTATGTTTCGACTTTGGCTACTGTTGCAAATGCAGCTCGTGGTGTTTGGATTAATAAGAAAATTACTCATCGTCCAGCGCCAGAACAGCTTTTAGAGCTGTGGAGCTTTGAGGCGAGTCCATATACACGTTTGGTTCGTGAAGTATTGTGTGAATTAGAATTGCCTTATGTTTTACATAATGTACCGAAAGAGCGCTGGCAAGATATGGGACCTGCGGTTTTGCGGTTAAAACCAGGAAAATATATTCCATTGCCAAATGGTAAGCGTGAAAAGACTGTTGAAATCATGGGGCGTGATATTCAGGTTCCATATTTGGTTGATCCGAACACGGGTGTGAAAATGTTTGAATCAGCTAAAATTGTTGAATATCTAAAGAAACAGTACGGACAATAAGCTTTGAAAAAGCACCTTTAAGAAGGTGCTTTTTTGTATCATTTGGTTGTTGCATTCATGATTGTTTTGCAGCTTAAATACTTTAGTAAATATTGTGATGTGAACAACTCATGTTAAGTCAGTTATCTAGTTTATTCAAAAGCTCAAAAGAAACACCAGAACAATTGTTTTTGAAAGAGCATGCTTTAGCCTTTGATACGGAACATGGCACTATATTAAATGGTGTAAAACTGAATGAATTGGGTTTTCGCCTTGAGTATTTTTCAAATCGAAAATTAGATCACTTTGATGATTTGGCAAAGTTGTTTGAAATCAGCCCACAGATAAATGAAAAAATTGATTTAGAAATTCATTCGCAACGTTTTGTTGAACGTTTGGGGAATACAGAAGAAAATCTCAAAGAGTTGAAACAAATGATCAAAATTTTGAATGATTATTACGTGAAGTTTAAAAGAGCTAAATAGTTTGGTTTTAAGCCTGAATTAATCAATATATTTTCATATTTACGATAACTAGATAGGCTGTCTTTACCTTTACTTTTCATAGATGAAAAGTAACAAAAATCTTTTGTTGGACTGACGGTACATCCTTGTTACCGCAGTCCAACGAGGCGGCGTCCATGCCGCCAACCACGATAGTAAATGAAAGTTTAAATTTAGATGAGTGAATTTTTTGTAGCTCAGAATATAAAAAAGGGATTAAATCCAAAGATTTAATCCCTTTTTGTGTCAGGCTAGCAGTTATTTTTCAATAATAGCCGTTACACCTTGACCACCAGCAGCACAGATCGAAACTAAGATACGACCTGAACCTTTTTGGTTTAAGATCTTCGCAGCAGTTGCGATGATACGACCACCAGTAGCAGCGAATGGATGACCAGCAGCTAGAGAAGAACCTTTAACGTTTAACTTGCTACGATCAATCGAACCTAAAGGTGCATCTAAACCTAAACGCTCTTTACAGAATTTTTCATCTTCCCATGCTTTCAAAGTAGAAAGAACTTGTGATGCAAATGCTTCGTGGATTTCATAGTAGTCGAAATCTTGAAGTTTAAGACCAGCACGCTCAAGCATACGCGGAACTGCATAAGCAGGCGCCATCAATAAGCCTTCTTTCTTACCAACGAAATCAACTGCAGCTGTTTCAGAGAAAGTTAGGTAAGCAAGAACTTCGTGACCATTTGCTTTAGCCCATTCTTCAGAGGCTAAAAGTACACATGATGCACCATCAGTAAGTGGAGTAGAGTTACCCGCTGTCATCGTTGCAGCTTCGCCTTTACCAAATACAGGTTTTAATTTAGCTAATTTCTCAGCTGTAGAGTCAGCACGTAAGTTGTTGTCACGGCTTAAACCTAGGAATGGTGTAATTAGGTCATCGAAGAAACCTTCTTCGTATGCTTTCGCCATTTTTTGGTGAGAAGAAGCAGCTAAAGCGTCTTGATCTTCACGTGCAATACCCCACTCAAGAGCAGTAATTGCTTGGTGATCACCCATAGACAAACCAGTACGTGGCTCACCATTTTTAGGCGCATCCATAAGATCTTTAATGTTGATTTTAGATAAAGCTTTTAAACGATCTTTACCAGTTTTAGCGATGTTAAGTTCAAGCAAAGCTTTACGTAAACCATCACCGAAAGCGATTGGAGCATCAGATGTTGTATCAACACCACCAGCGATACCCACTTCGATTTGACCTAAAGCAATTTTGTTTGCGACTTGGAATGCTGCTTGCAAACCAGTACCACAAGCTTGTTGAAGATCACAAGCTGGAGTTTCAGGAGCAAGTTGAGTGTTTAAAACACACTCACGAGTCATGTTAAAGTCACGACTGTGTTTTAATACCGCACCAGCAACAACTTCACCTAAGCGTTGACCTTGTAGGTTGAAACGCTCAACCAAACCGTTTAACGCAGCAGTAAACATGTCGATGTTCGAAGCTGTGAAATATGCGCCGTTAGAGCGAGCGAAAGGAATACGGTTACCGCCGATAATGGCTACACGACGAACGGTGTTTTGGCTCATGGTTTTATCCTGTTGAACAGAAGGTTTGGTTGTTTTAGCTGTAGCTGCTTTTGTGGTTGCAGAAGAAGCAGTGCTTTTGGTGCTACGGCTACTAGTTGAACGAGTGCGAGTCGTTTTAGTTGCCGTACTTGCTGCTTTAGGAGTTGTGCTCGTACTTTTACTTCTAGTCGAAGTTGCTTTTGATGTATTTGACACATTCTCTTCAGCAGAATTCTCGACTGCTGGATTTTCTTGAGTTGTTTTGCTCATAAGGCTTTTCCAAGCATAATAGGGATATTCTTAATATAACCATAGCATATTTCAAATATTGCTGTATTGACTAGAATGACGCTTTAGACCACATTCAGGTCAAGACATCTAGACATGAACTCAAGTATGATTTGCTATGAGTCAATCAAACATTGATTTTATGTTATATACCAAACAAAAATCACTTGTTTGTAAAAAATTCATTTGTATGAGAGATAATAACCATGACCGATCAATACCAAGCATTTACACAATCACCTTTGGGTAAATTTGTTGTAAAAAATCTAGGCTTACCATCACCTGTAGTTCTAGATCGTTTTGAAAATGCTCAACCTGTTGTGAATGGTGCAGTATTGCTTGGCGCAGCACCTTCAAGTACAAATTCTGCTGCGATTGCTCAGGTTCTTAGCAATATTCATGCGGATAGTTACGTAGGAAACAATGTTGAATTGCAACAAACAGCTGCAAAAGTAGGTTTGAATCTTCGTCCATTAAATGCAGATGACAAAGAGTCAAAATTTAAAGCAGTTGTATTCGATGCTTCTGGCATTCAGGATTCTGAACAGCTTAAAGCGTTGTATGATTTCTTTAATCCAATCGCTCGTCAAATTTCAAGTTCGGGTCGAGTTATCGTTGTTGGTACAACACCTGAAACGGCTAAAACAGTAAAACAAGCAATTGCACAACGCGCACTTGAAGGTTTTGTCAAATCTGTTGGTAAAGAGTTTAAAAAAGGTATTACTGCTCAAGTTGTATATGTTGATCAAGGTGCTGAAGCGAATCTAGAATCTACGATACGTTTCCTAATTTCTCCACGTTCAGCTTACGTATCGGGTCAAGTGATTCGTGTTTCAAAAGCAGGTGTTGTAGATATTGACTGGGCAAAACCATTGGCAGGTAAAACTGCGCTAGTTACAGGTGCAAGCCGTGGTATCGGTGAGGCAATTGCACAAGTTCTTGCTCGTGATGGCGCGCATGTAATTTGCTTAGATGTTCCACAACAACAAGCTGATTTAGAGCGTGTTGCTGGTTCAATTGGTGGTTCAGTATTGGCAATTGACATCACTGCTGCGGATGCGGGTGAAAAAATTAAAACTGCTGCTGCCAAGCAGGGTGGTTTGGACGTGATTGTTCACAACGCTGGTATTACTCGTGACAAAACTTTGGCAAATATGAAGCCTGAGCTTTGGGATCTTGTAATCAACATTAACTTATCAGCAATTGAGCGCGTTAACGATTACTTACTTTCTAATGATGGTTTAAATGCAAATGGTCGTATCGTTTGTGTATCATCTATCAGTGGTATCGCTGGTAACTTAGGTCAAACCAACTATGCTGTTTCCAAAGCGGGTGTAATTGGTTTGGTGAAGTTCACTGCGCCTACATTAAAGAATGGCATTACCATCAATGCTGTTGCACCAGGTTTTATTGAAACTCAAATGACTGCTGCGATTCCTTTTGCGATTCGTGAAGCAGGTCGTCGTATGAACTCAATGAATCAAGGCGGTTTACCTGTAGATGTCGCTGAAGCGATCGCTTGGTATGCATCAACCGGTTCAACAGGTGTGACTGGTAACGTTGTACGCGTTTGTGGTCAAAGCTTGTTAGGTGCTTAAGCATTAAGGTTTTGAAGAGGGGTGCTAGCGCATCCCTTTTTTATAAAAATATAGAAAGGTTTATTATGAATACACGTCATTTTAGTCAATTACCAAAACCTTATTTAGCTTATCCAAAAGTTATCCAAGGTTTAATTTTCAAAAAGCCGAAAGGTGAAAAAGTTTTGCCACAAGTTGAATATGTGGTTGATACACTCAAGATTGATACAAAACATTTAGAAAGCTACAACGAAATTTGTGGTTTTAAAAATGATGGATTCGTACCTGCAATTTACTTGGCAGTATTATCTCAAAGCTTGCAAATGCACATGATGACGAGTGAAGCGTTCCCATTTGCGATTTTAGGTTTGGTGCATATTCGTAACCAGATCAAACAAACACGCAAAATTGGTGTAGATGAACAAATTACATTGTCATGTAAATTTGGTGAGTTGCAACCACATGATAAAGGCTTGCAGTTTGATTTCATCACAACTGCAAAAGTAGGTGGTGAAGTGGTGATGGAAAGTCTAACCACTTACTTATCTCGCCAAAAAACTGAGAAAAAAGCTGCTGAGAAAGCGAAAGAAACCAAAGAGCCAGCTTATCAGTCACAAGCTGAATGGAATATTTCTGAAAATACAGGTCGCCGTTATGCCGTAATTTCAGGTGATTTTAACCTGATTCATATTCATGCTGTGACTGCGAAAGCATTCGGTTTTAAACAAGCAATTGCGCATGGTATGTGGAGTAAGGCAAAAGCATTAGCTAGTATTGAATTGCCATCAGCTTATGAAGCGGATGTGTGGTTTAAATTACCAATGTATTTACCATCAACAGTTGAGTTTTTAACAGCGAATGAAGCGAAGCAAACTGAATTTTTGATACGTAATTTGAAATCTAAAAAGCCACATGTCGCTGGAACAGTAAAAGCAATTTAAGCTTTAATTAATTCCTTAGATTTACATCTCTTCTGTTCGCAGGAGAGATTGTCTTACAATAAAATGATTATAAGGATGCGTACTTTGATTAAAGAATTCCTTTTGGCCAATACTCAAAACTATGATGGCACTGTTGATGAACGATTCCTAGATTTAGCAACTCAATTTAGCCGATTTCAAGATGCAAGAAGCCATCAGGGTGGAGCAGCTTTAGTTGTCTATTTTCAAGGTCAAAAAGTTGTCGATATCTTTACAGGTAAAAAATCTCAGAATGAAGCGTGGCAAGCTGATACTTTGTCGATGTGCTATTCAACTGGCAAAGGAATTTTAGCTACACTTGCTCATATTTTAGTGAGTGAAGGTTTGCTTGATTATGATGAGCCGATTGCAAAATATTGGCCGGAATTTGCTCAAAATGGAAAGCAATATATTACTTTAAGACATGTCCTATCTCACCAGACAGGTTTATTTGATATTCGAAATCTCATCGAGACAGCAACAGAAATGCTCGATTGGTCGCATATGCTGGATGTAATAGCCAAAGCTACACCGCGCTTTGCCGCTGGGAAAGGCTTTGCTTATCAACCATTGACCTATGGTTGGATTCTTGGTGGTGTGATTGAAAAGGCAGCCAAGCAACCATTGAGCTGGCTAATGCAACGTTATTTGGTGCAACCACTTGGATTAAATGGAGCGTATTTTGGTGTTCCAAGTTCTGAATTGGATCGTGTAGCTCGTTTAATATCCAAACCTAAAACTTCTGTTGCTTCGAAATCTGAAAATAGAAAAAGTACTCAAACACGAAAACCGTCATTATCAGAAAAACTGTTAGAGTTATCAGGACAAAGTCCACAAGATTTCAAAGATGCAATGATTCCAAAAGGAATGGGTAATTTTAGCTTTTTTAGTGATGCTGGTTTGCAGGCCGTTATTCCTGCTGCAAATGGTGTATTCACTGCCGATAGCTTAGCTAGAGTATACACTATGCTTGCTAATAAAGGTCTGTGGAATGGTGAACAGTTGATCAAGCCTGAAATTTTCAAGCAGTTAGGGACTGTACAATCGAAAGGACGTGATCGTGTTATGCCAATTCCAATGCATTGGCGTTTGGGTTATCACCGAATTCTTACTATGGGAAAACGTGCACCACACGGTTTTGGTCATGTTGGCTTTAATGGTTCTGGTGCATGGTGCGATTCCGATCGAGAGCTCAGTTTTGCTTACACACATAATTTTAATATTACCTCCGCAACAGGTGATTACCGCTTATGGGGTTTGAGCCAAGAAGCTTTAAGATGTGCAGATCAAGTCTTAAAGGGGAGAAAAGGATGGTTTTAAAATAACTCCGCCTGAATAATCGCTTCTACGTGGCGTTTAAAATCGGCTTCATTTAAACCATTGAGGCCGAGTTTATAAATCCCTTCTAGACCACATACAAATGCGATCAATCGCCAAGCAATGTCTCGACTCTTTGAATCGAATTTAAACTCTCCCTTATCTTTTCCTTCATCAATCATAGCAACTATGGATTGATGCCAATCTTGCATCGCGATGTTGTATGCATTCTTGATTTCTTGGTCTTGCTCAATGAGAACTTCAGCTTCATTCCATAGGCGCAGATAGGGTTGAATTTGCTCAATATTTTCACAACCTAAAAACAAGGATAGACGCTGTAAATAGCTGTTGGTCGTTACTTGATTTTCGATTTCATCTAATTGTTGCATCAGTTTAATAAATGCTTCGGCTTTTAAATGAGAACTAGAAGCAAAGTGATGATGCACTTGTCCTGTTGACGTTTGAGCTTCGGTTGCAATACGACGCACAGTCATTGCCGAGAATCCTTCATTCAAGGCAACTTGCATTGCAGCTTGAAGAATCATTTCACGACGTTGTTCTCGATTTAAATAGGCCATTTCTAAAAATCCGATGAAATTGTAGCGGAAGCTGCAACAAACTAACTTAAATTTTAAAATTGGACAAGTGTTCAATTTCGATTATAATAGTTGAAATTGAACATCTGTCCAAATTTAGAGGCATTTTATGTCACGCAAGTGGTTAATTCTTGCAATCATCGCATTGATCTATCTTCCCGTTGTTATAGATGCAACAGTCCTACACGTTGCTGCGCCAACACTCATTGATGCGTTGTCACTATCAAATAATGAGCTGTTGTGGATTATTGATATTTATTCTTTAGTCATGGCTGGGCTCATTTTACCAATGGGTGCGTTAGGAGATCGGATTGGGTTTAAACGCTTAATGATGATCGGTGCAGCTCTGTTTGGTTTAGCATCATTGATGGCTGCATTTTCATCTACAGCTTGGATGTTGATTACATCTAGAGCACTTTTAGCTGTGGGCGCGGCCATGATTTTACCAGCGACGCTCTCAGCTGTACGTAATACCTTTTTGGATGAAAAACAGCGCAATATTGCACTTGGTATTTGGACGACGGTTGGGGGCGGTGGTGCAGCCTTCGGTCCCTTATTTGGTGGGTTTTTACTAGAGCATTTTCATTGGGGGGGCGTATTTCTAATCAATATTCCAATCGTTATATTGGTATTGATCATGGCCTACTGGGTGATTCCAAAACAGCAAGGACAACCTAAACAAAGCTTAAACTTAATACAAGCCTTGGTGCTGGTGGTTGCTATTTTGTGCATCATTTATGCAGTAAAAACAGCAATGCATGCTTTCAGTATGAGTGTGGTTGTGATGTTTGTTGTGGGCTTTGGCTTATTAATAGGTTTTATCCGTACACAATTAACGGCTACATCACCAATGATTGATATTCAATTATTTAAGCATCCTGTGATTGCCACAGGTATGGTGATGGCAGTCGTCTCAATGATGGCTTTGGTTGGTTTTGAATTACTGATTTCTCAGGAGTTGCAGTTTGTTTATGAGCTATCGCCATTGGCAGCAGGGATGTTTATTTTACCCTTCATGCTAGCATTTAGTTTAGGCGGACCTATTGCTAGTATTTTGGTCAATCGCTTTGGTCTACGCTTAATAGCAAGTTTTGGAATGTTGATGAGTGCTATCAGTTTGTGGGGATTAGCCAATACAGACTTTATGCAAGCAAAATTGCAAGCTTGGGCATGGATGGGAACATTGGGATTGAGCGTTGAGATTGCTTTGCTTGCGTCTACCTCTGCAATCATGTCATCAGTGCCACCAACTAAGGCGAGTGCTGCTGGTGCGATTGAAGGAATGGCCTATGAACTTGGTGCTGGTTTCGGTATTGCTTTCTTTGGGTTATTGCTCTCTTGGTTCTATGCTCAAGCAATCATAATACCAAGCGAAGTTCCTCAATCATTGATGGCTCAAGTTAGTGCTTCTATTGGTGAGGCTGTGCAAGCAGCTAAACAGGTATCGCCAATCGTTGCTGATCAAGTGATTTCTGCGGCTCAACATGCTTTTAGTCAATCGCATCGTGCTGTATTAGAAGTGGCAGCAACCTTCTTTTTGGTGTTGACTGTATTCATTTGGTTTGCTTTGCCGAAGAAAGTGATTACGGTGGAAGAATAAGTTGGTTCCCCTCATTCAAGAAGATATTTGAGTGAGGGGAACGCCAGTGTAGATACAATTGGTTGAAATGTTAACCAGTTTTAAGCAGTTAGTTTTGCTTTGGATTGATCCTGAGATAACTCTACAACGAGTTGTCTAACTTGATGTTTTGCAGCATTAAGGGAGTCAAGATGCCTCTGATCACCGAACTCCTGATATTCAGATCGAATTTCAAAGAATTGATTTACACCCAAGTAATGACTAAGCACTTTGATGTGTGTACCCAGATGATTCATGTGTTCTCTAATTTCCCCATCACCAAAACCAAACTCTCCACATGAATTGAGTAAAATTAAGGTTTTATTTGAAAATATAGGTGCCAAAGGAAAATCACCTCTAGCTAAGACAAAAGTAAAGGTTTTATTGATTCTTATAATTTGATCAAACCATGCTTTTAGGGCAGCAGGCATCCCATAATTATACATTGGCGTCGTAATTAAGATGATATCTGCGATTGCGACTTCATTAATATATTGATCAGATTCACTTAGTATCATTTTATGAACTTCTGTTCTTTTTTCTTCAGGCGTAAATACTGCTCCCAGCCAGTCTTGGGAAATAAAATTTGGTGTATGTTCTGCTAGATCTCGATACGTGATTGGATCGTGAGGGTGTTGTTTTTTCCAATCAGTGATAAAGAGATGTCCTAACATTTTAGAAATTGAACTATGTTTCTCACCTTCGCCAAGGAATGAGCGGACACTGGCATCAATATGTAATAAGTTAGTCATTTTAATTGTACTCGATTTGATTACTAGATCTCCAAGGTAGAGGATTTTGTAATCTGCTGACAAATGACATTATTTGTGTGTAAGATGAGTTTTTCTCATCTTTAAAGAAGTACAGGATGTTGAAGCGATTACCATCACTAAATAGTATAAAAGTGTTTGAGGCAACTGCACGGTTAGGTAGTTTTAAAGCTGCAGCGTATGAATTAAATGTTTCACCCACTGCGATTTCACATCAGATTAGTGAATTAGAAAAAGAGTTGGGAATTAAGCTATTTATTCGAGGATTCAGGATCGTAACTTTGACGGATGAGGGTAAAAAGCTCGCTGAAGTGAGTATTCGATTAATCTCAGAATTGAAACAAACACTATTAGAACTCACAACATATTCCAAGCATATTACCATCAGCACCACAAATGCTTTTGCGGCAATGTGGTTAGTTCCTCAATTACATGTTTTTAAAACACAATATCCAGATATTGAAGTGCAGGTCAAAGCAGATGATCGATTAATTGATATCGATCATGATCTAAAATTTGATATGGCCATTCGTTATGGCTTTGTTGATAAAAAACATATTCAGGTGAGCAAGATTATAAATGACCAATTTGGTTTATTTGCGACACAACAATATTGGCGTGATAGAGAGGAGGAAAATTCTGATGTGAAATTGCTAGTGACTCAATGGAAAAATGAGAATTTATTAAAACATGATCAGTCTGATATTTTATTGCAGCGATTTGGTCAAGTTTGCCCCACGGTTGAGTATTTTGAAGATGAGAATCAAGTCATTCAAGCCGCACTTGCCGGTCAAGGGGTAGCCTATGTGAGTAAGATTCTAGTACAGCAAACTGTTACTCAAGGTTGGTTGTTAGAGAGTCCATCTTTTCAAATTGAGGGCATGGATAATCTTTGTTATTACAGTGTTATTCCTAAGCGAAGTCTCAATCATCCGAGTGTAATTGCTTTTCAGAACTGGATAATGCAACGACTCGCGACTGTTTAGGGCGCATTTATCCCAAATTCACGTAAGATCTTACAAAGCTGAATCATGGGTAGACCCATTAACGTGGTTTGATCATCACCAAGCATTTTTTCAAATAAGCTAATGCCCAAGCTTTCACACTTAAAACTGCCTGCACAATGCAAGGGTTGATCAATTTCAATATAGCGTTCAATTTCACTGAGTGTCAGATGACGAAATTTGACTTGATAATGTTGAACTAGCGTCGTTTCAAAACCAGATTGGATATGTTGAACACTGAGTCCAGTGCTGAAGAAAACGGTGTTACCAGAGTTGGCTTGTAACTGTTGGATCGCATTTTCAACAGTAAGTGGCTTCCCGATAAAATCATAAGGCGCATGTTCTCGCCATGCGACTTGATCTGAACCGATCACAATTGCGTTTGGATATTGTTCTGCAATCACACGGGCTTTTTCATAAGCTAAACGCTTTGCCAAATCATCAGCATGTAATTCACCGTTTGCTGATTCATCAATATCAGGTGAAATACAACGATAGTTCAATCGTAAACGGTCCATGAGTTCTTTGCGGGTTTGGCTACTCGATGCCAAGATGAGTTCTACAGTCATCATTAAACAGCATATTCCGCAAGCACATTGAGAGGGACGTAGTGCAAGACAGCATTGTGACAAGCATTTAATTTCACAGGCGGAGCGTGACCAGCTTGATAAGCTTCTACCCAACGCGTCACACAAATGCACCAAAAGTCACCTGGTTTTAAACCTGGGAATTCGATTTCAGGCAAAGGTGTAATCAAATCATTGCCCATTTTTTGAGAAAAATTTAAGAAATCTGAGGTCATTTGCACACACATGGTGTGTTGGCCTAGATCACTGACCGCTGTATGGCAAAAACCATTGCGAAAATAACCAGTAATCGGGTCAAAGCAACAACTTGCTAATGGCTCGCCGAGAACGTTCAAACGATTGATTTTTGGATCTGGATGAATAGACATAATTCTATAAAAATTCAGTGGTACTCATTATCATAATCAAAAGTGACGCTTTCGGCAGCTTTTCTGTAAAAAAACTCACCTTTATTTTTGATAATCATTTAAAATTGTGCCGTTTTTTAAATCAACTAGAGAGCCATCCATGAATTTTCAGCGCATGACTGACCTTGATTTAGCAGGTAAACGTGTTCTTATTCGTGAAGACTTAAACGTTCCTGTAAAAAATGGGGAAATTACGAGTGATGCACGTTTACGTGCTGCATTGCCTACTATCAAAGCGGCTTTAGAGAAAGGCGCGGCTGTGATGGTGTTTTCTCATCTTGGTCGTCCTGTAGAAGGTGAGCCAAAACCAGAACAATCGCTTGCACCTGTAGCGGCGTATTTAACCAAAGCTTTAGGGCAAGAAGTAAAGCTATTTACAGACTACCTAGAGGGTGTTGAAGTTGAAGCGGGTCAAGTGGTTTTACTTGAAAACGTTCGTTTCAATCATGGTGAAAAGAAAAATAATGAAGCGCTTGCGAAAAAATATGCAGCGCTTTGTGATGTATTCGTGATGGATGCATTTGGAACTGCACACCGTGCCGAAGCATCAACTGAAGGTGCAGCACGTTTTGCTCCAATTGCAGCAGCGGGTCCATTATTGGCTGCTGAGTTAGATGCACTTGGTCGAGCGATGCAAACACCTGAAAAGCCAATGGTTGCAATTGTTGCTGGTTCTAAAGTTTCAACTAAGCTAGATGTACTTAATTCACTTTCTACAATCTGTGATCAGTTGATTGTGGGTGGTGGTATTGCAAACACCTTCTTGGCTGCTGCTGGTTTCAATGTCGGTAAATCATTGTACGAAGCGGATTTGGTTGAGACTGCAAAACAAATCGCTGCCAAAGTAAGCGTACCTTTACCAACTGATGTTGTGGTTGCAGATGCAAGCCAAATCAATTTCGAAGATTTCTTAGGTTCTTTGGCAAATGCACAAGCAGTTGTGAAAAAAGTAGAAGACGTCGCTGATACAGATATGATTCTAGATGTTGGCCCTGAGACTGCAAAATCATTTGCTGAAATCTTGAAGTCATCTAAAACGATTCTATGGAATGGTCCTGTCGGTGTATTTGAGGTTGATCAGTTTGGTGAAGGAACAAAGACACTTTCTTTAGCAATTGCTGAGTCAGCTGGTTTTTCTATCGCTGGCGGTGGTGACACATTAGCGGCGATTGATAAGTATCAAGTTGCTGATCAAATTGGCTATATCTCAACGGGTGGTGGTGCATTCTTGGAGTTTGTTGAAGGCAAAACTCTACCAGCCGTTGCTGTTTTGCTTGAGCGTGCATAAGCTAACTAGTTAAATCAATATTAATAATTGATTTAGTTATATATTCTAAAATTGAGTCGATGAATGTCGGCTCTTTTTTTGATTAAATTTCGTCTTAGTCATAAAAATGTCATATTGTTGCAATATGATTGTCATCAAACTAACCAGTTATGATGGGAAGCTGTAATGAATTTGAAGTTAACACTTATTGCTTTAATGGTAGCACCAACTGTTATGTTAACAGCGTGTGCAAAAAAAGAAGAAGCAAAAAATGCTGAACAAGCAGCAGAGGTTGAATCAGTTCAAACATCGCCAGAACAACAGGCAGCTATTGATGCAATTGATAAACCGATTTTAGATGAAAAGAATACTGATGTTGAGGATGCTGAAGTAGCAGCAAGTGAAGCTCAATAGGATTCAGATAATAAAAAAGCCGATGTTTCAAACATCGGCTTTTTTTCGTTTACGAATTGGCTTTACAGTAAAATGTCAGCGTGGTTTGATAGTCATCATCTTTAGCTAAAGATGCGTTTCGTCCTGTAATGGTGCCAATCACACCAGCAGCAGCTTCAACCAGTTTTCCAGTCTCTTCATCCACAACACCTTTAAGTACACCTTGATAGGCAACTTTCTCGTCAACTAAGACTGGTGATGTGTTTCGTGTACAGGTTTTTTGAGCAGCACTGACAGCATTGTTTTTAGCAATTAAGCTGGTTTTGCCTATACCCGTTACTTCATAATGATTATTTTCTTTCTGAATGGCTAAGGTGTGGGTAGGGGAAGATGCACATGCCGTAAGTCCAAGTGCAACACTACCTAGTAAGCTAAAAATTAAAGTTTTTTTCATTGCTTTTCTCTAGTCAAAAAGTTATTTGATTATTTGAGCATAGAATTTTCAATTTCTTTGGCAGCTTATGTACAGTTTGTTGTGAAACTTAGTAAGAAAAGTAATTGATAGGGTGTTGTAAACCATGAATATACATCAAGCCAAAATTACCCATAGTGAAAAAGAATAAGATTATGCTAATCTAGCGAAATCCTTGTGCTAGTTAGATTTATATTAATGGCGGACTCCAAAATAGAGACAATTCATCAAAATATTCATCAACGTCAATCTATTGGGCAATTAATTGAACCCGCACCAGATACTCAACAAATCGAAAAAGCAGTTCAGGCTGCTTTAACTGCGCCTGATCATCATCGTTTGAAACCAACACGTTTTGTCATTGTGGGTACTGATCAACGTGCTGCTTTTGGTGAGTTTTTAGCAAATGCTTTAGCAGACTTAGGCGAAACTGAGCCTGCACATTTGGAGCGTGTTAAACATCATCCCTTTCGTGCGCCTATGTTGGTTTTAGCACTCACAACACTGCAAGACCATCCTAAAGTTCCTCACTTCGAACAAATTTTAAGTACGGGTGCTGCGGTACAGAATTTTTTATTATCTCTTCAAGCTCAAGGTTTTGCCACGATGTGGCGTTCTGGAGCGGTTGTAGAGTCAAATTGGCTTAAGCAGCAATTGGGTTTAAAAGAACAAGATCTGATCTCTGGTATTATTTATGTTGGAACAGCGGCCAAAGCAATTCCACCTCGTGCAGAAATAGATAGCCAAGCTTTTGTGACAGTATGGCAAACCCCTTAGTTATATCTTAAATGATTAAAGAATAATGAGTTTCAGGATAGAAAATGGCAGAGTTAAAATTTACTGATTTGGTTGAACCTGTTGCAGTAGATCAAAAAACAGCGTTGAGAATCACGATTCTCGGTGGCGGTAGTTTTGGTACTGCTATGGCGAACTTGGCAGCACGTAATGGCTGCGATACCATGATCTGGATACGTGATGCGGCAGTAGCCGAAGAAATTAATCAAACACATATTAATAAGCGTTATTTGCCAGACTATACTTTGGAGCCTGCTTTACACGCAGTTGCTGACTTAGAGTTAGCTGTACGTGATCGCGATATTATTTTGGTTGCGATACCAAGTCATTCTTATCGAGATGTACTTAAGCAAATTGCACCATTTATCAGCGCACAAGCCGTTGTGTCTCTAACGAAAGGGATTGAAGCAAAAACTTTTAGCTTTATGAGCGAGATTATTCGTGAAGAGTTACCCGAAGTTCCTTATGGTGTTCTATCTGGTCCAAACTTAGCCAAAGAAATCATGGCAGGTATGCCATCGGGTACCGTGATTGCAAGTGAGTCAGAGTTGGTGCGTTATGCGGTTCAACACGCCTTGCATAGTGCATTATTCCGTGTTTTTGGTAGTGATGATGTGCATGGTGTTGAGCTAGGTGGTGCGTTAAAGAATATTTATGCTGTTGCGATGGGAATGGGTGCTGCCTACAACATCGGTGAAAATACTAAGAGTATGATCTTAACTCGTGCTTTGGCAGAAATGAGCCGTTTTGCAGTAAAACAAGGTGCAAATCCACTTACATTCTTGGGGTTATCAGGTGTAGGCGATTTATTTGCGACTTGTAACAGTCCGTTGAGCCGTAATTACCAAATTGGTTATGCATTAGGATCAGGCAAAACATTAGATCAAGCAACCAAAGAATTAGGTCAAACAGCCGAAGGTATTAATACGATTGTTCAAGTGCGTACCAAAGCTGAAGAGCTAGATGTTTATATGCCAATTACCAATGCACTTTATGAAGTGATTTTTGAAAATGCACCGCCAATGACAATCGCACTTTCTTTAATGAAAAATGGTCATCGGAGTGATGTCGAGTTTGTCTTGCCTCATCATGAAGTTTAAAGATTTTTTGCATGATGATTGGCATGGTTTAGCCATTACCAAGACGAGTATTTAATATATAGCCAGATCGATTTATTAAATTGTCATCTTGCATAGTTAAGATATCAATATAAAGAATAAGGTAGTTTTATGCAGTTAACTTTAGTCCGTCACGGTGAAGCGTCTCCAGCAGTGAATGGAAACGATATGCAACGCCCTTTAACACAACGTGGGCATCAACAAGCTGAACAAACAGGGCTTTTTTTGAAAGATGTTATACGCCCTGAAATTTTTGTAGTTAGTCCATTATTGCGAGCTCAAGAGACTTTGGCACATATACAAACACATTTTCAGGGTATTCCTGTTTTAATGTGCGATAAAATTAAACCAGATGATGATGCCAAAGATGCAATTGAATGGCTATCAAAACTGCCATATGAGTCGATTGCGGTGGTTTGTCATATGAACGTTGTGGCGCATATTGCTGAACAATTGACGCATGAAAATTTCCAACCATTTGCATTGGCTGAAGCTCGTATATATGATCAGGCAGTGATAGCTAACGGTTTATCGACACAGAAGAACCGTTTTATTCCAACGATCTAGATCTTTATGTCCGCAATAAAATAAGAGTATAAAACAACGATGTTGTATATATGGATGCCCGAAACCAATGGAACATGGTATTGGTCGACTGGGGAAAATTGGGTGCAGGCGAGTAGTCTTGAACAATTAATTCAAGATTTACAGGCGTACCATGGGAAAGAGGCGGTTGTCTATTTTCCTAGCTGTAATGCACAAATATTGCAACAAACAATGACCAAGATGCACTATAAGCAATTGGGTTATGATGGTGTCAAATATTTATTAGAAGAATACGTGACCTTACCTATTGATCAGATGAAGGTTGTTCATCACTTTCATAATGATCAATTGAGTATTCTTGGGGTAGCACAATCGGCTGTAGAAACATGGCAACATGCGTTGAGTTTGCTACCTATTGAAATTGTTGCATTCTTACCAGATTTCTTGATTTTACCAGAACCTGAAATAGATCAAGTAGTGATGGTTAACTTGTATGAGCACTTGTTGGTTCGAGAAGGCGCATATATAGGCAACTCTGTGGATGATCTCGCGCTATTTTTAGAGTTTCAGCCATCAGAAATGAATTATCAATTTGCTAATTTAAATGCAGATCAGCTCGATCATTTGGCAAATGTTTCGGATCGTGACCATCGTACCGAATTTAGCTATCAGTTCGTTCAACCGATTCGTGCTAAGCAACATCCTTTTAATGTATTCCCTAAGGCAAAAAACTCAAATGTAAAGTGGTCAGGTTACTGGAAAGCCGCTGCAATTGTCTTCATGGCAGTGATCGTTGTACAGTTAAGTTATGATGCATTGCGTTGGTCGAAATTGAAGCGTGTTGCTGATCAAACTGCATTACAAGCAGTGGATCAGTATAAATCTTGGTTTGGTGAAAATAGTCGTGTGACTGAGCAAAATATTAAAAGCCAATTTGAAAGTCAGTTGCGAATGAGCAAACAAGGGGATGCGCAAGCACTATCATTATTAAGTCGAGTTGGACCAATTTTGATGCAAAACAGAATTGTTGCTCAGCAAGTGAGTTTTGATGCTGCTGTTTTATCAATGGCATTAAAGGCAAATGCAGCCAATGACTTACAAACATTGGTGCAGCAATTAAATCAACAAGGTTTCCAAGCAGAATTGGGGAATGTACAAGCAGATAGTGTGGGTGCTATCGGGACGGTAAAAGTAAAATAATGAAAGCACTTACACAATTACAAAACTTTGTGGATCAGAAAGTAGAACTGATTGATCAATATTTACAAAGATTATCACCACGTGAAAGAGTGATGGTTATATTCACTACTATTTTTGTGGTTGTCGTGATGATTGGAACTGCGCTTTGGCAAATGCATAGCAAGGCAAACCAGCAGCAAAAGCGTCTAAATGAGTTAAAAGATTTAACCGTATGGATGCAAAGCAATGCTGCAACGATGAAGCCTGCGAATGATCTTGAGCTTTCTGCGGCAGACAAAATCCAGCGCGCGGCACAACAACAGGGAGTTGCTGTTTCATCACAGCAAAATGGTGAACAACTGCAACTGGTTGCAGAACATCGGAACTATGCCGTATTGGCCAATTTCCTTATGCAATTATCTCAAATGGGGTTAAGCATTGTAAAAATGGACATGGTTTCTAACAATAATCAGATCAAATTAACGGCAACAGTTCAATAAATCATAATCTATGGTTGAAATGTCAGCAGACTTTAAAATAACTCCATGCCAAGCATGGTGTTTTCACGAGCCTATGCCTATAATATGGTTACTTGAAAATCAGTAGACTGTGATTGGTATGTTATATTCATTGGCTCGCCCTTTGTTGTTTACTTTAGCACCTGAACGTGCGCACGAAGTCACACTTTCTATGCTGGATAAAGCGCATAAATTGGGTCTAATGCATCAAAAAGTCGAAACAAAACCTGTGACATGTATGGGGATTCAATTTCCTAATCCTGTCGGTCTTGCAGCAGGTTTGGATAAAAATGGCGCGCACATTGATGCCTTAGCAGCATTAGGTTTTGGGTTTATTGAAATTGGTACAATCACACCACGCCCACAAGCTGGCAATCCACAACCTCGCTTATTCCGTATTCCTGAAGCGAAAGCAATTATTAATCGTATGGGATTCAATAATGAGGGTGTTGATCAACTGGTTGAAAATGTCAAAGCTTCAAAATTTAAGGGAATTCTTGGTATTAATATTGGTAAAAATGCCGATACACCTGTAGAAGATGCCGTTTCAGATTATTTGATTTGCTTAGAAAAAGTTTATAACTACGCTTCATACATTACAGTCAATATTTCCTCACCAAATACTAAAAATCTCCGTAGCTTACAAAGTGGTGATGCATTAACTGAGTTGTTACAGACTTTAAAAGATCGTCAGTTAGAACTTTCGCAACAATACAATCATTATGTGCCATTAGTATTAAAAGTTGCACCAGATTTAACGACAGAAGATATTCAGTTTATCGCGAATCAATTATTGAGTTTTAAAATTGACGGTTTGATTGTGACTAACACAACTTTGGGACGTGAGGGTGTTGAAAACTTAGCACATGGCGATGAGGCAGGTGGTTTATCTGGCGCGCCAGTCTTTGCGAAAAGCACTGAATGTTTACGACAGTTTTCAAAAATTCTAAAAGGCAAAATCCCACTGATTGGTGTTGGTGGTATCTTGTCTGGCGAAGAGGCTGTTGCCAAACAACTTGCTGGTGCTAGTTTAGTACAAGTATATAGTGGCTTAATTTATACAGGCCCAAAACTTGTAAAAGATTGTGTTAGTGCGATGACTGTGTGAAATGAACACGCTTGATATCATTATTCTGATCATCTTGCTCATTGGAGGGCTGAACGGTTTGCGTCAAGGATTTATAAAAGCCTTTGCGAACTTGATCGGATGGATATTCGCATTGATCGTTGGGGCAAAATACGCTGTGGTGTTCGCACCTGCAATGGCTGGTTTGAGTCAAGATCCAGTCGTGCAAAAAATTGCAGCTTTTGCTTTTATTGTTTTGATCATTGTTGTGTGTACATGGATTGTTTCTGCATTTTTGAATGGGCTCTTGAAAAGTCTGAAATTGGGCCCATTAAATCGTTTAGCAGGCGGTGCTTTTGGTTCTTTAAAAGGATTATTAATTGTCCTCATTACCATGCAGGGTTTAGGTCCTTGGGTTGAGAGTTCACCGCACTGGAAACAATCTAAATTTGTACAAGTTTTACTGCCTTATGCACCTTTGGCAACTGAGTTATCGAAAGATGCTGCCAATGAAGCATTACATCAAATGACATCTGAAGGTGCGTTATTACACCGTCCTTCAAGCAAAATCAATGAATCGGAGCGGGTATTAGTCAATGAACGTTCTGATCATTCAACCAAAAATCCGTTTTATTAATCGGGGTTAAACCCTGTTCCTAGCTTGTCGCGAGGTTGCTATGTGTGGAGTTGTTGGGATTGCCGGTAAATCGCCAGTAAACCAAATGTTATTTGATGCTTTAACGATGTTGCAACATCGAGGACAAGATGCAGCGGGGATCGTGACTTGCCATCAAGGGCGATTATTTCTCCGAAAAGATAATGGAATGGTGCGTGATGTATTCCATACCCGTCACATGCGCGCATTACTGGGAAATTATGGAATCGGTCATGTGCGTTATCCAACAGCGGGTTCATCAAGCAGTGCTGAAGCACAACCGTTCTATGTGAACTCTCCATACGGTATTACCTTGGCGCATAATGGTAACTTGACTAATGCGATAGAAATTCATGATGACCTGTTCAAAACAGACTTACGTCACATGAATACCGATTCTGATTCTGAAGTTTTACTCAATGTATTTGCGCATGAGTTGCAGAAAATTGGTACATTAAATCCAACGCCAGAAGATATTTTTCATACCGTTTCGCGTGTACATGAACGTTGCAAAGGTGCTTATGGTGTAGTCGCTATGATCACTGGGCATGGCTTGGTTGGCTTCCGTGATCCAAATGGTATTCGTCCATTGATCTATGGTTCACGTGAGACTGAGCAAGGTACAGAGTATATCATTGCGTCTGAATCGGTTGCGATTACTGCACTTGGTTTTAAAATTGAACGTGATATTGCACCAGGTGAAGCAATCTTTATTGATAGCGAAGGTCAGTTATTCTCGAAGCAATGCGCAGTAAATCCAGAATACCGTCCATGTATTTTTGAATACGTTTATTTTGCTCGTCCAGATGCAACAATTGACGGGATTTCAGTTTATAAAGCTCGTTTAAAAATGGGTGAAAAGCTTGCTTATAAAATCCTCAAAGAATGGGGTGAAGAGCATGACATTGATGTTGTGATTCCTATTCCTGATACGAGTCGTACGTCTGCTTTAGAGTTGGCTAATATTCTTGGGGTAAAATTCCGTGAAGGTTTTATGAAAAACCGCTATATCGGTCGTACCTTTATTATGCCAGGTCAACAACAGCGTAAAAAATCTGTACGTCAAAAATTAAACCCAGTTGAACTTGAGTTTAAAGACAAGAATGTTTTATTGGTGGATGACTCAATTGTACGTGGTACAACGTGTAATGAGATCATTCAAATGGCACGTGATTCTGGTGCGAAGAAAGTATTCTTTGCCTCTGCTGCACCTATGGTGAAATATCCAAACGTGTATGGTATCGATATGCCAGCTAAATCAGAATTAATTGCTTCTGAGCGTAGTGTAGAAGAAATTCGTGAAATTATTGGTGCTGACCGCTTAATCTTCCAAGATTTAGAAGATTTGAAAAATGCAGTGCGTACCAGCAAAGTACCAGACTTAAGAGAGTTTGATTGCTCTGTTTTTGATGGTGTGTATGTTGCAGGTGGTATTAATCAACAATATCTGACAGATCTTGAGCAAAAGCGTAATGATACAGCCAAGAAAAATGCAGATGGCTATATTGATGTGAATATTGATGCAGCTTCCGTTGATTTAACAGGTATTCGAGAAGCATAATTTGTTATGTTTAGAAAAGCGGGAAATTCCCGCTTTTTTATTTTATGATAGATGTTGAATTTACCTATAAACAATGTAATCAGGAAAATTTACATTGAAAGAAATGAGCCATTATTTAATTGAAAATAAAAGCATCGCATGGTCAATGAGTTTTTGTTGGCTTGCGATGCTGTTGACAGTTTTTATTCTCAATTTAATCTTAGGTTTAGTGGTTCATTTTTTTGATTATACACAGCAAATTTGGTGGCATGTCCTTAGCCCATATTTTATTGCGCTATTGTTTCTTGTGCTGGTTTGGTCCGTTGGGGCTGAATTCTATGTGTTACGTGAAGGCGGTCATTCTCTTGCTAAGCAATTAAAAGCCCGCCGTTTGGTTTATGAGGAAAGTACACCTGAAGAAAGTACAGCCTTAAAAGTTGCTGAACAAGTCGCAAAAAGTTTTGCAATAGAAACGCCTGCAGTTTATGTTCTGCCTGATGAAGTTGGCGTAAATGCTTTAACAGCAGGCTTCAAGTCTCAAGATATTGTGATTATTTTGACTTGGGGAGCTTTGCAGAATCTTGATGAGTTAGAACTTTATGGTTTGTTAAGTTACGAGTTCAATCAAATCTTATCAGGTGAAGCGGTAGAAAATACCAAACTCAAAATCTTATATAGCGGCTTAACTACTTTTAGCCAATGGGGAAGTAAATTAGCCCAAGCTGGCTATAATCCCTATGCAACGAATCGTCGCAATAAATTCGAGACAATCTTTGTGGCAATTGGAGGCGTGATTTGGCTAATCGGCAGTTTAGGGATACTAATTACACGTTTTATTAAATATCTAACCCTGAGTGGTCGTACTTTCCGTAATGATTTGAAGACAATGCATTTAATGAATAACAATGCCAATATTCAGACGTTATTACGTATCTATGTGCATCACTCGGGTTCTCAGATCCATAGTGCATATTCTGAATCTATTTCACATATGTGTTTTGCGAACTCTCTTAGCCCTCAAAGCTGGATGAATATTCATCCTAGTATTAAAGACCGTATTTATGAGTTAAATCCTACTTTGCTACAGGACTTACAATTAGAAAATTTACGAAAGTTACGTAGTCGTCCACTGTTTAGTTTATTTCGCTCATTAGAGGAGGAAATAGCAGATGCGACAACACCTTGGAGCTCTCCTCAGCCATTACCATTGTTGCGTTTGTCTCCGATCAGCTTTGCTTTAAATGATGCGATTAAACCGTTAAATCCTGAGCTGCGAAAAAATAAGAAGCGTCCTGAACTGATTCAAAGAGCCATGCAAACAGCGACAGGCTCTCGTGAAGTTATGGTTGCGATTTTAATGATTCGTCAATATCGTGAATTTATTCCACAAGATGCACCTGTAAGCCATGCGATTGTCGGTGCATTACTTCATCTTGATGGTCGTATTCATGTGCAGATTTTCCACGATGCTTGTAAGAACATTGGGCATATGCCAGCGAGTATTGCACGTCAGTTTTTAACCAAACTAGCCAATATTATTCAGGCCGATGGTGAGGTTGGTCTATTGGATGCTTTGTTGTTGGAAAAAGTGAAGCATGAATTGAATTTGATGCCTGCTCATTTACCTACATCATTTGAGGAAGTAAAGTCTCAGATTGTTCATTTGATCGATGCTTTATTGCATGTGCAGCAAATTAATAGCCCTAATCAGTTAGAAGTCCGCGAGCGTATTTTAAGATTTATCTTAACTGACGATGAAATGCAGATTTATGCTGATATTTCAGATGAGCCTTTAGATTTAGCTGAGATATTGAATGACGTGTCTGGGCTGTTGCTACGTGATCGTCTGAATATTCTTTCAATCGCAGAGCGCTGCTTATGGAGTGATCGAATTATTACTCAAGATGAACTTGATGTTTTGGAGTTGTTATATTGGCGTTTAGGTTTTGACACACAAGAAGTCGTTGAGCAAATGCTTAAGAAAAATAGTTTAATGATTATTTAGTTGATTATATGGAAAACATGATATTAATAAAAATGAATGCCCGTGATTTGATTGTCGATTTACTTTTAGGTTCACAAGGACGAGCAATTTCAATCAAACAGATTATTATCGCCGCAAAACTGTTTGAGATTAGTGAAAATAGTATTCGAGTGGCGGTAACTCGTTTGTCTAGCGAGGGTGTGATTGAAGCTATCGAGCGTGGTGTGTATCAATTTACACATCGATCTCATGAGTGGGCTGATGTCATGTTGAATCGAAAACGTGGTATTAAGCACACTAAAGTTTGGAATCATCAATATCTTGCGGTTTTTACCGGTGGGCTTGGGCGTGTTGATCGGACGGCACTACATCGTCGTGAACGTGTTCTGAAACATTTCGGCTTTAAGGAACTGGAACAAGGGATTTTTATCCGTCCTGATAACTTGGCGATTGAATTTGATGATTTGATCATCGAACTCAGAAACTCTGGTCTGGAGGAAAATGCAAGAGTCTGCCAAATCAATCACTTTGATGCGCATACAGCATCGAGTATCCCAAGCTTGTGGCCCACTGAAATCTTAAATCAGAATTATAAAAAATATAGTCAAATGATTCAGGAGTGGTTGCTCAATGTGCAGCAATTAGATTTGGAAGAAGCAACCAAAGAGTCTTTATTGTTAGGCCGCCAAACAATTTCTTTATTGATGAATGACCCTTTATTACCAGAAGATTTTGTGGATGTGGCTGGTCGTAATCAATTTGCAGCAAGTGTACAACAACTTGACCAAACAGGCTTGGCGCTTTGGGCAAAGTTTTATGAGCTAAATACAGCTTAATTTTTTATCTAAAAATATTACAATAAATCTATTTTTAATTTATTGACAGAAATATTGCATGGTTTAAAATAAAATTAATATTTATGTAAATACAAAAATAAGATGTGAAGGACGGATGGGAATATGAATACACAAGTCGCGATTAGTGATTTATTTAGCCGTGATGAAATCACTGATTTGACCAGCAAATCAGATTTGCATGGTAGTTGGGCTGTTTTTTCAACTTGGGCCGTAATTGGTGGTACCTTTGCTGTTGTTGCAAGTTCTTGGGAATATTTACCAAATTGGGGGAAGTTATTGTTGTGTATTGCCGCCTTAGCAGTTTTGGCTGGGCGTCAGTTAGCACTTGCCATTATTATGCATGATGCTTCACATCAGAGTTTATTTAAAACAAAATGGTTGAATGACACTTTAACGGATTGGTTATGTGCACGTCCGATCTGGAATGATTTGCATAAGTACCGTGCTCATCACATGCGTCATCATAGTAAAACTTCGACAAAAGATGATCCCGATTTATCGTTGGTCGCTGGCTTTCCAACCTCAAAAAAATCCTTGATGCGTAAGTTTGCACGCGACCTTGCTGGTATTACTGGATTCAAGTTTGCAGTCGGACGAGTTCTGATGGATATTGAAAAAATGGAGTGGACGGTTTCGAATGATCGTCGTTGGATTTCACAAGAAGGCAGGCATTGGTCAGATTATCCGAAAGCTTTTTTTAAGAATAGTGGTGGAGCGATCATCACGAACGCAGCTTTATTTTCAGCGTTATGGGCAGCAGGTCATCCTAAATTATACGGGCTATGGATACTCGCATATCTAACACCGTTTCCATTATTCTTGCGTGTACGCTCTATGGCCGAGCATGCAGGGATGCCAAGTAGCAAGAGTGCTTTGATGAATACTCGTACGACTCAAGCAGGTTATATTGCACGAGCTTTGGTTGCACCGATTCATGTCAATTATCATAAAGAACACCATTTGATGGCAGCAGTACCTTATTTTAAATTGCCTAAAATGCATCAAATGTTGCGTGAGCGAGGACATGTATCTGAACCACCGACATATTGGCAAGTATTGGATGAGCTTTCTAAAAAAGAAGATTAAGTCGAAAACCAAAGATTTGGGTTGAGGGTTACAAGATGGCGAGTAAGCAAGAAATTATTGAGTTTTTAGCTCAAGAATTTCCACAAGCACTTAGAAAATGCACTATTGAAGCGATTACGGATAAGGGCGCTGAGTTGAACTATCAAGTCGATCAGGATGATTTACGTCCTGGTCAGACTGTTTCAGGTCCAACCTTAATGTTGGTAGCAGATTTCGTTTTATATGTCGCTATCATGGGACATATGGGCTTGGTCGCGATGGCTGTCACAACCAATATGACCATAAATTTTTTTCGAAAACCCAAAGCAGGTCAGAATATACGAGCCGTTTGTAAACTGATTAAAGTGGGAAAAACATTAGTTACAGGTGAGGTTTGGATATATTCAGGAGAAGAGGAAGAACCAGTAGCGCATGTGATTGGGACTTATGCACTTCCAAACAAACCCTAACCACATTTATGGCTAACAATATGAAATATCTAAAAACATAACAACATTATAGTATGCGGATGAGTCAGAACATGCTAAAACTAAGGATGTTCAAATTTATTTGTTCTGACATTATTCGGTAAACATGACCACTTCGCTAGACCTCATACCATTATCGCAAATTGAAGTAGACCCAGAACGTATCTTGGCAATCAAGCGTAATGATTTACTGCCTTTATTTAATGATCCTCATCATTTGAATCATTATGCTGATCATTTGGTGCAAGCTCAAAGTGTGTTATTAAATGGGGTTGATCCTAAATTAAACCAGCAGTTGAGTGAAGTGATTACACAAATCATTACTCAGTTATCGCAATCTAAAAAATATTTGGGTGGACGACGTTTTAACGCAATACAAAAATGGTTGGGAATTGATATTGAATATGATGCGGGTCAGGTCAAATACCTTAAAGATCTAGATCAGCTAATACAACAAGCCAATCATTTAAGCCAAAAATTGCAGATCGAAATCCAAAAGTCTCAAGCGAGATTGCAGCAGGTATTAGGATTGAGAGAGCAGATGGCGGTTTATATTGTCGCGGCAGAAGAGTTTCTAAACGAATATCCAGAGTTTAGTAAACCTCAGAGCTTGGATCATTTTGTAGAACGCCTTTCAAAAAAAAATAATACTTTGCAAACGCTACAAACCAGTAATGATATCGCAATAAAACAAATGCAATTGTCTCAACATTTATCTTTTAGTCTATTAGATCGTTTTAAAGAAGCACAGCAAGTTTTAATCCCTGCTTGGCAATACCATTTAAAGCAAAGTCGTGAATCAAACTCATCGGCAGTGCTTGAACAGCTAGATAAGAGCAGAGAAAATTTAATCCAAAATCTCAAAAAGTCATTACAGAAATAAAGAGGGGACATCATGTCAAATTCAGAATTGATACAGTCATCGAATGAGCTGGTGGAAAAACCAGAACAACGATTTGAACGACTAAATTTAAAAGAATTAGGCTTACAACCGCAAGATCTTGCTGAAGTGATGAATGCACACAAAGAGCTTGCTGAGATCAATACTACTGTTGTGGCTGAATATGGCAAAAATATAGCGACTAAAACTTCCACTTATACGGATGAGTTGCTTAATCTTGTGCAAAACAAGGATTTGGATGCCACAGGACAAAAATTAAATGAAGTGGTGCAGGTCGCACAACAATTGAATACATCGAGTATTTTAAATAAGTCCAAAAGCTCAGGTTTTTTTGGAGGGTTGCTCAGTAAAATTAAAGGAGCTAAGCAAAGTTTTGATCAGCACTTTAATACAACTAAAGAGCAAATTGATGCATTAGTTAAAGAAATTGAAAGCTCTCAGTCTGGTTTGAAAGCCCGTGTAGGCACACTAGATAAAATGTTTGATGCTGTTCAAGAGGAATATAAACAGCTTGGGGTCTATATTGCAGCTGGACACCTGAAGCAGCAAGATATTCAGCAACAAATTTCGACGCTGACGACGCTGGAGCAAGATCAAAAGACGACCCAGCAAATTTATGATTTAAATCATTTAGCGAACAATCTTGAAAAACGTGTAAGCGATTTACAGATTCTACAGCAATCTGCGATGCAGACTTTACCGATGATTCGTATTATTCAATCGAATAATTTAATGTTAGTCGATAAGTTCTACGCGATTAAGAATATTACGCTACCCGCTTGGAAAAACCAGATTAGTTTGGCAATTTCATTGCAAGAACAAAAGAATAGTGTGCAGTTGGCGAAAGCAATCGATGATACGACCAATGATTTATTACGCCGTAATGCTGAGTTATTGCATCAAAATTCTGTGGATACAGCGAAAGCTAATCAACGTTCAGTGATTGATGTTGAAACCCTTGAACATGTACAAAACACCCTCATTAATACTGTGAATGATGTGATTCAAATCCAAAAAGAGGGTATGCAAAAACGTGCAGAAGCAACAACGCGATTACGGGTGTTGCAAGAAAATTTGAATCATTTGGTTTTAGAAAATAGTGGGCATAATCCACCTAAAGTCTAATTTTTCTCGTATGAAAGGAAAGATCATTGTCACCTATAGATGATTTAAATGTTCAACCGATTGAGCAACGTTTAGCAGGTTTGCGACAGAGACAGCGTCATTTGACGATTTGGTTTGTGTGCCTTACTACATTTGCACTCGTTATGGTTGCTTCTTTGTTTTTGCAAAAAGAATTTATCTATCGGTTCTTTGATCTTTCATTACATGTTCAAGCTTTAGATTTACCTTATAGCATTCAAGAATTTATTCCATTCAAGCAACCAGTCGACTATTTTTTTAATTTATTGTCTTGGGTGGGCTGGTTGTTTTTAAAGCTTTTAGTCTCCTTTATTGGTGCTTTCTTGTTACTGAGTTGGATAAAAAAAATTGGCTTTTTTCAACGCCGCTTACAAGCTTGGTCACAGCGTATTCTGGCGTGGATCATTGCTTTTATCTTACTTTGGTCAGCTTTGAGCTATCTGCAATATGATTGGAAAGATGAAACTGAACAAGCCTATCAACAGTGGATGAGTTATAAGAATAATATTATTGAAAGTCAGATTGCCCAAGATTTGCAGCAATCTCGTGTCTCCTCAGCAGAAAAAGCTTATGTTCTGGCTCAAGTCGCTTTAATGCATCGACCTGTAGACCGAAAAACAGCAAATGTTTATGTCAATCAGCTGATTAATATAGAAAAAAATAATCCAACTCAGTTCAAAGATTATAATTTTAAGCCTGAACAATTATGGGCAATGCAACAACAACTGTATGGAAAACGTGTTACGCCAGTAACCCAATCATTGGAACCTCGTGTTCAAAAAGCCGAAAAAACGTCTCAGATTGTTAATCTGTTGCTATTGGTGTTGAGCTTTATCTTTATCAGTTTAAGCATATTTTTATTTATATTGGCGATGCATTTAAAAACTCGTCGCCAGCGTATCGAGCAAACACTACATCGCATTGATTGAAATTCAAAAAACCGATTGAACTCATAAAAACATACTGTTTCCTCTATGCTGAACTTTTGCGTACTATAGCCCCATGAAATTAATTTAGCCGACTTGAACTGCTTAGAATTTGGAGATTTGCATGTTAGATCAAAATATTAAAACTCAATTAAAAGCTTACTTAGAACGTTTAGAAAGTCCAATCGAGTTGGTAGCTGCTTTAGATGATTCAGATAAAGCTGCGAAAGTAAAAGAACTCGTGACTGAAATTGCTGAGCTGTCTGATCAAGTTACGGCGCGTTTTGACGGTTCAAATGCTCGCCGTCCGAGTTTTGGTGTTGCCAAAGCAGGTGAACAACCGCGTGTGTTCTTTGCGGGTTTACCAATGGGACATGAGTTTACTTCTTTGATCTTGGCTTTATTACAAGTCTCAGGTTATGCCCCTAAAGTTTCTGATGACGTTTTAAATCAAATTAAAGGCTTAAATCTTAAAGCCAACTTTGATGTGTTTATTTCATTGAGCTGTCATAACTGTCCAGATGTGGTTCAGGCCTTGAACTTGATTGCGATCTATAACCCAAATACCACAACCACCATGATTGATGGTGCGTTTTTCCAAGATGAAGTGGAGCAACGCAAAATCCTGGCTGTACCAATGGTGTTCCAAGATGAGCAACATATCGGTCAAGGTCGCATGACTTTGGAAGAAATCATTGCCAAGTTAGACACTAACTCAGCAGAAAAAGATGCTGCAATCATCAATGCTAAAGATGCATTTGATGTCTTGGTAATTGGTGGTGGTCCTGCGGGTGCAACTGCAGCAATCTATGCAGCACGTAAAGGGATCAAAACAGGTATCGTGGCTGAGCGCTTTGGTGGTCAGGTGATGGATACCATGGATATTGAAAACTTTACCTCAGTACAAAAAACCCAAGGTCCAAAGTTTGCGGCTGAAATGGAAGCACATGTCCGTGAGTATGATGTCGATATCATGAATCTTCAACGTGTGAGCAAAGTGACTGGTGCGGATCAAACAGCAACGGGCTTGGTTGAGGTTGAACTGGAGAATGGTGCCAAACTAGAATCCAAAACCATTATTCTTTCAACTGGTGCACGTTGGAGAGAGATGAATGTACCGGGTGAAGCTGAATATCGTACCCGTGGTGTCGCTTATTGCCCACACTGTGATGGTCCATTGTTCAAAGGTAAACGTGTTGCTGTAATTGGTGGTGGTAACTCAGGTGTGGAAGCTGCAATTGATCTTGCAGGGATTGTTGAGCATGTGACATTGGTTGAGTTCGACACCAAACTTCGAGCGGATCAAGTGTTACAAGATAAGTTAAACAGCTTATCTAATACAACAGTGATCATGAATGCATTGAGTACTGAAGTGCTTGGTGATGGTTCACAAGTCACAGGCTTGAAGTATAAAGATCGTGCTACAGATCAAGAACATGTGGTTGAGCTTGCAGGGATCTTTGTTCAAATTGGTTTATTACCGAATACAGATTTCTTGAAAGACAGCACTGTTGAATTAAGCAATCGTGGTGAGATCATGGTGAATGATCGCAACGAAACCAATGTGAAAGGTGTCTTTGCTGCGGGTGACTGTACTACGGTACCTTATAAGCAAATCATCATTGCCACAGGTGAAGGCGCGAAAGCTTCGCTCTCTGCTTTTGATTATATGATTCGTTCTGGTGTTTAATAAATGTCCCGTCCTGAAATAGATTGACAGTATTTCACTTCAAACCGAGTTAAGCAATTAGCTCGGTTTTCGCTTTCTCATACATCTGATTAGGAGTAATCATATTTAAACTTAAATGCGGTCTGTAGCAGTTATAAATCACTATAGATTCCGAAATTAAATGGTCTAACTCCTTCATCGTTTTACATCGTGTAGTTAAGAACTCCTGTTTGAGTATGCCATTGATTCGCTCTGCTAAAGCATTTTGGTAACAGTCTCCTCCATCTGTCATCGAGGGACTTATACCGTAATGCTGTAGTGCCGATTGATATAATTCAGAGCAATATTGAGAACCTCTATCTGAATGATGAATCAGAGTTGTTGCTCTATCTTTTATAGACTTCATTGCCATATGTAAGGCTTGTACAACATTCTCTGCCCGCATATCACTTGATAACTTATAACCTTTAATTTGTCGGGTATAGGCATCTGTCACAAGTGATAGATAATGCACACCCTCTGCACTTTCAACATAGGTAATATCACTAACAAAGACTTCATTTGCCCGTATTGGAGAATAATCCTTTAATAAATTAGGATGTTTCTTCATCCAGTGTTTGCTATCTGTAGTTTTGGTATAGCGACGTTTAGGGCGTATCAATAAATCATTCTCTTTTAATACCTTAAATAACTGATCTCGACCAAACTTCAGTCCTTGTTCTAGCAATTTTGGTTTGATCAGCCAATAGAGTTTACGCGTACCGATACTTGGCATCAAATAACGATACTCCATAACCAATTCAAGTATTTGCTGGGTTTCCCGAGCTTTGATTTGAGCACGTTTTTCTGATTGATAGTAAGCCTGTCGGGTGATTCCTATCCACTCACAATAACGTGAGACATTTAGTCTTCTTTGGGCTTGCCAATCTTTGAAACGTGCTCGGTATACTTTTTTCCAAGATCACTCCCACATTCTTTGTCTATGTGATAAATCACATCTTGGATAAATTCAGTTTTTAGCTTTTCTGCGGCTAATTGTTTTTCCAACTGGCGAATGCGTTGTTGAGGGGTGAGTTGGCGTTTTGAAGTGGAAGGCATAGCTTTAGAAGTCCAATCTTGTTGTCCGTACTTACGTAACCATGTAAGCACAGTTGATCTTCCTTGAATACCATATTTTGCTTGAGCTTGTTTATAAGTGATTTGCCCTTTTTCTACCTCATGGACAATCAGCATTTTAAAGGCAAAACTATAATCTCGTTGTGTTCGTTTAACTCGTTGTTCTTTTTCATATTCCATAAAATAAGCCTCTTAAGGGGTAAACTTATTTCAGGACGGGACATATAAACAAACGACAAAGCACACTTCAAAATAGTGTGCTTTTTATTGCTCATCTTTTGATTTAAGTGGTTTTTCTTCTGATTCTGAGGTGGTTTTGGGGATTTGAGGTTGGTATTGGCTGGTTGTGAGCGTAGTCACTTTATTTTCCGATTGTTTGTAACTGCGACTACGATTGGCGCGCTCTCGAAATCCGCCTTTGTTAATCAGTTGGGTCATCAGATTTGATCCTGTGTTCAAGTTTTAAAAAAGTATTTTAGCAAACAATTGCTTTGTAATCACATTGAGTACAGTTCTGTATGCAAGTCAAATATCACATAAAATTGTCATAAAATTTTGTTACTTTGATTTTACATCTGAGTAATCTTGATTGAATTCTTATTTTTTTTCTCATAGGATGAAGTTATGGTCGTAAAACTGCTACCAAATGAAAATAAAAAATAAGAAGTGGGAGGATAAATGATGTTATCTCAATATCATTGTGCGTGTTGTGAGAAGGTTGTTGCATCGACAGACAAAGAGTGTCCGTATTGCGGTTCACAACATATTCGTAGTCCATATGGCTTATGGATGTTTTGTATTGCTGCTTGTTTAGTTGTGGTGGTGATTGCCAAAGTTGTACATGTTTATGTTCAGCAGAACCATGAAGATCAAGTCATGCAAAAAAATTCACTATTTGAAATTTTTAAACATGAAAATACACATCCCAAAAACTAGATATTTTTACTAGGAATAAAAAAAGCTCACAGCTTGTACTGTGAGCTTTAAGCTACTCTAAGATTTGAGGATTACAATCCTGCGGCATCTTTTAGGATGTCAACTTTATCTGTTTTTTCCCATGTAAATGCAGTATCAGAGCCTTCACGACCGAAATGACCATAAGCTGCTGTTTGCTTGTACATCGGTTGAATCAGATTTAGCATACGTGTAATGCCATAAGGACGTAAGTCAAAATGTTCACGAACCAATTGCACGATTAACTCGTCTGATACATTGCCTGTATTAAAAGTATTGATCGAGATAGACGTCGGTTCTGCAACACCAATTGCATAACTTACTTGGATTTCACATTTGTCAGCTAAACCAGCTGCAACAATGTTTTTTGCAACATAACGGCCAGCATAAGCAGCCGAACGGTCCACTTTCGATGGATCTTTACCAGAGAAAGCACCGCCGCCATGACGTGCCATACCGCCGTAGGTATCTACAATAATTTTACGACCAGTTAAACCACAGTCACCAACAGGACCGCCAATCACAAACATACCCGTTGGGTTGATGTGGAATTTAGTTCCAGCATGAAACATCTCAGCAGGAATGATTGGTTTAACAATTTCTTCAATCACTGCTTCTTTGAGTTGAATTTGTGAAATTTCGGGGTCATGTTGAGTTGAGAGTACAACTGCATCTAAGCGCACAGGTCTGCCATTTTCATAAGCAAATGTTACTTGACTTTTCGCATCTGGACGTAACCAAGGTAGAGCACCTGAACGGCGTAATTCAGCTTGGCGTTCCATTAAACGGTGTGCATAAGAGATTGGGGCAGGCATGAGTACATCTGTCTCACGGCTTGCATAACCAAACATAAGACCTTGGTCACCAGCACCTTGATCTTCTGGCTTTTGACGATCAACACCTTGGGCGATCTCAGGAGATTGTTTACCAATCATATTGATGACAGCACAGGTTGAACCATCAAAACCTAAATCTGAGTGGTGATAACCAATACCATTTACGGTTTGACGTACAATCGCTTCAAAGTCGACATTTGCAGTTGTTGTGATTTCACCAGCAAGAACAACCGCGCCTGTTTTTACTAATGTTTCACAAGCGACACGCGCATACGGGTCTTCTTTTAGGATTGCATCTAAAATCGCATCACTAATCTGGTCAGCCATTTTATCTGGATGACCTTCGCTTACAGATTCTGAAGTAAAAACAGCATACTCGCGCATGAACGTCCTATCATTGGTATTTTCAAAAAGACAGAGTATGTTACATCGACTTGGCGGATAGGACTAGCATAAGCTGACCAAAAAGCATGAATTTATTTCATTTTCATTGTGTTTTTATTGATATGTGTATCAGAAAAACTAATATTAAAGCTTTAATTGATAAAGTTTTTCTGAATTGCTGATGTACTTTTTTGAAAAAATACCTTTGAACAAATGTTTATCCTGTGAGCATTTACATAAAGAATTGTATTTGAACGATCAAAATATAAGAAATATCGTGTATTGCACTTTACCCCATCTTGTTTTTTTAAGACAATAGTCGCAGTTTTTGAAAGATGTTTTCTCATCTTCTTTTCTTATTGATTTAATCGGATTCTGACTTATGACAACCCCTTTAAATGAACGTCGTATTGCAAATGCAATTCGTGTCTTGGCTATGGATGCTGTGCAACAAGCAAACTCAGGGCATCCTGGTGCTCCAATGGGGATGGCAGATATCGCTGACGTAGTTTGGCGTGAATTTTTAAATCACAACCCGACAAACCCACAATGGGCAAACCGTGACCGTTTCGTATTGTCAAATGGTCATGGCTCAATGTTGCAATATGCGTTGTTACATTTGACGGGATATGATTTGTCTATTGAAGATTTAAAACAATTCCGTCAATTACACTCTAAAACTCCTGGTCATCCAGAATTAGGCTATGCACCGGGTATTGAAACGACAACTGGTCCGTTAGGTCAGGGTATTGCCAATGCAGTTGGTTTTGCTTTAGCTGAAAAAACTTTAGCTGCACAATTTAACAAAGATGGTTTAAACGTTGTTGATCACTTCACTTACTGTTTCTTAGGTGATGGCTGCTTGATGGAAGGTATTTCACATGAAGCATGTTCACTTGCAGGGACTTTAGGTCTTGGTAAGCTTGTTGTTTACTATGATGACAATGGTATTTCGATTGACGGTGAAGTTGAAGGTTGGTTTAGTGACGATACTGAACAGCGCTTTAATGCTTATGGCTGGCAAGTACTTCGTGTAGACGGGCATGATGCTGATGCGATTCGCCAAGCAACTGTTGAAGCGAAAGCAGAAAGCAATAAACCAACGATCATTATCTGTAAAACGATTATTGGCTTAGGTTCACCGAATAAACAAGGTAAAGAAGATTGCCACGGTGCACCACTTGGTAAAGATGAGATTGCTTTAACTCGTGAAGCATTGGGCTGGAACGAAGATGCATTCGTAATTCCTGAAGATGTTTATGCAGCTTGGGATGCAAAAGCAAAAGGTCAAACTTCTGAAGCCGCTTGGAATGAATTGTTTGCTCAATACCAAGCAAAATATCCAACTGAAGCGGCTGAATTATTACGTCGCATCAATGGTGATTTACCTGCTGATTTTGCTCAAAAAGCAGATGCTTTCATTGCTGAAGCTAATGCTAAAGCTGAAACCATTGCGACACGTAAAGCAAGCCAAAATACATTGCAAGCATTTGGTCCATTACTTCCTGAATTATTGGGTGGTTCTGCCGATTTAGCTGGTTCTAACTTAACACTTTGGAAAGGTTGCCAAGGCGTACAAGAAAATCCAGCGGGCAACTATGTTTACTATGGTGTTCGTGAATTCGGTATGACGGCAATTGCAAACGGTGTAGCTTTACACGGTGGTTTTGTTCCTTACGTTGCTACATTCTTGATGTTTATGGAATATGCACGTAATGCAGTGCGTATGTCAGCATTAATGAAGCAACGCGTGATTCATGTTTATACGCATGACTCAATTGGTTTAGGTGAAGATGGTCCTACGCATCAACCAATCGAACAAATTGCATCATTGCGCGGTACACCAAACTTAAATACTTGGCGTCCATGTGACACCGTTGAAGCTGCTGTTTCTTGGAAATCTGCGCTTGAGCGTAAAGATGGTCCGACAGCACTCATTTTCTCTCGTCAAAACTTACCATTCCAAGCACGTAATGAAGCTCAAATTCAAAACGTTGCAAAAGGTGGTTATGTGCTTGCTGAAGAAAAAGGTGAGTTGAAAGCAATCATCATTGCGACTGGTTCTGAAGTTTCATTGGCAATGGAAGCATATGCACAACTTGAAGGTGTGCGTGTCGTGTCTATGCCATGTGCTGAAGAATTCATGAAGCAAGATGCTGCATACCGTGAAGCTGTATTACCAGCACATATTCGTGCACGTGTAGCGGTTGAAGCGGCTCATGTGGATTACTGGTGGAAATTTGTTGGTTTAGATGGCAAAGTGATCGGTATGACCACTTACGGCGAATCTGCACCAGCAAAAGACTTGTTCCAGTTCTTCGGTATCACGACTGAAGCTGTTGTTGCTGCGGTTAAAGAACTGACTGCTTAATTGAATTATGTCCCGTCCTGAAATAGATTGACAGTATTTCATTTCAAACCGAGTTAAGCAATTAGCTCGGTTTTCGCTTTCTCATACATCTGATTAGGAGTAATCATATTTAAACTTAAATGCGGTCTGTAGTAGTTATAAATCACTATAGATTCCGAAATTAAATGTTCTAACTCCTTCATCGTTTTACATCGTGTAGTTAAGAACTCCTGTTTGAGTATGCCATTGATTCGCTCTGCTAAAGCATTTTGGTAACAGTCTCCTCCATCTGTCATCGAGGGACTTATACCGTAATGCTGTAGTGCCGATTGATATAATTCAGAGCAATATTGAGAACCTCTATCTGAATGATGAATCAGGGTTGTTGCTCTATCTTTTATAGACTTCATTGCCATATGTAAGGCTTGTACAACATTCTCTGCCCGCATATCACTTGATAACTTATAACCTTTAATTTGTCGGGTATAGGCATCTGTCACAAGTGATAGATAATGCACACCCTCTGCACTTTCAACATAGGTAATATCACTAACAAAGACTTCATTTGCCCGTATTGGAGAATAATCCTTTAATAAATTAGGATGTTTCTTCATCCAGTGTTTGCTATCTGTAGTTTTGGTATAGCGACGTTTAGGGCGTATCAATAAATCATTCTCTTTTAATACCTTAAATAACTGATCTCGACCAAACTTCAGTCCTTGTTCTAGCAATTTTGGTTTGATCAGCCAATAGAGTTTACGCGTACCGATACTTGGCATCAAATAACGATACTCCATAACCAATTCAAGTATTTGCTGGGTTTCCCGAGCTTTGATTTGAGCACGTTTTTCTGATTGATAGTAAGCCTGTCGGGTGATTCCTATCCACTCACAATAACGTGAGACATTTAGTCTTCTTTGGGCTTGCCAATCTTTGAAACGTGCTCGGTATACTTTTTTCCAAGATCACTCCCACATTCTTTGTCTATGTGATAAATCACATCTTGGATAAATTCAGTTTTTAGCTTTTCTGCGGCTAATTGTTTTTCCAACTGGCGAATGCGTTGTTGAGGGGTGAGTTGGCGTTTTGAAGTGGAAGGCATAGCTTTAGAAGTCCAATCTTGTTGTCCGTACTTACGTAACCATGTAAGCACAGTTGATCTTCCTTGAATACCATATTTTGCTTGAGCTTGTTTATAAGTGATTTGCCCTTTTTCTACCTCATGGACAATCAGCATTTTAAAGGCAAAACTATAATCTCGTTGTGTTCGTTTAACTCGTTGTTCTTTTTCATATTCCATAAAATAAGCCTCTTAAGGGGTAAACTTATTTCAGGACGGGACATTAAGTAGTATAAAAAAGCGTCCTGATTAAGGACGCTTTTTTTACATATTGAATTGAGTTTCTTAAAACAATAGTGATAGAAAGTTAAAGAAATTATTAAATATTCTTTTGTTCTATAGGTGAATTATAATTATTATGAGTTACATATACCCACATTTATTTTCAATAATTTGTAGAATCGCTGCCAACCGTACTTATTATTTTGAGTGTGATGACTGGCGTTTAAAACTTAGAGAAGCTTTATTTGAACAAAGTACCATGGCTGATCTCGGTATAGGTTTTGATACAGAAATACTTTTTACAGAAGATCCAAAACAAAATTTATGTAAGTATCAACTACTTAAATATACAGACAATTTAATTCAGAGTTTGAAAGATATAGAAGATTTATCTGCTTGGCGATTCTTTGGGATAGAGTGTATTGATGAATATGAAACACGATCTTTAAAGTTGGCAAGCTTAGAGCTTGTTCAGTCTTTTGAAAAAACAGAAATTTTTCCACTACATAGGTCTAAAATTATAGAAATGATTAACATGCTTCTAATACATAAGTATGGTTATGAGTTAAGAAGCGTTGATGAAAAATATATTAAACTGGACGAAAAGCAGGGAGTATTCTACTGTCCAGATGACGAGAGTGAAGTGAATTGGTATGACTTAACGTATATGGTTATAAGTTTAGAAGCAAAACAAGTTATTCCTATAAATATATTGAATGAATTCAAATGTCAGGAACTGAATTATCAGTTTAATATTAGTTTTTTATAAATATGGTTTTTAAAATAAAAACCATATTTATATTGCTTACCCGATGCTTAATTCACTCTGAATCGAAATATTTGACGTTAATAACTTATGAATCGGGCAGCTTTCCGCGACTTTTAATAAACGTTTGTGCTGATCGTCAGTAAATTCACCTTTAAGCACAATTTTACGCTCGATATTGTTATGACCTGATTCAGGTTGACCATTTGGGTTTAAACTCAAATCAACTTGAACGTGGTCAAGTTTAATTCCTTTATGTTTAGCGTACATTTCCAAGGTAATGGTAGTGCAAGCACCTAAAGCAGAAAGTAAAAGCTGAACAGGGTTGGGTGCTGTATCTTGACCACCTTTATCAGCAGGCTCATCCGCATGCCATGTATGACCAGATTCATCAGTCAGTGTTACGCGATAAGGGGTCAAAGTGCTTTCAGCTTGTACAGAATAAGTCATGATTTACCTTATTGTTGGTATAAATGATTAAGCATATCTCAAAAGTGTTGCTTATTGGATGAAAATAAGGACATTAAAGCCCTTATTTTCAATGAGTTTGAGTATTTTATTAATAGCGCGCCTTGGCTAATAGGTTAGCATTTTGATCTAAAAACTCAGCATCTAAGAAATGAGCTTTACCACCATGATGGATTACCGTCGATAATATATCATCTACTATATCATCAGTCGTCGTCGTACCAGTATCAAGTTCAACAGTAGACGTTGCTGAATCAATATTCGCTGGCTGTATGTAACCTTTTTTAATAAAGATTTGGTCAAGGCGACCCTCATTTGCAGCACGGTAAATTGATGATAAATCCTCAATCAATAAATTCTGACTCTTTGCTTGATTGATTTCAGTTTGAGCAACTTCCTGAAGTTTGGTTCGGTATAAATTTACTTGCTCTTGGGCTTCTTCAATAATCAGGCGTGCTTCTGCTTCTAAGTTTGCACTGTTAGTTACAGTTGCCACAATTGCGCTTGGATTGTCACAGACTTGTTGATAAAAAGAGACGGTCCGTTCATCACCAACGACAATAATTGGTAAAGGATTTTGTTTATAGATTTCTTGGACACTTTTATCAACACGATTCAGAAACTCTTTAATATAGTTTTCTTCTTTCGTGGCATTTGAGCGATCATTTGAGCTCGTTGTATAAAGATGTGTATTTTCTATTGGAAACTCAAGGTTTTGTAATTCATCTTCTTCATTAAACTCATGAACCAATTGATCATTGAAAACTTCAAATAACCGTCCATTTGTTCTTGAAACAATCACCATATAATAATGAACGGAGCTATTCAATTCTCGAAGAATATCACGAGTTGCGAAATGTCGATCAATAATCACACGTGGTTTAACTTTGAACGGGAAGTTGAAAATTTGAGTACTTTCTGGTGTTGAGAAGATTGCTAAAGTATCGAGATTATAATTGTGATCATGCTCCGAAAGCTCTTTCTCAATTTGCTCTAATCGCGTCTGAACCTCACGCTTATCATGGGTTTCAGATAAGCGAGTTTCTAATTCCTTGAGTGCGTTTTTTAATGCAATTGCATCTTGTTGATTGTCAGGGAAAGTACGATGCGTTGGGGCAAAAATGCTGATTGCTGGATTGGCTTGAATTGTGTTTAGTTCATCAAATACTTGTTGTAAATTCATGGTGTTTCCTCTAATGAAAATATTAAAATTTTTTAAAGGTGATTAATTTTTATAACATCGTTTGTAAATAATCATGGTTAAAAAATGATAAGTTTTGTATAGCGCGAATTTGTGTAAGTTATGCTTTATTGTCGTTTTTGTGATTTTTTTATCTCTATAGCTCAGAAGTCGTTGCAAAAATAAAACACTGTGTCATAAATCAACCGCAGTTTATTCCTACACTTTTCTACTACAATCAATGAAATTTTGAAAAAATGATTCGAGGATGCCATGAACACATTAAAAACGTTATCTCTAGGTGTATGTTTAGTGTTAGGTTCAACACTAGTACAAGCGAAGGCTGTTGATTACAAAATTGATCCAACTCACACAGCGACTGTTTTTAGCTGGAACCATTTCGGTTTTTCTACACCAAGTGCAAATTTCACTGATATTCAAGGTGTAATTAAAGTTGATAATGCAAAACCAGAAAATTCTTCAGTAAATGTGACGATCCCAGTTAGCAGCGTAAATACAAATGTTGTTGCACTGGACAAAGAATTCCAAGAAGAAGCTTGGTTTAATGCAGCAAAATATCCAAACATCACTTTTAAGAGTACTAAAGTTGAAACTAAGGATAAAAAGCACTTCAAAATTACAGGTGATTTGACTGTTAAAGGTGTGACCAAGCCTGTGGTCTTGGATGCGGTATTGAATAAACAGGGTGAGCATCCAATGGCAAAAGTTCCTGCGATTGGTTTTAATGCAACCACTTCATTTGATCGTTCAGCATTTGGTATTGGAAATTACGTACCGAATGTTGGTGACAAGATCACTGTAAATATTACAACTGAAGCAACTGCGGCTAAGTAATATTCAGGAAATAAAAAGCTCAGGTGAATACCTGAGCTTTTTTGCTTTTGATGGAGAAAAATTTTAATGCTTAGCTCGATTATTCTGTCGCATTGAATGCATCCGAATATGTAACTTTCCCAGTTGGTGTATGATCATAAAAAGGCAAAACTTGAAAATATTCAGCAGGCACACCATCCAAAATCAGCTTTGGATCTGCTTTAAATCCAAATCGACCATAATATTGAGGATCTCCAAGCAATACACAGCCCAAAGCGTCTAGATCTTTTAATGCTTCAAGGCCTGCATGTATTAACTTCGCTCCAATACCTTTACCCTGAAAATCAGGCAGTACCGAAATAGGCCCTAAACCATACCAGCCAGCTGTAGCATCTGATATTTGAACAGGCGAAAATGCAATATGCCCGATAACCTGATGATCACTTTCAGCAACCAGTGAAAGTGTTAGTTGGTTAGAATCTCTTAATGCATTTACAATGAACTGCTCTGTATGACTCGAATACTCCTCACGTTCAAAAGCTAATCGAGTTAAATCAAAAATAGCATTTATATCGGTTGGATTTTCATCACGAATAATTAGATTCATATTCATTTTCTCTTGAGTGTCTTGATCTAACATGTCACAAATTTGTTCGATCAAAGGTTTTATATTAACGATTGTCTAATTGTGGGCGCACTGATCTAAGCCCGTGTAAATTGATTTGATAGGGCTGTCCATTAAGTGATTTGATCAGTTTCTTCTTTTTTAACTTATTGAAAGTTTCAAGACTACAATCAGACAGCAAGAAACCTTCTCGGCTGTAACACTCTACAGCGATAGTTTGACCAGCGTCATTACGAAGTTTTACGATTTTTCCGCCTTTAGCTAAGACGTGTAATGTCCTTTGTTCGGACTTAGATAGGTTCATGTTGTATCCAGATGTAAGTAATCATAAGCAAAGTTAAGCTTTTAAAAGCCAATAAAATCGCGTCGATAACCTATTTCAATATGCTATTGAAATACGATTATCAGATTACTGCTATCTCCAACATAAAATCCTCGATGAGAAGTAGATTGATACGAAATGTACCGAATGAAAGTATTTTATAGAAACTGATAATAGAAGTAAATATCGATGTGCATATAGCCTATGCTTGAAAACCCGTTTTCAACACCAGTTGAACTATTATTTTTTCGAATTTTTTTCTTTAAGTTGTAAGTAGATTGGGATAGGTTTCTTTGCTTGCTTTTTCAGCATGAGTTTAATGTATAACGCAATCGCAAAGCACGCTGTTGCAACTGTAAGCATAAGGCTATTCATATAACTCATCAGTGAGCTTACATAACCAATCGTCGTTAGTCTTCGTTGCATACGCTCAACCTGGGTGCTGGACTCAATCCCTGTGATTGCCCAAGTGCATAGATGTTCGCAATTGTTGATAATTAAATGATAGTTATTTTCATGCATGCGAGAACGCATCCGTTTTACAACAACTTTTGCTTTATAACGAGGTGAGGGGTAATGTCGAATGTAAATGGGTTTACCACGAGCAAAACGCTGAAGGGTTGTCATTTCAATCGGGTGTTTTTTAAAGATATGAGCAAAACCAGAGTAATGAATCACACGTCCACGGCCCGCATAGATTCCATGATGGCTGTAGCCAAAATGTTTGACAATGAGGTGAGCGCCGAGCGGAAAGCGTCGATGTTTTTGTTGCATGCGGATACAAGGTCTTTGTATTTACATTTGTATTCTAATCAAAAAAAATGAATCAATCGAGTACCTTTGTGGATTGATTGGCATGAATGTGTTTGGAGATTGTATCTGGGGGTTTGCGTTATATTGAGCGAGTTGTATTTATTCAAAATAGAGATATCTATGAGAACAGGTTTTTTGATATTACTCACATTATTGGCTATGCCGAATGCTTTTGCTATGCAGCATCACGTTTATCAATTTGAACGTGTTAATTATAGCGTGGTAGAGGTTCAAGACCTCAATGCGTTGAAGCTCTATTTAAAAAGCCCAAAAACTAATCGTTATTATCACAAGTTTTCTAATATTCAAAGTGAGTTACAAGCGTGCGAGCGTTTAGACTTTGCCATGAATGCGGGCATGTATCATTCAGATTTTCAACCTGTTGGCTTATATATAGAAGATGGAAATGAAGTGGTTGCATTAAATGAAGATCGTGGTTTTGGAAATTTCTTTATGCAGCCGAATGGCATGTTGGCTTGGAATCAAACACAAGCAATCATAAAAACAACATCTGAATATAAACAGCACAGCTTTGATGCCATATATGCAACTCAGTCTGGTCCGATGTTGGTTTATGATGGAAAGATAAATCCTAAATTTTTGCCTGATTCAAATTCTTTGAAAGTTCGTAATGGTGTGGGCATCAAAGACAATACATTGTATTTTGTTATATCACAGCAACGCGTGAGTTTTTATCAGTTTGCACAATTTTTCAAACAACAATTGTCAGTAGAGGATGCTTTATACCTTGATGGTTCTATTTCAAGTTTTTATTCTGCAAAAACAAAACAACATGATCGTTTGATGAATTTAGGGCCGATTGTGGCGGGGGTAAAGCGAGATGAATGTAGGTAGTACCTAATCCCTTTATGAGAAAGGGATTAGGTTTTGCTTTATTGAATTGGTGGGTTGATCATTTCAAGAAGCTCTTTACGGCTGTAGCCTCGAGAAATAAGTACCTTTTTGATGCCTTTAATTACGTCTTCATCTCTTGCTTTAACCAGAGCTTCCAATAATTGTTCGTTTGTTTTACATGAGCAATCATTTTCGACGCAAGCAATTTGATTCTTATGTTCATTGTGCTGTTGTTCAGCAGAGAACAGTTTTTCCCAAAAACTCATAGAGCCTTTCATATTCGGTTTAACATAGATCGAAATATAATCAATCTAAAATAAAATACAAGCCAGAAATAGTGATAAAAGCAGCAGTTAGACTCTGATTTTTCCGATGGTAATTGGTGAAATCAACGAAAATATGCCATTGTTATGACTTGATATTTAAAGAATAATATTTTTCATTTTTAAAAGTATTTAGAAATTAAAGAGTTAAAATTCTCTTTAATTTCTAATGTTACATTGACATAAATTGTTTAAATTTTTTCGAGCAAAACACCTGACTCAATATGGTGCGTAAATGGGAACTGATCGAATAAAGCAAATTTGCTGATACGATGGGTTTGAGTCAAAGTTTTTAAATTATCATGCAGCGTGTCAGGGTTGCATGATATGTAGATAATTCGTTCGAATCCTTGCATAAGCGCCAAAGTTGCATCATCAATGCCTGCACGTGGTGGATCAACAAAGATCGTATCAAACTGGTAGCTTTGAATGTCTATATTTGCTTCTTGTAAGCGTCTAAACTCACGCTCACCTTCATAGGCTTGAGTAAATTCTTCAGCTGAAAGACGAGCAACTTGGATATTTTCAATCTGATTTTGTTCAATATTCCATTGTGCTGCATAGACTGAGCTTTTTGCGAGCTCTGTTGCAAGAACACGATTAAATTTTAAGGACAGAGGCAGAGTAAAATTGCCATTACCACAATACAATTCTAATAAATCTTTTTGTGAGTTTTGTGCTGCATCACACGCCCATTCAAGCATATGTTTGCAAACTTGTGCATTCGGTTGGGTAAAACTACTTTCGATTTGTTTGTATTTAAATATGCGTCCATGAACATTGAGTTGTTCAACAACATAGTCATCACCAACAATCACTTTTTGACCGCGGCTACGACCCATAATTTTAATGTTTAACTTTTCAGCTAAAGTTTTTGCAGCAGCTTCCCACTCACTATCTAAACGACGATGATAGATGAGCGTCACTAACATTTCTCCGCTTAAGGTTGCGAGAAAGTCAGCTTCAAAAATACGTTGTGATAAGATTGGGACTGCTTTTAATTCCTCTAATAGACGAGGCATTAAGTCATTAATGCTTTGGTCGGCAATAGGAAACTCATCAATACGGATAACAGTTTTTTGTTTACCATCTTCAGCACGCTCAAACATGGCATAGAACAGATCATCATCAGTATGCCACAGACGAAATTCGGCACGCATACGGAAATGTTGTTCAGGTGATTGAAATACTTCTAAAGCAGGGGGATTGAACGGTGCAAATTGTGCAGTAATTCGTTCAACTTTCTCTTGAAGTTGCTGTTGATAAGATACGGTCATAACTACCAAAAATACAAAACAAATTTAGCTGTGAATGGTAACAAAAAAGCTGCATGAGGTGCAGGGAAATTGCGAGTTTCATTTATTTAATATCGTTATTCATCTTTAACACTCTTTGGATAAATTCAGCTTTTAATTCACGGTATCGATCTTGGGGGATTCCTGTGCAACTGCGCTTTAAAGCATTATATTGCTCAACAAGATCAGGTGATTCTTTTAACCTATCTCGGAAAATTAAAAAAAATCTAAATACTGATCCACTCGTAACAATTTGAAGAGCGACATCATTATCTAATGATTCCAGCATACAAAGTTCATTGGTACGCAAGGTATCAAGCTTTTCTTTAAAATTGAGCTTTTTAAGATTATCAATTGTTTCTAAGAAGTATTTTGGGGGAATTTCAATATAAATATCTAAGTCACCTTTTGAAACAGCGTTAGGGATTGCAGATGAAACTATGTGTTCAACGATTGCGTATGGGGTAAGGTTAAGTATTTGATTTTTGTATTTTTCAAAAAGTTGTTGGCAATGCTGTTGGTATTGATCGGGTGGAAAGAATTGCATATAGACGTTCTCATTTTTGTGAATATTTTTAAGTCTAGAAAGTAATAAAAAACCCGAACCATGTAAACATGATTCGGGCTAGGAGATTGAGGACTAAAACTAGTCTTCAGATAAAGTCATCAAACTTGCATTACCGCCTGCTGCTGCAGTATTTACGCTAATGGCACGTTCGATGACGAGGCGTTCTAATGGAATCTGCTCACCTGTTTGAAGATGAGTAATACCAACGATAGCTCCTGAACGATTCGCAATTTTATGCTGTAAGGTTTGAAGCTGTTCTACTGAACCTTGATGTAATACAGCATCAAAGTGATCTGTTTCAACACGTGCAATGACTTTGATTGCTGCTAAAACTTCTTTTGGTAAAGATGCTTGATATTTAGCCAAGAATACGTTGTCTTTTAGCACTGCTGCTGAACTACCAACTGCAAAAATTGCAAGAAGTTGTTGTAGCTGAGCTGCTTCATCATTGGCAATTGAAAGCACACGATGACGAGGTAAGATAATGTATTGGTTGCTTTCACCCGTAGGGCCTTGCAACTCATAGAACTTACCTACACCAAATGCAGGAATCGTTGTAATTGCTTGAGGCATATTTTGGTTTGCCCAAGACAATAAGCTTTGATAAGCAACATTTGATACCGCATCAAATTGAGAAATTTCTGCTTTCACCGCAAATGGTGTAGCCAATACTTTCTCAGAACAATGTTCCATCAAACGGTACATATAAAGTGGGCCGCCCGCTTTCGGACCAGTACCAGATAAGCCTTCACCACCAAATGGTTGTACACCTACCACTGCACCCACGATATTGCGGTTAATATATAAGTTACCTACTTCCGCACGTTGGATCACAGTATTGATGGTTTCATCGATACGTGTGTGTAGACCCATGGTTAAGCCATAACCTTTGGCATTGATTCGATCGATCAATTGCTCAAGTTCACCATACTTATAAGTGATGATGTGCAATACAGGACCAAATACTTCACGCTCAAGGTCATCAAGGTTTGGTAATTCAATCGCAGTTGGCGGTACAAAAGTCCCTTGCGTAAGTGTTTGTTGGCTTGCAGTATCGTTAAACATCAATTGATGAACAGGGTAACCCTTAGATTTCATCTTTTGGATGTGGGTATCGATGGTTTGTTTTGCTTCAGTATCGATTACAGGACCAATGTCAGTTTTTAAGATCGCAGGGTTACCGACGATCAACTGTTGCATTGCGCCTTTTAACATTTTGATGACGGTTGCCGCGCTATCTTCTTGTACGCACAAGATACGAAGTGCAGAACAGCGTTGACCCGCACTGTCAAATGCAGAACTTACAACATCTAGAACCACTTGTTCAGTAAGTGCTGAAGAATCCACGATCATCGCATTTTGACCACCAGTTTCCGCGATTAACGGGATAGGCTGACCATTTGGAGATAAGCGTTTTGCCACAGTCTTTTGCAAGATTTTTGCAACTTCGGTAGAACCTGTGAACATGATGCCTTGAATACGATCATCTTGGCTCAGTTGAGCACCTACAGTTTCACCACGACCAGGAAGGAGTTGAACAGCACCATGTGGTACGCCAGCTTCCCACAAAATTTGGACAGCTTGTGCTGCAATAAGTGGTGTTTGTTCTGCAGGTTTAGCAATTACACAGTTACCGCTTACTAATGCTGCTGCAATCTGACCAGAGAAAATTGCAAGAGGGAAGTTCCATGGACTGATACAAAGAACGGTACCTAATGGTTTTACTTGTGCATGTGCAGGTAAATTCTCAATTTGAGTTGCGTAGTAACGTAAGAAGTCTACTGCTTCACGTACTTCAGCAATTGCATTGGCATAAGTTTTACCACTTTCACGGCAGAGTAAAACCATCAATTCCTGAATACGAGCTTCCATCAAATCAGCTGCACGTTTTAAGCAAACAGCACGATCAGTTTTATTTGTTGCAGCCCAGCTTTGCTGTGCTTGTACTGCTGCTTCAAGTGCAAGTTGTACATCAGCACTCGTTGCTTCATTCACATAGCCCACAATTTCACTGTTTTGTGCAGGGTTTGTAATTGCAAGTGCATTACTTTCATCGTGAACAGTGGATTCAAAGCCCAGTAACGGTGTGCTTTTCCAAATGTGGTGACGTAGCTTTTGTGCTGTTGCATTTAGATCAGCAAGTGGCGTGTCATTATTTAGGTCAAAACCATTTGAGTTTGGACGCAATGGGTATAAATCATGTGGAAGAGGAATTGCTGGGTGTTTTAATCCAAGCTGGCCTTCTTCTTTTGCAGCAGCTTGAATGTCTTTGATCGGTGATTGAATTAAATCATCAACTTTCAAAGTTTTGTCTGCGATACGGTTTACAAACGATGTGTTTGCGCCATTTTCAAGTAAACGACGAACTAAGTAAGCCAACAATGTTTCGTGGTTACCTACGGGTGCGTAGACACGACATGGAATACCGAGTTTATTCTCTTCTTTTGAACCTACGACTTGCTCGTACAATGGTTCACCCATTCCATGCAAGCATTGGAATTCGTATTGACCAGGGTAGTATTTGCTTGGATCAGCAAGATTGTAGATCGTCGCAAGTGATTGCGCATTGTGGGTTGCAAATTGCGGATACACTTGGTCTGGAGCAGCAAGAAGTTTCTTCGCACAAGCGATGTATGACAAATCGGTGTGTACTTTACGGGTAAACACAGGGTAGTCAGTCATACCGTCAATTTGAGCTTTCTTGATCTCGCTGTCCCAATATGCACCTTTCACCAAGCGGATCATCAAGCGTTTGTTACTGCGTTTAGCAAGGTCAACGATATAATCAACCACATAGAAACAACGCTTTTGATAAGCCTGAATAACGAAACCAATTCCTTTCCAATTGGCAAGTTTTGGCTCAAAACATAAACGCTCAAGTAATTCGAGTGAAATTTCTAAACGTTCAGATTCTTCAGCATCGATGTTTAAGCCGATATCATATTGTTTTGCTAAGCATGCAAGCTCAAAAACTTTGTTATAAAGTTCGTGATGAACACGGTCAATTTGGGCACGTTGGTAACGTGGGTGCAAAGCAGAAAGCTTAATTGAGATACCAGGACCGTCATATACACCACGGCCATTTGATGCTTTGCCAATTGCATGAATCGCTTGAGTGTAGTCGTTGTAGTAACGTTCAGCATCATGTTCAGTAAGTGCTGCTTCACCTAGCATATCGTACGAGTAGCGGAAACCTTTATGTTCTAATGGTTTAGCATGTTCAAGTGCTTCTTCGATGGTTTCACCGGTTACAAACTGTTCGCCCATCATACGCATGGCAACATCCACCGCTTTACGAATGATACCGCGACCACTACGTGCCAGAAGTCCAGTTAAAACACTAGATAAACTCGTTTGCTTTGGCGTTTCCATCAGTTTGCCTGTCAGCATCAAGCCCCAAGCAGCAGCGTTTACGAACATGAGGTTACTTTGACCGACATGCTCTTTCCAGTTACCTTGGTTGATTTTGTCGCGGATCAATAAATCACGTGTCGCTGTATCTGGAATACGAAGCAATGCTTCAGCTAAACACATGAGTGCAACACCTTCTTGAGAAGAAAGTGAAAACTCTTGAAGTAGACCTTGAACGATACCTGCTTTACCAGCTGAGCTTTTACGCTCACGTAAATTGTTTGCTAAGTTAAAAGCGAGTTCATAAATTTTTTGATCAAGATCAGGGGAGATATTGGCAGCTTCAGCAAGTTCTGCCACTGATTCAGGTTCTGCACGTCGCCAAGCAGTATTAATGCGTTGCTCAAACTCACTTTTTTCTTTAAATTCGGTGATGTAAGCACCGCTATTTTGAGTTGTGTCCATGTCTAGGCGGGTATCCAAAGTATTCATGCTAAATTCCGATAACAATCTTGAAGTTCTATCGATATTTGATGCCTTGCTTGATGCAGTTTTAGTTTGCAGCGCGGTTAACAAATAAAATACCAATAGACTCTATCTCTATTGAGTAGAGAGGTTTAGATAATTTATCATTACAGAATAAAACCCGTATAACTCACTATATTTCGACCATTTTTTAGAGGAAAATTCAGTTGGATAGCCCAATTTATACTTTAGATCGAACTGATTTGAAAATTCTGGATATTCTTCAAACACATGGAAGAATATCAAACAGTAAGTTAGCTGAATTAGTGAACTTGTCTCCGACTGCGGTAATGGCGCGCGTGCAAAAGCTGACAAAAGATGAATTTATTCTTGGTTACGAGGCAAAGCTCAATCCGAACAAGCTGAATGCAAATTTTTTGGTATTTGTTGAAGTGCTTTTAGATAAAACGACACCAAATGTTTTAGATGATTTTATTGATGCTGTGACTCAACATCCTGAAATCGTTGAATGTCATATGGTGAGTGGAGGTTTTGATTTTTTGATTAAGTTGCGTAGTGCTGGCATGGAGGAGTTTCGCCGTATAGCAGGGCAAATCCTATGGCAACTCCCTGGTGTCAAAGAGACGCGGAGCTATCCAGTGATGCAAGTTGTAAAAGACAGCTCTAAAATCAAGATTAAATCACGCGCAAAATACTAGATCAAAAAAAAGGGGCTCGAAAGCCACTGCTGTCCCATAGTTTTGTTTAAATAAAAAACCTGAGTCCAAAATAGTTAAAATATAAGTGCGAACAAACACTTTAACTACAAGGACTCAGGTTTTGTCACATCAGAATACCGTATTTCATCAATTACTTAAACCTATTTCACGATGTGATTTTGAACGTCTTGCCAAGCAGCATCATTGTGGACAAAAATTAAGATCAGCCACACGCTGGGATCAGTTTATTGCCATATTGATGTCCCAGCTGTCCTGTCGGCAAAGCTTAAGAGATATTCAATCCAATCTCGAATCACAGCAGGAAAAGCTCTATCACCTCGGTGCTAAGACTATTGCACGAAGCACCTTGGCAAGAATCAATCAAGAACAACCTGCCAGCCTATATCAGCAATTATTTACTCAGTTACTTCGGCATTGTGAAAACACAAAGATTGCACATAAATTTCGATTTAAGAATCCGCTGTATTCACTTGATGCAAGCCACATTGATCTTTCACTGTCCTTATGCGAATGGGCAAAAGTACATGAATCCAAAGCGAGCATTAAACTGACAGTTGGATTAAATCACAGCAATACGATTCCTGAATTTGTTGCACTCGGAGATGGTATTGAAAATGATATGGTGCAAGGCAGATTACTCAAATTTCCACCTGGAAGTATCGTAGTTTTTGACAAGGGGTATGTTGATTATCAGTGGTTTGCAGAGATGACTGACCGAAAAGTCAGCTTTGTGACACGGCTAAGACCGAAGACGGTTTATGAAGTAAAGTCAAAACGTGAAGTATACGCTTGCAAAGGAATTCTTGCGGATGAATATATTGAGTTGAGCAGTGATTATGCTAAAAAGCGTGGTGCACCGAAGCGATTAAGACGAATAGAATTTTATGATGTTGAAAAGAAAAGGACATTTGAATTTCTAAGTAACAACTTTCATCTAGCTGCATCGACTATTGCAGCAATTTACAAAGATCGTTGGAAAGTAGAATTATTTTTCAAAGCGATTAAACAGAATTTAAAATTGAAATCATTTCTAGGTCGAAGCCGAAATGCCATACAAACTCAAATATGGATTGCATTAATTGCCTATTTATTAGTGAGTTTTGCAAAACATATGGCTCATGAGGGATGGACTGTCCAGAGATTATTAAGAATTATTCAGGTCAATTTATTTGAAAGAAAACTTCTAAAGGCATTATTTTTACCCGATAAGAAGTGGCGAAAACAAGAAGAACCTCAATTGAGGTTCTTCTTGGAATAATTGTGGGACAGCAGTGGCTCGAAAGCCCCTTAAATTTTATTGAAAAATTATTTCATTTCGCGTGCATAGATTTCATCAGCTTGTTCAAAGCGATTTGTAACATTCGCATTTGGCGCTTTACCAAGTAAGCTGACAACAACAATGCTGATAAATGCAAATACAAAACCTGGAATGATCTCGTAAATACCTGTATCGCCAAAGAAGTTTTTCCAAACGATAACCGTTACAGCACCAACGATCATACCTGTCAATGCGCCGTTTAGTGTCATACGTTTCCAGAACAATGAAAGAATAATCAATGGACCAAATGCGGCACCAAACCCTGCCCAAGCATAAGCAACTAAGCCAAGAACTTTACTTTCAGGATTTTGTGCAAGGAATAACGCAAGCATAGCAACCACAAGTACCATACCACGACCGATCCAAACCAACTCTTTTTGAGAAGCATTTTTACGGATAATGCCTTTGTACAAATCTTCAGTTAAGGCACTCGAACAAACCAATAGCTGGCAACTCAAAGTACTCATAACCGCAGATAGGATTGCAGCAAGGATGATACCGACGACCCAAGGGTTGAATAGGATTTTAGTTAATTCCATAAACACGGTTTCAGGGTTAGCGCTAACTGCAGCGGCAAGTTCTGGATGTTGTTGGAAATACGCGATACCAACAAAACCAGAACCAACAGCACCTGCTAAACATAAAATCATCCATGTCATGCCGATACGTCGAGCAGCAGGGATTGATTTCACTGAGTCAGCCGCCATGAAGCGAACCAAAATATGAGGTTGACCAAAATAGCCTAAACCCCATGCCGCTGCTGAAAGAATCGCAACCAAACTTAAATTCGAAGCAAAATCATAAGCATGAGGGCGAGCTGTTTCTACTAAAGCAGCAAATTCTGCAGCACCAGCATCCAATGAGAGGTAGGTGATAATTGGGAGCAGCAACAACGCAAAAATCATCAAGGCTGCTTGGAAAGTATCTGTCCAACTGATCGCTAAGAATCCACCAATACAAACATAACCAATGGTTGCAAATGCACCGAGCATCAAAGCAGTGCCATAAGGTATGTCGAATAATGTTTCAAATAAACGTGCACCAGCGACCATGCCAGAAGCACAATAAATTGCAAAGAAGACCAAAATAATCAAAGCGGATGTTACGCGTAAGATTTTTTTCTGATCATCGAAGCGACCGGTAAAATAATCAGGTAGGGTGAGGGCATTATTTTGCACTTCGGTGTGTACACGTAACCGTCCTGCAACCAAATACCAGTTGAGCCATGCACCAATAATCAAGCCGATGGCGATCCATGATTCAGATAGTCCTGCCAAGTAAATCGCGCCGGGTAAACCCATGAGTAACCAACCACTCATGTCGGATGCACCAGCGGATAACGCGGTGACAAAACTGCCTAAACTCCGTCCTCCAAGAATATAATCATCAAGACTTTTGGTAGAAAAATAGGCGTACAGACCTATACCCAACATGGCGGTAATATATACCACGAACACAACAACAGTGGGATTAGAGAAATTCATAATGGATGCTTATCCTTATATATCCATAACGGTACAATCCCATCTGAATAGCCAAAAATTGATTTACTATTCTAATAAGACTGATAAGGTCACAGATTCAAGCATGAATGTTTTTTGAATTACTGTTATTTTTATGTTTGTTTATTGTGTGTTTTCTGTAAATTAAATTAAGTGTATGAATATTAATTCCTTTATCTACAAATCAAGTGTTTTTCTTGCTTTTAAAAACCTGTAAAACTCATTTCTTTATATAGAAATATTGCTTGTAGTTACAAAAGCCTAAATTTTTTAGAGTTAAAGTGATTAATTTGAATATAAAAATCCTAAAAGTACAAATGTAGAATAATTATTTTGAATAAAAAGTGAGTGTTTAAGTGAATTCATGGCTCATAGGGGTAGAAATAATACTGATTTTTACTGCGGATGAATTTTACTTGAAAAGTATGCAATTCTGATTTATGGGAGGATTTGGGGTCTGTTTCACAACCTGCTTTTAGAGCTATAAATCATTCAGTGATCCATAAAAAAGCCCAGCATGTGTGCTGGGCTGATTCAGGTTAGTATAAAGTTATAAACCCGACTCATATTCACTATTGGATAGAAGTTTTTCCACATCAGCCATATTGTCTGGCTTAATTTTGTAAATCCAACCTTTGCCATAAGGCTCTTCATTGACGAAATCAGGATCATCTTCAAGGTCTAAATTCACTTCAACGACAGTGCCAGAAACGGGAGCATGAATATCTGAAGCTGTTTTTACAGATTCAACGATACCGGCTTGTTCAGTAGCAGTGACTTTGCTACCAACTTCTGGGGTTTCAACATAGACTAAATCACCCAACTCATCTTGTGCATGGTCAGTAATACCAGTTACAACCAAGTCATCTTCGACTCTTACCCATTCATGCGTACGCGCATATTTCAAATCCGCTGGATGATTCATGACAACTCCTTAACAATTTGTCGTATCATTTTTTCTAGCTTTATACAGGTTTTTCAATAAAAACAAAAGCATCGATCAATGAAGCAATTTAGAAAATTATAAATATGGATCTTTACGCCAGTTACTTGGGCTACGACCACTCCAACGCTTAAATGCACGGCTGAAATTGGCAACATCCGAATAACCTAATTCATCAGCAATTTGTTCTAGACTATAATCTGTACGTGAAAGCAGCGATGTGGCATGGCGATAACGGACTTCATCTACGAGTGTCGAAAAAGAGGTGCCTTCAGCTGCCAGTTGGCGCTTGAGGGTTCGATCAGACATATGCAAACGTTCAGCCACATTCTCGATACTCAGGTAATGTTGTTCTGAATTGGTCAAAATGTCACGTACCCGCATCGCCAAACGACGTCTTTCACCTAGTGCTGATAATTCAGTTTCACACTGGTTGATCGCGATTTGACTGGCGATTGGGTCGGCATTTACCATTTTTAAGCCGAGATATTTTTTGTCAAAACTTGAAATGAGATGAGGTTGATTAAAATGAATCGTACTACTTAACTTATCTTTATACTTTTCAAACCCTGTAGGCTCAGGGAAATCTAGATCCACTTCACCTCTTAAATCCTCAATCCCTGTTAGGGCTTTTGCCATGGTCATGATCCCGATGGTCAAGCCTAAGATGATTTCGGTGCGTAAAGGCTCAACTTCAATGTCACATTGCAGTTGTAAAGTTGCTTTTGGCCCAAAGGTTGAAAAATATAATTGTAGAAATGGTAAACGCAATTGAATGAATCGACTGGCGAGCGCAATTGCATCGGTAATGTCATGCGCTGTCATGATGGCATAGCCAATAAATCCATGAATTGAAATACGCATTTGGGTTCCGAGATGAAAGCCTAAAGTGCTTTCACCTGTTAGACGCAATGCATGCTTCACCAATTCATTTGCAATAGGTGTAGGAATTCGATAATTCGGATCAGCCAGTTGTTCGCTTGTTAAATGAAATGGAGCGAATAAAGTTTCATCGTTATATCCCCAACGAGAAACAACATCTAATAGCAATAAGCCATAGACGCCTGGTATACCTTGATCTTGACGAGTTGAAGTTGTTTTCATCTGCTTTCCGTGGCGCTCATCAATTTTGCCAATATCTTTTAAACACTAAAGTCTTAATCATCTTTACATGAAATAAAATAATCAATCATAAAAATTGTTGGACAAGCGGGTCATTGCTCATTCAAAACATTAAGTCGGCTTTGTAAATACCATAATTTTGGTGGTAGATATTAATAACACATCACCGTTTTGGTTCAAAGCTTGTGTGACGTAACTGACAATACCACGATCAAGTTTGGTTTTAGAGGGTACAATTGCAGTAATTTCAACTTCAACATGAATTTTGTCGCCCGCACGAGTTGGTCTAGGCCAGCGTAGACTTGACTCAGTCCCTAATAAACCACCTGCGATTGGAAAACATTCAGTCCATAAGCGCATCGTAACAGCAGATGTATGCCATCCACTGGCTGCTAGACCTTGAAACACAGGGTGTTGTGCGGCAGCTTGTTCATCTAAATGAAAAGGTTGCGGATCGTATTGACTTGCAAATTGCTTAATTTCTTCGAGTGTCATTTCATATTCGCGACTAATGAAACGATCACCAACATTTAAATCTTCTAAATACAACATTATTCAGTATCCTGAGCCACCACGCGTTGTTCCACTAAAAAACCACCTGTTTGGCGTTTCCATAACTGGGCGTATAAACCATCATTTGCAATCAATTCTTCATGTGTGCCTTGTTCAGCAATTCGGCCTTCATCTAACACAATCAAACGATCCATCTGAGCAATAGTAGATAATCGATGCGCAATTGCAATGACCGTTTTGCCAACCATTAAGTCATTTAAACTGCTTTGGATTGCTGCTTCGACTTCAGAGTCAAGTGCGCTGGTTGCTTCGTCTAAAATTAGGATAGGTGCATCTTTTAGAAAAACCCGTGAAATCGCAATACGCTGACGTTGACCGCCAGAAAGTTTCACACCTCGTTCACCAACGAATGCATCAAATCCAACACGTCCTTTTTGATCGGTGAGTTGGGGAATAAACTCTTCTGCTTTTGCTTTTCTTACAGCTTGTTGAATTTCAGCTTCAGTCGCATTTGGGCGACCATACTTAATATTTTCTGCAACAGTGCGATGTAATAAAGAAGTATCTTGAGTAACTAATGCAATATTGGCACGAAGACTGTCTTGAGTGACGTCATTAATATCTTGACCATCAATCAGTATACGACCTTGGTTGATCTTGTAAAAATGTAGAAGTAATTGAATGAGGGTTGACTTTCCAGCACCTGAACGACCAACTATTCCAATTTTTTCGCCAGGTTTTATGGTTAAATTCAAATGATCAATTACATTTTTCTGATTATAAGCAAAGCAGACATTTTCAAAGCGAATTTCACCATGATTGACTTTTAATTCTGTTGCATCTTGTTTGTCTTGAATTTGAATCGGTTTACCTAAAGTTTTCATACCATCTTGAATAGTACCGACATTTTCGAACAGCATGGTGACATGCCACATGATAAATTCTGCCAAACTATCGAGTTTGAGCACCATTGCTGTGGTCGCTGCAATTACACCTAATGCAGCTTGTCCTTGCGTCCATAACCAAACTGAAGTTCCGATGACACCAATAAAGAGAAATGCGCTGAGTAGACGAATACTAATTTGATATTTTACGCCTAGCCGCATTTGCTTATAAACAGTGACCATAAACTCTTGCATCGACTCTTTGGCGTACTGGCTTTCACGTCCAGCATGAGCAAATAATTTCACCGTTTGGATATTAGTATAAGCATCTGTTACACGACCAGTCATAATTGAACGTGCATCCGCTTGCTCCTGAGAGACTTTTCCTAAACGTGGAATAAAGTAACTGGCAATGAGAATAAACAAAACCAGCCATATGATTAACGGAACGATTAGTATAGGAGAGATTGAACCCAGTACGAGGCTGATGGTCACGAAATAGATGAAAACATAAACCACCATATCACCGAGAATCATCCAGAATTCTCGGACAGCCAATGCAGTTTGCATGACTTTGGCTGATAGGCGACCTGCAAAATCAGTGTGGAAGAAATCTAAGCTTTGTTGTAGAAGTAAATTATGAAATCTCCAACGCATGCGCATTGGAAAATTACTAAATAAAACTTGATGTTTAATGATTGCTTGCAAGCTGACAAAGAAAATATTGGCAAATAATATGCTTATTAAAATCGTAAGATTTTGTTGATTGGTTGCGAAGAAACTATCGGGTTGACTGCTACTGAGCCAATCAACTAGTTTACCTATATAAGCAAAGAATAACGCTTCAAAGCAAGCAGCCGCAGCCGTACAAGCAATTAACAAAAATAAATATGGTCGAATCCCTTGAGTCGCTTGCCAAACGAAAGCAAAAAAAGTGGTTGGTAGAGGTTTGTTTAAGTCTTTGGTGGGGTATGGGTCGACTAATTTTTCAAACCACTTCAACATTGTTTTTTCCTCAAGACGTAGACTTAGATTCAATGACTAAATGCTTTGCTATTATCTAAATGTATGTATAAAGTTTTAGCTTTAGCTGTATAGGATAGCAGAAAAATAAAGTAATTAATGATAATCAAACAAACACAATTTTATTATTTCTTAATATTAATAATTATCAATAACACTTGAGAAAAACCACATGCAACAATATTCTGATTATTCACAAAGTCCTAAATTAAAGATTGAGACTACTCAAATTGATCGTTTTAATCCAACGTATTGGCGGGTTGATGGTCCGCAAACCATGTCTTTTGCAATTACCAATTACTTAAATGGTTTTGAAGTGGTATTTAGGTCGCGTACCACAACAGATCTTGCTGGAATTGTTTGGGACTCACACGATGCAAAAGATCATAAGTTTCTGGCTTATGAAACGAAATATGATTACTCAGGAATGATCTGGGATTTTGATCTTGAGCTTTCAGCTTCCATGCCAGCTTTAAATAACGAAGCATTAACCCCAACATTGACTGTGCATTACCGTGAGCAAGGTCAAGATAAAATTGCTTATATCGTATTGTTTAATTATGCCGATCAACCTGCTTCACGAACTGCACATATTCAGATTAACTGGGATACGGTAAAAGCTGGTTTTTCGGCAACGGACTCTTTTCCCGTAACTCATATTAAACGGATCTCATTTTCTGCATTTACGATGAGTTATAACGGTCATTCGACACTTGCTTTGCCTCAAGCAGAGGATGGTTATATTCGAATAATCAATTCGGTTACTACAGGGGTGAATGCAAAATTAGCATTGAAGCGAGTCATCGTGGCACCACACCAGCATGGCATTTGTACCAGTTATGACGATCACTATGACTTAAACCCTCAGCGTTTGGTGGATAATATTGAGGCCTTGGGTTATCAGGGATTGATGAACCATTATTGTGGTATGTCCAAATACCCAGAGATGAAATGGCGCAGTGATCTAAATACTTGGCAGATTCCCGACACGCTTGTGAGCAATGAAAATGTTGTGAATCCATGCGCGCTGGCATTTCATGCGGATACAGGATTATACGCACCAGATGTTGGAACCATCTATGAGGCTATGCATAAAACGGGGACACCTTATGATGAATTCAAAGCATGGCTGAGAAATAAGTTAGGCCAAACATGTCAAGATCTACGCACTGTAATTAAAGCAAAGCATCCAAATGCGAAAGTTAGTCCGTTAATTTTCTTTCCGACGATACGAACACCAATAGAAACACTTGTGACAGATATTAATTATCCAAGTCATCACTATGCGTATCCAAACTTCGATTATATTACAACTGAGTCTTATGATTGGATTTTAGAGGCGAAATTAAGTTTGGCACATCAGGTTCTCTCTGAAATTCCAGTACAAGAATTAAACTACCCAGCTGACAAGATTGCCTATTTGGCAGGCTTTGTACCAGATGCCTCTATTGCTCATCTTTATGGTTTTGATCGTACTAAACCTTATCAAACACCGATTTGGCAACGTATTTTTGGTGACATGGAAAATAATGATGTGTTGGGATTGTTGAAGCAATTTATTTGGGCTTATCCGCAAATTATGTCGGATTCAATCACTATTGATATTGAACAAGCACCGGAAGGTTTTTTTATTCAGCAGGAATATCATTTACCTGTGAATGACGACACACCTTATCCGCCAGAAATTTACTTATAACTTGGTTCTTTTTTTTGCAGCAATTAGCTTTAAATTAAGATGTATGATCATCTGATTTTTAGTTGATTGCTGGGTAATTTAATTTGGAATATATATTTCTAATAATGTGAATAGTAAATTAAAAATTAGTTAATTACTTTTAAAGAGGTCAGTTACGAATTTTTTAATTGTTTTTTATGATCATAGACAAGATAAATGGTTTAAATTGAGCGATAATCGCACTGGATTTTTTGCAAAAAACGTGGATAATTGTGACTTGTTACACATTTATACGGAAGTGAAAAGTTGAAAAGAGTTGGAAATTTAGGCGCTTGTTTATTGTTCATCGCTGGTGTTTTTTTCTTGGTTATGGGGATTCCTTCAACCGATTTTGTTCTCATCGCAATTGCAATTGCACTGATGGTTACTGCTTTCTTATTAATTTATGAGTTTAATCTAAATTTATTTAAGTGGACCAAATAACATTATCCAGTATAAGAGAGGCTCTTTAAGAATAAATTAAGAAAAAAGATTAAGGGTTTAGATATTTTTCCCATTATAAGTCAATTTAACCTACCTATGGCTTGAGTCTTTGCCGCATAGAATTTAGTAAAAACTCAAGCCATTAAAAATTTAACTCACATTTTTAGTGTCTATATGGTCGTTGTTAAGGTTTTGAAAATCATATCCAGACGGTGCTTGGTAAATTCTTAATCCAAACTCTGGGATAATTGCAATTAAATGATCGAAAATATCAGACTGAATTGCTTCATAAGAAGCCCAAGCAATTGTATTGGTAAATGCATAAATTTCTAAAGGTAAACCTTCACTGGTTGGTTGCAGTTGGCGAACCAAGATCGTTTGATTTTGAGCAATGCCACTATGTTGACGCAAGTAGAACTCAACGTAAGCTCTGAAAGTCCCTAAATTAGTTAAGCGTCTTTGGTTATATCGAGATTGGTTACTTAGGTGATTATTAAATTCTTGTATTTCAGATTTTTTAGAATCTAAGTATTGATCCAATAATAAAAAGTCTCTCAGCTTTTGTTGCTCTTCTTCGCTCATGAAATGAACACTACTTTGATCAATGAACAGTGAGCGTTTCATACGGCGACAACCTGAGTTACTCATGCCACGCCAGTTTCGAAAAGTATCTGTAACTAACTTATTCGTTGGAATGGTGGTGTAGGTTTTATCAAAGTTTTGAACAGTCACAGTATGTAATGACATATCAATGACATCGCCATCAGCATTTAAAGATGGCATTTCAATCCAGTCTCCAATACGAACCATATCATAAGATGCGATTTGTACACTCGCTACCAATGAAAGAATAGTGTTCTGGAAAACCAACATCAACACGGCTGCCATTGCACCAAAACCAGCGAGTAGGGTAAATACATCTTTTTTAAGAAAAGTACCCAAGATCATTAGACCACAAACCACAAATAAGATCAGCTTAACAAGCTGTAAATAACCTTTGATCGGTTTGTTTCTTGATTTTGGATTACGTTGATAGATCAGATTAAAAATATTAAGTGCTTCACTCACTGTCAGTGCAAGTGTAAGGAAAATGAAAGCTTGCGCGCCCATTTGCACAAAACTGACTACTTTCTCTGGTAGATGAGGGACAGTCGTAATTCCATTCATAATAACAATGGCTGGAACAATATTGGCAAAACGGCGGGTAACACTATGTTGTGCAAAAATAGACTGATTTGGGGATTTAAGTTTGGTAATTAAGCGTCGTATTCCACGAACAATGATTCGTTTAGCAATAAAATTTGCCAGTGCTGCAAATAATATTAGAATTGTTAAAGCAATCAACATTTCCAATAAAGGATATTGACTCAACTCAACTTTTATTTCACGGATAAAATCTAAATAATTCAAACCCAAACACCTTACGATTCTTTAAGCAAGAATTGTAAGGTGGAATTGTGGGGATATTATTTTAAATCACAGTTTATATACGATTTGTAAGGCATTTTTACATAATATGTGCAGGATTTACCACATGAGATCATCAGGAATAACATAGGCTGCATACGGATCATCTTCGTCGGTAGTTTCATTATTTTGTTCGCTGTTGTTCACCAAGATAAAGCCCTGCATTTTTTGATTGATTTTATCTGCCAAGGCTTTAGGGAGATAGGCGTAACTTTCTTGATCTTTTGCAATCACAAGTGAACCTGAAACAAGCGCGTTATATACTTGTTGAGATAGATAAACTTTTTTAATTTTATTGTCATCAATAAATTGGTAGGCAATATCACCTTCAGTTTGTAGAACTTTGTGTTGTTTGATCATTTGAATGATCGATGCCTTTAGTGCTTTTTCTTCTAAAATACGTTGTTTTTCTGAGTTTAATGCTTGGTCTTTGGCGATTTTTTCTTGTTTAGCTCGATCAATATCGGCCTTTAATGCAGCGTCATCATTTTGTCCAAGACGTTGTTCATGCTGAACTTGTTTAGTGAGCTTTTTCGCTTTTTTATTATCCACCAAACCTGCTTTTAATAACTGAGCTTGAAGTGCATTTTTAACCATGATTTAGTCCGAATTTAAATTTGATGGAGAACGAAAATAATAAATCCAATATGCCACACTCATTATTAAGCTCAAAGCTGTAGGAATGAGGAAGGTTTGTAATTGTAGGTAAGGATAGAGCATGCTGGCAAGCACACCACCGACTAAAAAACCGAAAAAAATAAGTAAGTGAAGAAAAATGCGACGTCTTTCTACATGCAATCCACGGGCTTTATAACCTAATGCTAGGCCGATATCTGTGAGTACGCCTGATAGGTGGGTAGTACGAATAATTGCACCCTTATAGTGGCTGACCATTGCATTTTGAACGCCCATGGCGACGCATGCCCAAAGTAAACCATATCGTGGAAAATAAGGAATAAGTAACCATGTTAGAAATAGGAAAATCGCGACTAGACTTAATGGAAAGCCGTAATGGCGACCAAGCGCTACATTGCCATTGCCTAGAATCAGTCCACTATAAAATGAACCAATCACATAACAAATCAAAACGAGGCTGAGATAAAGAAGGTGATCTGGCTGCCAATTTACCAAGCTCATTGCGAGTAGGCTGGCATTTCCTGTCATGTGGGAAACAGACTGGTGAAGTACGGTGAATAAACCGAGAACGTTTACCATCCCTGCATTCAATGCCAATAAAAAAGCACCCAGTTGAATCCAGTTTGGTAAACGTTGAAAAGGCATACTGACCTATGAGTCTTGGCGGTTTCTAAAATCTACGGCTGCAGTAAATAGAACGTCAGTCGATGAGTTAAGTGCAGTCTCAGTTGAGTCCTGCAATACACTAATAATCATACCAATCGCGACGACCTGCATAGCAATCTCAGATGATATACCAAATAAGCTACAAGCAACAGGGATGAGTAACAATGAACCACCAGCAACACCCGAAGCACCGCAAGCAGAAACTGCTGCAACGACAGATAAGATGAGCATAGTGCTAAAGTCTACGTGAATACCCAAGGTATTTACCGCAGCTAAAGTTAATACGGTAATGGTTACTGCTGCACCCGCCATATTAATGGTTGCACCAAGCGGGATAGATACACCAGCAGTTGCTTCATTTACACCTAAACGTTGCGCAAGATCCAAGTTCACAGGAATATTCGCAGCTGAGCTACGCGTAAAGAATGCAGTAATACCACTTTCTCTTAAGCACTTAAATACCAATGGATATGGATTTGCACGCATAGTGATCGCAACTAAAATAGGGTTAATCACCAGTGCAACGAACAGCATTGTGCCGATTAACACCATGAGCAAATGTGCATAACTTGCTAAAGTCGCAAAACCTGCGCTTGCAAAAGTTACTGCAACTAACCCAAAAATACCGATAGGCGCAAAGCTAATGACAGTATGAATAATTTTATTCACGGCATCAGCAACATCAGTCAATACTTGCTTGGTTGTATCTGAACTATGGCGCAAGGCAAGGCCTAAACCAATCGCCCAAGCCAGAATTCCAATAAAGTTTGCTTCACTGATCGCTTGAACAGGATTGGCAATAAAGCTAAGCAGTAGATTTTTTAAGATCTCAGCTAAGCTGCCAGGTGCTTGTAAATCTGATTGAGCTGCTAAGTGTAAGAACAGCTGGCTAGGAAAAACAATACTCGCAATCACCGCACTAAAAGCGGCAAGAAGCATACCTGCTACATATAACACCATCACTGGTTTTAAATTAGAATTCTGTCCAACTTGGAAATTGGCAATTGAAGAAAGCACAAGAACAAAAACGAGAATAGGGGCAACCGATTTCAACGCTTTAATAAATAATTCACCTAATAAACTAAGATAAGGTGTAACGTTAGGAAACAGCAAAGCCACGCCAATCCCCCAAATAATAGCGATAATAATTTTGCTAACTAGACTTAAGTGAGACAATACACTAAACATATAAAGGCCTTACAAACCTATGCACGGTTTAAGGTTAAACAAGCGCCGTATTCTATACCTAAGAACTGTGAATATTAAAATTTTTTTTGCAAGCGAATTGCTTTAAAAATAATTTAAAAAATAACACAATGTTTTTAAAAAGTATTTTTAAAAAATATGCCATATCTTTTTGAATAAAAAAAGAGCTATAAATTACTTTTTTGTCGCGCTGCTTTCCGAAAGTTGTTGTATCGCTTGGTAATGCGTTAGAAAAACTTGTCCAGACAATTCCTTGATCAAAGCTGATTTGATTAGCTTTTCCATCACAGGACTTTTGACTTCGGAAAGGTGTAGTTGAATATTTAAAAGTGATAACTCTATGTTTATTTCCTCCAACATTTCAAGCGCACTCAGATCGATGTTGCTAATGCTTGAGCAATTAATGACAACGTGCTGTAGTTGAGGGTTTTGACTCACCTGAGTAATGATGTAGCCTTTCAGTACATGTGCGTTGAGAAAGCTTAGATTTTCATCAACACGAAATGAAATGATATCAGGCGAGGTAATTACTTTATAGTGAGATATATTTCTAAAATGCTGCGTGCCTTCTACTAATCCGATCACCGCGATATGTGGGCGGCTGACACGCCACAGTAATAGTACAAACGTTAAAATAATTCCAATGATTAATCCTGTCGTGATATCAATACAGGTTACGCCGATAAAAGTTGCCCACATTGCCAAACCATCTGCTTTTGAATATCGCCATGTCTCAATGAAAGGACTCAGTGTTATCAACTTCCAGATAGAAACAAAAATGGTTGCGGCCAAGACTGCTAAAGGTAGATTTTGAAAAAATCCAGTAAAATATAAGCTGACAACGATCATCAAGATGGAAGATAGAACACCTGCCATAGGGGTTTTTGCGCCAGCATCAGCATTGACTACAGTACGAGATAAACTACCTGAAACTGCAAAACCAGAGTTTATGCCAGCAGCGATATTGGCTAAGCCAAGAGCGATCAGTTCTTGGTTGCTGTTTAGATCGTCACGTTTTTTTAGCGCAGTTGCCTGTGCTATGGCCAGTGACTCAATAAAGCTAATCATGGCGATCATAAAAGCACTTGGGAGTAATTGTATTACCAAATTCCAGTTCCAAGATGGAAAATGAAAACTGGGTAAAGCTGAGGGGATGACACCAACCGTTTGAATTGAATAGTGACTGCTATTAATGATAAATGTCATGATGAGAATAGAGCAAAGTAGAATCAACAATGGAATGATTCTGTTTATAAAACCTGATCGAATTAATTTAGGCAATAAGAACAGTAAGACAATTGAAATAATTCCGATACTAAAGTTACTTAAACTGATTTGATGAAAATTTTGTTGAAGACTAATAATAAACTCAGGAATATTGTTCGCTTGTAAAGGAATAGCAAATAAGAACTTAAATTGTCCCAAGGCAATTAATAAAGTAGACGCGATGATAAAACTTTTGATCACGGGGTGGCTAATCAGTTGGATTAAAAATCCAAAACGGAAAATGCCAAGAACAAATGAGATCAAACCAACTAAGACGGCAAGTAGGCAGGCTGCTTCAATATAGGCTTGAGATCCCACTGTAAATAGGGGATTCAATGCTGCAAAAACCATCATTGAAATAATGGCAACAGGACCGATTGAAAGTGTTGAACTACTGCCCGTAAAGGCATAAATGATCATTGGCAAAATACTTGCGTATATACCCATGATTGGAGGTAGTCCTGCTAACATTGCATAAGCCATGCCTTGTGGGACAAGCATAGCAAGTACGATTAAGGCTGCGACTAGGTCAGCCTTAAAACTTGCTGTTTGATAATGACTCAACCATTTACGAGCTGGAAATAATCTATCAAAGTCAGGCATTAGCAGTTTCATGCATAATATTCTAAATCATAAATTTATATATATTATGCAGAAAAAATGCTAAACAAAGGAGAGATAATTTAAACTTCTACTTGGGGACAATAATGTTTATATAAGGTTTCTAAAAGAATACTGAGTTTGGGATCAAGGATAGAGTAAAAAATTTGTTTACCATCTCTGCGAGTAGATACTACTTTACTTTTACGCAACATCATCAGTTGTTGTGAAAGTGTGGGTTGAACAATTTTTGTTACTTCGGCAATTTGAGAAACATTGAGCTCTTTTTGAGTTAGATGACACAAAATGATTAATCGATCAGTATTTGCAAGAGATTTAAGTACATTTACAACGATATCAGCAGACTCTCTCATTGCCTCAATTTCAAGATCCTTTTGCATACGCTCATCACTACCAGAAAACCGGGTCTAGTATAAGGTGAGAAATGGGAAAAAATGTAGTAAAACTGCATAATTGCAATGGATTTTAATGACATATCATATCAAAAAATCTAATAAGTATATGTGTTTTTGTGATTTATATCTCAAAAATAATGTTTATTATAGATGTAATTCACAAAATAATTTTTATTGCTTAAAAACGGATCAATCCATTCTGATGTAAGTAGTAATTATTAATTTTTGTTAAACAATAAAATTAAGTTGTTAATATATCTAAAAATATGCAAAAAATTAAAATAATGATTGTGCTTTGTGAAAAATTGTATACAATTGCCAATAAGACAGAATAATCTGTCTGCATAAAAAGGATCGGAGATGTGAAAACATAACCGCCAGAGGGTAATAATACTTATTATTCTTTTACACTCAGACGCAAGCGTGAGCCAGAAAAATAATTATAAATCACGCTTTATTTTTTTATCACATTATTTTTTATAAGCTATCCCTCTATGACTAAAGGGATAGAGCTGTTTATGTTAGTGCTTGCTCAAAACTGATTAATTGATTTACACGTTTCCAATACTCATTAATATCGACTGAGCTTTTGTTGACATGTGCCTGTATTGTCATACCATCAAGTATGCTTACAATGAGTGTTGCCAGATGGATTGGATTTTGAATCCCAAGATTCGCAAGCAAGTTTTCAATGAGTGCCGTCAACCAAATTTTATATTGTGTTGCTGGTTCCAAAGTCGAAGGGTAGATTTTAATAACTTCATCGAGTGCTTTTTGGAACATGCAGCCGTTAAAATCGTCACTATTGAACCATGCTGAATACCATTCAAAAATTGCTCTAAGCTGTCCCAAATGATCTGTTGGGTCACACTCTGCTAGTGTTAAATTTAACGAGGCTTGTAAATTTTGATTGCGTTGGATCAGACATTCTTGAATTAATTTTTCCTTGGAAGGGAAATATTTGTAAAATGTCATTTTTGCGACATTAGACTCGCTTATGATCCGATCAACCCCAACCGAATTGTAACTATGCGAGTTAAACAGTCGTAATGCTGTGGTAATAATATCTTCTTTTTTTGACATATAACGCCTCGAGTTTGCTCGTCATCAAGAGCATCTTTTTGCATTTCATCATGCAATTTTGGCGAATAGTCTACACCGTATCAAATAAATATCATAGCGAAAAATAACAATATTTATTTGATTGATTTTAAATTTTACAACGAAATAGACCAGTTAAAAATAACAGCATGAATTTATAATATTAATATCGAAACTGTATATATGAGTTAATAAGAAAATATAAAAAAAATAAATTGTAGTTAACTTTAGTTTATATAAATAGTGAGTAAATAACTAAGCATATAAATTTAAATAATAATCATTTGCATTTTTTAAATTAAAGATCAACTGTAGCAATACAATTGATCTCTAATTATGTGTAAACAAGGAGGGATTAGCGGGTGAGTTCCGTTATGAGTTGTGCAAAGTTATGGTAAAGCATAGATTGTTGTGTTGGGGTATAAACTGAACGTTTAATTACGCCTTTGTTGGTCTCTATAGCGAGATCCACATTTTTGGCATTTCTCAACTCATACAAAAATGAACTCGGAATAACGAAAGTGTTGGATGAGCGCTTTGGAATCAAACGGTTTATATATTTTTGCTGGGTCGGTCCTATAGGTGCATAGGTAAATGTTTTGCCATCGATGGTAAAAATAATGTTACCGATATCATAATAGTCATAACTACTAGTCAGTGCGACATCAAGCTTAAGTTGTTGTTTGTTTTGCTTGTCCCATTCAACAACCACACTCGGACAAAGTTCATTCGCCTTACAGGTTAAAGAACCTGCTGTTGCTATAAGATCATTGCTGTTACTACTTGTTGATGTTACTGGTGTGACACAACCAGCAAGTGTGAACGAAAGACCAATTAAGACAATGATTTTTTTCATATCTGAATTCTCTTGGGTGAATTTTTAACGTGAATGGTGTAGCTGAGGACCAAGAAACTCAAATGGCTTGGCAATTTTAAATTGATTCGTGGCATCACCAGCAAAGGTATTCTGTTGATCTTTGCCAAGATCAAGTTTACGCGTTATTCCATCTTTAAAATTAATTTTCTTTAAATCTATCCAAAAAACATTTGGTGAAACTGCAGATTCGAAGAAATATAATTGCTGTTTATGATCTGCTACAGTTCTCCAGCGTGTTGAAGAGATATTCGGTTCTTCTGCTGTATTTAAACCATAGGGTACAGATGCATTACGAATAACACTAAATACAGAGGCGATTGCATCTTTTGGATTATCATTTTTAGGAATTGCATTGATATAGAATGATGCGCGTGCAAATCGATCCGCAGCACGATTTGTACCAGGTAACATAACGGTTCCACCTATTTGCTGCCAATAGGTATTCAATGCAAGTTGCTGGTCAAAGGTTGGTGAATTGGTCATCACTTGATATTTTTTATTATGATGGATGACTTGCTTACCCCCAATATATTCAACAATCGCACTATCACCAGTTTTATCTGAAATCGACAAGTGTAATGTTGTTAGGCGTTGCTCACCAGGAACGTTGTCTGTAATTAAATCAAATGGTTCTTTCTCTAAGGTTTTAACTGCTTCAGCTACTGTTGAGAAATTATCAAGTACGTATTGTGCCCAAGCGGAGATACTTAATTGTGGTTTGTTCGATTTTTTAGTGTCAGGATATTGAGATTCTACTAACCAAAGCACATTTGCCACTAAGCCTGCTTCATTCATTCCATCTGTTGTCGAAATATCATAGCCAGTTGCGATCACACTACCGTATTTGGATTTCCATTTCAGTGATTTTGGTCCAGCATTGCTATCGCGTTCGATACCACTTGGCATAATCCAAAGGTTTGTTCCGACATCAACCTTCCAATCCATTGAGCGGGCAGTAATAATATGATCATTATTGCCTAAATACACTGCTCTAGTACAAGCGTGAACTGTCTGAAGAAAGAGGGAGGATGCAATAAATGAACAAACTAAGGTTTTTTTAAGCATGGTGATGACTCCGTTGTAATCAAAAAATAATTAGCTTTAATGTATGTTTAATATTATTAATAAACAGTTTATAAATTTTTTATTGTTATTCAAATATTAATATGTAATTTTTATACCAATAATTGGATTACAACTTTCGAGTATAGTTAATGACCTGTAATAAAACGACATAGTTGATGTGTTTCATATACTTCCATAAATTTACTCGAAAGTCGTTTCTAACAAATTAGTTTGGAGGCAAAAGCATCACGATTGCACTATTGAGCAATTGAGCTATATCTTCTAAAACTTCATGTTGATTGAATTGCTCATTAAACTCTAAGCTTTCACCATCCGCGATTTTCTTTAATTCATTTTCGAAATTTTTGGACACACATACATTTTCACTGTTTGCCCAGAAATCTAAACTGTCTCCTTGTTCTCTGTAGAGCAGTCTCGATGCTGGTTCTAAAATTAACTGATAACCAGTCCCAATGACCTCCAGTAAATCTTCTGTTGTAATTTCTTCAGGTTCAGGAATGCTATTCGGGTAATTTGACTCACTCATATAAGACATGATTGCCGCCTCAAACTCAGGGGCTTGAGTAAGATAATCTAACAATTGCGCTTTTAAATAGGCAAGTTCAGTACTGTTGATCTTACCGATTGGAGCAGTGTGTTGACGTGCAATGTCGATGAGTGGTTTTTTAAGTGTTTCATTTTCAGCAAACTTATCACTGACCTGATCAATCATTTCTGAGAGGTTTGGCATACGGAAGCCAAAAGAAAATGTTAAACAGTCATCTTCTGCAACACCATAATGTGCAAGTCCTGGTGGAACGTAAAGTAAATCGCCAGGTGCAAGCACTTCGTCAAATTCAACATGCATGTCCGCGAGAAGTTTTAGTGGCTGATCAGGAATAAGCGCAGTTGATTCATCACATTTTTGGCCCAACTGCCAACGGCGATGACCATAACCTTGTACTAAGAAAACATCATAAAAGTCAAAATGTTTACCAACAGATCCTCCTTTAGGTGCATAAGACACCATAATGTCATCACGTCGCCACTGTGGAATAAAAGGAAATTTTTTCCATAATTCTGCGATATCAAAAGAGTAGTGGTCTACTGCTTGTACCAAGAGCGTCCAAAGATTCGGTAGTTTTTGGAAGTCACCTTTGGTTAGTGGCGATGATTTGACATGCCATTCATTTGGATTTTTATTTTTTTGACGGATTAAGCGAGCGGTAACATCTTCCTCTAATGCGAGTTCCTGAACATCTGCTGGTTCTAATAGACCAATGATCTCAGGCATCGCATTGCGTACAAGTAAAGGTTTCTTTTGCCAATATTCGGCAAGAAATTGTTCTGCAGTAATACCGCCTAAAACCGTCAAAGATTGTTGAGACATAAGGAGAAAACCAAAACGTATAAGTTTGAGGTGTATTGTCTATGCAGTTGAGGATTGGTGCAAGCATTGTCGCGATGTAATCATTGTGGAAATAAAAATGATGGAATGTATTTAATCTTGATCAATTAGCAGCGTATTCGTTCACAGTCTTTCAAAAAAACAGTATGCTTAAGATGCAAAAAGGGAGCATACATGTATCAAGTACTGGCAAGAAAATACCGTCCTCGTAATTTCAATGAGTTAGTGGGGCAAAATCATGTTTCTCGTGCGTTAACCAGCGCTTTGGAGCGTGGACGTTTACACCATGCTTACTTATTTACAGGAACGCGTGGGGTTGGTAAAACCACGATTGCACGTATCTTAGCCAAGTGTTTGAATTGTGAAACTGGTGTAACTTCAACACCATGTGAAGTATGCGCTACTTGTAAAGCGGTGAATGAAGGTCGTTTTATTGATTTGATCGAAATTGATGCAGCATCACGGACTAAAGTCGAAGATACCCGTGAACTGCTTGATAATGTTCCTTATGCACCGACACAAGGTCGATTCAAAGTTTACTTGATTGATGAAGTGCATATGCTTTCTACGCATTCTTTTAATGCTTTACTTAAAACATTGGAAGAACCTCCTGAGCATGTAAAATTTCTATTTGCGACGACTGATCCACAAAAGCTTCCAATTACTGTGGTTTCACGTTGTTTGCAATTTACGTTGCGCCCTCTGGCTGTAGACGAAATTACTGAACATTTAACAGCGATCTTGGCTAAAGAGCATATTGATGCGGATCAAGATGCAATTTGGCAAATTGCGGAGTCTGCACAAGGTTCTTTGCGTGACGCATTATCTTTAACTGACCAAGCAATTGCCTATGGCCAAGGTGTAGTGCATCATCAAGATGTCAAAGATATGTTGGGCTTGATTGATCGTACGATTATTTATGATTTGATTTTAGCTATTCATCAAAATCAGCAGGCGCAAGTGAGTCAATTGCTGATGCAATTTAGACAACAAGCATTAGATGTTTCATTGGTTCTCGATCAGTTGGTTTCAACATTGCATGAATTGGCCATGTTGCAGTATTTGCCTGATCTTGCCCTAAAATACAGCGAAGAAATTAATCAGAAAATCTTACATCTTGCTCGTTTAGTTTCAGCACAAGATTTACAACTTTATTATCAAATCGCATGTAAAGGTCGTGCAGATTTGCAGTTGGCGGTCACACAAGAACAAGGTTTTGAAATGTGTGTTTTGCGGATGCTTGCATTTAGACCATTGAGCATAGGTGAAGTCACCGTCAGTGATCAGTCAACTGTAATTATTGAAACATCATCACTGCAATTCACCCAAAGTTCAGGTGTTGAACAGCAGCTTGCAGTAGATGCTAAAGTAGTTAATGTTGAACCTGAACCTGAACCTGAACCTGAACCTGAACCTGAACCTGAACCTGAACCTGAACCTGAACCTGAACCTGAACCTGAACCTGAACCTGAACCTGAACCTGAACCTGAACCTGAACCTGAACCTGAACAGAAAAATGCTGATCTAATGGTTTTTGATGCTGAGAATGGCCAGCTTATCGGATTGGATACATCAGTTGATCAGCAACATTTTCAGTTAGATATTACTAAGTCAGAAGATGTTTTAGTTTTTTCAGTTGAGTCAAATACCCAAGTTCAATTGAGTGAGCAAATCGTTGAGCAGGTACAGGATGATCATTTCGATTTAGTGGTGGATGATACTCAACCTGTCGATGTGGCTATTCCTGAGGCAGTTATAAAAGAGACTGGCGATGATAGCGAAAAGCCAGATGTATTTATGACGCAACAGGATGAGGTGACACCAACAGATTTAATGCCTCAGGACATTCTCAAACTGCCTATGCAGGTGTTAGAAGGAGAGTGGGATTTAGCAAAATGGGAATATTGGTTTAGAACCAGTCAATTGTCACCAGCAGTACAAGAGCTCGCACAGCATGGCGTGATGCATGGGCAAATTAATGGTGCTTCTATTTTTCATATTCCACAGCAATATGAGGGGATGTTGTCTCAATTGCAACATGGTTTAGAGGAAGCATTGAAAGCACAATGGCCGAAGACTCAGTTCAGTGTAGAGTATGGTGATGTAAGCTCCAGTACTCCTTTGATTTTGCAAAACTCACGTAAGGAAAAAGCATTTAATCGTGCAGTAGAGTTGTTGCATCAAGAGCCAACGATTAAAAGTTTAGTGGATACATTTGATGCTGAGTTGCAAAATATCCAATTGAAACCTTAGTCTACTTAACCAAGGCAAAGTTTTTTCACTTTGCCTTGGTTGCTATTTTTCTATCAGTAGATATTGATTAAGTACCTCACGCATATTTTGAGGAATTGCTGTACTTTTGCGATTTTTTCTATCGACAAATACATGAACAAAATGCCCTTGAGCAGCAGCTTGTATTTGATGCTGTTTAAAAATTGCTAACTCATAACGTAAGGAAGAGTTACCAATTTTTCCAATTGCAACACCGACTTCAATGATTTCTGGAAAAGACAATTCTTGGAGGAAGCTGCATGCTGAGTCAACGACTAATCCAATAATTTCGCTGTTGTGAATGTCAAACCCTGTTTTCTGAATGAGGAGTGAGTTTGCGGCAGTATCAAAGTAACTATAATAGGTCACATTATTGACGTGACCATAAATATCGTTATCTGCCCAACGTGTTTGAATGTTAAAAAAGAATTTAAATTGTTCACGTGTTCTTAAAGTTGGTTTAGTCATGCATAAATCGCCTGATAAATTTGTAAAGCATCTTGCTCCGTCATCTCTCTAGGATTATTTTGCAATAATCGAGTTTGTAACATCGCATCTTTTGCAAGTTGTGCTAATTGTGATTCTGCAATATTCAAATCTTTTAGTTTTAGCGTCAAACCACTGTGGTCTAAATGATTTTGCATATGATCAATGAGCAAATCGCATAGGCCATCGATACAGCCTGTGCTTCGAGGATCTAATAGTTGCATTAATTCAGCATAATATTGTTTCGCTTTTGGCGCGTTGAATTTTAGAACTTCAACAAGAACCAGTGCATTAGTATGGCCGTGTGAAAGATGAAAATGTCCACCCAATGGATAGGCTAAGGCATGCACTGCACCTACGGGTGCATTAGCAAATGCTTGACCAGCCAGCATTGAACCTACCAGCATATTTTGACGTGCCTCTAGATCTGATCCATTCTTAAGTACTTTGGCTAAATTATTGTTGAGTAACAATAATGCATTTTTAGCTAACATATCTGCATAAAAGTTCTTTTTAAGCTGTGATGTGTAGGCTTCTATCGCATGTACCATTGCATCTATCCCTGTTGCGGCAGTGATATGTGCTGGTAACGCTTGGGTAAATGTTGCATCTAAAATTGCCACATCTGCATAAAGAATAGGAGAGACAACGCCCATTTTGGTCGTTGCACCCGTAGTGACAATTGAAATAGGGGTAACTTCTGAGCCTGTGCCGGCTGTAGTTGGAACAAGGATTAAAGCCAAACGAGGTGCTTTTGCCTGATTTACGCCATAAATCTCAGTGAGATGTTGCTGCTGCTGCGGGTGTGCAAGTAGTGCAATTAATTTAGCGACATCCATGGAGCTGCCACCTCCAAAACCGATCACAACATCAATCTGCTCCTGTTTGGCGAACTCAACTGCTTCTAATACAAGGTGTTCTGGAGGGTCGGCTTGTATATCTGAATAAATAATATAGTCCAAGCCAATTTGATCTAAAATTTTTAAGATGGGTAGGTGAAGCTGATGCTGAATCATTCCCTGATCAGTAACTAAGAGCGCTTTATGATAATTCTGTGATTGCAGAATACTGCCAAGTTCATTGATAGAGCCCAAGCCTGAAATAATGTTGGAAACGGTCTGAAATTGAAATGAGTTCATACTTGTGTCCTTTCTGCTTGGAAAATCTAATTGTTTTCATTCTGCCACGTGTATTTGGGAATGTCAGTATTTCTCTATACGTATCCGACATAGTCTAAAAACATCGTTAAATTGTTAATAAAACTCTACAAATGCAAAATTTTAATTTGAGATTGCTATAAGTTTCAGAACACAAATAAATTAACATTAGATGCTGTTTTGAGTGTGTAACTCTGAAGAAATTATGCCATCTAAAACGCCCAATTAGGGTGTTAGACGGTTAGATGTGTGTAAAGGATTTTGTTGCAGAAATATACCAAAGCTGAGTTGTGCTCAAACCATACGTGAAAAATCCTTTGCGGATAATATATCGCCCTATAATTTAATATGATATAGCTTGGTTTGCCTTTGAGTGTACTCATTGTTGCGTTCTAGGGTCAAAAACTATTTTTTATATTTATCAGTATCTTATGATAATAAGACCAATTGGTATACGATATATTGTAGACATTGGCTTATTCATATAAGAATTATATTGTTGAATAAGCCTTTAGAAATAGGTTTGTGTAACAAAGTCTTTGTAAACTATTTACTACTTGTCATTTTAATCAATGTCTGGTCTTTTTTAACGTAATGATGGTATAAGGCGGCACCAGCATGACCTGCAATTAATATCCAAATTAGCCATTTACCCAAAATTTCCTTGTGAATAAAATCAATAGGTTTTTCAAATGCTTCAAAACTTATTCCTAGTCCATTATGTATCCAGTTTTGGAAGATATAGGTATCTTCAAATTTTGGAATATTAAAAAGGAAGAAGTACTCTGTATCTACGCCTGTACCTAGATATCCAGTAAGCGGTGTAATGATCATAATGGAATACAAGGCAAAGTGACCTGCGTGGGCCGCTAAATGGGATAGTTTACTTGCGGGCTCTAGTTTAGGTTGTTGATTTTTAAGACGCCATATAATCCTGAGTATGATGATCACACCAATACTGATGCCTACCGATAGATGTAACTGTAGTGCAGTAAAGTTTTCAGGTGTCCCTCTTTCTGTAAACCAATGTCTGTAATAAACAGAGCAATATGCTGCTAGAAATAACAGTGCTGTTCCCCAGTGAAACCATTTAGCAATGGTTCCATAGTCTGTGGATGTATTATGTAACGGCATGAGTGATTCTCCGAAGGTTAAATAACTTAAGCTGGCTGAAAAGGAATTATTTGTGTTTAGAGTTTTTACAAACTCCAAATCACCAAATAAATGACTGATATAATTTAATTTTTTATTGTTTGTTTTGAGGGAGTGGAAATATATTCATAGCGCATTCGATATTTCGCATTCATAAATAAATCATCCTTCTGGTTCTGTTAAGAATTAGGTCTAAGAACAAGACTGCTAATGGGATAGATAGGATAGATATATGAGCAACTATTTATATTATTCATATGCTTACATTGGATAATTTTGGTTCGTATGAAACTATACGAAATTAATTATTAAGATAGTATTAAAACATTTATTATTTTTATTATAAATTTATCTAAAATTGGGTTAGTGGTTAGTGGTTAGTGGTTAGTGGTTAGTGGTTAGTGGTTAGTGGTTAGTGGTTAGTGGTTAGTGGTTAGTGGTTAGTGGTTAGTGGTTAGTGGTTAGTGGTTAGTGGTTAGTGGTTGAAGTTCAAGCCTCTATATCTGTTTGGAACCAAACCCAAGCGAGCTCATTGGTACTCTACAAGCTGATCAGTTGCAATTAGAATTAGACTATCAAGACAGTTAAGATGTCAGCTTGATATTCAAAAGTTAGTCAAATAAATGTAATTGTTGAGCGCGGCTCCAAGCTATGCACCCGTAGTTTGCACACTTCATTTATTTCCAAAAAGTAAACATCTAAGAAGAATAATCATTACTAATAAACATTATTTCCTTTCAAATCAATGCAAGTTTTGACAAAATACCTGATGTCAGAATGGTCAACTCATGCATAATGACATTTAATAGTTTTGCGTTTATTTTGCAGGAATTTTGCATGTCATATAACTATCTATTCAAAATACAAGCTGTTGGAGTGTTTTTTTAAATGAAAACGCCCTATAAGGTGTTGTGTGTCTGTTTAGGAAATATTTGCCGCTCACCAACAGCAGAAGTTGTTTTTAGACATCATTGTGATGCGCATGGCCTGAATGTAATCGTCGATTCGGCAGGTACCAGCAATTATCACCCGAATAAAGCTCCAGATCGCCGTAGTCAGCAACATGCAAGTCAACGAGGCTATGATCTTTCTGCATTGAGGGCGAGACAAATGATCTTGACAGATTTTATTGAGTTTGACTTGATTCTTGCCATGGATCATGAAAATTACCATGATATTCAATCGCTCATGTCTGAAGCTATCACTGAGTTCGGTGCGCATAAAATTCGTGCCAAAATTGCTTTAATGAGTGAACATGATCCTCGATATTCCCAGCAGGCTGTTCCAGATCCCTACTATGGTGGAGCTGATGGTTTTGAGCGTGTACTTGATCAGTGTGAATCGAGTAGTCAAGCTTGGGTAAATATTCTAAAAGAACAAATGAGCGTTGCGTAATTAAGGTTAAATGTCATATGCAAGTAAAACAACAGGTTCAACTTCAACATTTAAATACCTTAAATCTTGATGTAGTCGCTTCTCATTATGTTCAGCTTAATCAATCCAGTGAAATCGTTGATGCTTTGGCATTTGCTAAACAAGAAAACTTGAATGTTCTCATTTTGTCTGGTGGTAGCAATTTGCTTTTGCCACAACATATTCATGCTTTGGTGATCCATCTCAATATTCAGGGTATCAACGTGCTGAGTGAAGATGATCAAACTATTGCGGTAAAAGTTGGTGCGGGTCAGGTTTGGCATGATTTCGTATTATATTGCACCAAGCAAAACTGGTTTGGTCTACAAAACCTTGCGTTAATTCCAGGTTTGGTAGGTGCTTCACCAGTGCAAAATATAGGTGCTTATGGTGTGGAGGTGGGGGAGTTTATCGAATCCGTGCAAGTCTATGATCGCCAACTGAAGCAATTTGACACCATTGCTGCTCGTGACTGCCATTTTTCTTATCGCCACAGTATTTTTAAAGATCATCCGCAGCGTTATATCATTGTGAGTGTTACCTTTAGATTGTTAAAGCATGAAAATCTAAAGTTAAGTTATGGTGATCTAAAACAGGCAGTAGCTGATGACTTAACTGCTGAAAATTTGCAGAATCAAGTGATTCAGATACGCCAAAGTAAGTTACCAGATCCAAAAGAATATCCAAATGTCGGTAGTTTTTTTAAGAATCCTATATTAACAGAAATTGAATTTGACAAAATTACTCAACAATTCCCAAACATTCCACATTATCCTCAAGGCAACGGCAGTGTTAAAGTTGCAGCAGGTTGGTTGATTGACCAAGCAGGCTGGAAAGGAAAACAGCTTGGTCCAGTGGGTATGTTCCATAAACAGGCGTTAGTCTTGGTGAATTACTCAAATGCCACCTTAGTTGATGTTCAGCGTACATACAAAGCGGTACAGCATGATGTAAAACTGAAATTTGGTATTCAGCTTGAACCTGAACCTGTGTTGTACAGTGATCAAGGTTTAATTCAATCACATTAGAGTTGAGGAGATATATGAAGAAAGTGCATTGGATGGTCAGTTTGGTGCGAATCATTACGATACTTTTCGTGCTATTGGGCTGCTTTGTGCTTTTTTTATATTCACCTTTTTATTCTCAAGTAATGGTCAAAGGTTTAAATCATTTTGTCTCGTTCAATGTAAATGAAGTCGCTGCTGAAAGCCAAAAATCGGCGGCTTTGAGTGAACATGAGAGCCTAGAACCTGGTTCAAATTTATGGATCGCGCGGCAAGCATATTTTAAGTTGTTGGATAATAAGGATAAACAACGAGATGCTGAGGATCTTAGAGTCCTTCAAGCACGTTATAAGGTGTTACAACAGCTGATTGTTGAAGAACAAGAGAAAGCACCAGAAGATCCAAACAAAAAAACAAGTTTGCCAGAACAAGCTTCCGAGCAAGAGCATATGCTTGCAGCAAGTAGCCCAGCTGATTTTTTGCAACATACGACTACCGAGAATCAGGCTTTGATGGATGCATATCTTAATTTTCTAGATACTTATCCTATACCATTACCTATAGATGAAGAATCCGAGTCATTACTGAGTAAGGATTTACTTGAGTCTAAAAAAAATAAACAAGATGATCGTGGTGATTTAAAAGATACAAGTCAACCTTATGCAATTGTTGTTCTGGGTGGGGGCTTAACACTTGGCGCAAATGGCAAAGATATTGTTGTGAATAATTATACAAGACTTCGTTTAGAACGTACGTTGGAAGTTGAAAAGCAATATAACTTGCCTATTGTTTTAAGTGGTGTGGAAGCGCCTTATATGCAAGCTTGGTTAGAAGAACGTGGCATTAAAGCCAAACTATTAGAAAATAGAAGTATGAACACATGTGAAAACACACGTTTTAGTTCTTTACTGCTGCAAAAGAAAGGTGGTGCTCCTAAGGTTATTCTCATTACAGATGAGTATCATATGCCGCGAACTCGACGTTTATTTGCATTAAATGGAATCGAGACGGTTCCTGTTGTTGCGCCGATGCCAACTAAATTAACAAGTTGGCGTCCAAGTGAAAAGAATTATGACCATAGTCGTCGTGCAAATTATGAGTTACTTGCCACGATCCGTGATGTGTTGTTTGGTTCAAGTGATTGTCGGGAGATACCATAATGTCAAATATTCCTTTTCTAAATCCGACAATTTTAAAGCAACTGGATCTACCTGTACCTAATCGTGAGACAACACCTCAGCTACTTGAAGTATTGGATCTGAATAAAACGATTGAACCACCAAAGGCACTTTTGGCTTATCGTAAATTGTATGGATTGGACTCATTAGAATGTGAGCATTGGCAAGGCTATGTTGAAATGCCTTTGTTTCGACTACATGTGCAAGTATTTCAACCTTTAAGAGATCGTGTGCAAGGTACAGTGTGTTTATTACATGGTTATTTAGAGCATAGCGGTATTTATCAACCTATTATCAAAGAGATTCTTGATCAAGGTTTTAGTGTGTTGACCTATGATTTGCCAGGACATGGTTTAAGTGATGGCTCTGCTGCCAGCATCCAGAACTTTGATCATTACCAACAAGTACTTCATGCAGTTTATGATGCGGTACGTGATGCAAAACAATTACCTAGACCTTGGTTAGGCATTGGACAAAGTACGGGTGGTGCGATCTGGATGCATCATTTATTGGAATTTGCTGAACGTCGAGAAGATCCAATCGTAGATCGGGTATTGTTATTGTCACCTTTGATCCGACCTGCAAAAACGGCATGGTGGCACAATTCAGTTGGATTAGGCATCATTCGTCGTATTAAAAGTCAAGTACCACGACATTTCCGCCGTAATAATCACAATCCCGAGTTTTTGCGTTTTATTCGACTGAAAGATCCATTACAACCTCGTATGATGGGTATGGATTGGATTCTGGCGATGTCAAAGTGGATGCTAGAAATGGAGCAACGTCCGGCTTGTCGTATCCCAGTATGGTTAGCCCAAGGTGCACTTGATCAGACCGTGGATTGGCGATACAACATTGAATATATTCGCCGTAAATTTAGGTTACAGACATTATTGATGTTAGAGGAAGGCTCGCATCAATTAATTAATGAGCGTGCTGATATTCGTGCGGCATTAACAGGATTAATTCCAGCATTCCTACATGCAAAACCAAATCACCACTATTATTAGTGGTGATTTCTATCAAACAATTTAAGAATTAAAAGCTTTTGGCATCTGCCATTTTCCACATGCGATAATAAAAATTCTCATCATCATGTAGCTCATCTTGTAACAGTTCTTTCTCTTTGAGGAAGAAATGGATCTGTGCGTAGTTTTTGATTTCACGATCATTCATACGTTGAGCTAAATGATGTGCTTTGATGTCGGAAGGGTGTTGTAAGCCTGCTGCGGCAATCATTTCAGAAAGGGCGTGCAATGTATTTTTATGGAAACTAAATACGCGCTCTGCTTTGCTTGGTACATGAATTGCCTTTTGACGGTCAGGATCTTGTGTGGCGACTCCAACAGGACATTGGTTGGTGTGACAGCTTTGAGCTTGAATACATCCTACAGCAAACATAAAACCGCGTGCAGAATTCACCCAATTGGCCCCGAGTGCAAAAGTGCTGGCAATATCAAAAGCACTAATAATTTTTCCACTCGCGCCAATTTTGACTTGGCTACGCAGACCAGCACCTACAAGTGTGTTGTGTACGAAACGTAAGCCTTCTCGTAGAGGTGTACCTATATAATCACTAAATTCTATCGGGGCTGCACCAGTACCACCTTCGGAGCCATCCACTACTACAAAATCAGGAACAATCTTGGTTTCTAGCATTGCTTTTACGATACTCATGAATTGCCAAGGTTGGCCAATACATAATTTAAATCCAACTGGCTTTCCACCAGAAAGTTCTCGAAGTTGCTGAATAAAATGCATCATTTCAATGGGTGTATTAAAACTTGGATGCTTAGAGGGGGAAACACAATCATGTTCTCTCGAAATGCCACGAATGCGTGCAATTTCTTCGGTGATTTTATGTTTTGGCAGTATACCGCCGTGACCAGGTTTCGCGCCTTGAGAAAGTTTAACTTCGATCATTTTGATTTGTGGGTTTTTAGCCTGTTGAGCAAATTTTTCTGGATCAAATAAACCGTCAGGTGTGCGGCAGCCAAAATAGCCACTGGCGATTTGCCATACAATATCACCACCATTTTCTAGATGATAAGGACTCAAACTTCCTTCGCCTGTATCATGATAAAAATTGCCTAATCGAGCGCCTTGGTTTAACGCACGAATTGCATTTGCACTCAAGCTACCAAAACTCATTGCAGAGATATTCATGATAGAAGCACTATATGGCTGGCTACATTGTGCGTTTCCAATATGTACACGGAAAGTTTTGGGATCAGCAGGTGGACATGGTGTAATTGAATGAACGATAAAGCGATAGTTGGGTTCATACACATCAATGATGGAACCGAAAGGTTTATCTGCGTTTTCATTTTTAGCCCGTTGATAGACGAGGCTTCGTTGCATACGTGAAAATGGCAGCGCATCTTGATCGGCTTCAATAAAATATTGTCGGATTTCAGGGCGAACATCCTCAAATATAAAACGGAAGTGTCCAAGGATTGGATAGTTTCTTAAAATGGCATGTTTCTTTTGTAATAAGTCGTGCAGACCAATTAAGCTGAGAATACCTGTTACTAACCATAAGCCGTTAAGTATAGTATCCGATATAAAATAATAAATGGTATGCGGGGTGTGGGTAATCTTAAACCATGTAATCGTTAAAGCAGTAAAAATACATAAGAACCAAATCGAATGTCTTGAAAAAAAAGTATTAAGTAGTTTGTGTCGTATAGCTTGTGCTGGACTAGCCATGTGTTTCAATTTCCAGATATTTCACTAGTTGTAACCTTGCCAATACTGACAGAGAAGTACAAGTGAGGAATTGTTAGTAGAGATAATGATTCTAAATAACGATCTACTTTAATATAATATGTTTATAATAATTAAGATCTATAATTGAATTTTATATTATGTGGTCTTAATTTATTTAACTATAAATTAATATGATACAGATAAATAACAAAAAAGAGATTTAATGCCAATCCAGAATTTAAAACTAAACTTAAAATGTGGGGGATTTATTAAATGGTCTAAATATAAGTTCCATTTTATGAATTGAATAAGATAATTATTTAACTATAAGGAGGTAAAAATTGAAACTGGTTTCTGTTTCTGTGTTATTTGGCGGTGTTTTATCAGGTTGTGTGAGTGTGAGTAAGTTTGATGATCATTCTGCACACCAAATAAAAGCATGTAAAAGCACAAATGATCAAGAAATTAGCGCATTATTTGAAAAATGGAATCAAGATTTACAAAGTGGAAAACCTGAAAGCATTGTAAAGCTTTATGCCCAAGACTCGGTTTTACTTCCAACTTTATCTAATAAATTGAGATTTACCCCTGCTGAAAAGGAAGATTATTTTAAGCATTTTATGGAAAATGCACCTTCGGGAAAGATTGAAACACGATTTATCGATATTGGCTGTAATACTGCATTGGATATAGGGGTCTATACGTTTTCTTTTGCAAAAACAGGAGAGTTTGTAAAAGCCCGTTATAGTTATACCTATCAATGGAATGGTAACCAGTGGTTAATTACGAGTCATCATTCTTCGTTAATGCCAGAGATTTAATAAAATAATATTGTATTAAAAGATGTTTATATAAATTAGAGATAGAATGATATTTATCTCTAATTTTAAATATTAATTTTAGAGTGTGGAGATATAAGGAAGATGCTTGATGTTAAAATGCATCTCAAATTTTTAATACATATTCGCTACTTGATTCTATGTTTCTTGCTGCATGCTCATGATTTTCCTTAGATCCATTTGTTTTATTTGAAAATATTTTAGCTAAATTGATTTATTGATTGCTCGGTTAAGTTACAATTTATGACTCAGCTTAGCAAAATGATTTGATAAGTCAGTGTATTGAAAATGTGAAGGTCTATAACTTGTCCCAACTTCTTACAATCCAAACACGATTAGGTGGTTTTTACCTATTTTACTACGCGATCGTGGGGACGTTTATGCCTTATTGGAATTTATATCTTCAAGATCAGGGCTTTGATTACCAAGAAATAGGAATTTTGTCTTCTATTGCGATTATCACTCGATTTTTTGCACCATTGATTTGGGGCTGGATTGCTGATAAATCGGGTAGACGTATGCTTCTCGTTCGAATTGCAACGTGGATGGAGGCCTGTATTTGGTTTTTAATTTTTATTATTCCAAATAATTTTCAGTCTGTTGCGTTGTTGATGCTGATTTTTAGTTTTTTTCAGAATGCAATTTTAGCCCAATTTGAAGGGGTAACATTATTTTGGTTGGGAGAGAAACGAGCAGAGCTTTATGGGCGAGTGCGAAAATGGGGTTCTGTAGGCTTTATTGTTGGTGTATTTGCTATTGGGGCAATACTTGAAATTATTCCAATATCAATGTTGCCGATCTTACTTCTAGCAATTTCATTTCTTGCTTTCTTATGGTCATTTACAATCCATGAGCCTAAGCATGCACCGAGTTCACAGAAAAAATTAGAACCATTGTGGCCAGTATTAAAGCGGCCAATGATTGCAGCATTTTTTACCATTGAATTTATTTTGTTGTTTTCTCAGGCACCATTTTATAGCTTTTATAGTAATTATTTACATGAGGTCGGATATAGCACTACACAGATTGGAAGTCTGTGGGCGACAGGAGTTATCGCTGAAATCATCATGTTTGCTGTAGCTCATAAACTTTTCTTTAGTCGGTTTTCATGGCGAATATTGGTTGCTGTTTGTCTAATTATGACAAGTGTACGTTGGTTTTTGGTTGGAATCTTTGAAACGAACTATATGGGGCAATTATTGGCGCAATGTTTACATGCATTTAGCTTTGGTTTGTTTCATTTAATTGCGATGAAAGTAATTTTCCAAAATTTTTCAGCAGGCCAACAGGGGCGCGGGCAAGCTTTGTATAGCACGATGTGGGGCTTGGGAGTGGCATCTGGAAGTTTGTTGGCTGGACATTACTGGACGCTTTTATCGGGTGCGACCATTTTCTTGTGTGCAGGTATTATTGTGCTGTTCGGTTTGATCTTGATTTATTGGTTGCCGAATCAGCTTGAGACGGCAACCCAGAAATAATATTAAAGCGATATTTTCTTGTATTGAGGCATCCATGGTTGAGCTTGTTCTAATTGTGCTGCAAGTTGTAACAAGCGATCTTCCCGCCCAAACGGAGCGATAAACTGACTACCAAGTGGTAAACCATGCTTATTCCAATATAAGGGCACTGACATGGCAGGTAAACCTGTAACATTTGCCAGTTGTGTGAATGGCACCCAGCTTAAATTGTCTTGTACCATTTTTTCAACCAGTTTCCCTTGTGCAAGATAATGTGCTTTTCCGAGTTTTAGTAAACCTTTTAGAATGGGTTTCTGCCACGCAGGCGTAGCAATCTCACCATTTTTTGGTGCAACTGAAGCCGTGGTTGGAGTCAAATAAAGGTCATATTTCTCAAAGAAAATGTTCATTTGAGTGCTATAAAGTCCCCAGTTATTGAGGTTGTGAATATATTCAGTTGCTGTTGTTTTAGCACCAAATGCAGCCAAAGCAATGGAGTCAAGCTCAAAGTCCTGATCTGTAGAGCCGGTCATTTGTTTGATTTGTGCTTGCATATAGGAGAATTGGCTAAACCATGTCGTAATAAAGTCTTTTGCTAAAGCAAGTCCATCGATTTTGGGGCGATCTTCCACCACAATATGTCCAAGTGACTCTAAAAGTTTGGCGGTCTGTTGAATGGCTTGAATAGCATCTTTAGATACTTTAGTGCCAATAGGTGATTGGGTGTTAAATGCGATTTTAAGTTTTTTAGGGGATTGCTGGATGATATCCAGATATTTTTGATCGGGCGCCTGAATGGTAAAAAGTGAGCTTTGTTCAGGACCTTGCACTGCATCGAGCATAGCAGCACTGTCACGAACTGTTTTGCATAAAACATGTTGCATCGCTGCACCATGCATGGCTTCACTATATTGTGGTCCCCATGGTGTACGACCTCGACTTGGTTTAAGCCCAAACAATCCACAATAAGATGCGGGAATGCGGATTGAGCCTCCACCATCTCCAGCACCTGCGATCGGTACAATACCACCTGCCACTGCTGAAGCAGATCCACCCGATGAACCACCACTATTATGTTTTAAATTCCATGGATTATGGCATGCCCCCCAAGCATCGGGTTCCGTAATTCCTTTGATTCCGAACTCTGGTGTATTGGTTCGACCAAAACTAATGATTCCTGCTTTTTCCCAACGGTTTACAATTTCTGCATTAAAATCCGGGGTGTAATTGATTCTTTTTAATGAATGGCTGCCATAAGAAGTGGGTACACCTTGATATTCTTGAAATAAATCTTTTACTAAAAAGGGAACGCCTGCAAATGGTCCCGATAGATTTTGTTTAGTGCGTTGCTTGGCTTGTTCATGCATCGGGATGATAATTGCATTGAGTTTGGGATTAACTTGAGCACTCCGTTCTAGGGCAAGTTCTAATAACTCTACTGCTTGAATTTCTTTATTTTTTACAAGCTGAGCTAAACCAAGACCATCATATTGGACGTATTCAGAAAATTTCATGGCTTTGATCCCTAAAGCTAAATTTTTACAGTAAAATTTCGTTCAAATTGAACTTAGCATACCTTAAAAAAGTAAAATCAATAAATAGATTGCACCAGAAAAATATTGTGTTGATATGGTTATGAAGCAGTGTTTTTATTGAAAAATATGCTAAGTTAAAGCCAAGGAATGTTTAGATGATAACTTAAATTAAATCTATGAAAAATATTTATATTATTGGATTCTTGTGTGCTTGCTCAACATGGACATTGGCTGAAACGACAGCAAATACGAGTGTTGTGAACACCCCCCAAATGGCAACAGCGAATAGCATTCGTGTAACAAATCGTCCTGAAATTATGGGGCTTTGGGGAATGGAAATACCAAATAATAAAAAATGTGTTGAGTACTACAATTTTCGTGGTGCAAATGAAGTTGTAATTAGAAGTGGTAAAGAGTGGTCTTATGGAATGTATGACTATCAGCCTTCTGACAATCAATTAGAGCGTTTACCCGCACTTATTTTACAAATCAAATATGATAATAATGAAGTTGATTGTTCAGGCCAGCAAGTTGATCAAACAGGTGAGGTTTCTCAATATTTTGTCAAATGGGCTAATCCTCATACGATAGATTTTTGTGCCAATGAAAAAGGCGACAAGTGCTTTGCAACTTTACGCCGTGTTTTGCCATAAAATATTGATATAAAAAACCTCTTATTCGTAAATAAGAGGTTTTTTATTTAAGCAGTTTCAGCTTTTGGTTCAAGCTGTTTTAGCAAATGCTTTTCAAGGTAATGAATATCCATTGCTTGTTCGCAGAAGTTTTTGTCCTTCAAGATCAAATCTTTATGTAATGGGATATTGGTTTTAATACCTGTCAAAATCATTTCATCGAGTGCTTGGCGCATACGTGCAAGTGATGTTTCGCGATCTTTACCATGAGCAATTAATTTTGCAATCATTGAATCATAGTATGGGGGAATGCTGTAGCCTTGATAAATATGAGAATCTAAGCGAATACCTGCACCACCTGGCGCGTAGAAACTATTGATTTGACCTGGTGATGGTAGGAAGGTCGTTGGATCTTCAGCATTGATACGGCATTCGATCGCATGACCTTTCACTTCGATCTCATGTTGTTCAAGGTTTAGACCTAAACCACCAGCAATACGAAGTTGTTGTTCGATGATATCGACTCCAGTCACCATCTCGGTCACAGGATGTTCAACTTGAACACGTGTGTTCATCTCGATAAAGAAGAACTCACCATCTTCAAATAAGAATTCGAATGTACCTGCACCACGATATTGCATGAGCTTACATGCATTTACGCAAGCTTCGAGAATATCAGCACGTGCTTGTTCTGGAAGATTTGGCGCAGGTGCTTCTTCTAATACTTTTTGATGACGACGTTGGAGCGAACAATCACGATCATATAAATGAATTGCATGACCATTTCCATCACCAAGTACTTGAACTTCTACATGGCGAGGTTTTTGTAAAAAGCGTTCCATGTAAACGGTGTCATCACCGAACCACATTTCAGCATCACGTTGGGCAGCTTGAACAGACTCAAGTAATGTATCAACACGCTCAACGATACGCATACCACGACCACCACCACCAGCAGCAGCTTTAACAATCAGCGGGAAACCAATTTCTTTGGCTTCTGCAAGCGCATTGTGGATAGTTACTGCATGGTCACAGCCTGGAACAGTAGGTACGCCTGCCTTTTTCATCGCAATAATCGCCGATACCTTGTTGCCCATGAGGCGGATATGCTCAGGGCGAGGACCGATGAAAATAAAACCAGAATTTTCTACAATTTCAGCAAACTCAGCGTTTTCTGAGAGAAAGCCATAACCAGGATGAATTGCATCAGCACCTGTGATTTCTGCGGCAGTAATAATGGCAGGAATATTTAAATAGCTTTCACTTGTCGTGCCCGGTCCAATACAAACCGCTTCATCTACGAAGCGTAAGTGCATTAAATCTTTATCTGCATCGGAATATATACCAACAGTTTTAATGCCAAGCGTTTTGCAAGCCCGAGTAATTCGTAATGCGATTTCACCACGGTTTGCAATGAGTACTTTTTGCAACATAGAAATCCCCAGACTGATTAAGCGCGGTAGCGGAATAATGGCTGACCAAATTGGATTACATCACCATTTTTCACTAGGATCTCTTCGATAACGCCGCTTTGAGTTGCCTCGATTGGGTTCATGATTTTCATTGCTTCGATGATCCCAAGTGTTTCACCAGCAGAAACCGTCTGACCTACTTTTACAAAAGGTGCCTCACCAGGACTCGGCGCTGCATAGAACACACCTACCATTGGAGATGGTTCAACTGCACCACGCGGTGTTTTTGCAACTGGCGCAGCTGCTGCAGTAGCCGCAGGGGCAGCAACAGGCGCTGCTGCATAAACTGGTGTTGGGCGAGTCAATGAGATGGATTGATCACCTTCCTTAACTTCAATCGCTTGTAAGTCAGATTCAATCATCAAGTCGATGAGCTTCTTGATTTTACGGATATCCATGAGTGAGCATTCCTGAAGGTTTAAATTAATTAGAAGATTGAATTTTTTCGATAGCGTAGTTGAGTGCAAAGGAATAACCTTGTGCACTTAAGCCACAAATCACGCCGATGGCTTTGTCTGATAAATATGAGTGGTGACGAAATGATTCACGCGCATGAACATTTGACAGATGAACCTCAATAAATGGGATCGCAACACCGAGAAGGGCGTCACGTATAGCAACAGAAGTATGGGTGAGTGCAGCAGGGTTAATGATAATGAATTTAACGCCTTCATTTTGCGCCTGATGGATACGATCGACGATCGCACCTTCCCAGTTACTTTGAAATGTATCTAATATCAGTGATGCATGTTTAGCTTGAGCAGTGAGCTGTTGGTTAATATCATCGAGAGTGAGATAACCATAAACTTCTGGTTCGCGCTTTCCTAGTAAGTTTAAATTCGGTCCGTGAATTACCAAAATGGTTGAGCTCATTCAGCCTGCTCCAATTTTAAAACTGCAAATGTTTTTTGCAAGATGTCTGCAAAGTTTGCTTATTATGGCACAAAATTCTGCAATTTTTTATAATTTCATTTAATCGATGAAGAAATTTGCATACCAAGCATGCTGCATATAATGAAAACTTTGCAAGGAAATGGCAATGTTAAAATATGACAAATTTTTCGATATTTTTAAAGTTTCATTATTTTAAACTGAATCGGCTGAAATGGTTCATGGCATTTGTGTAACTCAGCAGTCATTACTGTAAAGTGTTGATTTCGATCATGGGTTTTTCATGATCTATAAATAGTGGATAAGTGTTATAAATATTCAGATTTATTTTTTTTGAAAGATACTAATCTATTGTTTTTATTTTGATTTCTATATTTATATTTGTTTTTTAATTTCGTGTTGATGACATGAGGAAATGCATTGCAATAAAGTTTTGATTTCAAAGTTAGTTTGATTCTTGGCATATTTTTAATGTTATAAGAAATTGTTTATTCTCTAAGCGGTTTGAGAAAATATGGAATTGGCAAAAGTGATGTGTTTTTATATTTTTGATGGCAGTTAATGACATAAAAATGTCCGAAAAAGATATGCTAGGTTTCGCTAAGATCATCTGACTTAAAAGGCTATATTGATTGGCTTAGCCTTTTTTGGGTCTTTCAAAGCTGTCTTTACTATAAAGACAGCTTTTTTTTGGGGCTAAATGTTGCTGTTGAAGCTGATTGCATTTTGATAAGTCTCTAGCAAAAGACAGTCTTGTGCTAGATCCAGTTCGGGTCTTTGAGTAGGTTGTGGTGTTTGCCATTTTTGCATCTGTTGAAATAGCCATTCAAAATCTTTAGTTTTCGGTTTTGCATCGATCTGTATAAAGTTTCGAATGATATTTTGGATTTTAAAATATTTTTCAACATGAACCTCAGGTGAGCAATTGAACTGAATGATGTCAAACTCGACTAGCAATCGCCAAACAGGAGAGAAGTCTTTTATTTCCTTCAATTCTTTTTGTGCTCTCAACACTGCACTAGTGAGTGCAATCAAAGTGTTTGGATGTTGTTGAGCCCATTCTTGGGTTACTGCTAGTACTTTATCAGCTACATTTGGGATAATTTCCTGACTCGAACAAACAATATGGCTCAAGCCAAAGACTTCAGCTTGAGTATTCCAAGGTTCACCCACACAAAAACCATCAATCAGGTGGGTGTTGAGTGCTTCGACCATATAAGGTGGCGCTAAGGTTTTGACATCCATCGAATGTGCGAGATCTTCATCTGCAAGTGCTAACCACTCTCTTAAACAATAATGATGAATAGAGTGTTGAAATACATGCGCCAAAGAAAGCGTTTGGTGCGCTTTTATTTTTTGCACCAGCTTCTGTGCGGAAATTTCAACGGGATCGTGTTGGTGAATATCTAATTCATAGCAAAGTTTTTGACTCAGGCTAATAAACGCACGGTTTTCGCTCAAAACTAACGGGGTTTGCAATGGTATACCGATTTGATCTGCACCAACTGCGGCAGCTGGAAGCATTGCAGATAGGCAATGTGCGGCATCGAGCAGCCCAAAAGCAAGGCGATCACGCAAACTTGCCCAAGAAGCTTCTTTAACCAAACTGATATTTAATCCGACATCTTCAAAATAGCCACGTTGTTTGGCCCATAATAAGGCAACGCAGTCCAGTAATGGTATGTAGCCAAGCTGCAAGTCTACTTTTTCTAATTCTACTAAATGGCTCATCTATTCATCCTTTAGTTGATTATTTAAAAGTTGTTGCGCATCGAGTAGGCGACGAGCCATCTCACCAATGGTCATGCGATGGCTCATGGCATTTTTTCTGAGCAGCTGAAAGGCAGTGTCTTCACTTAAATCATGTAATTGCATCAATAAAACTTTGGCTTTCTCGATATCTTTGCGATCTGCAAGTTTGGTTTTTGCATCTCTAAGATCGCCTTCAAGTTTTTTATGCTTTTTATATTGTTCAATTGAAATATCTAAGATGGTATGTAGGCGAGACGGTTCTATACCATCAACAATATAGGCAGTAATACCAGCATCAATCGCTTGTTTTATGGTGTTTTTATCGGTGTTTTTGGTAAACAACACAGTTGGTAGATCAAAGTTACTGACACAGCTTTCGATTACATCACGATGTGGATGATCCATATCGAGTAAGATTACATCTGCTTGCAGATGTTCAAGTTTGAATATATTTAAGTGATCAAGGGTAAAGCAAGCAACCACATCAAAATCATGTTCTATCAAACAGGTTTTAATGTATTCCGCCCGAGCCTGATCATCGTCTATGAGTACGATCTTGAGTTTCGGCATAAGTATAAAGTCAAACAGTCGGTTTATGCACGTTATGAAGTCAGTGCTGTGGGTTTTATTATTTAAGCAAAATTAATGCCATGAGAAAATTTAATATAGTGCAAAAGTTCCAAAGGCGATCTATTGATGCGCTGTATTGTATTGCTGCTTAAATATTTAACGAAATAATTATTTGGTTTTATCCATCTATTTTATTGGGATGTGCATTTTTGGTGCGAAAAAAGTCATGTTTTGAAGCAAGCTGAATTGTGCTTTAAAACAGGTCATCTGCATATTTGTGTTGATGAGCACAATTTAGTGCGTGTTAAGAAAACTCGTTGTTTTGGATAAAATACTTATAAAACAATAGTTAATAAAATATTTTTGTTTAAATAATAAAATGTGGCATGACATTTGCTAAATCTTTACTAAGTCAAAGACGACTTTTCAAATAAAATGTAAGACGGCCAACGATGTCCGATCTGATCGGTTTGTTTACACAATGATTTGTGTCGACAAAGCAGTATACGTTCAGTATAGGAGATGGCAATGTCTTTAGATCTATCGGCTAAAAAAGCCACATCAATTAAGTTATTTAACTTTTCTGCTCCAGCGATGCGGGCATTCCATATGAGTTGGCTTGCTTTCTTCGTATGCTTCTTTGCTTGGTTCGCATGTGCACCTTTGATGCCAGTGATTGCTGGCGAATTCAATTTAACCAAAGATCAGATTGCCAATATCAATATTGCAGCAGTGGCAATCACGATTGTCGTGCGACTTATTGTTGGTCCATTGTGTGATAAATATGGTCCGCGAATCACTTATACCGCTTTACTGTTGATCGGAAGTATCCCTGTATTTGGAGTTGCCGCAGCCAATAGTTATGAATCATTTTTATTCTTTCGACTGTTGATTGGTGCAATTGGTGCAAGCTTTGTCATTACGCAATATCACACCAGCATCATGTTTGCTCCAAATGTTGTCGGAACCGCAAATGCAACAACCGCAGGCTGGGGAAATGCGGGTGGTGGTGCAACGCAAGCACTGATGCCTTTAGTCCTTGCAGCATTGGTAATGTTTGGTGTTGAACAGGCGATGGGCTGGCGTGTTGCGTTAATCGTACCTGGCTTGATGATGGTTATCGTCGGGATCTTATATTGGAAATATACACAAGACTCACCACAAGGCAACTTTAAAGAGCTTCGTGCACAAGGTGTGGTTGTCGGTAGCGATAAAAAAGGTGGATTAGCAATTTTAATGCACGCAGCACGTAACTATCGTGTGTGGATTCTCTTTATCTCTTATGCTGCTTGTTTCGGAATTGAAATCTTCATCCATAACATCATCGCGATGTATTACGTCACGCATTTTGAGTTTGGCTTAAAAGAAGCAGGCTTAGCTGCAGGAATCTTTGGTCTACTTGCATTATTTGCCCGTGCTTTAGGGGGGATGGTATCGGATCGAGTGGCGCTTAAAAAAGGATTGGATGGGCGTACAAAGGTTTTATTCCTTCTCATTTTAGGTGAAGGCTTATTCCTGATTCTTTTTTCTCAAATGAACAGCGTGACATTAGCAATTTTGAGTATGACGATTTTCGCTTTATTTACCCACATGGCGTGTGGAGCGACTTATGCATTGGTTCCATTTATTGATCGAGAGGCACTAGGTGGTGTTGCAGGCATTATTGGTGCTGGTGGCAATGTTGGTGCAGTTGCAGCTGGGTTCTTATTGAAAGGTATGTTGGATATCCAAACTTGTTTAATGGTTTTAGGTGGCTTGGTTGTTATTGCTGCGGGTTCTGTGATGTTTATCCGATTCTCAGTAGAGCATAAAGAAAAAGAGCAGCGTCTATTTGAACAAGCACTTATAGAACGCCACGCAGAACAAAACAGCGCAGCTTAATTGCAATCAGATTTTAGGAGAAACACAATGAAATTAGTGATGATTGGTCACGGTATGGTGGGGCATAAATTCATCGAAGCCATCTTAGAGAAAGCAGATGATGAATTGGAAATTACAATTCTCGCTGAAGAACCTCGCATTGCATATGACCGTGTACATTTGACAGAATATTTCTCTGGTAAATCGGCAAAAGACTTGTCTCTTGCACGTTTCGATTTCGCCGATGCACATGGAATTGATCTTCGTTTAAATACCAAAGCGACTGCCATTGATACAACTGAACAAACCATCACAACCAATCATGGTGATGTGATTCATTATGATAAATTGGTGTTGGCAACTGGTTCATACGCATTTGTTCCACCAATTTCGGGTAACGATCGTGAGAATTGCTTTGTTTACCGTACCATTGAAGATTTGGATGCGATTAAAGCTGCAAGTCTAAATGCGAAAACAGGTGTGGTTATTGGTGGTGGTTTGCTTGGGTTGGAAGCGGCTAAAGCTTTACGTGATTTAAATCTAGAAACCCATGTGGTTGAGTTTGCACCACGTTTAATGGCGGTACAGATTGATGATTTAGGCGGTAAAGTATTACGCCGTAAAATCGAAAACTTAGGTGTAAAAGTTCATACTCAAAAAGCGACACAATGTATCGAAGCAGGGAATGACGCTACACATGTGATGAAGTTTGCCGATGGTAGCGAACTTGAAACAGACATTATTTTATTCTCTGCTGGGATTCGTCCGCGTGATGAATTAGCACGTTCAAGCGGTTTAGCACTTGGGGAGCGTGGTGGTATCAAGATCAATGATTACTGCCAAACCTCTGATGAAAATATTTACGCAATTGGTGAATGTGCGCTTTGGGACAATAAAATCTATGGTCTCGTTGCGCCGGGCTATGACATGGCGCGTATCGCAGCCAAACATATCTTAGCTGAAGAAACACATTGTTTCGCAGGTGCTGATATGAGCACTAAGTTGAAATTGATGGGTGTAGATGTGGCATCGGTTGGTGATGCTCATGGCATGACACCGAATTCGCTTAGCTATTTCTATGCTGATGAAGATGCATTGGTTTATAAGAAAATCGTTGTCGATGCAGATAAAACCAAATTACTGGGTGCAGTACTGGTTGGTGATGCAAAAGAATATAACGATCTTCTGCAAATGATGTTGAATGGTATGGCATTGCCAGAAACACCTGAAAGCCTGATCATGCCAGGATTTGCTGATTCTGGTGCGAAGGCGGGTGGCAGTGGTGTTGATTTACTTCCAGACAGCGCAACGATTTGTTCATGTAACAACGTATCGAAAGCAGATATTTGCCAAGCCATTTGTGATGGTTCCACCTCTTTAGGTGCTTTAAAGAAATGTACTAAAGCAGCAACAGCATGTGGTGGTTGTGCACCATTAGTTACTCAAGTTTTAAAGTCTGAGTTACAACGTCAAGGTGTAACGGTTAATAACCATGTTTGTGAGCACTTCCCGTACTCACGTCAAGAGATCTATCACTTGGTGCGTGTCAATGAAATCAAAACATTTGATGATTTGATTCAACAACATGGTCATGGTTTAGGTTGTGATATCTGTAAACCAATGACAGCAAACATTTTGGCATCGTGCTGGAATGACTTTGTATTGGAGCCAACGCACGCAGGTCTACAAGACAGTAATGACTACTACTTGGGAAATATCCAAAAGGATGGTTCATACTCAGTTGTACCGCGTATGGCAGGTGGTGAAGTTACTCCAGATGGTTTGATTGCTGTAGGTCAAATTGCTAAAAAATATAACCTGTATACTAAAATTACAGGTGGTCAACGTGTTGACTTATTTGGTGCTCAACTGCACGAGCTACCATTGATTTGGGAAGAGTTGAATGCAGCAGGCTTCGAGTCAGGTCATGCTTATGGTAAATCATTGCGTACAGTGAAATCATGTGTAGGTAGCACGTGGTGCCGTTATGGCGTAGATGATTCTGTTGGTTTAGCGATTGAATTAGAAAATCGCTACAAAGGCTTACGCTCACCGCACAAACTAAAAATGGCTGTGTCGGGTTGTACGCGTGAGTGTGCTGAAGCACAAGGTAAAGATGTTGGTGTAATTGCGACAGAAAAAGGCTGGAACCTATATGTGTGTGGTAATGGTGGAATGAAACCACGCCATGCAGAGCTTTTAGCTTCTGATCTAGATACTGAAACTTTGATTCGTTATATCGACCGCTTCTTTATGTTCTATATCCAAACTGCTGATCGTTTACAACGTACCAGTGTATGGCGTGACAACATGGAAGGTGGTTTAGATTATCTCAAAGCTGTAATTGTCGATGATTCGCTTGGTCTTGCAGAAGAACTTGAAAATCGCATGGCACATGTCATTGGAACTTATCAAGACGAATGGCGTACTGCGGTAGAGAATCCTGAGATTCGTAAACGCTTCCAAACTTACATTAATGCAAGCGCTGAAGAGCAAGCTGATCCATATATTCAATTTACTGAAGTGCGTGATCAGATCCGTCCATTAAATGAAGCTGAGCGTTCAGTTGATCGTATCCCGATGGTAGAAGCATAAGGAGAATCAAAATGACAAATCTAAAAGACATGAATATGCTTCCAGAAAATCAATGGATTGATGTGTGTCATCTTGATGACATCACGCCAAATACAGGTGTAGGTGCACTTATTGCGGGTCAATCCGTTGCTTTATTCCGCGTAGGGAACGAAAAACGTATTTATGCATTAAGTAATAAAGATCCGTTTAGCCAAGCAAATGTAATGGCGCGCGGTATTATTGGTGATTTGCAAGGTGAGCGTGTTATTGCCTCACCGATTTACAAGCAGCACTTCAGTCTAGCAACAGGTCGATGCCTAGAAGATAAAGATCAAAAGCTTTCTGTTTTTCCAACCAAAATCGAAAATGGTCGAGTTTGGGTAGGTACTGTTCCGCAAAAAACTTATATTACCAATAATGGTGTTTCTCAAGAAAAACTGAAGCTCGTTTTGATCGGTAATGGTTTGGCTGGAATGCGCTGTCTAGAGGATTTACTCGACATGGCACCTGATCGTTATGATGTGACGGTGATTGGTGAAGAGCCTTGGGGTAACTATAACCGTATCATGCTTTCACCCGTGCTTTCTGGTGAGAAAACTATTGATGACATTATGTTGCATCCACATGCATGGTACAACGATAAGGGCATCAAATTTATTGCTGACGATCCTGCTATAAAAATAGATCGTACTCGTAAAGTAGTGCATACGCAAAAAGGCGAAAGTGTCGATTACGATCGTTTGATCATTGCAACAGGTTCATCTCCATTTATCCCACCTGTACAAGGCGTGGATTTGAAAGGTGTGATCAGCTTCCGTGATATTTATGATGTCAATACCATGATTAAATATTGCGAAACGAAGAAAAATGCTGTGGTGATTGGTGGTGGTCTGCTTGGCTTAGAAGCAGCTTACGGTCTCAAGCAACGTGGAATGAATGTTACTGTTCTTCATTTGATGGATCGCATTATGGAGCGTCAGCTTGATGGACGTGCGAGTCGTATGTTGCGTCAAAGTATTGAAGAAAAAGGGATTAATATTATCACTGAGGCAAATACTGAAGCGTTGATTGGTAAAGATGGTCATGTTAACCAAGTACGTCTGAAAGATGGAACAGTGTTGGATGCCGACCTTGTCGTATTTGCAGTCGGTATTCGTCCAAATATTGCTTTGGCTCAAAGTGCTGGTTTACGTTGCAATCGTGGTATTTTGGTTAATGATACGATGCAAACATTTGACCCAAGTATTTATGCAGTGGGTGAATGTATTGAGCATCGTAATCAGACTTTTGGTCTCGTCGAACCATTGTGGGGACAAGCATTTATCTGTGCAACACACTTGGCAGAACACGGTAGTTTAACTTTCAAATCACCAACCGTTCCAACTCAGCTTAAAGTTAGTGGTGTTGATGTATTCTCGGCTGGAAATTTTGAACCGAAAGAAGATTACGAAGACATTATCCTGAATGATGAAAAACGACAAATTTACAAGCGTATCATTATTCAAAAAGATAAAGTCATCGGTGCTGTTTTGTTCGGTGATACTGAAGATGGTATGTGGTATGCGGAATTGATTGCAGATCAAACACCAATTTCAACATTTAGAAATAAATTGTTATTTGGTAAGGATTTTGCAATGAAGAAAGCAGGATGAAAGCTAATCCTTTCGTAAAGATTAGGTTAAGCGTTAAAGGCATTGCCGCATATGTTGTGTAGGAGCAGATGTTTTTTGCAAATGCATTGCCTTACTTTTCAGGGATGAAAAGTAACAAAAATCCTTTGTTGAGCTGACGGTACGTCCTTGCTACCGCAGCCCAACAAGGCGGCATCCATGCCGCCTGTCACGGTAGTGTTTGAGGAGAAAATTCCAGTATTAGAATGGTGATCTAAGCTAAAACTGGGGAAGAACTCAGAATGATTTTTTAGTTAAGTGTAGAGTTCAGCGGATTAACTAGGTAAAAGGGGCAGTCATGAACAGTATTCAAAATTTAGAACACAGTCGCTCCGATCAAGCAGAAACAATCATTACAAAAACAACGTGTCCCTATTGTGGGGTTGGATGTGGTGTTGATGTCACGGTAAATCATAAAGCACAAGGAACAACGGTTCAGGTTTCTGGTGATTTGGAACATCCATCTAATTTTGGACGCCTTTGTATTAAAGGCAGTAATTTGGCGGATACTCTAGGATTAGAGACTCGCGTTTTGCATCCGATGTTTGGTCGTAAGAACCATCGTAAGGTAGCGACATGGGATGCAGCCATAGAAAAAATCGCAGATCAATTCCAAGCTTGTATCGATCAACACGGTCGTGACAGTGTGGCATTTTATGTATCAGGGCAGCTATTGACTGAGGATTATTACGTCGTCAATAAGTTTGTGAAAGGCTATCTAGGTACAGCCAATATCGACACCAATTCACGTCTGTGCATGTCTTCAGCAGTTGCAGCGCATAAGCGTGCTTTTGGTGAGGATATCGTGCCAGCAAGTTACGAAGACTTTGAATTTACCGATATGGTGGTGTTGGTGGGTTCAAATACTGCATGGTGTCATCCTGTACTTTACCAACGCATCATGCAGGCTAAAAGTAAAAATCCAGATTTATTCGTTGTTGTGGTTGATCCCCGTTTTACTAGTACCTGTGAACAAGCAGATTTGCACCTTCCAATTTTACCTGGACAAGATGTCGCTTTGTTCAATGGTTTATTTCAGTATTTATATAAGAATAACTTTATTGATCAACATTTTGTCGATACACATACAGAAGGTTTAGACACTTTACTAGAATCTAGTCAGACTGAAGCTGATTTTGACTCAGTCGTGAAACGTACGGGAATTTCAGCAGAAAAGCTAAAATTCTTCTTCGAAAAATTTGCAACAACTGAAAAAGTTGTGAGCTTATTTTCAATGGGGGTGAATCAATCTTCTCAAGGGGTGAATAAAGCCAATAGCATTATCAATTGCCATCTTTTGACAGGGAAAATTGGTAAGTTAGGTGCCGCGCCATTCTCAATGACAGGTCAACCGAATGCCATGGGTGGCCGTGAAGTGGGTGGTTTAGCCAATATGTTGGCAGCACATATGGACATCGATAATCCATCACACCAAACACTTGTACAAAACTTTTGGAACAGTCCTGTGATTGCCAATCAAGCGGGACTGAAAGCAGTTGACTTATTCCAAGCTGTAGAGTCTGGGAAAGTTAAAGCCATATGGATTATGGCAACCAATCCTGTGGTGAGTTTACCTGATGCGGATCAAGTAAAACGCGCATTGAACAAATGTGAGTTTGTCGTGGTTTCAGATATTTGTGCTGATACAGATACCACAGCTTATGCGGATGTGTTGCTTCCTGCGTTAGGTTGGGGTGAAAAAGATGGAACGGTGACCAACTCAGAGCGCCGTATTTCACGTCAAAGAGCTTTTTTACCTGCTCCAAAGCAAGCAAAAGCAGACTGGTGGGCCGTTGCTGAAGTTGCGAAAAAATTAGGTTTTTCTGGTTTTGATTTTAACCATGCATGTGACATCTTTAATGAGCACGCCGCCTTATCTGCGCATCAAAATGCAAGTTTGGATCAACGTGATCAAGTTGAAAACTTTCGTTATTTCAACCTAAAAGGACTAATGAATTTGTCTTTGGATGAATATGATCATTTACGTCCGATCCAATGGCCCGTTTGGGAAAAAGGTCAAAGTACTGCGGTTGAGCAGTTATTTGATCAAGGCTTGTTTAGCCATAAAAGCAAAAAAGCAAAACTGATCCCGACAGTGGCAATTGATCCTGTGCATGCAATTTCTGATGATTATCCATTGGTGTTGAATACAGGACGTATTCGTGATCAATGGCACACTATGACGCGAACAGGTTTATCAGCAAATCTGACCACTCACCGAGCTGAACCTTTCTGTGAAATTCACCCGAATGATGCTTTAAAATTTGGTATTCGTGATAAAGCATTGGTTGAAGTGAAGTCGCAATGGGGCAGTTGTGTTCTGCGTGTCACTTTGGCTCAAGGTGTTCGCCGTGGTCAAATTTTTGCACCGATTCATTGGACTGAGCAAGTTGCCTCTGATGCTCGTGTCGGAAAAGTAGTTAATCCAGTTGTAGATGCAATATCAGGCGAACCTGAGTTTAAACATACACCTGTTGCAATTCAGCCATTCCATACGACATGGCAAGGTGTTTTGTATGTCCGAGATGGGTTTGAACAACAAATCAAAACCTCATTGCAAACATGTGCATGGTGGGCAAAAGTTAAAATAGCCAAAGCAGTTCGTTTTGAAATTGCAGATCGTCATAATTTTGATCAGACTCAGAAGAATTTAAAAAGTTTCTTGCCTTTTGTAGATGAAACTTATGAATGGTTGAGTATTGAAGATGTTTCAGCGCAAATGAGTCATAGCATCATTCTGAAAGATGGGATTTTGATTGCCAGTCTTTATATTGCGCCATCGGATATGTTGCCTGACCGTGATTGGGTTGCGAGTTTATTCAAACGTGAGCGTTTAAGTGCATTACATCGTAAAGCACTGCTTGCTGGTATGCCGATGTCAGCCGCAAATAATGATGGACCATTGGTTTGTAGCTGCTTTAAAGTAGGTAAAAATAAGATCATTGAAGCGATTAAAACGCAGAATATTACTCATGAAAAACAAGTGACAGCTTGTCTAAAAGCGGGTGGTAATTGTGGTTCTTGTTTACCTGAGATCAGAGGTTTGATTAAAACCTGCCAGTTGGAGGCGGAAGCATGAATACAGATTTTCCCGCTACAGATCTCGTGATCTTGGCGGGAGGACAGGCACGACGAATGAATGGGATGAACAAACTATTGCAACAGTTTGATGATCAGATTCAATTGTCAAAAATTTGTCAACGCTTTAAATCGGAAGTTCAGCAGATATGGGTCAATAGTCATCGTGATAGCTCGATCTATAAAAGCATAGAGCCGACTGTTGAATGTTTTTCTGATGATCAACAAGGGTTTTTAGGGCCGTTGATGGGAATGAAAAGTGCATGGTCGCGTGTACAAGCAGAATATGCATTATTTATTCCTTGTGATGTGACTTATATCCCAAATCAAGTGCTTGCAAAGCTGCATAGGGCTTTAGAGAAAAATCCGCAAGCATCAGTTGCGTATGTAAATATCAATGGCGATGCCTTGTATCCATTTTGCTTGTTAAAAAGAGCGAGTTTGTCGATATTAGAAAACCAGCTCGCTGCAAATAAATTAAGTTTAAGAGAAACTTTTAGGCAACTACACGCTCAACACGTTGTCTTTCAAAAGCAAAGCCTGTTTTGTCATAGCATCAATTCATTGGATGAGCTTCAACAATACAAGCAGATGAAAGCTTTTAAACAGATGTTTGTTTCAAACTAATCAGTCAAAAGCTTTCTTGTGTAAAAGTTGATATGAAGGTTTAGATTATGGATTTTTGTAAATAAATTTCCATTTCTTCAACTGGAACCATACCACCACCAGTTGCCCAAACAATGTGATTAGTATTATTCATTTGTTGTGCAGTCAGTTGATGCATAGCAGCATATTCTTGGTGCTGACTGATTAAGATTGGACCTAACATTCCAGCTAAGGCAGATGGTTCCAGTTTTAAATCTTCTGATTGATTGAGTAGCCCTAATAATTTATACATGCTTTGATCATCCAGTGTGTAGAAAGCATCGAGTAGTCTTTCCATCGCTCGACCCACAAATCCAGATGCACGTCCTACAGCTAAACCATCTGCTGCGGTAATGTTATCAATGCCTAGGTCTTGTACTGAGATTTGATCATGTAAGCCTGTTGCTACACCTAGCAACATGCATGGTGAATGAGTTGGCTCTGCAAAGATAATATGCACGTGATCACCCAAAGCCATTTTTAGTCCAAATGCAACGCCACCAGGACCACCACCAACCCCACATGGTAAATAAACAAATAAAGGATGGTCTTGATCAACCGTAATTTTTTGAGATTCTAATTGTGCTTTTAAGCGTTCACCTGCAACGGCATATCCTAAAAATAAAGTTTTTGAATTTTCGTCATCAATAAAAAAGCAATTTGGATTTTTTAATGCTGCTTTACGACCTTCTTCAACTGCAACACCATAATCCTGTGCGTATTCAATAACGGTAACACCATGTGATCTTAATTTATCTTTTTTCCACTGACGTGCATCTGCTGACATATGCACAGTGACATCGAAGCCAAGTTTGGCACTCATGATACCAATCGAAAGTCCTAAATTTCCTGTAGAGCCAACGGCAATACTATATTGACTAAAAAAATCTCTAAATTCTGGACTATCTAATTTTGAATAATCATCTTCAACTGTTAATAAGCCTGCTTGAATGGCAAGTTTTTCAGCCTGATAGAGCGCCTCGTAAATACCGCCACGTGCTTTGATCGATCCTGAGATTGGCAAATGACTGTCTTTTTTTAGCCATAATTTTCCAGTGATATCTTGTTTGAAATGAGCTTCAAGCGTTTGCTGCATCTTTGGAATAGAAACCAGTTCAGACTCAATAATTCCTTTGCTTATCTTAGTCTCAGGAAATACAGACATCAGATAAGGAGCGAAGCGAGTTAAACGATCACGGGCATCATCAATATCTTGTTGAGTCAGTCCTACAAAGGGCAAACCTTGTGCTAAAGAGGTGGTTTGGGGATTCAACCAAATTGTTTCTTTAAGTTGAATCAGATCATCGACAATCGGATGTTGTGCAACAAGGGTTTCAATTTGTTTCGAGTTCATTAGGTTATTCATAAGATCTTTCTATTATGGTGAGGAATCGTTAAAGAAATTCCATTCTTTTTAGATATTCATGTATTACAGCGATTAGATCAATAAAAATTATATTTTTATATCAACAACCTTATTCATTTATAAAAACTCTGTTTAACCAAATCTTAATTTAATTTCGGATCGTTGTACTTGATCTTTACTTAAATAAGTTCTATTTTGGAACTTGATTGATTTTAAGCCATTGTCCAAATGATTTGTTAAGATTGAACATCATGTTTGGATAAGTAAAAAATCAGAAAAATAATCGAAATAAGTGCTTGTTGTGCTTTTTCATCATTTGTAGTTTGAACCTTGTTTGCTTTTTAAAAAATCAAAAAGGCCTTTAGCGGATGAGATCGCAAATCATAGGGAGAATAAAATGCCAATATCGACTACGATAGCAAGACAGGATGTGACTGCTTGTATTTTATGTTCGAGAAACTGTGGTTTAAGTGTTGAAGTTGAAAACAATCAATTTAAGAAAATTAAAGGTGATGAACAGCATCCGTTTTCACAAGGTTACATTTGTCAAAAAGCAGCGCGTTTACAGCATTATCAACAGCATGCAGATCGTTTAACTCATCCCTTGAAACGACAAGCTGATGGTTCATTTCAAGAAATTCCTTGGGATCAAGCGATCCAAGAAATCGCAAATCAATTGGTTAAAATTCGTGATGCACATGGCGGAACAGCATTTGCATCGGTTGGTGGTGGTGGACAAGGCAATCATCTAGGGGCGGCTTATGGTCGCCAACTATTGTATGCAATGAAAAGCTTTTATGCCTATAACTCACTTGCTCAAGAGAAAACTGGTGATTTCTGGGTAAATGGACGTTTGTTTGGCAGTCAAGCATGTCATACCACCGAAGATGTGGAACATGCGGATTATATTTTATTTATTGGAACCAATCCGTTTCAAGCACATGGTATTCCAAATGCTCGTGATACTTTAAAACATATCAAGAAAGATCCAAACCGAACAATGGTGGTTTTTGATCCGCGTGTTACCGAAACGGCTAAGCAAGCTGATATCCATGTGCAATTAAAACCAGGTACAGATTCCTATTTGATGTCTGCAATGATTGCGATCATGTTGCGCGAAGATTTGTATGATCAAGCATTTATTCAAAAACATACGCATGGGTTTGAGCGAGTTAAACAGGCATTTTCTACAATACCAATTGAAGAATATATTGAGAAGGCAGATGTCTCTGTAGAGCTGATTTATCAAATTGTACGGGATTTTGCCAAAGCTAAGCGTGGTTGTGTTCGGATTGATTTAGGTATTCAGCATACTTTAAACACCACCTTAAACGGATATTTGGAAAAACTACTTTATTTGCTTGCAGGACATTTTGGTAAACAGGGAACGAATAACTTACACACCATGTTTATTCCGATCTTGGCCAATACTGATGAGCGTAATCCTAAATATCGTCGTACGGTTCATCATAAGATGTTCCCAATATCAGGTTTCTTTCCACCAAATATTTTACCTGACGAAATTCTAAAAGCAGGCGAGAAGCGAGTACGTGCAGTCTTTGTAGATAGTTGCAATCCATTGCTCACCTATCCAGATACCACAGCTTATGAAAAAGCATTCCAGTCATTGGAGTTGCTAGTCGTGGTTGATGTTGCGATGACAGAAACAGCGCGATTAGCCCATTATGTATTGCCAGCGCATAGTCAATTTGAAAAGTGGGAATTTACGGGCTTTAATTTAGAATTCCCACAAAATGGTTTCCATTTACGTCATCCGCTTTTTAAAGCTCAAGCCAATACACTGCCTGAAGCGGAAATCTATACTCGCTTACTTGAAGCAATGGGCGTCATTCCCAAACAGTTTCCTTTACTGTATAAGATCGCGCAAAAGGATTCTCCGAAGACAGCTTATCTAGGTTATTTTGCTGCACTTGCTGCTAGTTTTGTGAGAAATAAAAAGTTAGTCCCATTTGCGGCATCTATTGTTTATCGAACACTTGGGCAGACATTACCCAATGATGCTGCATCAACGGCTTTATTATTGCCTTTGTGTATGCAGTATTCTGCTCAACATTATAAAGCCGTCAAACAAGCGGGTTATAAAGGAAATCGTTTAACATTAGGCGTAAACTTATTCCAAGCGATATTAAAAAAACGTTCTGGCGTGATTCTCTCTAAACACAACTATGATGATGTCTGGAATTTGGTTGCCTATAAAGATAAAAAGATTCATTTAGCAATCCCTGAAATGTTGATTGAATTAGCACAACTGAATCAACAAACTCAAGGCACAAGTGAACAGTTTCCATTTATCTTATTAGCGGGTGAACGCCGTAGCTATAATGCAAACCAAATCTACCGTGATCCAGCATGGCGTAAGGTTGATGCAGAAGGTCGACTGAGAATGAATCCTGAAGATGCAATTCATTTTGGCGTAGATACAGGTCACACATTACAGTGTATTTCAGAACATGGTCGGATCACAGTGGTTGTCGAGATTGATGAGGGAATGCGAAAAGGGGTCGTTTCGCTGCCGCATGGTTATGGTTTACGTTATAGCGGAGGTCAGGCGATTGGACCTGAATTAAACCGATTAACCTCGTTAAAGCATTGCGATCCTTTGTCGAAAACCCCATATCATAAATATGTGCCTGTACGACTAGAGAAACCTGCGGCATAGTGGATGGATTGAGTTGATGTGCACTATTTTATTGCGTTTAAATTGATATGTGTTTTGAAATAGTGCAATCTCGTTTAACGATAATCTCCTATAAATCATCAGATTTTGTTCTAGGATTAAAATGATAAGTTCATTCAACCAAAGATAGAGCATATAGTTGAATGAGTTTTAGGAATTGGAATAATAATTGCTTAGGTAAAATTCTCATATGTTCAAGAAAATTGATAAGCACATAACTTGTGCTGAACATGATGAGAAAATTCACAATATGAGTGCATATGATGAAGTATGAAATACCTGAAACGAATTTACCGATCTTGCAAGATCAGTATGCTCGTATTAAGCGTAAGTTACGTATTTCGGTGACGGATCGTTGCAATTTTAAATGTGTGTATTGTATGCCCGAGCATCCTGAATGGATGAAAAAGCAAGATTTATTGAGCTTTGAAGCATTATTTTTATTTTGCCAGTACATGGTCAGTCAAGGAATTGAAAACATCCGTATCACGGGCGGTGAACCACTCATGCGACAGGGAGTGGTTCATTTTATTGCTGATTTACAAGCTTTACGTGCAGAAGGGCTAAAACGTATCTCGATTACCACCAACGCTCACTATCTCACCAAATATGCACAACAATTGAAAAATGCGGGATTAGATGATTTAAATATCAGTCTTGATAGCTTAGATCCAACCCAATTTAAGTCGCTGACTAAAAAAGAGTTAGCACCTGTTTTGGCAGGTATAGAAGCGGCAAAGCAAGCCCAATTGCCATTTAAAATAAACTGTGTGTTAATGAAAGGCCAAAATGATAATCAAATTGTACCGATGGTCAAATGGGCTAAACAGCAAGACATTCCACTACGATTTATTGAGTTTATGCCATTGGATGGTGATCAGCACTGGTCACAACAGGCAGTGGTGAGCGAAGCAGAAATTTTGGAACAGCTTAAAGCACATTATGAAATTCAGCTAATTCCGCAGCAATATGAGCCAGCGAGACAATACCAACTGGATGGAAATTATCGCATTGGTATCATTTCTACGATTACTCACTCTTTTTGTGGGGAATGCGATCGAATTCGTTTAACTGCACAAGGTGAACTCTATAATTGTCTATTTGCCCAACAAGGTTTGAATATCAAACCGTACTTATTAAAGATACTCCGAGCGCAAAAAACACAACAATTATCTGATTTTGATCAACTAGATATGCAGGTTAAACCTTATATCTGGCAAAAAGCTCAAGGCTATCATGCAATTCAACATCAACAAGTGCGTAAAATCAGTATGCACATGTTGGGTGGTTAATTTAATAAAATGGTGTGGAGAAGAAATGCAAACCATTGAAGTGAAAATTGAAGCTTTTGGAGCGATAGAAAGACTTTTGCCAAAAGCACTTAGTTTTGAGTTTGCTCATCACCAATTAGTCAAAGATGTATTACAACAGATTGTGACCCTTTATCCAGAATCAAGTAATGCGATGGAAAAATGTGCCTGTGCGATTGGTGAGGATATTGTGACTCGTCAAACGACCTTAGATTCATCATGTACTCTGGTGCTATTATCACCAGTCGCAGGAGGATAACATGCGTGAGTTTGCTAGAGTCCAAGATCAGGTTTTAAGCTTAGACAGTTTTGATCCAATCCAGGATTTTCCAGAATGTGGTGGCATCGATATTTTCATCGGGACAGTGCGTAACCACCATGAAGGTAAAGCGGTAAAAGCACTTAAATACACGTCTTATACGCCCGTCGCTGAAAAAATGATTCGTGAAATCGAACAGGAAATCAAAGATAAATATCAGGTTTCTTATGTGCGCGTGATGCACCGTATTGGCTATTTAGATGTAAGTGATACTGCAATTATTGCGATTGCTTATGCTGCTCATCGCCGTGAAGCATTTCAGGCGTGTGAAGAAGCGGTAGAGCGGGTCAAGCACGAAGTGCCGATCTGGAAAGAAGAGTTTTTTATGGATGGAACGAGCCAATATGTTGAAGGGTGTTGTATTCGCAAAGACAGCCCTGATACCACTGCCCCAGAAAAACATAGACATGAACATAACCATCAACATTGCGCACATGAGCATACACACGAATAAGGTTTTAGGAAGTTAAGATGAAAAATGTTGGGATGAAACCTGAAAGTTATCGTGTTGCAGAAGCACAAGCGATTTTACATGCACCACCACATTGTATTCAGTTACTTCGAGATGGAAACACAGAAAAAGGTGATGCTTTAAAAACTGCACGGATTGCGGGTATTTTGGCAGCAAAACGTACCGATGAGCTGATTCCACTTTGCCATCCCTTACCGATCTATCGTGCAGATGTAGAATATGATTTACACGAAGATCATGTTGTGATTTTAACGACGGTTGAAACGATTGGACCAACTGGTGTTGAAATGGAAGCTTTAACTGCTGCAAGTTTGGCAGGCTTAACGATTTACGATATGTTAAAGCCACATTGTGAACCAGATGAGCTGTGTTTAGACCAATGTAAATTACTCAAGAAAAAAGGCGGAAAATCACATTTCAAACGTACCTTACGTCAGCCAGTCTCTGCTGCTGTGATTGTTCTTTCAGATACTGTGGCCGCTGGTCGCAAACCTGATACCGCTGGAAAATCTGTGGTTGATACACTAACTGAAGCTGGATTTGATCCAATTCATTATCAGATCTTGCCTGATGAATCTGATCAGTTAAAGGATCTAGTGTTAGAGTTAACCAAATCTTATGCGTGCATTATGACTGTTGGTGGTACAGGAATCGGGAAGCGTGACATTACTGTTGATACATTAGAGCCGCTATTAGAACGTAAATTAGATGGATTGATGGAAGCTTCTCGAGCATTTGGTCAAAGACGTACACCTTATGCAGCGATGTCTCGTGGTGTGGCAGGGTTTATTGATCGTTCATTGGTTGTGACTTTGCCGGGTAGCCGTGGTGGTGCAACTGAATCAATGGCTGCAATACTGCCTGCTTTGGTGCATATCTTTGATGTATGCCGTGATCTGCCTCATCCGGGAGGCTATGAATAATGTCTGGATGTGGCGCTGAAAAAGGTTTAATCAGTATTGATGAAGCATTAACTTTGATTCAAACCCAACCTAAAACTCTAACAGCAGAGACGCTGGCTTTAGGAGATAGTTTAAATCGTTATCTGGCAAAGGCGGTGTATTCTGAGGTTAACTTACCGAGCTTTTCTCAAAGTGCAGTTGATGGTTATGCAATCAACTGCTCGCTTGATGATCTTCAAAATGCTAGCTTCAAGCTGAATGGGGAAATCAAAGCAGGTACTGTTTCCGAGTTACCTTTGCAGCAAAACCACGCGATTCGGATTTTCACAGGTGGGAAAATACCTGAGGGAACGACCCATGTCGCTCGCCAAGAAATCGTGATCCTTGAAAGCGCTGATCAAATTCGTTTAAGTGAGCATATTAAACCACATGCTGATATTCGATTTACGGGTGAGGAAGTCCAACAAGGACAACAATTGGCAGATGTTGGACAAAAAATCAATATTGGTACACTCGCTGCTTTGAGTATGGCAGGAGTACAAAGTTTAGATGTCTTCTGCAAGCCAAAAGTCGCTGTGGTGATTACGGGGGATGAGGTTGCTAAAACGCCTAAGGATTTGCAAAGTGGCAAAGTTTTTGATGCGAATGGCCCACTTCTAAAGGCTTGGTTCAAAGATTATGGGCAGGATGTTGAAATCATACATATTGCCGATACTGCAGAGCAAGTAAGTGCATGTTTTGAGCAACTTAAACAAAAATATGATGTAATCATTACGACAGGAGGTGTTTCTGTTGGTGATTATGACTTTGTTCGTCCTTGTGCTTTTGAGACAGGATTTCAACAGGTTTTTTGGAAAGTGAAGCAAAAACCGGGTAAACCACTTTTTTTTGCTGAATATACACAAGCTGATGGTCTTCATCATTGTTATTTATTAGGGTTGCCGGGAAATCCTGCGGCTGTTTATGTTGCTATGCAGATTTATGGAAAAGTGTTATTGGATACACTGCAAAGTCAAACAAAAACCTTACAGTGGTTTAGTGCAACGCTAACCCATGCACTAAAACCTGATGCGCGAGAGCGTTTCTTGAGAATGCATGCTTATTTTGAAAATGGGCAACTCAAACTACAAAGTTTGGCCAAACAACAATCTCATATGCTCAGTAACTTGATGCAAGCGAATTGTCTGGTGCGCGTCCCATCCAATATGCAACTAGAAGCAGGTCAGCAGTTGTCAGGTTTATTTATTCAAAATTAAATTTTGAATAAATTAAAATTATCCTGAGTTTTACCAAGTTCCGATATTGCACTGATGTAAAAGGTGATTTAGTGTATATTCTATATCTTGCTTATTTTGTAAGCATAACGGTTCAAGGTATCGCTGCGATATCTGTTTAAAAAGATTGGGTGATAATAATGAAATGGGAAGAAATTGGTGACCAGCCATGTTCTGTGGCTAGAACACTTTCGATTCTTGGCGATCGTTGGACGATGCTTATTTTGCGTAATGCTTTTATGGGCGTCCGCCGTTTTGATGATTTCCAACGTAGTCTGGGTTTAACCAGACATGTTCTTTCCGAACGGCTAAAGCGTTTGGTTGAGCATGATATTCTTGTCAAAGTTCCATACGTAGAACGACAGGAGCGTTTTGAGTATAAATTAACCGAGAAGGGATTGGATTTATATCCTATTATTCTTTCAATGACCCAATGGGCAGATAAGTGGATGGATATGGGGTTAGGTAAACCAATTGAATTTACACATAAAACCTGCGGAAATAAAATGACCCCTAAAATGGTTTGTTCAGAATGTAATGAACCGATCAAGGCAAAAGAAGTACGTGCAAGTGCTGGTCCTGGCTATTTTGCTTATATCGAACAAAAACAAAAAAGTGCATGATTTAGTTTTTTTGTAGTTCTATTTCCTGTTGAATCGCGTGAGATAGAACTTCAAAAACTTTTTGCTCGGAACATTGAGCAACATTAAAGCGGATAAAGTTTTTATAATTTTGACTTTGGCTAAACGCATTTCCCGGCGCTAAAATGACATTATTTTCGAGACACGTTTGGGCGATACGTGCAGTATCTAAATTCTTAGCTAATTCACACCATAAGAAAATACCTGCTTGAGGCTTTATCCAAGGTCTAATCTTCAATTTTTCTAATTGTTTAATCGTAAAGTCCATTGATTTTGCTAAACGTATTTTTAATTCATCTAAATGTTTCCGGTAAGTTCCGTCGGTTAAAGCAGCGTATAAGATTTCAGCGGATAGATGGCTACCACCAAAACCAGTCGCAATTTTTATATCTGTGAGATCTTCTATCCATTGAGCTTTTGTTGCGATATAGCCCGTACGTACAGAACCTGACAACGTTTTAGAAAAACTACCAATGTGAATCACCTTTGAAAGGCCATCTAGTGCTGCTAGCCTAGGTGCTGGATCTAATTCTAAATCTGCAAAAATATCATCTTCGATTACAATCAGGTTGGATTGTTCCACCAATTTCAATAATTGATAGGCTGTAGATGCTGTTAGTCTTGCGCCTGTAGGGTTATGAATACCAGAATTGGTTATATATAACCGTGGATTATGTTGTGTGATTGCTTGTGAAAAAGCATTTAAATCTGGACCCGTAGGTGTATAAGGAATGCCAATAATTCGAATTTGGTGAACCTTGAGTAACGCATGAAAATTAAAATAACAAGGATCATCTACCAGAACGACATCATTTGGCTTTAAAAAATATCGACAAATTAAATCAATGGCTTGTGTACCCGAGTCTGTTAATAAGATTTGGTTAGGTGTTGCTTCGATTCCTTTACCTAGAATTTTACGCGCTAATAGTTCACGTAAGGCAGGGGAACCAAGTGGGGATGAATAATCAGTTAAAATTTTTGATTCAACTTTAGAAATTTTACGAATTGCTTTACGGATGTTTTCATGTGGCATCCAGTCATCAGGTAACCACCCACAGCCGGGCTTAAGCATATCGTGCTTGGCTTCTAAAGACTGTCTTGAAATCCATAAAGGATCTATGTTCCGATTAATTTTGGGATGAATTTGAGAGATAGATAGAGGCGGAATTGGTCCAGATACAAAAAAACCTGAACCTGTCTTAGACTCGATTAAACCTTGTGATGCAAGGCGCTCATAGGCTTCTACGATCGTAGAGACAGATAAATTGAGTTGCTTGGCCAGAGCTCTGACAGAAGGTAGACGTGAGCCCGCTGAGATTGAACGAGTTTTAATTAGTTCATGGATATGTTGTATAACAAAATCTATTTTCGTGGTTTTCATTGTGATCAACTTAAACTGTATTGTTAATATATACAGTACAGTTATTTGGAATTGTACTGGATTGTGTATGGTGTATCTACCATAACACAGTTTAAATTCTTCATATAGATGTGGAGAGTTTAAATGAAATATTTCAATAATGGATGGGTAAATGGACTGGTTGGGGTCATGATTTTTGCTGGCTCTTTGCCGGCCACACGTGTTGCTGTACTTGAATTTAGTCCTACTTTCTTAACTGCTGCAAGGGCTGTTATTGCTGGTCTTTTTGCAATGCTGTTATTGGTGTTGTTGCAGCAGCAGTTACCAAAACGAGTAGATTGGCTACCATTGTTTTATGTTGCGATCGGTGTCGTTGTCGGCTTTCCACTTTTTACAGCACTCGCTTTGCAATATGTGAGTGCAGCACATAGCATTGTTTTCATTGGGTTATTGCCATTAGCAACCGCTATTTTTGGTGTGGTTAGGGGGGGAGAAAAACCGAGCCAAAAATTTTGGTTTTTTGCAATTTTGGGGGCCGTTTTAGTCTTTGGCTATATGTTAGTTCAAACCAAGAGTTGGCTATTTCATTATGGTGACTTTTACATGTTGCTAGCGATTTTACTTTGTGGCTTTGGCTATGCTGAAGGGGGAAGGCTTTCAAAGCATTTAGGTGGCTGGCAAGTAATCTGTTGGGCACTTCTTTTAACTCTACCTGTAATGCTATGGATCTCATGGTTATATATGCCAAACAGTTTTGCTGATATTTCATGGTCAGCAAAGTTAGGTCTAATTTATGTCTCAATATTTAGTATGTTGATTGGTTTTTTCTTTTGGTATAAAGGCTTAGCTCAAGGAGGGATTGCTGCAGTGGGGCAGTTACAGTTATTGCAACCGCTATTCGGATTGGCAATCGCAGCTGTTTTATTACATGAACATGTCAGTATAACGATGTTTGCAGTTACGGTTGCTGTGATTGCCTGTGTTGCTTGTGCTAAAAAATTTGCTTAAGAAAATTATAAACAATTTGCAGGTTTAGGAACGCCAGCCAAACGGCTTAGATGACGAGCGACTAAACCTGTATTGAATCTTTGTTGTAAAACAGCATTATTAATTTCTGGACTGACAGTTTTCATTAAAAACTTGATCAGTGGTCGAGTTGCAGGTGAATGTCCGAACTGTTGATAGAACTGACGAACCGCTTGAAGTACTTCGAAATGCCATTCAGTTAATTCTAAATCTAGAGACTGCGCTAATACTTGCGCTACATCATGATTCCAAATCGTGTAATCAACTAAATGACCGTCTTGATCTAAATCTAATTGCATAAAATAGCCTAAGTGTATTTCAAATTGAAAGATGTTATTTCAAGCTAATACAGCGATTAAACTGTAATACAAGCTGAGCAAATTGAGCGTAATCAATGCACTTTACATGTGTTTTTAAGTCATCACTCAATAAAGCAGAGTCACTTTCTAAACAATATATATTAGGGTACGTCTCAATGATCATGTGATTGATACCCAATACAGCATCACTCATCATAACGATATGATCATTTGCCTGAGCCATTTGTGTTAAGTCTTTGCATATTTTTTCAATATGAAGATAAGGGGCTTGAATCAAAAAAAGTGTAGCTTCTTTCATTATGGCTCCTTACCAATACAGTACGTGATCAAATGATTGGATGAGCTCGGGATTGAGTTCAATAAACTCAATCTCTTGTTCTGAGTTCTGAACAATCTCGAGTTGTTGATTTTTTGTTTCGATGAACAAGGGGGTTAAATCATAAAACTCGAAACTTTCCACCATATTTGAGGCAATTTTAAAGGCATGCTGAATAGAATCAAAAGTAAGCTGATCATTGAGTAAGCTGAGTGCAGCATCTTTTAATAATACTTTGACAGAAATCCCAAAGGTTGCTAAAACCATAGTTGCAGATAAACTTTCGTTGATTTGCAAACTGGTTAAATTGGGCTGCGTTAGGATGACGAGTACAGATTTCACACAATATACCTTTTAAAAGCAACACTCTATTAAATAACTTAAACTAAAATTGAATTAAGCGAGAACAATCTTGCACTGCATCAGCAAGTTCGCCAAGACCGACTAGCTCAAAGCCATGGGCTAAGTTATGGTGTTGGAGAGAATGGCGTTGTGCATTGCTCGCATCGGTGATACCCCGGGCAAGGGCAGCACTGACACAGACAGGGAGTCGAATGCCAAGCTTTTGCCATTCTTGTTTTAGGTTGCGCTGATCATCAGGAAACCACTGTAAATCATTCGCAACTTGAACTCCATCTTGGTAAAAGAAGACACGAAATTCTTCACGCATATTGTGTAATGCTTGTGCCAGACCAAATGCATGCCAAGCCATGACAGAAGTTGGTGCGGAGGTAATTAGCAGTAATGTACTCATTGAATATTCACGGTCATGTAGGCGAATGATGCGGACATAATTAAAAAAGAAGGTAATTATACAATGATTTTGGTGACAGGTGGTTTAGGCTTTATCGGTTCACATATTGCTTTGAGTTTGCTGGCTCATGGAAAAGAGATTGTTATTGTCGATAATTTAGCGAATTCAACGTTACAAACCTTGGAACGACTTGAATATATTTCAGGGATGTATATCCCATTTGCAAAATTAGATGTCAGAAATACACCAGCGCTCAATAAAGTGTTTGAACAATATTCCATCGACACCGTCATACATACTGCTAGCTTTAAATCACTTGAAGAATCTACCTTAAAACCGCTTGAATATTACAATGATAATGTAAGTTGTATTATGAGTTTACTCAGAGCGATGCAGCGTATGGGTGTTCGACAACTCGTGAACTTGTCCAGTATTGCAGTTTATGGACAGTCTGATGCATTGCTTTCGGAGGAGACTGCGTTTAATTACAGTTATCCGAACCCTTATATCCGTTCTCAGCAAATCGTAGAAGATATTATTGCGGATACTTATAAAGTTGACCATGAATGGAAAATCGTAAACCTACGTTTATCCAATATTGTAGGTGCATTTGAACATGGAGTACTCGGTGAGTATGTCGTTCAATTACCTAAAAATATTGTCCCTTTAGCATTACAAGTTGCAGCGATGCAAAGAGAATGTATCGATCTACAGAATCAAGCAGAAACCGATGATGGAACTGTCGAGCGCAGTTTCTTGCATGTATTAGATGTTTGTGAAGCTGTAATGATGACGATGAATTGGTTAGAAACACAAAATAGCTGCTTAGAAGCATTTAACCTTGCACATAAACAATTGACTTCGATCCAAACCTTATTAGATGAAATTGCGAAAGTTACACAAGCTGAGATACGTGTTCAGCCTGCGGTTTATCAACATCAAGAGCTAGCAAGATTAGGTGCAAATATTGAAAAGGCGAAGCAGGTCCTCAATTGGGAACCAAAGCGGTCTTTGACCCAAATGTTAGAGGATGAGTGGCGTTTTTATCTCAATACGCTAAAAGGAAACTAGATAATGATTCTTATTTACATATTTTGATTGTTCTACGATAATGGTCAAGCTAATCAAATATCCGTCATGGATTGATTCTGATTTCGCTAGCCAAAGCATCTATTTGCTTCAGCCCGTGAGAACTTTAACCAAATAGAGCAGAGGTTGTTTTATGCAAATGCGAATTGAACACGATACGATGGGTGAAATTGAAGTTCCCAATGAAGCCTTGTGGGGTGCGCAAACGCAACGAAGTTTACAGAACTTCAAAATAGGTCAGGAGCGTTTACCACGCGCGATGATTCGAGCCATGGGGTTAGTAAAAAAAGCCGCAGCTATCACCAATGCAGAATTAAAACAACTCCCAGAAGATTTAAGCCAATATATTGTTGATGCAGCTGAAGAAGTGATCGCTGGTCAATGGGATGCTCAATTCCCATTGGTTGTATGGCAAACAGGTTCAGGTACGCAAAGTAACATGAACTGTAATGAAGTGATTGCCAATATTGCGAACCAAAAATTAGGTCAAGCACTTGGTGCGCAGAAGCCAGTACATCCAAATGATCATGTCAATCGTGCCCAATCAACCAATGACTCATTCCCAACAGCGATTCATGTGGCAGCAAGTCTGCAAATCAATGAGTTATTAATTCCTGCTGTCGAGCAATTAAAACATACTCTACAACGTAAATCTGAAGAATTTAATGACATAGTCAAGATTGGCCGGACTCACTTGCAAGATGCGACACCTTTAACTTTAGGGCAAGAGTTTAGCGGCTATGTTTCTCAATTAGAGCATGGCTTAAAGCGTTTGCATCAAGCACTTGCTGGTTTATATGAACTTCCTCTAGGCGGTACAGCTGTAGGCACTGGCTTGAACGCACATCCAGATTATGCAGTCAAAGCAGCAGCGCAATTAGCTGAATTAACTGGCTTGCCATTTGTGACTGCACCAAATAAGTTTGAAGCTTTGGCTGGACGTGATGCTGCAGTATTTGCTTCGGGCGCCTTGAAAACATTAGCTGCAAGTTTAAATAAGATCGCCAATGATATTCGCTGGCTAGCGAGTGGTCCACGCTGCGGATTTGGTGAGATTCGTATTCCAGAGAATGAACCTGGTTCAAGTATCATGCCTGGAAAAGTAAACCCAACCCAAAGTGAAGCAATGACAATGGTGGTGGCTCAGGTACTTGGTAATGACACTACCATTAACGTGGCGGGAGCATCAGGTAACTTTGAGTTAAATGTGTTTATGCCCGTAATTGCGTATAATTTGCTGCAATCTATTCAGCTACTTGGTGACGCTTGTAATAGTTTCAATGATCACTGTGCTGTGGGTATTGAACCGAATCGAGAAAAAATAGATTATTTCCTTCATAACTCTTTGATGTTAGTTACCGCGTTAAATCCTGTAATTGGTTATGAGAATTCAGCTAAAGTTGCGAAAACGGCTTATAAAGAAAACAAAACCTTAAAACAGGTCGCTGTTGAACTTGGTCTAGTCACTGAAGCACAATTTGATGAAGTGGTGAAGCCAGAGAATATGGTTTCACCAAATAGTAAATAGTATCCTGTAGTACAAAGTAGCCTTTTCTCATGAGGAAAGGCTATTTTTATCAGTGGTTTTTATAAAGTGAACTGCGTACAATATCGTTTTGATTGACTAGACCAATGTTTTATTATGCTTAATATTTACTTAACAGATACCCAAACCCATATTCAATATTCTGGTCTATCACATGAAAATCCTGTTAAGTTTTTATTGAATTTAAAGAAAATTTTTCCAAGCACAGCTGATTTATTGTTACCCGTCTTGCCTGATGACAATAATCTAGAAAATGTAACTTGGGAAGCAACATCTAAAGATTTTGAGGTATTTAAAAAGTTACTAGAAGGTTGGGGAATTATTGAGTTGCGTTTAAGTGCAATCACAACCTACAAAGATAAGAATTTTGCCAATGAACTGGTAAAAAAAGCACAAGCTCGACGTAAAAATATCGCCCAAACACAGCCGCAGCTATCTATGATTGCTTTAGATTATATTCTTATGCATGAGATTCATGCGCTGATAGATGCTGAGTTGGTGATGATTGGCGAAAAATTCTATCTGCCGACTTTGCGTGAGCTTTGGAAAGGACAATTTTCTGAACAAATTTTGCAAGTGAAGTTTTAACTTTTAAAAGCAGACCATTGGTCTGCTTTTTTGTGTTTGATTTAGAAGTCACTATTTGACCTACAAACTTTTACAAGATTTTCTTATAGATTTTTTTTCAAACGGCATATATATTGCTTAGAAGGGATATAAATATTATTGCGGGAGAGAAGTTCTTCAATGAACTCGCCGAAGGAGCAACGACCCCGGAAACTCTCAGGCAGAAGGGCTGTAATAATAGACATACAATCTGGAGAGCAGTGCTCAATTTGTAGAAATTTATAAAATCTGATCTACGATATACACTCACCGAAGGGGAAGGCTTAATGATTAATTGGTAATCATCTGCCGAAACTCTCAGGTACCATGACAGATGGGGCTATGCATTAAGGAATGTTCTGCATTTCTAGGAGTTTGCTATGCCACATGTTGTTGTCATTGGTGCGGGGATTACAGGTGTAACGTCTGCTTATGAACTAATTAAGCTAGGTTATCAAGTCACTGTCATTGATCGTCATCTATTTCCAGCAATGGAAACCTCTTTCGCCAATGGTGGGCAATTATCTGCGTGTAATGCTGAAGTTTGGAATCAAAAGGCAACGGTGCTCAAGGGTATCAAATGGATGAGCAAGAAAGATGCACCATTATTGCTCAATCCATCATTCAGTCTGCACAAATATCGTTGGTTAATTGAGTTTTTAACTCATATCAAAGATTATAAAGCCAATACCATTGAAACCGTACGCCTAGCTTTATTGGCAAGGCAGCGTTTATTTGAAATTGCAGAAAAAGAGAATATTTCTTTTGATTTGGAAAAACGTGGCATTTTGCACATGTACCATACCAAAGAAGATTTTGAAATCGCGAAAAAGGTCAACGATGTATTGGTTGAAGGAAAGCTGGAACGGAATGCGATTACACCTGAGGAAATGAAGGCAATTGAGCCGAATTTGACAGGTGATTATTATGGTGGATATTACACAGCTGGAGATGCAACGGGAGATATTCACAAGTATTCAGTGGGTTTGGCAGAAAAAACACAAGAATATGGAGTTAAATATCGCTTTGGTTTGGATGTTGTGGATGTCAAATGTTTGCAAGACAAAGTCCTTATTCAATGTAGAAACAGTTCTGAGAATATGCATCCAGAATCGGATGTCCATACTGAAATTGAAGCTGATCTCGTCTTGGTGTGTGGTGGCGTAGGAAGTTATCAATTGGCGGATCTACTAGGTGATAGTGTCAATGTCTATCCTGTGAAAGGTTATTCGATCACGGTTCAACTTAAAGATGAGCAAAGTGTCAAAAATGCCCCTTGGGTAAGTTTGTTGGATGAGAGTGCTAAAATCGTCACCTCGCGATTAGGCGCAGATCGATTCCGCGTTGCAGGGACAGCTGAGTTTAATGGCTATAATCGTGATATTCGTGCAGATCGGATTCAGCCTTTAATCAATTGGGTAAATCAAAACTTCGATATCTCGACGGAACATGTTGTGCCTTGGGCTGGTTTGCGTCCAATGATGCCGAATATGTTGCCTGTTGTGAAACAAGGAAAGCAGCCACGCGTATTCTATAATACTGGGCATGGTCATTTAGGATGGACGTTATCTGCTGCTACAGCAGTATTGATTAGTGAAGAGATTTCACGGAAGTTTCCAAACTAAAATTCAAAAAAAGCCGATGTTTAAACATCGGCTTTTGGTTTGTTTAGTCATACAAACGATAAATACCTGTAAAGCGTTCGCAACCTTTTTGTTCTGATCTGACCACTAATAGGGCACGTTGAAAGTCAAACTGATACTGACATTTTTTCTCATTGTCGATAATCTGGTTTTTTTGATCAGATGTACTATACGCCAGTAGAGACATCGTTTGCGATTCTAATCGATTGTTTGGGCTGCGATAGGCAGTTCCCTCGATTTTAAGGCGGTCTTTATCGAGTTGGTGGATTTGGATGTGCACAGGTTGCTTAGCTAGAGCGCCGTGTTCATATTTTAGATAATGTTGTGTAAGTGTTTGGTTGATTGATGTGTAAAAGTTCAAGTCATCCATGCGAGCATCAAACTGTTGTAAGTAACACGTTTTAGATTTGCACTGTTGTAGCTGACGTAACCACATTTCTTGGGTTGCGTGCAAAAGTTGCACAGGTGCATCCGTTACTAAATAAGCTGTTAAAAATTTATCATTCAGCTTAAATCGTTGTTCTTCGTATTGCTTAGAACATACATTCTGAAAGTCGGCACGCTGATTTGAACAATCGATTGCTTTAGCAAACGCAAATGTTGAGCATAAACAACTCAATGTGATGATACAGCCCGTTTTCTTTAATTGATTTCTTACAGTGTTCAACAGCATAATCACTTATACTTTCAGTCTAATTTGCTCACTGTACTATAGCGAAATAGAAAGCCTGAATTCAAGATTAGTTCAGTATATTCTAAAAGGAAAATCATATGGTTGCTCAGATTCGAATTGGACAAGGCATCGATGTACATGCTTTTGACGACGGGCAGTATGTTACTTTGGCAGGCATTAAAATACCGCATACACATGGTTTAAAGGCACATTCTGATGGTGATGTAATCCTACATGCGTTGTGTGATGCTTTGTTAGGGGCACTTGCCTTAGGGGATATCGGTCAGCATTTTCCAGACACAGATCCCGAATATAAAGGTGCAGATAGTCGTATTCTACTAAAGCATGTTTATCAATTGATCTTAGATCGTGGTTATCATTTAAATAACGCAGATATTACCGTTGCATGTGAACGACCAAAACTAGCACCACATAATTTAGAAATGCGTCAAAGTATTGCTGATGTATTAGATGTGGATATTACGCAGATTAGTATTAAAGCGACGACCACTGAAAAACTAGGTTTTACTGGCCGTCAGGAAGGTATTTTGGCGAGTGCAGTTGTACTACTTTCACATCAAGCAAAATGATCTGCATTGATCATGGATTGTTGGAGTTCTTGTGTTGCTTTACGACCTTGGAGTTGTAGAGCAATACTGTGAATGAGACCCGTCCATGTTTCATTAGGTTCCCAGATTTCATGTAACAGCGCTTGCGCGGTCGGTAGATCAATATTCATATAAAATTGACGATAGAGATACATCAAGCTACTCACACGCATATTCTTGGCACAATGCAGCCAAACCACTTCATTCTGAACAAGATGATCGATTAAATCTAAAACAAGTAGGCATTGTTCTGAGCAAGGTACATCCCAATCAATAGGAATGTGAATATAGTTAAGACCTAGGTCTAAACAAATTTGATCTTGTTTAACTAAATGATTTTCAGATTTACTTGTTGCGAGATTGATGACAGTGCTGCATCCATACTCTTTAATTAGTTGCAACTCTTCAGTAGAAGGTTGGGCTGAAGTAAAGAGGTGTTCATGCACTGAGGAAAAACTAGGAATTTGTGTGAGTGTTTGTTCTAATGAAGTCATCATGTACGCTATCGCAAGCATTTAATCGTGTCGATAAACTACTATAAGTGTTTTTGTTGGAGTGTTCAATTTAAGCGTATAAATAAAAACAGCACCACGAGGATGCTGTTTATAGGATCAAAGTAAGCGAATACAAGCTTAATCTTTTTTCATATTCTCATTGAGTAAAAATTCCATCAATGCTTTCTGTGCATGTAAGCGGTTTTCTGCTTCATCCCAAACGACCGCATTTTTGTGGTCTAACATGTTTTCAGAAATCTCTTCACCACGATGTGCTGGCAAACAATGCATAAATAAACAATCAGGATGAGCGAGATCCATCAATTGTTCATTGACTTGGAAATCTGCAAATGCTTTTTCACGAAGCTTTTGTTCTTCTTCCTGTCCCATGCTTGCCCATACGTCGGTGACAATCAGGTCGGCATTTACAGCAGCATCTTCTGCTTTGTTAAAGACTTCCACACAATCTGCAAACTCAGCTAGGAATTCTGGTTTTGGCTCATAGCCTTCAGGAGAGGCGATTTTGAGTTTAAAGCCCATCATATGTGCAGCTTCAACATATGAGTTACACATATTGTTGCCATCACCAATCCAAGCGACAGTTTTGCCTTCGATACTGCCACGATGCTCTTGAAACGTTTGCAGGTCTGCAAGGAGCTGGCAAGGGTGATGGTCGTCAGTGAGCCCATTGATCACTGGTACTTTCGAATAGGATGCAAAGCGTTCAACAATATCATGACCAAATGTGCGAATCATGACGATGTCAAGCATGCTTGAGATAACACGAGCAGAATCTTCGATTGGTTCACCACGACCAAGTTGTGTATCGCGTGGGGAAAGGAAGATTGCACTGCCACCGAACTGGCAAATACCTGCTTCAAAAGAAATACGTGTACGTGTACTCGACTTCTCAAAAATCATTCCCAAAACTTTACCAGCAAATGGTTGATACAACGTATTGCTATGCTGCATGCGTTTAAGTTCTTGTGCGCGATCTAAAATGCGTTGCAGTTCTAAAGAAGATAGGTCACGTAAAGTTAGAAAATGCCGAAGCGCCATAGCTACTCCCACAATAATTATTGAGTAAAAACAATAATTAATTGTTGTTTGACGGGTGGTGAATAAAAAAGAATTGAATACTATACTACAGGTATTCGAAAATGCAAAAGAATTAGACCTTTTGATGAGCTTTTAAAAACAAATCTACTGAATATTGAATATAATCAAAGATTTCTAGATCATTTTCTGGGATCTTTAAGCCCATTAAAATGCGCCATTCGACATCACGTAAAATACCGAAATACATTGTTGCTGAGTAATGTGGTTGTGTACAGATGATTTCATTTTTGAGATGGGATTGATGTAGTGCACATGCAATTGTATTTTGAACATTCACCGCACATTTATCATAGAAATAATTTGCCAGTTGCGCATCTTTCTGGGTTTGCTCTGTAAACATGCGCATAAATGCAATATTTTCTGGTTTGATAATGTGGTGGTAAAAGCGTTGAAGCGTTTGAGTTAAATAATGATTCAAACTGACACAATCTGGAGAGTAAGGTAAACATACACCATTAAAAAAAACCTCTCTTCGATAATCACAAATCGCAGTAAAAAGTCCTTCTTTATTACCAAAGTATTTATAAATAGAGGCTTTTGATCCTCCAGCATGACTTACGATGTCATCCAAAGAAACATCATCATAACCCTTTTCAAGAAATAGATCGGTTGCACAAAGTAATAGTGCAAGACGACGCTCTTGTCCGCGACGGGTTTGAGGCTGTTCACAGTTTGGGTAACAAATATCTGCCATTGTATTCGGTACTATTGATGGTGGGGTTGCGATTATTATAGCAAAAACCATATGTGTTGTATGGTGTTCTAGAGGAAGTTGTTTTCTCCTGTTAAATAGAAAAAGCGAGCTGATATTGAGCTCGCTTTTTTAATGACTTCTAAGGCTTAGGCTGAACGAATTTCTTCATCGTCATCATCTTCAGTCGAGTCCATGCCAAGCTCTTTAAGTTTACGGGTCAGGGTGTTGCGTCCCCAACCTAAAAGCTCAGCGGCATGACGTTTTCGACCACGGGTTTGCTGTAAAGCTGCTGTGATCAGTGTTCGCTCGAACATCGGTGTTGCAATATCAAGTATTTTCATTTCACCATTTTTGAGTTTTTGGATAGCCCATTGTGCCAATAACTCATCCCAATGATGAACAGCAATTCTTTCCACAATATTAGGATTGCTCGGAACTGTTGAGGCTGCTCCATCATTTGCTGATTTTTGGATCGAAACTTGTTTAAGTTCAGCAGGTAAGTCCTCTGGGTAAACTTCACGACCTGTGATCATTACTGTAAGCCAACGACACGTATTTTCGAGTTGGCGAACGTTACCTGGCCATGGCAACTGCTGCATATAGTCCGTGGTTTCGGTACGTAAAATTTTAGGACTCACGCCGAGTTCTTTACCTGCACGTGCCAAGAAATGCTGTGCAAGCATAGGGATGTCTTCGCTTCGATGAGCAAGTTTAGGAATATGAATACGAATGACATTCAAGCGGTGATATAAGTCTTCACGGAAACGACCTTCATTTACAAGTTTTTCTAGGTCTTGATGTGTCGCTGCGACAATTCGTACATCCACTTTCACAGGAATGTGTCCGCCAACACGGTAGAATTCACCGTCCGCAAGAACACGGAGCAAACGTGTTTGGGTTTCAAACGGCATATCGCCAATTTCATCGAGGAATAAAGTGCCACCATTCGCTTGTTCAAAACGACCTTGATGTTGTGTGTTAGCCCCTGTGAATGCGCCTTTTTCATGACCAAATAACTCGGTTTCAATCAAGTCCTTTGGAATAGCGGCCATGTTTAGTGCAATAAAAGGTTTAGCGCGACGAGGTGAGTGTTTATGCAATGCATGGGCAACCAACTCTTTACCTGTACCAGATTCACCATTGATTAGAACAGTAATATGGGATTGCGATAAACGTCCAATGGCACGAAATACTTCCTGCATAGCAGGAGATTCACCAATAATTTCGGTCGATTGCAGTGGTGAAGCTGTTTTGGTTGCTTCTTGTTGCTGCAATTTATTGATATGTAAGATTGCACGATTAACGAGTGCAAGTGCCTCATCAATATCAAAAGGTTTTGGTAAATACTCAAAAGCACCTGTTTGATAACTAGAGACAGCTGATTCAAGATCAGAATGTGCTGTCATAATAATTACAGGTAAATCAGGGTGTGAGTTCTTAACCTTAGATAAGAATGTTAAACCGTCAATTCCTGGCATGCGGATGTCGGTCAGAATGACATCTGGTGCATCATCATGTAAGCGCTCAAGAGCAGTTTGTGCTTCTTCAAAGTTGGTGACATCAAAACCTTCTTCTTTGAATGTTTTTTCAAGTACCCAACGCATGGCACGATCGTCATCTATAACCCAAATTTTATTTCGTGACATGGTTTGACTCCCAAGGTAGATATAAGCTAAATACGGTTTTTCCAGCAACGGATTGACATTCAATCATTCCGTTATGTTGATGCATAATGTTTTGAGCAATACTAAGCCCTAGTCCCGTACCTTTAGCACGTCCTGTGACCAGTGGATAAAAAACAGACTCCAGAATACTTTCTGGTACGCCTGGTCCATTGTCTTCTATGTCGATTCGGATCGTTGATCGATTTAACACGCCATTAATTGTGACAAGTCGTTGAATCCGAGTTCTTAAAATCAGTTCAGGTTCAGAATCAACAAAGAAATCCTTATTTTCAGTCATGGCTTGTACTGCATTGACACTAATGTTGAGCATGACTTGAATGAGTTGGTCACGATCAGCCATCACGTCAGGTAATGAAAGATCGTAATCACGAGTGATCTTGATTTTCTTTTTAGTTTGGTTGGTAATTAATGAGCGTACTCGCTCAAGTGGCTCATGCACATTGACATGCTCGTAACTAGGCAGTTGGCGTGAACCAAGCATCGTATCTGCGAGGTTGGTCAGCCGATCTACTTCACTAATAATAATGTCTGTAAATTCACTATAACTATCATCATTTAAGCTGCGAGCGAGTAGCTGAGTTGCACCACGGATTCCAGCCAATGGATTCTTGATTTCATGTGCGACTCCTCGAACGAGTTGACGAGCAACTTGATGCTGTTGAACTAGATTTTCTTCTTTCGAAATTTTCAGCATGCGATCAATCGGGTTGAGCTCAATTAAAAGTAAACTAGATTGATTTTTACCTGTATTGAGTTGTGAAACTGTATAATCGACATGGATGGATTTGAAGTTGACATTTATTACAGCTTCACGACGAGTGTAATGTTGTCCACTTTCCAAAGTATTTAATAAAGCTTCATGTGTGTTGAATGTGTCGTCGTGTGCATGTAACAAGTTAAGAACAGGCTGACCCGATGCACGCAGCAAACTAATATCAAATAATGCTTCACATGCTGAATTTAAATAAAAAATATTAAGCTGACTATCGACCAATAAAATGGCAGTTGTTAGGTTATCGACCAGTAGTCGATAGTCGATAGTGTTATGTTGATCCATTTGTGAATCGTCCTGTTTTAAAATGGCGCAATTAAATATCAATTTGAATAGATTGCCATTAACTTCTTAAATGTACGTTATGCAAAATGCAAGCCAACTTTGTATTGGCTAATTTTCAATAGCTTATTGATGAATACATCCATTTATACGGTATTTTTCACATAGATAGGATGATTTAATAATTTTATCATGTTCCAAAATGGTGCATGTGTGGATTTTTATCAAAACTTTGGTTGTATTTTGGTGCATTACACAAAGAGATGGCTTTGTAGCTATGCGTAAGGCGAGAAAAGACATACAATACGCCGATTCAAGTGGAGCGCAGATTCATGAAGACCCCCAAAGTCGGTTTTGTATCTTTAGGTTGTCCTAAGGCATTGGTAGATTCTGAACGAATTTTAACTCAGTTAAAGACTGAAGGTTATCAAGTTGCATCAGATTATGATGGTGCAGATTTGGTTGTGATTAACACCTGTGGTTTTATTGAATCTGCAGTACAAGAGTCTTTAGATGCGATTGGCGAAGCCATGAGCGAAAATGGTCGAGTTATCGTTACAGGTTGCCTAGGTAAGGACGAAGATAAAATCCGCCAAATGCACCCAAATGTTTTAAAAGTAACAGGTGCTGCGGCATATCAAGATGTGATGGAAGCTGTACATGAGTATGTACCAGCACCACCAAAACACAATCCATTTATTGATTTAGTTCCTGAGCAAGGTGTGCGTTTAACGCCAAAGCATTATGCTTACTTGAAAATCTCAGAAGGATGTAACCACCGTTGTACATTCTGCATCATCCCAAGTATGCGTGGTGACTTGGTTTCTCGTCCTATAGGTCAGGTGCTCGATGAAGCAGCAGCGCTTAAGCGTGCGGGCGTAAAAGAAGTTTTGGTGATTTCCCAAGATACTTCTGCGTATGGTGTAGATACTAAGTACAAGTTGGATTTTTGGAACGGGCAGCCAGTCAAAACCAAATTCTATGATATGTGTGAGGCACTTGGTCAATTAGGTATATGGGTACGTTTACATTACGTTTATCCTTATCCACATGTGGATGCTGCGATTGATTTAATGGCACAAGGCAAAATTTTACCTTATTTAGATATCCCTTTTCAGCACGCCAGTCCGCGCATCTTAAAATTGATGAAGCGACCAGCTCACAGTGAAAATACATTAGAGCGCCTTAAATTGTGGCGTGAAAAATGCCCTGAATTGGTGATTCGTTCTACTTTTGTTGTTGGTTTCCCTGGCGAAACAGAAGAAGATTTTCAAATGCTCTTAGATTGGTTGAAAGAAGCACAACTTGATCGTGTTGGATGCTTTACATATTCGCCAGTTGAAGGTGCGACAGCAAATGATTTGCCAGATCATGTACCAGAAGAAGTAAAACAAGAACGCTATGAACGTTTTATGGAAGTTCAGCAGCAAATTTCGGCTGCTAAATTACAAAAGCGTATTGGTCAACGAATGATCGTGTTGGTTGATAGTTTGGAAGAAGAGTTCCCGGTTGCAGTCGCACGTTCGTATGCTGATGCACCAGAGATTGATGGTAATGTTTTTGTTGAAGATATCGACAAGAGTGTAATTCAAGCAGGTAATTTGCTTGAGGTCGAAATTACAGATGCGGATGAATATGATTTATTTGCAAAGTTAATTGCGATTAAATCTACTTAATGTTGAATGAGATATAAAGAATAATTTTTGAGATTGGTCGGTTTGGAGTAACAGTATGTCAACGTCTAAAAATCCACGTTATGCGCGAATTTTGCTAAAGCTTTCGGGTGAAGCTTTAGCTGGAAATAAAGATATGGGTATCGATGCCCAAGTTCTAGATCAAATGTCACTTTCAATTGCGCACCTAGTTGGTTTGGGTGTTCAGGTCGGTATCGTGGTTGGTGGTGGTAATTTATACCGCGGTAGCCAATTGCAAAAAGACGGCTTGGTTGGACGTGTAACTGGCGATCAAATGGGAATGTTGGCAACCGTTATGAATGGCCTAGCAATGCGAGATGCATTGGTTCGTCGCAATATTAAAACCCGTTTAATGTCAGCTTTGTCGATCGGAACAGTGGTGGAGTCATATTCTAGTCGCGATGCGATTCGCCACTTAAGTCAAGGCGAGGTTTGTGTTTTTGTTGCAGGCACAGGCAATCCATTCTTTACAACCGATACCGCGGCTTGCTTGCGTGGTATTGAGATCGAAGCGAATTTGATCTTAAAAGCAACCAAAGTTGATGGTGTATATAATAAAGATCCAAGTAAATATGATGACGCTGTAAAATATGACAATCTGACTTTTGATCAAGTGCTTGATGAAAAGCTAGGTGTAATGGATCTTACAGCAATTTGTTTATGTCGTGACCATAATGTGCCATTACAAGTCTTTGATATGAACAAATCTGGTGCATTGCTTTCCGTCGTAATGGGCGAAAAAGAAGGAACTCACGTTACGAACTAATGTACGTAAGCCTGAAAGCTCTTTATACTACGCATAATTTTTTTGTAATATCTCATGAATAAGTAAGGAAGATCATATGATTAACGATCTTAAAAAAGACGCAGAAGACCGTATGAATAAGTCACTTGACTCGTTAGAACATGGTTTTGCCAAGGTTCGTACTGGACGTGCTCACCCATCAATTTTAAATGGTGTGATGGTTCCTTACTATGGTTCTGATGTTCCGCTTAACCAAGTTGCAAACATTGGGCTTGAGGATTCACGTACTTTACTCGTGCAACCATTCGAACGTTCAATGGTTTCTGCAATTGATAAAGCGATACGTGAGGCAGGTTTAGGATTGAATCCTATTACGGCTGACGCTATTCGTGTACCAATGGCAGCATTGACGGAGGAAACTCGTCGCGATATGCAAAAAGTTGCACGTAATGAAGCTGAAAATGCAAAAGTGGCGATTCGAAATATTCGTCGTGATGTATTGGGTGATATCAAAGCATTATTGAAAGAAAAAGAAATTTCTGAAGATGATGATCGTCGTGCATCAGATGAAATTCAAAAAATTACGGATAAATTTGTTGCCGAGGTTGATAAGCGTCTTGCAGCGAAAGAAGCAGAATTGATGAAGGTCTGATTTATGACCTCATCAGAAGAACATCATCCTCCTCAACATGTTGCCATCATTATGGATGGCAACAATCGTTTTGCTAAAAAAAAGCAAATGCAAAAAGGCGATGGGCATCGTGAGGGTAAAAATGTCCTAGATCCTGTCGTTGAACACTGTAAAAGATCAGGTGTACGTGCTTTAACTGTTTTTGCATTTTCAAGTGAAAATTGGAATCGACCACAATATGAGGTTGATTTACTCATGCAGTTGCTCAAAGAAACAATCTATGAGCAGCTTCCTCGTATGGAAAAATTCAATATTGCATTACGTTTTATTGGTGATCGATCTAGATTATCTGAAGAATTACGGGATTTGATGCAAGAAGCGGAGCAGAAAACAGCTGCGTTTGATTCTATGACACTTTCTATTGCAATTAGTTATGGTGGTATGTGGGATATGGCACATGCTGCAAAATCTATTGCTGAAGATGTGGTTGCAGGAAAGCTCCAAACAGATCAGATAAATGTTGATTTATTTGATAAATATGTCAGTCTAAATGATTTACCAGCTGTCGATTTGTTGATTCGTACAGGCGGTGATTATCGTTTGTCTAACTTCTTGCTGTGGCAGGCGGCCTATGCGGAGTTGTATTTTACCGATACTTTATGGCCAGAATTTACCATAAAGGAGTTAGATCACGCATTTCGTGTTTTCTCAGGGCGAGAAAGACGTTTTGGTAAAACCTCTGAACAAATTCAACAAGCGAAAATAGAGAATTAATAATGTTTGAGCGGATTATTACCGCATTGGTGTTAGTTGCAGTTGTTTTAAGTTGCATGTTTGCAACGCAATCACATTATCCAATGTTTGTGCTTATGATTTTAGCTGCGGGGGTAGCAGGTTATGAGTGGTTTAAACTCATGCCTCGTGTTCAAACGACTGCCTCAAAACCCAAAGCATGGGTGTATGGTGGCTTTGTCGCACTGGTTTCGACACTTGCATTGTTTTATGATGATGTTGCACTGTTACTTTGGGCTGCATCTATTCTTACTTGGCTAGGTAGTATTTATTGGGTGAGGAATTATCCCGAATCTGATAATTGGTACAATCCGTCATTATATCTTATTGGCTTTATCTTAATTTCAGCTGCGGTTACAGCGCTATATGCGGTTTGGCATAGTTCACCATGGTGGTTAATGTATTTGTTCCTTTTGGTTTGGGGAGCAGATAGTGGGGCTTATTTTGTGGGTCGTAAGTTTGGTCAAAAGAAACTTGCACCTTCAGTCAGTCCAAATAAATCACTAGAAGGTTTGTATGGTGGTATTGCAACAACTGTAATTATTATGTTGGTTGTTCAATATTTCTATCTAAATCTAACAATTGTACAGTTGATCCTATTTTTAATGCTCTCCATCATTACTGTATTTGCGTCAGTTTTAGGTGACTTATTTGAATCTATGATTAAGCGTCGTGCAGGTATTAAAGATTCTGGACGCGTGTTGCCAGGTCATGGTGGTGTGCTTGATCGTATTGATTCTTTACTTGCAGCCGCTCCGATTTTTGCAGCTGGAATGTATATTTTAAAACTTATTGGTGTAGATCTTTAGATGACTCAAGCTGTATGTATATTGGGTGTTACGGGCTCAATTGGACAAAGTACTTTAAGAGTATTACAACAACACCCAGATCAATACTCAGTATTTGCAGTTTCTGCTTATAGTCGTTTAGATGAACTTTTAGAAATTTGTAAACAATTTCATCCGAAAGTTGTTGTGGTTCCAAATAAAAAAGCATTGGAATTACAACAAAGATTCAAGCAAGAAAATTTAAACAATATTGAAATATTAACCGATGAAGCAGGTCTTGTTGCAATAGCTGAGCATTCAGAAGTTGATATTGTGATGGCAGCAATCGTCGGTGCTGCTGGGCTTTTGCCAACCTTGGCTGCGGTTAAGTCAGGCAAGCGAGTATTACTTGCGAATAAAGAGTCACTGGTGATGTCTGGTGATATCATGATGCAAGCTGCTAAGCAACATAATGCATTGTTATTGCCCGTAGACTCCGAACATAATGCAATTTTTCAATCACTTCCACATGATTATTTGGATGCTGAAAGAACGGGACAACCTCAGTTAGGCGTTTCTCGTATCCTATTAACAGCATCAGGTGGTCCATTTCTCAATCATTCGTTGGAACAATTATCCAAGGTCACTCCTCAACAAGCGTGCAAGCATCCGAATTGGTCGATGGGGCAAAAGATTTCTGTTGATTCTGCAACCCTGATGAATAAGGGGTTGGAATTGATAGAGGCGTGTCATTTGTTTTCAATATCCGAACATTTTGTTACAGTTGTTGTCCATCCACAAAGTATTATTCATTCGATGGTGCAATATGTGGATGGTTCGACTTTGGCACAAATGGGTAATCCTGATATGTGTACACCAATTGCACATGCATTGGCTTGGCCAAAACGTTTGGCAACAGATGTTCCAGCGTTAAATTTATTTGATACGGCACAGCTTGATTTTCAAGCACCTGATATTATTAAGTTTCCTGCATTGGATTTAGCTCGTCAAGCGATGCGTGCAGGCGGTTTGGCACCAACGATCTTAAATGCTGCGAATGAAATTGCTGTTTCGGCTTTTTTGCAGCATAAAATTAAGTTTACAGCGATTCCTGAAGTTGTTGGACATACTTTACAAGTTGTACAAAACGCTAAAGCAGAAAATATAGACATCATTTTGCATACTGATATGATCGCTAGACAAGTTGCAGAGACGTATATTGTGGATATAGGGGGCTAAATCGTATGAATGCACTATTTATGATTGTTGCAGCGATTTTATTACTTGGTCCACTTATCGCTATTCATGAATTTGGTCATTATTGGGTTGCTCGTAAATTAGGTGTCAAAGTCTTGGTTTATTCCATTGGTTTTGGTCCTACGTTATTGAAATGGCAATCCAAAAAATCAGGTATTCAATATCAGCTTTCTGCATTACCTTTGGGCGGTTACGTCAAAATGCTCGATGAGCGTGAGGGAAATGTCGCTGAAAAGGATCTTCCTTATGCATTTAATCGACAATCACCTTGGAAAAGGATTGCGATTGTTGCAGCAGGACCACTGGTTAACTTGATTTTTGCTGTATTACTGTTCTGGATTTTATTTTTACCCGCTCAGGAACAATTGAACACACGCATTGGCAAGATCATGCCGGATACTGTTGCTGCACAGGTTGATTTACAGGTGGGTGACAAGGTGGTTGCTGTTGATGGTCAGTCAACACCAACTTGGGAAAAACTAAATTTTGCATTAATTAACCGTATTGGTGAGTCTGGGCAGGTTTCAGTCGTTGTAGACCGTGAGGGTTCTGAAAAACAATTTAATTTGCCGATTCAGAACTTCCTTAAAGATCAAAGTCAGTCTCCTTTGGATGCATTGGGGTTTTTACCTTATCGGCCGATGATTCCAGCAATAGTAAAAGAGCTGACTACTGATGGCGCTGCAATACGTCAAGGCATGAAAGAGGGTGATCGAATTGTTGCGATTAATAATGTCGCAATGAATGACTGGTTTGATGTGGTTAATGTAGTACAAAACTCTCCAGAAAAATTGCTGAACATAGATGTAATGCGTCAAGGTGAATTGGTTCATTTACAGATGATCCCTCGTGGTCAACGTGACAATATGGGTAACGTTACGGGTGTTTTGGGTGTTAAAAGTGATGCAGGTAAAGTCACGATACCAAATGAATATAAGCAAACAATTCAGTACACACCTTTAGAGGCTTTAGGTGTTGCTTTTGATAAAACAGTGCAACTTTCACAGATGATTTTTAATTCGATCGTTAAAATGATTCGAGGATTGATTGGTCTGGATAATTTATCTGGTCCAATTACGATTGCTAAAGTGGCTGGACAAAGTGCGGAAATGGGATGGCAAACTTTTATTTCCTTTATGGCACTTATGAGTGTGAGCTTGGGGATTTTAAACCTGTTGCCAATTCCTATGCTTGATGGTGGTCATCTGGTTTATTACTTTATCGAGATCATCCGTGGAAAACCTGTTTCTGAACAAATACAGATATTGGGTCTAAAAGTTGGTATGTTACTGCTCGGTAGCATGATGCTTTTGGCTTTATTTAACGACTTCATGCGTTTATAAAAACGCAAATGGAATTTAACTTACTGGAAAATATATGGGCATGCGTCACACACATTTATTAATGCCTTTGGCACTGGTTAGTGCGATGGCAGTGGTACAACAAGCATACGCAGCAGATGAGTTTCTTGCACGAGATATACGAATTGATGGGCTAGTGCGTTTAACACCTGCAAGTATCTATTCGATGTTACCAATAAATAGTGGTGATCGTGTAAGTGACCCAATGATCGCGGAAGCAATTCGTAGCTTATATGCTTCGGGTTTGTTTGATGATATCAAGGCATATAAGCAAAATGATGTTTTGGTCTTCAACGTTGTCGAGCGACCAGTTATTTCAAAACTCGAATTTAAAGGCAATAAACTCATTCCTAAAGAAGCTTTAGAGCAAGGCTTAAAGAAAATGGGTATTGCTGAAGGAGAGGTTTTCAAAAAATCTGCGTTACAGATTATTGAAACTGAACTAGAGCAACAATATACCCAACAAGGGCGTTATGATGCTGATGTGACGGTTGAAACCGTAGCACGACCAAATAACCGTGTTGAGTTGATGTTGAATTTCAACGAAGGTACTGCAGCAAAAGTTTTCGATATCAATATTATCGGCAATACAGTATTTAGTGATAGTGATATTAAGCAAGCCTTTGCGGTAAAAGAAAGTGGTTGGGCTTCTATTGTTACCCGTAATGACCGCTATGCACGTGAGAAAATGGCAGCAAGCTTAGAGGCTTTACGTGCACTGTATCTCAACAAGGGTTATATCAATTTTAATATTATTAATTCACAACTAAATATCAGTGAAGATAAAAAGAATATCTTTATTGAAGTTTCAGTAGATGAAGGCAGTCAGTTTAAGTTTGGTGAAACCAAATTTTTAGGTGATGCACTTTATAAACCAGAAGAGTTGAATGCCTTAAAGCTTTATAAAGATGGTGAGACTTATTCGCAAGAGCGTGTAAATGCGGTTAAGCAATTATTACTGCGTAAATATGGTAATGCAGGTTATTACTACGCTGAAGTCAATGTCGTTCCAGATATTAACAATGAAACTGGTATTGTTAATCTAAATTACTATGTGAATCCTGGGCAGCAAGTTACAGTTCGTCGTGTTAACTTTTCAGGAAACAATAAAACTGCTGACGAAGTCTTACGCCGCGAAATGCGTCAGATGGAAGGTGCTTTAGCAAGTAACGAAAAAATCGACCTATCTAAAATTCGTTTAGAACGTACTGGTTTCTTTAAAACAGTAGATGTAAAACCTATTCGTGTTCCGAACTCGCCAGACCAAGTTGATCTGAATGTTGCCGTAGAAGAGCAACACTCAGGTACAACTACACTTGCTGTGGGTTATTCACAAAATGGTGGTGTGACTTTCCAAGCAGGTTTAAGTCAAACCAACTTTATGGGTACTGGTAATCGTGTTGCGATAGATCTTTCTCGTTCAGAGACACAAGATTACTACAACTTAAGTGTGACTGATCCATACTTTACGATTGATGGTGTAAGTCGTGGTTACAATGTTTATTACCGTAAGACAAAGCTGAATGAAAACTATAACGTTAACAACTACGTCACGGATAGTATAGGTGGTAGTTTAAGTTTTGGTTATCCAATTGATGAAAATCAGAGTTTAAGTGCTTCACTTGGTATTGATCAGACTAAAGTCAGAACTGGTCCAAGTGTATCGACTTATATTCGTGATTATTTACTTGCAAATGGTGGTAAGGCAACAGGTAGTAGTACTTATTGTCCAGAGGATGAGTTAACTAAGGATGATCAAGGGAATTATACTGGTGAGTGTAATGCTGGGCAAGAAAGAGAGTATTTCAATGCTTTTGAAGGTGAGTTCCTGACTTATATGCTTAATTTAGGTTGGTCGTACAATACACTCAATCGCCCGGTATTCCCGACTTCGGGTATGTCACATCGTGTTGGTCTTGAAGTTGGTCTTCCAGGTAGTGATGTGGATTACCAAAAACTGACCTATGATGCTCAAGCATTTAAATCACTCGGTGCCGGCTTTGTTCTCCGCGGTTACGGAAAGTTAGGTTATGGTAATGATTTACCATTCTATAAAAACTTCTATGCTGGTGGTTATGGTTCAGTACGTGGTTATGACAACAGTTCTTTAGGGCCTAGATACCCAAGTGTGATTTTCCAAGAAACAAGCCGAAATGACCCTGATCCAGAGGAAGTGGGTGGTAATGCACTTGTTCAGTTTGGTACTGAATTGGCATTACCAGTACCATTCAAAGGCGATTGGGCACGACAAGTACGTCCAGTCATATTTGCTGAAGGTGCACAAGTATTTGATACTAAATGTGATATTTCAAACAGTGCTTATGGTGAGAAAGGTATGATCCTGAACGGTCAAGCTATTTCTGATGTTAAGCAATACTGTAAAGATAATTACGGTTTAGATTTTGGAAATTTACGTTATAGCGTAGGCGTTGGTTTTACATGGATTACCATGATTGGACCTTTATCACTGAGCTATGCTTACCCGCTTAATGATAAGAAGGGTGATGATACTAAATCAATCCAATTTGAAATTGGTCGTACTTTCTAAGTACGACCTCGGTTAAATTTGTAAAATATATAAAGGACGGACTCATGAAAACATTAACAGCACTGGTATTCGGTTTGGGTTTAACTGTATCAGCTTTTAGTAATGCTGCGGGTATAGCAGTGGTAGACTTAGCAAAAGTTGTAGAAAGCAGCACTTATCTCAAACAACAAAATGCAAGCCTAGGTCAGTCAGTAAAACCAACATCGACGAAGTTAGAGCAGTTAGGCAAAGAAATCGAGACTTTACAGCAACGTGCTCAATCGGCAAATCAAGCGGATTTGCAGAAACTTTCGGCTCAGTACCAAGCAAAAGTGAATGAATTCAATACGACACAACAAAGCTTGCAGACTAAAGTTCAGTCAACTTTGCAAACGATGAATACCACTTTTGAGAATCGTGTGAAGCAAGCAGCTGAACAATTGCGTAAAGAGAACAATTTAGACTTTATTTTGAATAAAAATTCTACGATTGCCTCTGACGCTCAGTATGATTTAACTGATAAAATGATTCAAAAGGTCAATGCAATGAAATAATCAATGAATAGACGTAGTTACCGTTTAGAAGAAATTGCTCACCTTGTACAAGGTGAGTTTTTTGGTGAAAAAGACTTCGAAATTTTTAACTTAGCAAGTTTAGAACAAGCACAAAGTCAGCACATAAGTTTTGTAAATGGTGATAAGTATTTAGCACAGGCTGAGTCAAGTCTTGCTGGCGTTTATATCGTCACACCGACATTAAAAGCGCAATTGAAAGATAAGAAAAACTTTATTATTGTTGAAAATCCTTATTTAGCTTTCGCAATGTTAACCCATGTTTTTGCAAAAAAGATAACTCAACGTGGAATTGAAAGCACAGCTCAGATCCATCCTTCAGCTATCATCGCAGATGACGCCTATATTGGTCATTATGCCGTAATTGGTGAAAACTGTGTGGTTGGTGCTAACACGATTATTCAAGCTCATGTATTTTTAGATGATCATGTTGAAGTGGGCAAAGATGGTTTCATTGATACTCATGTGACGATCACAGGCGAAGCAAAACTTGGTGATCGTGTTCGTATTCATGCAAATACAGTGATTGGCTCTGAAGGTTTTGGTTTTGCACCATACCAAGGAAAATGGCATCGAATTGCCCAGTTGGGTTCTGTTCGTATCGGAAATGATGTTCGTATTGGTTCAAATTGCAGCATTGATCGTGGTGCTTTAGATGACACAATTTTAGAAGACGGTGTCATTATTGATAACCTTGTGCAAATCGCTCACAATGTACAGATCGGTGAAAACACTGCGATAGCAGCAAATTGTGGTATTGCAGGAAGTGCGAAGATTGGCAAAAACTGCATACTTGGTGGGGCAAGTGGGGTTGTTGGACACCTAGAAATCACAGATAATGTGACACTTACAGCAATGTCAATGGTCACAAAAAATATTTATGAAGCTGGAACCTATTCTTCAGGAATGGGACTTTTTGAAAATAAGCACTGGAAAAAGACGATTGTACGTTTAAGACAATTAGCAGATGTGCCATTGACCCAAATAATGAAAAGACTGGATCATATGCAAGCTCAATTAGAGTCCCTTGAATCAACCTTAAAGTTACGTAAATAATTTATTATGACCGAGTCTACATTACCAGCATTTACAATGCCTGAATTACCAATGGATATTCTCACCATTCGTGAATATTTACCGCATCGTTATCCTTTTTTATTGGTTGACAGAGTAACAGACGTTACAGAGAACAGCATCGTTGGCTATAAAAATGTGACGATCAATGAGGAGTTTTTCCAAGGGCACTTTCCAGCTTACCCAATTATGCCTGGTGTTTTAATCATTGAAGCATTAGCGCAAGTCTCTGGTATTCTGGGTTTTGTACTCACTAACCAAAAGCCAAAAGCAGGTTCATTATTTTTATTTGCAGGCGCAGAAAAAATAAGATTTAAGAAACAGGTTGTTGCAGGTGACCAGCTTGTCTTAAAATCTGAACTTGTGATGCAAAAACGTGGCATTTACAAGTACAATTGTACTGCAAGTGTTGACGGCATTGTTGCGGCAACAGCTGAGATTATTATTTCACACCAGAAAATTGAGCAGGCATGAGTAGTCAAAATTTAATACATCCTACAGCAATTATTGATCCGTCTGCAGAAATCGCATCTGATGTGCAGATCGGACCTTATTGTATTGTGGGTCCAAATGTAAGTATTGACACAGGTACAAAATTACACTCACATGTAGTGATTGGTGGTTTTACACGGATTGGTAAAAATAACGATATTTTTCAATTCGCAAGTGTTGGGGAAATCTGCCAAGATTTGAAGTATAAAGGCGAAGAAACTTGGTTAGAAATTGGGGATCACAACACGATTCGTGAGCATTGCACATTACACCGCGGTACTGTACAGGATCACAGTCTGACTAAAATTGGTAGCCATAACCTTTTCATGGTCAATACGCACATTGCGCATGACTGTATTATTGGTGATCACAATATTTTTGCCAACAACGTGGGTATTGCTGGACATGTACATGTGGGAAATCATGTCATTGTCGGTGGTAATGCTGGTGTACATCAATTCTGTCGAATCGATTCATATAGTATGATTGGTGGCGCAGCGTTGATCCTGAAAGATGTGCCTGCTTATGTGTTAGCTTCTGGTAATCCTGCACATGCGCATGGTTTAAATATCGAAGGTATGCGACGTAAAGGTTGGTCAAGAGAAACGATTCAGGGGCTAAGAACTGCATACAAACTGATTTATAAATCAGGTTTGACAACTGAACAAGCAATTGAGCAAATTCGAAATGAGATTTTAGGCTCAGTTTCAGAAGCGCAGTTGTTGATTGACTCATTAGAACAATCAACACGTGGCATCGTACGATAATTTATTGGTCATCTAAAAAGACACCTCGGTGTCTTTTTTTATTTGTACAATTTAAGGTTCAACTTCAACATATTGCTGTCGATATTGCTTAGGTGATAATTCAAAAGTTCGTTTAAATGCTTGGCTGAAAGCTGTTTCAGATGAATAGCCCACTTTATTGGCGATGACTTGTATAGAGTAGTTGCTTTTACGTAAATATTGGCTTGCTAGGCGCATGCGATGCTGTTGTAAATAGGCGAGAGGAGACTCACCAATGACTTCATGGAATAAACTCGCAAACTTCGAGCGTGACATACAGCACTGCTCTGCAAGGGATTCGACAGTCCAAGCATCTTCCGGATGATTGTGAATCGCTGCAAGACTATTACTAAGCTCGGGGTGATTTAATGCACTAAGCCAGCCATGTTGATTCGAAATTTGTTGAATATGGTCGCGGATACATTTGATCAGTAAAATATTAACTAGATGATCGATAATAATATCTCGACCTGCTTGAATATTTTGAGTCTCTAATGCCAGAAAATGTAATCCAATTTGCAGCCATTCAGGCGCTGTATTATCACCTTGTTGAATATGAATGAGTGAGGGTAGAGCTTGAATAAATGGACGAGCCATAATCGTATCAATTTGACATCGAATGGTAAGTATCAGATTTTTTTCAGATGACTCTGTACCAAACTCAACTGCCTCTTCACGATGACCATCAAACAATTTTGAGATATCAACTGCATCAATAAGCTTGGTGATGGCATTATCTGCGCCTGTATGTGCCTGTCCGGATGGGATTAAGACAATTTCACCTGCATGTGCGACGAGATTATTTTGCGCATCAATTTGAATATATACTGAACCGACTAAAACAATATGTACGATCAAAGCAGCTTGATCTTGGCAAATGAATCCCCATTCTCCTTGTGTTTTCAAATAGATATATTCAGTGTGATTTAAATGAATATCTGCAAAAATTTTACTTAAGGCGTCCATATGCGTTTTATTTAATGTATGTGATTTAAATTATAGAGAGCTGTTGTAATAACTCAATATGTGTTTTTAGGACAAAAACAGGGGGGATTACGCCAAAGACTTCTACATAGCTTTTTTGGACGCTTGCAACTGTCATCGCCTTCATAATTCTTCAAAATATACATATATATACGAAGACATGGATACGACGATGAATGCGCCAGTAAATGTTAGTCAAGAACTTACGCCAGTAAGCATTCCAAAATCAAAAACTGAATTGGATCGTAAACGTTATCTATGGGCCATCAGCCCAGCTTTACCTGCTATTGGGATTGCGATTTTAGCAGGTTATCAATTTGCACCACGTCCCCTAAAGAAAATTTTTGCTTTGGGCGGACCGATTGTTTTACATATTGTCATTCCAACAATTGATACGATTATTGGTAAAGATGCGAATAATCCATGCGATGAAGATATTAAATTGCTGGAAAAAGATCCGTATTATTCTCGCTTAGTAAAAAGCTTTATTCCATTACAATATGCAGCAAACTTATATGCATGTTATTTAACAAGCCGAAAAGAAACCTCTTTTCTTGATAAAATTTTGCTTGGTGTTTCAATGGGTGCGATCAATGGTATCGCCATTAATACGGCACACGAGTTGAGTCATAAACATGATCGTATTGACCATATTCTTTCTCACTTAGCATTGGTACCTACAGGTTATAACCATTTCCGTGTTGAACATCCTTACGGTCATCATAAGCGTGCCGCAACTCCTGAAGATCCAGCGTCTTCACAAATGGGAGAGACTTTTTACGAATTTTGGCCACGTACAGTGATTGGTTCTTTAAAATCCGCAATTGAGATTGAAACCAATCGTTTAAAACGTAAAGGCAAAGAGTTCTGGTCTACAGAGAATGAGTTGTTACAAGGTTGGGGCATGAGTGCTGCATTTCATGGTTCAATGGTTGGTTTATTTGGAAAAGGTGTAATTCCATATTTAGCAACTCAAGCATTTTATGGCATTAGTTTATTTGAAATTATTAACTATATTGAACACTATGGTTTAAAACGTCAAAAAGATGCAAACGGCAAGTATCAACGTACAATGCCAGAGCATAGCTGGAACAACAATAATATCGTGACGAACTTATTCTTGTACCAATTGCAACGTCACTCGGATCATCATGCTTATCCAACTCGTCCATTCCAAGCTTTACGTCATTTTGATGAGGCACCAGAGTTGCCAAGTGGTTATGCAAGTATGCTTCTACCAGCATTGATTCCACCTTTATGGTTTAAAATGATGGATAAACGTGTTGTTGATCACTACAAAGGTGATTTAAACAAAGCGAACATTTATCCAAAACGTCGTGCAAAACTTTTCAAAAAATTTGGCGGGGTTGATCAATCATTAGTACAAACGTCTACGGAAACTACAGACTAATACTAAAATTTGAGGTCTGTTAATATTTACAGACGCTCATCATGTTCCAAGCACTGTTCAGAAATGATCAGTGCTTTTTTCTTGTATTAAAAAATTAAAAAACCACGGTTTTTGCAAATTCTTATTGTATATCTATATAACCTAGAATCAAAACAGCACTTACAATCGATTTTACGAGGCGATGATGACAAAACATTATGATTATATTGCGATTGGCGGCGGTAGTGGCGGGATTGCATCAGTTAATCGTGCTGCAATGTATGGAAAGAAATGTGCATTGATTGAGAAAAGTGAAATTGGGGGGACGTGTGTAAACGTGGGATGTGTGCCTAAGAAAGTGATGTGGTATGCAGCACATGTTGCGGAGACGATACAGAAATATGCATCAGACTATGGATTTAATGCACATGTTGAATCATTTGATTGGCAGCATTTAATTAAAAATCGGCAAGCTTATATACAAAGAATTCATAAGTCTTATCAAAATAGCCTAAGTAGCAATAAAGTGGACCTTATACAAGGTGAGGCAACCTTTATTGATACTCATACGATTGAGGTTAATGGTAATCGACTTACTGCGGATCATATTTTAATAGCTACAGGGACACAGCCATCATTACCTGATATTGAAGGGGTTGAATATGGAATTGACTCTAATGGCTTCTTTGATTTATCTGATTTACCTAAAAGAGTAGCTGTTATAGGTTCTGGCTATATTGCGGTTGAACTTGCTGGGGTACTCAATACATTAGGTTCCGAGGTCAGGCTATTTATCCGTCAGAATCGACTAGTACGTCGTTTTGAATCATTTATTAGTGAAACACTTATGACTGTGATGCAAACAGATGGTATTACGGTACACACGCAAGCTGTTCCTAAAAAAGTCACAAAAAATGGGGATGGTTCGGTGGTGCTTCATTTAGAAAATGGTGAAAGTCATACGATCGATTGTCTTATCTGGGCAACAGGTCGAGAACCGAATACAGCAAGTTTAGCTCTAGAAAAAGCGAATATTGAGCTTGATGATAGGGGCTATATCTGCGTTGATAAATTCCAGAATACATCGCAAGCGGGCATTTATGCTGTAGGGGATATTACTGGAAAAATGGAACTTACACCTGTTGCTGTGGCGGCAGGACGTCGATTATCAGAACGGCTTTTTAATAATAAACCTGAAGAACATTTAGATTATGAAAATATTCCTACAGTGGTCTTTAGTCATCCGCCTATAGGTACTGTTGGGATCACCGAAGATGAAGCGGTAGATCAATATGGTCAGGAAGCTGTAAAGGTGTACAACACCTCTTTTACGGCTATGTTTAGTGCAATTACTGAACATCGTCAACCTACGAAGATGAAGCTAGTTTGCGTGGGTAAGGATGAGAAAATTGTGGGGATTCATGGTATTGGATTTGGGATGGATGAAATTTTGCAAGGCTTCGCTGTTGCTCTAAAAATGGGAGCGACTAAGAAAGATTTTGATAATACCGTTGCGATTCATCCAACTTCTGCCGAAGAGTTTGTGACCATGAGATAGTGACTGATCAATCCAGTCGAATGAGGCTTTCATCAAATTATTCGGAGATAAACTGAATGCTAGGAACTTAAAAACCAAGTGAACCAGATTCACTCTAGTGTAGCCGTGCTCAATAAATCTACTAAATTAGGTCGGTCTAATACCAAAGTTGTTACTGAAATTTGTGCTGTTGAGGGCAGTTCTATTTTTTATTTTTATACAGCAAAGCCTTTCTTAATAATTCACCAATAAGATGTACGTATGAAGCATTGATATAAGCATTGCTGATGAATGCGGAGAATACTCGTTGATCATGAAGATTCAAACATTATTAAAAAGAAAATATCGCTTAGCTCAGTGCAATGTCGTCGGAATTAGGTGTAAAAAACATTTTGGCACATGATGTAGTTAATCTGTCACGAAGTGTTTGTATTTGAAATATTGGCCTAATTTATATCGGTTATAATTCTTATTGGGGGTTGAGATACTTGTTTTATTAAAAACCAGAAGTTAGGTTTCTATTAGAACTTTAAATGTTGAAAGAAAATATTTAAACATCATCGTGTTAGCGAAAGCTGTGCTAAGTACATAGTGGATCTCTCGCATATGCAGGTTTTTAATTTTTTGCCTCAACAGTTTCATTGCAAAACGATAACCTTGACTTGTATTCAGTTATTGGTAGCACAAACTTTTCTTCTTGATATGCCAAAACCAAATATCCAATTTGGGGAACTACAACAACTTGCTCAAAAGATTAAAGCGAAAGGTGAATCTGAAAAGTTGTGTTCCATATGTGAAAATCTACTATGCAGAGATGCTGCTGATTGTTTGAAAAGGGTGGATCAAGAGGGGGCGATATGACATAGGAGCTATCATTATCTGCTTGCACGTAAACAAATACTCAAAATTAAAGATAATGAAGTTGATAAAGAAGCGGGAATAAAAGAGCTTCGAGACCATTGTCTTAACAACCCACAAGATATTTTAAGAGCTCAATCGTATGGAAATCATACATGATTAGCTGAAACACTAGTGGAAAGGAACTGTGATGAAACTAAACTGGAAATATCTGAATGTATTGGTTACTGGTGGTGGTAGTGGAATTGGCAAAGAGATATCAAAGCAATTATTAAACAAGGGTGCAACTGTTATTGTTGCTACTTTATTAGAAACCGAAATTGAACACCTCAAAAGAGAGCTCGGCAATTTACCAGGTAAACTCATTACAATTCAGATTGATTTAACTTCACATCAAGCAATAGATGAATTACTACAATACGTGGAAGAACAGAATTTAAAGATTGATGTTCTTATTAATAATGCTGGTACAGCTTTATTTGGTGATCACATTGATTTGGATATAACGCGTGTAAATACTATGCTGAATCTAAACATTCTTGCTATGACTGAATTATGTAGTAAGGTTGCACAACATATGATTCAAAAGAAAGTTTCTGGAAGTATTTTGAATATAGCATCAATAGGAGGCTTTACGCCTGTTCCTAAACTAGCGGCTTATGCTGCAAGTAAACATTATGTTGTTGCATTTACACAAGCTTTGCATGAAGAATTAGCCCCACATCATATTTTTGTGGGGGCATTTTGTCCAGGTATTACTCGTACGCCAATTTTTGATGCGATGGGCTTGGAACAGAACAGTAAATCTACAGGTTCTGTTAGTCATATAAGCCAAAAATTTTCAATGGATGTTAAAGACGTTGCCAGCTCTGCAATTCACTCATTGGAAAATAAAGCGATTGTTAGTCTGCCGGGCTTAAATAAAATTGTGCCTATATTGGGTCTTCTACCTGATCGGTTTTTAGCACGATTCATGTATCGGGCGGTTGTTGGTCGTAGTGCTAAGTGAGTGTAACAAAAATCAAGTTTAAATGTATGACACTAAAAAACCGAGCTAATTGCTTAGCTCGGTTTTAAAAAATATTATGAATCTATAACAGGGGTACATTTGAAAAAATTATTTTAATTCGCTCGATGATTTACCCAATTCACGACGCGCGATGATCAATTGCTGAATCTGTTGTGTACCTTCAAAAATATCTAGAATTTTTGAGTCACGTGCCCATTTCTCCAGCAATTCATCTTCACCATAACCTACACTTGCAGCTAGCTCTACACATTTCAGCGTAATTTCATTGCCGACACGACCAGCTTTGGCTTTAGCAATTGAAGCTTCTTTAGAGTTCGGCTTTTTATTGTCTGCCATCCATGTCGCTTTAAGCATAAGTAAACGGGCAGCTTCCCACTCAGCCTCCATACGATAGATTTGTGCAGCCAGATTTGAACTTTGCAAATACGGTGTTTGATAGTCAGGATCAAGTTGATCTTTGAAAATCTCTTTGATACGTTCTAAAGAGGCTTTTGCACAACCAATTGCCATCGCTGCAACAAGTGGGCGTGTATTATCAAACGTTTCCATTACTCCTGCAAAACCCTTCGCCACGTCGATATCAGGATTACCTAATAGATTTGCAGCAGGCACACGACAGTCGATGAAACTAATGACTGCAGTATCAGATGCTTTGATTCCAAGTTTATGTTCGAGACGTTCGACTTTCATTCCCGGTGTGCCTTTAGTCACAACAAAGGATTTAATCGCAGCACGTCCAAGTTTCTTATCTAAAGTTGCCCAAACGACAACTGAATCAGCACGTTCACCTGAAGTAACAAAGATTTTTTCACCGTTTAGAATATAATCATCGCCATCTTTGGTTGCAGTCGTACGGATAGCTGCTGAGTCAGAGCCACAACCTGGTTCAGTGATTGCCATTGCAGCCCAAGTGCCTTTGAAACGTTCGAGTTGTTCATCATTGGCAACCGCAGCAATAGCAGAGTTCCCCAAGCCTTGGCGTGGCATACTGAGTAATAATCCAGTATCGCCATAACACATTTCAATAATGCCAAGTGCTGCTGACATATTACCGCCATTTACGATCGAATCTGGATTGGCTGTACCGCGCTTGCTAGCATTTGCTGCACCTACGCCTTCGCCACTTTCATTCATCCCATCTAGTAAGGCAGCTAACATATCCAGTTCTTTTGGATAGGCATGTTCAGCTTTATCATACTTACGAGAAATTGGACGTAATACATTAATGGCAGTTTCGTGTGCTTGATCAACCAGCATTTTAAATTTTTTCGGATTCTGTAAATTCATTATTATTCTCCAAAATTAAGCGTGTAAGCCAGAATGCAAGATTGCGGTCGCACGTAAATCACGATACCAACGTTCAACAGGATGCTCTTTGGTAAAGCCATGCCCACCCAAGATTTGAACGCCATCCGTACCGATTTTCATTGATTTTTCAGCACAGAGTAGTCGTGCCAAATACGCTTCGCGGTGGAATGGTTGTCCAGCTTCCGCCAAACTTGCTGCGTTAAGTACCAACATACGCATCGCGTCAATTTCAATGGCCATATCAGCAATCATGAATGCAACGCTTTGACGGTGTGAGATTGGTTCCCCAAAGGCAGTACGTTCGTTTGCATATTTGATGCAATACGCTTTTATGGCTTCACAAGTTCCGATAGCCATTGCACACCACATCAAATTACCTAAATCCACAAACGCAGTGTAATCGAAGTCTGTATCACCTAAGCGAAGAGCAGGAGTTAGATTGAATTGAAGTGTCGCAGTCTCTGCTGCTTTTAAACCCATCGCGGGATTTGCTTTGATTGCAATCGTTTCATCACACTGCACCACAAAGATATCGGGTTTTCCGTTCCATTCAGCACTGACAATAAAGACATCTGCTGTATCACCTAAAACAACGAGAGTCTTTTCACCTGTGATATAGAATTTTCCATTTTGCTCAGTTGCTTTTGTTTTTAACTGGAATGGATTAAATGCTGGGGTTGCTTCTTGGAAGGCGAAAGTTGCAGTGACATCTGGATCTTCTGCAAACACAGGTAAATACATAGATTGAACTTGGGTTGAACCCCAACGAGTCATTGCATTGATCACACTAAAGGTACTTAATAGGCCTGCGGTTAAACTGAAATCACCTTTAGCAAGACTTTCTGCAATTAGAATATTACTGACAATATTCTGTTCAGCCGCAACACCGCCCAAAGCTTCGGGTAATGCGTAGTAATTTAAACCAAGATCAGTTAAATGCTGCCAAAGTTCTTCTGGAAATTGAGCATGATGATCTGCATCATGCGCTAAAGTATATAAAACCTCTTCAGCAAATTGTGACATGGCATCGCAGGTCATTTGCTGTTCTTCAGTTAAACTCAGATCAAATAGGTTTTTATTGCTTTGATTTGGTAGACGCTGTTTATCTATTGCTTGCGGTTTAAAGGCTTTTTGTGTTTTAGTCAGCACCTTAAAGCCAGTCTTTGAACCTTGATATAGCGATTTTTCAACAAATTTTCGTAGCTTGAGTTGATCAAGCATTTCGCTTCCTGCGATTTTTGTGATTAGAGATAGCCCGAAACCTTGAGCCTTATTCATCATATTAGACATGACTTTATCCTAGGGGATGATTGTAAATTCATGCTGACATGCCCCAGTTAAAAAAACTATGTCTTCTTTGACACGCTGAATTGAGAACGATAAAGTGTAATGTGAATACCTAAGTGGATTTATGTTATTGTTTTTTAAAATTTTAAAAAAATGATGAAAAATAAAAATTAAAAAAAATTGACCAATCTGACAAATCAGATTGGTCAAGATGACTTTGTATAGGTATTTTATGCAAATTGACGAATCATTTTACGGACGTTTGTCTTTGCATCAATGACGGTCATAAAGGTATATGCACCAATAAATTTACGGCTAATAAACATAAATTCTTTTGGGGGAACCGAGAAGTAGCGAGAAGCCATTGATTGCGCTGCTTGTTGCATCACTCGACTATGAAGCTGACTTTTCTTCCAGTCATAGCGATCTTGATCATCCATAATACCAATAGGCATGTCTGGATTGTTTTCAGGGCAACTAAATGCTTCAGTTGCAATTAAGAAAACATCTGCCATGCCTGGTTTAATACTTTCTGGCATACCATCAAAAAATTCGTAGCCTGTCATCGCTTTGACCATGGCTGCTTTGTCGTGATCATAGCCCGCTTGAATTAGGTTACGCGCAACAGACAGCAAATTCTCATCGAATTGACGTATCGCACCAAAATCAAGTAATACAATTTTATCGCGGACGTCAGTACCGTTCCCTAAACGGACTAAATAATTACCGAAGTTAGGATCGGTTTGCATTTCACCCCATTCAAATAATTCACGTACTGCGATCTCTAATGATGCTTCGCCCAATTGATTTCTACGTTCTTGTGGCAAAGAGAGCATGACAGGGCTGTTTACAGGAACACCACGCTCAAAAGTCATACAGAGCACTTTTTCAGCACAGAATTCATTGACAATCTGAGGGACAATATATCGAGGATCTTCTTTTAAACGTGCAGCAAAGCGACGTGTGGTCGCAGCTTCGATGCCATAATCAACTTCTCGATGCATCATTTCTCTAACTTCATCAAACCATTGATCAAATTCACGGGTCTGCGGAACCATGCGCGTGAGTTTAAGCATGTTTTTGAACAGATTCATATCTGAATCAATCGCTTCAGCTACACCTGGATATTGGATTTTAAGCACTAATTCTAAACCGTCCGATTTACGGATAGCACGATGTACTTGAGCTAATGAAGCTGTACCGATTGGCTCATGGTCGATGGTCAGGTCGTCCATTCTAGAACCTAGTTGTTCTTGTAAATGTGCTTTAATAGCAGGCCAAGCCAAAGCAACAGTTTGGTTGTTCAGCGTGTTTAATGCTTGAGTAATTTCTTCAGGTAGGAAATGCTCGCCATATAAGGCCATCATTTGCCCGATTTTTACGATCGAGCCTTTTAACTTTCCAATTTCAGAAACCAAATAATGAGCTTGTTCAGCCATCGCTTTCTTACGTTTCTTTTCTTTATCTTCTTCACTTGAAAACATAGAAGTAGCACTTGCGGTTGCCCAACGTGTTCCAGCAAGTAATGAGGCTTTAGCGATAGATAAGCGACGATCCACAGATGAGGTTTTTAGGTTCTTGAGCTTATCGTTCTGATCTGACATGAAAGAAAAATCCTATGCTGAAATCGGAGGGTTGAAAGCTGAGCGTAAATTGTAGTGGATATTACAGCGTTTGAACGTATTAAAATAGTTCAATCTCTTGAATTATCAGTCTAAATTTGTGAAATAGATCAATATTTATAAAATAGCCTAAGCAAATAATAGAATTTTTTAGACGCTAATAGATCTTTACATTAAATTCTAAACTGAATTTTTAATTCAGATTTTTTCATCAAATAAGTACGGTTACTTTGGATGTGCTGCTTTAACATTTGTTTGACTGAATTATGGTGAAAACCTAATGCATGAGCTTTAACAATAATAATACTGGGCAGGGTAAAGAAAAAATATTTGGTATCTTCTAAAGTCGCGTCTTTAAAGATACCTTCTTCAATTAAGGTGTGTTTAAGCAATTGTTTTTCAGCCTGTACGATACTTGAAGACTCATCATTCCAGTAGTTTTGGCGCATTGCCATTAGATTATTATGTTTGTAGCTCATTTGATTGCAGGTCCTATTTTTGATCCACATTGAAGAATATATGCGGGTAGTTGAGTAATTATCAAGAATAGATTTATATCAAAAATAGCCTAAGTAAATTTAAACATTTAACCTAAAATGCTACACTATTCCCACTTTAAAATTTTTATAACATCACTGAGTAATCATGACGCCAGCTTGTAAATTGCTTGAAAAACACAATATACCTTTTTCAATTCATGAATATGAGCATGATGTAAATGCTAAAAGTTTCGGTCTAGAAGCTGCTGAAAAACTAAATTTGAATGTTGAAGAAGTATTTAAAACGTTGATGGTTACTGATGAAAAAAACTTTTTTATTGCGATATTACCTGTAAACCATCTATTAAATTTGAAAAAGGTTGCTGCTGCAGTTGGTTGTAAAAAGTTGCAGATGGCAAATCCCAAAGATGCTGAGCGTTTGACTGGCTATCTTGTTGGGGGGATTAGCCCCTTGGGTCAAAAGAAACGCTTAAAGACTGTGATCGATAAAAGTGCACAAGCATTTGATAAAATTTACGTTAGTGGTGGAAAGCGTGGGCTTGATATTGGACTAAAGCCGCAAGATTTGGCAAGTTTATTAAATGCTTCATTTTTTGACATATTAGATTTTTGATGTGGGGAAATATTATATTTGAGACTATTTAAAAATTTTATACATCTATAAAAACTATTGATGGCTACAAGCTGATCATTTTATTTAATGAGAATTATTATTATCTTTTTGTATCTTTACTGAGCAATATCCCTTATTAAACAAAATAAATTCAATGATTTAGTGTTGTTTTTCTAGATTCTTTTATGGAATTGAAATAGTAAATGATAATAATTATCATTAGTTCCATCTTAACTACAAACTCCCTTGTACTTAAGATGTGTTTCAGGCCTAAAACATTTCGAAAAACAAATTAACTCTTTTGAAAGAGGATATCGACAGATGCAATCACTTGCTAATCGGTTGGCGTTACAACATTTCGTCAATGCATATACGCAAGAAACTGGCAAAGGTCACTTGCTTCATAAAAGTCAGCAATCTCTTCAACTACAGACGTTTAGCCAAGGTTTGACGCTGTTATCAATACCGATTACCTCTATTCAAGCACGTTGCTTTTTCCCTTTATCTTATGTGAGCTGTGTGGGGCGACATCGCTTAGCAGATCTTCCGCAAATTATTATCGATGAAAAAATTAAGGTATTTAGTCCTGTAGCAATTGTTGGGTTGTTGCTAGAAGAGCTTGTTCAAGAAGCCGCTGTTCATCTAGATGCTGCTTCATTAGTTGAAAAATGGATTCAAAGTCGAGATGCGCTACAACAGTTTTTACAAAATCGTGAATATGAATTTGATGCTTTAGTAAAAGCAGGGCAAAGCTTTATTGAAACAGAGCAAGCTTTGATTTTAGGGCATAGTATGCATCCCGCGCCAAAAAGTAGGACAGGCTTTGTTCATGAAGATTGGTTAAACTTTTCTCCTGAAAATAAAGGTAAGACTCAACTTCATTATTGGCTAGTGCACCAAGATTATATTGCAGAAGGTAGTGCGACTGATGAACCTATTTCAGCGCAATTAAAAACCGCGTTACAGTGGTATTTATCTGAAAATGATCTCAATTTATTAAAGACACATGCGGAATATAAGTTACTTCCTTTACATCCATGGCAAGCGCGTTATTTACAGGGCAAAGCTTGGTTTGAACGATTAAAGCAAACAGGGCAATTGATAGATTTGGGCTTGCGTGGTTGGCAATTCTCTCCAACCACTTCCATACGCACATTAGCGAGCTTCAATGCACCTTGGATGGTGAAGCCATCACTTTCAGTGATGATTACCAATTCTATTCGAGTGAATTTGGCCAAAGAATGTCATCGTGGTGAATTGACACATCGTTTGTGGCATAGTGAGTTTGGGCAAAATATTCTTAAACAGTGTCCAAGTCTAAAAGCAGTCAATGATCCAGCTTGGATCGCTTTAAAAATCGATGATGAAGTGATCAGTGAAAGTATTTGTATTTTCCGAGATCAGCCTTTCCATCCTCAACAACAAGTCACTTGTATCGCATCTTTGTGCCAAGATCATCCGATTAAGCCTTTAAATCGTTTTAATGCCTTATTTGCAAAAATTGCGAAAGCCCATCCTGATGCTGAAGTTTCAGAGATTGCTTCAGATTGGTTTAATCGGTTCCTCGAAGTCAGTTTGCAGCCTTTGATGTATCTATACCATCGTTATGGTATGGCATTTGAGTCACATCAGCAAAATGTGTTGTTGGAACTGGAAAATCATTTCCCAAAAACTTTATGGTTACGTGATAACCAAGGTTTTTATTATATTGAAGAATTTGCCACTGAAATTCTGCAAGCACTTCCTGAACTGAAAGAAAAAGCCTTTGCGGTAGGTCCGAAAGATTTTGTTGATGAACGTTTTAGTTATTATTTCTTTGGCAATACTTTGTTCGGGATTATTAATGCCATCGGTGCAACAGGCTATATCACTGAAGATGAATTGTTAGCGCATCTAACTGGATTTTTAGAAGAGCAATTACAGCAATATCCTGAGAGTACCTTAATACAAGGACTACTGTTCAATTCAACGCTGCCTTATAAAGGCAACTTGCTGACACGTTTGCATGAATTAGACGAGTTGATCGCACCTGTAGAAAATCAATCTGTTTACGTGCAACTGCCAAATCCGCTGCGTATTTTACAGAAGGACGTCAGTTATGCTTGATTTTATTGGAGTTGGTCTAGGGCCTTTTAATTTAAGTCTTGCTAGTTTGCTACAAAACAAAAGCTCACTCAATTACGTGTTTTTTGAGCAAAAGGTGCAATTTGATTGGCATGCAGGTATGCAACTACCTAATACGGTATTACAAGTGCCATTTATGGCAGATTTGGTCTCGATGGTTGATCCAACCAGTCCATTTAGTTTTTTGAATTATCTGCGTCATCAGCAACGTTTGTATAAGTTTTACTTTTTAGAGCAGCCACATATTCCACGTTGTGAATACAACCATTATTGCCAATGGGTTGCAGAACAACTCGATTGTATCCAATATCAATCTCGTGTCTTGAAGATTGAACCTCAAACGATAGGTTTTAAAGTAGTCGTTGAATCAAACGGTGTTCAGCAAAGTTATTTATGCCGTCATTTGGTGGTTGGTAGTGGCAATGTGCCTTATTTGCCTGAATGTTTGGCAAAAATTCAGAAAATCCGTCCACAACAATGTCTGCATTCAGCACAGTATATGACGCATGCCGACACAGATTTACATGGCGATGTGGTCGTACTTGGTTCTGGACAATCTGCAGCTGAAGTGTTTATCGACTTATTTGATGAACAGCAAGATACTGTCAATCATCAGTTTGATTTACATTGGTTTACTCGTTCTCAAGGTTTCTTCCCGATGGAGTATGCGCCATTAGGTTTGGAACATTTTAGTCCAGATTATGCACAGCATTTTTATGATTTGACTGCGCAGCAAAAGGAACAGCAGTTAAAGCAACAAGCCTTGTTATACAAGGGAATTAGTGCAAAAACCATTCGGGAAATTTATCAAAGACTTTATCACCGCAGCATAGCAGGTCAAAGCTTACAGACACATTTACATAGTCAATGTGATTTGAAAGATGCAGAAGCATTGGATACACAAAAAATCCGACTGCATTTCCAGCATCGTGCTACAGCTCAGTCTTTTCATCTCGACTGTGATTTTCTTGTAGCCGCAACGGGTTATTTCACACCTGATTTTGGTTTTATGCAGTTGCTCAAGCCATACATCGAGTTTGATCATAAACAGCGTTGGCAGATTACAGACGACTATCGTGTTGTACATCGGCTGAATGGTCATATTTTTGTTCAAAATCAGGAAATGCATAGTCATGGTGTCGGCACACCTGATTTAGGTCTTGGTGCTTATCGTGCAGCAACGATCATTAATCAATTGCTTGCTGAGCCTCTTTATGAATTAGGCAATCAAGCGCAGACATTCCAACACTTTAATCTCTCTCAAAATCCAAAAATTTGTATGGCAGATGACAAAGCACAATCAAACGAGTGCCTTTGCGAAAATTCTCCCAATAAAAACCATTCAATTTTCAAGAAAACAGAACAGAACGTGATGACGGCGCATCCTAATCGCCGTGGTGCAAACACACGTACACAAACTGCTTCTGTACATTCAACTTATGAGAAACTGATATGAACTTTGCAACTTTAAAAATTAATCAGCAGCAATGGCGTGCCGCAGGACAACGTCTTATTGAAATGGCGATTGCAGAGTTTCTATACGAAGAAATTATTGAAGTTAAAGCATTGTCAGCAGGGCTTTATCGTTTAGATTTAGGCAATCGTCGGTATGAGTTTCAAGGACATCAATATCTACTCGGACACTGGAATATTCAGGAAGCTTCGGTACGTGATGTGACTCATAGTCAGGAAAATGATCAACCTGCTTGGAACTTACATGAGTTCATTGTCGCAATGTCTGACAGTTCTAATGTTAAGCCATTTACTAAAGCGTATTTGATCAAAGAAATGAATAATACTTGGCTTGCAGAAGCACATTTGTTCAATGAAACACGTTTGCCAAGTACAGCGGTTTTGACAGAGCCACATTACAAAGTTGAAGGCATGCTACGTGGTCATCCTTGGCTCATCATGAGTAAAGGGCGTATGGGTTTTGGTTATGATGATTATTTAAGCGCTGCGCCAGAGCTTTCACCTGAAGTTAAAGTGTTGTGGTTAGCCGTTCATCGTGATTTAGCAGAGTATCGAAGTACTGAAGATTGGAACGCATGTGGTTTATATCAGCATGAGTTTGATGCCAATGAACTACAGCAGTTCATCAATATTCTCCAAGAAAAAAATCTAGACCCGCAAAATTACTTTTTGATTCCCGTACACGCATGGCAATGGCATCAATGGCTTGTTCCGACTTATGCCAATGAGATTGTGGATCAGAAAATTATTGAGTTAAATATCAGCCAAGATAGCTATGTGCCGATGCAATCAATCCGCACCTTATGCAACATATCAAATTTGCAGCGTCATTATATAAAGCTACCAGTCAGTATTTTTAATACCGCTGTTTATCGTGGATTACCCTCAAAACGTAATCTTGCAGCACCAGCAGTGACCGCATGGTTAAAAAAAATCCATCAACAAGATCAGGATTTACAAAATACAGGTGTGATTTTCTTAGGTGAAGTTGCGACTTTAACTATTCATCAACCATGTTTTGACCGCATTGACGGTGCACCGTATCAATTTAAAGAGCTGTTCGGTTGTTTATGGCGTGAAAGTGTTGATCGTTATGTTGATTCATCTCATCAAGTGTTATCTCAAGCAGCATTGTTACACCGTGATATTTCAGGTCAATCGATCTTGAGCGTGTTGATCCAGGCATCAGGTTTAAGCCCTTTGGCTTGGTTAGCACAATTTGCTCAAGTAAGTATGAGTCCATTATTACTTTGCTTATACCGCTATGGTTTGGCATTTTCACCACACGGTGAGAACACGATGTTGGTACATGAAAATGGAGTACCAAAAGCTATGGTATTAAAAGATTTCATTGATGACATTAATTTGGTGGATGAGGATTTCCCTGAGTTAGCTCAGTTACCACCTGAAGCGGCTTTGTTATTACGACATGAGGCGACCGATCTAAGTCATTTTATCTTCACTGGTCTGTTCATGGTGCATTACCGCTATATCTGTAATGTGTTCTTGCAAGACTATCCTGAATATTCAGAGCTTGATTTCTGGCAGACCATTTCCAACACGATTGTTGAATTTAACCACAAACATCCAGAACTGGCTGAACGTGCTGATAAATTCGCCATGCTGCGTCCTAACTACACCAAAATTTGTCTAAACCGTGTACGTCTATTTACCACAAGTTATAACGATGAAGCAGAGCGTCCTGTGCCTGTCTTTCTTGATCCCATTGCAAATCCAGTTAGCCCAGAAACATTGAAAACGTGGGCACAGCAACTTCGCCAAGCGAAAGTGGGCTAATTTTATTCGTCATTTTATAGGTTCGATATGAAAACAATCTCTCAGCAATTACCAGATTATTTTGAATACTTTGAAGATGGTACACAGTACTACTTACGCCAAGTGCAATATCCTCAGGATATTCCTTTATTACATCAATGGATGCATGAGCCACATGTAATTCCTCAGTGGCAGTTAAATAAATCGGAACTAGAGTTACAAGTTTACTTCGACAAAATGTTAGCAGATGACCATCACCGCTTATTAATCGTCGGAATTGATGGCAAAGATGTGGGCTATACCGAAATTTATGAAGGTAAACGAGATCGTTTAGGTCGTTATTACGATGGTGATGACAATGATCTCGGTTGGCATCTCCTGTTTGGTGACAAATCTGTGTTTGGCAAAGGCTTCTTGCGACCAACCATTCGTTTACTCAGCTTTTACATTTTTGAACATTCAAAAGCAAAAAAAATTGTGGGTGAGCCAGATCATACCGTTAAACCTTATGCAGCTGTGGTGGCAGAGCTTTGCTATGAAAGTCAACGTTTAATACCGATGCCTGAAAAAACTGCAATGTTGTATTACTGCTTTAGAGAAACTTTTTATCACAAGTTTGGGGAATATTACCAAACATCACAACAACAGCTAGCAGATCGGCCAGCCAAACTCCTGAGTGTTACATGAGCTTATATATCAATGAAATGCATATCTTAGACATGCGCTTTGCGGCGAATGTCTCTGTTGCAGAATTTGAACAATGGTTAGCACGGATTCAGCACTATTTCGAACATAAGCAAAATTTCGTGTTGATCATGCAAACCGATGTAAATACTGAATTTCCTGAAGAATATAGAGCAATCCAAGGCAAGTGGTATAAACAATATAAACAAGATTTTTACCAATATTGCTTAGGTTTTGCGCGTATTGCTCAGGATGACGAAGATCGTATTCGATTGGATACACCAGCACTACACAAAGCTTGGCACGTCCCATATTTTGTCAGCGTAGATAAAACTGAAGCCATGCAATGGGCGATGCAGAGGTATTTATGAATCAAAATTCATTAAATATTCAGAAAGTCTCAGCTTTGAGCCTGAGTGTCGTGGTGGTTTTATACCTCGCGCATGCTTTACCACTGTATTTTTATAACGTGGCATTACCAGCGATTCTGCGCCATCAAGGTGTAGATTTACGTTGGATTGGCATGTTGTCGTTGCTTTATATTCCTTGGGCATTCAAATTCTTTTGGGCGCCTTTAATTGATCGTTTCTACTTCAAAAAACTAGGAAAGCGTAAGACTTGGTTGCTATTTACACAAATTGCACTGGTGCTAGGTGTTGTTGCTTTGGCATTAACACAGTTTGATTATGGCCTCGGTGTATTTGTCATTGTTGGTTTATGGATTTCAACTTTTGCAGCAACTCAAGATATTGCCATTGATGGCTATACCGTCGAAACCTTTTCAGAGTCTGAATATCGCTTAGGAAGCATGGCGCAAAGCATCGGCGTTGCGCTCGGTAGTATGGTGGGTGGAGCAGCAACTTTATGGCTTTACCAGCTTTATGGCTGGCAAACTGCATTGATTTCCTTAGCCGCAATGACGGCACTGACTATGTTGGCGATTTTCCAAATCAAAGAAAAATCAATTTCTGAGAAAATCGCTAGAAATCCACCAAGTCTGATTCGTGCGTTTAAACGTCCAGAAATGTTATGGGCTTTAGCTTTGATCGTGTGTTATCGCTTCGTTGAAGCACCTGCAATGGCAATGCTGAATCCGATGCTAATTGATCAAAAGTGGTCTTTGGCAGAGATTGGAGTATTGATGTCTGTGATCGGTGCGGGTATTGGATTATTAGCTGCTGTATCTGCTGCATTTCTCTTGAAAAAAATAGCAGCTACACAATTACTGATCTGGGCAGGCTGGGCACGTACTTTGATTTATGCCTTGTTGGGTGCAGCTGTTCTACTCAGTTGGTTTGATCAATGGCACAGATTACTTGGTGTATTTGTAGTTGTCATTCTTGCAATTCGTTATATCGCGATGACGGCGTTATATGCACATTTCATGCAGACCAGCTCTAAAGATCAAGCAGGAACGGATTTTACGATTTTGGTCTGTTTTGAATTATTGGTTTATTTCATTGGTGGTGCGATGTCAGGTTTCTTAGCTAAAGCGTTTGGCTATGGAAATTTTTATTTAATTCTCGCCGCTGCATCCATTTTAAGCGTTTTACTCAGTCAAGTTTTGATTTCTAAAGCAAAACAATCGAAACAACTTATCTAGGGGCTAATTATGAAAGTTCATACACTTTCGACAACACTAACACTTCTAAGCTTGGCAGTAAGTGCCCAGCTTTATGCTCAAACAACTGAGATCGATACCTCGATTCAAAATAATGTTGCAGCAGAAGTCCAAAAACCAACACAACTTGCGCCAATTGTTGTAACAGCAACTCGTTCAGCACAAAGTATCGCTGAAATTGCAGGGACTGTTTACAGTATTAGCCAAGAAGATATTGCCAAACAAGCTGCTGCTGGGAAAAGTACCGCCGATATTTTAGGTTTGTTAGTTCCATCTTTAACTCCAAGTTCAGGTACGACCAGTAACTATGGTATGACCATGCGTGGTCGTACTGTGCAATATATGATTGATGGTGTTCCTCAAACAGGATCACGTGATAGTTCACGTCAGCTAAATAGTATTAGCCCAGACATGATTGAACGAGTTGAAGTTGTATCTGGTGCAAGCAGTATCTATGGTGCTGGTGCTACTGGGGGGATTATCAACATTATCACCAAAAGAGGTTCGGGTGATGGTGTAAACTTTGAAACCAAACTCGGTGTGACTTCTGGTGATAATTTTAAAAGTGATGCTTTAGCTTATGAAGCGTTTCAGTCTGCATCATTTAATCAAGGTGATTGGAGTGGTTTTTTAGGAGCAAGCTATACCAAACGTGGTGAAATCCAAGACAGTCATGGTAATCGCATTGGACCAGAAATTGCACAAACGGATCGCCAAGATACAGAAACGGTTGATGTGAGTGGTCGTTTGAGCTGGCAGTTTGCAGACAAACAAAAACTAAGTGTTGGTGCGCAATACTATAATGATGAGCAGGATAGTGAATATGGTGCGGATTATGGTCCTGGTTTAGCTGTGTTATTAGTTAAAGGCACAAAACCAAGCCAGAAAGCGGTTAAAGGTTTAGAACTTGATACTCAACCACGAACAAAGCGTGCTGCGGTAAATGCCCAATACGAAAATCAAGATTTTTTGGGTCAGACTTTAAATGCAGAGGCGTATTATCGTACTGAAAAAGGGCGATTCTTCCCTAGTGCAAATGCTTTAGCACATGCATCCATTCCAGGTGGAAGTACATTTATTGTTACCCAATCAGAAACAGATATTGATGTTTTTGGTGCTCGTTTAGCACTTCAAAGTAAGCTCAATCTGGCAGAACGTGCGCTAAACTTAACTTATGGTGTAGATTATGACCAAGAAAAAGGAAGTGCAACGGCACAACTATATGATTTAACAACCTTTATGGTAAGTAATGGTCTGAAATTTAAGCCTTTAAATAATTATGCTTTTGGTCCAGATGTAGATACTGAAAAGTTGGGTTTCTTCTTACAAAGCCAATTTGAAGCAACAGATCGCTTAAATCTACAAGCTGGTATTCGTCATGAGCGTATCGATAGTGATGTTAAAGACTCAGTTCCTTATTCTGAAGCAATGGTTGCCGACTTTGTTCCAACTTACCAAGCTAAAACTTTAAAAGGAGGTTCAGTTAAGCATGATGCAACACTTTTCAATGTGGGTGCGCTTTATCATTTAACTGATGCGCAACAGGTGTTTGCAAACTTCTCGCAAGGTGCGAATTTACCTGATGTACAACGCATGTTGAGAGATGTTCCAGCAAACTTTGTTGTAAGCAATCAAACGATTGATCCAATCAAAGTAAATAGTTTTGAGTTAGGTTGGCGTCTACAAGATGACACATTAAGTACAGGTATTACAGCGTTCTATAACAAATCTGACAAATCTTTGAAATTTGGTCCGCCAAGTTTTGCGATAGAGGTTATTGATACTGATGAACGAGTGTATGGCGTTGAAGGTAATGTGAAATATACCGTTTCAGATGATTGGAGTGTCGGAGGGACTTTAGCTTACACGCGTGGTCAGTTCAAAAACTCAAATGGTAAATGGCAAGAGCTAGATGCAATTCGAGTAGCGCCTTTAAAAGCAACTGTTTATTCAGACTGGCAATTTAATGATGGTTTAGGTTTACGAGTACAAGCTTTGGCTATCGACGGTACTGATAAAGCACGTAAGGATGCAATTGCGAATGGTAGTAATCCAACAGCAGAAATCAAAGGTTTTGCAGTGATGGATGTGATTGCTAACGCAAAAGCAGGACCAGGTACATTAGGCTTTGGTGTTTATAACGTTTGGAATACAGATTACAAGTCTGTATATAGCCAAGCAGTTTCGACTGTTTATGGTCCAATTTCTAGTCTACCAGCTCAAGGTCGTACATACGGTCTAAGCTATACACTTAAATACTAATCCAATCATAAAGGCATCTGATTAAGATGCCTTTTCTTTTGATGAATACTACCTATGCAACAAAATTTTAAATTATTGGCTTGGGCAACTCTAGCCAACGGTACTTGTTTTTCAATGATTTTACCTTTACTTGCCCCATTAATTCGTGAGCTTGGCTTAACAGAAGTACAGGGCGGAGTAATTGTTTCAGCGGGTGCAATTTGTATGGCGATTGCATCTATTCTGATTGCCCGAGGGGAAAAAATACAGACTCCTTATCAATTAATGAATTATGGTTTCTGGGGCATGACCATTACTTGGGCTATATTTACAGCGATTCTTTATTGGGGAATACAACAAACATTACCCGTAATGATAGTTTTTGCTTTGTTGGTGATTAGTCGAGCGAGTACTGGTGGTTTTATGGCTATGCCACAAATTGGCCTACAAAGTTATGTCATGCAACATGTCACAGAGGAGCAACAACGCAGTCAAAAAATGGCAATGTATGGTGCGATGAATAGTTTAGGTATGATCGTCGGCCCATTTCTAACTTCAGTGTTATTGTTCGGTGGAATTTTATTGCCAATGTGGATTGCGGTTATTTTATTGGTGATTTTTAGTTTGATTATCACAATGTATTTTAAACATGATGAGGGTAAACAAAACACAATATTGGATCAAAAACAGCCTGTAAACGTAGAACATTCATTTTCATTAAAACCAGCTATGCCTTGGCTTATTTTAGGATTTACTACCTATATGGCTATCGTGACGCTCAATATGACTGCAGGATTCTATATTCAAGACCATTTTCATTTAAGCTCACAACAAAGTGCTATTTATTTTTCCCAATGTATGCTCATTGTTGGTTTTAGCTTAGTGATTACTCAGATTCTGATTGTAAAAGTACTTCATTTAAAACTAAAAGCTTTGGTATTGGTGGGTACGTTTAGCATGGTTATTGGACTCATCCTATCTTTAAGTGCAATCCATATTTGGATGTTTCAAATAAGTTATTTATTTTATGGGGTCGGGGTGGCAAGCCTTTTGCCTGCATTTACCACAGGGGCGGCTCAATCTGTTCCGCAAACTGCTCAAGTCAAAATGGCAAGTATTTGTACAGCTACTCAAGCGATTGGTCTCATTGTGGCGCCTTTACTGAGCACTTTTCTATATCAGTTCGGCATTCAATTACCTTTTTATTTACTCTTAATATTGATGATTGCTGTGGCGATCTACTTGTTGATCATATCCTATTCAAATCAGAATACGATGATAAGCAATAAGGTTAACTCCTAAATCAAATATGCTTGAAAGACAGAGAATATTAAATTTTTATGATTGCAGTCTCGTAATCAATTCTTAGATGATTATTTTTAGTTGGACGTTTGATCTAGGCGTATGGATATTCATTCTGCAGTTTATTCACATTTTCTATCCAAAGGGATTTGCTAAGACAGAAAAACATAAAACCCATATATAAAAAATGTCAATCACAATATCTATCACAATGCAAGTTTTTTGATCAATACTGATAGTATTGAGAGAATCCTTTAGATTTTTGATTAAAATTTAATCATTTTCATTTCATTTATTTACAACTTGAATTATCGCAAATTTTATTCGGTATGCTAAAGATCGTGATAACAATCAAGGAGTAATAATGCTGATTTTTCATGATTATCCTGTCCATGGGGCGATCTTTGATATGGATGGCACAATGTTTGATACTGAGCGATTACGCTTTCAAACATTAAAACAAGCCTCTCAAGAACTCATTGGACAGGAATTCTCTGATGATTATTTGATGCAATGTCTAGGATTAAGTGCAAAAACAGCAGAACAACTCGCACAAAAAATTTATGGAACAGAAGTTCCTTATCAGACAATTCGTAAACGTGCAGACGAATTAGAGCTTGAGTTTGTACGAAATCAGGGGGTACCGATTAAAAAGGGATTGGTACAAGTGCTAGAACGACTGAGAAAGTCTGGACTTAGAATGGCTGTGGCAACATCAAGTCGCAGAGCGATCGCTGAAGAGTATTTGATTAATGCAAATGTATACAAGTTCTTTGATTTGCTTGTATGTGGCGATGAGGTAGAAAAAGGAAAGCCTCATCCTGAGATTTTTTTACAGGCAGCAGAAAAAATTAATTTAAAGCCTGAACAATGTTTAATGTTTGAAGACTCTGAAAATGGTATTCGTTCTGCATTTGATGCAGGAGGCATTACTGTTTTATTCAAAGATATTAAAGAACCGAATGATGCCATGCTGGCAAAAGCAAATTTCTATTATCCTGATATGTATGAATATTTGATTGCATTGGATCAACATATTCCTGAAATGCTTATGCCGCAGTTGCAAGAAGCATTTCCACAAAGTTTAAATCAGCTCACAGTCGGGATTCATGGTTTTGGTGCAATTGGCGGTGGTTATATTGCCCAAATATTATCGCATTGGGATGGTTTTACCCGTCCAAGACGTATTTTAGCATCGACTCGAAATCGTCTATATCGGGAAGCGGTGAATAGTTTTGGTAGTTATAGTATCCGCTATCCACAGTGTTCTTATGATGAACGAATTGAAAATCTAACAGTGATTGATGCTGATAATGAACAGCAGATGTTAGAAATGTATATGCAGTCAAGTCTAATCGCATTGTGTTTACCTGAACAAGCAATTGAGTCTGAATCGAAGATTATTGCTAAAGGTTTGTTAGCACGTTTTATGTCACAAGACGTTCAGAATTATGAACCAATTACATTCCTCATTATTTTAAATAAAGTCTGTGCAAAATATCTGGTGCTTAAATATATTCGTGATGCGTTATTAGAAATCACCGATGAGGACATTGCCGAACATATCCTGAGCGAGCATTACTTCTGTGATACCGTTGTAAACAGGATGGTTTCAAAGTTGACCGATCAGGATTTATATCGTCAATTAAAAATCAAGCATCGTTTATACCAACAATACCAATCTGATTTGAATGATGAGACGATTGAGCTTTCGGACGAAACGGCGCTGAGTGAGAAACAAGAGCAGCAATTAACACAATGTTTAGAAGACATGCGGGAGCAATTTCAAGCAGGTCAGTTCTTGCAAAATATGGATTTGATTTTATTTCATGGAGAAGCTGATATGCCGATCTATGTCGAAAATCGAAGTCCATTACTTGTCAAAATGCGTCAAATGGTTTTAGTGGATCAAATTTCTGATATCCAGATCATTAAGAATCGCTTATGGAATGGTTGCCATGCCATCCTCGCTTGGAATGCAAGTTTAAATGGGCATGAAACGATTGGGATCGCGATGGCTGACCCACAGATACAGGTTTTTGTCGAAAGGTTAGTGGATGAGGTGAAATTAGGTTTAACCAACTTAGTGCCAAATCAAGCGAAACAATTAGATCGTATGGCAAATAGTTTTCTCAACTCATGTCGTTATGCCTACAAAGATCCATGTGAGCGTGTAGCAAGAGATCCATTACGGAAATTAAGCTTTAATGAGCGTGTCTTTGGAAGTATTGAAACGCATATACAGCAACAGATTCCATATCAGAAGCTTGTTGAAGGTGCTGTGTTTGGCTATATCTATGCGATAAAATTTTTAGATTTAGATGAAATGAAGATTGTGCAGCATCTACAAAAGCACGTTAAACAGTTGGATATATCAGAAAGCCAATATAAAGATTTATTGGCTGATATTTACGATGGAATTACCACATATTTAAAGAAGGATCAGGATGTACTAAATCTTAAGCATTTTTCTGAGATTCAAACAGAAACTGTTTAAAGTTTAGAGTAATATATGCTTGAATAACACAACTTTAACTATGTTCAAAATGTTGTGTTATTACAAGCATCAACGAAACTGATGGCAACTGCAAACCACGATTATCCTGAATGGCATCGTGGACGCTGTAATTATGGCGTGTGGTATATCCAGATTAATCCCCCTGAGTTGATCCAATATTTAGACCAATTACAACAACATTTTGCGGATTTATTGATAACGCCTAATCTACGTCAATACCATATCACTTTGTTTGTTGCTGGTTTTTTGACAGAGCAACCAGCTCAGCATAATGATGATTTTGAAATTATTCAGCTCAATCAACAAATCAACATATTAGAAGCATTAGAATTAGATGATTTTGAGCTGGAACTGTCACATATTGATAGTTTTAGTAGCGCTTTATTTGTACAGATTCTGGACTCTCAAAATACATTAGATAAGATACGAAAGAGTTTGTATCAAGTTAAGGACGAAATTGCTGCGCCGATCTATTGCCCACATATCACCTTGGGGCTTTATCGCGAGGCTTGGTCAAGCGAATTAGTCCTAGAGCGTATTCAAGCCCTAACAATCCAAAAAATTAAAGTTCAGGTCAATCAGTTGACTTTCGGTTATTATAACGCTCAGATTTTACAAGGATTACTGTATCCTTATCATCAAGTCAAATTGGGTTGAATATGTTGCAATTAATTCTAGGTGGTGCGCGTTCAGGTAAAAGCCGTTTAGCTGAGAAAATTGCGACAGAAAGTGGTCAAGTGGTGGTCTATGTTGCAACGGCACAGCCTTTAGATGAGGAAATGCAACAGCGTATTCAGCACCATCAACAGCAACGACCGCAGCATTGGAAATTAAGTGAAGAGCCAATATTTCTGGCAGATCAGCTTTTACAAATAGATCAAGAGAATCAAATTATTTTGGTTGATTGTCTCACTTTGTGGTTAACCAATCTCTTGTTAGCTGAAGATTCTAACTTATATTTACAACAAATAGATCAGCTATTCAATGTGCTGCCCAAACTTAAATCACAAATTATTTTAGTGAGCAATGAAACAGGGCTTGGTGTAGTTCCAATGGGGGAAATCAGTCGTCGATTTGTCGATGAAGCAGGGCGCTTACATCAAGCTTTGGGGCAATTAGCAAACAAAGTGATGTTTTGTGTGGCGGGATTTCCTATGATTTTAAAAGATGAGCAATAAAATGTCAGAACAAGCTTGGTGGTTAGAAACAATTAAACATCCAGATTTAGCAGCAAAATCACAAGCTGAGTATCGTCAGTCGCAATTGACTAAGCCAACAGGTGCATTAGGTCAGTTGGAGCAAATTGCGATTCAACTTGCGAGTTTACAAGGAACTATTCAACCTCGGATTCAGAAGCCGTGGATTACGATCTTTGCTGGTGATCATGGTGTAGTTGAAGAAAATATTTCTGCTTATCCTCAAGCGGTTACACGGCAAATGCTTCAAAACTTTGCTTCTGGTGGCGCTGCGATTAGCGTAATTGCCCAATATCATCAAGCACACTTGCAAGTGATTGATTGCGGTACGGTGGGCGATGTTTATGATTATGTTGGTGTTGAACGACATTGTATTCGAGCTGGTACGGCGAACTTCACTAAACACGCTGCAATGACTGAGCAAGAATGCATTACAGCAATGGAATTAGGTAAACAAAGTGTTGATTTGGCACAATCTCAATCAGCAGATATCTTTATTGCTGGTGAGATGGGTATTGGAAATACCTGTTCCGCATCTGCAATGGCAAGTTTATTAATAAATGAAAGTGCTGAGCAATTAACCGGTGTCGGTACAGGAATTAACAATCAACAACTGCAGCACAAAATTGCAGTCATTCATCAAGCTATAAAACTTCATGCACCAAATACTGGCAATAATGCTTTAAAAATACTTGCAGCGGTTGGCGGTCTAGAAATTGCCGCAATGACTGGCGCCTATCTTCGTTGTGCTCAGATCGGTATGCCGATTATTGTTGATGGCTTTATTAGTTCTGTGGCGGCTTTATGTGCAGTGCGTATTCAACCTAGTGTGAGAGATTGGATGCTGTTTGGTCATCAATCTGCTGAGTATGGGCATCAACGAATCCTAAAAGAACTCAATGCTCAACCCATTTTAAATATGAATTTACGATTAGGTGAAGGCAGTGGTGCCGGTGCAGCGTTGTCAATGATTCAACTTGCTTGTGTGCTACATAATCAGATGGCAACCTTTGCAGAAGCAGCCGTCACAGGTGATAAAGTTGCAGATTGATCTATTGCGTCATGGTGAAACAACGCAAAGTCATACTTTACGTGGACACCTTGATGATGAATTGACAGAGCAGGGTTGGTTACAGATGCAAACAACCATTCAAGGTTATCTTGACACTCAGCAACATTGGGATGTCATCATTAGTTCCCCTCTGCAACGTTGCCGTCTTTTTGCTGAAAATTTGGCAAATCAATTACAACGCCCGCTATTGATCAATGAAAATATCAAAGAAATGTATTTTGGTGATTGGGAAGGTGTTTCAACTCAAAGGATTTATGAAACGACTCCTGAGTTACTGGCAAATTTTTGGCAATTCCCGAGTCAATATCAAGCACCGAATGGTGAGCCTTTAGCGCGATTCAAACAACGACTTTTGGTTGGTTTTAAACAAATTCATCAGCAAATGAAGGACAATAATTGGAAAACTGCTTTGATTGTTACGCACGGCGGAGTAATAAAGTTACTAACCTGTTTAGCAAGACAACATGACTTAAATGAGTTATTAAAAATGCCTGCTGAGCTGGGAAAACTGTATCGATTAGAGTTGCTTAAAGGTGAAAGTGAGATTGGTTTTATGGAAAAGTCACTTATTCTTTAGCTTCGAAATACGACTGTATTTAAAATTTTTTACTGAATGGTGTAATAGAACTGTCATTGCTCCTGTCTATGATACATGGCACTTCTTTATCTATAAGCAAAAAATTCATGAATATATTATTTAAAAGCAGTATGTTATGCGCAAGTGTATTGTTGGCCGCATGTAATAATGATGATCATCAACAATCACAAACAACGCCTGAAAATAATACGCCATCAAAATATTATCAAACTAAAACACCTTATCAGCCCTTACAAGATCTAAAAAAATATGAGCCAATTCCACAAGGATTTGAACCAGTTTTTACTGAATTAGTTGCACGTCATGGTTCCCGCGGTTTGTCCAGTATCAAATATGATTTAGCACTTTATAACCTTTGGAAACAAGCTAAAGCAGAAAATGCTTTGACACCATTGGGGGAAAAACTCGGTGCCGATTTAGAAAGTATGATGAAGGCGAATATTCTACTGGGGTATGGCGTAGATGGTATTCGCCAGTTTGGTTATGGCAATGAAAGTTTGACAGGGATATTAGAGCATAGGGGAATTGCTGATCGATTATTACAACGTCTACCGAATTTATTTAAAGCAACAGACATTCAGTCATCATCCATTTTGGTACAAAGTTCAGGTGTCGATCGTGCTGTAGACAGTGCGAAGTTTTTTACCGATGAATTGATTCAACAGCAACCTCAGCTTAAAGACCAAATTACACCGATTTCATATACCAGTTTGACGAGTGAAAGTGTGCCAACAGTTGAAGATGGTGGCGTAGATCGCTTCAAGCTTTATTTCCATAAGTTAACGGCAGATCAAGATTTGGCTCAATCTTTATCTGAGCAAGAAAAAGCCGTTTATGATGCGAGCCAGGCTTACCAGAAATTTGCCGAAGAAGATCATGATTTAGCTCAAAAATTGAAAGCGCTGGCAGGTGATATACGGGCTGAAACGGTTGCAATGCAAGTGCTTAAACCAATTTTCAAAACTGAGTTTATTCAAAAACTAGGGACGAATGAAACTTATACCTTTAGCAATAATGGTTCATATAGCGTAGTCGCACCGAAAGGTGAAACCATTACTGAAAAAGGTAAGGGTAAAAATAGCATTACTAGTGTTGTGGATGCAGCCGCTTATTTATATGAGCTTTATTCAATCATGGGAGGTATGCAGAGTGAACTCAAAGGTGTCGATTTTGATAAATATATGCCTGAAGATGCAGCAAAGTTCTATGCAGAATTCAATGATGCCAATGATTTCTATGAAAAAGGGCCAAGTTTTAGCGAGTCGAATCAAGTCACCAGTGCAATTGCACAGGGATTGACACAAGATCTGTTTAAGCAGGTCGACGCGGTTGTCGATAAACAACAATCACATCGTGCACTTTTACGTTTTGCGCATGCTGAAATCATTATTCCTTTAGCAACGAGCTTGGAGTTGTTTAATATGATGCAACCCTTAGCATTGCATCAAACTTATAATTATAACAATAGCCCATGGAGAGGTGAGATAGTTTCTCCAATGGCTGCGAATATACAATGGGATATCTATCAAAATGCGCAAGGAGCTACCTTAGTCAAAATGCTCTACAATGAAAAAGAAACCTTATTTAAACCCGCTTGTGATTATGCAAGATACCGTACAAATAGCTTTTATTATGACTATTTGAAGCTTAAACAATGCTATCAAATTCAATAATCTAATTTAATAATTTTTTAGGATGGGAATAGAGTTGCTATTCCCATTTTTATTTCTTCATAATGGGTGAATAAAAGATATAGCTTGGCTGAGATTTCTAGCATGACACCTTTTTGGATTGCCTTGCAATTTTTAACTGTTTTACCGATTCAATTAAAAAAGATGCCAACCGCACAGCAAAATGCACAATCCATTTTGTTTTATCCTTTCATTGGACTATTGATCGGTTTAGTTTTATTTGCATGTACAATATTGCTATTCAAACTGCCAACCTTATTGCTGGCAAGTATTATCCTCGTATTGTGGATTCGGCTGACTGGCGGATTACATTTAGATGGATTAGCAGATATTGCAGATGCATGGGTCGGTGGTTTCGGCGATCCTGAACGTACACTTAAAATTATGAAAGATCCAGCATGCGGGCCTATCGGTGTTTTAAGTTTGATCATGCTCTGCTTGCTTAAATTTGTCGCTATTTATGTGTTATTAGAACAACAATTATCAGTATTTCTGATTGTAGTACCTGCGATTGGCAGAAGTTCAGCTTTATTTCTTTTTCTCACTACAAGCTATGTGCGAAAACAAGGTTTAGGACGTTCTATTGCTGATTCGATACCGAAGGTATGCTCGTGGACTGTATTTGTCATTACATTATCATTTCTTTGTATGTTTGAGGGAGCCGGTATTTTCTGTTTAGCAATATTTTTACTACTGCTGTTTTATCTACGTGCGAAGTTCATTGAAAGAATTGGTGGGATTACTGGTGATACGATTGGTGCTTCGATTGAGTTATCAGAGGTATGTGTATTGATGAGTTTCTTGATAGCATTTTATTATCTGCCTTAGACACAAGAAGTTGAATCTCGATAGATTTTGATCCTCTCATTGTTTGTGAGAGGATCAAAAAAACATTATCTTTTTTTACGGTAGGTACAGAAGCCTAGTATCACCAAAACAGCAATCAATGCAGCGATCAGACCCAATAAAATATCACGAACAATTTTATCAATCGGTAACCAACTCCACTTATGCAAATAAGTAAAACTTTTGCCTTCCAGCGCATCCTGTGCAGTAACTTTTGCAGCAATAACACCACTACTTGGTTCTATATAGAGTCGCAATTGGTCCTTTAAATGAGTGTCAACTCTAACCACAGGAAGACGTTTATTAATAAAGCCATATTCTCCGCCAAAACTTGTGACCCAAGTACTTTGTCCGATTTTCTCGATCGGTAGATTGAGATAATCAGCAACAAAAAATCTACTTTGCTCAAGCACATCAATGGGTTTGGCTTTTTCAGCATCAATCCATTGGATCGCAGGCGTCTGATTTTTACTGTGTCCATGATGATCATGTTCTTTAACTGCAGTCATACTGCCTTGAAAGTCCTTTTTACCGATGAGTTGAATCATCCACGCAGCTCGTGTTTGCTCGCGACTATATGAAATAGGTACGAGGTGTAATCGTTGTATCGACTGAGCTGTTGCTAGTTGCCACGACGTTTGATCTAAATCTTGTGTCTTGAAAATAGGCTGAATATTTTTGATCTCAGGCTTCTTTTGCCAAAGATGGTAAAAACCACTGACCACCCAAAGTAAAATAAAGACACTCAGACTGATGCCTAAATAGCGATGCAGGAATCGAGTTGGTTTTTCACGTAAACGATGGTTTTTTCGATTATGAATTTTGAAAAATAATCCAATTCCCATACATGTGATGACGAGTATGCCAATCAGAGCAAACTGCATCAAAAGTGTTTGACCAAACCATTGTTGATTGTTCCATGTCCATGTGTGACCCAAACGAAAAATTCGTGCCATCCACATCTTTTGATCATTTGAAATCGTAGCAAGCCGTGAATGGCTAGGATCTACATAAGCACGTAAACCTTGATCAAAATCGACACGCCAAATTGGCAATAAGCGATTTACACTCGGATAATCATCACTAAACTCTGTAACCAGTTGCGCGAAAACAATACGTTCCTCTGTAAGACCTGTATACCAAACAGCCAAGTGTTTAGCATATTGTAGCTCTGCATTTTCAATACGATGACCCGAATGCACATCGTAGTATTCAGCCATATTTTGGTTTATGCCTAATACACGGTATGCCGTCTGATTGGCATTCACTTGAATCACTTGAAGAGCAGAAAATTGCTCAATCTGATTTTGCTCAAAGACCGTTTTTGCTGGTAAAGCATCGTTTAAATCTAGTTGTTGAGGTGGAGGCATTCGTTTCAATGGCTGGGGTTGTGTTGCACTCATAATTGGATGCAACACACCAGTTAAAGCCCAAAATAAAACCAAAATGCCCAAAACCATCCCAAAGCTACGATGAAACTTGAGTAACTTTTTGAGTTGATTGGCATTCATGGCTTATTTTCCAAAATGATAGCGTAAACCTAACAAATAGGTACGCGGTGCCGCAGGCGTAAAGCTCGCTTGATTATTACTAAATGAGGTACTTTCAGCATAATGTACATCTGCAGCATTGATGATATGACCATAGATTTCATAAGCATTATGGCGATAGGTTGCACGTAGGTTTAATACTGTATGCCCATCATATTTTTCGGTATTGGCATCATTGATCCAGTATGAGCCGACATAAACTCCTTCTGCTGATAATAACAACTCAGGAATGGGTTTAATCTGATATTCAACAGTACCGAAAGCTTTTGGAGAGCTCGGCATACGATTGCCATTATAATTTAAGCTCGCTGATGGCTGAAATTGCTTAAATTCATGTTTCGCCCAACTTCCAGATAGTTTCAAGCGTTGATCGTATTGATCAGAAATATTCCAAGTACCACCAATCTCGATCCCTTGATGTCTTGTTTTACCTGCATTACGAGGTTCGCGGGTGTTATCAGGTTTAGTATAATTAATGACTTCATCTTCTCCATCTAAGCGATAAAGCGTAATTTCACCATCTAAACGCTCATCGAAAAGTTTAAAGCGTATGCCAAGATCAATATTGTTAAATGTTGCTTCTGACAAATTTGGTGTAACCAGATTTGCACCGTATAAACTGCTTACTTCTGGTGGTACAAAACCTTGTGACCAGTTGCTATAGATGTCCAATAGGGGATGTGCATTCCAAATAAAGCCAAGTTGTGGGCTGGCTTTATGGAAGCGGCGTGTTTCGTTAGGTGCACCCGTAATATTTGATGGAGTTAAATTATTCTGATAGTCATATTTAATCCAGTCGTAGCGAGCGCCAGCAACTAGATTTAAGTTATCGAATGTTTGCCAATTTAGTTGGGTGTAAATGGCTTGATTGTCAACGTCTACATTGAAGTCACGTAGCAATTTTCTTGGTTGAAAACCAGTATAAATACGTGTTTCAGGATCACGAAATACTTCAATATCATTAGTTTTGGCTTTATTTGGCGTATGTTCTGCCATCGTACCAATTATCCATTTCAACTGATCGATGCTTGTAGCATGCTGCAAATTTAAACCATACGATTTGAACTGATTATATGTAGTTTGACCCGTGTAAGTCCCTGTAGGCACACCATTTCGCATATCAGTACGAATGCTATAACTTGGGTTCTGTTCAGTGGTGTTATCACGATAATACAGTGTGGCTTGACTTTGGTTCTGATCATTCCACGCATGGCTAATCTGCGAAGACAGGCGGGTAGAGTCTACTTCACGATAGGTAAATGTCTGATAACTGTAGCCAGGACGCTCACTAAAATCCTTGCTGTTTAGACTTCCTGTCATGTCTGCTTTTAGGTGGTTATAGCTCGCGATATTTTTGATTTGTGTGGCATCAGAAATACGCCAGTCATGTCGAAGCGTGAGACTTTGCTTATTGCTTTCAGCATGATCTTGCCAACTATCGCCACGATCACTTGCGTATCCAGATAAACGTAGACCATGTTCACCAAATTCAGTCGCAAAGGTGTTTGATGCACCTAGATCCAGACGGCGATAACCTTCCGTACTTGAAAGTATACCGATTTCAGTTGTCGGCGTTAGGCTTGGCGCTTTAGTTAAAAAGTTTATCGTACCGCCGATGGCATTACTTCCATATAAGCTACTGGCTGGTCCACGTAAGATCTCAATTCGATCAATCCCTGCAAGATTAAGTTCATAAAGCGCATTGTGGTTAAATACACCGACGGGACGAACTGAAATACCATCTTCAAGATATTGATAAACTGCTGCAGTCGTGATTGGTTGTCGGATCGACATCATATGCTGTTCATTACCCAAGTCATTCATCAAAACGCCAGGGGTTTGGTTGACTAATTGCCCAATAAAAGTGGCATTTTTATCGGCTAATGTTTGGCTGTTAATTTGGCTAATTGCAGCAGGGGTATTGCTGATAGATTCCCCCTCACGACTTGCTGTAACAACGATAGTCGCTAAGGTTTTGGTGTCTTGTGTCGGGGCTTCGGCAATCGCCAATGAACTGTAAGTAGCAGATAGACACGCAGCCGTTAAGACTGACAAACGAAAAGAAGTCGTCATTTTGAAAACTCTATAAAAGCATTAAACGAGCCGCATCGCAGCAATGAACTGGATACGAATGTAAAAGTTTGCGATTTATAGAGCGATTGGCGGAGCTTGTTTAAGGGGGGAAATATAGAAAATACGTGGGATGTGCAGATCTTTTGTCCACGCATGGCATAGGCAGCGTACACGACTAAACCAAGCCAATAAGAAAATAAGTATCAAGCCAAGCAATGGAATAATTGCGGCTGCATCTAAACCATAGGTGCACAGTGGACAATGTTTCATGATCTGGCTAGCCAGTGCATAAACTTGTTGTGCATATTCACTGAGTTGCGAACCATGTTGAGCATGCTCAAGGTGATGTTTATGTTGCTCCATCGTATGGTGATGATGTTCACTATGATGGTTGCTGTGCACTTGTGCTGATAGCAGCGTGGCTTTTTGAATCTCTGTGACTTGGCAATGCGATGGCATTGCATAAAGTGCGGGTACGACGCCAGTATGTACCATGGTTGGTAATAAGATATGCCAGAGTAAACAAAGCAATGTTACCGCGCCGATCAAGGCACGCCACTTTTGCAAATGTTGACGAAAACTGGAGTTCATATCAACGAGACGTCGTAGGGGGAAATGTGGCAGCAGTATAAATAAAAAAATGTTACAGTTCAAAACATACTTGATTTATCAATAAAAAAAACAGGCCCATGAGAGCCTGTTTTACATCTATTTAAAGATTAACGATTTGGTAAAACATCTTTTAATGCTTCATGCATTTCTAATAATGCTTTTTCAGTGGTTTCCCAATCAATACAACCATCGGTTACAGATTTGCCGTATTCTAGGTCGCATAAATTTTCAGGAATATCCTGACGACCACCTTTTAAGTGACTTTCAACCATGATACCCACGATTGATTTGTTGCCATCAAGAATTTGCTCTGTGATGTTTTTCAAAACTAATGGTTGTAGGTATGGGTCTTTGTTTGAGTTGGCATGACTGGTGTCGATCATGATTTTGGTGCTGACTTTAGCTTTGGCTAAAGCTGCTTCCGCTTCTGCAACTGAGGTTGCATCATAGTTTGGTTTGCCATTACCGCCACGTAAAACTACATGCGCGTATGGATTACCTTTGGTATTGATGATCGCTACCTGACCACTTTCGTTTAAACCCAAGAAGCTGTGTCCATGCTTTACGGATTGCATTGCATTGGTTGCAACTGTTAAGCCACCATCTGTACCGTTTTTAAAACCGACAGGTGAAGATAAACCTGAAGACATTTCACGATGTGTTTGGCTTTCTGTAGTACGTGCACCAATCGCTGACCAAGAAATCAAGTCTTGATAGTATTGCGGTGAGTTAGGATCAAGTGCTTCAGTTGCACAAGGTAAGCCTTTTTCATTCAATTCGAGCAGCAATCCACGACCAATATGTAGACCTTTTTCGATATTGAAAGAGTCATTCATATCAGGATCGTTAATTAAACCTTTCCAACCAACAGTCGTACGTGGTTTCTCAAAATACACACGCATGATGATGTAAAGTGTATCTTTTACTTTTTCGCTTAATACTTTTAAACGGTCAGCATACTCATGAGCAGCTTTAGGATCATGAATCGAACATGGTCCAATCACAACAAACAGGCGCTTGTCATTACCATCCAAAATATTACGAACGGTATTACGTCCTTTAAGTACAGTTTGAGAGGCGATTTCTGATAAAGGAAGATCGCGTTTGAGTTCTGCAGGCGTAATCAAAGTCTGAATGCTTTTAATGTTAACGTCGTCGATATCTGGCTGAGAAACTGGATTTGACTGTAGAGTATTCATTGCTGTCACAAATTCAATCGAAAGAAGAGGTTAATTTGTCTACGAATATAGCACGAAAAAGCGATTGATTAACTAGCGATTCAAACAAATTGTGTATAAACAATCGGCTATTTGGGGCTTAAACTATTGTCGTAGAATGACTTGTTGGCTGAATCATCATCACTTGAGCTGTTTCAATAGGTTTCGGTTTGGCTTTTACAGGGTTAATAATAAAGTTCAGACCTAAAGCAAATAAGGTGATTCCCAAGATTTTACGGATAAATCGTTCAGGTAAATGTGAGCTGATTAGTGTTCCAACCACAATCGCAGGAATTGAGCCCACCAATAACCACATCAATAAAGTAAAGTCTACGTTTCCTGATGACATGTGGCTTAAACCTGCCACAGCAGTCAATAAAACAGCATGCACAACATCCGAGCCAATAATTCGAATCATTGGTAAGTTAGGGAACATAATCACGAGAGCCATAATGCCAAAAGCACCTGCACCTACCGAAGAAAGTGTCACTAACACTCCCAATACAACACCCATAATCCAAATATAACGGCGTTTATGTTGTAGAGCATGTTGCTCACTTTCCATATTGGCTTGTTCTCGATTTCTAAATCGATCAAAAAACTTCTCAATTTGAGCACGAAAGATAATTGAAATACCTGTCAAAGTCAGCATCACACCTAATACCATCGTGAGTACCGATTTATAGTGGGTGGATTGGCTTAAATAATGTTCCAGTACCCAAGCCGTTGCAAATGATGCTGGGATACTACCTAATGCTAGCCAAATTACAATTGGCCAAACAATATTGAGTTTTTTTGCATGTACTAGGGAACCACAAAATTTTGAGATTGAGGCATAAAGCAGGTCTGTACCAATCGCAATATGAGGTTCAATTTTGAATAAGCTAATCAAGATTGGTGTCATCAAAGAACCACCGCCGACACCTGTGATTCCTACGCAGAAACCAACCAATACGCCAGCTAAAATAAATTCAATGGGACCAAACATTGCTGATATGCCTAACTTATACAGAAAACACCATATCTTATGCTTGTTTTGTATAAGGTGTTGTGATGAAAAATGATTTGCTTATACAAAAAAAAGATAAAGAAGCTATCCTAGACTCAGCCTTTTAATGGTGGTTTGTTGACATCGTTGACCCATAAAATTAACAAGAAGGTAATAGGCGTGGCGAAGATCCACCAACTAATAAAACCTATAGAGCGGCCATATTTCCAACATAACAAAGCACCAGCGATGAACAAACTGAAGAAAGCAATAAGTCTCAAGATCAATCTAAATTGCTTGATGTGATGCTGATATGGGGATTTATTGATTCGTTTATCACTACATTCATAGAGGATGAACATACCGATCAAGATGAGAAATAAACCTATAACAATCATGTTGCCACCTTTGATTTAGCTAATTTTGTTTTGATCTTTTGTGTTGCTTTCATTTGAATAGGTTGGATATTGCGATATATAAATAAGGCAAACAATGCAAAAAAAATAAAAAATAGATCTATTCGTAAAAACAGCCAATAACTATTTAAATTCGAAACTAATTGATTATTAATCAGGTAAATAAAATTATAAATTGGCAAACTGATCGCGAGTAAGCCGAAAACAGTAATTTGAGATTTCCATAAATAGTGTTTCTTTGTGAATAAAGCCACGATAAAGCTGAAGAGCCAAACGCTAAAAAACGTATAGATTTCATAATTTGGCGTGTTTCCTGAGATATGTACCAAACGATTTGCAAATAAATAGCTCAGCATAGCGATAGGTAAGCCGATAAAAGTTGCAATATTCAAACGGTCAACCAAGTAGTAACCGAAATGGAACTGATTTGATTTATTTTGAATCTGACGTTTTAAGCTCCATAACAACAAACCTGAAGCAATCATTAAACAGCCTAGAATTCCAGAAAGGAAAAAAGCCAGTCTAAGTATTGGTTGAGCGAAAGTCGCCATATGCAGGCTATAAACGCCAAAATTCAAAGTTGCAATAGGACTGTTATTTCTCGTATTCGTTAGAATTTTACCCGTATGGTTAAAACTGATTTGGGTCTGATCAAGCGTAATTGAGCGATCTTCAAGTTGCTTAAAGGTAATGATTGCTTGATCTGTATTGGGATTTTTTGCCTCAATGGTGGCTAGTGCTTGATCTCCCCATTGCTGGTGGACCTGTTTCAATAATTCAGATACAGGTACAGCTTTAAACGGCAGAGGCACTGCATTTGATTGCTGTGTTTCGGTAATGGTTCGAATTTCAGTAAAATATTGATAAGGATTATCTGGATAGAGTTTTTTCATCCCTAAGGGTAGATACAGATAAAAGAATATAGCCAAACCTGTAAAAGTAATGGTCAGAAAGAAAGGTAGTGCTACAACCGAAGATACGTTATGGAAATCAAGCCATGAGCGTTGAGACTTGAATGTTCTTAAAGTAAAAAAATCAGTAATTATTTTTTTGTGAGTAATAATCCCTGAAATTAAAACAATAAGCATTACAAATGCCGCTAAACTTGCAATTAATCGCCCAATCAAAACAGGCATTCCATACAATTGATAATGGAAACGATAGAAAAACTCTCCGCCTTGCGTTGCTGAAAGCTGTAATTCTTGTCCTGTATTTGCATCTAAAGTACGACTTTCATAAGCACCGTCAGCTTTCTCCCAATAAATTTTATTTACGGGTTGATCCTGATTGGCGATGCTTAAAAACCATGATTTCGCATCTGTAGCATTTTTTTCCAAATACTGTGTTGCAGTTTGAATTGCTGTGTCTTGATTAATTTGATATTCAGCCAGTTGTGGTTGCATCCACAGGTTTATATGGTGGCGATAGTAGGAACTCGTTCCCATTAAAAAAATGGCAAATAATAACCATCCGAAAATTAATCCAGTCCATGCGTGCAACCATGCCATTGATTGGCGAACACCTTTATTTCCCATTAACTTAGACCTACTGATAAGCCAAACAATACGGCCAATAAAATTGAGCTAATCAAAGTAAGTTTAATTAAAGAATTGGTACAGAAGCCGATGAGGACGAAACAAACATAAAATAGGATAGAGATAAACGCTGCCAAAAAGATAGCTTCGGCTTTGGCGAATAATAAGGATGTAAATAATTCGGTAAGACTTAAACTCAGATACAGCGTACACAAATAGCCCAGTACAAATACTAAAGCGAAACGATAGAAAATACTTATTCGATAGATGAATGAAAGGGAAGCTGACTTGGCCATAAGTATACTTGTAAAGCAAAAGGGAGAGATAAAGAATCACATGTGAAAATGATTCTTGTTTATATTAATATTTCATGTATGTACACGCAATCTGTAATTCATCGCAATTCTAGATAATTTTTTTGCTATAAAATGGTTTATTAGATTGAGATCATTTTCACCAATCGTGAACAAATTACAGTATTTACAGTGATTCGATGTAAAATCATTCTGTTAGAATCTTTTAAACTTTTGAATGGGGCGCAGGTCTTGTTAAAGCAAAAACTAAAAATTGGCATCGTTGTCGGGGAAGTTTCAGGAGATACGCTAGGGGTAAAACTCATGCGGAGTTTTCGCGAACAAGGAATTGATGCTGAATTTGAGGGGATTGGCGGTCCAGAAATGATCGCAGAGGGTTTTCATAGCTATTATCCTATGGAAATATTATCTGTTATGGGGATTGTAGAAGTTTTAAAAGATCTGAAAAAGTTGTTTGCAGTACGCGATGGTTTGGTTGAACGTTGGACAGAGCGTCCAGTTGATATTTTTATTGGTATTGACGCGCCTGATTTCAATTTGCGTTTATCGAAAACGATCAAGGAAAAGAATCTACCGATCAAAACAGTACAATACGTAAGCCCATCAGTATGGGCATGGCGTCAGGGTCGTGTTCATGGCATCAAACGTAGTATTGACCTTGTATTATGTCTATTTCCATTTGAAAAAACATTCTATGAAAATTATGAGGTTGCGGCTGCATTCGTTGGACATCCGCTCGCTAAACAATTGCCATTAAAAAATCCAATTATTGAAGCAAAACATCAACTCGGTTTATCTGCAGATAAAATACATATTGCATTATTACCTGGTAGCCGTCGTGGTGAAATTGAACGTTTACTACCTTTACTCACTGGTGCTGCCGAGATTTTACATCGTAAATATCCTGAGTTAGAGTTTTTGATCCCAGCGATTAATGAAGCACGTAAGCATCAAATTGAACAGGGTATTTTAAATCTAGACATCACACTCAAGTCGAAAATTCATATCCTGGAAAACATTGATTCAGAATCAAAAATTGGCCGTATGGTGATGAGTGCCAGTGACATTGTGGCACTTGCATCGGGTACAGCAACGCTGGAAGCCATGCTATTACATCGGCCAATGGTGACCTTTTATAAGTTGAATTGGTTAACGTATCTTATTGCAAAATTTTTGGTCAAAATTCCATATTATTCATTACCTAATATTATTGCAGGTAAGAAAGTGATTGAGGAACTTATTCAAGCAGATGCCACGCCACAAAATTTAGCTGCTGAAATTGAAAGATTGATGGATCATGAAACGGCTCATATTCAAATGATGCAGCATTTGAGTATGCATAAACGATTGATTTCTGGAGATACTGAAGATCCAGTTCAAGCGATTTTGCATTGTCTGGAAACAGAGTCGAATTAAAAAAAGGTGGCTTATAAATGCCACCTTTTTACTTATGCACGTAGAATTAACTCATAACCAGTGTATTTACGAATATTGATGACACCAATGTCCAATAATAAATACTGACCTTTAATACCCTGTAATACACCACGGATTTTTGGGGTTTTATCTAAATTCAAGGATTTAATTTTTTCAGGATAATGTTCAACAGGGTAAATGAATTCATGTGGCAATTCATTGTCTAAGAACTCTAAACCCTCATCAAACTCAAGATTTTGACTGAACTCCTCACGAATGCTTTGAATTTTTGGAGCAAACTCCTCGATGATTTGATCACATTGTTCAACCAAGTTCAGTGGTTCTGCTTCACCTTTAAGGAGTTTTCGCCAGTCAGTCTTGTCTGCAATCTGTGTCCCGAACATGGTTTCCAAATGCCCAGACAATCGACGTGAACCCACTTTCATGATCGGCAGTGCTTGAGTCGCACCTTGGTCTAACCATCGTGTGGGCATATTTACGATACGTGTAATTCCGATTTTGAGCGCACTTGAATTTGCTAAATACACGATATGAGGCTGGAAGCAGACCTGATGTGCAAAATCATCTTCACGGCAAGTACCGAGATGATAATGGCAGGTTTCAGGCTTCATAATACATAAGTCACATTCAGCCTTGGTTTTAAAGCATTTAAAACAATGTCCTTGTGAATATGACTTTGGTGTTTTCGCACCACAAGATGTACAGAAAATATTTCCTGTCCATTCGATCTCTATTTCTTGACCTAGATTAAACGGTAGATCAGTTTCTGAACGATCTAATATAAATTTATATTCAACATTTGCCTTGCGCGTTGATTGATCAGTTACACTATGCGCTGTGAGTGCTGCATGCATTTTATGACAAATGCCTTGTAGTTCCATGAATAAACTCTCATCTTTCTCAATCAAGGGTTGCAGTTATGGCTGAACAAAATGTCATCACTTCTATGCTAGACGATTTATCTCAGGAACAGCCCATACATACTGCACTTTGTATCGGTCAACAGATTGACCAAAATGCTTCAATTCAATGGCATCATTTTAACGTAACTGACTTTTTAAATCTGCCTTTTACTCAGCGTTATGATTTAGGTTTTGTATTATTTGACACCGAAGAAATGCAAAATATTACAGAAACACAAAAAGCACAGTTATTGGTAAGGTTACGTGACCTTATGGCAAAACGAATTGTGGTCGTAAGTAAAATTGATGACGAAAAGTTATTACGTTCACTTGGTTTCACTCAATTAATTGATAAAACAACACATGAAAGCAATTTTGCCTTGTGGCAGTTTAATATTTTGACCTATAAGCATGTGCCAGATTGGTTCAATTCCAAGTTTTGGGCAAACCCAGAAAACTGGGATAAATTCCGTTGGTAAATATCATGAACTGTTGAACTATTTGATCACTATCATCTGATTGAGTGTGTGTTCAAGTTCTTGCAAAATTTAACAATTCAATTTTGTTCTATACTTTCAAAGCAGCGTATGCTTTTTGGATAAATATTCCAAAGGAACATATGCGTCATGACAGATTTAAGCAATATTGTTGAAATGTTAGCAAAACAAGCTTTAGGCGGTCAGCAACAATCGAGTAGTGGGCTAGGTGGTATTCTTGGTTCTGTATTAGGACAAATGGGTGGACAACAGGGCAACTCCAATCAACAAGGCGGTTTGGGCGGAATACTTGGTTCTGTGCTGGGTCAATTGAATGGTGGTAATCAACAAAGTAGCGCCAAAGGTGGAAATTCAGCCCAAACTTTGCTTATAGCCGTTTTGCCCCTAATTTTGGCTTGGATTCAAAAACAAGGCGGTTTGCAAGGTGCGTTGGACAAATTAAAAAATGCAGGTTTGGCGAACCAAGTACAAAGTTGGGTTGATCCTAATCAGCCAAATAATACAGATATACCAACTCAAAACATGCAAAGTTTATTTGATGACCAAGATGTTGAGCAAGTTGCACAGCAAACTCAGGCGCCTAAACAAGCCATTTATGGCGCAATTGCATCGGTTTTACCGCAGGTGATCGACTCTTTAACGCCACAAGGGAGTGGTACTAATCCACAAGAAGCGAATAATGATATTCAAAATGTTTTGAATCTAGTGAGTGGTTTTTTGAAGAAGTAAATATTAAACGTAATAGATTTATAAGATAAAGCTCATTTGAATATGGGCTTTGTTTTTTTAGAGTTTAAATTTAGGAGATAGAATGACTGTAGCAGGTTCTGGAGTGGGCTTCTTTTTAATATTTTTATCTATTTCGTCATCACTTTACCGATGTTGATACTTGTTGCTTTTTTTATTAAAGAATTCCGACAAAAGTTATTTATCTTTTCATCTCTCTTATCGATTTTATTTATACCATCTTTATACAAAGACGTTTATTTTGTAGTAGAAAAAAATATTTGGGAAAGCTCCCAATTACTTGGAATAATTTGGCTGTTTTTCTCCACGATACTGCTGATCATACTTTTAATTTATTATGTTTTAAGAAAGGATCATTTTTTTAAAATTTTATGGTATTCATTTATTTCAATTGTTTTCATGAATGTAGTGGCAACGATTTATCTATTCTCTAAATGAAAAAAGGGCATAAAGCCCTTTTTTACTGATTAGGAAATAAGCTTCAAATTAGAAGTTATATTCCATACCTAAACCAATAGTTGTTTTCTTATCATCTTTCACTAACCAATCACGTTTTTGCTGACCAACTACGCCATAGAAACGTGCTTGTTTATTGATTTGATAATCAGCACCTAGACCATAAAGATCTTGTTTACGATCATCACGACCATTCGACTCTGTCGTAGCAGAAATATACTGTGCTTTTAACTTAATCGGAGTAGAAGGGATTTTGTATGCTGCTGTTACACCATATGCATCTTCTTGTAGGCCTTTATAAGAGGTTACATCAGAACCACTGGTTGTCGTCACAGTATCATCTGTAGGTTGAGCAGTTTGCCATAAAGCGCCCAAAACAAAACCATCAAAACCTAATTTCGTGAAATCAAGTGAACCTGTTACACGGATAGCATCTGTATAAATACCAGATAATCCATATGCGCCATATTTAGAAGCGATGCCATAGTTTCCAGCTACTGCAGCAGCTAAACCATAATCTTTATTGTCATAAGTGATCGAAGCAGAAACACCGTCACCGAAACCATCACGGCTGCCTTCTTTACCTTTAGATGCGCTATCAGCAGCAGAAGATTCTTCACCTTGTTGGAACATGATGTTGAAAGCTAAGCCACCTAATAATTTTTTATCAGTCTCAAAACCAATTACGTTAGTTAAGCGATCTTCACCAACAAGAACTTTAGTCATATCCAATTCGTTGTTATCGTTAAAGATGTCTTGATTGTTACCTGCAGCAGTTTTAAAGTAAGAGTCAAATTGACCTACTTTTAATGTTCCAACACCAGCAGATTTAACACCTACAAAACGGTTACGGTTTTTAAAAGCATCACCATCGCCATCTGCGAAAATTTCCCATTCAACTAAGTAAACTGCTGATAAGTTATCAGTCAATTTTTCTTCACCTTTCACACCCAAACGTGAAGCGTTTGAGTTTACTTTCACTACGCTTTCGTCTTTAAAATCATTGTTATCAATATTGTCTACAGTTACACTCAGCTTACCGTACAAAGTTGGTGCTGCTTGCGCTGCATTCATGGCTAAAGTTGCTACAGTAGCAGCAAGAAGCAATTTTTTCATTGAGATTTCTCCAAAACACTTTTTTGTAAATGGCAATTGCCTTAGTTACTGTTATAAGTTTGCTTGTGTACAAAAAGTTACATAGCTCACTAACTTGTATGCAGTATCGGCAAACTTTGTGACAGAGAAGTGAAAGAAAAATGACAGTTTAATGACGATTTACATTGGATATAAGTTTTGTTTGTTATTGATTTTTATATAAATAAATGAAAATAAAAAACGGAGTTTTCACTCCGTTTTTAGTCAAATCAAAGCTTAAAGTGCAGCTTTGATCTTTTCAGCTAGGGCCTTAATCTTTTCTTGATCGCCCATTTGCGCTGCATGACGACCTAGTTCATGGATTGAACTTGGGATCAGATGAAAATGTACATGTGGGACAGTCTGACCAGCAGCAGCACCTGAGAGCTGCATAAGTACAATGCCTTTAGCTTCTAGAGCTTTTTCCATCGCTTGAGCAACTTTTTGTACGATTTGAATCGTATAAGCAGCTGCATCGGCAGGTAGGTCGAGTAAGGTAATTGCTGGTGTCTTAGGAATCACTAGGGTGTGACCATCGGCTTGAGGCATGATATCCATAAACGCAAGAACTTGCTCATCTTCATAAATTTTTATCGCGGGTAGTTCACCACGAAGGATTCTTGCAAAAATATTTTGGTCATCGTATGCCATGATTAGTCCTTTAAACCTTTCTCCTCGTTGAGCTATATTCATGATCGTTTCAGCTCAAGATTAAGAGAAGATGCTTATTTACAATTCAATTCTTTTTGACGTGCTTTAATTTCATCTAAGCGTTGTTGTTCTTTCTCAGAAAACTTTGGCTTAGTAGTATGACAGTTTTCGTTACCGTACTTTGCTTTAGCATCTGCATCTTTAAAGCAGAAGCCTTTAGACGCATAGATAAGGTTATAGTTATCTTGTAACTTTTTACATTCTTGCTCTGATGCTGAAGCTTGCATGCTGAAACTTGTCAGTGCGACAAATCCAGCAAAAACTGCAACTGTAAACTTCTTCATGAGGTATTCCTCTCGTTATGAGTAAGCACTAAGTCGGACTTAGCGCATGTACTAATATAAGGTTTATTGATGAAATTTCAATGAAACTGTATTATTCGAGTGTAATTTTACCCTATCTTTTATCCTGAATAATATAGAAAAACTTTAGATATCAATGGTTTTTTTAAAGTGGTGCGAAAATTAAAAAATATATAGATTTTTCAGCTTTGTTTGATGTGTATTGTTCTGTTTGTTATTGATCAATGGGTTTTTACAGTGTTTCCTATCCTGAAATCCATAAATTTTAATCATAAGACATTCAATAAATAATTTGCTAGATTGTGTGATTTTTATAGTAATTGATAGGATTATGAAGAAATTATTAACTGCATCTGTATTGGGATTAGGGCTAGTTGGTTGTGCTTCATCGAATTATGAAAACTTTAATAAGCCACCAATTGTGCCTGTGAATGAAGCATTTAATAGCGTAAAAATGCCCGAACATGGGTTCATCACAGATCAGGATGTTCATAACATGCCTGAGCATGTAAATATTAATTATAGTTATAAAGTTGATTTCTAAAGTTAGCTATTTGAAATATTGAACACACAAAATGCATGTCTTTACCTTTGAACTTTAGGGTTCAAGGGGGAGAAGGGATACAAATGTAGTTGGATTGACCAACGGATTATGAGTCCGCTGCTCTAACCATCGTTTCATTTAGTTCTTTGGAATCTCATGCTCAGTTGACTTTCCTAGCATTGAAACATACGGGGCAGATAACGTAATCACCATTTGATGGCTCATCTCTTGTTAAGATAGTCATAGCATAAGCATGGATAGAACATTTTTTATTTCTATGTTGGTTGACAGATTGAACTTTAAACAAGAACAGTTGGTTGGGAAATTAGCTATTTAGCCATAACCAATAATTCAAAATACTTCAAGATGAGTTATAGTTTTACGATTATTGATAGTTAGGGATATAAAAAGTGTCATTTATAAAATATAAAGAAGACATGCCGAACTGGTTTAAAATAGATAAATATATTGATAAGGTAGGTAATGCTAGAGTAGCACTTTTAAACCTCGTATACAGACGAGTTCTTTTATTGATTATAAATAACAGACTTAAAATTGAGGTTGTTGATAGTGAAGAAATATATGGGCAAGAATGTATTTTAGAGTTAAAAGGTTACCTTAAAATTAATAGAAAAATTTCCCCCTTTTCTAATGAAGAAGCAAAAAATAAAATTATTAAAAATATGTTTTTAAATATAGCAGAAAATAATTTATTAGCATTTGAAAGAGAAAGTTATGAAGATAGTTCCATGCTAAATCCTATTAATATGTGCTTTAACATATATGCACATGGTCAGATAGAAAGTGCAAAAGCTAATACCATCAAAGAATTAACACCAATTGAGATTGCAGAAGAGTATTTTAGCTTTCCTAAACCACATAGGCATATTATTAAACAGCATCTATGTGCCTTAAGTACTATAAGGTGCAAAGATAATGAAAAAGAATTATTAGATCATGAAATGTGGTATGACGTAGGAGGAAAAGAAGAACATTTTGATGATTGTAGAAATTCTAGTTTTGATTTTTATATCAAAAATATGAAAGGAAAAGTTTTTGATAAGAAGCCAATTATTGAGGTTGATTTAGGATGTACGAATGCTGTACTGCTAAGAAATTTTGAAGAGTGGTTAATACAAAAAAGAAAACAATTGGCAATAAATGAAATTTCATATGAGGATGAATTACTTGATTCTGATCCAAAAACATTAGTTAAGAAAATTAATGACTATCGTCTATTTGCATACATCGATTTGAGTCTATGGGAGATAATTTCTGGGCATAAAATTAAGAAATCAGTGTTTGCAATCACTCTTTTTCCTAATGGAGAAAAAGGTGAAAGTTTTTTTAAGACTCTGGAAAGTCTCACTCCAAGATTGTTATCAAAGCCTTACTCACAAGAAAATAGAAAACTAGTTTCTTTATATAATTTGGAAAAAATGGAATATTGATTTTTTCCATTTTTTAAACTTTAAATAATTTCCATTTTTTTAAATTGATTGATTAGATAATTCACCTATCCCATTTGATAGACCAAGTAGTTATGGCGATAGCTAAATATGAAAGAAGTAGAAGTAAGCAAAGGAGATCCCTATGAACACACAAAGTCAGCCAATAGCGGAAGTTAAAACCTATGATGATGGTGATTTATTGGATGCCTATGCTGTTGCTCATGAGTCAACAGAATGGCTATCTACACTGATTACCCAAATTAAGAAAGAAGTGAAAAAAACTCAAAAGGATCTTGAAGAGAGAGGTATTCACCCAGCGCATTTTTATACATTAGAAAACCTATTGGGTTTGACGGAGTATTTTGCTGAAGATCGTGCCAATTTCTTTGATGTACAACGAGAGGAGTACGAAAAAAAATGGGATGCCAGTAAATAATCTTACAGAGCCTTGCGAAAGCAGGGCTTTTAAATATCTTCCCAAACTTACACTTGAAGAAATATAGCTTAAAACCTATAATATTTCCAGGTAATAAGGATTGAGTTATGTGGACTGTTCTATTTGAGCAACCTTTTGAAGAGTGGTTCTTGGAACTGACTACTGAAGAAAAGATAGACATACTTGCAAGTATTAAAGTACTTGAAGAATATGGTCCACAGTTATCACGCCCTCATGTAGATACTTTGAAAGGTAGTAAGTTAAAAAATCTGAAAGAATTACGTGTACAACATGCTGGCGATCCTTACCGTATTCTGTTTGTATTCGACCCATTAAGACAAGCTGTATTGTTATGTGGTGGCAATAAAATAGGTGATAAGCGCTTTTATGATCGTATGATCCCCATAGCGGAAAAGAGTTATCAACAATATCTTGAGGAGTTGAATGATGGCAAAACCGATTAGTGAATTATTTAATACGCTTTCTGTAGAGGATCAAGCCGCTGTTGAGACTAAAGCAGCTGAAATGATTACAGCGATGCGTTTGGCAAATTTACGCAAGCAGCTTGGTTTTACACAAGCACAAGTAGCAGGCGCAATGCACATTAAGCAACCCACTGTTGCACAGCTAGAAAAACGTGCAGATATTCAACTATCAACCTTGCGCCAATACCTCCATGTACTTGGGGCAAACCTGGAAATTAATGCCACCTTACCTGATGGTTCTCGTATTAATTTAACAGGTTTATGAGGCAAGTTATCATGGCCTAAGCCACAAGATTTAAGTTAATTATCTACTCCAAGTATTTTATTAGAATCGTAAAAAAACCGCTCAAAATGAGCGGTTTTTTGACATTCAAAATAGGGGATTTTACGCTTCATTTACGCCATAAAATTTTAAAATTAAAATAACCTATTGTTTTTAAATAACAATCCTATTCTAGCGTAATTTTACTCCATGATTCATACATTTTTACAGCAGCCGAAAAGTCACTATTAGGCTCAGCCGTTAAACTTGCCGCTTGGATTAGACTTTGTGTCAAAGAGAGGATTGGTGCAGGTAGTTTTGCATCATGAACTAAATCTAAAGCAATTCCAGTATCTTTCGCTAGCAATGGTAGAGCAAAGGTCACAGGAAATTCACGGCTTAACACACGTTGCGGAAAAATATTTTCTGTGACAAGACTTTTACCACTCGATGCATTGATACAATTTAATGCTGCATCGAGATTTACACCATGCGCTTTTAAAGTACTAAAACCTTCGGCAACAGACCATAGATTCACGGCGAGCAACATATTATTGATAGCTTTGACAGCAAAACCGGCGCCAGAATCCCCAACATGCTGAATCAATTTTCCAACTGCTGACATCGCAGGATATGCACGTTCAAATGCATGAACATCGCCACCCACCATAAAAGTTAAAGTTGCATTTTCAGCACCAATTGTTTGACCACTCACAGGAGCATCAAGAAAATCGATATTTTGAGGCTTTAACTTTTCAGCTAACCGCTGAGCAGCCTCTGGCACTCCACTGGTACAGTCGATCCAAATCGCACCTGATTTAATTTCAACACTGTCAATTAATGTTTCAACATCTTGGCTCGTGGGCAAACAAGAAAAAATAATATCTGCTTGTACAGCTTCGGATAGTTCAACTGCTGTGGTGCCATATTCTGTTGCATGTTGTTCAGCTTTACTGAAATTTCGATTCCAAACCAAGACCGTATCGAAATGCTTGGGTAAATGTGCCGCCATGCGATAACCCATAGCGCCTAAACCGATAAATGCAACAGATTGAATCATTGTCTACCTTCTTATTAGCGTTGATCGTTCTGATAGCCAATTTGTAAGTGTTGGCCAGAACTCAATTGAACTATTTTGACTAGACATTAAACCTAAATGTCCGCCCGGTATCAAGGTAAACGTCACATCTTGGCTACTGGTCAGTTGAGTTAAAGGAAAAGCGGCATCTGCTGTAACCAATTGATCACTTTTCCCTGCACCGACCAAAAGTGAACAATTAATATTTTTCAATTCAATGGTTTTGTTCTTGAGGGTAATTGCACCGTTCTTCAGAGGGTTCTGCATCCAAACATTAAACAGCATGTCTTGGTTAATACCACCCGGATAATCAATCATGTTGTTTAAGAAATGGCTCAGTGTCGCATCTTCTTGTACAAGTTTAAGATTATCCAAGTTTTTTAATAATTGGATATTTCCATCAATCCAGCCTTTAGGATCAAGAAGTTTAAATCCAAGGGAGTTTAAAAAACCCGGAGAATGAATCATTACTTTGGGTAAGCGATTATAAATGTAATCTTTAACTTTTTCATTTCGTGAAGTCACATAAGCAAGTGTTTTATAGAGTTTGCCGATATAACCAGATGCATAACTATCAATTGGGCTACCAAGCACCACGAGATTTTTGACAGCATTAGGTTGATGTCGTGCGGTATAAAGTGTGACAAAGATGCCAGCCATACTCCAACCATGTAGTGAAATTTTTTCAGATTTAGAATGCTTTTGAATTGCTTCAATACAACGTGGAATAAACTTATCAAGAAAGGAAAGAAAATTAATTTGATAATTTTTATAGGTGAGCTTACCCCAATCAATCAGATAGACATCAAAACCAGCCTCTTGGAAATGTTTGACTAAAGAGCGATAAGGATAGAGGTCATAGATATCCATATTGATGGCGAGTGGAGCAACAAAAACCAGGGGCTCTTTGTAGCGTTTATTCTCAGATGCATAAAAACGTACACGGGTTTGTTTAAATTGAGCGATGACTTGATAGGGTGTTGATTGGGACAGCACGAGTTTGTCAGATTCAAATACGCGCATAGCGAGATGTTTAAAATTTATTTTTTGCTGTTCCACAAGCGATTTCATCTATGAAAGTCTCATCATGAGTCAAGATTGCACGAAGTCTAAGCGATAATTTCATCTTATGCCTTGACCTTAAATACATTAGGCGATCAAAATGTTGGCATATTTAGACAGGATTTGATAACCCTTTATAAAAATTATTACTTTTTATAAAGGAAGATTGAGACCATTGATCATAAGGCATACAAAACGATGAATCCAAGCGATGATTTAGAATACCAACTTGAAACACTGGCCATTCGTACTGGGCATGATCGTACCTTTGAAGGTGAACACAGTGAACCTATCTTTTTAACGTCATCGTTTGTCTGTGAGAGTGCTGCCGATGCTGCTGCCAAGTTTTCTGGGCAAATCGCGGGGAATACATATTCACGGTATACCAATCCGACTGTACAGGCATTTGAGAAGCGTTTAGCGGTGCTTGATGGCGCAGAACGTGCTGTAGCGACCAGTTCAGGTATGGCGGCAGTGCATGCGATCTGTATGGCGTATCTGAAAGCAGGCGATCATGTGATTTGCTCACGCGCTGTATTTGGTTCAATCATCGCTTTGTTTGAAAAATACGTTGCTAAATTCGCAGTTGAAGTGACTTTTGTTGATTTGGGCGATCTTGAGGGATGGAAACAAGCGATTCGTCCAAATACGCGTTTATTATTTATAGAAACGCCATCAAATCCATTGGCGCAAGTGGGTGATATGCAGGCAATTGCGGATATTGCACATGCACATGGTGCTTTGTTTGCAGTAGATAATTGTTTCTGTACGCCAGTATTACAGCAACCAATTAAGTTTGGTGCAGATTTAGTTTTATACTCAGCAACGAAGTATATCGATGGTCAAGGTCGTGCTTTGGGTGGTGCAGTAGTTGGAAAGCATGACCTGCTTGAAGAGATTAATGGGGTTATTCGTACCCTAGGTAACTCAATGAGTCCATTCAATGCTTGGATTTTCTTAAAAGGTTTAGAAACGCTGAGCATTCGAATGAAAGCCCATTGTGAAAATGCGCAGAAATTGGCTGAGTGGTTACAACAGCATGATAAAGTGGAAAAAGTTTATTATGCTGGTTTACCAAATCATCCAGGCCATGAGCTTGCCAAGAAACAGCAAAAAGGTTTTGGTGGCGTGGTATCGTTTGTAGTGAAAGGTGAGCGTCAAGCTGCTTGGACTGTGATTGATAATACCCGTTTCTTATCCATTACTAGTAATTTGGGTGACGTTAAGTCAACAATTACCCATCCAGCAACCACCTCACATGGTAGAATGTCAGCTGAAGCTAAACAAGCCGCAGGAATTGAAGAAGGCTTAATTCGTGTGTCTGTCGGTTTAGAGGACATTAATGATATTATTCGTGATTTATCACGCGGTTTAGATTTAATTTAACGAGAGAAACTTATGAACATTAATATGCTCATGCAGCAAGCTCAACGCATGCAAAAGGATATGGAATCGAACCTTAAAAAAGCCAAAGAAGAGCTTGCGAACACCGAAGTTCATGCTGAAGCGGGTGGTGGTTTAGTTAAAGTAACGATGACTTGTCGTAATGTGGTGAAACGTATCGAGATTAGTCCAGATCTTTTACAAGATGAAGCCGATATGATTGAAGATCTAATTGCAGCGGCAATGAATGATGCGGCGCGTCAAGCTGAAGCGATTTCTGAAGAGAAGTTGCAAGGTGCAAATTCTGGTATGGGCTTACCGCCAGGTCTATCTGGTTTATTTTAAATCCCTCCCAGCCTCCCTTTCTTGCGATACTCTAATCGCATTTTGGGGAGGGGCTGCCTTCTTTATTAAAGAGGGATTGGCGGAGATTCTGAGAGTTAATTTGTGTTTAGTGAAAGATTTGAACAATTAGTTCAAGCATTGCGTATCCTACCGAGTGTTGGTCCAAAGTCTGCGCAGCGTATGGCATTACATTTATTGATGAAAAACCGTGAAGGAGCATTTGCTTTGTCACATGCTTTGCATGAGGCTTCTAGTCATATTCATGAATGTCATATTTGTCATTCTCTAACCGAAAATGAAATTTGTGATATTTGTGCATCGACTGAGCGTGATGAGCAGTTACTTTGTGTGGTTGAATCGCCTGCAGATGTGATGGCGATTGAACAAAGTGGTAGTTTTAGAGGTAAATATCATGTCTTGGGTGGACACTTATCACCTTTAGACGGAATTGGCCCTGAAGAAATTGGTATTCCCTATTTGATTCAGCGTTTGAGTGAAGGGAAGGTCCAAGAGGTGATTTTGGCAACCAATGCAACAGTAGAAGGCCAAGCGACAGCGCATTATTTGGTAGAGGCAACCAAGCATTTACCGATTCATATGACACGCATTGCACAGGGCGTACCACAAGGCGGTGAGTTGGAATATGTTGATAGCCATACTTTAAGTCAAGCTGTACATAATCGAATGCGGATGAAATAACAGTAAAATAATCATTTGTGGATATTTATTTTAAATTCATGCTGTTAATTTAAACAAATAATTAACTTTTACATTTTGTCTAACATTATTCTAGATCTATTTAGCGCAATGTATGGCACTATTAGCAGGCGAAAAGGATTTTCGTTTTTTTGATTATAGGGAAGAGGAGTAATTTCATGTGCAAGTGGAATACTGATTGAGTTTTGCGTTTATTTTGTTTGAGTAATCACTGTGTTTTTGCAGTTTGATTGCAAATGGTTCTTTTTATTGTATTTGAGCAAATATGTTTCAGTTTATCCAGCAGCAAGAAGATTTAGCTGTTCTCCTCCACAAAATGGAACATTGTTCCACCTATGCACTTGATACTGAGTTTATTAAGGTTGATACCTTATATCCAAAACTCGGGGTGTGCCAAATTAATCTAGACGGTCAGGTTGCATTGCTTGATGGTACGGTATTAGATCTCACACATTTTTGGGACAAAGTGTTCAATGCACAGCAGAATATCTTTCATGCATGTAGTGAAGATATTGATTTAATTTATCATTATGCTGATCAAAAACCATTGCATAATATTTTTGATACACAAGTCGCGATGGCTTTTCTTGGGAATGGTTTGCAGGTTAGCTATCAAAACGCTCTCAAGACTTATTTAGATATTGAGATAGAGAAAGATCAAACACGCTCAGATTGGTTGGCACGTCCGCTAACACCACAACAAATCAGTTATGCTGCGAATGATGTACTTTATTTACCTAGACTTGCTGAAGCATTAAAACGCGATTTGCAGAGCAAAGGGATATATCACTATGTGTTGGAAGACTGTCAGAATTTAACCAAAGAAATTGGAACAGATACTCCACTCGCCGAGCTGTATACCGATATCGGTAATTATCGCCATTCACGCCGTGAGTTAATGCAATTACAACAATTAAGCATCTGGCGTGAGCAAATTACCAAAGCGATGAATCAACCGCGTAGTTTTATTCTTAAAAACGCAACGATGATTGATTTGGTAGAGAAAAATCCGCGCAATACATTTCAACTTGCTCAAGTCAAAGATATTCGACCTAATGTTGTGCGTGAGCACGGCAAAATGATTTTAGAACTTTTGAGGTTTTTGCCGCCAGAAGATGAGTGGCCGCTTAGAATTGCACGTCCGATTAAGAATAATTCGAAAGAGTTAGCCCCGAAAGTTGATCAGTTGATTGATGGTATTGTTAATCAAACATCTATACCTAAAGAGGTGTTGTTACGAAAGAAATGGCTTCATGCGATTTATGAGCATGTCGTATTTGGTTTGGACGAACAAGTTTTACCAGATTATTTATTAGGCTGGCGTTATGAGCTTTTAACTAAGCCTCTGATCGCACTTTTGCATCAAGATAGTGAATATTTAGCAATGCAAATGAAAGTCACTCGGTAAAAATACGGTTGCTAAAAAATACGACTCTAGCGTTAACATTCCTTAATGTACCTGTGGTTTTTTTCATGTATCCTGTTTAGTGTCTATTGAGGTCTAATTGGCTTGATAGTCACTAAAATTGACAAAAGTTGTGAGTAAACATGCACTGCGATATTTATAGATCGAGCAAAAAAGACGAAATGTATATGTATATTGCTCGTCCGAACTCTTCTGAGAATAATGAGTCTGAGAACCCTTTTGACGGTATTCCAGAAACTGTTTTACAAGCATTTGGAAAAGCCACTTTTGTTATGCGTTTAGAACTTCATGCTGAGCGTAAACTTGCACGTGTAAATGTGATGCATGTTATGGATTCGTTAGAAACCAAAGGCTTTTTTATTCAAATGCCACCAGAAGGATTAATCAATCCGAATGCGGTAGAACCTGAGGGCTTACGAGGTGCTTGAGACATTAACAGCGGTATGGGCAAATATTCTTTCAGTACTGGATCAGTTTCCTGAGGAAAATGTTGCGATCATAGTCTATGTTACTGGAACAATCATTGCCTTGTGGTGTTGGTATCGTTTAATGACGCGTTTACCGAGTCCCATCGGTGGCATCTTGTGGATTATCGCTTTTGCAGTCCTTGCAACACCAACAATTTCTGAAGGTCCGAATTCTGGAATCGCACCTGCAATTTTTGGATTGATTTTTGGTGTATTAACCAAAGAACATGTGTTGGTGTGGGCCAATTTATCCTTGATCCTCTTTGTCATAGGGATTGGTTTATCGATTGGTTTTTGCTGGTCAAAATATACCACCAATAAAAAAGCTGCTCGTTCAGTTTAAATATTTACACAAAGTTAGATACAGAAAAATAAGGTTTTTTAAATGTCTGCTGATAATCAACACTTTACTGGTACAGATCAATATATTGCAACCGATAGCCTAAAGCTTGCTGTAAAAGCGGCGCGTGCTCTACAAAAACCATTATTGGTTAAAGGTGAGCCGGGTACAGGTAAAACGTTACTGGCTGAACAGGTTGCCGAAAGTCTTGGGTTAAAACTGATCACTTGGCATATCAAATCAACAACCAAAGCACAGCAAGGTTTGTATGAATATGATGCTGTTTCGCGTTTACGTGATAGCCAGCTAGGTGATGACCGTGTCTATGACATTAAAAACTATATTAAGCCTGGTAAATTGTGGGAAGCATTTACTAGCGATGAGCGCTGTGTATTATTAATTGATGAGATTGATAAAGCAGATATTGAATTTCCAAATGACTTGTTGCATGAGCTCGACAAAATGTCGTTCTATGTGTATGAGACAGGTGAGACGATTACTGCAACTCAGCGTCCAATCGTGATTATTACTTCAAATAATGAAAAAGAACTTCCAGATGCGTTCTTGCGCCGTTGTTTCTTCCATTACATTGAGTTCCCTGATGAAGCAACGATGCGTGACATCATTGCAGTTCATTTCCCAAGTATTTCGAACACTTTGGTGAGTGAGGCTTTACAGATCTTCTTCAAATTACGTCAAGTACCAAGTTTGAAAAAGCCACCCTCAACGTCTGAATTAATCGATTGGTTAAGCTTATTGATGGCAGATGATATGCCAGAAGATGTGTTACGTAATCATGATAAATCAAAAGCGATTCCACCGTTGTATGGTGCGTTAATCAAGAATGAACAAGATGTACAGTTGCTAGAACGTTTAGCCTTTATGTCACGTCGTTAAGAGTGCTCGTATATGTTTGTACGACTTTTCTACACTTTACGCAAATATGGCGTACCTGTTACGACACGTGAACTGATTGATCTGAATCAAGCGGTGGCTTCAGGTCTTGTTTTTGCAGATCAAGAAGAGTTTTATCAATTGGCTAAAACGGTTTTAGTCAAAGATGAACGTTTCTTCGATAAGTTTGATCGTGCCATGAAAGATTATTTTGATGGTATTGAAACCTTTGACTTAGATGAGCTACTTAAACACGTTCATAAATTGCCAAAAGACTGGTTTGATCTTGAGCTACTAGAAAAGCATTTAACCCCAGAGCAACGTGCTGAATTGCAAAAAGCAGGTTCTCTGGAAGAACTGATGAAAATGTTGGAAGAGCGTTTGCGCGAACAACATAAAAAACATCAGGGTGGCAACCGGATGATTGGTACAGGTGGAACCTCACCTTTTGGTGCTTTTGGTGATCATCCTGAAGGTGTCCGTATCGGTGGGCCGGGTCGTAAACGCTCAGCGGTAAAAGTATGGGAACAACGTAAATACCAAAATCTTGACGATGATCAGGTTTTAGGAACACGTCAGATGCAAATCGCCTTACGTCGTTTGCGGAAATTCGCGCGTCAAGGGGCTGCCGAAGAGCTAGATGTTGATAGCACGATTCGTGAAACTGCAAAACAAGGTATCTTGGATGTGCAACTTGTTCCAGAACGCCGTAATCGAATCAAAGTATTGATGTTGTTTGATGTAGGTGGTTCTATGGATGCCTATATCGCTGAATGTGAAAAACTGTTTAGTGCTGCAAAATCTGAGTTCAAGACTTTAGAATATTTTTATTTCCATAATTGTCTTTATGATTATGTTTGGAAAGACAATCACCGTCGTAGCTCGACACGTATGAACACATGGGATCTATTGCATACTTATGGACGTGATTATCGGGTTATCATTGTAGGCGATGCTAGTATGGCGCCTTACGAACTCAAGTCTGCTGGTGGTTCAGTTGAATATATGAATGACGAGGCTGGGGAAGTGTGGTTAAGACGTTTACGTCAGCACTTTGATAAAACGGCTTGGCTCAACCCTGAAGTGGAGGGTTATTGGCATTACACCCAAACTATTCAGTGGATTAAAGAAACATTTGAAGATCATATGTATCCAATGACCTTGAAAGGGATCGAGGATATGACCCGTTATTTGTCTCGTTAAAATTTAAATAAATCCGATATAAAACCGTTTCTTTGATCTGAAGCGGTTTTTTCTTATTAAATAAGCTTCAAGATAGCTAGAAACTGGTTAAAGCGTTGCTTTGCTTTTCTTGGCTCAGGTAAAATAAACCGTTTTGCAATTAGCACTTTTGGAGACGCCTAAGTGGAGCGACCAACGATCAGCCCTGAACATTTACAAGAAGCGGCTGAAAACTTAGTAAACATAAGAGATTTTATCCGTTTTGGTGTCACAGCACTTCGCCAATACGACGCGCACTTAGGTCAAGGCACAGAAGATTATTTCGCTGAAAGTTCGGCATTGGTTTTGCAAACACTTTCTCTTGAGTGGAAGGCTGATGCGGAAATCCTAGATGCGAAGCTATTACCAAGTGAAAAAGCAGAATTTCTAAGCTTATTAGAACGTCGTATTAATGAGCGTATCCCAACTTCATACTTATTAAATCTTGCATATTTCTTTAATAAACCATTTTATGTTGATGAACGTGTCTTAATCCCACGTTCACCGATTGCTGAGTTAATTGAACAGCGTTTTGCACCATATTGTTTAGATGAAAATGGTCAAATGCTTGAAGCGTTAAACAGCCTACCAGAAAACCCTAAACCGAAAACACCACAACGTATCTTGGATATGTGCACGGGTTCAGGCTGTATTGCAATTGCATTGGCGTATGCATATCCAGAATCAGAAGTTGATGCTACAGATATTTCTAAAGAAGCGTTAGAAGTTGCTTCGATCAATACAGAACATCACAATAAACAGTATCAAGTTGCACTACTTGAATCTGATCTATTTGCAAAAATACCTGCTGAAAATCAATATGACTTGATCGTAAGTAATCCGCCTTATGTAGATGCTGAAGATATGGCAGATTTACCGGAAGAATTCTTACATGAGCCAGAACTTGCGCTTGCTGCAGGACAAGATGGTTTGGACTTGGTGCGTAAAATGTTGGCTCAAGCTGCAGATTATTTAACTGAAGATGGTCTGATCGTTATCGAAGTGGGTAATTCAGAATGGGCGATGCGTCAAAATTTCAATACGGTTGACTTTCACTGGCTAACTTTCCAAAAAGGTGGTTCTGGTATTTTTGCTTTGACTGCTGAACAATGCCGTCGTTATAAAGAAATATTTCAGCAATCCATTCAGAATTAAGGGGATAGAACATGGCTGGGAATAGTATTGGTCAACTTTTTCAAGTCACGACATGTGGAGAGTCTCATGGCGTCGGTTTGATGGCAATTGTTGATGGCGTGCCGCCGGGTCTTGAACTTTGTGAAGCTGATTTGCAGAAAGATTTGGATCGCCGCAAGCCTGGTACATCTAAATTTGCAACTCAACGTAAAGAGCCAGATGAAGTCGAGATTATTTCTGGTGTTTTCGAAGGGAAAACAACTGGAACTTCGATTGGTTTATTGATTCGTAATACAGATCAAAAATCTAAAGACTACGGCAATATTGCTCAAACTTTCCGTCCTGGTCATGCTGATTATACCTATACACAAAAGTACGGATTCCGTGATTATCGTGGTGGCGGACGTTCAAGTGCACGTGAAACTGCGATGCGCGTTGCAGCGGGTGCGATTGCAAAAAAGTATCTAGCTGAAAAATTTGGGATTGATATTCGTGGACATGTCACTCAAATTGGTAACGAAGTTGCAGAGAAATTAGATTGGAACGAAGTACCTAACAATCCATTTTTCTGTGGTGATGTTGATGCGGTGCCACGTTTTGAAAAATTGGTTACGTCTTTACGTGAACAAGGAACAAGTTGTGGTGCAAAACTAGAGATCATTGCCGAGAATGTTCCTGTTGGTTGGGGTGAACCTGTATTTGATCGTTTAGATGCTGATATTGCACATGCAATGATGAGTATTAACGCGGTTAAAGGGGTTGAGATCGGTGATGGCTTTGCTGTAGCGGGGCAATTTGGTCATGAAACTCGTGATGAACTCACCACAGATGGTTTCCTTGCTAATCATGCTGGCGGAATTTTAGGTGGGATTTCGAGTGGTCAAACTATTCGTGTTGCAATTGCATTGAAACCAACAGCTAGTATTACAACACCAGGTAAGACAATTACGATTAACCGTGAAAATACCGATGTCTTAACTAAAGGTCGTCATGACCCTTGTGTGGGCGTACGTGCAACACCAATTGCAGAAGCGATGTTGGCGATCGTATTAATGGATCATTTTTTAAGACATCGTGCACAAAATGCAGATGTCGTACCTCCATTTAAACCAATCGAAGCATAATCATATTTAGTCACACTTTTAATTTATTATAAGTGTGACTTTTATTTAATGTAATATTCAATTAATTTACTGAATAATAATCTTCTGTATATTATAAAGCTTCAGAAATCATATTTTCAGAAGAGGCGATGTGATATTGATTTCTACCATTACTTTTCGCAATATAAAGGGCATGGTCGGCACGAGAAATAAATTCTGAAAGACTATCACCTAAACTTGGTACCATCGTCGCAACACCAACACTTATCGTTACATGTTTAGAAATTTGGCTTTTAGGATGATTGATGCCAATATTACTCACCAGCTCCATTAATCGTTTAACTTGGATGAGTGCTTGATCTTGATCCGTCATTGAAAATAGTAACAAGAATTCTTCCCCACCATAACGCGCTGCTAGATCACCACTGCGTGAAGTTATTGACCCCAATAAAATAGCGATACGTCTTAAGCATTGATCACCTTGAATATGACCAAGTGTGTCGTTATAGAGTTTAAAGAAATCAATATCAATCATCATAATCGTGATGGGCATTTCATGGCGCATGGCTCGTTTCCATTCATTTTCAAGTACTTCATCGAGATAACGACGATTCGCTAAACCCGTTAGAGCATCTTGTTGTGAAAGAATTGAGAGTTGTTGTGCCTGTCGCATGAGCTCTAATCGGTTAAGTTCGATCATGCAGTTTTGCAAGTAATTTTCGCGGTGCTGTCGATCCGTCGCATACGCTAACGCCATCCCCAAAAAACTACTAAATGTGTATGTTCTATGTAAAAAAGTCCAATCAATAGAACCACTTAACCAGGTGCTTGCTGCAATACCAATTAAACCTCCCATCCATCCTGCAAACATTGCGGTATAAAAACGCATACCAACAAAGCCATAAATAATGACAACCGCATACATCATTGCAGCATGGAATAAAATGTTATGTTGGCCTTGTGCAAGAACGTTAATGAGGGTGAAAGTAATGGCTACAGCACCCATTGATCCTATACAAACGTAATGATCGAACCACCGATTCATGATCGGAACAAAAGACAATAACCATGCGAGAAGGATAATAATACCAACCCAGCCATAGTAAGCAATCCACTCAAGACGCATATCTGGTGGTAGGACTTGATAAATACCAAAGCTCAGAAATAAATATAGGCCCAAGATGATTGGCGCACGATAACGGAATTCGTGTGCGGCCTCATTTCTATACTGATCTCGGTAGATCGCTTCTAACTCTTTAGGAAACCAAACAAAATTTAGCCCACGAGAAATTAGCAAGTCGATTTGATCTTGTCCCAATATATTGGAAGCTTTCAACTTCATCTTATCGCTTACCACTCCCTAATGTTTTTATGTAAGTCATCTAATATTGGAATTGTTTTTTACTACGTTACACTGAATTAAATAAAATGTGTATTAGATAATCAAAAAATCCCACTTTTTTGTGATAATCATCTTTTTGTTGTTCAAAACTTATGCTGATTAAAGGTTTATATCGCTTTTATTGTTGATAACATATGGATTAAATGAGGATGATATTCAATAAATAACTCAGTAGTACAAATCGAGGAATGGTAATTGTATATTTGCTGCAATAAGATACAATCTAGAAAAAGCAGCAATCATGGAATATGATTGGATTAAGTCATACGAAATAGGATGCATCGCAATGACTGCTATGAATCAATACGAAAAAAAATTGGAAATTACGGCTCATTCTGAGTGGTCACAACGGTTCTGGGATGAACTTTTGCCAGCAAAAGAACGAGTTAGCAAACACCCTTTATTCTTGGATATGGCAAGTGGTTCATTAAGCTTGGAGTGTTTTCGCTCAGCCTTATTGAATTTTTATCCTTTAGTCGCTCATTTTCCTTCTTATATGGCTGGAACACTAGCCAAAGCTACTGCGTTTTCCTTATCTGGTGTAACCGAAACACGAGATTGGCTGATTCAAAATATTAAAGTTGAGGAGCGCCATCTTACTTGGTATCAGGATTGGGCAGGTGGTTTTGGACTTACGGTCGACATGCTAAATAATGTTCGGCCCCCAGCAGCGATGAATGCAGTTAATCATTTCTTATGGGATGTGAATTACCGAGGTAGCTTAGCTGAGAGTATCGCAGCCACGAATCTTGCAATCGAGTGGGCGACAGGGGACTGGAGTATACAAGTTTACAAGGGGGTGCAAAGTTATACTGAAAATCCAGAAGTAACGATAAATAAACGATCATTGGCTTGGTTGAGAGCACATGCGCATTATGATGATCTTCATCCGTATGAAGCGATGGAACTTATCAAACGGTTATGTGATCAAGATCCTGTGATGCAGAAAAAAGCATTTTTGGCTGCACAAGAAGGTTTAGCGTATTATGAACTTGCATTGGATGAGTGTTACAAAATTCAGCAAGCGAATCGATAATACAAAGAATAAAACTGCGATCTAGCTTGGGGACGGATCGCAGTTTTTTTATAATTTTTTTACATTTGTTGGTTAGGTTTTAGGATTCATTTTTTCATCAAAATTTTCAAGATGAGGAAATTCTAGAGGGCTAAGATTATCCAGATTTTGAAGGTATTGTTCCAAGTTGGTTAAAATGTCTTGTCGGCTTTCATTGCTAATATATGGAACATGATATGCAATAAATGGCGGTATAACTTCAAAACCAACATAAGCCAAAGAACCACGTTGAATTGAAGATAAATATTGTTCGATTGGACCATGAATTGAGTTCTCACCAAACATATGATCTCGTCCACCAAGACTAAAACAAAGCATTGCTTTTTTGCCAATCATACCACCATGATTATAAAAACGTTTACCGCCATAAAATAGTCCTGAGACAAATACTCGATCTATCCAACCTTTGAGGATCGCCGGTATAGATGTCCAATATAAAGGAAAAGTAAAAATCACAAGATCAGCACGTTTAACTTTTTCGATTTCAACGGCAATATCAGGCGAAAGTGTATTGCTTTTTAATGCATTACGTTGCTCGAGGGCATAATTTAGATATTCAGTTTCATCAAAATCACTAAAATCATGAACTGATGCAACAGGATTAAATTTTATTTCATACAAATCAGATACTTCTACTGTATGTCCAAGTTGTTCAAAAGTCTGTTGAATCGTGGTTTTCATAGCAGTTGTAAATGATCGTTTTTCAGGATGCGCGTGAACAATTAGTACATTCATTGGAAAATAAACCTTTAACCTTGGATTTTTTACGAACTTACTATGCCTTAATGATAAATCGTGGCATAGTTCATAAACCGCCAATTTTTACCAATTTACGCCAAAATATTAGCTGTATAGGATCTAAAAATATGAATCCTGAACTTCCTGGTAGTTATGTGAATTTATTAGTTGATGTACTTAAAAAATGGGGCATTGCACCCGAACAACTATTATCTGGAACAGGTATTTCAATTGATAAACTCAATGCACCTTTTTGGTATGTGGATTTTAATATTTTCAACTACTTGTTAGAACGAGCTGCACAGATTACTGATGAACCAGCAATCAGTGTATATCTTGCAAAAGAAATGAAAATTTCTTGTTATGGACATATCGGAGTCGCTGCAACAGCTTCAGAAGATCTTGGTTCCGCGATTAAAGTTTTGGAGCAATTTATCGGATTGCATTGTACAGTATTTAAGCCCAAACTTCAGGTGAATGATGGAAAAGCATACTTGTATTTTAATCAACCTTTACAACAATTTAGGTTTAACAGACATGCGATTATATTCTTGGTTTTTGGTTTTGCTCAGATTGTAGAAAACTTAGCTCAACAGCGGTTGGATATCCGTTTTGAATTCCAGCAAGATAAGCCAGATTTCTACAAAAAAATATTTAATATTAATCAGTTAAATGGTGAGTTTAACGCAAAAAATGACTGCTTAATATTGAATCAAAATGTATTATCTTTACCATTAAAGACAGCCGATGCATTGGTTGCGCGATTAACAATTCAGCAGTGTAAACAGGATATTCAAAAGCTATTTTTAAAAAGGAAAAATGTAGATAGTGCGGCAAAAAATGTGAAAGAAGAACTATATGATGAAGCACTTGGATTTCTATCGCTTAAACAGGTTGCTGAAAGATTACATTTGTCAGAGAGAACATTACAGCGCCAACTCGCGAAAGAACAAACTTCATTTCAGTTGTTAGTTGCTGAGGTTCGTAGAAAACAAGCAGAATTTTTATTAAAACAACAACATCTATCTATTGAACAAATTGCAGAACGATTAGGATACGCAGATATTTCTCATTTTTCACGTGCATTTAAAAAATGGACGAACGTTACGCCCAAGTTTTATAGAGAGGTTGAACGACACAAAACAACAGTGGTTTTGTAGTATATGTTAGCAATTTTATTCATGGATAAATTGTTAAATATCAATATCCTATGTTGGTAAATTGCGCATAATGTATATTATGTTAAATAGAAGATTCAAAGAACGGCACGCTATTCACTACTAATTGTGCGTGCCGCGTTTGACTAAATTTAATTAAGATAGCTGGTACTACTTAATCAAACCCAGTCAAACGTCCTCTATGTAACATAACAAATATTATGCAAAATCAGGACACCATCATTAGAGCCTATATTCTCCAGTAACAGTGTTACCCACCTACTTTAACCGCATATTATAAATGGGGGTTGCTCGAGCTAAATTTGTGAGGCTTTCCTTTGTGTTTTCTTTGTTTTTGATTGTTTTTTGAACAGGTTTTTCCTCATAGCGAACTTGAGCAGCATCTACTCTGTCTGACCATGATTTTTGTTGTTCTTGGGTAATTAGATTTAATTCAAAGTATGACTTGATGAAGATACGCATCTTGTTCAAATCAGATTGAAGTGCTTTCTGAGAAATTGGCTTTTTACTCTCAAATTTAGAGATACGTTGTTCAAGTGAATCAACTAATTTCTGAGTGTGGGCATTAGCAATCATTACTCATCCTCATCTGGACGATTAAATTCATGTTCACAGCAGTCAGAACATAAATGCATGTGAATAGCAGTCTCTCGACGACCTTTACTGTAATAATGAAGCGTTTCATCTGTTGTTAAGACACCACAGATTTCACAATGAATTGGCTTTTCCATTAGCACTCACCCTCTAAATATTCTGAAATTTCAGCGTTAAATTTTTTATAAGTATCTAAATACGCATCAATCTTGGTGTAGTCATACGACCAGTCAGAAGCAACTACAGCCAACTGCTCTAAACAACGTTCTGTAGGAATAGCTGGAACACATGCTTCTACACATGCATTGCCATGTTCTGACACGATGCGAGCCACCTCATCAAAGGCTGCCTGAATAAAGGATTGTCGATCACTAAAAATTATATTCATTGTAATCACATTACATGTAATTTTATTGGAGAAACTTTACAGCATTACACGTTACAAATCAATTCGTGACAAAATAACAGAATCCTAAGTAATGCTGTAATGGTGTTTTATGAAAAAAACTGACTTATCAAAAGCTTATCGTGTTCGCGGAGAATTCATTGAGGACATTAAAAAGAAATCAATTGATTTCATAGTTGAAACAAAAGAAAGAATCGAAGAAGCCGATATAATTAATGCGTTAGTTTACAAGCACTTAGGTGAATTGAAGGCTAAAGATGTAACAAAATATATTGAAGAAATAAAAAAACCTGACTAATGCGGAGAAAGAAATAATGGATAAAATTGAGCAACTTGGATATGCGGTGGAATTCCTATTCAATGGAGAACCCAATGGATATGTGCAAAACTTTGAATTTAAGTTTAATGCTAAAAAAAGAGATTCTCAAAAAATTGGCTATACAAGATTGCAAAGTCCAACAATAAAAACAAACAAAGATTCATATATTTATGATGATATTCCTGATGCTGAAATGGTATTAAAAATATTAGAAGCAAATCGAAGCTCAGGAAGAATTTGCAAAGTTATAAAAACGACCAAAGCAGGCAAGGAAAAAATAGAAATATCCCCTGTTGAATAAATACCGTCACTGAAGTCGCATAATATCCCATTATGTTAAATAGAAGATTCAAAGAACGGCACGCTATTCACTACTAATTGTGCGTGCCGCGTTTGACTAAATTTAATTAAGATAGCTGGTACTACTTAATCAAACCCAGTCAAACGTCCTCTATGTAACATAACAAATATTATGCAAAATCAGGACACCATCATTAGAGCCTATATTCTCCAGTAACAGTGTTACCCACCTACTTTAACCGCATATTATCATTGTAATTCTGTATGTCAGTTCGCTTTCGGAATACTCCGAAAGCTCTGTTAATGCTATGCAAGAGCCAATCTTTTTTATTTGTAATCAGAAAACGAGATGCTCAAATTTCGTTGTAACGCTGGCTAGACAGCCAGCTTTAGCCGCACAGACGTGCGGTATTTTCTAGGATTTAGGAAAGTGATTCTGTTTAGATCGATATATGCGCTTTGTGAGCGCATATATGGCACAGCATAGCTGTGCTAAATCAAATAATTTTGTATAGCTTTATATATTCAAAAACTTTATCAAGATCGTTGTATTGAGCATGATGATGAGAACTAAAACCATCACCAAAGGTATCGAGATAAAGTAAATAAGCAATCTGTCCATTAACAATAGCGAACTCTATCTTAGCAAAACCGCAATCAGACTTAATCGCATGCGGACCATCTTGAGTAAATTTCAAAATGTCACCCCCCCAAAAAAAACTTAAAGGTAGTGTCATATTTTGCCAATCCATTTCTTCTACTCCAACGAACTATCAATAACTTAAGTACATTTTTGTTCCACTGCAGATCTCTCCGGGATAATCGAGCGATGTAATAAAATGCCAATCAATCAATGTTGTCATGATAATGATTTTCTGATTTTTCAAAGAAACCAGCACAAATCGGACATGGTCTATAAAACTGAAAAATCTTATCAAGTATTATGTTTTCGCTATCTAATCGCCCAGAACGCATAAGCAACCAAAAATAGTCTCAACCTCATCTTTTGAAAATTTCATAAGTACGTCCCGATCCAATGACTGTTTAAATTCAATCTTCAGACACATCAAGAACTATAGCAATGATTGATGCTATAGAAAAACCCAATATCATCAAAACACCACCAGCGATGCTAAGTGAAAACACTTCATCATTAAAGTATAAATCTATATAACTCACATATAGATTAAATAAATAAAAAGCAGCATCTCTAATGAACCCCAAAAGCTTTAAAATCAATGGAGTTGCAAATAAGAGTACAGCAATAAAAACAACTAATTTCAGGATAAATTTCTTATTATCAGACATAAATAGTCCCACCTTATAAATTACAATGAACTAGCAGCAAAACCCTGAGATTTAAGCGTTTGCGTTTCTATAACAACATTATTTGCCGTATTGGTATCAGCAAGATATTGCAAGTATCTTGCATACTGATCAGGCGTCATTTTTTGTTGCTGATCCTGCCCCATTGACACAAAACCCCTATTGTTATCAGCGATCATTGAGCCATTTCTATTATTTTGATCTACAAAGTAATTGAATGGCCTATCACCGTTTTCAATCAACTTCTTACAGTCATCTTGTGACACATTCAGACGTGTACCTTGTTGCGTATATGCATAGTAATTACCCTCAAATTTAACGCAACCAGCGAATACTGGCTTGGTTGTGGCTTGATAGTTAAAACTAGCAGCTAAATCGCGATATGGATCAGATGGATCGTAATTAATTGCTTGAGCAACTTCGCCTTGTAACTTTGCATTTCTCTCACGCTGAACTAATTGGCATTCAGGTAAATGTAGATTCTCATAAACATTACAATCCAATTTTCCAGTGGAAATAGCATTATTATCAGGATTGGAATCATCAGAGGCGACAGGATTAACTGCTTTATCGTTGTTATTTGTCGAGACTTGTTCACTTTTAGATGCCCATGGAAAGAATTGCTGAAACAATGGCGAATTTAAAGAATCCTTTAATGCCCAGCCAAAAAATAAAATTGGCAGTAAGCACCATAGAATCAAAGAATATGGGATTTTAGCGTTTTGATCGTGTACTTCAGCAGAAATATAAAACTTATATAAATACTCAGGATACTTCCAAAAACGCCAGCTTAGCGCGTTTCTACGCGTTGCAAATCCGAATTGTTCTTGTAGTTCAGCAAATGTATAGATAGTTGCCCATTTAAGCTTAAACAAGCGCCTAAGGATCAAATGTTCATTAACTGATGCTTTTACTGAATCATTCAATTTATATGGCTTTTGGGTAACAAAAATAATTTCAATACCAAAGTGGCCATGAAGTGTAAGTGAGCGACCAATATCCAAAATATCTTCTTTGGCTTTGATCAACTTCATTTCTTGTCTTTTACGTTCCTGACGTACTAATTCCTCTTTTTCTTTAACTTTGAGATCGTCGCGTGCATTGATCGCAGCAATGTTTTTAATACATTGAGAATCATCAATTTCAAATGTCTTGAGCAAATCATCTTTTGAGAATGCTGGATGCTCATGTGCTTCATCATAGATGAGCAACGATCCATTAGGCAGGTCACGCCAATCGAACGGCTTATGCGTCGTTGACTGAATCAAAATCACACCTGGATAAGTACACCCTACAATATTGGTATATATGAGCTTATTAGGATGCTCTTTTGTGGTTTTGTCGATTATCTGCATGCAATACAGGGTTTTTCCTGTACGGATTGGCGCAGAAATAACAATACTCATTTAATCCCCCTCAGTCTTAATCAACAGATCATCAGAGGCGCGCGGGTGGCAGCAATCGCAGGCTCATACCACCAACCCCCGCGCCTCTAGCTGCTCCGCCCGACAAAGACCTTCGCTGTCTTGATATATGCAGCAATTGTCAGCGCCGAGAGTATGACGGAAATTGCTTGATCTACTTTGTATAATTGAACAAATGAAAGCACGTCCGCAGGTAAACCATAGAACGCATTTTGAATAGAATCCCTTGCCTGTGAAACAAGATCATTAATGAATATGAATGAAACGACTGAAAGACCAGCACCAACAAATAAGCGAAGAATAATACTTGCTACAAGTGTGCTGGCAAACCACATCAGTATTGGTGCTAAAGCTGGCATATATCATGACCTCACAACAATGTGAGCTGCATATAAATATGCCAGCGCAAGGACGATATAACCAAACCAAGCCGATTGTTCACATACATCTTGGAAAGACACTGATCTATTGATCGTACCGAATGGTGTCTGCCAATTGATTTGTTTGTCCTGTGGACAATAAGCAGCATTGACTAAAATCAAATTTGTTAAGAATGAACGCTCATCGAGTTGACGTGTTGGTAACTCAGAGTTACCTATACCTGTTAAATCATTGAGCTGATCGACGGTACAATTGACATACTTTTGTGAATTTTTATCATTCGGATTGTAATCTTTGTTTTCACACTTAGTCTGTGAATCCAGTGAGTCTTTTACAGAATCCAGTTTTTTATTTGTTTCGCCAATAGCTTCAGATGCAGCACGTGAATAATCACTAATATTCTTTAAATGATCATTAGCAGAATCTAACTTGGTATTTGTATCTGTTAGATTTTGATTGACCTTATCGAGCTTCTCATTGCTCTTGATTGACTCTTTTTTAATGTCATCAAGATGCTCATTAGTCTGTTTTTGACCATTAATCAGTGTTGTAAGCTTACCCGACACACCGCCAATTGCACCAAGCAATGAGTCTCTTAATGCTTTGATTGCATTGATAATTCCTGAGTCATCAAAACCCTCTCCCGGTTGACTTGGATTGTTGGGATCAGGTGGATTATTTGGATCGTTAGGATCATTATTATTCGGGTCGTTCGGATTAGGCTGATTTGGATCAGGTGAGTTTTTTACACAGATTTTTGAACCATTAAATGTGGTTTCATAATAACCATTAGGACATGATTGATCATCAGGTGGTGCTTCACAGTATGAACCACCGTTTTTGCAGTTATCAGGATCAGTAGGATCATCTGGCTTTGGCGGATTAGACGGTCCCGATTTTACACATAGAAGCTCACCATTGAACGATCCTGAAACGTATCCTTCGCCACAACCTTCAGGTGGACGTTTGCAGTATGTAGCATCATTACAAGTATTGTCAGGTTGAGGCGGTGGTGTGTCATCAGGACAAATAATTGAGCCATCTTTTTGTCGTGTACAGCCGTCATCGGGTGGTTGAAAACATGCACCGTATGGATCGGTTTTATCACACTGATTATCATCAAGATTTGTACATGATTGCAAAGGTGTTTCTGATACGTTAAACATTAAAACAGATTGACGATTATTCTCATGATTAAGAATCATCGGATTATCTTTAGTTGTCCGCTTACAAAACGTACCATCAGAATTTTGAGAACATCGTTGCTTAGGTATTGGATCACCAGCATTAATAAAGAGATATGAAGGGTAATCAGCTGGAGGGCATTTTGTTTGTTCTATAAAAACAGTAAATGAATTATTCCAAGTGTCATAACAATAACCAGCGGATGTCGTAGAAACAACAGGATTAAATTTCAGCGGTAAACGATCTTGACGAGAATAAACAGGTTCAACTAACTTACAAATAGCTTCAGGTGAAGATGCCACATATTTTTTTTGATTATAAATTGCTGAATAATTAGCGAATATATCAACAGAAACAAACGATAAAAATATAAAAACCAAATATTTAAAAAATCTCATTTTAAAACCCCTTAAATATTTGATCTATTTGAATAAACGTGAAAAAGCAACAGCTAGCACTATGAAGATTATCCATTGGAGAAGCGAGTCATCAGTCATAGTGCTAAACCTAATTACTTGCCAAACATGCCAATGATCTTACGACCAGCAAACAATGTAATAGCAATGCCTAGAACCCATTTCCAACCAGCAGAAATGGAATCATCCGCCCCTGAAGAACCCGTTGCAGCAGTTACATCAGCAGCTTCAATTGCAAATGCCCCAGTAGAAGCAGCGACCATTGCAATAGCAAGGATTGCCATTGCAACTACATTTTTTTTAATTCCCATATTTACCTCCTATCTGAAAATGGAAATTACTTTCTTTGCAACAAAAACAGCAGCAAAGACTTTCACTACAAAAATCAAAAGCTCGTCGCGTGCTTCAGGAGTAAGATTAAAAGCCCCACCCTGTATACAATTCACACCATATTGAACAGCATCAATGATCTGTATTGATTCGCAAACGTAAGCCAATTTGAATCACCTGCAGTAAAAACTTGATTAAGAAATACAAATGAATAGCAACACTTGTTAAAAAGAAGTACCAAACTATGTATTCCATAAAATTCCTATTTGGGTTTTGAAAAAATATCAGGATGTGCAATATTGCTTGCGCCATCTTCATCTAGAACATCGATATTCATTATCTATAACCCATATTAATTGTTTTATATTGTTGATCTTGTCATGTTGATCAGTACTAAGAGATTGTAAATACTGCATATATTCCTCTAGGTACTGATTCAAACTTTCAAGTCGTTTTTTATCCAAAGCCCCAACATTGCGGTTATAAGCTACCGTTCCATAACCATATGCTGACCTACGCCATGTCATTTAGCAGGTTGAGGAACTGGAGTAAGTTCTTTTAAGATCGTGACAGTTGTTTTACCGTTTGAAACCTGCTCAAGAACACAATCCGCCATAAACGGAAATTTTTGATTTTTGATCTTTTCAAAATTGGCAGACGTACCCCACTTAAAATCAGCCCCCACCTGGCCCGCAAAATTTTCACCATCCTGTAATTCAGCTTGATAAAAAACAGTCGTCGAATCAAAAGGACGACCGTTATATTCACCCTTACTAGACTTAGCACCAAGAACAACGAGTTGTGTTTTAAATTGCATGGATAAATTCCTTATATGAAGATTGATTAACAAGAGGAACGCCCACAAATAAAGGCAATTCATCTAAATGTGTTTCAATTGGTTGTTTTGAACGTATCGACTGAACAACAGCGACATGTGAGAATTTCAGACGTTTAGGGACTTCGTCCTTATCTGAAGAAAGAACTTGTATAAGCTCATCAGGTTCATAGAACTTTGCAAATTGGCGGATATATTTACCAAACTGGACTTTGGTAATCTCTAATGCTTTATTCCAACTAATTTCTGATTGTTTTTTAATAACTTCTGTCTTTTCAGGTGTAATGAAATCATTACCTAACTGGACATAAAGCCATTCAAAACAAGGATAAGCACCGAGGAAATAACGAGAAGGACGAAGTAGAACGTCAAACGGGATATAACGATCATTAGATTTGAACTCAACTTCTGCCCTAGTCCAAAGTGAGAGAGGATTGCCCTCCTTTTTGCCTTTTTCATAAATTCGACAATATTTCCCACTGGTACGATTGCCAATTGATAAGGTTCTACCCTTACCATTGATTCTTTTCCAAGAGCCAAAATGTTGAACTTCAGGTTCACGGCCACCGCACCAAAAACCGTATATGTTGTCCCATTGGTTAGCGACATCAACATTTAAAAATCGACCTTCGAAATCATCATGAGCAAGGTCAACACGAGTAATTTTAGGGCGACGGGCAGAATTGTTTAGCCACTCATGTAAACGCTTTTCCCAACCCTTACGAGCATTAGCGCAGCCTGTACCATTGATTTGTATGGTAATTCTCTTTGAAATAGTGCCGTACAAAACAAGACCAAAGTCATTTTGAAGTACGTAACCATATTTATGACGGTGCATCCCCTTTTCACGTTTAAGACCTAAACCAAAGCCAAAAATTTCATATAAATGTTGGTCTAAAAAAGTCTCAATCGCATATGTAAGAATACTTTCAGCCTCATCAGGGTTAATTGAAAAATACTCATCACCAAGTGTTTCTTGACCAAAACCAATGGACACCCAGTCAATAGAGGCAAAGCCTTCACGGTCACAAGGTACAGAATGAAGAATTGGAACGTTACCACGTTCAGTAGCAATGATTTTTGTATTATCCAGCTTACGCGGAAATGTATATTGATCTGTCTGAAGACGAATATCGGCAACTGTGCTTGTGTCAGTGGTCTCATCCACTACCGTAACCCCCATATTATAAATGGGGGTTGCTCGAGCTAAATTTGTGAGGCTTTCCTTTGTGTTTTCTTTGTTTTTGATTGTTTTTTGAACAGGTTTTTCCTCATAGCGAACTTGAGCAGCATCTACTCTGTCTGACCATGATTTTTGTTGTTCTTGGGTAATTAGATTTAATTCAAAGTATGACTTGATGAAGATACGCATCTTGTTCAAATCAGATTGAAGTGCTTTCTGAGAAATTGGCTTTTTACTCTCAAATTTAGAGATACGTTGTTCAAGTGAATCAACTAATTTCTGAGTGTGGGCATTAGCAATCATTACTCATCCTCATCTGGACGATTAAATTCATGTTCACAGCAGTCAGAACATAAATGCATGTGAATAGCAGTCTCTCGACGACCTTTACTGTAATAATGAAGCGTTTCATCTGTTGTTAAGACACCACAGATTTCACAATGAATTGGCTTTTCCATTAGCACTCACCCTCTAAATATTCTGAAATTTCAGCGTTAAATTTTTTATAAGTATCTAAATACGCATCAATCTTGGTGTAGTCATACGACCAGTCAGAAGCAACTACAGCCAACTGCTCTAAACAACGTTCTGTAGGAATAGCTGGAACACATGCTTCTACACATGCATTGCCATGTTCTGACACGATGCGAGCCACCTCATCAAAGGCTGCCTGAATAAAGGATTGTCGATCACTAAAAATTATATTCATTGTAATCACATTACATGTAATTTTATTGGAGAAACTTTACAGCATTACACGTTACAAATCAATTCGTGACAAAATAACAGAATCCTAAGTAATGCTGTAATGGTGTTTTATGAAAAAAACTGACTTATCAAAAGCTTATCGTGTTCGCGGAGAATTCATTGAGGACATTAAAAAGAAATCAATTGATTTCATAGTTGAAACAAAAGAAAGAATCGAAGAAGCCGATATAATTAATGCGTTAGTTTACAAGCACTTAGGTGAATTGAAGGCTAAAGATGTAACAAAATATATTGAAGAAATAAAAAAACCTGACTAATGCGGAGAAAGAAATAATGGATAAAATTGAGCAACTTGGATATGCGGTGGAATTCCTATTCAATGGAGAACCCAATGGATATGTGCAAAACTTTGAATTTAAGTTTAATGCTAAAAAAAGAGATTCTCAAAAAATTGGCTATACAAGATTGCAAAGTCCAACAATAAAAACAAACAAAGATTCATATATTTATGATGATATTCCTGATGCTGAAATGGTATTAAAAATATTAGAAGCAAATCGAAGCTCAGGAAGAATTTGCAAAGTTATAAAAACGACCAAAGCAGGCAAGGAAAAAATAGAAATATCCCCTGTTGAATAAATACCGTCACTGAAGTCGCATAATATCCCATTATGTTAAATAGAAGATTCAAAGAACGGCACGCTATTCACTACTAATTGTGCGTGCCGCGTTTGACTAAATTTAATTAAGATAGCTGGTACTACTTAATCAAACCCAGTCAAACGTCCTCTATGTAACATAACAAATATTATGCAAAATCAGGACACCATCATTAGAGCCTATATTCTCCAGTAACAGTGTTACCCACCTACTTTAACCGCATATTATAAATGGGGGTTGCTCGAGCTAAATTTGTGAGGCTTTCCTTTGTGTTTTCTTTGTTTTTGATTGTTTTTTGAACAGGTTTTTCCTCATAGCGAACTTGAGCAGCATCTACTCTGTCTGACCATGATTTTTGTTGTTCTTGGGTAATTAGATTTAATTCAAAGTATGACTTGATGAAGATACGCATCTTGTTCAAATCAGATTGAAGTGCTTTCTGAGAAATTGGCTTTTTACTCTCAAATTTAGAGATACGTTGTTCAAGTGAATCAACTAATTTCTGAGTGTGGGCATTAGCAATCATTACTCATCCTCATCTGGACGATTAAATTCATGTTCACAGCAGTCAGAACATAAATGCATGTGAATAGCAGTCTCTCGACGACCTTTACTGTAATAATGAAGCGTTTCATCTGTTGTTAAGACACCACAGATTTCACAATGAATTGGCTTTTCCATTAGCACTCACCCTCTAAATATTCTGAAATTTCAGTGTTAAATTTTTTATAAGTATCTAAATACGCATCAATCTTGGTGTAGTCATACGACCAGTCGGAAGCAACTACAGCCAACTGCTCTAAACAACGTTCAGTAGGAATGGCTGGAACACATGCTTCTACACATGCATTGCCATGTTCTGACACGATGCGAGCAATCTCATCGAAGGCTGCTTGTATGAATTCCTGTCGGTCTTTAAAAGTTACATTTATCATAAAAGTTACTTTTTAACTTTGTTTAAAACATTAAACAAAATTTAAAATAAACTTGTCAACCATTTAACATTGTTAAAATGAAATAAATTAACTTGGTAACTTAGTTATGAGCAAAGTATATAAATTAAGAACAGAAGAAGTTGAGGACGTTAAAGAAACCTTGATGAAATTTGTGGTGGAAAAAAAATCATTAATGAAAGAGACAGACGTAATACATGCTTTAATTAAATACCACCTAAAAAATCTCAAAGCAGACGAAGTAATGAGATACCGATCAGAAGTATTAGGGAAAGACGACTAATGGATTTACAAAATTTCAACGACGTTCAATGCAAAATTAGCTCAATGATTTTCTGGGGAGGTTTCTTTAAAGGAGCCCTCTCCGTTATCATATTCTGGGGAATGATGTATATTTATAAGTATTTTAAAAACAAAGATATAAGTGTAAAAATAGATGTAAAAAATCAAAAAGAATAACGTTTTCAATAGTCACTGAAGTCGCATAATATCCCATTATGTTAAATAGAAGATTCAAAGAACGGCACGCTATTCACTGCTGATTGTGCGTGCCGCGTTTGACTAAATTTAATTAAGATAGCTGATACTACTTAATCAAACCTAGTCAAACGTCCTCTATGTAACATAACAAATATTATGCAAAATCAGGACACCATCATTAGAGCCTATGTTCTTCAGTAACAGTGTTACCTACCTACTTTAACCGCATATTATAAATGGGGGTTGCTCGAGCTAAATTTGTGAGGCTTTCCTTTGTGTTTTCTTTGTTTTTGATTGTTTTTTGAACAGGTTTTTCCTCATAGCGAACTTGAGCAGCATCTACTCTGTCTGACCATGATTTTTGTTGTTCTTGGGTAATTAGATTTAATTCAAAGTATGACTTGATGAAGATACGCATCTTGTTCAAATCAGATTGAAGTGCTTTCTGAGAAATTGGCTTTTTACTCTCAAATTTAGAGATACGTTGTTCAAGTGAATCAACTAATTTCTGAGTGTGGGCATTAGCAATCATTACTCATCCTCATCTGGACGATTAAATTCATGTTCACAGCAGTCAGAACATAAATGCATGTGAATAGCAGTCTCTCGACGACCTTTACTGTAATAATGAAGCGTTTCATCTGTTGTTAAGACACCACAGATTTCACAATGAATTGGCTTTTCCATTAGCACTCACCCTCTAAATATTCTGAAATTTCAGTGTTAAATTTTTTATAAGTATCTAAATACGCATCAATCTTGGTGTAGTCATACGACCAGTCGGAAGCAACTACAGCCAACTGCTCTAAACAACGTTCAGTAGGAATGGCTGGAACACATGCTTCTACACATGCATTGCCATGTTCTGACACGATGCGAGCAATCTCATCGAAGGCTGCTTGTATGAATTCCTGTCGGTCTTTAAAAGTTACATTTATCATAAAAGTTACTTTTTAACTTTGTTTAAAACATTAAACAAAATTTAAAATAAACTTGTCAACCATTTAACATTGTTAAAATGAAATAAATTAACTTGGTAACTTAGTTATGAGCAAAGTATATAAATTAAGAACAGAAGAAGTTGAGGACGTTAAAGAAACCTTGATGAAATTTGTGGTGGAAAAAAAATCATTAATGAAAGAGACAGACGTAATACATGCTTTAATTAAATACCACCTAAAAAATCTCAAAGCAGACGAAGTAATGAGATACCGATCAGAAGTATTAGGGAAAGACGACTAATGGATTTACAAAATTTCAACGACGTTCAATGCAAAATTAGCTCAATGATTTTCTGGGGAGGTTTCTTTAAAGGAGCCCTCTCCGTTATCATATTCTGGGGAATGATGTATATTTATAAGTATTTTAAAAACAAAGATATAAGTGTAAAAATAGATGTAAAAAATCAAAAAGAATAACGTTTTCAATAGTCACTGAAGTCGCATAATATCCCATTATGTTAAATAGAATATCCGAGACTGTAGCCTAACAACACTGTTTGTAGCTACAGCTCAGCAACGTGAATCTCTACGATCATAATTCACGTTGCTGAGTATCCTAAGTAACATAATATAAGTTATGCAGAAATCAGACCGCTACTCGACTTACGTATCATTCGATCTTACGCAAGTCGGTGTGGCTTGTTTAAGAATTACTTGAGGTAAACTTGAATTCACCTATTATATTATGTCGACCAAATATCATCTTCTGTCCATCTACTGGTGACAATGGGATGGTTTCGTATAATAGTTTTGCAAAATTCTCCATTACTTCGACAGAATACTCCAGTAGATCTATAGACTCTTCTTCGTCATTAGATCGATCAAAATACTGATCTATAAGAGTTGTAAAATCTGAAAAATATTCAAATCTATTTCTCTCAATTGAAATTAAATCAGGATTCTTAGGTATTGGAGCTATAATTCTTGGTAACTGATTACTATCAGATAAACTAATAGAACCTAATCGTATAAAAGCTCTTTTGTTTGGCATGCTTAGTGGGCAAGCATGCATTACTAAATCTCTATATGCTCCTAATTTTTGAAGCCATCCTGTTGGAGAACATATTTCTTTAAAATATTTATCAAAATCGGTTTCTACACTCCTGTCTTTATAATATTTCTTATAAATTCTTGATGTTGTTGTCATATGTTTTTCTAATTTTAGTTCATCAGGAACTATATAATGAAAGACAAACTCGGAAATATAATCTCTTAATATACAGGCATTAAATAAGAAAATTTGGAATTTATCATATATTAACTGAGAGAAAGCATCTTCAAACTTTTGACCAATTTTCAATTCTTTTTTTATCACTCTAGCATTTAGTTGATTTCTATAAGACATTGATAATTCAAAAAAAGAATTATTTAAACTATTTATCAGATACTGTATTCTTTTTGATAAGTCGAATAAATGACCGTGTTGAATTTTGTATGATGAAAAAGAAATTTCACCCCAAGCTTGTCTTGCGTAATCATGTAACCAGTTAGTATCTTTGTAAGAAGAATTAAATCTAAACTCAGGTAAAGCAGACCCATCAAAGTGAATTGTATGATATAAAAATTCAGTACCTATCGCTTTTAAACCAAATTTTTCTAACCCAATATAAAGTTGCCCAAAAGACTTTAAAGTAATTAAAGGTGTTTTATTTGCAAAAGAATTAGGAAAAATAAATACCTGATCCTTATTTTCTGGAGAGTTAACCGCAAAAACACCTCCTAACAAGTGTACTTCTCTACGGACGTGTGGCCAATCACTATTCATCTAAAATCATCCAATATATATTGAGTTATTTAAGTTAATTAGAACTACTTTCATTAGTACGAATTATTTTCCAATAAAATTTTTTTCCTTCTTCACAAGGACTGAATTGATGATATGGCAATGAAACACCACCAACTGGAGCCATATCAATTATATTCATTTCTAACAATCCTAAACTAAACAGAAAGTGATCAACTGAGTTGATTCTTGTTGAATTACTTTCACCATAAATAGCATGAAGTCCAGTTAAAGCATGACTGTCTAACCTTTTAATTATATGGATATTATGATCAAAAATATATTTAACAGATTCCGATGAATTTCCACCTTCTATCAAATTGATATGATTTTTAGTTGCTCTAGCAACCATATGTACTTGCTCTTCTTTCTCTAAATTTTCTATTACACTTAAAATTTCTTCACCTAGATCTTCATTACTCTTTTTAGCTATCATTTTTTTAAATTTTTCGAATTCTTCAGAATTAAAATTATTTAGAAATGTAGTAACTCTTTTTGCAAATCTTTTATTCCTAAAACTATTGCAGGCTTCTGCTAAAGAAAAGATAGTTCCAACAACTGGAAGATCTTTAGCTAAGCCATCTGGAGTGACAAAAGTGTCTATTACTACTTCCAATAACTCAGCACTTGCTTTTATAGAGTCTTTATCAGTATTCATAACTTTTTACTAATCCAAATAAAATATAAGGTATATATAATTAAAGTTCAATTTATACATCTACGTGGCTTATTTAAGTGAAAACACATACTGATTTCATATCACTCTGATGATTTAATAATCTTCCTCACAATATGCTCATGTGTCGGTACAAGACCTGCTTGTAATCCGAGTGGCTTAAATACTTTATCCAGGACAGATTGAGTGAGTTTTCCTTTGTCTTGTTCTATGTCCGTTAATGTTCTGCGACTGACACCGACCAAATTTGCGTATTGTTCCTGAGACATGCCAAGTATATTTTTTCGCAAATACGCCAATAATTGCCCCAAGGTAATTTCATTCAATAAGTACTGCATATATAGATCAATAAGAACTTGCTGGCGATCTTGAGGCTGATTTTTTATATTCATAATAGTTCCCATCTTTCTAATTTAGCTTCAACATAATCGAATGAAAGTGCTGGCATCTCCATAATCTGTTTTGGGACACCTTTATCAATTAACCGTTGTTTTAGCCCAACAAGATTGTTTGCTAATGATTTTAATGTATTCATAGACAAATTTGGATCGCATAAATGTGCAAGTTTCTGGGTAATTTGCTCCCAACGATACTCTCCTCCTTCTTCATAAGGACTTCCCCATGTCGTTGATCTTGTCACGACTTCTGGATCAGCTTTCATTGGTGCAAAATCATAAATTGGAGCAAGTGAAATTTTTCCAGATTTTTTTAGAAATGAGGTATTTCGCCCATGATTATCAGAATTACCAAAAATAATATTGAGCAAATCTCTTTGTAACCATTCACAAATGAATTGTGTGGAATCAAAATTTGAATCAATCACAGTCAGCAAATCACATAGGTTGTCTATTACTTCAAAATGATTAAGATGACTTCCTGAAGCCTTATTTAATACTGAATAAACAGATTCTAGACCATGACGTTGCCAACATTGATTGCGCCATTCCACATCAAATCTTGGCAACCACAATGATGGATATTTTTCACCTTCGATCAGCTTCATTTCTGTTGTTTCAATGGTATTGAAACCTAATTCTTTTAGTTCTTGATAGTAATAGTATTCCGCTCTGAGAATATTGCAGTCGATCTCACTACGATTATTTCGAGGAAATTTAACTAAATAGTGTTGATCAGGTTGATCAAAGTTTTGTTGATAGGTGTCAATCCAAATATTTTGATCTTTTGTCGCGCGAATCAGTAACTTGGGAGCTTCACCACCCGCTCCTGTTGCACCACCACTAATCGCGCCCATTTGCTGTGCATACTCAAGAAAATCAACATTTCGATCAGCAACATCATTTTGACTAAAATAACGTAAATGCAAAGTAGAGTCAGGATTTATAGGCGGAAGAGCTTCTTTAATTCGCAAGTTTCCTACGGGCGCAATTCCACCCTTTTCCAATAAAATACTATCTTGCTCAGCATAAGTGAGTCGTTGTAAGCCTAAAAAATTGACCCAATAACGGCGTGCTGCGCCTGAAGGAACAATATCATCCAAAAAACCAAACCATGAGCTAGATTCATGGTTTATAAGTATTTGTACAGGAAGTGAGAGACTACAGGCATGTTCATCTCGCTTGTCCAGATTTTGGATTGCGTATTCCAACTCGTAGACCAATTCACTGGCGCTTGCTGAGCCCAGCTTAGGTTCTAATAGTTTAAGTTCAGCGATATCTAACCAATTCTGGTCGAGTAAAGCCTGTATTGTTAATTTTTGCATTGATATAAATGAGCAACTATTTTCTCAAAAATACTATAAAATTTGTTTTTTGTGAATATATTTGCTCAAAAATGTTTGTTACATGATTTTATGAGCATAATTTTTCTCATTTTCTATTTATTCAATACGCATTTAATTTATTCAAAATTACTTTATTCGCCCTTATCTAAGAGCACTCAAGCAACTAAAGAAGAGTGTATGATTAGGCACCTATTTACTTATGAATTTAGTGCTTAAATGAAGAATAGTTTTTCTGATTACAAGCAAATTAGCGTGGTTTCTACTTTTTCTGAGCTTATTGATTCCAATTTTCAAGGAGAAAGTAATGCAATTTGTTGGTATAGAAACTTAGTTGGTGATTTTCAAGAGATTGTAGGAAAAATTGAGATAAAAGAGAATATTACAGAGGTTTCTGTTGACGAGCTTTTAGCATTACAACTTTCAGAAAATGGTAATTTAGCAAGAGAAATTATTATTGCGGATATTCAGCAATTAACAGCTCTCGGTGCATCACCAGTGCTTAACTTGATCCAAAACTACGATCGAGATGATGAGTTTGATTTTATTTCGACAGATGTTTATTCATTTCATGTCGATCGCTCGCCTATTCCCACTGATACTTTTTTATGTACTTACCATGGTGCAGCAAGTGAGATGTTGTCAAACGATCAGGTCGAGCAAAAGATTTTGATTCCTGAAATTAGAGAAAAACTTAAGCAACTACATCATGGTCTGGAAAATGAGTTTGATAATTTTCTAGAAGAAAATTTCTTTGATTTGCATTATCAACCTAAACCAAATACAAAACCTGTGAGTTTAGGTTTAGGCCATCTATGGCGATTGGCCGTTGACCATCCATCACAACACGTTTTACCTTGTGTGCATCGTGCGCCTATCGAAAAAGAAAATGAATATAGACTGCTGTTGATCTGTTAAATCATGAACAAATCGATGAGTGTATATTATATTCACTTTCAAGATGGCCGATCAATCAGAAATTTATGCTCCAAGACAACTGTGCGGTACGTGGAGCGCCTAGGAACAAATAATCATCCCCAAAGAAGCTTCCTGCATCTCTCCAATATTTTTTATTGAATAGATTATCAACATTGAATCTCAACGTATTTTCATAACCATATGCATTGAAATTGTAGGCAGTACCAGCATTAAAAACTGTGTAGCTTGGAACTTTTACGCTGCCTATTTTATTAGCATATTTACTTGAACTGTATTGCATACCAGCCAGTAGTCTTAAGCCTTCCACTTGTGGCAATTGATACGATAAATAACTTGCAAAACGTACTTTCGGAACATTTTGGGTTTGATGACCTTGATATTCAGAGACACTGATCTCTTTTAAGCGTGAACGCGTCAGTGCCAAAGTTGAGGTTATATCGAAATTTTCAGTTATCTTACCTTGCAGGCCTAGTTCTAAGCCTATGTTATGTTGTTTGCCATCAGTTAAGTAATAATTATTAGCATTGGTATATTGATGGTCTTGCTCTAGATTAAATATTGCTGCTGTAAGCAACATAGATGGTAATTGATGTTTGATACCCACTTCATATTGGGTGGATTTGATTGGGGCAAGTGTTTCAAATGCATTCCCGACAATTCCTTTTTCTTCATTACCGAATGCATACCACGGCGCTTGTCCACCATCACTTAGACCTTTGCTAAATGATGTATAAACTTGCGTATTTTCCCAAGGTTGATACATCACTGCAAATTGTGGCAAGAATCGATTTAAATCTGTATCACGAATCTTATTCGCCGCTGCATCATAAGCCTTTTCATCTAAAGAAAGGATTTTTCCTCCCATGAGTACAGACCATGAGTCATTAAAACGGATTTGGTCTAGTAGATTTAATGCGGTTTGCTGACTATCAAGGGATTTATATCGATTGCCTAAGGCTACATCTGTAGGTGCATAGTTCACTGTATTGTTGTAGATATTACCCGTACCAACGAGTTCATTGATTGCATCATATTGTGCACGTCGTTTATAGGTATGAGATAACTCGATATTTAAGTTATGTTGCCATGTACCTGTTTGGAATTTTCCATTTAAGCCTGTTTTAAACTGATTTGTTAAATAACTATCATCTGGACTACGGAAATCATAAATATCGTAGTTACCGTTTTGATCAAAGGTATTGCCTAAACCTGTAAATTCACAAATCTCACTATAACAACCCCATGGGAATGCTGAATAGTCATCAACGACCACACGGCTTTGCGAAGCAGATAAGTTTGCTGTCCAATCATCATTGAGACGATGCGTATATTTTAAACTCGTATTCAGACTTTCATTAGTAACGGGTTTACTCCAACTTTGATAACCCAGTAGACGATCCCATTCCACATTATTCGGTACAGTTTGCCCATCTAATAATTGATAGCCTGGTACCGAGCGCTGACGTTGGCGCTGTGATTCAATATCAAACTCAAGTTTTGAATCATCAGAAATCTGCCAGTCCAAAGCAACTGAACCAAAAAGACGCTTCCCATTGGTATGCTCTACATATGGATGAATCTCTTCGTGAGCTAAATTGATTCGATAGCCAAATTGTTGATTTTCACCCAGCATATCACCGATATCCGTTGCGACACGATAACCACCCTGACTATCTGTTTCTAGCGTAACTGAACGAATGTCTTTTGGTCGTTTAGTCACATAGTTAACAACTCCGCCGGGTGTAGACATACCACTTTGAATCGCGCTAATACCTTTTAAGATTTCTACTTGTTCTTTATTTTCTAGCGCTACGTTTTGTTCGCCTCTCAACACGTTACCATTGAGTAGATAACTTGATCCTAGATTGAGCGCAAAACCACGCATCACAAAGTTTGAATAATAGCCGATAGGTGCGTAGCCCTCGCCGACCGCCGCATCATTTTTTACAATATCTTTTAGCGTTTTTGCGTGTTGATCTGCAATAAGGTCGGCATTAATAAGATTGATTGATGCAGGGATTTTGGCAATGGTTTGTTCAGCAAAACCAGATAAATTTACGCTGTTCTGGTGGTTGGCATTTTGCTCAGCTGTAACTGTAATTGTTGGGAGACGTTGTATCTCATTTTCTTGTTCCGCATATGCTATTGTTGAACTAAATCCGAGGTAAGAAAATGAACCTACGGCTAATAATGCGCTTTGTAAACGAGAAAATGGAAAAGTTTTCACAGTATTGCTTAACCCCAAAAAAATAATTTTATAGCTTCAACTTTGTGGCATGAGTATTCACAATTTTATTGGATTGAACAAGTATATTCGCTTACATATATCTGAATTTTTAGCTACTCGGATAATCCGACAAACAAAATGACCAGTTCAGCCAAACCGTGTTAGTATTTAAAAATGACAATTCATCATGTCAAATTAAAAAAGAAAGGAATTGCTATGCTAAAAATGCAACAAGTCAATATCACTCAAGAGTTCAATGCACCTGTCGAGAAGGTATTTGCGATTCTCAGTGAACATGAAAATTTAAATAAACTTTTCGCTCCAGCAAAAGTGACTCGTTTGAGCGATGGTCAAGATGCACGTAATGGGGTTGGCTCAGCACGTAAGCTATCTATTCCACTGACGCCTTCATTTGTCGAAACAAATTTGGTGTATAAAGAAAATGAACTCATTGAATACGCAATTACCAGTGGTATCGCACCGATCAAAGCGCATCGAGGTGTGATGAAGTTTACTGATCTGGGAAATAATCGTAGTCGTTTGGACTATACGATTAGCTTTAAGGGTCGTGTGCCATTTATTGGTCCGATCGTTAAATTCGCATTACAAAATGGTGTAAGCCGTGGACTTAAAAAACTAAAAGTATAAGTTTTAGAGAAACTCCGTATTCTCTAATTTTAATCTTAACTCCCATAATTTCTGATTGTGGGAGTTTTTGTTTGCTGTATAGATCAACTTTTCTTTGAAAATTAATGTCTAAAATAACATTTAGCTGATTTTTACGATAAATTAGAGCTATTCAACAACTTCACTCAGGGAAAGAGATGACACTTAAGCAGTTAAAGGCATTTTTGGCACTTGCGCGTACTTTAAATTATGCCAATGCTTCGCTAGAGCTTCATTTGAGCCAATCTGCTTTAAGTCTAAGTATCAAAAGTTTAGAGGAAGAACTCGGCGGTAAACTTTTTAATCGCAACACGCGCCGTGTTGAATTGACTCAAGAAGGTAAATCCCTCATTCCCTACGCAAAAAAACTACTGGCGAATTGGGATGAAATGGAAAATGACGTTAAACAACGTTTTAAATTAAATCGCGGTACGCTGAGTATCGCCTCGATGCCTTTCTTTACACATGCGATCTTGCCCGATGTGATTCATTCTTTTTTATCTGAGCATCCAAACCTCAATTTCTCGATCCACGATATTCCAAATGAAACCATTATTGAAAAAGTTCAAGATGGTATCTTTGAGTTAGGTATTTGTTTTGAACCAGAACTGACCGAAGGCTTAGAGTTTGTTCCTTTGTTTGATGAAGATTTTCTGGCCTTACTTCCTAAAAATCATCCCTTAGCAGACAAAGCACGTATTACGTGGCAACAATTGTTTGCCAATCCTTTTATTACCCTACAAAAGCCATCAATTGTTCGTCACCTAGTTGAGCAAAATTGTTTACGCAACAATATGACTTTGGATTTAAAAATCGAATGCCATCAGATTTCTTCATTATCCAGTTTTGTTGCGCATGGTATTGGGGTAAGCGCGATTCCTCGTCATTTTGCCAAGCATATTGATTTAACAGAAAATGTATTACTTGAACTTGAAGATGGAACCATCCACAAAACGGTTGGTATTGTCTATAAAAAGAATTTTGAAATATCACATATTTCGGCACAATTTATTGAGTCATTGATAAGGTATAAATTTTAAATAACTCATTATTGAAATTGGTTTTATATTTCCCACTCTCAAATAAATATTTTTATTGCAAATATTTTCAAATGTTTAGCTTTATTAATTATTCTTTGTTTGCGAATAAAATTTATCCAAAAAAATCAATTTATTAATTTAACTCATTAATCCTTGAGAAAAATCAACTTCTATACGCTTAGTCCTAATGCTAAAACTAAATCACTAAGGGACAATAGGACAATAATAGAATGAATAAGGTATATGCCAGCGCTGAAGCTGCAATCAAAGATGTGGTTACTGATCACCAAACCTTTGCCGTGGGCGGTTTTGGGTTATGTGGAATTCCTGAACAGCTCATTGTGGCGGTTAAAGAAAGCGGTGTAACGGGTCTGACTTGTATTTCGAATAATGCAGGTGTGGATGATTTTGGCCTAGGTATTTTATTGCATACCAAACAGATCAAAAAAATGATCTCATCTTATGTTGGTGAAAATAAAGAATTCGAACGTCAATATCTAAATGGCGAGCTTGAAGTTGAATTAACTCCACAAGGAACATTAGCGGAAAAGTTACGCGCTGGTGGTGCTGGTATTCCAGCTTTTTATACGAAAACTGGTGTGGGAACTCTGATTGCTGAAGGCAAAGAAGAACGCAGTTTCCATGGTAAAAAATACATTTTAGAAGAATCACTTACTGCTGATGTTTCTCTTATTAAAGCTTACAAGGCAGATAAAGCAGGAAATTTAATATTCCGTAAGACGGCGCAGAACTTTAATCCTGAATGTGCAATGGCTGGAAAAATTACCATCGCTGAGGTGGAGCAAATCGTTGAGATTGGTGAATTAGATCCAGATGAAATCCATTTACCAGGGATTTATGTGAATCGCATTATTTTAAATGCATCACCTGAAAAACGTATCGAACAAAAAACTTTAAGCACGGAGGCAGTTTAAAATGGCTTGGTCACGTAATGAAATGGCACAACGTGCTGCACAAGAACTCGAAGATGGCTTCTATGTCAACTTAGGTATTGGTTTACCTACCCTCGTTGCCAACTATATTCCAGAAAATATGAATGTATGGTTGCAATCTGAAAATGGATTGCTTGGTATCGGTGCATTTCCTACTGAAGAAACCTTAGATGCAGATTTGATCAATGCTGGAAAGCAAACGATTACTGCACGTGCGGGTGCGGCATTTTTCTCAAGTTCAGAATCTTTCGCAATGATCCGTGGCGGTCATGTCAATATTGCGATATTAGGCGCGATGGAAGTTTCTGAGCAAGGCGACTTAGCCAATTGGATGATTCCAGGTAAGAAAGTCAAAGGTATGGGCGGTGCAATGGACTTGGTTGCAGGTGTTCAAAAAGTTGTGGTTCTGATGGAACACTGTGCGAAAGACGGTACGCCAAAGATTGTGAAAAACTGTAGCTTACCCCTTACTGGTCAAGCCGTTGTCCATCGTGTGATTACAGATTTAGGTGTCATGGATATTACGTCTGAAGGTGTTGAACTGATTGAACTCGCAAAAGATGTGACACTCGAGCAAATTCGTGCGGTAACAGGTGTGCCATTAATTTTTGATAAATCTTTAGTGGCATAAATGAGATGAGATATTCTGCTCTAGTCTGTTGAGCTGGTGCAGTTTTATGACAACATACATTTAAAGAGATATAAAAATGAGTTCTATTGTTATTGTGTCAGGTAGTCGTACCGCGATGGGCGGTTTTCAAGGTAGTCTTTCTAGTTTAACCGCCCCAGAATTAGGTGCTGCTGTAATCCGTGAATCTATCCAACGTGCGGGTATTGCTCCAGAGCAAGTCAATGAAGTGATTTTTGGCTGTGTGTTAAGTGCAGGCATTGGTCAAGGCCCTGCTCGTCAAGCAATGCGTAAAGCGGGTATTCCAGATCATGTTGGCGCTGTGACCATCAATAAACTTTGTGGTTCTGCGATGAAAGCAGTTCTGATGGCATCAGATGCATTGAAAGCTGGTAGTGCAAATATTGTGGTTACGGGTGGTATGGAATCTATGACCAATGCACCATATATCTTACCTAAAGCACGTGGTGGCTACCGTATGGGACATGGTGAAATCAAAGACCATATGTTCTTGGATGGTTTAGAAGATGCTGAAACGGGTCGTTTAATGGGTTCGTTTGCGCAGGATATGGCAAATACCAAAGGCTTCACCCGTGAGCAAATGGATAACTTTGCGATTTCTTCACTAAAAAAAGCTCAAACAGCAATTACAGAAGGATATTTCAAAGATGAAATCGTCCCTGTTGAAGTTAAAACACGTAAAGGTGTTGAAGTAATTGATCAAGATGAGCAACCACTCAACGCAAATCTCGATAAAATCCCGACACTACGCCCTGCTTTTAGCAAAGAAGGTACGATTACGGCAGCCAATTCAAGTTCGATTTCGGATGGTGCCGCCGCTTTGGTACTTTCTACAGAAGATTATGCACAAACAAATGATTTAAACGTGTTGGCTAAGATTGTAGCCACTTCGAGCCATTCTCAGCATCCAAGTGAGTTTACGATTGCGCCGATCAGTGCGATTCAAAAAGTACTTGATCGTGCCGGCTGGTCAGTTGAGGATGTTGATGCATGGGAAATCAATGAAGCTTTCGCGATGGTGGCTATGGCACCGATTCATGAGTTAGGTATCGATGAAGCCAAAGTCAATATTCACGGTGGCGCATGTGCTTTAGGTCATCCGATTGGTGCGACAGGCTCTCGTATTATTCTTTCATTGATCTATGCATTAAAACGTCTAGGCAAGAAGAAAGGCGTTGCTGCATTGTGTATTGGTGGTGGTGAAGCAACTGCTGTTGCAATCGAAATTTAAGTTTCAAAAAATCAAAAATGCATCTCAGATAAGAGGTGCATTTTTTTATCTGTTTAAAATTGAAATCTTTTAAAATATTTATCTTTAAAACTTATAAGATTTTTGATCGTCTCTGTGACAAATCAATTACTCAAGAATGAATTATGATTTAGTGGGAAATAATGTGTACTTAAAGAAAAAAGCACATCCAATTAATAGATGTGCCTTTAATGATTGAAAGGTAATCAACAAGAAACTAAATTAAGCATTGCCTGATTCAGTTAAATTGGTTTTAACTTCTTCTACCTGTTGTTCTTCATCAAATTTATGACGTTTCAAACTTAATATTGCACAGATTGCGATCATAGCTGGAATAGAAATCATCACAAAATTCATGGTATGCGGTAAGTTCAAGGTCAATAACAACCCTGTCAAAATCGGCCCAACGATTGCACCAATTCGACCTACACCAGAAGCACAGCCGATTCCAGTCGAGCGAACACTCAATGGATAGTATTGCGCAACATAGCTATAAAGAAGGATTGAAGTACCAATGGTCGCCGCGCCTGCAACAGTTACTAAACCATATAACACATAAGCTGGAGAGTTAAATCCTAAGCCGATCAGTGCCACTACACCAGCCATGAGCATTCCCATGATGACTGGTTTTAAATGGAATTTATCCGAGAGAATACCACCACCGATTGAACCGATCATTGCACCAACATTCAAAGCGAACAAGAATAAGATACTCTTGCCGAGTGAATATCCTGCTGCAAGCATAAGTTTTGGTAACCAACTACTTAATGCGTATACCATCAGTAGGCACATAAAGAACAATACCCAGAACATTAGTGTGTTGAATGCGCGACCTTGTTGGAATAACCCTTTAACCGAGCTACCAGTTGGAATATTTTCCTCATTTAGCGTTAAACGCGTATTGCTGCTGATGGCTTGTTGAGGTGAGATTTTTTGTACAATGCTTTGTGCTTGCTCAGTTTTACCTGTTTTAACTAAAAAGGTTAAAGATTCAGGCAAAAATTTCCACATGACTGGTAATAAAAGTAATGGTATGCCAGCAATCAAGAACATGATTTGCCAACCTTGACTTTCAACCAAATAGCTTCCTATCAGTGCTGACAAGATTCCACCGATTGCGTAACCACTAAACATCGTGCCGACTAAGGTACTGCGAATACGTTTAGGGGCATATTCTGAGGTAAGTGCGACGAGGTTCGGCATTACCCCACCAATGCCTAGACCCGCCAAGAATCGTAAAATACCGAATTCAAAAGGATTAGATGCAAACGCACCTAAAAAAGTAAACCCACTAAAAAAAGTCACACAAATTAAAATTACATTTTTACGTCCAATTTTGTCTGCCAATGCGCCAAACAGCATGGCACCGAACATCATGCCGCATAAGGCGGTACTGGCGAGCATACCCGCTTGAACAGAAGTAAGTGACCACTCCTGCATCAGTAAGGGTAAAACCACACCATAAATGACCAGATCGTAACCATCAAAAATAATAATCAATAAACACCAAAGTAAAATACTCCAGTGAAAAGGCGTAAACTTTGCTTCGTCAATTACTGCATTTACATTAACTGTAGATGTTGTCATTCTGCATCTCCTCAATGAGATAAATTCCTAATCATTATTTAAAACGACATAATGCACCTTAAAGAAAAATATTATTATTCAAGGCTTTATTGGTATTAAAAGTCATAACTCGCCATCATGTTGATGCGGTTATCCGTCCCTGTGCGACCATCAAAGGTTTCACGTTCACCGTAGACATATTCCATACCCAGCGTGATAGGCTTGTACGGGTTGTACATGCCATTAATCCAGCCTTGCCATAATTCTTTATTTTGATTTGAGCTGTCTCTATTTAGGCGAGCGAAGCTATTGTCACTTTTGGCTTTCATATAGCCGTAGCCTAAGGTTGAACGGAACTGCGAGGTGAATTGATGTGTGATCCCTGTAGAGATGGAATCAAACTCATTGCTATGTATATTGTTTTGATCATCAATGGCATAACTGCTATTGCTCCACATCAGGAAGCGTCCATCGCCTTTGATATGGTTATAATCTGCTTTTAGAAAGGTTGTTGGCGTTAACTGATATTTTCCACCGATACCCACACCCCATGCCCAAGTATCATCATTGCTGGTTTTTTTCTCTGCCACAAAACTACGCCCAGACAGCATCGAACCATTTTCGAATTTATGATTTACACGTCCAACAAAGGCAGGTAAACGCATTTTATTTTCAGGATCAGAGCTTGCTGTGTATTTAGGATCTTCAACGGATAATGCAAAGCTGGTATTGGCCGTAATATTGTCACTATAACGAACCAAGGGTGAGCGTTGTAATGCTCCACCCACATAGGTCGCCGCATCAATCGTTTCTGGATAATATTCAGGTGCAATGAAAGTAGACCATGTTTGACCCAGTAGCCATTTGTCAAAGGTTAAATAGGCATGACGGATACGGAATTGATCGCGTGAAGCGCCACCAAAGAAATCCATTTCTAGTTTCCCACCTACATCGCCTGCTGCTGTTGGTGTGGTGAAATTGAGTCCTATGCGTGAGACATTGGCAGTTGAATGTAAACGATCTTTTTGTTGTGCTGCTTCCGCTGTATCCTTGAGTGGTACACCACTGATATTGTTGTACATCGTGGATGCGCCTTTCGCTTGATAAGACGCATCGGCACGGATATAACCATATAAACTGACTTCTGCACCAGATTTTAGTTTAGGTGTCAGTGTTTGCGTGGTTACTGGAGTGGCTGCTGTGTTTAGATTGTTTGCTGGCTGTGCCGATGCAGGTTGCTGTACATAATGTTGCAACATTGCCCTTAACTCTTGTACTTCTTGGCGAAGCTGTGCAATTTCGGCACTCTCCGAAGCTGCATGAGCAGATGACATGACTGCCACAATGGACAGCGTTAGCACGCTTTTTTGCACCGTTAGTATGAACTTTTTCATTAAAATAAGTTTCCTTCTTTTTTGATCTTAAATACCGTTTTAAGATCGCTATTTGTTTGCGTTATATCCTTTGCAGTTAATTGCACTGCATCGCATTTTTTGTTTTAAAGCATTAACACATTGATTTATTTGGTTTTCACCTCCTTTAAAATACTGATATTGATAAACTCACTCTTTTTTTTAGGACAAAAAGATCTAGCAGCGGCTATAAAAGCCACTGTTAACCATTTGGTAAAAAATAAGTTTAAATGAGTCCTTTAATATTTATTTCATCATAGATGCAAGACCTTGTTTAGGACGCTTGTGCAGAAAACGTTTGACGCCTCTTTTTCTGCGCGATCAATCCTTGATACATTAAAATTTGGCTATAGGAATGCACTTCCATAAAACCTGTGCTGTGAAGTAATTGCCGATAATCATCAAATGAAACAGTGAAAAAATCGCATTCCATTCGTTCTAACATTTTCTGACATTGCACTTCAGTCAAACCTTGTGCCAAGCAGACATAACGTAAAGCTTGAAATTGCTGAGGGTCTGTACAGGTCATCAAATCATAGGTCAGTAAGATTCCATTTTCTTTTAAATGATCATGGATCTCTGTAAAAAAAGTAGGCTTGTTTTCATCAGCAATAAAATGCGCCACCAAAATTGTTAGAGCTGCATCAAAATAAATTTGATCTGGTAAATTTGAAGTGTCACCATGAACAAATTTAACCTGTGTGGAATTACTCAATTGTTTAACTCTCGCCTGTGCTTTCTCAAGCATGGCTAAGGAAGGATCAAGCGCTGTAAATTTCCAGTGCGGATGCCTGTTTAAAAGATATTCCAGCTCATAACCCGTCCCACATCCCACAATCAGGATATGAGCATCCACTTTCAATCTAGACTGTAATATCGCATCTACTTGTTGATGAATGATTTCATATCCTGGTATTAATTTACGGATATGTTGATCATATTCTTCAACGACTCTTGGACTGCTGAAATCTTTTGCCATGCGCCCCGATCCTTTACCTGCGCAACTTTAAAATGCTGCTTTTTCTATTTGATGTAAAACATCATTTAGTCGAATACGTTTCCAGTTAAGTTCAGTTCAGCGCGCATGATTTCCTGTAACTTAAACTTCTGCGCTTTGCCAGAGGCTGTCATCGGAAATTCATTAAAGAATTTGACATAACGTGGCACTTTATTATGTGAAATGTGCTCTTTACAGAAACTACGAATGCTGTCCTCATTGGTCTGTTGATGTTCATGCAAAATAATGCAGGCGCATAGCTCCTCACCATAACGTGTATCAGGTAGACCAATTACTTGCACATCACAAATGGCTGGATGAGTGTATAAGAAGTCTTCTATTTCTTTTGGAAACAGATTTTCACCACCGCGAATCACCACATCTTTGATACGACCTTTGATTTTGACAAAGCCCTCTGCATCCATCTCAGCAATATCACCAGTATGCATCCAGCCAGCGTTATCAATCACTTCACGAGTTTTTTCTTCCTCGCCCCAATATCCAGCCATCACGGAGTAACCTCGAACACATAGTTCACCTAATGTGCCTTGAGGAACAATTTGCCCTTCGAGATCAACAATTTTAATTTCTACATGAGGATGAACATGTCCAACCGTACTGACGCGTTTATCAATGGTATCGCTCACTGAGCTTTGTACACTTACAGGTGATGTTTCAGTCATGCCATAACAAATCGTGATTTCTGACATATGCATGCGATCAATCACACGCTGCATAATTTCACGTGGGCATGGGCTCCCCGCCATAATCCCTGTACGTAAACTAGATAGGTCAAATTCATTAAATTGTTCATGCTCTAAAGTGGCGATGAACATGGTTGGTACGCCGTATGCTGCCGTACAACGCTCGTTGTGAATTGTCTTTAGTGTTTCTAATGGATTAAAAACAGCTGATGGATACACCATGGTAGAACCATGCGTGATACAGGCTAGATTTCCCATGACCATACCGAAACAGTGGAATAAAGGTACTGATATACACACTTTATCTTGTGGCGTTAAACGAATACCCTCACCGACAAAATAACCATTATTTAAAATATTATGATGGGTGAGCATCGTGCCTTTAGGATTACCGGTCGTACCTGATGTAAATTGGATATTAATGGTTTCATCAAACTGCAACTGTTGCGTTGCTAACTGTAATTGATCGAGTTGTTGTTGTGTTGGGGGGACGACCAGATCACTGAAACGATGAATACCTGTATGCTGTTTTTCATCAATTTTGATCACAAACTTTAAGAAAGGCAGACGTTCTGAATGGATTTGTTTATTGGTACAGAAATCAATTTCAGGAGCTATGCGTGTCAGAAGCTCTTGATAATCTGTGGTTTTAAACTGCGATGCGATAATCAATCCTTTGCAAGAAACTTTATTTAACACATATTCGAGTTCATGGCTTTTATAGGCGGGATTTAGATTGACTAAAATAATCCCTGCTTTAAATGCTGCAAACTGAGTGACTGTCCATTCGACACAGTTCGGTGACCAAATACCGAGTCGATCGCCTTTTTTCAAACCAAGCTGAAGCAAGCTACAAGCAAAAGAATTTACTTCATCTTGCAACTCTTTGTAGCTTAATCGTCTATTCTGATGTGAACTTACGATTGCTTCTCGCTCAGCGTATTGCTGGCATGCTTGGTCGAATTTTTCTCCAATCGTCATCCCAATTAAAGGCTGCGAACTTGGTCCAGAGGCGTAGCTTAACCGTACGTGTTGCATTGAATCATTCTCCTTGATTCTTTCTAATTCTCATCTTAACTGGTCTAATTGTTGTTACTGCAACTACTCTTCAAACCGCCTATTCCATGATGTTAATCGCCGTACACGTGCTATTTTTTCCGTACTGCATCCACACAAAAATCAGCTATCTGTTTTGAAAAATAGTCTTTGTGTTGCTGGTCGAACTTCGTATTTTGAGCAGGGTCTAAAGGCTCAACTACAACGTAAGTCATTGCACCAACTACACAGAGTGCTGTGGTATTTAGATCTTCCAGATCGAACTCACCACTTGCCTTTCCATCTGCGAGTATTTTAATCACACTCTGTTTAATCAATTGCTTCACACGAAAACGCTCATGTTCTACCAATGAATCAACTGGCTCAAACATGAGTGAATATGCAAGCTGAGGACTGTTTAACGCCCGTTTTACAAATGTTGCTACTGCTTTGTGCAACTTATGTTCTGCTGGCAAATCACTGTCTGTAATCGCATCAATCACCAAAAGCTCGGTATTGATTGCTTCTGATAAGACTTCGATCAGCACCTGACTCTTATTGTCAAAGTAGCGATAAACCAACCCACTCGAAACGCCAGCTTGCTCTGCAATCGTTTGAATTTGTGCGTCTTTAAACCCTCCTTCCGAGATTAACTTTCTGGCAGAACTTAAAATCGATTTACGATTTTGTTCCATCCGTTCTTGCATTAAAGATGATCGTTTGTAGCTCATAAATTTTATTCTCTAACAAATAAAGTGAATTGTAAATCATTTTATGAATCTCTATTCACTTTTTTAAAAAATCATTGTATGGTAATTCACAAGCACCTACAACAATGCTTATGGAACAACAAATATAACCAATGGGATGTATACAATGAACCTACGTAGCTTGAATTTTGGTCTGGATGAAACGCTCGTTGCACTTCAAGACTCAGTTGCCGCATTTTGTGCAAAGGAAATTGCACCAATTGCTCAGCAAGTTGATCAAGACAATAAATTCCCTGCTCATCTTTGGAAAAAGTTTGGCGATATGGGCTTACTAGGCTTAACAGTCTCAGAAGAATACGGTGGCACTAATCTCGGCTATCTTGCTCATATCATCGCGATGCAAGAAATTTCGCGTGCTTCAGCGGCGATCGCTCTTTCTTACGGCGCACATTCTAACTTATGTATCAACCAAATTAACCGCAACGGGAATGAGCAACAAAAGCAGAAATATCTGCCTAAATTAATCTCTGGTGAATACGTCGGTGCCCTTGCGATGTCTGAACCGAATGCGGGTTCTGATGTGGTCAGTATGAAACTGCGTGCTGAGCAGAAAGGCGATCATTTTGTTTTAAATGGTTCAAAAATGTGGATTACCAATGGTGGTGATGCGGATGTCTTAGTGGTATACGCAAAAACTGATCCACAAGCAGGTGCAAAAGGCATGACTGCTTTTTTAATTGAAAAAGACATGAAAGGTTTTAGTCATGGTCATCACCTAGACAAACTTGGTATGCGCGGCTCAAATACTTATCCATTGTTTTTTGACAATGTGGAAGTACCTGTTGAAAACGTGTTGGGTGGTGTCGGTAATGGCGCTAAAGTCCTGATGAGTGGTTTGGACTATGAGCGTGCAGTTTTAAGCGCAGGTCCACTTGGCATTATGGATGCCTGTATGGATGTCGTGATTCCGTATTTACATCAACGTGAACAATTCGGACAAGCTTTAGGTGAGTTCCAATTAATGCAAGGCAAACTTGCTGATATGTATTCAACTTGGCTGGCGTGTAAGGCGCTTGTATATGCCGTTGGTACAGCGTGTGATAAAGCAGATCACGACCGTAGCTTGCGTAAAGATGCTGCCAGTGCCATTTTATATGCAGCTGAAAAAGCGACATGGATGGCAGGTGAAGCGATTCAAACTTTAGGTGGCAATGGTTATATCAATGAGTTCCCTGCAGGTCGTTTATGGCGTGATGCAAAACTTTATGAAATTGGTGCAGGCACATCTGAAATTCGTCGTATGTTGATCGGACGTGAATTGTTTAATGAAACCAAATAATAACGATAAACCAGGATGCATCATATGAATCAATTACAAAGCAAAATTAATGTGCGAAGTGAAGACTTCAAAACAAACCAACAAGCTATGCAGACTTTGGTCAATGATTTAACACAAGTTGCCCAAAATATTGCATTAGGTGGCGGAGAAAACGCACGTCAAAAGCATTTAGCGCGTGGAAAATTGCTTCCACGTGAACGTATAGATCAACTGATTGACGTTGGCACAGCTTTTTTAGAAATCGGACAACTTGCTGCGTATAAAGTTTATGAAGATGATATTCCTGCTGCGGGTGTGATTGCGGGTATTGGACAGGTTAATGGTGTGACATGCATGATCGTTGCCAATGATGCAACGGTTAAAGGTGGTACTTATTATCCACTTACGGTTAAAAAGCATTTACGTGCTCAAGAAATTGCTGAACAAAACCACTTACCTTGTATTTATCTTGTAGATTCAGGTGGTGCATATTTACCTATGCAGGATCAGGTCTTCCCTGATCGTGATCACTTCGGGCGTATCTTCTACAATCAAGCACGTATGTCGAGCCAAGGTATTGCCCAAATTGCGGTCGTCATGGGTAGCTGTACCGCTGGTGGTGCTTATGTCCCTGCGATGTCAGATGAAACCATCATCGTGCGTAATCAAGGCACGATTTTCTTGGGTGGCCCCCCTCTGGTTAAAGCAGCAACAGGTGAAGTTGTAAGTAGCGAAGATTTGGGTGGTGGTGATGTACATACGCGTCTCTCAGGTGTTGCTGATCACCTCGCTGAAAATGATGAACATGCGATTGCGATTGCACGCAATATTGTTGCCAATTTGAATAAAAAACCAAACGAACTCAACAAACAGATTGATGAACCATTGTTTGATGCGAAAGAGTTGTATGGTGTAGTCCCTACCGATGCGCGCAAGCCATTTGATGTACGAGAAGTGATTGCACGTATCGTCGATGGTTCTCGTTTTGATGAGTTTAAAGCTCGTTTTGGTTCAACCTTGATCACAGGGTTTGCATCACTTTATGGGATGCCTGTCGGAATTATTGCCAATAATGGCATTCTATTTTCAGAGTCAGCTCAAAAAGGTGCACACTTTATTGAGTTATGTACCCAACGCAATATTCCGTTGTTATTTATTCAAAATATCACGGGCTTTATGGTCGGTCGCCAATACGAAAATGAAGGTATTGCCAAGCACGGTGCCAAACTGGTGATGGCGGTTGCAACTGCAAATGTACCAAAACTTACACTCATCATTGGCGGTTCTTTTGGTGCAGGTAACTACGGTATGTGTGGACGTGCTTATTCTCCACGTTTCTTATGGACTTGGCCAAACTCACGTATTTCAGTCATGGGTGGTGAGCAAGCAGCCAGCGTACTTTCGACGTTGAAGCGTGATCAGATCGAGCAAAAAGGCGCAGAATGGTCAGCACAAGAAGAAGATGAATTTAAACAACCGATTCGTGATCAGTATGAACGTCAAGGACATCCTTACTACGCTTCTGCTCGTTTGTGGGATGATGGTGTGATTGATCCAGCACAAACGCGTCAAGTACTAGGATTAAGTCTTGCTGCTGCAATGAATGCACCGATTCAACCGACTAAATTTGGCGTGTTCCGCATGTAAGAGGTGTTTATGAGCTATCAATTTTTACAACTGGAACAACATGATCAGGTGGCATATGTGTGGCTGAATCGCCCTGAGCTACACAATGCTTTCAATACAACGCTGATTGAAGAATTACATACTTGCTTTAAGCAACTTGCTACCCGTGATGATATTCGAGTTGTGGTTTTAGCTGGTCGTGGTAAAAGCTTTTCAGCAGGTGCAGATCTAAATTGGATGAAACAAGCGGGTCAAGCTTCTACAGAAGAAAATGAAGCCGATGCTTTAAAACTCGCACAGATGCTTGAAGCATTGGCAACCTTAAATCAGCCAACGATTGCACGTGTTCATGGCATTGCTTTTGGTGGTGGTATGGGTTTGGCATCTGCATGTGATATTTGCATTGCCAGTACCGATGCCAAATTTGCAACCTCTGAAGTTCGACTAGGTCTTGCCCCTTCTACGATTAGTCCATATGTGATTCGTGCGATTGGCGCTAGACAAGCTTCACGCTATTTTTTAACTGCTGAACGTATCTCAGCGCATGAAGCAAAACAAATCGGCTTGGCACATGAAATTGCGGATGCAGAAGATTTAGATAAAAAAGTTCAAGAGATTATTGATGCTTTACTGCTGGGTGGACCACATGCCCAAGCAGCATCTAAGCAACTGATTCAAATGGTCAGCAATCAAAGTATGAATAATGAATTACTTCGACAAACTGCTCAACACATCGCACAAGTCCGTCAAGGCAGTGAGGCAAAAGAAGGCTTAACTGCTTTCTTAAGTAAGCAAGCCCCTGCGTGGACTTCAAATTCCAATAACAACAATTAAGGATGATCAACATGTTTGAAAAGATTTTAATTGCGAACCGTGGTGAGATTGCTTGCCGTGTGATTCGTACTGCTAAAAAATTAGGTATTGCAACGGTTGCGGTTTATTCAGATGCAGACGCTCATGCCCAACACGTTAAACTTGCTGATGAAGCGATTTATATTGGTCAATCTCCTGCAACACAAAGTTATTTACAAGCTGATCGTATTATTCAAGCGGCGATTGATACGGGAAGCCAAGCGATTCATCCTGGTTATGGTTTTCTTTCGGAAAACGATCAATTTGCCTTAGCTTGCCAACAGCATAATATTTGCTTCATTGGTCCTCCAGTCGATGCCATTTTAGCGATGGGCTTGAAAGCTACCTCTAAAGCTTTGATGGAAAAAGCAGGTGTACCTCTAACACCGGGCTATCACGGTACCAATCAAGATGCTGAATTTTTAAAACAACAAGCAGATCGTATTGGCTATCCTGTATTGATCAAAGCCAGTGCTGGCGGTGGTGGTAAAGGCATGAGTCTAGTGGAACGTAGCGAAGATTTTCTACATTCTCTTGCATCGTGTAAACGTGAAGCCAAATCGAGTTTTGGTAATGATGATGTACTGATTGAACGTTATGTGATTCAACCACGTCATATCGAAGTACAGGTATTTGGCGACACACATGGCAACTATGTACATTTATTTGAACGGGATTGTTCTGTTCAACGTCGTCATCAAAAAGTACTTGAGGAAGCCCCTGCTCCGCAAATGCCAAGCGAAAAGCTCGATGCGATGCGTCAAGCTGCAATCGATGCTGCGCGTGCGGTAAATTATGTCGGTGCAGGTACGGTTGAGTTTATTGTTGAACAAGACGGTACGGCGTATTTCATGGAAATGAACACACGCTTACAAGTCGAACATCCTGTGACTGAAATGATTACTGGAGAGGACTTAGTAGAATGGCAATTACGAGTTGCCTATGGTGAGCCATTACCAAAACTGCAACATGAATTAAAAATTCATGGGCACGCCCTCGAAGCACGTATTTATGCCGAAGAACCAGAAAAAGGCTTTTTACCTGCGATTGGTAAAATTGACTATCTACGCTACCCAACACAAAACCAATATGTGCGTGTAGACAGTGGCATTGTTGAAGGTGATGAAATTACCACTTTCTATGACCCAATGATTGCCAAATTGATCGTATGGGGTAAAAACCGTGAAGCTGCTTTGATTCAAATGCAACACGCGCTTAGTCAATTCCATGTCGATGGTTTAGGCAATAACATTGCCTTTTTGGAAAAGATTGTACGTTGTGATTCGTTCAAACAAGCAAAGTTGGACACGAATCTAATCCAACGTGAAGAACAATTTTTGTTTAGTCCAGCGAATATAAAACCTGAGTTTGTTGTTGCGACTGCATTTATTGAATTTCTAAGCCAAATGCAAAATAACCAATCAACACAAAAACAACTGTGGCTAGCACAACCCTTATGGCGTAGTAATGTCACATATCAACACAGCATTAAATTGAATTATTTAAACCAAAATATTCAAATTAAGTTTTCTGCTGCTGAACAAGGATTTAATGCAGAATTTAACGGTCAAAACTATCACATTACAGGTCAATTGGCTGATCAGCACAGTGCAAATATTCAAATTGGTGGAATTCAGCAAAAACTTGCCTTTAACCGAGGTGTGCAAGGCATTACCCTGTTCAACGCTGGACAAAGTTATAAGTTTAGCTACTTACATCAGGATTATAATCAAACTGATGGTCAATCTGAGCAAGGACATCTCAAAGCACCGATGCCAGGTGTGGTGACACAATTACTTGTAGGCGCAAATCACACCGTGAAGAAAGATGATGTGCTTTTGACGCTTGAAGCGATGAAAATGGAATATACCATTCGTGCTCCAAAAGATGGTGTCATTTTAGATGCCTATTTCCAAGTGGGTGATCAAGTCAAAGCTGGCGATGAACTTGTGGACTTCCAAGCTGCTGAGGAGGAAGTTGCATGAGTGACTATGTAAAGATTGTAGAAGTTGGACCTCGTGATGGTTTGCAAAACGAGAAACAAGCTTTAAGCATTGAGCAGCGATTGAGTTTTATCAATGATTTAATTGATGCAGGTTTAAAGTCTATTGAAGTGGGTTCATGTGTATCAGCCAAATGGGTACCACAAATGGCGCAGAGCGATGAGTTATTTAAATTGTTGCCACAACGCAATGATTTAAATTTGAGCTTGCTCACGCCTAATCTTAAAGGCTTCGAAGCCGCTCTAGCAGTTGGATGTAAAGAGGTTGCGGTCTTTACCGCAGCTTCTGAGAGTTTTACTCGAAAGAATATCAACTGCTCGATCGATGAAAGCTTAGAACGATTCTCTGAAATTTTCAAAGCGGCGCAAGCAAACAATGTTCGTGTACGTGGTTATGTCTCTTGTATGGTGGACTGTCCTTACGAAGGTGCAATCGATCCCAAACAAGTCGTGAATGTCGTCAAACGGCTGCATGACATGGGATGTTATGAGATTTCATTGGGTGAAACCATTGGGACAGCAACACCAGATCGAGTGCAGAAAGTTTGGCAAGCATGCTTAGCAGAACTGGATAGCAAGATTTTGGCAGGACACTTTCATAATACTTATGGCATGGCAATCGCCAATATCTATCAATCTTTACAGCAAGGTATTCGAGTCTTTGATTCTTCGCTTGCTGGACTGGGTGGTTGTCCTTATGCCAAAGGCTCATCAGGGAATGTTGCAACTGAGGACTTGTATTATTTACTGTCTCACATTGGATATGAAACAGGCATTCATCTCGAAAAATTGATGTTGGCTAGCCAAAATATCAATCAGACATTGAACCGAAAAAACTTATCAAATTATGCAAATACTTATCTTCAGCAGTCATGTGCATAAATAAATTCACTGATCCCAAATGCTCCGCAAATTTAGTTTGAAGGAGCATTTAAAATTATTATTGTGGATGATTTATTACAGTTATTTTGTTTTTTAAAAGTCCTATTCACGATGGGTTAATTGATAAAAATAAGAAGTATCCTGTTCTATTTTTGGTGCGATATATTGCTCTACCCAATTTAACCATGCACGTGTTTTCGCATCGATAAAGTGCCGTGAAGGCAATAAGGTATAAACACCAATATCCGGAGAGCGCCAAGCTGGCAAAATGTGACATAAGTGTCCAGCCCGAACCGCATCAATCACAGCAAACATAGGCAATAGTGCAATTCCCATATCTTGTTGCACCATATCTAACAAGAGTTCAGGTGTATCTGCGATTAACTGTCCTGAAATATCAATTTGATAGGAACAGCTATTTTCACCGACGAGGTGCCATTGTGGTGTGATGGATGGATTCACCAAACGCAAACACGCGTGATCATGTAACTCATCTGGTGACTGAGGAATGCCATGTTTTTGTAAATAAGCGGGTGAAGCACATAAAACAGAAAAAATGCTACCGATTCGACGAGCAACAAATCTTGAATCAGTCAAAGACTCTGTTAAATACAAACTAACATCAATCCCTTTGGCTAAAAGATCTGGCGCATTTTGCGATGTGCGATATTCAACCGTGAGATCTGGATAAGTTTGGCAGAATTCAGCCATTACAGGTGCAACATAATAATGTCCAAAACTGGCCATACTCTGGATACGTAATCGACCTTTGGGTTTTGCAGCAGTCCCTGTTGCCTCTGCTTCGGCCTCTTCTATGATTGAAAGTACTTGACGACAGCGTTCCGCATAGGTTGCACCAATATCGGTCAATGCATGCTGTCGAGTTGAACGTTGCAACAACTTTACACCCAAACGCGTTTCTAATTCGCTAATCAGACGTGACACCTGTGCTGTGGTCAAATCCATCTGTTCTGCTGCTGCCGTAAAACTTCCACTGTCAATCACTTTCAGGAAAGCATGCATGGCATGTAACAGTCCACCCTCGTGATTTTTGCGCATAACGTAAATATCTTTTCCTAAATTACGCATTGTTGCACCAGTTTAGATCATCCACAATGGTAAATATGTACATACATTGAGCCAGCCCTCTGTTTTAGACGCTAAGCCCATTTTAATTTTTTGTATGTCAATTGCTCCAAACTTCAACTCGGATGTTGAGAAAAGAAAGTCGCACGAACGACCACAATACTAAGGAGACATAAATGAATATAGCGACAAAATTTACTCCAAGAATGATCGCTACAAAGGATGTATCACTTGACGATAAATATATAAGTGATGACGGTACTGCATATATGACGGGAATACAGGCATTGGTTCGTTTACCACTCGCCCAAACACGTCGGGATACTTTACAAGGTTATCAAACTGCAGGTTTTATTTCAGGTTATCGCGGTTCACCTGTAGGTAATTACGATAGTTTCCTTTGGCAAATCGATGGATTGCTTAAAGACCATCATGTAGTCTTTCAACCCGGAGTAAATGAAGACCTAGCTGCAACCGCCATTTGGGGTACACAACAGGCTAACCTTGCTGGACAAGGTAAATATGATGGTGTGACCTCTTGGTGGTATGGCAAAGGTCCTGGTGTCGATCGTTCTGGTGATGTACTTCGCCATGCCAATCTCGCAGGTACAGCCGAGCATGGCGGTGTTGTTGCCTTATTTGGTGATGATCATTCCTGTAAATCTTCGACAGTTCCACATCAATCAGAACATGTCATGATTGGCTGCGGGATTCCAATTTTCTATCCAACATCGGTGCAACATATTTTAGATCTTGGCGTACATGCCGTTGCCATGTCTCGTTTTGCAGGTGTTTGGACCTCAATGAAATTGGTCAGTGAAATTGTTGAAACATCGGCGTCAGTCAAGGTCAGCCTAGACCGTGTAACCCCCATTATTCCAGAAGATGTCGAATTTCCTGAGGGTGGTGTCAATATCCGTTGGCCAGATCATGGTATCCAACAAGAAGAACGACTGTATAAATATCGCCTACCTGCTGTTTTGGCCTATGCACGCGCCAATAAATTGAACCGTGTGACTTTGCCATGTGAAAATGCTCGGATTGGTATCGCTGCTAGTGGCAAAGCCTATTTAGATACCATTGAGGCATTACGTATTTTAGGAATTGAAGGTGAAACAGCAGAACAACTCGGATTACGTGTTTATCAAGTTGAATTGATTTGGCCGTTAGAACCTCAAGGTATCCGTGAATTTGCACAAGGCTTACAAGAGCTGATCGTGGTCGAAGAAAAACGACCGATCCTTGAAGCACAGATCAAAGATGAGCTCTATTCCCTCCCAGATGATCAACGTCCTCGAGTCATTGGTAAAGCCTGTGATGGAAAAGGTGAATGGAGTACCTCAGTTGAAGAAGCACCACTCATTGGACATTATGAATTCCAGCCTGAACCGATTGCTAAAATGCTTGCAACTCGATTCTTAGGCCTTGATTTACCAGAAGCGTTAAGAACACAAATTCAAAATAAAGCAGACTTATTACTTAAAGCAGAACAAGCGTCTCACAGTGTAACTGATCTCGCAGAGCGCAAACCTTATTTCTGTAGCGGTTGCCCACACAACACCTCAACCGTCCTTCCTGAAGGAAGTCGTGCGCTTGGTGGTATTGGTTGTCACTATATTGCGGTTTCACTTGATCGCGGCACAGAAACCTTCTCTCAGATGGGCGGTGAAGGTGTGAGTTGGGTTGGTGCATCTCCTTTCACCAATGAAAAACATATATTTGCAAATCTTGGTGATGGGACCTATTTCCATTCAGGTTATCTTGCCATTCGCCAAGCGATCGCCGCTAAAGTGAATATTACTTACAAAATCCTTTATAACGATGCGGTTGCCATGACAGGTGGACAACATGTCGATGGTCACTTGAGTGTCGCTCAATTAACCCGCCAGTTAGCAGCGGAAGGGATAAAAAAACAAGTCATTGTGACGGATGAACCTGAACTGATTCATGCAGAAGAAGGAATTGCAGCAAATGTAGAAATTCATCATCGAAATGAATTGGATGCGATTCAACGTCAATTGCGCGAAACGTCAGGGGTTACTGCTTTAATTTACGTACAAACTTGTGCCAGCGAAAAACGTCGTCGCCGTAAACGTGATGCCTATCCTGATCCAGCAGAACGTATCTATATCAATACCGATATATGTGAAAGCTGTGGTGATTGTTCTAAAAAATCGAATTGTTTATCCATTGAAACTGTAGAAACTGCATTAGGACCAAAACGCCAGATTAATCAAAGCACGTGTAACAAAGATTTTTCTTGTGTTGACGGTTTCTGTCCAAGTTTTGTCACGGTACATACCCGCGACATGAAACGTCCTGAAAAATTTGAAGGTATTGCTGCAGGTTGGCCTGAAACACCAATCATTCCAGTACTTGATGATGTACCAAATCGTATTATGGTAGGTGGTGTTGGTGGTACAGGTGTGGTGACGATTGGTGCCCTACTCGGTATGGCAGCACATCTTGAAGGTAAAGCAACACGTGTGATGGATATGGCCGGACTGGCTCAAAAAGGCGGTACGGTTTATTCCTATATCCAAGTCGCAAATTCAGATGAGCATATTTCTTCAACCAAGATTCCAGCGGGTCAATGTGATCTTTTAATCGGTGCAGATGCCGTGGTGGCCGGTAGTAGTGCTGCACTTTCTCGCTTAAAAGAAAATGCGGTGGTGATTGTGAATGAAGATGCTTCACCGACATCAGACTTTATAGACTCTCGTGACTGGTATGCGCCTATCAGTGACTTAGTTGATCGTCTACGTGGTCGTACCCGCAAAGGCACACTAGTATCACTATCTGCGACACGTATCGCAACTTTAGTACTGGGTGATGCAATCTTTACCAATCAACTATTACTTGGTATGGCATGGCAATCAGGTCGTATACCGCTATTACGTCAAAGCATTGAAAAAGCGATTCAACTCAATGGCACTGCCGTAGAAAAGAATCTCGAAGCTTTCCGAATTGGGTGCCATCTTGCGAGTGATCCAAGTTTAGCGCCACGATTGCTTGCAGCCATTCAAAAAACTAAAAAGCCTGAAACATTGGCTGAATTAATCGAGGATCGTTCAGCACGTTTGGTTGACTATTGGAATGAAGCCTATGCGATGAAGTATCGTCGTTTAGTTGAACAAGCATCGAAAACATTACCAGAGGAATTGACCGTGACGATTGCGACACAACTGTATCGTGTGATGGCTTATAAAGATGAATATGAAGTCGCTCGTCTTTTAACCGGTAAAAAATTCAAAGAGTCGATTGAAACCCATTTTGGTAAAGGCTTACGCTTAACTTACCATCTTGCTCCACCGACTTTAGGTGCTGATCAAAATATTAGTAAGCGTGCTTTCGGATATTGGATTCGTTTTCCAATGATGTTGCTGGCTCGTTTGCAGTTGCTTCGGGAAACCTTCCTCGATCCATTTGCACGTCATGAAGAACGCAGACGTGAACAAGCTTGGCGTGATCGTTATATCACATTTGTTGAAGCATTAATTGCATCACCTGAACAGTATGACTTAACTGTCGCTGAGGAAATTGCTCAGTTACCAGTAGAAGTACGTGGCTTTGGTCATATCAAAGCACAAGCCATGCAAACAGCGATGCAACGTTGGGATGAGTTATCTTTAGCACTAAAAAAATAAGGAAATAGCAATAAAGTTGATATGACGACTTTATAAAAGAAAATTCAAAGCGTTAAGAGTTTAGCTCTTAACGCTTTGTTTATGAAAATGCAGAATTACATACTATATCAAGTGTATAACCAATAAAATCAGAAATAGCACTGCAACTACAGCATTCACTTTTAATATCTTTTTAGGCGAATAGGTCAATAACAATCCGACCGCCAAAGCTGCAAAGCTAATGCACCCTAACCATTCTGAAAGTCCAATTGAAATGCCTTTAAAGTATGCAGTGAATCCCGCAGATACAATCAGCAAGCCCCAACCTACAATTTGAAATAAACGACAATTTCGTTGACTGACTGGGCTTGAGAAAATCTCACGTTGGTGCTTCGCCATCGTACAAGCCAGACTCGACAATCCAACCACACAAACACACCATAGTAGCAAAGCAGTCATTCTATAGACTCCTGTGCATTCTTGTTTTTAGGCTGCGCTTTTTTCTTGATCGGTAAGCCTTGATAACGTTTTAGCTTGTAGTAAGCGTAAATAAAGATCAGTCCTAAAGTGATCGATACCAGATCAAAACTTGCAATCATCCATTGACCAAGATAGATACTTTTCCAGAGTGGCATACCTCCAGTTAAGACATTGAGTATTGGAATCAATAAAAACATGACCGCAGCCAAAGCGAGTTGATCCAACCATGCAGGACGATGTTGACGAATTGCGGCATGGACTAAACACAACAACCAAGTGATAAAAAATACCTTAATTTCAATGGGTGAACGTTCAATAATTTGAGCTGGAATCAGTCGATTGGCAAAGAAATATGAAGCACAAGCAATTGGTAATCCTGTAATCGCTGCAATATTTAATACTTCAACTACACGATGCCCGACAGGTTTGTAGCCCAACTTTTGAACATCTGGTGCGCGTTTAACCACCCATAGAATAAGTCCAGATGCGATCATCATCGTACCTAACACACCTGATAAAAATAACAACCAACGTAAAACTGAATCTACGCCATGTGCCATATGAAGCCATGTCACTAAGGTATAAATCGCTTTTGGAGTTGAATTGACAGGCTTCGCCTCATCTATTTCTCGACCAGTTACCGCATTGAATTTTAATGACGGGATACTTTCTCGATCCATTAACGTTGTGGTACGTGTAGCGTTATATTGTATTTCGGCTTCTACCGTATTGGGTTTATTGACCCTGATCGAAGAGATGGGATTGTTTAACCAACTGTGTTGAACAGATTGTGTCAGCGCAGTTAAATTAACCATTTCCGCAGCCTCAACAGGCTTATTTTCTTGCACTGATTCAACACGACCACCGCCACGATTTCCTCGTCCTGTCAGCAACCCTTTTTGTTTTTGTTCTTCCAGTAAACGGGCTTGTTCAGGTGTTTGAGCAACAGGTTGATTGAGAATCTGATAGAAACTGCGCACATCGCCATAATGTGTATTCATCGCCCAAGGCATAAACAAATGCATCAGCAGCAATAAACCACTAAAAGTAATCATGATGTGAAAAGGTAAAGCAAAAACCGCCGTCGCATTATGCGCATCCAGCCAAGAACGTTGCCCTTTGGCAGGTCGGAAAGTAAAGAAATCTTTGAAAATCTTTTTATGCGTGATAATCCCGCTAATGATAGCGACAAACATCAGTAGTGTTGCGATACCGACAATCCAGCGTCCCCAAATACGCGGCATGCCATATAGCTCAAAATGGAAACGATAGAGAAAAGCTCCACCTCTAGTTTCTCTCGCCTTAATCTCTTGGCCTGTTTGAGTATCTAAGTAAATCTCTCCACCACGTCGTCGTTCTTCACCGGCTTGGCGGATATTCAGCATAATGGCGGGTTGTCTTTCATTGGCAAAACGAATATTCCAACTCTCGGCATTTTGACCTTTCTGATTCAAATATGCCAAGGCATGGCTAAGTTGTTGTTGCTGTGAAACTGTATTCACAGATTGGTGTAGCTCTGGTTTCATCCAAACAGTAATTTCATTTTGGAAGAAGCTCAACGTTCCTGTTAAAAATACTGCATATAACAACCAACCTAACAGTAAACTCGCCCAAGTATGCAGCCAAGACATCGATTGGCGTGGTCCCTCATTTTTACCATCAACACGCATGATGTCATCCTTGTAACGATAAATAGATCAGTGTCATCAATACACTCGGCAGTACTACAGAGAGCCAGACTTTAAGCGTTGAATTGACCATAAAGACCCAAATGAACAAAGCACAATGAATGATAAAAGCCAGCATGGTGACGCTTAAGACCGCATTTGCTTTTAAAGGTTCAGTCGGAAATAAAAATACAATCAGCATTGCTGTGATCGCTGAAAAGTAATAACCACCAAAAATTGCTAAGACAAAGCGAGATAAGACCATCAAACGATATTTAATTAACGCTGATCGTTGAATAGTCTTTTTGGAGATGGTCTTAGTGGCGACGAAGGGAATTGATGCTTCAATAGTCATAACGATACCAATAGTGGTGACGACTATTCAGGATCATCCCCACCTTAATCTATGATTAAAAAATTGCTTGGAGCATACACAAAACTAATAAAAATAACAATAATGATAATTATTATCACAAGTAAATGATTCAATTTTATGCATTCAGTATGTACAGATCGACATAAACTATTTGCTCCACATCCAGATCAAGACTACAGCCATACATGCAATGAGAGGATATACCACCCAAGGATGCGGAATGGTCCAGATCATAAGACCTGCAGCGACACTCATACTCACCGTTGACATATATTTTGCTTTTTTAGGTATGCGACGATTTTCCCTCCATTCTTTTATAATAGGACCGACAAAGCGATGATTTAATAACCATTGATGAAGCTTTTCTGATCCCCTCGCCGCAAAGAAGACCGCCAATAAAATAAAATCGACGGTTGGTAAACCGGGAATAAAAATCCCGAGCACTCCCAAAGCAATGCATAACCAAGCGAGACATATAAATAACATGCGCCACCAAATCGAACGTGCGACTTTATTTTCTGGTGATGGTGCGGAGGTTAGTTCCATATTTAACTTATTCTCTGTGTGATCCATATGTTTCATACTCAGTTAGGCATAGTTTGATGAGTTAAGTGCTTTAAGAATTTTCTAATCTTTGCTGTGTATTTCCCCAATCTGGATAAATAAAAATTGCTTCTCAAAGATTTAGTGCATTTCATCCAATCGATTGAGTGCATCACCAAAATAACCAAAAGCATCTAAAGCGCCTTGGATCACACGGTCTTGTTGAGATTGATCAAAGCCTGCTTCATCTAAAGCCTGTACAAAGCGTTTCCATACTTTGGCACGTCCTTCGGGATAGGCAGCAAGATTTCGAGCAGCAAAAGTTTCAGAAAAACCTAAATGCTTTTGTGCTTCTTTAAATAAAAAGGCTGCACCTAAAGTTGAACCCTCCGAAACGTAGATCCAACCTAATGCTTCAGGTATTTCGACATTTTTACTTTGTAAAGGTTCACCTTTTGGTACTAGTCCCAAGTCTTGCAAATCTGCCAGTGCTTGTTGCGAACGTCCACGAATCCCTAAATCCGGAATGAGTTCCGCCACGCCTTGCTTTTCGAAAAGATGTTCAATCTCTTTCTGAAAGTAGTATTGTGACAAGGTGAATTGTGTATATCGCTCTTTACTCGAAAATACCGCTGCTTCAGCCATCAATTTGTGCATACGTTCATGTTCAGTTGCGGTTTCATGTTTTAAACGTTGGGACAATTGATTAGCAATCATCTGTTCTGTTGCTGCATTCATTTTCTTTCTCCTAAAAATAGATAGCATGGATGGTTCAACGATTCCGACTGAGTTTAAGTTGGACTGGGAAGTCCACGACCACGGCCACTGCTCGACCGTTCACTTGATAAGGTTTAAATTTTGATTTAAGTGCAGCTTGTATGACACGTTGATCCAAGCTGCTGATGCCTGAGCTTTGTTGTAGTTGAATATCTGTCGCCTGACCGTTTTCATTAATACGTATACGAAGTTCAACAGTACGATCTTGTTGTTTTAGTTCACGATCCTCATAGCTTAGTTTTGCAAAACTTAATACATCTACACGACTCACTTGTAATGGTTCATTTGGGGCGACTTGGCTATCTGGAGCACGTGCAAGTTCCTGTTGTGTCGCGGGTGTCATCACTCCACCAGCGTTGGAATGGCTCTCTCCTTGTGGTTTTGATACATTTGGGTTTTGCTCCAATGTGAGCTGTTGTTCGATCTGTTTTGTTTTTATCGTTAGATCTTTATTCAGGGATGGCCCTGAATCTTCAGATATTTGAGTTGGGGTAGCTTGCTCATTTTTATGATTATGTTTTGGCTGGCTATCTGATATCACACGATCAGCATGTGTGCTGCTCAGTGTGCGAGTATTTGCGGCGGGTTTGGATGATACAGTTGCATTTGAACTCTCTGATACGCTTCGTTTTTGCTTCTCTGACTTGATTGCAACAGCACTTTGTCCAGACGATCGTGGTGATGATTGTTCGGCACTGGACAATGAAACGAAATGCACTTTTAATGCATTCACTTTAGGTGCGCTATCCAATGTATACGGTTCTATCAGATGGCTGAGCAACCACAATGCTGCAATATGCAAAAGCATGACCGTACCTACAACGCCCCATTTCCCGAAATGATGAGGATGCAATTCAGAGAAACGAGGAGATTGTTGTTTATAACTCGGAGATAGATTTTTTAATTTCATCAGCCTCTCCTAGAAACGGTGTTCGAGTTTCAGGCTGACATTGTGCTTGTCATAAGTGTACAACCAATCCACATTGCTATCATTGTGGTTATAACGATACGTTAAATTCGGTGTTACGCCATAAAATTTGAAGCGTGGCATTTGCACAACAAACGTATAATTTTGTTCAAAATCATGTCGTCTTGCTTCATAAACCTTTGCGTATTTATCAAATTGTCGCCAACGATAAGTACTTAATAATGTTGTATGAATTCCAATACTCCATGGTTTACTTATACCTAGACGAATTCCTTGTTGCTGGTAAGCCGCGATATATTGTTCTTGTGTCGAACGATCAAGGACATCCAGTCCACCAAAGAATGTCCATTGTTCTAGTAAAATTTTCCAAAAAGTCGCCAGTACCGAACGCTCTTGCCCATTGAGTGTTTTATAGGTGTGATAATCAAAATCTTTAATTTCTGCTTCAAGTTTGAGTGCTTTATCGCCTGAAATAAATCGCATCCATTCAATCCGCCCGCCCCAAGCATCGTATAAACTCTCGTTGCCATAACGTTTGTGTTCAAATAGTGGACTGAAATTAATTTGGTTTTTTAAATCGTAATAGCTATAACCTGCATTTACGTTGAGGGTGGATTCGTTATAATTGCTTTGGTTATCGTAGGACTGTCCATAAGCTAGAGCACGTAGTGCAACACCATGATTTTCTTTGATGGAAAAACGTTTGATCAGGCTTGCGTCATAATCTATACCATTTGCTGAAACTGCTTTTGGACTTCCTCGTGTAATTTGAGCTGGGATAATGTTGCCATCTTTATCCATGCCATACAGCGTCCAAGTTTTGCTTTGTTCTGATGAACTGTTTAGATTGCTCGCATAAGTCGGACCTATAGCAATAGAACCTTGCCATGCATCTCGTTGAGCAAACGCTTTGACGAAAAGCTGAACCGTTTTTTGTACTTCTGGTGGAATGACACTGTGATCACTTTGTTCTAATTTATTTTGAATCGTTATAAAAAGGTGTGCTGCCTCTTTGTTCTTCTGTTGTTCAAACAGCACACGCGCTAACTCGAGTTCACAAATCAGATTGTTCGGTTGTTTGTTTAAACTGCTTTGGAATTTTTGTTCAGCCAGTTTTAGTTGTCCCTGAGCACGTGCCAATGCACCTTCAGCGAAATTAGTTAAAGCCTGATCATACTCAGGATAGCTTTGATAATGCACTAAATAAATTTGAACATTTACCCAGTGTTTTTGCATAACCGCTAGATATAGCGCTTTGGCTAGATCATCTTGGTTCTTCTCTACGACATAGACTTTTCCATTGATTTGGAGTTCAGGTAACTTTTCAGTGCTCCGAATCGTACCTTGTGCTTGAAGTGAACGCTGTTGTTGTAATAACTGCTGATCTAGGCTCTGATTTAGGCGAAGTTGAGTCTCATCATCCGCATAGAGTGATGTATTTCCCCATAAAGCCAAGCAACACAGCAATGTTCGTTTCATATCAACCGCAAACCAAAATGTAAAATCATCAATGCATAAAAAACAAAAGGAACCTACAGATGTAGATTCCTCTCGCCACGATTAGTTTTTCGCACCGCCAAATGCAGTGTTATAAGATGCGTTATTAAACTCGGCGATACCTGCCAAAGCCGCAGCATTTGCACCAAAGAAATGTCCTTGGACAATACCTGTATTATTTAACCCAGCTGTACCATTGGCGCTTGCTGCACCAGCAAACTCAGCAGTACCTGGATTAAATGTCACACCATTCAATGTTAAGTTTGAAACCGCTGTACCTGTTCCATTTAAAGAACCTTCAAGCGTCCCTGTACCAAAATTCGCAGTGAAATTACCAGTTAACAGATTCGTCGCAGATCCATTAATCCCTGCAACGGTATAAGTTGCAGTACCTGCTGTTGGTACGGTGGTATTGCTATTGTCACCCGCATAATAAACCGTATGGCTCGCACTCGCTGCTGTATCGCCAGCCTTCCACCACTCACCAAAATATACTTCCTGCGTACCCACCTGACCAAAATTAAAGTTACCTAAAGCACTATGTGAAGGTGGCATAGCCGATACAGGAATGTGCGAAATATTGAAGCTCTTGCTACCCACCGTGACATTGGTATTACTGGTACCTTGTGCAGCAAATGCTTGTGCCAAGCCTTTTAATGAACTAAAACCTGTAAATGCATTGTATGGTGCGCCTGCCGCTTCTATAGATATGGCTGCTACACCGTCTGGATGGCTAGCATTTGCAGCCGCGCTGATTCTGATGTTTGCTTCATTGCTAGAAGCACCATCAATAGCTGCATGAGAAAATACAGCAGAACATGCGACTAGACCGATGAACAGTTGAGAGATTTTCATTTATTGTTACTCCATTTATTTGAAGATAAGTTATTGTTTCAATAAGGATAACGTTATCGCTATCATGTCGTTGTATGAGCAGTTGAATCTATAAAACTGCTTTTTAGTTATGTAAATAATAATCATTCAAATCTATTATTTACGCCTATCTAATCCCAACTCACCAAAAGCAGGAATTAAATTCTGAGTTAAAACTTAGTGGTCCAACTGATTTTAAGGGTACGACCAGGTGCGGCCATCGCACTCCGAGTAAGCGGATCGATATAAAATTGGTTTGAAAGATTATTTCCTACAAACTCTACGGTGTTATAGGTATCTACTTGATAACGTGCATAAGCATCAAAAATCCATGTATCGTCCCACGCCAAAGGAACATTGAGGTAATAGCCTTTATTGACGCTATCATCATTGTTTTTACGCAGCGGGCTTTCATAAGCTTTATAGAAAGTTGCACGTGCCCCAAGTTCAAGCGCTTCATCAAAGAAACGTGCGCCGAACAATGCATGTGCGCTGAGTTCTGGTGTAGACATTGTCACCAGATAACCATTTGGAAAGCCGTCATCGACGCAGCGTTGGTAAGCATCACGGAATTGAATGCCATGATCTGTTTGTACAGTGCCACTATTGATCATCCTGTCAATTGCACTATTGCTATCACAGACTTCATTTTTGAGGTTATAAGCCAAACTTAAGTCCATGAAGAAAGCACCATTGTCAAAACGGCTTTGCAGTTCTAAACCTGCAAGTTTTTGCTCATCCATGTTGGTAAAAATCAGATTTTGATTTCGCTCAATCACGTTTTTGGTCTTGTTGTAGTAATACGCCAGCTTAAAGTCAGCATTGCGTGCTGAACTGAACCAGTCACGCATATCATAGACATAACCCACTTCATAGTTAAAAGCATGTTCAGGTTTAACAGCTTGATAAGGCATCATTGCTGAAAAACCGACAGTGCTTTCAAATAAACTCGGCAAACGATATTCTTCAGCATATCGTGCATAGAGTCGGTTATTTTCGGTCAGTTGAATCGCTGCACTTAACTGAGGCGCCCAACCGCTATCTTTAACTTTGTTTACAGATTCAATTGGAACTTGTTCAATTACAGCGGGCTTAAAGCCATTTCCGATTACTACATATTTCTGATCTAAAGCGTTCAGTTGATCCAAAATGTTGTCAGCCAAAGCCAAATGACCATTTGGATCTGCTTTCCATGTCAACGTATTGATTTGTGACCAAATTCGGCTATATAAATTTGTCTCTGATGCAGGTACAGTCTCTAAGCGACCATCCCAATCAGGATTGCTCGTTGCATAGCGTTGCGATAGTAGGTTGATCATGCGCTGCTGCTGAGCATCATAACTTTCAGGCATAGTTCGATATTCAAAACTATATTCTTTGAGTCTATTTTTCTTGGTAAATAATGGATTTAGCGTAGGATCAACCCCATCGCGTATCGATTTATTTAAGAAGTCATCAAAAGCCCAATAAGAGCGGTAACGCATACCCGCATCGAAGCTTAACCAAGACAAGGGACGATAATTAAAATTAAAATCAAAAGTTTTCTCTTCACGTCGTCCAGCACGCGGTAAAGCTTGGTATAAGGAATAGCTTGAACCATGATCACCATAGACATCATCAGATGTCAGCTTTTCTTTTAAGAAACTTCCACCCAGCGTCAAATCGAGTTGATCAGTTAAATGTGCTTTATTGCTCACTGTAATGCCCTTACGGGTATTATCTGAATGACTGACTGCGGTATTAATAATTTTGTTATCACGAAAGTCTATCGTGGTTGGCCAGCCACCACGAGTATAAGTCTGACTTTCAGTATCGGTTTGCCAAACATTGGCATAAAAATCGACCCACTGATTGCTTTCAGGTTTAAATTTGTATTCCAAACTGTAAGCTTTTGAACGGATATCACTAAGCGGCCATTGAGGTACACCCAAATCAGGCGTTATTCCCCATTGAATACGAGATGGCATGATTTCGCCAAATTTATTTTTAGTATCTCGATAAGTGAGTTTTAAGGTTTGGAAATCTGTAGGTCGATAGGTTCCTTTGAAAAGCCAAGATTCCATCTGGCTAGATGTATTTGGGACTTCATCACCCGGTTTGTAAGCATGTGCAAAATATGGAATAAAATCGAAATTGTCATTATTGGGTTCAGCACGCTTGTAATAACCCGCACCGTGTGTTCCTGAAAAATAATTGCCACGTTCACGAACAGCATAAACAGCCAATAAATCGAATTGATCTTGTTTCATTGCCAGTGCGAGTCGACCAGCCAAATCATCGCCAGAGAAATTAGAGTTATCTTTTCGGGTTCTATTTTTCTTGTAAATATCAGGATCATATCGGGCGCGATCTATTTCAATCCATGGTGTTGTCTCACTATAATCACGACCTACTTTACTCATGTCGGGTAGCGATGGATCTATTGAATTGGTTGAGCCTTCTACTTTTAATTCAGCACCAAAGGTTTTTCCTGCGCGAACAATATCATCAGCTTCAAGTGTTTTAACTAACACCCCACCACCCACAGATGTTGTGGCATTACGTTCTAGTGAAGGTCCTTTGATGACCTCGATCCCAGCAATCAAGTTCGGATCAATATAGTTCCGATTGTTAACACCGTTATACCCTCGCCAAACAGCGACCGATTGCTCTGTTCCATCAATCGTTAATGGTACTCTACCAACACCTTGCACACCGCGAACACTTGGATCAAGTGCTCCGCTATTCCTAGCATCACCACTATACACCCCGACCATACCTTGTAATACATCAGCAGGATTTGTACCTTTAAAACGCTCTACATATTCTTTACCTGCATACACGGAAGAATGATTTGCGTCATAAACCTTGTTATAACCTTGTGTATCACGATCTTCTTGACCGTAGACAACGATGGGAGCTAAACGAGCTGAGGCTTCGTTCATTGAATCGCGCTGATCACTCATAGGAGAAACTGAAGCAGCTTGATTGGCTGTTAATGGTGGTGCTTTTTTTGTAAGTGTATAGCCTTGCCCAACTTTCACAGCATAAAATTCTGTGTTCATGAGAATATGTTGAAAGCCTTGCTCTATGGAGTAACTTCCTTTTAAGCCAGTACTATTTTTGCCTTTTAATAGATGTGCATCGATTGCAATCGAAGTGCCCGATTGTTCTGCAAATTGATTTAACACATTTGCCAATGTTCCTGCTGAAATATTATAAGATTTGGCATTTGTCGTTGCTGCATATGCAGAATGTAACGGTAGGGCTATACTCCCGATTCCCACGGTATAGATTGCAAGCGCAAGCTTTGATAGTTGAAACAGACTGTTTCTCTGTTGCTGGCCATTTCCCAAGTTTTCCATTACACACCCCAGTAAATAGAAATAAGAATCATTCAATATAAACAATTAAAATGATCCAAATTTATTGCTTCTATTTACTATGACGAACAAGTAAGGAAAAAGTGGAACCAAATAATTCAAAAAATTTGCTAAGTCGTCACAAAAATCACATAAGGCGTAATTTGATATATTTTTAATTGAGGAAAAACTGCGCCGATCAGTTTAAGTGCGTCTTGTGTTTGGTCTAGTGGTAATACAGCATTGACTTGTATCTTGCTCAGTGCTGAATCATTAAAAATAATTTTTCCTTTGTAGTTCTGATCCAAGGCTTTCAGCACCTGATTCAGTGGTAGATCTTCAACCATCAGTTGATGTTTATTCCACTTTTGCTGCTCATTATAGCGATTTAGTATTGAAATTGGCGTTAAACCATTTTGATCTATTCCAATCGCTTGTCCTGCTTCCACTATTGCTTGATTGACTTTATTTACAGGTGTTTTCTTAGATGGTTTGGCTCGCACTTGAACTTTTGAATGTAGCATTTTTAATGCTGTTATCTCTGGTTGATACGCAACACTAAAAGCTGTTCCAAGTGCCTGTATTTGTCCATGAGATGTTTTGACAATAAAAGGTCGATGCTGATCTTTAGCAACATCAACAAAAATTTCTCCTTGCACCAGCTCAACCACTCTTTGGTTCGTCTTAAAATCAATATTGACCGCACTTTTACCGCGAAGAATGATTTGTGAACCATCTTGTAATGTTTGAGTCGTCCACTGACTAGAATTACTGCGAATATCCGCAGCAATATAACCTAGCGATGTATCTGATAAATATAATGTACCAATACCTAAAGTACATAGAAAGATCGCAAATGTTGTACCCGTTCGAATGTTTTTATAAACCTTTCCTGATCCCAGCCCTGCTTTGAGTGCTGATTTTGCAATTTTTTTATGGTGATTATGAGATAACTTGTGAATCGAACCGAGACAGCGTTCAATATCATTTGCGATTTTTTGATGTTGCTGACTATTTTCTTTCCATTGTTTGAATTGCACTTCTGCATTACGACGAGTCACCTCATCATCCGCACTTAATTGCACAATCCACTGTGCAGCCTCTTCAACCAATTGTTGGTTATTATGATTGTTTGTCATTTACACCAATGCATCCCTATCCATTCGATTTTGATAGCACTGTACTAAACAATTGGCTAAATATTTCTGGATCATCTTGGTTGAAACACCAATTCGTTCAGCCGCTTCCTTATGCGTATAACCCTCTAAATAATGCAAGATAAAAGCCTGCTGTGCTTTTTCAGAAACCGCTTCTAACGCTTTACATAATTGATGGATCGCCTGAATGATTTGCACCTGTTCTTCTGGAGATACAACTGCATCAAGCATGTATTCCATTTCACTCAAACCATCTAGATATGCTTGTTCAATTCTTTTCCTTCGTACTTGATCGATCAATAAATTTTTGGCAATCGAAGTCAAATAAGCTTTTGGTTCTTTGACGCCCAGTAGCTCATCACGTGTCTGCAAGATTTTAATAAATGTATCATGGACTAGATCAGCAGCTTGCTCAGAACTTCCAATTTTCTTTCGCAGCCAATGATGAAGCCACCCGCTATGGTTTCTGTATAATTCATCAACGAGTATCGGGTTTTTGTTCACAATCATTGACTCAAAAACAAAGTATTTACAAATGATAATAATTATCATTTGTAAAATCAAGAAAGAATAAGAATAAAGTTTTTAGCAATCTAGGCTTTTTTATTTTTGAGCTTTAACTGGAAAACATAAGGATAGATTTTTTTAGAGGACAAACAAACTCAAAATTTATTTAATGATAATAGTTTTACTGATAACTGTAGTTCAAAAAAGCCCTAAATTCACATTTAGGGTTTCGTTAAATAAATTAAAAAATCACTATTTTCTCTTTTTAGTGAACAAATTCAATGCTTGCGCATAATGTGATGGTGCTACACGCTGAATTAGATCTAGGATTTTGGCATCATTGCCAATTAAAACTCGGCGCTGATCTTTTTTGACCGCATTTAAAATCACTTTTGCTGCTTCTTCTGGTGGGGTTTTTAGTACCTTGTTAAAAGCTTTACTTGCTTTTGCGGGATTCAATCCTAAGGCCCGAATACTGTCACTCATACGTGCACTATTTGCGATATTGGTCCGAATACCACCCGGATGGACGCAAGTTGCACTTACGCCGTTGGCTTGTAAGTCAAGCTCTTGACGAAGCGATTCGGTAAATCCACGTACAGCAAACTTAGTCGCATTGTATGCACTTTGCGTAGGTTGGGCAGTCAAACCAAATAGACTAGAGATATTGATGATATGCCCTTCACCACTTTGCTTTAAATAGGGTAAAAATGCTTTGGTACCATGTACAACACCCCAAAAATTAATATCAAATACCCATTCCATTTCCTCATAACTCATTCCTTCAACCGTGCTTGCCAATGCTACGCCTGCATTATTAAAAATGAGGTTAATTTTTCCATGTTCTTGGGCGGTATTCGTAGCCCATTCCTCTACAGCAGTGCGATCAACCACATTTAAGGTACTAAGCGTGACTTTAACTGGATAGGATTTAACAAGTTCCAATGTTTCAGCTAAGCCTTGCTCGTTGACATCACTCAGGGCTAAATGTGCACCTTGTTGTGCCAATAAGATAGCGAGTTGTTGACCGATTCCAGAACCTGCACCTGTAATCGCGGCAACTTTTTGATTAAAATTTTTCATAGCGTGGCTCTTTGTTTAGTTGATGTCTAATTGATAAAAATGGATTGCGTTTTGTCTAAAAATCGCTTGCAAAGCTTCAGAACCATAAGGCTCAATCATTTTGATATAAGCCTGTATTAAGTCGGTTAACCGCGCATTAGGTTTATCCATTGGATAGTTTGAAGCAAACATGATGCGTCCTGTACCAAAGACATGGATCGCATGCTGTATCAATGGGGTCAATAATTGAACCATTTCAGCAACAGTTGCCGTCCGATTTTCTTTATAAAATGTATGTCCCAATACTGGCATCATAAGCCCTGATATTTTTGCATGCACATTCGGCTGCTTCGCTAAAGCACTTAGGTCGTTTTGCCATTGCTGAAATATTGCATCACGTTGCGCAGCAGTTTTCCCTGTCTTCTTCCCTACTGCACCAAATAAACCAACAGGTGTTGCAAGATGATCTACCACGATCCTTGTTTCTGGAAACTGCTTGGCCAAGGCAGTGATCTCATTTAATTGAGTTGAATAGCCCCAAGCATCAAAAGACAGATTCATTTTGGCGAGTTGCTCAAATCCCTTTAAGAATTTTTTAGACTGATATAAATGAGGTGTTTCAGACCAGCGATAGATGCCGTCATCTTCATACCAAGAAGACATTTTTCGAATTCCTCTAAACAAAGGACTTGCATCTCGATGTGCTTTTAAAATATCGACGAATTTGCGGTGACTTGGATCTGCCGTGGCAACAATTGCAGCAAGCTTTAAATCATATTTTGCAAAATCTAACTGGCTTAGCCATCTCGTTTCTTCAACAACGCCAAACCCTTTATGATGATGCCAATTGGCTTCGACATGAACAACGCTTTCAACCTGTATCCCATCTAAATCTTGATGATAATGCATCGGTAAATAAGGGCTTAATACATGTTGCGTATGCCCTAGAGTGTCCAATAACGCTTTTGGTTTTACTAAGCGAAGAATCTTATCCATAAGGAATGGATATTTCCCCAATGCCTTAACCAATACCGCTGCTGAATGCGGAGTATGGTAAGGATCCCACTGATGTATATGTGGGTCAATAATAGAAAAATCGAGTTGGTTCATTGTTCCACTCTATAAAGTTGTAATATCGTTCCTTTAGGATTAATCTTTTTCAATGATCAGTTCAAAAGCCATGTTGAGATCTTATAAAACCGATAAGCTATTTATATGTTTCATTGGTTACTCGATACCAAAACATGTTTTATTGTGTTTTCTAGCTTACAAATAATCTAAATATGCATGAAATGATTTTTTATAATCATAAATTATGAATACTATTCATAATAAAATATAACTTTAATTTATTTAACTGATTTTAATGAAAAAATACACTTGACCTCCACGATATGAGCGCTTCAAATCAAGTGTATTCAGCATGAATTTAAAAATTCATGCTATTAATTATTTATGTAAACCGACTGCTTTTGCACGAGCAGCATGCAACTTCTTGTAGCTCTCAATCAAACGCAAATGACGATCCAAACCTTCGAGTTTCATACTGGTCAGCGTTAAACCATAGAAACGAACAGTGCCTTCGACAGAACCCACGACAGCATCCATGCGCTCATCACCAAACATACGACGGAAGTTCTTTTCGTAATCTTCCAACTCCATCTCGTCATCAAGAACAACTTCCAACACGACGTTCATACATTGATAGAACAAACCACGTTCTACCGTGTTGGTGTTGTATTGAAGGAATTGCTCAACTAAATTTTTTGCTTCTTCAAATTGCTTCAGAGCAATATAAATAAGAAGTTTTAATTCAAGCAGCGTCAATTGTCCCCAAACCGTATTGTCATCAAATTCAATGCCAATTAAGGTCGTGATTTCTGTGTAATCATCCAGTTCGCATTCTTCTAAACGCTCAACCAGTGCTTCAAGACGCTCGTCATCTAAACAATGAATATTTAGAATATCTTCACGGAATGCCAATGCTTTATTGGTATTGTCCCAAATCAAATCTTCAACTAAATAAATTTCAGAATAATCGGGTACGAGGATACGACAAGCTGTCGCACCTAAATGTTCATAGACAGCCATGTAGACTTCTTTGCCCATTTCTTCAAGAATGCCAAACAGTTCTGCGGCTTCATCTGCATTTGAGTTTTCACCGTCATTGGTGAAATCCCATTCTACAAAATCATAATCAGATTTTGCGCTGAAGAAACGCCAAGAGACTAAGCCACTTGAATCAATAAAGTGTTCCACAAAATTATTCGGTTCTGTCACTGCTTCACTTTGGAAGGTTGGTTGTGGTAAGTCATTGAGACCTTCAAAACTACGACCTTGCAATAACTCTGTTAAACTACGCTCTAAAGCCACTTCAAAACTTGGATGCGCACCAAATGAAGCAAACACACCGCCTGTGCGTGGGTTCATCAAAGTGACACACATCACTGGGAATTGACCGCCCAAAGAAGCATCTTTAACCAATACTGGAAAACCTTGCTCTTCTAAGCCTTGGATACCTGCAACAATACTTGGATACTTAGCCAAAACTTCTTCAGGAACATCAGGTAGTGCAATTTCACCTTCGATAATTTCACGTTTTACAGCACGTTCGAAAATTTCAGATAAGCACTGAACTTGGGCTTCTTCTAATGTATTCCCTGCACTCATACCATTACTGAGATACAAGTTTTCGATCAAGTTTGATGGGAAGTAAACTGTTTCACCATCAGACTGACGAACAAAAGGAAGTGAACAAATCCCACGTTCAATATTCCCAGAGTTAGTATCGTATAAATGCGTACCTAGTAACTCTTTTTCAGGGTCGTAAATCTCAAGACAATATTCATCCAAGATTTCTTTTGGTAATTCGCCATTTGGCCCTGGTTTAAACCATTTCTCGTCTGGGTAATGCACAAATTCTGCGTTGGCAATTTCTTCACCCCAAAATTGATCGTTATAGAAGAAATTACAATTAAGACGTTCAATAAACTCGCCTAATGCAGATGCTAGTGCGCTTTCTTTGGTTGAGCCTTTACCATTGGTAAAACACATCGGTGACTGAGCATCACGGATATGCAGTGACCAAACATTTGGCACAATATTACGCCATGATGCAATTTCAATTTTCATGCCTAGACCAGCCAAGATTGCTGACATATTGGCAATGGTTTCTTCTAAAGGTAAATCTTTACCTTGAATATAAGTAGTACTTTCAGATGTAAGATTTGGCATCAATAAAGCTTGAGCATCTGCATCTATACTTTCCACTTCTTCGATGACAAATTCAGGACCCGTTTGAATGACTTTCTTTACGGTACAACGGTCAATAGAACGTAAAATCCCCTGACGATCTTTTTCAGAAATATCAGCTGGAAGTTCAACCTGAATTTTAAAAATCTGTTTATAGCGGTTTTCTGGATCAACAATATTGTTTTGGGATAATCGAATATTATCGGTTGGAATATCACGTGCCGCGCAATACACTTTGACAAAATAAGCTGCACATAGTGCCGACGATGCCAAGAAGTAGTCAAATGGCCCCGGTGCAGATCCATCCCCTTTATAACGAATCGGTTGATCTGCGATTACCGTAAAGTCATCGAATTTGGCTTCTTGTCGAAGGTTGTCGAGGTAATTTACCTTGATTTCCATGCTGGCACCTAAGTTAGTCTGATGTGTTTATTTGACACAAAAGATTGAAAATATTGATAAATAAGCCGAATTGTAGCGTTAAATTGACTTAATAATGCGTAGTTGCGAGAGATTGTCGAGATGACATGCACTCTGCAACTCGTAATGATGGGCGTTATTATAGAAGTATTTTATGAAATTGATAACTTTTGTCTGTATTTTGAAGTGATTTAACTTGAATCTGCCCAGAAATACAGCAGCTTCAAACATTCATTTCTGAAAAGACTGCTCAATACTCAATATTTTGCAGTCCGTTCAATTCATGCTAGATCCGTCCCACCTCAAGATATGGGATTAAGTTGTTATCAAAATTGGGACGAGGATCACCTTGGAAGCTAATAAAGCCATGCATTCCAGTTAAACGCTCTCCTTTATAAAATTGATTGAGCTGATAACGGGGATCTTGATGTGACAAGGTAAAACTTACAGCACCGATTCCGAGTTGCTTGGAACGCTGATAAGCATCGGTGAGCATACGATGATGCAAAGACAAAGCGTTTGGATGACACAATAAACTATGTAATACATGGTATTTCACTGAGTCACCACGTTTTGGCAAAATTAAACTTTTGCTAAAAGCCGTACATAAATTATAAATCGGACGAAACAATCCAATCATGCGACTGTAATTCAATATTTTGGTTTGTTTAAGACCATGTTGATCCCAAAGCCCAAACATTCCTACGATTTTATCATTATGAAAATAAAGCAAAAAATCCGAAAGATTTAAACCAGAAAAATAACAATTCCCTTCAGCCAATTCTTCAAAATTATATGCAGGAATAAAATTATAATAATCTGACATTTCCGTCACAAAAGCATTCATTGCAGCAATATGTTCAATCCCAGCAGTACATGACCAAATCTCATCAGCAGTTTCATTATTTAACGTTTGAGCCTTTATATATTTTTTTAGTTTACTCAATCTGCCTAAACTCGTTAATGTTAAAGTCTCAATCAGTCCTTCATCATAATAATCAGGCATGCCTGTTTTAGGTGTTTGAATAGCCGCACGCGCAGCATGATTATCATCAAAAATAATCATTTGACTAAAATTAGGATCATGCATATTTTTTTCGACATGAGCGCCTAGCATTTTCACTAGAGATTTTCCGCGATATTGATGATCCACCCGCAAATCACTCGCATATCGAAAATTTTGTATCTCACGATTAACATAACATGGTCGATAACCATTGCTATAACAAGCCACTTTTTTCTGATTTTCTTTATCCTCAATCAGTACATGCAATTTGTGCTTATACAAAATATCTGAGGCTTTGAAATAGCTTGGTTCGCGTTGAAAACTAATCTGGATACCGCGTGTTGTCATCGGTACAGCGATCAAGGCTCTTAAGGCCTGATCATCTTCCTGTGTTGCTTCCCTTGTAACAAGTTGACTTTCAAAATGCTGGCTGGCTGGGCTTGTATTCATTGTTATTTCCCTTATTTCGGATGTTGCGTTGTGATCAATTGATTTAACTCACCCATTTGATCTAATAACTGATAAACAAAAACGATCTCATCTTGTTCATTTACTGTTTTTTGTGTTTTCACATCCAGTAATTTTTGTTCAGTATTGAGTAAATCAAAAGTCGTTTTTGTGCCCAATTCAAATTCCTTCCGGGTATATAACAATGCGATTTCTGCTGCATCGATAGCATTTTGAAGCGCATTTTTATTTTGCCGAACACTTAAAAGTTGGGCATAAGTCGTTTGTACACGTTGATTTAAGTCCAGCTCTAAACTTCTAATCTTCTGATGACTCAAATCTACATCCGTCTGGGCTTTGCGTACATTCGCACGATTTAATCCATCATCAAATAAAGGGACATTTAACTGTACCCCAACCATATAGTTATTACTTTCAGAGCCGATATAACTGGCCTCTTCTTGCTTACCTGCACGACTGGTTAACATCACAGTCGGCCATAACTCCCTTTTGCTAAGCGCAAATTGTTGTTCAGCTGCTTGCTTCTCATATTTAGCTTGGATCAGTGCAGGGTGATTTTTTGTTTTAGCTAAGATCTCATCTAAACTCAACGTAATCATGGGTAGCTGATCAACTTTAGACAAATGTTCTGGGTAAATACCCGTAATCTGATAAAATTGCGCCTCACTGATACTGAGATTTGATTGTGCCTGAGTCACATCGGCTTGTCCTTGCGCAACTTGTGCCAAGACTTGAGCTAAATCTGCACGTGTGATCATACCAACATCAAACCGACGTTGTGATTCGAATAGCGAACGCTGCAAGTTTGTGAGTGTTTTCTTTCTCAAGTCTAAAATGGCTTTTTTCTTCAATACATCGGTATAAACCATCACTGTATTTAAGATCGTTTCTGATCGACGGTCTGAAAAAGCCTGATGCTGAGCAGCGACTTGACTTTTAGCAACATCGACACCTAAACGATGCCGACCTGAAGTATAAATCGGGTAATCTAATTGAAGTTGTAGGCTACGCCCTCGCCGATTACCTTCAGTGGGAAATAACACTGTTTCAGGTGTTTCGATTCTTTCATAGTCCAACTGACCAACTAAATTGATTTTTAGACCATCTCGTTGCTTCGCTTGCTCTAACATAGCAGTGGAACGATTTACATCTAAGCGACTCAGTTCTAGACGACTTTCATGCTTTAAACTGGCACTCAATGCTTGATCTAAGGTCATGGCATTGAGTGAACTCGTTATAGTCAAAATACTAGAAAGCATTAAATATTGATATCGAGCAATTCGATGCCCCAATTGCATCATCCTATTCATCCCTTGTTTCATAGCTGCGCTAAACTATTCAAGCTAATCTTTTTCAAAGGTTCAGGCTTAATATTGCCTTCAATAATACCGTCATACATCACAAGTTTTTTGTAAGCATCCCAACCATTTTCTGCTTTTCGAATTTGCGGTTGATCCAGTTGCCCTAGATTACGAGCAAGTTCATAATGGAAATTCTGACGTAAGATCTGGTCAATATATTCATGATCAATCTGATGATGAATATCCCCCTCAAACAAAACACAATAAAAAGGTTTTGTTTGTTGTTGTGTATCAATCGCCAGTAAAGAGATTGCTTTCGATTGCGTTTGATTAAGATGAGATAAAAGTTGTTGGGCGGTTTCAGGTGCTAGTTTTTCACCCACGAGATCAACACCAAAACGACGACCCAAAAACTCAAAACATGGGACTTGTTCTAAAAAGCCTGTAACACGAATGCAATCATCGAGACAATATCTTAATAAGCCATTACCAGAACTTATGATTGGGCTCACAATATCACCTTGTTTGAGCTTCCATGAAGGTACAATTTGACCACGTTGCTCCCCCTCTAAATATTCGAACTCATAAAAATGACTTTGATAAGCAAGTGGGTATTGATCTTGATAAGGTATCGTTACAACACCTTCAGTTGCCCATAAACCTTTACCTTCAAATTGTACAAAAGGTAATCTTGCTTTTAATACGTCCGCCCATGCTTTTGAACCTGCTGTATCCCAGCTAGAAACTAAACTTAAGCGTGGCCATAGTTTTTGAAAATCAATCTGCCCATCAACGATGCTCATGCTCAAACACTCAGCACTATATGGACAGTGTGGAGCTTGAACTTGTTGTAAGGAGGATGCTCGATTCCCCCATGTCCCTGTCGCTAAAACATCTTTCACTTCTTGTTGCATATTTTGCAAACGATCAAGTAGCTGTAAAGCGAAGGTTGGGCTCCACACCGAGATCATTGCCAGATTGCGATTTGCAACGAGATAACAAATTGTAGCAAACAAAGCATCATCCGCATTTGAAGCAAACGCAACATTGCTTGGAACCGCTTGCGTAAATTTAGATAAAATCCGTTTCCCAAATCCTAGCAATGCACTGTCATCATTTAAGTTTTTATCTTTTAAAATCTCTCTTTGGCTTTCAGGTAACCACGAAACGGACCAATAATGTGTTCCTGATTGGAGTTGTGGACATTTTCGATATAAGCTCGCCAACCACGTTGCAATCGCTTGATCCAACTCATCCAAAAATTGTTGAGTGTATGGAATAAATTTTATCTGTTCACTAGAGCCACTCGTCGGTTGAAAACGAATTAATTTACTATTTGAAAGTGCACGTTTTTCTTCTCGATATAGGTGGATATCTTCTCGCCATGCGCTATAACGAGTTGGCATAAAGGCATTTACGAACTGCTCATAATTCACAACTCGATTTTCAATCGCTAAAGTTGAAGATTGTAAAATAGCGCTGAGAATTTTACGTTGGGTAACCTCAAGTTGATTGGCGTTTTTTTTAAACTTTCTATCGGTCGCATTACACCACTGCTTCAAAATAAAATGTGATCCTGAGCTAAGCCATTGTTCGTATCTCATTTTGAAACTCCAGTTTGAATTTTTTGCTTTGTGATGATTGCTTCACATCTTCCTTTACTCATTGGTTTTGAAATTAATTTTACAGGAAACCGAGCAATATCTTTCCATGCTAAACGCCCGATACAAGGTAATTCAGTCCCTGCTGTCCATGTAGGATTAAGCTGCTCAAAAAACTCAATTTTTGGATTTTTTGTTCTCATTTCATCAGTAATCGGTGCAACTTCACCTTTTAAAGGTTGATAATCCTCACCAAAATTTAATAATCCTACTTTTTTGTCATAATATTCACTAAAGAAGTTCTCACAATAATGTTCAACCACTGCTGCTAAATGTTGATTATCGTCTTTTATATTCGGGTAATATACGTAATAATTATTCGCTAATAATAAATAGGTTTTATATCCTTTGGAGATCAATAACCAATATAGTTCATTAAATGGATATTTAACTCTAAGTTTCATCATGAATTTTAACATCGCACTTTGTAAAGTACGTGTTCCCCAATATTCCCTCAGGATAACCGTATCTCCACTGAATAAAACGGTATAATCTTTCCCTTCAAAATAAAAGTGTTGAACAGCAACTGTTGAAAAACCAACTATTTGATCAGTTTTTGAATTAAAAATTAATATTGCACCACTTTTCTTTTTAAAGTCTTCAACAAAGATTGAAAATTTAGTATTCTCATAATATTGCTCGTAAATTGAATACATGGTTTTTAGCTGAGCAAGATCAATTTTCTCTTTTTCAACGTATTGCCCATAAGTTGCTTCTTTGTTGTTTAACTTAGAAATAAGCTTATATGTTGTCTTAATCATAAGATATAACCTTTAAACCTATATAAGTATTCTCGTCCCCAAGACAACTCGATACTTATATAAATATTATTTTTATGTGAAATATATTTTACCTTTTATAGGAAAAATCACCCTCAAATCTAACTTTTTAAACTTTCATTTTCTTCCCCCCTATCCATGAAAAATGTAAGAAAGGCAGCAATAAACATAATGATCGCAAGCATACGCAATAAATCATTAAAACTTGATGTCAATGCTTGATAATGAATGTCACGATAAATAATACTGAGTGCAATTTGTTGAGCATTTGCCCCCACTTCTTGATATTGCGCGGTGAGTTGTTCTAAACGCTCTACAAAAACCCAATTCTGTGGCGTCATATATTGATTTAATTCCGTGACGTGTAATGCTGTTAGCCAATCTAGGGATGAGTTGATTAATGCAAGCCCCACGGCCCCACCAATATTCCGCATCAGGTTATAAATCCCACTGGCATCAGCAATTTTATTCAATGGCAATGTACTCATCGCGAGATGTGAAACCACAATCAAACAAATCATCAGGCCGATACCACGATATATTTGCGGCCAAAACATAAAGTCATAATCACTGTGAATACTTAAATGTGAGTTTAGCCATACACCAAATCCCGCCATAATCATCCCAACGAAAACAGTTTTTCTGGTATCGAAATTTGGAATCAACCATGCTAAAAATGGAGCAAAACAGAACATCACCACACCTGTGACCATCATGATATGTCCAATTTGGCTGCTATTCATTTCTCGTACTTGACCAAGAAAAACGGGGATCATGTATCCCAAACCGTATAACGCCATACCGATCACAAAAGTGATAATGGCACTTAGGGTAAAATTCTTATTTTTAAAAACACTCAAGTCCAACAATGGCTTAGGTTGTGTGAAGCTTCGATAGAAAAATATCACCCCCCCTGCAATACAAATCAAAAATGCAGTGCGGACACCTGTATCAACTAACCATTCGTGTCTGGCGCCTTCATCGAGGAAATATTCCAAACCGCCCAAAAACATTGCCATAGCAATAAGGCTGATCCAGTCCATTTTTTTCAGTAAGCTATGATCTGCGCGATCAATGTCTGGTCCTGAAAAAATGATCGTTGCAATGATGATTCCAGGAATGATATTGATCAGAAACATCCAGTGCCATGAAAAACTATTTGTTAACCAACCACCAACGGTTGGGCCAATCGCAGGTCCTAAAGTGCTGATCATGCCAAACAAAACCAAAGGCAATGCACGTCTAGCTTCAGGAAATAGTAAATAAAGCGCTGTCATTGAGGTTGGGATCATACCGCCCCCCATAAACCCTTGTATGGCACGAAATACAAGTAAACTTTCAAGATTCCATGCCATTGCACAAAGTAAGGAACTAATCGTGAATCCAACTGCACAAATCGTGTAATAAATCCTTGTCGATAAAACTCTCGAGATAATGCTAGACATCGGAATCGCAATAATTTCAGCAATCAAATACACCGTTTGAACCCAAGTGACTTCATAACGGCTTGCGCTCATTCCTGCTTGAACTTCATTCAAAGAACTCGCAACAATTTGAATGTCTAAAATCGCCATAAAATTGCCAAAAATCATGGCTATAAAAATGACCCACGCGACTTTAGTTGGGAATTTCCATTCCTCATTTAGACGCTTATCCATGTTTAAGTCCCTAAAATCGCAATGCTTAAGTTTTTAAATTAACCGTGGCTTTAACAGACATACCTGGCTTGATAAGCTCAATATGGGGACTTGGATCAATTGCAATTCGAACAGGAATTCGTTGAACAACTTTATTAAAGTTCCCTGTTGCATTGTCGGGGGGCATAAGCGAAAAGGTTGCTCCTGATGCAGGAGAAAAGCTTTCAATTTTTCCTGTATAAGTTAGGCTTGGATAAGCATCTAACTTTAAGGAAACCGTTTGCCCGATATGCATTTTTTGGATTTGTGTTTCTTTAAAGTTTGCTTGCACATATAAACTATTATCAGGAATAATCGCCATTAAGCGAGTTTGTGGACTTACACGAGAGCCCTTTTGTATTGCCAAACTGCCCACTTTGCCAGTGACAGGGCTTATAATCTTTGCTGATGCTAAATCTATTTGATAAAGGTCTAAACTCGCCTTCGCATTTTGAATATCTGCAAGCAATTGCGCTCGACTGGCTTTTAAACTACCAAATTGTGCTTCTGCAGCATTTACCCCTGCCAATGCACGGCTAAGCTGAGCTTGTGCTGATAAATATTGGGATTGAATACTTTCAAAATTCTGTCGCGTAATCACACCATCTTTTAACAAGTCTTGATAACGTAAAAAATCTTTTTTTAGACGTGATAAATCTGCTTGAGCAGCAAGTACCCCACTATTTGCTTCATGAATAGAAGATTGTGCTGATTTTTCATTTTGCTCTTGGACGACAAGTGCCGCTTCTTTTAAGGTGACCAAGGATTTTGCTTGGTTAAATCTTGCTTGATAATCACGCTGATCGAGTATCGCTAAAGTGTCACCTTTTTTGACATATTGATTATCATCAATTGCCAGTTCCACAACTTCACCCGTAACTTTTGGCATCACCCAAGTGAGATCAGCCTGAACATAGGCATTGTCTGTAGATTGATAAAATCGAAATACAAAAAAGTAATACATCACCCCAATTAATAAGAATAGCGAAAGTAAAGAAAAAACGATCCAAGTGACTTTTTGCTTTTTTTGCACTTTGGTCTCTATTTCCTCAGCCTCCACACGTGCTACGACGTCCATATTTCATTCCAAAATTTGTAATATAAATTCTTTTATTTCGTCTTAAAGATTTCTGTAACTTTCACTTATTTAAGACAAATGAATGGTTACGCATATCAAATTGGCGAGAATTATCAATCTCGATGTAATTTGCTGTCATTGACCATAATTTCAGCACACTTGTGCATTTAGGTCAATTAATTTACCAGTGTTTAAATGAAAACAATAATTATTAACTATATCAATTAAAATCTCTATTCTATTGAAAATTTCACTTTATCTATATGATAAAAATAAATATTATTATTCATACTGACCTCTAATCTGAGGGTCAAATACCGCCTTATTCACATTTTTTATTTCTTTTGTCAGACAGAACTGTCAACATCACGAATGGTTGTAAAAATGTAACCAAACCTTATATATGAATGTTAAGTTTAAAATTATTGCATTAAATTTTTATAAATTTGTCGTAAAGTAGACAAAATCCGATAGAAAAATGCGTAGTATTAATAAGTGAAATGATTTAGGAAAAATAACTAAATTCACATGCATATAATATTGGTTCTTTAAATATGTTGTTTCTTCGTGTCTGCTTTCCCAAGAGCAGTAAGAAATCAAAGGATTCGATTTCTTATTGGGCACGATGAAACAACATCTATTCATGCAAATAATATTTATTAAAAGGAAGAAACAAATATGGATTCAGGGTTGATCACACTTTTTTTACCCATTGCTTTAGCAATAGTTATGGCTGGACTGGGTTTAGAATTAACATTAAAAGATTTCACTCGGATTAGTAAACAACCAAAAGTCATTTTTATCGCTTTATTTTGTCAGTTGGTTCTATTGGTAGGGATTGCCTTTTTAATCTGTAAAATCTTAGCTTTACCACCATTATTGGCTGTTGGCTTAATGCTACTTGCGGCTTCCCCTGGCGGAACAACTGCAAACTTATTCAGTTATTTATACAAAGGTGATATTGCACTCAATATTAGTCTAACTGCAATTAATGCCGTACTTGCAGCTGTCTTTCTTCCCTTTATTGTTAACTTTTCTATTCTTCACTTTATGAATGAAGGACAGCAAGTTGGTTTACAGTTTTCAAAAGTGATGCAGGTATTTTTAATTATTTTGGTGCCTGTGGGTATCGGGATGTTAATTCGTCATTACGCACCTCATTTTGCTGAAAAGCTTAACCGTCCAGTCCGTATCTTTGCTGTGATCTTTCTCGTGATCATTATTCTAGGTGCAATTATTACTGAGCGCGAAAATCTGATGAATTACATTGGACAAATTGGCTTGGCAACTGCACTTTTCTGTGCAATTAGTTTAATGGTAGGTTATTTCGTTCCACGTATGCTTGGTATCAGTTCATATCAAGCACGTGCATGTGCATTTGAAATCGGGATTCATAATAGTACATTGGCGATGACCATTGCACTCACAGTTATGGCAAGTACCACCATCGCAATGCCTGCTGCTGTGTATTCAATCTTTATGTATATCTTTGCGACGATTTTTGGAATTTGGGTAACGAAATTCGGACCGAAAGAAACAATAAGCCAAGCTTAAAAGCAAAGACCTTCAAATCACTATAGTTGCGATTTGAAGGTCTTTCATTATTAAAATAAATAATGCTTAAAGGCTTGAGTCTGCCAATAAATTTTCAGCTGCTAGTTTTCCTAAATTATTAGAGGCCAATGGACTATCACCTGTTAGAAGTTTTCTATCCTTATGCACTTGCCCTGTGATCCCTTTATTTAAAATTTCTACACCAAGCTTTTCCAGATTTTCACCAACCAACCACGGCAACTGCCCCGGCATGTATCCAATATCAATATTGGCACCTTTATCTAAAGAATCAGGGAATACACAAACTTGATAACCTTTAAAAATGTAGTCATTTGGATTTTCATCTACAGCAGCTGCCAATAAAGAAGCTGGGCCATGACATAAAGTAATCACATATTTGTCATTATCCACTGCCCATTTTAATAAAGCCTTAATTTCTTTACTCTCAGGAATTTTAGCCAAAACCCCATGCCCACCTGGAATGAAAATACCAGCATATGGTGAATCAGCACTTAAAGCTTGATCTAAAATGTCAGCTAATTTAAGTGGAGATTTCAGTTGTTTCTCGTACTTATGATAAGTATCCAAAACCACTTGCTCTTCTTTTGGCATTGCCCACATTTCAAGTTTTACTGGATTACCTGAAAGCGTTGCAACATCAAAGGCAAAACCAGCATTATCCAAATGGAACATCGGTAACAACATTTCTACTGGATGATTCCCTGTAGAAAAGAATTTCTCATTTTGCATCAGAATATAGCGTTCATCCGTTGCAATCATGAGGATCTTTTTATCGCCTTGATATGGATTTGGGTATGTAGTTCCGTCATAGTCAGTTTTAGGAGCAGTATACTGACTTAGAGAATAAGGTGATGGAAAAAAAGCATTATCTTCAGCTAAATCTGGAGTTGGGTTACGATCATCTGTATTTGTTGTCATGTTCAAATTCCTCGTAGGATATGTTTGATTTACATATTGCTTTTCCAAGTGATCATTCTCAAGCTTGATGTATAAATAGGCATAGATTGAATACGATTAGGCAAAATTACGATTTAATTTCGAGTACCACTTTTCCAATATGTTCACTGCTTTCCAGACATTGGTGTGCTGCAGCAACCTCTTCAAAAGCAAAAGTCTTATAAATAATCGGTTTACATTGACCTGTTTCGATTAGTGGCCAAACCAACTGCTCCAATTCTTGGGTAATTTTTGCTTTTTCATCATTGGTTCGTGCGCGCATCGTTGAGCCAGTCACCACAGCGCGTTTTAGCATGAGTTCTTGAATATCAAAACCATCTACTTTTCGACCGCCCATAAATCCGATAATTACCAGTCGCCCATCTCTTTTTAGCAATCTCAGATTCTGATTAAAGTAAGCAGCACCAATAATATCCAAGATCACATCAACACCATGCTGATCTGTGCGTGACAAAATTTCTTGTTCAAAATCTTGCTTTTTATAATTAATAACCGTCGAAATTGAGCTTAATTTTTCTGCTTTTTCGTCGCTTCCCACTGTGGAAAAAGTTTGAATACCCATCGCATGACACAAGCTCAACGCTGTAGAACCAATTCCACTAGCTCCTCCATGAATTAACACGGTTTCATTCTTTTTTAACTGTCCGATCTGAAATAGATTTGCCCATACTGTGAAATAAGTTTCTGGAATAGCCGCAGCTTCAATAAAACTCAGATTTTTTGGGATTGCTAAGGTTTGATTTGCCGGGACAGCACAGTATTCTGCATACCCTCCGCCGTTGGTTAGCGCACAAACTTTATCACCGACTTTAAATTTTTCTACTTTTGAACCGATTTGCGAAATGATGCCAGCAACTTCCAATCCTGGAATTTGCGTTACACCTTTCGGCATCGGATACAACCCTTGTCTTTGCAAAATATCAGGGCGATTGATGCCTGTGGCATAGACTTCAATTAGTATTTCATCTTCTTTAATCTCAGGTTTCTTACCTTGTACAACTTTTAGAACTTCAGGACCACCAGCTTGAGTAATTTCGATATATTTCATTTGTTCGCTACTATTTTGATTCATGACTTACTCATTCCTTATCTATATTTACTTCAGTCTGATTAGGAGAAAAACCAAACTGCTTTTTAAACTCTCGACTAAATTGAGATGAGCTTTGATAACCAACAGCATAAGCTGCTTGAGCAACGCTTTGGTTTTCGTTTTGCAACATTTGTTTTGCCTTATGCAACCGCGTGACTTTGAGATACTGCAAAGGTGAATGTAATGTGACTTGTTTGAATGCTTTATGAAAGGCAGAAATGCTCATATTGGCTTGCTCAGCAAGCATTTCCACTGTTAATTTCTCTGTAAAATGATGTTGAATATATTCACAAATCTTATAAATCTGTCGTAAATTGCCTTGAACTACTAATCCTGTTAAAGCATCTGCACCCGAATGTTGAATAACTCGATACAATAACTCTCGTTTAATTTGTTCACCTAAAATCAAGCTATCTTGTTCAGAACTTAAAGTTTTTAATAATCGTATCAATACATTCAAAATGGTTTCATCATATTGAATTACACTCATACCTGTAGTGAGTGGTTTAAATTTATCATTTTCAAAATATGTTTTTGCCAACAACTCATTTACCGTATCCGCCTCTAGTTTCATGCTCACCGCAATCATAGGCAATTCAGGACTTGCAACCGTATCACAATCAAATGGCATAGACACAGAGACAATAAGGCATTCGCCTTGCTGAAATGCATAGGTTTCAGTTCCGATATAACCACGTTTACTGCCTTGTAAAACAAAAACTAAGGTCGGTTCTTGCAATACGGCTAATGGTGGTGTGTTGCGATCTACACGCATCAAAGTGATGCCATCTATCGCGGTCGCAAAGAAGCCTTCTTTTGCAACAAGTTTTAAAAACAGTGAGCTAAGTATTTGATCATTCATCATGTGTCATCTGATGATTTGAAATATGATTTTATTATTAAATAGAAAATTCAGGAAAGATGTTAGTTTTATGCAGGATTAGGCATAGGAAAAAGAGTTTTGTGAAGTTCATTTAAACATGTGATATAGATTTATAAAAATGAGCTAGCAAAAACTAAATATTATTTATTATCAGAAAAAACAATAGCTAAGAAAAATAATAGTGTTATAAAAGCACCCACGCCTAAACTAACCATAATTATTTCTAGATTCATAAACTCCATCAATATACCATGTTTTCCCCATGCACCATCAAAGCCATGATTTTCAGATTTCCTACCTAATCCTCCAATGATACAAAACCCTATACTAGAAATAAAAAAAATACTTAAGGAAGCCTTCCATAGTTTAAAAAGTTTGAGAAATGAAATTAAACTCATTCCAAGTATAGTCACAATTGAAGCTACAACGGCATAATGCCAGTTATCCATAAAAATCCTTATTGCTCACCATACTCTAATCTTAATAAAACTGACTTGAATCCAACATCTGTAAAGTAATTTTTTTCACTTCATCACGACTTTGCATAATATGTGCTTCAATCGCCTGAATGGCTTCATCTACTTTACGATTAAAAATATAACCCAGTATTTTTTGATGCTCCTGATAAGTCGCTTCAACGCGATAATCTTTTGAGAAGTCTAAACGACGGATAATACGAATTCGTTCACTCAAATCACGATGAATTCGCGCCATTTCATTATTTCCAGAGGCACGAACCAATGCGCAATGGAAATCTTCATCTTGTTGTGACAGTTGTTTAATGTCTTTTAGATATTGTTGTGGTTCAATCAACCATAAATCTTTTAAAACGGATAATTCAACCGAGTTTTGATGATCTAACTGACAAAGTTTACGAATGGAATCTTTTTCTAATACGATCCTCACATCATAAAGTTCTTCATAATAACGAAAATTGAGCGGTCGGATTTGCCAACCGCTACGAAAACTCACATCAACATAACCTTCTTGTTGCAAACGATATAGTGCTTGTCGGATTGGGGTGCGACTTACATCATAAGCTTTTGCAACTTCAGATTCAGTGAAACGTTCACCTGGCATCAGTTTGAAATCAAAGATATCATTCTTGATGCGTTGGTAAACTAGCTCAGACAAATTGTCTGAGCTTTTTGTTGTTTTTATTTTGGTTTCTTTCATGCAACCTTGCCTTATTCCATATAAACCAGTGGTTCACCACTATGTACGGTTTGCCCTGCTCTACAAATAATAGCTTTTATAATGCCATCTTCTTCTGCATAAACAGGAAGTTCCATTTTCATTGCTTCAATAATAGCAACAGTTTCGCCTTTTTTAACCTCTTGACCATGTTCAACAAAAATTTTCCAGATATTACCTGTCATCGATGCATTCAATGATGCTAAATGACTGTAATCAGCATGGTTATTTTCTTGAATCTGTTCTTCAGGTTGAGCTGCAAACTCCTCTTTCCAGCGATCCACTTCAGTTGTGAATGCTTGTTGTTGCTTAACTTTAAACTCGGCAATACTTTCAGCTTCATTCTCCAAGAATTTTACATAATCCGCATAATCGAATTCAGTTTCCTCAATCTGGATTTCTGCACGTCCATTTTCAAAGTCAGCACGCCATTGATTGAGTTCTTCTTCTGTCACTTCAAAATATTTGATTTGATCAAAGAATTGTAAGAACCATTGCTTATCACCAAATTGTTTGTTTTTCTTAAACTTATTCCAAATTGGTAAAGTACGCCCAATCAATTGATAACCGCCCGGTGAATCCATGCCGTAGATACACATGTACATTCCACCAATCCCAACAGTTCCCTCTGCGGTAAAGGTACGAGCTGGATTATATTTAGAACTCAGTAAACGATGACGTGGATCAATCGGTACGGCACAAGGTGCAGTTAAATACACATCACCCAAGCCAAGAATTAAGTAGTTTGCATCAAAAATAATATCTTTCACTTCATTTCGATCTGCCAAACCATTAATACGTTGGATAAAATCAACGTTGTTTGGCAACCACGGTGCTTTAGAGCAAACACTTTCTTGATAGCGTTCTACAGCTCCTAAAGTCGCACTGTCTTCAAATGCCATCGGCAAATGTACGATACGAGATGGGATTTTTAATTGGCTCAAATCGCCCATCTCTTCTTCGAGTTGAAGTAATTGAGCAATCAATTGTGATTGTGGAATTACTAAGCCATCGTATTTAATCTGTAGTGAACGAACACCCGGTGACAGTTCCAATACGCCTGCAATTTTTGCATTACGGATCATTTGAATCAGTTGATGCACACGTAACCGTAAAGCCAAATCTAGAACATTTTCGCCATACTCTAAGAGAATATAACTATCACCTGCTTGGCGATACACTGTTTTTGGCGACAATTCAGTTGGTTCACGTTGTGCCAAAATCGTACTGACTACCTCTTGAATTGGCTCAATCGTTTCTACAACTTTGCTTGCTTCCGCAAAGTTTTGGATATTTTCAATTTGCTGACGTTCAAGCTCATTGGCTTGTTCAACCGTAATTGGATAAAAACGAATTTTATCATCGGCTTTGAGCTGACCCACTTTCCAAAGTTCAGCTTTTGCAATGGTCACAGGACAAACAAAACCACCTAAACTTGGACCATCTTTCGCCAAAATCACAGGGAAATCGCCTGTGAAGTTAATTGCACCGATTGCATATTCACAGTCATGGACATTGGATGGATGTAGACCGGCTTCACCACCATTTTCTCTTGCCCAGCTTGGCGTTGGTCCTGACAAACGCACACCTAAACGATTCGAGTTAAAGTGTACTGTCCACTCTGATGCAAAAAATTCTTCTACATATTCAGGTTTAAAGAAATCTGGTGCGCCATGCGGGCCATATAACACCGCAATTTCCCATTCATTACTATATTCAGGAATCAATTCAGCCGATAACGCTTGAGGTTCATCATGTGCAAGTGGCAATTCTGCACTCGCAAATGCTGGATCAACCATTTTAATCATGTCACCAACACGTAAGGTACGACCTGCATGACCACCAAAATTACCAAGCGCAAAAGTAGAACGACTGCCTAAATATACAGGGACATCCAAACCATTTCGAACCGCTAAATATGTGCGGCAACCTGATTCTACTTGACCGATTTTTAGAATTTGTCCTGCTTTAACTTCTACAGGCTTCCAAAAATCAATTTCCTGATCATCTAACAACGCAGTACAGCTTGCTCCCGCCAAAGCAATAATCGTATTTGTGTGAAACTTTAATGTTGGTCCAACTAAGGTAAACTCGAAACCTGCGGCTTTAGCATCATTCCCAACAATACGATTGGCGAGCTGAAATGCATAGTCATCCATTGGGCCAGATGGCGGTACACCAATATCCCAATAGCCTGTACGACCCGGATAATCTTGAATTGAACTCAACGTCCCTGCTTGAACCACTTCAATGACATTTGGTGTGTAGTTGAAATCATCCAACATTCTTGTCCAAATTTGCATAGATTCAAAACGCTGATCTGAAACGATGGCACGTGCATAATCCAAGTTTGTACTGATACCGTTCAAGCGTGTTTCAGCCAATACATTCTTTAATTTTTCAATAGCACAGGCACGATCGTCAGCATGCACAATAATTTTGGCAATCATCGGGTCGAAGTATTGAGAAATCTCTGTGCCAGTTTTCACCCAAGTATCAACCCGAATCCCCTCTGGAAATGCAACTTCTGTCAGTACACCGGGACTAGGCTGGAAATTTTTAACGGGATCTTCAGCATAAACACGAACCTCAATCGCTGCGCCTTTAGGCTGAATATTGCTGAGATATTTCCAATCAAGTTCATCACCAGCAGCCACTTTGAGCATACATTCAATTAAGTCTAAACCTGTAACCATCTCAGTGACTGGATGCTCAACCTGTAAGCGTGTATTCACTTCTAAAAAATAAAACTCATCTCGATTGGCATCGTAAATAAACTCTACTGTTCCTGCACTACGATAATTAACGGATTTACCCAGTTCTACCGCTGCTTGATGTAGTTTTTTTCGTGTCGCTTCAGGTAAATTTGCCGCAGGCGTTTCCTCTATCACTTTCTGGTTACGACGTTGCAAAGAGCAATCACGCTCACCAAAGGCAACGACTTGCCCTTTTCCATCACCAAAAATTTGTACTTCAACATGACGCGCTTTATCAATAAAGCATTCAATAAATACGCCTGCATCCTTGAAAAACTGTTCGCCCAAACGTTTTACACTTTCGTAAGCGTCGGTCAAGGCTTGTGGCGAATCACAACGAGTCAAACCAATACCACCACCGCCAGCAGTACTTTTCAACATAATTGGATAGCCAATACGATCTGCGGCAATCAGTGCTTCTTCTAAGCTATCCAACAATCCAGTTCCCGGTGTCATTGGTACATTGGCAGCAGCAGCTAATTCACGAGCACGATGCTTTAGACCAAATTCTAGAATTTGCTCAGCCGTTGGTCCCATGAAAGCAATATTATTTTCTTCGCAAGCACGAGCAAAATCTGCACTTTCAGAAAGAAAGCCATAACCTGGAAAGATTGCCTCCGCGCCAGTTTGTTTAGCTGCCTGAATTAATTTTTCAATACTCAAATAAGTATCGGCTGGTTTTAAACCATCTAATGCAATTGCTATATCAGCATCTTCAACATGTTGCGCATAACGATCACTATCCGAATACACAGCAACACTGGTTACACCTAATCTTTTAAGTGTGCGAATCGCTCGAACAGCAATTTCACCACGGTTTGCAATAAGTACAGTTTTAAACATGATGATTTCCCCCCAATTAATTCGCTGTGTTTGCTGCTTGGCTGTTACGATGCTGGATATAGGCTCTCCATCCACCAAAATGACTAATATTCTCTGCATCATCTATGCCATAAGGCTCACAGATAAAACCTTTCACCCAGCGCCCATCTTCTAGTTCGACATTACCCATGCCTAAAGGTGTCGGAATTTCAGCCACAAATTCACCAAATCGAGCAGTTGGGACATCCCACAATTCAACAATGATGCTTTGACCATCTTGCTGACGTGCTAAGCCGGGTTTCGGTGGAACGGTGCCATTCAAAGCATAAAGCGCATAGTTTTTAGAGGTCGTTGTGGTTTCGATATGTACGGCATCACGTGTGGTGAGCTGAAAATTTAATGGCATACCTGTTAGATGAGCACCAACGACTGCAACACGAATATGATGTTGCGAAATAGGTGTAGCAGAACTTAAAGGCAGAGCTTTATCCAATGCTCCTAATTTCAGTGAAAGATAGTTTTGCCAAGCTTTGCCAAAATGAACCAATGCCGCATCATGCCAAGCAGGTGCAATTAGAGTGATCCCAAATGGTAAATGGTCAGCCCTAAATCCTGCTGGTAAAGCTAAAGCACTCAAATCTGCCAAGTTGGTAAAGTTAGTGTAGGTTCCTAAATGAGCGTTATATTCAATCGGATTTTGTTCAAGCTGCTCAATGGTATAAATTGTAGGTGCGGTTGGAACAATTAAGGCATCAAAGTCAGCCAGTCTTTGTTGGATTTTTCGAGCTAAATCTTGTTTTAAATATTCTGCATTGTAGGCATCCACCGCTGAATATTTTTCGCCGTTTTTAATAATTTCTAATACCGTTGGATCAAATGCATCAGGATTGGTTTTCAGTAAATATTCAACGGCTGCGGTACGTTCTGCCACCCATGAACCTTGATATAGTTGCACCGCCAGTTGCTCAAAGTCTGAAAAATCAATTTTAGTGATTTCAGCATTTAATGACTCAAGTAATTGGATTGTTTGCTGAAACGCTTTTTCAGCCTGTTCATCTCCAAAGAAATTTAGTTTTTCTGGAATGGAAAATTTTAATTTGCTAGAGAAATGCGCTGGCACATTCTTTGGATGCTTACGTGAATAACTATCTAATAGATCATAGGCTTCTAAAATATTTGCAACCAAGTCTGCATCTACAACAGTTAAAGCAAAGATCGAAATACAATCTAGACTTTTACATGCTGGCAATAACCCTCGATTTGAAAACCGTCCTTTGGTTGGTTTTAGCCCAACAATATTGTTAAATGCCGCTGGTACACGTCCAGAACCTGCGGTATCTGTGCCTAATGCAAATGGGACAAATCCACGAGCAACCACACTTGCTGAACCAGAACTTGAGCCGCCACTGACATATTTAGAATTAAATGCATTTGCGACAGCACCATATGGAGAGCGAGTTCCTACTAAACCTGTTGCAAACTGATCAAGGTTGGTTTTACCAACTACGATTGCTCCCGCTTGTTTTAACAAACGTACTGTTTCAGCATCTTCTGCTGCAACAGTCGTTAAAGCTTTACAAGCTGCGGTAGTTACAAACCCAGCAACATCAATATTATCTTTAACTGCAAATGGAACACCGTAGAGTGGAAATTGTTTTGCTAAACTCTCAGCTTCTTTAGTTAATTCATTGAGAAATTGAATTTGCTGTTCAATCTGTTCTACCGTCGCAATTGAAATCCACGCATTGTCTTGAGGATCAATTGATGCAACTAAATCTTTTAAAGTATCAAGTTGGATCTCATTTTTCGAATAAGCTATTTGCCACTCTGAAATTGTCCAACCTAAAGTTTTTATCTCATGCATTTTATGAATCCCATCTTGTATACAAGTTTGGATAAATAAATGCAGAAAGTGTGCCAATTAATTTTTTATATAAAATTCAGTATATTGTCTTAAATATGAGTATTATTAAAATTTAGAGATAAGCTAATGGTGCTAAAAAAGCTTTGTTTTAATGCAGATGCTCCATAATTCAGCACAGTCTGATAGTAATGATATAAATCAATTCACATTGAATGATTTGATGATGTAGCTTATACACCATCAAATCTAAACTTAAAAATTAAAAATGAATCACCGTACGGATCGATTTGCCTTCATGCATGAGATCAAACGCATCATTGATATCTTCAAGTGGCATAGTATGGGTTACAAATGGTTCAAGCTGAATCTCACCGTTCATCGCATCTTCTACCATTTTTGGTAATTGTGAACGACCTTTTACACCACCAAAAGCAGTACCCATCCATTTACGCCCTGTCACTAGCTGGAATGGACGCGTTGAGATCTCTTGACCGGCACTGGCAACGCCAATAATCACTGATTGCCCCCAACCACGATGTGCACATTCCAAGGCTGAACGCATAACATTGACATTACCAATACATTCAAAAGAATGGTCAACGCCCCAACCTGTCATTTCAACAATCACTTGTTGAATCGGCTGATCATAATCTTTTGGATTTAAGAAGTCAGTTGCACCAAACTGCTTTGCCAGTTCAAACTTATCAGGATTGGTATCAATCACAATAATACGTCCAGCTTTGGCTTGACGCGCACCTTGTACCGCAGCAAGACCAATTCCACCAAGTCCAAAAATAGCAACGCTATCGCCCTCTTGTACCTTCGCGGTATTATGTACTGCACCAATACCTGTGGTCACCCCACAACCTAATAAACAGACTTGTTCATGATTTGCTTCTGGATTGATTTTTGCCAACGACACTTCAGCCACAACCGTATATTCACTGAAAGTTGAACATCCCATATAGTGATAAATCGGTTGACCATTATAGGAGAAGCGAGTGGTTCCATCAGGCATCACACCTTTACCTTGGGTTGCACGGACGGCAACACAGAGATTGGTTTTACCTGATTTACAGAACAAACATTCTTTACACTCTGCTGTATATAAAGGGATGACGTGATCACCCACTTCAACACTTGTAACACCTTCACCAACTTGAACTACTACGCCTGCACCTTCATGTCCCAATACTGCTGGAAAAACCCCCTCAGGATCATCACCTGATAAAGTAAAGGCATCGGTATGACATACACCAGTATGGGTAATTTTAATAAGCACTTCACCTGCTTTTGGCGGTTCAACATCTAACTCTACAATTTGTAATGGTTGACCAGCGGCAAAAGCCACAGCTGCACGAGATTTAATCACAATATTGCTCCTTAATTTTACTTTAAATAAGATTTAAGAATTTTACTGACTTGAATAAGCTCTTGACTGCGTTGCAACTCAGAAGAGTCACCAACAACCAATGTATCTTTTAAATGGATTTCGAGGAGTTCAGTCATCAAACCGTTTAATGCACCACGGACTGCACAGATTTGTTGCAAAATATCAGCACACTCTGTGTCATTTTTCAAAGCACGTTCCACACTCTGAACTTGACCTTGAATTCGTTTTACACGTGTGAGAATCTTTTTTTTATCCTCTAATTGTTTAGGCATAATGTCGACCACATTAAATCTAAAAAAATATACTATACACCAGTATAGTACATAGGTTCAATATTGATACTTTTATATAGAATAATTTTAAATCGTTACATTAAGACCTTAGAAATAAAAAGGTTTTAGAGATATATAAAATCAACAACATATAAATTACAGATGGATTCAATCTTGACAAATAAAATGATAGAAAATTCATACCATTTCAAAGTCATAACACTTGCCATTGTCTTAGGGCTGAGCGGTTGCACTTTACCAACCAATCAAAATAATGAGTGGAGTAATTATCCCTTGCAGACTAAAACAAAATGGGTAAACGACCCACAATCTGAGCTCAACATTGAACAAGGCCTAACGGCTGTTTTAGCTTTAGATGACGCATTTCTAAGCATTGCCTCTCGTATGCACTTAATTCGAAATGCAAAACATCAACTGGACCTCCAATATTATATTTGGAATGACGATATTATCGGCAACTTGATGTTGTATGAGTTACTCAAAGCAGCAGACCGAGGGGTGAAAATCCGCTTATTAATCGACGATCAAAATGGAACAAAACTTGATAAAACACTTGAAGCACTTTCTCAACATCCGAATTTAGAAATTCGTATTTTTAATCCATATAAATTCAGACATCTTCGTTTTATTGACTATATCTTTAGGCTCAATCAGATCAACCATCGTATGCACAATAAACTTACTATTACGGATTCATCGATTGCTGTTACTGGCGGTCGAAACATTAGTAGTGAGTATTTTGAAGCAAGTGATCAATTTCAGTTTAGTGATATGGATATCTTATTCTATGGATCTTCTGTAGATCATGCCGTGGAAATATTTAATGAATTTTGGAATAGTGATTTGAGTTATTCGACCGAACAACTCATTGGTAAAGGAACAAACCAACAACTCGAACAAATCAAACAGCACTATCAGGCATTAGATGAAAAAAATACATTAACAGAGAGTAAATTAGAGTCTGCTCAAGATTATTTGAAAATTCGACTTCAAAATTATCCTATTCAATGGGCCAAAGCACATTTCGTTGCGGATCACCCAAATAAAGCATCAGGAAAAGCAAAGGAACAAGATCTTTTGTATTCTCAAGTCTTAAAAATTATGGGGAAACCAGAACAACATATGGAGTTAGTCTCTGCGTATTTTGTACCTACCAAACGTGGGACAGAATACTTAAATCAACTCTCAAATAACGGCATCAAGGTTCGTGTATTAACCAATAGTTTAGTTGCTAATGATGTCGCCGTGGTTCATTCCTTTTATAGTCAATATCGAAAATCACTGTTGCAAAATGGTGTGCAACTTTATGAGTTCAAACCAAATATTGAACGTAAGAAAAGGACTTGGTATGAAGTCGCTACAGGTAGTGTCATTCCAGTCAAAGGTAAAAACCGATCAAGCTTACATGCAAAATTTTTTGATGTAGATGGTAAAGTTTTTATTGGCTCCTTTAACTTTGATCCACGATCGGCTCACTTAAATACTGAAGTAGGATTAGTTGTTGAATCTGATCATTTACAAAATCAAATCACCACACTTCTTGATGAACATATGCTACAAGTTGCCTATCAGCTCAAACTTGATACGGATGGCAATATTATCTGGTATGAACATAAAGAAAATGGCGAGATAATAAAGCATCACCATGATCCTGAAAGCACTAAGTTTCAGCGTTTTACTATGAACTTTGTGTCATATTTTCCAGTGGAATGGATGATGTAAATCAATATTGATAACTAGACTAATCCTATTTCCGTGAAGAACTGACGATAAGCATTTGCTTTTTTCTCTAGTGCTAGCGGATATGCCCGTGATGATGAAGGCAAACGATATAAACTTAATTCCCGATCCATATAATTGACTTGTACAGATTGCCCAATCATCGGTTTAGTGACTTGTTCAGGGAAATGCTGCATTAGCGTGTCAGTTGCCTTATCACCTGTCGTCATGATGGTGTGACACAGTGGAATTTGCTCTAGCAATTTTGATAAATCTGTGAGCGTGACGATTTCTAAAAATTTATCTGATGCATTACCTTGCAAGCGCTTCACTTGATAAGCAGTGTCAAATATTCCGACCCCAATTTGAGTTAAAAAGTCTCGAATGATTTGTTCTTTAAAGTTTTTATTGGGCAAATCTAAAAAGTAATCTTTATCCTCAAAGAAAATCAAACCAAATATCCGCCACATATCATTCTGATAATTCGGATAGTAAAAATCCATCTTCCATCGGCTTTGTGGCGGTGGAAAACTTCCAAGCATCAAAAGCTTTGCCTTTGATGGCAAAAATGGAACTAAAGGATGTGTCTCGATATCAATCATTTATACAAAACCAAAATTTAAGATATGTTACGTTGTCTTCGCTGATGGCTTTGATTTGATCTAATTATTAGCGTTCAGCTAAAAAAGAAAGCCCACTTATAGGGCTTTCTCATCTGTTATTTGAGCTTAAGTATTGAACTCTTGCATCGTCATTTCACCCAAATAACCAATTGATATAGCAAATAAGTTTTCCGGCTCAGAAGAAGGATCATTTTTCTTTAACCATTCAAGACCAATAACACCCAACTCATTCAATTTTGACTTAGAAACTGGTGGCAGAAGCTTCTCTAAAGGTAATTGGATACTAAAATTCCGTGTGTTGCTACCACTGCTTTTATCATTAAATGTATAGCCAATTAAATACCAATGATATTTTTGTTCAGACATTTCTTATTCTCAAGTTTAAATAGTTGAGATATTTTTATACCATAAAAAAAACAAATTCCTAGCCGAAAAACTTCTCATCTGTATATTTTTTGTCATATAAATGAAGGACACACAATTTTTTGCCCTTCATATAAAACATCCCTATAACCATGTTAACAAAGCTGGGTTCTTGGATTTGATAAATTGGTGCTCATTTACACTTAATAGTAGAAGTTCACCATTTACGAGTTTTAATGTAGTCACACTTGTATTTGCAATAGACCAACTCAAAGCGAAAGTTCGCTGTACACTTAACTCAAGTAATTTACCAATAATGACAGAAATAACCCCTCCAGAAGTGAATACAACAGCCTCTTGAGCTGGATTATTTGTGAGTTCTATACACAGATTTTTAAGTGCTGCTTCCACTCGAGTTTTAAATGTTGGCCAAGATTCATCATATTCATGATGAAATGCTTCATTTGTCCATCGAGCAATTGCCTCATCAAAGATCTGTGCTAAGTACGCCCTTGGATCTACTTCTTTAAAAGCGTCTTGCTTTAACAATTCTGGTTTTGCAAATCTTGGTTCATATAAAGAAAATACTTGTTGATGATTGAACTCGTTCCACAAGCCATCAACTTCATAACTGGCCTGAGGAAAACATTCTTTTAAAGAAATTTGTGTTGTTTGTTGATGACGCTTCATACTGCCCGAAATAATATAGGGTTGTTCAGTAAAAATATTTTTGAAATATTGACCTAAAAGTTGGGCCTGAGCTTCTCCATTCTTTGAAAGCTCATCGTAATTACTTTTACCAAATGAAGCTTGACCATGTCTGACTAAATAGATGGTGGTCATCAAACTACCCTAGTTTCTATACAGATTAAAAGAAATGTATTTTTATCATAGTCATTGAATTAATTTCAAAATTAAATCTTTTTAAATTGGTAAAACCTAAGTAAATTTTATAATTTACTTAGGCTATTTCAAATCAAAAAATAACTAAATCGACTGAAGCATCGAAATTAATGACTAAAATAATTAAATGGTAATTTTAAGTAACGGACACCATTTGCTTCTGGTGCAGGAAATCGACCAGCATCCATATTGATTTGTATAGAAGGTAATATAAGTTTTGGCATAGACAAAGTTGCATCACGCGCCTGCCTCATTTGGACAAAATCCTGCTTCGCTGTGAGTTTGTTTATATGAATATTTGTCTCTCTCTGCGTATGAATACTTGTTTCACAAATATAGTCATTTCTTCCTTTAGGTTTATAATCGTGACACAGAAAAACTCTCGTTTTATCTGGCAATTCATATAGCTTTTGGACCGAATCAAACAAAATATCTGCACTACCTTTCGGAAAATCACAACGAGCCGATCCATAATCTGGCATGAACAATGTATCACCAACAAAGACAGAATCACCAATCACGTAACTCAAACAAGCTGGGGTATGTCCTGGCGTAGGGATATTGTAAGCATCCAATTTGCCAATCATAAAATGTTCATGATCTTTAAAAAGATAATCAAAAGTTTGGTGTGAATTAAATGTCTTTACATCAAGATTGTATATAGAGATAAAGGTCTCTTGCACAATACTAATTTTTTCACTCATCGCAATCTTGCCACCTAAACGCTCTTTGAGATACTGAGATGCGGTCAAATGATCTGCATGGACATGTGTTTCTAGTATCCACTCTACTCGGAAATGATTTTTTTGAATATACTCAATAATTTCATCAGCATGTGTCGTTTTTGTTGAGGCAGAAGCTGGATCATAATCCAATACACTATCAATCACAGCACACACATTGGTCTCTGCATCACTAACTACATAGCTAAACGTATTTGTGTTTTCATCAAAAAAAGCTTTAACTTGAGGATGTTGCATTTAATCACTCCTATTTATTGTCGTTTAGCCCAAACATAATGCAAATATATGCCCAACAACATTGCTCCGATAAAATACCAAGCTTCTGAATAACCTAAACCTATTAATGTAATTGCTGGCGCTGGACATACTCCTGCAATGCCCCACCCCATACCAAACAACAATGCACCAATAATTAAATTTTTATCAATCTGGGAGTTTGTTGGTAGATTAATTTTTTCACCAAATAATGTTCTAGGATTTCGAATCGCCTTTTGAAATGGAATGATTGCAACCAGAATAGCACCAACCATTACAAACATTAAGCTAATATCCCAGTCACCAAAAATATCAAGAAATCCCAATACTTTTTCAGGATTAGACATTCCAGAAATCATTAAGCCAATAGCAAATAAGCTGCCAAATATAAAAGCAAACAAATTTTTCATATTACAGCCCCATTAAATGACGAATGATATATACGGTTGCTATACCTGCGGACATGAATGTAACTGTTGCAACAATTGACCTTATTGATAATCGACTGATCCCACAAATACCATGACCACTCGTACAACCAGAACCTAAACGTGTACCAAAACCAACCAAAAGCCCTGCTACAATTAACCCCAATGGTGATGATTTGATGATAATTTCAGGCTGAAGAAATAGTTGATAAACAAATGGAGTGAGCAATAATCCCAATAGAAACCATAATGCTGGACTATAAAAAAAAGCTTTAGGGTGCAGTAGCTGTGCCAGTAATCCGCTGATTCCAGCAATCCGCCCATTGACATACAAATAGCCAATAACAGAAATTCCAAGTATTCCGCCACCGATCAAAGCCATCAAGATGCTATGCATATTCCACCTCAAACAATATATGTTTTTATAATATATTATTACCAATAATAATATAAGGTGTTTTTCTATATTTCATGTAATTCTTATTTTAGATTACATCAATTTCATTTAAAAATTGATTTGGAAGCATCAAAAAGGAATTACTTCAAGTAGCACGTTGTGCATTTTGCACAATTGTATTAAAATAAGTGCATATACAACATGAGGGTTTGATCATGAGTGCATTATTAAAACAACCCGCAGATAAAAAAGTAGTTCTTGCAAAAGCAGTACTCAGTGCCGCTGAGCAACTTGATTTAAAGCAAGTACAACTTGCCGCCATTTTAGGTGTACATCGCACAGCGATTAGTCGATTGAAAAATAATCCTGAATTAGATCCCGCATCTAAACAAGGTGAGTTAGCATTGCTTCTTATTCGTTTATCACGCGCATTGTATGCACTAACTGGCGGAGACACGGATTGGATGCGTCATTTTTTGAACACACCAAATCGTGTTACAGGTGGTATTCCTGTTGAACAAATTGAAAGTATAAGTGGACTGGTTTCAGTTCTTCAATTTGTCGATGCGATTCGAGGTAAAGTATGACTGCCATTGAGCAAAATTTATGGCAAAGTTGTGAAGGAAACAAACAAGTCTCACCTTTATCAGGTACTTTATATCGTCTAGTTGAAAGCCAAGAACAAATTGCAACTAGGCAGTTGGTTGATACTTTAGAAGAACAAGCATTGCTCGAGGATATGTTAGAGTTAGTTAAACCACCATATCCTCCAAAGTCAGAGCATTTACATTACCTACTCAAAACACCATTTCGTTATCCACCGTTAAAATGGGGATCACGTTTCGGCCGTACTTTTGAACCCAGTATTTTTTATGGTGGGTGTAGTGTCAATGTGACATTGGCTGAATCAGCTTATTATCGCTTTGTATTCTGGCACTCAATGGATGGTGCACCAAAGAAAAAAACGATACGCACTGAGCATACTCTATTTTCAGTAGGCTATCACTGCCATAAGGGTATTCGTTTACAATCCCCTCCTTTTGACCAATATCTGGATCTAATTGCTCATCCTACAAATTATAGTTATGCACAACTATTAGGTACAGCAATGCGGAATGAAGGAATTGAGATCTTTGAGTATCCGTCAGCTCGAGCAAGTGATCATGCTACCTGTGTCGGATTATTCACCGCAGAGCATTTCAACCAGAATAGCCCTTTAGATCGAGAACAATGGTTCTGTGACATAGGTGCTGAAGAAGTTATATTTAAAGCAGTAGAAGGATCTGATATCGTTCGCTTTGAATTATCGCAGTTTTTACAACAAGGTATTTTTCCAATGCCTGCATAAAAGCACATAATAGAAAAAGGCCCCGAAATATCGGGGCACATATAAAGCTTAGCGTTGATTAACTTACTAAATCTTCAATTCCGATCAATTTAGGTAATTTCTCAATCAGTTTATTTAACTCAGCATTTGCTGGTGAAATGCACCCCATATAGTGACTTAAGTTCGTCACTGTACCATCTGGACTTTTCCAAGAAAAATATGCATTCGGCTGGTCTGTTGCAGTTTCTTCACATCCCGTAGTTTTAACATTCGCACCTGTTTCAGGACGGTAAGTTTTTAACTCTTGTTGTAATTTTTTATAAACAGAAGGATCAACTGTAAGATCTTGAGTTCCTGTTACTTTGGTATATTGCTTACCATCAAAGTGGACTGAACCATTAGGAGAAACTTCAACAGAATAAATAGGACAAGTACCGAAACATGGACTAGATGAATAGCGAATAGTTTCTTGTGCTGTTGTCTGTGGCTGTTGAGGAGTAGATGCACAACCAACCAGTGAGAAAGTAAAAAGTCCAGCAATTAATAATTTTTTCATTTATTGACCCATTATCAAGAATGTTGTTCAAATTTAACAAATTGTGAATTAATTGTCATTTATCTGTGTAGATAAATAATAAAATTCACATATTCTACTTAGGCTATTTCCAGTTCAAGAAAGCACCTAAATATTTGAGTTCTCTGCTTGAGATTTTAGAATAAGACGCGCAAGCTCTAAATCATCTTTATAAGTAATCTTAATGTTATCTGATCGACCTTGTACAACATGTACAGGCTGATTGATATATTCTAAAGCACTTGCCTCATCGGTAATAATCACTTGATTTGCCAAAGCTACTTCAATTGCATATTGTAAATCTTTGAGTTTTGCCATTTGTGGTGTTTGTGCTTGCCATAAGAACTCACGATTTACTGTTTTTTCTATTTGATTCTTAGTTTGAACTTGCTTTAAGGTGTCTCGAACAGGAATGGCTAAAATCGAGTTTGTATCAGTTTCAATTGCTGAACGTACAAGCTCTTGTAAACATATAGATGTGACGCATGGTCGCGCAGCATCATGTACAAGCACCCAATCATCTTCATCAGCAATATCGGATAAATATATGAGAGCATTCAATACTGAATGAACACGCTCTGAACCGCCCAAGCAAAAATGCATTTTGTCTTGACGTTGAAAGGATAATGTCTTGGCAAAAGTATCTTGCTCACCGATAGCGAGAACACAACCTGCTAAATCTAATGTATGAAGCCGGTTTACCGTGTGTTGAAGCACCGTTTGATTTTCGATAAATTGATATTGTTTTAATTCAGTTTTTGAAAAACGACTGCCAGAACCTGCTGCTGGTACAACCGCCCATAGCTTAGTTCTCATTGGTTGCTGTGTCTACTTTCGCATTTGGATCGATATATATTGGTTTATACTGGGTACTAATCGTACTCATTTGCACAAATGTTTCGTTAGGTTTAATCAAACCCAAATCTAAACGTGCATGTTCTTCAATCGCTTCACTTCCATTTTTTAAATCAAAAACTTCAGCCGCTAGAATACGATTGCGCTCTTTTAACTCAGTATTAATCTCTGCTTGTTGTTGGATCTGTTGAGTTAATGCTTGATGAGGGACATAGCCTCCCTCACCTAGCCAAAATCGATACTGTAAACTTGCGATCAAAACAACCGCCAGTAATAAAATCAACTTACTTGAAGTAGATTGAAAAACATCTAACATTGAAAACTCCCTACATCCTTCTTTTTAAAGGAAGATCTGTCACGAATTTTATCGGATTATTAATTCGTGAAGTTTCTCTCTTTTGTAAAGAAAGTTCATCAGGAGAATTCAACATAGATACACGTTACCTTAGTTTAGACCTTTAAATTCAGCCTTACCACGGTAAGCCGCTTTGGTTAATTCTTCAATACGAAGCAATTGGTTATATTTTGCTACACGGTCAGAACGACAAAGTGAACCCGTCTTGATTTGACCAGCTGCAGTACCCACTGCCAAGTCAGCAATTGTTGAATCTTCAGTTTCACCAGAACGGTGAGAAATTACTGTCGAGTAACCATTTGCTTTTGCAAGATAGATTGCATCTAAAGTTTCAGTCAACGTACCGATTTGGTTGTATTTGATCAAAATAGAGTTACCTACTTTCTCATCAATACCACGTTGTAAAATCTTAGGGTTTGTAACGAACAAATCATCACCAACCAATTGGATCTTATCACCAAGGATTGATGTTAAGTAACTCCAACCTTCCCAGTCAGATTCATCTAAACCATCTTCAATTGAGATAATTGGATACTGGTTTACAAGACCTGCAAGATAATCCGCAAACTGGTTGCTTGTAAATGCACGATTGCCTTCGCCTTCTAAAACGTATTGACCGTTTTTGTAGAATTCTGAAGATGCACAGTCCAATGCAAGCATCATGTCTGAACCAGCTTTGTAACCTGTTTGTTCAATTGCTTGAAGGATTACAGTAATCGCTTCTTCATTAGAACGTAAGTTAGGCGCAAAACCACCTTCATCACCAACTGCTGTATTTAAACCTTGTTTCTTTAAAACTGATTTTAAAGAATGGAATACTTCAGCACCAGCACGTAACGCTTCAGAGAATGAAGTGAAGCCAACAGGCTCAATCATAAACTCTTGAATATCAACAGTGTTGTCCGCATGTTCGCCACCGTTGAGGATGTTCATCATCGGTACAGGCATGGTTAAAATTGTTTGACCACGAAGATCCGCGATGTATTGGAAAAGAGGAAGTTTCTTTTCTTCAGCAGCAGCACGTGCAGCGGCCAATGAAACAGCCAAAGTTGCGTTAGCACCTAATTTTTCTTTGTTTTCAGTACCATCAAGCGCGATCATTGTGTTATCAATGTCTTTTTGCTCAAAAACTGACTTACCCAACAAAGCATCACGAATCAATGTGTTAACGTTGTTAACTGCTGTACGTACACCTTTACCTAAGTAACGTGATTTATCACCGTCACGAAGTTCTAAAGCTTCACGAGAACCAGTTGAAGCACCAGATGGTGCACATGCACGACCAACAACCCCAGATTCTAAAATTACGTCTGCTTCGATGGTTGGGTTACCACGAGAGTCCAAAATTTCGCGTGCACGAATATCAACGATTTGGCTCATGAACAATTCCTCTGTTGAATGAATATTAAATTAAACCTTGATTTACATTGAGAACCCCCTTGTTAGAGGAACTCAAAGGGGAAAAACCGGCTTAATGTGTATCTAACTTTTTGAATCCTTTAACCAAAGTATCCAATTCTTTTAATTGCGCCAAGAATGGCTCAAGTTGTGATAAACGCAAAGCACATGGTCCATCACATTTCGCTTTTTCAGGATCAGGATGTGCTTCTAAAAACAAACCAGCTAAACCTGTTGCCATACCTGCACGTGCTAAAGTCGTAATTTGAGCACGGCGACCACCTGCAGAATCAGCTCGACCACCAGGTGTCTGCAATGCATGTGTTACATCGAAGAATACTGGAACATTCATTTCTTTCATGATGTCAAAGCCAAGCATATCTACAACTAAGTTGTTATAACCAAATGCCGAACCACGTTCACAAAGAATGAGTTTGTCATTTCCAGCTTCTAAGCACTTATGCAAAATATGACGCATTTCATGAGGTGCAAGGAACTGTGCTTTCTTGATATTGATAATGGCTTGAGTTTTTGCCATTGCTTCAACAAGATCAGTCTGACGACTTAAAAATGCGGGTAGCTGAATAATATCTGCAACTTCAGCGACAGGTGCTGCCTGATATGGCTCGTGAACATCTGTGATAATCGGAACATTAAATTGTTTTTTAATGTCAGCAAGCCACTCAATGCCTTTTTCTAAACCAGGTCCACGAAAAGAGTTCAAGCTCGAACGATTTGCTTTATCAAAACTCGCTTTGAACACATATGGAATATCTAGGCGTTTGCAAATATCAATATAAGTTTCAGCAATTTCAAATGCTAAATCTTTGGACTCTAGTACGTTCATTCCGCCAAATAATACAAATGGCAAATGATTTGCCATTTGTATATCGCCTAAACGTACAACCTCTTGTGCTTTTAATTGTGACATTTAAACTTTCCCAGTTTATTTAAGCCTACATTACTTACTATTTTGATGCTGTTTTTTCGCAGCATCGATAAAGCTAGCAAATAATGGATGTCCATCACGTGGTGAACTTGTAAATTCTGGATGGAATTGTACAGCAATAAACCAAGGATGTTCAGGAATTTCTACAGTTTCAACTAAATGTTGCGCTGAAGAGTAACCAGAAATCTTCATCCCTGCTTCTTCAATCGCATCAATAAAACGGTTATTCATCTCATAGCGATGGCGATGGCGCTCAGTAATTTCTGCTTTACCATATACTTCACGAGTCTTAGTGCCTTCAACCAATTCAGATTTTTGTGCACCTAGACGCATGGTGCCGCCTAAATCAGATTCAAGACTACGTTGCTGTAATTCGCCACGCTCATCTAACCATTCAGTAATTAAACCGATGAGAGGATACTTAGTTGAACGATTAAACTCTGTTGAACTTGCCTCTGGCATAGCAGCAACATGACGAGCGAACTCGATAACTGCCAACTGCATTCCTAAACAAATACCCAAGAAAGGAATATTGTTCTCACGTGCATATTGAATTGCTTTCATTTTGCCTTCAGTACCACGCTCACCAAAGCCGCCTGGAACCAGAATCGCATCAGCAGCATTTAAAACACTGATGTCTTGCTGCTCAAGATCTTCAGCATTGACATAATCAATCTGAACTTTAACGCGATTTTGAATACCTGCATGTAAAAGCGCTTCGTTTACAGATTTATATGCATCTGGTAACTCAACATACTTACCGACCATTGCAACACGGACTGTGTATTCAGGATTGAGTAATGCTTCTACTACATTGTCCCAATCTTCTAGATTTGCTTCAGGAAGATCATTAAAGCCGAAACGTTCGCAGATCAAATCATCCACGTTTTGCTCATAGAAAGTACGTGGAATTTGGTAAATTGTTTTTGCATCTTTACATACAACAACTGCACGTGCCTCTACATTCGTAAACAATGCAATTTTACGCTTTGTATCAACATCAACATCGTATTCAGTACGACAGATCAAGATATCTGGTTGAATACCGATTGAAAGAAGTTCTTTAACTGAGTGCTGAGTAGGCTTAGTTTTAAGCTCAGCAGCAGATTTAATATATGGCAATAAGGTCAAGTGCATAAGCATGGTACGCTTATGACCAAGCTCAACCATTAACTGACGTACTGATTCCATAAATGGAAGTGATTCGATATCACCTACAGTACCGCCAATTTCTACAATGGCAACATCATAGCCTTCGCCAGCACGCAATACGCGTTCTTTGATGTTGTCTGTGATATGTGGAATAACTTGAACCGTACCACCTAAATAATCACCACGACGCTCTTTATTCAAAACATCCTGATAAACACGACCACTTGTAAAGTTATTCAACTTGGTCATTTTTGCACGACGTAGGAAACGTTCGTAATATCCCAAATCTAAGTCAGTTTCAGCACCATCCTCTGTGACAAAAACTTCACCATGCTGAAATGGGCTCATGGTGCCTGGATCGACATTGATATATGGATCCATTTTTACCATAGTGACTTTCAAGCCACGAGCTTCCAAAAGTGCAGCAACAGAAGCAGCAGAAATACCTTTACCTAGTGATGAAACCACACCACCAGTGACAAAAATAAAATGGGTCATTGAGTTTCTCGTACAATCGAGCCGAAATCGGCCTACAATGTTGGGCAATTTTACTGTACTCTGCCCCTATAAAGCAAAGTCAAACCGCATCAATTCAAAGAACTATAAACAACTGACTATTCTATCAGCATTTTCGATAAAAATTTACGGGATTTGTGGAGATTTAATACATAAATTGCTTTGGTTATTCCTAAATTTGGTTTCTGTCTTCAAAAATTATGCATATACGTGGTTCGAACCCACCAACTAATAAGCTTATCAGTGCAAGCATTTATAAAATATCAACAAACTCAGCTAGTATCAGTGATATTTTCAGATAATTTTGCTGTTATAATCGCAACGTCTTTATTTAATATGTTGTTTTAGCAATGGCAAATAAAAAACTTTTAATTTGTGCAGCAATCGCCACAGGTCTTTTATTGACAGCTTGTGTGAAAAAAGAAGAACCTAAAAATGAAGAGCAACAGTCTGAGCAATCGACTGAAACACAAATCACTGAACAGCAACCTGAGTCAGTAGAAACCAATCAACAGTTTGAAACACTAGAAAGTGTGGACACTGAAGAAGCTCCTGCACCTTCAGTTGAGACGATGCGAGAGGAAACAGAGAATACAACGACCGAAATTCGTCGTGAAACTCGTCCTGCTCAACCTCAAAACAATAGCACACCGACTGAAACCTCACGTACTGAATCATCAGCTAGACCTGCTCAAACTGAACCAAGTGCCCCTAGAACTGAGCAGCCTAAAGCGCCAAAACCTAGCGGTCCTAGCCAGTCTGAAGAAGATGCTGTTGCTGCTGCAATTGCTGCTGCGACCCCAGCTCTTAACAACTAATATGTTGTATAGCGTTAAAACCAAATGTTATGCGCCGCTTTAATTGCGGCGCATATTTTTTGTGCAGCTGATTATGAATAGTTTTTGAAAAAATCAGCCATTAAACGTGAAGCCCAAGATTTAACACTTAGACTTTCATAAAAGCCACAGTGACTTCCCTTCTTCGTCGTAATAACAACAATATTTTCCATTTGTTTAATTGTATCTTTATAAGGTTCCAAATTTTTAATGGAACATACAGGATCATCTTCAGCATTCAAAATCATCAATGGAATTTTGATATTCTGAAATACATAAATCGGATTAATGGCCTTGCAATAACTCTGATAATCCTGATACCCAGCCATTTCAAAATATGCTTTCTCAAACTCTTCTAGACTTGTTGTCGCCAACACTTTCTCTAGTGATGGAACTCGACTCCAAATATTCTTATATGGCTCAATAAAGTGTTTGAATAATTTTTTTGTCATTACCTTACTATAAAAAGGATGGACATTTTTAAATCCTATTTCAGTGTCATAGCCTGGGCACATCGCAAAAGCAGCTTTAAAAGGCGTATTTTCTGCTTGCTCGCCAAGATGACGTACTAACAAGCCAGTACCAGCAGAGGAACCAACCGCATACAAATCTGACTTTGGAAATAGTTTTTGGATATGATCCAACTGCTCTTTAAGATCACTGGTTGAACCAAACAAAGAAATCTGTGGAACTGGCATTGGTAAACCTGCATGACCTCGACGCAGACACAACGCGATTCGCCAACCCGTATATTCGTGTAAATCCTTAACCAATTCACGCATACTCTCAGGTGTACCTGTAATCGTATGCATCATAACAACTGTTGGCGTGTCTTTAGGAAGATTAAAACCATACCATGCAATTGCAGTAATACCACCATCATGCATAGTGAGTTGATCAATTCGATCATATTCAAGCTTGACTGTTTTCTTTCTAATCACGTCAAAATATAAAAGGTGAACATGTGTATTGCTCAACCAAGGTGTTGGGCGATATTTTCGTTTTAATTGAGGTAATTTTTCTAAAACATCTTTAATTTTCCCTTGCGGGTGATAGTACATTTTTGGAAGTTCTGCACCTAATGCAAAATCAAATAATTCCGAACCTAGAACTTTAAGTTTATTTAGAGTGGATATGCCCATAATTTCATTCCTCCCTCTATGTTAGGGGTTAAACGATTGCCGCACTATATCTGCGACTTGTTTCCCCCAAATTGCATAAATTTCACGACTTGGATGAAAACCATCTGCTGCCATTGATATGTTTAATGCCTGAAAAACCTCGATGTCATATGAAATAAATCTAAATTGTTGTTGTGAAGCTAACCATTGTTGTAAGGTGTTATTCATCTGTTCTGCGTATCTTCCAAACAACCATGCTAAAGGTTGAGGTAATGCTGGAAAATGCTGCATCGGTGGTACTCCTGATACAATAACCAATTTTGGCCGAAAACGGTTTTGTATTTGAGTAAATAATTGTTTTTGTTGTTTTATCCATGTACCTAGAGATGTCAATTTAGTGATATCATTAACACCTATTGACGTTACAATTACATCATAATCACGCTCATCTATCTCAACTATTGCTTCACACACTTGTTGGGTTGTAAGCCCCGTTCTAGCATGCAATCTCCATTTCAATGTATAGTCATTTTTGAGCTCAGAAATAATCGCACCTGATAATGCTTCTTCCTGCCTCTCTACGCCAACACCTGCTGCCGCTGAATCACCCAATATAAGTAAAGACAGTGGTTTTCCCTCGCCCACAAGCCCATCTCTATCACCCTGTGGTTCAGGTAATAATGGCGTTCGTTTACGTACGATCATGCCTTGAGTAATCAAAACAGGTAATAAAACAATAGTTGATAAGTTTAGCCACATTTTAATAGTCTCAATATTACTTAGGCTATTTTATTTTGATGAATTTGATTGATACTGAGCAAATCTTGCACCCATCTGTTCAGCCAATACAGCTAAACCACTCATTGGTCGAATCATTACTTCAAAGTCAATGATTTTACCTTGTGCGTTAAACCGAATCATATCAATACCTTTAAGCGATTTCCCACTTACATCGGCACTAAATTCCAACACTACATTTGCACCATCTTCCGTATAAAATTCACGGTGATAAGTAAAGTTTTCAAAAACCTGTATCACATTGGTCAAAATAAAGAAAACCACTTGTTTCCCCTCATAAGGCTTATAAGCAACAGGAGAACGAAACACGACATCTTCAGCCAATAAATCATTTAAATTTGCGAGGTCACCAGTGTTAATCATCTGATGCCATTTTTCTAAAGCTCGCTTGGTTGTATCAATTGTCATTGTTTTTTCCTTATCATTAGACTCATAAAATTAGAGACATTCCTAACAAAAGAGAATGTCTCATTGTTTTATTTATAGCACTGCCGCGAGTTCAGCACCTTGGCGAATTGCACGTTTGGCATCCAACTCACCTGCTTCTTTTGCCCCACCAATCAAATGCACATTTTTACCATCAGCTTTGAGTTGATCGTACATCGCTGTATACGATTCCTGACCAGCACAAATCACGACATTATCGACTTCAAGTACGATTTGATGATCATTCACAGTTATATGCAAACCTTGATCATCCACTTTGTCATAGCTTGCCCCTGCTACCATTTTGACGTCACGATGTTTTAGACCTGTTCTATGAATCCAACCTGTGGTTTTACCCAATCCTGAACCAACAGCAGCTGTTTTACGCTGCAATAGATAAATCTCACGTTCAGATTTCTCTAATTCAGGTTGCTTTAAACCACCAACATTTTCATATGAGGTATCAATTCCCCACTCTGCATAGAATTTTTCTGGATTTAAGCTTCCACTTTCACCTTCATGACTTAAATATTCAGCCGTATCAAATCCAATACCGCCTGCGCCAATGATTGCTACACGCTTACCCACAGGTACACGCTCTTTCAATACTTGCAAATAACTTAAGACTTTTGGATGGTTGATCCCTTCAAACTGTAGTTGACGAGGCGTGACACCCGTAGCCACGACGATCTCATCATAATCAGCTTGACTCAATTCCTCATAGGTCACGGTGTGATTGAGGACTAGTTCGATATTTGGCTGCAACTCGATTTGGCGTTTAAAATAACGCAAGGTTTCATAAAACTCTTCTTTCCCAGGAATGGTTTTGGCAATATTAAATTGTCCACCAATTTGATCACCTGAATCAAAAACCTTTACTTTATGACCACGACTCGCAGCATAAACTGCAAAACTCAATCCAGCTGGTCCAGCACCAATTACTGCGATATTTTTTTCAACATTCGCTTCTTTAAATATAAGCTCTGTTTCATAACATGCGCGTGGATTAACCAGACAAGTAGCCACTGTCATAGAAAAAATATGATCTAAACACGCTTGGTTACACCCAATACAAGTATTAATCTCATCACTACGACCCTGACTCGCTTTAAGAACAAACTCTGCATCTGCCAACATCGGACGTGCCATAGAAATCATATCTGCATGACCAGAAGCCAATACGTATTCTGCCATTTCAGGCGTATTAATCCGATTCGATGTAATTAATGGAATAGAAACAGAACCTTTTAATTTTTCTGTGACCCATGTAAATGCTGCGCGTGGCACTTTAGTTGCGATCGTTGGAATACGAGCTTCATGCCAGCCTATGCCTGTATTAATAATTGTTGCACCAGCTTGTTCTATTGCTTTCGCAAGCTGTATCACTTCTTCTAGACTTGAACCGCCCTCAACTAAATCCAACATTGAAAGACGATAAATGATAATAAAATTTTCCCCGACCAAATCTCGCGTACGCTTCACAATCTCAATTGGAAAACGAATACGATTTTCGTAGCTACCACCCCATTCATCATCACGATGATTGGTACGTGCTGCAATGAACTCATTGATCAAGTAACCTTCTGAGCCCATAATTTCAACACCATCGTACCCAGCATATTGGGCCAGTTTTGCACAATTAGCAAAATCATCAATAGTCTGCTGGACTTCAGCAGAACTTAACGCTTTTGGCTTAACTGGATTGATAGGCGCTTGAATTGCTGATGGTGCAACATTATTTGCTTGATACGAATAACGACCCGTATGAAGAATCTGCATTGCAATCTTACCACCAGCATCATGCACTGCTTGAGTAACAACTTTATGCTTTTCTGCCTCTTCGATACTATCCAATTTAGTGCCATGTGCAAAAACAACACCATCATCATTAGGAGAAACACCTCCAGTAACGATTAAACCAACGTCACCTCTAGCACGCTCTGCATAAAAAGCCGCCATGCGCTCGTAACCTTGCGGTGCTTCTTCTAAACCAATGTGCATAGACCCCATAAGCACACGGTTTTTTAAAGTGGTAAAACCTAAATCTAATGGCTCTAATAAATGTGGATAAGCCGACATGTGTTCTCCTCTGGCGAGCAATCTGCTAGCTAATGCAACTTGTTGCATAGATTTATAAACAAGATTTGATTTTTATGCAACATATTGCATAATTCTGATGAGTCATTTTTATATTGGATCAACATGTCACTCGCCCACGTTTTATTGACGAGCCTACTAGAAAAACCAAGTACAGGTTTCGAGTTAGCTCGTCGTTTTGATCGCTCAATGGGCTTCTTTTGGAATGCGACGCATCAGCAAATCTATAGAGAACTCAATGGTATGCTGAAAAAAGGATGGATATCGACAATAGAAGAACAAGCGGCAAATAGCCGAAAAAAAACCTATCAAATCGAACAGTCTGGACGGATACAACTTGCCTCGTGGATAGAAGAGCAAAGTGAACCAGCCCAGCTTCGAGATGACCTTATGGTCAGATTAAGAGCCGAAGCTCAACTCGGTGGTAATAAAATTTTGCCAGAATTGGAACGACATTTAATATTACATAAGGAAAAATTAAGCCTTTATCAAGCAATTCATGATAAAGATTTTAAAAACAATGAACCTACTAATCGTGTTCTGTTTATTCATAAAATGATCCTAGAACTCGGTATCATTAAAGAAAATGAATGGATAAAATGGTTAGAACAAATGATTCCTCAACTGAAAAAGTTTGAAGAACAAAACGAAATTGGAGAAAAATAATGCCGTTTTATACCATGCCTGATCAAGAAAAATTATTTGTTCGACGTGTAGGTGAAGGTGAACCCGTACTCGTCTTATCGGGACTCGGTATGCAAAGTTGGCAGTGGCTTCCTTTTTTATTTGCTAGTCGTAAACAATATGAATTTATTATCCCTGATTGGCGTGGTTTTGGCGGCTCTAAGGATTGTGCAATTCCTCACTTAGATGCCATTTCAAGTCATTGGAATGATATTGATACGCTGATTAAACTATTAAAATTGGATCAATTCATTTTGATGGGCTATTCAATGGGTGCAACAACTGCAATGCACGGAATGAAACATGGCCAATTATCGCAAAAACTTAAAGCCTATCTTCATATTGATCAAACACCTAAAATTTCTGTAGATGAATCTTGGCAATACGGTTTATTTGGAGAAAAACAACCTCAATTTAAAAAGCTTCTCAAGCAAATTCAGACGCTATTATTAGACTATAGACACGCCTTAAAACTCGAAGATTTGCCTAATGATATTCGATTTAAACTAGTGAGTTTATGGGGGGCATTTATTGAGCTCCAAAGTAACAACAAATACAGCCCAAAGGTGTTTAAGCTCGCACTACACCGTCCTTTTTTACAAAAGTATTTACTACCTATACAGCGTCTAGACTATTTACTTTGGTATGTTGAAAACTATTTAAATCATAACGAAGATTACAGAGATGCGATTAGCCAAATAGACTGCCCAACTACTTTTTTTATAGGTCGCGAATCGACACTCTATCCTGAAACTGGACAAACTTTAATTGCTGAAAGTCTAATGAATGCAAATACTGTATATTTTGAACGTTCAGGACATACACCTTTGATTACAGAACCAAGAAAATTCACTCAAGAGATAAGTCTATTTCTTTCAGCACATTCAAGTCATGCGGCATAATGAATGATAAATAAAATTACTAGCCAATCTCTTTGAATTGGCTAGTAATATTTCAACATCACTTTTTTGATCTCATTTGTTCTGCAACATCTAATAAAGCTTGTTCAGTTTTATCCCAACCTAAACAACCATCAGTCACCGATTGTCCATATGTCATATCGCAAGAAATCTTTTGATTCCCATCAACCAAGTGACTTTCAATCATCACACCACGAACTTTGGACTCAGCACGTTCTGCAATGATTTGCTTTAATACATTCGGTTGTTGTAATGGATCCTTACCACTATTTCCATGACTACAATCAATCACCAATGCTGGTAAATGCTTATGCTTAAAATGCATTGCTTGAATTGATGCTAAGTCATAATTTGTGCCTTGGTTAGAACCGCGTAAAATTAAATGCGGTAATGGATTACCATTACTATGAAGAATTGCAGGTAATCCCTGTTGTGTCATTCCTAAAAACTGATGACCATTTAAAGCAGATTGAATTGCATCTAAAGCAATCTGAATCGAACCATCCGTACCATTTTTGAAGCCAATGCTATATGGCATATGACTCGCAATTTCACGGTGGATTTGTGATTCGCTAGTACGTGCGCCAATTGCGCCCCAGGCCAATAAATCATCGAAGTAACCTGTAGCCATAGGGCTTAATATTTCGCTTGCAATAGGTAATCCTTTTTCAATGAGCTGTAAATAAAGCTCACGAGATTTTTCTAAACCTAATTGTAAATCTGATGATCCATCTAAATTTGGGTCATATAAGAAACCTTTCCAACCTACTGTTGTGCGAGGCTTCTCAATATATGCTCGCATCACGAGAAATATCTGATCTTTCACTTGTTCTTGTAGTTGTTGTAAGCGATCAGCGTACTCTAATACAGCAATAGGATCATGAATCGAACAAGGCCCTGTAATTACCATTAAACGAGGATCATGACCTGATAAAATATTTTGAATCGTTTGACGATGTTTTGAAATCTGCTGCGCCAAAGTAGCGGACAAGGGATACTGCGCTTTGAGCTGTGTAGGTAAGCTGAGCATTGATTCTTTTGTATGCGTTTGTGGTTGTGTCAAAGCAGTATTTAAAGCATTCATTTTCATTTCCTTTGGACTGCTAAACAGTCCGAATATTTATTTGAGCAAGTGTGATCTAAGCGACGTTGATTTCTTCGCAAAGTAAAACCAAGAAGTCTTGCTAAAATATGAAACGTTAAATGTATACATGATGATTCTCCTAAGGTAATGATTGTTAAAGCATAAAAAAACCTGATCGGTGTTGCCGATCAGGTATTAACTGGTTGGGCAACCCTTTTTGCTGCCCGAAACGCATCAGGCAACTATCAATAGTGCCAAAAGTAAAAGTATGCGTTTGTGTTCAAAGTATGCTTTAACATATTTATTTCAAATATCAAAAAATATCTCTTAAATCTAAATTACGCACTATTTCACCATTTGACAAGTGTTTTTAGCAAATATTTTGTAGTTTCTAGCGTACAAGACCATCTGGTTGCAAGATAATAAGTGATGCTCCACATAAAACCACAACTACCCCCAAGAGATCCCAACGGGTCAGCACGACTTGATCGACATAGCGCAACCATATTAACGCTGTAAATATATAAATACCGCCATAGGCTGCATAAATACGACCAGATGCTACTGGATGCAGTGTCAGTAGCCAGACAAAAAGAGCTAGACTCAATGCTGTAGGTATCCACAACCAATGAGATTTGCCCTGATTCAAAATTAAATAAGGGAAATAACAACCTAAAATTTCAGCAATTGCTGTAATGAAAAATAACCCAAATACCTTAAGTACTTGGGTTATTGAGTAAGTGAATTCAAACATTAAGCAGGTTCAGCACTCGGGTTGATATGATCTTCAAATACTTCCAACTTCAAGCCAACCTCTTTGCCATCTTCCATTTTCACAGAAACCGCAACGTTGCCCCCATGCTCGGCTAGCTCACCAAACAGAATCATTTCAGCAAGCGGTTTTTTCAAGTGTTCCTGAATCAAACGTTGCATAGGACGAGCACCCATGAGACGGTCATAACCATTGGTTGACAACCAGTCACGTGCAGTTTGATCTACCTCTAATACGACTTGTTTTTCATCTAACTGGGCTTGCAACTCAGTTAAGAATTTATCTACAACTGATTCGATAACAGTGGTTGGAAGAGATTTAAACTGAATCACACCATCCAAACGATTACGGAATTCAGGCGAGAATGCACGTTTCATTGCATCCTGATTGTCAGCACTATGATCTTGCTCAGTAAAGCCAATACTTGCACGAGAAATACTTTCTGCACCGATATTGGTTGTAAGCACAATAATCACATTTCTAAAATCAGATTTACGACCATTATTGTCCGTCAATGCACCATGATCCATCACTTGTAATAACAAGTTGAAGACATCAGGATGTGCTTTTTCAATCTCATCAAGTAACAATACACAATGTGGATTCTTATGGATCGCGTCAGTGAGCAAGCCACCTTGATCATAACCAACATAACCTGGAGGCGCACCAATCAAACGAGAAACTGCATGACGCTCCATGTATTCAGACATATCAAAACGCACAAACTCGACACCTAACAATTTAGCTAACTGTTTGGTCACTTCAGTCTTACCGACACCTGTAGGACCTGCGAACACAAAACTGCCTACCGGTTTGTCTGGCGCTTTTAAACCTGCACGGGATAGCTTAATCGCTGATGCTAGTGCTGTAATTGCTTCATCTTGACCAAATACAACACGCTTTAAATCACGCTCTAAGTTTTCAAGTACAGTCTTATCATCTTTAGATACAGTTTTCGGTGGAATACGTGCAATTTTTGACACAATATCTTCAATGTTTTCAACAGAAATCATTGAACCATCCACTTCTGCTTTTAAGCGACGTTGAGCACCCGCTTCATCAATCACATCAATTGCCTTATCTGGCAAAAAGCGATCATTAATGAATTTAGCAGAAAGCTCTACCGCTGCAACAAGCGCCTTATCTTCATACTCAACATGATGGAAGTCTTCAAATTTTCCTTTTAGACCACGCAAAATTTCAATCGTTTCATTAATGCTTGGTTCATTTACATCAACCTTTTGAAAACGACGTGATAAAGCATGATCTTTTTCGAATACCTGACGATACTCTTGGAATGTGGTTGATCCAATACAACGTAAACTACCATTCGCCAAAGCTGGTTTAATTAAATTCGATGCATCCATGGTACTGCCCATACTAGAGCCTGCACCAATAATCATATGAATTTCATCAATGAACAAAATGGCATTTGGATTTTTTTTCAAGGCATTCAACAGTTGTTTTAAACGCTTTTCAAAATCACCACGATATTTAGTACCAGCAACTAACGCACCAATATCCAAACTATACACTTCAGCATTTGCAAGTGGTTTCGGCGCCTTACCATTGACAATTAACCAAGCTAGACCTTCGGCTATCGATGTTTTACCAACACCAGGATCACCGACTAAAAGCGGATTATTCTTACGGCGGCGACATAGGATTTGTGCCGCACGCTCAATCTCTTTCTCGCGTCCAATTAAAGGATCTGTTTTACCTTTTTGCGCTTCGACATTTAAGTTAAGCGTATATTGCTCCAATGGCCCAGCACTCGCTGAAGCACCATTTTCACCTTCAATGTCTTCTACTTCTTCTTCGACCTGAATCTCATCTTTACGTGTACCATGAGACAAGTATTGAGTTAGCGTCAAACGGTTAATTTGATGACGTTTAAGCAAATAAACAGCAAAAGAATCTCTTTCTGAATACATTGCTACGAGAACATCTGCACCTTCAACTGTTCGATCTCCACCACTCGATTGAACATGGAAGATCGCACGCTGCAAAATTCGATCAAAACTCTCTGTTGGATGAGGCGCTTGTTCACTATTGTCACCAAGCTTTGGGGTATGTTGCTCTACATATTCCTCTAGTTCTTTACGTAGCGTAACGATATCAGCACCACATGCTTTTAGAGCATTCACGGCTGAATCGTTATCAAGTAATGCAAGCAACAAATGTTCTACTGTCAGAAACTCATGTCTCTTTTGACGAGCCATGCTAACAGCCAAACGTAGCGATACTTCTAATTGACGACTGAGCATGTAACCCCCTTATATTTTGGGCCTATCAAAAAAAGACGAATCTTAAACTGAAAAGCCGATTATGGACTGATCCACTTGAGTATCAATAACCGTTATCTAATACACGTTTATGAATCTCTTCGCTTCATAATCTACTGTTAGCATTAGTTGAGCATATTGGTCAAGATTCAAAACAAAGTATTGTTGTAAAATTTCAATTACAAAGAGAATATAAACCATCTAATTGTTCAAAAATAAGACAAATCAATCAAAATATAGATTCTATCAAATTGTCTTGTTAACTCGGCACTTGGACACTCCGCCATCCTTATCAGTTAGCAAGCTCCACAAAAACTGTGCTTCTTTTAAGTCTATCATTCATAACTTATGAGCCACATATCATGGTGCAAAGTCCTGCGCATGAGGCAAAAGCGTTGTTCTTAACCCTTTCACTCACAACACAGTTGCTCGCCTTGCGCATGAGGAATATATTCCGCAAGAGCGTTGCTTTTCTTAACCCTTTCACTCGCAACACAGTTGCTCGCCTTGCGCATGAGGAATATATTCCGCAAGAGCGTTGCTTTTCTTAACCCTTTCACTCGCAACACAGTTGCTCGCCTTGCGCAGCTAAAAAGCGTTGCTTTTCTTAACGCTGCTCAGGTTCGATTTGGCACAGTAATGGATGACCTTGTGATCGTGCATAATTATTCACCTGATTTGCCTTGGTTTCGGCAATATCACGAGGATAGATCCCTGCCGTACCCTTACCTTCATAGTGAACCGTCAGCATCACCTGACTTGCCTGATCAAAGTCCATGCCGAAATAACTTTGCAGGACTTCTATCACAAAGTCCATTGGTGTATAGTCATCATTCATTAGAACAACCGCATATAACGGCGGTCGTTTTAATTCTGGTGGTGCAGTTTGTACAACCACCTCACCCTCATGCTCCTCGTGCGAATCACTTAAACGAGGATTTAAGTGCCAATCAACATAACCCGATTGTTGAAACGAGTTTTTTACTTCACTTAAATTCATTTGACGTTTATATCTTCGCATATTGAACACTTAATCTTTAAATTTACTGAGCATTTGCTTCAGCTTGAGGAATTTCTGATACAAAAGCAGAATTTAATTCTACAGGTTGACCACGTTGCCAGCTAAACCGTTTAATTACTGGTGTTCCAGATCCACTTAAACGAACTTCAATAAATTGAGGTGTAAATCCTTTTGGCATCGTCCAGCGTCCAGTCAAACGTTCAAAGTCTTCAAAGTTAAAACTTTTATCTTCTAAAGGTACATCTAGAATTTCAGTATTTCGGATCAAACGTAATTCAACAGTACCACTAGCACGGCGTTTATTCGGGCTCACTTGCACCAAATCAATTTGATATTCAAAAGCATTTTCAGGTAACGATTTAATGGCAAGATTCTGTATCGTTAAGCTGACACCACCTCGTTGTTTCAATATTTCACGATAAATCGCATTCATCCCTTGAAACTGGGTTTTCTCCGCATTGGCTTGATTGATCGCTTTAAACAAGTCATCCGCATTACTTACAGCCATATCTCGCTCTTGAATAGCTGTATTCAAACTTCTATTCATCGAGTCCAAGGCCGTCTTTTGCTTTTGGACAACTTCAACGAGCTGCTCAGCATCTGCATCATAACCAACAACGGTTAATCCTTGACGATGGCCAACAGTATAGCCAACCATGAAACTACCACCAATTAAAATTGCAGCAGCAATTAACAAAGGTAAATTTGATTTTAAGAATTTGTTTTTCTCAACGGAACTGTCTGGTGAATTCGTCGGTTCAACGTTTTCCATCTTCATCTCTATCGTTATGATCTACATCAAAGCACACATTTAAATCCAAATTTAAATGTGTGTGAAGTAAAAAAGCGTTTTTTATGGTAATAAACCAATGCCTTCTAAACCAGTTGCTTCATCAAAGCCAAACATTAAGTTCATATTTTGAACAGCTTGACCAGCAGCACCTTTCACTAGATTATCTTGTGCAACCAAGATAATGAGTTTACTTGGTTGAGGACGGTATAATGCAATTCTAAGCTCATTTGCACCACGGACGCTACGAGTCTCTGGAGAACTATTTGCTGGCATAACATCAACAAATCTTTCGTCCTTATAGAAATCTTCATACAACACTTGTAGATCTTTTTGCTGGCCTTGCTCAGTTAAATCAACATAAATCGTGCTTAACATACCACGAATCATAGGTACTAAATGAGGCACAAACACCAGTTGATCAAACTGACTTTTTTGTCCCGATATATTTTCCAATGCCTCAACAATTTCTGGATGATGACGATGTCCTGCAACACCATAAGCTTTGAAATTATCAGCATTTTCAGTATAAATCATACCAAGACTAGCTTTACGTCCTGCACCTGACACACCCGATTTAGCATCGACAATAATACTTTGTGTGTTAATCAAACCCGACTGATCTTTTATCAGTGGTGCGAGTCCAAGTTGTACAGTTGTTGGATAACACCCAGGATTACCGATCACTTCAGCTTGTTTAATTTTCTCACGATTGAGTTCAGTTAAACCATACGCTGAAGACTGAAGAACCTCTGGACAAGTATGTTGCATACCATACCATTTCTCGAACTGCTCAAGATTTTGCAAACGAAAATCAGCCGCGAGATCAATTACTTTAGTACCTGCTGCAATTAGCTCTTCAGCATGTTGCATAGCGACACCATGCGGTGTAGCAAAGAAAATTACATCACATTTTTTTAACTGATCTAAGTCAAGATCTGAAAACTCTAAATCAGTATGTCCACGTAAACTTGGGAACATATCTGCAACACGCTTTCCGGCTTCTGTACGTGAAGTAAGAATACTGACTTGAACTTGTGAATGTCTTAATAATAGACGTAATAGCTCAACCCCTGTGTATCCAGTCCCACCAACAATACCAACAGAAATCACGTGTCACACCTTTAGCTTTAATTGAGGTAAGCAAATAGTATGGCAGTTTGCCTTGTTTTACACAATCTACAAGCCACTAACTTATAAGAAATTAATGATCAATTATAGAATTAACAGCAATCTATTCGCATATCACCCCGAAATCATATATAAGAATTAAAAGCTTTTTTATTTTATTCGAATAGATTTTACCATTGGTCAAGAAATACTATTGAATCAAGGACAGATTCGCATAGAATAAAACCGCGTAGAAATAATAATTTTCATGGATGCAAATTTTTTTGGAGAGCTGGAATGCCTTCTTTGATGTTAGAACAAAGATTACATCATCATATTTGTTTAGGCTTGAGTGTCATTCTACTCGGCACCACTTTAGTTGGTTGTGGTAGCGGTGAAAGTAAAGCGAATAAAGAATCTCAACCAGAAGAGGTTATTGTTCCTAAGCCAAAAGATTTCAACATTAAAGTGCCGATTGAGATGCGTAATGTCGTGCTAAAGGTGTTTGATAATTCTGATAACAAATTAGTGCTTGAGCAAAATGTCATTACCACTACAAATTTAAAAGTGACTCTACCTTATATTCTAGACAGAAACCGCTTATATCGTGTTGAGATCTCTACAACTCCTAGTTCTATTGTATATAACTTCCTCACGAGTAAATACGAAAGCATGAACTTTACTTGGCGAGCTTTGGTAAAGGTTGATGTAAGCAATCTAACTCAAGCAATTTTTATCAATCCAAGTTCTGAAGCGATATATCAAAGAGCATTGGTACGTTCAGGACAATTGCCTACTGATGAAAACCAATATCCTATGCTCATCACAGCAAATCAACTTGATCTTGCGACAGGTGATGTAGATGCCGCACTATTAAGTGCCTTTAAAAATCTTGATATCCCAAATGTAGAAGCAACTACTCTTTTTCACGTATTTTCACCTCAAGATGCTCATTTAAAAACTGCTTTATACGCAAACACCTATCTGAGTTTTGGTTATTTACGTCAGTGGGCCAACACATACCCGGACAATAGCTTTGTCGAATTTGCTCATAATCTGGCTATTGATTTAAGAGATGGTTACCTGGATGGAAAAACGCTTCGTGGTGATCCAGCAGCTTTAACTTCACTGGTCGCAACCACACCTGACAACATTGATCCCGTCAAAAACACAATTATTGGTATTGGAACCACTCAAAAAAATGCGCGTGAGCAATATGCAGCTTCATTAAAACAGGCAGTGCTTGAGCTTGCTGACTCTTTTAACCAAAGCAGCACTAATCCCAAAAACTACAGCAACTTACAACAACGCACTTATGCTGGTGTCATGCCAATTGCTGATCCATCCACCCCCTCAAGTGTTCGCTTGAATGGTGCTGGTGATTATCGTCGTGCTGTCGGTTTTGCAGATACCAGTGCAACATGTAATGGCTCAATCTACCCTTGTAAACAAGGTTTAATCGGTATCAATCTGATTAATCACTCTTTACCAACGATTGAATATCTCATTGGTCATTACCAAGACAGTACCCAAAATTGTCAGCTTAATGTTCGAGCCGATGGCTGGATTGAACTTATAAAAGATAATCAAAAGTTTCGATCCAAGTTAGATGGTGACAGCACAGATAATTTATTACGAGTGAATAAAGCTGATCACGAGTATCTACTAAATAGCAGCTCCCCTGAGCCTAAGCAAGGCGAACTTCAATATGAATTTGTGCAATTACACCTTAAAGAAAATCAAGTATTAAGTGCCAGTGCAGGTTTGGATAGTCGAAAAGCACCAGACCAATTACAAAGTACACAGTTACAATGTAATTTCAGCTAATCATACTTAAATCAGGCAATTGAAACATCATTTTTGATTGCCTGATTTAGATTAAGAAATCAAATCTTCATTCATTGTTAGAAATATTAATTTTTATTGTCATTAAACCGTCATCAAATGTTAACCAAAATTTCATATCTATTAATTAGTTTACTTATCAACTAATTTTTAGAGAAAAACATTGAAACTAAAACCATTACTTTTACCTATATTAATCACCTCCCTATCATTTACCGCATGTGGCGGAGATGACAATAATTACTCATCATCAAATCAACCTTTAGAAAAACCAAAGCCACCCGTAACAACACCTCAATTTGATGGTGAACTTCTTGAAGCTGGTGCAAATGGTAATGTTAGTGAATTTGGCGGAGCAACTCGCTTAAAAAAAGAACGTACTCAAGCAATGCGAGAGTCTCTGAGTGACAAAACCGTCAAGCATGTAATTCTATTTATTGGTGATGGTACGAGCGATTCTGAAATCACCGCAGCACGAAACTATGCAGAAGGCGCGGCTGGTTATTTTAAAGGCTTAGACGTCTTACCTTTCACTGGAAGCTATACGACTTATTCATTAAATAAAGATGGCGAAGTTGATTACGTGACCGACTCCGCAGCATCCGCAACTGCATGGGCTTCTGGAATTAAAACTTATAACAATGCCTTAGGCCTAGATATTCGCGGAAACCATCATGCAACACTATTAGAGCTAGCAAAAAAAGCTGGATTTGCAACAGGTAATGTAACCACCACAGAACTTCAAGATGCAACCCCTGCGGCTTTAGTCTCGCATATCAGCGCACGTAAGTGTTATGGACCAAATGAAACCACTAAACGCTGTCCTGAAAGTGCATTGGAAAATGGTGGATTAGGTTCGATCACAGAACAGCTTTTAACAACACGTGCTGACGTTACTTTAGGTGGCGGCAAGAAAACATTCTATGAAGTTGCAAAAGCAGGTCCTTTCAAAGATAAGACCTTACTTGAACGCGCAAAATTAGAAAATTATCGTATTGTTGAAGACCTAAACTCGTTAAAAGCAGTTGATAGTGCCAATCAAAACCAGCCTTTACTCGGCTTATTCGCCGATGGTAACCTTCCCGTGATCTGGAGTGGTCCAGTAACACAATTAAATGGACATAAAAAAGGTGCTGAAAGCTGCCGAGATAATAGTGCCTTTTCTGTTCAAACACCACGCTTGGCACAAATGACAGAAAAAGCGATCGAGCTATTAAGCAACAATGAAAAGGGCTTCTTTTTACAGGTTGAAAGCGGCTCTATTGATAAACGAAATCATGCAGCCGATCCGTGTGGACAAATTGGTGAAACTGTACAGCTTGATGAAGCCATTCAAGTTGCTCTTAAATTTGCAAAAGAACACGGCGAGACATTGATTGTTGTAACAGGTGATCATGCACATACAAGCCAAATTATACCAATAAATGGAGATAGTCCTGGACAAACTGCAGCATTGAAAACCAAAGATGGGGTTGCAATGGCAATCAATTACGGCACCGCTCCAGAGGGTTCAAGTCAACACCATACCGGTGCACAAGTTCGTATTGCGGCTTATGGGCCACGTGCTGCGAACGTATCTGGTTTACTAGATCAAACCGATTTATTCTTTATTATCCGTGATGCGTTAGGCATTCAACAAAACGTCTCAAGATAAACAGTACCAATTAAGGCGACCACAATATTTGTGGTCGTTTTTATCTATGGAAATTGAGTCATGCACATAAATAACCACTAATGTGAATGCTATACTCTTTCCAACATAATGATTCAAGCTTAAATTTGATGCCAATCGCAAAGAAAATTCCTAAACTTCTTATTTATTTAAGACTCATCCTTGGCATACTCATTGTTATTATTACCCTAACGCAAATCAAATTTTATCCCATCTACACTGTAATCTTCCTGACATTAGGACTTCTCAGTGACATTTTTGATGGCATCATCGCTCGACATTTGGGCATCTCGGATCAGAATCTACGTAGATTAGACTCAAATATTGACCAAATTTTCTTTATCTGTGCGATCAGTGCAATTTATTTACAGCAACCAGAATTCTTTAAACAACATATTTTTCCAATCATTATTTTAATTATCTTTGAAGCATTCACTTATATCATCAGCTACTTTAAATTTAAGAAAGAAATTGCAACTCATACGATAGGGGCAAAAATATGGACATTATTTTTATTTGCCTTGCTGGTCCAAATCACACTTACAGGACAATCGCAACTTTTATTTAACGCAGTTATTTGGCTAGGAATTCTGACACGCATTGAAATTATCGCAATCATTCTCACACTCAAGCAGTGGCAGAATGATGTACCTAGTCTCAAACAAGCTCTTCGTTTAAGACAAGGATTAGAAATTCAACGCAATCGTTTTTTTAATGGTTAAATAAACCAATCAGACGCTATTATTTTTGATAGTACCAACTCGGTAATTGAACCTGCTTCAACTGTTTACGATGTTCGATGTAATTTCTATCATGTTTCGCAACTTCAGCCCAAAAAGCTTCACTATGATCAAAATGTTTCGTATGTGCCAATTCATGCACACAAACAGAGCGAACAATCGGCTCAGGCATCAAAACCAAAGCTGCATTTAACATGATGTCATGTTTAGAGGTACAACTTCCCCACCTTGTCTTTGGTTTTCGGACTGTACACACTTGGTAAGGCAAGCCGATTTCTCGGCTGATTTGATTTAAATATTCAGGTAAAAATTGTTTTGCATAAGCCAATACCGCTGCTTGTAGTGCTTTTTCAGACTCAATCTCTCGGATAAATAACGTCTGTAATTCCCAATTAAATATAAAGATGTGGCGTTGTTTTTGTTTCACAATGGACAATGGTTGAGTATGGGCGAATAGTACCAATTGCTCAGGAATAGTGGATGTTTGAAGCAGTTGCTGTTGTTGCTTCGCCCATGTAGCCAAAAGCCAGGGTTCGGATTGATTTAAAAATTGTTGAATCTGACGTTTAGTACAAAACAGCGGTACCGTCAAACGAATGCCAGTTGGCTCGACACGCAAACGCAAATTTCTCGCCCTTGCATGTCGAACTACTTTGACTTCTGGTAATGGTGTTTCTACAGAAACAGATACCATTACTGCGCTACACGCTCTTCAATTCCATTATTGGTTGCAACAATTGCGATCGTTGCTGCATTGAGTGCGAAAATACCATTGGTTACAACACCTGGAATGTTATTTAACGTTTTCTCTAACTCAATTGGATTGAGGATATTTAAATTATAAACATCCAAAATCACATTCCCATTATCAGTCACAACACCTTCACGATATACAGGATCACCGCCTAAAGCGACAATTTTACGTGCGACAGCTGAACGTGCCATCGGGATCACTTCAACAGGTAACGGAAAATCACGTCCTAATTGCTCAACCCATTTCGAATCATCAACTATACAAACAAATTTTTTGGCAATAGAGGCAACAATTTTCTCACGTGTCAACGCAGCACCACCACCTTTGATCATATGCATATGACGATCTATCTCATCAGCTCCATCTACATAAGCATCTAGGCCGCCTACAGAGTTCATATCAACAACTTCGATGCCCAATTCTTTAAGGCGTTCTGCTGTTGCATTTGAACTCGCAACTGCTGCTTCTAATTGCAATTCAGGTAACAAATCAATTAAAAAGTTAACCGTACTTCCAGTTCCTACGCCCAAAATGCCGCCTTTAGGCAAATGTTTTAAAGCTGCTTTAGCCGCAGCTTGTTTTTTTTCATCTTGGGTTGCATATAGACTCATGACTTCACTCAACTATTTTGACATTTGCTGTAAGAAAACAGCGCAAATGCACAGGGGTTTGCTACAATGATCCCCTATTTTAAACTGTTATAGGGAAGATGAACATGCTGTCTCGTGTGGTACGACAAATTTTACAAGCAACGGTTTATGATGTTGCGATTGAAACACCGCTAGAAGCAGCTCCACGAATTAGTCAAAAAATTAATAATAATATTCGATTTAAACGTGAAGATTTACAGCCTGTTTTCTCCTTCAAACTTCGCGGTGCTTATAACCGTATTAGCCAGCTTCCAAAAGACCAACTTGAGCGTGGAGTAATCTGTGCTTCAGCAGGAAATCATGCTCAAGGTGTTGCTTTATCTGGAAAAAAATTAGGTATCCATGCCATCATTGTCATGCCAAGCACAACACCCGACATTAAGGTACAAGCTGTTAAAAATTTAGGCGGTCAAGTTGTACTATATGGTGACAGCTTTGATGTTGCTAATAAATATGCTAAACAACGTGCAGAAGCCGAAGGCCTAGTTTTTATTCCACCTTATGATGATGAACTCGTCATTGCAGGTCAAGGCACCATTGCCAATGAAATCTTACGTCAATGGCGTGATGTCGAATATGTTTTTGTTGCTGTCGGCGGTGGCGGTTTAATTGCAGGTGTAGCTGCCTATCTAGGTGAAGTTGCACCACACGTCAAAGTGATCGGTGTTGAGTATGAAGAGTCAGCTTGTTTAAAAGCTGCACTCGCGGCCAATGAACGTGTGATTTTACCGCATGTTGGATTATTTGCAGATGGCACAGCAGTTGCACAAATTGGTGAGCTTCCTTTTGAAATGGTACAACTGCGTAAATCAGACAATTCAGGTCCGATTGTTGATCCAACAATTGTTACGGTAAATACCGATGAAATCTGTGCTGCAATCAAAGATACCTATGATGAAAATCGTAGTATCGTTGAACCTTCTGGTGCAATGGCTTTGGCAGGTATAAAAAAATACGTTGCCGAACATCAAATCAGCGATAAAAACATGGTCTCAATTGTTTGTGGTGCAAACATGAACTTTGATCGCCTCCGTTATATTGCTGAACGTACTGAATTAGGTGAACGTAAAGAAGCAATCTATGCTGTCACCATCCCTGAACAAAAAGGTGCATTCCTTAATTTCTGCCGTTCATTACAGGGTCGCAATATTACTGAATTTAATTATCGTGCAAGTGATAGTAATCAAGCACAGGTGTTTGTTGGTATTAGCCTAAAAGGCGGTGAAACTGAGCGTCACGAAATTCATGAGATGTTAAAGCAGCAATATGAAGTAGATGATCTTTCAGATGATGAAGTTGCTAAACTACATATTCGATACCTAATTGGGGGTCATGCCAATATTGAAAACGAACGTTTATTCCGTGTGGAATTTCCTGAACGACCAGGTGCACTATTAACCTTCCTTGAGCGATTAGGCCCAACGCATAACATTACGTTATTCCACTATCGTAATCACGGCGCCGCCGAAGGCCGAGTGCTTGTTGGTTTACAAGCCACTGATGCGAAGCAAAATCCGGATGGACTTATTGAGACGCTTGAACAAATCACTTATCCATATGCTGAAATTAGCGACAACATTGGATATAAGCGTTTCTTAAAGTAAAAATCACAGTCAAGAAAACCGACAGTTGTCGGTTTTCTTTTTATGTGTACTAGACAAATGTTTTCGAGCAACACAAAATCATTACAAAGAGAATTTTTATCCATTTTAAAATAGATAAAAAGACATTCTAATCATTTAGTTAAGGACCGTTATGGCACAATTTGCAGTCATTGGTTTAGGCAGTTTTGGTGCAACTGTTGCACTTGAACTTACTAAGCTAAATCATGATGTTATCGGCATAGACACCCAAAAACGTAATGTCGAAAACCTTGCAGACAAAATTACTCATGCGGTTATCGCAGATGCTACTGATGAACATGTACTAGATGAGTTGAATGTACAAAACTGTGATGCTGTTGTTGTTGCAATCGGTGAAGACATTGAAGCCAGCATTTTATGCGTGCTCAGTTTAAAAAATCTAGGAATAGATAAAATTTGGGTCAAAGCAAAAACCAAAGCACACCATACTATTTTATCTCATCTCAATATTAATAAAATTATTCATCCTGAAGAAGATATGGGTGTTCGTGTTGCTCAGGCACTGAACTATCCAATGGTAAGTCGATATATGGCATTGGATGATGACCACTTTATTATTAAAGTTCCAATCAAAGAAAAATTACATGGTATTAATTTATCCGGCTTGATGCAGCTAGCACCTCACGTCAAACTTCTATTGGTTAAACGCAATAAAGATATCTTCTATGAAACAGACACCACCTTTACATTAAATAAAGGAGATGTACTTATCTTAGAAGGATTACTTGTAAATCTTAAAAAACTCTCTGAGTGTTTCCAATAAAATGACAACGAAAACACAGACACAAAAGATTTTTAATCTAAGTCCTCCGTCTCTTCTTGCCATCGGATTTCTTAGCTTTATCGTAATTGGAACTTTGTTACTTAAGCTTCCTATTTCGCATACTGGACAAATTTCTTGGATGGATGCCATTTTCACTGCGACCTCTGCCGTGACGATTACAGGCTTGTCTGTGGTTAATATTGGAGAGTCTTATACACATTTTGGACAATTTATTATTCTGCTGATGATCCAGTCGGGTGGATTGGGTTTTATGACCTTTGCGATATTAGCAGCACTCAGTTTGTCTCCAAAAGTGGGCTTAAAGCAACAGATGATGGCACAAGAAAGCTTGGGACAAACAAGCTTATCGAAAGTCACTTTTATTGCTAAAGGTGTTGTGGCTTATACCATTTTCTTTGAGTTGATTGGCGCTATCATATTATCAACCAGCTTTATTCCTCTTTATGGGATACCCAAAGGACTCTACTATTCTGTTTTTTATAGTATCTCCGCTTTTAACAATGCTGGATTTTCTCTATTTGACAATGGACTGAGCAATTTTTATGGCAATTACTTTATTTGTCTCACCATTAGTCTTTTGTACATCTTAGGTGGAATCGGTTTTTTAGTTTTAATGGATATTAAACAGAATAAAAAATGGAGAAAACTTAGTCCAAACACCAAACTTGTTGTAAGTACCATCGTTATTATCAATATATTTGCCTTCATCATGATTTGGCTCTTAGAATCGCGTAATCCGATGACATTAGGGTCAATGAGTCTTGGTGAACAAGCCGTCAATTCATGGTTTCAAGCCACGGTACCTCGTTCCTCGGGTTTCAATACAATTGACACAGGTTCAATGAATAACAGTACAACACTTCTCACCATGTTACTCATGTTTATTGGTGGTGGCTCACTGAGTACTGCAGGCGGAATCAAAGTTGGAACCTTTGTCATTTTGGTGCTGTGTGTGGTTGCATTTCTGCGACGTAATGACGAAATCCGCATTTTTAATCACGCCATTTCGCAAGAAACGACCTATAAAGCCCTCGCTGTTGCGGCCATAACTGGAATGCTCATATTTCTTGGTGGCTTTATTATATTGATATTAGAACCTGAACTTGATGTACTGGACTTGATGTTCGAAGTGTTATCAGCCGCCTGTACCGTAGGACTGTCGAGAGGTGCGACTGGAGAATTACATGATGGCAGCCTACTTGTCCTGTGCCTGTTGATGTTTACGGGTCGGCTAGGACCACTCACACTAGCTTATTTAATCGCCACTCCAAAAAAGAGTCGTTTAAAACACCCTACTGCAAATATTCAGATTGGGTGATGAGGATTGTCATTTAAGCGTGTTCAACAACAACGACTTGCCTACAAATACCATCAGCTTGGCGTTGTTGTTCAAATTCGTTTTTGGTCATTACATCAAAATGATCACAGAAACTAATTTGTTGTTCATCAATAGAATAAATTAAGGACTGATTACCAACGCCTTGAAAAGTATCATAGAATACGATGACAAATTTCCCATGATCAAAGGCTTGCTGAATATCGAAATAAGACAAAGCAGCTTGAACTGGAATGTTTAAACGCTCAGCATCAAAGTAACTTTGTCTTTCATTATCATCAATATTTGGATCAGGGTCGGTATAAAATGAGACCTTAAAACCTATTTTTTTTAATGCTACAGCTAAAGCAATAGTAAATGTACCTTCTTGCTGATCATGGCGACACAAACGAATTAGATCAGCAATATCAATATGGGTATCATATTGTTTTACAATCAACCAAACTGCAAATACACCACAATTTGCCTCTAGCTCCAGCAAAGGTTTAGGAATATTTAAGCCCATTTAATACCAATTCATCAGAGACACACCCAAACCGACATAAGTTGCTTTGTGATTATAGTCAATCAAACTTTCACCATAACCATCAAACAATTGGAAGTGTCCACGCAACTTGCCTGTAATAGGAAATGCCCAATCAAACTGAACTGCGCCATTCGAGCGATCTCCGCCTTTTAATGAATGTCGTAACATTAAAGAAAATTCATTATCACCCTTACGGTAAAATGCGGTTAAATCGCCACGACCAATATAATCCTTAATATCAGGGTTATTATCATCTTTGGCATCTTCTTCTACCCGATACCAAGGACGCAGCATAAGTGCGAAATTATCTTTTTCAAAACCAAGATTAAAAATCACTCGGTTCCAACTACGAGATAATGGATCTGAACGACCATTTGATTGGTGGTTCAACGTGACACCAAGCAAACGCGCATTCAAACCTAAAATTTCATAATTGGTTCTAAACATCAAACTTGCTTCAGGTTCATAATTGGTCTCACGAAATGGTCGTGATTCTTCTGAATTATAAACTTGCCAGCGTGAAGATTGCGTATAGCCCAACCATAGATCACCATTATTCCCAAAGATATTTTCCCAAGCTTTGGTCTTTAATGAAAGCTGAAACTTGGCTTCGGATGACGTTAGATTTTGCTTCTCATCTACCGTATTTACAGGATTTGGACTGCTTGGAAATTCATTTTTATTACTGGTCCAAAATACAGGTAACAAATAGACTGGTTGATAGGCACGGATATTCCAAGCACCTAATTTACTTTCTTCTGAAAGCTCCCAGCGGCGGTCTAATAACGACACGTTTGGATCAAACTTTGGCGCTGGTCCTAATATGTGAAAATCACTGAATTTCTGTACAACTTTGTCTTTTAGTGACTCTGCTTGCGGACTTTCTTTACGCTCTACCACAGGCGCAGATGCAGCCAAAACAGGTTCTGGTGCTGGTTGCTCCACTGACTCGATAATGGTGGGTGCTTTAAAAAGACGGTCATAACATGCTAAACGGTCTGCGTTGGATGCTAAAGCGACACAGGCTTCAGCAGTGGCTGGGCTTGCAGGTGCTGTCGCTTGTGCATTTGCCAATGACGTAGTGAGTGAACTGAGTATCGCAATAACACTCAGCCCAAGATGACTACGTTCAAATGATTTGAACGTCATAGATGTCTCCAACTTTTCTTTTAATTAACCTGTTGAATATTAAAACCAAGTTGTTGTAAAGCCTCACGCTTTGCAAATGGAGCAACAACAGCTTTAACTGGTTTCTGTTCGAGTAAATATTGTTTCGCAACACGTTGCAAATCAGCCAAGGTTACATTTAACAAGCGTTCACGTAGTAATTTTCGGAATTTTGGTGTGCGTGCATGCAAATAAGCATAACAAGCAGTAATCGCCTCACCAGCTGGCGAACCTGGCTTATCCATGCTTGCAACAAGACCTAAAATCGCTTCCTCTAGTTGATACGGATACTGTTCGCTGTTTAGTAACCATTGAATACTCGCTTCAAAATCTTTAAAAGTTTCTTCTAAGCGAGGATCTCTATAGCTGTAAAAACGGAATGAACACGCATTTCCATCATAGCTTGCTCCACCACCATATGCGCCACCTTTTTCACGAATCGCACTATGTAAGAAACCGTTACGTAGATAAGCTGCTAGCACCATTAATGGTGCAGCATCAGGATGTGAAACATCCACAGCTTGATAGGCAGATGCACAAAACTGTACATTTGCTTGGATTAACCATGCCTCATCAACATTGCTATCTACTCGTTCGATCTGAGTCAGTGTTGCAGGTGTAGGATCAAGCTCTAACTTATCCCAGACGTTTTGGATTTCTTCAACTAACCGATCAGACTGATGTTCTTCACAAACCAATAAGAATTGTTTCGGTGCTTGCAATAACATACGGTGTATTGCCTGTAACTCAACAATGAGTGCCTGATAAGCCTCATCATCTTTGTCAATCTTGCTCACAAGCTCACTGAGCCAATTTAAAGCACCTAGACCAGTATTATGATAATCACGGCGAGCCAATGCACTCATTTGACGTGAAGCTGTTTGCATCGCATAGCTATGTCCAGAACCCGATAAACGCGACTGCCAACGAGTTTTACGTTGCTGTAATAACTCGATAATCCGATCTTTCTCATCAAAGCGAAGCTTTTCAAAAGCCAATTTCAATAACTGAATTGCATCAAGTTTTTGTGTAAGTGATTTAGTTGTAAGCGTCAACCAAGCACTAATACGATCCTTATCATCAACCTTGCTTCGTAAAGATGCACCCATGCCCAAGCCACCGCTTACAGCTGTTTGGATCTGTTGTAACTCAAGATAATTGTATTCACCTGCACCAACCTCACCCATCAAGATAGACAGTAAATTGAAGTATGGAGATTGAACAATTTCATCAGGGATTTGAATCAAAACTTGTTGATAATAAATACCATTGGTTCCCGCATGATAAAGATTCAATGGCGTGTCTAAACGATTACAAATGATCTCACGCAATTGACCTTGTACGATCTGAAGATCAGCAGGAATGTCCTCCAAGCCAACTTTTGGCAATAACTCAAGGTCATCAGGCGTATCTTGACGCTTTTTTAAAGCATCCGTTTTTTGCTGAATCTCGATCCTTTGTTCTTCAGTTAGGTTCGCAGTAATTTCAGCCAAACGCGCTTGTTCATCTTGTTGTTCTTTTGCTGACTTAGTTGCATCTGGCACCAAAGTCATTTGTACGCGATGTGGATTATCCAACAAGTGTGTCTGTATTAGATTAGACAACCACATCGGATCTTTAAGCTCTTCTTTGACTTGCTCAATTGCTGAGTCTACATCCCAAACATGAATTGGATCGTTGTGGTGAATTGCACTACTCAAACCATTCAGAATCAAACTTAAACCATAAGGTGTACCATCACCATTGATTTCACGCTGATGTAATTCGATTTGATGAAGAATTGCATCCACGAGATCCTGATCAACAGGTTTTGATGCAACCTCTTTTAAAATATTTAAAACACCATTTTTGAATGTTTCAGCATGCTCAGCATTTGAACCTTGCACGCCGCAGTAGAAAGTCATTTCAAAGTTACTGTCATCAACACCCATAATTGGTCCTGTAGATTGAGCGTAACCACAGGTTTCTAAATAATGGCGCAATGGCGAGGCAGAGTTTTCTAATAAGATCCCTTCGACTAAACGCATGCCTAAGCGTAACTTAATATCACTTGTTTCTGGCAATAACCATGACAATACGTGATAAGTCTTATCGTTTAAATCATCACTATCAACTGCATAAGATTCTGTTACTGTAATCGGTGCTGCTAAACGCTTCTCTGGTTTTGAATATAAAGTAGTCCCTTGAGAAAACTTATGTAACGCCAACTTTTCAAATTGCTCTTGTAGATCATAAGCACTTTGATTGCCAAAAGTCATAAATACGGCATTACTTGGGTGATAATGGGTTTTATAAAAATCCACCAACTGTTCATAGCTCAAATCTGGTATGTCTTTAGGATCACCGCCAGAGTTATAGTGATAGGTGGTTTCAGGGAATAAATGATGTGCAAGCTGATGATAAAGCTGATCTGTAGGGGCACTCATAGCGCCTTTCATTTCATTAAAAACAACACCTTTATAAACGGCTTGATCATTCTCAAGTTCAATTCGAATCCCTTCTTGAGCAAAGTCCAAAGGATTCAAATTCGCTGAGAAAGCTGCATCTAAATAAACAGATAATAAATTTTGAAAATCTTTTTTATTCTGTGTTGCAAATGGATAAGCGGTCCAGTCTGCTGCCGTGAAAGCATTCATAAACGTATTGAGTGAACGGCGAATCATTAAAAAGAAAGGGTCACGAACAGGAAATTTTTCAGAACCACATAATGCGGTATGTTCTAGGATATGCGCAGTCCCTTTCGAATCCATAGGTTGGGTTCTAAATGCAACCAAAAATACATTTTCGTCATGATTGGTTGCTAAGTGATAATGAACCGCACCAGTAACTTTGTGCTTATATTCTAAAACGTGAATATCGAGTGCTTCTACATGGTGTTGGCGTAATAACTGAAACGCTGGATGAGTCGTTTTAGCAATACTTTCAGAAACATCGACAGTCATATGATCTCCAATTTATCTATTTAAATAGTTACTCTTGAGAGTCTACCGAAGAATCGTAATCGATATCCATGTAAATTAGTCTATTTTTGTAGAAAAATTCATCGACTGAGCAATATCCAAGATGAATATCTAAAATCATTCTAAACTTGATTTTTTCTCAACAACCTACAGTAATCCTGAGCATTAGTGTAAACTTTATGTTTTGATTTTTAATGTGATGACAAACATGGCAACTGTTGATCTTTTTGCAATTGGGAATGCGCTCATTGACCAAGAATTTAAAGTCTCAAATGAGTTTTTAACAGAACATGCTTTGCAAAAAGGCACAATGCAGTTGGCTGATGGTGAAACTCAATCTGCGTTATATCAAAAACTACAAGATACCCAGACTTATAAAGGGCAAGCAAGTGGCGGTTCAGCAGCAAATACAACTGTTGCTTTTAGTTCATTAGGTGGAACAGCATTTTATGGATGCCGTGTCGGGAACGATGAACTTGGTTCGATTTATTTAAATGGCTTAAATGACGCTGGTATTAAAACCACAGCTCAATCAATCAGTGAAGGTGTCACTGGTACATGCATGGTCCTGATTAGTCCTGATTCAGAACGTACTATGCAAACTTATCTTGGTATTACTGCTGAGCTTTCTGATGAACAAATTGATTTTGAACCATTAAAAACAGCGAAATGGCTTTATATCGAAGGATATCTATCAACCAGTGAATCAGCTCGTGAAGCTGTGAAACAAGCACGCCAAATCGCTAGAGAACATGGTGTTAAGATCGCTCTTTCGCTTTCAGATCCAGCAATGGTGCAATATGCACGTACTGGGCTTGAAGAACTATTGGGTGATGGCGTAGATTTATTGTTTTGTAATGAACAAGAAGCGTTGATGTTTAGCGAGACTGATAATCTCAATGATGCTATTGAAGTTTTGAAAATCAAAAATCAACATATTGTGATTACACAAGGTGCAAATGGCGCAATGATCATTGATCCAGCTCAACAATTTCATGTTGCGGGCCGACATGTTGAAGCGGTAGATGCTAACGGTGCTGGTGATGCTTTTTCTGGAGCATTTTTGTATGCAATTAATGCCGGATTAAGCCTACAAGCAGCTGCACAACTTTCAATTTTGATATCAAGCGAAGTTGTTGCCCAATTTGGTCCACGTTTATCAGTCGATCATTACGCTAAACTCTTTGAGCAGTTTAAAACCACACAACAGGAATGTGCTTAACATGGAAAAGATTTGCATGACTGAAGAAGTCCCTGAACGTGAATCGCGTGCGTTTGACACAATGAAAGGGACAACTATTTTTATTACTCAAAAGGATGGTGGTTTTTACGCTTATCAAAACGTATGCCCACATTTGCAAACCGAACTTGAGTATTTAGAAAATCAGTTCTTAGATCAAGATCGTGAATACATACAATGTTCTACTCATGGTGCACTGTTCTCAGTTGAAACTGGTGAATGTATTTCTGGACCATGTCTTGGTGACTTCCTTGAAAAAGTTAATTTGGAAGTCCACTCTGATGGTGGTATTTATATTGTTGATTAATTCTTAAATTAGTATTCTGCTATGACTGAGTTTTTTCTAAACTACTATCTGATGCCTTTTCACATGAGTGTAGTCGCTTTGATTGTGCTCAGCATCGCAGAAACAATTGGTATTCTGATTGGGTTACGGCCAAGTCATCTGGTCAAAAAACTGACTCCTGAGTGGATTTTAAACTCACCTCTTTTAGACGTTAAATTTTCGAAATATCTAATCGTTGTTTTCCTGCTGATTAATTTTAGTTTTGCAGGCTATTTTTTAGAACTTTCTTTTTTTGCAATTCAACATTACTTTATCTCCCCTTACTATTTATTTATTCCAGCATTAATTATCGACATATTTTTTACGGTCTTTATGATTCACTGTCTAGATCAAGTGATTAAACCTAAAGTGACTCATACTCACGCTAACTTGGTGGGTCGTTTGGCAACAATTTCCACTGGGAATGCTCGTCCTGGGTTTTCAGCTCAAGCACGTGTTCGTGATGAATTTGGACAACTGTATTATGTACAAGTTGAGCCAGAATATGGTGAGTTAGAGCTACAATCTCAAGTACTATTAATAAGTCAAAGATCAAATGCACACTACCTTGCAAAAAAAATATCTACCTCAAACAAGCTCTTTACTGCTGATTAAAGTGTTAAAAGCACGTTTTGCAGTGCAATGTTACAAAAAATAACAATAAAGTATCCAAAAACATCTTCTTTGTCACTTTTTTAAATCAGAACAAATCAATAGAAAAAAGCTAGAGCAATTTCCTCATTTATTCTCCCCCAGAAAACATAGTATTTTACTTGGTTTAATTCATTTTAAATCTTTACGCTGTATATTTTTAAGGCACAGATATACAACCTCATGTAAACATTAAAATTTATTTAATACCCACCATTTTAATCAACTTTTTATTTTGATAAAAAATAAATAACCAACAATTTAAGTTGGAATTTAATATTTAATTATAAGTATTTTAGTCGGATTTAAAATAAATAACCAACCATTTTAATAAGGAATCAATATACAAAAGAATATAATAAATATATCACACTGATTATTATAATAATTTATGAAAAAATATATTCAAAATACATCTAAATTTTATTTTTATTTATATTTAGTAAATAATACAAATATCTTCACTTTAATATGAACTCCAGTTTTATGAACACAAGTTCTCAAAACTCAAATCGGCGATTAATTCGAGAAATCACGATTATCCTTATTATTAAAGTAATCCTTCTCATGGTAATTAAACACGTCTGGTTTGATGCACCAACAATTCCAAAAGATTTTAACAATCAAGTTGCCGAGCGTATTGCTGGTGACTTATCTAACACTCAGGAGACACGTTGATGATTTCTGAAAGCGTGGTCGATCTTTCGCGGTTCCAGTTTGCAATGACTGCGATGTATCACTTCATTTTTGTCCCTTTAACTTTAGGTCTTGCTTTTATTCTTGCCATTATGGAAACCACTTATGTGATTTCTGGTAAGGAAATTTATAAGGACATGACCAAATTTTGGGGAAAACTTTTTGGGATTAACTTTGCTTTAGGTGTTACCACTGGACTAACAATGGAATTCCAGTTCGGAACGAACTGGGCATATTATTCTCACTATGTCGGTGATATTTTCGGAGCACCGCTTGCAATTGAAGGCTTAATGGCTTTCTTCTTAGAGTCAACCTTTATTGGGTTATTCTTTTTTGGCTGGGATCGTCTCTCAAAATTTCAGCATTTAGGAGTAACTTGGTTAGTCGCAATCGGTTCAAATATGTCCGCATTATGGATTTTGATTGCAAATGGTTGGATGCAAAACCCAGTCGGTGCTGCATTCAATTATGAAACCATGCGAATGGAGCTCGTAGACTTTGCAGCCTTGATTTTCAACCCAGTGGCTCAAGTTAAATTCGTCCATACTGTATCTGCTGGTTATGTGACAGGTGCCATCTTTGTTTTAGCGATATCTAGCTACTACTTATTGAAAAAACAGGATTTACCTTTTGCACGTCGTTCTTTCGCGATTGCAGCTATCTTTGGTTTAGCATCTACTTTATCTGTCATTTTACTCGGTGATGAATCTGGTTATGAATTAGGTGATGTTCAGAAAACTAAACTTGCGGCTATTGAAGCTGAATGGCATACAGAACCAGCACCTGCTGCATTCACCTTATTTGGTATTCCAAATCAAGAAAAAATGCGGACTGACTACGCCATTAAAATACCTTATGTCATGGGTATTATTGCAACACGCTCCACTGACAAAGAAGTAACGGGTATTCATGATCTCATGAAACAACACGAGGTACGTATTCGTAATGGTATGGTGGCATATAGTGAGTTAGAAAAACTACGTGCGGGTGATCGCTCACCAGAGTTACTTGCATCATTTGAGCAAAATCAGAAAGACCTTGGTTATGGCCTTTTATTAAAGAAATATGCACCAAATGTTGTTGATGCAACTGAAGCTCACATTCAGGCAGCGACCAAAGATACCATTCCAAATGTTGCAGCGTTGTTCTTTTCATTCCGTGCAATGGTTGCTTCTGGCTTTTTGATGCTTCTACTCTTTATCTTGGCAACTTGGGCAGTGGCTAAACGTAATGCTGAAGATAAGCCATGGTTACTCAAATTTGCACTATTCTCTCTCCCACTCCCATGGATTGCGGCTCAAACAGGTTGGTATGTTGCTGAAGGTGGGCGTCAACCGTGGTCAATTGGTGAAATTTTGCCAACACACTTATCTGCATCTAGTATCAGTGCCGGTGATGTATGGGGTTCGATTATCGCTCTCGCTGCTTTCTATACAGTTCTTCTCATCATCGAAATGTATTTGATGATCAAGTTTGCACGTCTAGGTCCAAGTTCTTTACACACTGGTAAGTATCACTTTGAAAAACTTGAAGCAAAATCAGTGGAGGCTCAACCATGATCGAATATGAATTACTCAAAATTATTTGGTGGGTATTGGTTGGTGTATTGCTTATCGGCTTTGCACTCACCGATGGCTTCGACATGGGAGCAATGGCCCTAATGCCATTTGTCGGTAAAACAGACAATGAACGCCGAGCTGCAATCAATACCATTGCACCACACTGGGATGGTAACCAAGTTTGGTTTATTACAGCTGGTGGTGCATTATTTGCAGCATGGCCTATGGTGTATGCAGTTGCCTTTTCGGGTATGTATTGGGCACTACTACTGGTCCTGTTTGCACTATTCTTACGACCCGTTGGCTTTGACTATCGGTCTAAATTAGAAAACACGCAATGGCGTACGTCATGGGATTGGGGGTTGTGTATAGGTGGTGCTGTTCCTGCTCTAGTCTTTGGTGTGGCTTTTGGTAATTTGTTCTTAGGTGTTCCATTTGGCTTAGACGAAACTCTACGTTCCCAATATACAGGTAGCTTCTTCGCTCTCTTAAATCCGTTTGCATTGGTTTGCGGTATTGTGAGCTTATCCATGCTCTGCGCTCATGGTGGTTCATGGTTGATGTTACGTACAGATGGAGATTTATTTCATCGTTCTGCCAAAGCAACACAACTGATGGCGGCTATTTTTCTTGCCTGCTTCCTTGTAGCAGGTGCATGGCTATACTTCGGCAGTATTGAAGGTTATAGCTATGCCACTGCTATCGACACCAATGCCGCACTCAACCCTCTTGCAAAAGAAGTTGTAACGAATGCAAACCATGGCTGGATGAATAATTACTCAACCTACCCAATCACGGTAGCCGCACCTGTTGCTGCCATTTTAGGTGCAATACTTGCACTGATCAGTGCAGTCAAACAAAAAGCTGCTATTACCTTTACAGGCACAAGCTTAATGATCGTTGGTGCGATTCTTACAGCTGGATTTGCACTATTCCCATTCCTATTACCATCCAATATCGATCCAACCTCTAGTTTAACAATGTGGGATGCTGTATCTAGCCATAAAACGCTCGGAGTGATGACGGTTGCGGCTTGTATTTTTGTTCCACTCATTTTGATCTACACCTCTTGGTCTTATTACAAAATGTGGGGCGTAATTACCAGCAAACACATTGAAGAAAATTCACATAGTTTGTACTGATTGAGGAGCAATGATATGTGGTACTTTGCATGGATTCTAGGCATTTTAATGGCATGTTTTGCAGGTGTTCTGAGTGCACTATATATCGAACATCATCAAAATCTAGATGAGGAATCGTAAGATGGCGAAAGCAATGGCGACACCGAAAAATAGTAAAGCGCAAATGCTTGCAATGACCGTTTCGTTTTTGTTGGCATTGCCACTCGCAGCTATTTTACTGGTACATCCTGCCTTAATGTTAGATGCTCAGGGAAATTACAACCATAGCTTACTGATGTTGGTTATGATTGGAATTTCTGGTGGCTTTATTCATGGTGTAGGATTTATTCCCAAGTTTTGGTTATGGAAATGGTTATTCAGTCCATATGTTGCATGGCCACTCATGGTTTTAGGCTATTATATTTGGGTCGGTAATTAAACCTTATACAACGATCAAGTAAAGAGGCATTTTAGGTTAAACTCGAAATGCCTCTTTTTCAACACCAAACACATACAATGTAATTTAAATGCAATTACAAAATGCATTTTATCTTCTTTTTTAATTCAATAAGTTGGATGAATGTCAGAGGTAAGCCAACTTCCGCATCTAAGGGATAAGGCAACATCTTTCCTGTTTTTTGATAACCACGACGTTGATAATAAGCGATTAATTCTTGTCTTAGATCTAAAACACTCATGAAAATATCAGAAACTTGAGGATGATCAACCATAATATATTGCTCAACGAAATTAAGCATTTTACGACCACAGCCTAGATTTTGGATCATAGGATGAACTGCAAATGTACCTATCTCTACACTGCTACCATCAAATGTTAAACCCACACACGCAATAATTTTGTTCTGCTCGTCTTCACCCACAAATAATTCAAATTGTTCTTTTTCTAGCTCATCATTTAATTGCTTTTCCGTTATCCGACTGCCTTCTACTAAATCTTTTTCCGTGGTCCAACTGCGACCAGACCGCGTTCTGTATGCTATGTTCAATAATTCTATAAGTTGATCTACATCATGCCTTATTGCTTTTCTAATTTTTAAGCTCATCATTTCTTCGTTATATCTTTTTAATAAAAAAGCCGATGATAACATCGGCTTCACTAAACTATAAATACGTTAGTTACTCTGACCAGCTAACCAAGCCATAAACTTTTGACGTTCAGCTTTAGAGGCTTTTTGCCACAACTCAACCAATTGCTGATCAGTGGTTCTGTTAGCATTATTAGATGTTGTTGCAACTGTAGCAACAGGCTCAGCTATTGTTGGTTTTGCAACTGCGTATACGGCTGCAGGTTGATTAGCGGTATTATTTTTATTCTTTTGAGTTAGATCAAGTGTACGGCTTAACAAGCCATTACCAGTGAACCAAGGTTTTGCCTCATTATTAGCACCAGTTTGTTGTACGATCAATTTCTTATTTTGGTCATAAAGTGCAACTGTAGGCTGTTCGGCATATTTTTTTGCGGCTTCAAAATCTTTTGGAGCATTAACCAAACCCAAACGATAGCTTTGGTTATCTTTTAAATTTGGAGCTTGAATGGTGACAACGCCCGATCTCACGATGTCATGCTCACCACTTAAATGCTCAAAATACTCACGGTATCGAACATTCAGAGTTATGTCACCAGCATCAACTTGATAGTTATTTTTACTTGAAGGTAATAAACCAGAGTTTACCTCTTGGCCATTCACCGCAACAATAACGATTTCTTCAGGCGCAGTAATTGTAACCGCTGAAAAAACTGAACCACTGAATAACAACCCGAAAGCAGCAATACCAACTCTTAAAGACATTAGACTTTTCTCGATATAAACTATTTATGAAACCGTATGCACTATGCTACGAGATTATGACTATTTTATGACAATAAGGCGAATGACCTATCTTAAGCCTTCTCCCATCAAGTGATATATACCTCATATTTGCCGTTAAAGACCATACCACTTTTGCCCAATCTTACTGTTTTTTCTTATTACAAAAAAAGAGCGCACAAGCGCCCTTTTTATTTCACGACAATTTTAGTTAAACGTTTTAAAACGTGCTGCATCATCCATATAGGTTTTTTCACCTGCTGGTGCTTCAATTGAACCAAATACAAGCTGAGCACGTAGTTTCCAATTAGCAGGAATCGCAAAAGTTTCTGCAACTTCTTCGTCAATGATTGGGTTGTAATGCTGTAATGAAGCACCGATACCAATTTCAGCTAACGCAGTCCAAGTCGCAAATTGCGCAATGGCACTTGAATGTTCTGACCATACAGGGAAGTTATCTGCATACAATGCAAATTGTTCTTGTAAACCTTTTACAACATCTTGATCTTCATAAAATAGCGCTGTACCAAATCCAGCAGCAAAACTATCAATTTTTGCATTGGTGCTTTCAAATGCTTCAGCTGGTACGATTTTGCGTAATGTTTCGCGCACAATATTCCAGAAATTTGTATGTGACGCACCATATAAAGTGACAACACGTGATGTTTGTGAGTTAAAAGATGATGGGCTTTGCTTTACAGCCTCACGAATTGTTTCTTCAATCGTTGCTTGATCAACTGAAACATTTTTACCAATGGCATAGATTGTACGGCGTGCTTTAATGCTATTTAAAAAGTTACTCATGTTGTTATTCCTACCTCTACCCGATGGGAGTTATCTTGGATTGAATGTAGTGTATAACGACTCATTTTCCTGTAATAGCCTAAAAAATATAACAGATCGTTTCGTTTTTGAAACAACACTATTCTCAGACTATAAAAAAGACCCCTTATATGGGGTCTTTTTAGTAGAATTTCATTATTTATCTGTTTCAAACAATGCTGCTACAAATGATTTAGCTGAAAATGGACGTAAATCGTCAATCTTCTCACCTACACCAATATAACGGATTGGAACATGGGTACGGCTTGCGATATTGAAAAGCACGCCACCTTTTGCTGTGCCATCTAACTTGGTAATCGTGATACCCGTTAATCCAACTGCTTCATCAAACAATTGCACTTGATTAATTGCATTTTGACCTGTACCAGCATCAACAATCAACATGATTTCATGTGGTGCAGTCGCATCAATCTTCTGCATAACACGTTTAACTTTTTTGAGCTCTTCCATCAAATGAGATTTATTTTGCAAACGTCCAGCCGTATCTGCGATTAATACATCAATCCCTTTAGCACGAGCACTTTCAAAAGCATCAAAAATCACTGATGCACTATCAGCACCATGACCCTGAGCAACAACTGGGATGTCATTACGCTCTCCCCAAATCTGTAATTGCTCTGTGGCAGCTGCACGGAAAGTATCACCCGCAGCCAACATCACTTTCTTGCCCTCACCCTGTAAACGTTTTGCTAGTTTACCAATAGTTGTCGTTTTACCAACACCATTTACACCGACCATAAGAATCACATAAGGAGACTTATTTGGGTCAATATGTAAGGGCTTAACACGCGGAGCAAGCAATGCAACTAACTCTTCTTGTAGTGCTTTGTACAATGCATGTGAATAAATCAAATCACCGCGTGCTGTCCGTTCTGTCAAGTTTGCAATAATCGTTTTGGTAGCATCGACACCAATATCAGCAACCAATAATTGCTCTTCTACTTCTTCTAATAATTCATCATCGATTTCTTTACCACCAATCAAGATATTCACCATACCATCCGTAAAACTACGGCGTGTTTTGGTTAAACCATCTTTCATGCGACCAAAGAAACCACCTGATTTTTCTTCTTCGACAACAGGTGTAGCTGACTCCACAGAAACAACAGTAGGCGTTTTTTCTACTGTTGTTGGTGTTGCAGGTTCAATAATCGGAACATCGACAGCAGGTAAACTTGGCAGGGTCACATCATCATCACCGATGTCAGCATCTATCAAGAATTTATTTTGAATGTTCGATTGCTGTTGCATGTCGATTCCTTGAGAATAAAGCAGCTTTTAAAAAAGATTGTCAGTCTAGCACAAATTGATTTCTTTTTCCCGACTGACATAAACCATTCATTTATCATTAAAAATTTTGATTTAAAACTACTCATCCTCTCGTGCCATTGCTGGATATTGTTTAATCCGATTTGATTCAAATTGATAGGCATGCATGAGACGTAAATAGCTGAATTTTTGAATTTTAGGAAACTTTAAAATCTCTTTAGCCATCGACTGCGTCCTAGGGTGGCTTGCTTGCAGAGATAATTGAATTACATGATCAAGTTGCTGGTCATTCACTGGGCGTAGTAAAGCTTTATAACCCACTATAAAAATAGACAAAATAACAATAATGACCAAAATATTAAAAAATCGGTCTAGTTTCAGTCGATACTTAGACTGCAAAATTTTATGTTTAGAAATGATAGACAACATAACCAACCTCAGTGTTATGAAGCAGTGTATGTATCTACCTCACTTAGAGCAAGTATCAACATTCATCAATGTCTAGCAAAGTATGCGTTAAAGATTGTTTTTCAACCAATAACGCACCACCTACCAGATATCCAACTATTTAACTTGTTAGCGTACGCACGAAAGCAAAATATAAAATAAATGCAATAATGAGCAAGGTTATAAATATCGCAAACATCCCAACTCCACTTTCAGCATCTGCTGGATGCAAATCATCTTCATCTGCAATTCTAAGTAGCTCACCATTGTAAATTTCGTAAAAACGATCTTTTTCTTGAGGACTAAGATTTATCGCAAAATCATAAACACGTTTACGTTGCGCTAAACAATAATCACCAAGGTGGATCTCTTGATGAAAAACAGCCTCATCAAGCAATTTGCGATGATGATGTGCTAAAGCAATAATTTGATTCTCAGTTGGCGGCATATCAAAGCTTAAACCATCAATTGTATGTGACATATTTTTCTCCTTTTCTATTCTTCTCACTTTGATTTTACTTAAAATTATTTGCACAGAGTGTTTCATCGTGTAAGCTTTTATTTAATGTAAATAAAAATCTGCTCAGTCACTTTGGTTATTTGACAATTCAATTAATTTTGTCATAATAACTTCACAAACAAGTGATAAATTAGCTTAAATTCGGAGCAATGTAGCTTCGAATAGAATATGCGGTAATCATAATTAAAATAAGGAGTTATATATGATTCAACATTTTACACAACATGAACTAGAGCATGTTTATGCGAATGCGGTAAATACAATCCAATCGCAAAAAAACTTTCAAGACGCAGTAAAAGATCTTGAACAAGTTGCACAAGCAGGACATGGTAAAGCAGCGTTATTTCTAGCAGAATTGTACTATCAAGGTTTCCGAGTCGAACGAGACTCTTTGAAAGCCCAATACTGGCAAAAGATGGCAACCCTACAAGCATAAAGAGACGTCACCTAGGTGGCGTTTTTTTTATGCCTGAATATTCATAATACATTTTTTAAATACAGACTACGCACTTCGTTTGTCTTGCGCTGCGCCAAAGCTATAATCGCTTTGCTTCGCTCAGGTGGCGTTTTTTAATCCTTGTATAAAAGCAATGTATCAATAATACCCCTATTTATCTTGCGCTACACCAAAGCTACAATCGCTTTGCCTTGCTCAGGTGGCGTTTTTTTATGCCTGATTATTTATAATACATTTTTCAAATAGAGACTACGCACTTCGTTTGTCTTGCGCTACACCAAAGGTCGCTCATTTGTTTTTAAAATTAGCATGAAATCACTACTATGTTATCTCCTACATGAACGTAGTTATAGGCATGTTTTCATCACCTAGAATATTTGCTTACGATTTATATGAATAGTTTAAACATAAATGCCATCTAGATTTCTTATAATAAAACATAAGTTTAAATAAGATCAGTTTAACGACATGTATCGGTTCAATCATTTCAAACCAGTATCAAGTGAGTTGATGATTAAAATATCAATTCTAAAAACAATGATGTATTGCGGAGTTCTTTGGGGTCTTTATCATGATGGTTGGGCAATTAAGTCTGATCAAAATGGACATGTATTTCCTTTTTGGCTCAACGGTGTTCAAGCACATCGCTATGCTCAGTCAAATTGGAAACACTACAAACCGCGTAAAATCACATCAAAAGATTTTCATGAATCCTTACTTCCATTGCTGACGCGTTTGCAAGTAGAACCAGCTCTCTTTAACTCATCTCATTGCAAATTTAAACTCTCTACACAGCAGATGCAGCACTTTTTCTTTATGCACCATCAAACTGCAATAGCTGTTTAGGAGAAATTAGACACATGAACGGATATTTTTATTCAGAATATGTATAAAAAGTCATCACCAAGCTGCAATTAGGGCTTTGCAATTAAAAAAAATACCGTTAAGTTAAATGAAAACGACAATACAACACAGGTGGAATAAACAATGACAATCGTTGCTCAAGTCATCAAAAATAAAGCTGAACAATCTATTTTTACAATCTCGCCAAATTCGACTGTACTTGAAGCAATTAAAATTATGGCAGACAAAGGTGTTGGTGCTTTGGTCGTTGCAGAGGATGAGAAAGTCATTGGGATTTTTTCTGAACGTGACTATACCCGTAAGATTGCATTGATGGAGCGTTCATCAAATAGTACGTTGGTTGCGGATATTATGACCTCAAAAGTCATCACCGTAAGTCTAAACAACACTGTTGAAGAGTGTTTACAGCTGATGACTGATCGTCATTTACGCCATTTACCAGTATTAGAAAATGACAAGTTGGTTGGTTTTATTTCCATTGGCGATTTAGTTAAAGCCGCAATGGAAGATCAACGTATTTTAATTGAACAGCTACAACAGTATATTTCAGGCTAAATTCCTGAATAAAAAAAGGGCAATATAAAATTGCCCTTTTTTATAGAAATAAAACTTATGCTGTCAAGAAATTACGAATAGCAGGAACCAAACGTTGTAATAATTCATCTGCTTGTGCTTGAGTCATATTCAATGGTGGTAATAAACGAACCACAGATCCCGCAGTTACATTAATAATCAATTTATATTGATCTCGTGCAACTGCAACTAATTCAGCACAATCCTTAGGTAGTTGAATGCCAATCATCATACCAAAACCACGCACTTGAACATTATTTTCAGCGAGTTGAGCTCTTAATTGATCAACGATATACGCCCCAACCGTTGCTGCATTCTCTACCGCATTTTCTTGTTGAATCGTTTCAATTACGGTATAAACCACACGTGAACCCAATACAGTTCCACCATACGTAGAACCGTGACTTCCCGCACCGAGTATTCCAACAGCTTTCCCTTGCGTCATCACTGCACCGACTGGAAATCCATTACCTAAGCCTTTAGCAGTTGTCATCACGTCAGGAATAATATTGGTGTGTTGATAAGCAAAATACTTACCAGTACGACCATTCCCAGTTTGAATCTCATCAAGCATCATGAGCCAATTATGTTGATTACATAACGCACGTACTTCTTCAAGATAACTGAAGCCTTGTGGAGCAGTGTTAACACCACCCTCACCTTGAATTGGTTCAATCAAGATTGCAACAATATCAGGATGATGAATCGCAGCTTCTTGAATCGCCTCAACATCCCCAAAAGGCACACGAACAAAACCATCGACTAATGGTGCAAAACCTTCCTGAACTTTCTTATTCCCTGTTGCAGACAAAGTTGCCAATGTACGTCCATGGAAAGACTGCTCAGCTACGATAATTTTAGGATTTGAAATACCTTGTTGTGCCCCAAACTTACGTGCAATTTTAATTGCACCCTCATTTGACTCGGCACCACTGTTCGAAAAGAAAATTTCTTCCATGCCAGAGACTTCAGCAAGTTTCTGCGCTGCTGCAGTTTGCCAAGGGATTTCAAATAAATTACTAGTGTGCACTAATGTTGCAGCTTGTTCTGCTATAGCAGATGCAATGACTGGATGTGCATGCCCCAAACCGCATACTGCGATTCCTGTCAAAGCATCGAGATATTCGGTACCATCTGCTGTATATAAATACGCCCCTCGTCCTCGCACAAAACTGATCGCTTGGCGACCATAGGTTGCCATAAGATGAGACGGTTGATCAGGTTGCACAGGAGCAAGAGTAATATTTGTCATAACAAACTCAATCTATCAGTAGTTGTGTGGAAAAAAGTTATATAAGCAAAAACTTGCCTAGATTGAAAGCATAAACTCACATTTATACAAGAAAAATCTTGGGCAATGCTCGGCGAAGCGATTTTTTTAGGTATATAATGTCCGAAGTTTAGTTGAGGATCTATCTAATGACGGAACAAGCGCGTGATACAGTAGCGTTAATTCGTGATCAAATTGCGAAACACCCTGTTTTACTTTACATGAAAGGCACTCCACAATTCCCGCAATGTGGTTTTTCTGCTCGCGCAGTAGAAGCACTTAGCCAAATTGGTCGTCCATTTGCCTATGTAAATATTTTGGAAAATCAAGATATTCGTGCAACTTTACCACAAATTGCGAACTGGCCAACTTTCCCACAATTATGGATCAATGGCGAGTTAATTGGTGGTAGCGATATCATGCTTGAAATGTTCCAAAATGGCGAATTAAAGCCATTAGTTGAACAGTATAGCCCAGCGCCTGAAGCATAAGCTATCAAGCAAAAAGCCAATCATATGATTGGCTTTTTTATTGGAAATTGAGAATAGAAAGTCTTACTCTTTACTAAACCCGATATAACGAAACATCCCTTCCACGCCCAAATCTGCTTTAAAAATCTGTATATTTAAGTATTTTGCCTGAGTCACTGTTGCATAGATGTTCATATTGGGATCATCGTGAATTTCATCCACTGATTGAGACAAAGCTGCTTCAAAACGATCAGCAATGAACTCAAACCCTAAATCCATTGCCATAAACAAAGTATGTTCACATGGTTGTATATATTGCTCTTGCGTCCAATCTAAAACTGCTTGGTCACAATAAGGACAGCTAATATTCGCACTAGCATCAGACACTTCAAAGAGTTGATAAGTCATATTTATCGATCATAAAAATTTTCTGAATTATAAAGGACTTTTTACTTCACAAAAAATATCGAATACGCTCTTATTTTTGCAACGACAAATCTATAAAATATCGAATGTTGCAGAAATGGAATTGAATAATGCTAACCGATTTAGATGATTTTTACTGTTTTGCGCTAGTCGTTGAACATGGTGGGTTTAGTGCGGCTGAACGCGCAACTGATATTCCAAAATCAAAACTCAGTCGGCGCGTTTACAACCTCGAAGAGCAACTCGGTGTACGTTTAATTCAACGTAGTTCTCGACATTTTGCAGTTACAGATATTGGTATGGATGTCTATCGTCATGCACAGGTCATGATGAATGCTGCACAAGCTGCACATGATGTAGTCAACCATTTAAGCAGCGAACCTAGAGGTGTAATTAAAGTCAGCGTACCTGTAGATATAGCTCAAAACCAAATGGCTAAAATTCTACCCACTTTTCTAAAAAAATATCCTGAAGTACGAGTGCAAATGCTGGTTAGTAACCGTCGGGTTGATGTGATTAACGAAGGAATTGATCTCGCACTACGCGTCCGCTCAAATCTTGATGAAGACCCTAACTTGGTTTTAAGACAGTTTGAAACAATCGAACAACGACTTTTCGCAAGTCAGGCCTATTTAAACGAGTTTGGTCATGTCACCACACCGGAACAACTCACTGATCATCGCATCATCAGTATGTCTGAAGATCATCTTGATCAACAGTTTTTACTATCTGGACCGAATAATATTCAAAAGAAGGTTAAGGTTAATCCCGTGATTATGGGCTCAAATTTATTGATGTTAACTGAGCTAGCCAGTCAAAACTGTGGAATTGCATTATTACCGGATAGTATTGCTCAAAACTTTGTAGAATCAGGGCAACTGGTCAGAGTATTACCAGAATGGACAGCACCTCATGGTATTTTCCATGCTGTTTATCCTTCACGAAGAGGACTACTGCCTGCGGTGCGCGTTTTTATTGATTATCTAGTGGAAGAGTTAGCTCAGTGCACAACAAAAAAGGTTCGATCTTAAATCGAACCTTTCGCTTTATTCATCTAACAGTCTAAGAAATATTAAACAGATGGATAATTTCCTGTTCCATTTGGCCATGGTGTGAGTAACTCAAAACCATCATCAGTCACAGCAACCATATGCTCCCATTGCGCAGATAAAGATTTATCTTGTGTGATGACAGTCCAACCATCGCTTAACTCTTTTACAAAAGGTTTCCCTGCATTCACCATAGGCTCAATGGTAAATACCATACCTTTCTTTAACACCATGCCTTGACCTTTTTGACCATAGTGCAAAATATTTGGCTGCTCATGATAAACACGTCCAATACCATGCCCGCAATACTCACGAACAATACTATAGCCCTCGCGATGAGCCACAGATTGAATTGCGTAACCAATATCCCCTAAAGTCGCACCAGGTTTAACTGTATGAATACCAGCTAACATTGCTTCATAAGTGGTTTCAACCAGTTTTTTAGCTGCTAGACTTGGCTCACCCACAAAATACATACGACTTGTATCACCAAAATAACCATCTTTGATTACGGCCACATCAATGTTTAGGATATCACCATCCTGTAAAATCTTTTTAGCAGAAGGAATCGCGTGACAGACCTCTTCATTAACAGAAATACAAGTGGTCTTGGTAAAACCATGGTAACCCACATTTGCAGGAATAACCTGCAATGTATTCACGATGTAGTCATTGCAAATATCATCTAAATACTCTGTTGAAACGCCGGGTTTAATATAAGGTCCGATCATTTCTAATACTTGTGCCGCTAAACGCCCAGAGATACGTAGCTTTTCAATATCTTGTTCAGACTTAATGGTCACAGTAGAAGCTCTCATTCGAGATATTCCTTATAAAAAACAATTTCAATTCAAAAATGGAGCTAAAAAGATCAGCCACAATAAGTATGAGGAATAGTTTTACGCTTCAAAAGAAAAATCTTCAATCATTTTATGACTAAAATAACACTTTTATTTTACATTTAATTTCAATGCTGATTATAGAAAAAAACAATAAACTATTAAATCAGCTGAACTTTTAAACACTTACCTATAACTCAAATGAATCAAAATCATATTTTGATTTATACATGTTCTTTTTAGTCAAAAATAAACCAGTTTTCACATAAAATTGGTTCCAATTGATCATCTTTCTGTTCTAAAATCCGCACTTTTATTTAATCATCCCGCTTTTATGAACCAACTCCGTACAGGAGATATTATTGCCTTAGGTTTTATGACCTTCGCACTGTTTATCGGTGCTGGTAATATTATTTTCCCACCAATTGTTGCTCAACAAGCTGGTGAACATGTATGGCTAGCTGCTTTTGGATTTCTAATCACCGCAGTAGGTCTACCTGTTATCACAATTATGGCTTTGTCTCGTATGCAAGGCTCAATTGAAATCATCAGCTCTCCCTTAAGACGTTTTTCGAGTTTACTTCTCACGATCGTCTGTTACCTAACAGTAGGACCATTATTTGCTACGCCACGCACGGCGACCGTTTCTTATGAGATCGGCTTTGCACCTTATTTTGGAACATCAAGCAGTAGTCTTTTCATCTACAGTATCATTTATTTTGTTTTTGTCATGGCTGTGTCTTTGTACCCAAACAAACTCTTAGATACTGTCGGCCATGTACTTGCACCCCTAAAAATCATTGCATTGGCAATCTTAGGTATCGCAGCATTTGCGATCCCAACAGGAATGATCTCTCCCCCGATCAACAACTATATTGCAAGCCCAGTATCAGAAGGTTTTGTAAGTGGTTACCTAACCATGGATACCTTAGGTGCACTTGTATTTGGTATCGTGATCATTCAAGCGATTCACTCACGTGGGGTCACAGATTCTAAACTTATTACCAAATACGCCATTATTGCAAGTTTAATTGCTGGTCTAGGCTTAACTCTGGTTTATATCAGTTTATTTAAACTTGGCTTGGGCAGTCATGAAGTAGCAGCCAATGCTGACAATGGTGCAATCATTCTTCATGCATATGTTCAGCATGCATTTGGTGACTATGGCTCTTATTTCCTTACGGGTTTAATTTTCCTCGCTTGTATGGTCACTGCAATCGGCTTGACCTGTGCGTGCGCCGAATATTTCACCGAGCTAACTGGTTTATCCTATAAATTACTAGTCTTCATTCTCACAGGTTTGTCTTTATTAATTTCAAATCTTGGTTTAACTAAACTAATTGCTTTCTCAGTTCCAGTGTTGAGTGCAATTTACCCACCTGCGATTGTGGTCATCATGCTGAGTTTTTTCTGGAAATATTGGAAAAAACCATCCCTTGTTGTTGGTTCAGTAACAGCGATTGCTTTCTTTTTTGGAATTATTGAAGCCATAAAAGCTGCAGGTTTTGAAACATACTTGCCTGCTTTTATCGAGCAATTACCCTTAAATGAACAAAATCTTGCATGGTTACTCCCATCCTTGATCGTTCTTGTTTGCGCAATTACTGTAGATCGAATCTGTACCAGTAAAGATTAAAATGATTTGTCGTTAAAATGATGTTTTACCCAAACATGATTTTAGCTATACAAAGAATGTTCTTTTATCCAATGTTCATTTTTTGTTTACGACAGATCATTTTTCTATTTATCGCTAAATTATCAGTGATCAGAATTCAAATTGAAGTGAATTATGGAACACACGCTGCTTGATATAAAATGATACTTAAAAGATAAAAAATAACCTATATTTAACAAATAAATAGATTTAACTCACATCAGAAATACAAAAAAACTATATAAATCAAACCTACAAATAATTCCACTAAAAAAGAAGTCATTTAGCTATTGAAAAAATTGAAAATTCCAAGTACAACTTTAATAACAATTCCGACAAAAACACATGGTTTTGTCATCGCAACAAGGAGGGATGGAGATGTTATCAACACATTTCAACAAGCAAGTCTTCATTAACACTCTGAAGACCAATGACTCAATTATTTATGCCATCACTACACTTGCTCTAATGGCAACGTTATTGTTTCAAGGCGCTATTAAAGGCAACCTAAAACCCGAATATTTTGCTTATGCATTAATTGTTTCACTGGCATTTTGTGTATGGGCTGTTGTAGATCAGAAGTTTAGACAATTAAGTCTGGCACGCAAGAAAACTTCTTTAGGAAAAATGGATGAGTGATCATCCATTTTTTTAACCCCAAAAACTTAACATCGTTCCTAATAATAAAATGCCTGTTGCACCAAGCTCTACTATAATCAAAGCTAACATCATGATCGTCATAGACCAAGTAGGAAGCGTCAAACGTCCCAGCTGATGAGGACGTTTAAACTGATTGGTCGTATCTTTTAATAAACCATGAATGATATAAGTCAAAATTGACATTGCGAAAAAGAATAAATTGGCTAGAACACAAAATAAAACAACAGACTCAGCCAGAATCGAAAAATGACTGAGTACAGCCAAGATTAAGCTCGCTGCGGCATACAATAGGCTACTTCGATGGGCAATATCTACATAGTAATGCGCCCTTGCCTGTTCTGTTTGTCTAATTTGATAATATTTCCAAACACCTGTTAGCATTCCAATCCATAAAAACACCCCACTAAATACAATAGCAATTTGTGTTGCATCTTTTAACTCATACATCCAAGTATCCCCATTATCAATTTCATTCCATTTTCTTGCTATATTACAGAAAAATTGACTTAGGAGTCACACTTTAGACAAGTTTCTTTTTGGAACTTATGTAAAGTAGAACAATGAATCAAAAATAGAGTATGTTTTAGATGAAAACATTTGAATCATTTTGGATAAGTTGTAAAGATGGCTATCAACTTGCTGCTCAATTCTATCCTGCTCAACAAAAGGACATCAACGCACTACCTATCTTAATTTGCCCTGCAACTGGTATTACCAAAACCTTTTATCATGCCTTTGCAGAATGGTTAAGCCAACAAGGTTATAACGTCCTCAGTTTTGATTTTAGGGGGATCGGTGAATCCTTACATGGTGCACTAAAGGATTCAACAGCCAGCATTAATGATTGGGGAATGCTAGATATTCCTGCTGCCATTGAAACATTATTAAAGCGCACAAATGCAGAAAAAGTGATTATTGTTGGACACAGTGCTGGAGGGCAATTACTGGGCATTACGCCGAACTACCATAAAGTAGCAAAAGTTTTGGCTATCGCTGGTTCTACTGGACACATTAAAGGTCTGAAAGGTAAAACTAAATTACTCGCACCAGTAATGTTTAATGTAATTTTCCCTATTTCAAGTCTATTTAAAGGATATGGAGCAACTCAATTTATTGGTATGGGCGAAAATCTACCAAAAAATGTTGCTAAGCAATGGGCTGAGTTTTGCAGTAAACCTGGCTATGTTATGAATGCAGTTGGAAAAAGTATTTTCGAAGATTATCACCAAGAAATTCAGTGCCCTATCACTTCTTTTTGGGCCAGTGATGATGAAATTGCAACCCATACCAATGTCAAAGATTTACTTCGCTTATACCCAAATGCTAAAACCAAGCTTGTTGAGCTTAACCCACAAAAGCACGGCTATAAGCAAATTGGGCATATGTTGATGTTTAAAAAGTCACATCAAAAACTATGGTCATTAATTGAAAACGAATTACATATATAGGTTCAATTCTACAAATTATTTTCCTGTTTACGCATCAAAACTGTAATCCTGTTTAGATGCGTTTTTTGAGTCTCTAGTTTATAAAGCAATCCTGATAACTTAACTCATAAGTTAGAAATATTTATAAAAAGATAGTTTTAATTAGGAATACTTAACAAAAATTCACTCTAGAAAACTTTATTAAGCCACCAAAAGTGGAAGTGTGATAAAGAATGTCCTTATTCAACTGTTTCACAATATTTCTGGATTATATTTTTCAACCAGTTGTTTAATATAAAGTTCTGTATTTTTTAGTTTTTTAATGATTATTTATTTATTAAATATATTGATTTTGTATTTTTATGACATTTTAGACAGAATTTTTTATAAAAAAGTCACGTCAAAATGCATATTTTTTTTCTACAATACGTTTATTCTACAAATGAGCAGAAATGCGAAGTCGTTGGAATATCGTTGAATTAAATTACTTTGGTGAATTCATCATTCATTACAAATTTACGTGAATTTTGTGATAATTCCCTTTGTTATTGATTAAGATGATTACATCATTATCTTTAAAGAGATTGGCTATCAACGACCTGCTATGAAACTTGTGTTTTTAGCAATGAAATTGTAGACATTTCATGGAATCTAAGCGTTACGCTATATCGCTCTTCATAAAAGCATGGGGGAAAGAGGGAAATGACAAAGAAATATGCGCGTTTTTTACCTACAGCCGATTCATTTAAGCTAGAAGATTTTCCTTACTATTGGATTTCTCAAGTAAATGCACAGTACGTACAAAACATCGATAACGTACTTAAGAAATATGGCTTAGACAACTCACGTCGTCGTATTCTCGTCGCATTAGATGTTAAACCTCATGCAAGCGTATCTGAACTATCAGATATGGTCATCTCAAAAATGTCGACAACAACCAAAATTGTTTATCGCTTAAAAGATGAAGGTTACATCGAGACCTACTCTTGTAATGAAGATGGTCGTATTACTCGTGTCTATCTCACCGACAAGGGTAAAGAGATGATCATCAAAATTAATGATTTAACTTCAGTCATTCTAGAGCAATCATTTAATGGTTTGACACCACTGCAAATTGAAAAAACCATGGAAATTTTGAGACACATGTTTAAAAATCTTGCTCGTTAAAAGTTTTTCTTTATGAATAAACAAAGGCTTCAATCATGAAGCCTTTGTCATTTATATACGGGTTCGTTTTCTTCAATCAAACATATTCAACTGAGGTGTCACCTTTTCTATTTTTATTTTTGGTACATGTGAGCACTCAAACTCCTCAACTGGAAATCCGCACATAAAACGACTAAGTTGATTAGGTTGTTTTAAACTAAGCCACTCATTCAAGCCATCATGTGGAATGACAACGACGGATCGTTTAACGTCACCGGGTTCATGAAACTCTTTCATCATAGGATGATCAATCGCATTCATAGTCAACATCGTTGCAGAACGCACAATCTGATCATTTAATTTGCGTATTTCGTAAAGTGCTGCAATATAAAATGCTTGACCATCTTTTCGACGTACTCCCCAACGCTGTGGCTTACCGTCGATATATTTGCTTTCATAAAATTCAGCAACAGGAATAACACCAAATTTGCATTTTGATGCTGCTTCAAGAAAACTAGGTTTCTGAAAAATGGTTTCATGCCGTGCATTATAAGTATGTTTGGCAATATTGGTGTCTTCAGACCATTTAGGTACAAGCCCAAACAGTACATCACGCCATTCTAAGCTCTGTTCTGATTGAAATAGCAAAGGTGTTTTATAACTTGGATAAACTTCATCCACATAGTCAAACGGGATCAATGGCAATTCAAGTTGCTTCGCTTGTTCGAGTGTTAAAGGCTTATAGTTAGCACACATACTATGATGATTAAATAAATCTAAATAAAAATATGGTTTAAAAAGGAGGTATCTTTACCTCCTTTAATTTTCTTAACAGGTTATTTAAATAACTTTTTCAATTTCGCACTTAAACCATGTACAAAACGATGCTTAGCGTTGGCTTTATCACTTGTTAAAAAGTTAATTTGAATCGACTGACGCTGCCCTTCATAAGGAACATATCCGTGCCAGCCATTATCAGTTACTTTAAATGCAACCAGAGTACCTGGGCCAGCATTAATCTCCTCAACGTAATCATCCATATTTTTTTCATCATTTAAAATGCGAAGACGGCCAGTTGGTGCATCCCAAGACTCATTTAAGTAAATCAAAATAGTGAGCAGCTTAGTCTTAGAATCAGAATGAATACGACCATCTTTTTGACGTGAATAACCACGTAATGTGATCATCATTGGATGTTCCATAACATCCACATCAAATTTTTCAGTTAGGATTTGACGAAACTCTTTGGTATCAAGAGACTTTAAGAAACGATCAAAATTAGGTTTGATTTCAACATCTTCAATATTATAGCTTCCACCTTGATCAATTTTTGGGAAGTCTTGAATTACAGCCATTACCTCACTATCCACAATAGAGTTTTCTACTACAAAATATGGATACGGAGAGGTTGAAACTTGTGCTTGTTGTAAAGCATCTAATTTTAAAATTTGTGACATCGTTAAGTTTCGACTAAATGATCAAATTAAGAGAATTATAGCAAAAATTTGACTTGCTTTTATATGTTGAAGCTATAAAAACAAAGACCCTTCAAAATTGAAGAGTCTTTGTCGATTCACAGAAACTAATCGAAATTAGTCACCTGTATAACCTTTAAGTTTTAAACGTGCAGCATGTAATAATGGCTCTGTGTAACCTGATGGCTGCTCAGCACCTTTAAAGATTAAATCTGATGCTGCTTGGAATGCAATCCCATCAAAGTTCGGTGCCATTGGCGTGTACAATGGATCATTGGCATTTTGTTGATCAACAATCACAGCCATGCGCTTAAGCACTTCTTCAACTTGTTCGCGCGTTACGATACCGTGACGTAACCAGTTAGCAACATGTTGAGAAGAAATACGTAATGTTGCGCGATCTTCCATCAAACCAACGTTGTTGATATCTGGAACTTTCGAACAACCCACACCCAAATCTACCCAACGAACAACATAACCTAAAATACCTTGGCAGTTATTCTCAAGCTCATTATTTAACTCTTCTGCAGTCCAATTTGTTTCAGGTGCAAATGGTGGAGTTAATAAGTCATCAAGTGTCAACATATCTTCCGCAGCCAATTCATCTTGGCGCGCTTTTACATTGATTTGATGGTAATGCAACGCATGAAGTACTGCACCCGTTGGAGATGGAACCCATGCACAAGTTGCACCAGCATTTGGATGTGCAGTCTTAGTCGCCAACATATCTTTCATGCTATCTGGTTTTGGCCACATGCCTTTACCAATCTGAGCTTTACCTTGTAAACCACATGCTAAACCAATCGCAACGTTACGGTTTTCATAAGCAGCAATCCATTTCTGGGTCTTAACGGCTTCTTTACGTACAACTGGTGCAGCTTCCATAGAAGTATGGATTTCATCACCCGTACGGTCCATGAAACCTGTGTTAATGAAGATTGTACGATCTTTAGCCGCAGCGATACAGTTCTTCAAATTCACTGAGGTACGACGTTCTTCGTCCATGATACCGATTTTGAGTGTTTTAGCTGGTAAGCCAAGCGCTTGTTCAGCACGCTCAAACAATTCAACTGCGAAAGCAACTTCTTCAGGACCATGCATTTTTGGTTTTACGATGTACATAGAACCTTTACGAGAGTTGTGATTCTCGTTTTGGCCACGGATATCAGCAATTGTAAGTAATGGCGTAACTAAAGCATCCATGATCCCTTCAAATACTTCCTCACCATCTACAAGGATCGCTGGGTTTGTCATCAAGTGACCCACATTACGAAGAAGCATTAATGAACGACCATGTAAAGTAGTCGTACCACCAATTAAGTTTTGAACTGTGCGGTCTTTATTCAAAGCACGAGTAATGGTTTTACCATTTTTCTCGATTGACTCTTGTAAGTCACCTTTCATCAAGCCTAACCAGTTACGATAACCTTCGACTTTCTCTTCTGCATCAACTGCTGCAACAGAATCTTCTAAATCTTGAATAGTGGTGATCGCAGCCTCAAGCGTTAAATCTTTCACGCCAGCTGCATCAGTTTTACCTACAGGGCTATTAGCATCGATATCAATAATAACGTGCAAGCCATTATTTAATAAAACAATTTCTGTTGGGTTGGCAGCTTCACCATTAAAACCAACAAATTGTGCTTCATGTTCTAAGCTCGTAGTTGAGCCATCTTTTAAACTTACAACTAAACGATTATGGTCAACTGCATATTTTGTTGCATCTGCATGCGAACCTTGCGCCAACGGGAAGGTTTGGTTTAAGAAATCTTTTGCAAAAGCAATAACTTTGTCGCCACGAACTGGGTTATAGCCTTTGCCTTTTTCCGCACCATTTTCTTCAGAAATTACATCCGTACCATAAAGCGCGTCGTACAATGAACCCCAACGCGCATTTGCAGCATTCAAGCAGTAACGTGCATTACGTACAGGTACCACTAACTGAGGCCCTGCTAATAAAGCAATTTCTTCGTCAACATTTTCAGTTGTAACTTTGAAATCTTCTACTTCTGGCACTAAATAACCAATTTCAGTTAAGAATGCTTTATATGCATTGAGTTCAAATTTATTATTGCGATGCCACTCATCAATTTTAGCTTGAAGCTCTTCACGCTTAGCCAATAACGCTTTGTTCTTTGGACTAAGATCAACAACGACTTGCTCGAAGTTTTTCCAGTAAGTTTCACTATCTAAACCAGAACCTGGTAAAGCTTCATTTTCGATGAAATCGTAAAGTTCTTTAGCAATCGCTAGCTTGCCTTGTTGAATACGTACAGTCATTGTCTTTCCTGATGGTGCTAACTTTTTATAACAAGAAACCTAGTATACCGATTTATACTAGCCTGAATAGTAATATCACATTCCTAAATAGTAAGCATTTTCCCAACATGTAGTATTGACAAAAATTAAATTTCTTGTTCTGGGAAAAGCTTATGTCTTATGTCCTTACTGTTTAGTGTTATCACCCTTATTCACGGTTCAAACCTATCTAGTTATAACAAAATTCAAGCAAGAATAAAGTGCTCTCTACTTAAATTCATAAAAAAAGACATTCCGAAGAATGCCTTTTTTAAATCATGAAGTTTTTGCAATTTGTATTTGTCGATGCTCAGAATTTAAATAATCATCTGACTGCATTTCAAGTAATCTTGAACGTGTCCGTTCAATTTCAAATGCTAATTTATCGCCTTCGTATAAATCAATAATCGAATCCTCTGAGGTTAATAACAACTTTACCCCACGGTCATAGAATTCATCGACCAAATAAATAAAGCGACGTGTCCCTTCAGATAAGAAATCCGTCAAATGCGGTACATTACTGACTAAAACAGTATTGTATATGTTTGCAATTTCGATGAAATCAGCTGGACTACGCGGTTTAAAACATAGTTCAGAAAACTCACACCACAATACGTCTTCAGTATGCCCCAAAGTCTCAACAACACGATTGTTAATCATAATCGGAGAGTTTGATTGTACTTGTGTTTGGGTTAAAGCGCTAAAACGCTCAGCCATCCATGCCTGCACATCATTACCAAGCGGATGCTTAAACAATTGTGCTTGTTTTAATACCCTTAAACGGTAATCGATACCAGCATCAACATTCAAAACGGTACAATTTTTCTGAACCAATGCAATTGTCGGCAAGAAACGATCTCGATGAATCCCGTTTTTATACAAACCTTCAGGAGCAATATTTGAGGTAGCAACTAAAGTAATGCCCCGCTCAAACAACTTCTGGAATAAATCACTAATAATCATTGCATCTGTAACATTCGATACAAAGAATTCATCAAAACAGATCACCACTGCATTTTTGTAGATTTGATCTGCAACCAAATCTAAAGGATTGCGCTGACCTGAAAGTTTGTTTAACTCTTTATGTACATGTTGCATAAAGTGATGGAAATGCATACGTGTTTTTCGACGGAATGGTACTGACTCATAAAATTGATCCATTAACCATGTCTTACCACGTCCTACACCACCCCACATATAAACACCTTTCGGATAGGTTTGACGACGGAATCGTCTAAACGCTTTCTTCGATGCTTTATAACGAGTGAGCAACTCTTTCCATACACGATCTAGCTCTTGAACTGCCTGAGCTTGTGCTTCATCAGGCATGAACTGTCCTGACTCAAGTGCTTGAGCATAACGCTCAGCAGGTGATGTTGGAATGTATGCAGTGCTATGCGAGTCTGGCTTAGAATTTAACATAAGGTGTTATTACAATTTTAATTGAGAAAAATTATATCGAACATTGAGTTCAAAGACATTAGATTTTAGGCTTAATTATCATGTAGTTTAAACATCATAATGTTCCATTTTTAATCATTTAATGATTTCGGTTATACTGTCGAGGACTCTGTCCAAACCATCGTTTAAATGCATGATTAAAGGCAGCAGGTTCAGAATAACCCAACATTTCTGCAATCTGTTCAACTGAATATGTACTTGCTTCAATAAATTTTATTGCCTTTTTTTTGATAAGCCTTTCACGGATTTCTTTATAGCTGGTCTGCATTTGCTGCAATTGATGCCTTAGCGTTCGCTCAGGAATTTTGAGTGCGCATGCTGTCTCAGACATGGTCGGTATGACCCCATTTTGCAATTCGAGATAACCTTCCACATAATCAACTATTGTCACATCTAAATGCGCGACCTTCTCTAACAGCTCCAAATCGGATAGGCATTTTTCTTCATAAATTCGATAGGTCAGGATATCCGCAGATGGAATTTTAGTTTCTAAAAGTTGTGTATTCTCCATCATAAATGCAGCTTGCTCGCAACCAAACTTCACATCCACACCATAATAATCTTGGTAGGAAGCGATCAAGTGTAAATCTTTTGGCCTTTTAAAGGGTAATTCAATCTTTATTTTAGGAATCTCTAATCCCATCATTTTAAAAATATCTTGTAGGAATTTATAGGTTCCTGAGATTTCACACTGCGCTCTCAAATGCCCCAAATGTGTTTCGAGATCAACCGGTTGATATGCCAAATGAATAAAATCTTCTTGAATATCTAATTTTAAAGAACCAAATAGATGCGTGAGCTGTTGAAATCGGATTCCGTTTAGCAAAGCTTTTTCTAAAGTATTACTGGTCACCAAAAGCATAAGAAATGGACCATAACCTGCTAATGCATAATGCTGACCAATAAACAAACCTTGTTCAGGTGAAACATCTTGACTAATATGCTGCAGAATATCCCACTCAATCTCATCCGCAATGATTGAACTTGGATCTAAAGCGTCAGCATGTATTCCCATTTGGGCTAAACGTGTATCCACATCTATTCCAACATGACGCATGCCTTGAATCAAATACATCAATCCGAGGATAGATCTTTTCATAATTCTAAATCTAATTCTCAAAACTTTAATGTTGTACTATAAAAAAATAGCTAAATGAATTGCCGAAATGATCAAGTTTTACGTCTATACAATCATATTTAATCTTGGTAAAACCGTTAAACTTGCACAAAATTTAGCTGTGTAGGACGTAGACTATGCGTGATGTAACCAAAAATGCTATTCAAAAAACAAAAGTTGCGATTATTGGTGCAGGTTTTGGTGGTTTAGCTATGGCGATTCGCTTGTTGCAAAGTCAAATCAATGATTTTGTTATCTTAGAAAAAACCAACGATGTTGGTGGAACATGGCGAGAAAACCAATATCCTGGTGCTGCATGTGACGTCCAATCACATATGTATTCTCTTTCCTTTGCACCAAAGACAGATTGGTCCAAACGTTATGCCGAAGCAGATGAAATTTTTGGTTATATTCAGGATATTACGGAGCAATACAAATTAAAGGATTATTGCAAGTTTAATCATGAAGTAACACATGCTGAATTTGATGAAAACCGTAATGTTTGGACTGTAGATTTTAAAGACCAACCAACACTAGAAGCACAATTCGTAATTTTTGCTTCTGGTCCATTGCATGCTCCACAAATTCCACATATCAAAGGCATTGAGAAATTTAAAGGTAAAGTATTTCATTCATCTAAATGGGAACACGATTACGATCTAAATGGAAAATCAGTTGCATCGATTGGTACAGGTGGTAGTGCTATTCAATATATTCCAGAGATTGCACCTGAGGTTAAGCAACTCTATGTTTTCCAACGTACAGCAGCCTGGGTAATTCCACGTGATGAACGTAAATATTCAAAACTAAGTAAATCGTTATTTAAAGCTTCAAATATTTATCGTCAAATTCATCGTAGTCGTTTGTACTGGAGCAACGAGTCACGTGTTGTACCAATTGTGCAACCACAAATTATGAAATATGGTCAAAAACTTGCCGAAGCCTTTATTCGTTTCCAAGTCAAAGACAAAGCCTTAGCGAAGAAGCTTACCCCAGATTTTGTTATGGGTTGTAAACGTATTTTGATTTCAAACAAATACTTCCCTACGTTTAACCGTAAAAATGTTGAACTAGTAACAGATGGTATTCAAGAAATCACAGCAAATGGCATTATCACCAAAGATGGTAAAGAGCGTCAGATTGACTGTTTGATCTATGGTACAGGTTTTATTACGGATCCACGTATCTACTTAAAACATTTTGACTGTGTGGGTCGAAATGGCATTGAGCTTAAACAAGCTTGGAAAGATGGCGCTGAGAGTTATTATGGTGTTGCAACTAAAAACTTCCCTAACCTTTTCCAGCTTTTAGGTCCAAACACAATTCTTGGCCATAACTCTGTGATTTTTATGATTGAATCACAAGTAAACTACATTCTACAATTGATTCAAACAGTTGATAAAACAGGCACTCAAGCAATTGAAGTCAAACAAGAAGTTCAAGACCAATTCAACGAACGTGTACAAGAACAACTCAAAGGCACAGTATGGCAAGCCGGTGGATGTAGCAGTTGGTATCAAGCTGCGGATGGTAAAAACTTTTCTTTGTGGCCAACGTATACTTGGAAATATTGGTTAGAAACCCGCAAGGTGAATGTCGCGGATTACAATTTTATCAGCACAGCAATTGATACAAAAGTCGATGCAGCTTAAGCAATAATTCTTCATAATAAGCAGGTTATTCGTAACCTGCTTTTTTTATGCAATCTCTTATTCTAATTCTCCAAATATTTATCGTAATTTCATTAGGCTACTTTATTGCCCCTCACTTATCTTTCCAGATAAAACAACTTGTTTTTAAAATTCTTCCTTATTTTTCTTATATTTTATTGATCAGTGTAGCTTTTGAGTTAACTCAAGCCCTCAATCATATTGAAAATCCTATCGCTATTCTTCCTCCAGCTTTACTGATTGCATTTACAACATCTATTGGTGCTTTCTTTATTTGTTTATTCACTTATAAACTGATTGATCGCCAAAGTGTTCAAGGCAAAATATCATTACGCTTGTTTTTAAATGCATTGAAAAATATCGCTAAAGCATTTTTGGCACTTACAATAGGTGTTGCAATAGGCCTATTGATCAAAAATTTTGATGTACATATACCATTCAACAGTTGGTATCTATTACTTATTTTTATCTTCTTAATCGGTATCGAACTCGCCTTTACCCAATTTGATCGCAGTTGGTTAAGTTGGAAAATTTTGCTTGTTCCTGTTGCTGCTATTATTGGTTCTTGTCTTGCTTCTATCTTTAACTATTTTATTCTATCAGATCACTATAAGTTAAACGAAGTTCTCGCATTAGCACAGGGCTACGGTTGGTATTCAATGTCTGGAATTGTGTTTACTGAATTACACTCAGCTAAACTTGGTGGTATTGCGCTGCTTACTGATTTATTTAGAGAGATTTTTGCAATTCTATTGATGTATTGTTTAGGCTGGCGTTTTCCACGATCAGCAATTTCTAGTGCAGGTGCAACGTCGATGGATGTAACTTTAGCAATGGTTAAACAATCATGTGGCACGCATTACGTACCACACGCCATGATGAGCGGATTAATTTTATCCTTGCTCGCGCCACTCTTAATCAGTCTATTTTTAAACTTAAAATTTTAAATTGAAGCTAAAATCGATTTTAGCATCGCTGTCGGATTCTCTGCTTTAGTGATTGGGCGACCAATTACTAAATGAGTAGAACCATCTTGTATCGCTTGTTTCGGTGTCACAATACGCTTTTGATCATCAGCACTTGATCCTGCTGGACGAATTCCTGGAGTAACCAATGCGAAGTCTTGGCCGAGCATTTGACGAAGAATTTTTGCTTCTTGCGCTGAACAAACCACACCATCCAAACCACTTTCCTGAGTGAGTTTAGCTAAACGCTGCACTTGCTCAACAGGCTCAATATCTAAACCTATATCACGCAAGTCTTCACGACCCATCGAAGTTAAAACAGTAACTGCAATCAATTGGGTTTGATAATTTCCTGCTTTAAGACGCTCCACACAAGTTTCCATCATCTTACGACCGCCAGATGCGTGAACGTTCACCATCCACACCCCTAAATCAGCAGCCGCGCATACAGCTTGTGCTGTAGTATTTGGAATATCATGAAACTTTAAATCAAGAAAAACTTCAAAACCCTTATCATGCAAACTTTTAACAACAGCAGGTCCTTCGTGAGTAAAAAGCTCCTTGCCTACTTTAACTCGACATAAAGTAGGATCAAGTTGTTCCACAATCGTCAGAGCGTCGTATTGGCTTTTTGCGTCTAGGGCAACAATAATACTCAAGAGCTTTTCTTCCCGATAAAAATAAAGCCCATATTATAATGGGCTTTTATTTTCATTGGTAATATCCAATACAGTTTTTTCGTGCCTTACACTTGCAGCAGCATCAGCAGCCGCTTGTTGTGCAAGTTGAATTTGTTCTTTGCGAAGATGATCAATATCCTTACGCAATCTTTTAATTTCCCAATTCGTTTGGAAAACGCGGAAAACCTGAACACCTAAGAGCAGTCCAACCACAATGCCTAATGCTAACGTCAATAGAAGCAATAAACCTAAACGCATTGCTGGAACTTGAGTAAACAATAAATCAACTGGTAGCTCAGTTGGATTTTGAAGCACCAAGGCAAGTGAATAACCAAAGATGACAACGAGTAATGCAATTAATACATAACGCATAAACACCTCAAATTCTTATTGACCAGATTCGTTTACTGCATCACGAAGGGCTTTACCTGGTTTAAAATGTGGTACAGCTTTTGCTGCGACATCAACAGCTTTACCTGTTTTTGGGTTACGACCTAAACGTGGCTCACGATGGTGTAAAGCAAAGCTCCCAAAACCACGTATTTCAATACGATCACCATTTGAAAGAGCTTCGATCATTTGGTCAATCATAATTTTAACAGCATCTTCAACTAAAGGTTCTGCTAAGTGTGGGTTTTTAAGTGCAATCCGTTCAATTAAATCAGATTTATTAAGTGCTTCAGTAGTCATTGATGACCTCTTTAATTATTGCTACTTCTCAGTGTTTTTAATAATAACCTGTTTAAATACAAAACGGTAGCGCAGTACATGATTACTACGCTACCGTTTACAGTATTTTTGTATAAAAAAGTACATCTCTGTTACAAGAAACGTACTTTTTAACAAATTACTTCATTTGAGCTTTAATTAAGTCACCAATAGTCTTAGGACCATTGCTTTCTGCAGCTTGAGTCGCAGCAGCTTGGCGAGCGTTGTTCACAGCTTCTTTCTCTTCAGCTTCGTCTTTCGCTTTGATAGACAAGTTGATAGAGCGAGATTTGCGATCAACGTTGATGATCTTAGCTTCAACTTCTTGACCAACTTCTAAGAATTTAGTTGCGTCTTCAACACGGTCACGGTTGATTTCAGAAGCTTTAAGTGTTGCTTCGATGTCATCAGCTAATTTAACTGTAGCACCTTTAGCATCAACAGCAGTTACAGTACCTTTAACTAAAGCACCGCGCTCATTCGCAGCCAAGAAGTCATTGAATGGATCGCTGTTTAATTGCTTGATACCAAGGCTGATACGGTTACCTTCAGCGTCTACAGACAAGATAACTGCTTCAACTGTGTCACCTTTCTTGTAACGACGAATCGCTTCTTCGCCTTGTTCGTTCCAAGAAATATCAGACAAGTGAACTAAACCGTCGATACCACCGTTTAAGCCGATGAAGATACCGAAGTCAGTGATTGACTTGATTGTACCAGAAACTTTTTCGCCTTTTTCATGTGCTTTAGCAAACTCTTCCCATGGGTTAGCACGAGTTTGTTTGATACCCAACGAAATACGACGACGTTCTTCGTCAACTTCAAGAACCATAACATCAACTTCGTCACCGATCTGAACAACTTTAGATGGGTGGATGTTTTTGTTCGTGTGGTCCATTTCTGAAACGTGTACTAAGCCTTCAACGCCTTCAGCGATTTCAGCGAAGCAACCGTAATCAGTTAAGTTTGTTACACGTGCTTTAACGATAGAACCTTTAGGGTAACGGCTCATGATCGCTAACCATGGATCTTCGCCTAATTGCTTAAGACCTAAAGATACGCGGTTACGCTCGCGGTCAAATTTAAGTACTTTAACAGTAACTTCTTGACCAACTTCAACCACTTCTGAAGGGTGCTTAATACGCTTCCAAGCCATATCTGTGATATGAAGAAGACCATCAATACCGCCAAGATCAACAAACGCGCCGTAATCAGTAAGGTTCTTGATCGTACCTGTAACTGTTTGACCTTCTTCAAGTTGAGCAAGTAATGCTTCACGGTCAGCTGAAGATTCAGCTTCCATAACTGCACGACGAGATACAACAACGTTGTTACGTTTAGCATCAAGTTTGATTACTTTAAACTCTAACTCTTTACCTTCAAGGTGAGTTGTGTCACGGATAGGACGAGTGTCAACTAAAGAACCTGGTAAGAATGCACGTACAGGACCGATGTCAACAGTGAAACCGCCTTTAACCTTACCAGAGATAACACCAGTAACGATTTCGCCGTCTTCAAAGATTTTCTCAAGTTTAGTCCAAGTTTCAGCACGCTTCGCTTTTTCACGTGATAAAACTGTTTGACCCATACCGTTGTCAAGTGCTTCAACAACTACGTCAACAGTATCGCCAACTTGAACTTCAAGTTCACGTTGTTCATTTAAAAATTCAGCACGGTCAACTACGCCTTCAGATTTAAGGCCAGTGTCAACAGTAACCCAGTCAGAATCGATACTAACAACAGTACCTTGGATGACTGCACCCTTTTCAACGTTGAGGTTTAATTCACTTTCTTCAAAGAGGGCTGCAAAAGATTCGGTCATGATATACCTGATAAAGTCCGCGGTCTTGGATCAGACAAGGCCGGTTTAGTTAAGTTGTTACATTGTCCAAAAAATCTGATCAAGCAATGCTTCAACTGAAAATAAAATGGTTTATCTATTGAATACGGCTATCGATATAGTCAACCATTAATTGGAAGACTTCATTGATGCCAATATTAGAACTATCAATGATATATGCGTCGCCTGCTGGCTTTAATGGCGCAACAGCACGTTCCATATCTCGTTTATCTCTAGCCTGTATATTAGATAAAATGTCGTTTATTTTAGCATCAAGACCCATACCCTGCAACTGTTTTACCCGACGTTCGGCACGGGACTCAGCAGATGCAGTTAGATAGATTTTAGCTTGCGCTTCAGGAAATATTGATGTCGCCATGTCACGACCATCGGCCACTAAACCCGGTACTTGGATAAAAGCACGTTGGCGTTCAAATAATGCTTTTCTCAACTCTGGTACAGTCGCAACCTTTGATGCGTATTCACCAACTTGTTCTGTTCTGATTATATTGGTCACATCTACACCATCTAAATAGATAAGTGTTACAGAGGCTGATGATTTAAACTCAATGTCGAGATGAGTTGCACATTCAATACATTGCTCCAATTCTGAATCAATTTGATCTAATAATCCGCGTTGAAACAATGACAGTCCAAGTAAACGATATAACGCACCAGAATCTAACAAATTGAAACCGTAATGCGCTGCTATTTTTGCTGCCAATGTTCCTTTACCTGAACCGCTTGGACCATCTATCGTAATAATATGAACTGTCATTACCATCTCTTATGAAGCAACCGACTTCGCTAACTTTGAAAAACCTAGTGTAATCGCTGCTTTGAGTTGTGCAAGAATTAATTTACTTACAAGCGGTGCTTTTGCTGTAAATTCAATCTTATAAGTTACTAAAGTGATATAAGGCGTAATCTCTCTAAAATCAATTTGTCCCAAATGGTGCTTAACTAAAGGGTTATTAATTAGCTTATATTCGATACGCTTATTTTCTTCCAACAAAGTTATTTCTTCTTGAAGTGGCTTAATCGGCCCAAATCCCATACGTCGAATAGAACCGACTCCATCTGGGCGCTGTGGATCAGTAGAGTCCTTAACGCGTACAACTTGCAAAGGTGCAAATGCCTTATTGTATGTTGCATGTTTTGACAACAGATCAAAAACTTCGGAGATCGGTGCATTGAATTCTTTTTTTATGGTGATCGCATTACGCATAGTTTCGCCTTTTTGATTAAACCAAAATCATAGGAGCGGCTAGTCTGCCATAACTCATCGCAGATTTTTAATCATTTGAGGACGTTTTAGATAAACGGATCTGTTTCTTTTGATTACGTCTTTGTTTAAAGAAATCACTGAGTTGAGCGGAACATTTTGCTTGCATACACCCATGTTCAAAGACAAATTTGTGATTGTAATAACCACTATCAAGTAACTGACGAGCACTCACCAGCGAACCTGCTTTAGGTTCAGGCGTTGCAAATACAACACGTTGAATACGCGCATGAATCAAAGCACCTACACACATAGTACAAGGTTCAAGCGTTACATAAAGCGTTGCATCTTCGGGCAAACGATAGTTTTGAATGCTCTGACAAGCCATGCGCAATGCTTGAATTTCAGCATGTGCACTTGGGTCTGAAAGCAAGATTGGCGCGTTGTAACCTGCCCCAATAATTTTCGACTGACTTACAATAACAGCACCAACAGGTATTTCACCTTGTTCTGCAGCTAATGCAGCTTGCTCGTAAGCAAACTGCATCCAATATTCGTCATCAAAAGTATCTGGATTACTCATCGCCTTATGCAATGATGCCGTATTGTCTTAACAATACATTCCAACTATCAATCGTAGTTATAGGTGGACAATCCGACAAAATATCTTTTAATGTAATTTTTTCAGTTGCTTTCCATTCAGGCGATAGATCTTTATCCACTAAACGCGCACGCACACCTTCAACAAAATCTGGATGGCGAATTTTCCAATCAGAAATTTGGGCCTCTAATGCAAACACTTCATCCCAAGCATGTCCTTGTTTGCCCCACTGCCAAAGTAACCAAGTAATAGCCGCCGTGCTTGGAGAACCTTTTTGCAAATTCTCACTCGCCTGACGCAACCAATCACTGCTCGCTTCACTCAATCCAATGATGGCCTGATAATCAAACTCAAAGTTTTGGCCACGACAAACGCTGTGTATAACATCAATAGAGTTTTGCAATGGACCTGCCGCAACTGGACGATGCAGACTATTTAATGTGTCATCAATGGCACGAAAAGCACCCGCAGGATAGTGGTTCCAATCGACATTTAAAACTTTCTGCAAGACATTATCTCGCTGAGCTTCACAAATATGAGTTGCCCAACCAATACTAAATGCACCTGCAGCTGTCATAATCGACCCTGTCAGTCCCGTGAATAAACCAATTTGACCGCGATCTGCCAAGAAACGACTTCCACCCACATCTGGGTATAATCCAATATTGATTTCTGGCATCGCAAGGCGAGAATAAGGTGTAACTAAGCGAAATGGCGCAGCCATAAATAAACCGAGTCCACCACCCATCACATAACCCTCACCCCAAACCACGATTGGTTTAGCATAGTTATGTAACAGTAAATCTAAGGCATACTCTTGTTCAAAGAAACGATTTGCGGCATCAACTTCATTGTTAATGACAAGCTGACGGAGCTTACGTACATCGCCGCCTGCACAAAATGCTTTAGGGGTTGTTGAATCTAGCCAAATTGCTTTAACACTTTCATCTTCATGAAAATGCTCAAAAACCTTAAGTAGTGCACTAACAATAGATTCATCTAATGCATGCAATGATTTTGGGCGGTTTAAACGAATTACTCGCCAACCATTCTTTTCTTGCTCAATAATCAAATCAGGATGATAGCTATTCAAATCGGGAGAAGTCATTATGCGTCCAATTGCCAGTCTATAGGCTCAATGCCATGTTGTTTCAAATAATGATTACTTTTAGAAAATACTTTGCAACCAAAAAAACCACCACGGTTTGCTGCTAATGGTGATGGATGAGCTGCACTCAAAACAAGATGCCTATTACGATCAATACGTTGCCCTTTGCGTTGTGCATAAGCCCCCCACAAAATGAAAACAACATGTTCTCGTTGTTCGTTTAACACATCAATCACTGCATCGGTAAATTCTTCCCAACCTTGCTTTTGATGTGATGTGGGCTGACCAGCCTCAACAGTAAGTACACTGTTTAAAAGCAAAACACCTTGCTCTGCCCATTTACTCAAATCACCATGACGAGAAATGGGTATTGCCAAATCAGTAGATAATTCATGAAAAATATTACGCAAAGATGGTGGTAATGCAACCCCTCTCTGCACCGAAAAGCTTAAACCATTTGCTTGATTTGGACCGTGATAAGGATCCTGACCCAAAATTACAACTTTAACTGCATTTAAAGGTGTTGTATTCAATGCATTAAAAATCTGCTTACTCGGCGGATAAATTATTTTTTCAGCATTTTTTTGCTGCTGCAAAAACTCACGCAAATTATCCATTTTCTGACTAAGAAGAAAGTCAGATAAAGAAATTTTCCACGACTCATCCAACTGAACTTTACTTAACTTGTCCTGCTGTTGTTCAGTAAATTGCATCAACTTTCCTTGAAATTACTCCACTCTCACGAATGAAATGTACAGATTAAATATTAACTTGTAATTCTACATTTGGGTTTTGAAATTTTAACCCTTGTTTCAAGTTTTTATACAGATTTGGATCACTCCATTCAGCTTGAACTTGCTCGGAAAAAATAATTTGCTCCAAGCTCAATGCACCCATTTGCTCATTATCAATATCTTCTTGAAAACTTTGTGCATAACCCGTATCTGTTTCGTGAACAATGACCGAGTAAACTTCAACATCACCCTCACCGTTTTGAGTAATTGTTGAATTCAACACTTGTTGAGCGAGATAGAAGAAAATACGAGAAAACTGCTCTGCTGAAGGCGAAACAGGCAATGCGATCCATCGTGCACTAAACGTTTTACATGCATCAATATAAGCTGGATCATCTTTTTGCCAATAGCAAATTGCATGATCAAAGCTATCAAACAGCTCTTTAATCACGCCTTTCAACAAGCCAAAATCATAAACCATTTGCCCATGATCCAGCTTCGATGCTTTTAGCAGCAACTCAACTTTATAGCTATGACCATGAATAGAACGCTTACAGCGATCTGATGTACAGTTCCGTACAATATGAGCGTTTTCAAACTTAAATAATTTACGAATTAACATGCACCAAGCGAATCTTTTCTGCAAACGAAGTTTATTATAAAACAAAAAAACAAGCATTGGGATCGAATTTAAAATTTGTGACTATTCAATTATTCAATCCATGGCCCGTACGAAAAGGTGCTAAACTTCGAGCGTAAACCGTAACCTGCTTATCTTTCCTATATATAGCACTGGTAAATTGACGTTTTCGCTCACTCAAAACAACCTCAATCAACGCTGTAAAGTAATCTGATTTAGTATCCAACCACGCCGCTGCATCCGTTTTATTCTGTTCTTCTATCCCAGAAAATGCATTTATTTTCCATAAATCATCAAGACTAGAAAAATACGTTAAATTTGCCTGTTTTGCTTTTAATTCTTGATCAACCGTATTTACGTCAACTCTAGGATCAATACTCGCAAGCAACAATGCTGGTGCTGTATTGATATTCACTTTTGTTGGTTCAGGTAAGGCAGAAATATAGTTTTTGATTAAGTCATAATTCTTTCCTTCAAAGCCGCGGACTAATTTTAACTCTTCAATACTGTGAAATTTGGTATTTGGTGTTAAATAAGCTGGCTCTAAACCTTGATAATAATTACTTTCAGCCCCCATAGCACCTGTTGGCTCATCATCACTATCCTGCCAGTCAATTACCGCTTGACTTAATTCTGCTGGCAATCCAACGCGTTGCAACAATCTCTCAAACCATCGGCGAGCAGAATCATCAACACTACCGTCACTTTTAAGTAAATTATTGAGATTAAACTTTCCAGACTCATCAACTAAACGACCCGAAACATATCCATCCTCTACAGGAAATGCAGGCATTGGTTTCGCCCAACTTTCTTGTAAATGATCAATATTTTTGCCACTTTCATTATCCTGAATCAATAACTCAGCAAAAAATGCCTCCGCACTTTTCGCATAGAGCAAAGATTGATTCTGTCGCATTAAATAGCCTGTATTTTCAGCACTATTACTTTGGCGTTTTGCAATTGTTGCGGCGAGAATTGTTGCTAAAGCAACCATAACAAGGATAGTCAATAAAGCAACGCCATGTTGTGATCTTATATTTCTCATATCATTGACTATCCTGACTACGATCGATCAGACGATAGATCCACTCATAATCTGTACCAGCAACAGTCAATTGAATTTTCAATCCTAATGGTAGCTTTCTTAATTCAGCCGTGTTTTCTGGATCTACATTATTTTCAGGCCACTGCATTAACTCCTGTGGATTGAAAACTGATACTTTAAAGCGCTCAACATTATCCAACAATACACTTGACATCGGCTGCACACGATTTGGAATATTTAGATTTGTGTATTTCAATCGATATAGTCTTTTTTGAGACTCATCAAAACGATATTCGATGCGCTCGTATGGCGACAGCCCTTGCTTAAGCGGATCAGAAACACCAGCTTTACTGAACATAAAAACCTGATCATTAAGTACCAATGCAGCTTGCAATTGCCTTCCATCATTTGCTGTTAAAGGGATGATCTGCAAACTATCTCGCAAGATCTGCTGATAAGCGTCTTGTAATGCAAACAAATTCACTTCATGTTCAGCATTTCGATCTTTCACTTTTAACAAATAATCAAATACTTTCCAACCTAACATAGAAAGAACTGCAAAAATTGCAATTGCAACCAGCAACTCAACCAACGTAAATCCTGAGCGAGGATTAACAAAGTGAAACTTTGTCCGAGCGCAAGATGACGAACTATGTTCGGAGTGATCACGATTAAGCCGAGCACTGCTCGACCGCTCCGCAAGACGAAAAGCTAGGCTTTGAGTGTGAGGATTAACAAAGTGAAACTTTGAGATTTGCATATTATTGTTTTTATTATTCATATGATTTAACTTTCAGTCTGATGATTGAAAAACACTAGATGACCAACACCCGCTTCAACTTTGTCTTGATCAACGTTAAATAAACTCACTTGTAATTCGATCCGCTGAACTTTGGGGCTAATCGTTGCTTGTGCTTTTTTATCAATTTGCCATGTTTCACCTTGTGAAGTGATTTGTTTGGATTGGGTTCCATCCAACCACTCTTTGTTAATCTCCATCATTGCAACCTCATTCATTGCAACAAATTGAGCCTTAGTACGTAAAATTGCATTTGAGGTTGCTTGCGTATATTGCATGGCTATTTTTGTTAGCGCGATTGCAGCCACTGCAAAAATTGCCAAAGCCACCATCACTTCAAGCAGGGTAAATCCTGAGACACGATTAAATCGAGCAACGCTCGGTCGTGTCGCAAGATCGAAAGCTATGCTTGAGATGCGAGGTTTCTGTTCTTTCACAAGACAAGAAGCATTTTCTGGAAGACCTGATAAAGACTTAATTTTCATTAACCTTCCCCAAGTGATCCAATTCTAATTCATGTCCAATCGGCTGTTGAGCATAGTAAAATTGGATTCGAACAGGTCTCACTTCACCATTTCCAAACCAAATTAACTGTGGTGCTTGGCCACCCAATAAATCATCATTCTGCGCACGAGGGTAATTTTCATTATTTAAACTTTGCACACTAAATGAGACATTACTTGGTAATTGACGAGGTTTAAATTCTGTATATGGTTGCCATATACGATCTGCTTGTCGCACTCGCTCAAAGCTCTGATCATGATATTCGAACAAACTATAACTTAAGGGCGCGACATCTGTAGCATTTTGTACATTCAGAGCAAATACCTTGGCTTGATCTGTTGACTCTTTATTGATTTTCTTTAAATCAAGAATAAACATTTCTCTTGCTTGCATTGCTCGACGTTGGTCAACTCCACCAATATTCAGTACAACCAATGATGTCATAGTCGTCATAATAACGATGACAACCATAATCTCAATCAACGTAAATCCTGAGGAGCGATTAAGTCGAGCACTGCTCGGCCGCTCCGCAATACAAGAAGCTTTAGCACTTTTTTCTCGACTAAAAGATTGATAGCTCATCGTTGCTGATCAACTTATGCACTGTATTCAGGAAGTTTCGGCATCGCTAATGCCTGTTCGATATAAGCGACTCGCAATGTATCTCTTGATCCAAGATAACGTTGATAGAAACTCGAATTTAGTATCACGGCAGCTCCATAAGTTAAAGACCAAATAGAAGCAAGATAGTCACGCGTGGTCATTGTGCTATTTATATCAGCTAAATAACTTTCCGTCATACGAATAATAATCCGCAAACGCTGACGTCGAATTTTATAAAGCTCGCTAAATAACAGTTGAATACCTTGAGCCGTTGTCGATAGGCGCTCTTCAATTTGATGAAATAAAGCGGTACGTTCAGGGTGATGTAAATGATGTAACATGAAAAAAGCTAAATGCTCAGGAAATCCCTTCTCCGTATCTTGAATCATCTCAAGCAACATTCTTTCGTTGCGAATAATCAGCAACATATATAATTCATCTTTGCTTTGAAAGTGCTTATATAAAGTACCTTTTGCTAGATCCAATTCTGCCGCTAAGGCATCAAGGGTCATGCCCGCTTCACCATTTTCTAATAGGAGTTGCTCAGCGATTTGAAAAATTAATACTTCTCTTGCCCTAAATTGAGCTTGACGATCCATTTTCACGTGATAACTCTCTTTCCTAATACAACATAAACCGTTTATTTAAATTTCAAAAGATTTTCAAAATTTTGAGTCGTAATCAGACCCATTTCTTCAACTGATTTATGATATACATCTGCCAGAGCTTTGGCTACATAAGGAACGTATTTAGGTTCGTTGGTTTTACCACGATAAGGTACAGGAGCCAAATAAGGACTGTCTGTTTCGATAAGCACTCGATCAATCGGTACTTGCTTTGCAACGTCACGAAGATCTTGAGCATTTTTAAAAGAAATAATGCCTGAGAAAGAAATATAGTATCCACAATCTAGAACAGCTTTTGCAGTTTCCCAATCTTCAGTAAAACAATGCAAAATCCCATGGGTTGATTGTTCCGCACGAATAATATCGACGGTATCATATTTGGCCGAACGTGTATGCACAACTACAGGTTTTTTTACTATTTTTGATGCTTGAATATGGCGTGCAAAACACCGCTTTTGCTCTGCGATGAAATCTTGGCTGTGATAGTAATCTAAGCCCGTTTCACCTAATGCCCAAACCTTATCAGACTGCGCCAATTCAACTAAATAATCCGTTGTAGCGCGCGCCATGATATGTTCATCCTCACAAGGATGTATTCCTACTGTATATCCAACATCATCATGACGAGCAGCTATTTCAGCCAATTTCACATGATCATCAAGATCAACTGAAATTCCCATAAACTTTGAAACACCAGCAATTCGAGCTTGTGCTAATGCTTGATCTAAATCTCCATCATAAGGACTGAGATCCAACATGGTTAAATGACAATGTGTATCAACGAACACGCTTTCTTCCTACTCTTTATTTACATCGTATAACTTGGTCGTTCTAAAGCTTTTGAGCCTGCCAATATTCTTTCTGCTTCGTTCTTGTAATACACGCCTTTTTCTCCAACCAACTGGATCGCAAAGCCTTGTGGTTTAAAATGTGTTTGCTTATGTGAAATCCAAATCACTTTACCTGTAAGCGGAATCTTTTGCGCCTGCTCTGGTAAGGTTGCTAAAATAAATACTTCTTGTCCCATAGAAACTGCTTGTTTAGTCGGAACAAATAGTCCACCGCCCACCACAAAAGGCATATAACTTGATTGTAAAGTCGCTTTATCTGGAATATTGACCTGTATAATCCCACCCATCATTTGCTGCCGCATAACATTCCCCTGTTAAATCGCTAAATCACCAAAGTTTATGATCTTGATAACGCCTAGACATATAGAAAACACTATATATTTTTGTCGTCGTTTCTTTGGTTTACCGTCAAATTTAAAAATCTAAAGTTAATTTATCAATTGATTATAGAAAACAATATTCAAAACAACAAACTCTGTTTCAACGAAATGACAAGAAAAACTAAAAGATGATCCATTTATAGATAGCTTTAGTGCAAATAAGCTAAAATTTTCATAGATCAGAAAATAAAAAAACCATTCTTCTATTTTCAAAAAGAATGGTTTTTATGAGATGGATTTAAATTTACTTTTGTGTGCATTTATAATCAAAGTTGAGTTTGATCACAGCCTGATTCGTATGTCGTGTTACAACAGCGACTTGTTTTGCGCCAGCTTCAATCTGTAGTTTTCCACTGAACTGATATGCACCCTCGTTTTGTTTAGGATGGTTATATGAATAGCTATAAACACACTCATAAGATTGTGCCCCAAGATTCGAAGCATTGATCAAAATCGAAGAACCATTAATATTTGATTCAAACTTCGGCTCTGCCATAGCAATTACAGGCAGAGTGTAAAGTGATAACAAAACAGCAAATAGTCTTATTTTCATCACTATATACCTTATTTTTTAATATTATTGTGAAGTAACTCACATTTTATATATTTTTAATTAGGATGACAGAACAAGAAACAATTTAAATACAATCTTTACATAAAACGCCTAAAGCAATTTAAAGCAGGATGGTTTTAAAACTAAATATTCATAAGTTGCATAAAAAGCTCATCCATAACTAATTGCGTTTGTACGTTCTGCGCAACCATCAACTTTTTTTGCTGTAAATCACTATAGATACTGAACAAAGCATCAAGCTCATAATGTTTTTCTAGTTCTTGAAAATCTAAATCAATATTTCTTAAAGGTTGTTTCAACTTAAAAGCAATCAAATCCCCTAATAAATATTCAAACATAGTCATGAATTCTGAAAAATTTAACTCTTTAGACCACTTATTAACATAATTTAAAGGCATATTTTTTTCAGCAACCAATTTCAGCCAATCAGCGACAAAAAAAGATCTTTTTTGTAGCCAATCACTTTTTTCAATTTCAATTGCTGTCAACGGCATATCATTCGCCAGATTAAGTAGCAATGAAATCTGATTTGGCATAACTTGTGGTATTTGTTGTTGTATATATTTCTCAGCCTCTTGTTGATCCAATCGATCCAAAGCGAAATGCTGTAACCGACTACGAATTGTTGCTGGCAATTTCAAATAATGATCAGCAAGCAGAATCAAAACAACTTTTTCACCTGGTTCTTCTAAAGTCTTTAGTAATGCATTTGCAGAAGCAATATTCAGTGCTTCTGCTGGTTCAATCACAACAACACGCCAACCCTCACCCGTTTGTTGAACAAATGGCAATAAATCACGTATTTTTTCTATTTTAATCTTTGCATTTTGCTTTTTATTATCTTCATCCGTTGTGATATGTACATAGTTTGGATGAGTATCAGATTTTAACCATTGGCAACTCGAACACTCACCGCAAGCAGCTTGAGCTTGTTTATTCAAACATAATATCCAAGCAACGAAACGCGCTGTGAACTCATTTTTGGCACATCCTTTTTTGCCATAAAACAATAAGCCATGTCCAACTTCAGGAAACCTAGAACTGAGTAACTCCCATGTTTGCTGATGCCATGGATAGATCATCGTTGCTTGCGTATCTTCAATCATATTACTCAAACGCACTTATTGGCATTGCATTAAGTCGATCCAAATCTACTTGTGTATCCACACCTGGTGGAAGATTAGCTTGAGCTACAGCAATCGCAATGCGATGACCATTCTCTAAAACACGCAACTGTTCTAAGCTCTCCAGAACTTCCAATTTACCTTGTGGCCATGTTACATACTCTTGTAATAATTTAACTCGATATGCATACAGACCTAGATGGCGATAGGCTTGACTATGTAGCTTAACCTCATCTTGTTTAGCACCATCACGATCATAAGGAATCGTTGCTCGGCTAAAATAAAGCGCTTCATTTCGATTCGACATCACAACTTTAACAATACTATCGCGTTGGAACTCATCTAAATGAATAATTGGCTCACACAAAGTTGACATTGAACATTGAGGATTATCCACAAGCAATTGTGCCACTTGTTTAACAAGTAGCGCCGGAAGTAAAGGTTCATCGCCTTGAACATTCACAATAATATCGTCTTCCGCCCATCCTTTGATACGTGCAACCTCACTTAAACGATCTGTACCAGATGGATGATCAGCGCTCGTCAAAACCACATCCACGTCTTCAGCACGACATACCTCAGCAATACGAGGATCGTCAGTTGCTACACATAGATCATCAAAACCACCGACCTTTCTAGCCTGATCGACTACTCGTAGAATCATTGGACGACCATGAATCAACAAAAGTGGTTTCGCAGGTAAACGTGAGCTGGCAAAACGCGCAGGTATAACAATATGTTTCATGGTCTTTCTCTAAGAAAACTGAATACCAACTTGTTGCAATTGTTGCTTTAACAAGTCGTAGCAATCTGATGATAAAACAGCCTTGACGGGTACAACCCAAATAGGTGTATTAAACTCTGGATGCTGTTCCAATAGTTGTTTAAATTTTACCGCATCTTTTTCAGTGGTAATAATGGCATCATCTGAATCAAACATTAAATCTATAATTTCGTAATCATGATGATCAGGAAACTCATGCGCTTGAAAATGATGAACACCCAAATCTTTCAACGTTTGATAAAAGCGCTGTGGAAAACCAATCCCCACAACCGCATTAAAATATTGATTTGGATCAAACCAATCCGCCTGGAGATCCGAGTTCAGTAAATATGGGTCACCAAGACCTAAATGCATATTTAGCTTAGAATCAGCATTTTTAGTATGTTGAATCACAGTACTGTTTTGCAATCTCGATTTGGGTTCGCGCAAATAGCCCTCTGGCAATAATTTTTCATTACCTAAACCACGATTTTGATCTAAAACGATCCATTCAATTTGACGTGCTAAAGCCCAATGCTGCAAACCATCATCACTAATAACCAAATCCAGCTGAGCTGTTTTTAATAGCAACTCAATAGAAGCTTGACGATTAGGACCAACAGCCATAGGTACCTGAGTTGATTGAACAATCAAACAAGGTTCATCACCTACTTTTGAAGGTGTAGCATATTGCTCAACAATTGCTGGAAAAGGTCCTTGACCGCCATACCCTCGACTAATCACACCAACTCGCACACCATGTCGCTGCAAATACTTAACCAACTCAATCAAGAGCGGTGTTTTACCACTACCACCCACGGTAATATTACCAATCACCATCACTGGTATAGGAGCCTTGTATACTTTCTTCAAACCTAAAGTATACAAAGCTTGATTTAAGCAAAAGCCGAATCGATAGAGCCATGACAATGGACGCAAAACAATTAACCATGAGGCTTGTTGGTTCCAAGCATCTTGTATGCGTTGCGCCATCGACATACTTATTCTTCCTCAAAGTTACGTTGATGAAGTTGATAGTACATCCCGTGTTTTGCTAACAACTCAGCATGAGTTCCTTGCTCTATGATTTGTCCTTTATCCATGACAACGATCAAATCAGCATTCTCAACAGTTGAAAGGCGGTGTGCGATTACAATTGTTGTTCTACCTTGCATCGCCTCATCAAACGCACGCTGAATAAAATATTCAGACTCATTATCCAAAGCACTGGTCGCTTCATCTAAAATTAAAATTGGTGAGTCCTTTAGTATCGCACGTGCAATCGCGATACGTTGACGCTGGCCACCTGAAAGGCTTAAACCCTGCGCCCCTAGAACCGTGTCATAACCTTGCGGTAATGCCATAATAAATTCATGTGCATAAGCTGCTTTCGCGGCAGCAATCACCTGTTCATCACTCGCATTTTGTAATTGACCGTAAGCAATATTATCGCGTACCGAACGGTTAAACAGTACTACCTGTTGATTAACCATTGCGATTTGAGATCGTAGTGATAAAAGCTCTATTTGATCAATTGCTATATTATCCAAATAGATTTCACCACTACTCAACTCTTGGAATCGCGGCAACATATTCACTAACGACGTTTTACCTGCGCCCGAACGACCCACTAATGCAATCGTTTGCCCTGCTTTTATATCCAATGAGAAATCTTTAATCGCATGAGTACCATCAGAGTACTGAAGATTAGCGCGCTCAAAGCGAATACTGCCTTTGAGTGCAGGTTTTAATTGCCCCTTATTTTCTTCTTCTGGTAAATCTAGTAACTCAAAAACTGAATGTGCAGCTGCTAAACCACGTTGTAATTTCTCATTGATATCAGTTAAGTTTTTGATTGGCTTTGAAATCAAACCTGCTGCCGTAATATAAGCAACAAATTCACCTGCAGATGTGTCACCTAACACCTGTGGGCGTAATGCTAACCAAAGAATGACCGCCATCGCACAGGATAAAATCAACTGTACTACTGGGCTATTGATATTCTGAACAATTACCATTTTTAAACCGCGACGTAAATTTTCTTCAGACGATTTATAAAAACGTTGTTGTTCAAAAGCTTCACCAGTGAAACTTTTCACTACAGAATTACCATTAATAGTTTCTTGAACCACATGGTTTACATCACCCATGGTGTTTTGCACTTGAATAGAAAGTTTGCGCATGCGTTTTGCTGCAACTCTCACCAAGACCCCAATCACAGGCATGAATACAAGAATACAGAGTGTTAAACGCCAATTGGTATAGAAGAGATAGCTTAACAATCCAATAACGATCAAACCGTCTTTTACTAAAGTCTGCAATGAGTCCGATGAAGCTGCAGTCAACTGCTCCACGTTATACATCAATTTAGCACTGATATAACCGACACTATTATCAAGATAATATTGGGCAGGCAATCTAAGTAGTTTTGCGTACACTTCTTGGCGGATACTGAATACTAATCGACGAGAAATAACTGCCGAAAAGTATCCACCTAGAAATAAGCCTACACCACGAAAGAACATGAGTAATACGATTAAGGCAGGAAACCAATTTAGGTTTTCTCGGCTACCTTCTTGAATGGCATCAATAATGTATTTAAGCAACTTTGCAACAGAGACCTCTGTTGCGGCATTGATACTAAAACCAATCAATACAAATAAGGCGATACCCCAATAAGATTTTAAATAAGCTAGTAGACGAAAATAGACCTTAAAATCCTGACTCACTCAGTGAAACCTCTTGTTGGAACTTTAGTGCTAATGTTGACATTGACAAAACCGAGCTGACCAGCCACATCCATCACACGAATAACATCTTGATGTGCAGCATTGGCATCAGCAGCAATCACGAACATAAAATCACGACGATCTTGTGCAATCTGTTTGATCGCTGTGCTTAGATCAGCAACTTCCTTACTTGCCATCGCTTGACCGTTCACAGAATAATGCCCTTTTGAGTCTACCATTATTTCAATTTTGTGATCGAATTGTTTCGGTGGTACACCCTGAGCATCAGGCAACGTCAAGTTTATGCGACTTTGCTGACTAAAGGTGGTAGAAAGTAGTAGAAACACCAAAATAAACAACATACAGTCGATCATAGGTGTCAAATTTATATGAATATCATCAACTTGAGCTCGTTTAAATTTCATCATCACACCTACGTTCAACTGGCGCGACGATGTTCTTGAACATGTGGGATCTTTTTATGGAAAAGCGTCGCATGAAACAATGTTGACTGCTGTTCTAACTCAGCCACGTACTCATGAACGACTCGCTGAAAATAACGGTAAGCAATCATTGCTGGAATTGCAATCAACATCCCCACAGCTGTAGTAATCAAAGCCGTAGAAATTCCTGGCATCATCATACTTGCATTACCAGCCGACCCAACATCAACCACCAAGAACGCCTCAATAATCCCAAGAACAGTACCCAGCAGTCCAAGTAGTGGTGCAATTGCTCCTAAAGTACCTAAAAAATTTATGTTTTTTTCAAGATGGGTTATTTCTTCTGAAGCAGTAGCTTCCATTTGAGCACGAGCAAACTGCTCCCCCTGATCCTGATGATCATATCCAGCCTTTAGAATTCGTCCCAAAGCACTATGATTTATTTCAGGCTGTTCAAGAGTCGAGATAACATTCTCTACATCGGCACCTTTAACCAACAATGCTTGCGGTAAAACTTGTGAGCGTTTAAGACGAATATAACGCTCGATAATAATTGCAACCGTAAAAATTGATGAGAGAATAAGCGGCAGCATCAACCAGCCGCCTGCTTTCACAAGTTCCCACATATCATTCCCCAATAATATTTAAAAAATTATAAAAGGATGGTTTCTCAATGTTATAAGTTCAGTTAGGTAAACAAATATTTAAAATCCCATCCAACTCATCCAATGAGTGATAATGAATGACCATTTTCCCTTTACCTTTTTGATTATGATCAATTTTCACATTTGCACCAAAACGCTCTGACAGCTTTTGGGTCAATTGTTCAATATCTGGAGAAATTTGTACTTTCTCCTTTTCAGGCTTTGGTTCATTCCACTCACGTACTAACTGTTCAGTTTGACGTACCGATAAACTCTTTTCAATAACGATCTTTGCCACGTCCATTTGATCTTTTGCTTTTAAGCTCAAAATCGCACGTGCATGCCCCATATCGATTTGACCTTGCTGCATGAAATCTTTAATTGGATCAGCCAAACTTAATAGACGTAACAAATTACTTACTGTTGTTCGAGCTTTACCAACTGTCTCTGCAATTTCTTGATGACTTAATCCAAATTCATCGTGAAAACGTTGTAATGCAAGTGCCTGATCAATCGGATTTAAATCTTGGCGTTGAATATTCTCAATTAATGCTAATGCAATCGCTACCTGATCATTGAGTTCGCGAACAATTGCAGGAATTTCAGTTAGTCCCGCTAATTGTGCAGCACGCCAACGACGTTCACCCGCAATAATTTCATATGGAAACTGTTCATCATCTACAGGACGAATAACGATGGGTTGCATCACTCCATGCTTTTCAATTGATGATGCAAGCTCTTGTAAATCTTGTTCTTGAATAAAACGACGAGGCTGATATTCACCACGCTTTAATAAGTTCACATCAATTTGCTTGAGTTGACCATGATCCAAGGCTTGTGCTTCAAGTTGCAATTTCTCTTTCTGAATTGAACCTAATAGCGCATCTAAACCACGACCTTTAGCCAATCCGCGTTTTTTGATGCTCATACAGCACTTCCTTTTTTGACTTTACTTTTCTTCAACATTTCCGCGGCCAAATTCAAATAGGCAACCGCACCTTTTGAGCTCTTCTCAAAATAAATGACAGGCAAACCATGTGCAGGTGCTTCAGCCAATCGAATATTTCGGGGGATAACAGTTTCGTATAACTTCTTGCCAAAATATTGGTCTAATTCAGCAGATACATCACGTGTCAACGCATTACGAGCATCATACATGGTACGTAATACACCAACAATTTCCAAGTTTGGATTCAATGCTTTTTGTATACGATCAATTGTTTGGGTTAAGTCAGCCAATCCTTCCAAAGCATAATATTCACATTGCATTGGAATGATCACACCATTTACGGCAGCCAAAGCATTCACAGTGATCAGACTTAAACTCGGAGCACAATCCACAATAATATAGTCAAATGATGCATCAATTTCTTGCAGCGCGTTTTTTAGAATAAACTCACGACCATCCTGTTCGGCAATAGTAAGCTCAACGCCAGCAAGTTCACGGTTTGCTCCCAAGACCTTGTAACCGACTTCAGCTTTTTGTATTGCAGTCTCGATTGGTACCTCACCTAAAAGCACGTCTGCCACTGTATAAAGTAAATCATTTTTTTGAATGCCAGACCCCATCGTCGCATTCCCTTGGGAGTCCATATCGACTAACAAGACACGTTTTTTCAAGATCGCCAAAGAAGCAGCAAGATTTACCGCTGTCGTGGTTTTCCCTACACCACCTTTTTGGTTTGCAATTGCTATAATCTGAGCCATAACTACCCTTAATATTTTTTATTGAATACGTTGAAGTAACAGTAAATGACGTTGCTCATCTAATCTTGGCACACGAAGTTCAATGATTTTACAAGAATACTCATCCTTCATCTGCTCCACCTCATCCTCAGGAATGAGACCTTTCATCGCTGCAATAATGCTTTGATCATGCATATAAGGCTGTGCAGCATTCACAAAATCTGTCAGAGATGCAAAGGCACGACTTGTAATGACATCGAAATGACCGAGCTCAGATATACTATCTTCGCTTTCTACTCGTGTTTGCACTGCAATTACATTTTTGAGCTTTAAATCTGCAATAAATTGCTTCAAAAACCGAATCTTTTTCCCATTTGAATCTAGCAGTACACAGTCACGTTCTGGTTGACATAATGCAATGATCATGCCTGGCATGCCACCACCTGTGCCAACATCAAGTAAACGCCCAGCAGGTAAATCATTTAAGATACTCAAACTATCTAATAAATGTTTAACCAACATTTCTTTGGGTTCACGAATGGCTGTTAAATTATATGCCTTATTCCACAACACCAAAGCATCTTGATATTTCAACAAAAGTGTTAAGGCTTCTTCGCTTAGACTTAAACCTAAGGCTTGACTTCCTTGCTTTAATTCTTGAAAAAAAGGATGCATAACAGTGCGACATCTCGATAAATTTGCTGTGCAGTATACCTATTTCTGTCACAAGACACAGTAGGACTTGTTGAACGATTATGCAGTTAAGCATGAACAAACACGATAAACTGCACAAACTATTAAGTTTTTAATAGGGTTTGCTATTAACGCTAAGCAAACGCACCTTGTTGTATCTGTTGATCTAACTGCTGCAAACGCTCAGGAGTACCGACATCCACCCAAATTCCTTGCATTTTTTCAGCTGAAACCTGCTGTTCTAACATCGCTTCTTTCAATAATGGAGCCAATGGACGCTTACCACTCTCTAAGCCGATAAACATCTGAGGTGCTAACACCGCAACGCCACTATATGTTAGCGCTTCACCACATTGCTCTTGATCAAAAGTATAGGCCATATTGTTTGACAGAATAAAATCACCCTTTAAATGCTGTGGTGGATTATCAACCAAAACCAAATGTGCCTGTTTAGTCCCTAATTTAACATCCAGCAATGATGCGAAGTCCATTGTTGTCCAAACATCACCATTTACAAGAATGAATGGTTGATCACCAAGCAAAGGTAAAGCATTAATAATACCACCTGCTGTCTCTAAACCTTCCCCCTCGTGCGACCACAAAATATTTACGCCGAATTGAGTTCCATCACCTAAAGCAGCTACAAGCTTTTCACCCAGCCAAGCGGTATTGATTACAATCTCTTTTACACCGACTTTCTGCAATTTTTCAATATGCCAAACAATGAGCGGTTTCCCTCCCACTTCAAGCAAGGGCTTTGGTGTATGTAATGTAAGTGGTCGCATACGATTACCTAGACCAGCCGCCAGAATCATCGCTTTCATTAAGCAGCAACCTCGTATTCGCCATATTTCAATATGAACTTTGGCATAACCGTTTCACGTATAAAATGCATAAAGTCATTTAACTCATCATAACCTTGGCTTTCTTCAAGCAAATACCACATTACCCGTGGTAAATCCTTTAGATAGCCCGATTTACCATCACGCTCATATAAACGCACAAAGATGCCCAATATTTTTAAATGACGTTGAATCGCCATCAAATCAGCATCACGCTTGAATTGCTCAAAACTACGATCTACTTTCGCTGCGTCTGGCAACAACTCATAAAACACATTAAACCATTCGTGTACGCGCGCCGCATTCCATTGAACATAGGCATCACGTGTAATTGAAATTAGATCATAAGTATCTGCACCAATTACAGCATCTTGAAAATCAATGACACCCAGCTCTTGTTCATTATCAATTTTCATCAAATTACGACTATGAAAATCACGATGAACAATCACTTGCGGCTGACTTAAAGCTTCAATTGCAAGAAAATCGAATGCTTGTTCTATGGTTTCAAGCTGTTGCTCTGTTGGTTGAATTTTTAACGAAGGTAACATCCAATCGGTTAACAACCGCATTTCTGTCATTAATTTTTCATAAGAATAAACTGGCAACAACTCATGACCATTAATCTTTTGCAATTCGATTAGTTGTTTAAAACTCTGCGCATAATATTGATCCACTGTTGCATCATTGAGCAACGTCGATAGAACTACATCACCAAAATCCTCTAACAATAAAAAGCCATTTTCCAAATCTTTGGCAATAATATGCGGCACGCGCACACCATGCTGATCGAAAAACTCATCAATTGTCACGAATGGCGTACAATCTTCTTTTTCAGGAGGTGCATCCATAAGCATATATGTTTTGTTTTGTAAATTTATTCGCGCATAGCGGCGAAAGCTTGCATCCCCTGCTAAAAAGCTGATCTCAAATTGATCAGATTGTAGAGTGGCTTGCAACCAAGTTTGTATCAATTGTTCACGTTGTGTATTCATTTGCAATAAAATCTAAAACTAGCTGAGATTTTGAGAGCTTAAGTGTAGCCACTTATCAACTTTTTCTCTATGATGCGACAATAATTAATTGTGAATTAGCATACTGGTTAATGAGACAATGAAACATCAGTTTAAATTTAATCCTTTAGCAACAGCTATTTTGACACTCTTGTGTGGCGGCACGATTCAAACAGGTTTCGCGGCTTCCACCACGTCTCATGTCTCTACACTAGACAATGCTAAACTCAAGGCTATCGCCGAAAAAAATCAAGTAAAACCAGATCAGGAAAGTTATGCTGGCGAACATTTTTTTCAACAATATTATGTAGATAAAACCGCACCAGAAGCTCAACTGCGTAATAATCAGCATTTGAGTTCGTCCTTCTGTCAAGGTACATGGATTACTCCAATTAATCCTGCAACCAAGCCAGCTGATGCAAACAGCACTACGTCTGTTATCACAGCAGATTATGGTCACTACAACCCAAACGGTGATTCAATTTTACAAGGCAATGTGGTAATTGACCAAGAAGGTCGCACCATTCGTGCTGACCAAGTCACGATTGACTCCACACAAACTCATGCAAATGCTCAAGGTCGAGTTCAACTTGCTCAGTCTGGATTGCTCACCCAAAGTGACCAAATTAACTATAATCTAAAGACCCAAACAGGCGATTTAAATAACAGCTTCTATATTGCTGAGCAACAACATGCGCACGGGCAAGCGAATCAAATATTGCGGAAAAACGAAAATCTACTCGTTTTAAAGGATGCAAGCTATACAGCATGTCCTCCAGAGCAAAAACCGGCTTGGAAAATTCAAGCCAAAGAAATTGAACTCAATCAAGATACTGGTCGCGGCGTTACTCGCGGCACCAAGCTGTATTTCAAAAATGTACCCGTGATTGCCGTTCCTTATTTCAACTTCCCAATCGATGATCGCCGCACCACAGGGATGCTCAGTCCAAATTTTGGCTATAGTAGTGATGGTGGCGCACAACTGTCAGTACCCGTTTATCTCAATCTAGCCCCTAATTATGATCTTACGCTTACACCTAGCTTTATGAGTAACCGTGGTGCCAAGCTAGATGCTGAATATCGCTACATGACTGAAAACTTTGGTTCAGGTCAAATTTGGGGTGGATATATACAAAATGACAAAGAGTACAATAACAAAAATCGTTCCGATCTACATTTTATCCATAACTGGAGAATTGATGATCAATGGTCTACCAATCTAGAATACAATTACGCATCAGATAAAGAATATTTTTCTGACTTTAATAACAACCCCAACACAAGAACCGATTTAAACTTGCGCCGAGCATGGGAGCTTAATTATCGAAATGGCATCCCTGGTCTAAGAGCACAATTAAAAGTTGAAGATTTCCAAACACTTGATAAAGAAATCGATGACAAAGACAAACCTTATGCACGATTACCTCAATTCTTATTAAATTATGTCGCAGGTAACCCACAAGGATTACAGTATGAATTTAATAATGATACTGCGTATTTCAAAAAATCCATCAATGATGGATCTGCCTTAGAATCAAGTGGTACACGTATCTACAATCAATTTGCTGTACGATACAATCATATTACTCCATCATGGTTCTATGTTATTCCAGAGGCTTCCGTACGTAGTATCAATACATTCTACGATCAAGACTCTCAACAAGATCGTAGCTCTAATGATTTAGAAAAATCAGTTGTGGTACCTCAATTTACATTGGCTACAGGTTTAACTTTTGAAAAAGATGGTAAGTACTTACAAAGTATTTCTCCACGTGCTTTTTATGCTTATTCACCATATCGAAAACAGGATGATCATCCAAACTTTGATTCCACAACAGCATCGATCAATTACGATCAATTATTTAATCCATATCGCTTTTATGGACACGACCGTTTAGATGACAATAACTTCCTGTCACTAGGTGTAACTTATAGCCTCTTAGATACTGAAGGCTTAGAGCGAATCAAAGCCAGCGTTGGACAAAGTTATTATTTTAATGATCGTCGAGTCAGCCTCAACGAACAACTTGATGAATTTGATACACAACGACGCACTGGGCCTGTAGTCAATTTGACTAGCCAACTTAATCAAAACTTTACTATTAGCGCTAACTCTGCATGGATGTCGAATGGCGACAATGCGCAACGTGATTTTCAAGCATATTATACTGGCGATAAAGGCAATCTTTATAATGTTGGTTATTTTTACCGCAAAGATATCAAAGACCGACAAAATGCCTACGATCAAGTTGTTGCATCCTTTATACAACCCGTAAAAGATAATTGGCGTATTATGGGTCATGCTCAGTATGACCTTGACAATAACCTCATGCGTGAGTATTTATTGGGCGTAAATTACGAATCTTGCTGCTGGGCTGTTTCAGTATACGGTCGCTCTTACTATAACGATCTGGATGATCCAAACTCTCCTGATGTACGTAAGAAGAATGCCGTTATGGCCGAAGTTACGCTGAAAGGTTTAGGCGCTTTAAATACCAAACTATCTTCTCTGCTTGAGAATAGAGTTTTAGGTTTCAACAAAACTAATCAATCTTGGACACAACGTTAATGAAGATAAAACATTTTCAACATATCTTTAGAGCCACTGTTCTAGCAGCCCTAATTTCTTCATCAATGCATAGCTTTGCTCAACCTGCGGATGAGGTTGTCGCAATTGTAGATAGTAGTGTCATTCTTAAAAGCGACTTAGTACAAGGAATTGCTGAGGCTGAACACCAACTCAAGGCTCAAAATCAAACTGTCCCTCCAAAGCAATACTTACAAATGCAGGTTTTGGATCAACTGATTATTCGCCAAGCTCAATTAGAACAAGTAAAACGTTATGGCATCAAACCTGATGAAAATAGCTTAAATGCGGCGGTATTAAGAGTCGCCAATCAATCAGGTAGTAATTCATTATCCGCATTTCAACAAAAGTTAGATGCTATTGCACCAGGCACTTATGAAAATCTAAGAAACCGAATTGCAGAAGACCTTGCAATTGGTCGTCTTCGTCAACAACAAGTGATGTCACGTATTAAAATCAGTGATCACGATGTTGAAAACTTCCTAAAATCACCTGAAGGTCAAGCAGCTTTGGGAACACAAGTTCATGTTCTTCATATGCGTATTTCTGGTACGGACAATAATGAAGTACAAAAAGTTGCAGAAGAAGTCAGACGATCTCTTGCTACAAGTAACGATCCTAAGGCAATCAGCAGTAAATTATCGACAGAAACAGTAACAGTTGATGGCGCAGATATGGGATTCCGTACTTTATCTGAAATCCCAACCGAACTTGCTGCTCGCGTCACTCCACTACAAGTAGGACAAACCACTGGCTTAGTCAATGTTCGTGATGGAACGCATGTATTAAAATTACTTGAACGTAAACAGAATGATCAACGAGCACTTGTTCCACAATATAAAACACGTCACATTTTGATCCAAACATCTGAAGTTGTAAGCTCTGATCGCGCTAAACAAATGATTGATAGCCTATACAACCGAATTAAAGCAGGTGAAGACTTCGCAACTTTAGCAGCTACCTTCTCGAATGATCCAGGTTCTGCTCGTGATGGCGGCAACTTAGGCTGGGTCAATGCTGGTGTAATGGTGCCTGAGTTTGAAAAAGTAATGAAGGAAATACCTGTTGGCCAGCTCAGCGAACCATTCCAAAGTCAATTTGGTTGGCATATTTTAGAAGTAACAGATACACGCCAACAAGATATGACCAAAGAAGCGCAAGAACGTATGGCACGCCAAATCTTAGGTGAGCGTCAATTTGAAACGGAAGTAGATAGTTGGACTCGCGAACTACGCGCTAATGCCTACGTTGAAATCAAAGATGTAAATATGGACTCAAAAGCAGCGCAAAAATAATTTAACCAAAAAAAATAGCGGCAAATGCCGCTATTTTTATGCACCAAAATTATTTGTAACGATCAACCATTTTCTCTAGAGAGATCGGGCGAATCTTATCTGCATTACCTGCTGTACCAAAGGCCTCATAACGAGCAACACAGATATCTTTCATTGCCTCAACGGTTTCACCAAAGAATTTGCGCGGATCAAATTCACTTGGTTTCTCAGCCATCATACGACGCATCGCACCAGTAGAAGCCAAACGCAAATCGGTATCAATGTTAATCTTACGTACGCCATGTTTAATCGCTTCTACAAGCTGATCTACAGGCACACCATAAGTTTCTTTAATATCGCCACCATATTGGTTAATTACAGCCAACCACTCTTGTGGTACTGAGCTTGAACCATGCATTACAAGATGTGTATTTGGTAATGCAGCATGGATTTCTTTAATACGATCAATCGCCAAGATATCGCCTGTAGGTGGACGAGTAAACTTGTACGCTCCATGAGAAGTACCAACTGCAATCGCTAAAGCATCAACGTTAGTATCCGCAACAAATTGGGTCGCTTCTTCCACCGAAGTAAGCAATTGAGAATGATCAAGCACACCCTCTGCACCCACGCCATCTTCTTCGCCAGCCAAACCAGTTTCAAGGCTACCTAAGCAACCAATTTCACCTTCAACTGAAACGCCACATGCATGCGCCATAGCAACAACACGACGAGTTACATCAACATTATAATCATATGATGTAGGTGTCTTACCATCAGCACCCAATGAACCGTCCATCATCACAGAGCTAAAACCCAATTGAATTGAACGTTGACAAACATCAGGGCTAGTACCATGATCTTGATGCATTACCACTGGAATATGTGGCCATTCTTCAATTGCAGCTAAAATAAGATGACGTAAAAAAGGTGCACCTGCATATTTACGCGCACCCGCCGAAGCTTGTACGATTACAGGTGAATTCGTCGCATCTGCAGCTAGCATAATTGCGCGCATTTGTTCTAAGTTGTTTACGTTAAACGCTGGTACGCCGTAGTTGTGTTCTGCAGCGTGATCCAAGAGCTGGCGCATCGAGATTAGAGCCATAATATCCTCCCAGGTAATGCGCCATATTCTACATGTTGATTTATTTCAATTCAGCAACTAATCACAGGATTTGAAAAAAAAACCTGAATCTTTTGTGTAATTTGCGTATCACAACACATTTAACAATAAAAAAGGCTAAATCCAATAATGATTTAGCCTCTAATTATTTCGTGCTTAGGCATCAAATACTAAAAAGAACCAATTCAATCCTTAACAGTATCCTTCAAGGCGTGTAAGCGGTAATTTTTTACCAATTGCTTTTTCAATTTCAGGTAAGTAAAACGCATCGTCTTCAGACAGGAAACTAATGCTCACCCCTTGAGCTCCTGCACGACCTGTACGACCAATACGATGCACATAATCATCAGATTGTTCTGGCAGCGTAAAATTCACAACATGTGAGACGCCATCAACATGAATACCACGTCCAGCTACATCTGTAGCAATCATGATGTTGTGTTTGCCTTGCTTAAATTGATCCAGCATTTTCAAACGCTTATCTTGTGCAATTTCACCAGATAACATCCCAACTTTGTAACCATCACGTTTCAAATGATCATATAAACGACGAACCTGATCTCGACGATTCGCAAAAATCATGACTTTATCAATCGGCTCATCACGTAGAATATCCTGCAACAATTTATACTTGTCTTCTTTTGCAACAACATATACACGCTGTTCAACGTCAACATTCGTTTTTTGCTCAGGTTCAATTTCAACAGTAACAGGCTCAAACAACCATTGACGAGCTAAATTCAGCACATCATAGCTAAATGTTGCAGAAAACATTAAAGTTTGACGTTGCTCTTTGGATGGAGAATAACGGACAATACGCTTGACCGAAGGAATAAAGCCCATATCCAATAATCGATCAGCTTCATCAATAACTAAAAACTCGATGCGATCCAGCCACACTTCTTTCTGCTCAACAAAATCAATTAAGCGTCCAGGGGTCGCAACAATAATATCAACAAAGTTTCGATCTAACATTTTCTTCTGTTTATCGAAGTCAACCCCACCCAACAACGTTACAAGGTGCAAGTTAGAAAACTTTGTCAGCGACTTTGCATCACTTTCAATTTGTAAAGCCAACTCACGAGTAGGCGCCAAGATTAGAGCACGTGGCTCACCACGAAAGCGTTGTTCTTGAATCGGATTATTTAACAAATCATTGATCACACTAATCAGAAAGGCAGCCGTTTTACCAGTCCCTGTTTGTGCGCGACCAATCGCATCATGCCCTGCTAGCGTATATTTTAAAACCTTTTGCTGAATTGGAGTCATTTGAGTAAAACCCAAAGCATCAATCGCCTTTTTCAACTGCGGATGTAATTTTAAGGTTTCAAAACCAGACGTCATATATGCTCTCAAACCATCAATGACCAAAATAAAGTCGTTATTATAAACAAAAACGCCCCAAATAACATTGGAGCGTTTTTATATCGCGTTAAAGCAACAAATTAGTCTAACGGCTGAACGTTTTCAGCTTGGAAACCTTTTTGTCCTTGAACTACGCTAAATTCTACACGCTGACCGTCACGTAAAGAACGGTGACCATCACCAACAATTGCACGGAAATGAACGAAAACGTCATCACCGCCGTTGCGTTGAATAAAACCAAAGCCTTTAGTGTCATTAAACCACTTTACTACGCCTTGTTCACGAGCTGTCATAAGTCAATCCTCAGATATTGAAAGATAAGGACCTTCCGGTGTTGCAAACAGCAGAGCCAACAAGGTTTTAAAATCTTATAATTTTAAAGCTTGTAATCATTCTGTAAAACTATCAACAATTTCCGGTTACATCCATTTGTTATAGGGTTTTTTACGATAAAACGAAATGAAACACTTCCTAAAACGCATCGAGCTTAACATGGGTTTATGACAATTAATAGACTTATTTTAAGTTATTTCCCATGCTTCTATCTGTTTATACTCATCATTTAGTTTATTTTACAGAAACACGGTTCTCCAAAAATAACTTGTTGAACTTCCTTTACGTATATAAAATCAAATGAGATAAATTCTGATATAAGCTATATCCAACCTTTATGACTATCTCACCTACTCATTCAGCTGAAGTTATCGACGCCTTAGGGCAACCTTGCCCGATGCCATTACTTATGTTGAAACGAGCACTAAAAAAAGCAACAGGTAAAAAAACCTACCTGTTAAAGTCTTCTGATCCACATAGTGAAATTGATGTAACACGATATTGCCAAATTCAGAATCTGCAATGCCAGACAAAAAAAATCTCAGAAAATGAGTTTCACTATCTGATTGAATCCATCTAGGTCTTGTGGAACTACTATTCTTTGTTAAACTCTTGGTTACTCGTAAAGATAAATTTACATTTCTATACTCAAATTTCCTTAGTGATGAAGAACATTCGCATTAAGATGAAATTGTTGACTCAAATATCATCCTATAAGGAGACTCCATGACTACTGACAGCAGCAATCAATTGATGCCCCTGTCATTGTCTGCGCCTGGTGTAAACCTCGGTGCATATATCAGCACTGTCAATCAAATTCCAATTTTAACGGCCGAGCAAGAAAAAGAACTTGCTGAACGTTATTATTATGACCAAGATCTTGATGCCGCCAAATTATTGGTGATGTCACATCTACGCTTTGTTGTACATATTGCAAGAAGTTATGCAGGTTATGGATTACCACAAGGTGATCTCATTCAAGAAGGCAACTTAGGCCTCATGAAGGCAGTTAAGCGCTTCGATCCCAATATGGGCGTGCGCCTTGTTTCATTTGCTGTACATTGGATTAAAGCCGAAATTCACGAATATGTCATTCGTAACTGGCGTATTGTCAAAATTGCGACGACCAAAGCACAACGTAAATTGTTCTTTAATTTACGTAGTTTGAAAAAATCGAGTAAACGCCTGACTTTAGAAGAAGCGCAAGCAATCGCGAATGATTTAAATGTCACGGCAGAACAAGTACTTGAAATGGAAGGTCGATTGACCGCCTATGATGCTGCTTTTGAAGCTCAAGGCGATGATGACGATGACACACCTCATACTGCGCCAGCCCTTTACTTAGAAGATAATCGTTACGATCCAGCACGCCTAGCTGAAGAAGAAGATTATGAAGCACAAAGTACGGCGGCATTACATCAAGCGATGGACCAATTAGATGATCGTTCTCGTAATATTTTACAGCGTCGCTGGTTAGACGATGATAAATCTACATTGCATGAACTTGCTGCTGAGTATAATGTTTCTGCTGAACGTATTCGCCAGCTTGAAAAAAATGCAATGGAAAAAATCAAAACCGCCATGTCTGCGAGTTAAGATTAAATCAAACACAAGGGCTTTCATGCCCTTTTGTTGTATCTGGCTTTGTTTAAACACCCGAATATGTTAACGTTGCTTATCAAATTTCTAGTTCCATTTTCATTATGTGGATAGCGATCTCTGCAATCAATCTTGCCCTTGCAGTTATGCTCGGAGCGTTTGGCGCACACGGACTCAAATCTTTTGCATCACCTGAGCAACTCGTTTGGTGGGGTACAGCAACCCAATATTTTTTCTATCACGCCCTCGGATTATTAATTCTGAGTGTACTAAATAAAACTACACCAAGTTTTCCTATAAAAATTCCGTTTATTTTGATGCAAATTGGCATCCTCTTTTTCTGTGGTTCGTTGTACATTATCGCGCTCGGCTTACCTAGAATATTAGGTGCGATTACGCCGATTGGCGGTGCCTTTATGATTGCAAGCTGGCTGTTAATTGCGTGGCAAGCAATCAAGCATACGAAATAAGGATTTATCATGCACATCTATCTAAATGGCGAGTCCACAGACACGTCATGTGAAAATTTACAGCAACTCATTCAAGACCTAGCCCTAGAAGGCAAGCGTTTTGCTGTAGAAAAGAACCAACAGATTATTCCGAAAAGTAGACTTGAGCAAACTGCAATTGCTCCTGAAGATCGTATTGAAATTATTCAAGCTGTTGGTGGCGGCTAATCGGCTAAAAATGGAGTAAGCCCATGCAAGATTCCCCTTTAATTATTGGTTCACGTACCTTCCAATCTCGTTTATTGGTCGGAACTGGTAAATATAAAGATTTAAATGAAACCGATTTAGCCATTCAAGCAAGTGGTGCAGAAATTGTTACCGTAGCGATTCGTCGAGTGAATATCGGGCAACATGCCGATCAGCCGAATCTGCTTTCAGTGATTCCACCTGAGAAATATACGATTTTGCCAAATACAGCTGGCTGTTTTGATGCAGATAGCGCGATTCGTACCTGTATGCTGGCTCGTGAACTGCTTGATGGTCACAATCTAGTGAAGTTAGAAGTCCTTGGTGATGAAAAAACCCTATATCCGAATGTGACCGCAACACTTAAAGCAGCGCAAACCTTGATTGATGATGGTTTTGAAATCATGGTCTATACCTCGGATGACCCGATTGTTGCGCAAGAACTTGAAAGCATGGGTTGTGTTGCAATCATGCCTTTGGGCAGTTTGATTGGTTCAGGTCTCGGTATTTTGAACCCACATACCATTTCAATCATCAAAGAAAATGCCAAAGTTCCTGTGTTAGTTGATGCCGGTGTGGGTACTGCGAGTGATGCGGCGATTGCCATGGAACTAGGTTGCGACGGCGTATTAATGAATACAGCGATTGCGGCTGCGCAAAATCCAATTTTAATGGCTTCAGCGATGAAGAAAGCCGTTGAAGCAGGTCGTGAAGCATTTTTAGCGGGTCGTATGCCGCGTAAACGTATGGCCAATGCGAGCTCACCTGAGACTGGGTATTTCTTTAAGTAAAAAATACTAAAGGGAGCTTTTTAGCCACTGCTGTCCCATAGTTTTGTTTAAATAAAAAACCTGAGTCCAAAATAGTTAAAATATAAGTGCGAACAAACACTTTAACTACAAGGACTCAGGTTTTGTCACATCAGAATACCGTATTTCATCAATTACTTAAACCTATTTCACGATGTGATTTTGAACGTCTTGCCAAGCAGCATCATTGTGGACAAAAATTAAGATCAGCCACACGCTGGGATCAGTTTATTGCCATATTGATGTCCCAGCTGTCCTGTCGGCAAAGCTTAAGAGATATTCAATCCAATCTCGAATCACAGCAGGAAAAGCTCTATCACCTCGGTGCTAAGACTATTGCACGAAGCACCTTGGCAAGAATCAATCAAGAACAACCTGCCAGCCTATATCAGCAATTATTTACTCAGTTACTTCGGCATTGTGAAAACACAAAGATTGCACATAAATTTCGATTTAAGAATCCGCTGTATTCACTTGATGCAAGCCACATTGATCTTTCACTGTCCTTATGCGAATGGGCAAAAGTACATGAATCCAAAGCGAGCATTAAACTGACAGTTGGATTAAATCACAGCAATACGATTCCTGAATTTGTTGCACTCGGAGATGGTATTGAAAATGATATGGTGCAAGGCAGATTACTCAAATTTCCACCTGGAAGTATCGTAGTTTTTGACAAGGGGTATGTTGATTATCAGTGGTTTGCAGAGATGACTGACCGAAAAGTCAGCTTTGTGACACGGCTAAGACCGAAGACGGTTTATGAAGTAAAGTCAAAACGTGAAGTATACGCTTGCAAAGGAATTCTTGCGGATGAATATATTGAGTTGAGCAGTGATTATGCTAAAAAGCGTGGTGCACCGAAGCGATTAAGACGAATAGAATTTTATGATGTTGAAAAGAAAAGGACATTTGAATTTCTAAGTAACAACTTTCATCTAGCTGCATCGACTATTGCAGCAATTTACAAAGATCGTTGGAAAGTAGAATTATTTTTCAAAGCGATTAAACAGAATTTAAAATTGAAATCATTTCTAGGTCGAAGCCGAAATGCCATACAAACTCAAATATGGATTGCATTAATTGCCTATTTATTAGTGAGTTTTGCAAAACATATGGCTCATGAGGGATGGACTGTCCAGAGATTATTAAGAATTATTCAGGTCAATTTATTTGAAAGAAAACTTCTAAAGGCATTATTTTTACCCGATAAGAAGTGGCGAAAACAAGAAGAACCTCAATTGAGGTTCTTCTTGGAATAATTGTGGGACAGCAGTGGCTTTTTAGCTCCCTTTTTTCTACCTAAAAAACCAATATTTCTCTAACATTTCAATGAAATAGATAATGAGCGTTTTATATCTTCTACAATATATTCTGGTGCAAGAATAAATAAAAGCATTTCAGCCCAATATGGCTCACTCTTAGCATAAACTTCTATCGATAATTTTTTCATTAATTGACAATAATCATGATAGGCAATCCGATGTGATTTATAAACCACATTACCATCTACTAAATTAAAAATTGTATTGAGTTCATACTGAGTTATATCAGCATTTCTTCCGATCGGCTGGGGATAAAACTCTCTTAGCTCTGTATGTTTAAATAGCAACCAATTCAAAGAATAAATGACTCTAGAATCATAAATGGCATATGTTTGATGATCTACGAAAGAAGCTACTTTCGATAAAGATGAGATAACCGAAAAAGTTGATCTAGTTAAAGCACCCTTTTTAAGCTCGCTTTCAAATTTATGTAATAAGAGATCATTTTTATCATTTTTCTTAAAGGAGCGAATACCACCCCACTCTTGAATCAACCAATATCGACCAGCTAAATCACCTGAACTCAACAAATCATAGAAGTTATGTTTTAGATAAATATTTCGCTCAAATATAGAGGCCAGATCCAACGGAACTGGTAACGGATTACTTTCTGGCAACTCCCATCGAAAACATTTTTCTAACGGATGCTGTTTCGCTAGCTGTTTCAATGTTTGAATTAGCTGATCCATGATTCTCTCAATTCTAAATGTTTAATATTCGCTTTAAATTTTGCTTCGCCCTTTGCTCAAAATTCTGTTGAAAATATTCAGTTTGATACAGCGGTTCTGTCTGATAAAAATGCGCTAGAACTTCTATTCTCTTAATCGAATAAACATCTGAATCTACCCAAGCATATTCCTGCTGGATCTGCTGCTCATATTCCGCAAAACGCGCTGGCGAAGTAGCTAGAATCGCCAAATCGATATCTAATAAAAACTGCAAATCCAACTCGTTCGTTAATTCATGCTTTTGCGTCGCAATAATCCAGCGCTTGATCTTTTCAACAATCTCAACAGATAGGTCCTGAGCCATATACTTTTCAAACAGCTCAGCACTTTTCAACTCGTTATCTTTCGCTTGCGGATCATAAACCGCATCATGAAACCAAAGTGCCAAAGCAACCGCATATGCATCACTGAAATCAGCTCGACTCGATTCAAGCAAAGTCAAACATTCATACAAATGTTGCAGCGTATGATAAGCCCGCTGCTTTTCACTATAGGCAGCAATCAACTTATTAAAAACTTTCTGTGGCTCAGAAAAATGATAACGCTGATGCAACTCAAACCATGATTTTTCTAATAAGCTTAAATATTGCTGCATTGCTCATCCTTATTGGATTTCTTTATTTAGCCACTTTGCCAAGGATTCAGCATCTTTACGTTCTAGAAAAAGCTGATATAAAGTACAGGAACCAAACTCATGTTTTAGTTCCTGCTGGCGCATAGGATGATTACCAAATCGGAATCGTCGAGTGCCATCTCGATCTAGAGGCAATGCATATACCCCATAACTACGAGGTTCTGTCAGGTGTCCTTTGACACAAACTTGATCAGGCGATATCGCGTGTTTTAATAAATGTTCTTTGGTTAACATCCCACCCTGCCCCAAGGCAAATCTAAGCTGCCTGCTGTTCATCTCGCTTAAAGACCAACTCTTTATCCGATGAACTTTCAGCATCAAAGTAATACCCTTCACTATCAAATGCTTTTAATTGTTCTACTCGGCTTAATTTATTTTCAATTAAGTATCTCGCCATCAGCCCACGCGCTTTTTTCGCGTAAAAACTAATGACTTTGTATTTTCCATTTTTCTGATCCAAGAATACAGGCTTAATAATTTCTGCCTGAATTTTCTTTTCATTCACTGACTTATAATATTCATCAGATGCTAAATTTACCAATACTTTTGAATTAATGTCAGCTAAATCTTGGTTAATTTGGTCAGTGATAATGCTGCCCCAGAATTCATAAAGATTATGTCCACGTGTATTTTTTAGTTTAGTACCCATTTCCAAGCGATACGGCATCATCAAATCCAACGGACGTAATAAACCATAAAGACCAGACAACATACGTAAATGCTGCTGGGCAAAATCAATATCCTGATCTTTCAAGTGATAAGCATCTAAACCGGTATACACATCACCTTTAAATGCAAACAAGGCTTGACGTGCATTGGAAAAATCAAAATCTGCATTCCAGTCACGGAAACGTTCTACATTTAAATTGGCGATTTTCTCACTAACCGTCATCAAAGATGCGATTTCACTAGCAGAAAGCTTGCGACACACATCTATCAATTGCTGTGACTGCTCTAATAAACGAGGCTGTGTATATGTGTCAGTCGGTAAAGCAGTTTCATAATCTAGTGTTTTCGCTGGAGAAATTAAAGCAAGCATAATCAATCAAAAATAAATTTAACTTGGTGAAACTATAACAGTTGATAATTTTTAATGCCAATTCGTGTTTTCATTCTTCATTATCGGTAAAATAGTAGATTCTTCCATTATCCATTGCGTATCTTATGTCTGAGCAATTATTCATCCAAGGTCCTATTGGTCAAATTGAAATGTTTGTCGATCAACCCCAAGGTGAAATCACAGGTTTTGCTGTTGTTTGCCACCCACATCCTTTACAAGGTGGAACACCTCATCATAAAGTCCCTGTCCTATTGGCTCAGATTTTTAATGAAATGGGATGTGTGGTTTATCGTCCTAGCTTCCGTGGTTTACAGGGTAGCGAAGGTACACATGATCAAGGTCACGGCGAAACTGATGATATTATGGCTGTGATTGAATATGCCCGTGCAAAACATGCTGGTTTAACTTTTTATGCCGGTGGCTTTAGTTTCGGTTCTCATGTATTGGCTAAATGCCAAGCACAACTCAGTGAAGAGTTACGTCCAAAACAATTAGTGCTCTGCGGCCTACCAACAGGTTCTGTGGTGGGGTTACGTCATTATAAAACCCCTGCAATTGATGGTGATATTTTATTTGTTCACGGCGAGCAAGATGATATTACCCTCCTCTCAGATATGATCGCTTGGGCAAAACCACAAAAACATCCCATCACGATTCTGCCGGGTGCCAATCATTTCTTTACAGGTTATCTAAAACAGTTGCGTCAAGTCATTAGTCGTTTTTTAAAACTGTAGACTTAACAACAAATTACTAAGAAAAATATACGTCTTTTGAACCCAATGTCTGTTATATCAGTATAGATGTACAGGCATTTAGGTTCTTTAATAATGAAATTAAATAAAAAACAGGGACTTTTTTTAAAGCAAACTATTGAGCACTGGCAACAACAAGGCACGATTACGCCTGATGTGGCCAATAAATTAAATCAGAGTTTTTCGATTCGGTCTTTTGACTGGGAACGAATGGCAAAATATTCGTTCTGGATTTCAATGATTTGCACAGTGATTGCAATAGCTGCCATCACACTTGATGATTACTTGATGAAGTTAATTGAAAAAATCTTTATCGATTCCAAAATCATTCCTTGTCTGATTTTTGCTACAGTTGCGGCGGCCTTTTATAGCTTTGCCTATCTTCGACGTAAAACCAAACCCTTACATCAATTTAGCAATGAAGCGATTATTTTCGCAGGCGTGCTTTCTACCGCAGCGTCTGTCGCCTATTTCGGTCAAGCGATTGATACTGGTAGTGGGCATTTCTCTTTGTTATTCCTACTCTCTACCATTATTTATGCCGCACTTGCCTTCTGGTTTCCTTCTAAACTGATCTGGGTGTTCTCTCTACTTTCACTCGGCTCATGGTTTGGGACAGAAACAGGCTATATGTCGGGTTGGGGTGCCTATTACCTAGGCATGAACTTCCCTTTACGCTTTGTCTTTTTTGGCGGTGCCTTGATTGGCTTAAGCCTGTTATTTAAACGTTATGGGCATTTTAGAGACTTCGCCCATTCAACTTATGTCATGGGACTGCTTTATCTATTTATTGCCTTATGGATTCTCTCGATCTTTGGCAATTATGGTGACTTGGGTAGCTGGTATAACGTCAAGCAATATGAGCTGTTACATTGGGGCGTACTATTCGCATTTATTGCCATTATCGCAATTGTCTATGGCTTAAAACATGATGATGCCACCTCACGTGGTTTTGGTATCACCTTCTTATTTATTAACCTCTACACCAAGTATTTTGAGTTCTTTTGGGTTGGTATGCATAAAGCAATCTTCTTTATCATATTGGCGGCTTCATTTTGGTGGATTGGTCGACATGCTGAAAAACTTTGGAACTTGGAGTTTTTATCTAGTCAATCGCAGCGTAAAAAAGATGATCCACAATCGAAATAACATCTAAGTTTTTAAATAACTCACGCCCATAGCAGAAATGACAATTTCTGCATCATGGGGTGCGAGTTGAGCGCGATAATACTGAATCAACTCAGCTTCCCACCCAATCATCTCATCTAAAATCATTTGTGCTTGATCGGGACTCAATAAGAACTGATTTGCCATACTTAATACATTTTCTCGCCCCATTTGAGTACCATAAATACCGATCTGCATACTCAATCCTTGGGGTTTATATTCCTGATTTGGCACAATATCGAACAATGGAGCAATTCGCCAACGACCATTTAGATACATAAAAGCATGGTTCTTAGGATGATCATCATCATTTCCAATCAAAATATTAAAAATCATCCGCCGAAATAATTCATGTATATCCTGTTGTGACATCCCTTTTCGATACATTTCATTTGCCATAAGTGGATATGACCAGCGTTCATGATTAGTGCTATTCCATTCTGCATCCAGTAACGTTAAACCACTTAACATCGGTAAGCGTTTAAATTTTTGACTTTGTAAATCATAAATACGGTCAAAACGTTCTAACAGTAATACATCTTTCTGTTCACTCTGTTGAGAAACTTGAATAAGTTGATGTTTAGCAACAACCAATCCCTTTTTTTCAGCAAAGCTTAAACAGGCAAATTCAACTTGCGGCACATTAATCAAATCATCCCGATCTTTTGGTTTAGCGAGATACAACTTATCTTGATCAACCAAAGTAATTTTAGGTCTAGCCCCTCCTAATGAAGTCGTTTGCGCCATGGCCAACTGGATTCGTGTAATCGCCTCGCCTTTTCGCATGGCAACACTAAAATCAAGAAAATCTGATAATTTAACTAAGTGCTGGAAATTTTCTAAAGTTGCTTTTTGAGTGACTGTTTTAATCTCACCCACACACAAATTCCCAAAACGGTCTGCATTTTTTGCTTTGATCAAAAAATCTAAGTCCGACCAAGGTGTATCTTTTTCTCTTGCATAAATTCGTTTGAGAATTACTTTCCCCCACGCATCAGGCATAATATCCATGACAAAATTTGGGATACCGTTATTAGTGGTGATCGTATAAGGTTCTTTTCGCCATGGATAGTGGATCTCATCTACCACCCAAGTTGTCGGATAACTCGGCGCATAAACAAATTGCCCAACACCATTTTCTACTGTTAAACGCCCAAGGGTCACAAAGTCAGTTTGATCAGGAAGCTGAATATATAAATAGATCGTTTGTTTCATTAAAAATCATCCTCATCTATTCGTTCCAAACGAACTCGGCTTTTTTGGCTTTCTTTATTTTCTATTGCTGGAAGATTTTTTTGTAAATCAGTTAAAATATTCAAATACCATAGTGCTTTTATAACTACACCAAATTCGACTGAATGATCACCTTTTTCAATACGCTTAACTGTTGATAGTGAAGTAGAAATTGCTTTAGCTAAATCACTTTGACGTAGCCGTTTCTCAAGTCTTTTTTGCTTGATCAATGTAGCCAACTGCTGGGTAAATAATTGCCCATCAAGTGGATAAAACTTATTTTTATGGTTTATTTCTGACACTTTATGTAGCTTAAAAGTTCATATATGAACTTAAATATAGCACAAAATATTTAAATTCCGCAGAATGATTATTAAAAATCACCCCAACTCAAGCCAAACCGGGCCAAATACTTTTTGACCCGGTCGCTGTCATTGGTGGTATTTCGTTGCTGGCGTGAAGCAGCAAAAGCCTTTCGCATTCAATTTATCTTACACTAGAATAGGTTTTTATTTTTAGGGGGATTACCGTGCAATTCTATTACTTCAACTAGTTTTCAAAAGTTAGATTTTCTTTTCAACAAAACTTTGGAAGTATACAAAATAGGTAACTTCGAAATAAATAGTATAGAACTAACAAAGGAGGGCGTGATATTTTCAATGCTTACGGAATCATCACAACACCTATAAATTAAATGATAAATGCCGAGCAGATGAAAGAAGCTCAACAAAGAGCTTCTTTACTATGAAAATTTATTTTACAGATTCCAAAGCCGTCACCAACAACTTCCAGCATTTCTCTACAGTATCGACTTTAACCCGCTCACCCGGCGCATGTGCCCCTTGAATATCTGGGCCAAAAGACACCATCTGCAAATCTGGATAATGTTCAGCAATAATGCCGCACTCTAAGCCCGCATGAATCACTTTCAAGTTCGGTTCAATTTCAAATGCGCTCTGATAAGCCTGTTGTAAGCATTTCAATGCAGCAGAATCTGGATTTGGTGTCCAACCCGACACCAACGGCGTTAACTCAGACTGAATTTCAAAATTGGCAAAGTGCTGTTGGATATTCTGGGCAAATGTTAGTGCTTCTTGGTTCACCATAGAACGAACCATAATTAAAGTCTTCGCCTCATCTTTAGTCAATTTGACCACACCGATATTATTTGAGGTTTCAACCACATCAGCTAAAGCACTACTCCACTGGGCAATACCATATGGACAAGTTGCCAATGCTTGTAACCATGCTTTTTGCTGTTGCAAGATAATAACTTCATTTATCTGATTAACATTTTCTTGTACGGTGATTTGTAACTGATCATCAATGCCCTGTAATTTTATTTGCCATTCTTTTTGTACAGCTGCAACGGCATATTCTAACTCAGTTAATTGCTCTGTTTTAATTGCAATGGTTGCTACCGCTTCACGTGGGATGGCATTGCGCGCTGTTCCACCGACAAATTCAACCAGTCGACCATTTGATTGTGTTAAAAAATCATTTAAGAAATTGGCTAAAATTACGTTAGCATTGCCACGACCTAGATGAATATCAACACCTGAGTGACCGCCTTTTAATCCAGAAACAAGTAGATCAACATAGATTAAATCATTCGGTGCAATTTCATACTCAAGTGGCTGTTGTACTTCAATATCAATACTTCCAGCGCAACCAAGATAGAGTTCGCCCCATTCTTCGGTATCAATATTAAATAACCATTGCCCCGTTAAAACACCCGACTTAAGTAAACGAGCACCGCTCATTCCTGCTTCTTCATCAATAGTAAGTAATACTTCAATTGGGCCATGTGCGATATCATTTGATTCTAATACCGCTAACGCCAGTGCTACTCCGATACCATTATCGGCACCCAACGTGGTATTTTCAGCAATCAGCCAGCCATCTTTTAATATTGGTCGAATCGGATCTTTAAAAAAGTCATGTTGCGTACCACGATTTGCCTGAGTCACCATATCCAGATGCCCTTGCAAAATCACACCTGCAACTTGTTCTTTACCAGCTGTGGCAGCTTTTCGAATAATCAGATTACCAATATCATCGACATAGGTTTCTAGGTTGCGCTGTTCCGCCCAATCTTTGAGATGCTGTCGTAATTGTTGTTCATGTTTTGATGGTCGAGGAATCGTGCATAAAGTCTCAAAATGTCGCCAAACCACTTGGGGAGATAATTTAGAAAAATCGACCTGTATCATGCACATATACTCTCAAATAAAGCGTTTAAACAAATATACACCATACACCGAAACGGTCATGATGTTAAATCACTTCATTTAAGATGACATGTTGAAAACTAACCTAGCTTTTCCATACAAATTTAGAAAAACTATGTTCAGCTTTTAAACTATTTTCAACAGCTTGGGCCAATTGACGGATAATACTTTGCGTCTCAGTCTTTTCAAACCAAGCTTGTTCTTGCTGAGGATTTGCTGTGATCTCACACAAAATATGACCTTCAGAATCTTGCTGTGAACACAGAATTGAAAGAGGTAACTGATGATTATCAATACGCACTTCAATTTTTTCATGTTCATGACGCATATGCTGTGCATCAAAACCGTATTGTTCTAATTGTTTATACAATAATGCAGCCACATATTCTTGGGTGATATAGCATTCATTAGGTGGATGATCAATTAACCCATGTTTAGGGCAATCTGCTATAAATTGCAATGTTTTCATGGTATTCCCTCTATTTTTATGTTTTTAGCTGGATCACAGCTTAAAACCGACTCGTACGGTATGAATTATTATATATACAATTGTGTTTTATTGATTAGCCGATTGTCTTACTTCTTTTATTAATTTGATAAATTTCGACCTGATTAGATATGTACATCTTCTTATCGTTCATCTAATTAATTAAACCAAACATTTTATGTTCAGTTTAATCATTAGATCTAAGTTGAAAAACAGGTTAAAGACCGCGCCAATCCACACGGGCATTACGTTCAGTTGAGTAAATGCGTTGTACATATTGTCCAATCGGAAGATCTAACAAATAGTCATAATACTCTTTTAACTCTCCACCAAATTGATCAACATCATCATTTTCTAATTCCCAAGGTGTTCCCTTAATCACCAACAACGGCGCAAGCATGGAACAAACGGAAATATCTGCCAATCCTAAACGATCACCCACAAGATAACGCCCTTGATTGTCAATCAAACGCTGATTTAAGTCCGTAATTAACTCTGTCATACGTACTTTGGAATGGGCGACTTTTTCTGGATTTAATTGATAATTTGAAGCCACCAAACTCTTAAGAATTGGTTTTGAAAATTTCTCAAATTGACGCAAATAACCTTGCTCTCCCATCATAATTTCAAGTGGATGGTCGCTAGTGGAAAGTGCTTGTGCCAATGACCATCGACGTACATGAATACCCAATTCATTTGCAAGCGCATCTATTTCAATAGCTTGTTCACGTAATTGTTCATCACGCCGTAGTAAGGCATGCTCAGGATATGTACTGTCAAGGTACAAAGCGATTTGCGTTGAATCTGCAATCCACTGCTTATCGTCCTTCAACATCGGCAAATAGTTTTGCCCAGACTTCAAATAAGTAAACGCACGATGAAAACCCGGAATTAAATTATGTGCCACATAATCCAATTCTTTATGATCTAGCAACCAGCGAGCTTTTTCACAATAATGAGATAAAGGAAATTGGTATAAAACCCGCATAAACACTCCAAATTTATTTTTCTATTCGATCAAACATAAGCTTTTTGATACTTTAGAAGTAAAAGTGAATGATTACAATGTCGTTTTTGCTCTATCTTTTTTAAATTTTGGCTAAAAATATTTATATGTTTTTAAGGTGAAAATATTCATTTACTTCATAAAAGTATAGACCTTAAGAATTAAGAAAAAGTCTTAAAGAGTTAAATATTTGTTTTACCATTAAATTCCACATTACTTTTTATGTGCTTTTTCTCAAAAAAAATGCTTAATAATTATTATGATATCTAAGTCAAAACTTCTAATTTAGTTGAAAAGTAATTTTTATGTAAATTTCCTCTTATCTATTAGAGGTGCTTACATGTCCAGTAATCCATCAGTGATCCAAACTCCAGTACAACTGATTTTAAATGATCAGCAGGCGATTAATGCTGCCTATCAAGTTGCTGACTTTGCTTTAGAAGAACGAAATAAAAGAGATCAAAATCGTATTTTGCCAACGGAACAAATCAATCAGTTCAGTCAAAAAGGTTTAGGCGGTATCCGTATTCCAAAACAATATGATGGTGCTTTTGTCTCCAACAAGAGTTTGGCCCATGTGTTTCGTATTTTGAGTAAAGCCGATGCCAATGTAGGTCAAATTCCACAAAACCAATTCGGACTACTCAATTTTATAAATATCACCGGTTCAGAGACTCAAAAGCAGTTTATCTACTCTGAAATTCTGGCAGGCAAACGGATTGCCAATGGTGGACCTGAGAAAAACTCTAAAGATACCAAAGCGATTCAAACCACGTTAACGTTGCAAAATGGTCAATATCTTTTGAACGGGGAAAAATTTTACTCTACAGGAACCAGCTTTGCAGATTGGCTAGCCATCCGTGCCTTACATCCAGATAGTTATACCGTATTGGTGATCGTTGACCGACATGCTGCTGGTGTTGAAGTGATTAATGACTGGAATGGCTTTGGTCAACGTACCACAGCCAGTGGGACTGTCAAATTAAGCCATGTTGAAGCTGATCCAGCCTTATTTTTTGATGAGCGCATCATTGCCAACACCCCAAATGTTCGGGGTGCATATTCTCAGCTTCTACAAGTTGCCATTGATATCGGCATTGCAGAGGCTGCCTTTGATGACACCTTATCCAGCATTCGTAAGGCAAGACCGATCATCGATTCTGGGGTAGAAAAAGCCAGTGAAGAACATTACACCCTGCAAGAAGTCGGAAAGCTCAATATCTTACTCGATGCAGCCATTTTATTACTCGATGATGCTGCCGAATATCTGGATGAACTGGATCAACTCACTGAGATTTCTAGCGAGCAAGCCGCGCGCGCCTCTATTTTAGTGGCAGAAGCAAAGATCTATGCCAATGATGCTGCCCTGCATATCTCAGAAAAATTACTCGAACTTGGTGGCAGTCGTGCCAGCCTGAGCCAACACAATCTTGATCAGCATTGGCGTAATGCCCGTGTGCATACCTTACATGATCCTGTGCGTTGGAAATTCCATGTGATTGGTGACTATTACCTCAATGGTACACACCCTGCCCGCCATGCCTGGATTTAAGGAGCAAATCATCATGACTTCTTATCAAGAATTACAAGGTTTTGCCAAAACCAATTTTAAAGCAGACCATATTATCCAAAGTGATGCAGAAGCCCTAGAAATTGCAACTCAACTCAGTCAACAGTTTAAACAAAATGCGGTGGAACGCGATGCCAATCGAAACTTGCCGTTTACTGAAATCGAAGCCTATAGTCAGTCAGGTTTATGGGCAATTACGGTACCAAAGCAGTACGGTGGTGCAGAAGTTTCCAGCCTAACAGTAGCTAAAGTGATTGCGCTGTTTAGTGGTGCGGATGGTTCAATCGGTCAGATTCCACAAAACCATTTTTATGCATTGGAAGTATTACGCAATACTGGTACGGAAGCGCAAAAGAAACGCCTCTATCAGGAAGTGTTACAAGGTGCGCGTTTTGGTAATGCGCTGGCTGAATTTAAAACACGTACCTCTGCACATAAGCAAACTACATTGATTCCAAGCGAAAACGGTTATCTGATCCAAGGGGAAAAATTCTATTGCACAGGTAGCCTATTCGCCCATCGTATTCCAACACTGGTGGTGGATGAAGCTGGTAATGAATTTTTGGCTTTTGTACAACGCGACAGTCAAGGGCTTGAGCTGATTGATGACTGGTCTGGTTTTGGGCAACGCACCACGGGCAGCGGCACAGTTAAGTTTAATCAGGTCTTTGTTGCCAAAGAGGATGTGATTCCTTTTGATACTGCCTTTAAGCAACTGTCTTTAGTTGGCCCCTTTGCCCAGATCATGCATGCAGCGATTGAAGTCGGCATTGCCCGTGCTGCCTTTGAAGAAACACTGGAACGTGTGCGTGTGGCGCGTCCTTGGATTGATGCCAATATTGAATCTGCGACGCAAGATCCGTTAACCCTATCAGAGCTGGGTCGTGTGGCAACCGATGTCAAAGCCAGCGAATTACTCCTGAAACAAGCAGCTCGATCTGTAGATATCGCCAAACAGGACCTCAATGCAGAGACCTTGGCCAAAGCCTCAATTGATGTGGCCAAAGTGCGTGCGCATAGTACGGAAACAGCATTAAAAGCCTCATCTAAATTGATTGAGTTGGCGGGTAGTCGTGGCAGTCAACGTGCCGATGGTCTGGATCGGCATTGGCGTAATGCGCGGGTTCATACCTTACATGATGCTGCACGCTGGAAATATTACTTTATCGGTAATTATGTGTTGAATGGCATTCTGCCTCCACGTCGGGGGACTTTGTAATGAATCAAACGACTGCTAAAAAAATCTTATTAAATGCCTTTGATATGAATTGTGTTGGTCATATCAATCATGGCTTATGGACACATCCGCGTGATCAATCACATCGCTTTAATGAACTGAGTTATTGGACTGAATTGGCACAAACTTTAGAACAAGGTTTGTTTGATGGTTTATTCCTTGCTGATATTACGGGCGTTTATGATGTCTATCAGAATGGCATCAATCTCACCCTGAAAGAATCGATTCAGTTACCAAGTCATGATCCTTCCACTCTGATTTCGGCGATGGCTTTGGTCACGCAGAATTTGGGTTTTGGTGTCACGGTCAATCTCAGCTACGAACAGCCCTACCAGTTTGCACGGCGTTTTGCCAGTCTTGATCATTTAACCCAAGGTCGTTTGGGCTGGAATATTGTCACTGGCTATTTGGATAGTGCCGAACGCCTAATTGGGCAAAAAGGCTTAAAAGATCATGATGCACGTTATGATCAAGCCGAGGAGTTTTTACAACTTTGCTATCAATATTGGGAAGGTTCTTGGGAAAATGATGCCTTAAAGAAAGATAAACAACAGCGCGTTTTTACTGATCCGAACAAGGTCCACTCGATCAATCATCAAGGACAATATTATCAAAGCCAAGGTGTATTTCAAGTTGCGCCGTCGGTACAGCGTACCCCAACCTTATTCCAAGCAGGTGCTTCACCGAAAGGACTACAGTTTGCTACACGTCATGCGGAATGTATTTTTATTGGTGGCGATCAACCTGAGAAGATTCGTCAACAAGTGAATAAAATACGACTACAAGCGAAGCAACAAGGTCGAGATGAAGATGCGATTAAAATCTTTGTCGGGATTACCGTTGTAGTCGCAGAAACACATGAACTTGCCCAGCAAAAACTGGCTGAATATCGTCAATATGCCAGCCCTGAAGCAGGTCTAGCGCATTATGCCAGTTCAGTCGGCATTGACCTTGCTAAGTTTGAGGATGATGAAGCGATTCCCTATCAAAAGAGCAATAGCATTGCTTCCGTTAATGAGAAGTTTAAAGAACAACGTATCAGCAAAAATGATCTAAAAGCGCAGCATGTTCTGGGTGGACGTTATCCCCTCATTGTCGGCGATGCTGCTGAAGTTGCGGAATATCTGATTGAGCTGCTCGATCAAACGGGCATTGATGGTTTTAATCTGACTCGTACGGTTGCACCTGAATCACACCATGATTTTATTCGACTGGTGATTCCAGAGTTACAGCAACGCGGACGTTATAAAACTGAATATTCCACAGGTTCATTACGCAATAAACTGTTTGCCCAAGGGGATCATTTAGCTGCAAGCCATCCTGCCGATCAGTTTCGATGTAGAGCGCAGAACAACACACATGACTTAAAAACAATTGAAAAAATTAGTGCTTAGCATTTAAACATTTAAGAATAGAATTGGAGAAATATATGGCTCAAACAGCCTCAAAAAAATGGTTGGGTATTGGCCTTGTCGTTGTTGTTGCGATTATTGCCTTATTGATTTGGAATAAACAAAGACAGAACACCAGCAGTGAACTGGTAATTGGGATTAGTCCGTCTTTTGCACATCCCTTACAAGTCGCTGCGGATGAAGCCAAACAGCAGGGTTTAAATGTCAAATTGGTCGAGTTTTCCGATTGGAATACGCCGAACATTACACTAAATCATGGTGATATTGATGCAAACTTTTTCCAACATCAGCCCTTCTTGGACAATGCCATTAAAGAAACAGGCTTTAAATTAAAATCATTTGCTGCGGGCGCAGCTTCGCATGTCGGACTCTATTCAAAAAAATATAAAAGCTTCGATGAACTGCCAAATGGTGCAACTGTTGCGATTCCGAATGATCCTGTCAATCAAGGACGTGCTTTATTGCTATTGCAACAAGCCAAGTTGATTGAACTGAAAGACAGCAATAATCACCTTTCTGCACTGAAAGACATTACAGCGAATCCCAAGAACCTGAAATTTACCGAAGTTGAAGGCCCTCAAACTGCACGTGCGATTGACGATGTTGATCTCGCTTTTGGCTATCCACATTACTTACGTTTAGCTAAGACTGCTGATCCTGAAAGTGCCTTATTGTTTGATGACAACACCAATAAACGTTATGCGATTTTATTTGTGGTTCGTGATGACTATCAGGACAAAGACAGCAAGCTACAGAAATTTGTCGAGATTTATCAAAATTCGCCGAAGGTCAAAGCCGCATTAGATAGCGATTTCGGCCCAACGCTCTGGTTCCCAGGCTGGAAATAAGGAGAACGATGATGGTGAGTTTTGGTTCACAAGTTGATTTTTCAGTTCCACATCTAAAAATCCGTGGTTTAAATAAGTTTTATGAGGTACAGGGCCAACGCTTACATGCATTAAAAGACATTAATGTGGATATTCCTAAAGCACAGATTGTGGGGATTATCGGAAAAAGTGGTGCAGGTAAATCCTCCCTGTTACGTACCTTAAATGGTCTGGAGTCTATTGATACAGGCAGTATAATGCAGGTCATCCAAGAGATTTGCGATCAAGTCATCGTGATTGATCAAGGTAAAATCGTTGAGTCTGGACAAGTCTGGTCGGTATTTTCCAATCCGCAACAACAAATCACAAAGGAGTTACTCAACTTTGAACAGGTGAATTTACCCTTTGAGTTGAGCCAAACCATTCTGCCTCAGAGTACGCATCAGATTTTAAAATTGAAATATGTCAGTGAATCGAAATCAGTGCCTGATTTATATGAACTATTGGATGGCTTTAATAGCCCCGTTCAGGTGTATTACAGTCAGATAGATACCATTCAGCAACGTACCATCGGTTCACTAATCATCGGGATTCGCAATCTCGACTTTGATCTCAACCACTCACAATCTGAAAAACATCCTGCCATTACACAACTTGAGGTGATCGGTTATGTACAATCAACTCATTGATCTATTACTGACAGGAACCACCGATACTTTAATCATGGTTGGTATTTCAGCGATTCTCGCCTTTTTGATTGGTCTGCCGATCGCCTTAATTTTAGTGAGTACTGCTGATTTTGGGATTTATCCTTCCAAGAAAATCAATCAGTCTTTAGGCTGGGTGATTAATATTACCCGTTCTGTACCCTTTCTGATTTTAATGGTGGCTTTGATTCCATTTACCCGCTGGATTGTTGGAACCAGTTACGGTGTCTTAGCCGCAATTGTGCCTTTGACCATTGCCGCAATTCCATTCTTTGCTCGAATTGCAGAGGTCAGTCTACGTGAAGTGGATCAAGGTTTAATTGAAGCAGCACAAGCTATGGGCTGTAATCGTAAACAGATCCTTTGGCATGTGTTACTTCCTGAAGCTTTACCGGGCATTGTTGCAGGTTTTACCGTGACCATTGTCACCATGATCAGTTCCTCTGCCATTGCAGGTGCGATTGGTGCAGGTGGGCTCGGTGATATTGCCTATCGTTATGGCTATCAGCGTTTTGATATGCAAGTCATGCTGGCAGTGATTTTAGTTCTGATTGTTTTGGTTATGTTGGTACAAACGACAGGTGATAATATTGCTAAACAACTCGATAAACGCAAAGTTTAAGCTCGAAATAAAAAACCGCACTCGCCATGACCTGACTTTGTCATGGCTTTCATGTAAAATCAGCAGCAATTTTTAAATAACACATTTGTGAGTGGTTTCATGGGTTTTAATTGCGGTATTGTTGGTCTGCCAAACGTAGGTAAATCTACATTATTTAATGCATTAACAAAGGCAGCGATTGCTGCTGAAAACTTTCCGTTCTGTACCATTGAACCAAACACAGGCATTGTCCCTGTTCCAGATCCACGTTTAGACAAACTTACAGCAATTGTTAAACCACAACGTGTTATTCCTACTACCATGGAATTCGTTGATATCGCAGGTTTGGTTGCTGGTGCTTCAAAAGGTGAAGGTTTGGGTAACCAATTCCTTGCAAACATCCGTGAAACTGATGCAATCGCACACGTAGTACGTTGTTTCGAAGATGAAAACGTGATTCATGTAAATGGTAAAATTGACCCATTAGATGATATCGCAACCATCAATACTGAACTCGCACTTGCTGACCTTGATACTGTTGCAAAAGCATTATTGCGCTTAACTAAAGCAGCCAAAGGTGGTGATAAAGAAGCAATCGCTACCAAAGCAGCTTTAGAAAAGATCCAACCTTTGCTTGACGAAGGTAAACCTGCACGTGCCGCTGACCTTTCTGATGACGAACGTAAAGCGGTACGCGGTTTCGGTTTAATGACACTTAAACCAACTATGTATATTGCTAACGTTGCAGAAGATGGTTTTGAAAATAACCCACATCTTGACGCAGTAAAAAAACTTGCTGCTGAAGAAAATGCAATCGTTGTACCGCTTTGCAATCAGATCGAAGCTGAAATTTCATTATTAGAAGATGAAGATCGCGCTGAATTTTTGGAAGCAATGGGCATGGAAGAACCAGGCTTAAACGTGGTGATTCGTGCAGGTTATAGCTTACTTGGCTTACAAACTTACTTCACTGCGGGTGTACAAGAAGTTCGTGCTTGGACAGTTAAAGTGGGTGCGACTGCGCCACAAGCTGCTGGTGTGATCCACACTGATTTTGAAAAAGGTTTTATTCGTGCTGAATGTATTTCTTACGATGACTTTATTCAATACAACGGTGAAAACGGCGCGAAAGAAGCAGGAAAATGGCGTCTAGAAGGTAAAACTTATGTCGTTCAAGACGGTGATGTTCTTCACTTCCGCTTCAACGTATAAATCAAAGTTTTGATTTCCAAACCGCCAATTTGACCTGATTGGCGGTTTTTTATTTTCACCTTTTTCTGTAAAAACTTCATCATTGCTGATGAAGAAAATAACTTACTTCGAATACTTAGAGGCGTAGAAACTTTTTAAGTTGTCTATAAATCTTAAATTAGTAGAAATTTCCTTCTTTTCCTTATGATTCAACTTTTTAACAAAATCATTTAAGTTCTCATTATCGAATTGAATTCTTAAAATAACTGAAATAAAAAATAGAATAACTCCTCCAAGAATAACCCCAACAACTACTTTAGGTAGATGCCATGTATTTAGCAACCATTTTTCTAGAAACGGGTTGAACAAAAATACTTGGAAAAAAATATAAAGTATGAAATATCCTATTGCTTTAGTATTATTATCAAGAACCTCTTGAACTGTATCTTTATTAACAATTATTCGAGTTATTCTTTTCTTGTCAGAGGAAATAGCTAGCTTAAAACAAACTCTATGCCTAGAGAACACAGGATAATCTAGAAACACAGAGTTCACATCAAAATATTGACTAAAAAGGATAAATTCGTGGTAATTAGGTTTTTTAGCTCCAGTTAAACTTCGTACTTGAGCATTTAACCTAAGACTATTTAAATCTTTATTGGTCTCTGCATTTATTTTTTCTGTTTGTTCTATAAATTTCTCTAATCGCTCTGCTTCATCCTCATATATCTTTCTAACTGACTCTCTTGAATAAAAATTAGTTACCATTTTAATTAATTGATCATAAGCCATATTCAATCAACACTTCATTTCTAGGTTTGATATGATGAGTTTATAGCAGAATTAATTTCCCATTACATCTAATAACCTTTAACTACTCAAAATTTTAAAACTATTAACTACCATTTCACTTATAATTCCTTAAAAATAAAATTGCTGCTTAATGTTTTATCTACTAAAAAAGCCAAGTTTGATCAACTTGGCTTGGTATATGTGAGTCCAGCTCATCAAGCGACTGCTTGAGACTTGATATCCATTGTCGCACGTTTCATTTGTGCTTCTTTTAAAATACGCTGATGTAATGGTTTGCGGAAACCCAGCATAAAAATAAATTCAGCTAAAACAAACAATGGTCCGATGGCTAAACCAATCAAATCATCAACAAATGCAGGTTTTTTCTTCTCAAAATAATGCCCAATGAATTGAAATACCCAACCCACTACGAAAATACCAATACTTGCTCCTAACCAACTCCACATCGGTAATGCTGCTATTTTGACTGCAAGTGGATATACTGCAATAAATATAATCAGCATTAAAATCCCAAATAGCTTATCCAGTGAAATATAGTAAATCGTACTTAATAGGATCAGTATCGATGCCAAAGTCACTGAAACGCTAGAAATTTCCACGTCAGCGCGAGCAGTTAAGCATAAAATTGAAAAAACAATTAAAGGAATCCCTATAAAATGGGTCAAAATATTATTTCGATCTAAGTGATAAGCCGCGTATTGACTTAGTAGACGTTCCAAATTTGTCATTTCTCATTTCTCCGATTACTTCTATATGTTATTAATCTATAAGAAAACAAAAGACAAAGTTGTCATGTAGCTGACAAATGGAACTAAATTTTGAGAAAGGAAACATCGTGTTAGATCCAATTTATATTCGCCATTTGCAGCAAAACGCTTGGTTTAGTCAGCTTACAGAACCTTTTCAGCAATTTGTTATTGAGCACGGTAAAAAACTCGTCATTGAAAAAAATGCCGCTGTATTCCATGCCCAAGATCAATTTGATGGCGTATATGGTGTGCTTGAAGGTTCAATTAGCTTGGGTTACATCGATGTAAATGGTAATGAGGCAATTGCTGCAATTGCTGAGCCAATCATGTGGTTTGGTGAAATCTCTTTAATCGATAACCAACCGCGATCACATGATGCGATAGCACTTAAAAAAAGCGTTGTTCTGCAAATTCCCGGAGAGCCTCTAAAAGAGTTCTTATTAAAAAATCCGTATTATTGGTACTACTTCGCCTTATTAACCAGTCAAAAACTTCGTTATGTTTTTTTAGAGCAAATTGCAATTCAAACTCAAACGATCAGCCAGCGTCTTGCTCAACGCTTATTATTTATATTAGAAGGTTATGGTAATCGGGCTGCTATTAACGATTTGAATATTCAAATATCACAAGATCAACTAGCCAATATGCTCACCGTGTCTAGACAAACGGTGAATCAAGAACTTAACCACTTCGAAAAACAAGGCGTGATTCAATTGGGCTTCAAAAAAATACAGGTGATTGATTTAAATAAATTAAAATTATTATCTACAAAAGGTACTTTAATTGATTAAAACCTGTGTAATGTAAGTATTGTTTAAAAACGATTACACAGGTTATAGATTCACAGTTCAATGCCAACAAGCTATCGACACAGATTTAAAAAATCTATTTAAATGGCGACTCTAAATGAATCCCCATCTTTCCAACACGCTTTTCCCAAAGCTGTCTTGCCAATTTTTGCATATCCTCGACTTTGTCACCTTCATCAAGAATTTCGATCCCTAAGAGCGTTTCAACAACATCCTCTAAGGTCACCACACCTTTGGTATCTCCATATTCGCCAACGACCAAAGCAATATGTTGTCGTTGTTCCAATAAGATTTCCATTAATCTAGATAAAGGGGTCTTTGCCATGACTGTGATCAATTCACGACGAAATTCATTAATTGGATGTTCACCCTGTTCTTTGTTCTTCGCCACTAACAAATCTTCACGTAACACAAAACCCACTACGCTATCTAGATCATCTTCATAGATTGGTAGGCGTGAAAAATTTGAGACAGTTGGTATCGCAAGTGCTTCATCAACCGTTAGATCTTTTTGTAAGGCTGAAACAACAATTCTCGGTGTCATTACCGTACTGGCATCAAATGATTTGAATAAAAAGAGGTTTCTAATAATTTTAGACTCTCGATCATTTAACATCCCTTCTTCTTTACCAATACCCGCCATCGCTACGAACTCATCACGACTGAATTGTTGCGCTTTTTTATCGCCAGAAATGAGTTTGGTTAACTTTTCTGAAACTACAATTAATGGGTACATGGTTTTAATAAGGAAATTGACATAAATACCTGTAAAGGAGGCCAATTGACGCCAATATACAGCACCAAGTGTTTTAGGAATGATTTCTGAAAGGAACAGAATCAACAAGGTCATGACTGCGGAGAAAACACCGAACCACACTTGACCAAATACTGAGATCGCCTTAGCACCAGCACCTATCGCACCGACAGTATGAGCTATGGTATTTACGGTTAGAATCGCAGCCAAGGATTGATCTATATTATCTTCTTTTAAACGTCTTAACTGTTCAGCTTTTTTAGGATCAGTTTCCTTTAAACCAGCAATATAACTTGGCGTAATACAGAGTAATGTTGCTTCTGCAATCGAACATAAAAAAGAAAAAAATAATGCTAAAAAAACATATAGCAATAAAAGTAATGCATCACCGCTAAGGGCGGAAGCAAAAGAAATTTGTCCAAAAGTTTCTGAAATTAAACTGGGAGTATCCATATGAGAACTTGGCTTTTAACCACAGGTTCCTTACGTAATTTAGGAAATTTATCCTACGTTCTCCATGGCTATGAGTCAATCTTTTCAATAAAAATTTCAGGACTATTTATTTACAACTTATAACCTTAGCAATAGTGAGTTATTTGGGCGAGGTATTCCCTAGTGCTGGATTATCAATTGCACCTTTACACTGGTTTTTGTCTCTTTCATAGTCTGCTTGCTTTTGAGTTGCGCTGTTGGCATTGGCGAGTACATCTCTAGCCCAACTATCTAGACTAGTAAGCGCTTTACGGCACAGCGCATATTTCCCTTCTGTGACTGAATCCGTCATTTTGACATTGATTCGCCAATCAGTGCTCAATTGGCGCAGCGGCTTTCGTACTTTTTCTTCTATTTCATCGATTTTCTTGTCATAAACAAGTGGATCAATCTCATTGATTAATTGCCAAGCTGCATTTGCATATGCAGTTGCGTCATTTGTCAGTTTCGGCGCAGGTTTGATCTCAACCTTTTTTTCAGGTTCATTATTCCCATTACCACATGCAATAAGTAATAAGGGGGTACATAACACCGTTGCGCTGATACAGCTTTTTTTCTTTAACATCTGAAAATGGTCACCAAAACTTTTGCGACTAATGCTAGTCAATTTAGAAATAATTCTCAATCTTTGTTACTGATTTATCAATCATACCAGCGAACCAATGACTGGACTGATGTAGTATGTTGACTTATTCTCTTAAATTACCTCTTCCCAATCATCATCTTTTAACAACAATTTCTTTTGTTACTCTCAATATGTGAAAAAGAATAAAGAAGGTATAAAGCATCATTTCAAATCTTACATAAACTGTTATAACTTATGGAGTAAATTACTTATGTCACAAATAAAAATTTATGCATTAAATCAAACGATCACGCAATTTAGACCGAGATTGTCTGAAGCCATTCATCAAGCATTAGTGACAAGTTTAGCTTATCCAATTGAAAAGAAGTTTCAGCGCTTTATTCCTATGGAACCAGAAAACTTTGTTTATCCAGATGATCGCAGCGATCATTACGTCATTATTGAAATTTCCATGTTTGAAGGCCGATCAATCAAGGCAAAACAAAAACTCATTCAAACCATATTTTCAAATATCCAAAACTTGTGTGATATATCACCACAAGATATTGAAATTACTATTTTTGAAACACCGAAAAGTCATTGGGGGATTCGTGGAAAAAATGCTGATGAATTAGAACTGAATTATGATGTCAATGTCTAAGCAGATTGCGGGTATTTAGATCATTCTTTTTTGTCTAACAAAAACCATGTTTTTTGTCTAACACAAGCTTAATTCCATAAAAAGTTCTGCTATGCTTAAACACAAATTACTCAGGATAGGATTATTCGCATGAGCGTCACTCTAGGAACTCCACTTCAATCTTCTGCATTTAAGGTTTTACTGTTAGGTTCTGGAGAGCTAGGTAAAGAAGTTGTTATTTCTCTACAGCGCTTAGGTGTCGAAGTCCATGCTGCCGATCGCTATGATCATGCACCTGCAATGCAAGTAGCGCATTACGCTTATACGCTCAATATGGCTGATCCTGCTGAATTAAAAAAACTTATCGAAACAATTCAACCTAATTTAATTGTTCCTGAAATCGAAGCGATTGCAACTGAAGTACTCGTTGAGATTGAACAAAATGAAATAGCAACTGTAATTCCTTCTGCAAAAGCTGTTAACTTGACCATGAACCGAGAAGGTATTCGTCGTTTAGCAGCAGAGGAACTTGGTTTACCAACTTCCGCTTATCGTTTTGCCAACACCCTTGAAAGCTTCCGCGCTGCCTGTGATGATATTGGCTATCCAAACTTTGTAAAACCTGTAATGTCTTCATCTGGTAAAGGTCAGTCTCGCGTAAAAAGCTTCAATGAAGTTGATGCAGCATGGGAATATGCAATGCAAGGTGGACGTGTCAATCAAGGCACAGTTATTGTTGAATCGCAAATTGATTTCGATTTTGAGATTACCTTACTGACAGTACGCGCCAAAAATCCTGAAACAGGTGAGATCGAGACCCATTACTGTGATCCAATCGGTCACCGTCAAGATGCTGGTGACTATGTAGAAAGTTGGCAGCCTCAACCGATGACAGCAACTGCATTACAAGAGTCAAAACGCATTGCCAATAAAGTCACTACAGCATTGGGCGGCTGTGGTATTTTTGGTGTAGAGTTATTCATCAAAGGTGATCAAGTCTGGTTTAGTGAGGTATCTCCTCGTCCACATGATACTGGTCTTGTAACTTTAGCTTCTCAATTTCAAAGTGAATTTGAGTTACATGCGCGTGCAATCTTAGGTTTACCTGTGAATACAGCACGTCATAGTACTGCGGCGAGCGCAGTGATTTATGCAGGTGTGGATGCAAACAACTTAAGCTTCTCTGGCGTAAATCTTGCTTTAGCAAACCCGAACACGGACTTGCGTCTATTTGGTAAACCAGAAGGCTTTAAACGTCGTCGCATGGGCGTGGCGACTGCACGTGCTGAAACCACAGATTTGGCACGTGAGTTAGCACAACAAGCAGCTGACCAAGTGAGTGTAGAAACAAACGCTTAAATAATCCTAACCCCTCTTGCAATCAAGAGGGACTTTGATAGAAGACCCATTTTCATGATCAATACATCTCCATTGCTAAACTACGTGACCAGTCATCATGACATTCAAGCTATTAATCAATGGCGAACAGATGTAGAAAAGCAGTTACAAGAGAGCTATGAAAATGGTCAGTCGATTCGTGATGTCATCAAAGCAAGATCAAATTCTATCGATGAAGCACTTATATTCCTTTGGAATCATGCTGGATTAGATCAAACTGAATTGGGTTTATTTGCTGTTGGTGGTTATGGTCGCCATGAGATGCTTCCGTATTCCGATACGGATATCATGATTCTATCTGAAGATGAAATAAGTGAAGATCAAGAGAAACTTATTTCCACATTTATTTCATCACTTTGGGATGTCGGCAACTTCAAACCGGGCATTAGTGTCCGCACCATTCAAAACTGTGTTGAACAAGCGAGTAATGACTTAACCGTTGCAACAACATTGATTGAGGCTCGTTTAATTACTGGCAATGAACAACTTGCAAAATGGCCTCGTCGAATTGTTGCGCAAACATGGACGGATCAAACGTTCTATGACGCAAAAATGCAAGAACAAGCAAAACGCTATGCTCAACATAACAATACAGAAAGTAATTTAGAACCTGATATTAAAAATGCACCCGGTGGTATTCGAGATATTAATCAAATCGGTTGGATTGCAAAACGTCATTTCCGTGTAAACCGTATTTATGATCTTGTACATCTTGGTTTTATTACTGAGTTCGAACTAGCGGTATTAGAAGAAGCGGAAAGTTTTTTGTGGGAAATTCGCACCCATTTACATCGCCTCGCCAAACGTGATGAAAACCGCTTATTGTTTGAATATCAGAGAGATATTGCTGCAAAATTTGGTTATGTGCGAGAAGAAGGTCAACCTGTAAACTTTGCAGTTGAACAATTTATGAAGCGTTATTATCGCACAGCGCAACAGGTCTCTACCCTGAATGAAATGCTACTGGCGTATTTTAATGAATCCGTAATTACCCCTCGTTTACCAGACTATGAACGTCACATTATCGATATTAATGAACGTTTTAAAATCGTAGATGGCAAATTAGCAGTACAACATCACAAAGTGTTCTCAGAAGAACCGAGTGCTATTTTAGAATTATTCTATTTACTGGCAAACCGACCTGAAATTACCGGTATACGTGCACGTACTCTACGTTTGTTAGTACTTGCTGCAAAACGTATTGACCAACGTTTCCGTGACAATCCTGTACACCAAGCACTATTCATGTCTATTATTCGATCACCGCATCGTCTATATGAAACAATGGTTTCAATGAAACGTTATGGTGTATTGGGTAATTACATTCCAGCTTTTGGACAAATCACCGGATTAATGCAATACGATTTATTCCATATTTATACCGTCGATGCACATACTTTATTGCTACTACGTAATCTAAGTCGCTTTAAAGAACCTGAATTTGCCAAAGAATTCCCTGTTGTAAGCTCCGTTTTCCAACGAATTGCACGCCATGACATTGTTTATCTAGCCGCAATTTTCCATGATATTGCAAAAGGGCGTGGTGGTGATCATAGTGAACTCGGTGCACTCGATGCCATCGAATTCTGTCGCACTCATGGTTTTACTGAACGTGAATGCAAACTGGTTGCATGGTTGATCAATAATCACCTACTCATGTCACTTACTGCACAGAAAAAAGATATTTCCGACCCTGATGAAGTAAAAGAGTTCGCCGAAAAAGTCGGTGATATGGAGCATCTTGATTATCTCTATACACTAACTGTAGCAGATATCAATGCAACTAATCCAAAACTTTGGAATACTTGGCGTGCTTCGCTCATGCGTCAACTTTATACTTATTCACGCGATGTAATTCGCTCTGGTCTAGGTCGCCCTGTTGATTATCAAATGCTGATTGAAGACACTAAATTCGCCGCCAGTGAATTACTAGTCAATGATTTCTCCCTCGCTGAAGTTGAAAAAGTTTGGCAAAAACTTGGCGACGAATACTTTGTGAAAGAGTCTGCCAATGAAATCGCATGGCACACTCAAGCAATATTACAACATGGTGATAATCCAGAACCTTTGGTTCTACTCCGTGCACACCGTAACGCTGCTGATGATGCGGTTCAGATCTTTATTTATACACGCGATCAACCGAACTTATTTGCAACAACGGTAGCTGTACTTGACCGAATGAATCTAGACGTACAAGATGCACGTATTATCACTGCATCAACCTCGTTTAGTTTGGATACTTACTTGGTACTCGATCGTTTTGGTACATTACTCACAGACCCCCAACGTGAATGCAAAGTTAAGGCAGCCCTAGTTGAAGCATTGAGTCATCCAGATCAGTATCCAGGCATCATGCAACGTCGTATTCCGCGCCATTTACGTCATTTCGATATACAAAACACGGTTGATATTGTACTTAATCCAGCCTTACAGCAGCATATGGTTGAAATTTCCACACTTGATCAACCGGGTTTACTGGCTCGTATTGGTGGCTTATTCATGTTGCAAGGCTTAGATATACATTCGGCCAAAATTGCAACGCTTGGTGAACGCGCAGAAGATATTTTCTTTGTCACCAAGAAAAATGGTGTATTGCTCACCGATGAAGAAGTCAAAGCTTTTGCTGAAACATTAAAAGCAGCATTGGATGAGGCTTCTAATCAAATTTGCAATCCATCTTAAAAACACTTTGCGGAGTTATAGCTCCGCATCCCCTTTTCAAAAAGGGGGAATTTTCATTCTTACATTGGGTAACGTTTAAATGAACTCAAGCTTGTCTCTATTGCATCCTTATCCTTTTGAAAAGTTAAATCAACTTTTTAAAGATGTGCAACCTGCCAACTTACCATTGATTCCACTCTCAATTGGTGAACCAAAACATCCAGCACCTGAGTTCGTTAAACAAGCCATTATTGAAAATTTCGCGCATTTATCTACATACCCAAATAGTAAAGGTTTACCTGAGTTGCGCCAAAGTATTGCACAATGGCTAACAAACCGTTTTCAATTGAACACTATCAGTGCAGAAGATCATATTCTGCCTGTCTCTGGAACACGTGAAGGTATTTTTTCGTTTGTGCAATCACTCATCAAACGTGAAGATCAAGCTTATATCGTGATGCCAAATCCGTTCTATCAAATATACGAAGGCGCTGCACTACTTGCAGGTGCTAAACCTTATTTCATCAATTGCACTGAAGAAAATGGCTATTTAGGCGATTTTGATGCCGTCCCAGCTGAAGTTTGGGAAAAAACAGCATTATTGTTTGTGTGTACACCAGGTAATCCAACGGGAACCGTACTGTCAAAAGACCAATTTAAAAAATTAATCACTTTGTCAGATCAATATAATTTTGTGATTGCATCTGATGAATGTTATTCGGAACTTTGGTTTGACCAAGCACCTGTTGGACTATTAGAAGTTTGCGCAGAAATGGGACGTGATGATTACAAGAATTGCATCGTATTTCACTCACTTTCTAAGCGTTCCAACTTGCCTGGTATGCGTTCTGGTTTTGTGGCTGGAGATGCAGCTTTATTAAAACCTTATCTGCAATATCGCACCTATCATGGCGCTGCAATGCCAGTTCAGCATCAATTGGCATCCATTTCAGCTTGGAATGACGAAGCACACGTTGAAGAGAATCGTCAACAATACCGTGCTAAGTTTGATTTATTCCAATCTGAGCTTGGTCATCTGCTACCTTTACAAAAACCAGATGCTGGCTTCTATTATTGGTTAAAAGTAGATAATGATGAAACTTTTGCCAAAATGCTCATGGAAAAAGCCCACATTAAAGTTTTACCTGGTCGTTATCTTTCTCGAGATACTGAACAAGGTAATCCAGGCGAAGGTCATGTTCGAATGGCGTTGGTTGCAGATTTGGCACAATGTGAAGAAGTGGTTAAACGATTAAAATCAATTCTTTAATTTAGATAACCAAAGGAATCTATAATCTATCTATAGATTCCTATTTTCATTTTCTCAAACTTGCCCGACCACTAAAATTAATGCAATCAGGACCATCAAGCCACCTGAAATACGACTCACAATTTTTACTGCTGTTGGTCGTGTTCTCAATAATTTTTTTGCTGCCACGCCTACTAACATATACACCACAGCGCAACTCAGTAAATGAATCATCCCTAACATCATGATTTGTACAGTTGGAGAAAGTGCCATTTTGGGATGTATAAATGGTGGTAACAACGCAAAAAACAAAAGCAGTACTTTGGGATTTAAACCGCTAATCCCCACACCTTTAATCAACCATGCTTTAGCATTCATTAATGATTGATTTTGTCCATCAGTGTGTGAAATAGTTGCTGGCTGCAATAACAGATGAACTCCCATCCACAGTAAATATCCCGCACCTAACACTGTCATTGCCGTCAGAAGAATCGGAAAATGGTTTAAGAGTGAGCCTACACCTGCAGCAACACATAAAATTGCAATCAAATGCCCTAAAATCAATCCTGTAACGGCAGTACTAACAAACTTTCCCTCAATACCTGCCAAAATCGCATACGCCCAATCCGCACCAGGTGTAAGCACAAATAGAATTGAAACACTCCAAAAAGCGAATATCACACTTAATTCCATAAGGCAGCGCTATTCCTCAATAACATGTCATTTTTCAGCTTTGATATTTATACCAATTGATAAATATTGCTTTGAGATAGTAGGCTTTTATGATTAAAATGTTATTCTAATTACTTCTATACATTTAAAATTAAAAGGTAGTTTCTTCTAAATGGATCGCATTGATAAGAGAATTATTGCTGAACTACAAGCAAATGGACGATTATCTATCACTGAATTGGCTGAAAGAGTTGGACTCAGCCTATCTCCATGTCATCGTCGTGTGAAAGCACTGGAAGAATCAGGAATTATCAAAGGCTATCATGCAGATTTGGAAGCATCCAAAATTGGTTTGAACTTTTCAGCAATTATTTTCGTCACTTTAAAAGATGGGGACAAAAAGGCTTTATCCAGTTTTGAAGAAAAAGTCAGTGAAATCGCAAATGTAACGCAAGCTCAACGTCTATTTGGCAATCCAGATTACCTCCTACATGTAGTCACCAAAGACTTAGCAAGTTTCCAAAAATTATATGATGATAGCTTGTCAGCCCTACCTAACGTACAACGCCTCACCTCCACAATTGTCATGAAAAATGTGGTATTTAATCGTTTATTGCCACTTTAACCTCAAAAACTCATAAAACGAATGAATATCATATAGATAGAGTAAAAAAAACCGTCCTCTACTAATGTTTACTGGCAAGACTGAAATCTGACATCGAACACTTGACCATCTGTTGAAATCTTGGTCTATACTTAGCCATCACACAATTTGATGACTATGGAAAGATGGCTTCTCAAACTTCTCAAAAAACCAATAAAAAAGTTTGGCTTTTATTTGCAATCATCGTTGGTTTGGTCATTATTCTCATTACCTTAAGGTTTACTGAGACTACTAAAAAATCTACAACCGACAGTCCGCCTAACACAGCTAAAAAGACGGAGCAAAAACCTGCACTCACAGTAACAGTCGTTGAGCCAGTATTACAAAACTGGAAACAAAGCTTTACTGCCAATGGCAATGTCGCCGCATGGCAAGAAGTGGTAATTGGTAGTGAGTTATCTGGTCAACGTCTCACTCGAGTCAATGTTAACGTTGGTGATCAGGTTAAACGTGGACAGATTTTAGCCGAAATAAATAGCGATACGATTCGTGCAGATCTTGCAGCATCCAAAGCCAGTTATGCAGAAGCTCAAGCAGTTCTTGCAGATGCAGCAGCTAATCTTAAACGTGTTCAACAGCTAAAAAATACAGGCGCTATCTCAGTTCAAGAGTCTGCGCAATATCAAACATCTCAAGCGACCGCCCAAGCACGCTTAGATGCAGCCAAGGCACAAATTGAAAGTAATGAATTGCGTTTAACCCAAACCAAAGTTGTTTCCCCTGATAACGGCGTGATTTCTGCTCGTAGTGCAACTGTCGGGTCTTTAGCTCAAACAGGACAAGAATTATTCAGGTTAATTAGAGATCACCGCTTAGAATGGCGGGCTGAAGTAACCACAACCGATCTCTATAAACTAAGACAAGGTATGGGCGCTGAAATTATTTCTCCCGACCCTACTCAACCGAAAATTAAAGGTAAAGTGCGAATGATCGCACCTGTTATCGACCCACAAACACGCTATGGGATTGTGTATGTCGATTTACCTTCGACACAAGCTGTTCGTATGGGTATGTTTGTTAAGGGTGAATTTAATCTGGGAGAAAAATCGGCACTCACTCTGCCTCAAAGTGCATTATTACTCCGTGATGGTTTTACTTACATTTTCACAGTTGACCGTCATAACCGTGTGACTCAGCAAAAAGTAACTATAGGACGTCGTTTAGGTAATCGTGTTGAGATTCTAGATTTACCTGCAAATGTCAAAGTTGTCTCATCGGGTACAGGCTTTTTAAGTGATGGAGATCTCGTGAGCATCGCGAAAGAAATTCCTGATACACCGCTTAGTCAAAATCTTGTTACTCAGCAGGAGCGTTAAGATGAATGTTTCTGCTTGGTCGATTCGTAATCCGATTCCCAGTATTTTACTATTTATCATGTTGGGTTTAGCGGGTTTGTTATGTTTTCACTGGATGAAAATCCAACAATTCCCCGATATTGAACTTCCAATGGTAACCGTGACGGCAGCACTTCCGGGCGCGGCTCCCCCACAATTGGAAACGGAAGTTGCACGTAAAATTGAAAACTCGATTGCAACTTTACAAGGCCTTAGAAATCAATATACCAATATTCAAGATGGCGTAGTGAGCGTCACAGCCGAATTCCAACTAGAAAAACCACTCCAAGAAGCCGTAGATGATGTACGGAATGCGGTTTCTCAAGTACGCTCAGATTTACCTGCGGATTTAAGAGATCCAATTGTCAGTAAAATTAATTTATCTGGCTCACCCATCTTAACTTACACCATCCAATCTCCAAAAATGGATGAAGAAGCACTCTCATGGTTTGTCGACTATGATATTTCACGTGCCATGCTCCAAGTGAAAGGAGTTGGTGCGGTATCACGTGTTGGTGGTGTCACACGACAAGTTGAAGTTGAGTTAGATCCTGAAAAATTACTCGCACTCAATGCAACGGCAACCGATATCAGTCGTCAGCTACGTCTACTCCAACAAGATGCTTCAGGCGGACAAACCAAAATAGGTGGCAGTGAACAGTCGATCCGTACAATCGCTACAGTACAAACAGCAGCAGAAATTGGTGCGATGGATATTGCACTCAGTGACGGCCGCCACATCCGGCTCGATCAAGTTGCGACGATTCATGATGGTATTGCAGAGAGACGCTCAGCTGCGTTATTGAATGGAAAACCAGTGATTGGTTTTGAAATCACGCGTAGCAAAGGCGCAAGTGAAGTTGATGTTGAAAAAGGCGTTATCCTTGCATTGGATAAACTCAAAGCATCTCATCCTGATCTTGAAATCACCGAGGCATTTAACTTTGTTCAACCTGTTGAAGAAAACTATAAAGGTTCAATGGCACTACTTTATGAAGGTGCCCTTTTAGCTGTACTTGTCGTGTGGTTATTCTTACGTGATTGGCGCGCAACAATTATTGCTGCAACGGCCTTACCACTCTCAATTCTACCTGCCATGATTGGTATGTATTATCTAGGTTTTACTTTAAATATTGTCACCTTATTGGCTATGTCTTTGGTTGTCGGCATCTTAGTCGATGACGCAATTGTAGAAATTGAAAATATTATTCGGCATCTGAGGATGGGCAAGACTCCGTATGAAGCTGCCATGGAGGCTGCTGACGAGATTGGTCTTGCAGTCATTGCTACAACGTTTACCCTAATCGCCGTCTTTTTACCAACTGCCTTTATGAGTGGTATTGCGGGTAAATTCTTTGTGCAATTTGGGTGGACAGCATCACTTGCTATTTTTGCATCATTGCTTGTGGCCCGTTTGCTAACCCCAATGATGGCAGCCTATATTCTAAAACCTTGGGTGGGAAAAATTGATCACCCATTACAGAATGGCTCTGTAAATGACCAAGGAGAAACTGGACTAGCCAAAGATCGTGAAAATGATGGACAAGTCATGCGCAGATATATGCGATTGGTGACTTGGTGTATTCGCCATCGCTGGATCACCTTATTTGGTGCAATCCTGTTTTTTATCGGTTCACTGATGCTTATTCCATTACTACCAACTGGTTTCGTTCCGCCTCCAGATACTGGACAAACCCAAGTACGCTTAGAATTAACACCGGGTTCACAGTTTGCTGATACATTAAAAACTGCAGAATACGCCCGCAACTTAATTAAAGATCATCCTGAAATTAAAAGTATATATACCACCATCGGTGGCGGTGCAGCAGGTACAGATCCCTTTGCTGGTGGTGCATCAACTGAACCACGTAAAGCAACCTTAACCATTCAAACAACTGAACGTAAAAATCGTAGTGCAAGTCTTCAGCAAATCGAAGATCAAATCAGACAAAGGCTTGCCCCTCTCCCAGGTGCAAGGATTCAAGTCGGTATCGCTGGAAACAACAGTCAATATCAATTGGCTCTTTCAGGTGATGATCCCGAAGCACTGATTTCAACAGCTCGACAATTGGAAAGAGAGTTACGTACGATTCCGAATATCGGTAGTGTAAATTCAAGTGCTGCATTAATTCGCCCAGAACTAGTGATCCGTCCTGACTTTGCAAAAGCCGCTGATCTAGGGGTTACCACCTACGATATTGCTGAGACACTTCGGATTGCGACTGCGGGTGACTTTGATCAAAACTTGGCAAAACTAAATCTATCGCAACGGCAAGTTCCCGTAGTCATTAAACTTCCTTTATCAGCTCGACAGGATCAAGAGTTGATGAAACGTCTTATTGTCAAAGGTAGTCGTGGCCCAGTCATGCTCGGCACTATTGCTGAAGTCAATATTGAAAGTGGTCCTTCGCAAATTGATCGCTTTAATCGTATGCGTAATATCAATTTAAATATTGAACTTAACAATCAGCCTTTAGGTGATATTGCAGCCCAAGTTGACCAATTACCGACCATGCAAAATCTGCCACCGAGCGTGACACGCACTAACATTGGTGATGCAGAAGTTATGCAAGAGTTATTTTCTAGCTTTGGTCTCGCCATGCTAACAGGCGTATTGTGTATCTATGTGGTGTTAGTACTTTTATTTAAAGATTTCTTACAGCCGATCACCATTTTAGTAGCATTACCATTGTCATTAGGCGGCGCTTTCGTCTTACTCCTTTTAGCCCAAAGTAGCTTTTCCATGCCGAGTCTAATTGGATTAATCATGCTAATGGGCATCGCAAGTAAGAACTCTATTTTATTGGTTGATTACGCCATCATTGCACGTAATGAAAAGGGTTACTCTCGTTTCAATGCCTTACTCGATGCCTGCCATAAACGTGCACGACCGATTATCATGACCACATTGGCAATGGGTGCTGGAATGTTGCCTATTGCTTTAGGTATTGGAACCGATCCGAGTTTCCGCTCACCCATGGCAATATCAGTAATTGGCGGATTGATCACCAGTACATTCTTATCCTTGTTGGTTATTCCCGTAGTTTACACGTTTATTGATGATATTCATCAAAAGCTGTTTAACTTCAGAAAGAATAAACCCTTACCAACAGAAACTTCCTAGTAAAAAATTAAAAAGACGGTTTCATTACCGTCTTTTTTAACAATAGGAATATCTATGACTTCGCTAATGCTTTTTCAATATCCGCTTCCAAAGCTTCTGGCTTAGTTGTTGGTGCGTAGCGCCCCAGAACTTCACCATTGCGTCCAACTAAGAACTTAGTGAAATTCCATTTGATATTACGACTACCTAAAATTCCTTTTGCCTCACGGGTTAAGAAACGGAAGATCACATGTGCTTCAGGTCCTTTAACGTCTACCTTGGCAAACATGGGGAAATTAACACCATAATTACGCTGGCAGAATGCCCCTATTTCCTTATTCGTACCTGGATCTTGTCCACCAAACTGATTGCATGGAAAACCTAATACCTCTAAACCTTGAGATTTATATTTTTCATAAAGTTTCTCCAGTCCCGCAAATTGTGGTGTAAAACCACATTTACTTGCTGTATTCACAATCAGCATCACCTTTCCTTTGTAATCAGAAAGTGCTTTTATTTCTCCCTCTAACAACTCAGCTTCGAACTGATAAATGTTACTCATGGGTAAGTTTCCTCGTCATTTTTTTCTTCTGTTTTAAGTTGTAATGATGCTGAATTTACGCAATAGCGTAATCCAGTCGGTTCTGGGCCATCTTCAAACACATGCCCTAAATGTGCATCGCAATCATGGCAAACAATTTCTGTTCTAACCATGCCATGTGAAGAATCGTCATGCTCCTCTATGGCTAAATTATCAATCGGTCGATAAAAACTTGGCCAACCAGAGCCACTGTCATATTTAGTTTCAGAAGAAAATAATTTCGCACCACAGCAACGACATACATAAATCCCTTTTTGTTTACTATTCCAATATTGTCCAGTAAACGCTGGCTCAGTACCCTTTTTACGGGTAATGCGATATTCTTCTGGTGATAACTCTCTTTGCCATTCTCGGTCAGTTTTATTGACTTTTCCCATGAAAAAACTCCTTTAAATCTATGAGATTCAATGTCATGCTTCATGCTTTCCATATTTACGCTAGTCCTTGATAAATTTCTAGCGAAATTTCAAAATAGATTGTGCGTTTTCGGTAATCTATTTTTTCTTAACTTACAAAACATTGGATGGAATTATGTCCGTTATCAGTAACACTACGCCACGAGAAATTAAGAAATCATCTAAGCTCGAGCATGTTTGCTACGACATTCGTGGACCTGTGTTGCGAGCCGCCAATGAAATGGAAGAACAAGGGCACAAAATTATTAAGCTCAATATCGGTAACCCTGCACCATTTGGTTTTGAAGCACCGCAAGAGATTATCAATGACGTTGCTTTAAACTTACCCAATGCAATTGGTTACACCGATTCTAAAGGTATTTTCCCTGCACGTAAGGCAATCTGCCAGTACTACCAACAGAAAGGCATCTTTGATATGCACGTCAACGATGTGTATGTTGGAAATGGTGTTTCAGAACTTATCGTTATGGCAATGCAAGGCTTGCTAGACGACGGCGATGAAATGTTAGTTCCGATGCCTGACTATCCATTATGGACAGCGGCAGTGAATCTGTCTGGTGGTACAGCAATTCACTACAAATGTGATGAGGAAAACTACTGGTATCCTGATATTGCCGATATGGAGAGTAAAATCACGCCCAATACACGTGGGATCGTGGTAATCAATCCAAATAACCCAACAGGTTCAGTCTACCCTCGTCACGTTTTGGCGCAAATCGTTGCTTTGGCAAAAAAATATGATTTGATTTTATTTGCTGATGAGATTTACGACAAAATCATATATGACGGTATAGAACACGTTTCAGTTGCGGCATTGGCTGGCGATCAACTCTGTGTGTCGTTTAACGGCTTATCTAAAGCATATCGTATTGCAGGTTATCGTGCAGGCTGGATGGCGATTACAGGTAACAAGGCCCGTGCTGCTGATTATATCGAAGGTCTAGACATGTTGGCTTCGATGCGTCTATGTGCGAACCATCAAGCCCAGTATGCGATTCAAACAGCTTTGGGTGGTTATCAATCGATCAATGACTTAATACGTCCAGGTGGTCGCCTGTATGAACAACGTAATATTGCGTGGGAAATGCTAAACGAAATCCCTGGTGTAAGTTGTGTTAAACCAGAAGGTGCAATGTACTGTTTCCCTAAACTTGATCCAACAGTGTACGCAGTTGAAGATGATGAAGCGTTAATGCTTGATTTATTAAAAGCAGAAAAGGTTTTACTCGTGCAAGGTACAGGCTTCAACTGGCCAACGCCTGATCATTTCCGTGTGGTATTTTTACCTGCAGAAAATGAGCTTCGTGAAGCAATTAATCGCTTAGGTCGCTTCCTAGCCACACGTCGTTAAGCAAAAAAATTAAAGCAATGTCTGTACAAGACATTGCTTTTTTTAATTTTAGAATAGTTCGTCTGTCATTACACAAAATTGCACCAAGATGATGCATCTATATTAAACCCCAAAAAAAATTAAAATAAGCACCTAATATTATTTAAATTAATAAGAAAATTCTTTCAAACCACTTCAATCACTTAAATCTTTAATCAAATCTACTTTTACTCTAGACAAAGGTCTAATAAAAAATAATTTTGCCAATGATTTAAATGCTAAAACTTCAAATAATAGCTCCCGATGTCATGTCGGATTTGACATAGCACTTCGGTGGAAAACTAAAAAACAGGATTGTGATTGATGATTAAAACGGTTAAATCATTAGGATTAGCATGTACCCTACTTGCAGCTTCAGTTTCATTGTATGCAAAAAATAATGTCGTTATTATGGCGACAGGTGGCACGATCGCAGGTGCAGGCGCAAGCTCAACCAATAGTGCAACCTATACAGCAGCAAAAGTTCCTGTAGAGACACTAATTAACTCAGTTCCTCAAATTAAAGATCTAGCAAATGTCAGTGGTATCCAAGCCCTACAAATTGCATCTGAAAACATTACCGATAAAGAGCTTTTATCGCTGGCACGTCAAGTCAATGATTTAGTTAAAAAACCATCTGTGAATGGGATTGTGATTACACATGGTTCAGACACACTTGAAGAAACTGCATTCTTTTTAAATCTTGTTATCCATACTGACAAACCGATTGTTCTAGTTGGTTCAATGCGCCCATCTACTGCTCTTTCTGCGGATGGACCACTTAATTTATATAGTGCTGTTGCCCTTGCTTCATCTGATGAAGCAAAAAATAAAGGCGTACTGGTACTGATGAATGACTCAATCTTTGCTGCACGAGATGTGACCAAAGGAATAAATATCCATACCAATGCCTTTGTTAGTCAATGGGGGGCATTAGGAACAGTTGTTGAAGGAAAACCATATTGGTTTAGAAACAGTATCAAACGACATACCAAAGCATCAGAATTTAATATTGAAAATATTAAAGGTGAACAGCTACCCGTTGTTCAAATCGTATATGGTTCAGACTCTATGAAACCTGATGCGTATCTTGCTTATGCAAAAGCTGGAGCACGAGCAATCATCAACGCAGGTACGGGTAATGGATCTGTTGCAAAATATTTAGTTCCAACCTTACAACAACTACACAATGATAACGGGATTCAAATTATCCGTTCTTCTCGTGTGGCTCAAGGTTTTGTTTTACGTAATGCTGAACAACCTGATGATAAATATGGTTGGGTAGCTGCACATGATCTTGATCCACAAAAAGCACGCATTCTCGCGGCATTGGCACTCACTAAAACCAATGATGCTAAAGAAATTCAACGGATGTTCTGGGAGTATTAATTTACGTCCATAACGACTCAACCGATGTATATGATCAAATCGCATATACATCGGTTTTTTAGTTTCTGAGTCGAATACAAAGCAGATATGATCTTATTGCAAAAATATTAGACAACAGCCATAGACAGAGCGTGTTAGAATAATCGGCGGTCGCGTTAAGGATAGATCTATGCAGTTTGTTCATCTTGGTATTCATACAGAGTTTTCGATTACAGAGTCGATTGTTCGCATACCCGATTTGGTCAAAGCTGCTATAAACGATGAAATGCCTGCTCTGGCATTAACTGACCTGTCAAACCTACATGCTGCAGTGAAGTTCTATGAAGCATGCCTTAAGAAAGGAATTAAACCGATTTTAGGCAGCGTCATTCGACTCAATGATGCTGAACATCGCGCCACACTATTAGCAATGAGCAATACAGGTTGGAGAAACCTGACTGAAATTGTGTCCCGCGGTTTTATCGAGGGGCAACAACTCAGTATTCCTTGCGTCCAAAAAGAATGGGTACTCGAACAATCTGAAGACTTGATTATCTTGCTTGGGCAACACAGTGATGTGGGTAAAATGCTCTGCTCTTCAAACCCACAAAAAGCTGAACCTTTATTAGAAGCATGGATAGAAAAATTTGGTAACCGTGTTTATCTAGCATTAACACGTACCGAACGCGCGGGTGAAGAAGACTTTATCCAAGAAGCAGTCAAACTCGCCGCAAAATACCAAATTGGTGTCGTTGCGCATAATGACATTCATTTTATTGAAAAAGACGACTTTTACGCACATGAAGCCCGTGTTTGCATTGCGGATGGTTATGTACTCGGTGATGATAAACGTCCCAAAAACTATAGTCCCGAACAATATTTCAAAACTGGGCAACAAATGTCTGAACTTTTCTCAGATATTCCAAGTGCAATTGAAAATACATATTACGTCGCACAGCGATGCAATGTAGCACTGCAACTCGGAACCTATTTCTTACCAGACTTCCCTATCCCTGATGGTTATACCATTGATACCTATTTTGAGCATCTGTCTCGTCAAGGTTTAGAGGAGCGCTTAAACCACCTTTATCCAATATCAGAGCGTGATGAGGATTGGGAAGATATTCGAAAACCCTATGATGAACGAATCAAATACGAAGTTGATATCATCTTAAAAATGGGTTTCCCCGGCTACTTCCTCATCGTTATGGACTTCATCCAATGGGCAAAAAACAATGGGGTACCTGTCGGACCGGGACGTGGTTCTGGTGCAGGTTCACTGGTTGCATATAGTTTAAAAATTACCGACCTCGATCCACTCCGATATGACCTACTCTTTGAACGTTTCTTGAACCCTGAACGTGTTTCAATGCCCGATTTCGATGTCGATTTCTGTATTGCAGGTCGAGATCGCGTTATCGAATATGTTGCTCAGAACTATGGTCGCCAAGCTGTTTCCCAAATTGCAACGTTTGGTACCATGGCTGCAAAAGGTGCTATTCGAGATGTTGCACGAGTCTTGGGTAAATCATACGGACTCGCGGACCGTATCTCAAAAATGGTGCCAACCAAACCACTTGGCGTTGATCTAGCGACTGCGATTGATATGGAGCCGCAACTTAAAGATATCGTTACCAATCCATCCAACCCAGACAATGATGATGCGGCTGAAATCTGGGAAATGGCGCTTAAACTTGAAGGTATCACACGAAATACAGGTAAACACGCGGGTGGTGTAGTTATCGCTCCCGGAAAAATTACCGATTACTCTGCAGTGTTGTGCGATCCAGATGGTACCAACCGTGTAGCGCAATATGACAAGGATGATGTCGAGGCAGCAGGACTCGTCAAATTTGACTTCTTGGGTTTACGGAACCTCACGGTGATCGAGGATGCCGTTCAGAATATTAATAAACGAATCAAATCTGAAACTCCTCTCGAAATTGCAAATGTCCCTTTAGACGATAAAGATGCATACTTAGTCTTTGCTGAAGCAAATACGACTGCGGTATTCCAGTTTGAATCCGTCGGCATGAAAAAAATGCTTAAAGAAGCAAGACCAAGTAAATTTGAAGAAATTATTGCCTTCGTTTCTTTATATCGTCCGGGTCCAATGGATCTAATTCCAGACTTTATTCATCGTATGCACGGTGGCGAGTTTGAATATTTACATCCATTACTCGAAAGCGTTTTAGAACCGACTTATGGCATCATGGTTTACCAAGAACAGGTAATGCAAGCAGCACAATTCTGTGCTGGTTATACCTTAGGCGGCGCTGACTTACTTCGTCGTGCAATGGGTAAAAAGAAACCTGAGGAAATGGTAAAGCAACGCCAAATCTTTATTAAAGGTGCTGCCGAAAAAGACATTGATGAAGCCACAGCCAACCACATCTTTGACTACATGGAAAAGTTCGCAGGCTATGGTTTTAACAAATCACATGCGGCTGCCTATGCACTGGTTGCTTATCATACCGCATGGTTAAAAGCACACTATCCATCAGAATTTATGGCAGCGGTACTATCATCGGAAATGCAGAACACTGACAGTATCGTGTTCTTGATTGATGACTGCCGTAACAATAAGTTAGAAGTACTTCCTCCGTCTGTAAATATGTCCTTATATCATTTCCATGCCAGTGATGAACGTACCATTGTCTACGGTTTAGGTGCGATTAAAGGTGTTGGCGAACAGGCAATGCAGTCTGTGATCGACTCACGCATTAAAGAAGGTCCATATAAAGACTTATTCGATTTCTGTCATCGTATTGACCTAAAAAAGATTAACAAACGTACCTTAGAAGCGCTTATCCGTGCCGGTGCATTAGATTGTCTCGGCATAGAACGCTCAAGCTTGATGACGCAACTTCCAGAAGCCGTACAAGCAGCTGAGCAAGCACGTAGTAACCGAGAAACAGGAATTATGGATCTGTTTGGTGAAGTTGAAGAAGTTCAACGAAAGCCAGCCAAACCTGTGAAGCCTTGGTCTGATGAAGTTCGTTTAAAAGGTGAAAAAGATACGCTTGGACTGTATTTGACAGGACATCCGATTGATGTTTATCGCCAAGAGTTAAAAGCCTTTATTCCAGCCAAATTAAATGAACTTACACCGACACGTCGAGGGGTCACAACTGTTTTTGCAGGGTTAGTCGTAGATATTGCTAACTTCCCGAATCGAATTATGATCACCTTAGATGATGGCACTGCACGTGTAGAAATCAGTTGCAATCATGAACGTTTCCAACGTTACAAAGATATTGTTCGACTCGAACAAGTCGTTGTAGTTGAAGGCGAAATCTATGAACGTGAAGGCTATGATCGCCCAATGGCCCGTTTAAGCAAAGCATTTAGTTTAAATGATATCCGCCAAAAGCGTGCTCAAAGTATTCAAGTACAGCTAAGCCCTGATTTAATGACCAAATCCTTAGCCAAAGATTTACAAGCTATTCTGCTTCCGTATTGTAATGTCGATATGAGTCAACATATTGGTTTACAGTTACAAATTGAGCAAAGCTTTGCCTATGCTGAATTACATCTTGGACCACAATGGAAAGTTGCCCCTCAAGATGAATTACTCGCTAAATTACGTGATTATTTTGGAAAAGATGCTATTTTCATCGAATATCAAGTGAAATCAAAAGCTGCCAAAGCAATTGAAAAACCTAAAGTTAGCACTGTCGCAACACCTCCTGAAAATATGTCTATGGATGAAGCCTTGGATCTTTATCAAGCCGAAGTTTCTCAATATTCTTAAATTTGGATGATATATGAATCAGTTTGAGCAAAATAATATGACCAAACCTTTGGATCATGTCCGTATTGTTATGGTCAATACAACTCTCCCTGCAAATATTGGTAGCGCTTTACGTGCGATGAAAACCATGGGATTATCCAAATTAGTTTTAGTCGCACCTAAAACATATCCTCACCCAGATATTGATGCCTTGGCAGCAGGCGCACAAGATCTTATCGAACATATCGACATTGTAGAAACACTCGAACAAGCGATTCAAGATTGTCATCTGGTGTTTGGAACCAGTGCTCGTAGTCGTACCATACCGTGGCCATTATTAGATGTAAGACCAGCAGCAAAAGAAGCACTTCACGCGGCGTCACAACAGCAAAACATTGCTATTGTTTTTGGTCGTGAAGACCGTGGTCTGACAAATGAGGAGCTCGCCCTCGCCAATTATCATTTAACAATTCCTGTAAATCCTGAATATGGTGTGTTAAATGTCGCACAAGCCATTCAAGTTGTATGCTACGAGTTAAGAATGGCGGCACTGGAGCAAATCAGTCCAGTGGTTGACACATCAAATGAGCAAATGCAACTTAAACAACAGCAAACCATGCAATGGGACGAACCGCTTGTAACCCAACAGCAAATGGAAGAGTTTTATCCTCATTTTGAGAAAATGTTGACTGAAATTGAGTTTTTAGATCCTGATAATCCCCGTTTACTCCCTTTACGCTTGCGTCGTTTATTCGGAAGGATACAATTAGATCGTATGGAATATCATTTATTACGCGGTGTTTTTAGTCGTGTACAGTCTTTGGCAAATGGTTCATGGAAAAAATCTCAATCGGAGGATCATAACAAATGATTAAACAGCTTAAAGAAGATATTGAGGCTGTATTTGCACGTGATCCTGCAGCACGCAATACGCTTGAAGTTTTAACCACTTACCCAGGAATTCATGCATTAATCATGCATCGTATGGCGCATGAACTCTGGAAAAAAGAGTTTAAAGGGACTGCACGTTTACTCTCCTCTTTCAGCCGTTTTGCCACTGGTATTGAAATTCACCCTGGTGCAAAAATTGGTAAACGCTTTTTCATTGATCATGGCATGGGGGTCGTGATTGGTGAAACTGCTGAGATTGGGAATGACGTCACCCTATATCATGGCGTTACACTGGGTGGTACCACATGGAATAAAGGTAAGCGTCATCCAACCTTAGAAGATGGTGTGGTGGTTGGTGCAGGTGCGAAGATCTTAGGCCCTTTCACAGTTCACAAGGGTGCGAAAGTTGGATCGAATGCTGTTGTTACTAAGGAAGTTCCAGCAGGCGTTACTGCGGTGGGTAGTCCTGCCCGCTATATCTTTAAACAACAAAACACCAAAGAACAGACAGAACAAGAAGCTTTGCGACGTGATTATGCAGAGAGTATTGGTTTCGAACCGTATGCGACAACGGAAGATCAATCCGATCCGATTCTAGAAGGTATTCGTGTATTACTTGATCGCATGCAAAAGAATGAAAAGCGTATGAATACACTTTGCCAAAGACTATCTCTGCTTGATCCGACTTTTAACGGTCAGAATTCTAAAACTCAACCATATAGTAAAGAAGAATTAAAAATCATCGAAGAAGTACGTCGTGAATGTGAAGCGCAAAGTACAACCTTTAAAACTGAGTAAGTTAAAAAAATATAACATCTCGTACATTGCAAGTTGGTTCCGCTTTTCCTAGACTAGCGGAACCAATCATTTTTATCCTCTTACTAAAATTAATGGATGTAGATCATGAATTTTAAGCCCTTGGCATTACTTGTACTTTCAACCACTTTTCTAACGGCTTGTGGCGTAGCCCCAACAAAAAAAGAAAATGTTGCTGAGCCATTTGTATTTAAAGAACCTGATCCTACTCCAGCATTCTATGCTTTAAATCCAATTCAATACGATGCACCACCGAGTTTTGAGTTAGCTATCAAAGAAGCTGCTGCACAACCAGTGACTAAAATGGTAGTTTCTCTTCAAAGTGATCCATCTAAATCAATGACTTTAGATGTAAACAAAATTATTATTCCGACGATCGATAGTAAACAACGTAATGTCAAATATGCAGTGCTTGCGGGTGAAAATGAAGTTGATGTGACTGAGATTGATGATTTCTTACAGCTTGTCGAAGGTAAAGCGCGTCACTATCCGCCACGTTTTACTGAACGCCAAGAACGTAAAGGTTATGAAACTAAGCTCAAAGAAATCACACATAAGCTGGATGCGCTCGCAGAAAAACCGAATGCATCATTTGATGTATTATCGCGTGCATTTAAAGCCAGCGTCATGGCACGCAACCTTGATCTAGGAACATCATACACCTCCAAGTCGTTAAACTATGCACAACGTATTCTTGCGATGAGTCCAAATGATCCTGAAACCAATTTCTGGTTTGGATTTGGCTTGTCTGAAGGTGGTGGTCAGCGCGAAGCTATCCCTTATTTAGATAAAGCAATTAAAGGCGGTGTACAAGAAGCATATCTTTCTGCTGCAAACAACTATTTATGGTTAGAGCAAAAAAGAAATGCAATTCAAACTCTCAGAAACTATAAAATTAAGTTCCCTGATGAGGCTGAAGTCGCAGATCGTTTAATTCGTGAAATTGAATCTGGTAAGCGCTGGAACGTATGGCAAGTGATGAATTAATTTTTTATTTCTTGAACAAATAGACTGCCCTGAGCAGTCTATTTTTTTTACATTGAAAAAACATTAATTTTTCGTATTATAAATAACATCCAAGCCTACCGTGCTGATCCATCATGTTTGCATTTCAACCGAATAAATCTTTATTTATTGTTAGTCTACTCAGTGCAATCATGGTGAGTGGTTGCCAAGTCGTCAGTCTAAAGCAACAAGCGATAAATGTAACCATCGCCAATGAACGTAATAGCATTTTAACGCAAAAAAAATTAAGCGAAGCCAGTCTGAATGTCCTCTCCATGTCTGGTAAAGAAGCTAAAGTCTGCACCCAAACACCAAATGACTGTGTCGCTGATTTACACAAAATCCCACAAATTTTAGATGAACAGCTCTTATCAACTGCAAGCGAATTATATCTTGCTAAAGCATTGTCATTATCTGAATCTTCGGATTGTAAAATTAGCAAGCTAAGCAAACATCGTAAAGAAGAAGAACAGAAAGTCATTCAACAAAACTATGAAAAGTGTCTAGATCAAGAACTTGAGTCCTTAGATAAAAGTATTCGATATAGCTATGCATATTTATTCAAAACAAGTCGTCAACCACAAGAACGTATTTTTGATAACCGACAAGTTCAAATTCGAGATTTCTATAATCAAGCACTAACCAAATTAGTTAATGTACACAGTCTTCGAAATCCATCTAAAACCATTACCCCAACAATTAAAATTGGTAAAAGTATCTATACGATCGATATCGAATCTTATCAACGCCTGCAAAATGTTCAACAGCTTGAACAATTTGTTTCTAGCTATAATATGAATTTTTCAGGGTTAAGAGCCATTAACCGCAGAGATGGTTTTGGGTCTGATTTTGTGGCGGTCTTCCCGTCCTCAGAAGCCAATCGTGGGGAAAATAAATATATTCTTGATCCTCTGAATTATAAATATCCAAATGGCACCAACCCAAATATTCATAAAGCACGTTATTTGGCAGCGACAATCATTGCTCAACCTAAACAAGCAACTGCCAGCGTGGAAGATGTTTTAAATAATCCAAATTTTGAAATTAAAGTTTATGATCCTTACAACACTGAAAGAGTAAATATCGCAGGAAAAGCATACTCACTTGCCGCAAACTTTTCTGCGCCTTACGGCCTATGGTTAGCAGAAAACAATCTAGGTGCAGCTGCTTATCTTTCGTTGATTGACCGTGACCAGCATCTCACCATGCCACATCTTTATATGTTGGAACCTTATAATCCGAATAAAAAAGTTATCGTATTAATACATGGTTTGGCGAGCAGTCCTGAAGCATGGATTGCTGTTACCAACGATATTATGGGTGATCCAGTTTTGCGTGAAAACTATCAAGTATGGCAAGTTTTCTATTCAACCAATATGCCTATCTTAGAAAGTCGCTTTCAAACCTATGCATTATTGAAACAGGCTTTTTCATCATTGAATCCTAGAGATGCTGCTGCAAAAGATGCTGTTTTAATTGGTCATAGTATGGGCGGCATTATTAGCCGTTTACTGGTAAGTGATGTAGATCTATCGAAACAAGCTTTAGCAATGATGACCAGCCGTCAGCAAGCCCAGCTCAGAAAGCATCCTGTTATTAGTGAGCGATTAAAGATGAAACCAATTCATAACTTTAATCGAGCTGTTTTCTTAGCGTCACCCCATCGTGGAACTGATTATGCTGACCGTTGGTTTACCTTAGCTGCGCGGAAAATTATCCGTTTACCTGCAACTTTTCTCACAACTTTAGCAGACACACTTACCAGTGATGATATGGATCTTAAAGATTTCGTGAAAACACTGACTAATGATGTCATCCAAAATGGGCCTAGTGATTTAAGTAAAAAATCGAAATTTATGGAGTTAACTGCCGATGTTCCACCTGAAAAAGGTCTAGTGTTCCACTCTATTTTAGGCAACATTACTAAAAGTGATGATCCAAATGTCATCACAGATGGAATCGTCCCATATAAAAGTGCTCACTTAGATGGAGCAGTTTCAGAAAAAGTTTTGCATGGCGGACATTCTATTCAAGAAACGCCTGAAGCAATACTTGAGTTACGTCGAATCCTTCGTCAGCATCTTGTTGATCATGGCTTGTATAAGCAATAAATAAAAAAGCCCAAACTAAAGTTTGGGCTTTTTTGATTCTAATTTTGTCCCGTCCTGAAATAAGTTTACCCCTTAAGAGGCTTATTTTATGGAATATGAAAAAGAACAACGAGTTAAACGAACACAACGAGATTATAGTTTTGCCTTTAAAATGCTGATTGTCCATGAGGTAGAAAAAGGGCAAATCACTTATAAACAAGCTCAAGCAAAATATGGTATTCAAGGAAGATCAACTGTGCTTACATGGTTACGTAAGTACGGACAACAAGATTGGACTTCTAAAGCTATGCCTTCCACTTCAAAACGCCAACTCACCCCTCAACAACGCATTCGCCAGTTGGAAAAACAATTAGCCGCAGAAAAGCTAAAAACTGAATTTATCCAAGATGTGATTTATCACATAGACAAAGAATGTGGGAGTGATCTTGGAAAAAAGTATACCGAGCACGTTTCAAAGATTGGCAAGCCCAAAGAAGACTAAATGTCTCACGTTATTGTGAGTGGATAGGAATCACCCGACAGGCTTACTATCAATCAGAAAAACGTGCTCAAATCAAAGCTCAGGAAACCCAGCAAGTACTTGAATTAGTTATGGAGTATCGTTATTTGATGCCAAGTATCGGTACGCGTAAACTCTATTGGCTGATCAAACCAAAATTGCTAGAACAAGGACTGAAGTTTGGTCGAGATCAGTTATTTAAGGTATTAAAAGAGAATGATTTATTGATACGCCCTAAACGTCGCTATACCAAAACTATAGATAGCAAACACTGGATGAAGAAACATCCTAATTTATTAAAGGAGTTAGACCATTTAATTTCGAAATCTATAGTGATTTATAACTGCTACAGACCGCATTTAAGTTTAAATATGATCACTTCTAATCAGATGTATGAGAAAGCGAAAACCGAGCTAATTGCTTAACTCGGTTTTAAATGAAATACTGTCAATCTATTTCAGGACGGAACAATATTTTAATTTACATCTTTAAATTCAATTTTCTTTTGCTCTGGTTTTACTTCTCTTGCTTCACCATCAATGATGGTTGAATCTTGATACTGACCGCTACCTTGCTGTCTTTGCATCTCTTGCATTTGGCGCATCATATCAGCAAAAGGATTTTGTCCTGCAGCACCGCCACCCATTCCATTCATCATTTGATCCATCATCGCTTGCTGACGTTTTGCCATGGTTTTCATTAATGCATTACGAAGACCTGTTTGAACAGCAGGAATAAGCACAAGTACAGCTAACACATCTGAAATCAATCCTGGAATCATTAATAAGAAACCAGACATAGCCAGTGCTATCTTTTTCGTTACTGCTGGATCACTACCAAGCTGCCCTGTCATTTGCATTTGTTGTAATTGCGGCATAATACTTGACGTGCTTGAACGCATAATATTTAGACCGATAAAGAAGGCGATAATAAACCAGAAGAATACGTACCACATACTCCCCACAAGGTCGCCCACGCCGATCCATACTAAAACTTCAGCAATTGTGCCAAATACCACGATAAGAAGTAGATTCATGTCAAAGCTTCGTCTATCTCAGAAGGTTGAAAAAATGTGCAGCACAGAGTTTATAAAAGTAAAGCCAGTACAGCAAATAAAAAAATAACTAATTAAAGAGATGGGTACTTTTTTGGATTTATCAAGTCTTCGATGTTTCACAGATATAAAAAAGCTCCCAATCAAATATTTTTAATTGAGAGCCATAAATGATTTATGTTTTAACCACAACTTGCATGGGTAATCTTTTTAGATTTTGGATCTACGGTAACCGTAACACGATTTTCACGATAGTCCATCGTTACAGGTTGATTTGGTCCGATACTACGTACAATTTCAGATTTTGTTTTTTCTTTAATTTGTGCTTCCGTTAAACCCGTTTGACCAACTAATTTTTGTGCTTCATCAGCTAAACATTTAGGCTGGCTCGCACGGAAAAGCTCCCACTCTTCAACCACTTGACCATTTGGTAGTTTACAGTAACCAACTTGTCCATTTGCTTCGTTGCGAATTTCTAGTTGACCACCCTGTTCAACACAATATTTACTTGCAGGATTCGCCATTCCAATTTTTGGTGGTGTCATTTCACTGCTTGGTGTAGATGTACATGCGGCAAGTGAAGTCATCATTAAACCTAAAAATAAGATCTTTTTCATAAGTTTGAATTCTTAAATTTGAAAAAAATAAGATATCAAAAATGATAAATTATTATGTCTATGATTTGAAACAGAAAGTATTATTTCTGATCTAAACTCATAGTTTTGCTTAATTACTGAATAATCACATACTCTAGCCGAATAGCCTCATCAACTAAATAGTGATCCTTAATCATATAAAAATAGGGTGCTGCGCTTATCCACTCATCCATTGCAATAATCGCTTTCGTATATCCCTTTTCAGCAGAAAAATCTTTTATTTGTATAATGTCCATTGGCTTATTCCTTTTACTATAAGCCTTACATATTAAATAAAAAGCACGATTATTAAAAATAAATATAGGTGATCATTCATTCAACGAATAGAAATACTGCATAAATAAAAAGCACCATGAAGATGCTTTATCTCTCAGAGACTCGTTGCAATCAAAATCACTAGACTAAACAACAACGTTCCCATAGATCGCTTACAACAATGTACATGTATCTCTTGCTCAAACCCATGAGCATACGGTTCTAAGTTTTCCATCACTTTAGCACTCTTTAAATGTACTACACTTATTAATTTGCCTAAAAAAATAATGAAATGAAATTAGCAAAAGGTCGTATACCCGTTTAATGTATTTTCTTAAAAATTTAATTCATTTGTGACAATATTTGTCACAATCATCCACTACAACCCAAATCTACTCGTCCGAAAAATAAATTATGTCACTTGAAAAAAGCTTAACATTCAGTGCACTATAAATACATAGCAAAGGCCAGTTAAAGAAGTTAAGTGTATGAATAAAACTATTATTATTTTACCTTTAATGCTGGCTGTGTCTAGCTGCACACTTTTGCCGAAAATAGAAAACAATGCGAGCAACTTCGAAAAATTTAAGGGATTTAAAATTATGGATATCCCTAGAGAAGATGTAAACGTTGGAGCACAGTGGCAACAAGGTTTTGGTCCAACAGGTGAAGCAGCCAATCCAGAAAACCTGATATCCACCAAGTCGTACACAACAATTGATTCCAAGACTCAATTCGGTGTAGAAATAATAAGTAATTTTTATAGGATCTTAAATTTATCACCTACAGCCCAAAACCATACAAGCATTTTATTAGAAGATATTAAAATCGTTACAGTCAAAAACTTAACTGAGCTAGATCTTTCCGCGAACACTCAGGTACTCTATGAAGCAATCAGTGTCGGCAATATATCAATAAAAACAGATAGCAGCTACGCCGCAGAAGTAGAATCTGCGCTCCTAAAAAAATTTGGTAATAGCAATATCTCCCTCAATAGTAACAAACTAAGCTCTAAAAAAATTAACGCTAATGATCTCTTCGTAGCTTATCGTGTTGTCGCAATGGGAAAACCCACTATCACTGAAAAAACAAAACGTTTTACTGAAGGATCTATTCAAATTGATGATTTTATTATCAACTTAAATCCTAATGCGGCTATTAATTGTATGTGTGGAAAGTATGCCATCGGTAATGGCCCAACTTTTCAAGAAAAAAGACAATGTGAAATACAACACCCTTTGAAAGTCTCAGTTGAAAATCACTTGTTAGGAAAAACAGCCAGTGGTGGTATGAAGAAACTTTTTGACATCCCATGGAATAGAACAACTCAAGATTATCAAAACATTCATACTTCTCAACACAATGCCTCATATAAAGTTGAGAAGATTCAAATAAATGCCGTCTTAAACTCCAAAGCAGTAAATAGTTGCTTATTTATACAAGGGAGTACTTTTTATGACCGTAGTAATATTAAATTAGTCACAATTACCTATCCAATCCACCCTGTCCAAAAACCTGTTGCCAGTGGCTGGTAATCAAGCTAAATACAACCAGCTCATCACTTGCGATCATTTTTCGCATAATCAACACAAAGAAGCCCACAAATCGCGGGCTTCTTTAAAGCTATTGCTGTGTTTTAAGGCACAACAGTAATACCTGTTGCTTGTGGCCCTTTCTTACCATCAGTGATCGTAAAAGTAACTCTTTGACCTTCATGTAAAACTTTAAAGCCAGTACTTTGAATTTCACTGAAATGTGCAAAAACATCTTGTCCAGAGTCTGCATGAATAAAGCCAAAACCTTTAGTTTCGTTGAACCACTTCACTGTACCAGTAACAGTATTAGACATATCTTTAACCTATTTTTAAAAATGGAGGGTGCTTAGCAGCAAGCAACTTGGAATCATAAACCCTGAGAAGAAATCTGATAAAAACGAAAGGTTTGACTAAACTACGAAATGAAAAGATTTTTTGAATCAGCAGTCTTATTCTTCTAGTTAATATTTACTATACACGACTTTACTTTTTTTGCGCAATATCTATCTAGTCTAAGATGATGGTCTATTCTGAGGTTTATTATCGAAAAATCGTAAGAATGTCCCGTCCTGAAATAGATTGACAGTATTTCATTTCAAACCGAGTTAAGCAATTAGCTCGGTTTTCGCTTTCTCATACATCTGATTAGGAGTAATCATATTTAAACTTAAATGCGGTCTGTAGCAGTTATAAATCACTATAGATTCCGAAATTAAATGGTCTAACTCCTTCATCGTTTTACATCGTGTAGTTAAGAACTCCTGTTTGAGTATGCCATTGATTCGCTCTGCTAAAGCATTTTGGTAACAGTCTCCTCCATCTGTCATCGAGGGACTTATACCGTAATGCTGTAGTGCCGATTGATATAATTCAGAGCAATATTGAGAACCTCTATCTGAATGATGAATCAGGGTTGTTGCTCTATCTTTTATAGACTTCATTGCCATATGTAAGGCTTGTACAACATTCTCTGCCCGCATATCACTTGATAACTTATAACCTTTAATTTGTCGGGTATAGGCATCTGTCACAAGTGATAGATAATGCACACCCTCTGCACTTTCAACATAGGTAATATCACTAACAAAGACTTCATTTGCCCGTATTGGAGAATAATCCTTTAATAAATTAGGATGTTTCTTCATCCAGTGTTTGCTATCTGTAGTTTTGGTATAGCGACGTTTAGGGCGTATCAATAAATCATTCTCTTTTAATACTTTAAATAACTGATCTCGACCAAACTTCAGTCCTTGTTCTAGCAATTTTGGTTTGATCAGCCAATAGAGTTTACGCGTACCGATACTTGGCATCAAATAACGATACTCCATAACCAATTCAAGTACTTGCTGAGTTTCCCGAGCTTTGATTTGAGCACGTTTTTCTGATTGATAGTAAGCCTGTCGGGTGATTCCTATCCACTCACAATAACGTGAGACATTTAGTCTTCTTTGGGCTTGCCAATCTTTGAAACGTGCTCGGTATACTTTTTTCCAAGATCTCTCCCACATTCTTTGTCTATGTGATAAATCACATCTTGGATAAATTCAGTTTTTAGCTTTTCTGCGGCTAATTGTTTTTCCAACTGGCGAATGCGTTGTTGAGGGGTGAGTTGGCGTTTTGAAGTGGAAGGCATAGCTTTAGAAGTCCAATCTTGTTGTCCGTACTTACGTAACCATGTAAGCACAGTTGATCTTCCTTGAATACCATATTTTGCTTGAGCTTGTTTATAAGTGATTTGCCCTTTTTCTACCTCATGGACAATCAGCATTTTAAAGGCAAAACTGTAATCTCGTTGTGTTCGTTTAACTCGTTGTTCTTTTTCATATTCCATAAAATAAGCCTCTTAAGGGGTAAACTTATTTCAGGACGGGACAGAAAATAAAACAAAAAAGCCTACATCGAAATGCAGGCTTTTTTCGCTAAAAGTATTTTCTATTAGATAACAGAGATACTAGTCGCTTGTGGTCCTTTCTTACCTTGGCCAAGAACGAACGAAACACGTTGTCCTTCATGTAAAACTTTAAAACCATTGCTTTGGATTTCGCTGAAGTGAGCAAAAACGTCTTGCCCTGAATCAGCCTGAATAAAACCAAAACCTTTAGTTTCGTTGAACCACTTCACAGTGCCAGTAACTGTATCAGACATACTTTTTAAACCTTTTAAACTTTGTTCATTTATGAGTTAAATCTAGATTTGATATTTAGATTTAACTCAATCTATCTTTATTAAATAGATACTTCAAGTACAAAAACCATCTAAGTCAATCGATATAACTGATTAACCGAAGCATAAAAGCTTTTACCGTCCAAGTTAAAGTCAACTTCTTGACCAGACTCTAACAGTACTTTCTTACCTACTTCTACCCATTTTGAACCATTCAACGTATTTTGCTGACGCTTCAAAGGGATGATTTTCACACAAATTTCATTGCCATTACTGGCTTTGGCTATACGCCACTCATTAATAATTTTCAACACACTATACTCATTACTGAGCTCAGGTGATCGATTTAATTTACTACAATGCTAGACAGATGAGAGAGGAATACTACATTTCTAGAATCTAATAATTTTAGCTATATTTAGGTTTATTTAAGCTAAGGTAGCATGTGTTTGACTTATGGTTCAAACAACTACTTTCAATACATCACAGAGCAAAATTAATTTGGATGCGGGGGTTGGATTTGAACCAACGACCTTCGGGTTATGAGCCCGACGAGCTACCAGACTGCTCCACCCCGCATCAGCGAGTTAGCTTTATACGCCCATATCAAATTTAATGCAAACATTTTCTATAAAATTCGTAAAATATTAAAAATATTGTTTAAAAATAATACGAATATGGGATTTTTTTTACATTGTCTAGCATTTTTTGAAGAATATTTTTATTAGTGCTTTAATCGAGATATCAGCAAAAATAAAACTATTGCATTGAATCTTTGATCAATTATTCTCTTTTCGATTCTAAACTCTACAAAAAAAGAGTGCCGTCCTAGAATGGCTATGTAACAATAGCAACACACTTATACTTTAATAGCGCTTCATGTCACTGATTATTGGTATCGATCCTGGTTCCCGCTTAACAGGTTATGGCATTATCGAAAAAGACGGTAATAAACTCCGCTTTGTAGATGCAGGAACTATTCGAACAGAGACTCAAGAAATGCCTGAGCGTTTAAAACGTATTTTTGCAGGTGTGGAGCGAATTGTTAAATTTCATGGCCCTACAGAGGCTGCTGTAGAACAAGTCTTTATGGCGCAAAATCCAGATTCTGCGTTAAAGCTTGGTCAAGCACGTGGCGCAGCGATTGCAGCTTTAGTAAATTTAGATCTACAAGTGGCTGAGTATACTGCACGCCAGATTAAACAGTCTGTTGTAGGTTATGGGGCTGCTGATAAAGAACAAGTACAAATGATGGTGATGCGCTTATTGAACTTAACCATTAAGCCACAAGCCGATGCTGCGGATGCACTGGCTGCAGCCATTTGTCATGCTCACGCCTCAGGAAGTATGACTAAACTGGCCGTTTTAAATGCACTAGGTGGTATGGCACGTGGTCGGAGTCGCTCAAGTACTAGACGGCGTTAGGTTAATTTACAAGGCTTGATTCACCACATGATAAATCATTTTCCCCATTTCATGTGCTTGCAAACCTCTCATACCCTTTTCAGCGAGTAAATCCCCTGCCTGTGCATGTAAACTGACAATTTCATGTAATGCGACTTGCTCATGGAATTGTGCTTTTAAACTGGCAATCATGCCTGCCAATACATCCCCCATGCCTCCTGTACCCATACCTGCATTACCCTGCGTACAGATAAATAACTCATTCTCTAAAATTAGACTCCCTGCGCCCTTCAGCACCCATTGCCCTGAGTATTTTTGTCGTAACTGATAAATTGCAGCTATACGATCTTGCTCAATCTCTGTTGCAGTGCAACCCAATAAAGTTGCAGCCTCGCCTGAATGTGGAGTTGCATAAACATGAGCATTTAATTGTTGTGGATGTTTGGCCAAAAACCAGAGTCCATCGGCATCAAGTGCGACTTGTAAATGCGAATGCCGATTTAGGCATTCAAACCATTTTAAATATATTAATTCAGCCCATTCATCACGTCCTAAACCCATACCAAAACAGACTGCATCGATTTGCTTTAGTAATTGCTCAATCTCTTTTTGTTCTAAGGCATTTATATCTCGAACCATGATGTTTGGAGAGCGCGCCAAAATCGCTTGATGGTGTTTAGCATGACAAATAACGCTTACCTTTCCAGCCCCCGCATGAAAAGCAGCTTCAGCAGACATGATCACCGCTCCCCCCATATCAGCATGACCACCGATGACGAGAACATGTCCATAGCTGCCTTTGTGTCCAAAGGCTTGACGTTTCGGCAGCACGACTTTTTTAGGTGACAAATAGGCAATCGACTGTAATTCACTATCAACGGGAATCAAGCTGACTAAATGTAATTGCCCAACATACTCTTTGCCTTGCCCTGTAAACAAGCCAGCTTTGTTTCCCAATAGCGTAAAAGTCTGATCTGCTCGAATAGCACACGGCAAAGCTTGTCCTGTATTGGCATGTAATCCACTTGGGATATCAATCGATATTTTTAAGCCTATTTGCAGATTGTAGAGTTGAATGATGTTTTGCCATTTTTGATCAAGCATTCGGTTTAACCCGATCCCAAATAATGCATCTATATGACAGTCAAATATTGGCAATTCTTGCCCTATTTCATGTTCAGACAGCAAATAGTCAATCGTTTGAATATCAACTTGCTGGCTTTGTGCATAATTAAATGCCTGTTGTAAATCAATAGAATGTCCTAGCTCTGTTGCAAAGACAGTCACTTTAAAACCCTGCTGCTTTAAAAAAACAGCAATATAATAACCATCACCAGCGTTATTACCTTGTCCACACCAAATTGCGATATGTTTAATTTTTTGAGCTAGAAATTGTTTATTTAATTTTTGCGTTATTGACCAAGCCGCTTGTTGCATCAACCCCAGTGAAGCGTTCTGTTGAGCAAACCATCGTTGCTCCCATGCTTGTATACTTTGACTATCATAAACTGGGCTATGGTAAACTAAACGTTGCATGGTTTTCCTCTTATTATCGGTTTATGGCCTCTACTCACTCTTCCAAAAATGCTTCTCAAAAGATTGAGATTCAACAGCTTGATCCCCACGCGCTTAAAAGCTGGATAAAGGCACAAGCTTTGGACTTAGGCTTTTCTGATTGTGTCATTGCCAAACCAGATGCTCAAGATCAAATACCACGTTTTAAAGAATATTTGGAGCGTGGCTATCATGCAGATATGCACTATTTGGAAGAAAACTTAGAAAAGCGCGCAGATCCAACATTGCTTGTTCCAGGTACAAAAAGCATTATCTGTGTGCGAATGAACTATCTTGTAGCATCCCCTAAGCCCCGTTATGTACCATTAGAGCCCAATTCTGCGATTATCGCCCGTTATGCACGAGGTCGTGATTACCATAAAGTGATGCGTGGACGACTCAAAACCTTAGCCAATCGAATTAAAGAAAAAGTGGGCGATTTTGAGTCACGCCCCTTTGCAGATTCAGCTCCAATTTTCGAAAAATCACTGGCAGAAAGTGCAGGTATGGGGTGGACTGGAAAACATACGTTACTGATCCATAAAAAATCAGGCTCTTTCTTTGTATTAGGTGAGTTATTTACCTCTCTCGAACTTCCTTTTGATCAGCCTGCAACTGCACACTGCGGTTCATGCACTGCTTGTATTGATATATGTCCAACTCAAGCGATTGTTGAACCCTACATGTTAGATGCCAGAAAATGTATCGCATATTTAACCATTGAATATAAAGGTATTATTCCAGAAGAATATCGTGCTGGTATTGGAAACCGAATTTTCGGTTGCGATGATTGTCAGTTGATATGTCCATGGAATGGCTTTGCGAAGACGGCAACAATTCCAGATTTTGACCCTAGACACAGCTTAGATAATATCAGCTTACTCGATATTTGGCGGTGGGATGAGGCAACTTTCCTAGCAAATACAGAAGGTAGTCCAATCAGACGTACAGGCTATCAATCCTTTAAACGCAATATTGCAATCGGACTCGGAAATGCGCCATACTCAGATGAAATCATAGCCAAATTGCAAGAAGCAAAATCTTGGCACGATGAGATTGTAAATGTACATATTGATTGGGCAATTCAACAACAATTGCAGCAATCTACTGTTCATCAAATAGAAAAATGATGTTTTTTGCCCTATGGCTTTGGCACGATTTCTGTATGATTAATCTCAATCTTTGTAATCAATCATCATGGATATAACAATGACCCTACGTAATGACTGGACTCGTGATGAAATCCAAGCTTTATATGATCAACCTTTTTTAGACTTAGTTTTTGAAGCACAACGCGTTCATCGCCAACATTTTCAAGCAAACACGATTCAAGTCAGCACACTTCTTTCAATCAAAACGGGTAAATGTCCTGAAGACTGCAAGTATTGCTCCCAGTCAGCACGCTATGACTCAAAACTAGAAGCAGAAAAGCGTATTGCAGTTGACAAGGTAATTCGTGAAGCACAGGCAGCCAAAGACTCTGGGTCATCTCGTTTCTGTATGGGTGCAGCTTGGCGTAACCCTCACGAGCGTGATATGCCATACGTCCTAGAAATGGTACGTGAGGTAAAAGCCTTAGGTCTAGAAACCTGTATGACTCTCGGCATGTTAAATCAATCTCAAGCTGAACGTTTAAAAGATGCGGGCTTGGATTATTACAATCATAATCTTGATACATCACGTGAATACTACTCACATATTATCAGTACGCGCACTTTTGATGACCGTTTAAATACATTAGACCATGTCCGTCAAGCTGGCATGAAAGTGTGTAGTGGCGGTATTGTTGGCTTAGGTGAAAGTCGTAATGACCGTATCGGTTTATTGCATGAACTCGCTACCATGCCTGTGCATCCTGAGTCTGTACCGATTAATATGCTTGTGCCAATCGAAGGAACACCACTAGCTGATGTCGAAAAACTAGATGTAACGGAATGGATCCGTACTATCGCAGTTGCTCGTATCATTATGCCACACAGCTATATTCGCTTATCAGCAGGACGTGAATCACTTAGTGATTCGGATCAAGCATTGGCATTTATGGCTGGAGCTAACTCGTTGTTCTCTGGTGAGAAACTTCTTACAACGCCAAATGCTGGCGAAGGTAAAGATCAAGTGTTATTTGCCAAATTAGGTTTGACTGCTGAAAAGCCAAAACCAACTGTTGCAGAGCTCTCAATAGATGCGATGAGCGCATAAACGCAAAAGCCTTGTCAACTGACAAGGCTTTTTCTTTCTCGTTATGAAATTATACTGATGTCACTAAGATGCCATATTTCGCATTTAAGAACATTCCTTCTCGGATGATATCCACACCAGCAGCATGGGTAACGGATAACTCCTGTGAGTGCACATCAAAATGGAATGAATCAAATACCTCCTGATGATGCATTAGCCACATCAGAGTATCAGTCAAATTTTTATCTACAGTATAGGTTTCAGAGTCAAAATTCTTATCCATAGCGCTATTCTGATCACAAGATGAAATAACATCATAACCAATAGCCTAGATAAATTCAGCTCAAGCTAAAACAATTGACTAAACCTTATAAGTATTCAGCTTTAATTTAGACACCTAACATTAAGCTGCAAGTGGTCGTTCAATTTGAATACCTGTTATTAGACTTTGCATTGCTTTAGGGTTGAGTTGCAAAGTCAAAATATGGCTATCTAGATGAACATGATAAGCACTAATCAATGCCTGCTTCCCTTGATCGGTTTCAAGTACGTATTCATCCACAATGTTTAGAATACCTTCAAGATTAGTTGTGCTCGAAGCACGGTCATGTCCAAACAAATCATAGATCGTTTGTAAATTAAAACTGGTTTGGTGTTCTGTCGAATGAGACTTTAAATAATCTTGCAAAAACAGAACAAACTTGTGTGCGAAGAAATAATAGTCTGGTTTGTGGGTATAAAGCATGTTCATGGATATCTCCTTGCGATGTTTTTTTCATCAATTCATGCTTAAAAATTAGTCCCACAATCTTAAAAAATTCTTAAAAAAAGTTTGAGCTTTTTGTTAACCATTTTGATGACCCAAAATTTTAATTTTAAGAATACCTAATCATTTGTCATAAAAAATTCATATAAAATTCCGCCAATTTTGAATAAAAAATAAACAAACAATCAATTATTTCTAATAAATTTTTTGTAATTTTTACCAAATTTTATATTTCTCAACCCGTATATTGAAGATTTTTTTGACCAAAAAATAAAATTAAACAAACAGTTAAATTTGATCGCAGGAAAATTTAAACAAAAATTAAGCATTTTGTGACACAGTTTGCATTTTGTTTAATTAATGATATATTTCGCACATTACTTGTTCAGCGCAAAAATTTAACTGAAAAGGTAATATAATTCAAACTTTTAGCTGATGTATTTGAGAAATTATTATGAAAAAACTTGCTTTGATCGCTGCTCTTTCAGTTGTTGGTATTGCAAATGTACAAGCTGCTGACGGAACAATTACAATCAATGGTTTAGTAACTGACAAAACTTGTAACATCGTTACTCCAGCAGGTAAAGACTTCACAGTTACTCTCCCTACTGTTTCTAGACAAACTCTAGCAAATGCTGGTGATGTAGCAGGTCGTACTCCATTCCAAATCAACTTGGAAGACTGTTCAGCTGGTAAAGTTGCAACTTACTTCGAACCAGGTGCAACTGTTGACTTCAATACTGGTCGTTTAATCAACCAAGCTGCTGCTGGTGCTCAAAACGTTGACGTTCAATTACTTGGTGACAACAACCAAGTAATCCCTGTATTAGCTGCTGGCGCTACTGGTGCTCAAGCTAACTCTCAGTGGGTTGACGTTGTAGAAGGCGGTAGCGCTGATCTTAACTACTATGCTGAATACTATGCAACTGGCGCTTCAACTGCTGGTGAAGTAACAACTTCAGTTCAATACACAATTATTTATCAATAATCTATTGATAACTGAGTTTCTATGTTTTCGAACATAGAAACTCCTCTGTATTTCATCACTTTCGCCTTTTTCTGAGAATGTTTCACATGTCATTTAACGGTAGTAAATTCTTGTCTGGTTTTGCACTCTGTTCAATGTTAGCAACTGCTGCTACTCATGCAGAGATTGTCATTCACGGCACGCGCGTTATTTATCCTTCCGATGCACGTGAAGTCACTTTACAGCTCAGTAATAATGGCTCTAAACCAGCATTAGTCCAAGCATGGATTGATGAAGGAGATCCCAAAAGTACACCTGATCAATCAAAAGTTCCTTTTATGATCACGCCTCCGATTTCGCGTGTTGAAGCAACAAAAAGCCAAACTCTCCGGATTACAGCTTTACCAAATGCATCACAGCTAAATCAACAGCAAGAATCTGTACTTTGGTTAAACGTATTGGATATTCCACCTCGACCAACAGGTAAAGGTGCTGAATCAGTACCAGATAATTTTTTACAACTTGCAATTCGTTCAAGAATTAAATTCTTCTACCGCCCTGCGAGTATTAAAGAAGATGCTAATTTAGCAGCCGATAAGCTGCAATGGCAAAAAGCAGGTCAAAGTGTGGTCATCAAAAACCCAACACCTTTTCACATTACGATGACTTCAATCTATCAAGTCAATGGTGATAAAAAAGTTGATTTATTACCCAAAGGTTTAATGTTAAAGCCATTTTCTGAAGATCGTGTTCAATTAAAAATCTCCAATACTGAAAAAATGAGCTTTATCAATGTAAATGATTATGGCGGACGTGTCGAGAAACCAATTAAGTTTCAATAATCATTTTTCATCCAGATAACCAATAATTTTAAGTACCTATACAATATAGGCGATTCTTATTATGTCAAAAAAGCACGCACCATATAGATTATTAAAGCGTCATATTTGTTTTTACCTAACCTCTGGCATAATCAGCATGACTGTGCCAGTGATGGTGTATGCAGACGAACTCAAAAACAATAATGCGATGGAAGCAGAGTTCGACTCTTCGTTTTTGATTGGTGATGCGCAAAAGATCGATATTTCACGCTTTAAGTACGGTAACCCTGTATTACCAGGTGAATATAATGTAGACGTATATATTAATGGTAAATGGTTCGGCAAACGCCGTATGCAATTTAAAGCTGTCGATCCTAAACAAAATGCCGTTACCTGCTTCAACTCTAATACTTTACTCGAGTACGGTGTTAAGCAAGATGCTTTAGCGATCCATCAGTCTGCTATTTCACAAAATAGCTGCCTAAAAATAGATGAATGGATTGAAGATGCATACTATGATTTTGATACGTCTAAGTTGCGTGTAGATATTTCTATTCCTCAGGTTGCGATACAAAAAAATGCTCAAGGCTATGTCGATCCAAGTGTTTGGGATCGTGGTGTAAATGCTGGCTTTTTATCTTATAGCGGTAGTGCATATAAAACATTTAATAGAAGCAATGACAATAAAGAAACCACTAATGCATTTATGGCATTAACAGCTGGAGCGAATCTTGCTGGCTGGCAATTACGTCACAATGGTCAATGGCAGTGGAAAGATCAGCCTAACGAGAATGAAAGTAAATCAAACTATCAATCTACAAGTACCTATTTGCAACGTGCATTTCCTCAATATCGTGGTGTACTTACATTAGGTGATAGTTTTACCAATGGTGAAGTTTTCGATTCATTTGGATACCGTGGTATTGATTTTTCTAGTGATGACCGGATGTTGCCAAATAGTATGCTGGGTTATGCACCTCGTATTCGTGGCAATGCAAAAACAAATGCTAAAGTTGAAGTACGTCAACAAGGGCAATTGATTTACCAAACGACTGTGTCACCAGGTAGCTTTGAAATTAATGATCTCTACCCAACGGGTTTCGGTGGTGAACTTGAAGTTTCTGTGATTGAATCAAATGGTGATATTCAAACATTTTCAATCCCCTACGCTTCTGTCGTTCAAATGCTAAGACCTGGCATGAGCCGCTACTCGGTCACTGCTGGTGAGTTCCGAGATCGTGATATCGATTTAGACCCTTGGGTTGTACAAGGTAAATACCAACTCGGTATTAACAACTACCTGACTGGTTATACAGGTTTTCAAGCAACTGAACGATATGCATCTGCACTATTAGGTACAGCTTTTGCGACACCTCTAGGTGCTATTTCAGTTGACGTAACCCATTCTGAAGCTGACTTTGAGAAAAAAGCGTCTCAATCTGGTCAAAGTTATCGCTTGAGCTATAGTAAGCTGATCTCTCCGACAAGTACCAATTTAACCTTAGCCGCATATCGATACTCGACTGAAAATTATTACAAATTACGTGATGCACTTTTAATCCGTGATTTGGAAGATAAAGGTATCAACAGCTATGCTGTGGGTAAACAACGTAGTGAATTTCAAATTACCTTGAATCAGGGTCTTCCTGATGGTTGGGGTAACTTCTACATGGTCGGTTCATGGGTTGATTATTGGAATCGCAATGAAAGCGGTAAACAATACCAGTTTGGTTATAGTAATAACTACCATGGTTTAACTTATGGTTTATCTGCAACCAAACGACAAGTTGACTATAGCTCTAATAATCGTACACGTGACACTGAATACTTGATGACGCTCTCCTTCCCATTGAGCTTTAAGAAACATTCGATGAATGTGAATGCAAATGCATCACAAAACAACCGAACTGTTGGTGTTAGTGGTACTGTTGGCGATCGCTTTAGCTATGGTTCATCCATGTCACATCAAGACTATAACAATCCAACATTCAACGTAAATGGTCGCTATCGCACCAATTTCACGACCGTTGGTGGATCTTATAGTATTGCTGATACCTATCAACAAGCGATGGTAAGTTTAACAGGAAATATTGTTGCGCATCGCGATGGTATCTTATTCGGCCCTGAACAAGGTCAAACCATGGTATTGGTTTATGCTCCTGATGCAGCAGGTGCCAAAGTCAATAATACAACAGGTTTAAGTGTCAATAAGGATGGCTATGCTGTTATTCCTTATGTAACACCATATCGTTTAAACGACATCACACTAGATCCACAAGAAATGTCTACAAATGTCGAACTTGAAGAAACTAGCCAACGAATTGCCCCATTCGCAGGGTCTATTACGAAAGTAGACTTTTCTACGAAGAAAGGTTATGCAATTTACATTGCTGCTAAAACTTCGACTGGTGAAAATCTACCATTTGCAGCTCAAGTATTTGATCAAAATAATGAGTCTGTTGGTATTGTTGCTCAAGGCAGCATGGTGTATTTACGTACCCAAAAAGCACAAGATCAACTGTATGTAAAATGGGGTGATGATAGCGCTGAGCAATGTGAGATTACTTATGACGTAACGGCTCAGCTTGCACAAGATCAACAAAACTTAATAATGACTGAGGCGGTTTGTAAATGAAAAAATTACTCTTAAACAGTGTTTTGCTCACCGCTGGTCTTGGTTTGTATGGTGAGGCAAATGCAGCTTGCGCTCCAACATCAGGGTTCACAACTAAAGACATTAGTATGGCTGTAGGTCGAGTTGTTGTTCGGCCTAGTGATGCAGTTGGCACAATTCTCAGAAAAGCAACTTTTCCAATTAACCCTAATAATTCAACGATCAATTGTACTCGATATTCGACTGGAACAGTACGTGCTGACTTAACACAAAGCTATCCCATTAGTTCACTTGGAAATAATATCTATACAACAAACATTCCAGGAATTGGCATTCGTTTATATCGTGAAGCTCAGAATAGTACGAATTTTTCTGGTTATTATCCATATTCTAGAACCATTACAGGTGGTTCCGGTTGGAATGGTACAAACTATTCTTTAGATACGGGATATTTTGTAGTAGAAATCGTTAAAACCGCTGCTAATACTGGTTCTGGTACTTTAGTTCCAGGTCAATATAGTAGCTATTATTTAACATCACATCCAACACAACCTATTTTAACCAGTCATGTATATGGCAATGCTATCACAATTGCTTCTTCTTCGTGTGAACTACAAGGGAATATTAATAAAGTCGTCACTCTACCTACCGTTACAAAGTCAGGATTTACTGGTATTGGTTCAACTCAAGGTGCTCAATCATTTGATTTAAATATTCTCTGTAATGGTGGTGAAAACCCGACTGGCTATGAAGAAAAGAACTTGATTAGTTTAAGTTTTGATTACGTACAAGATGGAACTAATAATCAAGTACTATCAAATATATCTCCAGCTGCCACTAGAGCGAATGGTGTCGGGGTACAATTACTTTGGAATTACAACAGTAAAAATCAAGTGATAAAAAAAGGCGATAAATTAGAAATCGGTACAGTAAGGTCTAATGAGATTGTGCAATACAATGTTCCACTAACAGCACAATATTATCAGACAGCAAATAATGTAAGTGCTGGCACAGTTCGAGCAATGGCAACTGTAACTATCGAATATGATTGATTTTTAACGAGACCTCTTTTTTTAAAAGAGGTCTTTTGTTAAAAAAATTAAACTATAAATTCTGAAATTTTCACTTGATAAAAATTAAATCCATTCAAAAGTATGAACTTTTAGCTTTTTTAAAAAATTTTAAACCACTTAACTTATAGGAACTATCAATGAAAAAAATTGGTATATTGACGCTTAGCTTAGCCCTGCTTGGCTGTGGTGAAAATCAAAATAGCTCACAAAGTAGCAATACTACATCCCAATCTACAGCAACAACATCAACTAGCTTAAGTTTACGTAGTTTAAATCAGAGTCAAACATGTCAGTATAACTTTGATGCAACACAACAAGATTACGATAATTGGAACAATCAAAATTCTGGATATATGCCAATAACCATCTTTCCGATTATTGATGGTCAAAAATTCAGTTTTTCAGTATTACCATTTACAGAGGAAGAATTTTCGTACATCAGCTACATCTCAACCACTAAAGCACAATTAAGTGGTACGAATAATGATGGCGATTTTACTTTACCTAAATCAGGTATTATAGCACTAGAAATGCAGCTTAAAGTTCCTAAAAAACTTTCAGAAAATTCTTCCTACATCTCTGACATTTCTCTAAGAGCTATAACAGGAAATGGCTATACAGTAGATTCAAATTTTGGCTTTCAATCAGGAACTTATGATCCAGATTTTGGGGGAAAACCCTTCAAATTTAAATTATAGTTTGTCATCTCGACTTAGTGATGGAACTGGCCCTATCTCAACTTACTTCCAATACATCAACATGACTAATAATCCAATAAGCTATCAACGCTTAGGTATATATATTAACCAAGAAAGCAAGCAAGTCGGTTTTATTCTTAACGGAATAGATAAAGGATATCAATCTAACCTACCAGCGATATTGGAGAATATTAGCTTTAATGTTCGAAGCGGTGTGGCAATAGAATTTGACCCAGAAAACGAACAAAAATTCTCATCAGAGCTAATCACTGACCGCAATGCCCTACAGTTCACTTATCCACAAGGTACGACTGATATCTGTGGCAATATTATTTAGAGCGTAAATACGAAAGCCTAATCCTGAGATTAGTCTTTTTCTTTTTTAAGCACTGTTCAATGCTTAAATTCAAATGAAAGATTCATTCTCTTCTCAAAAAATAGATTCAAACCAAATTCACATTATAGAAGAAATAAGTGATTAAGATAACAAACCCAATTCAATATAACACTTATCAAAATTAAAATAAAATTATAACCAATTCACATTTTAAAAATTATTTTAATCAACACCTTATATTTAAGATTGCCTTTATAATAATTTATATGTTAATAAATAATTAATTCATTATAAAAGGATCATAAATATGAATAAAATAATATATAAATTCATATTGTCTGCGTCGTTAGCAATCATAGCCTCTACCAGCTATGCAGCCAATACGATAAAAATAACTGGACAAATTGTCGAAGACACTTGTTCTCAGCAACATCAGCATCAAGATTGTGAATTAATCAACAATTTAAATAAAAAAATAAATAAGGAATCAACAAATTTAAATGATTTGGTAATTAATTCACAAAAAAACAATATGATTGAAATTAATATTGAAAGGAGACCCGAAAACAATAATAGTGTAATTATTATTAGTTATTATTAATATAGCAAAATAAAACTTAATGCTACTGTGCTATTAAATGATTATTCAACACCCAAAAAATAATGTTTTATAGCACAGTTTTAAATAAAATGGGCACACATCACCAAAACACAATGTGATATAAATTACATATCAATAGATTTATGTTAAATAGCTATCATTCAAAGTCAAAACCTACAGTATCTGACTTATTCCAATGCTGATTCATTTGCTCTGAAACTTTCTCTCTCGAGAGTCCTTCTTCAACATAAAAAAACCGAGTTTCCTTATTCCTTTTAAGCATCATCAAATGATAATTCACTACACATTTTTTCAATGTAACAGCAAAATCTCGTTGTGAATGATCAGTTAAATCTTGCTCTGCTTTTTCAATATCTTCATGCTGAATAAGCCAATTTAATTGCAAAGGATCACCATGATCAATTGGCACTGTAAGAACCTCTCCATCCTTAAAGCCACCTAAATATGCTATTTTCATGTTTTTCTCTCTTTTTGTTTTGTTGTTCATGTATTTATTAAATCATAAAAAGTAGCCAAGAAGAATTGAGAAGCACAACAGTCTTACCAAACGACTACGTAACTATAAAAAATAAGTTATTAATAATTATAATAATTTTATACCAATATTGTGATAGCACAATTATTATCAAATCAAATTTGATAGATACCAAACTATATTGATTAAACAAATGGTGGCATTAAAAAACCACTTAGGATTAGTACACCTAAGTGGTTGTTTTATATGGTGGGCCCACCGTGACTTGAACACGGGACCAACGGATTATGAGTCCGCTGCTCTAACCAACTGAGCTATAGGCCCTATAACTTTAAATCATATTATTATGATTAAATTCTGCGGAATTTTAGTTAAATTTAACTTAAATTACAAGCAGATGATTTTATCAAACATACAGAATTGTAAGTAAAATCATTAACTGCGCTGATTCTATCTGATCTTTGCGTATTGAGTAAAGCATATATTACGTTTTTTGATCATTTATAAGACATCCAAATTTTCATTCAATCTGGAATTTGCGGATATGTATTTTCTACAAAACTCGTATTACACTGCTGTCATTCAGTTGTAATGGTTGTGACCATGAGAAAATTTTTAGGAAAAACTATATTTAAAGCAACAGGTTGGGAATATGAAGTAGATCCTAGCATTTTAGAAAAGAAACAAGTGATTATAGGTTTTGAGCATACATCTAACCTAGATACAATCTTATCACTTGCCCTATTTGAGATTTTGCAATTAAAAATCCATACTTTGATCAAAAAAGAGTTGTTTAAAGGGCCCTTAAAACCTGTCCTAGAACGTCTAGGGGGTATCCCTGTTGATCGTAAGGCAAGCAAAGATATCGTGACTCAAATGGTTGATCTATTTAATCAGAATGAGCAGTTTAATCTTGTCATCGCACCTGAGGCCACTCGAGCAAAAGATGGTGAAGAACGTAAGCCAATCCGTACAGGTTTTTGGCATATTGCCAAGGCAGCGAACGTCCCAATCATTTTAATGTATGCCAATGCACGGACCAAAAAAGGTGGAATTTTAGGGAAAATCTACCCTACTGATCTACAACAAGATCTAGAGAAAATTAAAGCGATGTATGCTGAATATGACATTGATGTCAAAATTAATTAGAAAAAGTTTAGCTGATCAAGTTTTGTGATTTCATCATAATTTTATATTTTGAATGTTAGCGGCGAGAGTTTTCAACAAAACCCTTGCTATGCTAATATTCACGCACTTTTTGAGTTTTATTTTTTGGAGTTACTTCCATGGCGGGTCATTCTAAATGGGCCAATATTAAGCATCGTAAAGCGAAACAAGATGCCAGTCGCGGTAAAGTCTTTACTAAATATATCCGCGAGATTGTTACCGCAGCAAGATTAGGCGGTCCTGATGCAGCGAGTAACCCTCGTTTACGTGCTGTTGTTGAAAAAGCACTTTCTGTCAATATGACACGTGATACCATCAATCGGGCAATCCAACGCGGCGCTGGTGGTGAAGAAAATGATGATTTAAAAGAAGTAACCTATGAAGGTTATGGTGTCGGTGGTGTTGCTGTTATCGTTGAAACGATGACTGATAATTTAAACCGTACTGTACCTGATGTTCGACACTGTTTTAGTAAAACCAATGGTAACTTAGGAACGAATGGTTCAGTTGCATATCTGTTTACTAAACGTGGTGAAATTTCTTTCGAAGATGTCTCATTAGAAGACAAAATCATGGAAGTCGCTTTAGAAGCGGGCGCTGATGATATCGAAGTTGATGAAGACAGCATTCTCGTCATTACCAGTCCAGAGAGCTTTGGTGAGGTTCAAGATGCGCTAGCTGCGGCAGGTTTAAAATCTGATAATGCCGAAGTTGTTATGAGCCCATCAACTAAGGCTGAAATCACGGATGTTGATCAAGCAAAACAAATCATGAAAATGATTGATATGTTAGAAGATCTTGATGATGTTCAAAACGTTTATACCAACGTTGAATTCTCTGAAGAAGTCTTAGAACAGCTTGATGCATAAGCAATCAAGATGAGTAAAAAATGCATCTTTTTAGATGCATTTTTTATAGCTTATTTAAAAGTTTATAACAGTTAAAGACGTTGTATTCTTTGATCACAAAACTGGAATGTAGCGCGACAACACTGTCGATTTTACCAATACGGCGTAATAATATTTCACTGTAATCATCCATATTACGCGCAACAAGTTCTAAAATAAAATCTGCACTCTGCCCTGTGACCAAAAAAGCATTGGTTACTTCTGGAATATCTTCTAGCTCTTCTAAAAACTTATCAAAAGTCTCACTATCATGCTTGCTCAAAGAAACTTGCAATAAGATATGTAAACTGAATCCAAGCTTATTAAAGTTAATTTCTCTTTTTAGCTGTCCCATCACCTGAGATTCAATCAAATTTTTGATCCGACGATGCACCGAACTCACAGACAGATTAATACGTTCTGATAGCTCATTCAGGTTCACATCTTCATGCGTTAAGATCTCAAGAATCTGCTTATCGAAACGATCTAACTCCATCTTATTATTCCTTTTTCAATGCAATGAAATTTAGTCACCTATTATTTCCCTGTTTGCATTTTTTTAAAAGTGTATTTGACAATAATTTCCAATTTTTAAAGATTTTATTCAATTATATTTGAATAAAAAGTCATAACTTCAGATTATTTCCCACATACTGACCTATTAAACTTATTTTTTTCAACTCTAAGCTATTCTTACTACATATGATAAAAAATGAGCCAAGTTTTAGCTTGGCTCGTTTTTAAATAGATTTCATTTTAAGTTATATTGCAATCAAAAATTGCTTAAGCTTCTACAACTTTCAAATCAAGACCTGCTGTGTTTGCAAGTTCCGTAAACGTCGGAAAACTTGTTGCAACCGTTTCAGTACCATGAATCGTAATCGCACCAGCAGTTCTCAGACCTGCAATACTAAAACTCATTGCAATACGATGATCATGGTGAGATTCAATTTCACCACCATTAAAGATTGCTGACCAATCGCCAGATTTGCCTTTACCTTCAATGATGATACCATCTTCAGTTGGCGTGCAATCGATACCCATGATTTTCAAACCATCTGCCATCACTTGGATACGATCAGATTCTTTTACACGCAACTCAGCAGCTCCAGTCAACACAGTTTGACCTTCAGCACATGCAGCCGCTATAAATAATGCTGGGAATTCATCAATTGCCAATGGCACTTGATCCTCTGGCATATGGATGCCTTTAAGTGTACGAGAACCTTTAATATGAATATCTGCAATCGGCTCACCGCCTGCAATACGTTCATTTTCAACGGTCAGATCAGCACCCATTTGTTTCAGAATTTCAATCACACCCGTACGTGTTGGGTTAATACCGACCGCTTCCAGTACAACATCTGCACCTTCTGTAATCGCAGCGCCAACCATAAAGAACGCAGCAGAAGAAATATCAGAAGGAACTTGAATATTCGTACCGACTAACTTACCACCGCCCACAAGAGAAATTTTATTGCCTTCAGTTTTCACATCATATCCAAAGGCACGTAACATACGTTCAGTATGATCCCGTGTTGGTTCAGGTTCAGTCACTGAAGTTACACCTTCAGCCCATAAACCTGCTAATAAAATTCCAGATTTCACTTGCGCAGAAGCCATTGGTAAATCGTATTGAATCCCTTTAAGCGCTTGGTTACCTGTAATACTTACTGGTGGTGTACCTTTTTCACCGGTGGTTTGAATCTGAGCACCCATTTCACGGAGTGGCTTGGCAATACGCTCCATTGGACGTTTAGACAATGATGCATCACCGGTCATCACAGAATCAAACTTTTGCACTGACAACATGCCAGACAACAAACGCATGCTTGTACCAGAGTTACCCATATATAAAGCGCTTGCAGGGGCTTTCAAGCCATGCATACCGACACCATGAATCGTGACTTCACCATTCTTCGGACCTTCGATGCTTACACCCATGTCACGGAAAGCTTGTAAAGTTGCCAATGCATCTTCACCCTCTAAGAAACCTGTCACATGCGTTGTGCCTTCAGCAATCGCTCCAAACATGATTGAGCGATGTGACACAGACTTGTCACCAGGTACGGTGAATTTACCTGTAAATGTTTTCTTTCCCGGTAAAATGCTAAATTGCTGTGTCACCTTGTTTTTCTCCATCAAAGGTTTTTTGGCTAACATATGGTTAAAGTGTTGACGAGCAGCTTGAGCATGCCCAAGCAATCCCATCAACGCTTGTGAATCTTCCTGTTCGATCAGTTTTTTCAACACTGAAAGTTGCTGTTCAAAACCTTCTACAGCATTCAAAATCGCAGTTTTGTTGGCGAAAAAAATATCATGCCACATTTGTGGATCACTGGCTGCGATTCGAGAAAAGTCTCGAAAACCACCCGCAGCATAACGGAAGATATCTAAATTATCTTCACGGTTCGCCAATTGCTCTACTAGATTGAAAGCCATCAAATGTGGTAAATGACTGGTGTGTGCCAATACTTCATCATGTTTGGTCACATCCATACAGATGACTTCAGCTTTCGCAGCAGACCAAAGCTGAATCAGCTTTTCGACCGCCCAATCCGCACTTGTAGCAACTGGTGTCAAAATCACTTTATGATTTGCAAATAAATCGACTTTGCCTGCATGCACACCTGTATGTTCAGCACCTGCGATCGGATGTCCAGGAACAAAACCAACCGGTAGACGCTCACCAAACACGGCTTTTGCAGCCTCAACAACATTGCCTTTGGTACTTCCCACATCGGTAATGATGGCATTTTGGTCCAGATAAGGCTTGATCTGTTCGAGTACCTTTTGAGTTGCACGCACAGGTAGTGCCAAAACAATTAAGTCAGCACCTACAACAGCTTCTTCAGGATTTGCATAACCTTCCTGAATAATACCCAATGCTTTTGCGTCATCTAATGTTTTCTTTGAGCGTGTTGAAGCGACAATTTCAGATGCAAGTTGTTCTGCCACAATCACACGAGCAAGACTAGACCCAATCAGTCCAAGTCCAATAAATGCAACTTTTTTAAATAATGGTTGAGACATAAAACATATTTGCCTAATAAGACGATTTTGATATGGATAGATGTATAAACCACCTACCCATACGGTCAAAAATTATAAAACAGCGATTGGATAAGAACCCAGTACTCGCAGCTCTTTAACCATCGGACGAATTTCGTCTAAAGCTGCAGCTACATTAGCTTGATCAATATGACCTTCTAAATCAATAAAGAACACATAGGCCCATTTTTCAGGTAAAGCTGGGCGCGTTTCAATACTGGTCAAGCTGATTTGATGCTTCGCAAATGGCGCAAGGATCTCTAATAAAGCACCTGCACGATCATGTGCTGAGATCAATAAAGAAGTTTTATCATTACCACTTTGAGGAATTTTTTCACGGCCAATCACAAGGAATCGCGTCGTATTTTCTGGATTATCCTCAATATTGCTATGTAAAATCTCAAGATTATACATATTCGCCGCAATGTCAGATGCAATCGCAGCAGAATGCCATTCATTACGAATACGACGTGCAGCCTCTGCATTAGAATTTAGGGCAACACGCTCTACACCGGGATAATGAGCATCCAACCACTTACGGCACTGTGCTAAAGTCTGCTGATGCGCATAAATCTGTTTAATACTATCTTTGCGGGTATTTTCTGATACAAGAAATTGATGATGAATCCGAAGTTCTACCTCACCAATGACATTTAAAGTCGATGCTTTAAAACAATCAAGGGTATGATTTACGATTCCTTCAGATGAGTTTTCAACTGGCACTACACCATAATGCGCACTGCCCGCCTCAACTTCACGGAACACTTCATCAATAGTTGGCAACGGACGCACAATTGCATCTTGCCCAAAATGCTTCAAAACAGCCGATTGCGTAAATGTTCCTTCAGGTCCTAAGAATGCAATGCTCTGTGGTGCTTCAAGCGCCAAACAGGCAGACATAATCTCACGGAATAATCGAGCCATCGTCGCATCAGATAAAGGTCCTTGATTACGTTCCATAACTTTACGTAATACCTGCGCTTCACGTTCTGGACGATAAAATAATGGATTCTCTTCTGCTGCAAATTTCGCCTTAGCTACTGCCTCAGCCAACGAAGCGCGGCGATTGAGTAATTCTTGGATTTGTTGATCGACACTATCAATATCGTTACGAATTTGTTCTAAATTAAGTGAAGTCGATGTGTTTTGTCCATCGTTTACCATTGAATGCAGCCTCAGCAAAATCATCTATAAGAATGGATTACAATTCATCTGTGAATTGGTTATCTGAGCTAGTATAACAAGACTTTAAGCTATTAAACACGCTGAGTTTTAACTCTTTTTACGATTCGGCTTTATTGATAATGATTTTCATTATATATTTTAAAATGAAATTTCAACACGTATGAATTACTTATGTTTAAACATCTTGGTATTTTAACTTTTTCTTTACTGATCGGTACACAAATAGCGTTTGCCCAATCCACATCAGCAAATACAAATAACCCCTCTTTAAAGACAAATACCCAGATACAATCAAGCTTTGTATTAAAATCAAAATATACACAACATGAGTATTTAATTCAGGTCTCAATACCCTCTGGTGAGATACCATCCCAAGGTTTTCCTGTACTTTATGTACTTGATGGTAATGCAGCTTTTGAGAGCGCAGCCAATATCGCCAAATCTGTAGGAGCTGGTGCCAATCGTCTTGGACTAAGCCCCGTTGCTATCGTTGCGATTGGCTATCCAAATCAAACGACTTTTGATGTAGAAAAACGTGCTTTAGATTACACGCCTAAAGCTTCTGCTGAGTTTCAGCAACAAGCCAAATACGAATATGGTGGTGCAGATCAATTTATCCAATTTATAGAAAAAGAACTCAAGCCAGAAATTAGCGCACGTATTCAAGTCAATCCACAACAACAAAGCCTATTCGGACATTCATTTGGCGGCTTATTTGTTTTACATACATTCTTGTCACAACCACAAAACTTTCAACGCTATATCGCTGCTAGCCCTTCTTTATGGTTTGATAATTATGCACTGTTAAATCGACAAAAAGATTGGTTAAGCAAGCCAGTAGATAAACAACCAAATTTGATGCTGATGACAACGGTTGGCACACATGAACAACGCAGAGACCTCACTCCTAGTGCTCAATCAATACAAAAACAAAATAATTTTTATCAAAATTTTAGTCAGCATCGTTCAAATCAATTCTTATTTTGGGATTATAAGCACCCAGCTGAGCAGCATCTCACCAATATGTATGCAAGCTTACCCAAAGCCATTATGTTAGCAGGCTGTCAAACTGAACGTTGTGCTACTTTATTTGATGAACAGAAACCTTAATCTTCCATACATATACATAAAACAAAACAGCCCGCTCTAAGGCAAGCTGTTTTTAGATAACGCATACAAATTAAGTTTTCCCAATCAAACCACGTGCTACGATTTCTTTCATAATCTCGTTGGTACCACCGTAAATACGTTGGATACGTGCATCTACAAAGAAACGAGAAATCGGATATTCAGTCATATAACCATAACCACCGAAGAGTTGAAGTAAGTTATCTGCAACTTTCATCTGCATATCAGTACTGAAGCTCTTCAATGCCGCAGCAGTTTCAACATCCAATTTACCTTGCATATACAATTCAACATTTTGGTTGTAAAACGCTGCCGTTGCCAATTCATCAATCTTCGCTTGAGCCAACACGAAACGTGTATTTTGGAACTGCGCAATTGCTTGGCCAAAAGCTTGACGCTCTTTTACATAGGTCGTTGCTAAATCAATTGCTCCGCGAATGGCACCCAAAGCAGTTGATGCAATTGCAGTACGTTCGCGTGGTAACTCTTGCATCAAATAAGCAAAACCTGAACCTGCGTTACCAAGCAATTGGTCTTTAGGTACTTTTACATTATCAAAGAACAATTCTGAAGTATCTTGCGAATGTAAACCGATCTTGTCTAAATTTGTTCCCTTCTTAAATCCATCCAGATGGGTATCTACCAACAATAAAGATACGCCTTTAGCACGTGCTTGTGGATCGGTTTTTACCGCAAGTACCACAACATCCGCATGTTGACCATTTGAAATAAAAGTTTTAGAGCCATTCAATAAATAATGATCATCTTGCAAAATGGCACTCGTACGCATTGCTTGTAAATCTGAACCAGCACCCGGTTCAGTCATCCCAATCGCGCCAACAGCTTCACCAGATACCATTTTAGGTAGCCAGTATTGCTTTTGCTCTTCTGTACCAATATGTTGAATATATGGTGCTGCAATTTCAGAGTGACATGAAATCGCGGTAGATAATGCGCAATAACCCGCACGTGCAGATTCTTCAACTAACATTAATGAGTAATGCGTTGGTACACCATAACCACCATATTCTTCTGGCACATCTACACACAAGAAACCATTTTCACCTAATAAGTTCCAAACAGAACGAGGCATAAGCCCTTCTCGTTCCCATTGTTCATAATGCGGTGCAATATGTTCGCTCATAAAACGTTTAAAGTTATCGCGGAAGAGTTCCAAATCTGCATCGTAAGCTAACATCATTATTTCCTTTCGATTTCATTTTTCTTAAAAAATCACTTCGCAGTCATGCTAATGATTTTTAGGCTAGATGTCATGTTCCGTTTGCATCAAATCACTAGACTCATTCGGTCAATTATTTTATTTGCAATCACGCAAATTGACGCACAATTGATTAATGATTAAACAGCACAACTGAATTTTTCCGCTAAACATGCTGCTTTTATGTCATATTAATTTCACTGCTAGCGACGTCTTAAATCCGATCATGAACACAAAACGAAATATCTATAAAACTGCTGAACATCCCTTTGCACAATATGTCCGTATTTTAGGGAAAGGCAAGACAGGTTCTCGCTCACTTAGCTATGAAGAAGCTTATCAAGCATTTAGCATGATTTTGAAAAATGAAGTACTTGATGTACAGCTTGGTGCTTTTTTAATGCTTTTACGTGTTAAAGAGGAATCTGTAGATGAACTTGCTGGTTTTGTTCAAGCGACCCGTGATCAATTGAACTTTGCCCCACTTGATGTCGATTTAGACTGGTCATCGTATGCCGGTAAACGTAAACACTATCCTTGGTTTTTATTAGCAGCACTAACTTTGGCACATCATGGTTACAAGATCGTTATGCATGGTGCATCAGGTCACACCATTAACCGTGTTTATACTGAGCAAGTTCTTCAATACTTAGGCTATTCTATTTGCCAAAATGAACAAGATGTCAGCACTCAACTTAATCAGCATAATTTTGCCTATCTGCCACTAGAAGTCATCTCACCAATTCTAAGTGAGCTTATTTCACTGAGAAACGTGATGGGCTTACGCTCTCCGATTCACACACTTGCGCGTTTAATTAATCCATTCAATGCTAAGGCAACTTTACAAGCTATTTTCCATCCTGCTTATCGTACTTCACACCAGCAAACCGCTTTTCGTTTAGGTTATCAAAATAGTGCAGTGATTAAGGGTGAAGGTGGTGAGTTTGAACGTAATCCTGATGCCAAGACACTTATTTGTGGAATAAAAAATGGGGAGTTATATGAGCATGAATTACCAAAACTGACGCCTGATCGTAGCCCAATCGAAGAGGAACTTGATCTTGCAGTATTTAAAGCTGTTTGGCTCGGTGAGCAAACACACGAATATGGTGAAATGGCAATCATAGAGACTATGGGAATCGCACTATATACAATGGGTGCTGTCAATAGCTACGATGAAGCCATGGTGAAAGCTAAAGTGCTTTGGGATAGTCGTTTAAATTAAGATAAGTGAAGCGATTTCTCAGTGAAATCGCTTCTTTGTTAATTAAATTTTATTCATGACAAAATGATTACTTTACATAAGGCCAAACATCTGGGTCTTTATAGCTTTTGTCTATTCTATAACCTTCTGTTTCCAACTTTTTCTCTTCATATAATCGCGCTTGTTTATTTCTTTCAAGCATTTCCTTAAATGCTTCCTCTAACTCACTTGCGTTCATTTTATATGATCCTGCTATACTGTTACGCTCATCATATCGAATTGTCTGAAAACTATATCTAAGCATATATTGTTCTTGAGCATGCTCATTTAAAGCTGTTTGCTTTAGACTTATATTTAAAATTATTCCATTTGAATACAAACGATAAGCTAAAGATTTAGTTGGAATGGTATTTATTACTTTTACCCATTCATCAAAAGTAAATATATAGCTTGGATCTATGACATCACGTCCTTTTAATAAATATTTGAGGTTATCTTCTTTAGCAACCCTTCCACTAAAACGGTAAAAATAATTTTTCCATCCCGCATTATTAATCTTTTGCATCAACTCGACATAAGCAGCATATGCTTGTTTTGGCTCTACAAATTCTTCTTGAGTTAGGCCAGCATTGACTACAATACTTTTAATTCCTTTTATATTCGGATCATTCGCCAATTGAGCACCCATAACCGAAAATACATGATCTAGTTCTAGGCTGTTGACACCATGCTCAATTCTAACTTTACCCAAATTTGGTGGATTCCAGTCCAACTCCATGAAATTCATACCTGCAGGTTGATGATCAACCTGTCCACCAGTATATTTCATAAAATCTTGTACACCTTGAGAACCCAAATGCAGGATATAAGTCTGTTGATGGTTCATATATTGACTCGCTTTTGGTTGGCATGCACTTATTAATAATCCGAACAGAAAGACGCAAATGAATTGTTTATATTTTGCCATCATTACTGTCTCTTCCTACATTAAACTCTGCTCTGCTTGTTCCCCACATTGCAATGACTGCTAGTTCTTTTTCTAAAAAAACTCGACCTAATTCACTTTGCATTAAATCATGATATTTCTCAGCAGCTTTTTGAATCCATTTCATTCGACTATCGTAGTTTTCCACTTTTGTTCCCTCTAATGGCTCACTATACACAGTATCGGGCAATTGGTTTAACTCCGCTGCATGTCGTCCTGTGTATTGTCCATGACGGTTTGGCTTTACGGCATCTACATCATAGTCGCTAGATAAAACTAACGTACTTTCTGGGGTGCCTGTAGTTCGTTGAATCATAGCTTGACCTTGAACTTTCCAATCTTTCCACACAATTTGCTGTAAAATATTATTCTGTTCTTGAACTGCAATAATTAGAAGGTGATCAAAAAGATCATTAGCTGCTTGTTTGAATTTATCCTGCCTTGTTCCACCTGTATTTTTAAATATATTTTCAATCATTGGTAAATATCTAAACCCCTGATTTATCTCAGGGGTACACTGTAAATTTTTAATAGTTGGTAAACAACTCGACCAAGGCAAATTCATAACTTGATTTTTAATATGTGTAAATTTAACAACATTTCGCTGAGTTTTACATTGATCAAATGAGGCCGATGAAGCACTCCAAGCATAATGCCAAGGTGCAATATCCATAAATAACCATAAGTTACCTTTTGCAAAAGAATGTACAGGGTCGCGTACGAAACCCAGAGGTACCCATTTGTACCCAAATCTTGTTAGACCATGCTTAAAAACAGCAGCGACTGTTTTTGAGGCAAAAGCGCCTAAGCCCATCCAGTAATAACGCCCTTTCAATAAACGATTGCCTGAAACTTCGGTCTCTAAATAAATCTTGGCATAAACAGAAGCGATTCGACGAGCCCGTGCTTCATAACCAGGTTCTAATTTATAAGTATTGGTATTTCGATCTTGGAGATTAGATAATCTGATAATCGCTTGCTGCTGATAAACCTCCCAAAATGTAATGCAATCACACTGCACTGAGGTACAGCTATTTTCACTTGTATTAGTATTACTCTGCCACTCTAAACTTCCAGTCACTTTTTACTCCTGATCTTCGCTAGAGTCGGGATCGACCTGTAAATTTATCCAGTTTAGATCTAACTTAAGCTCTTTTTCTTGCGGTGAATGAATGCGCTTGGTCCATCCTTTTTTATTCGTTTGAGCCATAAAAGTGTCATCACCTGAAATTAGTTTGTAATCAATTTCCTTGAAAGGTTCACCTGAAGGCAATTTCAGTGAAAATTGCTCATCAAATATCTCTAAAGCGGGTAAACCTTTAATATTTACACCTGCAGCTTGGCCTCCCATAAACAAATGCTGCCCCGCTTTGACCTCGAACTTTCCACCTGTTGTTGGAAAGATCCCTGAACCATTCAATTTGAGCTCAGAACTATCTGCCTTTAATACAATTTCCTTCGGGCTATTAAAATAAACCGTATCCTCTGTCGAGATAATTTGTATTCCAGCTTTCGCTAATATATCTAAACCATCCCCTTGCGCCTGTATCTCAACCTTGCCTTTGCCTGCAACTTGTTTGATTCCATTCTGCGCTGCAAATAAACTGATCTTTTGACTGGCTTGGGCAATCAAGTTCTTCTGGGTGGTCAGGTTAATACTGTCGCCTGCAAATTGGTTCAGTTGTCCATCTGCGGAAAGGTGGATGTCTTCTGAAGTACTAAGCCCAATTCCATTTGGTGAGCTGAGTAACAGCATCGCTTGTTCAAAGCGGGCTATTTTCTCTTGGATCTGTTCTGCAAAGCTCTTGAGTTGTTCTACCGACTCCAATTCATCCGTTTGTTGGTTCTTTGCCACTTCACTCAGGGCTTTGGCATTGTTTTGGTTGCCTTCCAGTTGTTGTTTGGCTGTTTGTGCTTCGAGATGATCACCTTGTGCCTGTTCTTGTGCATGGGTGGTGATCAGTAAGCCTTCACCTGCTCGAATCGCACCCCATTGGTCTGTGCGTAGTTCAAAGCCTTCGCCTCGGTCTTCACTTTCTGCTTGGGCTTTGGGATGGCTCAGCTTGCCCAGATTGAGTTGGCTGGCTGCATGGCTGCTTTGTAGTTGTGCACTGATCTGTCCAGTAGTGTCATCAAAGCGCAGTTGGTTGTAGCCTGAACCTTGGTATTCTTTGGACTTAATCCCTGCGAGTTTTTTGGTATCAGGTAATTGTCCTGCATTGTCGAATTTGCTTGGACTGCGTTGTGCTTCGTGCAGTCGTCCGGTGACAAAGGGACGGTCAATGTTGCCATCAAAGAAGTCGATGACGACGATCTCACCAATGCGGGGGAGGAAGCGTGCGCCATAACCTTCGCCTGCCCAAGGAGTGAGTACATCCACCCAAGCTGAATCGGTGTCATTGTTGTTGCTGCCTGCACCACCATCGTGGCTATGGTCGTCATTGCGGGTAAACAGGAAGCGAACTTTGATTCGTCCCCATTCATCCACATGGATTTCTTCGCCTTCGGGTCCCACCACTCTGGCACGTTGTGGGTGAGCAGTTGGACGGTGTTGCAGTGGGTGGTATTCGGGTACGGTTTTGATGTTACGGCGTTGTAGCGTCAGTTGGTTGGCTTGGCGTTCTTCTGGGTTTGTGTTTTGGTGATCTTGCCATTGGCTTTGGGTGATCAGCTGATGGACTTGTTGTTGTAAGTCTTTTGGGAGGTTGTTTTGGTTGTAGTAGCTTTTAGCGGTGATTAGAAATTCTTGGTCAGATCCGCTGTGTTGGTCGATCTCTGGGTGTTCGTTGAGTTTAAACCAGTAGCCCACTTGGGTGTCTCGTACGGTAGTACTGGCAATAAATTGTTTGGCTTGGGCATCGTGGTAGTGGCTGAGGTGTTGGTTCAGTTTTTCGATTTGGGTGTTGCCTGATGCCGTTGCGCCATCTTCACCATTCAGGTCTTGCATCCATGCGGGAGTGAAATGCCATGCGTCTTCGAGCCCTAAGCTGGCGTTGTCGTGTTGTTGGCTATGTTGGTGTTTGCTTTGGACGCTACCTGCCCCATCTTCTTGTTCTAAGGCATCAGCTTGCCAGCGTTGGATATGGACTGCAGTCGGTTGTAGCGAACGTTCTGCAATGAGGCTGGTCATGCTGTCGTATTGTTCGGTGGCACTGCTACGGTGGTAGCGTATTGTTCTTCGATTTAAGGCTTGGTATTGGCTGTTGTCATCGATCAAGCGGAGTTTTTGGGCTTGGATTGGACTGTTGCTGTTGGCAACGTTCAGTTGAGCCTCATCGATCAGCCAGTTAATGCCTTCACTTCTGAGTAAGCGGGTAATAAAGTCGTAGTCGCTTTCATTGGCTTGCATCACAAAGGGACGGATGTCGTAGTCTTGTTTGATCCCACCAAGGTCGAGTGTAAGACTCGATGCAAACAGCTGACTTTTGGCTTGCCATTCATTAAACAATATTTGCACAATATCCACGACAGTCTTATTCATAAACACACGGCTGTTTCGGCGTTTATGCCACAGTGCGGTTGCATCTTGGAGTTTGAGTTTATACAGCGTGAGGCTACCGTCAGATTGTCCTTGTACGGCTTCTGTGATAATCCCTGTGGTTCTGAAGAGTGTGCCCGTATCGGTGACTTGGTCTATCGCTGCCTGACAACCGATGAATTGTTTTAATGGGATGTGGGCGTTAGTGGATAGGCAGATCAGTTCTGTAGTCATGCCCTGATTAATGGCGTGCTGACCTTGAATTTTTTGGAGGAAGACTTGTTTATTTAAGCTCGGATTGGCAAATTGTATGTGTATCGCACGTTTTTGTGCGGTTAAGCCAAGTTGTTCTAATGCAGCATAAATAGTCTTGAACATCGCTTCTTATTGAGTTTTTTTAAACGTGAGGGCATTTTACAGGAAAATTCGATCAGATGTTCAGACCGTTTCGTCTATTTGTGACAATTTTTGTCTTATTTTATTGCAATTTATTTAAACAGTCTCATTTCTGATCTATTCGTCATGATTAAATCAAACGATAAAAAAATGTCCCGAGAAAATCGAGACATTTTATATTTCTTAAGCATCATTACACGAAACGAATCGGTTTGAACTCAGGCTCATTTTTATGATGATCATCATCACATTCCTCACCTTCTTCTTTGCTACCACGATCAATATAACCGCTACGCTGTTCTTCTGGAAGATTTTCTATTTCCCATGCATAAACAGCTTGCATGCAGATTTGACGTTGCTCTTTAGTCAAGGCAACACCATTTGGCCATTTACCGATTTCAACGGCTGTTTTTAATCGCTCTACAATCTCAGGATTTAAAATAGCGAGCATTTGTTCAATATTCATGATTCATCCTGTTGAAAAGATTCGAAATCTTGATTCCAGCCTAGTTTAGTACGACATGCCATATAAAAGTCATAACCAGGTGGATGTAATAAGCTTAGTTTAAATGGATGTTTTCGAATATGTACAGTATCACCAACATTTAATGCAACACTATGTTGTCCGTCAGCACTGACCATTGGTAAAACACGATTTTCTCGAATCGTGATTTTAACTTCGCTATGACCACCTACAACAATCGGACGAGATGATAATGTATGCGGGTGCATTGGAACTAAAGCAATCGCATCCATACTCGGATGCAAAATCGGGCCACCACCTGACAATGCATAAGCAGTTGAACCTGTTGGTGTCGAAACAATCAAACCATCACTGTGTTGCCGATATACATATTGTCCATCAATACTCAATTCAAAATCAATCATATGAACCGATCTTCCTGAATGCAAGACCACATCATTTAAGGCAATCGCATCATAGATCGTTTCATTATTGGTGCGAACTTCCATTTCCAACAAGAAACGGCGATCCAATTGAAATTGACCTTGTAACACTTGATCAAGTTTAAAAATAGCTTCCGCAGGTTTGATATCGGTTAAAAAGCCTAATCGACCACGGTTAATGCCAATTACAGGAGTATTATATCGAACTAAGGCACGAGCGGCATGCAATAGAGATCCATCACCGCCCACAACGACGACAAGATCAACCACCTCACCCAATAAGTTACGGCTTACGGTTTGTCCGTGGCTGTACGGAACCAATTGTGATGTTTCTTGATCAAAGACAGGATTTAGCCCTAAAGTAATTAAATGATCATGAATGAGACATAACGTTTCTACAACAGAATACTTATCTGGTCGCCCAATTAGACCAATATTTCGAAAGGATTTATGTGAAATTTGCACGAAAAATGTGGCTCCGTTGCGATTCTCGCATATCATATCATTATTCGTTGATGATTGATTAAAAACTATAAAAATGTAGATTCTGTGTTTTTAATGCAGTGATTCTCCACTTGTTTTGAAAGATTTTGTTGCATGTTGCTATTTATTCACAGTTTTGTGATTGCAAAATGCTCATAAGCTACGCATCATTAGCCACATTGTTTTTGTTTTAACGCAAATCTATGAAGTGTGAACGTGGTATCGGTTTTATAGGCCTAATCTTTTTAATTTTAGTGATCGGTATATTTGTTGCCTTTAGTATCTATCTGATCCGATTAGATAATATTATTCGCAATAAGTTTGAAGGTCAGCGCTGGGATATCCCTGCTAAAGTATTTGCTCGCCCGTTAGAGGTTTATGCGAATGCGCCAATTACCCAAGAAAATTTCATACAAGAACTAAAACTACTGGGTTATAAAAACACGAGCAATTATGAAAAGTCAGGCAGTTATGTCACACAAGGTAATAAACTTTATGTGCATACGCGTGGTTTTGACTATGGCGACAGTACTGAACCTGAGCAAGTATTAGAAGTTGGTTTTTCAGATGGTCGTGTTGGAGATATTCGATCAACTAAACCTTCAAGTACTGGTATTGCTCGTTTAGAGCCGATGCTGATCGGCGGGATTTACCCTCAACATAATGAAGATCGTGTGCTAATTAAACTTGATCGCGTGCCTAAAACGTTGATTGAAGCCTTAATTTCAACGGAAGATCGTAATTTTTACCAGCACCATGGTGTTTCACTACGTGGTACAGCTCGTGCTTTGGTGAGTAATGCTACAGGTGGTAAACGTCAAGGGGGATCTACCCTGACGCAACAACTCGTTAAGAATTTTTATTTATCTCCAGAAAAAACGCTTAAACGTAAAGCCAATGAAGCACTCATGGCATTGTTGATTGAATTTCATTACAGTAAAGATGAAATCCTAGAAACTTATTTAAACGAAGTAAATTTAGGTCAAAATGGTAACTATTCAATTAATGGTTACGGACTAGCATCACAATTCTACTTTGGCTTACCTCTGCGTGAGCTCAACATTTCTCAACAAGCATTTTTGGTCGGTTTAGTACAAGGCCCTTCTCTTTATAATCCTTGGCGGAATCCTGAAGCAGCTAAAAAGCGTCGTGATGTCGTTTTAAACAATATGATGGTCATGGGTTATTTAACAGAAGCAGAATATCAAGATGAGATTGCTCGTCCACTCAATGTTATTAGCAAACCAACCGTTGGACCTGCCAAATTCCCAGATTTCCTCGATATTGTTCGCCGTCAATTACGTACGGAATACCAAGAAAGTGACATAACGAATCAGGGTTTAAGGATTTTCACTACACTTGATCCAATTGCACAAACCAAAGTACAGACTGTATTTAAAAACTCAGTTGAACGCTTGGCTCAACGTAATCCTGCTCGTCTTAAAAACTTACAAGGGGCTATTTTAGTTGCTCACCCTGAAAATGGTGAGTTAATTGCAGCAGTTGGTTCAACTCAAGACTTTACTGGCTTTAACCGTACAATTGATGCAAAACGTCAAGTTGGTTCTCTATTAAAACCTGTCATTTTCTTAAATGCGATTGAATCTGGCCGCTATACATGGGCAAGCCCAGTTGAAGACACGGCTGTCAATATTCCAATTGATGGTGGTAAAAGCTGGTCACCCAAAAATTATAGTGGCAATGAAAATGGTATCGTGCCGATGCAACAAGCGCTGGCTAACTCCTATAACCTTTCAACTGTGCGTTTAGCAAATGAATTTGGTCTTTCTTCATTTAGTAATAAGCTAAAACAGTTTGGAGTAAACTCAGATATTCCGGCCTATCCTTCTATTTATCTTGGTGCAGTAAACATGTCACCGATGGAAGTGCTCAGTATCTATGGGAACTTCGCTACGGGTGGTTTTAAATATCCAACACGCTCAATTCGTTCAGTCGTAGATGCTCAGGGTCGCGTGCTCGATCGATTTGGTTTAAATGTTCAACAAACCATTGATCCAGCAGCAGCCTATATCTTGAATTACGGCTTACAGCAGGTCATGCGTACAGGTACTGGACGTTCTGCATATAACAGTCTACCTGAATCATTAAATCTTGCTGGTAAATCTGGTACAACAAACGATACACGCGACTCTTGGTTTGCAGGTTATTCAGGAAATCATGTTGCTGTGGTTTGGTTAGGTTTAGATGACAACAAGGTTACAGGACTTACAGGTTCGTCAGGTGCATTGCCTGTTTGGACCAATGTCATGAGACAACTTCGTCAAGAACCAGTAAATTTACGTCAAACGGATAATGTCCAATGGCAATGGATTGATCGCTCTACAGGTGATCTGTCAGCGCAAGGTTGTGAGGGTGCAATGTACATTCCTCTACTTCGTCAAACTGTACCACGTCGTGCAACCCTCTGCGGCCAATCACACTACGAAGTTGAGCCTACCTATATCCCTCAGAATGATTATGATGATGGTAATGACGACAGTATCGGAAATTATATCCGTGAAACCGAAAATCAAATGGATACTGATTTATCCAATCAAACTTCTACACGCATTATCTCTAGCGGTAGTTACAGTGGCAATAACTAAGTGATCGGATGATTGGAAATGATTAAAAAATCGCTATTCTTAACAGGTGTAATGATACTTGCTGGTTGTAGCACAACACCAGAACGCCCTACGCCTCAAACACTACCTCCGAAGGTAAATGATAGCCAGAAGAAAGTTACGCCACCCCCTTCTGGCGTCAAAATCACACCTTATGAGCAAAAAGAAATTAAGCGCCAAACTGTTCCAGTCGTAGTGCCTGAACAAAAGGTACAGCAAAGATTTAGCAATGACGGTACGCAATTACCCGCTTTCAAGACATTGATGCAAAAGACTCAAACTGCGTACAAACAAAAACAGTTTGGTGATGCCGAACGCTTTGCGCTTCAGGCACAACGTATTGCACCTCAAGCCGCTGAAACATACTTATATTTGGCATTGATTGCTGATCAACGTAAGCAATATGCAAATGCTGAAGCTCTTGCTCGACGTGGTTTGAGTTATGCGCAAAGTAATGTAATGAAAAAGCAACTTTGGACAATCGTACTTCGTGCTAGTGAAGCGCGAAATCACAACGTAAAAGCCGATGAAGCGAGAAGAATGATTCGTTCTCTGTAAACGAAGATCTGTGAAATACCAACAGAACCTATTCTATCGATTCAAACTCACGAATCCCAGCAAGCCCATAAGCATGATGTTTTTGGGCTTGTTCTATATCTTTAGGTGCAACACCACCCAAGGCAAACACTGGAATATCACTATTCTGAGCCAATTCAGAAAAACCATCCCAGCCTAACACTTTGGCTTCAAGATGAGTCTCTGTCTGATTCACAGGACTTAAAAACACAGCATCACAACCTATATCATGAGCATGTTTTAAAGACACTGCATCATGACATGCAGCGATAAAACGCTTACCAACAATCAATTCACCATTTTTAAAACGCATAAGCTGTGATTGTTTTAAATGAATCGTCTGAATTTTTGCTTGTAATTTAGAATCAAGTTGTTGCCAAAGACTAAAATTGATAATCAACTTATTGAGTTGGTCATCAGTCAATATCGATAATTGCTGTTGAACTTCCACGATGTTTAGCTTTTCATTACGCCAATAAAATTGCACATCACTATGTGGCAATGCAGGCAAAAGATCACTGATCTTAATTAGATGTGACCATACCAATCGTTCGATGATTGTCTTATTCGCCTTTGGAAAATTCAAATTCTGTAATTGATCTCGGCTGTACCACGTCCATGGCTGATGAATTAAATCCAAGAACTGATCTGGAACATGTGCATGAAATAAATGTAAGCGCACAATCAAATCATCATATTCATGCTGAATAACATCGAATTTGTGCCAATCTTTTAGACCAATCCCAACCTCTTCATAGATCTCACGCCGACAAGCCTGTTCAGGCGTTTCATGCTGTTCGACTTTACCGCCAGGAAATTCATGTTTATTGCCCTGATGTTGATTTGCTTGCCTCCATCCGACAAGCACTTTTGATTTATGCAATAAAATTGCAATCGCAACTTCAACTATCGATTTAGCCATAACAGTTTAATATCCCTGAGATTTCATCAAAAGTATAAGGAACCGAACACTTCAATTACATATCCCAAATAAAAAATAATTAATGATTTTGTAAATTAGCAAAAATTTCGTTGACAGGTGTATTCGATAATGATTATCATTTAAATCATTAAAAAACACACCACGGAGCATAACAAATGAACGCACCATTTAACTTATTTACTCGTAGCACAGACTCAGCTCAATCTTTGCCAATGCTACATTCAAACAACCTTTTTGCCTTAGGACGTGAAATTCGGATTATGCATGCTGGAGAAGAATACCGTTTGCGTTTGACTCGCAACAACCGCCTGATTTTAACAAAGTAATATAATAAAAATCGGATAATAATAAACGTGGGAATAGCAGTATGTCAGCGCGTACTGCTTTTTTTATCCTTTATGACGTTTAGGCGTTTGCTGTTCTATTTTTAATTGAATACTTACTTTGAGTCCTCCATAGGTCGATTGGGAGAATTTCATTCGCCCATAATGTAGTTCGATTATCTTCCTACAAATCGACAAACCTAATCCTGAGCCCTGTGTTTTCGTTCCTAAAGCCCGATAGAAACGTTCACCCAAGCGTGCCAGTACTTCCTCACTTATCATATCCCCTTCATTTTCAATAATCAGTTCAGATAAGTTCTGATATTGCTCAAGTCGAAGATAGACATTTCCATCTTTTGGCGTATATCGAATTGCATTATCCAATATATTTCGAATGCAACTAAACAATAACTGACGATTTCCAAACACATCATCTTCCTCTATCGTTTCAAGCTGAGAATGCAATCGTATTGATTTTTCATTTGCAAATAATGCTTGTGCTTGCATCACCTCAGTAATCAATTCATTTAGTGAAAAATGAGTTTTGGGAAGATTATCAGCATGTTCAGGATCTAAACGTGCCAGTAAAAGTAAGTTTTCTAGAGTCTGAATTCCTCGACTTACATCCTGCTGTATTTGAATAAAATCTGTAGCACGTTCAGGATATTTACGTTGCAATAATTGTAGACGCATTTGAATCGCTGAAAGTGGTGATCTCAGCTCATGTGATGCATCTGCCGTAAAACGTTGTTCAGCTTGTAATGATTGATTCAAACGTTGCAACAATTGATTCAATTGATTCAACATAGGTTGCAATTCTTTAAGTTCAATTTCACCAGAATGTATAGGACGAAGATCATCAGCATTTCTTGCAGAAATTTGTGCCGACAATTGGTGAATCATTTTAAACTGCCGTTTAATAAGCAAATATAGAATAAGCCATTGTACTAGCCATACCAAAATGAGAATTAAGCTGTACCCAACAATGCTATGCCATAATGCTTCAAAACGTTCAGCTAAAGGTTGTATCACCAAAACGTGCATATTTGACTGAGTATCTTTAGCTGTATAACTACGCCATAATTGTTGATCCTGCCAAATAAAACCATAATCATTGCGTGCTATCGCAAACTTATAATATTGTTGATCAAGTTGAAATTTCTCAGATTGAGTGAGCACATAATGCTGGTTGCTTAACCGATATTGAATGTCAAACTGATCACTAAGTTCATCTATTTGCTGTCCAGATGTTGCCGTCAAATCTGAAATTAATAACATATCTGAAATTTCATCCATGATTTCATCTTGTACTTGCATGGTCTGGTAAACAGATATAATGAGGAATAAAAGTAATGCCACGCAGCCAACAATGATTGAACTCATCATTGAAGTTTTTATTAGTTTCGTCTGCAAAGACACTACTTTCATTGTTTATTCCTGATGCATTCGATAGCCAAGTCCACGGACAGTCTTAATATACTGTCCGCCTATTTTTTTGCGAATTTGATAAATAAACACTTCGATTGCATTACTTTCAATTTCATCTCCCCATGCATACAGAGATTCTTCTAATTGTTCCCGCGTAAAAATATGATCTGGTTTTTGCATTAATTTATATAAAATTTGAAACTCCTTCGCAGTCAAATTTACTGTCTGCTCTGCCTGACTCAAGGTTTTCGCTTGTGGATCTAGTTTTAAATCAGCAAATTTAAGATATTGCCCTGCATCAACCTGATGCTGGCGTAGTTGTGATCGTACTCTTGCAGATAACTCTTCTAAGTTAAACGGTTTGACTAAATAGTCATTTGCGCCCAGATCTAAACCTTCAACCCGATCATGGATATGATCTTTTGCAGTTATGAAAATAACTGGTGTTTTTAGGTTACGTTGTCGAATTGATTTTAAAATCTGATCACCAGATGCTTTTGGCAAACCTCGATCAAGTAATACACAGTCATACTGATGTTGTTCAACTGCTAAGATTGCATGATCACCACGCTCAACCCAATCAACACTATAACCATCCATTTCCAACCAGTCTTTAATGCTTTCCGCCTGTGAAGCATCATCTTCTGCCAATAAAATCCGCATCAATAAACGCTCTCATTTTATTTTTAATATTCAATTAAAGCATAAACAAAAAACCACATGAATATCATGTGGTTTTGTATGAGCACCTGTCATCAAAATTGAACTTGATCTACATCAACTTCAACACGTTTCTTCGGTTTGTAGTCAATATCAATTTCACCAATGATAGTCACAGGCGTTTTGGCTGAGATTGGCTTACTTTGCCATAATTCATCATCAATATCGACGGTGATACTACCTGTTTGATCACTAAACTGGTACTTTTCATCACCAATTGCTTTAACAATATAACCTTTGAGCTTGATAGGTGTATCATCCTTTAAGGTCAATGCTTGCTGTACCGTACTAATCTGTGTTGGTGTCAAAGCTTGTTGATTTACCGCACCCGTATTCGCTGCAACCATGGTCGTTGCACCAACCAAACTCGCAATCACTGCTACTTTTGAAAATACGTTCATCTTGATTTCCTCATTCTAATTTCATCATTTCGATGAGATTATTTAAACAAACCAAGATGAGGTGAATCTGAAGATGGAAAAATCAACTAGCTAAGTGGAACAACTCGCAAAACCTCTTCCAGCGTTGTCACTCCTTCAATCACCTTACGAGCACCCGCTATTCGCAATGGTTCAATACCTTCTTTTTTTGCTTGAGTTCGAAGATCATTGAGTGTGCCATGTGCGCTGATTAGTGACTTTAACTCTAGACTCACAGGCATAAATTCATATATACCGACACGACCTTTATAACCTGTATGACGGCATACTTCACAACCTACTGCCTTGAACATTGTGGTTGGCATATCCATCATATAATCAAAGGTTAAATGCTCCCACTCTTGCTCATTTATTGCTGTTTCTTGCTTGCAATGTGGGCACAATCGACGTACTAAACGCTGTGCTAACACCCCTAAAATCGTAGCTGAAGTTAAGAAAGGCTGTACACCAAGATCATGTAGTCGTGTCAAACTCGACGGCGCATCATTGGTATGAAGAGTTGATAGCACCAGATGCCCTGTCAACGCTGCCTGAATCGCCATATTCGCAGTATCATGATCACGAATCTCACCCACCATGATAATGTCAGGATCTTGACGCATTAAAGCACGTACCCCATCAGCGAAACCCAGCTCAATGTTTGGATTGACCTGCATCTGGTTAAAACTTGGCTCAAGCATTTCAATCGGATCTTCAATGGTACAGACATTGACTTGTTCAGTCGCCAATTGTTTTAGCGATGAATAGAGTGTTGTGGTTTTCCCAGAACCTGTCGGTCCCGTGACTAAAATAATCCCATGGCTATGTTGGGTGAGTTGTTGCCAACTCTGTAATAAATGCCCTTCAAAACCAAGTTGTTGAAAGCTTCGTACTAACACTTCTGGATCAAAGATACGCATGACTAACTTTTCGCCAAAAGCAGTCGGCAAAGTAGAAAGACGCAATTCGGTCTCTTGTCCCTTTGGCGTTCTGGTTTTTAAACGGCCATCTTGAGGTTTACGCTTTTCAGCGACATTCATCCGGCCAAGAATTTTAATACGGGAAATAACAGCGGTCAGCGTATTTGCAGGCATATTATAAATCGTATGCAATACTCCATCGATACGGAAACGTACCTTCCCCTTATCCTTACGAGGTTCAAGATGAATATCACTCGCACCTTGCTCAAAAGCAAATTGCAGCACCCAGTCAACCAATTTAACAATGTGTTGATCATTTGCATCTGGATTTTGGGTGTCTCCTAGCTGTAAAAGTGCTTCTACACCTTTATTATCACGATCAAATGCGCTGGTATTTTGTGATGAGTTGACGGCTCGACTCACTTGATAATATTCGTGCAAATATCGTTGTAATTGCTCTGGATTTAGTAAAACTTTTTCTATTCTTTTCGGGGCTAAACTTCGCTCTAAGTTATTTTGCCACTCTGTAGAAAACGGTTGATCAGTTCCAATCAAAATCCGATCGGCATGTACTTCAACCGCAAGAATGTGATTTCTGACCGCAAACTCTTGTGACATAACGCTAGTTAGAGCTGTTACATCTGCTTTTAAAGGGTCAATCACGAACAATGGAACTGCCGCTTTTTCAGCTAGCCACTGACATAAACGATTCAACGTCAAAGTAGAGGTTGGATTTAACTGATCTTTGAGCTTGAAGTTCGCAATCCACTGCAACGGATGCCATTTCAATTGCTCTTTTTGCCGATGAGTGGTCTGAATAAGTAATTTATCTCGTTCAGTAATGAGTCCATCTTTTAGTAGTTGCTCTAAACACCACGTCACATCGACTGTAAAAGAAAAATTTACAAATTTTGCTTGTGCTTGCATTACCGTCTGTTCCCCAAATTTATAACTCATTTATATTTCTAAGTTTGTTTGCTCTATATTTACAATCGACACATTCCTTTCATCCACTGTAAATTGAATATTTAATTCTGCAAAACACATTCCATAGACCCGCTCCGCATCATCTTGATATGCAGGTCGTGGATCTAAAGATAACACTTGTTCGAGTTCGCCTAATACTCTTTTATTTAAAATACCTTGCTTTAGTAACACTAGCTGCTGTGATTGTGCAGATTCCATCCATTGTACCAACTTACGTACAGGCTGTTCTTGTGCATAGCCACTTACTGAATCAACTATTGCATCCGAATACTGTATATAGGGCTTTATGTCCAAAATCGGCGTACCATTCAGCAAATCTGCCCCCGAAACGTACAGACGAACGCTCTTGGCGTGTTTTTCAACACGCAGATAACGGACCACAGACAAACCAATCGGTGATGGGCGGTACATACTTCTTGTTGCGAAGACCCCTATTTTCTGATTCCCTCCTAGGCGCGGCGGGCGTACTTGTGCGCGAAATTTAGGCTGTTGATTCAAGCTGTTATCACTATTTTTATTGTCATGAAACTGCCACACTAGCCACAAATGACTGAAATTCTCCAAACCATCAAATGCCAACAAATCATTATAGGGTTCAGCCATTTCTATAAAGCATTCGACTTCTACTAGATTTGGCTGTCGAGGAATGCCAAATTTTTCACGATAAGGAGAATGCATATAGCCAATAATCGGCATCGTTACAGCGTCAATCATCACTTTTTCTTATAAACACAATTAAATATATTCAGTTTATCGAGAATGATTTTAGATTAGAATAGCAATCTGTTTCTTTTATCTGTGATCGAGACCTTTAATGGCTGCTTTTAACGTTGAACGCATTACTCATGTTCACCACTGGAATGACACACTTTTCAGCTTTAAAACCACACGCGATGCAAGCTTACGTTTTAAAAATGGTCAGTTTGTGATGATCGGACTTGAAGTGAATGGCAAGCCTTTAATGCGCGCTTATTCGATTGCAAGTGCGAACTATGAAGAAGAACTTGAATTCTTCTCGATTAAAGTACAGGACGGTCCACTAACTTCTATTTTACAAAAAGTACAAGTAGGCGACGAAATCCTGATTTCAAAAAAACCTACAGGTACTTTAGTACACGACGACTTATTACCGGGTAAAAACTTATATCTTTTATCTTCTGGTACAGGTCTTGCGCCATTTCTTTCTTTACTTCGTGATCCAGAAACTTACGAAAAATTTGAAAAAGTGATTATGGTTCACGGTACACGCTATGTATCTGAACTCGCTTATCAAGATCTCATCTTGAATGAACTTCCTAACCATGAATTCTTTGAAGAATTAGGAATCAAAGACAAGTTGATTTACTACCCAACTGTGACGCGTGAACCATTCCATACACAAGGTCGTGTAACAACAGCAATTGAAACTGGCGAATTATTTGAAAAAATTGGTTTGCCTCGTTTCAATCGTGAAACTGACCGTGCCATGCTTTGTGGTAGCCCAGCATTCCTAAAAGATGTTGCTGCACTACTCGATCAACACGGCTTGGTTGAATCACCACGTATGGGTGTGATGGGTGATTATGTTATTGAACGCGCATTTGTTGAAAAATAAGCTTTAATATTTAAACTAAAAAAACCGAGTGATAAATTCACTCGGTTTTTTTAAGATTAATCAGTAATTAAAATATGGCTTTAAGCCGCCTCTAAATTTATCAACCGTTCAATATAATACCAACACTCTTCTATTTCAGAATGATCCTTATTTACTTTGGCATAGGCCGTCATACCATCCAATATATTAATATACATAGCAGTCAAAACGTGGGGTTGAAATACTTTCGCTTTTTCAAACAAATCCTCAACCAGCCCCATTAACCATTCTCTATACTCCACAATCGGACGAATAATAGATGGATATTGTTGCAATATTTCCAAAGATGCTTTTTGAAACATACAACCATGGAAATCATCCGAATTAAACCATGATAGATGCCAAAAATAGACAGCTTTAATCTTACCTAAATAATCTTCTTCACTTAACTGATTCACCTCATGCTCAATAGCTTCTTGAATACTTTTATTTCTTCGTGATAAGCACTCTTCAATTAGATTCTCTTTCGATGGAAAATACTTGTAGAATGTCATCTTTGCAACGCCTGACTCACTAATAATTCGATCTACCCCAACAGAGCTATAATTATGACGATTGAAGAGGTACAGAGCCGTTGCAATAATATCTTCTTTTTTTGACATTTTATTATCCTTTTAGAATTATAATATAAACTTAATATATTATTTAGGCATAGTTTATAGGCTTGAAAAATCTGGCGACTATGCTGTTATCCATATTCTTTATGAACATAATAGGAAATATAACACTTCCAATCAAGTTCACTATTATACGTTAAGCAAAAATAAGATGACAAACAAGCTGATTTGTAAAAATTTCTTTCTATTTAAAAATAAATTCAATTATTAATGTGAAATAAATCACCTTTTATATATTTTTTGATTAATTAATAATCTGAATGGTTATTTTTTAGCTCGCTTAATAAATTGATTTCACCTCTAAATCACCTTATATTTATTTTATCCAATAAAAAGATCTTTGGTTGGACCAATAGTTATATTCATAAACAACCAAAAAAAATCGAACTATATCATTGGAAAAGCAATAATATTTATTAATTCATTGAGTAAAAAACTATGCCAAAAATATTTGAAAACTTTGACAACCCAAGGCAGAAAGCTATAGACGGTATGAAAAATAGCATTTCTACAGAAGCTTGGAACAAGAATTTGAACTTTCTGAACAGTTTAAGAGCGGAGATTTCAAAGCATCCTGTTTCAAAACATCCCGCCATCCAACTTATGAATGATGGTTTAATCGATAAAGAAACCTTAAAACACATCCACTTAGAATATCGACATGCAATCGTGCAAGTTTTTACTGATGCGCTACTGATGGCTCAATTCCAGACAAAGCAATTAGAGCCGAGACTCCTATCTGGTTCTAAAATGTATCCTCGCTTTTTATTAAATCTAAATATTCTGGATGAGTTCGGTTTTCGTCCTGCATTAGACAACAATCAGTATTATTCTGGTAATCCAGAATACGCACACTATCCTTTGTTTGAAGATGTACTTGATGATTTTGAGTTAACACAAACAGAGCGTAATAACTATCAACCGTCTATTATTGCGCAGAAAGTTCGCTCATTTTTAGAAAATACCTTTGATCATTATCAAGCTGTAACTGCTTTACTTGCGGTCGCTGAAGAAGAAGTAATTCTATTTAGCCCTGCATTACGCCAAGCAACCAAAGCGGTTGGTTTCAATGTAGATAGTGGTTATTACTATGTCCATGGCGTCTCACATGATGCATCCGCCGAAGCTGCAGATGATGACCACGAAGATGATCTATGGTTTGTCTTGGCTCAAGCTTGCATCGAATCAGATTATGATTTAATCCGTGATCTTTGCTTAGAATATTGTGACCTTTGGCAAATGTTTTGGGATGAACAAATCTCTAGTTACCAGTACGAAGCATATCGAAAACTTGCTTAGTGCGGATAAAAGGTCATTTCTACATGTTTAATGTGAATATGACCTTTAAACCCTATGTTAACTTAGAAAACCAATGATCGATGTGCAGCAACACCAGCCATCGTCCCATCGCCTACAGCCAATGAAACTGATCCACCTAATCGAGCTACATCTCCACACGCAAAAACACCAGATATTGATGTTTCTTTTAAGGCATTGGTTTTAATCATTTGCCCCATTGGGTTGTGCTCCAACTCACATGCGAGCTTATGTATCCAATCTTGAGAAATTACACATTGGGTTGTGACAAATATCCCTTCAAAAGTAATATGATTTTGATCAGACAGTACAACTGTGCTGTGTTCAATAATTTCTGCAATAGGCCTTTTTTCAATCACGACATTTCTTTCAATCAACTGTGCTTCTACTTCAGCGGCTAAAGGCTGGCCATTCAAAAAGTAGGTCACGCTCCCCCATTCGGGTAATAACATTGCCATATGGGCTGAATGCTCAGAACTTGCAATTAACCCAATTTTTCCTTGATTTAACTCATAACCATGGCAGTAAGGGCAATGAAAAATACTTTTGCCCCAACGTTCTTTAAGCCCTTTGATCTCAGGCAGTTGATCTTGTACGCCAGTAGCAATGATGATTCTTTTCGCATTTACCGCCTGTGTACCATCAATACAAATATGAAAAAGATCATCTTTTTTTTCTAACCGCTTTACCTGCCCATCAATCCAGTCCACTGTTGGGTATTGAAGTAATTGCTGCTTGGCGATCTGTGCGATTTCGCTCGCAAGCGTACCATCTTGTGTTAGAAAACCATGTGAGTGATCTGCAAAGCGATTTCTACGTTGCCCTGCATCTATTATTACGACTTTTCTTCTTGCACGACCCAGTGGCAAGCCTGCTGCCAAACCGGCATAACTACCACCAATGATTACCACGTCATAATTCATTTTCACACACCATTAAGTAACTTTTAAAGTTACAATAATGCCTTTTATTTATATTTGCAACTTTTAATGTTACATTAGTGTCTCAATTCTAAATTAGCCTTATATTCCTATGCGTACCGATAGCAAACTTTCTCGAATGCTCCATGTGCTACTCCATATGGCACGTCAAAACAAGATTTTCACTTCGGAAGAAATTGCACATATGCTTTCAACCAATGCTGTAGTCGTCAGACGTACAATGGCAGGATTAAAAAATGCAGGTTTTATACAATCGGTAAAGGGACCCAAAGGAGGTTGGCATCTTATAGCTGACTTAGAAAAAACAACATTATTAGATATTTATAATGCAGTAGGCGAACCAACCATTTTCGCAATCGGTAATGAACGAGAAAATCCAGAATGTGGTGTTGAACGTGTTGTAAATGCGGCCTTAGAAGATGCGATGCAACAAGCACAAGATATTCTTTTAGCAAAATTAAAAGCAACGACACTCGCTAACCTTGCATACGCGTTTGATCAACTTTATCAAGCCAAAATGCATAATTATCATGCATAAAATCTTAATGACAGCATAGACAAAGTAGATCAAAGAATCTGCTTGTTTTACCATCATGTAAATTATTGGTAGGTAGCTTCACAAATTACGATACAATTCAACTTTATTGCTTTTTCTTCTCAATATGTTTTCTCAGCTTGATGTTAATTTATTGGTACTCATCATCTTACTTGCTTGTGGCGTTTTTAGTCACAATACGGCGGTTACGATAGCTGCCGCTGTATTGATTGTGGTGAAACTCACACCTTTAGACCAATTTTTCCCTTATATCCAGCAACATGGCTTAAATATTGGAATTATTATTCTAACCATTGGTGTCCTCGCGCCGATTGCGAGTGGCAAGATCAGTGGCGATAATATTTTAAAGTCTTTCATCAGTGTGAAGTCTTTAATCGCCATTGCCATAGGATTATTGGTTGCATGGCTGGGCGGTCGTGGCATGAAACTTATGACCAGTCAACCCGATGTCATTGCAGGCCTATTGATTGGTACAGTTGCAGGGGTTGCATTACTCCGTGGTGTACCTGTAGGTCCTTTGATCGCAGCAGGTATCCTTTCACTTTTGATTGGAAAATCCTAGTCAACGATTCAACCATAAGTAAGGACACTGAGAAAAGTGAAAAATCACTTAGAAACAACCCTGCTCCTAAGTGATTTTCTGGGCACCACCATATATTAGCGTTCGTAATATACTGTACGTTTTTTTGAAAATTTTTCTAATTGCTTTAAAAAGCCCTCAAAATAATTTTTCTCTTTTTCTTCAGTTCGATAGCCCGCATACAGTGTACGTCTTAGACCCTGCGGTGCAACACAATCCAAGCGGCGACTAACAACCCAACCTTTTTGTTCATATTCATTGACGACCCAATCAGGCAAAGCCGCTACGCCCCGCCCACTAGCAACCAACTGAATAAGCATTTGGGTTAAATCTGTTGTCCGTATATGTTTAGGCTGAATATTCTCAGGAATAAACAAGTGCGCCATGATATCCAAACGATGTTTATCAACTGGATAAGTAATCAAGGTTTGCTCAGCTAAATCCTGCACTGTAACTTGTTCGGCTCGCACAAGTGGATGTGTATTGGATAACACTAAACGCGATTCATATTCAAAAATTGGGAAATATTCGATCCCTTTTAAAGCGATAGGATCAGCTGTAATCAATAAATCAAATTCAGCATTTTGCAACAATTCATGTGGATTGGATTCAAAACCTGCTGCAAAGTCCAAATCCACATCTGGGTATTGGTGACGGTATTGATTCAATAACGGCATCAACCAGTCAAAACAGCTATGGCATTCGGAAGAAAAAATAATACGTCCTGTCTGCCCATGCACAATCCGAGTAATGTCCGTTTGGGCTATCTGTACTTGCGGCAAGATATCATCTGCAAGCTTGAGCAGGCGTTGTCCGACATTGGAAAAAGTCACGGGACGACTGCGACGATTTACCACCTCTGCCCCATACCAATGATCCAATTCTTTAAGTTGATGAGAAATCGCGGATGGTGTTAAACATAAATCCGCTGCTGCAGCAACCAATGAACCATGCTCTCGTAAAGCAATCAATGTTTTTAAATGACGAAGCTCTAACACGACCAAAACCAAAATTGAATTTAATTCATCTTAACATAAAATTAATTAGCTTACCTCAATATGACTTTACTTTATCATTCACATATTAAACAGCGCATACACGAGAAAATATTTTGAACTGTTTGCAATTTTTGAAGTTAAATTAATTTCATTTTATGCTGAAAAACTTTCACTAAATTCAGCATTTTGTGTCACCTAAAACTTTTAAAATAATCAATATTTCACTTATTTCTCTTGTTAAACATGTCTCTTGAACGCCAAAAGCTTACACTGCCTGAAGGTCACGATAAATTATTATTACATTCATGCTGCGCACCTTGTTCAGGTGAAGTCATGGAAACCCTCATCGAATCTGGTATCGACTTTTCGATTTTTTTCTATAACCCAAACATCCATCCAGTCAAAGAATATTTGATTCGTAAAGAAGAAAACATTCGTTTTGCAGAAAAACATAATATTCCGTTTATCGACTGTGATTACGATACCGATAATTGGTTTGCTCGCGCGAAAGGCATGGAGAATGAGCCTGAAAAAGGCATTCGTTGCACGATGTGTTTTGACATGCGTTTTGAAAGAACCGCATTATATGCCCATGAACATGGCTTTAGCTTGATTAGCAGCTCATTGGGTATTTCTCGTTGGAAGAATATGCAGCAAATCAATGACTGTGGTCTTCGCGCCGCTGCACATTATCCTAATATCGAATACTGGGATTATAATTGGCGCAAGCATGGCGGTGCAGTACGTATGCTAGAAATCAGTAAAAGAGAAGAATTCTATCAACAAGAGTATTGTGGTTGTGTTTATTCGTTAAGAGACACCAATCGCTGGCGTATGAGTAATGGACGTGATCGCATTAAATTGGGTGTAAAATTTTACAGCAATGCGATGGATGATGAATAAAATGAATAAGCTGATCCATACATATATAGATCAGCTTATGATCAGGATTAATTTACAGATAAACTAATAATGCTATAAAACTGATTACTTGGTTTTTTCTTGCTATCAACCGACTCTGTAACTTCTACTAGATACTCACCTGCGCGTGGAAATGTTAAATCTACAGATCCATCAGCGCCTGCTTTTAGTGTTTGCGCTTGTTCATCCGTTGCACCCTTAGCACGGACTACAACTTCTGCATTGGCTAAAGGTTGATTTGCTTTCGCAACTTTTACTTTTGTAGGCTGATTAGCTTTTAATTCATTCGGATGTGTTGAAAACTCAACTTGAATCGGCGCTGCGATTGGCTGTACAGGTGAAGCTTTTTCCTTTGTCACGTAGGTCAATAAGGTCCATTCACGGGTGACTTCTACAGGATTAATTTTCTTAGTTTTAAGATCGGCAGGGATCAGATAATCTCGTTCAGATTTTGCAGGTGCTTTATCCGCTGCCATATCAAAGAACAATTTCCATTCTTTTTGATCTTGCACATATTTCAACGGATAGCTTGCTGTGGTTTGCACTTGATAAGTACCCGCTTCAGGTAATTTCAAATCAAATACCGTAGCTGTTCCCAGTTTTGAGTCTGGCTCTACCGTGCTTTTAACTTGTTTTGGATCGGTGATTTCAAACTTCGGACTTTTTAATGCATATTCACTATGCAAAGCTTCTTCAGCATAACCAGCCAAAATTGCAACCTGCGTGTTGGTAGTTTGATATGCGATTGGTGCAACATAAGGTTCGTGTGCTGTGCTGTAACCTGAGATCAGTGCCAATGATGCTATCAATAATTTATTCACAATTGTTTCCCATCCTTTCCCCCACATACTCATTGATTAAGCGTAGTGGTTTAGCCAATTATTTTATGCATTGCATTATACATAAATGAAAATAATTATCATAAAGATTTAGTATTATCATGCTAATTTACGATTGCAAATTTAGGTGACATCTATAAAATTTGTGCTCTTTTTCACATTTCTGTGATCTGCCCGATATAATATCTTCGCTTAATTTGCTTCGAGACCCTATGTCCTCCCCAAACGCTCCCTCGCTTAGCTCTCCATTAAAAAACTATTCTTTATTTCTCGTGATTTTTTCACTTGCGATTGGTAGTTTTTGTATCGGTACAACTGAATTTGTTGCAATGGGACTAATTCAAGAAATTGCGACTGATTTAAATGTCAGTGTCCCTCATGCTGGATATTTCATTAGTGCCTATGCACTTGGTGTGATGGTTGGTGCTCCCATTATTGCGATCTTGGGTGCCAAAGTTCCTCGTAAAACATTGCTACTTGCATTGATGTTATTTTATGGCCTAGCAAATGCTGCAACTGCCTTAGCAACAAGCTCAGAAGCCATGTTAGTCTCTCGTTTTATTGCAGGTTTTCCGCATGGTGCTTACTTTGGCGTAGCGGCTTTAGTTGCAGCAGAACTAGCGGGTAAACAACGCCGAGCGATTGCAATTGCTCAAGTGATGATGGGACTTACTATCGCGAATGTGATTGGTGTACCCATCGCCACATGGCTCGGTCAACAATTCGGCTGGAAAACTGGTTTTGAATTTTCTGCTGTCATTGCCTTTATTACTTTGGTCGGCATCGGACTTTTTGTTCCCAACATTCGCCCACAAAAAACTGCAAGTATTCGGGCTGAGTTGAAAGGCTTAAAAAATATTAATATGTGGCTCACCCTAGCAGTCGGTGCGATTGGTTTTGGCGGTATGTTTTCCGTTTATAGTTACGTCTCCCCGATCCTCACTGAATATACACATGCCGATATTTCTGTTGTTCCTATTGCGTTGGCAATCTGGGGCGTGGGTATGGTCATTGGTGGTTTAGTTGCGGGTTGGCTTGCAGATCGGCATTTGTTTAAAACCATGATTGGGATTTTAATCAGTTCCGCACTCACCTTTGTACTCGCCAGTTTTATGATGGCGAATCTATATACAGCGATTACTGCCTTATTTTTGATTGGCTTTACCGTGATCGGTTTAGGTAGTGCCTTACAAACCCATTTAATGGATATTGCTGGAGATGCTCAAACTTTAGCAGCATCGTTGAATCACTCAGCCTTCAACCTAGCCAATGCGCTAGGTGCTTTTTTAGGTGGATGGGTACTGAGCCATAATATGGGCTGGTTAGCCCCAATTTGGGTGGGTTTCGTTTTAAGCTTAGGTGGTTTAATTGTACTATTAATCGCTTTAGCTTACGCAAAATACTCAGCTAACAAAGAATCTGTCGTCGCTTAACGACAGATTCTGCTTCGTGCTCACACCTCGCTATCATGGCTGAAGCTATTTCACAGCATCAGCGACTTCTTTTACCATTGCCTGCATACCACCTAAACCGTTATTCATTAGATACCAATTGCTCGAATCCAAATAAACAATATTGCCATTTTTGGCAGCTTTAGATTGATTGACAATATTATTATTCAATACCCGTTTTGCACCCTCTTGATTACCCGTGATTGCAGCACCACGATCAATTACGAATAAATAATCTGGATCCTTTTGGGCAATGAACTCGTGTGAAATGGCCATCCCATGCAAGCCCACTTTAATCGAAGCATCTGCTGGGGTAAAACCGTATAAATCATGGATATTACCAAACCGTGAACCCGAACCATAAGCTGCAATCTTGCTGTTATTTACCAAGATCACCAATGCAGTTTTACCTTTGGTTTTTGCTTTTAATGCTGCAATGTCTTGTTCCAAGGTTTTTAATTGTTGTTCTGCCTCAGGTTTCTTGCCGACCATTTCTGCAATATTCAGGGTTTGTTGTTTAAACGAATTAAACTGATCGTTATAATCCACATCTACAAAATAAGTTGGTGCAATTTGTTTAATCTGATTCACCAGATTTTCCATACGCCCACTCATCAAGATCAACTCAGGCTGACTCCCTGCAATTTTCTCAAGATTTGGCTCTTTAACTGTGCCAACATCCAGATATTGACCATTATTGAAGTTCTTTAGCACGTCAGGCAATGGTGTTCCTTTGGGTAAAGCAACGACTTTATCATCTGCCCCAAGCGTATGAATAGTATTCAATGCATTGGTATCTAATACCGCAATACGAGACAAGTTCGATGGGATCGAAATCTGACCTGCTTTACTGTTAAAACTCATCATCTCATGACTGTTTGTAGTTCCTTCCTGTGCCACAGAAGGTTCATTTGAATTACTACATGCAGCCAATACTGCACTCAACATCATGATCGGCAACGTCTTTTTGAACAGCATAACGAACTCCTAACTAATAAAATACAAACCTAATTTGTGTTGCTGAATTTGTTGAATCGGAATATGAAAATCAAAAATCGTTTCTAAAGTGCTTTCATTCATAATCTGCTGCGGATGCCCTTGATAGACCAACTCACCATTTTTCATTGCAATAATGTGATCGGCATACACAGAGGCAAAGTTAATGTCATGAATCACGACAATGATGGATTTGCCATGATTTTCAGCAAGATCTTTCAGCACACGCATAATTTGAGCAGAATGCTTCATATCTAAATTGTTTAACGGCTCATCCAATAAGATATATTCAGTGTCCTGTGCCAAAATCATCGCAATGTAGGCACGCTGCCTTTGCCCACCAGACAGCTCACTTAGCTGGCGATGACGCATCGATTGCAGATCCATATAAGCAATTGAACGATCAATAATGTCTTGATCTTGTTTGGTCAAACGTCCCTGAGAATAAGGAAAACGACCAAATGCCACCAGATCCTCGATACTAAGCCGTAATTCGGTATGATTGGACTGCTTTAAAATCGCCATTTTTTTGGCAATATCCGCACTTTTCATGTCACGTAAATCTTGACCATCCAACAATACCTGTCCCTGATCTGCATCAATCAGACGACTCATAATCGAAAGTACCGTACTTTTACCTGCACCATTAGGTCCAATAAATGCGGTAAATTTTCCTTTGGCAATCGTAACTGAGACTTGATTGACGACGCACTGTTGATGATAGCTTTTTCGTAAATTCTTCAGCTCTATTGCCATTTTTTATTTTCCTTCAATAATATCCAGAAGAAATAAATTCCACCGACAAAGTTAATAATCACACTCAATGTGGTTTTGAAATTCAGTACATGTAATACGATAAATTGACCGAGCATGAGACATAGCACACTCACTAAAACAATACCGAGCAGTAAAATATGATGATGATGGGTTTTAAACAGTTCCAACGTAATATTGAGTACCAATAAGCCAAGAAACATCATAGGACCTGCGAGGGCTGTTGCAGATGCCAGTGCCAATACCACAAGGATCAGTAACAAGCGGCTGGTTTTGTCATAGTTCAATCCAAGATTTAAAGCGTGATCTCGTCCCAACGCCATCACATTCAATATGTGATAATGTCGAAAACTATAAAAAAGAATCGGGAGAATGGTCAGCAACGATAGAGCAACTGTTTCTAACTTCACTACATTAAAACTTGCAAAGCCTGCGTATGCAGCGACTTGAAACTCATCTGGATCGAGCAGGACCTGAAAAAAGGTGGTCATGTTGTCAAATAAAGTCGAACAAATCAGACCAACCAACAGTAAGAAATAAATATTTTGTTGCGCTACTTTTTGGAAAATGAAGCGATAAAGTAATAAAGCAAAAGTCACCATTAACAACAAACTGATCAAATAATCAGTCACAAAGTTAAGCGACAACAACGTACTCGCACCAAAGAAATAAATAATCGCAGTTTTAGACAGTTCGTATAATTTATCCAAACCTAAAGCTTGCGGCGTGACTACGCGATTATTCACAATCGTATGAAAAACCAAGGTTGAAACACCAACTGCAACACCTGCAACAACAATTGCAGCGACCGTTCTTAAACGCAGTCCCAGTGCATACTGCCACGCTACCCCGAGATTCCAACCGAGATATAATCCAATGCTGACCAATACAGCAACCGCAAGCACAACCAGCTTCGTGGTATTATGCATAACGATATCTCCTGAGTAATAACCACAGGAAAATCACACTACCAACCACCCCCATAATCAGGCTGACCGAAACCTCATACGGATAAATCACCACTCGACCAAAAACATCACACAGTAAGACCAGCAATGCACCAAGCAGTGCCGTATGTGAAAGCGTCTTGCGAATATGATCACCTAAATAAAGGCTGACTAGATTTGGCACAATTAAACCGAGAAAAGGAATTGCACCGACAGTCACAATCACCACACCAGTAATCACTGAGACCAGCAGCAGACCTAAGAAAAGTGTCTGTTTATAGTTCAAACCTAGATTTGTCGCAAAGTCTTCACCCAAGCCTGCCAAGACAAAACGATTGGCAAATATATAAATCAATGCAAGAACGGGAATACTTAAATAAATCAATTCATATTGACCATTCAAAATGGTTGAGAAATCCCCTTGCAACCACCCTGCTAAGTTCTGCAACAAATCAAGTTGCAAAGCAATAAAAGTCGTAAATGCAGAAATAATGCTGCCAAAAATCATCCCAACGAGTGGCACAAATACCGTATCTCGGTGCTTTAAAGTGGCAAGAATACTCATAAATGTCATCGCACCAATCAGCGTGACAATAATCGCAAATCCAGTTTTGGCAAAAATAGAAGCACTTGGAAGCAAAATAATCGAAATTAAAACGCCCAGCCGTGCACAGTCATATAAACCCGCTGTGGTTGGTGAAACAAAGCGATTTCGACTTAATGACTGCATAATTAAACCGCAGACACTTAACCCAGCACCTGCAACAACAATCGCCATCAGGCGTGGTAATCGACTCGTCCAAAAGAGTTGCCAATCTTGTGGATTTCCTGCAATCAAGCCAGCAAGACTCATATCCCCTACACCAACAAACAAGGAAATCAATGCCAAAGGTATGAGTAAAACCAGTAAATAGCGCCGTTTAATCATGGCGGGAGAATTTCATTTAATAAACAACCTTAAAAAATGCTTAAAAATTACAATAAACATCAAATAAGAAAGTATCATAAATGATAATTATTATTGTTATCTTTTTTTAATATTTGCTAAACCTGCTTATAACAACTTTAAGTTGTATTAAATATTATTTTCATTAATTGTGTAGCTGGAAAAATATTAGGCTGGGACAGAGTAAGCTTCCTTACTTTTTGATAAGTCCAGTCAAACGACTAAAACTTATCAACAAAGCAAGGTGTTTTTAGATTATACGCAAGAAAGTATGGATGATGCTATGACAACATTTAATATCTTTAAGGGATAAAAAATTTAACTGAATCTTTAATCGGAACGATAACGGATGCGACCAATAACAACGCCATCACTGTATTAAACAATTGAACTTTCCTCGGATGATTTACAATCATTTTCAACTTTTCACCCATATACGCCCACACCCCAACACTTGGAATACTCACCAATCCGAAGATCACACCGATAAAAACGAATTCTACCAATCGACTATTTGCTGAGCTATAAGTCGTAATTGCTCCCATTGCCATAATCCATGCTTTCGGATTGACCCATTGGAATAAAGCAGCGCCCATAAAACTTAATGGCTTATCAACTTTGGTATCGGTTTTAATACTACCCGCTCGATAGATTTTATAGGCTAAATACAATAAGTAGCTAATCCCTATGACTTTTAGAATTTCATAAAGCAAAGGCGAAGAACCTAGTGCCGCACCAATCCCGTAACCGACTAGAATTACCATGACACCAAAGCCAAAACCAATTCCTAAAATATGAGGAATACTTCGCTTTAAGCCAAAGTTCAAGCCAGAAGCAGCCAACATAATATTGTTTGGGCCAGGTGTAATTGAGGTTACGGTTGAATACACAATAAAAGAGAAAAAAGTAAGTAAACTCATATAGAAAATTAATTCATTTGTTCAAATTTTCACTTACTATAACAGTTAACTCTCTCAACTTTTTATTGATTATTACAATAAAATTGATATTTACTCAGATAATTTTTCACCACAATGTGGACAAAAACTTTTTGCTTTATGCTGAGTGGCCTGCTCCTGATCTTCTAAGATTTTTTCCTTCACCAATTGCATAATAATTTCATGAGTTTGCTCTTTAGGTAATCCTACTTTTAAACGAATATTTTCAATCTCACGTTGATCATGTAACAAATCAACTCCCCTTGCTTGTAAAGCTTCGCGAAATTCTTGTTCTAGCTTTTGATTGCGTAAGTTTAATTCATTAGCCAAGCCTGAAGCCAAAATACCTGCTGGAAGTGCTGCAATCCCGACCCCTAAAATAGTGATCATCGCCCCTAAAAACTTACCCATGTTAGTCACTGGTGTTACATCACCGTAGCCGACTGTGGTTAAAGTAACCACCGCCCACCACATGGCCTTTGGTATCGAACTAAACTCTTCTGGTTGAGCTTGATTCTCAACCACATAAATACCAGATGCCGTCATTACAATCATGATAATTAAGATAAAAATAACAGCCTGAAAAGAACCTTTTTCTCGATGGATCACGCGTAATAATATCTGCAACGATACGAAATAGCGCGTCAATTTGAGCAATCGCAATAAGCGTAAAATTCTGAGAACACGTAAGTCGATATTGACAAAGAAATTGAGATACGCAGGAAGAATTGCAAGCAAGTCGATAATTGCTCCACCACTTTTCATCCAAGCAAAGCGTTGCTGCCATGCTGGTGACTGTGGATCTTTTTCGGCAATACTCCATACCCTCAACAGATACTCAACCGAAAAAATAACGATCGAAATATTCTCAAATGTTTCAAATAACACCTGATTTGGATAAAAAATAGAGTCGATTGATTCCAGCATGACTGCCATAGCATTTGCCACAATCAAAAATATAAGAAAGTAGTTAACGCCTCGGCTAAACGTAGTTTGATAGTCATCATCATGCAGTGTGCAATACACAAAACGTCTTAGTTGTGTCATACCGTACTTATAGTTTTATCAAGCAAGTTCAAAATGTAGCATGTTAGATCAGAATTTAATAAAAATTTCTATCACTCTTGCTGTATTACCAGCGATCTAAAATAAATATGGTGATTGAATGAACGATCTCACAAGCAATCAACAAAATACTCTTTGAATTACCGATCTCTAGTCATCGATAATTATGACTTAACGGTTATTTCTTTAAAGATTCACTCATAAAGAACTATAAATTTGATTAAACCCATGACAACAAGGGGAAACAAAACATGGGATTCAAAACTCTCCCTACTTTTATCGCTATATCTATTGCTCTCATTATTTGGTTCATTATTCCTGTGCCGTCTGCTGTTGATCCAGAAGCATGGCATTTATTGGCTATGTTTGTCGGTGTTATTGCCGCCATCATTGGTAAAGCAATGCCAATTGGTGCGATTGCGATTATTGCCATCACCTTAGTCGCCGTGACAGGTGTCACCAATGATAGTCCAAGTGGTGCGATTCAAGATGCGCTTAGCAGCTTTGCTAATCCATTGATTTGGTTGATTGGTATTTCCATCATGATTTCTAAAGGGTTACAAAAAACAGGATTGGGCGCACGCTTAGGCTATTTATTTATCGCCGTTTGGGGCAAGAAAACCATTGGTATTGGTTATAGCATGGTGCTTTCCGAACTGATTCTTGCACCTGTGACCCCAAGTAATACCGCACGTGGTGGCGGGATTATTCACCCGATTGTACGTGCAATTTCTACCAGTTATGACTCTGATCCTGCCAAAGGCACTGAAGGTCGTATGGGTAAATTTCTATCTCTGGTCAATTACCAAGCGAACCCAATTACCTCCGCAATGTTTATTACCGCAACCGCACCGAACCCATTGGTCGTTGATCTCGTGGCAAAGGCAACCAACAGTGAAATTTCATTGAGTTGGAGTACATGGGCATTGGCGATGTTATTACCGGGTTTAATTGCCTTGATCATCATGCCATTGATCATGTATTGGATGTACCCACCTGAAGTTAAAGAAACACCGAATGCTGCTCAGTTTGCAAAAGATAAATTAACAGAAATGGGTAAAGTCAGTCGAAATGAAATCATTATGCTCGGTGTATTCGGTATCTTGCTACTGTTATGGGCTGGTATTCCAGCTATGCTCTTTGGTTCTGCTTGGGCAGTTGATCCAACCACAACAGCCTTTATTGGTTTAGGCCTGCTGCTGATCACTGGTGTACTGACTTGGGAAGATATTCTGACGCAAAAAAGTGCATGGGATACGATCACTTGGTTCGCCGCTTTGGTGATGATGGCGACTTATTTGAATAAACTTGGTTTGATCGCTTGGTTCTCAGGTGTACTCGAAAATAGTATTGGCTCTCTAGGTTTAAGCTGGATGCCTGCATGCTTGTTATTGATGCTTGCTTATCTATATGCTCATTATATGTTTGCTAGTACCACGGCACATATCACTGCCATGTTTGCAGCTTTTTATACGGCTGGACTCGCATTGGGTGCACCACCGATGTTGTTTGCCTTAATGATGGCAGCAGCTTCAAGCATTATGATGACCTTGACCCATTATGCGACTGGCACGTCCCCTGTTGTGTATGGCTCAGGTTACACAACGCTCGGTGAATGGTGGAAAGCTGGTTTTGTCATGAGCGTGGTTAATATTATGATCTTTGTGGTAATTGGTGGACTTTGGTGGAAAGTGTTGGGTTATTGGTAGGATTGGCGAATTGAAAAAAGCCCCTTATGATGGGGCTTTTTTCATATATATTTAAAAGAATACTAAAATTATATCAGTTTCATTAATCAGGCTTGATATCATAAACCCAATTTCGCGCTTGTTGGTCTGTTGTAGTTTCACAGACGTAGTAATCTTGATCCCACGAGTCTTGATGGAAAATTTCCATTTTTCGGTAAGTGACCTGTTTGCAATTTTCGACACATACAAAGCTGTCACCTTGGTCTTTAACAGCACAACCGTTAAGAAAGCCACCAATACATAAGAAATGTGATTGTTTAGCCATTGAATACTAAGATATATAACGAGTTGATTAAATTATAAATCTTATTTACCCTATTTTTAATCATACTAATATAAGTTAATAGTTATATATGCTGCACAATTCTCGATTATGTTGGATATGTAAAACCAATATCGCTGACACAGCAGAACATGCTCTTAAAAAAAGTGATATTGTTCGTGCGTATGGTAAGGGTTCTTACCATAAGTTAGGAGGAAAAAGGCCAATACATTTCAAGGATGGTAAGCAAACTAAACTGCAGGGTCCAAACTCTGATGTAATTAAAAACCCTAAAGACTTATGTAAACAATGTAATAATACATTAAGTCAACCATATGACCGTGCATATGACAAATTCATTCAATACATAATTAATAATAGTGAAATCGTTTTAGAAAAACGTTTTATTGATTTCGAGGATGTATATGGAGATGATTTTTCATCCCAACAAACTCATTTATTCAAATACTTTTTAAAATCTTTTGGTTGTCGAATATATGCTAATCCAAATTTTGAAGTTCCTTTTGATATAGTTGAGATAATTAGAAACGATTTAAAACACTTTAGAACTGGTCTAAAAATTACAATGAGTTTGAATAATAAAGTTATAAATACATTAGGCAGAGATTGCTTTTACTCATTAGTCGGGAAAACTGAAATGACGTATTACAATTTATCAGATAAGCCAAATCAATTTGGTTTTAGTTTTAGCGAACACATAGGTTGGTTTTTTATCAATTATTTTTATCTGATTGATATTAATGAACGTAGTGGAGCTGAGTGGATTGCTAACCGAAAGGTTATATTCATTGGAGAATTAGAAGAGTTTACTTTCTAATAAGTATTTTTAATTTCCTTAGCATTTGCTTCATTAAATATTTAAATGATTTAGTTAATAAAAATAAGGGCTGATTACTCAGCCCTTATTCTAGCTTTTTGCTCAAGCAAATCATAGATTTGCTCTTGCGCTAGGGGAAAAGCCTTTCGGCTTTTCTTGATCCTAGCTCATTAAGTCAATTGAGCAGCTTGGATTTTCTTAGTATCAACTTGATCAGCTTCTTTTGTATATTCACTCATCTTGTCGAAGTTTAAGTATTTGTAGATGTCAGCAGAAGCGCTGTCGATTTGCGACGCGTACTGTTGATATTCTTCTGGGCTTGGTAATTTACCAAGTACCGCAGCTACAGATGCAAGCTCAGCAGAAGCTAAGTAAACGTTTGCACCTTGACCTAAACGGTTCGGGAAGTTACGAGTAGAAGTTGATACACATGTTGTGTTCGGCGCTACACGTGCTTGGTTACCCATACACAATGAACAACCTGGCATCTCTGTACGCGCACCAGCACGACCATAGATGTTGTACATGCCTTCTTCCATCAATTGATGCTCGTCCATACGAGTTGGTGGAGCCAACCATAAACGAGTAGATAATGAACCACTTGGTACTTTATCTAACAATTGACCCGCTGCACGGAAGTGACCGATGTTGGTCATACAAGAACCGATGAATACTTCATCAATCTTGTCGCCTTGAACGTCAGAAAGAAGTTTCGCGTCATCTGGATCGTTCGGGCAGCAAAGAATAGGTTCTTTGATGTCAGCAAGATCGATTTCATATACTTTTGTATATTCAGCATCAGCATCAGCTTTTAACAAGCTTGGGTTATCTAACCACTTCTGCATGTTTTCAGCACGACGAGCAAGTGTACGAGCATCGCCATAACCTTCAGCGATCATCCACTTCAACATGGTGATGTTAGAACGTAAGTATTCAGCAACTTTCTCTTCAGAAAGCGTGATAGAACAACCAGCAGCAGAACGTTCAGCAGATGCATCAGAAAGTTCGAATGCTTGCTCAACAGTCAAGTCATTTTCCATTTCTGTTAAATCGATCTCAAGGATACGACCAGAGAAGATGTTTTTCTTACCTTTCTTCTCTACAGTTAAGTCACCAGCTTGAATCGCGTAGTAAGGAATCGCATGTACAAGGTCACGTAAAGTGATACCAGGCTGCATTTTACCTTTGAACTTAACAAGTACAGACTCAGGCATATCCAGTGGCATAACACCTGTTGCTGCTGCGAATGCTACAAGACCTGAACCCGCTGGGAATGAAATACCGATTGGGAAACGAGTATGTGAGTCACCACCAGTACCTACTGTATCTGGAAGTAACATACGGTTTAACCAAGAGTGGATAATACCGTCACCAGGACGTAAAGATACACCACCACGGTTCATGATGAAATCAGGTAATGTATGGTGAGTTGTTACGTCAACTGGTTTTGGATACGCAGCTGTGTGACAGAAAGACTGCATCACTAAATCAGATGAGAAGCCCAAGCACGCTAAGTCTTTTAACTCGTCACGAGTCATAGGACCAGTTGTATCTTGAGAACCAACAGTCGTCATCTTAGGTTCACAGTAAGTTCCTGGACGGATACCTTGACCTTCAGGAAGACCACAAGCGCGACCTACCATCTTCTGAGCTTGAGTGAAGCCTTTACCAGTGTCAGCAGGTTGTACTGGCGTACGGAATAAAGTAGAAGGCTCAAGACCTAATTCTTCACGCGCTTTCGCAGTCAAACCACGACCAATGATCAGGTTAATACGACCACCAGCACGTACTTCGTCTAAAAGTACTGGAGTTTTAAGTTCAGATTCAGCGATTTGAGCGCCGTCTTTGAACGCTGTAACTTTTGCTGCAGTGTGATCAATTTTCAATACAACTTCGTCGCCCATGTTCATGTTTGCAACGTCGATTTCTACAGGTAATGCACCTGCATCTTCCATTGTATTGAAGAAAATTGGAGCGATCTTAGAACCTAAGCACACACCACCATCTTTTTTGTTTGGAATGTGTGGAAGTTCGTCACCGAAGAACCAAAGTACAGAGTTAGTTGCAGATTTACGAGAAGAACCTGTACCAACAACGTCACCCACGTAAGCAACTTGGTTGCCTTTCGCGATCAATTCTTTGATTTGGCTTAATGGACCAACTTCACCTGGTTTTTCAGGATTGATACCATCACGTTCGTTTTTCAACATTGCGTTAGCGTGTAACGGAATATCTGGACGGCTCCAAGCATCCTGCGCTGGAGACAAGTCATCAGTATTCGTCTCACCTGTTACTTTGAACACAGTGATTTTGATTTCTTCTGGAACGTCTGGACGGCTTGTGAACCATTCAGCATCAGCCCATGATTGTAATACTGCTTTTGCATTTACATTGCCAGCTTTTGCTTTATCAGCAACATCATGGAAGGCATCAAATACAAGAAGTGTTTTCTTCAACGCTTCAGCAGCTAATTCTGCAAGTTCAGCATTGTCTAAAAGTTCAACTAGCGGTGCTACGTTATAACCACCAAGCATCGTACCAAGTAAGTATACGGCACGCTCTTTAGTTACAAGTGGAGAGGTCGCTTCGCCTTTTGCAATCGCAGCTAAGAAAGCAGCTTTTACATAAGCAGCTTGGTCAACACCAGCTGGAACACGGTTTTCAAGCAAGTCAACTAAATATGCTTCTTCACCTGCTGGTGGGTTTTTTAATAATGCGACTAGTTCAGCAGTTTGAGCATCATCAAGTGGCTTCGGTGGGACTCCGAGTGCGGCACGTTCTTCAACGTGTTGGCGGTAAGCTTCTAGCACAGTGTTATTCCTCTTCTTTAAAAAATTACTTGTAAGTTCCAGCTTTCTACAAGCTTTACAAGTAATGTGGACAGCAAAATTTTACTAGACTTCGCAATAAAAGTTAATGCAACTGCCGTATATCTACGTGATGACCATTATTTTATAGCGAAATGTTGCACCCTTTTAAATACCGCTTTGGTATTAGGTCAAAGTCCAGTAAAACAATAAATTAGACCCATAAAAAAAGACAACTGGTGTTGTCTTTTCGGTGAATACATTAAAATGATTTATAGTTTGGAAGCTCATCGTGTGGTGTCGCTAAACACTGCTCTGTGAACTTTTGCTTCATTTCATCACGAATTGCACTCGGATCAGACTTCAATTGATCGACTGGTATCTCATACACTTCATCTATGATCTGCAAGATGAATTTATGAATGGTTTTATCTTCAATTTTTCCCGCATGTTCTATTGCTTGCTGTTTCTCAATTGCATTTTGACGATCTAATGTAATTGAACGCGCTGCATTACCTACACTAACACAAAAACCATGCCATTTCTCTTCTGGCGTTAATGGCTTTTTGTCTGCACATCCAACCAAGACCAAACCTATTGCAATCAACAAAACTTTTTTCATCATCATACTGCGGTTAATTTGATGCACACATCATACTCAAAGCGAGTTATTTTGCAAAATGAACGATTTAAAATATCGCTCATGGTAATAAAAACATACAAATTACTAGGGCATATTTACGTTTCACAGATGCTTGTGAAAGTCTCTAATATAAAAAACCTGCTTTATTGACTAAAACAGGTTTTTATTAAAGTTAGAATCGCCAGTTGTAGAAAACGTCAATTGCCCGCTCTAATGATTGACTCGCTTCCAAATATAAACGGCGATTCATCTGGTAACGTAATGTCAATTTATTCACAGGTGTGAAGACACCAACACCATAACGAATAAACAGATCAGGTGTGATGTAGCCTGTTAAACTCACCTGTGTATCATCACCTGTTCCTTGAGCATCAAGTGCTAAACCACTTAATCCAAAAGTTCGCCCAATCTGATTGGTTAATGCACGTGTACCACCCAAGCCCATACTAATACCTGCCGCAGCAATCGTATTATTAACATCAGATTTAAATCCTTCGGTATTTCTTAAACCACTACCACCTTCATTGATGCGACCCGTTAATAAAGCATTGAGTGCTTCTTGTTCAGATAAACCTGCATCATTATAAATTTGCACGTTTGGTACAGTCGCTGTACCCGCGACACGCACCCCCACCATACTGCCTTGCACTGACTTATTGGCATCGATATCAAGTGTCGGGTTTGCAAGTGGTCCGTTAAAACGTGCAATCGCGCGATTCAGATCTAGGCTTTGACCATAGGCTTCAATTTTAACTTTCTGACTGACACCTATTGCACCATTGGCACGCATAGCCGTTTCTAAACCACGTTGTGACAAATGTAATCGGCCCACCAAAGGAATGTTACTTTCAAAACCTTGGAAAATAACTTGATTCCCCAACGTGACTGTCATGTCAGCTCGAATATCCCACGGTTTTGCTGCTCTTAAGGTCGCAAGTAAATCTTGGCCTTGACGCACCACACGCACATCTGGAGAGACATTGACCACAGTCGCCGAGCTTTCAGGCATTGATATACGTGCACGAGGTACATCAATCGTTCCTCTCAAACTCAAACGCTGATCAAATGGGTAAACATCTAAGCTCAAGTCAGGTTGCACAATCGCAGTGATCATTGGTGCTTGACGAACCAACAAATTATCGCCTTTTAAGGTTAAAGATAAATGAGGATTATCTTTCCAATCAAAGCGGCCTTTTATTCGCCCTACACCTTGACCACTATTAAATGCTCCATCAATACTTGCAGTATCTTGTCGGATGGATGAGTAAAGCTGCATATTGGTGAGATTGACAGGAAGCGAAATCATACTAATCGCCCCATTCTTCAAACGCATTTCACCTGTAAATTGAGGCTGTGTTAGTGTGCCGTTGATTTTTCCAGCCAATGCTAAAGTTCCAGCCATCGAACGTACATCTTTGATAAATGGTTTAAAGACTTTAAGCTGAACATCATCAAAAGCAATCTCCCCACGCATCGGCATACCCGTTTGGAATGGATCAATTACTACATTGGCATAGCCCGTACCAATATCAGGAGTTTTCATATCCACACGGAATAACAGACCGTCACTGATACTTTTAGCAATCAGGCTTAACTCATCATACGTTACTGTCGTTGCTGGATCTTGAGGGTCTTCAGCTGCTAACCCAATTTCACCTTTGCGCGTTACTAAACGTGAATCTAACTTAGGTCGAGTGCCTTTTGCCCATGATGCTTTTGCATAACCATTCAACTGACCTGTCACTGCAATACCTTCTGGCATAAATGCCGCAAAGTCTTTTAAATCAAGATCCTTGGTAACAAATGAAAAATTGCCTTTTTCTGGACTAATTCTGGCAGGTTGATCTAAACATAATTGACTCTCAGCACTTTGCCAACAATGTTGACCAACATATAATTCTGTTCGTGCGGTAGTGTATATCACAGGTGTATTTTGATTTTGTACCAAACTCACACGACGTGAACTAAATTTACCTTTTTGGATTTGTCCAAGCCAATCATTATTCTGATTAAAGCCACCCGCGAGCTGAACATAGAAATTAGTACGTGCATTTTTTGTTTCAAGTTTTAATAAATGCGCTCTGCGTGTGCCTGTTAAATTCAGGGTCGCATTTTCTAATTCTCGTTTACCGCTTCGCAACTGGTCTATAGTTGCGGTTAACTGTGTTGGTGTTGTTTCAGAAGTCGGCAACTGACCTTGAATACGCAAAGATTTAACGCTCGCCAAATCATTAAAAGCGAAACCATCGACTACAAGATTTGCAGTTGCGCTCAAACGTGGTTGGGACTGAACATTTAAGCTACCATAAGCACGCCCACGCAATCCTGGATACAATTCATATAAAGCAGGAGCATTCACTTTAAAGCGTAAGCTTTGCGCATTACCCGTCGCTTGCAACTGATTCTGACCATAAGCAAAAAATAAATCATTGGCTTCAAATTGTTGTGGTAAGAAACCTGTTTGATTCGAATCCAGTAATAAAGACAAGTTGCCACGACCACGTACTGGTCTATTGTTTAAAAAACCTGCCGCATTGAGCTGACGAATATCAATACGTTTAACTTTATCAGACCAAACACCTTGAGTTTTAACATGTCCCGAGACTTCACCTTTTAAACTTGAAACAAAGTACTGCGGTTTAAAACGGACGAGAGATGTCTCTATATTCCAGCCTATCTTATCTTGTAAATCAACCGTGCCTGTAGCAAACAGCTTTCCAGCTACACCATCATGCTTTAATTCATTGATCTTTATATTGGTTGGTGTACCTGCGATATTAATTTTTAGTAAACCATTCCCTTGATTTAAAGCATTTAAAGAACCATCGTAATCAACTGCGAAACTCTTAAAACCACCGCCAGCTTGAACATCATCAAACATCAATGCGGTAGTTGCCTTGCCTTGCAATACAACTGTTTCTTTTTGATTTGCTTGAGCCAACTGCCCTTGCAAATCAATCCGTTCAAATTGAATAATTTGCCGATTTGGTTTGGCAAAACCAGAAGCAAGTATTTCACCATTTAATAGATTGACAGGTGCAGCCAGAGCAACCGTTTGTGGATTAAAATCTTTGGCTTTAAGTTGAGCTTGCCAAGCCAACTGCTGTTTATCTGTTGGAAGCTTAACCTTTGCCTGACCATCTAGGCGACCTTTCTCAGCAACATAACTAAAGTTTTCAACATTGAGTAGGCTACCTTTTAAATCAATATGCGCATCGTATTTACCAGCGGGTAAAAGCCCTTGTTCATGTGGACGTACCGTAGTCGCTACATAGATATCTTGTTGATCATCTTTTAAAGTGATATTGGTATGCCCTTCAGCACTACTTAACCACCCGATATAAGGAACTGCACGATCTATACCTTGCCAAGCAACATCTAATAGCATCGGTTCGGGTTGATTATTCTTCTGCTCCGATTGATTCAATTTTACTTGCCATGTTTCGTATTTATCAAACGCAAGTTGCGCATTGACTGACATACCATTTTTCAACATACCCGTTGAACTAATGTTTGCATCCAAACTTGGCGGCAGAAAGTCTTGCGCAATCTGAGGCAAAATTTCATCTTTTGCATTTAAGCGATCTAAACGTCCTTTTAAATCCCATGAGACATGATCTTTCCAATTGACTAGACCCTTCAAACTGACAGAACCACCCATCAACTGACCATTGAAGTCCTGAATGTTGAGTTGATCCGTCAAATCCGTTTCCATCAGCGCATTATATTTACCCTCAGGAATCTGTTCGCCTTTCAAATCAGTATCTAAACTCAAAACGAGTTTTTCTATATTTCCTTTGAATCTTGCAATACCATCTTTCGCAAAAAGTTTCTGTTCTTTTAAAATTGGCAAATGATAATTTCTAAAAAACAATTCACCTTGCATCGGCACTTGATCCCGCACCAGATGAAGCACAGCCCACCCAGTGAGCAAATCTGGAGTCAGTGTCGCTACACCAGCTCTCAAAGTGTCTAGGCTACCTGTCGCTACCACTTTAATTGTTTCAATATCAATACTATTTAGTGCAGGAATTATCAGGTCCGCTTTAGCATTTAATGGATACTTGCCACTAAAATCAATTTGACCAGTTGCATCTTTAACTGCCAAATACCCCATATCCATACGGGAATCTTTAAATTTAAGTTTAGTCTCTGACCAAAGTGCATCTTTTAGATATATATCATCAAAATTGATTTTTGCAGTCGCAGTTTGAATTTCCAAATGATCTAAGGATGCCTCATCAATACGCAAAATAAATGGCAGCTTGATCGGGTCAAATCCAAAGGGTTCACCAGATGGTGGTTTCTTGTTAATAATTTTGAGATTGGCTACATCAGCATGACTTAAATGTATTTCTTTCTTTAAAATTGCTCTCCAACCTAAAGAAACATCGGCACGATCTAAGGAAACATCAACTGCCTCTAACTGCACTAAAACATTTTTGAGAATAATGCCTCTTAATAAATTACCGCTTTCATACTCATAATGAATGATTTTTTGGGTTTGCAAAACACGATCTAAGAGGAAACGACTTCCTTTATCGGTTGACATCATCACAAGTAAAGAGCTGACCAATAACAGAAGGATGATCAACACCATCAGCAAAATACTCCGAAGAATACGCCGTTCCCGTTTTGGACCTGTTGAAGGTGTCTGTTGCTGCTCTACTTCTTCCGTCATAATTAACCCGAAATCATTTCCCCAGTAAAAGGGCTATTAAAAAATTTTAAAGTTGCGGTCCGATAAAGAAATGCAATCGAATCGGACGATTATCATTTGAGATTCCAGATGCCACATCTAAACGAATAGGTCCAATTGGTGACCTCCAACGGATACCAACCCCCACACTATATTCAGTCGGGTTACTAAATTGTTTATCAAAAGCATTACCAAAATCAGAGAAAACTGCAGCGCGCCAACCATCTTTAAATTGATAGTTATACTCTAAAGAACCAACACCCAGTGCTTGCCCCCCGATCTTATAACCATCTTCTTCTGGTGATAAACTCTTATAATCGAATCCACGAAGTGATTGGTCACCACCTGTAAAGAAGCGCAAATTATATGGAACCTTATCAAAGTCATCAGTGAAGATATAACTTGCGTCCCCACGCCCTACAAATTGGTGATTGTCATTTTCGCCCAATGAATAAATAAATCGCCAGCCCGCAGTTAAAATCGCCATATTGGCATCTGAAAGAATCGATTCAGTTCCCAATTCCACCTTATAGGTCTGTTTAAAGCCTTTAGTTGGGTTTAAACGAGTATTAGAATTGGTTTTAGAAATCTCGTAACCGAGTAATAAAGACTCTTGTTCAGAGTTTGTACCCGCTGACCTAAAAGCATCAGGTAGTTCTGAAACATCAACATCACCTTTTCCGGTGAGGCGATCTAAACGATAACGTAGACCAAAAGTATGTTGCCAATCCCCTAGTGGATTTTTAATTACCCGCTCACCACCAACAACCGCAGACTCAACTAATAATTCAACATTTGGTCCAATATTGTCACGGGTTTCGCGCTCATAACCACCAACAAGGTTAAAATAATCGTTAAGCGGATGCTTATAAGGGATGCTATAGCGACCATCAATGGATTGACGGATTTCAGAAACTTCAATATTGGCATCAAAAGAATGCCCATGTTTGTTTACAAAAGCACGGCGATACTGACTACGGATACGTGCGCCTGTATCAGTACCATAACCGACCCCTGTCTCAATCGTATTGAGACGATCCGCATTAAGTGTTACAACTACGGGGATCTTCTTTTCAAGCCGAGCTTGTTCTTCTAACGCTTGACGCTCTGTCTCATCATTTTGAATATTTGGCATGGATCGCGCTAAGGAATAAGCAGGTGTTGGCTCACTGCCAGAGAATTGTGACTCATCGACTACATCTTGGGTTACTTCTTCAGCAGAAACAACTTGCTGCCGCGCGATATCTGCTTTTTGTTGAGCACTAAATAACTGAGACTGTTCAACCCGTTGTTGATCAACCAAAGCCTGTAAATCAGGTGGTAAATCTAAAGGCGGTTGAATTGCATCAGGCTTAATAGTATCAACAAGTGTGTAGTTAAAATAACGCGTATTGGTTAAGTTATTTGCCAATACATTGACACGCCAGAATGCGTAATCATCACCATCTTTCCATGGAGCAAGACTATCCAGCACTTTTTGAGTAAGCGGTAAAGGCTTGCTTGGATCACTCATTTTATACTCAACAGCTTTTAGCTTATAACGCTCACCTGTGTCGTATTTTAAGTTAATTTCTGCGGTCTTTTCAGGTTGACTGATTTTAACGTCATGTAATCGCCAATAAGCATCAAAATATCCATTGTCTGAAGCTGCATTGGTAATTTTGGTTTTAGTCGCCTCATATTTACCGTGATTAAAAATATCACCTTCATCTTGTTCTGGAATTAAACGAATAACTTGAAATTGAGGTGCGTTTTCACCCTCACCTGTAAATTCAATATTCTGTTTATCAATCTTGACTGGTTCATTTGGTTCAACCGTCACTTTCACCCGACTATCGCTCAGCTTTTCAAAACTAAAGCGTGCATCATAATAACCAACTGCTTGTGCAGCCTGATTTGTCAATGAACGAAGCTGTGGTAAAGCAATATTGAAATCTTCAAATGCTTCTTGGGTAAAGCTTGAAAGTTTTGCTTTGATATTGGTCGCTAACGCTGGTGGAGCGCCTGATACATCAGCACTGATACGAGGAACTCTTTCCGCGCCGAGTAAATTTTCAGGTCTAAAGCGATTGACTATACGTTTAAAAAAGCCAGCTTTTTCTTCTACTTGCTCTGTCTTTGGTTGTAGCTCAGCTAGAGTTCTTCCTGATTCATTTGCCTCAACAATAATCTGGCTATCCGCTTGGATCTCTTGCATTAATCGATCAATATTAACTGGTGGGTTACTGATCTCTGTTAATTCAGATTGTGATGCTTCATTTACAACAAGCTCAGGATTTTTAGCTACATTCTCTCGATAAGCCAATGCATCATTTTTGGCTTCTTCAGCAATTTGAAAAATCTCGTTCGCCATATTCTGATCTAAAGCGATCACAGGAAGATGCTCTAAATTTTCATCTAATTGAATTGGTTTCAGCGTATCAATTTGACTTGGAGCTTCTTCTTGTTGTTTAAGTGCAGCAACACTATCTTGCGCAGGATTGTAATATTCTGAAGATAAATTAAATGTTTCATAAGGAATTTCAGGTGAAGGAATCGACTTCACTTGATCTTTCATTCGTTCTATTGTTGAATTTTCAGCCACAACAATAGCTTCTTCGTCGGCATAAGCTACTGATATACAATAGCTAATCAAAAAACCACTACAAATAAGTTTAGGAAAGCTCTGCATTTTAAATATTAAATGCATAGAATGAACCAATGTTGACTGTTTAAACTTAGATTTAGATGGCATGTAGGTCTCTAAACATACTTTTTTGATTTATCGTTTCTGATCGATGAAAACAACCTCAAATTGTTGATTTTCATCCAATCAAACATTAAAAGTATCATACATGTATTTCTCAGTCTTTTTACAGATCGTCACATTTTTTTATAAATCATAATGAAGTGAACACATGATGAAACAAGATGAACAGTTAATGACATCACGTCGGTTTGCCCCAATGTTTTTCACTCAATTTTTTGGTGCGTTAAACGATAATGTTTATAAACAAGCGCTCCTTTTGGTGATTACATATGGCTGGATTCAACAACAAAGTGCAGCAGTCAGTACACTCAATAATTTAGCCGCGTTACTGTTCATTTTGCCCTATTTCTTTTTCTCCGCCACAGCAGGTCAAGTTGCTGATAAATATGAAAGATCCCAACTCGTCCGCTTTCTAAAGCTACTTGAAATCGTCATCATGATGATCGGTACAGCTGGCTTTCTATTGGGTAATTTATGGCTATTATTATTTGCTTTATTTTTAATGGGGACACACTCAACTTGTTTTGGTCCAATTAAATATGCAATTTTACCAGAAATTCTAAAACCTCAAGAACTCATGTCTGGAAATGCGCTTTTTCAGTCGGGTACATCGATTGCAATTTTGTTTGGTATGATCCTTGGTGGAGCTGTTATTGCTTCCTCCGCAGGTAACTTATTGTGGATTAGTATTACAGTTTTAATTATTGCTTGCTTAGGCTATTTAGCAAGTCGCTTTATTCTCCCGCAAAAAGTTGCTGCCCCTGATTTAAAGATAGACTGGAACTTTTTCCGTACCAGTTTTCAAACCATCAAATATGCCAAAAGTATCCCTATTGTTTTCACCGTTTTATTAGGAAATTCTTGGTATTGGTTCTATGGTGCAACTTATCTCACTCAAATCCCACAGCTTACGCAACAAAATCTACATGCCTCTGAAAATGTAGTGAGCTTATTACTCACCTTTTTCTCTGTTGGAATCGGGATTGGGTCTTTATTGTGCCGACGCATCGGTGGCTCTGAAATTAATATTAAAATGGTCCCTTATGGTGCTATCGGTTTAACCGTATTTGCTTTCTACTTAGCAGCAAGTTTAACTTTTGTACCAGAGCGCACTGGTGAGCTGCTCGGTTTAGGTGACGTATTTTCTGGAGGTGCTGTTTATTATCACGTTATGCTGGCTGTTACACTATTAGGTATTAGCGGTGGATTTTACATCGTGCCTTTATATGCCATGATGCAGGCTTATTCACCTCGCTCTCATCGCGCACGCGTTGTCGCCGCTAATAATATATTAAATGCTGTATTTATGGTCTCTTCAGCAATTTTCTCAATTTTAATCTTAAGCATTTTGAAAATTGATATTAAAATCTTATTTAGCATTACTGCTGTTCTCAGTGCCATTTTTTCATTTTGGTTATTAACACGCCTGAAGCCATTACTGAAAAATGCACCTACTACATTAGAGGATTAATCCATGCGTCACTACACAGGTCTGGATCAATTGATCAATTCATTTGACCAAGCATTACGCAGTTTAGTTCCAGGGGCAACAACTTCTCAGCGCAGCAATCCAGCAAACGATGAAGCCTCACAACTTTGTGTCAGTGATGCTCGCCATGTTGCAGGTTTAATGCGTGTCAATCATAGTGGTGAAGTATGCGCACAAGCGCTTTATCATGGTCAAGCACTCACCGCTAAATTGCCGCATGTCCGTGAAGAGATGCAACAAGCAGCCATTGAAGAACAAGACCATCTCGCTTGGTGTGAAGATCGTTTGAAAGAATTAGACAGCCACACCAGTGTATTAAATCCAATTTGGTATGGTTTATCTTATGGTATGGGCGCAATTGCAGGCATCGCAGGTGATAAATATAGTTTGGGCTTCGTAGCTGAAACTGAACGCCAAGTAAGTCAACACTTACAAGAGCATCTCCAACAATTACCTGAACAAGATCAACGCTCGCGTAAGATCCTTGAGCAAATGAATGAAGATGAACTACACCATCGAGATACTGCATTAAAAGCAGGTGGTGTGGATTTGCCTGTACCAGTGCGCATTACCATGACAGCTATTTCTAAACTAATGACTAAAACCAGTTATTACATCTAAAAAAACAATGGCGTTATATAAAGATATAACGCCAACTTATCAATCACGGCAAACCGTGTTCTGCTTTAAAACGCTCTAAATTTCGAACCGCATCCTGATAACGGAACTGTACACGATTACGATTTGATCGTAGATCAGATAAACGTTTCTTATATTCATCTCGATCTTTAGCTGATAGGTCTTTACGTTCCAACTCTCGCAAATAATGGCTCACATCACTCTGAGAACGATTAAACTCCGAATTTGCTTGATAATATTCGTGTGCGACTTGATAGTAAGGACGTAATGTCTCACGCTTTTCTATCGAACAAACTCGATAATCACCACGCCCTTCTAAGGCTTCATTGAAAATGGATTCAGGTCTACAGTAATATCACAATCCTTTTTGATAGCCTTTTTCGTATAAAGCTTGGTTCGGAACCACATTGGCTTTCTGACAAGAAGAATAATATTTATCTAAACGAGATTCATATCCAGCTGAGCCATCTTTTTCACCGACACTCAACCAGTTTGCTGTTTTGCATTGCTCAACACTCATTGCCGCACAGCCAGATAGCAAAACCGCCATAATAGAAATGGAAACAAGAGTTTTCATCACGTTATTCCTGTTGTTATCATGTTAATTTTAAATAAATTAAAGTGTTATAATCGGATATTTTCTGTTTTGATCATATTGTAATATCTGATTTGGCCACAACTCATACAAAGGAATCTTTACATCTAAAGCAAGCGGTAGTTTTTTAGGATTAAATTGCATCTGATCTAAACTTTCGCCCCATGCAATCACATCGATATCCAAACTAATATGATGCGATGGACGGACACGCCCAGATTGTTGTTCCAATTTTTTTAATATATCAACAATTTCATCAACACTTAAATGGCTTTTTAATAAACATGCCGAATTCCAATAATCAGCACCCACCCCATCACGACAAGGGATTTCATAAATTGAAGAAAACTCAACTGTTCCTAAACTCATAATTTGAGCGTAAGCAAAATTGAAATTTTCTAATTGTTGAACATTACTCGCCAGCGCGAGCGCAAAAATCGTTTCTGTTGCGATCAAGGCGAATTCCTACTGCATTTGCTTGTGCAATGATGGCTGGTTTACGGATTGTAATGCTAATAGAATCAATTGAAGGAAACGTATTAAACAAGACCTCTAGTACCAACTGAGCAGCATGCTCAATCAGTTTAGGTTTTGCATCTTGAATCACTTGCGCAGCAATCTCACAAATCTGAGCATAGTTAAGAGTATCTTCTAACTCATCTGATCGAGCTGCTTGTGACAGATCATTATGAATAGTGAGATCAAGCATTAACGGTTGAATAATTTGGCGTTCCCAGTTGAAACAACCAATCACGGTATCAACCTTTAAACCTTCAATAATAATGGCATCCATCACTTAACATCTCATCTATTTAAACCATTACTAATTTTGAGTAAATGAAATCCCCCTTATAAAAAAGGGGGATAAAACAACAATTATCACTTTACGTTGAAATTTTTAGTGCTTTAACAACGAAGCAGGTTCGATATTGTGAACCATTTTCAAACGCTGGTCAGCATAAATATCGGTATATGGTGCAAGAACACGCATGAAACGATCAAAATATAACATTTGCTTGAATAATAACGCGAAGTCACGAGGGAATTTGATGCCATGACGTTCACCAACAGCCACCATATCCATCATAATATCATTCAAGTCTGCTGGATTTGAGCTTAAAATTTCCTGTGGATCAGCCAATAATACGCCACTAAATAAACGCTCTAAATCTGCTGCAAGAACTTGGGTATCAATCTTCTGATTGGTCATTCCCATTTTGAGCATGTTTTCAGCCATGGCAATGTAATTGGTATGCTGTAAGGCATCCATAAACGCCATACAAGCAGTCCACACTTCTGGATTTAATTGACCGACAATACCGAAATCAATAAAACCAACACGACCATCTTCAAGCAACATCAGATTGCCTGCATGTAAGTCCGCATGGAAACTTTTACACAACATCAGACTACCAAACCATGTATTCATTGCTGTGATTAATACTTGTGTTGGGTCTTTTGCATATTGTTTTACCACGTCAAAATCTGTGAGTGGCACACCATATAACCGCTGCATGGTTAAAACACGGCGTGTAGAAAACTGGTGATACACTTTTGGAGCTGTCGCAGCTTGATTGCCCGAAATATTCAGATATTGCACAAAATCATCTAAATTTTGTGCTTCTTCAATAAAATCAACTTCACGCACCATACGTGTTTTGATCTCATCCACAATTTCAGATAAAGATGCAAATTTGATTTTTGGTACAGCTTTTTCTAGAAGTTTGGTTGCCCAGTGCACCACATTTAAATCAGTATATAAAATGGTTTCAACACCGGGTTTTTGTACTTTTAATACAACATCTTCGCCTGTAACCAATTTGGCAGCATGAACTTGGGCAATTGAAGCTGAAGCTAATGGATTCTCATCAATAAAACTAAAAATCGAGTTTAAATCTTTCCCCTCAAACTCCTCAGCCAATACCTGCTGAATATAGCTAAATGGTAAAGTTGGAGTTTGATCTAAACATCCCTGAAACTCTTGAACGTACTCACGTGGAAATAAGGACGGCGTACTCGCAATAAACTGCCCTAATTTAATATAGGTTGAACCTAATGATTCGAAAGTTTCTCGCATTAATTTTGCATTACTAGGCTTCTCAGTTGCATATTTGACACCTGCTTGTGCTGCAACAATCACTGTTTCACCTATACGTGCAACAGATCGTAATCCATCAACTAAAATATTTCTTTTCATAATCTTTCATTGCCTCGAAGATGGCATTAGTTTAGCAAAATTTATTCAATTTACCGACGCACTTGCCTGACAAACTGGACAATTTACATCTTTTTCAAATTGCAAAATACGTTGTGTTAGATTCAGACCATTCCAAAGCAACAATTTTTGCTTGAGCGGTGTTAAGCCTAAACCCAAAAACAACAATGTGTGATGTGCTTGTAATGACGCTATCATTACAGGTGTTGTTGCAAGCACCCCAGATTCAGCACAACGTAGACCTTCATTGGTCTGATTTTCTTTAGGAAACAAACATTCATAACATGCTGAATCAGATTCAACCATAAACATTTGCCCCTCGAAACCGATTGCTGAAGCACTAATCAAAGGCACTTGATGAGTTTTACACACAGCATTGACGAGATACCGCGTCGTAAAATTATCACAACCATCTAACACTACATCTTGATGCTGTACCAATTCATCAGCATTCGTTTCGTCGAATCGTGTATTTTGATAGCTGACTTGTATATGTGGGTTAATCTCTTGTAGGTGTTTCGCCAAAGTTTCTGCTTTGTATTGCCCAAGATCATTTGAGGTAAATGCGATTTGTCTTTGTAGATTACTCATCTCAATTGTATCTGCATCCACGATCGTTATTTTGCCTACACCTGCACGAGCAAGTAACTCTGCACTCGTACAGCCGATCCCTCCAGCACCAACAATCAGTACATTTGCCAATTTTAATTTTTCTTGTGCTTCAATATCCCAACCATCTAATAAAATCTGACGACTGTATAAATGCATTTCGTCATCAGTTAATTCAAAAGTATGTTCTAGATGATCAGACACGTTCCATGATCTCAAAATCGGCTTAATGAATGCTGATTTTAAGTGGCTAATCTCATTTAGCAAAGCATTTAATGCTTGCTGCATCATTTATTTTGACAAATCAACGGATTTACCCCAATATTTTTATTACTCTTTAACAGCTTAATAAAATCAATACCTTATGAATCAGCATAAAAACTTTGGGTATTGATGTATTTTTCACCACAAGTTAATGTTTTTTCTTAATTTATTTATGGTATTTTATAGTTCACTGCCGCATAGGCAGCTTAGAAATTTTAGACTTCGTAATTCTCAAGTTTGTATTAGTTCACTGCCGCATAGGCAGCTTAGAAATCGTGGACATGGAAAGTCCACCATTCTAGATAGTTCACTGCCGCATAGGCAGCTTAGAAATTGACCCGTAAGAATCCATCCATAGTCAAGCTGTTCACTGCCGCATAGGCAGCTTAGAAAGTGACAAGGAGCAAAGCCAATGAACGCGATCAGTTCACTGCCGCATAGGCAGCTTAGAAAATACAGGACTCGAACCCGTATCAATCACACTAGTTCACTGCCGCATAGGCAGCTTAGAAAACCAAACTTAAGGCGACCTCTGATGTAGTGAAGTTCACTGCCGCATAGGCAGCTTAGAAAAGCTATTAGAGCAAATGAGTTGTTAGGTAAGCGTTCACTGCCGCATAGGCAGCTTAGAAAATTAGCAAATTCCCATAGCTCTGAAATTATCGGTTCACTGCCGCATAGGCAGCTTAGAAAAATTGAAAGTTTCACAACCATTACCAATAGCCGTTCACTGCCGCATAGGCAGCTTAGAAAAGATACGACAGATATTATTGCTTACTTAGCAAGTTCACTGCCGCATAGGCAGCTTAGAAAATTTGAGTTTTTACATTCAGGTTCTTGAGGAGGTTCACTGCCGCATAGGCAGCTTAGAAACATAAGTTTATCAACAAGGCAATATGTTTGTTGTTCACTGCCGCATAGGCAGCTTAGAAATAATCTAAGCAATAGACAGACTCAAGTGTATCGTTCACTGCCGCATAGGCAGCTTAGAAAAGATGAATACATTAAAGACATGCGTACAGGTAGTTCACTGCCGCATAGGCAGCTTAGAAACACTCGAAGCGCCCGCCAAATGTTCCATCAACGTTCACTGCCGCATAGGCAGCTTAGAAATTCTACCAAAAAAGGCTTTCTTGTCATGAAACGTTCACTGCCGCATAGGCAGCTTAGAAATGTTACTTGAGAGGGGATTTTTGAGCGGAAAGGTTCACTGCCGCATAGGCAGCTTAGAAATGAAGTCTCTCAGCAAGACTGTAAACGTTATTGTTCACTGCCGCATAGGCAGCTTAGAAAAGCACGATACGCAAGTCCGAAAGTTCGCTCTAGTTCACTGCCGCATAGGCAGCTTTTCAATTACGATTTCTTCCGATCATGCATCATTTCATAAGTTTGTGCTCTTAATAACTCCTCTTTGGTTGCAAATGAGTTATTTCTAAGCTGGTTTAAAGCACGTTGCTTGCTCGCATCATCAACATCGCTCTTTAAAATCTGATCGCGTTGGGATAAATAATTATTTACCTGATTCTGCCAAACCACTTCTTCTTGATCGACTTTCTCCAAACGATCAGCAGCCTCAACACCCAACAAGCTTTCCCGCATATTCCGCAATTCTTGTGCAGAGCCACCTTTTTCCTTAATTTCTTGTGTCAGTTGCTGTAATTCAGCAAATTGCATCGACACTCGAACACCATCAGCCAAAGTAGGAGGCAATTGATCTATTAACTTTGCTAACTCTGTTGCTTTTTGCTGTACTGTTAAAGTCTTATTGGCATGTATACGCATTTGATCAATACTAAATTGATTAAAATTTCGTTCATTTCCAAAAAATGCTTGAATTTCTGCCGCATTGAAAAACTGCTGTTGCAACTTCGACATTTGATCAACAATATTTTGAAATTTATCAATTTCATCTTTTTTGAAATGCGTGCTGGTTTTCAAGTTTTTTAATGCATGCGTATAAGCAACATACTGATCAAGTAAGTAAATTCCATAATTTTCTGCTGTTTCTGGCAAGGTAGCACGTAGATACTGACGAATATCTCCAATTAATTCAGTTTCTGTTTTTTCTCCCAAACTCGAAAAGAAATAATCAAAACAGCTTCGAATACCTATCGTGAGAATCAATTTACCGTCTCCATCGACTTGGAGAGGACAATCAATTTCTGTGCCTTGTAAAGATGGGGCAAGAACAGGCAACTTTCCTGAGAGCTGTGCTTGAGAATTATTTTCAACACTTACGCTATTTATACCACTTTGCGAGTATGAATTATTCTCGTGACTTAGATGTTGAACTGGTGGCTTAAACAACCAATAAACAAAAGCAAGAAAAATAATTAAACATATCATCGCAATTAAAATGATTTTTTTATTATTAGAATTCTGAACACTCATAATCCATTACTCGACTAATTCTCAAATTTCTCGATAAAGCCGAGGGAGTAAATCAATTACTCCCCCTATCCTATTTTACTTATAGATTTAGATTCTTTAGACGATTGGCATGCAAACGATACGGTGTTACAGGATTTTGATAACTCCCCACAACACCTAAAACCTGATTGACCTCATCTAAATGATTAAACTCATAATTATCCCGAATTACTCGTCCTAAATGGCTTGAACAACGTGGGACTAAGCCATCGTTTTCATCTGGGATCAGTAGTGAAGTCGCAACTAATGCATAGTCAAATGGATCAAGCGCATTGGTAAACGGACTTGTTCCACTCCATGAATAATATCGAATACCGTTAGAGGCAAGCTCCTCACCCGATCCACATGCTGTCGCTGGAACACCTGCTGGGAAACGTTGGTTAAAATTGGCAGAACCATTTGTAGTTAGGGAATATAGTCCAGCAAGGGAGTCTTGACTATAAAAATTTCCAGAACCAATCCCAAGCAATGCGCCAAATGCATTCACAGCAGCTTCTATCACTGGTGTAAAAAATGATCCAGGAGGTGATTGTGTAAACTGATAGACCACATTGGCAACTTCAGTACCCTTCACAGGTCCCCCAACTGCTGTCACAGAAGCCACTTGGTTCGGCAGTAAACCAGCAACATAGCGAATAGAATGCGTGCCATGACTATGTCCAATCAAATTCACTTTCTCAGCGCCCGTAATTGCCAATACCTGTTTAGTTTGTAAGAGCAGTTGCTCCCCACGCACTTCAGAAGAATTGAAGGCGGCTTGTTGGGCAACAAACACATTAGCCCCATTTTGAACTAGATCTTCGGTAATCCCATACCAATATTGCATTGGGCCTACTGCCGAAAAGCCAGCCATACCATGTGCCAACATGATGGGGTACTTGGTTTTAGCATAATCTGATGTCACCTGCGTGCTTCCACCAACTGAGCATGAGTTGACATTACAATATTTCCAAGACGCAGTATGTGCAGCGATCGTGCCACCGCTGATTAACATTCCCGTCGTTAAAGCCATTACTTTTAAGTATTTTTTTCTCACGTTTTGCTCCAAGCATTTTTCATTTTTATTACAGTTATCGTGTCTTAAATTTTGTATAAAAGAATCATTCCAAATATACAAAAGACCTAAAAAGTATACGCGCTAGAAATATCGTGTGATTTATGCCATAAAACAAATGACGCCAAAATCACAACATCACACGCCAATTTTTTTATTAAATGTCAAAATCCCGATGACTAAACATTTAAAAAGAACATGTGCTACATTATTTTCAATAAGTATCGTTCATAAGCTCTTCTTCGTTACTCTTGTTTAAAGAAACATAATGAAGCGAGTCAATCTTAATCAGCTGTCAAAAGGAATTTGAGTAGCATTATGAGTATCCCTCGTCGTCTTCATCCACATTTTATTAGTAGTTCTTATGTCCACTTACTAAGCGAAGTCGTTGCTCGATGGAATATTTCAGCAGAAGAATTATTTTGGGGCACAGGAGTAGAAATAGAAAAATTGCATGATATTAATTATAAAATTAGTCTTTCTTCATTTAAAAAAGTAATTACACGTTCAATTAAACTCACTCAAGAACAAGGTGTTAGCTTCTTCATGGGTCGTCGTTTAAAAATTAGTTCACACGGTCTACTTGGTTTTACCGTTGCAATTTCTAAAAATACGCTAGATGCAATTGAAACCATTAACCAATTTATCAAGTTACAATGCTCTTTTGTCGAATTAAATTTTTCAATCGAACAAGAGCATGCGTACTATCATATTATTTATGACAGCACAGCAATTAATATGAAAGATCAAACTGATCTACAAGTTTATGAATTTAGTTGTGTTTGTTTTCTAATTGGCTTCGTTCGTTTAGTTCGATTCTTTATTCCTAATTTTAAGCCAAGTATAGATTTACAATGCAAATTTCCCAAATACTTCTCTCGTTTTGATGAAATATTAAGCACGACATTTAAAGAAATACGTTATGAACAACCCCGTACTGGTCTCATTACATCACCTCAGTTTTTAGGGCTACCTTTGTGTATGTCTGATCCACTAAACTATGAAAAGTTTAAGCTTCTCTGCCAAAAGGAACTGGATAAACTGAGTGTAACGCAAGATATTCTATATCATGTTAAACACCTGATTGATGATCCAAACGAAGGCTTGCTCAATATTGATCAAGTTGCTCAAAAACTCAATCTAACAAAACGTACTTTGCAACGGATGCTGCAAGAGCAAAATGTAAGTTTTCAGATTCTTTATGATCAAGTACGAAAAGCAAAAGCACAAAAATTATTACTAAATCCTTTTATAACAAAAGACGAGATTGCAAAAAATTTAGGCTATTCGTCACTCTCTAGTTTCAATCGTGCGTATAAACGTTGGGAAAATCAATAAACTTATCCAAATAAAAAGTGATGGCTTGACCATCACTTTTCATATAACTTAGACGTGTTTATCTAAAACTATTTACTTGCTTTCTGATAACGATCATTTACTTTATTCCAATTCACCACACTCCAAAATGCATTGGTGTAATCGGCTCGACGATTTTGATATTTCAAATAATATGCATGCTCCCAAACGTCCAAACCTAGCAAAGGCTGACCTTTCTTCTCTGCAATATCCATTAATGGATTATCTTGGTTCGGTGTTGAGGTGATTTCTAATTTACCTTGTGGGTTTACAATCAACCATGCCCATCCTGAACCGAAACGACTGGTTGCTGCTTGGTTAAATTGTTCTTGAAAAGCTTTAAATGAACCAAAATCTTGATTGATTTGCTTTAACAATTTAGGGTTAACCTTACCTGTTTTATCAGCTGGGGCTAGGCTTTCCCAGAAAAATGCATGGTTAAAATGTCCACCACCATTATTACGAACTGCAGCATTGTATTTAGAGATCTGTTGCTGAATCTGCTCAATATTCAATTTATCCAACTCGGGATAGGTCTTGATCTGAGCATTTAAGTTATCAACATAGGCCTTATGGTGTTTACCATAATGAATTTCCATCGTTTGCTGATCGATAGCAGGCTCTAAAGCATCACTTTTATATGGCAATGGTGCTTGAGTGAAGTTTGCAAAAGCTGAAATACTTACACTCGAACATACGAGTAATGTAAGTAAACCTTTGTTCAGATATCGCATGATTTCAATCCAATCTTGATAATAATTTTCATTATCAATATATAAGCAAATCTACGATGCGTCAAAATAGGCTACAAACTGATACATTAAAAATGAAAAGTACAGCATTAACTGCACTTTTCAAATAGATCCATTTATTTCGCTGCCATACGAATTGCGCCATCTAAACGGATAACCTCACCATTGAGATATGCGTTTTCAGCAATGTGCGCAACTAAACGAGCGAACTCCTCCGGACGCCCTAAACGTGAAGGATAAGGAACCATTTGCCCAAGTGCATCTTGAACATTTTGTGGTAGGCCTTTCAGCATCGGTGTTTCCATGATGCCTGGTGCAATTGTCATAATACGAATACTGTGACGCGCTAATTCACGCGCAATCGGCAAAGTCATCGCAACAACTGCACCTTTTGATGCTGAATAAGCTGCTTGACCAATTTGGCCATCAAAAGCAGCAACTGAAGCCGTATTGACAATCACACCACGATCTTCATCACCCTCTTCCACACTATTCTTACTCATCGCATCTGCTGCATAACGTAACATGTTAAATGTTCCAGTGACGTTGATATGCAAGACTTTAGAGAACATTGCCAAATCATGAACTCCATCTTTACCCACTACTTTTGCCGACGGTCCCACCCCAGCACAATTGATTAATCCGTGTAGACTTCCATGCTTTTCAACAACATCTTTAAAGAACTGCTCAGCTGCTTGTTCATTCGTTACATCTAATTTTACGAATTCTGCTTGGTCACCTATAGCTTTCGCTTGTTGCTCGCCAACTTCAGCATTCATATCCACCAAAGTCACAGAAGCGCCTTTTTCAACTAAATATTCAGCCGTTGCTGCACCTAGACCAGAGCCACCGCCTGTAATAACAAAATGTTTTCCTTGAATTTTCATTTACATTTCCTATCAAATTAAAGATATAAATTTTTATAACTGAGAGTAATCTCAACTTTTTTTCGATACAATTCCAAAAAGTAGCAAATTTAATGCAACTTTTGAGCATTCAACTATTTACTCTCCTGTATTACATGCGTGTATGAGCAAAAATCCTCCACCTGACCTTAACTCTGCCAAAGATACAATTTCAAATGCTTTGATACGCGAAGCATTGAGTGTTGCCGCAAGTCGTGGTTTAAATATTGTCAATATTGCGAATCGGGCCAGTATTTCAGCTGAACTATTAACTTCTGCCAAAGCACGTATTCCCGTTACCCAATGTGCTCAACTTTGGGTAGAGCTTGCTGAAAGTATGAATGATGAGTTTCTTGGCATGGACTCCCACCCGATGCGTCGTGGCAGTTACAAGCTATTGGCAAAACTTGCATTTGAAGCAGATACATTAGAACAAGCTATTCGAGAAATTTTAAAATTCCTAAGTTTAGTACTGGATGATATTCATGGGGAGTTAGTTCAAAATGGAAGCAAAGCCTATTTAATTCTGCATGATCGTGATCAGCCGAAACGTATGTTCACCTATTCAACTTTCTTAATGTTAGTACATAGCTTAATGTGTTGGTTAAGCGACCAACGAATTGCATTTCAAAAGATGTCTTTTAAATGCCATCAACCTGTTGAAATACAAGACTATCGAATTCGTTTTTGTGAGAATATTCAATTTCATGCAACGCAAAATTGTATTGAATTCGATGCCCATTATCTCAAGCATAAAATTAAAAAAGACAAACAAGCGTTAAATGATTTTCTAAGACATACACCCTATAACTTAATTGTACGTTTTAAAAATGAAAATTCGCTTAGTCTTCAAATTCGTCGTCAACTGCTGTTGCAACCACCATCAGAATGGGCCGAACTGAAAGACATTGCACAACAATTAAATATGTCTACAGCGACGATTCAAAGACGACTGAAACATGAAGGTGTAAGTTACCAACAACTTAAAAATGATATTCGTTGTGATATTGCGATTGAGAGACTAAGCAAGACCAACGACTCTATCCAAAGTATTAGTGATGATCTTAATTTCCATGATCCGAGTGCTTTCCATCGTGCTTTTAAAAAATGGAGTGGCGTGAGTCCAGGAAGTTATCGAAAATCTGCACCGAACAAACAGAATCGCCTACATCATTTAGGCTAGTGAATGGAGTTGACTCATGTACATCCCTCAAATATTTAAAGAAACGCGTCAAGATGTTTTACATGATTTAATTCGCCAATATCCTTTTGCGACTCTCATCACTCAGAATAATGCAGGGCTAGATGCTATGCATTTACCTATTGAGTTGCTAGTTAATGATGAACAAAATGCGACTTTAGTTGCTCATATCGCCAACAACAACCCACTCCATACACAAATAGACAATGGTGCTGAAGTTCTTGTGATCTTCCAAGGCCAACAAGGATATATCAGCCCCAATTGGTATCCATCCAAACAGCAACATCATCAGCATGTACCAACTTGGAATTATCAAGTCGTTCACGTCAAAGGAAAAATTTATTTCTCTCAGGATGAAAAAGTATTACGTGGAATCTTGGCACGCCTGACTCGAACACATGAAGCCAAACAGGACAAACCATGGAAAATATCAGATGCACCAAGCGAATATATCGCGGAAGAGTTACGACACATTGTGGCTGTTGAAATTCAAGTATCTGGGATGGTCGGCCAGTTTAAAATGAGCCAAAATCGTGATCCGATCGATGCGATCGGAATAGTAGAAGGCTTAGAACAACAAGGTAATACTGAATTGGCACAAGTTGTAAAGCATTCTACCCAAAGTAATTAGCCTGCTTTTTGTGCCAAACTCACACGATCATTGCCACCATAATCCTTGATGGTCTGGATTTGTTCAAAACCGTGCAGCTCAAAAATTTCACGTACGACTCGTCCTTGGTCATAACCATGTTCGAGTGCAATCCAGCCTTTTGCTTTCAACCAAGCTTTACCTTGTGCAATGATTATTTCAATATCCGCCAAACCATGATTGGCTGCAATCAAAGCTCGTTCAGGCTCAGATTTTAGCTTTTGCATATGTACATCATCAGGATCGATGTAAGGCGGATTAGATACAATCAGATCGAATTGCTGTTGTTCCAAAGCCTCAAACCAAGCGCCACAGGCAAACTTCACCTGAGATAAGCCATGCTTTAACGCATTTTCCTGAGCAACCTCCAAGGTCGGTTGGTAAATATCAGTTGCTGTCACAGACCATTGGGGACGCTCACTTGCCAATGCCAGAGCAATTGCACCCGTCCCTGTGCCTAAATCAACAATATTAGCCTGCGGATCTAGTGATAGCTTTAACACCGTTTCAACGAGGATCTCTGTATCTGGACGTGGCACTAAAGTATCGTGTGTAACTTTTAAATCGAGCGTCCAAAACGGCTGTGAACCCGTGACATAAGCCAGTGGTTCGCCTTGCTCAATGCGTGCAAGCCCATCTAGATAAGCTTGCTCTTGAATCTCAGTTAACTCTTGCTCAAGTCTTAGTTTTAACTCCAAAGAATTGACACCTAAAATGTGTTCAAGCAACCATGCAGCTTCTTGACGCTCATAGCTATCGATTTCACCTTTGATTTCTAATGCCTGAGCGATATTCATTAGCCGCCATTTTCCTGTGCAAGCATTGCTAACTGATCAGCTTGATATTCACGATGTAAGCTATCCAGCAATTCCGTTAAATCACCTTCCATAATTGCATCTAACTTATATAAAGTCAGATTGATACGATGATCAGTCATACGACCTTGCGGATAGTTATAAGTACGAATACGCTCAGAACGATCACCAGAACCAACCAAATCACGGCGCATTTCCGAAGTTGCAGCATCAGCAGCTGCGCGTTTGGCATTTTCTAATCTCGACACTAACAGAGCCATCGCTTTGGCTTTGTTTTTATGCTGCGAACGTTCTTCCTGACATTCCACCACGACCCCTGATGGAATATGAGTGATACGTACTGCCGAATCGGTTTTGTTAATGTGCTGACCACCTGCACCTGAAGCACGATAAGTATCGATACGTAAATCTGCTGGATTAATTTCAACTGTGGTGTCGACATCAACTTCCGGAAGAATGGCAACGGTACATGCTGAAGTATGTACACGACCTTGAGACTCTGTCGCAGGCACACGTTGTACACGATGTGCGCCACTTTCAAATTTCAAGCGACCATATACGCCTTCACCATCTATCCGGCAAATGACTTCTTTATAACCGCCATGTTCACCTTCATTTTCTGAAAGCACTTCAATACGCCAGCCTTGTGTCTCCGCATATTTACTATACATTCGGAATAAATCGCCAGAGAAAATTGCTGCTTCATCACCACCTGTTCCTGCACGAATCTCAAGATAAGCAGCATTTGCATCATTTGGATCTTTAGGAATCATCAACACATTCAATTGATCTTCAAGCTCAACTAATCGTGCTTTATTTTCTCTAATTTCTTCTTCAGCCATATCTTTGAAATCTGGATCTGATTTCATCATTTCAGCAGTTTCAATATCTTCTTCTGCTTGACGATATTTACCCCAAACTTCGGTGATTTCAGTTAAATCATTATGTTCACGGGACAGTTTACGAAATCGTTTATTGTCCGAAATTACCTCTACATCAGCGAGTAATGCAGTCAGCTCTTCGTGACGATCACACAGTTGATCTAGTCTTAAACGGAGTGATGCTTTCATGGGTGGAATATCTCAAATCTAAAGACTCTGTGCACATCAAAAATAGAGCACGAGTAAAATCAAAAAATTGCGCATAGTTTACAGATTCTACGAATCAAAAGACATAGAGAAACTGGCTAACTTACTATTACAGCACCATTTCATCACAAATTATGCTGCTTAGATAACGATAAATCATTCCGTCTACCGAAATACCAGATCAGCTTTATTGTTAAGTTATGAAGTAAGGCTTAATTTTGAGCTGAGCGTAACATAAGATTACAACCCATTCACCAAACCGTAATAATACGGTCGATAGTCTTCACAATTTATCACTCAAACCTTGTTACATTTGCAACCATTAGAAATGATGTCCAATTGATGATGGACATGGAGTCATGATGAAAGCAAATATTTTATTATTGGGTGCGATCTTAGCGAGCTCAACTGTAGCAACGACAACTTATGCTGATAATGCAACACGTGTTGCTGCTACATCTGCGCTGGGTAGTGTTGTGGGTACTGCAATTGGTAAAGAAATTGGCGGTCATAATGGCGCTTTGATCGGTTCTGCTGTAGGTGGTGCTGGTGGCGCTGCTGCGGCAAGTAGCAAACGTACTCGTACCGAAGCTGCAATTGGTGGCGGTTTAGGTGGTGTTGGTGGATATGCTGTAGGTAAAAATGTTGGTGGAACCACAGGTGGTTATATCGGTGCTGCTGCTGGCGCCGCTGGCGGTGCTGCCTTGGGCCGTCAAGTTGGACAAGATCGTTATTATGATAGCCGCCAAAACCAAAAGAAAAAGTGGAAAAAGAAAAAACATCGTCGCCATTGATTCAAATAAAGCACCTTCGGGTGCTTTTTTATCAACTCAGACTTTATTCAATAGAGTAAATTCCAAAAATATCGGTATTTGAAATACATATTTCCAATTAATTTAATTGGACAATAAAAAAGCGCCTTACGGCGCTTTTTTAAATATACAAATTAGTTTGCATATACAGGGAATTTTGCACAAACAGCTTCAACTTTAGCTTTTACTTCAGCGATAACTTTTTCATCGCCTTTGCTATCGATAATATCAGCGATCCAACCAGCCAACTCACGAACTTCAGCTTCACCAAAACCACGCGTTGTGACTGCTGGAGTACCAATACGGATACCAGAAGTAACGAATGGAGAACGTGGATCATTTGGAACTGCATTTTTGTTCACAGTGATATGCGCTGCACCTAACCATGCATCTGCATCTTTACCCGTTACATCTTGTTTGATCAAAGATAATAAGAATAAATGGTTTTCTGTACCACCAGAAACAACATCATAACCACGAGCCATTAATACTTCAGCCATTGCCTGAGCATTCTTAACAACTTGTTGTTGGTATGTTTTGAACTCTTCAGACATTGCTTCTTTGAAACAAATTGCTTTAGCAGCAATTGCATGCATCAAAGGACCACCTTGGTTGCCTGGGAATACTGCTGATTGAAGTTTTTTCTCGATTTCTTCATTTGCTTTTGCAAGGATTAAACCAGAACGTGGACCACGAAGTGTCTTATGCGTTGTAGTCGTTGTTACATCAGCAATTTGAACTGGGTTCGGGTAAACACCAGCAGCAACTAAACCTGCAACGTGAGCCATATCAACAAAAAGATAAGCACCAACTTTATCCGCGATATCACGGAAACGCTGCCAATCAACAACTTGGCTATAAGCAGAGAAACCAGCAACGATCATACGTGGCTTGTGTTCTAATGCTAAACGCTCTACTTCTTCATAATCGATTTCACCCGTTTCTGGGTTTAAGCCATACTGGATCGCATTATACGTTTTACCAGAGAAACTTACTTTCGCACCATGAGTTAAGTGACCACCATGCGCTAAGCTCATACCTAAAACAGTATCACCTGGGTTAAGTAATGCTAAGTAAACAGCAGAGTTTGCTTGTGAACCAGCGTGTGGCTGAACGTTTGCATAGTCTGCACCAAACAACTCTTTTGCACGGTCAATTGCAAGTTGCTCGATTACATCAACATATTCACAACCGCCATAATAGCGTTTGCCAGGATAGCCTTCTGCATATTTGTTAGTAAGTTTTGATCCTTGTGCTTCCATCACAGCAGGAGAGCAATAGTTTTCAGATGCAATTAACTCAATATGAGCTTCTTGGCGTTCGCCTTCAGAAGCAATCGCTTGAGCTAATTTTGGATCAAATTCAGCAATAGAAATATTGGCAAACATTAGCGGGGGTCCTATAAATTAGGGCTTTTAAGCCGTGCTAAAGATTGGTGCATATTGTAGCACGAACTTAAACGTTTCACAGATTGATATTTATTTAATTATTCGTGAATTTTCTTCATTTTTACACCAAACATTTCACAAGTGAGGGTTTATTAATAAAAAACTTCATTTATATGAGATTGAAGCATAGAAATAAAGGAAAATGATCCACTCTCATCTACACGTCAAAAACTCCAATTATTAAAATTACGAATGACTGGGTAAAGGTAATTAATGATTTACAGCATTGGAACTTAAAGAATTCATCCCTCTAACGCATATTCAAACTCATTTTCTTGTAAGATAAGTGCATCTATTCAACTTCAATTGAGTCAACTTTTATGCAAACCATCATTTTAGATACTGAAACACATACACTAAATGGTTTGCCGATTGAAATCGCCTATGCGCCTATCGAAATTGAAAGTGGCAAACTGAGTTTAGATAAGAAAAAAATTTTTGATCAGTTATACCAAGTCGGTCAACCGATATCCTTTGCAGCAATGGCTGTCCATCATATTTTAGAATCCGATCTAGTGGATCAACCTTTTTATAATGAATTCCAACTTCCAACAGAAACAACTTATATTATTGGTCACAATGTTGATTATGACATCGCAGCAATCGCACGTTGTGGTGTGGAGACATCTCACTTAAAACCTATCTGTACACTTGCCTTGGCACGTCATGTCTGGCCTGATGCTGAAGCACATAACATTTCAGCACTAATTTACTTAATTTCTAAAGGTAGCGATAAAGCAAGAGAAATGCTAAAAGGCGCACATCGTGCAGATGCAGATATCATTTTAACTGCTAATATTTTGATGCATATCATCCACCAACTTGATATTCAAAATATCGAACAACTTTATATTGCATCAGAAGAAGCTCGCATTCCGAAATCAATTACTTTTGGGAAACACAAAGGCACTGCGATTCAAGATTTGCCTACAGATTATGTGCAATGGTTGCTTCGTCAAGATGACCTTGACGTCTATTTGCGCAAAGCATTAGAAACTAAGTTAGTAAAATAGACCTAGAGATAAACAATTGCGTTTATTTAAAGCAAAATGATGATATTTAATAAATTGTTAATATAAATGTCACTTTTCAACTTTATCTTAGCCCCCTATCAAAGTCTTGATTGGGGAAAGACGAAAAGATGTCACACTATTTTAAAACTGAGCTGGGACAAACCGCTTTAAAACAACGTAATATCGCTTTAAACGCACGTCAACGTCGCTTATTACTTTTAATTGATCATGATGACTTTCATGAACTAAATCAAAGCCACAAAGATAAGCTCGCACCAACTGAGCTTATACAACAATTAATCGAAATGGGATTATTGGCTGAACAAGCCACATCTCCAAACCCAACCAATGAAATAAAAATAAATTTAAATGAGGAAGATGACAAATCGCCCGAATTAGATAATCCGACTCAGTTTGCAGAATTAGCGAATCCCACAAATGAAGAAATTGATCGCTTAGAAAAACTTGCATTTGTAGAAATTCAACAACTCATGATCCAAACATTGAGTAGTTATTGTGGCTTAATGGCACGTCCTTTGATTCAACAAATTCAGCAAGTCAAAACGATACCCGAACTGAAAGTTTGTCAAATGCAATGGATCACCTCATTACAAGAGTCGCGTATCCCTCCCATCCAGCTGAATCAAACACTTAAATTAATTAATTATTCTGTAGAGCACTTATAGTTAGTAGTGTTAGTACATAATCGGGCCATTGAAACTTAAAACTGCTGTTTTAATAGCCAAGAAACAGCTTTGTTCAGGTATACATATTTACCTGCTTGTTTTTTTTCCCTATGATGTGGCTCGCATGCGCTCATAGCTCAACTGGATAGAGTACAGGTCTCCGAAGCCTGTGGCGTGGGTTCGAGTCCCGCTGAGCGCACCACATTTTCTTCCCCCCCTATCAAAACATTGCAAAACAAAGATTCCTTGATCAAGTTTGTTATCATTTCTTCTCATGCATTCTCAATAATTACCGCATCAGTTGCGGTAAACGCTTAATCACTTAAAAAAGTCACCGTAAAAAACAAGTCGTTAGCCTTACTGATAGTCGCATTAAACCAAGGATTGGTTACCACAAAAAACGCTGCCAATTCAATTACTAAGTTGATAAGTGGTGGTAGATTATTTTTAATTATTGATAAAAATGAAGTCATTAAAAATTCGTGCGACTCTTTAATTTTTACACTCTAGAGTGTTCATATCCATTACTACCCTAAATTTTTCTTGTACAAAATAATAGGTTTGAGTAATGCCCATACCTCCTTTCTTTTTTATTGCTTTACTATTTGCAAATAAACCCTTGCATTGCTCTTCAACAAAAATCTTTTTTAATAATTGTCGATTGTTTATTTTTATTGGTCCTCTATATATTTTCGTATCAATCGAATGTCTAATAAAAAAATGATTACGACCAAAATCAACTGAATCTATGCTATGCCCAATACTTACTTCTCTGGGAAGATCTTTATAATAATTATTTATTGCTTTGAGAAAAACCGGATCCGTTTGATAATCTTTCAGGTTATAAAACTTATAGTTAGCATCGATAATTTTCTGATTATATAAAAGTTCATCTAATGGATCTGATATTACCTCTAAGGCATCATCCTTGCTTCCTTGAAGTGATGTACACCCAACTAAAGCAAATAAAGCCCCGTATAATAAAAACTTTTTCATAACCCCCCATGTTTTCTACGAGCATATTTTGTTTCAATAGGAAAAGCTAGTTAGATTTATGGATTAGCATTGAATAAGTAAAAATCAATCGCCAAACCAAATTTATTGCTCGCTATGCTTCGTACAATGCTAACTAGTTGCCATGCTCTTTGCTACTCTGTTCTATATATAGAACATGATAAACCACTTTTACACTTGGTTTCTTGTTCCATATCGCTCAGAATACCCGTTCTATTTAATAACGTGAGACGTTTTATGACTGATGCTTTGGTATTGAGCGATTTGTCCAAAACTTATCGTAATGGTTTTCAGGCGTTAAAAGGAATCAATTTAACTGTGCCTGAGGGTGAGTTTTATGCATTATTAGGACCTAATGGTGCAGGTAAATCAACCACGATCGGCATCATCAGCTCACTAACCAAAAAAACATCAGGTTCAGTTGAGATCTTTGGCCACAATTTAGATACTCACCCTTCACATGCAAAACAATGTTTAGGTGTCGTACCACAAGAATTCAACTTCGGTCAATTTGAAAAAACATTTGATATCTTGGTAACTCAGGCTGGTTATTATGGCATTCCTAAAAAGTTAGCTGAACAACGTGCAGAGTACTATTTAGAAAAGCTCGGATTGTGGGAAAAACGCAATATTCAATCACGTATGCTTTCAGGTGGTATGAAACGCCGCCTCATGATTGCTCGTGCCATGATGCATGAACCTAAACTATTGATTCTGGATGAACCAACAGCTGGTGTGGATATTGAATTACGTCGTTCAATGTGGGAATTTCTAACGGAAATGAATGAAAAAGGTACATCCATCATTCTCACCACACACTATCTTGAAGAAGCAGAAATGCTATGCCGCCGCATCGCAATTATTGATCGCGGTGTGATTAAAGAAGACACTTCGATGAAAGGCTTCCTCAATCAACTCAATGAAGAATCGTTCATTTGTGATTTGGCTGAACCTATAAATCACATGGATTTAAATATTATTGGTTTCAAATTTAATTTGATCGACTCAGTTACTTTAGAAGTCACCATGGATAAAGCACATAACATGAATGACTTATTTTTGTTATTGCAATCTCAAAATATTCAAGTCAGTAGTATGCGCAATAAATCAAATCGTCTGGAAGAATTATTCGTCAAAATGGTTGAAAAAAATCTTACAGGAGCGGATCAATGAACTTTAGTCAGTTACAAACCGCACTGTGGACTTTAGTTGTTAAAGAAATACGCCGCTTTATGCGAATCTGGCCACAGACCTTGCTTCCACCTGCGATCATGATGAGTTTATATTTTGTGATTTTCGGGAATCTGGTGGGATCACGTATCGGTGAAATGGGTGGCTTTAGCTATATGCAATTCATTGTACCAGGCTTAATCATGATGGCAGTCATTACCAACAGTTACGCCAACGTTTCTTCAAGTTTCTTTAGTGCAAAATTCCAAAAAAGCATTGAAGAACTGATTATGAGTCCCGTGCCATTGCATCTAATCCTTTGGGGCTATGTAATTGGTGGTGTCTGTCGCGGTGTTTTAGTTGGCTTGATTGTGACCTTGATGAGTCTGTTCTTTACGCATCTAGAAATTTATAATTTCTTCGTGACAATATATACCGTCATTATTACTTCATTATTGTTCTCTCTTGGCGGTTTTATTAACGCTGTCTACGCAAAGTCATTTGATGATATCTCGATCATCCCAACCTTTGTACTAACACCCCTCACCTATTTAGGTGGTGTTTTTTATGCGATTAGTGCACTAAGCCCATTTTGGCAAAACTTATCCTTAATTAATCCGATTGTATATATGGTCAATGCTTTCCGCTTTGGCATTTTGGGACACAGTGATGTCAATGTTTCCTTTTCTTTAGGCATTGTGACACTTTGCTGTGTCGTCTTATATGCAATCGCTTATCATTTATTGGCTCGTGGTTCAGGAATGCGTGAATGAGTGTTGAACATTCTCAATTGGGTAAAGAAACCCAATACCCAACTCAATATCAGCCGGAGGTTTTATTTCCAATCTCTCGTGCTGAATCTCGTCAACAATATGCAGATGTTGAAGGAATCACTCAAGGTAAAGACTGGTGGCATGTATTTGAAATTTCGTGGCTCAATCAGTTAGGTCTACCTCAGGTTGCCATTGGTCGCTTAACACTGCCTGCTAGCTCACCGAACTTAATCGAATCAAAGTCGCTTAAACTTTATTTCAATAGCTTGAATTTCACAAAGTTTGATTCAAAAGAAGCATTCATCGAAACTGTTGAGCGTGATTTATCCTCTGCTGCAGGTGCAAAAATTGAGCTGCAACTTTTTCAGGTTGATGAGCTAAAAATTTCGAAACCACAAGGAATCTGTATCGATGACTTGGTCCCAGAGCGCTTATCTGAACATCCTGACTCAACGTTATTGCAACTAGATACAACAGCTGAAGACGATGTCGAAATCACGTTGCACTCACATTTATTAAGAAGTAATTGTCCCGTTACTGGTCAGCCTGACTGGGGTACGATTTTTATTCGTTTTCAAGGCAAAAAACCTTGTTATCGCAGCCTATTAGCCTATATTATCTCCTACCGTCAGCATAATGGTTTTCATGAGCAATGTGTTGAGCAAATTTTCGCTGACATTTGGAAATTGCTAGGACCTCAAAAGCTGATGGTCTATGCGACTTATACTCGCCGTGGTGGATTGGATATTAATCCATGTCGAGTATCTGATTTGTCATGGATGCCTGAGCCAATTCGCTTGGCACGACAATAAAACGAATAAATTTGATATAGAGGACGTTCTTCAATGACCAGTTATTTCGGTATTCTTCCGTCAGCAAGTTTGAGTCAGGATATTCAACTTGCACATGCCAATCGTGATAGTAAAGAGCCACAATACCCTTTACGTGACAAAATTTCTCTTCAGCTTACTGATGAGTTAATTGACACCATGTTGGTTCATTTGGTTCAACAATTTCCACCAAGTGAAAAACGTGATACCACTGAAGGACTTGCGATTAAAATTCGTAGCATTGTCGAAACCTTGATGAAACAGCTTCTAGGAAAAACATCTAACGAACAAGTCTTAGAATCTTTAGCCTTTATGGAAAAGAGTTTGTTTACTGACAATGATGGTAAACAACGTATTGGTACAGTTTTACCAGATAGCTTAGTTGCAGAGATGAAGAAAAGCTTTGCTGAAGTTCAAGCGGGTAATGGTAAAGCTCAGCGTGACGCTTTAACCCAACAATTTAAATCTTTCGCTGATGCACTTATCCAACACTTTATGACTGAGTACAACAAAACACTTGGTCTAGGTATGGTTAAACGTGGTGTGGCAAGCGTAGCAACTAGTGGTGTTGAAACTGCTGTACATATCGTTATCAAAAAACTTATTCCAAGTTTAAGTCAAGCTGAGTTAGAAGTATTTACCAAACACTTTGACCAGCTGTTGATTCAAAAATAAGCTAGCATTCATATCAAAGCGATGATTGTAAAATCGTCGCTTTTTTTATGCCGATTTAAAACCAAGAAGTGTCACAATTTCTAAATTTTCATTGTCTAAATCAGCGTTTATGTTAGCATTCCCGAAGCCTTGATTTCCCTGATCTAGAATCGCATGTCTCCAAGCTCCCAATACAAATTTTTACGTCAAGCACCTCGTGATGGCTTAAGCACAGCGACACAGCCTTCCCGTTGGCAACAACTGCATATCGACCCATGGCTTTGTCTTTTTTTGATTCTAAATGCCATTCTTGGGCTAACCATCTTATATAGCGCGTCAGCACAAAACGTCGGCTTAGTCAGTCGACAAGCCATCAGTTTTTGTATTGGCTTTGTGGTCATGTTGAGTTTGGCGCAAATTCCACCCAAGGTTTATCAGGCATTTTCCCCTTATTTTTATGCTTTTGGGGTTCTATCTTTACTTGCGGTGATGATTTTTGGTGAAGTGCGTATGGGGGCACAACGTTGGATCGACATCCCCGGCTTTGGAAGTGTGCAACCCAGTGAATTTATGAAAATTGGCATGCCGATGATGATCGCATGGTTTTTGTCTCGTAAAGCGCTTCCACCTAGTTTCTCTCAGGTTTTTCTATCACTTATCCTGATTCTGATTCCTTTTGTACTCATTGCTGAACAGCCCGATCTCGGTACATCACTATTAGTAATTGCAAGTGGGATTTTTGTGCTTTTCTTGAGTGGTTTATCTTGGAAATTAATTGCCGCAGCTGCGGGTGCGGTTGCGATCGTGATCCCAATTGCATGGCACTTTTTACTACACAATTATCAACGGCAACGTGTACTAACTTTATTAAACCCTGAAGCGGATGCTTTAGGCACAGGTTGGAACATTATTCAGTCGAAAACAGCGATTGGCTCAGGTGGCTTTTCTGGTAAAGGTTTTCTAGAGGGTACTCAGTCGCATCTACATTTTTTACCAGAGGGTCACACCGACTTCATTATTGCCGCTTATTCAGAAGAGTTTGGTTTAATTGGTGTGACGCTGCTGATCCTTTTGTATTTCGCAATTATTTTTAGAACCTTTCAAATTGGTCTACAAAGTTTCCATAACTATGGCCGTTTAGTTGCTGGCGCATTTGGTTTGTCATTTTTTGTTTATGTATTTGTAAATGCAGGCATGGTCAGTGGTATTTTACCTGTAGTGGGCGTGCCGTTGCCTTTTATGAGTTATGGCGGGACTGCAATTATTACACTTATGGCGACTTTTGGACTGGTTATGTCTATTCATACGCATCGATAACGAGGAATTTTATAAACATATGTTGAATAACACTCTAAATAAAACAGTTCGATTTCTTAGCTTAAGTGCAGGTTTATTCTTAAGCTGTAATTGGGTTCATGCCAATGAATTTTACACCCACCCTAATTATTCAGCGTTTAAGCAAAAAACGATGTCTACTTATGGTTTAAATAGCGAGCAAGTTGATACCGCTATGAGTGGTGCGCGTAATCTGCCCAACATTTTAAATATCATGACACGTCCTGGTGAAAGTAAACCTTGGTACGAATATCGATCTATGTTTTTGGTTGAAGGTACCATTCAGCGTGGTATCCGCTTTAAAAACCAGTACGAAGATGCCCTAAATCGTGCAGAACAGCAATTTGGCGTACCTAAAGCAGTGATCCTTGGGGTTTTAGGTGTAGAAACAGGATACGGGGCAAATAAAGGTTCTTTCGTAACACGCGATGCTTTAGCAACGCTGGCTTTTGGCTACCCACGTCGGGCTGACTACTTCAGTGATGAACTATCAGCGCTCATCGCATGGACTTACAAAGAAGGTTATCCAACCAATAGTATTGTCGGTTCATATGCGGGTGCAATTGGATACCCTCAGTTTATGCCGAGCAATATTCAAAAACTGGGCGTCGATTACGATGGCAATGGTCATATTGACTTAAGAAACTCTGCTATCGATGCGATTGGATCAATTGCAAATTATTTAGCGAAGCATGGTTGGGAACGAGATCGCCCGATTGGCTTTCCAGCACGTTATCTTGGAAATGACCCAGAAAGTATCATTGCAAAAGATTTGACACTCCCTACACCGTATGGTGAGTTAAAACGACTTGGGATTACACCTGTTAATCCGCTGGTAAAAATCGACGATCTTGATCTAGTGAATGTCATCCAACTGCAAGATCGTTCTGGTCCAATTTATTACATTACTTATCCGAATTTCCAAGTCATTACAACCTATAACAGAAGCCGTATGTACGCGACTGCTGTATGGTTATTGGGCACTGAAGTAGCTAGTCGATAGACTAGCTTTTTAGGACTTTACAAAAAGTCAATAAAATAAATAGAGCAAAAGTATACTAAATCAGCAAAAAACATATCTTGTTACAATATTGATTATTTATTGATCAGTATTTGTGTGTTTTTGTACTTTTTGTTGCTATTTATCTCCAATGACTAGACACACTTCGCAAGCGATGAATATTATCCACACCAAGTGAACGGGCCGTTAAAACGCATAAAATGGTTAAAACTGCCCTCCAAATTGCAAATTGCAAAAGTGAATAATTAGACATGTGCACTATATTTCAGGTGTTTTTGTTGAAATAGAAAAGCATGTTCTCTAGGAGTTTATACAATGCAGTTTTCGCTAAAATATATTCTAGCGCTGACGGCAGGCTTAAGTTTAAGCCCGTTACATGCTGAAATGGTTCAGTCTTCATCGTTAAACAGCGATGTTGAAGGTTCTAATTTGGCAGCCCGCGTTCTTAGCAAAGATTCTCAAAATTTTAATTCGCGTCTTTCTAACGTAAATAGTCTTTCAATCACTGAGCGCTCAGGTGACCAAGTACGTCGTCAAACGATCGCTGCTAAAATCGACATCCCTGAAGAAGAGCCTTCAGTGATTGAAAAACTGAACACAGTTGCATCAAACACTGTACGTAAGTTTAGCCAAACAGGTGTAGCTTCTTGGTATGGTCGTCAATTTCACGGTCGTAAAACAGCAAGTGGTGAAACATTCGACATGAATGCCATGACTGCTGCTCACCGTAGCCTACCATTGAACTGCTATATCCGTGTGACCAACAAAGATAATGGTAAGAGTGTTGTGGTTAAAGTAAATGATCGTGGTCCTTTCCACGGTAACCGTGTACTTGATTTATCTTACGGCGCTGCGAAACAAATCGGCATTACCAATGCTGGACTTGCTAAAGTAAGCATCGAACGTGTTGATGGTCCAAACTCTTAAGTTTAGACACTGATTACATAATTAAAGCCACCTTGTGTGGCTTTTTTTATTTTGATTATCCTTCAACAATCACTTGAATCATTTTGACGCTACATCTGTTCTTCGGTATATTGAGAAAATTAAAAAAAAGATCATTGCAAGGAGTGCACAGTGAAATCAATTGATGAATGGTTTGAAGAGTATAGTGATAGTCATCAAAATCAAACCAATAAGAAAATCCATTGGGTGTGTGTTCCTGCCATTCTCTTTTCCATTATCGGCATCCTTGCCCACTTTAGTACGCTACTCACTGCCCTATTATTGGTCTTAACTTTAGTGTTTTATGCACGCCTAGATATCGTACTTGCCGTTGCCATGGCTGCATTATTAGCCGTAATGGCTTGGCTGATTGTAATCTTACCTGTCGGTGTAGGATTCTATATAGGAATTTTTGTGATCGCGTGGATTGGTCAATTCTATGGCCACAAAGTAGAAGGTAAAAAACCTTCATTCTTTAAAGACCTACAATTCCTTCTGATTGGCCCTGTATGGTGCATGGACGCTTATCTCGCTAAAGTCCTACCCAAATGGAAAAGTCGTCAAAAATTAGCGATTACAAGCTGATTTAGCGCATATCTTTCTAGACAAGGTCTGTTACATAGACAGACCTTGTTATTTTAGAAGAATTTATTGATATATTCGTCCATTATGCTTTAACCAACCATCGATATGTTTTCTTCTTGGATCATGATGCGTCCAGTGGATTACTCCACCCTTATCGTTATATTCATATACGCCATAAAACTCTACAACATCACCTTTTTTCAATTGCTCTACTCTAGGCGCCAAGTCAATATTATGTGCAATCAATAGCGTCAAACCATTCTCCAGTTGGAGGATCATTCGTTGGTGCCTAGAGCCATCGTTATCATCGGGAAGAACCGCCTTCACAGTTCCATGTGAACGTACCTGAAGTTTGCTTCGTTGCTGCTGAAAGGCTTGCATGATCTTGGCTTGATCATCAACACCATGCTGCTCAACTGATGAGGATGCTTCTCCACGTTGTGTACTATTTTGCTTAAGATCCAAGCCAATATAAGCAAATACCAGTAACGCAATGACAATCAATAAGATCCAATTATTTTTTTGAGTTTTCATTCTTACCTTTCTTTCGTTCACAATGTAAAAATGCCAATCAACTTGATTGGCATTTTTATAATATCAGACAATATCCTTCGCTTAGAATAAACGATTGATACCGTTTAAGGCGGCCACACGATAAGCTTCTGCCATCGTTGGATAGTTAAAAGTTGTTTCAACAAAATACTTCAAGGTATTGTTTGGACTATGCATCACCACCTGACCAATGTGAATAATCTCAGCAGCATTGTTCCCGAAACAGTGAATACCTAACACTTCTAAGGTATCACGATGGAATAGTATCTTTAATTCCCCCACCGTATCCCCTGTAATTTGTGCACGAGCTAAATGACGGAAAGACGCTTGTCCAACTTCGTATGGGATTCTTTCTTCAGTCAGTTCCTGTTCAGTTTTACCGATCGAGGAAATTTCTGGAATGGTGTAAATGCCTGTCGGTACATCTTTAATTGGTTTGACATTTTTCTCGCCAACCATATTTGCACCCGCACAACGCCCTTGGTCATATGCTGCCGATGCGAGTGACGGCCAACCGATTACATCACCTGCTGCAAAAATATTTTCCACTTCAGTTTGATATTGATCATTTACCATTAATTGACCACGGCTATTCGGTACTAAACCAACATTTTCTAGACCTAAACCATCCGTGTTGCCTGAACGCCCATTACACCACAAGATTGCATCTGCTTTGATTTTCTTACCACTGAGCAAGTGTAGAACCACATGATCATCAAAGGTTTCTAAACGATCAATTTGCTCATTGTGACGAATCAATACACCTTGTTCACGTAAGTGATATGACAATGCATCTGCGATCTCATCATCCAAGTAACTGAGTAACTTTTGTTGTGTGTTAATCAAATCAACCTTATGGTCTAGCCCAATAAAAATAGAGGCATACTCACAACCAATTACACCCGCACCATAAATGATAATTTTTTGGATCGTATAATCAAGATCTAAAATCTTATCTGAATCAAAGACACGTGGATGATTGAAGTCTAGACCTTGCGGTTGGTATGGACGACTACCAGTAGCAATCACGATCTGCTTACAAATGATGGTATCTTTAATACCATCCTGACCAAAAATTAAAACCGTATTTTTATCTTGGATATATGCACGGCCATGAAAAACTTCAATTTTATTACGATCGTAAAAACGGGTATGTGTATCTACTTGTTGTTGAATGACTTTGTGCGCATTTCGTAATACCTGTTTCATCGTGAACTGTTTCCACTCACCTACTTTTTGAAACATCGGATCACGCTGATAACGGATAATACTGGAAACAGTTTGTCGTAATGCTTTACTTGGAATCGTACCTACATGTGCACAGTTACCACCTAGTTGATCACGAACATCAACAATTGCTACACGTCTACCTGCTTTAGCTAGCTTCATTGCCGCGCCTTCACCAGCTGGGCCAGAACCGAGAATTACTGCATCATATTTGACAATATTCCCACCAACGACCTCTTTCTTACGTGGCATTAAAAGCTCCTTTGATTTCTCGCTGCGTATTTCTAAATATATGATAACTAATATGCGTTGAATTGATATATTTCTCAATCGTATATTTTATATATAGACATTTTTAAAATGAATACCTAATTCGTCCTATCCCGCAGCAAATTTGACTATAATAACAAGAGATTTGAAATCAAAGGTTGTAGAAAAGATATGTCTGAACACCGTAAACCTGAACAGGGTCAAAAACTTCGTGGCGCAGAAAAAGTCGCAAGAATTCCTGTAAAAGTTATCCCTACGGTTGAAGTGCCTCGCAAGCCAGACTGGATTCGCGTCAAAATGACAGCCCCAGACGAAGTTCAGCGCATCAAAACTACGCTACGTTCGCAAAAACTTCATACCGTCTGCGAAGAAGCAGCCTGCCCTAATCTACCAGAGTGTTTTGGTGGGGGTACTGCGACATTCATGATTATGGGTGATATTTGTACTCGCCGTTGTCCATTCTGTGACGTCGCACATGGTCGCCCAAATGCACTTGATCCTGATGAACCACGCCATATGGCAGAGACGATTTCCAATCTTGGTTTAAAATATGCCGTAATTACATCGGTGGATCGTGATGATCTGCTAGATGGTGGTGCTCAACACTTTGTTGATTGTATCAAAGAAGCCCGCGCTTTGAGTCCGAAAACTTTATTGGAAATTCTAGTTCCTGATTTCCGTGGTCGTATGGATATCGCCTTACGTATCATGACTGAATGTCCACCTGATGTTTTCAATCACAATATTGAAACTGTTCCGCGTTTATATAAAGCAATGCGTCCAGGTTCAGACTATCAACATTCTTTAAATCTTTTGAAAATGTTTAAAGAATACTGCCCTGATGTACCGACTAAATGTGGTTTGATGGTTGGTATTGGTGAGACAGAAGAAGAAGTGATTGCATTGCTTGATGATCTTCGTGCTCACGATGTTGATTACGTAACGATTGGTCAATATCTACAACCATCTAAGCAACATGCACCAATTGACCGCTTTGTCACACCAGAAGAATTCGAGCGTTATGCAGAACATGGTCGTAAACTCGGTTTCAGAAATATCTGGTCTGCACCAATGGTTCGTTCAAGCTACTTTGCTGATCGCCAATATCATGGTGAGCCCGTACCAGCAGTACGCCGCAAAGTAGATCCTGCTAAAAAGATTGCAGTACAAACTGTAGAAGCCTAGTCCTAGCTCAATAATTTAGTTAAAGAGAGAATATTATATTCTCTCTTTTTTTTTACAATATGCTTCAACCAAACCATGTCACAACTTAAGCCTTTCTGATCAACCGTGAATTCGGCGTGAAGAATTACAATTCAAAACTCTACTACAAAAAAATCACTTAAAAACATAAATTTACTTTGAATACTCACACTTATATCCTGATTAAGGTTGATAAAAACTATTTGAACTCACAATGAAAAAATAGAGGTTTCAATCTTTATTTATAACTCGTCACAAAATCATTAGAAGTTCTCGTTTTATACATGATACGGAATAAGACCAACAACTTCTTACCAAAAAAAGTATTAATCAGGATATGAAAAAATGAATAGAAAAACTTTATCACTAAGTACAGCAATCCTAGGTAGCGTATTTCTTTTAGGGTGCAACAGTGATTCTAATAATGATTCTAAGCCCTCAGCTACCAATACGGGCGATGTACTGATTTTAACGTCCAATGGAATGATCAGCTCAATTAACCGTGATCAACCTGAAAAACTAGTATCTAATCTTAAAATTACAGGCTTACAAGCAGATGAACAACTCATCGGTATTGATCATCGCCCCAAAGACGGCAAACTATATGCTGTTGGCACCATGGGCAATATTTACACACTAAATCCTCAAACGGGTCGAGTTACATGGGTAAGTAAATTAGTTGCAGACCCAAGTGATACAACAGATGGCAACGCACCTTACAGCAAAATAACGGGTAATCCTGATTTAATGACTGTGAATTTCAATCCAGCAGCAGACCGTCTAAGAGTAATTGGCAATGATGGGCAAAATTTACGAATCAATGTAGATACAGGCTCAACGATTACCGATGGCAATATCAGCTCAGGAACTGACTCAGTTTCGATTATCGCTGCCGCATATACCAACGCAATGGCTGGTACGGGTTCTACACGATTATTTAGTATTGATCAAAACACTGATCGTATCTATCTACAAAACGCCAATGCAGGTACTTTGGGTAGCTCAGCAATGCTCGCTTCTGGTGTTAATATTTCTGGTGGCGGTGGTTTTGATATTGATCCTATTAATAATGTTGGCTATGCAGCCCTCAAAGCTGCTGGAACCTATCAACTTCATCACTTAAATCTTGCAACTGTAGGTTCTGACAATGCCGCTGTTGTAGAAAGTAAAAACTTACCAAATCTGTTTCAAACTGCAGGAATCCGTGGTTTAGCACTTGAAAGTGCCAAAGATACTGGCGCTCATGCATTTGGCCTGAGTGCGAATAATCAACTACTGCACTTTATGGTAAATAGTCCAAATACAGTCAAACAAACTAATATCACAGGCTTGAAGGTCGGAGAAAAAATTGTCGGTATAGATTTCAGATTCAAAACAATGACCGATAAATCAGGCATGCTTTATGGATTAAGTGATCAATCAAATCTATACACTATCAATATGCAAACAGGTATGGCAACACTTCAAACTTCATTGAAAGCTGCAATGGGTGATGATAATCCATTCACTACACTGCTAGGTACCAATTTTGCCGTTGACTTTAACCCAGCAGCAGACCGATTACGTGTTATTAGCAATACTGGACAAAGCTTACGTATCAATGTTGACACTGGTGACACCATTACCGATGGTGCACTCAATGGAATCGAAGATGCTGTTGTAACCGCAGCCGCTTACACTAATAGCTTCCAAACGCCGATCGCTATGATTGGTACAGAATTATTTAACCTAGATCAAGGCAACCAACTGTTAGTTAAACAAAGTCCACCAAATGATGGCGTACTCAATTCAATTGGTGCTTTAGGCATTAACTTAGGGTTAGATAATGGCTTTGATATTGCGGGTGGTGATAACGGTTTTGCATTAGCAACTGTCTCAGGAATGACAGGACCATCTGTTTTATATCGGATTGATTTAAATAGTGATACAACGATTACGACACCAAGGGCTAGACTTGCTATTAATGTAGACGGCACACCAAATCTAGCTGCCTCAACGATTGGTAGCACCACGACCCCTCAACTGATAGATCTCGCGATTATGTTGAAGTAAATACCCATGCTTAAATAAAAAACACCGCATTTTCAAATGCGGTGTTTTTTTAACTTATAAAATTTATGCGATATGTTTTTGCACAATAATCGAACCGACAGAATAACCAGCGCCGAACGAAGAGATCACAGCATATTCACCATCATTCACTTGCTCGCCTGTACGATGCATGGCAATAATTACGCCAGCAGAAGAGGTATTGGCAAACTCGTCTAAAATAATTGGTGCACGCTCTAAATCCGCCTCTTTACCAACGACGAGTTTTAAGATCAACTCGTTCATATTGGCATTGGCTTGGTGTAACCAAAAACGCTTGACCTGCTCAGGTGTTAATTGAAGTTTTTCCAATTGCGCGGTAATGATTTTCGCAACAAGTGGGCACACTTCTTTAAATACTTTACGGCCATCTTGACGGAACAACTTATCATCAACAACCGCATCTTCACTACGGTTTAAGAAACCAAAATTATTGCGGATATTATTTGAGAATTGAGTAAACAAATGGATATCTAAGATTTCGTAACCTGATTTTGTTTCAGTTTCTTCAATAATTGAAGCTGTCGCAACATCACCAAAGATAAAGTGTGCGTCACGCGTACGATAATCTAAATGACCTGATGTAATCTCAACATTGAGTAGTAAAACACGACGAGCGCCACATTTCACTGCATCATAGGCCTGCTTTAAACCAAATGTCGCTGCTGAACAAGCCACATTCATGTCATACGCATAACCTTTAATACCTAATGCTGATTGGATTTCAATGGCAACGGCTGGATATGCGCGTTGCATATTTGAACAAGCCAAAATCACGACATCTATGTCTTCAGCTGTCACACCTGCATTTTCCATCGCTTGTTTTGCAGCTATTACACCCCACTCCGCTTGAAGTGAAAGCTCATCATTACTACGCTCTTGCAAACGAGGACGCAAACGTTTTGGATCAAGAATACCCGATTTTTCAACCACATAACGACGCTTAATCCCTGAAGCTTTTTCAATAAACTCAGGGCTAGAGCCGCGTAGCTCTTCTAACTCACCTGCTGCAATTTTATCAGCATTGTCTTGATTGTACTGTTCTACATAAGCATTTAAACTTTCAACCAACTCTTCATTGGAAATAGATTCGGTTGGGTGGAACAAACCTGTACCTGTTATACGGATGCCCATGTAAAACTCCTGTAAAGAATGGTTCTAACTTTCATTGTCGCTCAGTTTAACCGATTGCTAATCGATCCCATAGTTTTTGTAATCTAGTTGGTGAAATTGGCATCTTTGTTTTCATCGGTTGAGAAAACAAAGAAATTCTCAATTCCTCTAACATCAAATACATTTCTTTGATTTTAGGATCATTTTTGAATTTAAATACTTTGTCCATCCATGGATCGACATCATCAATTGCCGCAAGGTCACGTTGTAGATTATTTGGCAAACGGTCTAAACGCAATAGCAATGCTTTTAAATAACGCGGATATTCCTGCCAAAGATCAACAGGGCGAGTATAGACGAAGTCCACCAAAGACATTAAATCAAGTTGATCCTCTATATCATCTATACTTCGACCAAAGATACTTTGATCAAGTACTAACAACTCACGGCGAATCCTCTGCCATTGGGTAAAGATTTCAGTCATATCATTTAAAACTTTTTGACCATTCGCCAAAAAATGCTTTTTGGTTTCAATTAAAAGTTGCTGAAACTCATCCGCATGCTTAGGAAGCCCTTGAATCGAGACTTGCAGCGTGGCATAAACCAGCATCTGCTCTAGTTTTGCACGGTCACCTAAAGGTGAATAAGCCAAAGCCAAAGGTTTGGAAATCTGCTTTTTCAATTGACGAATTAAATCACCTAACTGCAAATGTACGAGGCGAATCACACCCTCTCGATGTTGTTTAATTGCTTCACTTTGATCATTAAAAGTTTGAACCACGACACCAGAATCATCTTTAGCATCAAGTTCAGCAAATACTTTGGTTGGAACCAAAGCTTGATACTGCTGTACCACGACACCTGTCACTTTTTGTGATGCTTCAAATACAAAACTCTCAGGAAAACTTTGGAATTCCCCCTGTTGTTGCTTCACTGGACGATGGGTTTCAATACGACAACGTGCTTTCAGCTCTTCTAAATCGCGACCTTGCGCGATTAATTTACCTTTTTCATCCAACACCTTGATAAAAGGCACTAGATATTGATCAATTTTTTCAAAAGAAAAGTCTTTTTCAGTGATTTGTTCACCACGTAAAGCAAATGCCAAATAACTAAATAAGTGCTCTCTTAAATGTACAGCGTCGATCCCCTGTAGCAGTTTTTTGGCAGTATCAGGTATAGGGACTAAATTACGGCGCTTATCTTTTGGCAATGCTTTTAACAAGGCTTCAATTAAACTTTGTCTCCATCCAGGAATCCCCCACGACCACTGCTTTTCATCCACTTGTGCTAAAGCCTGTACTGGGATTTTAATGGTTGCACCATCTTCATCATGACTAGGATCAAAACGATAGTTCGCAGCCAAACGCAATTGACCATTATGTAAATAATCTGGAAATTGCTGCGTGGTTGGACGATCATTCATCCACAATGCGTCATCATCAACAAATAAGAAACGCGGATGATCTGGCTCTACTGTTGCACGCCAGTCTTCAAAACTACGACGGCTCGCAATTTCCTTAGGAACTTTCTCGGCATAAAATTGATAAATGGTTTCTTCATCCACCACCAAATCACGACGACGTAATTTATCCTCAACACGCTCAACTTCTTCTAGCTTTAGCAAGTTATGTTTTAAAAACGGCGGTGTAATACCTAAATTGCCTGTGGTCAGCGCATCACGTAAAAAGATTTCATGTGCAGCAGGTTGATCCACTTTCTCAAAATTCACCATTCGTTTTGGTTCAATAATCAAACCAAATAATGAAATCTGTGCATAAGCATTTACTATGCCCGCCTTTTTCGACCAATGAGGCTCAAAATAGTGATATTTCAAGAGATCACGCGCCGCCAACAAAATCCATTCTGGATCAATCTTTGCCAATGTCCGCAAATAAACCTGAGAAGTCTCCACCATTTCAAAGGCCATGACCCAAGCGGTATTGGTTTTATGTAAGGTACTGGCTGGAAAAACTTTGGCTTTCTGCTGACGCACTGCCATAAAGGTATTACGCTCATCCGTTTTATTGGCAATAAAAGAAAGTAAACCCGTTAATAAAGCTCGATGTAAATTTTCATAATTCGCGCCTTTTTCATTAAAACTAAGTTTTAAGCCTTCAGCCAACTCGACCAATTGGTGATGGGTTTGTTTCCATTCTCGTAAACGTAACCAGCTCAAGAAATGCTGACGGGCAAATTGACGACGCTTGTTCTCTGATTGAGTATCAGGACTGGTTTGTAAGGTATTCCACAGTTTTAAATAAAATAAAAAGTCTGAATCCGCTTCTTTGAACAATGCATGTTTTTGATCAGCCTGCATTTGTTTGTCCGCAGGACGTTCACGCGGATCTTGAATCGCTAATGCACTGACGATAATCAAGGTTTCTTTGAGCACACCAAAGTGCGCGCCACCAATAATCATACGTGCTAAACGCGGATCAATCGGCATACGCGCCATCATTTGACCGACTTTAGTCAGTTCATTTTTACGTTCATTCAACGCACCCAGCTCAATAAGTAACTTACGACCATCATTCACCAAACGGAAATCTGGCGGTTCAATGAAGTCAAAATCCTCTAAGTTACCCAAGCCGAGGCTTTGCATCTGTAAAATAACAGAAGCTAAATTGGTCCGTTTAATTTCAGGTTCTGTAAATTCTGGACGGCTTAAAAAGTCTTCCTCGCTGTATAGGCGAATACATACACCTGCAGCAATACGACCGCAACGCCCTTTACGCTGATTGGCTGCCGCTTGTGAAATCGCTTCAATCGGTAAACGTTGTACCCGCGAACGATAGTTATAACGTGAAATACGGGCAAAACCACTATCAATCACATAGCGAATATTTGGAACAGTCAACGCTGTTTCTGCAACGTTGGTGGCAATAATAATACGTCGCCCTTTCCCGCTTGGACTGAAAATCTTTTGCTGCTCTGCCAGGGCTAAACGCGCATATAAAGGCAGAACTTCGGTATGACGGGGACCAAACTTCTGTAAGGTTTCCTGTAATTCACGAATTTCTTGCTCGGTACTGGCAAAGATCAGGATATCCGCATATTCTGGATGACCTTTTGCTTCGGCATCAGCAAAACATTCTTCGACTGCTTGAACGACGGCTCTAGGCAGATTCTCTTCAAAGTCATCAAACTCATCATCATCACTACCAATAATGCTGAGTTCCGAGATCGGACGATAACGGACTTCTACTGGAAAGCTACGTCCTTCAACCTCAAAAATCGGTGCATCATTAAAGTATTGACTAAAACGATTTACATCCAAGGTTGCGGAGGTAACGATTACTTTTAAATCTGGGCGCTTTGGTAAAAGCTGCTTGAGATAACCCATGATAAAGTCAATATTGAGTGAGCGTTCATGCGCTTCATCAATAATGATGGTATCGTATTTTGATAAAAATCGGTCATTGGTCAGTTCTGCTAATAGAATACCATCTGTCATCAAGCGAACAATTGAGTCTTGCGAACCTTGCTCATTAAAGCGAATCTTAAAACCAATCGACTCACCCAATTTTTCGCCCACTTCTTCAGCAATACGCTGAGAAACACTACGTGCAGCCAAACGACGCGGTTGGGTATGACCAATCATGCCCGTAAGCCCACGACCTGCTAGCATTGCAATTTGAGGAAGTTGCGTGGTTTTACCTGAACCCGTTTCACCCGCGACAATGATCACTTGATGCTTCTCAATTGCTTCAATTAAACGGTCTGCATACTGGGTAACAGGTAAATCTTGATTGAGCTTGATCTTCGGGAGTCGAGCTAAACGTTGTTTAACTTTATGATTAGACTGTTCAAAGAGCTTTTCTATTTCTGCTGTTTCTGTTTTCTTATCTTTGCGCAGTCGATTTAAACGGTGACGGTCACGTGCCATAACCAATTGATCTACATTTAAATGACTCTGCACTGAACAGCTTTCCTGAAAAACAAAATAGTCGGCTATTTTACGCTTTAAAGCCCTGCTATGCAAAGAAACCGCATCAATCAACGCAATCGATGCAGTTGTTATTATGGTTCAGATAAAAGATTAATTGTACCGAAGCCCGTATCAAGCCCTAAATGTTCATACTTTGCTATTACTCATTTGAGTATTAAATCGCTATATACACAGTAACTGGGCTCAAAGCCTAAATTTTAGGCTAGGAATTAAACAATTTTATATTTTTTTCAATTCTACCCTTGAATTTTGGTATCAGAAACTGCATGTTGTCTAACACATTAATTTTAACTGTCCTGTCATCTTGACGTCATGTTGTTGGAGTCAAATCAGGATAAATTTGGGGAAAAATATGGACTTAAATCGAATCATTCGTTTTTCCGATTTTAGTCATGTAAAAATACTATTTCCCCAATAATGAAAAATTATTTATTCTACATCTCGTAAACAAGTTCCTAGTTTAAAGATAAACCTCAATCATGGAGACAATGATGAGCTTAATTAATACTGAAGTTAAACCATTTAAAGCGACTGCATACCATCACGGTCAATTTGTTGAAGTTACAGAAGCAGATCTTAAAGGTAAATGGTCTGTAGTATTCTTCTATCCAGCTGACTTTACTTTTGTTTGCCCAACTGAATTAGAAGATTTAGCTGACAACTATGCAGAGTTCCAAAAACTAGGTGTTGAAATTTACGGTGTTTCTACTGACACTCACTTCACGCACAAAGCATGGCACGATACTTCTGAAGCAATCAAGAAAATCCAATACCCATTAATCGGCGATCCAACTTGGACTCTTTCTAAAAACTTTGACGTTTTAATCGAGTCAGCTGGTCTTGCTGATCGCGGTACATTCGTTATCGATCCAGAAGGTAAAATCCAAATCGTTGAAATCAACGCTGGTGGTATCGGCCGTGATGCAAACGAATTACTTCGTAAAGTAAAAGCTGCTCAATACGTTCACTCTCACCCAGGTGAAGTTTGCCCAGCTAAATGGAAAGAAGGTGAAGCGACTCTTGCTCCATCTATCGACTTAGTTGGTAAAATCTAATTCATTAGATTCATCTAATCGGTCTGGAACCACCCTTATGGGTGGTTTCTTTTTTTACTCGATGACATTATCAATTTATTAACAATTCTTATACTTATATCTTCATTGCAATCTTCATTTATCAATTGTCAGGTTGCGAGACTTAGAGTAGTGTCAAATTATGAAATAAAAGGTTTTTTATATATGTAACAAATGATCAAAATTGTATGGGGGCTAATAGATGGAAAGAACTGTTATTGTAACCTCTTGGAAATATGATGTTTCTACACGGTATTTGAAAATTTTTTATAACAATGGCTCTGGCGAGCTTTATCATCCTGTCCCTGAATTTATCTATAATAATTTACTCCGCTCTACAGACAAAACCGCATTTGTGCATAAATACCTCGAATTTGATCTTCACTTTAAACGACTATGTATTTCCGCTTCGTCATAGCAAATCAGCCCAATATGGGCTGACTCATAAATAAAGATATTTTATTTTTCTTCAAGCTACTCAGCGTATTTTGCGAACACTTTTTCTTTTGCTTCAGGATAGATATTGATCCGATTAAGATCACCTTTGTAATGTGCCACCACTCGATCATCCATGATTTTTGACCACCAAGCGGGGACAAAAGCAGGTAAAATCATCGCGCCATAACCTGCTGGTAGTTGTGGTGCATCTTCAAAATGTCGTAAGGTTTGAAAACTACGTGCAGGATTGGCATGGTGGTCAGAATGACGTTGCAACTGATACAAAAATAAATTCGTCACCACATTATTATTATTCCAACTATGCTCTGGCAAGGTACGTTCGTATTGACCATTGTCTTTCTTTTCACGTTTTAAACCATAGTGCTCAATGTAATTAACGGATTCAAATAGTGTGACCGCATATGTAGCTTGAGTAACTTGAAAAGCTATTGAACGCACACCAAACTTGCTCAACATTGCTGCATGATAAATTGCAGACATTGCCCAACCATGAATTAATTCATTTTCTTTGCTAAAGAATGGTAGTTTTTTTCGCTCTAAGCGATTCTTTTCTATTTCAATGGCAGATTTAAAACTCCCAATAACTGTCCTTGGCAAGAATTTCCAAAAGCTTTCACCGAACTGTGAAGAAGCAGGATCTTCAGGTGTCGCAACACGACGATGATGCCCATAAGGATGCTCAATACGGAAATGATTATATCCTGATGGTACCAACGCTAAATGAGACAAATAATGCTCTAATTTTCCGCTTTTATGACTAAGTTCATGTGCGGTATTGATCGCAACACCATTGACCATCCCCACCAAAGTACCCAATAGGATTTGATCAGCGATTGGCGTATTTTTTCGACTTGCGAGATAAGCACCATATATATTTGTTGCGTATTGCAAAGGAATATAAAGCTTCACAATACGTGCATAATATGGATCAGCTTCTAGATCTGCAATCGCATCCACTGGCGGATTTTCAGTATCTTCTCCGATCAATTTATCTAGACTAGGAATCACACCATGCAAAAACAGTGGTCCAAATGAAGCAAAAAAGCGTTTGGTTTTTTTGGGACCAAATTGATAGCCTGCCAGGCCACTCATTGCAATTGCTGGTACAGCCAACCCCAATAACCACCAATGCCGTTTTTTGTCTCTAAATTTAATAGTCGCTTGCTCTATATCTAGCTGTGTATGCATATTCATTAGAAACTCCTTCCATCAAATATTGGTTTTCTTGCTTGAATTGTGTTCTTTTAAAGTGATCCTTTATTATCATTTTAAGACTTGCTATTATCATTTTAAGACTCTAGTGCTCAATTAAAATGCAACAACAACAAATTCCAGTCATTCCATCTCGTTACTATTTACGGCTAATTGATATCTTAATTCAAACAAATCAATATAATAATCAATTACTAACCGTATTTAGAGATCAAATTTCTGCATCTGATCTTTTGTCTATCCAACAAATTGAACAGTTCATCGAGCTTGGTTTAAGCCTCCCAAATACGGAAGATTTAGCATTTCAATTAGGCAAAAATATTAAACTGAGCTCTCATAGCTTAGTAGGCTATGCATTGATGACCAGCCCTCATCTGGAACATGCCTTACGGCTGATTGCACAATATTTTAGGCTGATCATGCCAAGCTTTAAGTTATCTATTCAATATTTAACAGATCAGCAAAAAGTTGAATTATTGTTTGAACCGATCTTGCAAATGAATAAACAATGTCTTGCCTTCCATATCGAAGCAATTGCTGTTGCTTTTTACTACAGCTTATTAGAATTAGCAGGACAGCAATTGCAGCGCTATCAAGTTTATCTTAGCGTAGCCGAACCAAAATATAAAGAACAGTATGTACATTTAATAAAAGCGAACTTTCACTTTAACTATGCATGGGTTGCAGGTTTACGTGTGGTGATTGATCAACAACAACTTGCGCTACCATTACCTCTAGCAGATGCACACAGTTTGAAAGTGGTTGAACAACGTTGTCAGGAACAAATCCAAAAGATCTATCATCAAGGCGAAATTGTAGAATGGGTAAGCATGATGCTACGTCAAGCCAATCAGATTCCGACATTAAAAGAATGTGCGAAAGTATTAAACATCTCGACTAAAACATTACAGCGTTATTTACAGCAGCAAGGTGTTGAATTTCACCGTCTGAAACAAGAAATCAGTATTGAACGTGCAATAGATTTACTTGAGAACTCAAGCTTTACCATCACACACATTGCTTATGAATTAGGCTATTCCAATCCAGCCAATTTTACACGTGCGTTTAATAAGGTAATGGGTTGTAGTCCTCAGAGCTATCGCTTAAATCATCACAAATAAGAATTAACGCGCAACTACTAAGCATAGACCAGCACCAACAGGCAAGATGGTACTCATAAAGTTTTCGTCCTGTCGAATTAACTCCAACATTGGCTTTACTTCAGCAGTATGAGAAATGACGTTATCGATGATTAAACTACTACCACAAGACTGCATTAAACGTTTTAAATCTTCCCAATAACTGACATAACTGCCGCGCTCAGCATCCAATAAGATGAAATCAAATGGTTCATTCGCTTCCGCCAAATAAACAGATGCATCCCCTACCCAAAAATCAATAAAATGCTCTAGACCAAACTCCTCAGCATATCTTTTTGCTTGGGCACTGCGAAATGCATTAATTTCTAAGGTCTGAACTTTAGCGCCGACAGCCTTTGCTGCTTCAGCTAACCATAGTGTTGAGTATCCGGTCGATGTGCCAATTTCCAAAATTCTTTTTGATTGTTGTGAACGCACCAACATGGCCAGCAACTTTGCAGATTCTGCTTCAATATTGCGATAACGTTTTAAACGATCAGACTGTCGAGCATCATGCTGTTTAAATTCGTCATACAAATCAGCAATACGTTGTAAAAATACTGTGCTGGTCATATTTAGACTCTCCCATGATGCCCAAAACTTAATGCTTAATGCAATTAAGTACTTTGTATTAACTTAAATCGTGGTAGGACCTGACCATCTTCAAGCTGAACAGTCTCTATGAACATGCTCAATGGACGTACCCACATTGAATAATCGCCATATAAACATTGATAAACGACTAGCTCTTCTTCCGTTTCACTATGTCGTGCCACATGAAAGACCTGATAAAGCTGTCCCTTATAATGCTGATAGATACCACGTTGTAATGTCATATGACTTGCCTTCTAGTTATGCCATGAAATGATTGCAGTTATATAACAAGTTTAAGTGCAATTCATAATTGATCACTTGCTAAATGATTAAAAAACACCATATTTTAACTTAAAATTCAAAAAACCGATTGAACTCATAAAAACATACTGTTTCCTCTATGCTGAACTTTTGCGTACTATAGCCCCATGAAATTAATTTAGCCGACTTGAACTGCTTAGAATTTGGAGATTTGCATGTTAGATCAAAATATTAAAACTCAATTAAAAACTTACTTAGAACGTTTAGAAAGTCCAATCGAGTTGGTGGCTGCTTTAGATGATTCAGATAAAGCTGCGAAAGTAAAAGAACTCGTGACTGAAATTGCTGAACTGTCTGATCAAGTTACGGCGCGTTTTGACGGTTCAAACGCTCGCCGTCCGAGTTTTGGTGTTGCCAAAGCAGGTGAACAACCTCGTGTGTTCTTTGCGGGTTTACCAATGGGACATGAGTTTACTTCTTTGATCTTGGCATTGTTACAAGTTTCAGGCTATGCGCCTAAAGTGTCTGATGACGTTTTAAATCAGATCAAAGGCTTAAATCTTAAAGCAAACTTTGATGTGTTTATTTCATTGAGCTGCCATAACTGTCCAGATGTAGTTCAAGCCTTGAACTTGATTGCAATCTATAACCCAAATACCACGACCACCATGATTGATGGTGCGTTCTTCCAAGATGAAGTGGAACAACGCAAAATCCTGGCTGTGCCAATGGTGTTCCAAGATGAGCAACATATCGGTCAAGGTCGCATGACTTTGGAAGAAATCATTGCCAAGTTAGATACTAACTCTGCGGAAAAAGATGCTGCGATGATCAATGCCAAAGATGCATTTGATGTCTTGGTAATTGGTGGTGGTCCTGCGGGTGCAACTGCGGCAATCTATGCAGCACGTAAAGGAATTAAAACTGGTATCGTCGCTGAGCGCTTTGGTGGTCAGGTGATGGATACCATGGATATTGAAAACTTTACCTCAGTACAAAAAACCCAAGGTCCAAAGTTTGCGGCTGAAATGGAAGCACATGTCCGTGAGTATGATGTCGATATCATGAATCTTCAACGTGTGAGCAAAGTGACTGGTGCAGATCAAACAGCAACGGGCTTGGTTGAGGTTGAACTGGAGAATGGTGCCAAACTAGAATCCAAAACTATTATTCTTTCAACTGGTGCACGTTGGAGAGAGATGAATGTACCTGGTGAAGCTGAATATCGTACCCGTGGTGTCGCTTATTGCCCACACTGTGATGGTCCATTGTTCAAAGGTAAACGTGTTGCTGTGATTGGTGGCGGTAACTCTGGTGTGGAAGCTGCGATTGATCTTGCTGGAATTGTTGAACATGTAACCTTGGTTGAGTTCGACACCAAACTTCGAGCGGATCAAGTGTTACAAGATAAGTTAAACAGCTTATCTAATACAACAGTGATCATGAATGCATTGAGTACTGAAGTGCTTGGTGATGGTTCACAAGTCACAGGCTTGAAGTATAAAGATCGTGCTACAGATCAAGAACATGTGGTTGAGCTTGCAGGGATCTTTGTTCAAATTGGTTTATTACCGAATACAGATTTCTTGAAAGACAGCACTGTTGAATTAAGCAATCGTGGTGAGATCATGGTGAATGATCGCAACGAAACCAATGTGAAAGGTGTCTTTGCTGCGGGTGACTGTACTACGGTACCTTATAAGCAAATCATCATTGCCACAGGTGAAGGCGCGAAAGCTTCGCTCTCTGCTTTTGATTATATGATTCGTTCTGGTGTTTAAACTGCTTTAAAGAACATGTGCACGCATTTACATTTTCCAGTGTAAGTGCGTGTTTTTACAAGTTATCAACAAATTTTAAACTTTCTTATTCCTAAACTTTGTGTTTATATTTTTGTTATCCACTTTTTGGATGCCACAAAGAAAAGGAAATATGAAAATGAATAAATTACTTGTTGCTTTAGGTCTTGCTGCGACTGTTGCCCTTGTTGGATGTAGTAAAGAAAAAGCGCCTGAAACAGGTGCAACAACTGGTGAACACTTAGAGCATGCTGCTGAACAAGCAGGTCATGATGTTGCAACTGCTGTCGATTCTGCTGCTGATCAAATCGATGCTGCTGCTGATCACACTGCAACTGCAACGGCTGAAGCTGCTGCAGAAACTGAAGCTGCTGCACGTGATGCTGCTGCGAATGTTGCAGGTGCGGTTGAATCTACTGCTGCTGATGTAAAAGAAAAAGCTCAGCAATAATCTGTTGAGACTAAAAAGCCTCTGTCATTTACTGATCAGAGGCTTTTTTAATGCGAATTGGATAATTAACCCAATAAACCTTCATCTCGCATTGCAATCTGAACGGATTGTCGCTCTGCAACTTTGTTACGTAGCGCGATGATATTGATATAAGGTGTTAGATCATGCTCAATATGATTTGACCAATTTGTTAATACAAATAAATATGCATCTGCAGGGCCAAAGTTATCGTCAACTAAATAATCATACTCAGATTCAGCTAAATAATTATCAATATATTTGAGTAGACGATCGACCTCTGCATACGCTTTAGTTTTTTCATCATTGGTTAATTGACCGCCAAAGAAAACAGCATAAGCGTCATGCAATTCTGAATTTAAATATCCTAGCCACTCAAGGACTTTCGCACGTCCCATACCTGATGGAGGAATTAAATCTTGCTTAGGATCATGCTGAGCCAAAAAAGGTAAAATCGCCACATTTTCAGTTAACATTAAACCCGGATTAATTTCTAAAGCAGGTACATAACCTTTCGGGTTGATTTCATAATAATCCACACCTTTTTCGGTTTTATGTGTTTTTAAATCAACGCGTTCTAAATCAAAATCTACATTTATTTCATTTAAAATAATATGTGCTGCCAATGAGCAAGCACCAGGTGAATAATACAACTTCATGTTTGATCCTTGTTATCTAACTCTTATGTTCTAAAACGCTTGATCGAAATTTGCAAAGTATGTTTTCACAAATTTGTCAATAAACGTAAAATGCCTGTTCATCTGACTATTGGCGAATTTATGCGATTTTGCAAGTAGTCTTATGTCAACTTTTTATAGTGATCGTATACATCCTGTTCAAATAAACTTAATTGCTTAGAAGAGCAGATCATTTTCTACTCTTCTCAGTATTGAACCAATTAAACTTTCACTTTTCGAGAACGTAACGAATAACCCGTAAGCCCCAATAATCCTAATATCGACAACCATCCAAAACTTCCTGAAGAACTTTTTTGGGTAGATGGCTTATTCTCAGGATCTTGTAAATCAATATCCACAATCACAGGGTCATGATCGGAAGAGCGATAAGGGTCTTCTGCGAAGAATAAGGCCTTTTGCTCATCGGTTTTATATTCTTCGTTATAATCCAAAACTGTTGGCTCGTCCGCATTGATATGCCAAGCAAAAGCTTTTTTAACTTTACTGTAAAGATTAGAATCCGCAATAGCATGGTCTAAATTACCAGCACCACCATAACCTTCAGCATTACTGGATACACCAAACACATAGCTATAGGCCTGTTCACCTTGCCCAATCGTTTTGTCATTCAATAGCACTTTATAATTTGCTTTTTCTAGAGCCAAGATTGGGTCTTCTTTGGCATAACTATTCATATCACCTAATAACAAAATATTTGGCGTTTCAACTTGTGTTGGATTTTTTGCTGCCCATTGAATTAATTGCTCCACCGCCTTAACACGTGTTGGATTCCAACATCCCTGCCCATCTTTCTGATCTGCATCTAGTGATGCTGCATTTACTCCAGAACAGCTTTTAGATTTAAGATGATTCGGTATCACCGTCAACATTTGCTTTCCTGAAATAGGCTGGAAGGTTTGCGCAATTGTGGTTCTGTTTTTGTCTCCCAAATCCAAAACCACAGGTTTATTTACAGGTTTGACACGCTTACTGTTATAAATAATTGCGACCGCAATCGCATCGGTACCCAAACGATCCATATTTTCTGGTACCACATAACGCCAATCCGCACCTAAAGCACGCGTGAGATAAGCAATCGCACTGTCTTCGCCAAAACCATTGTTGGCAATCTCCATTAGACCATAAATATCAGCATCAATTGCTCGCATCGCACTGACAATCTTACGATGTTGTTTATCAAACTCAGCTTGTGAAGTTGCGCCACGCTCAGTTGGAAAACCATTTTTACCATTATCGTAATTCAGGACATTGAATGCTGCCGCACGAATTAATTTATCTTCTTTGGCAATTACAGTTGGCCGTTCTGGTGTAGGTTTAATAATCGTCGGAAGATTACCACCTTGAATTGGTTGAATCCGCCAACCATTGAATCGGTATTCTAAGATACCTTCAACGTTTTGTAGTTGATGCCCAACCCTCAATGTATTGGCTGCACTAAAATTCTGAGGTAACCACGGCGTTCTGTTTTGATTGTTGTAACCGTCATCTAAAATAATTTTTGATAATAAATTTTTCTGTGCTAACTCTTTTGCTTCGTTAGATAATGGTGCATGTAAGTTAGTTGGAATATACAAGCGTCCTAAGCTTAAAGATAATTCGCCAAAACGACCATAATTATAGTTTTCACTGATGGTTAAGCTTTGTGGAAGTTTAACCAACATGCCCTGATAACGTTGTGGAGAGTTTTCAGTTAATTCTGTCAGACTTCTAAAAGGTAAATTCAAACTGATTGGCTGAATCTGACCTAACATATTGGAGTTACAAGTTTGAATGTCTTGCTGAATTTGATCGATTTGCAATTGATTTTGATAAGCGGTTAGGCGTCCTCGTAAAACCACTTCATCACCGACTTTCCCACCTTTAATCGTACTACTTGTTGGTATATAGACGAAAATGGCGTTGCTTATATTCGCCTTCGCTTTGCTATCTGGTGTTTGTACATAAAAACCCGAGAAGCCATTGTTATAACGATAATCTGCGGTAATCACACCACGTACCGTATAATTCTGCCCCTGTGTTGCTTGCTGGTTTAAATCAGCGATTGCCGTATCAGAACTAGAACAACTAATCGTCTCATTGGAAGGCGGTGGTGTTGTAGATCCTGTGAGATTGGAAAAATCATTTCGATCTGTCCAAGCTTTCCATGCGCTGTCCAAATCAAAACTTGTTGTTGGATCAATCTCAGTCGCAGGATTTGTGTTTTGCAGGCGGGTAAAACTATTGCCTTTGCTAAACACGGTATTTCCCCAACCATTCACAGGCTGCTCTCCGACTCGCCCAAAACGATCAACAACTTTGCCCTTATGTACCAGTACAATTGCATCATCCCCATTGAATGATAATGCTGCAACCTGATTGACCTGAGAGCCTAGTACTGCTTGTAATTCAGTACGACCAACTAGAAATTTGGCTTGACTCGCCAACGTACCTTGTAGCTGGAAAGCCACAGTTTTCGTCAATGCACCATTATTAAACTGCTGAATTTCATATTCAGCCAAATTTGCAGCTGTCGCATCTGGATTGTAGATTTCCAAGCCTTTTTTATTACTACTACCATCCACATATTGGCTAAACATCAGTTGAGCATATGCTTGTGAAAAAGCTGAACAAGCGCCAAGAAGACCAAGGCAAACAGTGACTGTACGCAATTTAAATGTTTTCATCATATTTTACTTTATGTTCAAATCGCCATTAGCCTATTCAATCTTTGTGACATCTGGATGAAGAATTGCTTGCATGTCTTCAGTAATTTTAAAAAAGATTGAGCAAATAAAATCATTTAAAGATTTGACTTGACCCCGTGAACACTTAAAATACGCCTTTTCTATCTTTATATCTCCAGAATCATGTCAACCGATCAGTTAGAAACGCAAATTACCGAACTCGACAATTTGCCAGAGCACCGTGAAATTGTGACATTTATGCGTCGTTCAGCACCACTCAACACTTCACAACGCACTGCTTTAGAAAATTATCGTGATTTAATTTTGGAATATCCTGTTGGCGATCTACGTCAGCATTTTGAACATCCTGAACGTCCTCTAACCGTCGAAATTGGTTTTGGTATGGGACGTTCTTTGGTTTTGATGGCAAAAGCGAATCCTGAGCGTAACTTTGTCGGGATCGAAGTCCATGTCCCTGGTATCGCGCAGTGTGTCTATGAAGCGGGCATGGCTGAGCTAAAAAACTTACGTGTACTGGATGCTGATGCGATTCAAGTACTTCGTGAGATGCCTGATAATAGTATCGACTGTGTACAACTATATTTCCCTGATCCATGGCAAAAGAAGCGTCATTTTAAACGTCGTTTTGTGATCCATGAACGCATGCAATTGGTTGAACAGAAACTCGCGTTAGGTGGAACATTCCACGCTGCGACCGATTGGGAACCATATGCAGAGTGGATGCTTGATGTTTTAGACAATCGCCCAAATTTGGAGAACTTGGCAGGTAAAGGCAATAGCTACCCTCGCCCAGACTGGCGTCCTGTGACAAAATTCGAGCGTCGTGGTATCGAGTCTGGTCACAAGATTAATGATTTCATTTTCAAGAAAATAAACTAAAAATCTAAGCTATTTCTGCCCTATTACAAATTTATAGCATTAAATATCAAATATTTAATGCTATTTTTATGTCTAATTTGAAATATTTACTCTCAGTATAGTTTCTATACTTATTCTTTTTTACATTAGCCTCTCGATGGATAGATAAAGAGTGACCATTTTTGCTGATAAGAGACTCATTTAAATACAAGTGTTTACACGATCTATAAATATCTATGTCAATGTTCAGCTAAAATCAAAGTTGACAAGTTGTATGGCTCACGGATCAATTAGGCAAAAACATGGAATAGGATGTTTTACCTATCACCCTCGTAAATACGTACAACCACGTCAATTAATGATGAAAGATAGGATAACTTTTATGGAAAAAACACTGCAATGTCCAAAATGTGGCTCTACAGAAATTGAAACACGTGATCATGACAAATTACTGAAAACCACTGGCGGTGTTTTAATGACTGCTGCTGGCACAACAGCAGGTACTGTAGGCGGAGCAGCGACGGGAGCATCCGTAGGTGCAGCGATTGGTACCGTAGCGGGTCCATTAGGAATCATTGTCGGCGGTACAGTAGGAACATTTGTTGGTGCAATTAGTGTGGGAATTACTGGCGGTGTGGTGGGTAATATTTTTGGAAAAAAAGCAGGTGTCATAATCGACAAAAATATTTTTCAGGACTATCGCTGCTTAAAATGTAACCACCGCTTTAAATTAAAAAATTAATATGACAGGAAAAACAAAAAATCTGGCATCTAAGCCAGATTTTTTTATAACCTGTTTTGCTCAGCTAAGCAATTGCCTTAAAGTAGTTTTCTTTTGGCATATCAATCACTTCAATGCAAAGCTGTATCGAAAACTCAAACTCGGATTTCAAATATATTTTATGCTCAAGCGTCCTTAGCAAACTCTGTCCTAAAATTTGCTTTTGTGCTGCAGACCGTCCACTGAGCAGATAAAGTTTCAGATGAATATAAGCATCTTGTACATCACCCAGACCAATCAAAAACATTTCATCTTTGAAAATACGAGATTTAATATCATTTGCATCAAATAGCGCTGTTGCAATTAATGATGTGTTAATTTCTTGAAGCAACTTCTGTTGATCTAAATCAATCAGTTGTGCTGAGTAATTCACCGTGATATGTGGCAATGTATTCCCCTTACTCAACAAATAACAAAGCTAATCGAACTTGGTCATAAGACATTCTAGGACTCGTAGCCTCTACAATTGGGCGTAACTTGATCGCACCATCATCGGTAAAATGCTCAGGATTCTTACGTTTATGCAAACGTTTATAAATCTTGCGCACTTCTTCCACCACTTCATCGCCTGGATGTGCAACAGAAATATCCAAAGCTTGTTCTTTATGCAAACGTGCCAAATGATTAATAATCGTCGCAGGGGTTAATCCACGCTCATGTGCAATGTCTTCGATCTCATAGCCACCCTCAAACAAAGCTCTCGTTTCATCTAAAGTCGCGGTTGCATAATTTTGCTTCGTACCACTTTTGGATAATTTCTTTTCATTGCGTGCAATTTCGGTTGTATTTAAGGTACCGCCACAATGACGAATAAATGCATTATGCTGCGTGGTTAAATCGACATTTTCAAAATTTGCTTCTGCTTCCGTGGATAACTCCTGAAAACGGCGGTCTGCTTTTATCGCCAAACTATCCAGCTCTAACGCCTGCTGATTAAACCCAAGTAATCTAAGTCCACTTAGTGACTTTAATCGAGACAGTGCCACATAGCCCTGACCTTTCTCAAAAGTATGCGTTAAATTGATTTCAGCCGCTTCAAGTGTCATTCCCTGACTCTTATGAATGGTAATCGCCCAAGCCAAACGCAAAGGAATTTGTTGAAAGCTTGCGATCGCTTTACCTGCTTCGTTTTCTATAGACCACGTTTCAGGTTCCACTAACAACGTTGTGCCATCAGTTAACTTGACTTTAGGGAGTAATCCCTGTTGATCATCTTCCTCAAAACCAATGACTTCACCTAAACTGCCATTGATATATCCCATATCAAAATTGTTTTTAACAAACATAACTTTGGCGTTTTTTTTCAAGCTCAGCTCTTCAGGTGCACGCACAGAGGATTTTAAGGTTTCGATGAGCTTCTCATTGCCATCTAGCACAGCATTGAATTGATGGCTTTCAGTGTCGATTTCATTTAAATGTTGATAATTGATATTATCTACATCCATATTATGGGTATATAACCGAGTGAAGGTATCCCCGATATCTTGATCACGAGATTGTTGTAAAGCCTGAATATGATCCGCCTGAATATTTTGAGCGCGAATCGCATTTAAGATCTGATTCAGTATTTCATCGTCTTGACGATGCTGTTCAGTGAGATAACAAACTCTAAATTTCGCCTCAACCCAAGCATCAGACATAAAACAAAACTTATCGCGGTTGGCTTCACCATTACGCCCTACAGGCGGCAACTGAAAGAAATCGCCAGCCACAATAACCTGAATTCCACCAAAAGCCTCATCGCTTTCTTTGAAATATTTCAATACTTGATTGACCAGATTAAGCTGCTTGGCATGCAGCATGGAAATTTCATCAATAATCAGAACTTGGGCATTTTCTAAATGCTCTTTTAAATATTTACGTTCTTTCATTCGCTTGAGATCATCATCACTCAAACTATCTTTAATTCCAATCCCCGCCCATGTATGAATCGTCATTCCATTCATATGAGTTGCTGCAATCCCTGTAGATGCCGTAATTGCAACGGGAACTTTTCGTACTTTTAGATAATGAATATATTGATTAAGCGTATAGGTTTTTCCTGCACCTGCTGAACCTGTCAAAAAAACATTTTCCCCAGCTTTTAAAAGTTTCAGTGCAGTCTCTTGTTTCATAATTTCATCAGTCAAAAACAACAGCACATAGCTTAACGATTTTTTTCCAAAAATAAAAACTCAAACAAGAAAACTTGGTTTGGGTATTTTAAAATTTTTGATCGACTAACACTTTCAGTCATCTAAGTGTCAACTGATGGCTATGAACCCTTTGGATCTTATATTTTCATTGACATATTGGTCTTTTCATTTATGGTGGTTATAAATAAATTCGGGCTGAATATAAAAATGAATAGCTTAAATCTACATACTTATCAACCAGATATACTCGGTGATGATTACCAACAACTGACTTTAAATTTTGCTGATGATTATGATGGAAAAGTAGTTGCAACATTGGTACGCAAAAAAGCCAATCAAGCTACAAAAAAAGCAGTGTTATATATTCATGGTTTCGCCGATTATTTTTTTCAAACTGAAATGGCTGAACAGTTTAACCAACAAGGTTATGACTTCTATGCGCTTGATCTAAGAAAATACGGACGTTCAAAACTTCCGCATCAAAAACTGTATTACGTTTTAGATCTGCGTGAATATGATGCAGAAATCAGCAAAGCACTTGAAATCATTGGTCAAGAAAATCACAATCAGGTACTACTTGCAGGTCACTCGACAGGTGGACTAATTACAACGCTGTACGCAGCGCATTACCCTGATCATCGTCTGATCAAAGCAGTTTGGGCGAACAGTCCATTTTATGATTTTTATAAAAGTACTATTGAAAAAAAAGTTGGTATACCTTTACTCAGTAAAGTTGGAAAACGCTTACCCAATGCCAAGTTCCCTAGTGGTCTAAATCAGTGGTATACACCTAGCCTACACAAAGCATTTTATGGTGAATGGGACTTTAATTTAAACTGGAAACCAAAATCTGTTCCGTTTGTCCGATTATGCTTCGTTCATGCGATTCATGAAGCGCAAAAAGAAATTCACCATGGTATCCACCTCAACGTTCCAACCCTGATTATGCACTCGCACCAATCTAAACACCCAAAAAAATGGGGTGTAGATGCGCAACAAAGTGATGTCATTCTGGATATAAAAGATATGACACATAATGCAAAAAAAATGAAAGGCGACGTACAAACCTTATCCGTACACAATGGGATGCACGATTTAGTGCTTTCTACACCACCAGTACGTGAAAAAGTTTACAAAGATCTCTTTGCATGGCTTGAGAAAAAAATGCCTTAATTGATCTCCATTCATTTATGGGCCTAAATACTTCTCACATGAATAATATGATTGCAACTGCTCTGCCTAAAACAATTTATGCCATTCAACATCTCGCATTTGAAGATTTAGGCTCACTAGAAGATCTTTTCTACCAACTTGGTTTTCGTATACGTTATTTTGAAGCAGGTGTAGACGATCTTCGTCCTGCACTCAACTATGACGGCCTAACCATTGTTTTAGGTGGTCCTATTGGAGTGTACGAGACTAAGGACTACCCTTTTCTTATTGATGAAATTTCAGGGCTTAAACAACGTTTGCAAGCCAATAAACCAACAATTGGGATTTGCCTAGGCGCTCAACTGATTGCTCATGCACTTGGTGCTAAGGTATATGCTGGCCACCAAAAAGAAATCGGCTGGAGCAAACTTGAAATTACCCCGATTGATGAGAATATCTTAGCGCCACTGGAGCATATTAAAGTGCTACATTGGCATGGAGATACTTTCGATTTACCAACCAATGCGACACTGCTTGCCAGCTCCCAACTGTATCCTCATCAAGCATTTTCGGTAGGACGCAATATCTTGGCCTTACAGTTTCATATTGAGATAACTGAAGATAGTTTTGAGAAATGGCTAATTGGTCATACTTGTGAAATTCGTCAGGCTGACTTATCGATTGCTCAATTAAGAAAAGATAATTTGCTCTATGCTACAGCATTAGAACATCAATCCCATCTGGTTATTCAAAACTATCTAACAAATCTCGCATCTAAATAAATATATACTAAGGAAAATGATTGTTCTAGCATCAGCAGACCGATCATTTTTTCGGCAGATAAATCTACAAAATCAATCACAAAAATTAAAACTGTTGGAAAAAACCTTAAAATATTACATTTGTTAAGCTTAGATTACATAACATACACATGAAACACATCAAGCACCCACAAGATAATTTGAAAAAATTTTATAATAAACAATAGAATATAAACATTATATGTTTTTACATTTTGTTTATTTGCGTAGGTGGGTGAGAGTTATGTTGAAGTTTCTCAAGAGTTTTCATACGATTAATACGTATTTAATCGCATCAACAGTGCTACTTATTTTTCTTGTGATCTACTTTTATCTAAATCCCTAAAATGCAAAAAGCCCAATTACAAATTGGGCTTTTTATTAGATAACGAAGTCTCGCTCCAAAATAAATTTAAGCTTATTTTTTCTCAACTTTAAAACTATCTTTTAAATCAAGAATACGGTTAAAGACTGGCTTCTCAGCCTGATGATCATATTGATCTGCGACAAAGTAACCCTCACGTTCAAACTGGAAACGATCTTCAGGTTTTGCTTGTGCCAAAGCTGGTTCAATCACCGCTTGTACCACTTTCAATGATTCAGGATTTAGATTTACCAAGAAATCATCGTCTGCATCTGGCGCAGCTTCAGTAAATAAACGATCATAAATACGAACCTCAGCAGGAACGCCTTTTGTCGCAGATACCCAATGGATCACACCTTTTACTTTACGACCTTCAGGATTTTTACCCAATGTATCAGGATCAATTGAACATTTTAGCTCAATGACTTCACCATTTGCATCTTTGATGACTTCATCGCATTTGATCACATAAGCATGGCGTAACCGAACCTCACCCTCAGGAATCAAACGTTTAAATCCTTTTGGTGGAACTTCTTCAAAATCTTTACGATCAATATAAAGCTCACGAGTTAAAGGAATCACACGCTCACCCATATCGACATTCGGATGACGTTTATGTGTTAAATCTAATTCTTCAGGCAAATTGGTTAACGTCACTTTCAATGGATCAAGTACCGCCATACCACGCGCAGCAGTATTTTCTAGAGACTGACGTATGCAGAATTCAAGCATTGCCACATCGACAATCCCATCAGTTTTAGAAACACCAACACGCTTACAGAAATCACGTAAACCTTCTGCTGTAAAACCACGGCGACGCATACCCACAACAGTAGGCATACGTGGGTCATCCCAGCCATTTACATAACCGCCTTCGACCAATTTACGTAATTTACGTTTAGAGGTAATCGTATAATCAACATTTAAACGCGAAGATTCATACTGACGTGGAACAACTTTTGAGTGAACTTTCTCAACAATCCAGTCATAAAATGGGCGATGATCTTGGAACTCCAAAGTACAGAGTGAATGGGTAATTCCTTCAATTGCATCAGACAATGGATGAGCATAGTCATACATTGGGTATATTTTCCACTTATCACCTGTTTGGTGATGTTCGGAATGCAATACACGATACAAAATTGGATCACGCATATGGACATTTGGACTTGCCATATCGATTTTGGCACGTAATACAGCACCGCCCTCTTGGATTTCACCATTACGCATCTGTTCAAACCGCGCTAGGTTTTCTTCAACGGTCGCATCACGATACGGCGAGTTTTTTCCAGGCTCAACGAAATTACCACGATTCAGCTTAATTTCTTCAGGAGACTGCAAATCCACATAAGCATCACCTTGTTCAATCAACTGAACAGCCCATGTATAAAGTTGATCAAAATATCCTGAAGCATAGCGAGGTTCACCATTCCAGTTAAAACCTAACCATTTCACATCATTGGCAATACCATCAACGTATTCTTGTTCTTCGGCATCGGGATTTGTATCATCAAAACGTAGATTACATAAACCGTCAAATTCTTCAGCGACACCAAAGTTAAGACAAATTGCTTTCACATGACCAATATGCAAATAACCATTTGGCTCAGGGGGAAAACGCGTTACAACTTTTTGAATACGTCCTTCTTTTAGGTCATCGGTGATTACCTGACGTACAAAATCTAAGCCTGCCTGTTGTTCTTGCTGCGCGTTATCGACAGAGGCATGCGTATTCGGTGTCGGGTTCTTTGGCAGTTCTGAAACAACATCATTTGGCTTCATAGGGTGTAAATCACTTCTTACAGTTAAAAATAGGGAATAAAAACGCAATCTTTACTTTTTCTGAAAGATTTTAACGTTTTTTACTTGCCTTGTAGTTTACAGTTTGCTTATGCTTCTCTCAACCAAAAACCCATGGTCAATTTGCCCATGTTTAGGAGATTAATGTAATGAGTTTTCCTCAAGTCGAATTAAATACCAACAAAGGTCGTATTGTTCTTGAGCTTAACGCTGAAAAAGCACCAAAAACGGTTGCAAATTTCTTAGAATATGTACGTGACGGTTTCTATGACGGCGTAATTTTCCACCGTGTGATTGATGGTTTTATGATCCAAGGCGGTGGCATGGACGAAAACTTCAAAGAAAAAGCAACACGTGACTCGATCGAAAACGAAGCTGATAATGGCTTAAGCAACGATGAAGGCACAATTGCAATGGCGCGTACTCAAGCTCCGCACTCTGCATCTGCTCAATTCTTCATCAATGTTAAAAACAACTCTTTCTTAAACCACACAGGTAAAACAGCACAAGGTTGGGGTTATGCTGTATTTGGTAAAGTGGTTGAAGGTATGGACGTTGTAGCTGCGATTAAAGGTGTACGTACTGGTAACCGTGGTTATCATGCTGATGTTCCTTTAGAGAATGTAGTTATCGAATCTGCTAAAATTATCTCTGAATAATTTTATCCAACAGGATTCTTTGTGACTTATCTGTTTATTTCAGATTTACATTTGTCACCTGATCACCCTCGACTTGTTCGAGGGTTTTTAGCTTTACTCAAAGAATATCAAACTAAAAACACCCAGCTCTATATCCTCGGTGATTGGTTTAATGCTTGGATTGGTGATGATTACACCGCCCCATGGTTAGATGAAATTATCAATGCATTACAGAAATTTTCATCTGCTGGCAATCAAGTTTACTTCCAAGTGGGCAATCGTGATTTCGCTTTAGGTCAAAAATTCTTAGATCAATTCGACGGAATTTTGCTACCTGATGTTTATAACCTCGAAATCAACCACATGAAAATTCGTCTCGAACATGGCGATGCCCTGTGTACTGACGATATTGCATACCAACGTTTCCGCAAAGTGATTCGTAATCCTGTGCTATTGGGTTTAATAAAAAGAACGCCACTCAGTTTTAGACAAAAACTGGCCAATGGTTTCCGTAAAAAAAGTAGTGAAACCAAACAACTGAAAAGCTATGACATCATGGATGTGAATGCTCAAGCAGTACAATCTGCGATCGAACAAGTTGTTTATTTAATTCATGGTCATACCCATCGTCCTGAAATTCATCAAATACAAAATAAACAAAGAATTGTATTGGGCGATTGGCGCACGGATTCCGCTTGGATTCTTGAATTGAATGAACAAGAAAATTATAAAATTGATTTTAAGAAATGGTCATATTGACCCTATACAATGTGTGATATCAACCTTGCAGAATTAAAATGTGAGGGCATTTGATTTAAAAACTCTTATAAAAAGTTATAAGCTTGGCTATTTCAAATCACTGACATACGATTTTAATCTATATGAAAATTCACATTTAGCTACTTTCAGAAAAATAGATATCAAGTAGAATAAATTAAATTTTTAATTGAGTAGATACGGCGAATGGATACACTCGTTACAGCAAAAACACGATATGCAACAAAAGCTTATGATGCTGAAAAGAAAATACCAAAACAACAATTTGAAAAACTTTTAGAAGTATTACGCTTTAGTCCTTCTTCTGTAAATATCCAACCATGGCATTTTATTGTCGCTGAAACAGATGCTGCAAAACAAAGAATCGCAGCAGGTTTAACAGGTAACTATATCTATAACGCGGCAAAAGTATTGAACTCTTCTCACACCATCATCTTTTGCACTCGTACTGATATTTCAACTGAATATTTGGAACAACTCCTTCAACAAGATGAGTTAAGTGGTCGCTTTAAAGATGAAACAGCAAAACAAGGTCAGCGTGACACACGCCAAGGCTATGTTGAGTTTTATCGCAATGAATTGAAAAACCTTCCAGCTTGGATGGAAAATCAAACCTATCTCGCGTTAGGACAGCTACTTTTTGCAGCTGGGCTTGAGGGGATTGATGCGACCCCAATGGAAGGCTTTGACCGTAATACGATTAATCAAGAATTTGGGTTGGCCGAAAAAGGCCTCAAAGCATCAGTGATTGTATCGCTAGGTTATCGCAGTGAAACGGACTTTAATGCAAAACTTCCTAAATCACGCTTGGCAGATGAGGTTATCTTTACGCGTTTATAAATTTTAGACCAATGGCTGTGATCTAAGCAAAATATTAGAAGATCGCAGCCATTCCATCAACACGAACTGAGCTGTTTTATGGCTAAAACATCTTGATCTAATTGATTGAAAAAATCCTGCAAACCATCTGCTTGTATAAAATCAGCTCCATAAAGTACAGATGTTTGCACATCGTGAAGCCCGCAAAAACCAAATATACCTTCCACGATTTGTGTTTGTATCGCTTGAGTATAACCATGTTTATCGTAGCCAGCTTCATCCCCAGTTCCTGTTGCAATCAGCTTGACTGGGATATTTTTCAGCTCACCTGATAGGCACCCTTGATCATCTATTTTATATGCCCAACCATGTGTAAAAACACGTTCAAACCAACCTTTTAACATCGCAGGTACTGACCACCAATAAATCGGAAAAACAAAATAAACGATATCTGCCCGATCAAAGCGTGCCTGTTCAGACACGATATCAGGACCTACGACTTGCTGACCACGATAGGCCCCAAGATCAGCAATGGTAATCGCTGATTTAAAGTCTTCTTTATGTAAATCAGCAACTTCAACACTCATTCCTTGATGGGTTAAATGTTTGGCAATATGGTTCGCAATTTGATGTGATAAAGATGTAGAGGCAGGATGTGTGATGACAATCAAAGCATTTTTATATTGTTTAGAAATTGGCATGAGATTTTTCCAAGCGTTATTACAACCCACAAGTTACCATCAGTAACTTATGTAAGCAATACACTTGGTCATTTTTGTCTGGTATTTAAATAATCATTTAATATTAGTAAAGTTGATTTCCCCATAACACGCTGGGCTGTTTCTGCATCAATCACGCCATTACTCGCAGCCACACAAATTGTTTCCATCAATCCTGTTATCGCAATGATGATGGCTTCACCTTCTTGACCTTCAAGAAAAACAAAAGGAAGAATACCCTGCTTAAAAATTTCGATAAACTCCTGCTGACATTGCAGCAGATAGTTTTGCAATATATCCGTACCAGAGAGTGCAGCAACCACCAAACCAACTTCAGGACCTGTTGCAATATGAAATTTCAAACACGCGCTACAAAAAAAATGAATGGTCTGATCTAGGCTCTTTGCATGTTGCGCTAATGCATCAGATAAATCCTGTTTCTGCTTGTCACTAAACTCCTTATAAATCGCAATTAATAAACCTTCTTTATCAATAAAATGCCGATAAGCGATTGGTTTGGTTATCCCCGCTTGTTGCGCCAAATATCCGAGTGTAAGCGCTTCCACGCCTTCTGTACGGATAATTAAACGTGCGACTTGTAACAACTGCTGCCTACGCTGCTCTTTGGTCAGCCTTTTTTCAACCATATATCATCTCTCTAAAGAACAATTCATACTGAAGTTACATCATTGCTCTGGCTAAACAAAGAACCGCCACGATACCAGAGACCAATCCAAGCCATGTATATCCTTTTAAACGTTCTTTGAATAAAACCACGCCACTCAATACACCTAGAATAACCACTAGAATATTCATGCCAGCAAAGACAATCGCAGGTGTTTCTTTAAATACCATGTGCGCTTTCACATACAAAGCAATGTTGGCAAAGTTAAGCCCACCTAAAATCAGACCCATAAAGATATTTTTAGGCTGCCAATGTGGTTGGGTTACTGCAAGATAGATAATTGATAAAACAAAAGCAGCTATAAAGGTTAAATTGAGAGTAACTGCAAACTGTAGACCAAGGCTACTGCTGTATTTAAGTAATACATCAATAATCGCATAACCTGCCCAAACACTAAATAAGAACAAAGCAGATTTTAAGTTGATTGATTTATTAGAATGTTCAGTTGCTTGTCCAAAAATGATTGCTAAAATTGCAACAATACCTAGAACCACACCAATTAATTTCAAATGGCTAAATTGTTCGCCAAAAATAAAATAAGCTGCTAACAAAGATAGGATTACAGCTAACCGTTGTGCGATTTCTGTTTTTAGAATTCCCGCATATTGCAATGATTTAGCCAAACACAAAAAGATACTCGGCAATAGAACAGCTAAAATGAAAATTAACCACCAAGGTGTCTGGCTGAGTGATACATGGGTAATATCAGTTTTAAACCAATAGAAACATAAAATGCTTGCACTTAAATAGTTCCATGCAATCATTTGAAAAACATCAAATCCTTTAGTTTTGAAATATTTCAATAAAATCGAAACAATGACACTACAACAGGCTGCGGCAGCAATAAGTTCCATAATATCTATTCTAGCTTTTCAATAAACAAAAAAATGCCAGTCTACGTAGAGACTGGCATCTTAAAGATCATCAATCTATTAACGATTGTTTTCGTCGTCTTGACCATCTTCAAATTTAGTTTCGCTGTCAAAACCACCTTGACTGCCAAAACCGCCTTGACCACCAAAACCGCCTTGTTGACCACCAAAGCCACCTTGACCACCGAAGCCACCTTGACCACCGAAGCCACCTTGACCACCGAAGCCGCCGCCTTGACCACCGAAGCCACCTTGACCACCGAAGCCGCCGCCTTGACCACCGAAGCCACCAGCAGCACCTTGACCACCGAAGCCACCTGTAGCGCCTTGTGCTGGGAATCCACCAGCACCTTGAGCACCAGCTGGACGTGGATTACGTGCAGGAACAACTGTAGAAATAGCATGTTTGTAAACCATTTGGCTTACAGTGTTTTTAAGCAATACAACATATTGGTCAAAAGACTCAATATGACCTTGTAGCTTGATACCGTTCACAAGGAAAATAGAAACTGGAATACGTTCTTTACGGAGAGAATTTAAGAACGGATCTTGTAAAGTTTGACCTTTAGACATTTTTAACTCCAAAAATTTTTAAATCAGCGCAAAAAAACTATCTTTATTTTTCAACTAAAAATTATAAAAAGACAGCCTGCGAATTTTGCTTTATCCCAAGAAGTTTCGCAAGTCTTCTTTCGCCTGCTTTATCGTCACGTAAGTTTTAAAATCGTGTATTTCTTGCAAAGAACGTAACCAAGTGTATTGACGTTTGGCAAGTTGCCGTGTCGCAAATAACGCTTTGTTCTCCATTTCTACTTTATTTTTGAGACTTAAGTCACTTTTTAATAAAAAATCTAAAGCTTGGCGATAACCCACAGAACGCATGGAGGGTAAACTATCATTTAAATCGTATTTTTTTATCAATTCCTCAACTTCATTTAAAAAACCAATGCTCCACATTTTGCTCAATCTTTGCTCAATGCGTTGATGTAATTCTACCCGATCAGGCATCAGTGCGTAGTTATGAAATGTGTAACGATACGGTTGATTTTTAGGCTGTTCAGCTTGTAGTTTTGTTATTGGCTCACCTGTGATTCGATAAACCTCAAGCGCACGAATAATCCGCTGTTTATCTGAAACTTTAAATTTCTCACCAGCAACTGGATCCACTTCAACCAATTCGTCATAAACAGATTGCCAACCTTCTGTTTCTGCTTTTGCCACAATTGCATCACGCACCACTTGATCCGCATTCGGTAAATTATCAGCAAGTCCCTCAAGCAAAGCTTTAAAATACAGCATCGTTCCACCGACTAAAATCGGTGTTTTACCACGGGCATGCATATCGTCAATGAGGGGGCAAACATCTTCAACAAATTGAGCAGCTGAATACACCTCCAATGGTGTAATAATATCAATCAGATGATGAGGATATTGCGCTTGTTCTTCTTGAGTCGGCTTTGCAGTACCAATATCCATATCTTTATAAACTAAAGCTGAGTCAACAGAAATAAGTTCATAATGACCACGCTCATAGAGTTCACATGCCAATGCAGTTTTACCACTTGCGGTAGGCCCCATTAAATTGATGACGGGCAATTGATTTGACATGTAAAACTACTCTCCTCGAGCAAATAATTTATCTAATTGGTGAAGTGGAAATGCGCGCCAAGTCGGACGGCCATGATTACATTGACTTGCAAATTCAGTTTGCTCCATTTGACGTAATAGAGCATTCATTTCAGACAGACTTAATTGACGATGAGCACGTACCGCCCCATGACATGCCATACCTGCCAATAGCTCATCCCGTTTTTGTAATAAGCCACGCGCCTCATCATTTGGATCCAAATCATTAAGCAATTCTGGAATCAAATTTGAAAAATCAGCTTTGTGCAGAATCGCAGGAACACCTCGTACTATCACTTGCTCATCACCATATTGGTCTATTTCAAGCCCCAAACGTTGTAACTGTGGCTGTAACTCTTCTATGCGTGTTGCTTGCATACGAGTAATCGGCACCACTTTAGGAATCAGCAATTGCTGAGACACCCAAAATTCTGGCTTATCCCATGCGGCTTTCATTTGTTGCAATAAGATCCGTTCATGCGCGGCATGCATATCAACAATAATCAAACCTTCAGTGTTTTGCGCCAAGATATAAATGCCATGTAATTGTGCAATTGCAATACCAAGCGGAAACTCATCTACCCGTGACTGTGCTACATCACGATCAACTGTATCATTGCCACTATCAAAAGCTGTTGTCGGAACGTCCGACTCTCTTAAAGGCGCTAAATAAGTTTTAAGTGCGTTATTGAGTTGACCTGAACCATTATATCGAGGCTGCTGTGATTGACCTGAATTGTAATGAACCGCTTGAGGGCGACTTTGATTAAATTCAGTGAACAGCTCAGTTGATATATCTGTTTGTTGATCTGATAACGGCTCGGTTACAACAGCTTTGTGTAAATTAAATTGTTCTTGGTATTTCGGCTGCGGTTGGTATTGTGCCGCTTGATGATCAGTTTCATGAACTTTCATCGCTTGAGCTAAATCTGCACTAGCCGTTTGAAATTGTGATAACGTCGCTTTGGCGTAATGACGTACGAACTCATGTACTTCACGTTGATTCAAAAAGCGAATCTCGTGCTTCGTTGGATGTACATTCACATCAATATTTTCAGGATCAACTTCTAAAAACAACAAATAAGAAGAATGTTGATGTCCATGCAAGATACCCTCATAGGCCATACGCAATGCATGTGAAATGGTTTTATCTTTGACAATACGACCATTGACATAAACATATTGCAAATCTGCTTGAGCACGTGCATCAGATGGATGACCCAACCATCCAGACAAGCGCATATTGATACTTTCAGCATCAATCCAATAGGCATTTTGAATAAACTGTTGGCCTAATAACTGCTGAACACGTTGATAACGTAACTCTCCACTATCAGCAACTGGCAGATTTAACCGAATGTTATCGTTATGCTCAAGTACGAAACGAATCTCAAAATGAGTCAAAGCCAAACGGCGTACAATTTCTTCTATATGACCAAACTCAGTACTCGGCTTTTTTAAGAATTTACGTCGAGCAGGTACATTAAAAAATAAATCCTGTACACGGATGTGAGTGCCTTTTTGTGCGGCCACAGCTTGAATTTGTTGATGATCAAATGCTGTACCATTCACCTCGACTTGATAACCAACACCTTGCTCATCTTGGCTACTGGTTAAAGTCAGACGAGAAACGGCAGCAATAGAAGCGAGAGCTTCCCCACGGAATCCCAAACTGACGATCGCATGCAAATCATCTGCGGTTTGAATTTTACTCGTTGCATGACGCATTACCGCCAAAGGTAAATCTTCAGGATGAATACCATTCCCATTGTCGATAATCTCAATCAATGTGGCGCCACCTTGCGCAACACGAATAATCAGCTCTGTTGCACCGGCATCAATTGAGTTTTCTAATAATTCTTTTACTACAGATGAAGGACGTTCAATTACCTCACCCGCCGCAATTTGGTTCGCTAGTGCGGCATCAAGAGTATGAATACGACGAGTTGCATCATGCGCCATGCAATTGTTCCTGCAGCGTTTGGTATAAAGATTCAGAGTTCACAGTAATCGTCACAAATCGAGTCAGTTCATCATCTGATTTTTGGATATCAATCACAACATCCGGCTTAGGAATTTCATTGCCACCTTTTGATGGCCATTCAAATAAAAATAACGCATCTGGTGTTTCCAAATAGTCACGAATCCCCATTAACTCGAGTTCATAAGGATCATCTAAGCGATATAAATCAAAGTGAAAAACTTCTTTGCCTTGTATGGTATAAGGCTCTACCAAAGTATACGTTGGACTCTTTACCGAACCTTGGTGTCCAAGACTTTGTAAGAAATAACGGGTGAACGTGGTTTTACCTGCTCCCAAATCACCAATTAAATAAATAATGCCTGAATGCACCAACTGAGAAAGTATCTGTGCAAAACGCTGAGTGTCTTGTTCATGATTTAAAGTAAATTTCACTGAATACGACATGGCAATCAAAACAAAATTGGAATGACGGCTATGATAACATTGCCACGAATTAAAGCCTAATCAACTATATTGAAACTGGCTTATTTTACTCCGCTTAGATTAGGTTAATTTTGTTGTATGAAGTCCATGTTTGAATTTACTCCTCCTTTAATTGACGGCGTCAGTGCGAGTAAAGTCTTTTTACCGCACGGTATTACCATAAACACAATTTTCGAATATCTATGCCAACATTTTGAGCACATTAAAATCGAAGAATGGCAACAACGCTTTGATGATGGATTAATATATTCAGCCGATGGTGAAAAATTAAAATCAGATAGCCCCTATACTGCCAATACACATATTTTTTACTACCGCTTTCTTGCTCACGAAGTACATGTGCCATTTCAACATGAAATCTTATTTGAGAATGAAGATTTACTCGTTGTCGATAAACCACACTTTCTCACCATGAGTCCTACAGGACAATACGTACAAGAAACACTACTCGTGCGCTTAAAAAAACAGACAGGTTATAAAGAGCTGACCCCAATCCACCGACTTGATCGGGAAACAGCAGGTGTAGTTTTATTCTGTAAAAAAGCAAGTGCAAGAGGAATTTATCAGCAGCTTTTTGCTGAAAGAAAAGTGCAAAAAATCTACCATGCAATTGCAGCGTATTGCCCTGAATTACATTTCCCACAAACGGTAAAGCTACATTTAGAAAAAGGCTTGCCTTTTTACACCATGCAAGTCAATTTAGAAAAACCAAGTAACACTGAAACTTTTATTGAGCTGTTAGAGCACAATAAATCCCGCGCAAAATACTTACTTAAGCCCCAAACAGGTAAGCAACATCAATTACGAGTCCACCTGAACTATTTAGGTATTCCCATTCTAAATGATGAGTTTTATCCTGATATCGCGCACAAATCGAGTGATGATTTCTCTAGCCCTTTACAGCTACTTGCAAAGGAAATCTTTTTCAATGATCCAGTCTCAAAACAAGAAATGCACTTCAACTCCAAGCTTGAATTGACATTGTAGATACATCGTAATGACAAAAATTCTATATTTTCACTTCAAAAATATTGAAATTACATTGTGATCGTTTAAAATACATGACGATAACTAAAAATATTTGGTCTTATTCTTCATGCGAAAAACAGAAGTTTATCAGGTTCGACTTGATTCTCAGGAAAAGAAGCAAGCTTTTGCTGTCTTTAAACAACTTGGCATATCCCCTGCCCAAGCAGTGCGTCTTTTTTTCAAACAGGTTGTTCTTACAAAATCGATTCCCTTTGCAATCGAAAACCAAAATATAAACATGGAACAACTACTTAAATTGCGTAAATCGAAGGCTGCAGCCTCAAATGAGAATCAACCAAGCATAGATGTTGAAGATGATCATGAGGATTTATTTGAAGAGTTGAATGCGCTTTTAGGGGAAAGTGACAAAACTTAACAATGTTGCATTTATACACAAGTTTTTATTTTTTAAGCTGATTCTTTTTCGCTATTCTGTCATTCCGAATAAAACTATAAACTCAAGGATGGATAGGAATGATCGTAAAGAGAGCGGCGAAAGAAGATCTTCATCAACTTGCAGTTTTATTTGATGAATATCGCCAATTCTACGGTGCCTCATCAAATGTTGCGCAATCTTATCAATTTTTAAATCATCGCTTTGAAAACAAAGACAGCGTTATTTTCATTCATGTAAAAGATGAAATTTTTACAGGATTTGTTCTTCTTTACCAAGCTTTCTCATCAGTATCTTGCGAAACCTACTATATATTAGATGATGTTTATGTCACGCCAAGCTTTAGGAAACAAGGCTCTGCCAAGCAACTGATTGACACTGCAATTTTATTTGCACGGCATGAAAATGCCCAACGTATTAGTTTGGAAACCCAACGTAATAACTACCAGTCGCATCAGCTTTATGAAAAAATGGGTTTTATTCATGATGATGAGTTTAAGACTTTCCATTGTTTTCTGAAATAAAAATGCTCTAAACGTTACCGTTAATACGAAATTTATTCTGTCTCAAGGGGAATATTTTGACTTAGTTGCTTTTGTTCAAGCGTTAAATAATCCCAATGCCCTTCCTCTAAATTTGGTAACTCAAGCAAGCCAATCTGTTGCCGATGTAAACGTTCAACTTTATTTCCTACTGCTGCAATCATCCTCTTGACTTGATGATAAACACCTTGATGAATCGTCATTGCAAGTTGGCGCTCTGAAATCAGCTTAATATCTGTCGCTGCGTAAATACCCTTTTCATTGCGTAATTCTACCCCCAGCTCTAATTGTTGCTTTTGTTCAGTTGTCACTGGGTCAGCCGTGGAAACACAATAGACCTTCGGAACGTGTTTCTTTGGATGAGTCAATGCCTGTAAATATTGACCATCATCAGTCAAAAGTAGAAGTCCTGTCGTATCCTGATCTAATCGCCCTACACACTGCACACCACGATGAATGAAAATCTCAGGGAGTAAACTAAATACGCTTCTATGATGGGTTGCTTGATGCGAACATTCATAACCTTGGGGTTTATGAAGAACGATATAAATATGTTCTCGATATTGATATTGTTCACCAAAAACTTGGAAACTCAAATCCTCTGTACTAAAGTTCTGTTTAGGATGATCACAAGTCTGATTATCTATGCTAACAGCCCCATTTTTTATCAGCTGCTGACAATACTTACGCGAACCAAAGCCTTGTGATTGCAGAATTTTTTCCAGCAACATAATAGAATCCAAATCAAACTTGTAGTTATTGTACTTGATTCTTTTTCCTTCCGTTGCTTAGTTTCTGTTCATCAACATTTATTCATAATTGATCCATTTGTAAAACAACGCATACAAAACCCTCAACAAACGCCATCAATCTAATGAAACTGCTCCATACTTTCTGACAAGAGTCTTGTTAAATTTATCTCAAGTTAAAAGAATATTGTCCATGCCATGAGGACAAGGAGCTTCAGAATGAAATCAAATATTTGGTTATGTAGTATTTTTTTTGCAGCAACATCTATGGTGACTGTTGCGCATGCAGATAATACAACGCGTGTCGCGGCCACATCTGCTCTAGGAAGCGTTGTTGGTACAGCAGTCGGCAAAGAGCTCGGTGGTCATACAGGTGCAATGATTGGTTCAGCGATTGGTGGTGCTGGTGGCGCTGCGGCTTCTAGCAATAAACGTAATCGTACTGAAGCGGCTATTGGTGGTGGCCTAGGTGGTGTTGGTGGATATACTGTCGGGAATAATATGGGTGGCACCAACGGTGGATATATTGGTGCAGCGCTGGGCGCAGCAGGTGGTGCTGCGTTAGGTAATAAAGTTGCTCAAGATCGAGATGCCGATCGTCGCTATGACCGCCGCTACGATAATCGCCGTTCATATGATAATCGTCGCCATTATAAATCGAACAAAAAATATCGTCACGATAATGGACTACATCGTGGTTGGTATAAAAATCGATAAATCTATTTTTGATACCTCCTTAGCACCTTCGGGTGCTTTTTTTGATTTTAACAATAGATACAAATAAATCGATAAAATCCGATATACAAACCCCATCTATATATCGTATTATTTCGATATATAAGATTGAGTATCTAAAATGAAATCATTAAAAGAGATCAAATTCTCTATTTTAGAATTAGCCCCCGTACGAGATAATCAAAGTATTGAATTTTCCTTACGCCATGCATTGGAATTGGCACAGCATGCTGAAAAGCTGGGCTATGAACGCTTTTGGCTTGCTGAACACCACAATATGGATGGTATCGCCAGTTCAGCAACTGCTGTCTTATTAGGTTTTATTGCTGCGCACACTCAAAAAATTAGATTGGGATCCGGCGGTATCATGCTCCCAAACCATGCCCCATTGGTCGTCGCAGAGCAATTTGGTACTTTAGCCACCCTCTACCCGAATCGCTTTGAACTAGGATTAGGTCGTGCACCTGGTACCGACCCTGTTACGATGCGTGCATTGCGCCGCGGCCGTCAAGAAACTGAAGATCAGTTCCCCCAAGACGTCCTTGAAATTCTACAATATTTTAAAGAACCTGCACCCAATCAGAAAATTGTTGCGACCCCAGGACAAAATACACAAGTACCTGTGTGGTTATTGGGTTCAAGCTTATTTAGTGCACAACTTGCTGCAAAACTCGGTCTTCCCTATTCTTTTGCCTCACATTTCGCACCTAGAATGCTCGCTCAAGCAATCGACATCTATCGTGAGAATTTCCAAGCTTCAGAATATTTGGATCGACCTTATGTGTCTATGGGAATACCAACTGTTGTGGCGACAACAGATGATGAGGCAAAATTTTTAGCCACCAGCTCATATCAAAGAATATTAAATCTAATTCGAGGTCACAGCCTTAAACTTAAAGCTCCAGTTGAATCTACGGATGGCCTTGCGAGTAGTGCTGAGCAATTAGCAATTCAGAACTTTTATGCAATGGCCCAAATTGGTTCCCAAGAGACTGTCAAAGCTGGGCTAAATAAGATTGCCGAGCAATATGATGTAGATGAATTTATTTTTACTTGTGACATTTATGACACACAAAAACGCTTGGATAACTTTAGTTTATTGATGGATCTAAAAAATCAGTAATACTCAAGATAAAACCATTAAGGCTTATTTTATATAAGTCTTAATGGTCTATAAGTTCAAGAGCACCAAAGATCTATGAATATTTCAATCATGGCTTGCATATAGACAGAAATGGCTTAAGGAAATGTAGTTAATCGCAATCCTTAATAAAGACGCACCCCACGTTTCATCATGTGGGTTGCCTGTTGAGCATTCACAGCACGACTAAATAAATAACCTTGTCCTATTGAACATCCAAACTGCTTTAGTAGTTCTAATTGGTCTGAGTTCTCAATACCTTCTGCAACGATATCCAACGCTAACTTTGGTCCCAACGCAATAATGGCTTGAACAATAGCTAAAATCGCCTCATCCCCATTCATTTGACGAATAAATTCACAATCAATTTTTAAACAATCAACTGGATAGTCTCTCAATCGCGTTAGTGAAGAATGCCCTGTTCCAAAGTCATCCAGTGCAATCTTAACACCTTGTTGTTTGAGCAAGTTTAAAGCCCTGATTACATAGTCTGAACCACGGTCATCCAGAATATGTTCTGTGATTTCTATTTCAACCAAATGATGCGGGATCTTGTAGAGGTTCAAACGTTGCAATAGACGTTCAGCATAATTATCTTTGAGAAATTCAACAGGTGCGGCATTAATCGAAATTGGAACTACCGCCAATCCTTGCTCAAGCCACATAGCAATATTTTTAAAAACTTTATTTTGGATTGCATCGCTAATTCTTGTCGCTAATACATAATCTTGAAAAGCTTGTTCAATATGACAAGGCGAATGGATGTGCTTGTCATCTGTTTGCCAACGCAATAGGGCTTCAAATCCGACAACTTTTCCGTCTGATAAACGTACCTTAGGTTGATAGAATGGAACCATCAAATCATCACGAATGATATGACGCGCTTGATTGAGTTGTACTGCAATGTTTTGCGCCGCAATCTCCATTTGTTGATTAAACATACGGAAACCGCCTCTTCCTGTCGCTTTTAAATCATTCAAGGCAGTATCCGCACATTTCATTAAATTTGAGGAGTCTTTCGCGTCTCTTGGATATATCGCGCAACCAATGCTCATACTGCCATTAATTAAATTTCCAGCATAAGTGATCGGTGCATCGAGTTGCCGACTAACATCTATTGCTATTTTTTCAAGCTCTTGTTCATGCTCTATTCCATTCACTAGAATTGCAAACTCATCACCACCTAAACGCGCTACAAAGGTATTTTCTGGCAAAGTGTTTTCTATTCGCTTTGATAAAATACGCAGTAAATGATCTCCAGCCGCATGTCCAAGTGTATCGTTGACATGCTTAAAATAATCTAAGTCTAATAAGATCAAGCCAAGAAATTTTTCACTCTTTTTATGTCTTTGCAATGCGCGTTTAAGTTGTAGCTTAAAGAAACGACGATTATAAAGTCCTGTTAACTCATCAAGCTCACTGGAGATACGCAATTGAATTTCAGTTTGTCTTTGCGCTGTCACATCACGTGACATACACAAGATCTGCACGATTTGACCTTTATCATTTAATATCGGCGTAAGTAAATTATCCCAGTATTGCTTATTTTCCCCTTCACCACTCATGCCTCGAAAACGTGCTGTTTTACCTTTAAGTACCATTTTCAAAGCATAATTAGCTTTAGAGCGGATTTCGGGTGCTAATAGCTCAGTCCATTTCATACCAAAGCGATGATTGTTCTCAGGAATATTAAGCGCGATACATCCCGTTCTATTGACATGTAATAGATAACCATCTAAATCTAATAACTTGATACAGTCCACACTATTATCAAGCATATTGGTCTGTGCATTTATACACTGCACCAAATTATGTTGGTATTGTTTTGTTTCATGAATATCGACACTATTGATGAACCAATGCGCTTGCCCACCCTGATCAGCCTCTACAAATTTTGCTGATAATAAAAACCAGCGATAAGCACCAGACTGATGTCGCAAGCGACACTCAACCTGAAAAGGCGCTTTAGTAGCAAATGCCTGTCGCCATTCTTTTTGAAAGACAGCAATATCTTCAAGATGAAGCAAGTCCATCCAATTATTTTGGAATTTTTGGAATTCATTTATCCCGATATACTCTTGACTGACCTTATTAAAAAAATAAGCATCACCTTGGTCTGAGAGCAACCAAACTAGGCTCGGTATATGATTAAAAACGTTTTGCTGGACTTCGTTCATTTGATGGTTTGATTGAAAAGTTAAAGCCGAATTCACATGCTTCTTAAGTAACTTTACTGGTTTTGCATCTAAACAGGATTCTTTACTTAAAGATGCTCAGTTGCAACAAAAACCATATACCACCAATAGCAAAAGTGAGCTTTATATCACAATATTTTAACACAAATGTGCATAAACCTACATAGCAAAGCGTATTTTATGTTAACTGGGTTTTGTTATTCAACATCAATTATTTAATTTTAATTCGCTATCTATTTCAAATTTAACTGCATAAATCACAACAAAAAAAAATATAAAAGGCTACTTCCTTTAAATCAGTCAGTAGCCATAATCAACTAACCAATACGACGTTTCAAACCAGTCATCTGTAAAACTCGTGTAGAGATCTCTTCGATTGACATCTCAGTAACATTTAAGTATTTGATCCCTTCAGAAATATAAATCCCTTCTATCGCACGTAACTCCATTTGACACTGGCTAAAACTTGCATAGCGACTATTCGCTTTCCGTTCATTGCGGATGGCCACTAAACGCTCCGCATCAATCATCAGTCCAAACAACTTATTCTTGTGTTCTCTTAGAATTTTCGGCAAGCGGTTGTCATCCAAATCCTCTTCAGTGAGTGGATAGTTTGCTACTCGTATCCCAAATTGTAATGATAGATAAATTGAAGTTGGCGTTTTTCCTGAACGAGAAACACCAATTAAAATAATATCTGCTTTGTCATAATGGCGTGTACGCGCCCCATCATCATTGTCTAATGCGAAATGTACTGCATCAATGCGTGCTTTATAATACTCTGAATCTGTTACCGCATGCGTTTGTCCAACCAATGTTGTTGGTGGTGTACCTAACTCCTGTTCAAGCTTGCTAATTAGCCCTTCAAAAACATCCAAATTTACGGCTTTGGCAGTATTAATAATTTCACGAACATGAGGATCAACCAAAGTATCAAAAACCAGAGGTAATGAACCATCACGACTTTGACAAGCGTTGATCTCCACAGCAACATTCATTGCAGCTTCTTCAGTCGTGATATACGGCATAATATGAATATCAAAATCGACATTTGGAAATTGTGCAAGTAGTGAGTGTCCAAGGGTTTCTGCAGTAATCGCGGTACCATCTGAAATAAAAAATACGCTCCGTTTAATTTGTTTACTTTCGGGCATCAAAATTCTCCTTAAACATTTGTCTTAGTGCTCTATAATCTTTATAGTAAACTCATCTAACATGACTGTCGCTTAGTAAAACGCTAAATCTAAGCACATTCGTATAATTTCATACCAATGATGGTCATTCATACTGCAAAAAAAGTGGAGTAAATACTTTGGAAGCGCGCGTAATCGGTCTGGAAAAATTAGGAAAACACGATGTCGAACTCGTAGGTGGGAAAAACTCATCTTTGGGTGAAATGATCAGCCATTTATCCAATGCTGGTGTATCGGTACCTGGTGGTTTTGCTACAACTGCAGCTGCCTATCGTGAGTTCTTGGATCAAAGCGGCTTAAATGCTCGAATTCAGGCTGAACTTGCACAACTTAATGTTGATGATGTTATCGCGCTTGCTGAAACAGGTGCAAAAATCCGCAAATGGATTGTTGATACACCACTTACAGAAACATTAGAACAAGAAATTCGTGAAGCATTTACAGCACTTTCAAACGGTAATCCAGACATCGCTGTTGCTGTACGTTCTTCTGCAACCGCAGAAGATTTACCTGACGCGTCTTTTGCAGGACAACAAGAAACTTTCTTAAACATTCGCGGTATTGATAATATTCTGATCGCAATTAAAGAGGTTTTTGCTTCTTTATACAATGACCGTGCAATCGCTTATCGTGTACACCAAGGTTTTGAACATAGTGTTGTAGCCCTTTCTGCTGGCGTCCAACGTATGGTTCGTTCTGAAACTGGCGCTGCGGGTGTTATGTTCACACTTGATACAGAATCAGGTTTCCGTGATGTGGTATTCATTACCGCATCTTACGGTTTGGGTGAAATGGTTGTACAAGGTGCAGTAAACCCTGACGAATTCTATTTATCAAAACCGCTTTTAAATGCTGGTAAACACTCTGTTCTGCGCCGTAATCTTGGTTCAAAACACCAGAAAATGATTTACGGTGAAGAAGGTTCTGCTGGTAAATCAGTTGTTGTTGTCGATGTTGAAAAACCTGAGCGCCAACAATTTGCATTAAATGATCATGAATTACACGAGCTTGCAAAACAAGCCTTAATCATCGAACAACATTACGGTGCTCCAATGGACATCGAATGGGCAAAAGATGGTGATGATGGTCAAATCTATATCGTTCAAGCACGTCCTGAGACTGTAAAAAGCCGTCAGAATGTGGGCACAATGGAACGCTACCTATTAAAACAACGTGGTACAGTAGTTTGTGAAGGTCGTTCAATTGGACAACGTATTGGTTCGGGTAAAGTACGTGTTGTAACCTCAATCAAAGAAATGGATAAGGTACAAGACGGTGACGTACTTGTGTCGGACATGACTGACCCAGATTGGGAACCAGTAATGAAACGTGCAGCAGCAATTGTGACTAACCGTGGTGGTCGTACATGCCACGCAGCAATTATTGCACGTGAGCTTGGTGTGCCTGCGATTGTCGGTTGTGGCAACGCTACAGAAGTACTCACTGACGGACAAGAGGTGACTGTATCTTGTGCTGAAGGAGATACAGGTTTTATTTATGAAGGTTCGTTAGACTTTGAAGTGCAACGCAATTCAATTCACTCTATGCCATCATTACCGTTCAAAATTATGATGAACGTGGGTAACCCTGACCGTGCATTTGACTTTGCTCAAATTCCAAATGAAGGGATCGGACTTGCACGTCTTGAGTTCATTATTAACCGTATGATTGGTGTACACCCGAAAGCATTGTTAAACATCGAGAGCCTTCCTCGTGAAACACGTGCAGCGGTTATGACACGCACTGCTGGCTATTCATCTCCTATCGAGTTTTATGTAGAAAAGTTAGTTGAAGGTATTTCAACTCTCGCTGCGGCATTTGCAGAAAAGCCTGTGATTGTTCGTATGTCTGACTTCAAATCGAATGAATATGCCAATTTAATCGGTGGTAAATTATACGAACCAGAAGAAGAAAACCCAATGTTGGGTTTCCGTGGTGCAAGCCGTTACGTATCTGACAATTTCCGTGACTGTTTTGAACTTGAATGCCGTGCGTTGAAAAAAGTTCGTGATGAAATGGGCTTAACCAACGTTCAAATTATGATTCCTTTTGTTCGTACCGTTTCTGAAGCAAAACGTGTTATCGAACTCCTTGCTCAAAACGGTTTAAAACGTGGTGAGAACGGCTTAAAAGTGATCATGATGTGTGAGTTGCCAACCAATGCGTTATTGGCAGAACAATTCCTTGAACACTTCGATGGCTTCTCAATTGGTTCAAACGATTTAACACAGCTTACACTTGGTTTAGACCGCGATTCTGGTATCGTTTCTCACTTATTTGACGAACGTGATCCTGCTGTGAAAGCTTTGTTATCGATGGCAATTCATGCTTGTCGTAAAGCAGGAAAATATGTAGGTATCTGTGGTCAAGGCCCTTCTGATCACCCTGATCTTGCAAAATGGCTCATGGAACAAGGTATTGAGTCTGTGTCACTTAACCCTGACTCAGTTCTAGATACTTGGTTCTTCTTGGCTGAAGAAAAAATCAAGCAAGCTTAACTATTATTTTAAAAGACCCCCTAGGTGGGGTCTTTTTTCATCATTTGTGATAGAGATTTAGAACATATGCAAATTTACTTGGCACGTAATAATCAACAAGCTGGTCCATACACACTAGAACAAGTCAATCAAATGCTTGCAAGCCAACAAGTTCTACTTACTGATCTTGCTTGGCATGAAGGTATGAGTGAATGGAAAACGCTCGGTGAGTTAACCCAAGGAAAACTTGTGTATGAACCAATCGGTCATACATCAACTCCATTTCCATCACCACAGCCTACCGAGACTGTATCTGCTACACAACAATACCAAGCAAAAACCTCAGCAGAGGAAACAAAAACTGTCGAGCTTGCATCAATTGGCTCACGAGCTTTTGCTAAAGCAATCGACTTTATGTTGTGGCTTCCAATTGCAATGATTCCATCATTCTATTTTACTGAAGAGCAGCACGGACAGCTTGCTGATATTCAAAAACAAATGCAGGCGGCTGAATTTGCTTCTGCCAAAGCGGCTGAATTGCAACAACAAATCTTTCAGCTTATCCCTCCTGAAGCATGGCAAAGCATGATGATTTACATTGTCGTTATGCTCATGGTTCAAGCATATTTCATTGCTAAATCTGGTCAGAGTATCGGCAAAAAATTAACTCGTATCAAAATTGTGGATGTAGAAAATAATAATCAAGTTAGCCTCATTCGTGCTTTTTGGCTTCGTAGTGTTGTTTTTATTATCCTAAATTTGCTGCTAGTTCCAATCATTACCATCATTGATTATGCATTTGCAATCAGCTCAAACCGACAAACTTTGCACGATAAGTTCGCAAAAACCAAAGTGATTAAGCAATAATTACAAATCGATAAAGAAAAGAGGATTTATTCCTCTTTTCTTTATATTAAGCTGATATTTATAGAAAAAGCATATAGCCAAATAACAATCCTTACAAAATAAATCGGTTTTTAAAACAAGCATTTCAGACCACTTTATCAGTAGCTTAGTTTTTCAATATGAGGCATAATGCCCAACAACGTAGCGGTGTCGCATAATTGCTAAGCATTTCACAAAAAATTCTTATCATTCATGCGACACTTTAATCGCTATCCCATAATTTAATTAGGGAATGGGACTCTTCACCGAGGTTGTAAAATGAGACAAACGATTTTAGCTGTATTGTCTTTATCAACGCTTGCTGTGCTCTTAACTGGGTGCGGTGGTGATATGGTACTTCTAAACAATAAAGGTCCAGTTGGTCAAGGTCAAAGTAGCCTAATGATGACTGCGATCTATCTCATGCTATTGGTGGTTATTCCATCAATTGTTATGGCATTGTGGTTTGGTTGGAAATATCGCGCGTCGAATAAAGATGCAGACTATAAACCTACATGGGCACACTCTACAGCAATTGAAATTGTTGTTTGGGGTATTCCTGTCATTATTATTGGTATTTTAGCTTGGTTAACTTGGTGGGGTTCCCACAAGTACGACCCTTACCGTCCGTTAGAGTCTGATAAAGCTCCATTAACGATTCAAGTTATTGCTGAACAGTTTAAATGGATCTTTATCTATCCTGAGCAAAACATTGCAACGGTAAATGAAGTACGCTTCCCAGAACAAACGCCTGTAAGCTTTAAGATTACATCTAACTTCACAATGAATTCATTCTTCATTCCACAGTTAGGTGGTCAAATCTATGCCATGGCAGGTATGCAAACTCACCTCCATCTATTGGCAGATGAACCTGGTGTATTCCGTGGTATCTCAGCAAACTATTCAGGCTACGGTTTCTCTCAAATGCGCTTCAAGGCACATAGTGTAACTGAACCAGAGTTTGCACAGTGGGTAGAAGCTGTTAAAGCGGGTAATGGTACAAGTATCAATGCTGAAGCAATTCAAAAAGGTACACTTGACCAAGCTGAATTAGCGACTCTTAAAGATGGCAATCGTTCTAAATATCAGATCGAAGCACTTGTAGCAAAAGCAAAGACTCCAGAAGAAAAGCAAGAGGCTGAAGAAATGAAGCCTTACCCTACAGAGCCACATCCTGTGACTTATTATTCTTCAGTTGAGCCTAAATTATTCGAATCTGTTATCAATCATTATATGAGCAACTATCATGGTGCAGACCACTCAGCTCCTGCTGAGCATGCAACTGAAGCAACTCATACCAATGATGAACATGCCACAGCTTCTGCAGAGGAATAAGACATGTTTGGAAAGTTAGGACATGATGCAATTCCGCACGATCCGATCGTGTTGGTCACAGTTGCAATGATGGTTTTAGGTGGTATCGCGCTTGTTGCTGGTATTACTTATTTCAAAAAATGGGGCTATCTGTGGAACGAATGGTTCACATCAGTAGACCATAAAAAAATCGGTATTATGTATATCATTGTATCTGTAATCATGCTATTGCGTGGTTTCGCTGATGCAATCATGATGCGTTTACAACTTTTCCTCGCTAAAGGCGGTGGTGAAGGTTACCTACACCCAGAACACTACGATCAGATTTTTACCGCACACGGTGTAATCATGATCTTCTTCGTGGCAATGGGTCTAGTCGTAGGTATGATGAACATCTCGGTGCCATTGCAAATTGGTGCGCGTGACGTTGCATTCCCATTATTGAACTCACTTAGCTTCTGGTTATTTGCCGGTGCTGCGGGTCTTATGATGGTTTCTCTAGCACTAGGTGAGTTCGCTGCAACAGGTTGGATGGCATATCCTCCTCTGTCAGGAATCGAATATTCTCCTGGTGTTGGTGTAGATTACTATATTTGGGCACTACAGGTTTCTGGTCTAGGTACGCTTTTAACGGGTGTTAACTTCTTCGTTACCATCATCAAAATGCGTGCACCTGGCATGAAACTAATGGACATGCCGATCTTCACTTGGACTTCACTTTGTACGGCTGTCTTGATTATTGCATCGTTCCCTGTTTTAACAGGTACACTTGCAATGTTAACGTTAGACCGTTATTTCGGCTTCCATTTCTTCACAAATGAGCTTGGCGGTAGTCCAATGCTTTATGTGAACTTGATTTGGACATGGGGTCACCCTGAAGTATATATCTTGGTATTACCAGCATTTGGTTTATACTCAGAAATCGTTGCAACTTTCTCTCGCAAGACGTTGTTCGGTTACAAATCAATGGTGTATGCAACAATCGCAATTACTGTACTTGCATTCGTTGTATGGCTTCACCACTTCTTCACCATGGGTGCTGGTGCGAACGTAAATGCGTTCTTCGGTATCATGACCATGGTTATTGCGATTCCGACTGGTGTAAAAATCTTCTCTTGGTTATTCACCATGTATAAAGGTCGCATTACCTACACGACTCCAATGTTATGGACGCTTGGCTTCCTTGTAACATTCGGTATCGGTGGTTTGACTGGTGTACTTATGGCTGTTCCACCTGCGGACTTCCTAGTACATAACTCACTCTTCTTGATTGCTCACTTCCACAACGTAATTATCGGTGGTGTGGTGTTTGGTATGTTTGCCGGCATCATTTTCTACTGGCCGAAAATGTTTGGTTGGAAGCTCAATGAAGCATGGGGTAAAGCTGCGTTCTGGTTCTGGTTCATTGGTTTCTATTTTGCATTCATGCCGCTTTATATCCTTGGTTTCATGGGTATGACTCGTCGTTTGAATACATATGACAACCCTGAATGGGATCCGTACTTAGCGATCGCGTTATTTGGTGCTGTTCTTATTGCAATCGGTATTGCATGTTTCTTAATGCAAATCATCGTTGGCTTCTTACAACGTAAGGACAATATGGACTACACAGGTGACCCATGGGATGGCCGTACGCTTGAATGGGCAACTTCTTCTCCTGCTCCGTTCTATAACTTTGCGCATGTTCCTGCTGCTGATGGTATTGATCGCTTCTGGACTGACAAAGAAAATGGTGTTGCCTACGCTCGCAATACAAAGTATGAAGATATCCACATGCCGACAAATCGTGCTGCTGGTTTCGTCATTGCGATGTTCATTACCATTCTTGGTTTCGCGCTCATCTGGCATATTTGGTGGCTTGTAGTGGTTTCATTTGCTGCGTCTATCATCAGCTTCATCGTAAGCTCATTCACTAAGAATGTTGACTACTATGTTCCCGCTGCTGAAGTTGAACGTATTGAAAATGAACGCTATGCGTTACTTGAAAAACACTTGAAGAAGGACTAAGGATATGGCTGAAGTACTTCATCACGATAACCACGGACACGACGGTCATCACGAACATGATGATACAGACTTAACGGTCTTTGGTTTCTGGACATATTTGATGAGTGACTTGATCCTTTTCGGATCACTCTTCATCGCATTTGCTGTATTAAGCAGTCATATTCCACCGGGTACACCTAGTGCTTACGACTTATTCCATGATTCTTTGGGATTGGTTTTAGCTGAAACCTTTGCACTCCTAATTTCCTCTGTGACATTTGGTTTTGCAGTACTTGCATCATACAAAAAGAACGTTAACCAAGTTCTTTTATGGTTAATCGTTACTTTTATTTTTGGTGCAACGTTCATTGGGATGGAAATCTATGAGTTCCATCACCTTGTTCATGAAGGTTATGGACCAACAAAGAGTGCGTTCTTATCTGCGTTCTTTACTTTGGTTGGTACGCATGGTATCCACGTAACTTCTGGTCTAGTGTGGATGGCTGTTTTGATGTATCAAATCAAACAGAACGGTTTGACACTACCGAATACACGTCGTCTTGCTTGCTTAAGCTTGTTCTGGCACTTCCTTGACATCGTTTGGATCTGTGTATTCAGCGTCGTTTACTTACTGGGAGTTCTCTAATGAGTAGTCATGACCATAATGCTGCAGGTGCATCGCACGGTAATGTAAAACAATACACAGTAGGCTTTATTCTTTCTGTCATTCTTACCATCATCCCTTTCGGGATGGTGATGGCAGGTGGTTTTAGTCGTGGCATTTTAGTTACTGTCATTGCAATTACTGCAGTTGCTCAGGTACTTGTACAGCTTGTGTACTTCCTACACATGAATACATCATCTGATCAGCGTTGGAATCTTATTGCATTTATCTACACGATTTTATGTATTGCCGTACTTTTAGTTGGCTCTGTGTGGATTATGAATTACCTACACTACAACATGATGATCTAAACTGATTGTCATGTGGAAAAAGTACTTATTCCTGACTAAGCCAGGAATTCTCTTCGGTAATTTTATTACCACCTTGGGCGGCTTCTTTTTAGCCGCCCAAGGCTCCATAGACTACCTCTTATTATTACTTACACTTATCGGAACAACGCTCGTCGTTGCATCAGGATGTGTTGTAAATAATGTAATTGACCAAGACATCGATCAAAAAATGCAACGCACTATGAATCGTGCGCTTGTCAAGAAAACCATTTCCCCTACTGTCGCAATGTGTTATGCACTTGTGTTAGGTGTAATGGGGTTCAGCATCCTTTGGTTCTTTATCAACGCGTATGCTTTTTTATTTGCTGTAATTGGTTTTGTGGTTTATGTCGGTTTTTATAGTTTGTGGACAAAACGCACCACAATCCATCAAACCGTTATTGGTAGTATTTCTGGAGCGAGTCCACCTGTCATAGGTTATACGGCTGTGAGTCATCAATTTGATATGGCGGCTTTATTGCTCTTTGTTGCATACGCTTTATGGCAAATGCCACATTCATGGGCAATTGCCATCTATCGTTTTGATGATTACAAAAATGCAGGAGTTCCAATTTTACCAGTCGCTCGTTCAATCATACGAACCAAAATTGAATCACTGATCTATGTGGTTTTATTTACATTGGCGATGAACGCATTATTTATTTATGGATACACCGATATTTTGTTTTTGGTGATCTGTAATGTACTTTGTGTTTACTGGCTTTATATTGGTATCTTAGGATTTAAAGCAGAAAATGATCAGCTTTGGGCAAAGCGCTTTTTCTTATTCTCTGTGATTTTAATTACAGTAATTAGTTTAAGTTTTAGCTTCACCTTTAAAACCCCTGCACCACTCTTTCCAATTTTTTAAAAAAGATAGAGAACCTCTCTATCTTTTTCTCATCGCAAACATCTTGCATTTCTTAGAAGTTTTCCTTGTTATTTGATTGAAAACCACCTAAAATTCACGCTTCGCAATTTGCGACATAACTTTTTAGTTATGACTCCTTGCTTCTAATTTATACATTAGGGGCTGTTTAAACCGTAAGGAGCTGACAATGCGTCACTACGAAATCGTACTTTTGGTACATCCAGACCAAAGCGATCAAGTTGTAGGTATGGTTGAACGCTATATCTCTCAGATCAAAGAAGCTGAAGGTCAAATTCACCGTTTAGAAGATTGGGGCCGCCGCCAATTGGCTTACCCGATTAATAAGATTCACAAAGCACACTACATTCTTATGAATGTTGAATGTGGTCAAACGACTCTTGATGAATTAGAAGAATTGTTCCGTTATAACGACGCAATTATTCGTAACATCATCATCCGTCGTGAACACGCAATTACTGAAGAATCTTTACTTGCTAAGAGTGCTGAAGAAAAACGTGCGCGTAAAGCTCAACGTGAAGAAGCACAACAAGCAGTACAAGAAGCTGAATAAGGAGAACATCAATGGCACGTTTTTACCGTCGTCGCAAGTTCTGCCGCTTTACAGCTGAGAATGTTGCGTACATCGACTACAAAGATATCGACACTTTAAAACAGTACATCACTGAAAACGGCAAGATTGTTCCTAGCCGTATTACAGGTACTAAAGCTCGTTATCAACGTCAATTAGCGTTAGCTATTAAACAAGCTCGCTATTTGTCTTTGATTCCGTACACTGACAACCATAAGTAAGTGAGGTGAGCTGTGGACGTTATCTTATTACAACGCATTAAGAACCTTGGTAAATTAGGCGACAAAGTATCAGTTAAAGCTGGTTACGGTCGTAACTTCTTGATCCCTCAAGGTAAAGCTGTAGCTGCAACTGAAGCAAACACTGCTGCTTTTGAAGCTCGTCGTGCTGAACTTGAAAAACAAGAAGCTGATATTTTAGCTGCTGCAAATGCACGTGCTGAACAATTGAACGAAGTAAATATCGTAATCACAGCTAAAGCTGGTGATGAAGGTAAACTGTTCGGTTCTATCGGTACTCGTGATATTGCTGATGCTTTAACGAACGCTGGTCTTGTTGTTGACCGTGCAGAAGTTCGTTTACCAAATGGTGCGCTTCGTCACACTGGTGAATTCAACATCGCAATCCAATTGCATCATGATGTTGTTGCTGAAGTTCTCGTTACTATCGTATCTGAGTAATTTCTGCAAAGAAAAAGAGCATGTTTTACATGCTCTTTTTTTATGTCTGCTGATTTGTAAATTATTCTATTTATTGAACATACAGCTAACCTATCTGCAATAAATATTTCACATAATCCACCGCACTCTGATTGATTTCATTCCTCGTAGGTTGAGTCTCTCCTTCTTCAGGATTTGTATCCATTCCATAAAAAACATACATGGGTTGATAATCGGCTTTTACATATCGCGCAGTTAATTCAAAAGGTAAACACAACTCTTTTAGAGAAAATTGATAGCGACCATCTGCTGCATAATCTTTTTCTTTAATGCCAGCAGAAACTGCTAGCGTTATTTTCTTATCTTTTAACTGATTTCCTGCTGAACCATAGGCCCAACCATAAGTCAGTACATCATCAAGCCACTGTTTCAATAATGGCGGACAGTTAAACCAATAAATCGGAAACTGAAGAACCAAATTTTGATGTGATTCAACCAATGCTTGTTCTTTTGCCACATCAATATGCCCATCAGGATACTGTTGATAAAGGTGATGCACAGTAAATTCATCTGAATATTGGCTCAACTCCTCAATCCATCGTTTATTTATGACAGAGTTTTCAATATCTGGATGAGCAACAATCACGAGTGTTTTCTTCATTTCAAACCATCACAACAGACATTTAAGTCTTTCACTAACAAGTATGAAATTAATTATAAAAGCATGCTACAAATTATATAAGTACGGTCATTATGGTTATATACTAAACCAAAAGTTAGTGTCAGAAGATAACGATGGAAACCTGCGCACCACCACATATTGACTTAGGACAAACTGATTTTGGATATACGCTTTCCTTAATCAATGGTAAATACAAAATGATTATTATGTATTGGCTTTATCAACATAAATCTATTATGCGATTCAATGAGTTAAAACGCTCAATTGGTAATATTTCATTCAAAACCTTAAGTTTAACCTTGAAAGAAATGGAAAAAGATCAACTGATTATTCGTAAGGAATATCCACAAATTCCCCCTAAAGTTGAATATTGCTTATCAGAACGAGGACTATCCTTGATTCCTCTATTAGATATGATGTGCCAATGGGGGGCAGCCAATCGGCTCTGAACTCACCCACACTTTTTCACCACTTACACAATTTTCAATGAATTAAATTGTCGCGTTGACCTCCATTTGGATTAAGATAGTCACTCGGTTATGTTTCATCTTTTTTATTAGGTCTTGTTATGTCACAGGCGAATGCCAATTTTACAAAAAATTCTCCAAACACAGAGAGTAAAGTGAGTGACTCAGGTCAGCTAAAGGAGTTTCGTACCCCTCCCCACAATCTTGCGATTGAACAAGCAGTTCTTGCTGCGCTGATGACAGTTGCTGAGTCTTTTGAACAAGTAAGTGATCTACTCAAAGAAAATGATTTTTATGCGACACGTCATAAATATATTTATCGCGCCATCGAAAAACTGGCACAGGAAAACTCACCGTATGATGCCGTTTTGGTCAATGACTGGTTACTCAAACAAAACCTGTTAGATGCAATTGGTGGTGAAGAATACTTGATGCAATTGATGGCTGACTCACCTTCAAGCTTCTATAATCTTGAAACTTATGCCAATAAAATCAAAGAGTTCTCAACACTACGTACCATGATCAAAGTCAGCAGTGATATTTTACAAAATGCGTATGACACCAAAGGTCGACCTGTCAGTGAAATTCTAGATTTAGCAGAAACTCAAATTTTCTCTTTAGCAGAACAACACAATAATAATAAGAAAGATTCGGGCCCCAAATCGATTAGCTCAGTTACCGCGGATGTCATCACTAAATTAGATGAATTATCAAAACTTGATGGAAACATTACAGGTTTAACTACAGGGTTTGTGGAGCTTGATAATAAAACCTCAGGTATGCAAGCCGGTGACTTGATTATTGTTGCGGCTCGTCCATCTATGGGGAAAACCACTTTTGCCATGAATTTGGTTGAAAGTGTATTGCAATACAACAGATTACCAGCGTTAGTGTTTTCTATGGAAATGCCAGCAGACTCTATCGCCATGCGTTTGATTTCTGCGATGGGTAAAGTTCATCAGGGACATTTGCGCTCAGGTAATCTTGATGCCGATGAGTGGACCAAGGTTACAGGTACGATTTTGCAGCTTCAAGAGATGCACCTATATATTGATGATTCTTCTGCTCTACCTCCAACAGAACTTCGTGCCCGTGCACGACGAATTGCCAAAATGCATGATGGCAAAATCGGTTGTATTATGGTCGATTACTTACAATTGATGAAAGTCCCTGGTATGGGTGATAACCGTGTTGGCGAGATTTCAGAAATCTCTCGTAGCTTAAAAGCCTTAGCCAAAGAAATGAACTGTCCAGTGATTGCACTTTCACAGCTTAACCGTAGTTTGGAGAACCGACCAAACAAACGTCCTGTAATGTCTGACTTACGTGAATCCGGTGCAATCGAACAGGATGCTGACTTAATCATGTTCATTTATCGTGATGAAGTCTATAACAAAGAATCAAAAGAAGCAGGTACAGCTGAAATCATTATTGGTAAACAGCGTAATGGTCCGATCGGTAGTGTTCGCCTTGCCTTTGAAGGTCAATACACTCGTTTTAGTAATCTCTCACCTGAGTTCTACGCTCAATATGATGATGAAGAATAATTCCTATATTATTGATTAAAATTGCTTTTTATATTATCCGAGTCGTCCCAAAGGAGAAATCAGGGTGCGCCAAGCAACAGTTTATATTGACAGTAAAGCACTGCAATATAATTTAAACCGTGTTAAACAACTTGCACCAAATTCAAAAATTGTCAGTATGGTCAAAGCCAATGCCTACGGACATGGAATTAAAGACTGTTTAACAGCCTTAGCGGCCACGGATGCTTTTGGTGTCGCCTGTTTAGAAGAAGCCCTAGAAATCAGGCGGCTTGGATATTTACAGCCAATCACCCTAATTGAAGGTGTATTTTCAGCAGATGAGATGATTCATGTTATTGAACAGAAACTAGAATGCGTCGTTCATCATGCTCAACAAGTTGAATGGCTGCTTGCTCATAAAGATCAATATCAAGCTTTGGATTTAAAAGTTTGGGTAAAACTCAATAGTGGGATGAATCGTTTAGGTTTCAAAGTTTCTGAAATCATTACTGTGATCCAACGTTTAAAAGCAGAAGGTTTTAACTGCGTTTTAACAATGCATTTTGCCAATGCTGATACGGATCATCCACTAAATGAACAACAAAAAATGCAGTTTTTACAAGTGAAACAAGCATGTGAACCTATTCTTGCTTCATGTTGTAATTCTGCTGCCATTTATAGATATCCAGAATTGCATTTCGATTTTGTACGGCCAGGAATCATGCTCTACGGCGCATCACCATTTGCAGACAAGAATGTTGAAGCCCTTGATCTAAAGCCAGTTATGACCTTCAGCGCAGAAATCATTGCCTTAAATCAAATTCAGCAAGGTGAATATGTTGGTTATGGTTCAACCTATGTCGCTACACAAGATATGACGATCGCTATCGTTTCGATCGGCTATGGAGATGGCTATCCTCGTGCATATATAAAACCTAACTTTGTGGCAATTTACGATCAACTTATACCCGTCATAGGACGTGTAAGCATGGATATGATTGCGATTGATATCAGTAATTTAAATGCAGAAATCGGAACTAAAGTCGAGCTTTGGGGTAATACTCGACTGGTCGATGACGTTGCAGAGGCAAATGGAACCATTGGTTATGAACTACTCTGTAGGCTGAGCCAACGACCTCAACGCAGACTTAACTAAAAAGATAATGCTAAGTTCAAAACTGTTTTGAACTTAGTTAACTTACTTGATCCATTTCAATTTCAGCCAACAAGGGAATAAATGCACAAATTGAATCCTTATTTAAAAGATAAGGATTAAAACTTTCCTGTCCAAGTTGTTGAAAGAAAATCGAAATAGCGCTATTTTTCCGTACAAACTTCATAGACCAATCTTGGAATAGCCCCTGCTCCACATTTCGTGCAGGAAATGTATAAACTTGTTCATGCCGCCTATCTTTTTTAATTTTTTCAAATAATTGCATAATGGTGGTTTGATCCCCTTCCAAGCATTGGAAAAAATAACCATCCGCGAAATAAAGCACACCGTAAATATGATTTAAATAATTAAAATGATGTGCTTCATTTAAAATATCTCTCAAATCAGACAATAGGCTCTGTGGATCTGATAAAGCTTTACTGGCATAACAAAATTGAAAAAGCATTCTTATAACTCTTATAGGTTCAACTTGATTATGCCCAAGTTTTTGATTAAACCCAATAATCTTCAGTCGGTTTCGGTAATTCTTGTAACCCGCGCCTTAACGTTTCAGACCATTGTTTACTTATTTGGGTAAAATAAGGATCTTCTTCCCCGATTCTCTTTCCTTTAGGAATAATAAAACTATCTTTATAATAAACCAAAGCGTCTAAAGGTAAGCCAACAGAAACATTGGAACGTAAAGTTGAATCAAAAGAAATTAATGTACAACGTAAAGCATCATCCAAAGGCATATCATAATGTAAAGCGCGATCAAGAATGGGCTTACCGTACTTACTTTCACCAATTTGAAAATAAGGAGTATCAGTAGTGGCCGAAATAAAGTTTCCTTGAGGATAAACATTATATAATTGCATTTCCTCCCCTTTAATTTGACCAGCCACCAAAATACTTCCAGAATAATTCATCTGTTCTTGAGTATTCGAAGTAATATCTTCCAATACAGTTTTTAATGTTTTGCCAACCAGTTCCGCCACTTCAAACATATTATTTGCACTGTACAAGTTTGGCTCGTGATTAAAATTCAGCGCGTTTTGCAAATGACTAATCACAGCTTGCGTTGTTGCCAAATTCCCTGCTGTTTGAATTGCGATAAAGCGTTCACCAACCACACCAAAAGTATGCAATTTACGAAATACAGAAATATGATCGACCCCTGCATTGGTGCGCGTATCACTAATCAACACCAAACCCTGTTCTAATCTCAATGCACAACAATAGGTCATCTTTTTCTCTTTACACTCAACACGCCAAAACCTGAACACTAGACATCATGCTTTCAACTCCTCCTTGCTCGCGCACACCACGAACAGGTGCGACATCGAGATAATCACGTCCGATTGCAACATAAATATGATTTTGTGGAGCAAATATCTGATTACTAATATCGAAACAATACCACTGATTCTCTACAAATGCTTCCGCCCATGCGTGACTGGCAAGGTGCGGTTGGTTTTGATCATACAAATAACCAGAAACATATCGTGCAGGTATCTGCAAAGCACGGCACATAGCAACAAAGACATGTGCATGATCTTGACACACTCCTTGTCCCGCATAAAATGCATCTATGGCGGACGTTGTCACTGATGTACTTTGCGGTTGATAAGGCACACGTTCTAGGATTGCTTCTGACAAATCAATCAAATGCTGACGATTTAAACGCAGAACAATAGATTTCGCAAAGTCTAGCATCGTTGAATCATAACAAGACATCGTCGTGCGCTGTAAAAACAGCATCGGAGAAATATGACTTTCAAAATGGCCTAACTCAGTCGCATGTAAATCAATAACTCCCTGCGCCATAATCGTTAAATAGCGATAATCATGCCTTTGTGTTGCTGTCATCCAAAGATTATTAAATGCATCTCTTTTACAGTTTGACTCTCCTGGCACACTAATATGCCAAGTTTCAACGGTTTGATGTTGAGAACTTTGAGGCATCATTTTTATCGACTGCACGCTATTACGTGCAGTCTGTGTATAACGATAATGTGTTTGATGATTCACCATAAGTTTCATGCATACACCTCAAATTGATTCTCTAGCCGATATGTAAATGCATAAAACTGGTTAATATAAGGTTCAGATTTAAAAATCTCCCAACTAGGTTGTAATTCATCCCAGCCTAAATCAAACAACTGATGAATCGTTAATTCTGTTACACCCATAACCTTATGAATATTTTGATAAAACCTAAAATAAGTATCTATCTGCTCAATACATTGCCCTATTCTAAAAAATAAAGAAATATCCTCTTGCTCTGCTGTTAAAAGCTCACAACATCTATTCACTATACGTTGAATATCTAAAGCATTTGCTTCCACATTTTTGATCAAGAAATTCAGCTCAGCGTAAGCCTGTGCGCTCAATAATCCTCTTAGTTCATGAATATTGTCACGAGCAATCTCTAATTGATTTAACAGCGAAAATGGCTGTTGTTTGTCTAACATAAATTGATTTAAGTTATCGGCACTATCTATCTGCAAACAAAGAGCGTATGCAAAATCCGCAGCCTGCCGGTCATCCGTAAAGGGCAACTGATTAGTAACATATTGTATTCTATATAAATAACGACCTAACCAATATACATGTTGTGCACTTGAGCGAAGTAAAATCATCCAATTTCTCCTTAAATTCATTTCTAAAATCACAATAGTTTTATAAAAATCCCTCACGATTTAAGAATGATTTTAAGAACGCAATGTTTCTACAACCCAAGTATCTTTGATCCCTCCGCCTTGTGATGAATTGACAACTAAAGATCCAGCTTGCATCGCAACACGAGTCAAACCACCAGGAACAATCTCTGTACGATATGGTGAACTTAATATAAATGGACGCAAATCGATATGTCTTTCAGCCACACCTTGATCTGTAAGTGTTGGTGCAACTGATAATGCCAAAGTAGGTTGTGCTATATACAAATGTGGGTTTGCCATGAGCTTTTGTCTAAAGCATTCAATTTGATGTTGATCTGATTGCGGGCCTATTAACATCCCATAGCCACCAGAGCCTTGAGCCTCTTTAACAACTAACTTTTCTAAATTACTTAATACATAATCTAATTGATCAACATCTCTACATTGATAGGTTGGCACATTATTTAAAATCGGTGCTTCACCCAAATAGAATTGAATCATCTGATCCACATAAGGATAAATTGACTTGTCATCAGCCACACCAGTTCCTGGCGCATTTGCAATTACAACATTGTTTTGAAGATAAGCAGACATTAGTCCTGCAACACCCAATGTACTATCAGGTCTAAAGATTAAAGGATCTAAGAAATCATCATCTAAACGACGGTAAATCACATCCACTTGCTGACGACCACGAATCGTTTTGACAAAAACTTTATCATCATCTACAAAAAGATCACGACTCGTAACAAGGGGAACATCCATTTCTCTAGCTAAAAATGCATGCTCATAATAAGCACTATTAAATCGACCTGGTGTCAGCACTACGATCAATGGATTATCGACATACGCATTCTCCTCAAGAATCGCTCGAAGTAAAGTCGGATACTGTTCAATGCTTTTTAAATTATTACTCGTACATAAATCAGGCATTAACTTTTGACTAATCTTTCGACTCTCAAGCATATAAGAAACACCAGAAGGTGTTCTTAAATTATCCTCCAGTACATAAAATTCACCATTGCCATCTCGAATAATATCAATACCACTAATCTGCGAATAAATTTTCCCTTTTAAATGATGCTTTAACATATGAGGCTGAAATGCTTCATGTGTCATGACTTGATGCTCTGGAATTAAGCCCTCTTTGAGAATGTGTTGCCCATGATAAATATCATCTAAAAAATAATTGAGTGCTTTTACTCGTTGTGTACAACCTGCAGCTATTTTTTCCCATTGCTTTTTTTCTATCACTCGAGGGATCAAATCAAAAGGGATCGTTCGCTCTAATCCCTCTTCTTCGCCATACACATTAAATGTAATGCCCTGATATAAGAAATGCTGTTTTGCTTGTGACTCTAAATGATTCAATTCATCCAAACTACGCAGACTCAACCATTGTTCAATCTTCTTAGATGCCTCACCATTAAAGCTATGATCATCTAACATTTCATTAAAGAATTGGGATTTTAGTTGTTCAAATAGATTTACCTTTGCTTGAAGCTGCTTGATAAATGTAGACGACTGCAATGAAACCGCCGCTGTTTGATCTGCGGTGTAATATTCTGAAGTGATATTTAGGTTGTGTTCTTGTTCTGACATAGAAACCTCGTCTCATCATTTATACATAAATCAAATAAGCAATTTCAGTGCCACTAATAACTCGTTTATTTTTTAATCAGACTTAAGATATTCGAGCAAATCCCAATGCTTTTCAGTCGTAAAAGCGTAATCTAAATGTGATGGACTTGATAAATAGAGATAGATTTTTTATTGTGTCTGCTTTAGACCACTTAAATACGTATTACGCTTATGTCTTCCACACAAGAAAAAGAAACATCGAACAGTTTATATCGCCAATGGCAAATCCTATCCCGCTTATCAACTGGAAAATGGATGGGTACACGAGAATTACAAGAAATATTAGAACGTGAAGGTATTGAGATCAGTCTACGTACCATTCAACGTGATTTAAATCAAATCGCGCAACGCTTTCCGATTGAAAGTAATAAAACCGTACCCCAAGGCTGGCGTTGGCGCTCAGATGCACCGATTCAAAGTTTGCCTCATATGACTAGCTCCCAAGCAGTCACTTTTATGATGGTTGAAGAACACCTAAGACATTTACTTCCACCAAGCTTGCTAGAAGAAATGACACCTTGGTTTGACCTCGCTAAACGAAGTCTTTCAACTCAGAATAATGTAAGACAGTGGATTAACCGTGTTCGGATTGTACCTGCTAACCAACCTCTCATCCCTCCTGTTGTCGATAAACAAGCTCAACAAGCCATTTATGAAGGCTTATTACAAGACAAACAAATTGAATGTGTTTATCGTGCTAGAACCAATCAAGGTGAAGATAAAACCTATATCCTCAATCCGCTTGCTTTGGTTCAAAAAGGTGCTGTAATTTATTTAATTTGTACTCGAAATGACAAAACTGAAGTACAAACCTTTGCCTTGCACCGTTTTAAAGCAGCCACGGTACTTGATAATCGTGCTTTACACCCCGTTAATTTCGATATCGATGGTTATATTGACTCTGGTGCACTTGGTTTTAGAGTTGATTATAGTAAGCCAACAGAACAAATTTTGTTGAAGCTTACCATGACTGAAAATACGGCCCAAAGCTTCTATGAAAGTCAATTAAGTAAAGACCAGACGATTATCTCTATCGAAGAGAATATTGTTGAGGTATCTGCGACAGTTCCCTTCACCTCACAATTGGTATGGTGGCTCAGAAGTTTTGGCAAGAAACTGCTCAATATCGAACCTGTTGCTGTATATAATGCGGTGAAGGAAGTTGAAGAAAATTAAATAAAAAAGAGAACCATTTGGTTCTCTTAGACTTATTAGAATTTTTTATTTAAAGATAAGGTTTTTATTTTTATACATACTGTATAGGACTTATTTTTATGCCCGCCAGATCAAAATAAGTCCCACCAACGATGAAAAGCTGATAATGAATTAACATCGGCATGCTAGCTCATATCCATTGTAGCGAATCGTTTTTTTCGTCATGATTAAACCCTCTTTGTTTGAACGTAAAACAAATATAACGAGAATTTTTCAGTCTGTGAAATAACAAAGATCGCAATAAAAATCTAATTATCAGCTAGAGATTTTAAATATATAAATCTATAAAAATAAAAAGCCCCCATATGGGAGCTTTTCAATCATCACATCAGCTTATGCTGAAAATGGATGACGTAATACAATTGTTTCCGCACGATCAGGACCAGTTGAAATAATATCAATTGGACATTCAATCAACTGCTCAAGACGTTTAACATATGCTAAAGCATTCGCAGGAAGTTGATCAACTTGAGTTAAGCCAACTGTCGATTCGCTCCAACCAGGCATAGTTTCATAAATTGGCTTCAAGCTTTCAAATGAAATCGCGTCAGAAGAACCTGCACAGCCTGAATCTACATCTTCATAACCTACACAGATTTTGATTTCTTCTAAACCATCTAATACATCGAGCTTAGTTAAGCAAATACCAGATAAAGAGTTCACTTCAACTGAACGACGTAAGATTTCAGCATCAAACCAACCACAACGACGTTGACGACCAGTAGAAGCACCAAATTCATGACCTACTGTGCCTAAATGACGACCAATCGCATCACCTGTATCCGTCGAAGCATCATAATGCAATTCTGTTGGGAATGGGCCTGCGCCTACGCGTGTCGTATATGCTTTGGTAATACCGAGTACATAGTCTAAATGTAATGGTCCCATACCAGAACCAGAGCTTACGCCACCAGCAGTTGTATTTGAACTTGTTACGTAAGGATAAGTACCGTGATCGATGTCAAGTAATGAACCTTGTGCACCTTCGAACATGATTGCCTTACCTTCTTTACGGTAATCATGTAACACTTTAGTTACATCAATCACGAGTGGTGCAAGCACTTCACGCCATTCATTACAAAGCGCAAGAACGTCTTCAAACTTCACTTCTTCAACGCCATAGAATTGAGAAAGTTGGAAGTTATGAAGCTCAAGCATTTCCTGAAGTTTTTCTTCAAGCAATGCACCACCACGAATCAAATCAGCTACGCGGACCGCACGACGGGCAACTTTATCCTCATAAGCTGGACCAATACCACGACCTGTTGTACCAATTTTGGCATTACCACGTTTTTTCTCACGTGCTTGGTCAAGCGCAATATGATTTGGCAAAATCAATGGGCAGTTTGGAGAAATACGCAAACGTTCTTTAACAGGTACGCCTTCCTCTTCCAAAATCGCCATTTCTTTGATTAATGCTTCAGGAGAAAGCACTACACCATTGCCAATTAAGCACAATACGTTTTCACGTAAAATACCTGATGGAATGAGGTGTAAGACAGTCTTCTTACCACCGACCACAAGAGTATGACCTGCGTTGTGTCCACCTTGATAGCGAACTACCGCAGCCGCTTGATCTGTGAGCAGGTCGACGATTTTACCTTTTCCTTCGTCGCCCCATTGGGTACCAAGTACCACAACATTTTTGCCCATAATAGCCTCATTACATCATGCTGTTAAAATTGGAAACTAAGTTTTCAAACAACTTAGCGATTAAATTTTTTCAATAACCCACTGTCCATTTTGAGACACCATTTGATGGGTCGCATATGGTACAGAGCTTAAATCATCATTACCTAACAATTGCACCACACGTAAACCTTGACTACGTGCATCTATAATTGCATTCAATAAATCTTGATCATTACCTTTTGGGGCAACGACAGTCTCAATTTCTACAAACTGTGTTGCACCTAAAGCATATAAATCACAACTAAATCCTGTCGCTGGACGCGCGCGTCCAAAATGTTCACCGATACCATCATATCGACCACCTTGAGCAAGTGGTGCCGCACGATTTGGTGCATAAATGGCATACATCAGACCAGTATGATAGTGGTAGCTACGTAATTCGATGACATCAATGCCAATGTTTAAATTCGGCCAGCGTGATTGAATTTGTGCGAATGTTGATTTCAGTGCATCAAAAGCATTTTTAAAATCTTCATCCTTTAGAATATCTTGGCTTAAGTGACTTTCTAACGCATCTAGATCACTTGCATAACGACCTAATGCATAAAAATCAGCACCCATAGCTAAATCTTTAGTAAATTCTTCAAGCTCAGGCAATGCTTTACGCTGATATAAATCAGAGAGTTCACTTTCAGTATTTTTATTTAATCCAGCACGTTTTACTAAACTACGGAATAAACCAACGTGTCCCAAATCTAGATGAACACCCTCTAAACGACGCGTATGTTTAAGTAGGGCCAACATCACATCAATCATTTCCACATCGGCTTCAATGCTGTCATGACCATATAACTCAGCACCCAACTGCAAAGGTGCACGAGTTGAATTAAAGTTCTGAGGTTTAGTATGTAATACTGTGCCCGCATAACAATAACGAGCTACACCTTCAATTGGTCGAACATGAGCATCAATACGTGCAACTTGTGGTGTCATATCCGCACGAACACCAAGCAAACGACCAGATAGTTGATCAATCACTTTGAAAGTAACTAAATCTAAATCTTGATTGGATTCTGAAAGTGAAGACAACGATTCGATGTATTCAATAAATGGCGTATACACCAACTGATAACCTCGAACGGCGAGGAAATCTAAAGCTTCTCGGCGCAATGTTTCAACGACTTGCGCTTGTTCGGGCAATACATCTGCTACCCCGTCAGGGAGCAACCATGTCTGTGAAATGGTCATGTTCCAAACCTAAAATCTGTTCAACGTGGAGGCATCCACATAAAAAGCAACCACATAAAAAAATCGGGTGAATGCCCGATTCAGCGTAGTGTAGCATGAAGATTTACATGATGCACCTGAGAATTTGCATAAAAACTGCTTACTCCACCCTATAAAAAATAAACAGTTTTTATTTAATTAATCATTAATTTCAATAAACTACCATTACTGATTAGGTTCAAAAACCCAAGTTCGCTGTCCAAAGAACTGCCCAATAGCTGAACTATCCCCTTGTTTCCAATTGATCAATTTCAGTTTTTGGATTGCTGTAATGGCTTGTTCATTATATGCAAAGCACCCTTTTTCTAATCGAGCAACGCGAAGTTTCTGACTTAATAGAAGTTCTTCTTTAATTCTACTATCGAAATCAAAATTAGTGTTGTTAAGTTCTTCCAACCGTTTGCTCTCATAATTCAAACTCAGCGCAGCGTCCCATACTAATGGTGAAGTTAAGACTGCACGGAATGTTTGATCATCGGTATTTCCAACAACTCCGAAAGTGCCCCAACTATCGTATTTATTGACTAAAAAAATCCAATCCAAATTATGCCAATTCCCCAAAACAAGTCATAATCTGCTTTATTCGTATGAGAGTTTAAATTCTCGTATGTATTTAGAGTATTTTCTCTCTCCTGCTTGAATGATTGATTATCAACAACAAAATTTAAAGTAATATAGGGTTGATTCCATTGTGTTTCTTTTAAGCGATAACAAGAACTACCTTTAGGGAAAATGGCATCTTTATAATTTTGATAAAATTTAACCAACTCTTGATCCAAGCGGTCATTTAGCTCATTACTCAAATCATGCGTTTCACGATACCCAGGTAACACGCGATCAAATATATTTTCGCCATCCAAATTCAAAATTTCAAATGTTAAATTTTGCTTTAGTTCTGGTAAAAGCTCATAAGTCCACAGTGTTGGTGAAACTCTCTTGATCAGATTACTTTTTGGCGTATTAATTTCAAAAATTTTATTTTCAGTGAGAATCTTCAAATCTAAGGGTTCATTATGTGACTTTGAAAAATTAATTTCATTATTTCTTATTGAGTACTTTGTGATTTCAAAAGAGTCAAAAATATAACCTTCAGAGAAAAGCGGTTTTTGATAATAAACTTGATATAAGGCCTCCTCATTCTTAACATTTGTTTCGGCTTTGCTTTTCTCGCTAGAGCCTCCTCCACATGCTGTCAAGATACCCCCTGAACTAAGTATAAAAAATACACCTATTCTTGAATAAAACTTCATATATTTCCTTTTAATTTTAGTCTTATTAAATCGACAAAAGAATAAAAGTATTAATTATAGCAAGCAACTTTAATATATTAAAAATCATTTTTTAAGCAGTCTAAATATTTTTATGAATAATCAAACACATTAATCCCTATATTATTTAGCTCAACTTAATATTAAGAATAAACTTTAATAAAAGAATTTCCTTTATAGCCATTTAGTTATATTATGCATATGCCTAAATTTCAGGCGATTCATTATAAAAATGATATTTAATCAATGAGGGTTTTATGAAAATAAAAATCATAATAGGCCTGTTATGTATGGGGATACTAACAGGCTGTGGTAATGATGAGGATTCTAAATCAAACACACCACTTACACCTGCCGAAAAAATTGCAAAAATGGAAAATAGCGGTGAGCTACCAAAACTTGATCGTACTGATACTGTTGCTGGTATTGATGCTGATCAGAATGGTATTCGTGATGACATTGATGCATATATCCAAAAAACCTATCCAACAGAGGAACAACGCAAAGCCGTTAGTCAGTATGCAAAACAGTTACAGAAAAAATTACTGGCAGATACACAAAATAAAATTCTAGTAAAACAAATCACAAATGAAGGGTCGAGAGCCATTGGTTGTATTTATGAACGTTTTAGCAATGGTGATTCCAAAAATGGAAGTGTGGTACAAGAAATACTCGGTGTAACAACCAATACCAAGCCACGACTATCAGCTTATATGCAGTTTGATAAGGCTTTAGATGGTACGGTCATTTCTTTACCAAGTGAGGATGTATGCGATGAATAAAAAAATTATTCCACTTATCCTCTCTTTTACATTAATTTTTCCTAGCTACCTTCATGCAAATGAAATTTCAGAAGAAAATAATATTTGCAAAGTCGATGGAGAAACTATTTTTGCCTTTTTCAATGGTGTCATGACACCTCATGATCTTGCCGAAGACAATTTAAGAAAATTGAAAATCATCCATGGCGCAACCACTCCAGATGGTGGAACCATTGACTATGACGTGATGTATAACCACTCCAATGGTTATGAAGATTTTGTCGAAACTTTTGAACAGCGTTTTGAAGAACAGCATCTATTAAGAGAGCGCTGGGAACTCTTCTTTCAAGTGTTAAAAGATCAAGGCACTTGGTGGGATCGAATTAACCTTAGTATTCCTGAGTTAATTGTTAATGCTGGGCAATGGCGACAAGTATTACAAGCAAACTTTATTAAAAACTTATCTGCCTTATTGGCAAATCCACCTGCAACGATTGCTAACTATGAAGAGCATCAAACAAAAATCGACAGTTGGATACTAGAAGGGAAAAAACTGCTTTTTGTTGCTCATTCACAAGGCAACCTATTTGTAAATAACGCATACAACTACACGACAAGTAAAGTATCCAGTGAATCAGTTCAAGTGATACACATTGCCCCTGCCTCACCAATCACCAATGGCTCACATGTTCTTGCGGATCAAGATTTAGTCATTAATGGACTGCGAGCATTTGGTAGTGTGCCACCTGTTACCCATTACATTCCGATATTCAAACCATTGATGAATAATCATGGGCGTGACTTTTTGGGGCATGGTCTCATAGAAACGTATATGAACCCAGCCTTTGGTATGTATGAAAGTATCAAAGGGTATGTCGATATTGCATTAGCAACATTAAAAGCACCTCCAACCCAAGCTAGTCAAGGATTCTTCACTGCAACCTTATCATGGGATGGAAGTGGGGATGTAGATTTGCATACATTTGAACCATCAGGTAGTCATGTATTTTATAGCAACAAGCAAGGTACATCAGGCTATCTGGATGTAGATAATACACATAGCTTTGGTCCAGAGCATTATTTCGCAAGTTGTGATAAGACCAAGCTCTCAACAGGTGTTTATAACATTTCTTTAGCAAACTATGCTCGTGCAGAAGGTAGAAAAGCAACTGTACAAATTTCATCAGATGCTGCTGGCGTACTTGGTACAAAATCTGTCGTAATGGGTGCTGAAACAAGGAATACACCCACATTCGACATGTTTAATGTTCGAGTTAATCTAGATCCTGAAACTCAAAAGTATTCTGTTTCTTTGGAATAGTCTGATCAGACTTGCATATTGTTTTTATGAGGAATACTCCCCTAATGTCTTAGGGGATATTTCTTAAGTGATATCATAACCAACGTCAAATATTAAGTTCATATAATAAAAATTATTTTCAATCAATGAGGGTTTCATGAAAATAAAAATCATAATAGGTCTGTTATGTATGGGGATACTAACAGGCTGTGGTAATAATGAGGATTCTAAATCAAACACGCCACTTACACCTGCCCAAAAAATTGCAAAAATGGAAAGTAGCGGTGAGCTGCCAAAACTCGATCGTACCGATACTGTTGCTGGTATTGATGCTGATCAGAATGGTATCCGTGATGATATTGATGCATATATCCAAAAAACATACACAACAGAGGAACAACGCAAAGCCGTAAGTCAGTATGCAAGAAGCTTACAATCCTCAATTTTAGTTAATATAGAGGATAAAATTGCTGTCAAAGCGATTACCGATGAAAAGGCTAGAGCAATTAGTTGTATTTCACTAAAAATACCAGATAGTAAGTCTCCAAATGGTGGACGTGTCGTACCAGAAATCCTGAGTATAACCACCAATACCAAGCAACGTCTTTCAGAATATTTTCTCTTAGATAAAGCTTTAGATGGCACAGTCATTTCTTTACCAAATGGAGATGTTTGTCATGAATAATTACTTTTTATAGCTTATTAAACTCTCAAGCACTTTCACCAACTCAGCATTCTGTTTTTCCAAAGCAGCAACATTCGCAATGGTTTTATCTAACACTTCTTGTTGCACATGCATTTTTTTGGCCATATCTTGCATAATTTCTAAGCCTTTTTTTAAATGTAATTCCAAATGCAAAACTTTTTCTTCAACTTGTAACACCTGAGCATCATACGTTGCTTCTGACTTCGTTTTAAATTGAAACCAAAATAAAAATACAACCGCCAGTAATAAAATAGCAATAAATCCCCACATCAACATAAATGTCATTTAAATCTCCAAATTATTTTTTAGTTATAAAATTTATGAGTCAAACGACTCACACAAATCGAGTAAACGATTTGCGTATCCCCATTCATTATCATACCACGCAAAAACTTTTGCTTGATGACCAACCACCATCGTCTGAGTCAAATCAACTATTAAAGAATATGGCGAATGATTAAAATCGCTAGAAACCAGATCTTCATCTGTCACTTGCATAATCTGTGCATAATCAGACTGTGCAGCCTTGACTAATATTTCATTTACTTTATGCACCGTAATTGGTGAATGCGATACAAAGGTTAAATCAATTGCTGCAACATTAATCGTTGGCACTCGGATAGAGTAACCATCTATTCGATTTTCCATTTTCGGCATAACGCGTTTCAATGCGCCTAAAGCACTTGACGTCGTTGGAATAATATTCTGACCTGAAGCCCGTGCTCGGCGTAAATCACGATGCGCATGATCCAAAACAGATTGATCAGCAGTCACTGCGTGAATTTCAGTCATTAATGCTGTATCAATACCAAAAGCATCATCAATAATCTTCACTAAAGGGACTAAAGCTTGCGTGGTACATGAAACGCCAGAGATGATTTGATCAGTTGCTTTTACATCGGCATGGTTTACACCATAAACAATTGCAGCATCCACACTATCAAATGGCGCCGCACCGATAATGACGCGTTTCGCCCCTGCCTCAATATGACGAGTTGCATCCGCTCGCGAACGAAATAACCCCGTACACTCCAGTACTACATCGATCTCTAAATCTTTCCAAGGAAGCAACTCAGGCTGCTCTTGTTTAAATACCTGCAGTTTAAGCTGACGCTGATGGGACTGAATATTTAAAAAAATATGTTGGTTTTCAATCTGAATTTCAACTTGTCCAGCAAAGCGCCCATGTGTTGTGTCGTATTTAAATAGATGTACCAATGTTTGTACGTCAGCGACGTCATTAATTGCAACAATCTCAAATTGGAACTGTTTAGGATTTTCAAACCATGCACGTAATACATTCCGGCCAATTCGACCAAATCCATTGATAGCGATACGTTGCATGCAGAGCCCTTGTTCATCAAAACATCATCATTTATGTGCTATATGGTAAAACATGAAGCGCGCTGTTGAATATAGATTTTTAGCTTAAACACAGTTTTATATGATATTGCTTGTAAAATCGTTGGTCGGATAGGTATTTTCCGTTATAATTTAGCACTTTTAAAATCCATGCCATGCGATAGGCTCGATTGTAGAACCTTTAACAATCACCTTAATTGCATATAGCCAAATTCAAAATTATGGAGTGTCTTGGTTGTGAGTACTCGTTTTATGACATCAGCTGAAATTCGTGAAGCATTTTTGCGTTACTTTGAATCGCAAGGGCATACACGTGTCGCTTCGAGCTCACTCGTTCCCGCCAACGACCCAACTTTGCTGTTTACCAATGCTGGTATGAACCAGTTTAAAGATTGTTTCTTAGGTTTAGAAAAGCGCGACTATGTCCGTGCTGTTTCATCACAAAAATGTGTCCGTGCTGGCGGTAAGCACAACGACCTCGACAACGTAGGTTATACAGCACGCCATCACACTTTCTTTGAAATGTTGGGCAACTTCTCTTTTGGTGATTATTTCAAACAAAATGCCTTGAAATTTGCTTGGGAATTTTTAACTAGCGAACAGTGGTTAGGCTTACCGAAAGATCGTTTATATGTCACGGTTTATCATACTGATGACGAAGCATTTGACATCTGGAATAAAGAAATCGGTGTAGATGCTGAACGTATCATCCGTATTGGCGACAATAAAGGTGGTCAATACGCTTCGGATAACTTCTGGGCGATGGGTGATACAGGACCTTGTGGTCCTTGTTCAGAAATTTTCTACGATCATGGCGACCACATTTGGGGTGGTTTACCAGGTACGCCAGAAGAAGATGGCGATCGTTTCATTGAAATCTGGAATAACGTTTTCATGCAGTTCAACCGTACTGCGGATGGCGTGATGCACCCTCTTCCAGCACCTTCTGTTGATACAGGGATGGGCTTAGAACGTATTTCTGCTGTACTTCAACATGTCAACTCAAACTATGAAATTGACCTATTCCAACACTTATTAAAAGCGGCAGCCAACATCATTGGTATAGAAAATGAAGGTCAACCATCACTCCGTGTAGTTGCTGATCACGCACGTTCTTGCTGTTTCTTGATTGCGGATGGCGTAAACCCTTCAAATGAAGGTCGTGGTTATGTATTACGTCGTATTATTCGTCGTGCAGTACGCCATGGTAACAAGCTTGGTGCAACTGGTACATTCTTCTACAAAATGTTGCAACCTTTAATTGATGTTATGGGCGAAGCATATCCTGAACTTGCTGCTCGCAAAGATGTCATCGAAGCAACGTTAATCCGTGAAGAAGAACAGTTTGCTAAAACACTTGAACAAGGTTTGAAATTACTTGAGGGTGAACTCGCACAACTCAAAGGTAATGTGATTGCAGGTGAAACGGTATTTAAACTTTATGATACTTATGGTTTCCCAACAGATTTAACCGCAGATATTGCACGTGAACGTGATCTAACAATCGATGAAGCTGGTTTTGAGGTCGAAATGGCGGCACAGCGTCAACGTGCACGTGATGCAGGAAAATTCGCAGTAGACTACAACAGCATTGTTAAAGTTGAAGGTGAAACCCAATTTGATGGTTATGACGCAACTCACGGTCAAGGACAAATTGTTGCGATCTATAAAGATGGTATTCAGGTTGACGAGATCAATGAAGGTGATGAAGCCCTAATTGTGTTGAATCAAACACCTTTCTACGCAGAAAGCGGTGGTCAAATCGGTGACACAGGTATCTTCAAAAACGATACAGGTATCTTCGAAGTACAAGATACCAAGAAATCTGGTGGCGCTTTTGTTCACCAAGGTATCGTAACCGTGGGTAGCCTAAAAGCGACTCAAAGTGTTGAAGCAACCGTCAAAGCAGACATTCGCGCAGCAACTGCACGTAATCACTCTGCAACACACCTATTACATGCAGCTTTACGTCAAATTTTAGGTGATCATGTTCAGCAAAAAGGTTCTCTCGTTGCTAGCGACATTTTACGTTTTGACTTTGCAAACGACCAACCGGTGACATTTGAACAGCTTCAACTAATCGAACGTTTGGTTAATGAAGAAATTATAGCAAACACCCCAGTGACAACCGAATTACTTGATATCGAAACAGCCAAAGCCAAAGGAGCAATGATGTTGTTCGGTGAAAAGTACGGTGACGAAGTTCGTGTGTTATCTATGGGTTCCGTGATTGAAGAGAAGAACTTCTCTATCGAACTCTGTGGTGGTATTCACGTTAAGCGTACTGGTGATATTGGTCTGTTCAAAATCACATCTGAGGGCGGTGTCGCTGCTGGCGTTCGTCGTATCGAAGCCGTTACTGGTACTCAAGCACTTGAAGTCGTGCAAAAAGTAGATCATGACATTCAAACCATTAACAGCTTATTGAAAGCTCAGAAAGACCAAACTGTAGAAAAAGTTGAAGCAGTTGTTGAAACAGCTTCAAGCTTACAAAAGCAAATCGAACAATTGAATCAAAAATTAGCAAGCTTCCAAGCAGCTGAATTATTGGATCAGGTGAAAGACATTGCTGGACGTCAAACACTCATTACAACAGTGAAAGGTTTAGATGCCAAATCATTACGCAATTTACATGACAGCGTAAAATCAAAATTGGAAGATGCAGTCATTATTTTAGCTGGCATTGAAGGCGATAAAGTGAGTTTAATCGCATCTGTCGCTAAACAATATACTGCAAATCTAAAGGCAGGTGACATCATCAAACACTTAGCTCAAGAACTTGGTGGTAAAGGTGGTGGTAAACCTGACTTAGCACAAGGTGGCGCGCCACTAAACGAGAAGTTCGACCAAGTCATTGCGGCATTGCCTGCTTGGCTTGAGCAATAAGAACTTCACTTTTGTGTAACTGACCCTGATGCCTCTCAGGGTCATGGCTTATATGGAACAACTATGGCATTAATCGTTCAAAAATATGGCGGTACCTCTATGGGTACTCCTGAGCGCATTTTAAATGTTGCTCGTCGTGTCAAGCGTTGGCATGATCATGGTCACAAGGTGGTCGTGGTCGTGTCTGCTATGAGTGGTGAAACCAACCGCTTACTTGCGCTTGCTAAAGCCATTACCAGCACCCCTGACCCACGTGAACTTGATCAAATGGTGTCAACGGGTGAACAAGTAACGATTTCCATGTTAGCTATGGCACTTAATTCTATTGGTGTAGAAGCTAAATCATATACTGGTCGTCAAGTTGGTATCAAAACTGACAGTGCTTTTACCAAAGCACGTATAGAGTCTATTGATACCGATGTGATGACCAAAGATTTAGATGCAGGTCGTGTTCTCGTGGTTGCTGGTTTCCAAGGCTTTGATGCTGATGGCAATACAACAACTTTAGGTCGTGGTGGTTCTGATACATCTGGTGTAGCAATCGCAGCTGCATTGAAAGCAGATGAATGTCAGATTTACACTGATGTTGATGGCGTTTACACCACTGACCCTCGTGTTGCTCCCAAAGCAAAGAAAGTTGATCGTATTTCTTTCGAAGAGATGCTAGAAATGGCATCTTTGGGTTCAAAAGTTTTACAAATTCGCTCTGTTGAGTTCGCTGGTAAATACCAAGTCCCATTACGCGTATTATCTAGTTTCGATAATGACAATGACGGCGCATTTGACGAAGAATTTAAACAAAATGTAGGCACACTAATTACCACTGAGGCGGAAGACGATATGGAACAACCAATCATCGCAGGTATTGCATTTAACCGTGACGAAGCAAAATTAACGATTCTAGGCGTGCCTGATGAGCCTGGTATTGCATCAAAAATCTTGTCGCCGATTAGTAATGCCAACATCGAAGTGGATATGATTATCCAAAATGTAGAAGAAGATGGTACAACTGATTTCACTTTTACAGTAAATCGTACTGATCTTGCTAAAGCAAAAGCAATTTTAGAGCAAACAGCGAGTAGCATTGAAGGATGTGAAGTTGTTACGCGTGATGATATTGTAAAAGTCTCTATCGTTGGTGTAGGCATGCGCTCACACGCTGGCGTTGCTAGTAAAATGTTCACTGCTTTAGCTGAAGAAAGCATTAATATTCTCATGATTTCTACATCAGAAATTAAAATTTCTGTGTTAATCGAAGAAAACTATTTAGAATTAGCAGTTCGTTGTTTACACACAGCTTTTGGTCTAGACCGCGAGCATGGTGAAAGCAGCGCACGTGCTTAATTTGTAGCTAGTTAAATATTTACTTTCAAGTAAATAATAAAAAAAACAGAGCCACTATAGTTTTTTTAATAGTGGCTCTGTTATATTAGCGCAGAGGTTTTAAGAAAGTTCTCACAAAATTTACGAAAAAAAATTTTTTACATAATTTTGTTAGAATTTTCTGTATATTAGGCTGTGCTTTCGAACAATGAATTCCCTGTCGCAAGTTTAAGCGTTTAGCAAGGAGATAAACATGCTGATTCTGACCCGTCGTGTCGGAGAAACATTAATGATTGGGGATCAAGTCAGTGTTACTGTGCTTGGCGTAAAAGGCAATCAGGTGCGTATTGGTGTAAATGCTCCAAAAGAAGTTTCTGTGCATCGTGAGGAAATTTACCAACGTATCCAACATGAACGTGCCATGCATGAGCATTTACAACATCTTGATCAAGATTATCAACATACGTATGAAGAAGAGAGTAATGATTTCTCTCAACATAATAACTTTAATCGTTAATATACCGAATTCTTCAATAATTAAAGCGACTACAATAGTCGCTTTAATTGCTTATAAACCTAGTGCTTTCTTGACTGGTCCATAACTACGTCGATGCTCATCAATTACCCCATGTATTGCTATCGCCTCAAAATGAGCCTTAGTAGGATAACCTTTGTGCTTAGCAAAACCATAATTCGGATATTCCAAATCTAAAGCTTTCATTTGGCGATCTCGCGTAACTTTAGCCAGAATGCTGGCAGCACTGATCTCAGCATGCGTTGCATCACCACCAACAATTGCTTCACAAGGAATATTGATTCCTTTAGGGATTTGGTTACCATCCACAATCACTTTTGCTGGTTGAGTTGCTAATGCTTCAACTGCTCGACGCATCGCAAGGAAAGTAGCTTGTAATATATTAAATTCATCGATTTCCACGTGGCTTGCTTCAGCAATAGACCAAGCGAGTGCTTTTTCTTGAATCTCTGCAAATAATTTTTCACGTTTCTTTTCGGTCAACTTTTTTGAGTCATTTAGACCTTCAATTGGATTATTTGGGTCCAAAATTACTGCCGCAGCAACCACAGAACCTACTAAAGGCCCTCTCCCTGCCTCATCGACACCAGCAATCGTCATATTACATCTCCCAACAAGAGGCTGATACAGCCTCATTTACTACTTCGCTTTGTTTAACGCTTCATTCACACAGGTATTTACAGTTTCCGTAACTACCTTATTTACAATCATAGCGCGTGCAGCAGGATCAACTGCTGCCGTTGCAAGATCAAAGGCAGTCACACTTTCAGGTGCTTTATCACTGACACAACCACACACATTGGTTTGAATCTCGTTTCTTTGCTCTGTGCTCATAAGACGTGTAGCAGTTTTCCATGCTGGAATATTGTTGATTTCATTTAAGCACTTTGCATTTACGGCAACTTTTAAAGCAGCCATACCCAATTGCTGTGAGGTTGCTGTAGGGTTATTTGTATCTGTCGCAGCACATCCTGCAACCGCTAAAACCAATGGAGCAACAATCAATACTAATTTTTTCATATTTTTTTACCTACCTAAATTTTGGCAGGCGTATTGTGCCTAAACGCGAGCATTTATGATATGACCTAAATTCAATTTTACAGAATATAACAATTTGGATTATTACATTCTAATTAAACGTCCTACGGATAAAACGCTCTGTTACATATACATAGTATGAGACGTTTATTTCCATATTTAGAATCAAATGACTCATATCACAGCTAGGATGTTGCGATGTCAACCTCAGTACAATACTACACCCGTACAGCACAAGTATTGCATTGGCTCATGGCAGCGATTTTTATTGTTGCATGGCTTATTGGTTTTTATAGTGGAAATTTTCTAAGCTACGAAGTTGATGGTAGCTTCAAAGGCAGTGTCATTACCTTACATAAGAATATTGCAACGACGATTATTTTCTTGGTCCTTATTCGAATATTTTGGCGTTATACCCATCCCGCTCCAAAGCTTCCCGACACAATGTCACCCATAATGAAAACCTTGGCGCATGTTGGACATTTCCTACTTTATTTAATGCTCTTAGCATTACCAATCACTGGTTGTTTATTTAGTTGGAGTGCTGGTCATCCTGCACCTGTGTTATATCTTTTCGAAATTCCAAGATTAGTTCAAGATAATCCAGAGCTTTTAGCAATTGTAAAACCACTTCATATTTATTTGTCATGGTTTGCAGGGTTACTGATCGTTGGACATGCTTTAGCGGCAGTTAAACATCATTTTATCGATAAAGATAATGTCTTACGAAGCATGTTAAAACAACCTAAATAAACCTTTGAATATAAAAAAACCGCATCATGCGGTTTTTTTTCGTTTAAATTTTCTTTACTTCATCAATCCACTTTTGTTTTTCTTCATCTGATATAAATGACGCTTCAAATGAATTAATCGCAAGTTGTTTTAGCTCATCATTGGATAAATCTAAGGCCTGCTGAATCGCAACAAAGTTATCATTCATATAACCACCGAAATATGAAGGATCATCAGAGTTTACTGTGACATGTACGCCTTTTTGCAGTAAGCGGCGGATATTGTGTTCTTTCATATCATTGACCACACACAACTTTAAATTGCTGAGTGGGCAAACCGTTAAAGGCATCTTTTCAGCAATTAAGCGTGCCATGAGTTGCTCATCTTCTTCAGAACGCACACCATGATCAATACGATTGACTTTGAGCAAGTCCAAAGCTTCCCAGATATATTCTGGTGGTCCTTCTTCACCCGCATGAGCAACGATTAAGAAACCTGCTTCACGCGCTTTGGCAAAAACACGTTCAAATTTCGATGGTGGATGCCCCACCTCACTTGAATCTAAACCAACAGCAATAATATCATCTTTAAATGGTAAAGCTTGCTCAAGTGTTTCAAATGCTTTCTCTTCACTCAAATGACGTAAGAAACACATAATCAGCTGAGAACTGATGCCCAACTTTTCTTTTGCATCTGTACACGCACGTTTTAAACCTTTTAAGACCGTAACAAATTCAACCCCACGCTCAGTATGCGTTTGCGGGTCAAAAAACATTTCAGTATGCACGACGCGATCTTCTGCACATTTTTCAAAATATGCCCAAGCAAGATCATAAAAATCTTGTTCATGCACCAGCACATTTGCGCCTGCATAGTAAATATCTAAAAAAGATTGAAGATTATGGAAGTTATACGCTTGCTTCACTTCTTCGACAGATTGGTAAGGAATCTGAATCTGATTACGCTGTGCAATTGCAAACATCAGTTCTGGTTCAAAAGTACCCTCAATATGCACATGCAACTCGGCTTTGGGTAAAGCACGAATCAGCTCGACTTGATTCATATTAACTCCGCGTCTAAATAAAAAAGGGTGTTGCCTAATCAGGTACACCCTTTAAAAGGTTTCTAATTTTTAAGCGACTTAACCGCCAAATGCAACAAACTTAAATACCCACAATGCTGCAATGATCCAGACCATATAAGGTACAGTCTTTGCTTTGCCCGTAAGTAGTTTAACCAATGCATAGCTAATAAAGCCCATTGCGATACCATCCGCAATCGAATAGGTAAATGGCATGAATACAATCGTTAAAAAGGCAGGTACTGCTTCAGTGATATCATCCCAATCAATATGGGTGATTCCTTGAATCATCAATACTCCAATAAACAACAATGCAGGTGCTGTAGCAAAACCTGGTACAGATTGAGCAAGTGGTGCTAAAAATAAACAGCCCACAAATAACACAGCAACGACTACCGCCGTTAAACCTGTACGTCCACCTGCCGCAACCCCAGAAGCAGATTCAATATACGGAGTTGTTGATGATGTACCTAATGCAGCACCTGCAACGATTGCTGATGAATCAGCAAACAATGCCTTTTTCAGGCGCGGTAATTTACCATCTTTCAACAAACCCGCACGGTGTGAAACGCCAACCAAGGTTCCTGTACTGTCAAATAAATCAACAATGAAGAATACGAAGATAACGCCGATCATGCTGGCAGTGAATAGACCCTCAAAGTCCATTTTCATAAATGTTGGAGCAATTGATGGAATATGACCAACTACACCCTTAAACTCATTTAAACCTAAAGCTGTTGCAATTGCGGTAATCACTAAAATACTAATAATGATTGCACCACGTATTTTGAACTGATGCAAAACCACGATCATTAAAAAGCCAAATAAAGCGAGTAACACTGTTGGTTGTTTGATATCCCCTAAACCGACTAAAGTTGCAGGATTATCAACAATAATCCCAGCATTTTTTAATGCAATCAAAGCAAGAAATAATCCAATACCACCACCAATCGCCAGTTTCAACGACATCGGAATAGCATTGACAATCGCTTCACGAATCTTCATAAAGCTAATCGCGAGGAAAACCAAACCAGAAATAAATACTGCTGCTAAAGCGGTTTCCCAAGGCACTCCCATACCCAAACATACTGAGTATGTAAAGTAAGCATTCAAGCCCATACCTGGGGCTAAAGCAATTGGATAATTCGCAATTAACCCCATCACCAAACAGCCGATCGCCGCAGCTAAGCAGGTTGCTACAAATACAGCACCATGATCCATTCCTGTTTCAGAAAGAATCAATGGATTTACAATAATGATGTAACACATGGTCAAAAATGTAGTTACACCTGCAAGAACTTCTGTTCTAAAACTCGTTTTGTTATCGCTTAATTTAAATAAGCGTTCTAACAAACCTGCCGAAGCATTAGGCGTTGCCATAATAGCACCTGTCAAAATCTAAGATCGTAGGAGATAAAATCTATACCTTTGTGTTTCAAACTTTTTTGAATTTTTCACCAAAAGGTATACAAAGCTGAAAGCAATCTATATGCCAGCTCGATACGCGTCACATCAAAACATGTATAAATCTAATTCCGCTATCAAAATATAAAAAGCCGCATAACGATATGCAGCTTTTTATTTAATGGTAAATATTTTAGCAGATTCTAATAGGAACTTGCGTACCTTCAATCAAAAAAAAGATGACTTGCTGATCGCGACAAATGCATCAAATTAGCTCAAAATCTTATAGCAGATCTTGTTACCTATTTAGTTTGTTTTAGACTGCTCAAATGTGTATGTGGGTTATGTTGAATTTCATTCAAACTATGCTCAGCTTCATGAACAACTTTCATAAGTTCTTGACGTTTTTTCGTCTGTGCATCTTCATAACTGGTATAACCCAAAACTAGAATAGAAAATAAGAATAGGAGTACAAGTGCGATCTTCATTATTATTATCTCTTTGTTAGTGTTTTCTCTGATTCTAACAAATTTTGTGACTTTGTAGTTGTTTTTCTAAATTAATTCCTTTCTGACAGCATTTTATAGTTTGCGTATGTTCTCCTGCATTTATAAGAAAGAAAAAAAGCACTTTTGTTGATCAAAAGTGCTTTTTTATATATGAGTTATTTCAAATCATTAGAATTGATAGTTTAAACGCACCAAGAAATTACGTGGTGTACCTGGCATCGTATTGGATCTCCAATAAACTTTATCTGTAAGATTATTGACTGCAAATGTCGCTCCCCAATGCTCTCCTTTATAACCGACAGCAGCATCTAAACGCGTCCAACCATCAAGCTTAGTATCGGGATTATTGGAAATATTAGTGTAAAGAGAACCATTATAAGTTGCGCCAACTTCCGTATAAATATTTTCAACGGGTAGATAACGAACAAATAAATTACCTGTATTTTTCGCCACATTGGCTAAATAGTGACCCGCATTTGCAGATTTTGGATCTTTATCATCTTTTACTTTTGCATCTGTATATCCATAGCCACCGCGAATAAACACATTATCAAGTACGCGACCAATAAAGCTAAATTCGGCTCCTTTTGACTGATGTTCACCGCCGACTACATAATCAAAAGGGCGATTATCTGGATCGGGTTTATAACGAATATTCTTCTTACGGATATCAAATAAAGAAAACTGAGTATTCAAGCGATCATTCAACCAATCACTTTTTACACCAATTTCGTATTGCTCATTATATTGCGGTTCAGCATTCACCGTTCTTAAATCAACTGTACCATTAGTAAATGGTGAAACGCCTGCACTGCCACCAAATGGAGCAAAACTTTTACTATAAGAGGTATAAAAACTTTGATTATCTACTGGTTGCCAAACAAAACCTACATTCGGGCTAAAGGTTTCAGCATCCATTGTAACTGACTGCCCATATGTTTTTGAACCAATTAAAGTATCACGAGTCTTTACTTCATATTGATCATAACGGGCGCCCAGCATCATTTTTAACGTTGGCGTTAATGAAATAAGGTCTTGTACAAAAAAAGCCAAACTATCATTGTTTTGATGAGTATAAGATGTTGCATTTGGTCGACCGTTATTACGATTAAAAGAAGTTTGATAATCCTTAACGTTATAAGGATTAATTAATTGATAATATAATCCTGCCTTATCCCCGCTTGAATAATTACCTAACTTCGGCTCACGATCTTCATGTGACCAATCAGCACCAACCATTAGCTGATGTTCTAATCTACCAGTCTTAAATTTGCCCGTAATATCAAATGTATTTGTCGTGGTCTTATTCATGGTTTCTTGCCATGCATAAGACTGCTTAATGTAACCAGTTTTACATCCATCTTTATCGTCTGTACAATACTTTCCGCTAAAAAAATTATCAAAATCTTGATTAGCTTGTCGATAACTTAATGCCCAATGAACCTTCCAATCTGGCGCAAACTCATATCTTAGATCGGTACGTACCGTTTGTAGTTCATCCACGATAAAATCTGATGCTGTTGCAAAACCTGTTTCTCTTAGAATATTTTCAGGGAAACGACTTAATACCGAAAATGATGGACCACGATCAGGAATACGATCTAATTTGTCATAGGTATACTCTGTAGTCCATAACAACTTCTCATCATCGCTGCGATAAGTCACACTAGGTGAAAACATAGATTGTTTTGTGCCAATACCTGAACGGAAACTATTGGTATCAGATTTTTCACCAACTAAACGTACCGCCCAATTATCATTCACAACTTGATTGATATCTAAAGTACCTCCGATATTGTCATAAGAACCTCCAAAGATCCCCACAGAACTTTTAGAGTCAAAATTGGCGAACTTAGTCACCATATTTACTACACCGCCGCCTGCTCCACGCCCATACAACACAGAAGCTGGACCTTTTAGAATTTCAATACGTTCTACATTGGCAGTACTACGACGAACTTGCCCTCCTTCACGTACTCCATTCCGATAAATATCGCTCGTATCGGCGCTAAACCCACGAATCATGATGCCATCCCCACGAGTATCATAGCTCGTGGTAACCCCTGGTGTACCTTGCAACATCACACTTAAATCATTGGCACCATAAATTTTATATTTCTGCACATCAATCGTATCAATGGTTTGCGGAATATCTTTTTTCTTTAATCCATTACGCGTCACACTCGCTTGATCATAATCAATATAACTCTTGATCGGATCAAGCTCACTCATCGCCTCAATTTTAATTGTAGGCATGACGGCGGTTTGTTCATTTGCGATTGCATGCTGAGCTTGCAACAACATCAAGCTCAATACACTAAATTTAAAAATAGGCTGTTCAAACAACCCCAATACAGCAGACTTCATAAAAATTCCAAAAAACTCAGACTAAATTTCAAAAAATAAAATAATAAAATGCGTTACAATTTTAATAAAAATAATTCTCATTTTCATCATATTTATATTTTTTCTTCATGCTTTCGATTATTTCTTATGCATACTATCCAAGCAAACCTCAACGAATATACTAAATGCTATTTTTTATAAAAATTCCCGCGATTTTGCTGATCAAATTCCACTTTTCTACACAATTTTACATTAGGCTACACACAAAATAATTTGATATTTTTTGGGGTAACTATAATGAAACCATCGCTCTACCATGGGAAGTTGAGTCTGCTTAGCTCTGCCCTATTCACAATGAGTAGCTTTGTTTTTGCTGAAGATTATAGTTCTTATTCCCCACAAGTAGACACTGCCACTCAAGTGCTTCCTACATTGACATTTAATGCATCCGCTGAACCCCAAAAGCAACAAGATGATGATATCAGCGCGGTACCCAAAACGATTATTAGCCGTGAAGAAATGCTTGAATATGGCGATCAATCTGTAATGGATGCTTTACGCCGCGCAGCAGGTTTTCAATTACCTAGCTTTGGTCAAGGACCACGCGGAGGCGGAGGTGCTTCAGGTATGCGTTTTCGCGGTGGTGGTGCGCCGACTTTTTTGATTAATGGTGAACTAATACAAGGTGGTCCGCGTGGTGGTATGTCAATTATTGACACCATCACTCCAGAAATGATTGAACGTATAGAAGTCATTAAACAACCGAGTGTGGCACAATCTTCAGTTGCTTCATCAGCGGTCATTAATATTATTTTAAAAGAACCAATCAACACCCGTATAAATGGCACAGTTAAGTTAGGTTATGGCTTACGTGAAAGCGGGCAACAAGAAATGGAAAGAAAGCAGATCAATGTCCAAGCAGATGGTCGTGAAAATCAATGGTCTTATAGTCTATCCGCCAATCAAATGTGGATCGATAATACCTCTATTTCAAAAACCGAATCTAAAACAGGTACACGTGAAAATGTTCGTACTGTAAATCGAAACATGCAAATGTTTTCTCCACGTCTACAATACGATCTGGATGATCAGCAAAAACTCATCGCAGAGTTGTTTTACCGCAACATAAAAATGGAGGGTCACTCAGCTAATAAAATACAAGATGATAAAAATGACAGTATCCGATTAAACACACGTTATGAACGAAAAGACAAAAATCTCAGTGATAAAATTCGTTTTTTAATTGAACGACAGACTGAAAGCCAACTAACTCGCTCACCAGAGCAACGGATCTACACAGATGAAACCATCAATGAATATGGTTTGGCTTATGATGGAACGAGAAAGTTGGATTCAAATCGTCAACTTAAATTTGGTCTAGACAGTCGTTTTAATGAGCTCGATAGTAATGTTAGCAAAAGCCTAAATGAACAACGCTATGCAGTGTACGGAGAAGGAAGTTGGCGTTTTACCGATCGCCAAACGATGACCTTAGGTGCACGTCAAGAGTGGATCGATCGTTCTGGCTTGGTTGACTACCAAGATCAACATCTCAGTCCAGTACTTGCTTACCGTTTTAACCTCACCGATCAATGGTCATTGCAAACTAATTTAAGCCAAGCCTTTCGTAGCCCTAAATCAGATCGTTTAATTCCTACCGTCACCGTTTCAACAGATAATGATGCTGGCTCATTAAACAATCCAGATCGTGGTGGCAATCCAAATCTGAAAGCTGAAAAAATTCATGCAATTGAGTCAACGCTTGCTTATGACTCAGCGAGTGGAGGTATCAGCTTGACTGTCTATCATCGAGAAATTAAAGATTACATCGAAAAAGTCGTCAGTTTGGAAGGAAGTCGTTATGTTGAACGTCCACAAAACCAAGATGAGGCAACCACTTATGGAGTCGAAATTTCTGGTCGTTATGCTTTAAAACAAACTGAAGCAGGCCATGCCTTTATGCTCAATGGGCAAGTGTCTACTGTGCGTGCAACCATTAAAAATCAACAACAACATGAACGTCTCGTAAGCGATGTTGCACCTTACAATATCAGTACAGGTCTATCTTATAGTTATAAACCGTGGCAGCTTTCCAACAGCATAAACATGAGCTATACCCCAGAATTTAAACGTGCCTTGGATGGACAACCTTATGACCGTACAACCAATGAACGGTTTAGTTTAAATTTAAGTACAACCAAACGTTTTGCAGATGGTTGGGCTGCAAACTTGAACTTAAACAATATCCTCAGCACTGATTATAAAGAGCGCCTGACTTATCAATCTGATGGTCGTTTGTATCAAGCACGAAGCAATGAAAGTATTCCTAACTTTCAATTTACACTCGAAAAGAAGTTTTAATCTTCAAAAAAGCAAGTTATGACAACTGGCTTTTTTATTCCTGTTGATGGCTATTTCTTTGATTGTATGACAGAGAAATTTTCTAAATGAGGTATAAATATTATTTAATGAAGTCTGTAAGAAGCTTCTAACAAACATTTCATTTCTATGATAAAAAAACATAGTATATTGTTTCAAAAGTTTATTTAACCTTCAAACATGGTCACAAATAAAGCAAGCGATGCTGGCATTTTTTTATGGATGGTTTATCAAACCATGCACAAGATGAACCTTGATGCGGCCGCTATCTTTGCAAGTGTTCATTTACCGGATCAACCTCCTGACAAGTCTGTGCGAAGAGATAATTCTACACAAAGACGTTTCTGGGATGCGGCTGAGAAAATTAGTGTAGATTCAGATATCGGCCTTCATGTTGGAGGAAATGTACCTCCATTTCGTGGACAAGTGATTGAATATCTTTTTCTCAGTAGTCCAACCTTTGGTGAAGGATTACAACGCACTATTCGTTATCAAGCATTACTCACAGATGCGATGTCTTTTAAACTCGAACATCATGATAATAAGGTTGCGATCATTTCTGGTCTCAATCATCCCTTAAGACATTACTTAGAATGTGCGATAGGAATTTTGCTTAATTTCTTCAAATATATAAGTGAAGATGCTTTTACACCCTCTGAAATTTGGCTTCCTTACGATGATGGCGCCAAGCAGGATGAATATAAAAAGATATGGGGGTGTAATGTCAGACTTGGACAAACTGAAGGTCGTCTTTTCTTTGATGCGAAATTATTAGACCATCCTTCGCCTGCTTATGAACCTGAGTTATTAAAAGTCCATGAACACCATGCCGCCTCACAACTTGAGCTTTTACATAAACATCAACTTATTCATGAGATAGAAAAGATCTTGGCGAGCGGATTATTGGAATCGAGTGAGTTTGATCAGAATATTGTTGCTAGTCGATTAGATCGTAGTGCCCGCAGTTTAAGAGCGGATTTGCAATTTCTGAATACCAGCTATGAAAAAGTAATTGCACAATATCGTGAACGGCTTGCTCAGCGCTTACTCTCTCAAACCCAAGAATCAATTGATCAAATCGTCTATCTTACTGGTTTCTCTGAACCATCTGCATTCTCAAGGGCTTTTAAACGTTGGACAGGTGAAACACCAACAGCCTATCGACAACGAAAACAACAATAATTTGATTTGATCGGCAAATCAAACCTGCCAGTTCAGTCAAAAACTTTCACCATTAAGTTTCTACAATCTGATCATATTTTATGAGGTTAACGAATATGATCGGTTTTCCAGTCGGTATCTTTGTCGCAAATGGGATGGAATGGTATTTTCATAAGATATGGTTACATGAATTTCCAAGTAAAAATAGAAATAGCCCCTTCTTTACTCATATCGCCCATCATAAACGTGCTCGTTTAAATGATTTTCATGATGAAGGTTATGCAGAGTCAATGTTTAAAAACTCTGAAATGTACAATGAAAAAACAGCATTAATTGGTTTAGCCGCTGTCTCTACAGTTTTTCTACCCGTTGCACCATTTTTTACAGCAGGCTTATATTATGGGATTTGGAACTACTGGAAAGTTCATGCCAAATCTCATCTAGATCCCGAATATGCAAAAAAACGTATTCCTTGGCACTATGATCACCACATGACCAGTAATCAAAATGCCAACTGGTGTGTCACGCGACCTTGGTTTGATTACATCATGGGAACTCGCGTGATGACCGATGCTTCGACCACTGAAACCAACCCTCTCGCCATGAAAATGCCTATTTGGTTAGAGAAGAGGGTGAATAAAGCAGCTCGTCGTTTACTGCCTAAAGCTTTTGAAAAAATTGATGAAAATTCTAAACTTGACCAATTAAATTTACGTCAGGGAATTGAGGTGGCTTTGTAAAACTTGTTTTACACAAGTGTTAAGCCTAATTTTGATTAGGCTTTTTATTAAATTAATTCTACTTAAGCACTTTAAAACATTATTGTTAATAGCTATTATTCAGTTCTAAAAATAATGCTATGTAGAATATTAAAATGTTAAATACAAAATCCTTTTTCGCCCTTTTTACTACCTCATTACTAATTTCAGCTTGTGGAGGAAACAATAGTGAATCTAAAGGAAGCGATAAAAATCGTACCGCACCCTTTACTACCGAATTTGAAAGTAATTTAACCTTACAAAAAGATGCTGACCCAATGATTCAACTTTTGGGCAGAAGCAGTAACCAAGATGCAAGTTTTAATGCCTATTCGGTTACTCACCACTTCGACAAAGGTTCTACCTCAATTATATTGAGTTTTAATTTCGATAAAGATGATGCAACTAACACCCTATATGTTAATTATGATCCTATTTTAAAGAAAGTCTTAGACATCTCGATGGGTGAAAACTATTTAAGTGAAAAAATTCACAACCTATCCAAGCCTGATCTCTTTGCTTGTGCTGAATCCTTTGTTTTTGATTCTTGTAAGAATATAAGTGTTAAATATGACGAAACAACAGGTTATAGTGAAGTCACTTTTACCAATACAAAGCTTTCAACGCCAAAGATCACTCGATTGTCTCCTATAGATGAGAATAATCCTCCACTAATTGAAAAAAGTGATATTTACTTAAATGGAAAGCTTTCTGGAACCTTATCTGTTCCTCCGCAGAACTTTAATAATATTAGAAAAACCAGTCAATTTACTATATCAGCCAATCAGCAACCGATTGCTCTCATGGGGGCAACTTATGATCCAGAAACCCATGCAATCTTTTTCAGTTCACATATAAACAATGGGATTGATGCAGATTTAAAATTAGGTAAATTTTCTACCTTTATTAAAGATAAAGCAACTTTAGACTCTTTACTTCAAACCACAACCTTATATGGCCTTTCAGGCGCATGTATGTCTGCGGTTCTCACCCTTCCTGTTAACCAGACATCCACGATTCAACCTGTTGAAAATACTGATTATATGACATTGGATTTTAATCAGGCGATCTATAGTTCCAAAGAAGAACTCCCTTTATTTCCAAACTTCCCTATCCAGCAAGATTGTGCCAAAACGATTCTTCAACTTGATGGTTCGGTAAGAGTAAACAAACCATTCACTCAACTTCAAATCACGCCAATTCTAAAAAATGAGGATACCCTACACTCAGTTCAGCCGGCTTTGTATTTTGATGTTACCAATCATAATATACAAAAATTTGGTAATGATACGATCGATGTAAGTATTTTAGATAATAAAATTAAGAAGATTAATTTCAAAGCAACTAGAACCATTCCAAATCCTAGTACAGGACTATTATTAGTGGATGTTGAATACCATTATGGATGTGATGTAGCTCAACCATGTCAAGGCGTTAGCTATAACCCAGAAAATAATCAGGTGAATTTTAAAAATACAATTCTCACCCTTAAAGATACTTCTACTGCTGAAGTAAATGAAAACATTATTTTAAATGGTGTATTTGATTTCGCTGGTCGTTAATTTATTTTAGGTAATATCATATTCTAAAACCGAGCTATAACATTAGCTCGGTTGTTTATTTCATCAATGCCCACTCGTTTTGGACAATAAGTTTAAAATCAATACACCACTCATAATCAGTGCAATTCCCACAATTCCCCACAGATCTAGTTTTTGACCAAACATGAACCAAGCAACAGTGGTAATTAAAACAATACCAACGCCAGACCATATCGCATAAGCAACCCCAACAGGAATAGCTTTTAAGGTTAAAGACAAAAAATAGAATGCAATGACATAACCCACAACCACCACAAATGAAGCGATTGGCCTAGTAAAACCCTCACTACTTTTTAAGGCAGAGGTAGCAATCACCTCTGCAACTATAGCTATGAATAAAAACATCCAATTTTTCATTAATTTTTATACCTTATCGAATGCATTCAAAAGTACATACAAAACAAACAGAAAAAAACACCCTTTTAAAGAGTGTTTTTATCATTTTCTCTTAATCAGACTTATGCTGATTTTTTTGCCATATGACTTTTACGAATCGTAATCATAAGCAATTGTACTGCCGCTGGAGTTACTCCCGGAATACGACTAGCTTGAGCCAATGTTTCTGGTCGAACTGTTTTCAACTTCAATGTAATTTCACGAGATAAACCAGAAATACCATCAAACTCAAAATCGGCAGGAATTTTAGTTTCTTCAAGGCGCTTTAACTGAGCAACGTCTTCATGCTGACGGTTAATATAACCTTCGTATTTCACTGCAATTTCGATTTGCTCACCGACTTGTTGCGAAACTTCTGAACCTGTTAATTCAGCAATTTGAGCAAAATTAATATTTGGACGTTTCAACAAATCAATTGCACTACATTCTTTACTAAGATCTGCACCCGTCATCTCAACGAACTTTTTACCCATTGGATTATTCGGTGCAGCCCATAAGTGTTGTAGGCGAGAAGTTTCACGCTCAACAGCTTCCATTTTCTCACTGTAAGCTGCCCAACGCTCATCATCAACCAAGCCAAGTTCACGACCAATTGGCGTTAAACGTTGATCGGCATTGTCTTCACGTAACATCAAACGATATTCTGCACGTGAAGTAAACATACGGTATGGTTCTTTGGTACCTAAAGTGATGAGATCATCCACCAACACGCCCATGTAAGCCTGATCACGTTTTGGTGTCCACTCTTCTTGTTCCCAAGCACGGCGTGCAGCGTTCAATCCCGCCAATAAACCTTGTGCACCTGCTTCTTCATAGCCTGTCGTACCGTTAATTTGGCCAGCAAAATACAGGTTTTGAATCGCTTTGGTTTCAAGGGTGAACTTCAAAGCCTGTGGATTGAAATAATCATATTCAATCGCATAACCCGGACGAAGGATATGCGCATTTTCCATACCACGGATCGAACGAACTAAATTGAATTGCACATCAAATGGCAATGAAGTCGAAATACCATTTGGATAAAGCTCATGAGTATCTAAGCCTTCTGGCTCAAGGAATACCTGATGTGAATCTTTATCAGCAAAACGATGAATTTTATCTTCAATCGATGGGCAATAACGTGGGCCAACCCCTTCAATCACTCCCGTATACATTGGTGAACGGTCTAAACCGCCACGAATAATTTCGTGGGTTTTTTCACTGGTATGAGTAATGTAGCAATTCACCTGTTCAGGGTGCATCGATGCATCGCCCATAAATGACATCACTGGAGATGGGAAATCACCCGGCTGAGGTGTCATCACAGAGAAATCAACAGTACGCGCATCAATACGTGGCGGCGTACCCGTTTTCAAACGACCGACTGGTAATTTAAGTTCACGTAAACGATGTGCCAATGCAATAGATGGAGGGTCACCTGCTCGACCACCACTTGAGTTTTGTAAACCAACGTGGATCACACCACCCAAAAATGTTCCTGTGGTGAGTACTACAGTTTTGGTGTCAAAACGGATCCCCATTTGGGTGACAACACCTTTAACAGTATCGCCTTCAACAATCAGGTCATCGGCGGCTTGTTGAAAAATATCCAAATTCGCTTGATTTTCTAGGGTATGGCGAATTGCAGCTTTATAACGTACTCGATCTGCCTGCGCACGTGTTGCACGTACAGCAGCACCTTTACGGGAATTGAGGATACGGAATTGAATACCGCCTTTATCCGCAGCAAGTGCCATTGCGCCACCTAGTGCGTCGATTTCACGAACTAAATGTGATTTACCAATACCACCAATCGCTGGGTTACAGCTCATCTGCCCCAAAGTCTCAATATTATGCGTCAACAATAATGTTTGTCTTCCCATACGTGCAGCTGCAAGCGCCGCTTCCGTACCAGCGTGACCGCCACCAATTACGATAACGTCGTAAACTTTAGGATAGTGCATAGTGGTAAATGTGTATTCAAAAAATGACAGAGCATTATACAGGAATTTTGCCATAGTATGAAAAAAACCAATCAAAATCTCACACTGAGCAAAAGACTGATTCAATTAGAAATGACACAAAAAGAAACTTTATGTTGCACTTTTCATGTATTTTTAACAAAGTGCCCTAGAATCGTTAACTTGAACAACACTGTTTTTCTGAAAAAATTTCCTATCCTAATACATGCATAACAAATACTTAGGAAAATGATATGAACTCGAAGCTTTTATTATCATCACTGATCTGTGGATTATGTTTTACTGTGACAGCTCAAGCAAATGCAAAAACTGCCGCAGATCAACTCACTCAGAAATATCAACAGGTCTGTAAAGGTAAAAAACAAGGCGATGCAGTTTCATTTGCCTATAAAGGTGTTGTTTATAATGGTGCTTGTCAAAATGATGAAAATGATAAACTCATTTTCCAACCGCCAATGCCTACATCTGACACACCGCCAGAGACTCAAAGCAGAATTTCTGAAACTCAATCAGAACCTCGTCCAGTTAGTGGCGCTCCAGTTGAATCTGCACCAACCCAAATTCAATCACCTAATGAATTAGCGGCGCCAATTGAAAATACTGAACAACCAATGATGCAAAATGAACAAGCTGCACCTTAAGTTGTCCAAGTATTTTTAAGTCCCTATGAGTAACCTATAAAGGATATAGTTATGAACTATATCCTTTATTTATTTCAGCATATTGAAAGTAAACCGCGAAATAATTCATCTTAAAATTGTAAACTACTCATTATAAACTCCCTTTATACAACACGAATCCTTTACAATAAGCACAAATTTATTTACTTAGGTTGTCCTGTGAACTGGCTACAAATTCATATTACTGTTGATCAAAATCAAGTTGAACTGTGTGAAACCCTACTTTTATCTCTGGGTGCAGTCAGCGTAACTTTAGATGATGCTGAAGATCAGGCCTTACTCGAACCACTTCCTGGTGAAACACCACTTTGGAATAAAGTTATCGTTACAGGTATTTACCAACAAGAAGAAGATGATCCAATTGATGTTGATCGCTTAGAAGCTTTTTTAAAGGTTCAACTCCCTGATGTACCTATGCGCCATGAAACTTTAGAAAACCAAGTTTGGGAACGTGCATGGATGGATTATTATGAACCCATTCAAATTGGTGAAAAATATTGGATCGTTCCAGAATGGTTGGAACCGCCTGAAGCAGATGCAACCAATATTAAACTAGATCCTGGTCTTGCTTTTGGCACAGGTAATCATGCTAGTACCTTTTTGTGCTTACAATGGTTAGGTAAAACCGACGTAAAAGATAAAATTGTGATTGATTATGGTTGTGGTTCAGGCATTTTAGGTGTTGCTGCATTGCTATTGGGTGCAAAAAAAGTCTATGCCACTGATATTGACCCACAAGCTGTATTAGCAACCAAGCAAAACGCTGAATTAAATGGCGTACTTGATCGTCTGTTTGTTGGCTTACCTGAAGAGTTCGATCAAGAATTCAATTCACAACAAGCTGACGTATTGGTTGCAAATATTTTAGCTGGCCCGTTAATGGCACTCGCGCCCGAATTCTCAACTTTAATCAAAAATGAGGGAGAGTTCGCACTTGCAGGTGTAATTGAAGAGCAAGTTGCTGATGTTTCTAGTGTTTACGCTGAGTTTTTTGATATATTAGAGATCGAAAAGCGTGAAGAAAACTGGTGCCGCATTTCAGGAAAACGAAAAACAATTTGAGATCGCTATAACTTATGAGTGAAAAACAAACCCGCTGCCCCAAATGCTCAACCGTGTATAAAGTGACCCTTTCACAACTCAGTGTTGCACAGGGCATGGTTTGTTGTCCAAAATGTGTCATTAACTTTAATGCATTGACCAATTTATTGGAGTCTCAGACAAGCGAAACCATTCCGACGCCCACAAATCGCTCTTTATTTTCTTCAATCCAACCCGATAGCACGTTTGCTGAAAAGCAAATGCAAATATTAAGCATTTTTGATCAAAAAATTGAAAATTCAAATATTGATCTACTCACCTATCTCAATAACTTAAATTATTTTAATACTGAACCTGTTACGGCATTACCCAATCTAAATCTTTCAGAAGATACACTCTTAATAGATGAAGAGACTGCAGATAAACAGCATGGTTGGCTCTATTACACCCTTTGGGGTATCGGCAATATCACCTTAATTTTGGTATTTGCCTTCCAAATTTTGTGGTTCAATCCCAAGCTGATGCATGACAGCCCAGCATTAAACAGAATTTTTAATACAGCCTGTTCCGTGATTACTTGTAAAGCAAGAGATGGTCAGTATAAATATTTAAACTTTGAAAAAGTCAATCTGAAACGTGCCGAACAGGATAGTACGCGCTTTTCAGGTATTATTACTAATCATAATAAGCATAGTATTTTACTCCCCTCTATACAGGTTGTGCTAAAGGATAATGATGTTGTGATTTCAAGCACCACACTAAAACCAGAAGACTACCTCGTGGATAGCTTAAAAACCATTCAACGCATTCCCTCAAATAGCCCATTTAAATTCGATTTTACGGTCCCAAAAAGCAGAAATAGTTTTACAAATTATAGTTTAGAAATTGTACAACCCTAAAAATTAGAAAAAATGACAAAAAAATATAAAAAAAGTGCAGTTAATTTGCTCACTTTTTCGCAGACAGTGGTATGATACGCGCCACGAAAGCTTTAACCCACTTACTCCTCGTATTTCACAGACAAAAAATCGTTAAACGAACTGTGCTTCTACCTTATAAGCGCATAGTTGGTTTTTTTGTTTTTGAAAGTAGGTCGTAACAAATATTTAACTATTGTTACGCTTATTTTTTACACAATTCGAGGATTTGTGGCAAGCTAATAGTTCCTTTGTTTTAGAGTCACTGTTTTAGGATCTAAAACAGGGCTCAATAATTTTAGACCACATTTATATATCACTTTACCCAAGTGATATTTGATTTTTCGGATTAACACGCATGAATAGCAAATCTCCTATTTTTACGGCTCAATCTGATGTCGCTCTTCGCATCCACGTTGATCGCGCAGTTCGTCATTATTTTGCACAATTGCAAGGTGAGCAACCATCTCAAGTGTATGACATGGTTCTAGCAGAAATGGAGAAACCTCTTTTGTCTGTGGTCTTAGAATATACTCGTGGCAACCAAACGCGTGCTGCTGAGATTCTAGGTCTTAACCGTGGAACTTTACGTAAAAAGTTAAAAGCTCACGGTTTAATGAGTGAATAATTGATAAAATGCTCACGTTCTCGTGGGCATTTTTTATGCCTATTTGTTTTAATCTGTAGACTTCAAACTGTTGACTTAAATCATGACTATCAAACGTGCGTTAATCTCTGTTTCAGACAAAACTGGAATCGTTGAATTTGCTCAAAATCTTGCAGCTCTCGGGGTAGAAATTTTATCTACAGGCGGTACTTATAAGTTGCTTAAAGACAACAATATCGCTGTCGTAGAAGTTTCTGAACATACAGGTTTTCCTGAAATGATGGATGGTCGTGTAAAAACACTTCATCCAAAAATTCATGGTGGCATCTTAGCTCGTCGTGGTCTGGACGAAGCTGTTATGCAAGAACACAATATTGATCCAATTGATCTGGTGATTGTGAACCTTTATCCATTTGCTGAAACTGTAGCGAAGCCAAATTGCTCTCTTGCTGATGCGATTGAAAATATCGATATCGGTGGCCCAACCATGGTTCGTGCAGCAGCAAAAAACCATGCTTCTGTGGGTATTATTGTCAATGCATCTGACTATGACACTGTTGTTGCTGAATTAAAGCAAAATGGTTCACTCTCTTACGAGACTCGTTTCGATTTAGCAGTAAAAGCATTTGAACACACTGCTCAGTATGATGGCATGATCGCTTCTTATTTAGGTGCACGTGTAGGTAAAACTGAGGGCGAAGCAGATTTATTCCCTCGTACCTTCAATACGCAGTTAAATAAAGCACAAGATTTACGTTACGGTGAAAACCCACACCAAAATGCTGCATTTTATGTAGAAGCAAATGCTAAAGAAGCGTCAGTTTCTACTGCGAAACAATTACAAGGTAAAGAGCTTTCTTATAACAACATCGCCGATACTGATGCCGCACTTGAGTGTGTTAAATCATTTGCAAAACCTGCATGCGTTATCGTTAAACATGCGAACCCTTGTGGTGTTGCCGTTTCTTTAGATGGTATCAAAGCGGCTTATGATCTTGCTTATGCAACTGATCCAGAGTCTGCATTTGGTGGCATCATTGCATTTAACCGTGAGTTAGATGTAGAAACTGCTCAAGCAATTGTCGATCGTCAATTCGTTGAAGTAATCATTGCACCAAGCATTGCTGATGGTGTACTTGAAGTTACAGGTGCAAAGAAAAATGTACGCGTCATGGTGTGCGGTGAATTACCTGCAATTGATGCACGTGCGCCTCAACTTGACTATAAACGCGTTAACGGCGGCCTACTTGTTCAAGATCAAGATTTGGGCATGATCACTAAAGATGACCTAAAGGTTGTGACCAAGCGTGCACCAACTGAACAAGAAATTGATGACATGATCTTTGCTTGGAAAGTTGCAAAATACGTAAAATCAAATGCGATTGTGTATGCAAAAAACCGTCAAACCATTGGTGTAGGCGCAGGTCAGATGAGTCGTGTGAACTCTGCTCGTATTGCGGCGATCAAAGCTGAACATGCTGGTTTAGTTGTTGAAGGTGCAGTGATGGCATCTGATGCGTTCTTCCCATTCCGTGATGGTATTGATAACGCTGCTAAAGCTGGTATCAAATGTATCATTCAACCGGGTGGTTCTATGCGCGACGAAGAAACAATTGCAGCAGCGGATGAAGCTGGTATTGCAATGGTCTTCACGGGTATGCGTCATTTCCGTCACTAATAGATTTTAAAAATCCCTCTTGCGATGTTTTAGTTGCATCTCAAGGGGGAATTTTCTATTTTTAGTGGATGTACTAGAGATACTTAAAAAGGAAATAACTTAATAATGAATATTTTAGTATTAGGTAGCGGTGGCCGTGAACATGCACTTGCATGGAAAATCGCACAAGATGAAAAAGTTGCTAAAGTCTTTGTCGCACCTGGCAATGCGGGTACAGCAACTGAAGACAAATGTGAAAATATTGACCTCGATATTTTAGACAACCCTGCAATTATTGCATTTGCAAAAGCAAATGATGTTGCGCTTGTTATCGTTGGGCCAGAAGCACCATTGGTCAATGGTGTCGTTGATGCTGCACGTGAAGCAGGTCTAAAAATCTGGGGACCAACTCAATATGCGGCTCAACTTGAAGGCTCAAAAGCATTCGCTAAGCATTTCTTAAAACGCCATAACATTCCTACAGCTTTCTATGACGTATTTACTGAAGTTGATGCTGCAAAAGCTTATGTTGAGAAAAATGGCGCTCCGATTGTAATTAAAGCTGACGGCTTAGCAGCGGGTAAAGGCGTTATCGTTGCGATGACCAACCAAGAAGCTTTTGATGCGATTGATGACATGTTGGCGGGCAACAAGTTCGGTGATGCTGGGTCACGTGTTGTGATTGAGCAATTCTTAGCTGGCGAAGAAGCAAGCTTTATTTGCATGATTGATGGTAAAAATATTTTACCAATGGCAACTTCTCAAGACCACAAACGCATCTTTGAGGGCGACCAAGGTCCAAATACTGGTGGTATGGGTGCTTACTCTCCTGCTCCCGTCGTTACAGCAGAAGTTTTTGAACGTGTCATGAATGAAGTGATGCGCCCGACAGTTGATGGTATGGCAGCAGATGGTCATGTCTACACGGGCTTCTTATATGCTGGTTTGATGATTGATGATCAAGGTCAACCACGTGTGATCGAATTCAACTGTCGTTTTGGTGATCCAGAAACACAGCCTATTATGATGCGTTTGAAATCATCTCTAGTTGATCTGGTTGAGGCTGGTATTGAAGGTAACTTACCAAGCGAAGCTGAATGGGATGACCGCAAATCTATTGGTATCGTTCTTGCTGCCGAAGGCTATCCTGAAACTGTTCGTAAAGGTGATGTCATTTCGGGTATCGGTCAATCGCCTGAAGACACCAAAATCTTTCATGCTGGCACAGCTATGACTGATGATGGTCATATTGTTACTGCTGGTGGTCGCGTCCTTTGCGTAACAGCCTTAGGTGACACTGTACTGGAAGCTCAGATCAATGCATTAGAAGTATGTGGCCAAGTGACATTCACAGGTATGCAATATCGTAGTGATATTGGTTATCGTGCAATTGCTCGCGAAAAAGCTGAATAATTTTATTGTGAATAAGGCCTTCTTCGGAAGGCTTTTTTATTCCTGAAACGCTATCAATTTACATTCTTTATTCAATTTGCATATATAGAGTTCAGAAAAATATATATTATTTATTTCACCAAAATCACCAATCAAACATTTGCAAAAATCTATAAAACTATCATTAATTTACATTTACTATGCACATAATTCCTTTAGATAATCAGATGCTTATACTCTTGAGTATCATGCAGACCACTATAACCCTTACCAAAATATTGCTATGATTGGCACAATTTTAGATGTTGTTTTTATGTTAAAGGAATATGCTTTTTCATGATTATCAAATGATTAAGCTATTTTATCCAATCAACAGAAAACCAACAGCTAGACCAATATTTGGTTTGAAAAGATGTGAATGGATGTCTGCATTATTTATTGGTTCCAAATAAGCACATGAATGTTCACTTATTTTTCTTAAAATCATGGAATCATAATGGCAAATACCCAAGAAATAATTCATGTGATTATTTTTTGTATAAAGCCAATTTGCATCCTCAAAGCGATTACATCAATGCGAGAATAACATTACTTTCTCAGCATTATTTTGGTTAGGATTTCCACATGAAAAAGCTGATTAGCCTTTTTTTAAGTGTATCAGTGTTGTTGCTTGCGGCATGCAGCAAACAGCCAGATAACACTGCTGAACAGAACAAAGATGCAGGTGCATTACAAACTGTCGTTATTGCTTCTACAGGTTCTGATGCTGATATTTGGCGTCACATTGCAAGCTTGCCTGAAACCCAAGCTGCTGGACTAAAACTTCAAATTAAAAATTTTACTGACTATGTTGCAATGAATACTGCTGTTGCAAATAAAGAAGTCGATTTGAATGCATTTCAATCCTATGCATATCTCGTTGCATTCAATGCAGCAAATAAAGACAAAATTGCGCCAGTCTCTACAACTTATTTAGAACCAATGGGAATCTACTCAAGCAAGGTAAAAAAAGTTGAAGAGTTTGCCAATGGTGCAACGATTGCAATCCCTAACGATGGGGCAAATGAATCTCGTGCTTTATTACTTTTACAAAGCGCGGGTTTAATTAAATTAAAAGCTGACTTTGATCCTGTAAAAGGAACACCAGCTGATGTGATTGAAAATCCGAAGAACATTGTGATCAAACCAATTCAAATGGCAACAGCTGTACGTGTTAAAGATGAGGTTGATGCGATTTTATTGGGTAATACCCTTGCAATGGAAGGTGGTCTAAACGTTCTTAAAGATGCAATCTTCTACGAACCAATTGATCAAAGCACCAAGTTAAACGTCAATGTTCTAGCAACGGCTGAATCTCGCAAAGATGATCCTGTTTTACAAAAAGTCGGTGCGCTTTATCACACTGATGCAGTAAAACAATATGTACAAGATCATTTTGCTGGTACAAAAGTTGATGTAAATAAGCCAATCAGCTATCTCACTGAAGAGAATCCGTAATATACTTTTCTCAACAAAACAGGCAAAGTGATTTTGCCTGTTTTTCTTTTCTGCTTAGTATTGACGATATGATCCAATTTAAAAATATTTCCAAACACTATCAGCTCAAAGGTCAAACGATCACTGCGCTGGATCAAATCAACTTAGAGATCCCTGATGGCAGCATTTTTGGCATTATCGGTTATAGTGGTGCAGGTAAAAGTACCTTAATCCGTTTGATTAATTTACTGGAGCGTCCGACCCACGGACAAGTGATGATTAATCAAAAAGACTTTACTGCAATGGATGCGCGTACACTTCGTCGAGAACGTGCAAATATTGGCATGATTTTTCAGCACTTTAACTTATTGCAAACCAAAACAGTAGCTGAAAATATTGAAATGCCACTTAAACTGTTAGGCCATAGCAAAGTCGAACGTGAAAAACGTCTTGCAGAGTTGCTAGATTTTATTGACCTTAAACATAAAAAAGATGCTTATCCAGATGAGCTTTCAGGCGGTCAAAAGCAACGTGTAGGTATTGCGCGTGCGCTTGCGAATCATCCTAAGATTTTGCTATGTGATGAGGCAACGTCTGCACTGGACCCTCAAACCACACAATCCGTTTTAGCATTATTAAAGAAAATTAATCAAGAACAGAACATCACCATTGTGATGGTTACACATGAAATGGATGTGATTGAGTCTATCTGTGACTATGTCGCAGTCATGGAAGCAGGCAAAGTCATTGAGACAGGTCGCACCTTAGATATATTCAGTCAACCACAACACCCAACAACCAAGACATTTATCCAAACAGTATTGCAGCAACAATTGCCGATCAATATCTTGAATAATCTTGAACACAAACATCATAACAGTATCTATAACCTGCAATTCTTAGGAACATCAGCCCAAGAAACCGTTATTCAATCCGTAATTAAGCAATTTGATATTAGTTTAAATATTTTATTTGCCAATATGACTGAGATTAATGGCACTGTGATCGGTCAAATGTTTATCCAACTTTTAGGTGACCCAACGATTATTCAGGAAGCGCTTCAATTCTTAGAAAGTCAGGGTGTCAAAGTTGAACAGTCAGGAGTAAGCCAATGAGAGATTTAATTGTGCAATGGCTGACTGAAATCACAGCTCCATTTTGGCAAAGTTCTTTATCCATTGATCAATTTGTAACGGCACTGGAAGAAACCTTACAGATGGTATTCTTTGCATTGCTATTTGGATGCATTTGGGGATTTATTCAAAGTATTACTTTGGTAGTCACACGTAACGGTGGGATTTTACAAAACCGTGCGATTTACTATGCACTCAATCCAATCGTGAATGCCCTACGTTCAATCCCATTTATCATTTTATTAATCGCGGTCATTCCATTTACAAAGTTTTTGGTTGGTACATCAATCGGAACATGGGCTGCTATCGTACCATTAACCATTTATGTCGGTCCTTATCTTGGTCGACTCATCGAAACTTCTTTACTTGAAGTAAATGAAGGTATTATTGAGTCTGCACAAGCAATGGGTGCTAGTCCTTGGCAAATTGTATTCAAATTTATCGTGCCTGAAGCACGTAGCTCTCTTATTCTCAATCTCACTACAGGTACCATTTCATTGATTGGTGCAACAGCGATGGCAGGTGCTGTAGGTGCAGGTGGAATCGGTGATCTTGCTATTTCCTATGGCTATCAGCGTTTCGATAGTAGTGTGGTCATCCTGACTGTCATCGTACTTTTATTGTTGGTTCAGTTTGTACAGTCATTTGGAGAATGGTTAGCAAAATTACGCTAAACGCCCAATTCAATGCTCTCCTCGCGAGAGCATTTTTTCTATAGCTAGGCTAAACCTCAGCAAAATAAATTTGATGCGCTGCTTTGAATGTATTGACATGCAAAGGAACCAAATCCTCCAAAGGTTGATAGCCACCAGCCAGAACGAAAAGCAAAGGAATTTTCATTTTCTTCGCCATCTCAAACACAATCCGATCACGCTCAAACAAGAGTGCTGTAGTAAACCATTTTGATCCATATTTATCATGTTGATGACAATCCATGCCCGCTTGATAAACGATAAGATCAGCGTCCCAACGTGATGCATATTGAAAAGCTTCTAAAATCGCTTCTCGATACAAATCAAAATTACCTTGCTTTGGATGAATATAGCGAGTCAAACTACGCTCCCCCGCCTTGCAACCAAAGCGGATACCAAAAATGCCGAAATTTATCAAATTCGGCATACGATTGGTGAAAATCGCAGTACCATCCCCACCATGCTGATCACAATCTAAAATAAAAATTCGTTTGTCCGGAAATTGTTTTGCAATTAATGCCAAACCATTAAAGGTACAGTAAGCGGCCCCAGAATCATAACTCGCATGATGAAAACCTTGTGCAATATTGGCAGCAATTCCTTCTTTCAATGCGATCTCAGCACCGACCAATTGCCCAGCCTGTACCGACAAAATGGCATCACGTAGTTGTGGATTCCAAGGTTTAAATCCTTGCACAGTCGCAAAGCTTGAATCACCTGCAAAAAAGGCATCTACATATTGTGGATTATGTAGTTTTTTCAAGATCTCAATGTCTATAAGTCCAGGATCTATCAATTCAACCAACTGCTGCTGTTGTAGCACATCAGCAACTGCGGTCAATTTCTCCATACTATTGGTATGCGTTTGCGCATAATAGCGTGGCGAGTAACAAGCTTTTAGCATGGATTTCCTACATAGATTTGATCTTGAGCAATTTCGATCAATTGACTCAATTCAGTCGTATCGGGTCGAAATAATCCATTATCAACTTGTTGTTTAAAATGATATCCGAACGCACGTGCTCGATTCTCAGGAGAAACCGCCAGTGTCGTCAGTCGTAGAAACCAAAAACCTTTCATTGAAGAAATGGGGATCACATAACCTTTATATTGTTTGTTTTTATTCTTTTCTAGCGGCTCAATCTCATAGTTTGTGGAGAAAAGGCTCCCCGCGGGTAAGCGCACGCCATTCATGAGTAAAGGAACTAGACTAATACAAGAGTGATTATCCCCCATATTCATCTTTTCCATCATGACTGGCTGATCATGCTCATCGACGAAAATATTAATTTCACCTTGTCTCAATAGACGATGATGTGCAATTCTCAAGAAGAATTTTTCTGCCATCGGACACGAGCCAACCTTAGGTTTTTCCTCTAAAGCTTGGCATTCAATTATTTCAATATGTTGAACATCTTGAGGAAGGATAATATCTGCAAGTAACTGACAAATGAGTCTACTTTCTTCTCGCTCAGCATATTGATAAAGTGTTCTAAGTTTGGCTTGAAAATCAACTTCCTGCTGTAAGTTCTGCGTATAGCCATCATCTGGATTTAAACGTTTTAGGCTTTGCTGAACATCAACATGAATATCAAGATTCCGCCATGTTGTTAACTCAAGCCCGTATGAGGCTGCTTGATTTAAAATATTTCTTAATCCTTTCGTATCGTAATCATCAAAAATACGTAAATCCTGAAACCCCAACGCATCACGCGGCTGTGATACAAACTCAGCGATTACCCGTGTTGCCTGCGTATATCCACAACCTCGACGTTCAGTTTGATGGCTAAAATGTTCATTCAACATTTCGGTGAGTTTGGCAGATAGCGGATATAAATATTGCTTAAAAATACTGACCACTTCATGGTCTTTTAAATCCGACATAGCACCCCCTCGCTTGTTCTTTATGATTTATAAAATCATCGTCCTTTAATCAATCCTATGTATTTATATTGTTAAATCTAATCACGAAAATCATTTAGCATTTTTAAATAAAATATAAATCTAAAGATGAATATAAATCATTAACTTACAAAACTTTTATTTCATATTTATCGAAAACCGCCCCCTTGTCAATCATAAAGATTTTCACTTATTCATGTCGTCACTATGTGTCCAAAACAGTCATCATCCATACGCTTTTCGATGCTCACTTTGCATGATAAGAAATTTACACTTACACTAGCAAAAGTTGATGACGCTCTATCATCCGACTGGCAATAACCACATGAAACAATGATTTAGGAATTGGCTATGCATTATAAAATCCATGCGATTGACGTACAAAATGCCTTAAAAAACTATATATGGTTATTGGAAGATACAACGACAAAACAAGTTGTGGCGATTGATCCAACAGAAGCAAGTTTAGTCAAAGATTTTTGTGAACAACATCATTTGCAGCTACAACAAATTTGGCTCACGCATTGGCACCCCGATCATACGGGTGGTGTAGAGGATTTATCCGCTAATGAAAATATTGCAGTATATGGCCCTAGAGATGAGTTGAGCAAAATTTCTTTTATCTCCAACCCACTGCAACAAGATGATCATTTTCACTTTAATGACTTAAAAGTTGAAATCATTGCGACCCCTGGCCATACATTGGGGCATATCGTTTACTTCATTGAAGCCATTGATGCACTTTTTTGTGGTGATACATTGTTCGCTATGGGATGCGGACGTCTGTTTGAAGGTACGGCTGAACAAATGTACCATTCATTAAATAGGTTAGCAGCCCTACCTATCCAAACCAAAGTATACTGTACACATGAATACACGCTTGCCAATGCTGAATTTGCGATCACTATAGAACCGCATAACGTCGCATTACAAGAAAGGATGAAACAAGTTAGGGCATTACGAAAAACCAATCAAATTACGCTCCCAAGCACCATAGAATTAGAACTCGCAACGAACCCCTTCTTGAGGACAGAAAGCGCTGAAGAGTTTGCACGAATCCGTCTTCTAAAAGACCAGTTCTAAAGATCTCACCAAATCACAGAGATTTCACTTTTTACGATATAACCAAAGTGGAAAGTGAAATCTTTTTTTACATTTAAAGATAAAATTTTTATTAATTTAATATTCAAAAGATCCAAAAATAATATTTATTTTTCTCCAACTTTACAGTAACTTATAAAAAAATTATAGATAAATTTCCGCAGGTGAAAATTACTCTATTTTTACATTACTTACACGCGGAAAAATAAATCTATCTAATGCCCCTTTAAAAATTTTTAACCTACCCTTATTAATAATTACAGGTTCACAAGGAGTTCTCGTATGAAAAACAGAGTTGTTAAAGCAAAAAATTTATTGGCGTTTCGTATTTGGTTAGAAAAATTAGGATATTCAGTTAAAAATCTGACAGATAATCGTGGTTTTACCTTTAGCTTTAAAAAAGAATATGGCTTAGTCACTGGCGATCTATCTGGCAATGCTTTAGCAATGCAACTCGGTGAAGAATTTGAAGACCACCTAAAAGCATAATGACTTATTTACAGCTTTATAACGATCTTAGGATTTCAAAGGGATTTGGAATCCTTGATTGATGTATATAAAAATAATTTACAACTTCAATAACACCCAAGATCAAAGCTTCATTTTCTAGCCATCTTCTAAAAAATATCATTGGAACAAAACTATTTTCCAAGTATTATAATGTCCTAGTCGAGGGATGCTGCGACATTTGATTTGTATTATAAATCAACTTGCCAGGCTCGACGATCGGTTAAACATTCGTTTTAACCAACAACGGCATCCGCGAACAGAACGATCCATACTATTTTTTTCTAGGAGATCCTGATGAACGCGGTGAATGCTTCATTTACAGATTATAAAGTTGCTGATATTTCCCTTGCTGACTACGGTCGTAAAGAAATCAAACTCGCTGAAGCAGAAATGCCAGCTTTGATGGGTTTACGTAAGCGTTATGCAGCAGCTAAACCTCTTGCTGGCGCAAAAATTTTGGGTTGTATTCACATGACAATCCAAACAGCTGTTCTTATTGAGACGTTGATTGAACTCGGTGCTGAAGTTCGTTGGACTTCATGCAATATTTTCTCTACACAAGATCATGCTGCAGCGGCAATTGCTGCTCGTGGTATTCCAGTATTCGCTTGGAAAGGCGAAACTGAAGAAGAATACGTATGGTGCTTAGAACAACAAATCAATGTAAATGGCAAGCCTTGGGATGCCAACATGATTTTGGACGATGGTGGTGACTTAACAGCACTTGTTCATGACAAATACCCTGCTCTTTTAGAACGTATTCACGGCATTACTGAAGAGACCACAACAGGCGTACAACGCCTATTAGAAATGTGGAAAGACGGTTCACTTAAAGTTCCTGCAATTAACGTGAACGATTCAATTACCAAATCGAAGAATGATAACAAATACGGCTGCCGTCACTCATTAAATGATGCAATCAAACGTGCAACTGACATGCTACTTTCTGGTCGTCGTGCACTTGTGATTGGTTACGGTGATGTCGGTAAAGGTTCTGCACAATCTTTACGTCAAGAAGGCATGATCGTTCGTGTAACTGAAGTTGATCCAATTTGTGCAATGCAAGCTTGTATGGATGGTTACGAAGTTGTTTCTCCATACAAAAATGGCGTACAAACTGGTAAGAAAGAAGACATCAACCATGATCTACTAGGTAATACTGATCTTGTTGTGACAACGACTGGTAACTACCATGTATGTGATGCTGCAATGTTAGATAGCTTAAAAGCTGGTGCAGTAGTTTGTAACATCGGTCACTTTGATACTGAAATCGACACAGCTTACTTGCGTGGTTATAAATGGGTTGAAGTGAAGCCACAAGTACACCAAGTTTATCGTTCAGAAGATGAAAGCAATTACTTAATTCTTCTTTCAGAAGGTCGTTTAGTCAATCTTGGTAATGCAACTGGTCACCCTTCACGTGTGATGGATGGTTCTTTCGCTAACCAAGTATTGGGTCAAATGCATTTATTTGCTGAAAAATTTGCTGATCTTCCTGCTGATCAAAAGCAAGCTGCAATCCGTGTAGAAGTACTTCCTAAGAAACTAGACGAAGAAGTTGCTGCGGCAATGGTTGTTGGCTTTGGTGGTGTTTTGACACAATTAACTCAAGTACAAGCTGATTACCTCGGTGTGCCTGTTGAAGGTCCATTCAAATCTGACGCTTACAAATACTAAGAATCTTAGGGCAGACGTTATACGGACTGCCCTTTTTTCTAAAAATTTCCAAGCGATTTTAAAAAGGATTTGAAATGACGAAACGTGTTCCTATTTCTTTTGAGTTTTTCCCACCAAAAACTGATGCTGGTGCAGAAAAATTAAAAGTTGTTCATCAAGAACTTCAACTGCTAAATCCAGAGTTCTTTTCCATTACTTATGGTGCTGGTGGTTCTACCCGTGAACGTACTTTAGCTGCGATTGATGATTTTAATGGCAAAGGTACGCCTGTTGCACCTCACCTTTCATGTATTGGTGATGACAAAGTGCGTATTGCTGAACTATTAGATTTATACAAATCTCAAGGTATTGATCGCATCGTAGCACTACGTGGTGACTTACCTTCAGGTCAGGTGGGTTTAGGCGAGTTGCCTTATGCACAGGACTTGGTTCGCTTTATTCGTGAACATTCAGGTGATCACTTCCATATTGAAGTTGCAGCTTATCCCGAAATGCATCCACAAGCGGACAGCTTTGATGCTGATATCAAGCGTTTTATAGAGAAAGTTCAAGCTGGAGCAAATGCAGGAATCACTCAATTCTTCTTCAATCCAGATGCTTATTTCTATTTCATTGAACGTCTTGAGAAAGCTGGGGTAAGCATCCCAATTGCACCAGGAATCATGCCAATTACCAATGCAAGTAACTTAATTCGTTTTGCTGATGGTACAGGCGCTGAAATCCCGCGCTGGATTCGTAAACAGCTTTCTGCTTACGGCGATGACAGTGCAAGCATTAAAGCTTTTGGTCATGAAGTGATTTTAAAACTCTGTGAGCGTTTAATTGCTGGCGGCGCACCAACTCTTCACTTCTATTCAATGAACCAAACCGAACCAACCCGACAACTCGTTGTCGATCTTGGTCTCAATTAATTTGTAAGAGCTCTACCCAAGCATGAATCGTTTTTATATCGAAACTGAATTAAATACTGGCAACACCATCGAACTAACAGAATCAGTGTTTCATCATTGGGTACGTGTGCTTCGCGCAAAAGAACAAGAACAAGCCATCTTCTTCAATGGGAAAGGTGGCGAGTATCTTGTCACTCTCACAGAAATCAACAAAAAAAATGCTTTGGTGTCGATTGATCAATTTAATAAATTAGATCGTACTGCGCCTTTTAATGTTGTTTTGGGTCAAGTGATGAGTAAAGGTGATCGTATGGATTATGCGATTCAAAAAGCCACCGAACTGGGCGTGACCACAATTCAATTATTAACCAGCGATCGCTGTGAAATGCGATTAAAGTACGATCGTGACCAAAAAAAACTGGATCATTGGCAATCTGTTGCAATCGCTGCCTGTGAACAATGCGGAATGAACCGTGTGCCTGAAATTCTAGCGCCTATTTCTCTTAATGACTGGGTTAAATCTGAATTACCGACATCTCGTTTTGTACTTGCCCCTAATAAAGATCAAACAAATATACTACTGAATAGTACGCCTGATATTGCATTATTAATTGGTCCAGAAGGTGGACTTAGTGAAACAGAAATCGAAACAGCAAACCAATACCAATTTAAAAACTGGTGTATCGGTGATCGCGTTTTGAGAACGGAAACAGCCCCCGTTGTTGCTCTATCTATTTTAAACTATCACTTTTCAAGCAAATGATGCATTTACATTGCTTTTCAATGGGTTTAACGTTAATTTAAATAAACTCAACGCTATAGTTTACAAAGAATAAAGACTGTAGGTACTGATAAAAGAAAAGGATTATTCTTGTATGTCTGGGGTTCAGAAACAAGGTTTAGCGCCATTTATTTATACGGATCAAATTAATTACTCTAGTCATATCAGATCCTTTGTTCTTAGCGTATTGGGTATATGTGTTTTAGACTATGCATTATTTGGTCTTTTCTATTCTTTTACTCCAAATATCTTTACCGCTTGGATCAGCATCACTGCCGTTTTTCTTCTAATTTTCTTTTTTTTGTGCCGTTTTTCCTTGAAGTGTTATTCATCTCCAGCCTTTATTAAAAGAAGTCATGTTTTATTCCAAATTGTTTGTTTTAGCACTGGTTTGTTGCTCGGTATCAACTCCATCATTATTACGTATTACCTGATACATGATGTACCCAACCTAACTGGCTCACATATTCTTACCTTAACCGCTTTATTGCTGACCACCTCACATATTATTGCGCTTACATTTTTAACCCAACATATTCGCTATTTTTTTCTATTTTTTATCCCAAGCATTCTTCCACTGATTATTTCGCATCTCTTATATCGAAATCATGAGCATACTCTGTTCTACCTTGCTTATTACTCCACATTTTTTGCCACATTATTGTGTGCACAGGCAACATTCAAAATTCACAAACACCTTTCACAAGTACTTGAAAAAAACAAACAATTGATTGATGTAGCTGAACAACATAATCAATGGACTGAAGAGCTATGTCAACAATTACAGCACGAGGTCAATAAGTCCAAAGATATTGAAGCTCAACTACAATTTAATAACCATTTATTAGAGCAAAAAGTTCGTGATCGTACTTTTGATCTCACTCAAATGAATGAAAGTCTGGAAGAACATCGTCAAAATCTCGCATTTGCACATGAAACAGCGGGTATTCGTCCTTGGGAATGGAATCTTGAAAATCGAACTGTTGGCGTTACCAACACTCACAGTCAAGCTGTAAAGCGAGACTCAGAAAATCACTACACTCTGCTGCACAAAATTGTTCATCCTGATGATATTGAGCGTGTGAAAAACAGCCTGTACAACCATTTGTGTGGTCTAACCTTACGTTACGAAGAAACATTTCGAATTAAGCGCCCCAATGGTGAATGGTCATGGATACATGATGTCGGACAGGTCATTCAGCGAAACACTAAGGATAACACACCACTAAGAATGGTCGGTATTCATCGAGATATTAATCAAGAGCGCAAAGATCAAGAACGATTAAAATTATCAGCCAGTGTTTTTGAGCAAGCATCTGAAGGAATTTTTATTTTAGATGAGCACTTTAACTATATTGAGGTGAACCCTAAATATGAACAAATTACCGAACTTGATAAACAAGTCATTTTAGGCAAGCAACTTTTTGAAATTACAAAGCAAAATAAGCTGCACCACCAAAACTTCCAACTTTCGATTTTAGACACTTTAGCTCATGAACACGAATATGAGGGAGAGTTCCAAGAAACCTATCATTCAGAAAAATCATGTTTCTTGTGGATGCATATTAATGCAGTTAAAGATGAACAAGATCGAGTAATCAATTATATCGGTATCGTTTCTGATCAAACTGAACGAAAGCATCAGGAACAAAGATTATCTTATCTTACCAACTACGACACACTAACGGACTTGCCAAATCGGTTCTATTATCAGCAGCAACTGCATCAATATCTAGTGAATGAAGCAGCCATACAACATCTCGCTGTCATTCGTTTGAACATAGATCGCTTTCGGACACTCAATGAACTGGTCAGTAATCAAGCTGGCAATGAATTGCTTAAACAAGTCGCGCAGCGATTACGTATTAGCAATATCGATGCATTATTGGTTGCGCATTTAAGTGCTGATGATTTTGCGATTATTTATGAAATGTCCCCTTTACACCCACCTATTCATCAATTGTGTAACAATATTGTCGAGAACTTCAGCCAACCATTTTATATTGCTGACCAAGAGTACTTTGTGAGTGTTTCCATCGGTGTAGCGATGTTTCCTGAGCATGGTCGTCAAGTCGATAATTTAAATACTCATGCAGAACAGGCATTGAATGAGGCTAAGCGTTTAGGCGGCAACACTATTCGTTACTATTCAAATGAAAGAGCTAACTTAGCGGCACAGTATTCTGATTTAGAACTTGATCTAAGAAAAGCAATCCAAAACAATGAGCTTGTCGTTTACTATCAACCCAAAATGACTACACACGATAATCTGGTGAATGGTTTCGAAGCACTTATACGCTGGGAGCACCCAAGTAAAGGGCTGATCATGCCTGATATCTTTATTCCATTGGCAGAAAGCACCAGCTTAATTTCTGATATCGGACAATTTGTATTACATCAGGCAGCAAAACAATTACAGAGATGGATTGAGCTGGGTTATCCCCAAGTCCATATTGCAGTCAACATCGTTGTACAACAAGTTCTCCGTGGGCAATTATTACATGATGTGGATACGATTTTATCGCAATATAAAATCTCTGGTCATAATCTAGAATTAGAAATCACAGAGTCTGCATTCTTAGAGAATACTGAAACGGTGAAAACGGTATTAGAAGCATTAAAAGATCGCCATATCTCAATCGCATTAGATGATTTTGGAACTGGATATTCATCCCTCGCCTATTTAACTGAATATCCTATTGATACATTAAAAATTGACCGAGCTTTTATTTCTAAGATTGGTAACTCTAAACAAGATGCGATCGTAAATGCCATGATCGCCATGGGCAAAACCATTGGCTTAAAAGTTGTAGCGGAAGGTGTGGAAACTGAAGCGCAAAGAGACTACTTGCAAAAACAAAATTGTGACATCTTGCAGGGTTATCTATTTGCCAAGCCATTGACCGCTTTAGACGCAACCAAATTTCTACAGCAGCATAGCTAACTGTCAACCGCAAGATCTTACATTTACAGCGATAATTTACGACTTTAACCCTTCATTTTAGTTGAAAATAATTTGTCAATAAGTCGTATCATTCAGTGAAAATAAGCTATTTTGACTGGGCGAAAGCATGAACTAGTGCTATATTCTTGTGCACTTATCTTAATATAATAATCAGTCATATATATGCATGATTATTATCGGAACAATCGAGACTCAGATGGACGATCAATCTTTAAAACAAGCCGCTTTGTATTACCATGAATTTCCTACTCCTGGAAAAATCAGTGTGACACCTAGCAAGCAGCTCGTTAACCAACGAGATTTAGCGCTTGCATATTCCCCTGGTGTTGCAGCTCCATGTTTAGAAATCGAACGTGACCCTTCTGCCGCTGCGAAATATACAGCGCGTGGTAACTTGGTTGCCGTCGTGAGTAATGGTACAGCAGTTCTTGGTTTAGGGAACATTGGTCCTTTAGCATCCAAGCCTGTTATGGAAGGTAAAGGCGTACTTTTCAAAAAATTTGCAGGCGTTGATGTCTTTGATATTGAAATCGCGGAAAATGATCCAGATAAAATCGTTGATATCGTTGCTGCATTAGAACCAACTTTTGGTGGTATTAACCTTGAAGATATTAAGGCACCAGAATGTTTCTATATCGAGAAAAAACTACGCGAACGCATGAAAATTCCTGTGTTCCATGATGATCAACATGGCACAAGTATTATCGTAGGTTCAGCATTACTCAACGCGCTCCAAATCGTAAATAAGAAAATCGATGAAATCAAAATCGTCGCTTCAGGTGCAGGTGCTGCTGCACTGTCATGCCTAGATTTGTTGTGTGCTCTAGGTGTAAACAAAGAAAATATCATTGTTGCTGACTCTCGCGGCCTCCTTACCACTTCACGTGATGGATTGGATGATTCGAAAAAGCGCTATGTTCAAGACATTAAAGCAACGCAATTAAATGAAGTGATTGCTGGCGCAGACATGTTCTTGGGTCTTTCTGCGGCAGGCATTTTAACTAAAGAAATGGTTAAAGAAATGGCTGAGAATCCGATCATTTTTGCGCTTGCGAACCCTGATCCTGAGATTCTACCTGAACATGCACATGAAGTACGTCCAGATGTCATTATGGCAACAGGTCGTTCAGATTATCCAAACCAAGTAAATAATGCACTTTGCTTCCCATATATTTTCCGTGGCGCGTTAGATGTAGGTGCAACCACCATTAACGAAGAAATGAAAATTGCCTGTGTACATGCTATTGCGCGTATGGCACATGTAGAAGCAGATGCGGCTACCTACGGTGAAAAGTCAGCCTCATTTGGTCGTGATTACTTAATCCCACGCCCGCTTGATCAACGTTTAATTTTAGAAATTGCACCAGCAGTTGCAAAAGCGGCAATGGATTCTGGTGTTGCTACTCGCCCGATCGAAGATTTCTCAGCATACCGTCAACGACTTTCTGAGTTTGTTTATAACTCAGCATTCTTGATGAAACCAATCTTTGCACAAGCAAAAACCGACCCTAAACGTATTGCTTATGCTGAAGGCGAAGATGAGCGTGTATTACGCGCCGTTCAAATCGCAGTAGATGAAGGCTTGGCAAAACCAATCTTGGTAGGTCGTACGACGGTAATCGAAGCAAATATCAAGAAGTTAGGCTTACGTTTACAGCATGGCGTAAATATTGAAATCGTTGATCAAGAGCAAAATCCGTTGTACGAAGAGTTTTGGAAAGATTACTACCAAACGATGCAACGTAAAGGTGTAACGGTTGAATATGCGCAACGTGAAACTCGTCGTCGCTCAACATTGATCGCAGCTTTACTTGTGAAGTTTGGTAAAGCAGACGGTATGCTTTGCGGTACTTACAGCAGCTATGATATTCATTTAGATTTTGTGCGTAATGTGATTGGTCTAAAAGAAGGTCGCAGCACATTCTTTACCCTGAATGCATTGATGCTTGAAGATCGCAATTTGTTTATTGCTGATACATATGTCAATACCAATCCAACAGCGGCACAGTTAGCTGAAATGACAATTTTGGCTGCAGAAGAAGTACGCCGCTTTGGTATTACACCACGTGTAGCCCTGCTCTCTCACTCAAGTTTTGGCAGTGATCAACAAGACGCAAGCGCCCAGAAAATGCGTGAAGTCTATCGTTTACTTACAGAACAAGCGCCTGATTTAGAGGTTGAAGGTGAGATGCACGGTGATGCAGCACTTGACGAAAATATCCGTCATTTTGCATTCCCAAATTCGCGCTACAAAGGCTCAGCAAATTTGTTAATTATGCCGAATCTAGATGCAGCAAACATTTCATTTAATCTGTTAAAAGCAACTTCTGGCAATAATGTAACTATTGGGCCAATTTTGTTAGGTGCTGCTAAACCAGTTCATATTTTGACACCAACGGCAACAACACGTCGTTTGATCAATATGACAGCGTTAACTGTTGCAGAGATCCAACAAAGTCAAAACTAAAGTTTAGCAAGAGCTTGCCTATAAAAGCTCCTCATGAGACTTGAGAAAACCTCTGTTCTGTAGCATGATTGTGTGACATAGGGCTTATTAACAGTTCATTTATGATTGCGACAGAGAATGTTTTTTAGATGATACAAGGAATGAATTGTGAAGTTTAGTTACTCTAAATAAACAATGAATGACGATGTAGCAGCAAAAAACATTCCTGTCCCAAAGGGTTATAGCTAAAATTGCTCCATACTGCGTTGAAAAACTTGACAAGGGTGTCGCCATTGCCTGCGTTTTTCGCCTTGTCTGAATCAATTTTAGCAAATAACGCAATTCATCAATGAATTGCTAATAAGCCCTCAAAGAGGTTTTTTCATGCAAGTTTATTTAGTAGGCGGTGCTGTTCGAGATCAGTTACTCGGGCATCCCTATCACGAAAAAGATTATGTTGTGGTCGGTGCAACACCCGATCAATTGCTCGCTGAGGGTTATCAGCCCGTTGGCAAAGACTTCCCTGTATTTCTACATCCTAAAACAAAAGAAGAATATGCGCTTGCCCGTACAGAAAGAAAATCAGGCGTTGGTTATCATGGCTTTCAATTTTTCACAGATGCAGATGTGAGCTTAGAAGAGGATCTCATCCGAAGAGATCTAACCATTAATGCCATGGCAATGGATGCCAACGGTCAAGTCTATGACCCATATGGTGGTCAAAAAGACTTAGAGCAAAAAATCCTTCGCCATGTCTCTCATGCATTTACCGAAGATCCATTGCGTGTACTACGTGTTGCCCGATTTGCTGCACGGTATGAATCTTACGGATTCAAAATTGCAGATGAAACATTACACTTGATGCGGGAAATTGCTGAGTCTGGTGAGTTAAATGAATTAACACCTGAGCGTGTGTGGAAAGAAACAGCACGAGCATTGATGGAAGATCATGCTGATGTATATTTCAAAATTCTTAGAGAATGTCATGCTCTAAAAATTTTATTTCCAGAAGTTGATGCACTTTTTGGCGTTCCGCAACGACCTGAATACCACCCAGAAATCGATTGTGGTATCCATACATTAATGGCGCTTCAGCAAGCCTGTAAAGCAGACTATGCCTTAGATGTAAGATTTGCGGTCTTAGTACATGACTTAGGTAAAGCACTCACACCTATCGAGGAACTCCCAAGACATGTGATGCATGAAGAACGCGGTATACAACCTGTCACAGTATTATGCGATCGCTTAAAAGTTCCCACACACCTCAAAAATCTAGCTTTGACAGTATGTAAAGAACATTTAAAGTGCCATCAAGTACAAATCTTAAAGCCAGGCACGCTTTGGCGTTTTCTACAACGTTTAGATGTATTACGTCGCCCTGAAAAAGTTAGAGCATTTGTGCAAGCGTGTGAATGTGATGCCAGAGGGCGTTTAGGTATGGAAGACCGACCATATCCTCAAGCACAATTTATACTCAATGCCATGGATATAGTGAGAAATATCCGTGCTCAAGACCTACCAGAACACGTTAAAGGTCCTGAAATCGGTGAAATGTTAATTCAATATAGAATTGAAGCTTTAGCAGATTTCAAAGCACAACTTGAGAAACAATAAACTTAAGCTATAAAAAAACCCAGTCATAATGACTGGGTTTTTTAGAAGATACGAATTACTTCGCAGCAGCTTGTGCAGCAGCAACTTCTTCAGCAAAGCTCATTTCAGCTTTCTTCTCAATACCTTCACCTACTTCAAAGCGAGTGAATTGAGCAACAACTGTACCAGTCGCTTTTAATACATCAGCAACTTTCTTATCGTTGTCGATAACATACATTTGACGATCAAGCGCAACTTCGTTCAAGTATTTCTCAACTGAACCAGTAACCATTTTCTCAACGATGTTTGCAGGCTTACCAGATTCTAAAGCTTTTGCTTCAGCAATTTCTTTCTCTTTAGCGATCAAGTCAGCTGGAACAGCTTCAGCATTTACTGCAACTGGGTTGAACGCAGCAACGTGCATTGCAATACCTTTACCAGTATCAGCATCACCAGTGTAAGAAACAACAACACCGATTTTTAAACCGTGCTTGTAAATAGCCAAGTTTTCGCCTTCAACGATTTGAGCACGACGTACTTGGATGTTTTCACCGATTTTTTGAACAAGTGCAACACGCGCTTCTTCAACAGTAGAACCATCTTCAAGTTTAAGTTCAGCAATTTTCGCAGCATCAGTTTCATTTGCAGCAAGTGCAGCTGTCGCTACTTTATCAGAGAAGTTTTTGAAGTTTTCGTCTTTAGCAACGAAGTCAGTTTGACAGTTAACTTCAACAAGAATCGCTTTATTACCGTTTTGAACGATCGTGATCGCACCATCAGCAGCAATGTTGCCTGCTTTTTTAGCAGCTTTTGCTTGACCTGATTTACGAAGGTTATCAATCGCAAGTTCGATGTCACCGCCTGCTTCTGTTAATGCTTTTTTGCATTCCATCATTGCAAGACCAGTACGGTCACGTAATTCTTTTACCATGCTTGCAGTAATTGCAGTCATGTTGATCTCCTAAAATCGGTAGAATATAAATCTGTTCAACAAAAACGGCCCAAAGGTTTCTCTGGGCCGTTTTGCTTTCTCGACGCTCAATTTGTCATCATTTTAAATCACAAAAATGACAAGCTTGCGTCAAAACGCATTAAGCCTCAGGAGCTTCTTTAGCAGCTTCTTCGCCTTTCGCTTGTGCATTCGCTTGTGATTGAGCGTATTCTTTACCAGCAAGAATCGCATCAGCCATAGCTGAAGCATACAAAGTAACTGCACGGATCGCATCGTCGTTACCAGGAATAACGTAATCTACGTTATCTGGGTTAGAGTTTGTATCAACGATACCGATTACAGGAATACCTAAGTTTTTAGCTTCTTTAATTGCAATCGCTTCGTGATCAACGTCGATTACAAATAATGCGTCAGGTAAACCACCCATGTTTTTAACGCCGCCTAAAGCACGTTCAAGTTTTTCCATCTCACGAGTACGCTCTAAAGCTTCACGTTTAGTAAGCTTAGCAAAAGTACCGTCTTGAGATTGAGTTTGAAGATCTTTTAAACGGTTGATAGATTGGCGAAGTGTTTTCCAGTTCGTCAACATACCACCTAACCAACGGTGATCTACATATGGTTGACCAGCACGTTGAGCTTGTTCACGGATGATGTTAGAAGCAGCTCGTTTTGTACCAACGAATAATACTTTGTTCTTTTTGCTCGCCAAGTTGTTAACAAAGTTCAAAGCATCATTTAACGCAGGAACAGTGTGCTCAAGGTTGATGATGTGAATTTTGTTACGCGCGCCAAAAATGTATTGACGCATTTTTGGGTTCCAGAAACGAGTTTGGTGACCAAAGTGTGCGCCTGCTTGAAGAAGGTCGCGCATGCTTACGTTGTAATCTGCCATTTTCTTTACCTTAAAGTTTGGGTTAGGCCTCCATATATCCGCATTCTCCACCCAAGGGATTGCTGTTACTTTATCAGTGGTTGCGACAGAGGACGCTTTTTAGACAATACAAGGCATGAATAGTGAAATTTAGCACTCTAAATGAACTATTCATAACGCCGTAGTGTCAAAAAACGACCCTGTCCCATAGGGTTGTGGCTAAAATCCCCTCATACTTCGTTATGAAACTTGATAAGGGAATACCATTACCAGCGTTTCATGCCTCGCATGCAGAAATTTTAGCCTACAACGCAACTCACATATAAAGTGACAACAATCCCTAGAAGCACCCAGAGTAATGTGTCGATATATGTGCGGATTTTTTTACGACTATAATTATCAGATAATTTCGTAAAATATATTCACGAAAAGCATTTGATAAAATAGGCGGCTATTTATACCATAGACACTTGCAAATTACCAAAAGTTTTTAGAGATCATGAATACAACTTATACAGCTCCTCGTCGATTAATTAAAACACCTGAAGAAATTGAAAAGATGCGTGTTGCAGGGAAATTGGCTGCTGAAGTTTTAGACATGATTAAACCGCATATTAAAGCGGGTGTGAGTACACTAGAACTCGATACAATCTGTCGCAATCATATTGAAAATGTACAAGATGCTATTCCCGCTTGTGTTGGGTACGGTGCAGCACCAGGTCGTCCTGCTTTCCAACACTCGATTTGTACTTCTGTTAACCATGTTGTTTGTCATGGTATTCCATCTGAGAATAAAATTTTAAAAAACGGCGACATTCTAAATATTGATGTCACTGTTATTAAAGATGGTTATCATGGCGATACCAATATGATGTACATCGTTGGTGGCGAGACTTCTATTTTAGCAAATCGCCTGTGCTCAGTCGCACAAGAAGCCATGTATCGTGGAATGGCTACAGTTAAAGATGGTTCATATCTTGGCGATATTGGGTATGCTATCCAGCAATATGTAGAGTCTGAGCGCTTTAGTGTTGTCCGTGAATATTGTGGTCATGGTATTGGTAATGTATTCCATGACGAACCTCAAGTGTTACATTATGGACAAAAAGGTACAGGAATGCGTTTAGAGGCAGGAATGACCTTCACTATTGAACCAATGGTCAATGCAGGTGTCTGGCAAACTAAACTTTTGGGTGACAAATGGACAGTTGTCACCAAAGACCATAAGTTGTCAGCTCAATATGAACACACGATCTTAGTGACTGAGACTGGAATTGAAGTATTGACAGCTCGCCCTGAAGAAGATCTTTCACGTTTTCAATAATTCATTTTTAAGGGTGGGTACTTAAGTACCCACCCTTTTTAGCGTAAAAATCACTCAATTTTAATCTAATTACTACAATTTTTTTCATAGTTATAACAATTATAAATTCTATCTAAACAAATTCTGCATAAAAAAACGTTATGGTGAGCGCAAGAAAAATCCTTACAAACTTTAGGACATGGAGTCCCAAGATGATGAAGAAGTCATTTGCATGCCTGATTACAACAGGTTTATGTGCCCTTCCTACACTTACTTTTGCAGATTCACCATATTTTAGCCTCAAAGATGGAGATGGGTTTAAGCGCTTCTCTGTTTCTGCAGGGTGGTTACATGCTATGCCGCAAGGTTCAGCAAACCCAATTAATATCAACACTAGTGTTGCAGAAGGCACTAAAACCCAAGTTGGTGACGTATCTACCAAGGCGGTTTTAGATGCAATTGATCAAAGTAAACCCTCAGGAAAATTTTGGCATGGCACTATCAGCCTTCTTGATAAGTTTACTGACACTCTACCCTCATCACTTGCTGGTACAGCTGAAATTAATGGTCTTTCTCAGTGGCAACAACAAGGCACTGGATTAGAAGCTGACGATGTTGATACTGTTGGTATAATGATGAATTATCATTTTACAGATAATCTTTCTTTGGAAATTAAAGGGGGCATACCTCCTAAAGTAAATATCCAAGGAAAAGGTGATATTTACGCTCCACTTTCGGGAAAAGCTACTCCGTTAAAAGATGGGTCAACTATTGGTGGAATAATAGGTGATGGTATTGCCCAAGCTGGTGGAGATATTCCATTAAAACAAGATATTCATATTACTGACCTCTCACAAGGTGGCAAAGCTGCAACAGCTCGCGCGTGGTTACCCGCAGTTGAGCTTCATTACCAATTTGGTAAAACAGGTGTCAATAAATTCCGTCCTTATGTTGGGGCTGGTGTGATGTATGCATACTTTAATGAATTAAAGATGAATCCTGGAATTGAAGCTGATTTGATTGCCGCTGGTCACATGATCCAAAATATTCATGATAATAAAGCAGGTGCAGCATTAGATCGTAAAACCTCTTCTGCTGATCCTGTTGTTAAGCTTAAAGCAACAGATACTTTTGCTCCTATCGTGACTTTAGGTGCAACATATGATTTTAAACCGAATTGGTTTGCTGTTGGCTCAGTCTCATACTCTAAAATGAATAATGAAGCAAAGATTTATGTTACTGACCGCAACACTGGTAAAGAGTTGATTCGTGCAAATACTAAAATCGACATTGATCCACTCATTACTTATGTTGGTGTCGGCTACCGCTTCTAATCTTTTCCTTCTAAAAGCAGCTTCGGCTGCTTTTTTTATGATCGCTATATTTTAAGCCACACTGTATAAAAAAGATGCACCATTTAAAAACAACTCACACAATATTGTCTTACAGTTTTTAGAATATCTACTCCTTTAAAATTTAATAAGCGCCTATCGCTGAATCCAAAACAATGAAAACCAAAATATTAGCCATTTAAATTAATACCTTAAATTATTCTTTTGGTTAAATATTTTTATTGGCACATCCCTTGCTTATTTCATAGCATATAGAATCAATGTCGATTCAAAAAATTGTTGGCGGCCAAAGACGTCCGTTCTGTTCTGTTTGTAAGCATAACTTTGTTTAGCTTACGAAATGGTAATTCGTTCAGTTCAGGGGGAAGGCAATGTCTTCAAATATGAATCTAGATGCAAAGAAAGCAACTAAAATAAAACTATTTAGCTTCTCCACTCCAGCAATGCGTGCATTCCATATGACATGGCTGGCTTTTTTTGTGTGCTTCTTTGCATGGTTTGCATGCGCACCACTGATGCCTGTAATTGCAGGTGAATTTAATTTAACCAAAGCCCAAATTGCAAACATCAATATTGCAGCTGTTGCAATCACCATTGTTATCCGTCTTATTGTCGGTCCGCTATGTGACAAATATGGACCACGCAAGACCTATACCGCCCTATTGATTCTTGGCAGTATTCCTGTGTTTGGTGTTGCTGCAGCCAATACCTATGAATCCTTTCTATTTTTCCGTCTTTTAATTGGGGCGATTGGGGCAAGTTTCGTAATTACCCAATACCATACCAGCGTCATGTTCGCACCAAATGTTGTTGGTACTGCTAATGCCGCTGCGGCAGGTTGGGGAAATGCTGGTGGTGGTGCAACGCAAGCGATCATGCCACTCATTCTAGGTGCCATCATCATGTTTGGTGTTGAACAAGCAATGGGCTGGCGTATCGCACTACTTGTTCCAGGAATCATGATGGTAATCGTGGGTATACTTTACTGGAAACTGACACAAGATAGTCCTCAAGGCAACTTCAAAGAATTAAGAGAACAAGGTATAGAAGCTGGCAATATTAAAAAAGGTGGTACAGCTATTTTAATGCAGGCCGCTCGTAATTACCGTGTTTGGGTTTTATTTACCGCTTATGCAGCATGTTTTGGCATCGAGATCTTCATTCATAATATTGCCGCAATGTACTATGTTGACCATTTTAATATGGGCTTGAAAGAAGCTGGACTTACTGCTGGAATTTTCGGCCTACTCGCACTATTTGCTCGCGCATTGGGTGGTATCGTTTCTGATAAAGTAGCTGCCAATAAAGGGTTGGATGGACGTACGCGGATATTATTCTTACTGATCTTGGGTGAAGGATTATTCCTCATCATTTTCTCCCAAATGAATACTGTCATGCTCGCCGTACTTGCAATGACAATTTTTGCTCTGTTTACCCATATGGCCTGCGGTGCGACTTATGCACTCGTACCATTTATTGATCGTGACGCGCTTGGAGGTGTGGCTGGCATTATTGGTGCAGGCGGTAATGTTGGTGCTGTCGCCGCAGGATTCCTTCTCAAAGGTTTACTTGACATCCAAACTTGTCTCATGATCTTAGGCTGTCTCGTCACTGTTGCCGCATTCAGTGTCATTCTGATTCGCTTCTCAGTCGAACATAAAGAAAAAGAACAACAACTGTTTGAGCAAGCTTTGCTTGAACGTAACTCAACTGCTTAATTCAACGCTGCTCTAAGGGATGTGCTTATTCACACATCCCTCCTAACCACTTATATCTAATTTTAACTCTAGGGGAAATATGATGAAAATCATTTCAATTTCTTTGATCGCACTCGGCTGTTTTTCTACAACACATCTACTTGCTAATAGCGATTTTTTGACAAACACCAAGCTTTCACTCGATAGCCGCTTACGTTTTGAAATGGTTGATCAAGACAACCCGTTAAAGAAAGCTGAAGCTGCTACTTTACGGATACGCCCTGCACTGCAAACGGGTACATGGCAAGGCTTGAGTATATATGCACAGGGCGAGGCAAACATCGAACTCAATGATCGCTTTAATAGCACTCGAAACAATGAAACCACCTATAGCACCGTTCCTGATCCCAAAAACTTAGATCTTAATCAGTTATATTTAAATTATAACAGTTCCAAGTTTGATGCTCGATTAGGTCGGCAAGTTATCAATCTAGATAATCAACGCTTTATTGGTTCCGTTGGTTGGCGTCAAAATGAACAAAGTTACGATTCAATTAGCTTCAATTTTAAAGCAGATCCAAAACTCCAGTTCTACTATGCTTATATTGAACAGGTAAACACAATCTTTGGTAGTGAAACAGCTAAACCCGTTGCATTAAAAGCCCAAGACGGCAAACAAGATAGTCAAATCCATTTAGCACAAATTAAATACAGCTATAGCCCTCAGTTCAATGCCGTACTCTATGGCTACTTTCTTGACTTTGAAGACCTCAATGCTTGGTCGAATCAAAACTATGGTCTTCGTTTAACAGGGAAGCACAAAAACTTTCGTTATAGTGCTGAATATGCAAAACAACAGGACTATGCAGATCAGCCATTAACTTACGATACGGATTATTATGCATTAGAACTTGGCTACCAAGTTTCTGGACAAGCACCTCTTGGTGAAGTTGCAATTGGTTACGAAGTTCTAGGTAGTGATAACGGTAAAATTGCTTTTCAAACTCCACTTGCAACTAAACATCGCTTCAATGGTTGGAGTGATCTGTTTTTAAATACACCAGCCAATGGTCTACGTGATCTTTATATAAGCTCAAGTTTTAATATATTCAGTAAAGGTAAATTAACAACCGAGCTACATCATTACCGAAGTGATATAAAAGGATTAAACTATGGCCAAGAATTTTCTCTTTCCTATGGTCAAGCATTACCAATCAAGGGCTTGTCTGGATTAGCAAAATTTTCAAGTTATCAGGCTGAAGATTTTGGTGTCGATACCGAAAAGCTTTGGTTACAGTTAGATTATAAATTTTAAAAAATTTTTTTATTGTTGATTCAATGGATTGAATTGGATTACATCAAAACTTTGACAGTTGTCATCAAATTATCAAATTTGGATGATTTAATAAAAAATAAAAAGCCTATAAAAGCGGAAAAAGCCTGTTGATCGATAAGATTAACAGGCTTTTTTCTTAAGGATGAATTAATCAACCAGTCCTAATTTAAAGCGCTACTGCCCTTTCGGTAGCGGAATATATTGAGATTGAGTATTTTGTTGAACTTTTCGTTCCCCAACCTTCACTTCTAACTTCTGTTGCTTGCCGTCGCGTTCAACAACAACATCAATCATGCTCTCAGGTGCTTGCAATGCAACATAATTAATTAAATGAGAAGCTGACGAAATCTGCTCATCATTGACTTGAACAATGGTATCACCACGTTTGACGCCAGCTTGATCAGCTGGACCACCACGTAAGACATCTGCAACTAGAACACCAACCGGTTTTGCAGTCAGTACGTTTTCATCTAAATTGTTTGGAATAAGACTAATTCCCAACCAACCACGGACAACACGCCCATCTTTTAGGATAGAGTTTAAAACTTGCTGACAAACCTTCGCAGGGATAGCAAAACCAATTCCAAGTGAACCGCCAGACTGTGAGAAAATCGCAGTATTTACGCCAATTAAATTACCTGCAACATCAATCAACGCCCCACCCGAATTACCTGGATTTATGGCAGCATCCGTTTGAATAAAATCTTCATAGGTGTTGATACCTAAGTCTGAACGTCCTGTTGCAGAAATAATCCCTTGCGTAACAGTTTGCCCTACACCAAATGGATTACCAATCGCTAATACAACATCACCAACCTCATTACCACTAAGTTTAAACGGTAATACAGGAAGTTTATCCAACTCAATTTTGATCACAGCTAAATCTGTATCTGGATCTGTACCAATGACTTTCGCTTCTGCGCGACGGCCATCATATAACGCGACAACAATTTGCTCTGCTTGTGCAATCACATGGTTATTTGTCAAGATATAACCGTCTGCACGCACGATTACGCCTGAACCTAAACTGTTTTCATTTTTTGGTTGCTGCGGAATCTGATTACCAAAAAATTCACGGAATACGGGATCATTTAAAAGCGGATGATTTGGTTGTTTGATTTTTTGAGTGGTAAAAATATTGACCACGGCAGGTGCTGCCACTTTAACCGCGGCATTGTAAGAAACTACCCCACCCATGCGATTTGTATCGACTAAGGGCTCGACCTTTTCTGCTGGCATTTTCACACCATCAGACGCTATTGTTGGTTTCGGCTGATGTGATTTTTGCCAAGCGAGAAAGCTGAATATAACGACAATGAGTAATACCCAAGGTAACCATGTAAATGCACGGCGCACGTTTATTATCCTCTAGGCGAAATTATGTTATGAACAAATTATTAAATCTGTTTTAAGAACAGTAAATTTCCATCATTGTAATGTAAATTACTTAAAAACAATGCAAAAGTTAAAAAAGTTTTGTCTAGCTTTAGTTACATTAAAAAGTATGTTTTTATTGACAGCTATAAAATGTAAATCATTTGAGGAATTCTATGGCAAATTTGCATGACATAGTGCAATGGTGTAATCAAACTTTAAAATCAAATGAGTTTAAAGACTACGCGCCAAATGGCTTACAAATCGAAGGCAAGCCCGAAGTCAATAAAATTGTATGTGCTGTGACTGCATCTGAAGATGCTATTGATGCTGCAATTGCACTACAAGCCGATGCTTTATTGGTTCATCATGGCTATTTTTGGAAAGGCGAGCCCTATCCAATCACAGGAATGCGTGGCAATCGTATCAAAAAACTCATTCAAAACAACATTTCACTCATTGCCTATCACCTACCTTTAGACGCCCACCCGACCTTAGGTAACAATGCAGCAATAGCCGAATTAATCGGTCTACAAAACATAGAAGCCTTAGATCCAACAGAAAGACATCCTATCGGCAATATTGGTTATTTAGAAAGTACATTAAGTCCTGAACAGTTCAAAGAAAAGTTACAAACAATTTTTGACTTTTCTATTCTTCATCTGCCTTGTAGTAAATCTGCTATCCAAAAAGTAGGTTTCTGTACAGGCGGGGCTCAAGACTTTATCGAAAAAGCTGCGTTGGAAGATTGTGATGCTTATATCTCTGGTGAAGTGAGCGAGCGCACTTTTTATCAAGCTAAAGAACTGGATGTCCATTATTTTGCATGTGGACACCATGCCACAGAACGTTACGGTGTACAGCGTTTAGCTCAAGCGATTGCAAATCAATTTGCAATTGAGGCAAATTATTTTGAATTAAACAACCCTATTTAACCCAATCGCACTCTCCGATTTTGTTAAATATTTTTCCATAATGCTGTCTTGCGCTTCAAATCAAACTTTGCTTCATTTCAAGCGCAGGTTATACATTTAAATTAAGTCGTTATTGTGTATAGTTCTTTAAAAGACTGTCATATTGTCTTTAGAATCATTTACAATAGAGCCACTTAATGTAAAACCCAGCAAATGCAAGGATTGAAACATGACAACCATTACTTTACCTGCACTTCCATATGGCTATGATGACTTAGCACCACATATCACACGTGAAACTTTAGAATATCACCATGATAAACATCATAATACTTATGTTGTTAACTTAAATAACCTAATCAAAGGTACTGACCTTGAAGGTAAATCTTTAGAAGAAATCATCAAAGCATCTGCTGGTGATGCATCTAAAGCAGGTATCTTCAACAATGCTGCACAAGTATGGAACCATACATTCTACTGGAACAGCATGAAGCCAAATGGTGGTGGTAAACCAACTGGCGCGATTGCAGCTAAAATCGATGAGGCTTTTGGTAGCTACGAAAAATTTGCAGAAGAATTTACTGCTGCTGCAACAACTCAATTTGGTTCAGGTTGGGCTTGGTTAGTAGCTGATGAAGTAAATGGTAAATTATCAATTACTAAAACTGCCAATGCCGACACACCACTTGCTCATGGTCAAATTGCAGTATTGACGATTGATGTTTGGGAACATGCTTACTACATCGATTTCCGTAACTTACGTCCTAAATACATCGCAACTTTCTTAGAAAGCTTAGTGAACTGGGACTATGCAAATGCAAAACTTGCAGGTCAACCAGCAGGCGTTGAGAAATAATCTTTTATTTCTTGCATAAAAACTGCCCACCTCGGGCAGTTTTTTTATAAATAGAATCCGAAAAGAATATTTATCAAGCAAACGATTCATTTTATTTACTATTCTTGTTGACGCATGAATATTTCATGCCTAAAATGCGCATCAGATTCTCCAATAGCTCAGTCGGTAGAGCGACGGACTGTTAATCCGCAGGTCCCTGGTTCGAGCCCAGGTTGGAGAGCCAAGCTAATCTCCCATAGCTCAGTCGGTAGAGCGACGGACTGTTAATCCGCAGGTCCCTGGTTCGAGCCCAGGTGGGAGAGCCAAATTCTTAAGTGAATAGCTTGACCGTTAAAAGTAACATGCATAAAATGCATATCCAGATTCTCCCATAGCTCAGTCGGTAGAGCGACGGACTGTTAATCCGCAGGTCCCTGGTTCGAGCCCAGGTGGGAGAGCCAAGATTCTAAAAACCCACTCCTTTCGAGTGGGTTTTTTATTGACACCTGATCTAAAATGTTTGAATCCAGTCAGCTCATATTTTTAATTATTGGCAGTATTAGTGCCCTAATATTATTAGTCAGTTGCTTACGCCCATACTTTTTTAAACAACAGTTTTTTGCTCGCCCTGTCATCACCAACTTTGAATCACAAATGTTTTTAAGGTTGCAGCAGGCTTTTCCACAACATCATATTTTGGCGCAGGTTGCTTTTAGTGCATTAATTACCAGTGATCATTATAAGATTCGAAGCCGCTTTAATCGTAAAGTCACAGACTTTGTAATTTTAGACAAAGATATGCAAGTGATTGCAATTATAGAACTAGATGATCCTAGCCATATAGGTAAAGAATTAGAAGATAAAAAGCGTGATCACATGTTGCAACAAGCAGGTTATTTAGTACAACGTTATACGCAAATTCCATCTATAAAGCAGTTACAGATGGATATTCGCTAAACCAAACCGATTTTGGGAATTACTGTTCCAAAGTTGCAGCTTGCTCTGCATTTTTTTGTTGCTCAAATCTTTTTGCTATTTCAGCACGTTGCTGCTCATATTCTCTTTTAGTTTTAGCATCACTTTTCGCCGCTAGAAAGGCCATGCCAACGATAAAAATTGGAATCAACAACCCCAACCCCATCAAAACCCATGGTACAGATCTTTTTTCAACAGCATTTTGACTCATAGCCGATTCCAAAAAGTAATATTTCAAACGAGGCGACACTATAACAAAAAAAGAGCCTCATAAAGAGGCCCTTTTACTAATCAATGAGCTATTGGGCTGGCATATTTTGCTTAATAAACTGTACTAGCTCCCCACTCTCGTTTGCTGCAAGAATTGCTCCAGTATGTGATCCATTCACAACAGGATTAGCAGGACTTGGTACAATATCAACAGCCTTTAAAGCCACATCTGTTCCAGAATTATACATTGCTTTGTATAGTGCTTCTGTAATTACATATGGAACGTTGGTATCGTATACACCTTGGATAATATAAATAGGCTTATCCAATTTCTTGGTTGTTGGCTGACTATAGTCAGTTAAAAATTTTTGAATCGTAGCATCTTTCTGAAATGCTTCAGCATTTATACCCGGATACTCCGTTACCTTAGCTGTTGGATTTTCTTCAATATAAGCTTGAATATCTTCTTTATAAACCCCCACCAGTTCAGATAAACATTCTTGCTTTGCTAAACCAGCGATTTCTTTAGCCTTATCACTACCAAACATTGTTTGATAATTGAATGAAGGCTCGTAAGCCGTAATCCCCACGCCAGCCAAAGCAGCATAAGACAACAAAGTTGCATACGTCTCAATCGCAGCAGACTGCGGCAATAAGTTAATTGCTGTTGGAGCCACTTCCAAAATTATTTTACCCAAACTTGATGCTGGTGCTCCTGCAATTGCCCCTTTATAAGTCGCATCATTATTTGCATATTCAGCTATTCCCAAGGATGCTTGACCACCTTGTGATTGCCCTACAGACATCCATGAACCTTGCAATTGATTACCATAGTGCTCTTTAGCTGCTTTAACCGCATATAATGCCGAACGAGCTTGGCTTGGAATATTTAGATAAGGATGCTCACCCTCACCTCCTAGCCCTTCATAATCAGGTGCAACAATTACATACCCCTGCTCTAACAGATTCTTTGCGGTATAGTTTTTAAAATTAGCATTTAATGGAGTATTGGTTGGTGCACATTTATTCGCAACGCCTAAAGTACCATGAGCCCAAACTACAACTCGATAACCATCCTTAGGTTTTGCAATTTTTGGAAAAAATACCAAAGCAGAAGTTTCAACTGTCTTCCCCAGTACATTTGGCATTTTATAATTCATTACTTTGATAGAGCTGGCCGCACTTAAGTCAACTAGACCTTCTGATTCAAAAGTATAAGATGTTTCAGAAACAAATGATTTACTGTTCTGATCAACTTTTGAGTTTGAATCATTATCATCATTACATGCTGATAAAAATAATGCTGAAATAGAGAGGGTTACCGCCAAAGCAATATTTGACCGTTTCATAAAATATCCTTTTTAGTCCTTGTCTTATTTTTGTGCATGAAACTACATGCGTTTCTATTAAGGCATAAAAAAAGTGCCCTGCATAGGACACTTTTCAACTAATAAGTCATTTTAAAACATGAATTCTAAAAAGATTCCAACAAAAATTATCATTCCAACCCAGCGATTGTGACGAAATGCCCAAAAACAAATTTGAGGATTTCGGTCTTTGGTTTTGAATGCCTGATATACAAAATCCAATGCAACAACAAGTAATGCAAGTAAACCAAATGGTAATAAAAGATTTTCTAAATAGAGTGCACTACCAATTAGCACTAAACTGATAACCTGCAATAGCCCGATAATCTGTATATCATAACGACCGAATAAAATTGCGGTAGATTTCACACCAATTTTCAAATCATATTCACGGTCAGTGATTGCATACTGCGTATCATAGGCAACTGTCCAAGCCAAATTTCCAAAATACAATAACCAACAAATCAAATCAGGTGTTTGTCCCACAGCTGTATATGCCATTGGAATAGACCAAGAGAATGCCGCACCCAAAAACACTTGTGGCAAATGGGTATAGCGCTTCATAAAAGGGTAAATAAACGCTAAAAACAATGCACCAAATGACCAATAAAAGGTTTCAATCGGCAAAAAAAACAAAAGACAAGCACTCGCTGCAACCAAACCTAAAAACACGAATACCGCTTCTCGTGCTCGAATAATACCAGTGGCTAAAGGGCGAGTTTTGGTACGCTCGACATGTGCATCAACTTTACGATCGGCAAAGTCATTAATGGCACAACCTGCAGCCCGCATAAACAAAACCCCTAGCGACATCACGAGCAGTATTTTTAAATCAGGAATTCCTTTAGACGCAACCCACAAAGCCCACATCGTTGGCCAAAACACTAATTCTGTACCAATGGGTTTATCAAAACGACATAAATAATAATAGGCTTCTAAACGCTGTCGCCATGTAGTTTGTTGCACCATATCCATGCGAATCCTTAGAGTCAATGCTGTTCAATAAACTGTTCAAATCTAGGCAGGAAAGTTTCCTGTACGATAAATTTACACCCATGCCAAGTATAACAACTTTGCCGCGCCCAACCCTCTTCGGTATAAATAATTCGTCTTTCACAGACAGGATTCGTACGTTGAAATAGAAACCAACCAATTGGCTTATTTCGGATGTATTTAAATATTCTGGCTTTTTTTTGTAGGCTGAGAATCGGAAAAATACTCTTTGCTTTCACCCAAGCTTGTGACTCAGAGCCATAAAGATATGTTTCTCTCACCCATGCAATATGATGTGCAGGCATATTCATCCATTTGCTATCATCAAATGCTAAACGCTGATAATGCTCTCTAATACGCTCAACATGAAACTCACCACCACCGAGATCTGTAAGTTGCTGAGTAAGGGAGCCTGATGCGTACAACCATTTTTTTAATGCAGTAGGAATATCTTTTCCTTTTATTCTATTTGGTTGTAAATTTCGCATGCTTAACTCACTAAAAACATCGCGACTAGTTTACATGAATTTTTAAAAAAATATTTCAAATCCAATCAACTTACTCAGCACGAACCTACATACCTATATAAAACCTTTCAATCAACTGTCGTGTTTTCACCAACAAATTGGTTAATACACTGTCCCGATCAAATAGCTTTACTTTATAGTTGGGCAAGTCTTTCATTTCTTCTTTTCTTGGTAAGCGTTTATTGAATTCATAATTATCTAAAACATGTTTCATTACTTCGGGTTTTAGATTTTCTTGTTCACAAAAGTGCTGATAAGCTTGCTCTTTTTCCGCCTCCCAAAACTGAGCAAAAGCTACTTGTACACTTTGCCCAGTAATCATTTTTGGCATGTTTTCTTCAATAAATTTTTGTATCAAGTCTTGCTTATCATGCAAGCTAATATCACTACCGATCAGATCTTGTACTTGAGCTTCGTATTTCTTACGCTGCTCATCTGTTTCAGCATTCACTGCCATCTGTAAAAGCGTAAGGATATACCCCACATTGATACGGTCACTGTGCAATAAATCTAATTGGAAGTCGACATCATCCAACACCGAGACTTTTTCTTTCTTGGTCGTTTTTCGAATCGCACGACAGAGATCAGCATATTTAGATGCAAAATTTGCAAAGTGCTGTTTATCAAGCTTAGTGTCGTCTTGATCATACTCAATGAAGGTTTGTAGCTGGGCGTTGTAACGCATCACTTCACGGAATGCCTTGATGAACTCTAGTTGCTCATCCTCAGTCAGCAAGTCATCCACGGCTTGACAATCAGCAGTAATGGCAAACAGCTTTTCTACCGCTTGTTCATAATCTTGTTTGATTTCATCAAAACTTGGGACAAGAACCGTTTTTCTGGCTTCTTTATTTGAGAATAATGCCAATGCTTCATCTGTTGCACGTTTAAGGTTACGGAAGCTAATGATGTTCCCAAATGGTTTTTTATCATTGTAGACACGGTTTGTACGTGAAAAAGCCTGAATCAAACCATGATATTTAAGATTTTTATCGACATACAAGGTATTCAAAGGCTTTGAGTCAAAGCCTGTGAGGAACATATTCACAACCAGTAAGATATCAATCTGCTTTTTCTTTACCCGATCTGCAATATCACGGTAATAAGCATAGAATCCATCACCTGAATTATAATTCGTACCAAATTGAGCATTATAATTGGCAATGTAGCGATCCAATTTATCACGACTAGACTGATTTATTTGGTTCGGAGTATCCGTTGATTCTTCTTGAATCAATCCATTTTGGTCGTTGTTCTCAACAGCTTCATTCGCACCGTAGGAGAAAATAGTTGCAATGCTGAGAGGTTTAAATAATCGACCTTGCGCCTCATCTTGTTGTTGCTTTTCAGCTTGGACTTTTTCAAATAACTCATAATACTGCGTTAAGGTATCCACTGAACTGACACAAAACATCGCCGTAAATTCACGGTTTTTGGTTTTGGTATCGTGCGTATCAACGATATAACGGGCAATCATTTCTAATCGCTGTGGATTATCATAAAGCTCTTTGGTATCTATCCCTTCAACATCTTCGTCACTCTCAACAACATCACCGAGGTTATTCTGCATACCTTTAGCAGTATACTTGCCACGATAATCTATTTGGAACTGCAATACATTGCGGTCTCGAATTGCATCTACAATGACATATTGATGCAGACAATAATTGAATAAATAATCTGTGGTGAGTTTCAAACCTGCTTTGGATTGACTATTTTCTTCAAAGATCGGTGTTCCCGTGAATCCAAACATCTGCGCATTACTAAAGAACTTTTTAATGTTTTGATGGGTATCACCAAATTGACTACGGTGACATTCATCAAAAATAAATACCACTTTTTTATCTTTTAGATAATTGATGTGTTCTAAATATCGGTCCGTGCTAATCGCACGATTCAGCTTTTGAATGGTGGTCACGATTAGCTTGTCATGGCGTTGATCGAGTTGTTTAACCAAAGTGTGCGTGTTGTCTGTGCTATCCACGCTCTCGGCTTTAAAAGCATTAAACTCGCGTGAAGTCTGCGTATCAAGGTCATTACGATCCACCACAAACAAGACCTTTTCTACATCAGGCATCTTCATGATGAGCTGACTGGCTTTAAATGATGTCAGTGTTTTACCTGAACCTGTCGTATGCCAGATATAGCCATTTTGTTCTGAATTTTGTACATGGGCAATAATCTTTTGCACGGCGTAAATTTGATATGGGCGTAATACCATCAAACTTTTACTGGTTTCTAGCATCACCATGTATTGAGTCAGCATGTCTGTAAGATGCTGATGATTTAAAAATGCATCCGCAAAATCGACAATTTCATTGATATGTTTATTGGCAACATCAGCCCACGGAAAGGCAAACTCTATCCCAGTCGTACCATTTGAGTAATAGCGAGTATTTGCGCCATTACTGATGATAAAAAGCTGGATAAAACCAAACAGCCCTTGCCCTGCCCAATACGCTTCACGAATATAGCGTTGCGTTTGATTAAAGGCTTCGGCAATTTCCATGCCTCGTTTTTTCAACTCAATTTGAACTAAAGGCAAACCATTAACCAAGAGCGTGACATCAAAACGGCTGGTTCGACCATTAAAATCACGATGATCTACCGTGATTTGATTGGTGACTTGGTATACGTTTTTGCTTGGGTCATCTGATAAAAAGAAAATGTGCTTGCTTGAACCATCATCAAATTTAACAGGAAACTGGTCACGTAGGTTTTTAGCTCGTTCAAATACAGTGCCTGTGTTCAAAAAACTGATGACCTGTTTCCATTCCGTTTCTGATAATGGTGCAAGTCCGTTGGCACGTTCGACTTGGGTTTTTAGGTTAGACAGTAGTTGGCTTTCATCTTTAATCGTGACGGTTACATAGCCCAAGCCATTGAGCTGTGCAATCAGTTCATTTTCAAGTTGAAATTCGCTTTGTACTGTCATTTCACTCTCTTGATTAAATTTTTAGTTAACAATAATTTAGAATCATAAATCACTAGAAATAGCTAAATTTAATCATTTTTAGCTATTTTCGCTTTACCGTGTTTTAAGCAATTGTTGCACACACTGCTGGATATGTTGATATATTCCCTCTATATTCGTCATTACATCGTGATTGTTAATGCGGATAGTGGTTAAACCCAACTCTAGCATAAATTTATCTCTAATTTTATCATAAGCTTGGGCATCTTCGGAAAAATGGCTTTCACCATCGACCTCGATAATCAATTTTAATTGGGGACAATAAAAATCGACAATATAATGTCCAACTCCATGCTGTCTACGAAACTTCACACCCAGCTGATTATTTCTTAAAATTCCCCATAAGCGTTTTTCAGGTTCGGCCATGTTGTTGCGTAATGTTTGGCGGCGTTGTTTATATTCTATTTTGTTAAATATTTTTTGTGTCATGGTTTTTCTCAATTTATTCTCAACCTAACTTCCCCTTTTTATGGTGAGGGCTGTCAAGTTTAACCCTCCCTCACCTCCCCTTGTCAGGACAAGGTCGTCAAGTACAACCCCACCTAACCTCCCCTTAATAAGGGGAGGAACTCCACGAATCATATTCAGCCTTTAATTTCGTGGAAAGTCCCCCCTGCAAAGGGGGGATTTAGGGGGGTATTAAATCTACACAAACATCTGCTGCAACAAGCCTTTTTTCCACTGCTTAGCTTGTTCAATTTGCTGGGCGACCACTTCAATTTTTTGGTCGATAGCAGAGAGGAAATTGGCGATTTTGGTTTGCTCCTCAAGACAAGGTATATCCAGCTCAAAACTCATAACATCTTGGTTTGAAATGTTGGGCTGTGCACTTGCTGAAGGAATCGACTGAATATAAGTATAAAAATCTTTAGAAAGCATTATCTGATATAAGAATTCATTGGTTGAACTTTCTTTAACTATAAACGTTGCTACTCGTTGATTAATACAAGCTGTACCAGATTGAACTTTACCTAGTTTCCCGAAAGTAGCCCCAGACAATGCCATCACAATAGCTCCCTGTGAAACATAGTAGCGTTTGTCTGGAACCTCGGATGACGTAACACCATCAAAATTATCTAGATCAATATTTTTTAAAATATCGCCTATTCGCAGTACTTTAGTATCCCCATTGCCAAATTGAGTACTTTTAAAAGCATACCCTCCTTGGATATCAGTTAAATTTGCCAAACTTCCAGCAGACCACTCTCCAAACTCACTCCCATCATCCGCTTTAAAACGAATCTGCTGACTAAACAGCTTCTGCATCATGCCCTGTTTATATTGGCTAAGCAGCTCATATTTTTGAGTGAGTTGACTAATCTTTTCATCTACTGCGGAAAGGAAAGATGCGATTTTGGTTTGTTCTTTTTTTGTTGGATATACAAGTGAGAATGCTAAAACATCGCTTTTCGTAATATTTGGATCTTTTCGGCTACTTGCTGCAAAATTTTTCCAATCATCTACTTTATGATTTAAATATGTTAAAAGAAAAAATGAGTCAATTTTTTCATTTGGATAAATTGCTGATAATGCTTGATTACAAGCTGATTCATCTAATAAAAGACCAGTGCGCCCAATCTGATTGAAACCACCATACATTGCAACAAATACAGTTCCTTTAGGTAGTATTTTTACAGATGTTTCTTTTAAAGCAATTTCAGAAATCATTTCTTCAGTTTTAGAAATGAAAGAATTATTAAGGTCTGTCGTTTTTACCCAAGGAATATGTGCATTTTCAAAAAAGCGCTTATCACTTCGTAAAGGGGTTGAACCTGATGTAACTTTAAAGATTTCTCCAATTTTATTGAAATCCCAATCCCTATCAAACTCTTTAAAACGTAACTTAGGTACAGACATCACTTCACCTCCGCAAATGGTGAAGCAATCCCAAGCTCTTTACAAAACTCGCTTATTACGGCATCAGTTTTTTGACTTTCAACTTCCAAAGCTTGCAAGGCTTGAGCAATTGCATCTAGATCAATCACATCCTCAGCTTCAAAAGTATCGACATAACGCGGAATATTCAGGTTAAAGTCGTTGTCTTTCACTTCTTTTAAAGTCGCTACATGCGCATACTTTTCAATATTCTGACGGTTTTCAAATGCGCCAATAATATTATCCAAATGCTCAGGCAATAATTTATTTTGATTCTTCTGCTTCTCAAACTCGTTGCTGGCATCAACAAACAAAATATTGTCTTTATGCTCACGGTTTTTCTTCAGCACCAAAATACAGGTCGGAATAGTCGTGCCATAGAAAATATTGGCAGGTAAACCAATAATGGTATCAATCACATTGAGCTGTTCAATCAAGTACTGACGAATTACACCCTCACTCGAACCACGAAATAAAACACCATGTGGTAGCACTACTGCCATCGTGCCATGCTCATCCAGTTGATGCAGCATGTGCTGAACAAATGCCATATCCGCTTTAGAACTTGGCGCAAGTTTGCCATAAGCTGCAAAGCGTTCATCTTGTAAAAATAATGGATCGGCTGACCATTTTGCCGAAAAAGGCGGATTGGCAACCACCGCATCAAAACGCTTATCTAAGTGCTGCGGACGAATCAAGGTATCTTCTTGCTTAATATCGAACTTGGCGAAATGCACATCATGCAAAATCATGTTCATACGCGCCAAGTTATAGGTGGTACGGTTCATCTCTTGACCATAAATCATATCAACATCTTGCACTTCACGCTTTACACGGAGCAACAATGAACCAGAACCGCAAGTAGGGTCATAAACTGAACGTAAACGGGTTTTACCTTGGGTTACGATCTTCGCCAGTAAAGTTGATACTGTTTGAGGCGTATAGAATTCCCCTGCTTTTTTACCTGCACCTGATGCAAACTCACCAATCAGGTATTCATAAGCATCACCCAAAACATCGGATTCAGTATTTGAAATATCAAAATCAATATCATCTAAATGACTGAGAACCTTCGCCACCAACTCATTACGGTCACTCGCCGTATTTCCCAGTTTGGTCGAATTTAGATCAAGGTCTTCAAATAGATTGGCAAAGTCATCGGCAGAATCAGAACCCAGCGTACTTTGTTCAATTGCTTTCAGCGTGGCAGCCAAGTCATCTAAAATAAATTCGCCTTTACGACCACGTTCAGCAAGCGTGTGGAATAATTGCTTTGGTGTCAGCGCATAGCCCACTTCTTCAATGGCATTCTTTTTAATTTCTTCAATGTAAGGCACATGTTCTACATTGTTTTCATCAAGCTCTAAAAAGCCAATGTCTTCACCATCCAACAACTCGTTGGCGAAGTTCACGGCTTTTTCAGATAAATATTTAAAGAAGATAAACCCTAGAATATAGTCACGAAACTCATCTGCACCCATTTTGCCACGTAATGTATTGGCAATATTCCATAGTTGTTTTTGTAGCTGTTGCAGTTGTACTTGGGTCATTGTAAGCCTGTTTCTTCGCATATCTCTTAATAAAGTGAGTGTACAAAATTTTGAAGCTTTTTAGTTGGATTCTTTACTGAATACGTCAACAAGTGTCGTTATAAAAATCAACAACATAAAAAAACTCGCCGAAGCGAGTTTTTTTATTTGGGATGTATTACAAGCTGTAGTACATATCAAATTCAACTGGGTGAGTCGTCGTGTTAAGACGACGTACATCTTCAGTTTTAAGTTCGATATATGCATCAAGCATTTCTTTAGTGAACACACCGCCTTTCAACAAGAACTCGTGATCAGCTTTAAGCGCTTCAAGAGCCATATCTAAGCTATGAGCAACTGTTGGGATTTTTGCTTCTTCTTCAGGAGGAAGATCGTATAAGTTCTTATCAGCAGCTTCACCTGGGTGGATCTTGTTTTGGATACCATCAAGACCAGCCATCAACAATGCCGCAAAACCTAAGTATGGGTTCATCATTGGATCAGGGAAACGAGCTTCGATACGCTTACCTTTAGGGCTTGAAACGTATGGAATACGGATAGATGCAGAACGGTTACGTGCTGAGTAAGCAAGCATGATTGGTGCTTCGTAGTGAGGAACCAAACGCTTATAAGAGTTTGTAGATGGGTTAGTAATCGCATTCAATGCACGCGCGTGTTTGATTACACCACCAATGAAGAACAATGCCATTTCAGATAAACCAGCATATTCATCACCAGCAAACAAGTTCTTGCCATCTTTAGAGATAGACATGTGAACGTGCATACCAGAACCGTTATCACCTACCATTGGCTTAGGCATGAAAGTTGCTGTTTTGCCATATTGGTGAGCAACGTTCCAAACAGCATATTTGAACTGTTGAACTTCGTCTGCTTTACGAACCATTGTATTGAAGCTCACACCAATTTCTAATTGGCAAGATGCAACTTCGTGGTGATGTACTTCTACACGACCAGGCCCCATGATGTCTTCGATACGTGCACACATTTCAGCACGCATGTCTTGATGAGAATCAACCGGAGGAACTGGGAAGTAACCACCCTTAACACGAGGACGGTGACCTGAGTTACCAGCTTCGAAATCTTTGCCAGTAGACCAAGCTGCTTCTTCAGCGATCAGCGTATGGCGAGCGCCAGACATGTCGATGTCCCACTTCACTTCGTCAAAAACAAAGAATTCTGGTTCTGGACCAAAGAATGCAGTATCACCGATACCAGTAGATTTTAAGTATTCTTCTGCACGACGAGCAATCGAACGTGGGTCACGCTCGTAACCTTGGCCAGTAGATGGCTCAATTACGTCACAAGTCACAACAACTGTAGGCTCAGCAAAGAACGGGTCAAGGAAACCTGTTTCAGCGTCTGGACGTAAGATCATGTCCGAAGCTTCAATGCCTTTCCAACCAGAGATTGAAGAACCATCAAACATTTTACCATCTTCAAATGTATCTTCATCAATTGTATCTGCTGGGTAAGTTACATGTTGCTCTTTACCCTTAGTATCAGTAAAGCGAAAATCGACCCATTTTGCGCCACTTTCTTTGATGAGTTGAAGGACCTTGTTCGCCATGCTCATTTGCTCCAATGAAATTTATATGCACTTGTTAAGTGCGTGTTAGCTGTTGGTTTATAATAAGCAATTACCATACCAACAATTTTAAAGCATACTTAAAATATTGAAATTCTTTGTAGAAAAAATATTTTAAGCTCCCTGTCCTATGTCTATTCGCATGTCTGCAATCGCAAATGCACCATATTCACACATTTATATTTTAAGTCGTCCCTAAAAAAGGCTTATTGAACCAAAATAGTGCAATACATGTAACAAAGAACTATTGTAGTGCTATATTTATGCCACGTATCGTTTGCATAAAATTGACTTTTTATATCATTCTTTTCAACATCAATCCAATCAATTCATTTAGACTTTTGATTCACTTGTTGCTTATTTTGACAAAGTATTCAATTTGAAATAATTCTTTTGGTTTTTTAAGAGTTTTTTTAATTAATTAATTTTTTGATTTCCCTATCTGCCTGAAATATTCGGCATTGACCATCGGTTTTTGGTATGATGATTTCCCACTATCTTGATCACCCTCCATACTCAGACATTGTTGGTGGCTGAACATTGATACCGAGATTATTTTTTAGAATTCAATCGCACAAAAGTGCTTATTTTCAAAAAGGTTATAATCATGCTTCTAATGATTGACAACTATGACAGCTTTACTTACAACATCGTTCAATACTTTGGTGAATTGAATCAAGAAGTAAAAGTTGTTCGTAATGATCAAGTCACATTAGAGGATATTGAGCGATGGCAGCCAAAATACCTCGTTATTGGTCCTGGTCCATGCTCACCAAGTGAAGCAGGAATTTCAATTCCTGCAATCAACCACTTTGCAGGAAAAATACCTTTACTCGGTGTATGTTTAGGTCATCAAGCGATTGGTCAAGCATTTGGCGGTAACATCATACGTGCCAAAACAGTGATGCATGGTCGTTTGTCTGATATGCACCATAGTGATAAAGGAATTTTTAGCCACCTTCCTTCTCCATTTGCAGCAACGCGTTATCACTCTCTTGTGATCGAACAAGAAAGCTTACCAGAATGCCTAGAAGTGACGTGTTGGACCAACCAAGCCGATGGCACGATTGAAGAGATTATGGGTGTTAAGCACAAAACCCTCCCTGTTGAAGGTGTTCAGTTCCATCCTGAATCTATCTTGAGCCAACACGGGCATCAAATTTTCAAAAATTTCTTAGATATCTATGCTTAAAACTGTAAAAGAATTTCGTGCATAAGTCTGACAGCCTATTCATCTTGAATAGGCTGTTTTAATTTTAAACATCTAAAAACAATAAATAACTACTCTCTATCAAGAATTTTTTATATTTTAAAATTAACATACTGCCTGTATTAACTTAGAACAAATCATTCTATTTCAATAATTAATGTATTTTTCACATTAAAAAAGAAAATTAATTAAAGCCATCACCAAGCGTCTAAAAAGTGCTTTTTAATTTTTTCGATTAACTATAGTCATAGGAATGATTAAGCTTTCAGGGTAACACGATGCTAAAATTAAAATCATTATTTATAGCTTCTGGCTCCCTGAATCATCTATCAGGACACCTCTTGTGAACACACTCGTTTTATTGAATATTCTTGTTTTTATCTTGCTTTTGGCTGGATTATTTTTTACCAATCGCCATGACTGGAGTCTAGCCAAAAAAGTATTGATCGGAATGCTGATTGGTATCATTTTCGGTTTAGGTCTCAAAACCATTTACGGTGAAGGCACTGTACTCGATCAATCGGTGGCATGGTTCAACATCGTTGGTAATGGTTATGTACAACTGTTACAAATGGTGGTTATGCCACTTATTTTCATCTCGATTTTAAGTGCTGTTGTTAAACTACATCAGACCACCTCATTGGGAAAAATCAGCATTTTAGTGATTGGTATTTTACTCTTCACCACAGCGATCGCTGCCTTTGTAGGAATCAGCGTTACCAATCTCTTTGGTTTAACAGCAGAAGGTTTGGTCCAAGGCGTTCGTGAAACAGAACGTTTAGCGGCGATTGAAAGCCAGTATATTGGACAAGTTGCCAATCTCGATATTCCGAAGCTGCTGCTTTCATTATTTCCGCAGAATCCATTTGCGGATTTAACAGGTGTTCGCCCTACCGCAATCATTAGTGTGGTTATTTTTTCTGCGTTCTTAGGTGTTGCAGCCTTAAAGCTCATGGAGAAAGACAAAATTAATGGGGAGCGAATTCGACACGGGATCGAGGCATTACAAGCATTAATTATCAGTCTAGTTCGCTTAGTTATGCAATTCACGCCTTATGGTGTACTTGCATTGATGACCAAAATGGTGGTAACGGCAAACCTCGCCGACATCATCAAACTCGGTGAATTTGTAATCGCCTCTTATTTGGGGCTGATCATCATGCTTCTGGTACATGCACTGATTCTATTGTTTGTACGCGTTAACCCAATCGACTTTTTCAAAAAAGCATTCCCTGTTTTAAGCTTTGCATTTATCAGCCGTTCTAGTGCAGCGAGTATTCCCTTAAATATAGAAACACAAACAAAGCAACTCGGTGTACCTGAAGGTATTGCCAGTTTTTCAGCTTCGTTTGGTGCGACCATTGGGCAAAATGGTTGTGCAGGCTTATATCCAGCGATGTTGGCGGTAATGGTTGCTCCCACTGTCGGTATTAACCCACTCGACCCCTTATGGATTGCACAATTGGTGATTATTGTGACACTCAGTTCTATTGGCGTAGCTGGTGTGGGTGGTGGTGCAACATTTGCAGCACTGATTGTTCTACCGATTATGGGACTTCCAGTTACACTGGTTGCCCTGCTCATTTCGATTGAACCACTGATTGATATGGGGCGTACTGCATTAAATGTAAACGGTTCAATGACTGCTGGTACCGCTACCAGTCAACTGCTTGGCGTGAGAGAACCAGTAGACGATCAGCAATAACATCATTAACTCTAGTTCCAGTAAAAATGCCAATCGACATCGATTGGCATTTTTCATTTTGAAGATCAATAAAAGATAGGTTTAAGATATTATTATTTTAAAATTTGAATTTCTTGTCCAAGTGAAATCAATCCGATCCCTCGATGCAATGCATTTTGTCCCATCATGACTTTATTACCTTGCTTCCGATACGCCAGCATGGCTTGCATAACTTCAGGTTGTTTTTGGCTGGTTTTTAAATCAATCGTAGGAATAACACAACGAGAACATGGCTTAACCAAATCAAATTTAATCTCACCAATCTGAATCTGTTTCCAATGATCCTCAGCAAATGCTTCACAACCTGAAATCACAATATTAGGCCTAAACCGTTGCACATCTAATGGAAATCCAACTTTTTCAGCAAGAAATTCTACCGACGCCTCACCAATAATTAGAAAAGGAAAACCATCAGCAAAACCAACGCGATCACCTTGCTGTGCATATTCCAAATCGACTTGTCGCAAGGTTCTCTGCGGCATAAAGACCAAACACGCTTCCCGCCCTAATATCTGACTGAACCATTGATTTACAGGATGATCTATACGGTTGCCTTGCAATTGATCTTGCCATACTGTGATCAGACGATCATCAACCTGTCCTTGTGCTTCCTCAAGACTTAAAGTTACCTCATCGCCTTGGAATTCAAAACGTACTGTCTCAGCAAATACCTTGACACTGATCTGTCCCATAATCGCGCACTGACGCTGAGTGATAAAACGTCCTTCATGATCCACTAGCATCCACCTACGATCCCATTTTGGTCCAAAAGAATCGATTTCCATCTCAGTTAGTGCGTTACCACGTAATGATTTGACTGGATAATGAAAAAGTTGACTCACATGCACGATGAAATACCTTTAAGAACAGTTAGAATAATTAAAAAACAATGAAGCAGGGTTATGACAAATATCTTTTTATAATGATTCAAAATTATAACAACTAAACTAAAGTTTAGCAGCCATGCCGTTTTATGTCTGAACAAGTAAGTGAAATATCAACCTACCCTATAAAATCTAAACTATTTTCTGATAACATAACGCCTGACGTATGTAAGTCAGTAGTCATGAATACCGTCGTCCACCTCATTCCTTCAAAACATTAGAGCATGAATGCTATATCCAAATTATGAATATTCAACAGGCACTTAATCACATTACAAAAAATATCCATTTGACTCAAACACAAATGGAAGATGTCATGCGAAGTATCATGCAAGGCGAAGCAACCGATGCTCAGATTGGCGCATTGATGATGGGCCTACGTATGAAAGGTGAAAGCATTGATGAGATCACCGCAGCAGCTCGAATCATGCGAGAGTTTGCGATCAAGATTGATGTGAGTGATATCCCCCATCTTGTGGATATTGTGGGAACAGGTGGAGACGGACAAAATTTATTTAATGTTTCTACAGCCTCAAGCTTTGTGATTGCCGCCGCTGGCGCAACGATTGCCAAACATGGGAATCGTGGTGTTTCAAGTAAATCAGGATCATCAGATGTACTTGAAAAAATGGGCATTCAACTTGATTTAGACATGCAACAAACTGAACGCTGCATCCGTGAAATGGGTGTGGGTTTTCTGTTTGCACCGAATCACCATAAAGCCATGAAGTATGCTGTTGCACCACGTCGTGAGCTTGGGATTCGAAGCATTTTCAATTTACTCGGTCCGTTAACCAACCCTGCAGGCGTGAATCGATTTGTCATTGGCGTATTTTCAGATGAGCTTTGTCGCCCTATTGCGGAAGTTTTAAAACAACTCGGTGCAGTACATGTATTGGTTGTACATTCAAGAGATGGCCTAGATGAAATTAGTCTCGCTGCGCCTACAGCCGTAGCTGAATTAAAAGATGGTGAAATCACAGAGTGGACACTCACCCCTGATGATGTTGGCATTCCATCACAAACACTGACAGGTTTAGTGGTCAGCAGTTCTGAAGAAAGCTTTAAATTGATTAAAGATGCTTTGGGTCGTGATAAATCTGAAATCGGTGAAAAAGCTGCAAATATGATCGCGCTGAATGCAGCCGCAGGCATATATGTTGCTGGTCTTACCAACACCTATAAACAAGCAGTTGAACTGGCTCAAGATATTCTTTACGGTGGTCAAGCCCTAGAAAAAATGAGTATTTTGGCTGAATTTACCAAAACATTGAAACAATATCAGGCAGACTAAGGATTTCTCATGATCGATATTCAAAATACCATTCTCGGTAAAATTGTTGACCGCAAACATGAAGAACTTGCTGCACGTTTAAAACAACGTAGTTTGCATGATGTTGAACAATGGGCAAAAGAAGCAACACCTGTTCGTGGTTTTGCGAATACTTTGCAACATAAACGTCCTGCTGTGATTGCTGAAATTAAAAAAGCGTCACCATCAAAAGGCATCATTCGTGCAGACTTTAACCCTGCTGAAATTGCACAGCAATATGAACAAGCAGGTGCAGCATGTCTCTCTGTTCTGACCGATGTAGATTTCTTCCAAGGTGCAGATGAAAATATTGCGATTGCACGCAACCACTGTGCCCTGCCTGCATTACGCAAAGATTTCTTGATTGATCCCTATAATGTCGTTGAAGCAAGAGCTTTACATGCTGATTGTATTTTATTAATCGTGGCATGTTTATCGGATCAACAGCTTGAGGAAATGTCAAAAACTGCATTTGAACATCAACTGGATGTATTGGTTGAAGTGCATGATGAAGCTGAACTCGAACGTGCGTTAAAGCTTTCTGATCAATGTATTTTGGGTGTGAATAACCGTAATTTAAAAACTTTTGATGTGGATTTAAATACATCATTACGTTTGAAGAAATTACTACCTACTTCTCGTGTTTTGGTCACTGAAAGTGGAATTGCCACGCCTACTGATGTTGAAATGATGCAAGCTCACGATATTCACACTTTCTTAGTTGGTGAAAGCTTTATGAAACAGCCTCGTCCTGATGTGGCATTTGGTGAATTGTTTGGTAAGCCTGAGCAAATCTAAACATATTGAGGATCAAGGTAAAGATTTTGCCCTGATCCTTAAACACTACACAACACAATGAATAGCAGTAAAGATAAACACTCATAATAAATAATATTTAACATTAAGTGATGATCCAAATAAATAATAAGCTATCTTTTATTTCTAACACCTCATAATATCCTTTAAATTTAATATCTATAGGAGAAAATTTTGAGTATCCATTTTGAACGTTTAAGTCATATTAACATTAAAGATATTATTGAAATAAATACGAATGAACGTGTGCTTGAACAAATGCCTTTAGCACAAGATATTGTTTTCGACCACCAACAATGCATTGCTTGGGTGAAGTCTAAAGAAAAGCATTGGGGTGAATACGGTTATGGTATTTGGGCATTCTTGCTTGGCGATAATTTTGTTGGTTGGGGAGGACTACAGTTTGAAAATGGTGATCCAGATTTAGCTTTAGTTCTGCATCCGCGATATTGGGGGCTAGGCAAGAAAATTTTCAAGCAAATTGTTAATATAGCCTTTAATGAATATAAATTTAACTCCATCACGATTTTACTCCCACCTTCAAGAAATAAACTAAAAGCGATTTATTTATTAGGGTTCAAATTTGATGGTGAAGTCACAATAGATAATCAGCTTTTTATCCGATATAGATTATATAAGCCCAACTGAATAAAGTAGACTATATACAATTAAGTCAATATTTTATCTTAGATTTTTGATTTTCTCTCAAATGTAATATTAACCTCCATGAATGTATTTAGTTCAAATTCCAGTAGATTCGGATTATAATTTTACACCTCTCTCGTATCTTGCATATTTCCATAAAATTATGAGTAAACATGATTCATCGCTTTCTAAAGATCAGTTTAATTTACTGAAGCAATTTAAAAAGCAGATCTCAAATCCTCAATCCAGCAAACTTACTCAACAAGCTGAGTCAAAAAAAGTTCAGGCTGTTGAAGAAGAAATGGAAGATACCGAGCTTTTTAAAAAAGCACTGTCGGGTGTAAAACCGATTGATAATGGCAATATCGCACAGCTTCGGACTAAACCTTCAAAGAAAGTAGATGCCCAAATTTTGGCAAAGCGCGCAGCAGCAGAAGGTGGTGCTGAGCAAGAACTTACTGAGATTTCGGATACTCAAGCGATTTTAAATCCTGTGGCAAGCCAAGCTGCTCTTAGTTATCGCATTGCGACACTACAGCACAAAGTATTTGAAGATTTAAAAGCAGGTAAAATTCGCTGGTTTGAAGCGGTGGATTTACACGGTTGCACCGTTGAACAAGCACGCGCAGCAGTTTTGCAAATCATTCAGATGGCTAAAGACGAAAATCAAAATGTCATCAAAATCGTACATGGAAAAGGCCCGGAAGCGATTTTAAAAACCTATGTAAACGGTTGGCTCAGACAACACCGTGATGTACTGGCATTTGTCAGCGCCCCTGAAAACCAAGGTGGTACTGGCGCAGTTTTAGTACTATTAAAACGTGCAGAAAAGAACCCAAAGTACAAACAATAATCGGTACTTAGATCAAAGTTAATTTTTCTAGCGGTTTTCTGATACAATTCCCGTTTTGTTCAACCCACCTAAGTGAACATTGTTATGTCTATGCAGCAATCGTACGCAAATATCTTAACTGCCGTTGGTGAAGATCTTACTCGCCCAGGTCTACAAGATACACCTATGCGTGCGGCTAAAGCTTTCTCATTTTTAACTTCTGGCTATAGCAAAACGCTTGCTGAAGTAACAAATAGTGCTGTCTTTCCATCCGATAACCATGAAATGGTATTGGTTAAAAATATCGAATTTTATTCACTTTGTGAGCATCACCTGCTTCCATTTTATGGGCGTGTGCATATTGCCTACTTGCCTGAAGGTCAGGTTCTCGGATTATCAAAATTTGCACGTATTACTGAAATGTTTGCACGTCGTTTACAGATTCAGGAGAATTTGACTCAGCAAATCGCAGAAGCGGTTGTAGAAGTCACACAGGCACGAGGTGTAGCTGTAGTTATCGACTCAGCGCATATGTGCATGATGATGCGTGGTGTTGGCAAACAAGAGTCAACCACACGTACCGTTTCTTTTGTCGGTGATTTTAAAACAGACAAAGATGCACGTCGTGAATTTTTAAGTGCCGTTCCAGAAAGTTATTAAACTGAGCATTAACCATGTCATCTCTTCACTTAGCAGGTTTTGGTGAATTATCTCAACCTGAAGCGAGTATCGATTACCCACGTCCCGATCGTTTGGTCACGGGAAATCCAAAACGCCTGACTTATAGTCTATATGAGCATCCTCATATGGATTGTGGAATTTGGCAGTGTGAGGTGGGAGCTTGGAATATCCAGTTTGCGGACAATAAACAAGAGTTCTTTCAAGTCATTGAAGGTGTCGTGCGAATCCACGATGTCAAAACAGCTTCATTTGTTGAAGTGACCGCTGGAAATGCAGGTATTATTCCTCCTGCATTTGTAGGTACATTTGAAGTGGTTGAAACAGTTAAAAAATACTATGTAATTGTTGAAGTGTAAGCGTCCCTCAGGATCACACTTCAACAATTATCTTTTTAAAAGAAACGAATAAAAGCCAAACCCAATTTATTCCAGTCTTTATGATCTTGTTGTTCATATTTCCAATTTAAGCGAATGGCGTTATTGGCATTTAAACTGTACTGAACTTGTGTTCCTACCCTCAGCCCCCATTGATTTCGATCTTCCCAGTACGGTAGCTCGACTTGCAATAGGCTATTGACTTGATTGCTCCACTGATTCATACACCCAAGTGTTGGCCCTCCCCCTATCCGCCAACCTTTTTCAAGTGCTTTACCACCCTGTAAATGCCCTTGTACTTGTGCATAACATAAGTGTTTACGATCATCATCCGCTAAACTGTAGCCCACTTGCACATTTAAATTCATGACACCATGTTGGGATTGATCTGTAAAATCACCTTGCTCAATCGCCTCTTGTTTCCAACCTAAATTAAAACCCCAAGTTAAAGGCGCTTTAAAGGGTTGAATGGGATTATATGAGTTAACAGCGAGCAAATCTAAATGCTCAAGTTTAAGTTTATCCTCTCGATATTGCAGCGCACCATTTAGAAAAAGTAATTGAGTTCCTAAACGATAACCACCCGATGGATCAATTAAGTCGTGATAAGCTTGACGATGACCGAGCTCAATAAAGGTTTTGCCCTGCACCTCTCCAACGTTCACAGAAATATTTCGAGCATGATGTCCTTCAACAGGCTGGATCGAAGGTCTCTGTGGTTCTTGACGTTGTTTATCTATCTGAATCTGACTACGCTTTGCGAGTAACTGACGCAAATGTATAGGTGCAAAATCAGCATCGGCTTTATGACTAATATATTTTAGATATAAATCATCATAAGCCATTTCAAGAATTTTGGCTTGATCGTGCATTTCATAAGGTTGCAAAATTTCAGACACTTGCTCTATCGGTGTAAATGCAACATTGTGAGCAACTTTTGCCAAACTGTTTCCATGTTGTTTTGCTTGAGATAGTAACTGTGTTTCTAATGCTGGACGATAAATAACGTCTTTTACTAATTTCTGCTGATCGACCGCTTTGAGTGTCTCAATTGGAATCGCTGCATAATTAAATTGAGCCTTTAGATTGAGATTTGGACGAACTAAATCAATTAACCCGAGTAAACGATATGCACAGTTATCACTCACAAAATAGTAAGGGAAACTTACATGTTGCATTTCCCAAATATGCTCAACTAAGAATCGTGTTTCTTCTGGTGTCAAATTGAGCTCATATTCCCATAAATCACGACTTTCAAAATCACCATATTCTTTTACTTTACGGTAATATGGCATCAAAGAATATTCGCCGGGATATTGACCAGTTAGACCCTTCCATGCATAAGACCAATTGTCTTGATTATTTACCGTTGCTGCATAATTAATTGCATAAGAGACTAAGTTTAATTGTTGTTGATCTTTGGGATCTAAACGCAATAAGGTGTGTCCAAACATAGAGCTCGGATTACCCATAAAATCTGTTGCGTAAATCAATGTTGCTTTGTGAGGATTAATTTGGTTGATCCATTCATCGAATTCAGGACAGTTCACCGCTGGAAGTTGTTTTGAATCGATGTTTAACTGTTGCATCAACCAACGACTTCGTGCAGGAAATTTACAACGAATCGATTGATTATCATTAGATGCAATAAATAAGGCTTGAATATCTGCTTTTAATTCATTGAGTAAATTTGTCTGCCCATCATTGGCGTAAAAATATCCTTTATAAGTGACTTCGCTTTTATTTGTTTGCTCCGCATACATTAAACGCTGCCACGTAATATGCTGGTCTAATTTCTTCTGTTCAGCAATTTGCTGGTAATTATTGATATTTGGCTCAATCGCCGCATGTGCAACATGAGATAAAAAAGCTGTAATCGCAAAAGTTAAAAATTTCATTCAGCAACAAATATTTTAAATATAATTCGGATTGACTATAAGAAAACCCTGTCACTAGGACAGGGTTTTTAAATGCGATAGATTAAACGTAAGCTTTTAATACATCATCATTTGACATTACGTTTTGTAAAGAATCCAAAACTTGGAGTGTGTTTTGGTTTTTGCTTGAATAAATCTCAGCAAAGTTTGCTTTAGAAACTGCAAAGAAACGTGCTTTGTCTTCAGATTTAATTTGCATAAGTTCAGCAAGGACATTTAAGCTTTCGCCTTGACCAACTGCCATATCACGCGCCAAAGATTCAGAGTTTTCATTGGTGAACTGAACCACTTGTGCAGTCACTGTTCCACCTTGACGGCAGCCCAATGTACCAAAAGTAATACCGAGTAATTGGTTAGTAAAAATACCGTTGGTCGTTGCAGCAAGGATTTTAGGACCCACACCTTTTTTACCTGCCCATACTTGTGTACCAACACCACAACCTACATCATTATCAGCCATTGCGACAGTTGAACCAGCAGCGAGTAATGCAGCTAATGCAATTTTTTTTAACATCGGAAAAGTCTCCAGTATCAATTATTCTTTAGTATTTGTTATTACTAATGTGCTGTGACATCTCACAGACACAGATTAAAATAGCGAGGTTCAGGTTTTTTAGCAAATAAAATTTTTAATATTACTGAAATATTAATAAATCACCGTTTGAATATCTATATTATCCATTATACAAACCGAAAAAATGGATTAATGTAATTTCCAAACTCCTTTTCGATCACGAACACCTAATATTTTAAGTACAAGTACTAAACTCAATAACAATAATAGATACCAAGAGCCTAATTTACCCCATCCAACCATATGCCAAGCATCGACTTGACTTGGATATAGCCAAATTTTGTAAAAGGTACTGATATTTTCAGCAACCCAAATGATAAATGCGAGCAATAATAAAATTGGCAACATCGGGACATTGAAACGGTGTTGCTTTAGTTGGAAATATATTTTCGTTTTCCAAAAAATCATCACACTCCAAATAAACAATCCTATACGAATATCTGGAATGAAAAATTTTGTCATAAAGTTGAGATAAGACAATACTGCCAATAACAACATATTGCTAAAAGTGGGCAGGTTTTCAAAAGAAACTTGATAAAGTCGCAAAGAACGTGCAAAGAAACTTCCCACGGCTGAATACATAAAGCCAGCAAATAAAGGAACTGTCAGCAATTTAAATACTGCTGGTTGTGGATACTGCCAAGACGCAATTGCAGGGTGCGTAAGAAATATTTCCATCCCCATTGCAAGGATATGGAATAAAGCAATCACTTTTGCTTCTGCCCATGATTCCAACTTTAAATAGATCAAACAAACTTGGATAATCAATGCATAAAATAACAAATAGTCATAACGAAAAAATCCATAATATTCATGGCTTCCCATCGGTGCTGTGACTGCGAAAGCAATTAAAAGCAATATACCAAATAAGGCAGCAGAAGCTGCCTTAGTCATGAAATCGAGTGAGATTAAAAATAACGGCACAAAATAAACCTTTCAAAAATGATTAGGATTTGATGGCATTTCAGCCTCTAATCATTTAACCCAAATATTTCGCACTGTATTCATGCACTGTATCAACAAAAATCTTGGGTTGAGCAGGATCAACCCACTGTGTGATTCCATGACCTAGATTTGCAATATAGCCTGTCTTTTCACCATTTTGATATGCATCATCAAGCATCACTTTAACAGATTTCTCAATAGAAGCAGCAGAACCATAAAGTACAGCTGGATCTAAGTTCCCTTGTAGCGCAGCACGACCAGCAACAACATCACGTGCCGTATATAACGGTGTTGTCCAATCAAGACCAAAAGCATCCGCACCCGTCGTCAACATGGTTTCTAACCACTGCCCACCACCTTTGGTGAAAACAATAATCGGGATACGCTTTCCGTCTTTTTCACGTTGAAGCCCAGCAATAATCTTGGTCATATAATTCAATGAAAATTCAACATACTCACGATGCGCAAGTGCGCCACCCCAACTATCAAAAATTTGGATTGCCTGAGCACCCGCATCAATTTGTGCATTTAAATAATCAATGACTGAATCCGCAAGGTGATCAAGCAATGCGTGTAGCACTTCAGGTTGTGCGTACATCATTTGCTTGGTAAAACGAAATTCTTTACTCGATCCACCTTCAATCATGTAGGTTGCCAAAGTCCATGGACTACCAGAAAAACCTATCAATGGTACTTGCCCATTTAAAGCAGATCGAATTGTTGAAACAGCATTCATTACATAAGCAAGATCAGACTTTGCATTTAATTTAGGTAAATTCGCGACATCTTGTTCGGTACGCACTGTTTTATGAAACTTCGGACCTTCGCCTGTTTCAAAATATAAGCCTAAACCCAAAGCATCTGGTACAGTTAAAATATCTGAAAATAAAATAGCGGCATCAAGTGCATAACGGCGTAAAGGCTGTAATGTCACTTCACAAGCAAAATCCGTATTTTTACATAAAGAAAGAAAATCCCCTGCCTCTGCACGAGTTTCTCGATATTCTGGCAAATAACGCCCTGCTTGACGCATCATCCATACTGGCGTGGTGTCTACAGGTTCACGTAGCAAAGCTCGTAAGAAACGATCATTTTTCAACGTTGTCATTACCAATCTCTATAATCTTTCATGTGAAAGGCATGATAACAAAAATCACCTAAGATATATAACCACGTATACCGTTGATCTATTTTGATGACGAAAAAATTGTCTGGTCACAAAATTGCTACTGCAAGCTTGAGTATTTTCTGTAATACTTGCAAAGTCTTATATCTCAATATGAATAATTCTTAAGGTTGAATTACATGTTTGTTCGCTCATTACTCGCTATGAGTTTAAGTTGTATTCTTGCTAATGTTGCTTTTGCTGCGCCAACAACTGAGCAACCATTAAAACCGCAAAAAATTTCCGCAGTCCAAGATCCGATTGATCCTTTGGCAATTGATTATGCCGCATCAAGCAGTAGTGCGGTTTCTTCTGCTGCATCTGAGCCACAGCTTAGCCCAAATCCAGCAGCCAATGTTGCTCAAACAATAGAAAACACGCCTGAAGTACCTGTAACAGCTGCACCAGCACGCGAAGCTACGCTAGATACAGCAACAACAGCGACTAAAACACCATCTCAAGCACCTGAAGTTCCTGCATCTTGGACTATGGATGCAATTAATTCGGCTGAATGGTATGAAGACATGCCTAGACGCCAGTTACCTGTGTATGCGCGTGCTCATGTTATGTTGAATAACGCACATGCTTCACCGGGTGCAATCGATGGTTCTAATGGTCAAAACACGTTAAAAGCAATTGCATCATTTCAACAGATGAATGGTTTAACGCCTACAGGACAACTCACCAAAGAAACATGGGATGCCTTAGTAGCGAAACAAACTAAACCTGCTTATGTTGAATATACAATTACAGAAGCGGACCTCAAAGGTCCCTATGCTGAATCAATTCCAACAGACTATGCCTTACAAGCAAAAATGAAAGGATTGTATTACACCCGCGTAACTGAAATGTTAGGTGAAAAGTTCCATATGGATGAGCGTTTTCTAAGACAGCTTAATCCTAGAGCAAACTTTAACAAGGTGGGTGAAAAAATTATTGTAGCCAATGTCCGTAATGATTTACCTGAAGATATTCATTTAATCGTTGCACACAAAGGTGCAAAACAACTGTATTTATTTAACAGTCGCAATCAAATGATCGCTTCGTTTCCTGCAACAATTGGCAGTACAAGCACGCCTTCTCCAACAGGTACTTACAAAGTAACTGGTGTTGCTAAAAACCCATGGTATAGCTACTCACCATCTAACTTTGTCCAAGGTAAAAATCTTAAACCATTATCACTGCCACCGGGTCCAAATGGCCCTGTAGGTAACATTTGGATTGGTCTGAGCAAAAGATCGTTCGGCATTCACGGTACTCCGAATCCATCAATGATCTCTAAAAATACTTCACATGGTTGTATTCGTCTAACCAACTGGGACGCAAATGATCTTGGTAATAAAGTACGTGCTGGTGTAACAGTTCGCTTCTTAGAATAATTTGTATCATCCAAAAATATTAAAAACCGAATATCAACACTGATATTCGGTTTTTTATTTTTGTAGATGCTCTTGAAGATTAGGTAAAGGCTGATAATAAATCTGATTACGTCCCAATTGCTTTGCTCTATAGAGTGCTTTATCTGCCGTATCAATGAGCAGCTCTTGGCTAATCGCTCGATTACCGTTGAATACGGTGATACCTAAACTGATCGTCACATGATTAGATACCAAGGACTTTGCATGTGGAATCATCAACCGATCAATTGCACGATAAATATTTGTAGCTACAGCATATGCACCTTGTGCAGGTGTTTCAGGTAAAAGTACCACAAACTCCTCTCCACCATAACGTGCAATAAAATCCATATGTCGAATGGAACCTTTGATTGTCTTGGCGATCTCAGAGATCGCATGATCGCCCATTTGATGTCCATAAAAATCGTTATAGTTTTTAAAATAATCAATATCAATAAATAACACAGCCAGTGGTTTTTGTTCTTGGCATGCTAAGTCATAATAATATGTACACATCTCTTCAAAAGTACGGCGATTGGAAACATTGGTTAGATCGTCATGTTGGCTTAAATGTAAAAGTTCTGAAGCCTGCAAGCGTAATATTTTCTCATCAATCTCAGAAATTTTTGATTTTACAAAAATCCGACGTTCTTTCGAAGTCAACATCACGCTAATCGAAAACCCCAACAAAATACTGCCAATAAAGGTTCGACCAATCATCAATAAATCATAAGAAACATCAAATAAATAAAGGAAAAAGAGAATGACGATTGCCGCACAAGTTCCTATGATCAGCATATGTAATGGTTTAATACCGCTAAGAATAAAGCCAAGCATATACAGAAAAGCAATCAACACCATTGCCTGATTTTGAAGTACGACATTGGATACACTCATCATCAAAATAGATGTAAAAACAATTGTACAAAAAACCAGTGTGCAGACTGCTGGATAAAATAGGCGGCTAAACTTTCTGAATCGAGCGAATGCCCAAAATAGAAATAAAGCCAAACCAACGACAATCAAACTGAGTATGCTATATACAAAGTCTGAGAGAAAATCTTCAGTGCCTTGGATGACGATATAGTTAGACGGTAAAATCAGCAGAACAAAAATCGTATAAGTAATTACGCCCTGACCAAAAAACTGAATGGCGTTGATACGTGTCCGCTCAAGATTAAACTTCCAAAAATCATGTTCTAATTTTGGAGGTAAAGCATGATGTGTCCGTCCTGATTTAAAATGCTGAGCAACAAGCTGTTCAAGTGCTTCTTTGGACCTCCTTAACTGCTCAAGATCATATTGATTTTCCATCCTTTTTACTCTTCTTATAATTCGGCATCCTTATACCGCATAAAAATAACACAAATTCTCATTTTGTCATGAACTTTACTTAACCACTTATCCGTAATTGTAGTTACCATTTTCACACTTTATGCATTATTATTTGTATTATTTTTAAGTTTGAAGTGCACCTTGAATACACTTACTCTTTTACAACCCGATGATTGGCACGCACACCTGCGTGATGGTTTAGCTTTAAAACGTACAGTACCTGATTTAGCAAAACAATTTGCCCGCGTAATTTGTATGCCAAATTTGGTTCCGCCTGTCAAAACTGTGGATGAAGCTTTAGCGTATCGTGAGCGTATTCTTGCCCATGTTCCAGAAGGCCTTCATTTTGATCCACGTATGGTGCTGTATTTTACTGATCACACCTCTCCTGATGAAGTTCGAAAAATCAAAGCATCTGATCATGTCAATGCCATCAAACTTTATCCTGCTGGGGCAACAACAAACTCCGATAGTGGTGTAAGTGACATTCGCAAAGTTTATGCGGTGATTGAACAACTCGAAGAGCATCAAGTTCCATTGTTATTACATGGTGAAGTAACTCACAACCATGTTGATATCTTTGATCGTGAAAAAAGATTTTTAGACGAAATTCTCTCACCACTACTCAAACAATTTCCAAAACTTAAAATCGTACTTGAACATATCACAACCAGCGATGCAGCAAATTTTGTTCTTGAACAAGATCGTAATGTTGCCGCAACGATTACTCCCCAACATCTATTGTTTAACCGTAATGATATGTTGGTAGGAGGCGTGAAACCACATTTTTATTGCTTACCTATTTTAAAACGTCAAACACACCAAACAACTTTATTGGAAGTGGCAACGAGCGGCAGTCCGAAATTCTTCTTAGGTACAGATAGTGCACCACATGCACAAAATGCTAAAGAGAATGCATGTGGCTGTGCAGGTTGCTATAGCGCACCAAATGCGATTGAACTATATGCTCAAGCTTTTGATCAAGTAGGTAAGTTAGAACGTTTAGAAGGCTTCGCCAGCATATTTGGTGCTGACTTCTACGGTTTACCACGTAATACGTCAACCATTACCTTGGTCAAAGAAGAACATACCGTCGCTGAGTCTTTTGATTACCTAGAAGACCAAAAAATTATTCCACTTCATGCAGGCAAAACACTGCAATGGAGAAAAGTGTGACAGAAGAAAACAAAGTTCCCGTAATTGGTCAGCGTTTTCGTGGTTTTTTACCTGTTGTTGTTGATGTAGAAACAGCAGGTTTCAACTGCCAAACTGATGCCCTACTTGAAATCGCCTGTATTCCAATTGTCTATGATGAACATGGACAATTTGTACCGGGTCCCTCATTTCAGGCACATATCAACCCTTTTGAAGGGGCTAATCTAGACCGTCGCTCACTCGACTTTATTGGTATTGACCCATTTAACCCTATGCGCGTTGCAATGGCTGAGGATGAACGTTCAGCATTACGCCGTATTTTCAAATCACTCAATGAAATACGAAAAGCGCAACATTGCACACATGCGGTATTGGTTGGTCATAATGCTCACTTTGATCTTGGTTTCCTACAAGCCGCGATTGCGCGTTCTGGCACTAAAAATCAAAATCCATTTCATAGCTTTTCAGTCTTTGATACGGTGACACTGAGTGCGGTCATGTTTGGTCAAACAGTTTTAGCAAGAGCATGTATCCAAGCGGGTATTGAGTTTGATGGTAAAGAAGCACACTCTGCTTTGTACGATACTCAAAAGACAGCCGAACTGTTTTGCTATATTTTGAACAAACTGTCTCCTCACCTTCTTGACAGTTTGGTGACAGAACCCTAATATACACCCACCTCAAGAAGTCCCTATCGTCTAGAGGCCTAGGACATCGCCCTTTCACGGCGGTAACCGGGGTTCGAATCCCCGTAGGGACGCCAAATTCAAAAAAGCCACTGCATCATACCGACAGTGGCTTTTTTATTGCTAGTAGATTAAATCACTTTTTGTTCAGTTGATTCTGTTTCAATTACAAATGCATCGGACACAAAATCAGTTTTAGGTAATGTATTAGGTAAAGCTATCGATACGCTGCTCAAACCAATCCCAAAATCCTTTTTTATTTGATCAAGATCAGGTGTTCTTTGATAACGAATTAGCCGATAGCCAGCTTCAGCAATTAAAGCATCTCTCTCAGCATCTTTTAGTTCTTTTCCTTTGTGCGATGAGTCATCAAGCTCTACGATAGCCACAACATTAAATTGCTTATCTAATACAACGTAATCAGCCACCTTACGATTAAACAGATTGCGTGTTGCATATCCTTTAGCAGTCATAAATGCGCTAAACGCAACCTGAGCTAAAACAATATGTTCTGGTAAAGCTTCTCTAAGTCTCAAAAATGTTGGTTGCTCATTCATGGAGATGATACATCGTCCTTTTATAGGGTTACGCTCTCCTTTTTTATTCCCCTTATTAACATTTCCAAAAGCTAATACAAAAACTGCGCATAGAATTATAAAAATAATAATCCAAGTCATAGATATTTCCCCTTTTAAAAGAAATATTCTAAATGAAATTTATTTTATTTATTCATCAAAAATTAAAAAGGACTCCGAAGAGTCCCAAATACTATGCTGATTTTCGAGAGTTTACGCGTCCTTTGACCACCGCTTTAATATTTCCTTTCGCATAATTTAAGAATACCAGTAATGGTGATAATTTAGGATTTGGTTTTTTGCCCTGTCCAATCGCTTTGAACTGTGCTGCATACCAAATGATTTCCATAATTGCCATTTTATCGACAAAAGGAATACCTGTTTTAATTTGATTTACGGCGTAGCGCACGTCATGCCCTGCAATCAAACGATCTGTTAAATCTGTTTCAACGGCCAATGGACGAGCAATACCAATAAAGTCACATGCACCGCTTTCAAGCGCAGCGTTCATGCCTTCCACGGTGCGGAAGCCACCTGTAACCATCAACTTACAAGACACGTGCTGACGTATTTTCTCAGCAAACTCCAAGAAATAAGCTTCACGAGCAATCGTGCTTGCTTTACGTTTTTCTGCTTTCGCACCTGCCATCGCTGGTGCTTCATAAGTACCACCTGAAATTTCAATGAGATCAATACCAGCAGCATCAATCGTTTTAAATACATTGATCACATCTTCTTCGGTGATTCCTCCACGCTGGAAATCGGCAGAGTTGAGTTTTACAGAAATAATAAAATCATCAGATGTTGCTGCACGAACAGCTTTATAAATTTCTAACAAGAAACGCATACGATTCTCGATAGAACCACCCCACTCATCAGTACGCTTGTTGGTCAGTGGTGATAAAAATTGACTGATCAAATAGCCATGAGCACCATGTAACTGCACGCCTTCAAAACCAGCTTTCTCACAAATGGCAGCAGCTGTTGCAAAGCGTTGAATAATATCTAAGATTTCGTCATGTCTGAGTTCACGAGGTGTACCAAACATTGTGGCTAACATTGGACTAAAAGGAACAGCCGAAGGTGCGACAGTTTCTTTATTTAATCCCTTAGGACATTGACGACCAGGATGTGACAATTGAATCAATTGCACCATACCGTATTTTTTACCTACCGCAGCCCATTGCTGTAATTTAGCCAAATCGCGTTCGGTTTCAATAGCAACAACACCAGGTTCATTCTTTGCAGCAATGTTGACCATGACATTGCCAGTAATCGCACAACCCAAACCACCTTTTGCCCATGCCTCATACAAACCAATATGCAACTCATTCGGCTGTCCATCATGGTTGGCTAATGCTTCACTCATCGCCCCTTTGATGATGCGATTTTTAAATGTTGTATTACGAATCTTAATACTGTCTGCAATCTGACTCATGGTCATCCTCTGCTATCAAAATTAGAGCAATTACTCTAATTTAATCCAATTATTTATGGTGTCAAGTAACCTTGCTATAATTTGACAATATCACATGTCAACTTAATTACAAGACTAATACTGACTCGCTGCGATTAACTGACGGGTATATTCAGTTTGAGGTTGTGAGAAAAGCAATTCAGTGGCTTGATATTCCATCAGTTTTGCATGTCGCAACACCATCACTTTTTGACAAAGCGCTTTGACGACTTGCAAGTCATGACTGATAAAAATATAACTAATCTGCTCTTGCTGTTGTAATCGTCTCAACAGCTTCACAATCGCTCTTTGTGTGGTGCGATCCAGTGCCGAGGTTGGTTCATCCAAAATCATCAGTTTGGGCTGTAAAACTAAAGCACGTGCCAATGCAACCCTTTGCCGTTGACCACCCGATAACTCATGGGGATAACGATTTTTAAAATCAATCGGTAATTCTACTTTTTCAAGCGTCTGTTCAATCTGTTGATCAACAACAGCTTGATCCAGTGCTTTAAGTGCCAATCCTTCACCAACAATCTGTCCAATCGTCATACGAGGATTTAAACTGCTAAATGGATCTTGAAACACGATTTGAAAATCTGTACGCAAAGGACGCAATTTTTTCTCATTGAGCTGATTCAAATCATTGCCCAGAAAAACAATCTGCCCTTCACTTTCAATCAAACGTGTAATAGCCAAAGCCAAAGTTGATTTTCCAGAACCACTTTCACCCACAACTCCTAGAGACTCGCCCTGTGCCAAGGTCAAATCTAACGGCTCTACAGCAGTAAAATAATCTTTTACTCGATTTAATAACCCCTGTTTAATCGGGAACTTTACGCCTAGCTGATCTAGCTCAAGAATCGTTTGAGTCTCTGTAAAAGTAAGTGCCTGGCCAAAATCGTGATCCAGCAAATGCTGGGTATAACTTGCTTGAGGACGAGAAAAAATCTCAGTGACCGACCCTTGTTCCTCGACTCGCCCTTTATTCATCACAATGACATCATTGGCATAACGTTTGACCAGATTCAAGTCGTGGCTGATCAGAATCATCGCCATATTACGTTGTTGCTGTAACTGTTTCAGCAAATTTAAAATCTGTGTTTGTAAAGTTACATCCAGTGCTGTTGTTGGCTCATCTGCGATCAGAATGTCTGGTTCAAGTGCCAATGCCATTGCAATCATCACGCGCTGTCTTTGCCCACCTGACAACTCATGGGGATAACGACGTAATTTTTGTTCAGGTTCGGGTATGCCCACATCATTTAATAAGGCAATGACCTTTTCTCTTACTTTTGTTTTTGGCCAACCCAGTAACAATAATGTTTCACCAATAATTTTCTCCACACGATGTAAAGGATTTAAGGCAGTCATCGGCTCTTGGAAAATCATGGCAATTTTTTGCCCACGAATTTGACGTAATGCGATTGAATCTAAAGCCAATAAGTCCTGATCGTTCAGATATGCTTGACCCTGAATATTTAAATGGCTCGGTAACAATCCGAGCAAGGCCAAACTGCTAACTGATTTTCCTGAACCACTCTCACCAACAATTGCGACTGTTTCACCCGCAGCTAAATCGAAACTCAATTGATCAACTAAAACTTGGCCTGTCTCTGTCGTAACAGTTAATTGTTTAACATTGAGTACATGATCTTTTTTTAAATCATTGTCTTGGATCGAATGCATCACGTGTTGCCTCCCCAATATAAATCAATAATGACAACACAATTGCGAGTGTAAAAAAGCCCGACAATGCCAACCAAGGTGCATTTAAATTATTTTTCCCTTGTAGTAATAACTCACCAAGTGAAGCTGCATCTGGTGGCAAACCATAACCTAAAAAATCCAGTGCAGTTAATGCCGTAATATTTGCTGTCAACATAAATGGTAATTGCGACAGACTTGAACTCATGGCATTCGGTAAAATATGTCGAAAAATAATTGTACGATCCCTAACGCCCAATGCTCGAGCAGCACGCACATAATCAAAGTTTCGCGCACGTAGAAACTCAGCGCGAACCAACCCGACCAAAGCAGTCCAACCAAATAACAGCATAATCAAAAAAAGCCAGTATACATTTGGGGTGAACATGCTCACGAGGATCATCACCATAAACAGCATCGGCAACCCACCCCAAACTTCGAGAATACGTTGCCCAAGCAAATCAATCCAACCGCCATAATAGCCCTGAATTGCACCGACAATGATGCCTAGCACTGCCGCACAAATCGTTAAAGCAAAGCCAAATAACAGAGATACTCGTAAGCCATACAATACCCGAGCCAACACATCACGCCCCTGATCATCTGTGCCTAACCAGTTTTGTACCGTTGGTTTCGACGGTACAGGAACAGTTAAGTCCAGATTTGGTGTTTGATATGAAAATGGAACAATTGGAGAAATCATCCAGCCTTGAGCGGAGATGAGTTCACGAACAGCAGGATCTTGATAATCCGTTGCTGTCTCAAAGATGCCGCCATAAGTGGTTTCTGGATAATCTTTAAAGACAGGAAAATAAAAACTATCTTGATATTTCACCAATAACGGTTTGTCATTGGCAATAAACTCGGCAGCCAAAGATAAAATAAAAATAATCGTAAATAAAATAAAACAGCGAAAACCCAGTTTATTTTTTTTAAATCGATCTAAACGTGCTTGCATCACAGGTGACATTATTTCGCTCCTCGTGAATCAAAGTTAATACGAGGATCAATCACCTGATACAATACATCACTGACCAGACGTAAAATCAGACCAAGCAAAGTAAACAAAAACAAAGTACCAAAAATAACTGGATAATCACGTTGAACGATGGCTTCAAAACCCAACAATCCAAGCCCATCCAAATTAAAGATGATTTCGATAAAGAGGTTACCAACAAAGAAAATGCCAATTAAAGCTTCGGGCAATCCTGCGATCACGATAAGCATGGCATTACGAAATACGTGCCCATATAACACGCGATTTTCAGTTAAACCTTTAGAGCGTGCAGCGAGTACATATTGCTTATTTAACTCTTCCATGAAGGAGTATTTGGTGAGGTAGGTTAAACCCGCAAAGCCCCCCAATACGATACTTAACAATGGCAAACTCATATGCCAGAAATAATCTTTAATTTTATCCAATGTACTCAACTGAGCGAAGTTTTCAGATACCAATCCTTGTAGCGGAAACCACTGGAAATAACTGCCACCTGCAAAGAATACAATCAATAATACTGCAAATACAAAAGATGGGACGGCATAGCCCACTGCCAATAATAATGAAGTCGATTTATCGAACACTAAGCCATGCTGTTTGGCCTTACGGATTCCTAATGGAATAGAGACCAAATAAATTAATAAAGTACTCCATAACCCAAGAGAAATGGTGACTGGCATTTTTTCATAGAGCAACTGCGTCACAGGTTTATCTTTAAAGAAACTGGTACCAAAATCAAAGGACAAATATCCCTTGAGCATCAGCCAAAAACGTTCAGGTGCTGATTTATCAAAGCCATATTGCGCTTTGATTTGCTCCACCATATCCGCACTGAGTCCTCTTGCCCCTTGATACTGAGTTTGGGAACCCTGTGCTGTTTCTCCGCCAGACAACCCCACCCCTTGGAAGCTTTGTGCTTGTTGAATCGCTTGCTCAACTGGCCCGCCTGGTGCAATTTGAATCACAGCAAAATTAATCAACAAAATCAGAAACAAAGTTGGAATAATCAATAATAGCCGTTTTAATATATATGTTCCCATCAATCTTATTCCTATCGTTTAGACTGATTATTTTTTACGTAAATATTGCCCTACTTTTTTTGCTTTTTCAGCATCTATCCACCAATAATCAACTCCAACTGACAATTTTGGTTTTTGTTGTGGCTGTTGGTACATATCCCAGTATGCTAACCATGTTTCTGGCTTACCATAAGTTGGAATATGATAATAACCTGCTCGCAATAAACGGTCTAATACACGTGTATGTAATACCACCTGTTCACGACTCTCAGCAGCAATGATCTTTTGGATCACTTGATCAATGGCTGGATTTTTAATACCCGCAAAATTATAGTTTCCCTCTTCATCTGCGGCCTTGCTACTCCAAAACTGAGCCTGTTCCTTACCTGGTGTAATCGTCTGCGGTAAACGCATCGTGGTCATATCAAAGTCACTACGGCGCATTCTTTCTATATATTGTGGCACATCCACATGCCGAATATTCACCGTTATCCCTAAACGCTTCAGATTACGAACAAAAGGCATTAGCGTGCGTTGTAAACCATCTTGGTGAATTAAAATTTCGATTTCAACTGGCTTAGCCTGATGATCAAGTAAGCGACCATTTTTGATGGTATAACCTGCGTCTTGCAATATTTGACGAGAAAACAATAAATTTTGTCGATTAAAGCCACTTGCATCAGAAGCTGGAAATTTCCAATCAACCAATACACCTTTTTGCATCAATGGATTTAATTTAGATAAATAAGGGTTAAGAATGGACATTTCTGCTGCTGATGGTCGCCCAACTGCCGCTAACTCACTATTGGCAAAGTAACTCTGCAAACGTTGATACTGCCCATAAAACAAAGCCTTATTTTGCCACTCGAAATCATAGGCATAACTCAATGCTTTACGTAGGTAAATATCATCTAAAGGTTTACGTCGGGTATTGAATACGAAACTTTGAAAATCCAAAGGCTTAGATAAATTGGCATTATATTTCTTAATCAAACCATCTTGTACCGCTGGAAAGTTATACTCAGTGACCCAACGGCGTGAGATATTCTCTTCATGTAATGTGAATTGACCAGATTTAAACCCTTCAAAAGTGACATCCAAATTACGATAATACACATATCTGAGACGCTCAAAATTATAGCGTCCACGATTTACAGGCAAATCCTTTGCCCAATAATTCGGATTACGTTTGTAGGTAATACTCCGCCCGGCATCAATCCGATCAATCAAGTACGGCCCTGACCCTAAGATCGGTTGCATGGTGACACGGGTAAAGTCTTTATTTTGCCAATCTTTCTTGGAATAGATCGGTAAGCTTGCGACGATTAATGGCATTTCAGCATTATCATCCGATCTAAAGGTAAATTTGACTTGGTATTTCGATAGAACCTCTGTCTTTTCCAAATCCGACAAATACATCTTTAAGCCCGGATTGGCTTTTTCTTGATAAGTATCAAAGGTAAATTTAACATCCTCAGCTGTCAGTGCATCTCCATTGCTAAACCGAGCCTTGGGATTAAGATAAAAAATCACAAATTTAGGTTTATGTGGATCGTATGTCGCCTTTTCTGCAAGCAGTGGATACATCACATTTGGCTCATCCAGCGAACGATCCATCAAGGTATCAAATAGATAGTTGATACCATCTGTTGAGCTGCCTTTGCCATTCATACTGTTTAGGTTATCAAATGTGCCATTACTCGACTGGCTCAACATCCCGCCCTTAGGCGCATTTGCATTTGCATAAGGCATCACTTTTAAATGGGTGTACTGAGGCGTTGCATGTACTGCCAAAAAAGGCGTCGTTTGTTGAGCAGCCAAACTAAATTGACTACCCAACCCTAGACCAAATAAAAGGATGAGAGTTTGTGCTCTTCCATGAGACAAGTGCATATATATCCTTATAGATTTGGAACTTTAATCACGTCACCAATACGTAACTGTGTATTCGGAGCCAAGTCATTCATTTCAGCCAATGCTGTGGTTTGCATCCCATAGCGACTTGCCAACCCAATTAAAGTATCACCACGTTTAACACGATATTCAGTTACTGTTTTCGGGATCAAGATGGTTTGACCGCGCTGTAAACCTGTATTGGCACGCAGCTGGTTTAAGTCAGCAAGTTCACGGCCTGTCATTCCCAAACGGTTCGCAATACTATTTAAAGATTCACCTGCTTTCACGGTATATTGCTCAGTATTTGTATTGCGACTGCTTGTAGCAGCAGAATTATTTCTCGTTGGCTCCGCAGGTGCTGGCGCTTCAACACTTGCGACTTCACCTGTTAATTTCAGACGCTGTCCAATACGCACACCTGAAGTCGGTTTTAAACCATTCAAGTCAGCCAAGTAACTTACCTGTAAATTATATCGGCTGGCAATCGCATTCAAGCTATCTCCTGACTGAACCACATACTGATCTGGCACCGTTGAGCCAGCAGGAATCTTCAAACTTTGTCCAAGGCGAATACCACTATTGGCTTTTAAATTGTTTAACTCCGCCAACTCATTCAGTGTGATCTTTGATCGAGTAGCAATACTCGACAAGGTATCACCACGCTGCACCGTATAATTTTCTGTCTTGTAACTGGTTGATGCCGTAACATTTTCATGTTTTACAGTATTCTTGGTATTGGTTGTTTCTTCGGTTTGACCCACTTCTTGTAATGGGACATTGATTCGCTGTCCAACCATCAAGCTACTTGTTGCCGACAATCCTTCAGTCAAATCTGCCAGTTCTTGATTTGACAACGCATAACGATCTGCAATGAGTTTCAAATACTCACCACGTTTAACCGTATATGATTTAGTCGCAACTTTTTGTGAGGTCGCAGCTTTTGCTTCAGTTGCACGAGCAGTTTGCTGTGATGTACGGGGATTATTCTTTGGTTCTTTTAAGGTTAATCGTTGACCGACCAACAATCCATCCGTAATAGATAAATTATTATAGTCCGCCAACTGTTTGATCGTTAAATCAAAACGACTGGCTAAACTAGTGAGACTATCACCAGACTGTACCACATAACTTTCTGGTTTAGTTTCTGTCGCTTTTGTAGTCTCAGCTTGTGGCTTTGCATCATATAAATATAAGCTTGTACCCACAAATAAAGTACCAGCAGGATCAATTTGATTCCACTTTGCGATATCACGCCAGTTCACACTATTTTTTTGGGCAATAACAGCCAACGTATCACCTGGTTGTACTACATAAGTACTGCGCTTACCTTTTGGTGCGACGACAACCACTTCTGTATCTGTACTAATATAAGGTTTGCCTTGGTTACGTTTTTCATCTTCGCTATTGGCAGTAACTTTATCTTCAACTAGATTTCTTGGATAAGCAAAGCCTTTGCTTACTTCTTGTCCTTTTTCATCTGCTACAGATTGGCTAGTCTGAATCGCTGTTAACTTAATTTTTCCATCAAACGGATCGACGATCTCCGTACCCTTTGGTGCAATTGCCTTGATTTCAGCAACGACCTGATCTTTTTCAGCTTGTGTGGCTTGCGGCTCTAAAACTTGAGTAACTGATTTCTGCTGGCCTTCGGCTTTCATGGCTGCAAGAATTTGCTCACGTTCTTTGCCCGAAATCGGTGGCTCGGTGCTTACTGGTTTTACATTGGCTGCTGGTGTAACCGCTACTGGAATACGTGGTGCGCTTGGAACATCTGCCGCTGCTGCAAAAGAAGCCAATGCATCAGACCCTCTTGGTGTAGAGATTCTAGTATTCGTCGTCGTTGAACTTGGACGAGTAGTGGTACTACTCGCCGTCATCGTTGGTGTTGTTTTTACTGTGGTGTTACTTGATGGTGCAGTCGTACTTGTCGTTGTACGAACTGTTGTACTTGTATTTGATGAAGTATTCATCGCTGGTGGTGGCGTTTTACTCGCCCAGAAACCACTAGATGATTTATTTGAACGAAGTCGAGCATCAATAGATGGGCTTAAATCTGCTGGGATCAAAATACGCATCGGGCTCGTTGGGTCCATCACTTCACCACGATGTGCAGGGTTCAATGCATATAACTCAGCACGACTTAGACCCGTGATTGTAGAAATTTCATTCAATGCCATAGGTCCAGATAATGACACCTCACGAAAGTGTGGACGATTTGCAATTGGAGGCAATGACACCCCGTACGCACTTGGATTTTTAATAATTTGTGCAACTGCCAAGAAACGTGGCACATAGTTCATGGTTTCTTGTGGTAATTTTAATGACCAATAATCAGTCGGCAGACCTGCAGCACGATTCCGATTAATCGCTTGTTGTACACGACCAGGACCAGCGTTATAAGCAGCTAAAGCTAACTCCCAAGAACCAAACTGGTTGTATAAACTCCCAAGGAACTCGTAGGCAGCGCGTGTAGACTCCACCACATCACGGCGGCCATCATAAAGACTCGTTTGCTGTAAACCATATATACGTCCCGTACTCGGGATAAACTGCCATAGACCTGCCGCAGCCGCACTACTTGTTGCCGCTGGATCATAAGAGCTTTCAATGACAGGTAACAAAGCTAATTCAGTTGGCATGCCACGACGTTCAGCTTCTTTAACAGTATGGTACAAATAGCGACTAGCACGTGCACTCAATCGATCCAAATATGGTTGTCGCGAAATAAACCAACCACGCTGAGCTTCAATACGCGAGTCCCAATGATTCAAATCCATTTTGAAACCCACAGTCATGCGCTTCCACACATCACCATGTTTCAACACGAGTAGACGATCACCTTCTACTGCACGCATATCTGTGGCAGATAACAGATCTTCAAGCGAGTCTAAGCTACTCGCATCTAAATAACCCGATCCAAGTTGCTTAGAAGATGAGGTTTTTGCAGAATGAGGTGTCGAAGAACAGCCAGTTGTAATTCCCAGCGCAGCTAAAGCAGAAGTGAGTACAGTGATTTTGAATAATGATGTTGCAGATGTACGCGACACCAATGTGCTCGATTTAGACATAAAATCTTCCAGTCAACTTACGCTAGTTTATTACTTTGATAGCCATTGTAGTAAAGCCTGCTACATAGACAAGGCAATAATTTAACGTGATTTGCATGGAAATGTTACAAGAAATTAAAAAACATGAGTTTTGTAACTCACAACATCTGATTTTAGCTTTACAATGCATGATATTCGAGGGAGTGCTAATATTCTCTTCGGCTATTTTTGCTGACTTTATTGCAAAATAGATCAAGTTTTTTACTCATATATTGTTCAGGTTCAAATATGTCACAAACAATCACTCTTTATGTTGATGGCGCATGTAAAGGCAATCCAGGCTTAGGTGGTTGGGGTGCATATATCATTACAGAACATGAAGAACATAAACTGTTCGGTGGTGAAGCAGAAACAACCAACAATCGTATGGAGCTACAAGCTGCAATTGAAGGTATTTCTTTTTGCCCAATCGACGCACACCTTATCATTTGGACAGATTCTAATTATGTAAAACAAGGGATTACCGAATGGATTCATGGATGGAAGAAGAAAAACTGGAAGGATGTAAAAAACCCAGATCTTTGGAAAAAATTAGATGCTGTTTGTGCCAATCGTGATATCGAATGGAATTGGATCAAAGGTCATGCTGGTCATGCTGGCAATGAAATGGCGGATCAACTCGCAAACTTAGGGGCTGAACAAACTGCTCAACAACTCAAAGCATCAACACAGGCTAACGCTGATATAAAAAAGTCTGAAGCCGATTGGCTTTTGAATGATCCTTTGGGTTTAGACCTCGATACAGATGAAATGAATGATGAGTTAGATACTGAAAATGGGTCAGTGACTCTGCTAGATGAAGCTGAAGCAGAAAATCCAGTTCAAACTATGGAATCATTGGTAACGAATCAACATCCACACATTGTTGTGACCGAAGCTAAATTAAAGTTGCAAGGCCCACGTCAACTTATCCTCGATACTGAAACCACGGGTTTCTATTATCAAGATGGTGATCGTATCATTGAGGTCGGAGCGATTGAGATGATCAATCGTAAACTCACGGGTAGTTCGATTCATATTTATATTAATCCAGAAAAACCTGTAGGCGACTCGGTTGATGTGCACGGTATCACTGATGAATTTCTACAAGACAAACCAAAGTATGCTGAAATTGCAGATGCCCTGTTTGCTTATTTAAAAGGTGCTGAAATCATTGCGCATAACGCAACATTCGATATGAACTTCCTAGATATGGAGTTTAAACGTGTTGGTTTACCTTTACTTTCAGAGGTATGTGAAGTTACAGATACCTTAGCACTCGCAAAGAATAAGCATCCTGGACAAAAAAATTCTTTGGATGCATTGGTTAGACGCTATGAGATCCCAGCACGAGATCGTACCTTCCATGGCGCATTACTCGATGCTGAAATTTTAGCCGATGTTTACCTTGCGATGACAGGTGGACAGGTTTCATTTGACATCGATGCATTATCTCAACATGAACAAAATCAAAATAAAACCACACGTCAACGTGTCCAAATTGACTTAGCTGTGATTCGTCCATCTGAACATGAGTTAAATGAACATGAGACGTGGGTCAAACAATTTGAAGAAAAACACGGAGAACCTTGCCTTTTCGCAAAATAAATTTTTGAATCAATGTCGCTTTTTATATTTCAAGCCTTCAAAGTTAAGTTATATTAACTGTAAGTGATTTAGACCTCCTCAAAAGGAGGTCCATGGATATAACAACTCAGGAAAGGTGTAGGTCATATGTCTTACCAAACCTCGATTCATTTCGACCCAACGGCATTATTAATAATAAAAAATGAAATCGACAATTCGATTAAATTGGTAGAAACAGCGGTCAATACCCTTGCCGAAGAACAAGCTTTACCCTTCGGAATAGATGATGCACTCAATCAGTTTGAGCAATGCACTCAGGTACTTGCACTGATTGATATGCCACATTTATCGCAAATTACCCGATACTCAAGTGAACTTATGCGTAAGATCATGGCCCAACCTCAACAAATTAAAACCAGTGATGTGGTTGCGTTGAGTGAAGGTACGACGATGCTGAAACGCTATATTGAGTTTATTTGTTTACGCGAAGTTAAAGTTCCTCAGTTCTTACTCGATACCTTGAATCGTTTAGAACTAGCTTTGGGCAAACCATTAACGAAAGAAGGTCAAACAATTCAGCCTCTACTAAGTCTGATTAGTCCTCGTTTTAATCTGCCACTTGCTCCAACACTAGAGAAATCTCAATACATTCATCAGCTTTATAAGTTATGTTTGCATAAACTGATTAAACAGACAGAAACTCCTCTTGATTTACAAGGCATCAAACTTGTTGGTGTTTATCTAGCTGGATTATCTACCGATCTACAAAGCCAACAATATTGGCAATTAGTCAACGTTGCTTTAGGTTTAATTGATGAGCTTTCTATTACCGAAGCTCGGTTACGAACGCTTATCCAAATCGAAACCAATATTGCTAAGTTTTTAAACCAGCCATCTACATATGCAGCTGAACTCAGTGATCTTGCGGATGTATTATCGATTTGTATCAGCCAAGAAAACAATATTTCGCATCACATTCGTGATCAACTCAATATTGGTGACGAGTTACTGAGTGACACCCAGCTTCAAGTATTGAGTCGTCATCTATATGGTCCAGACTATGAAACCATTCATACCGTTAGCCGATTGATGACGGATGAAATGGCCCAAATTCGTAATGAAATTGAGTACAACTACCAAAACATGTCCACAGAGAAAACTCAAGAGATTCAGCAAAAGCTCAATCAACTTGCCAATGTTTTCAAAGTTCTCAATTTAAATGAAGCTGCAAAAGAGATCACACAACAAGCTGAAAAACTAAGCCATTCTGACTTCCTGACCGATGCTAATTCAGTTCAACAATTAATGAATGGTATTTTAGCTTCAATGAATTCAATTGGTATTTTAGAGCGCAATTATACCTCTAGCCGTCTACAGCTTCGTGTGAATAATCTACAAATCTCACTTGATCGTTTAGATGAAGCACATAAAGCTTTATTGACTGAAACGAAAACATTAATCGAGACGCTTACGCAGACTCTCAGCTTATATGCCCAAGATCCGACCTCACATAGCATTGAAGCTTTGCCTGACTACCTCAAAGAACTGTCAGGTGCAGCCCAATTCTTAGGTAGTACCGCACAACAAACTGCATTATTAGGTGCAGCAGATTTTGCTCAACACCGTCTTGCGCAGAACCAAGCATTAGATGCTGAACAAATCAATTGTCTACTCAATGTCGTAGCAGGTTTAGATTTGTTGGTGGATAACTTAAGGAATAAACAACCTGTATTGCAATCTATGTTTGATGTGGCATTATCAAATAGTCAGCAATTACAAACGATAGCAGCCTAATGTCTCAACGATCACTTGCTTATATTTTCCAACACCAAAAACTGTTAGTCGATGAAAATTTTCAACTGCCTAAAGTTGAAAAGTTAGCAAGTGATCTTCCCATACATCCAAATGATCATGTCATTGCACGTGACCTGTTAGAAGGCGAAATCATCCCAGAAGGCTTTCAACTTGTTCCTATCCGTGATTTGATTCAGACTTGGTCAACATCAGATTTCCTACAGGCCAGTCGCGCTGTACAACTGCTTGAATGGCGTCGTAATCATAAGTTCTGTAGTCACTGTGGTCATCGTACTGAAATTCATGCCAAAGAATATGCCATGATTTGTCCAGCTTGTGGTTATCATCAATATCCACGTGTTCAGCCTTGTATAATCACGATTATCACACGCGGTAGCAATGAAGTATTACTTGCTAAATCAGCCCATAACAAAGGCAATATGTATGGTTTGATCGCTGGTTTTGTAGAGGTTGGTGAAACTTTAGAAGAAGCAGTACAACGTGAAACAATGGAAGAAGTTGGCCTAAAGCTTAAAAATATAAGTTATATGTCTAGCCAACCGTGGCCATTCCCGAGCAATTTGATGATTGCCTTTCATGCTGAATATGAGTCTGGAGAGATCCAATTACAACTTGAAGAGATCAGTGATGCTCAGTTTTTTAAATTCGATCAGTTACCACAGATCCCATTTAAAGGAAGTATTGCTCATAGCATGATTATGCAGATGACTGAAAAAAGAAAAGCATCCTAATCGATGCTTTTCTTATAACTTCATGGATTCAATGCTTCGTCCAAAAAATGTAAAATAGTCCGTTTCGTCTTGAAATAATGGCTCATCAAACTTGCCAATGTGGCAACAATGGTAATATGCCCAGTCTTGGGAATAATCGAAATATGGCTATGATTACCCTTTTCCCTGAGTGCAATATCCAAATCAAGCGTATTTCTTCTTTCTACCAATTGATCTTGTTCAGCTATTAACAAATAATGCTTAATTTGATTAGGCTCAATAAAATAATATGGCATAACTTGTTGATAAGAAATATTCAGATCAAAGGCATGTTCTGCAAGTGGATCACCTTTATAATCAAAATGATAAGGACCTGCCAATCCAACAATCGCTTTGATTTGATCTTTATATTTAAAGTTCTTCGCTTGAGCAGAATAAACCACAGACATCACATTAAATGCACCAGCGGAATGCCCCATCAAAATCAGATTTTCTGTTGATATCTTTAACTTCGTTTGATTCTGATTCAGATAATGGATAGCTTGTGCAATATCATCAATAAAAGCAGGAAAAATATGCTCAGGTGCAAGATGATAATTGATCACAGCGACATCATAGCCTTCACGGGCAAATGTTTCACCGATAAACAAATAATCTCGCTTATTGCCATGCTGCCATGATCCCCCATGCACAAAGACAATCAGCGGTTTTTGTGGCTTGGCATTTTTACTTCGATATAGATCTAAACGTTGGCGTGCTTTTAATCCATAAGCAAGGTGTTCTTCCTTTTCGAAAGTATCTTTAGGTGTTAAATAGTTAATCGAATAACTTGCAAAATCATACAGACGAAATTCTTTATAAAAGTCTTTCGCCCGTATAACATTTTCTTGAACTTGTTGAATAAGTTGTTTCATAAATTAGGGATTAGTTGGGGTAATAGTCACAGGCTCAGCTTGATCAGGATCAATCGCTACAGGTGTTTCAACCAGAGACTGTGTTGTTGCTGTCCCTACTCGAGCCGTTGAAGTCCCTGCTGTTTGGTCGATATTATCAACCAAAGTCACAATTCTACTCACATTGCCGACTTTTTGTAAGACATCATCTAAATCTCTAATCTCAGCCGTATTTAAACGCCCCATCACATACAACACGCCATTTTCAGTATGAACTAAAACCTTACTGTCCGATACGACAGGCGCTCTCATCAACAAGCCACGTGTATTTGCAGTGACCGTACCATCTTGCATGATCGTGCTATAACCAACTTTATCGCCTACTGTAATATAGTTATGTACCGCTTTGACATCACTCATTGCACGTACATTATCCTCAGCAAGTTGCTTTAAATATGGATCAGGCACTTGACCTGTCAAAAGCACGTTGCTGTGAAAACTTTCAATATTGATGCGAGACTGTCTAAAACGATGATCTAATTTGTATAAATTAACATTTGCAGTACGTTTGATTGAAGAATCAATAAAAACTTGTCCTAGACTACGATCACCACTATTTGTGCCAACAGGTGCAGTCCCTGTTCCGCCAGAAATAAAGCTCGCACAACCCGATAAACTTGCAGCGCAAAGTAACGTGATCGATAAACGTTTTAACACTTGGCCAGACTCCCTATTCACACATTTGCTCAATCTTCCACACCTACTTTTAGATCATATTGCCAGAATTAGTCTAAAGTAAATGCATGTTCAATCCATTGCTGATCATACTTCAATTTTGAAAAATCTGGTTGTACTGTTTTTGCAATTTTCTGTGGAAAATCAAAACAAATCACATCAAAACGACAATCAAAGTCATAATAACTAGGATAACGTTGTAAAAAGAATTTGGCTGTTTTAATAATTTTACGCTTTTGCGCTTGGGTAATCACCTCATAAGCATGAGCATAACTCCCAGAGGATCTGGCTTTTACTTCAACAAAAACAAGTTCTTGACCACGCCTAACGATTAAATCAATTTCACCAAAACGTGAATGATAATTTTGACTGATACATTGATACCCATGAGAATGGAGCAATGTCTTTGCTGCTTCCTCAGCCCATTGCCCCATAGAATTTGTTTGCTGTTCCATGCGTGAGATATCTTATTTTAAAATTTGGATGTGTTTTTTCTGCTGTTCAAAGCAATAAGGCTGTCGATTGATTTTGCCCGCATTCACCTCAATAGCCCCCGTTCGTCCAACAAAAGAAAATTGCTGGTTATCAGCACCGGCTAGGAACTGCTGACTAAGCGTCCATGCATCACCACCAAATGCCAACAAGCGTTGAAAGGCCATATTCTCAGGTTGTTCTTTGTAAGCCTCAATTAGGTCAGCCCATTGTCCATTATATAAAGCGGGGGTATCACAGAAACGTAATCCGATGGGAATAGATTTCCCCTCTTCGATACTCATCGGAGTTGCATAAATATTCTGTTTTGGTAATGAACCAAGCTCCATCATCCACTCATGATCCCCTAATAGTAACAATCCTGTTTTTTTAGGTAGTTTTTTAGGTAATTCATGAATCACTTCTATCGCAGCATGTGACTGAGACATGAGTGACATCATAAATAGTTCTGTCGCAGACTCAGTCCCAGCTTCACGCAATACCAATAAAGTTTGGATTTGATCCTTGATGAGTAATTTATTTAAAGCTTCAGCGTCATGCTGTTTAGCCAAACTAAATTGCCATACATTTTCAGTTTGTGTATTCACATCGTTTAGTGCTAACACAGGAACTTTCGGTTTTAGTTTAATCACCGCCTCAATATCAGATCGGCCTAATGGCCCAACAACCAATTTCGTATTTTTATTAACCCTAGTTTTAAAAATTTGATTTACGTTACTTTTTGCAGAATCCACGAAAATAATTTTTTCTTTACTTCCCGATGCTGTATAAGCACTCATGAAACCGCGTTTAATACTTTCACCAGCTCGCGCCATAGGACCTGATTCAGGTAGAATGACCAACACGTCCGCATAAGCTGGACTAATCAATGCTGCCAAACTCAGTAGCAGCCAATATTTTTTTGAATACATTATGGAGTTACCTTTTATGAGTGCTCAATTATTTGTTGTAGCAACCCCGATTGGGCACTTGGATGACATGACGTTTCGTGCAATCGATATTTTAAAATCAGTCTCGGTGGTTGCAGCAGAAGATACTAGACAATCTGCTCAATTATTCAAACACTATAATATCTCAACTCCGCTCACTGCGTGCCATGATCACAACGAAAGTAACAAAATTGATCAACTTCTCCAAAGAATGTTAAATGGAGAAACAGTTGCCTTAATCAGCGATGCTGGAACACCTTTAATTAGTGATCCAGGGTTTAAACTTGTTCGTGCAGCTCAAGAACATGGGATTCGTGTGATTCCAGTCCCAGGTGCATGTGCCGCAATTGCCGCATTAAGTGCAGTTGGTTTACCGAGTGATCGCTTTAGTTTTGAAGGTTTTTTACCATCAAAGGCGTCTCAACGAATTAGCCAACTTGAGAAACTCAAAGATGAAACACAAACACTCATTTTTTATGAAGCTCCACATCGTATTTTGGCGTGTATTCAAGATATGGTCCAAGTTTTTGGTGAAGATCGTCCAGTAGGTTTTGCTCGTGAAATCACCAAAACCTTTGAAACCATCAAGAAAATGACCTTAAAAGAACTGGTCACTTTTATTGAAAATGATCACAACCAAGAAAAAGGTGAAATCGTGGTAGTGGTCGGCGGTGCATCCGCAGAAAAAGACATGGAACAGGATAAACTGGATGAGTTGTTAAAACGCTTATTACAGGATTTATCAGTCAAAGCGGCGTCGCAACTGGCTGCTGATTTGACTGGTATTAAAAAGAAAGTGGCTTATCAGCGTGCTTTGGAACTCACCCAAAATAATGAATAAAACATAAGGGGAGATTATAAAAATCTCCCCTTATCATTTAAATATGCAATAAGAACAATATATTTTAAGCCTTAGTCATGATATTAGCTTGATCCATTTTTCTTTCCGCTCTCGCCTGTTTAATCACGCTCAGCCCCGAAGACACACCAAGATAAGCAATCACAAAAGCGACCAGTAAATCGGGAAACATGGTTCCTGTTCCAAAAACGCCGACAGCTGCAATAATAATCGCGATATTGGCAATCGCATCATTACGGCTGCACAACCACACTGAACGCATATTGGCATCACCATCACGGAATGCATAAAGCAGGAGTGCAGAAACCACATTCACCGCCAGTGCAAGTACACCAATCGCCCCCATGAGCATCGGTTCAGGTGTAACACCCAGCCACCATGACCAAAACACTTTAACAATCACAAAAATACCAAATGCCGCCATGGTGATACCTTTGACTAAAGCTGCGGTCGCGCGCCAATACAGGGTCATGGATAACACTGCCAATGAGATGGCATAGTTAGCCGCATCACCTGCAAAATCTAACGCATCGGCCCATAACGATACAGAGCGTGCATGTGAACCACCAATAATTTCCACAAAGAACATCAGCGCATTTAGAACGAGCGCGATCCACAAAGCTCTACGAAACTTCGGACTAATCTTCTGTGTTGGTGAACATGTTGTGTTGCATCCACATCCTGCCATGACTTTTCTCACTTAATCTTTTATAGTGATTTAAAACCCTAGAGTAACTCCAGAGTCAAGCATGATAAATTTTACAATTGGGCAATTGGCAAAAAAGTCTGGCGTATCTGTGGATACGATTCGTTATTATGAAAAAATTGGGCTGCTTGAGAAAGCCAAACGCACGGCGGGCAATTATCGACATTATTCTGAACAGATGCTGTCAGAACTTCTCTTTCTAAAGCATTGTCGTGAACTGGGCATTACCTTGCAGGATATTCAAAAGCTCAAGGATATGTCAGAGAACCCGAATCAAACCTGTATGGAAGTCGATCATCTGATTGATCAATATCTTGCAGAGGTTTCTCAGAAGATTCGAAACCTAGAACATCTCAAGCAGGATCTAACGCATTTAAAACAACAATGCTCGCAACACCGTACCATTGAGCAATGTGGAATTTTAAAAGAACTACATCAACCACTCGAATGTGAACATGAATCACATCAACACAAAAAAGCACCACAATCGTGATGCTTTTTTGATGTCTTTATTCGACTTAATCTTGATGTTCATCTGGTGGGACTTCGGTAATGCGTCCACCACGTGCAAGAAACGCAGCCACTTCATCTTCTAAAGCCTGACGTTGTTTCTGCTTTGCAGTCACCGTTAACGTTTCTGCTTCGGCAAGATCGGCATCATTGGCACTCGACTCTTCGCTATCTGCACCAGTTTCTGCGGCTTTCGCCTCTTCGTCATCTACAGCAGCATCTTCGGTGTTTTCGTCGTAATCATTCATTTCCGTCATATTACTCTCCCCACAATGACTAAATCTTCATCATCGTTATTTGGTCATCAGAACTTGATGAAATTTAACAAGCTCTTCTCATTTATCAAAGCAAAATATTTATCAATTTGTGCTTTTTTTAACCAAATTCACTCTGATTTATAAATGATTGTCTAAAAAATATCTACTGTTTTTTAGCATGCATAACGTGTCTCTTTCAACGCCCCCAAACCATTGGCTTGTTGCATGAAACCATCTTTGAGCCAATCCAGTTGTTCGACCTGTTTCAGACCGAAATTTCTCGCCCAAACAAAAGGAAATAACTCTGAACTTTCTAACCAACCTATCGCTGACATGCTGTGCATCATGGCATCGTTCTGCCCTTTACGTTGGTGTTCGTAACGTAACAAAGTCTGCTCATTTGCCCATACACCACGTTTTAGATCGTGCAGCAAAACATCACAAAGCACCGCTGCATCTAAGCAACCAATATTGACACCTTGTCCAGCTAAAGGATGAATCACATGTGCTGCATCCCCAATCAATGCTAGACCTGATTTGATATACCGTTGCGCAGCGCGAGCTTTCAATGGGAACTGTGCTCTTGAACGTACTTCAACCACTTCACCAAGCATTTTCAAACTTTCTTGGGTCAGCAATTGCATAAATTCCTGATCACTGAGTGCTGAATATTCATCAGCATAATCATCTGGTAATGTCCACACAATCGATTGCCAATAACCATTGTCTTGCGCGTCCAAACTCGCCATTGGTAAATAAGCCAATGGTCCTGTTGGTAGGAAAATTTGGCGTGCCACATATTGATTCGGTTGAGTGGTTTTAATCGCACAACTGATTGCAGCTTGTTTGTAATCTAAGACATCCAAATCAATATAAGCTTGTTCACGTACAAACGAGTTTGCCCCATCAGCACCGATCAACAGTTTGGTTTTCAACGTTGTACCATCTGCTAGCTGAATCGACCAACCTTGTGGAATTTGCTCGATACGAATCACTTTCACCTGAGTGCGGTAATCTTTAAGCTGCTGCAACATTTTTTGTTGAATCGCAACATTCAGGACACTTGGCTCCACCATTGAACCCAATGCTTGATCTGCATGTGGTGGTCGCTCCGATGCATGTCCAAAATTGATTTCTCCATAGCCATTTTTATTCCAGACCTGCATGCCTGAATATGGCATCTGACGGGCTAAATCATCCCAAACATCCACAGTCTTTAATATATGAATGGTTGCCTGACTGAGGGCCAACACGCGTGGATTCATCACCGCAAGTGTTTTTTCTTGATCTAGTACAGGGGCAGCGTCCAATACTGTTGCTTGCACATTACCTTGTGCCAATAGCAAGGCGGTTAAGCCACCAACCAAGCCACCTCCTACAATGACCACATCTAACATTTCACTCATGCTTTCAGCCCCATTGCGTAATTGGCAACCAACGGCTTAATTCCCGGAATCACGTCAAAGGCAAGCAATCCTGTATTACGTATTAATTTTAAAATTGGATTTTGATTACTAAAGCCACGAACGACTGAATCACAGAACTTGATCACGCGTTGTTGGTCCTTCAAACGTGCTTGCTCATAAGCCAACAAATTGTCTGGGTGACCAATATCATCTGACTTCACTAATTGTTCCATCAAGAAACGAACCAGCACATCAGCATCACGTAAGCACAGATTAAAACCTTGTCCTGCAACAGGGTGAATGGTGTGTGCTGCATTGCCCATCAACACTACGCGCCCAACGGCTTGTTTATGTGCCAAGACTTGAGACAATGGATAACTAAAACGTTTGCCTGTTTTTTCAAATTTACCCGCACGATCGCCATAGGTTTCCTGTAGGGCTTCAAGGAAGTGCTGATCGTTTTCTTCACCTAACCATTCAGTTTCCGTACCCTTCTTCACAGGCCAAACCACTGAACGGCGGTATTCACCCGGTAACGGTAAAAGTGCCAACGGTCCTAAAGCGCTAAAACGTTCAAAGCCAACTTGTTGATGCGGTTTAGAAGTTTGCACAGTGGTGACTATCGCCACTTGGTCATAATCATGTTCATCTACACCCACGCCAATCGCCTGACGACAGAACGAATCACGACCATCTGCTGCGATCACCAACTTGGACTTGAGCGAATGAATATATTCTCCATTGCGCATCGCTTCGATGTGAACCTCATCTGCATCTTGTGTCAGTGAGGTCACTTGTACACCATCAATCAGCTCAATCAACGGCTGTTGACGTACTTGGGTCAGTAATACACGTCCTAGCCATGCATTCTCAATTACTTGTCCAAAGCTTTCTACTTTCTCTTGTTCTGCGACTAGTCGTGCTTTACCAAAGCTACCTTGCTCTGTGATATGCACTTGTAAAATTGGGGTCGCATGCTGTTGTAATGCATCCCACAATCCTAACTTTTGATAAATTTGCACACTACGGCGTGACAATGCGGTATTTCTTGCATCAAAACTAGAATGATAAGGCGCAAGGTTTTCATCATCATAATTTGGATATTTCACAGCTTCTAATAGCTTTACGGCAATATTAGATTTTGCCAACATTAAAGCAAGGCTGAGTCCAACCATACCCCCACCGACAATGATGACTTGTTGCTGCATAATATTATTCCTTATCAGTTTTTCATGACTTGATGTTAAGGGTCTGTAGGTATTTCATCTATGCATTGCGTTATAGGCTAAAACAACTTAAACGAGGCATGAAACGTAGGCAATGGCAACTCCCTTGTCAAGTTTCATAACAAAGTTTAAGGAAGTTTTAGCCATAACCCTGTGGGACAGGGATATTTTTTGTCGCTACTGCGTTATGGCTTATTTATTTAGAATGACTAAATTTCATAAGCCATGCCTTGTATCACCTAAAAAATATCCACTGTCGCAAGCATTTATGAAATATCTACAGACCCTAGCCTATCTTACTCTAACTCAAATCAGCAAAGGAATTTGTACTTTGTTTGGTCTGTGTGGTTAAAATCACCCTACATTTTGGAAACATTACATTCTTTCTGTTGAATTTGTTCTAACCTTTTTGGATCAACAAGACTGGTCTGTTTTACTGCTGTAAAATAACCAAATACAGTAAAAGCAAGTACACCCACACACCAGATTAAAAAGAAATAACAACGCCAAGTCGCCCTAAAACCATACACATACTTTGTTTTATTCATTACTTTTTTATTGGGTAAAGGATATTGTTTTAATCTATAAATTTTTAACATATCCCTCCCCTGTATCAAAATACCAACGAGAAGCATAAATAGAGGGGCAAATACCCCCATTCCATACCAAAGCATATGCCAACCATATGGATGGCATAGAATCCAATTGCTTTCGTTTAGCCATGGAAAAAAGATTCGATCTAAAACCAGAAATAGAGGTATTGCCCATAAGCAATGTAAAGCAATAATTTTTATTCGTTCTTTAAATGTATACTGTGGTGCATATTCACTCATTATTATTCTCTTAAATATAAAAATGGGCTTAATCGATTAGCCCATTTTTATGATTATGCTTTCACCTGACCCATCAAGCTTTCAATCTCTTCAACGGTTTTCACCACATTCTTGGTTAACACCAACGGTCCATTTTCAGTCACGACAATATCATCTTCGATACGAATCCCGATACCGCGCCATTTTGCATCTACCGTTTCATCGTCTGGTGCAACATATAAACCTGGCTCAACGGTAACCACCATACCAGCTTCATAAGCACGCCAATCTTCATCAATTTTGTAAGAACCGACATCATGCACATCCATGCCTAACCAATGCCCTGTACCATGCATAAAGAATTGACGGAATGCTTCACTCTCTATCAGCTCATCTACAGCACCTTGCAGTAAACCAAGATCAACCAAACCTTGAGTTAAAATCTTTACAGCAACTTCATGCGGATATTTATAATTATTGCCAATACGCGTAGCATCGATTGCGGCAAGCTGGGCATCTAAAACAATATTGTAAAGTGCTTTTTGTTCTGGACTAAATTTACCATTTACAGGGAATGTACGGGTAATGTCTGAGGCATAGCATTCATACTCACAAGCCGCATCAATTAAAACCAGATCACCATCTTTTAACGGCTTATTATTTTCAACGTAATGCAAAATACAAGCATTTTCACCACCGCCTACAATGCTATTGTAAGCAGGCACACAACCATTTTTACCGAAGATATAATTGAGTTCTGCTTCAAGCGCATACTCCATCATATCTGGTTTTACAGTTTGCATCGCACGCGTATGTGCTTCTGCACTGATATTGGATGCGATCTGCATCAGTTCAATTTCTTGCGCCGATTTTTTCAAACGCATTTCATCAATAATCGAATCAATTTGAATAATTTGCTGAGGTGCATCGCCACCCTGACGTTGCATTGCTTTTGCTTTGTGTAACCACCCACCCACTTCAGCATCAAATTTTTTCGTTTGTCCTAGTCGAACAAAGAGTTTCGATTTATTTAAAAGTAAAGGAACAATTTTCTGATCCAACTCATGGATGGTAAATGATTGATCTGCTTGATATTGTTCGACTGCACCTTCTAGTCCTGCTCGGTAACCATTCCAAATTTCCATTTCACGGTTACGTTCACGACAAAATAGCGTATAACGATATGCCTCACCCTGAGCAAAAGTCTCGATCACTGCAACAGCTTCAGGTTCAGCAAATCCAGTAAGATAATAAAAACTACTGTCTGCACGATATTTATAATCTGCATCACGATTACGGTACATTTCCGCTCGTGTCGCAATTACCGCAATACTATTACTGCCCATTTGTTCCGCAAGGCGATCTCGACGTTGTTTAAAATCTGCTTGAGTTAGTTTCATATTATCCTACGACTAAAAAGTCCCTCCGAAGAGGGATCTATAAAATTAATGCAATTAACTTGGGCGATGTGGCGTAAACATTTCAACGATCGTTTGTGGATCTGAAACCGTCTCATCTTGATTACGGCTTTTTGCATGGAAGTTTCTCAATAATGAACTTTCAGCAACAGGAACTTTTGTTCGTCCAATCGAAAGACTAACAGGAATTAAGCGTACGAACTCATACAACTCCTGATAACTTTCTTCGCCTTCTTCATCATTGTCTGAATCTTCAAATTCAACAGCTGCAACATCTTGTAAATGTTCAATCAGTTCTTGCTCTTCGCCTCGAATATGCCCCGAAGCTAAACCAAAACCAAGTACAACTCCTGCACACCAATCTGCCAATGCTTGAACTCGATCAGCCAATACATGACTGTCATCTGGCAACATTGGTAAATAATCTAATTCATCATCGGATAAAGCATGTGCTACATCTTCGGCCTCATCAGTCAAACTTCTGAGGGCTTCGGGTGAAAGTGGAGGTACATTGAGGGTGTTTAAGATTTGTGACCATTCATCTGAAGTTGGTGCTTGTGTCACACAAACTATACCTGTTAGCAAACCATGTAACTCACTTGGACTTGAAATTTCTTCAATCCCCTCAAAATGAGCATTCCATTCGTTCCAACCTGAAATATCGTCTTGCATTCGTTTATCCAATCTCTATACTGCTGTATATATTACCTTTGATTGCAACTCTGTGCGACCTTCGTTATGTTAGAACAATTACAGCGTCTACAAGCGCATATTGGTGTTTTAAAAACACGCTTAAGTCATTTAGAGCGAGAAAATAACTCGCTTTCTGAAGCTAAACAATTAGCTGCAACTGATCACCATGCACAAATTGTGCAAAAAAATAGCATCATCACGCAAAAACAGGATGAAGTTGATAACTTAACTGAACAACTCACTCAGTTACAAGATCAATTCAAACAACTGAATAATGATGCAACAACTTTAGCCGAGCGCTATAGTCGTTTGGAAAAAAGTACCACTGATCTGAAAAATCGTTTCCAAGAAATCTTGGCTGAGCGAAATGATTTACGCGTAATCAAAGAAAAGTTACAAGCCCAACAGCGTAACAACATGCAAGAGATTCAGGATCTACAACAAGATCGTGATCGACTATTGCAGAAGAATGAACTGGCTAAATCGAAAGTTGAAGCCATTATTCAGCGTCTAGCGATTCTTGGTACAGCCCAAGATCAAAATGCACAAGAAATCCAACAGCTCGCCCACCCTATTGCTGAACCTCAAGAGGAGTCACAATCATGAGTGAAACTATTGTCGTTGAACTCCGTTTAATTGAGCAGACTTTTCGCCTCAATACGACTGAGGATAAACGTGAAGAGTTAGAGCGTGCAGCGGAACTATTGAATCAGAAATTTCATGATATGCGTCGTAGTGCTCCGAGAGTCGAACATAATAAATTGGTGATTATGGTGGCTCTACAAATGGCACAGGAAGTTTTTAGTTTAAACAAGTCTTTACAGCAATATGCGCACTGCGAACGTTTGCTGCAAACTATTTTAGAAGATGTTGAACAAACTGTTGAGTAAAATTGCACAAAGTCCCATCAATTAGTAAGTATCGTTACAGATATGTGATCCACAAGGATTGTCATCGTATAAAGATCAGTTATACTTAATACTGTCTCTAGGGTGTTCGCCAGTACGTCTAGTCCCCTGCCGATACTTAAATTTATGGATGTGTTCTGTATATTTTGAGTGTATGCCTACCTCCGAGTAGGAAACCCATTAAATATGCGTCACCTCCACCTTGAACTCATCGGGTTCAGGGTAACGACCATGCAGCGGCATCTCTGGAGCATTTTTATTTACAAACACTCATCTGTGCTGTAAATTTTCCTATAATATTCCCTCACTATCAATAAGATATAGCTTCAAAAACTCGGTAAATGAATCTGCAACTTTTCTTTTAGGTGTACCCGCTACTTGATAAACAACACCATCAGATCCTATTTGATCTAGTTCTACGGCATATCCCCAACACCAAACTAAGTAATCTGAAAATACAAAACAGTTAGAATATAAAATCTTATCTGAATTACTATTTGAAATACTTTCCATTAACCGGAATTGAGCGAGTGAGAAGAAAGAAAAATAATCATCAGCCATATTCCCTTCACCAGTTCCATTAAACTCTAAAAAATAATTTCTTAAAATAGGTGACAACCTTAATTGATATTTATATTCAAAAGCCAAAACCTCTTGCCATGTCGCAGGCTTGTTTAAGCTTATATTTTGTTTTTGTAGTTTATTTTTGAGTTCAAAGATAATAGTCATGATATACCTTATAGAATCGTATTCCTCATAGGGTATATCATTAATATAAGCCGAATAATCAATTCTTTGGATATTACTTATTACTCATCATTCAAAGAACATTCAAAATGAGTCGGTTGCTGTGAACAACGAACTTGTTTAAGCAGTTTCATCATTTCTTTATTGTAATAACCCTCTTTGGTCATTTGAATACGTGCTTCACGCATTAATCGCATATAACCAGGCTTATCGCTTTCGTGGATATCCATCCAGTATTTTTCAGGAATATCTTTTTCAATTTTGTCTACAAAATCAAAGGCAGGTTGTAATTGTTTAGAGATAATCTCGCGTGCAATCGGTCCCATTCCCGCAGGAAACTTATTTCGATGCATGATTAAGGTTCCTGTTACCTGAACCACAGGAAAACGAATGATTCCTCCAGCCACTTTACCTGATTTATCGGTCATGCCCTTATGCAATTCCAAAGGATCAAATAAAATTGCTGGACCAGCAATAATCTCAACTTCTTTGTTATTAAATTTAGGGCCAACTGTCGCCAAATCTACTGATACAGGCTGTGCACCGACATTTTGTGCTAATTTTTTCTGTGTAGGATCAAAGGAAAACACCGCAACTTTTCGCCCTGCAGCCTTTGCCAACGTATTGATATTTCGGTCACTGACCATAATATACGCTGCGCCAAGCGGTACAATTCCGACCACCTCATAATCTTTATTTACCATTTTTTCATCAAATTTTGGATCTGCTAACAACTGAATTACTGAAGTTAATTGCTTATAGTTTTGCAGTGCTCCAATCGCATCAATACTTCCAACAAAAGAGTTGAACTGGCGCGCCCTTAAATTACTAATCCCTGCTCCATCACAACGCTTGCTACGAAAATCCTCAGTTAATACGCCTTCGTTGGTATACACTTTGAGCGTCACCATCGTCGAAGCAGTTTGCTTTAATTTAGGATAATCAATATCAATTTTAAGTTGTAAATTAGAAGGTCGAGTGATGTTCATATTGACCCCATACTGTTTTGCAATGCGCACAATACGTGGTAATTCACTCATATAACTGGTGGCTTGTTGGAATGCCTCACCATGCTCACCATTGGGTGAGTAAACACATAGGGTCACTTGTTTTGGAATTTGCTGCCAAATTTTTGGATCATTTAACAACGTTTTAATTTTATTTTGAGAGTGTTGGGATAGTGTGAGATCCAACTTCTCGGCTGGTGCTGCCTGAACAGTCGTAGTTAGTAATAGCGGCGTTAGCAAAGAAGCTGTAAGGGATATAGATTTGAATAAATGTCCCAATTTAAATTGTTTTTGTTGTTTAAACATCATTATCACTCCTGTGAATTATTCTTACACTAAGTAAATCCCTCGCAAATAAAATTGACCAGAGTTGCTTTGATCCCGTCAAAATAGTCAAAACAACGTATAAAAAAGCTGTCGATCACCATCACGACAGCTTTTCCTATCTCTAAAAAATTAGAGTTTATTTACATTTTAGCTTTGTATTATGAGCGATTTAATCTCAAAGCATTCACAACAACCGATAAGGAACTTAACGACATTGCGACAGCAGCAAACATCGGTGTGAGCAATAAGCCTGTTAACGGGTAGAATAATCCTGCTGCAACAGGTACTCCCAATCCATTATATATAAATGAGAAAGCAAGGTTTTGCTTCATGTTTTTCACGCCTAGTTTTGCCATATGAACCGCATGTGCAACGCCCTGAATATCCCCTTTTACCAATGTCACTTGAGCAGTTTGCTTGGCAATATCGGTTCCTGTTCCCATCGCAATACCCACGTTAGCTTGTGCAAGTGCTGGCGCATCATTGATACCATCACCTGCCATCACGACAACTTTCCCTTGGGCTTGCGCCTGTTTCACAATCTCAAGTTTTTGCTTTGGATCACAATTTCCATAGACCTGATTAATCCCAAGTTGTTCTGCTACCATCTGCGCATTTTTCTCATGATCGCCTGTTGCCATAATGACATCAATACCATCTGCATGGAGTTGGTCAATCACTGCTTTCGCATTTTGTTTAATTGCATCATGGATCGATACATAAGCAATCACTTCTTGTTCAGACATCAGAAAACTAATCACATCACCTTGTGATCTCATCTGATCAAGTTGCTTAGTTAGACTCTCACTAAAGGTTAAACCAAGTTGATCCACAAGTTTTTGGCTACCAATATACAAGGTCTTACCATCGATCTGCCCTCTTACTCCAAAACCCGTAACATCCTCAAAATCAATAACATTTAATAATTGCGTAGGTTCAACCAATTTGGTTAAGGTCTGCGCAATCGGATGTGTTGAATATTGTTCAATGGATGCGATCCACAATTCAATTTGTGCTTGAGTATATGTCTTAGACAATGGCTGAATTTTCTTTAAGCTTGGCTTTCCTTCAGTTAATGTCCCTGTTTTATCAATAATTAGGGTATTTACCTTACTCAAAGCTTCAATCGCTTCAGCATCTTTAAATAAAACACCTTTCTGTGCGGCTCGACCTGTTGTTGCCATCACAGACATCGGTGTTGCCAAACCTAAAGCACAAGGACATGCGATAATTAAAACTGCTACCGCACACATTAACGCCAAATCAAATTGCGCTTTACCAAACACCATCCATGCAATAAATGTCAAAACACTGATTGCGAGAACCACCATCACAAAATATTTTGCGACTACGTCAGCAATCCGTTGTAATGGTGCTTTGGAACGCTGTGCATCAGCGACGGTTTGGATCATTTTTGCCAGAGTTGTATTGGTACCTACAGCCGTCGTTTGGATACGAATTGAACCTTGTTGATTGATGGTTCCACCGATCACTTGATCATCCTTTTCCTTTTTCACAGGTACGGGCTCACCTGTCATCATGGATTCATCAACGTAGGTTTTCCCCTCAATCACCACACCATCCAGAGGAATTTGCTCGCCCGAAGCTATTTGTAATACATCACCTTGTTTAACCATGGCTATATCTACATCAACCACTTGATCATCTTGAACTAATTTCGCTTTACTTGGTTGTAAGCGTAATAAAGCCCTTAATGAATTCGCTGTTTGCGAACGTGCTTTCAGTTCTAAAACTTGTCCCAATAAACTCAGTGACACAATCATACAGGCGGCTTCATAATATACGGCGACACCATGACCTGTTTTTGCTTCAACAGGAATCAGTGATGGGAAAATCGTTGCCACGACACTATAAATAAATGCAGCAAGTACACCAACACCGATCAAACTCCACATATTAAGATGCCCAGTTTTATACGACACCCAACAGCGTTGTAAAATTGGATAACCTGCCCAGAGTACAACGGGCAAACTAAGAATTAATTCAATCCACGGCTGAATATGAGGAGAAATAAAAGCATGAATATGCGACCCCATGGCCAAGACCACAACCAACAAACTCAAAGGTAAAGTTGTCCAAAAGCGTTTGCTGAAATCCACCAATTCAGGATTGGGACCTTCATCTAAAGTGGGCTGCATTGGTTCTAAAGCCATACCACAAATCGGACAAGTTCCTGGTCCTTTTTGTACAATTTCGGGATCCATTGGACAGGTATAATCCATATCCATAGCACCTTCAGGCACAGGACGCTGATCGACAGGAATCAAATAAAATTCAGGATCATTTTTAAATTTATCTAAGCAAGAGGGATTACAGAAATAATAAGTCTTGCCTCCATGATCTGTTTTTAAATCGGTTGTCGTCTTCACTGACATACCGCAAACAGGATCAATCTCTGTTTCTCCATCTGCTGCAACCTCCGCATGAACTTGCTCACTTCCACAACAAGACGATTTTTTTTCTTCTGGTTTAGTCGGCTGTAATTGAGTTTTATGATCACAACATGTACTTGCCTTAGATGCATCAGGTTTTGGAGCACAACAAGAAGATGTTTCTGTAACTGTGAGTTCTTCTTTCAGAGTATCGCAGCAACTTGACTGCTTTTGCTGCTTTTCTTCAGGGCAGCAAGATGATGCATTTTGCTCAGCTTTATCCACGTTTAAGTAGTTTTCTGGGTGCACGCTAAATTTCTGCTGGCAGCCAACCGAACAAAATAAATATCGAATATCTTGATAGTCAAAATAATGCTCAGATGTTTCGGCAACCTGCATCCCACATACAGGATCAATATATTCATAAATAATTTTTGAGTTGTTACCTGAACAACATGATGGAGATTGTTGATGCGCCATTGCTACACCTATCTTTTATTTTCTGATAGGTTTAGGATAAAGTCTGTACCTAGGTACAGAGTCAAGCAATTTTTAATACTTTTTGAGGAGCAGCAAATGAACCTCACTATCGGTAAACTGGCAAAATCATGTCAGTTAAATGTTGAAACAATTCGTTATTATCAACGGATTGGCTTAATGCGTATACCTGAAAGTACGCAAAGCTATCGCTACTATCATCAACAAGATATAGAAACCTTGAGTTTTATTCAAAAAGCTAAAGATGCTGGCTTACAACTCAACGAAATTAAAGAGTTACTTACCTTAAATTTAGAGGATCGTGTAAAAGTACGCCACGTTATAGAACAACGTTTGAATAAGATCGATGAGCGCATTCAAGAGTTACAAGGATTGAAACAACGCCTATCAACATGGTTAGATGAATGTAAAACTACAGAAAATGAGTGTTGTCCTATCTTATTAGAACTGAAAAAATCTATTTGATGTCTTAAATAGGATAAGCATCCAAACATCACAAGGATAAGATGCTTATCTTATAATTTGAACCGGTAGGCTTAACTTTTTACACAAAAGACCAAATCACATTTTCATCTTGCTGTTTTAATACAAAACTAATCTGTTGATCATCTTCCACAACAATATGTTGATTTGAGATCATTTTGACTTTTAGCAATGTGTCATTTTCATATACTAAATCATTTTTGCCCTCTTTCGTTAAGATAAGCGTTTGATCTAGCACAATAAGATTTCTTGATTCCAACATAGCTTTCCCCTTCAAAACAGTTCTGCAAATTTTGTGTATGTCTTTCAAGTCAATCACAACTAGATAACATTCATAAAATTGACATCTAAAGATGTTAAATCTGCTGGGCATTTTAGATCATTTCTCGATCAATTATACATTTTTTGTAGGACAGTTCTCATTAATTTTATTTTATGCATTAATTTACACAATTTAATCGAGTTGCATGAAATTTTCAGCATTTAGCAGTATCGGAAAATTGCCATCCAACTTTTTTAGGCTACAAAGATTAACCATTCCTGATATGAATCCAGTATGTAATTATGAAGTTTTAAAGCGGACTAGTTGTAATTTTCAATCAATGTATTTTTAAGGACGACTAATATCTCAGCCGTTGCTTGCGTTGTAGTTAGAACCACTCAAAAAAGATAGAAAACAAATAATGGTAGCCTCCAGTGCATTTCAATACCCAAAGAGGAAAATATTGATAAACAATTGAGATTCCAAATCAGTTATGATTTATCCATCAAAACGACTTTCTATACAGCATGAGTCATCAACTAAATACACTAAGAAAACAGCTTCGCTTAAAAAGAAGACAACTCTCTCAGTTTCAACAAAAACAAGCCGAGCAACAGATTTTAAACCAGCTTCGGCAATTCAGTACATTTCAATCCGCAGCAAAAATTGGTTTGTACTTACATGCATTTGGTGAAATTCACACACATAAAATCTTAGAATTCTGTTTCAGGAACAAAAAACAAGTTTATCTCCCGATGATTTGTAATATGAATCAAAAATTGGTTTGGGTAAAAATCAGCGCCAACCAATATAAAAACAAACGTTTTTCCCATCATCCTCTTGGGATGAAAGAACCCATGGCTGGACGAGGTCAATCGGTTTCAAATTTAGATTTACTCATCATGCCATTACTTGCTTGTGATCATCTCGGTACAAGAATCGGCATGGGAGGTGGCTATTATGATCGAACTTTAGCTACAGCCCCACGGCGACCTTTTCGTCTAGGTTTAGCACATACATTCCAATATTTAGACTTTCCTTTAGTCCGTCAAAAATGGGATCAACCACTGGATGCTTTATTTACCCCAACACAAAAATATTTTTTCAAACGCTAAATACATCTTCTTTATAAAATTTCGCCCAAATCCCAACCAATTTAGTCTTTTTTTTATATTTTCTAATTAAAAACCCTTGTAATTTTTGAAATGCACATCACTATAAAAACATGGCAACACCGTTGTCACTCATTAGGAGTGCCCATGTCTGAATATATTATGAATAATGAAACTAACTTAGAGCCGCAGGTTCCAAGTGTATTACCACTATTGGCGTTACGTGATGTTGTGGTCTATCCACACATGCAAATTGCGCTCTTCGTGGGTCGTGAAAAATCGATCAATGCAGTGGATGTGGCTCGTAACAGTGACAATTTAGTATTTGTAGTTGCGCAAAAAGATTCGCTTACAGAAGAAATTGATCACGATAATCTCTATCAATATGGAACCGTGGCTAAGATCGTACAAGTTGTGAATCATGAGAATGATGAAAACTGTATTAAAGTGCTGATTGAAGGCTTACATCGTTCTAAATTAGAACGGATTATTGACGGGGAAGAATATTTAACTGCTGAGCATCACCTCAGTCCAATGACGGTAGCATTGGATCAAGAAGCTCAAGAAACTCGCTTAAATGAATTACGTACTCTGTTTGCTCAATATGCTGAAGCAAAATTACGTAATGCGCGTGAATTGGTTGCTGCAGCAAATAAAATCGAAGACTTATTACAACTCATGTTCTTCGTTGCAACTCGTGTGCCTTTAAATATTGAAGTGAAACAAAAATTTTTAGAGCACGATGAGTTTGAAGCGCATTTGCAAGAGTTAATGAGCTATTTGATGAATCAATCTGCTGAACAGCAAATTGAGCAAACGCTGCATGACAGCGTAAAACGTCAAATGGAAAAGAATCAGCGTGAATACTTTCTCAACGAGAAGATGAAAGTCATTCAGCGTGAACTCTCGGATATGAATGGCGGCACTGAAGATGACGTTGCTGAAATTGAGAAACGTCTCGCTGAAGCAGATTTACCTGAGCATGTCCGCAAAAAAGCGGAAGCTGAGTTTCGCAAACTGAAAGCGATGCAACCAGCTTCAAGCGAAGCGGCTGTAGTACGTAATTATCTCGAAGTGATTTTAGATACACCGTGGAATAAGGCGAGCAAAGTCAGTATTAATCTGGCAAAAGCACAAGAAATTCTCGATGCTGATCATTACGGTTTAGATGACGTCAAAGATCGTATCGTTGAGTATCTTGCCGTTCAGTCTCGCGTGAAAAAACTCAAAGGTCCGATTCTATGTCTAGTGGGTCCTCCAGGTGTAGGTAAAACCTCGCTGGGTGAGTCCGTGGCTAAGGCGACAGGTCGTGAGTTTGTGCGCATGGCACTCGGTGGTGTTCGTGACGAAGCAGAAATTCGTGGTCATCGTCGTACATACATCGGTGCGATGCCAGGTAAAATTGTGCAGTCTTTAACAAAAGTCGGCGTGAAGAATCCATTATTCTTGCTCGACGAAATTGACAAGATGGCACAAGACTATCGTGGCGATCCTGCTTCTGCATTACTTGAAGTATTAGATCCATCACAAAATAGCAAGTTCAACGATCATTATTTAGATCTTGATCTTGATCTTTCAGAAGTAATGTTCATCTGTACAGCTAACAGCATGAATATTCCTGAAGCTTTGCTAGATCGTATGGAAGTCATTCGTCTACCGGGTTATACCGAAGATGAGAAAGTAAATATTGCTGAGCGCTACCTTGTTCCAAAAGCAATCAAGAACAATGGTTTACGTGCCAAAGAGTTAACTATACACGAAGAAGCGATTCGTGACATCGTGCAACGTTACACACGTGAAGCAGGTGTACGTAGTTTAGAACGTGAAGTCTCTAAAATTGCACGTAAAGTGGTTAAAGAAGCGGTTAGCAAAAAATCTAAGAACTTACAGCTTGACGTAACATCGGCCAATCTTCCTGAATACTTAGGTCCACATAAGTTTGACTTTGGTATGGCAGAAGAAGAAGCCCAAGTCGGTCGCGTGAATGGCTTGGCTTGGACTTCGGTTGGTGGTGAGTTATTGACGATTGAAGTTGCGGCAGTAAAAGGTAAAGGTAAATTCATTACGACGGGTTCACTCGGTGATGTAATGAAAGAATCTATTACAACTGCGATGACTTTAGTACGTACTCGGGCAGATGAATTAGGTATCGAATCTTCTCGTTTTGAAGAAACCGATGTGCATGTTCACTTACCTGAAGGCGCAACACCGAAAGATGGTCCATCTGCTGGTTTAGCTCTGACCACTGCCCTTGTATCAGCATTTACAGGTATTGCAATTCGTCCTGACATTGCCATGACAGGTGAAACCAGTCTAGGTGGCCGTGCAATGCGAATTGGTGGTTTAAAAGAAAAACTTCTTGCCGCGCATCGTGGTGGTATTAAGTTAGTATTTATTCCACAAGATAATGTTCGTGACTTGGACGAGATTCCAGACAATGTTAAAGAAGGCTTAGAAATCAAAGCGGTGAAAAGCATCGATGAAATCTTACCTCTTGCATTGACGGACACACCAAAGCCTTTGCCGAAAACACCGATTGTAAAACCAGTGGAAGATGCAAAAGCCGCACGTCACTAATCATTTATCGACCAAAAAGAGAGCTTCGGCTCTCTTTTTTTGTTACATAATTTGGTTGAAAAATAACCTGCTTGTTGCATAATAAAATAGAGTCCATAAAAACAAAGGCTAAGCTTGGCTCGTGTGCAACTCATTTTTTAGTATCATCTGAACTCCAGACGGATGATACTTTGATCGCAGCTCATACGCGTTTTGAGCTGCGTTTTTTATGAACAAGATAACCCAATAATTTGTCTTTTTTATGACAAGATAAATGGCTATATCCACCATGACATAGCTTCAAGCTTTATAATGCATTTAATTCTATAAATGAAACGAAGCTATGAAAATTCGTATTCTGACGATTGGTCAAAAAATGCCTGCATGGGTGATTACTGGTTTTGAAGATTATTTCAAACGAATTCAACCTTTTGTACAAACGCAAGTCGTTGAATTACCTATGGCGAAGCGAGGCAAAAATGATTCTGAAGCGGATATTTTAAAATACTGTCAAATTGAAGGAGACAGTATTTTAAATGCGATGAAACCCAATGAAGTCTTGATCGCGCTAGAAGTGGGTGGACGTGAATTAAGCACTGAAAAACTTGCAGATACCATGAAACAATGGATGCTTGAAGGAAATGATGTCGTGCTAGCCATAGGTGGTCCCGATGGACATTCTGATGCCGTACGCAAGGCTGCTGCTTGGCATTGGTCGCTATCAAAACTCACTATGCCCCACCCAATGGTACGTATTTTACTGATTGAACAATTGTATCGAGCGATGACTATTAATCACAATCATCCCTATCATCGAGCGTAATCTAAAACAGTGTTCTGGTTTTAGAACAATCTGTTGAACCCAATCAACTTTTAAATTGTGCTTATCTTTGTCACCATAAGCATGTATTTCTATTCAGGTGCTTGATTATGAATCTGCAAACATTACCGGGGTTATTTATTTCTCATGGTTCACCAATGCTTGCACTTGATCCTGAGCAAGTCGGACCAGCTTTACATCGTTTGAGTCATAATCTTCCGAAACCAGAAGCGATCATTGTCATGTCTGCACACTGGGAAAGTCAGGCTCTCGAAGTCAGCACATCAACGCGACCACAAACTTGGCATGACTTTAGAGGTTTCCCTCCAGAGCTATATCAAATCCGTTACCCTGCTGCTGGTGCACCTGACTTAGCAGAAAAAATACTAGCACTATGTGCAGAAGCCGGCATATCTGCACATGCAAATAGTACACGACCACGAGATCATGGTGTCTGGATGCCTTTATTACATATGTATCCAGATGCAGATATTCCTGTGATTGAGATTTCACTTCCAATCTCGATGAGTTCCGATGATATTTATAAAATCGGAAAAGTCCTTGCCCCATTACGAGAACAGCAAATTTTACTGATTGGTTCGGGTAGTATTACCCACAACCTAGCTGAACTTTCATGGCAAGCTGATGCAGATGTACCACTATGGGCAAGCACTTTCCGCAATACTGTTGTCCATAAACTCTCTCATCAAAATTATGATGCAGTTCTTGACTGGCCTTCACTCCCTTATGTACAGCGTAACCATCCAACACTCGAGCATTTTGCACCACTCTTTTTTGCGATGGGAACAGGTAACCGTTTTAATATCGTCCATAGTAGTTTCTCCATGGGTTCCCTAGGAATGGATATTTATCGTTTTGATTAACCCATTAACTAGGCGAATTACTTGCCTCCATTTTTGAACAATTGCTCTATAAAAGTGGATTTTCACACACGTTAATCCACTAAAACTTCTATATTTTTATTATATTTTACAAATTGACACATTTAACGAACTTAATGCATAAAGTGCCGTCATACGCTTCTTTTAAGAATACTTTAAGCTATTAGCTGCTATTTTTTATGTGTTGTTTAGAAAATGAAAATCAAATACTTAATTCTTGCTTTACTCCCTTTTTCTTTGATGGCGTGTCAAACGGTACAAAATGTTGCAGATCATGTAAGCACAGAAGTCAACATGGCTGCTGCAAAAAAACTCACTGATTATCGCTGGACTTATCAAGCATCTACAGCCTCAAAACCATTGGTATTAAACTTTAATAGTAACCAACAATTATCAATCCAAACGGGTTGTAATGGTCAAGGGGGTACTTGGAAAGTTGAAGGCGGCAATATCATTACAACTTCAGCATTGGTATCAACGATGATGGCATGCTCTGATGATCTAATGCAGCAAGAACGTTTATCAGCAGATATCTTTAGCGAGAAAAAAGTACCGTTCCAAGTCAGCACATCAGATAACCAAGCAATTTTGACTGTAACCGACAGTAAAGGTCAAAAACACGTATTTACAGGTGTTAAAATGACTGAAAGCAAACTTTTGACCAACTATACTTGGTCTTATCAACCTACTGAAACTAAAAAACCAATCGTTTTAAGCTTCTTAGATAACAATCGTTTATCAGTAGATACTGGTTGTAACCGTCAAAATACATCTTGGAAAGTTGAAAATGATGTGATTGTTACAGGTGACATGGCCTCGACGCTTATGGCGTGTGAACCTACACTGATGAAACAAGAACAGTTCGCTGGCGATCTCTTGCAAAAACGTCAAATCCCATTTGAAATGAATGTAAGCAACTTGGATCAACCGACGCTTGTCGTACGTGATACGAAAGGTCAAGCATATACATTTGTTGGTAAAATGACACCTGAAGCGAAGTACCAAACTGAACCAAAAACCGTATTCTTGGAAATTGCGCCAGAAACAAAATCATGTGTTGGCGTAGCACCACAAACTTGTATGCAAGTTCGTGAAATTAAGTATGATGACAAAGGCATCAAAACTTATGCTGATAAAGACTGGTCACTTTATTATGGTCAAATTGAAGGATTTGAACATAATCCAAATCAACGTGTAATCGTTCGTGTTAAGCGTTTTGAAGTTAAAAACCCAGCAGCAGACCAATCAAGCCTAGCTGATGTATTAGATATGGTTGTTGAACAAGAAGTTGTTAAGAAACCTTAATACATTGCTATAAATAAAAACTCCGATGTTTTTACATCGGAGTTTTTATTTGCTCGGTAAAATACTAATAAATACCTTGAGCCAAAATTGCATCAGCAACTTTCACAAATCCTGCAATATTTGCTCCATCCACATAGTTCACTGTACCATCTTCTTTGGTGCCATATTTCAAACAATTGGCATGAATATCTTTCATGATGGCATGTAATCGCTCATCAACCTCTCCATGCGACCAACCTAGACGCAAAGCATTCTGTGACATTTCGAGACCAGAAGTGGCTACACCACCCGCATTTGATGCTTTACCTGGCGCATATAAAATTTTTGCAGCAATAAACTTTTCTACTGCATCTAATGTACAAGGCATATTTGCACCTTCGGCAACACAGATCACACCATTTGCAAGTAATGACTCAGCATCTTTTTCTTCTAATTCATTTTGCGTTGCACAAGGCAAAGCAATATCAACAGGAATATGCCAAGGTGTTTTTCCTTCAAAATATTCAAAACCATGTCTTGACGCAAACTCGGAAATACGACCACGCTGAATATTCTTAAGCTCCATAATTTCAGCTAGCAATTCATCGGTAAAACCATTTTTTAAATATACTGTACCGTTTGAATCAGAGAGTGTTACGACTTTTGCCCCTAAAAACATTGCTTTTTCTGCTGCAAACTGAGCCACGTTCCCTGAACCAGAAATAGAAACTGTTTTACCAGTGAAATTATCACCTCGTGTTTTAAGCATTTCCTCAGCAAAATATACTGCACCATATCCAGTTGCTTCTGGGCGCATGAGACTTCCACCAAACGAAACTCCTTTGCCAGTAAACACACAAGCTGTATCGTTACTGAGCTTTTTCATCATGCCAGCCATGAAACCGACTTCACGTCCCCCAACGCCAATATCGCCCGCTGGAATATCAGTATTCGGACCTAAATGACGATATAGTTCGATCATTAAGGCTTGGCAAAAGCGCATAATTTCAGCTTCTGACTTTCCTTTTGGATCAAAATCCGAGCCGCCCTTTCCTCCACCCATAGGTAAAGTAGTTAAAGCATTTTTCAAAGTTTGTTCAAAGCCTAAAAACTTTAGAATCGATAAATTCACCGATGGGTGAAAGCGCATGCCGCCTTTATATGGACCAATCGCAGAATTATATTGAATACGGAAAGCGCGATTAACATGAGTTTGGCCTTGATCATCCATCCAAGAAACTCGGAATTGAATTGCTCTCTCAGGTTCTACCAAACGCTCCAATAAACCATATTGCGCATATTTGGGATTCTTCTCAATGAATGGCCACAAGCTCAGCATTACTTCTTCAACGGCTTGTAAAAATTCAGGTTGATCAGGATCTCTGGCTTTCACATAAGCTAGAAAGTCATTTAAGCTATTGTATTTCAACATTCACCCCCGAGTAAGTGATTTATATTGGTGCGAAAAATGCACCAATACAGAATATCTCACATAATGAACATAGATTACTATTACACCTTTATACAACGCCTAGAAAATTAAAATTTTAAATATAAAAATCAAAAACTTATAACAATAAATGTTCGTTATTTTTATAATAAATATACATCAAAACAATCAAATTTTGAGCATAACCTTCTATGTGATCGTTAGCTTAGCTCAAGAATTAACCACATTTCGCACCATAAACAAACAATAAAGGCATTATTTTTGAGCATTTCCAACATTCATAATGGTCAAATTATCCTTCGTCTTTTAACAATTCAGATATGGCATTCAATTTTTAGAAAATCATACATTCCGTTCTTTTTGCTCTATATAACTTTCTGGATATGGATCTTGTTCAATGACCTTACGATATTCAAATACTGCTTCCAGCAATAAATGATCTTTTTCACTAAGATAACGACTTGGTAATAAAAAACTTCTTTAGGATCTTTAAACCCATATAATCCAAAAATCTGCTCAGATTTTTCTGATAAATGTTTTAGTGAACGTGCTGCGTTGTTTATTACAAAGAATAGAATAAAGTAAAATAAAGCTGATATTACAAGAAAAACTAATACATCTTCTAAATTAAATCCTCTTGCCCAAAAATAAATCAGGGAACCTAAAAAAATTGTGACTGCATACCAAATATTTCGTCCTTTAGTAACCGAAGCATCATGAGTTTTAACAGATGCTCCCATCCCTATCTGCATATGTAATAATCCAGTCTTAGGACTTAGTACCGAATATAATTCATAAAGATTATTTTCTAAACGCCTGACCACACAGATCACGTATTCACCCTCTTCAAATAAAGCACGATGAAATTGACCTACACAAATCCTATCATTTATTTCCAAAACAACGGACTTAACATGTAAACGACTACGTGAAGCTAAAAAAATCGTTTGTGCAGATAGTGAGACACTTTCACTTACCCCACTTAAAATTGCCGATGAAGTGATTTGTGCATCACTAGATTTTCCAAATGCACTTAGAGAGTCATCATAAACTTCTAGTCTTTGAATACGACCTTCAAATTTTAGCAAATCATACATTCCGTTCTTTTTGCTCTATATAATTTTCTGGATATGGATCTTGTTCAATGACTTTTCGATATTCATAGACAGATTCTAATAAAATTTTATAATCATCACTATAGTAACGGGCAGATAGTAAATATAAATCTTCTGTATTATTAAAATTGTATAGTTTGAATATTTCTTCTGACTTTTCTGAAAGATGTAAAAGTGAACTTACAGATCGTCTTACTATAAAATTTAAAATAAAATAAGCTATTATTATACACCCCGCCCAACTTAATAAATTATTCAAAGTATAATCACCATCAAATATAACAGTTAAAATCAAAATAAAAAATGAAATTAAAAATATAAACCTCCCACCTTTTAAAGATGATTCTTTGGATTTCTTCTTTGAACCACCCATTCCAACTTGCATATGTAGCAAACCTGTTTTAGGACTCAATACTGAATAAAGCTCATATAAGTTTTTTTTTAATCTCCTAGCCACGCAAATAACATATTCATTTTCAACTATTAGAGCACGATGGAATTGACCAACAAAAACGTTCTCACCTATTTCCATAACAACAGATTGTATATGTAAACGGCTTTGTGATGCTAAAAAAACTGTTTGTGCTCCTAATGATACACTTTCAGCAACACTAGATAGAATCGCAGATGAAGTAATTTGATTATCGCCAGTATTAGCTAATGTATTCAACGTCCCTTCATGAATTTCTAATTTATAAATACGACCTTCAAATTTAACCAAATCATACATTGCGTTCTTTTCGCTCTATATAACTTTTTGGATATGGATCTTCTTCTATACCTTTTCGATATTCATATACAGACTCAAGTAACAAGTGATCTTCTTCACTCAGGTAGCGACTTGGTAATAAGGAAACCTCTTGAGGGTCTTTAAACCCATACAAACCAAAAATCTGCTCTGATTTTTCTGAAAAATGTTTTAATGAATTTGAAGCATTTTTAATGATAAAAAATAAAATAAAATAAAATAAAATTGAGGCTACCAACCAAATAGAAAAATTTTGTATAGAAAAACCTCTACCTACTAAAAGAAGAAAAAAAAGCCCTGTTATAGAAATATAATACATAAACCGTCCACCTTTAATAACCGAAGTATTATGAGTTTTGACAGAAGCCCCCATCCCTACCTGCATATGTAATAATCCAGTCTTAGGACTTAGTACCGAATATAATTCATAAAGATTATTTTCTAAACGCCTGACCACACAGATCACGTATTCACCCTCTTCAAATAAAGCACGATGAAATTGACCTACACAAATCCTATCATTTATTTCCAAAACAACGGACTTAACATGTAAACGACTACGTGAAGCTAAAAAAATCGTTTGTGCAGATAGTGAGACACTTTCACTTACCCCACTTAAAATTGCCGATGAAGTGATTTGTGCATCACTAGATTTTCCAAATGCACTTAGAGAGTCATCATAAACTTCTAGTCTTTGAATACGACCTTCAAATTTTAACATCTCATACATTTTAAACACTCACGATTGCTTTCATAAAATCCTCATACTCTTCATCTGCATCTTTAAATTTTTTCTCTTTGCTATTAGCCAACCTAAATGCGGATTTTTGGCACCAATCCTCCATCGCATCATCTAGCACATATTTTCTGAGAACAACTTCTATCCCTATAAGACTCAATGTAATGATATTTAATCCTGCAATCACTCTAGCCCCCATCAAGAATGCAACTAAAGCATTTGTTGAGAATTTCGTTAAAGCTCTTTTAATGATTTCATTTTTACTATATTGAACAATAGCACTTGCTAAAACTCCTGCTTGTCCAATAGTCAAACTTAGTGATGCTAGCCATCTTACAGATATAACTAACAACATGAGATTTGACCTTTCACTAATGACATTTTTGCCATCAACAATTAATCCTGTAATTCCCCCTAAAGTTCCCAAACTAGCAGCAGCAATCCTAAATGCAGAGGCTGAAGCAGCAGCACTTGCGGTAGTTTGGCGAGACCAATGTTCACCTAACATATCAAATGCAACGGATGAAACTAAGAATGATGCCCCAACCAATTGTACCGAAAGCTCAGGTTTATCCTTTAGATCATTTTTCCAAGCATCATATTGGAAATAGAAATTTAGCAACTCAAAAATACCAACGATTGCCAGTATTCTATTCTTAGTAATTTCAGGTTTACCTTTTACAGACAATGTAACTGCATTCTTGATTTCAGTTGCTCTAGTATTACGATAAGTATAATTCACACCAGCATTTTGTGGTAAAGAGGCTCTAGCTGCTTCTCGAAACTCAAGATTATACATCAGTCGAGCTAAAGGTACTTGTTGTGCAAAATCACCTGATCTCAGATATAACAATCGTGCGGTATGCGTATAAGCTCCAGCAGTTGCAACCACATTGATCTGACTAACATGTAAAGTTTTTAGACGTAAATTACCAAACTCTTTCAATGCTGTATTGAGCATCAATGACATCCAATAGAATAGTTTATCGAATGCTTTGAAGTCTCGAGTAGTGATGAATTTTTTCCCTTCAATACTACCTAACCAGCTATCAAAAGCCGCATCTGCTTCTTTAAATACAGTGAAACCCTGCTTACTATAATCAAGTAAGTCTTTTGCGGAACTTTCACTTGCAAAAATCTTCTCATATTCAGTCATTAATAACTTATTATTAAAACAGTAAGCGCGGAGAAATAGGTTTTTATCCGAAACCTTTTTCTCACAAATCCAAGTATTGAGTAAATCCTTACCTTTTTGTAATAGATTCATTCCATACATTAAATCGAGTAATAATGCATGGAAAATAAAACCATTACTTTCCTTAGCAACTTTACCCTGTTTTAACTCTTCACTCTGATCAAAATAAAAAAGACCTTTTATAAGATTAGAAGAAACTAGCCAATTATAATGATCATCTACATAACGTGCAGCCACGTTATAGCTTTCATCAGATTTTTTGTCGACATTTTTACGAAATTCCTCCAATGCATCTATATCTAATTGTTTACGATATTTTTCCCATGCTTTATCACCCCCAACAGTCGCTTGTTTAACGGCCTCTGCTCTCTTTTTTTCGAGCTCAGCCGCAGCTTTAGCAGATGCATTTTTTTCGAAATTTTTTAGATTTTCAAGTCCTTTTTTATCCCCCATACGTTCAGCTCGCTGAATCGCAGCTTGAAGATAGGGATCTGTAATTTGCTTTCTTTGTTGTTCATTTGAATCAATGATTTTAAACTTCGCCTGAATTGAATTAGCAATTAACGTTTCCTTCATATTATCAATCAACGTCATCGTTTGAAGCTTATGCTCATTGCTAAAGCCATTTTTTTCTTCTTTTAGAAAACTATCAAGTCCTTTAAAACTTAAAATATTACGATCTTCATTTAGCTTAGAGGTAATCCCAATCGGGTCATATAAAGCAACACCAATATGTTCTTTAGGTTTTTCATTAAATTTTTTATTGATAGCACTCCAACGACTAGAACCAAAACTTTCCAAAGGTAAAGCAACTGTTCCTAGCTGCCCCGAAGATAAGCAGTGCTGCTGGGTACTTCCTTTTGCTACATCTATTTTTTGCCAATAACCAGAACTAACATAATGATCCGCATTTTTTTCAAACTGCGCTCTCATTTTTTGAGTGAGGGGTGCATGCGCATGTAATAAATAAACTGTCTGTGCATCATCATTATTTATAGAAGGTACAGTAATCAAGGATGCATTTGCACTATGTCCTGCTTTATTACATGCAAAATCTTGTGCCACAATTGGCGGTTTTGCTCCTATTGGAAATTCCTGATGATAGCCTTTTTTATTGGTAATATAAGCGACCCATTCTTTTTTCCCTGATTTTCTTTTTATCAATAAATATAGATAACCAGAATTAATCATGCGAACAGTATATTTATAATGTTTAAGTGAAACATTGGTTACATTCGCACCTAACTGAGCAGGTAACGGTTTTACCCCCATACGAGCAACCGAATATCTTAACGGAAGAATATTGATCCCAGTAGGCCTACAAAAGTTAGTACACTCTTTTTTATCAACTTGCGTTACAGGTATTTTTTTATTTTGTGTGGTAGCGGCTTTAGCCTGTTGACTAATTTTATTCGTATTTGGACTTACGCCCAGTTTTTGCGTAACTTTCTGTTGCTGTTGAGCAGGTGTTCCATAAATTTGCATTTGTCTCGCAAAAGTTGGTTTTTCATTAGACATGGTACACCCCTTCTGATTCCTGTTTAACTTGCAAATATTGATGTTCTTCTAAATAACTCATTGCATCGGTGAAAGATTCTTCACGAACTCTGTCAGTCCAATATTGTGTTAATACTTTATTGACAGTCGGGCTATGCATAAAATCATGATGTAAAATAACCGAATACATGCCATAAGCAATTAAGTCCGTGACAAATAAAATTCCGTATTGTTTAATGGCTTTATCGAGGGATTCTAAAATTAGGTTGTGATTAATTTCCAACTCACTATCATACTTAAGAGATTGTTTAATCACTGTATTAGATAACTCTATCAAATCAAGTCTTTGTGATTCTATTTCATTGAAGTTAAAAGGGAAAACTTGCAATCTTTCCTCCATTCGAACTTCATACAACCCATTGAAAAAAACAAAATTCCAATGTTGTAAAATTGATTCAATTTGCTCACTTTTTTGATGAATAATAGTAGGCAAATATACCAAAACACGAGCATCGTACCATCTAAAAATAAACTTGTTTTTTGCATCTTTTGCAATCAAAAATTTTTTATAGTTCTCTACAGTTACCTTCAGATCATCTACATATCCAAACCCACAAATAAAATAACCATCTTCTTGCTGATCTAAATTTAATAACAATGTATCCGTAAGAAAGTTAAGCGTGTTCTCTAAATCCTCTTTTTTCTTTATCTTAATAAAAAATAAATCTGCTTTTTTATTTCGACTTGATGCAGCAAGCTCTATAGGTTCTTTCTCAAAATCAGTTAAGTTTTGTGTAAATTCATCAAAAAAACCATTGAGTAAAGTTTCGTCACATAACAAAGTTACATGGCCATATTTTTCAAAAGAACTCAAAATAACATCGCTTAGCTTTTCCGATGTTAATTCTGCTTTATTTAATAATAGATTCATTAGTCTAGTATCACTTTTGCTGAACCACTTTTCGCTGCATCAGCCTGCTTCGCCGAACAATCAGGTAAATCAATCGCAGGAACACTGACAGATGCTCCACTCTTCAACAAATGCTGCCCTGCTTTCACCTCAAACTTTCCACCTGTAGTCGGGAAAACTCCACCACCATTAATTTCTAGCTGAGAACCTCCAGCCAAGATCACAATTTTCTTTTTCGCCGTAATTTCAATGCGTCCCTCTGTTGAAGTCACTTGCAAAGCATTCCGAGCAATCAAATCAGCGCCATCCCCTTGTGCCTGTATCTCAACCTTACCTTTGCCTGCCACTTGTTTAATTCCACCTTGTGCGGCAAATAGACTGATCTTTTGGCTGGCTTGGGCGATTAAATTCTTTTGCGTGGTCAGGTTAATACTGTCCCCTGCAAATTGGTTCAGTTGTCCATCCGAAGATAGATGAATGTCTTCTGAGGTGCTGAGTCCGATGCCATTTGGTGAGCTGAGTAACAGCATCGCTTGTTCAAAGCGGGCTATTTTCTCTTGGATCTGTTCTGCAAATGCCTGTAATTGCTCTACCGACTCCAATTCATCCGTTTGTTGGTTCTTTGCCACTTCACTCAGGGCTTTAGCATTGTTTTGGTTGCCTTCCAGTTGTTGTTTGGCTGTTTGTGCTTCGAGATGATCGCCTTCGGCTTGCGCTTGTGCATGGGTGGTGATCAGTAAGCCTTCACCTGCTCGAATCGCACCCCATTGATCCGTCCGTAGTTCAAAGCCTTCGCCTCGGTCTTCACTTTCTGCTTGGGCTTTGGGATGGCTCAGTTTACCGAGATTGAGTTGGCTGGCTGCATGGCTGCTTTGCAGTTGGGCACTAATCTGTCCGGTGGTGTCGTCAAAGCGCAGTTGGTTGTAGCCAGTGCCTTGGTATTCTTTGGATTTGATCCCTGCCAGTTTTTTGGTATCTGGCAGTTGTCCTTGGTCATCGAATTTTGTTGGACTGCGTTGTGCTTCGTGGAGTCGTCCAGTGACAAAGGGACGGTCGATGTTGCCATCAAAGAAGTCGATGACGACGATTTCACCAATACGGGGTAGAAAGCGTGCGCCATAGCCTTCGCCTGCCCATGGGGTCAGTACATCCACCCAAGCTGAATCGGTATCGTTGTTGTTGCTGCCTGCACCACCATCGTGGCTATGGTCGTCATTGCGGGTAAATAGGAAGCGAACTTTGATTCGTCCCCATTCATCCACATGGATTTCTTCGCCTTCGGGTCCCACTACTCTTGCGCGTTGTGGGTGAGCGGCTGGACGGTGTTGCAGTGGATGGTATTCGGGTACGGTTTTGATGTTACGGCGTTGTAGCGTCAGTTGGTTGGCTTGGCGTTCTTCTGGGTTTGTGTTTTGGTGATCTTGCCATTGGCTTTGGGTGATCAGCTGATGGACTTGTTGTTGTAAGTCTTTTGGGAGGTTGTTTTGGTTGTAGTAGCTTTTGGCGGTGATTAGAAATTCTTGGTCTGCACCACTGTGTTGATCGATCTCTGGGTGTTCGTTGAGTTTAAACCAGTATCCTACTTGGGTGTCTCGTACCGTGGTATTAGCGATAAATTGTTTGGCTTGGGCATCGTGGTAGTGACTGAGGTGTTGGTTCAGTTTTTCGATTTGGGTGTTGCCTGATGCGGTTGCGCCATCTTCACCGTTGAGGTCTTGCATCCATGCAGGGGTGAAGTGCCATGCGTCTTCGAGTCCTAAGCTGGCGTTGTCGTGTTGTTGACTATGTTGGTGTTTGCTTTGAACGCTACCTGCCCCATCTTCTTGTTCTAAGGCATCGGCTTGCCAGCGTTGGATATGGACTGCGGTCGGTTGTAGCGAACGTTCTGCAATGAGGCTGGTCATACTGTCGTATTGTTCGGTGGCACTGCTGCGGTGGTAGCGAATCGTTCTGCGTTCTAGGGCTTGGTATTGGCTGTTGTCATCGATCAAGCGGAGTTTTTGGGCTTGGATTGGACTGTTGCTGTTGGCAACACTGAGCTGTGCTTCGTCGATCAGCCAGTTGATGCCTTCACTTCGGAGCAGTCGGGTAATGAAGTCGTAGTCGCTTTCATTGGCTTGCATTACAAAGGGACGGATGTCGTAGTCTTGGGTAAGTCCACTCAGATCAAGGGTGAGACTCGATGCAAACAGCTGACTTTTGGCTTGCCATTCATTAAACAATATTTGCACAATATCCACGACAGTCTTATTCATAAACACACGGCTGTTTCGGCGTTTATGCCACAGTGCGGTTGCATCTTGTAGTTTGAGTTTATACAGCGTGAGACTACCGTCAGATTGTCCTTGTACGGCTTCTGTGATAATCCCTGTGGTTCTGAATAGTGTACCTGTATCGGTGACTTGGTCGATCGCTGCCTGACAACCGATGAATTGTTTTAATGGGATGTGGGCGTTAGTTGATAGGCAGATCAGCTCTGCAGTCATTCCCTGATTAATGGCATGCTGACCTTGAATTTTTTGGAGGAAGACTTGTTGATTTAAGCTCGGATTGGCAAATTGTATGTGTATCGCACGTTTTTGTGCGGTAAGACCTAATTGGTCAAGCGCTTTGAATATATTGTTCAACATTTGTTATAAAATATCGCCTAAAATCTCGAGCATTCTATAAGAAACATACAAGTTCGTCTATGTATTTAATGTTATAGATCTGGCGCAAAAGTCAACGTCTCCTCCAAGGTGACTCGTCGTAGACAGTGATTATTGCTATACTATCGATCCTGTTTTTGCTGTTCCCATGTTCATGTCATCATCTGTGCAACATTCGCTTATTGTTCAAATAGACCAACACCTACCCCAAACACAATGCGGTTTGTGTGGGCATCGTGACGGATGTTTGCCTTATGCTAAAGCCATTGCAGAAGGTGAAGATGCCAACAAATGTGTACCAGGCGGACAACCAGTTGCAGATGCTTTAGCAACACTCCTGCAACGTCCTCGATTGGTTGCTGAACCAAGTGTTTGGGAGGTTCAGGCCGATGGCCGTCCACAACGTATGAAAGCAATCATTCGTGAGGATGAATGTATTGGCTGCACCAAATGCATTAGTGCTTGCCCTGTTGATGCCATTATTGGAAGTGGCAAATTAATGCATAGTATTTTGACCGACTTGTGTACAGGTTGTGAATTATGCATTCCTCCTTGTCCGGTTGACTGTATTGATTTGATCCCAGATACCAAACCATTGCCAACCGAAGTACAACGCTCAACAGAACAAGACGATTTAAGACATCGTTACTATGCACATATCCAACGTGAAGAAAAACGGCGTATTCATCGCAAAGGTCCAATTGTACGTGCAGAAATTGATGTCGAGTTTTTTGCCCAATTTTCTCAGACAGTGAACAATGTCCCTGTCATTACACTCGCTGAACAACCAAAAGAAAAGCCATCACTAGATGCAAAAACCACGATTGAACTTGCCAAGATCCGTACTCAAATTAAGAAATTAGAAAAGCAACTCAGTGTACGTGCGGATGAACAAAAACAAACACAACTCATTGCTCTCCAACAACGTTTAAATGAATTGCAAGGAATCTAAAATGCCTGTCAAAAATATGACCAAAAAGCAAATTCAGATTTTCTTTGAACGTCTACGAGAGCAACGTCCAAATCCTCAAACTGAGCTCAACTATAGTTCACCATTTGAACTGCTGATTGCAGTTATGCTTTCTGCACAAGCCACAGATGTCAGCGTCAATAAAGCGACCGATAAGCTTTATCCAATTGCAAATACGGCACAAGCCATTTTAAATCTCGGTGTTGATGGCTTAAAAGAATATATTAAGACGATCGGTCTATATAATGCCAAAGCAGAAAATGTGATTAAGACATGTCAGATTCTGGTCAACCAATATCAAGGACAAGTCCCTGAAACACGCAAAGAACTTGAAGCCCTACCTGGTGTAGGACGCAAAACAGCCAATGTTGTTTTGAATACCGCATTTGGTCAACCTACGATGGCTGTGGACACACACATTTTCCGAGTAGGGAATCGCACAGGCCTAGCGATTGGAAAAAATGTGCTCGAAGTTGAAGATCGACTGATTAAAGTCATTCCGAAAGAGTTTATTATCGATGCACACCATTGGTTAATCTTGCATGGGCGCTATTGTTGTATCGCACGCAAACCAAAATGTGGCGAATGTATTGTTTCAGATGTATGTCACTGGCCTGACCGTTTTGAGTTTGGGGCAAACAAAGTAATTACAGTTAAAAATCTCAATTAATCTTGAGATTTTTTTTGCTGTTGTAATTTAGGGTGAAGCTGGCGCGCTTTACCATTTTTTTTATTTTCCAAAGCTTGTTGCTGTTGTACATGGCGCAGCATTTTTTGGCTTTGATACAATAAAAAAAGCAATAATGCAAAACTCAAAACCACGACAATAATCAAGATAAACTTCAGCATTATTTTCTCCCAAATAAAAAGAGCTCTATATTCAGAGCTCTTTTATCATCAACAATTTAGATTACTTGTCTAAAATTGCGAACAAATCTTTTTGAACGTCTTCAATTGCACGTAAACCATCCAACTTATTGTAAGTTGGTGCATTTTCGCCTGAAGCAGCACGTCCTTGGTAGAAACCAACCAATTGCTCAGTTTCGCTGTGGTATGAACCTAGACGCTTACGAATGGTTTCCTCTTGATCATCTGGACGCTGTACCAAGTCTTCACCAGTCTCATCATCTTTACCTTCCACTTTTGGTGGATTGTAAACAATATGATATACACGACCAGAAGCTGGATGTTGACGACGACCAGAAAGACGTTGAACAATCTCTTCGTCTGGTACATCAATCTCAATCACATGATCAATGCTAATACCAGCCACTTCTAATGCTTCAGCTTGTGGAATGGTACGTGGGAAACCGTCAAAAATACAACCGTTTTCACAGTCAGGCTGAGCAATACGTTCTTTAACTAAGCCAATAATTAGCTCGTCAGAAACCAAACCACCTGACTCCATAACGCTTTTCGCTTTTAAGCCAAGTTCAGTACCTTCACGAATTGCAGCACGGAGCATATCACCGGTTGAAATTTGTGGGATATTGTAGCGCTTACAGATCAACTGAGCTTGGGTACCTTTGCCTGCCCCAGGTGGTCCGAGTAAAATAATGCGCATAAAGAACATCCTCATCTAAAAACAATAAATCTTAAATTGAGCAATATCATACAGATTTATCGCTCAACCAACATCAAATTAATTATAAGAAAGCAACAAATAAGTGAATTAAACCAGCGAAGAAACCAGTTACACCACCCAGTACAATTAAAATCCATTCATCCTCTTGGAATGCAGGGCGTAATAAGTTCTGGAATTCTTTCGGCGTCAGTTCACGAATTCGATCTCTAAACATTTGAAAGATTTTCTGTGCACGGCTTGCATTCAAGGCTGGATCACATACTGGACCCATGGTAATTTCAATCGAACGATCAATCAAGTCGGTCTTTAGTCTAGCATACTCTCTTGGCCCTAAAGATAATTGCAATGATGTTCGCACCAAAGGTGTTTCCATAATTTCATTGATATGACGTTTAACGATACGGCGCGTTTTATCTTTTTTACTACCATACATCATTTCAGTCATAATCGACTTCAATGTAATCAGATCTTCTGTTACGACACTGGCAAATACATCCGAAACCTCTTCTTGACGTTTCATAAATGCACCCTGCACATTGTAAGTACCAATCTTAAGTACAGGCACAATCCAAGGGAATTTACGGTCTTTGGTTAAACGGAAAATCTGAGGATAACGAATCGGATGTGGTTCAATCGGATTGAATACCATCCAGATCGCGATCCAGTTGGTCAAGAAGCCCCAAATCGCCGCCCAAAATGGAACTGTCCAATGCCAAGGTACAATGAACCAAACAATCATTTGGAAAATACCAAAGAACATCCCGATCAATGCACTGATATGCCAAATAAAGTTAATTTCTTTTTGGCCAACTTTAAGGAACATACGCACCATTAAACGGCGATCACCTTCCATTTGGCTCACGACCATTTCACGCATATCGACCAATGACTCAACGTTCATGGTCAGTTCAGTCACCAATTCTTTCAGTGTATTTGGTAACTGTTTATGTGCTTGGGCATAGATACGACGTTTAATCGAATACGGTAGATTTTCCCATAGCACCGCATTTCGATCAATCATGACCTCATCAATCAAGTGCTCAAGTTCAAATCCAACTTGCTCACCAATGATCATTGCCATGTCTTCAGGATCCATCGCCTCCAAAAATTCACGCAATGAACCCAATTTTGATAGTGTATTGTCAGTAATAATGCCTGAAATACGCCCCGCTTTGCGTGGCACAATTCCTTGCCAACCTACAGGCAATGGCCCCAAGTGAAATCCCCAAAATTTAATTGGGTAGAACACCATTTTTAAAGCCATCCACACATGCGCCCAAGTCACAAAAGCAGTGACGGGGATAATGCTGAGGACTGCCCAAAAATCTGGACGAGCTAAAAAAATCTGCCACAATTCATTGACGTAATCAAACATGCATGACTCTCAGAATTATTGATACATTATGACTCATCGGCGTTAAGCAATTTGTTCACACTTATAAGCCAAAACTTAAGGTATAAGAGAATTGAATTGTAGGTTCTGTTTTCTCTATGAGATCACCATTCGCATTTTTCATACGCTCACCTGCTCCAATTCCCACACTAAAGGTACTGATACGTTCCGAATTCAACCACACGAACGCAAGATCGACACCCGCGCCTAAGCGCGCTTTTTCTTCATTATCTATTTGCTTACTTTCAATATGGCCAACATACGCTCCGATGTAATAACCATTTTTATCTGTACCTGTTAGGTGGTACGGATAGCGAAATCCAAGTTGCCCACCCGCAGGATTGTCATCATTCATGAATGCACCTGCTTTAGCATAGGCGATTCCATAAGGGTTTACCCACTCCAAATTGGCGTGTAATAGTTTTTTAGTGAAACCTGCCCCAACATTCCATGTTGAAACCTTTGCATCTGTCAATTTCGCTTCAGGAAGAAATGAGTTTCCTTCAGCATGCGCCAAACCACTAACTGCCGTAACCGCGAGTAAAAGATAAATTTTTCTCATTATTTCTCCATTTTCCCTAAGAGTGTGTATTGGTATGTCCTATCTCAAGCCGTTTGTGACTTTAACAGAATTATTTTGCTTCTAATATACAAGACCGTACAATTTTAATGTCTGCAAAGTCAAAAACGGTCAATCAAACATTTGCATGATTCGTTGAAAATTCTACAGTAAGATCATGCAACTTACGTTAAAATATTCAGTCTTTGTATTCTCTCAATCTTGTAATTAAGTCGATCCCCTATGAAACAGCACTTTCCTTTAAAAAACATGCAACAAGAAAAGCGCATTTACAAGGGTCGAATTTTCTTTGCAATGTTTGTTGTCGCAACTTTTTTATTGTTGCTGATCTGTCGTTATGCATATTTACAGATTGTTCATTACGATGATTTTACAACAGCATCAGATAAAAACAGGATTCGTTTGCAACCACTGCCACCTGCGCGTGGTTATATTTATGACCGTAATGGCATTTTATTGGCAGATAACTATCCTGTATTTACTGCCACGCTTAGCCGCACTGATGTCAGTGATATTGATGATACATTGGAACGTCTCATTCCCGTATTAAGCCTGACACAAGAAGACGTGGATCGTTTTAAAAGTCGTGTCAAAACTGCCCGAAAAACTGAACGTATTGCGATCAAACTCAATTTAAATGAAGCCGATATTGCTAAATTTAGTGAGGTCAAATATGCATTTCCCGGCGTAAAAATTGAAACGCAAATGACACGCTATTATCCATTTGGCGAATTATTTGCACACGTCATAGGCTATGTTGGACGTATTAATGACCGAGAATTAAGGGCGATTGATAAAGACTTATATGCAGGAACAAACCTAATCGGGAAAATCGGTGTAGAAAAAAGCTACGAAGAATTACTACATGGACATCCAGGTTATGAATCTGTTGAAGCCGATGCACACGGTAATGTGCTTCGTAAGCTAGGACGCAAAGATCCAACGCGTGGCAATGATTTATATTTATCCTTGGATTATGGTTTACAAACTATTGCATCGGAACAATTGGCTGGACGACGTGGCGCAATTGTCGCGATGGATCCACGTACAGGTGAAATTTTAGCTCTCGTTTCTAGCCCAAGCTTTAACCCTAATCTGTTCGTCACAGGCATTAGTTACAACGATTATGGGTCATTACGTGACAACCCTGATCAACCATTATTTAACCGTGCAGTACAAGGTGTATACCCTCCGGGTTCAACGATTAAGCCAATGTTTGGCCTTGGCGGCATTCATTATGGTTTAGTAGACTGGCACACAGCGATTTCCGATCCTGGTTATTTCTCACTACCAGGCGATAGCCACCGCTTCCGTGACCATAAGAAAAGCGGTCATGGACTGGTCAATATGCACAAAGCTCAAATCGTTTCTTGTGATACCTATTTCTATGTCTTGTCTTATCGTATGGGCATTGAAAAAATGAATGAGTGGATGCGCCAATTCGGTTTTGGTGAGAAAACAGGAATTGATTTACCTAGTGAAAGTACTGGCCTATATCCAAGTCCTGAATGGAAAATGAGAACCCGTAATGCCAAATGGTTAAAGGGTGAAACCATTTCTGTGAGTATTGGACAAGGTGCTTTTACAGCGACACCACTTCAACTGGCAATGGCAACAGCGATTACAGCCAATCAAGGTGCACATGTAACCCCTCATGTTTTACGTGAAACCAAAGGTACAAAGAAACATGATGTTCACAACGCACCTGATGGACAAATTCAATTTAATGGCACACTCGATGACTGGGTAAAAATGCGTGAAGCAATGGTTGATGTCATTCAATCAGGGACTGGCCGAGGAATCAAAAGCGGTTTGCAATATTCGATTGCTGGTAAAACAGGTACCGCTCAAGTGAAAAGTATTGCACAGGGCAAGCGTTATAACGAAGCTGCACTCTCTGAACGTCAGCGCGATCATGGTCTATTTGTAGGTTTTGCCCCTGCTGAAAATCCAGAAATTGCCATTGCAGTCGTTTGGGAAAATGGTCGAAGTGGTGGTGCTGCAACACAAATTGCGCGCCCAATTTTTGACTATTGGCTAGTTAAACGTAAGACAGAACCACTAAGACCAGCCAATCACCAAATCAGCGGTGGTCTAATGACCGCAGGTATCAAACCAGGTGAGTTACCGAGTGGAAATGTATCAACAACTACGCCTGCACCTCCAACTGACCAACCAGCTCAACCTGCCGATGGAATTTCAGAATAATGAAGAACCAGCTACGTATTATTGGTGGAGAATGGAAACGACGTGTTTTACCATTTGCCAGTATCGAGGGTTTACGCCCTACCCCAGATCGCGTGCGGGAAACCTTATTTAATTGGTTAATGTGGGATATCCAAAATGCACAGGTTTTAGATCTGTGCAGTGGTTCAGGTGCACTTGGCTTTGAAGCACTATCACGTGGCGCAGCACAAGTGGTCATGATCGAACCGAATACCACACAAGCACGTTATTTAAAAGACAACCTTCAGCTACTCAAAACTCAAAACTGTCGCCTCATTATCAGCACAGCTCAACAAGCATTAAACAAATTAACTGAACAATTTGATGTTGTATTTCTCGATCCACCTTATAGCCTCGATTTATGGCAAGAGTTATCAACGTTGGCTGATCCATTGATTAAAGATAACGCTTATATCTATGTTGAAGCAGACCGCGAATTATCCCAAATCCAATTACCTGCATCATGGCAAAAAATAAAAGAAACCAAAGCTGGACAAGTTCGAGCAGCGTTATACCAAAAGAAAATTTAAAATAGGCGTAACCAGAAAAAACGAATTAATTGCCCTCGATCAAATGGGAAACTGGACAGATACTCATAGCCGATTCGATTGCTCAAGTTAAACTGATACACAATCCCATATCCCAATGAAATGGAAAAATCATCTAAGGAGAGGCTCTGTGTCTCTCCTGTCAACATCTTATGGTTGAATTGATTGGTTTGATAAGCGGTATAATTGTAGATACGCCAACGTTCATCCTGAAAAAACATATTATGCAAAATGGAATAATCAGTTTTGCTTTGTTGAGGATAAGCAGAATCAAATAGCTCATCTGAATCATCTTTGATTTCTGCAAAAAAATTATAATCCTCTGCATAGGTATAACTGGATAGAAGCAACAGTAGTCCACAGATAAAAATTTGCATCATTAATTCAAAATATTTGGGATCAAGGATAGAGATAGCATAACGCCTAAAATAAATTTTACTATGTTAGACATAAATTATTATTTTATAAAATGAATGTTATATACCATAATACCGTCTTTAGAATTTCACCTTAAATAACATGAAACTTTTTTTCTTACTTGTTGCTATGCTAACTTTAACTGGCTGTCTGTTTGGGAAATCAAATGAAGTACAACGTGCAGAGAAAATCTTTCAACATTTTGAATGCAGTAATATTGAAACCAATCAACTGGCATCATCATCTATTTCTAGTTTTCACCAACAATCTCTTGCGGTAAATAAAGAAAAAGTCAGTTCTTATATTGAACAGTATAAAAATGGTGAAGATCTCTTTGACATCCCCTTAGATGAAGTTGTACAACAAAAATATCAATTATATAAACAAGCGTGTCAGGCACTTGGCGGTATCTCTTCAGCGAAACAAACCATCCGCATAGATGATGCTGAATAAGATCCAAACTCAGTGTTAGACCTCATTTGAGATATGGCATGATCGAAAAAAAATTTAGTTTAAAACATTCTATTGCCCTTGCAATGGTGCTGCTTTTTATCATCATCGCTAGTATCAATCCATTAGAATTTGAGTCTTATCTATTACACCAAGCAGGCACCATCATCATGCTGGTCGTTCTCATTGTTACAATGAGAAAAATCGGCATCAGCTTTTTTAGCTTTTTTTTATATTTAGCTTTCCTATTTATTCACATCATTGGAGCACATTATTTATATTCTTATGTTCCATATAATCAGTGGCTTCTAGATCTCTTTGCTTTTGATTTAAATCAAAGTATGGGATGGTCACGTAACATGTATGATCGATTAGTTCATTTTGCTTATGGTGTATTGCTTTACCCATTTTTTTATCGTTGTTTTCAAGTTTGGATTCCATCAGCAAAACCCTTCACCCTATTTTTATTGGTTCTCCAATTTGTTATGGCATCCAGTATGATTTACGAGCTACTTGAATGGGGGCTATCCATAGGTCTATCCCCCGAAGATGCTGAAAATTATAATGGGCAACAAGGCGATATGTGGGATGCACATAAAGATATGTTCTTGGCAACCATCGGTGCATTACTTATGGGCATCGGGTATTATTATCAAATGTCAAATACCCATGCAAAAACACCAACATAAATACCTTTTTGTCGAATCCACCCAATGATTTAAATCACTGGGTGCTGAACCGTATCGAATAATGCAAAAGGATCAGATTTAATCGTCTGTGAAAAATCTGTATATACGGTACTCAGTCCAGTATCCGATACAGCTGTATCTGATGGAACTAGAGTTTGCTCTGGAACGAGTTGATCCAGCACATCATCCAATTGATTAGAATGTTGATCCGATGAAATCATGACCTCATCTAGCGCAATCGTTTCAAGTTGATTGAAAGAAAGTGTACTTGCCTCAGTATTAGCAAGTAATTTTTCCAAATCAACTGAATCCGCAAGTGAGATTTCAGCGTGCTGTGTTTCAAATGATTCTGTTTGAGCCAAGGTGTTAGTTGTTACAGGAGGAACTACTGTAAAATTAAATGCATCACTCACTTCACTGGTATTTCCTGCCGCATCTGTTTGGGTTAGGGTGATTTTATGAGATCCTAAGGCTAAATCTTGAGTAATTTCAAAACTCCACTTTCCATCATTACCAACAGTAACGGTCCCAATCGGCTGCCCATTGTCATAAATGGTTAATACAGCTTTGGCTTCCCCTCTTCCAGATAATGTTGGTCTTGCATCATCCGTACTTCCCCCTGTACTAATTGGACCTTTCACCGCCCCAACATCATCCATAACCTTTTCTAATACAGGTTTTGTTGGCGCTATAGTATCTTTATTCCCAATAACATTTGCTTCAACTGAACGGTTACCAGCCGCATCAATTACATAAACCTTTCCGCTGTTTTTATCTGTTAAAGCTGGTGAAATACTCACCGTAAATTTGCCATCAGCGCCGACTGTACCAGAACCAATCACTTTTCCGTCAGCACTTCTAATTTCAATTTTTGCATTGGCTTCAGCCGTACCTGTGATGGTGTCTCCAGCCGCATTAATTTGTACAGTTGCCTGATCAGGTGCAATTGTATCTTTACCTGCATTAATTTCGACAGGTTTAGACTGATTACCTGCTGCATCTTCAATAATAATCGTGCCTTTTTTTCCATCAGTCAAAGCTGGGGAAATATTTACTTCAAATTTACCTTGAGCATCAACTGTACCACTCCCTATTATATTCCCATCGGCATCTTTAATTAATACTTTTGCATTGGTCTCAGCCTTACCTTGGATAACTGAACCTTCTTTATTTACTTCCACTAAGGGCTGTTCTGGAGGCGTTGTATCTTTACCCGCAATCACTTTTGATGCTTCAGACTTATTACCAGCAGCATCTTCGGCAATCACAGTCCCGCCTTTTTCATCAGTCAATGGTGGAGTAACTTGTATCGAGTACAAGCCTTCTTTATTTGCTTTAACTGTCCCTAAGAGTTTGCCATCAGAATCAAAAATAGATACTTTGGCATTTGCTTCCGTTTTACCGGTTACGATCGTACCGTCTGCATTTAGCTGAGCAGTTGGTGCATCAGGTGCAATCGTATCTTTCGTACCAGTCACAGAGGTACCTTGTGAAATATTTCCCGCACGATCTACAGCAACAACACTCACTTTATTACCATCAGTCAACACCTGATCAAGTTTTATCGTATAGTTTCCTTGATCATCGGCCTGCCCACTTGCAATCACCTTACCCGTCGCATCACGAATTAATATCTTAGCTTTTGCTTCAGTTTTACCTGAGATCGTTAATGCATCGCTTGCTAAAGCCGCTGTAGGCGTCGCTGGTGGTGTAGTGTCTTTAGGTGAGTTATCACTTTTTTTATTGTCATCATCATCCTTTACTGCCCATAGGTAAATTCCTTCTGCAGCAAGCGCAACCAACCCAGCTTTCATCAGTTGTGACTTTGTAACACCAAAATCATCTGATCCATCTTGATTCATTGGCGTTTGCGTTGGTGACTGAGTGTAAGCAAATTGAGACAACTGGGTTGCAGGCACATAACGGATAAACTCACCAGACTGATCAAACTGTGCAACCTCATACGTTCCGTCAGCTTTTTCAAGTGTTAAACTGTGTTCACTGGTACCATTCTCATTGTAAAAGTCACTGATTACAATCTTTTCTCCATTCTTCAATGTAATGACAAGATCATTACCTTGCTTTGTAATTGACTTTACATCTGCTTGAGTTATACCAATTTGTACAATAGAAGGCTGATTTAAAATCACTTCTTTCATTTGCGCATCTTGTAAAGTCATTAAATTTTTCTTTGAAGAAACGACAACGTTCGTCATTATTATGCTCACTGATCCATTATAATTTTTAAGACTTATCGATTAATGAATAATTAAGTTATTAATCTAGCAATTAAAGTATCAAATGATCACTATAAGAACAATCATCTCAAAGCAAGTTTTGTCGCTTTTATTTAGCTGACCATTTGTTAAAATCTTTAAAGTTTTATTTTTGAAAATAATTATATTTCTTTATAAAAAAACCAGCCTTATTTAAGACTGGTTTCCAATACAATCCATCCAATTAGAATTTCGGATCACGCATTTGTACCAAACTGCTATTTGCTTTAGCTAAACTATCGGCCAACTTACCCATGACAGTTGGAATAAGATTTTCAGCCATTTGTGCTGCTTGTAATCCAAGCTTTTCACCAAACGTTGGACGCTTGCGCGTATTGATGACATAGACATCATGTTGCGACAACAAACCAAGTAAATATTCATCTGAAGTCTGAAGCTTATCCACTAAGTTTAACTGACGTGCATCTTCGCCATACCAATGCTCACCTGTTGCAACTTTTTCAACATCCAATTGAGGACGATATTTTTCGATGAAGTGTTTGAAGAGAACATGAGTCTGTTGTAATTCTTCTTCAAATTTAGCTTTACCTTCAGGCGTATTTTCACCAAACATGGTGACTGTACGTTTATATTGACCAGCCGTGTATAGATCAAAATCTACATGATGTTGTTTGAGTAAGCGATTGAAATTAGGTATTTGTGCCACCACACCAATTGATCCAACGACTGCAAATGGCGCTGAAATAATTTCACTTGCGATACATGCCATCATGTAGCCACCGCTAGCAGCTACTTTATCCACACAAATCGTCACATGAAAGCCCGCATCACGTAAACGAACCAATTGTGCAGCAGCAAGACCATAACCGTGCACCATACCGCCAGGACTCTCTAAACGCACTACAACACGATCATGTCCTGCTTTTGCCGTCGCTAGAATCAGAGTAATTTCTTCACGAATCGTATCGACTGCGGAAGCCTGCATATCCCCTTTAAAATCTAAGACATATATTTTCTTATCATTCTTTTTACGTACTTTTGCTTCTTTTGCAAGTTGTTGAACAAGTTGCAATAATTCCAAACGAGAAGCTGTAGTCTGCGCAATCTTTTTTCTTTGTTCATTTACACGCGCGTTTAAATGGCTAATACGAATTTCAGCAGGAAATTTAGGTAAATGGAATAACATAAAATATGTGCTCTTTAGTTCGGCTTTATTGCACTAAGATGCGGTCTGTTCAATAAAAATTCAATAGTGAATTTGCAAAATAGATTCATTTTCATCTATATACACGCTGAATTCGGAGAAACTTCCTCCAAGTGTGCTGACTAACATTTCATATCGACCTACGACATCAACATGATTCTATCTCAACCAAAACAGGTTATATTTAAACAATAGAATCTCTGAATCAATAAAAAAGAGCCCTCAGGCTCTTTTATAAATACAGTTCGATATTAACCGAAACGCCCCGTAATATAGGCTTCTGTAAGTTGATGATCAGGCTGGGTAAACACTTTTTCAGTTGAGTTTACTTCGATCAAATCACCCAAGTGGAAATACGCTGTACGATCAGAAACACGTGCTGCTTGCTGCATCGAGTGAGTTACGATTGCAATGGTATATTGCTCAGAAAGTTCAGAAATTAACTCTTCAATCTTTGCAGTCGCAATTGGATCAAGTGCTGAACATGGTTCATCCATCAAAATGACTTCTGGGCTGACCGCAATCGTACGTGCAATACATAAACGCTGTTGTTGACCGCCAGATAAACCTGTACCAGGTTGATTCAAACGATCTTTAACCTCATCCCATAGACCCGCTTTACGTAAGCTATTTTCGACGATCTCTTCTAGATCATATTTATTACGAGCCAATCCATGTAATTTTGGGCCATAAGCAACATTGTCAAAAATTGACTTTGGGAATGGGTTTGGTTTTTGGAATACCATACCCACTTGTGCACGCAATAATACAACATCTAAGTTTGGATCATAGATATCTTGGCTATCCAAAGTCACCTTGCCTGTGACGCGACAAATGTCAATCGTGTCATTCATACGGTTCAAGGTACGAAGAAAGGTTGATTTACCACACCCTGATGGACCAATAAATGCAATGACTTCATTTTGGTAAATATCTAAATCGATGCCTTTAATCGCTTCAGTCTCACCATAGTACACATGCACATCTTGAGTACTGATCTTCACATCACCATGCGACGGATTTTTTGCTTTGGCAGAAGTTTCAAACTGTGCAACAAACGCTGTTTCCTGCTGAGCTGGTGTTTCCGACGATGTAAATTGAGTTTGCTGTGGATTCACTGATTTATCCTTTTCTAAGGAGTTCGTGGTATCAATAGTATTCATCATGTTATCTCCGATTACCAACGTACTTCAAATTTCTTACGTAACCAAATTGCAAGACTGTTTAAACCAATCATCAGGGCAAGCAGCACAATAATCGCCGCTGCGGTACGTCCTTCGAAGAAGTTACGTAGCTCATTGCCCTGCCATAAGAAAATTTGTACAGGTAATGCTGTAGATTGATCCAATGGCGAAGCTGGCACACTCGCAACGAAAGCACTCATACCAATTAACAAGAGTGGTGCTGTCTCACCTAGTGCCTGTGCAACACCAATAATTGCTCCCGTCAAAATACCTGGCAAAGCCAACGGTAAAACATGATGGAAAACGGTTTGAACTCTTGATGCGCCTAAACCTAGAGCAGCTTGACGAATCGAAGGAGGAACGGCTTTTAGTGATGCGCGTGTTGTAATAATCACTGTTGGAAGTGTCATTAAACTTAATACCAAACCACCCACTAATGGTGCTGAGATTGGTAAATGCATCCAGCCAATAAAGATTGCTGCACCTAATAAACCGAATACAATCGAAGGTACTGCTGCCAAGTTGTTGATGTTGACTTCAATAATATCAGTCATCACATTCTTTGGTGCAAACTCTTCTAGGTAAATCGCACTCGCCACACCGATTGGAATCGAAATCAAGATTACGATAAGCATCATGAACAAAGAGCCCATGAATGCACCTGCCAAACCACTGGTTGCAGGAGAACTACGCGAATCTGGATTAACAAACAAGTTCGTATTAAAACTATTTTTAATCACGCCATCCGCTTTTAATTGATCCGCTAACTGACGTAATTCTGGGTTTAATTGCTGTTGTTCATCTGGAAGAGAACGATCAATATTACCTGCCAACCAAACATCTACATTTGCATCAGCCAAAATCTTAATATCTTGTGTTTTACCAATCAGTGATGGATTGGCAAATACCATGTCACGTAAACGGTACGCTTCTGAACTGGTATATAGACCTCTCAACTCATCACGTTGAGATTCAACCGCAGGATCTTTTGTAATGATCGCATTTGCAATTAAAGCATCCCAATCGACCATTCCCATTTGCGTTTGCCACTCAATATAACGCTCTTCAAAACGCGCTGGACTCTCCCCAGCTTGACGCTTTGGAGGTGCACCCACATCGATAATAGTCGGATCAAAATACACTGGAACCGTCATCGTATTTTGCCAGAAAGCTGGAAGCCCCTTCGATAAAATACTCACGAAAAGCAATGCAACAAACGCTAAGCCAAGCATCACGGCTGAAAACCCAAAGAAACGAAACGTTTTTTCTTTGCGATGCCGTTTTGCAAGTGACTTTTCAATTCTTGCTTTACGCTCAGCACGTAACTCTTGCGCTGCTTGTGGGTCAAATGCAGGACTTTGATCCACGGGAGATGTATTGGATGAAGTCATTCGTATTGCTCACGATATTTACGCACAATGTACAGTGCAATAATGTTGAGACCCAATGTAATTACAAATAAGGTCAAACCAAGGGCAAATGCCACAAGCGCTTGCGGGCTTGCAAAGTCGGTATCTCCTGTTAACTGGTTCACGATCGTAACCGTTACGGTAGATACTGCCTCTAATGGATTTGCATGCAATATTGGACTATTACCAGCCGCTAAGACCACGATCATGGTTTCACCAATCGCTCGCGAAGCAGCCAATAAGAATGCACCAACGATCCCTGGTAGCGCAGCTGGCATCACCACTTGACGAATCGTTTCTGATTTAGTCGCACCTAAGCCCAAAGAACCATCACGTAACGATCTCGGCACTTGCGTAATGATGTCATCCGATAAAGACGATACAAATGGGATAATCATAATCCCCATAACGAAGCCAGCAGTAAGCGCGCTGGTCGCATTGATATTGAGTCCTATCGCCTCACCGAACAATCGGAAATATGGTCCGATGATCATTAATGCAAATACACCATACACAATCGTTGGAATACCAGCCAAAATTTCAATCGTTGGTTTTGCCCAAGAGCGTAAACGTGGTGAAGCATATTCGGCCAAATAAATAGCAATCATCAATCCAACAGGAACTGCAACTAAAAGTGCAACTCCACTGACCATTAACGTACCCCAAAGCAATGGTAATAAACCATAACTTCCTTCAGCAGTACCAGAAGTGCTAAAACCAGGATTCCATTCTGTTCCAAAGAAGAAATCAAATGGACTAACAAAACTAAAGAAGCGTAAAGCCTCACTAAACATCGACAATACGATTCCAATCGTGGTTAGAATCGCAACACCAGAACATAAAATTAAACCAACGTTAATCGCACGTTCAACTTGATTACGCGCTCGAAACTGTCGACTGATTGTTCTTTTGGCCCAAACCAATCCCGCCAGTGCTGCACTAATCACAACTGCTACTTTAGCAAAGGTACCAATACTCTGAAATTTAGCCAGCTCTTTAGCTGCTGCAAGCTCATAAGTTGCAGCTTGATCAGTTACCCCAAAGCCTGAAGCAATTGCTTGTACACGACTAAATAAAACTGAACGACCACTTTCATCTAGGCTGGCATTCACAGTGGCAGGAATATGATTAAATACAATTTGTTTTAATACTGTTGGCTCAACCACATTCCAAATCAACAAAATTAAAAAAGCTGGAATACCACACCACAAAGCAACCAAAGCACCATAATAACCGGGACGCGAATGCAATGCAGCCGAGTTATTTCCCTTACCTGCTAGGTTACGGCTTTTTCTCAGCCCAATTTGATATGCGATTGCCACAAGGGCCAACAACACACCGATAATTAGCAGATTCATGCAATCTCCACTGTTTTCTCAATTCTTTTCATCTGAAAAAACTTAGCCTGATAAAAAAGGCTGATGATATAAATATCACCAGCCCGATTTAGTCGATCTTATTTAACAGTTTTACCTGCTTTAAAGTCCGCCAAGATTTTTGCACGCTCGCTATCCGACATTGGAATTAAACCAGCGCGCTCTAACTTAGAACCTTTACCTGTAACATTCTTATTCAAGAAGTATTCTACATACTGTGGTAAGCCTTTGATTGATTTCAAGTGCTCCCCTTTCACATAGAAGTATAAAGGACGAGATACAGGATATTTACCACTTAAAATCGTAGCTTCTGACGGTACAACATTATTTACTGTTGCCACACGAAGCTTGTCACGGTTTTGATCATAGAAACTTAAACCGAATACACCGACAGCACTTTGATTTGTTCTTAAACGTGCAAGAGTTTCTGTGTAGTCACCCGCAATTTCAATTACACGACCATCTTTACGGAAGTTCGAACATGCTTTTTTCTGTGCGTCTTTGTCTAAGCCTTTGATATATTCATAAGTTTCACAACCTGAATCTACCATTTTCTCTTGGAAAACTTCACGTGTACCGTGGTTAGAGCCAGGAATTACCAATGTAATTGGCTCATTCGGTAAAGTTTTATCAATTTGATTCCAACGTGTATACGGATTTGGCACTAACTTACCATTTGATGGTAACTCAGCTGCAATCGCGGTAAATACATGATAAGGCTTTAATTTAAATGCTGCTTTATTAATATTTGATGCAAATACGATACCGTCATAACCAATTTTTATTTCTAAAATTTGATTAACACCAGCTTTTTTACAAACTTCAATTTCAGAATCTTTAATTTTACGAGATGAGTTTGCAACATCGATCGTGTTATCACCCACACCTTGACAGAATTGTTTTAAACCACCTGAAGAACCACCAGAACCAACTACAGGTGTTTTAAATTGTGGGAAAGTGTTACCAAACTCTTCCGCTACAATACTTGCAAAAGGCAAGACAGTTGAAGAACCAGCAATTTGGATCGTATCACGAGCTGCGTTTGCAGTCGTTGCTACAGTTGCCCCAGTTACAGCTAATGCAATTGCGAGATTACGTGGATTTAAGCGCATATTGTTTTCTCTCATTTATACAATTTGATTTACAACTCTTTTAAATTCAAGTGTTGTACTTTGGTTAACTGCATTTTGATTAGATAATATGACAAATAAGTTACAACTTTGTGACGCTTTGATGATAATTGATGTATTGCATCAAATTTAATTAAATATTATTAAATATCAATAACTAAAAGAATTAAAAATATCCTTATAACCTAAACAGGTATCATTAAAATTGTAATATTTAATTCATTTAATGCAACTTATATTTAATTTTTTAGAACAAAATCATCTTTGATTGTAAAAAAGCTATGCTGAGTAACATTTCAAGCATTTTGCCGATTCAATCATGTGACAGACTGATTAAACATCGACACCTCACCATAGCCCTTGCTCTTAAACTTAGACATCATAATAGCTTAGAGTGAACTATGATCATCCAAATGGATTCATCTAAATCTAAGTCGTGTTCTAAAAGTATCAACACATCATTCAGTTTATTGAAATTTATTCGAACAGTGTATTGATCTATATTCAATTTAAACGAATAGAAAGAAGAGATCATGAATACTAAAGCCATCGCGACCTTCAATCCTGATTTACCCATTCACATGACATTTTCAGAGCATGATTGGCATTTACTTGCCCAACATTGGTATCCAATTGCTTTAGCACGTGACATTAGCGAACAACCCACAGCCGCTACATTACTGGATATGCCATTGGTGATTTACAAAATGTCAGATCAGCTTATAGTTGCCAAAGATGCTTGTCCACACCGTGGTGTTCCATTGAGTTTAGGCCGTAATGATGGTCTTGGTGTCGTCTGTCGCTATCACGGTTTACGTTTTGGTGAAAATGGAAAATGTAATCGGATTCCCGCCCACCCAGAACACAAAATATCTGAACGCTTTCATTTAAAGACATATGCTGCTATCGAGAAATATGGGTTGATCTGGTGCAATCTCACGGCAAATAAAGATGCGTTACCCACCATTCCACAAATGCCTTATTGGGATCATTCTGACTTTCAACAATTGGTGTGCCCCTCTGTAGAACTCAATTGTTTTGCAGGAAGACAGCTTGAAGGTTTTATTGATGTGGCTCATTTTGCTTGGGTACATCCTGATACTTTTGGAGACCCAGATAATGTTGAAGTACCAGATTACACGACGACAGAGACAACCTACGGTTTTGATGCCGATTATATCAGTAGTGTTGGTCGTTACCCGATTGGTATGGATCAGCGTGGACAAGAAGGCTTTCAGTGGTTAAGGCATTTTGAAATCAGCCTCCCCTTTACTGCAACACTGACGATCCACTTTCCGAATGATAGCAAGCAAGTGATTATGAATGCTGCTAGTCCTGTGTCTGCGCGTCAAACGCGTTTATTTGCACCAATCTGCCGTAACTATGATAAAGACTTACCTGTCGAAGAGGCTTATAAATTCAATTTAGAAATTTTTGAAGAAGATCGCCTCATTGTTGAAACACAAAAACCTGAATATCTACCACTAAACCTATCTATGGAAGCACATTTCCCAGCAGATCGTAGTTCTAGCATGTACCGTAAACTGCTCCGAAAAATGGGATTTAGTCCAATTTTTGCTGCCTGACTTTATTTTCGAACATTCATAAATAAAAACGAGGTCATTAAAGACCTCGTTTTTATTAGTAAACCAAACTGCAACTACACAATTGGTGGTACATAAGTACCTTCAACAATTGAGTCTTTGATTCGATCTGCTTCTGCAAGCACAAGTGCAAGCAAGTTCTGTACGTTTTCAAGCGTTGCAACAGGACTTAATGTAGTCATCTTCAAAGATTGAACATTACCCACTTTGGTCACACCAATATTCGCCTCACCACGTGCAAACAATTCATCTGCAACGTTTTGATTCAAGCTATCAACAAACTCAGCAGGATAACCTTCTGGCACGACACGGAACAGCACTGACGCAAACTGCGGTTCAACTAACAGCTCAAGACCATCTGTTGATTTGATATAGTCTGCAACTTCACGTGTTAATTTCACGCCGTGATCGATCATTGAACCATAAAGCTCTTCACCTAATGCTTCAACCGTCATCCACAATTTCAATGCATCAAAACGACGAGTCGTTTGTAAAGATTTAGACACAAGGTTAGGTACACCATGTTCTTCATCATAAGCAGAGTTTAAGTACTCCGCTTCATAATGCATAAAGCGATAGTTTGCTTCGTCTTTCAACAGGAAAGCGCCACAGCTAATGCTTTGGAAATAGTGCTTATGGAAATCAAGCGTGATTGAGTCTGATAATTCAATTCCATCAAGCATTGCACGATGGTCATTTGAAAGAATCAGTGCACCACCCCAAGCAGCATCAATATGCATCCATGAACCAAATTTATTAGTAATTTCACGGATTTTCTTGAGTGGATCAATCGCACCAGCATCTGTCGTACCCGCTGTTGCAACTACACAAGCGACGATTTTGCCTTCTGATTGAAGATGTGCCATGGTTTTTTCTAGCGCATCCACATCCATTTGTGCATTTTCATTCACAGGAACAGTGACAACTGATTGGAAACCCATGCCCATCATTGCCATGTTCTTTTGCACAGAAAAGTGTGCATTTTCAGAACAAATCACTTTGACGTTTTTCATCGCCTCGGCTGGGATACCATCACGCTGAACAGACCATGGTTTACCATTTTCGTCTTTCCAGTTTTTCGAAATGCACCAGTCGCGCGCAAGTAATACACCCATCAAGTTAGACTGTGTTCCACCTGAAGTAAACACACCTGCTTGACCTGCACCATAACCCACTTTTTGGCGTAGCCAATCAATCAACTGAACTTCCATCAATGAACCTGCTGGGCTTTGGTCCCATGAGTCCATTGATTGGTTAGTCGCATTGATTAACACTTCCGCGATTTGGCTCATCACCATCGTTGGGCAATGCAAATGTGCCAGTGAATGCGGATGATGTACTTTTAAGCTTTTGTTGAGAAATAACTCAACCATACGCTGCAAAGACTGCTGTACGCCTAAACCTTCTTTCGATGGATTAAAAGATATTGCTGCACGCAAATCTTTAATGCTACCACCTGTATACATTTTATCGTTTTGCAACCATGCTGAAACGGCTTGTACCGCCTCGCCCATTGCTGACTGATAGTCAGCAATAGATTGAGCATCATTGCAGAGTAACGCTTTACGATGTTCTGCAAAATCAACCATGGTTTAGCCTCGTACTGCTTTGAGTGCTTCCGCAACTGCCTTTTTGAAACGTGCAATCACTTCAACACATTCATCTTGGTTGATAATCAACGGGCAAAGTAAACGAATAACTGTACCGTTGCGACCACCTTTTTCCAACAATAGCTTATTGTTGAAACATGCAGTTTGAATTGCCGCAGCTAATTGTGCATCAGCAGGAAGCGAACCCATATGGTCTGCTGGTTTACGCTCATCGACGATTTCAACGCCGATCATTAGGCCACGACCACGCACATTACCAATACATGGGAATTCTTGTGCAAGTTTCTTAAACTCTGCTTGTAAGAAATCACCACGCTCTTGTGCATTTTGCGCAAGATTTTGCTCTTTAATGGTTTTCAAAACCATTAGGCCTGTGCCCATCGCCAATTGGTTACCACGGAAAGTACCCGTGTGACCTGCTGGCTGCCAAGCATCAAACTTACGCTTAATACCAAGCACAGCTAATGGAAGACCACCACCAACAGCTTTTGACATCACCACAACATCAGGCTCAATCCCAGCATGTTCAAAGGCAAACATTTTTCCTGAACGTGCGAAACCAGCTTGAACTTCGTCCAAAATTAAAACGATATTGTGCTTTTCAGTCACTTCACGAATTTTTTGTAGCCATTTCGCTGGCGCAGTTACAACACCACCTTCACCCTGAATTGCTTCTAGAATGACAGCAGCTGGCTTTGTTACACCGCTTTCAACATCTTCAATGAAGTTTTCAAAGAAATACGTTAATGCATCAACACCAGCCTCACCACCTAAACCAAGTGGGCAACGGTATTCATGCGGATATGGCATGAATTGAACACCAGGCATTAAACCATTCACAGCATTTTTAGCAGACAAATTACCTGTCATTGCTAATGAGCCGTGAGTCATACCATGATAACCGCCAGAGAAGCTGATCACTGAACTGCGACCAGTAAAAGTTTTTGCAAGTTTAATTGCTGCCTCAGTCGCATCTGCACCAGAAGGACCACAGAACTGTAGGCAATATTCTTCTTTACCACCCGGCAAGTGTGCCAAAAGTGCTTCTGTAAACGCATCTTTTAAAGGAGTCGTTAAGTCTAAAGTATGCAATGGCAAACCGCTTGCCAATGTATCTTGAATACTTTGAATCACCGCAGGATGATTATGACCTAAAGCCAATGTTCCTGCCCCAGCTAAACAATCAAGGTACTCTGTACCTTCAACATCAGTAACCCAGCAGCCTTGTGCTTTTGCAATTGCCAACGGTAGTTTACGAGGATAACTACGAACATTCGATTCCATTTGACTTTGGCGAGTCAAATAATATTCGTTGGTTGCATTAGCGGCAGGATTTACGGAAGTAACGCTCATATCGAATTACCATCTCTGATATGGGTAAAAGAAATAAGTCTGGTGACTTTTGGTCCTTTGACTCGGTGCTTGTTTGAATCTAGCGCAGACACAAAATTTTATATCTTTCAACTAGGAGCGAGATGATACCTAATTTTCAAAGAAAATAAACAATTTTATGTCTTAGATTCATCTAATATTATTGAAAAAAAAATTCTTTCAATTAAGTATGATGGATTATCATCATACTATGTGACAAGAGAAAGAAAGTAAGCTTTTTTTAATATGAAATTTATTTTTAGATAAATGGTCAAATTACACAAGATATACAACTGATTTTTAAATATTTTTTATTTTATTTCTCAGTTGCAAGATCACACTAAGTTATTACAAATCCACCACAAAATATGCTGATGTTACTCACGACTTCTTTTTAATATCAAAGTTGAAAAAATAAATCTTCAGTACCAAATTCTAAGGAATTTTTTATGCGCACTCTAGCTCTCTCAACCATGATACTTGGAGCAACATTGAGTCCTACACTTTTTGCCCATGAAACAGAAAAACTAAACTACAACATCGTTAACATTCAAGCAGATGCTTCGCGACAAGTTGCAAATGATGAAATGCGCGCCGTGCTTTATATTGAAAAAAGCCACAAGCAGCCTGCTGAACTCTCTAATCAAATCAATCAATTGATGAATCAAGCACAAGCAATTGCTCGCAAATACACTCAAGTTAAAGTTGAAACTGGCGCTCAAAGTACCTACCCAATCTACGACAATGACAGTAGAAAATTGAAAGAATGGCGTGCTCGTGCTGAGATCCAACTGGAGAGCAAAGATTTTAAAGCAGCAAGCCAGCTCATTAGTGAGTTACAACAAAATTTCCAAACTCAATCCATTAACTTTACTGTTTCAGATGAACAGCGTAAAAAAGTTGAAAATGAGTTGATGATTGAAGCATCTAAAAATTTCCAGCAACGAGCACAAGCCATTACTCAAGCATGGAACAAAGCTCAATATAATTTGGTCAGTTTAAACTTGAATACCAGCAACTATTTCCCTCAACCTGTGATGCGTGGTGGGATGGCTAAATTTGCGATGGCAGAAGCTGCCCCTGTTCAAGATATGGCAGCAGGTGAATCAAAAATTACGGTCAATGCGAATGGGAGTATTCAGTTTAAATAATTTGTACTCGATATTTGAATAAGAAAAGGCATATTGATATGCCTTTTCTTCATTTGGTCTGGGCAAGATTCTGCAAAGAATCCCACGCAGCTCTTGCTAGCACTTCCCGATACATTTTGGGATCAGCAACCACTTTTTTAGATAACCAAGCGCGGCAATAACTTTCTGATGCACCAATCACCAATGACATCATCAATTCAATCGGTATTTTTTTCAATGATTCAAAATCAGCGTGTCGTGAAACATGAGCCATAATATTTTGATTTCTTTTTTTATTTTTATCGCTTAATGCCTGTTTATATTCACTTTGCATAACACTGAAATGCGCTAATAATAAAAACTTTGCGAATTTTGGTTGATCAGATACCCAATCAACATAGCTATATATCAGTGCAAAAATTACATCTTGTAGTGATTGTGCCTCATCTAAATATCGATCTCGTAAGCAAGCTTGATCTTCTAAAGCGGCAAAAACCAGTGCTGCAATCACACCCTCTTTATTTTTAAAATGATGATAAATCGCACCTACACTACTTTCAGACTTTTCTCGAATCATCTCAATACTGGTTGCATCTAATCCATAGTCAAGAAAACAGGACAATGCATCCAACAATATCTGTCTTTTTAACAAAGATCTTCGCTGAGGATACAATCTTTCCAATAATTGCTGAGCCGTTTCCATATTCAATTTAAGTTCACCGATCGTCGGAACTATTGTGTATGACTTGACCATAACTTGTAAACAGAATTATATTCTGTAAAAGAATTAAATTTTGTTTAATTAGGATAATATCAAATGGCTTCAACTTTAGATTTATGGAATAAAGCTTCTGCTTTTCCTGCTGGCAAATGGACATTTACACGCATGCTTTGTCTTAAAGCACCCTATTTCAGTAGTATTGCTCCATTATTTGAAGAACTAAAACCCAATTACTGCAAAATATCGATTAAGAAAAAACGTTCGGTACTCAATCATATTGGTACTGTGCATGCGATTGCGATGTGCAACATGGCTTAATTAGCAGGCGGAACGATGACAGAAGTTACGGTACCTTCTAGCCACCGTTGGATACCAAAAGGCATGACTGTTGAATACTTAAAGAAAGCAGAAACCGATCTAATCGCAATTGCCTCACCTGTTGAGGAAAACTATGATTGGGACAAAGCGGGCGAATATCTTGTGAATGTTGACGTATTTGATAAAGTAAATGAAAAAGTGTTCCATGCAAAAATCACAATGTGGATTTCTAAAAAGAAAAAATAAAAAAAGCCCCGAACTCTACAAGTTCGGGGCTTTTCACATTTAAAGATTATTTTTTAAATGGCAATGCATATTTAAAGATACGACCCACCACTTCACCGAATTGTTTTACAAAACTCGCATTGTTGTAATTTAGGCCATATTTTTTACATACAGCTTCCACTTTTGGTGCGACTTCACGATAACGACGTGCAGGGATATCTGGAAACAGATGATGCTCAATCTGGTGACTGAGATGCCCTGTTAAAATATGAAATGCCTCTGATCCCGTGAGATTTGATGACCCACGAATTTGGCGCATATACCAATGACCACGACTTTCATTTTGTAAAACTGTTTTCGGGAAAACTTCTGCATCTTTGGTAAAGTGACCACAGAAAATAATACTAAATGTCCAAACATTACGTATACCATTGGCAACCAAATTTCCTGCAAATACAGGAATTGCCGACGGCCCCGCAATCAATGGGAAAAATACATAATCTTTAAATAATTGTTTGCCTATTTTCTTTTTAACAGGTCGCCATTCCTGCTTAAACTCATCCATAGTTTTGCGCTTATACACGAGTTTGCCTAATTCAAGATTTTGAATTGCGACACCCCATTGGAATAACAGACTGAAAGGCAAGATATATAATGGCTGAATCACAGAGAACTTCGTCCACCGCTGCTCTGGAAATAAGCGAAATACGCCATAGCCAACATCATCATCCATACCTTTAATATTGGTATAAGTATGATGCTTGTAATTATGTGTTTGTCTCCAATTATCTGAAGTCCCTACCGTATCCCATTCGTAGGTTTGACCATTGAATTTAGGATCGTTCATCCAGTCATACTGACCATGCATGACATTGTGTCCCAACTCCATGTTTTCCATGATCTTGGCAAAACCTAATAAACCTGTTCCCAATAACCATGCTGGCGGAAACCAACCTGCAAATAACAGTGCACGTCCTAAAAAGCTACTATAGCGAATGGTTGAATAAACACGACGAATATATTTCGCATCTTTTTCGCCCAAATCATTTAACACATCTTGTTTGATTTGATCCAATTCGCGTGCAAAAGCTTCTAACTCTGCGGCAGTTAAATCACGATTTTTAGGGTTTTTAAAATATTGAATTTTAACAGGCATGTTCATAATCATTTTCTCGCTTATAGATCAATCACAAGATCAGATTGAGCAGAATTTACACAAATTTTTAATAGCTGAGATGGTTCATGATTGGCTGAACCATTAAGTAGATTTTTTGTCGCACCTTGCGCTTTATTACAAGCACACTTATTACAAATTCCCATACGACAACCGTGGTTTGGCTTGATGCCTTGCTGTTCTAAACTGGCTAAGATCGATTGACCTTTTGGAATTGCCACAGTCTTATTGGACTGAGTTAATGTGACATTAATAAAACCCGTATCTGTCGCATCATGTTCAAATTGACTTAAGCTAAATGCTTCTGTTTGGATAAATGCAGCATTTACGAATAATGTCTCTGCGGTTGCCACAAAGCCAGAAGGACCACATGCATAAACTGTGGTTTGATTCAACTTGGTTAATTGATCAACATGATTTTGATTTAAACGCTGATCTTGTTCTTGGGTATAAAGAATTTGATAACTAAAATTTGCAAAATTTTCTGAAACTTCTTTTAAATACTTAGCGTATGCTGCATCTTCATAGGTTTTAACCCAGTACATTAACTGAACATTGACCGTATTCAATTGCTTAGATTGGCATAGTGCTTCAATCAAACTCAACATCGGTGTGATGCCACTGCCTGCTGCAAGTAACAATAAATTTGGACTTTGAATATGCTGCTGCATATCGCCATAAGGCTGCCCTAAACGAACGATATCGCCTATTCGAGATTTCTCAACAAGCCATGAACTAACAAGACCTTGATCAACTTTTTTCACCGTCAAGCAAAGATGTTCTGCATCCACTTGCATCAAACTATAAGTACGCTCGTAATGACGTCCAGCAATTTCAACCGTAATCGGATGATGTTGTCCTGCCATCCCGCGCTGAACATGACGATTGCATTTTAAAATTAGACTGACTGTATCTTTTGCCACTATTTGTTTTTTTACGATTTGGGCTAAAGGTTGATTTACAGACCACAATGGATTGATTTTCTGTAACCAAAAATTGGCATCATGGCTGTTCATTACGCTGTTTGCCAATGAATTGAATAGAGAATTTCTCTTTTCGATTGCATACATGAGCAGGTACTCTGGTTGTTTTGTAGTTATTATACACATGTATATTTATTTGTATATATACATGTGTATAATAATTTATGTTTCACAAGTTCAAATACAACCGCTATACTCTGAATTAGCTTACTTATATTTTGAAAACAATGGTTCATTCTTCTTTTTCACAGCTCAACACTGACACATTAAATGACCAAGATGTCATTCCAATGAAAGCTCCTGTGCGTTCAGTAGGCAGAAAAGCAACAATTACAAGAGAAGAGTTATTCCAAGCAACTTTGAATCTGATCGGTCCACAAAAAAGCATTGCTTCATTGAGTTTGCGAGAGATCGCACGTGAGGCAGGTATTGCACCTAATAGCTTCTATCGCCATTTTAAAGATATTGACGAGCTTGCGATTGCACTAATTGATCGTGCAGGTTTGGTTCTGCGTAAGATTATTCGTGAAGCTCGATTAAAAGCAGTTTTACAACAAAGTATTATCCGAAGTTCTGTCGAGGTCTTCATTCAGCAATTAGATGCAGATGAAGGAAATCTCAGTCTATTGCTACGTGAAAGTTATACTGGCTCAACCTCGTATAAAGCTGCGGTTGATCGTCAACTCAATTTCTTTCAACAAGAATTACAAGAAGATTTGATTCGTTTAGAACAAATGAATAATAGTAAAATGAGTCATGCCGACATTGCAGCCAAAGCGATCACTCAATTGGTATTTAATATGGGTGCTAAAGTACTCGACCTCCCTGTTGAACAACGAACCGAGGTTGCAGAACAGACTATGATCATGATTCGAATGATCTTAGAAGGTGCTCGACATTTGGATGAAGCCAGTATTCGTTAATCCATGTCTATCACAATTTACATTATTGTTGATCACCCGCTTGAATAATCCGTACTGGTATAAATCTTATTTGTACAAGAGTAGGCATATTTTTTAAGTCACGCGGTAAAATAGCGTTTAATTTCTCTATTTCTGCAGTATTTGGCAATGTGTCTCCTTCAACGACAACACGGACTAACGTGTATTGAGTCTGATTAGCAAATTGTATTTTGTCGATAATATTATTATTTTTATTTAAAGCTTCGGTAATAGCTGTACGCGCTTTTGTTTCGTACATCTGTTTTTTGATCATATGTAAAAAATTTGCAGTCAGATAAACACTCAGTACCAACAAGCACAGTAAACTCACCATATTCCGTTTTATAAACTCTAATACATTACTCTGTACTTGCTCATCAGAACCTCTTCTAAAACCTGCAATCCACAATACCAATGAAGAACTGATCTGTATTGCCACAATATTGGTAAATGCCAATAAAAAGGCGTTGGCGGAATGGCGAAAATCCAAATGTGCCAATAAAATCCCACTTGCAACTAATGGCGGAACTAAAGCCGTTGCAACCGCAACACCAACGACAGCCACGGAGAGTCGAGGTGAAACAGCTGCAAATGCACCAGCAGCCCCACCTGCCAACGCAATCATTAAATCAATCACATTGGGTTGAGTTCTAGATAATATTTCATGGGTGAGCGCCATATTAAAATTGATCAGTCCTAATATCACACCAATCCCAAAAATCATGACCACACCTAGAACCAACGTTTTAAGTGCCGTAATAAACAAGATCCATCGATTATCAATCAGAGACAATGCAATTGCTGAAATTGGCCCAAGCATCATTGCGACAAGCATAGCCCCAATTACTACTGCTGAAGAATCAGCCAACAAACCATAGCCTGCAATGACTGCAGCTAATGCATTCATAATAAAGAATGTTTTCGTAGGTAAAGCATCTGCCTGAATATTTAAACGCACTAATTTATGGTCAATCTTTTTAGAATTCTCTCGCAAAGCTTGCTTATAACGTAGTTTTTCTTTTAAAACTTCAATTCGCTTATGTTCAGGATGATCACTAATGACAATGGTTGGCTTATCTTTTTCATTTTCCATTTGTTACGTCTCTTTATTAAAAGAATAAAATCACTACGCTCAGCACAGCAGAACCAAGGCTTTATTTCAATCGAATCATTTTACTTTAAGACACTGTAATTTATTCAAAAAAATATTAAAACTCACCATTGATTACAAAAGGTTTAAAAACTAAAACACTCTCAAAAGATCTTGAAGCGTACTCTAAATAAGGAGTCAACGGTTTTAATTTACTGTTTTTCATTAATGATAATTGAATGAGGTAACTATGAATTCTTCAGCGGCTAAAACTTTAAAAGTATATACACGTAATAATTTAGATGATTCAATCAAAGAAGCGACGGTTAAAATCTTGAATCAAATTCTTGCAAATTTGATCGATTTATCATTATTAACAAAGCAAGCACATTGGAACATGCGCGGTAGCAATTTTATTGCAGTTCATGAAATGTTAGATATGTTCCGTACATCTATTATTACGCATTTAGATAATGTTGCTGAACGTGCGGTACAAATTGGTGGTACGGCGCTAGGGACTACTCAAACAGTTGCAGAAAGCTCTCATCTAAAACCTTATCCAGTTGCGATCCATGCTGTACAAGACCATTTAAAAGAACTAGCTGATCGTTATGGCGTAGTGGCTAACCATCTACGCGATACAATTGACGAAATTCAAGATCCTATTTCGGAAGATATTATTCATGCAGCTTTAGAAGACTTAGACCAATATCTATGGTTCTTAGAAGCCAATATTGATCACTAAATTTAAATGCATAAAAAAGAGGACCTTATCGTCCTCTTTTTTGTTGGTATTACAATTATGGTTTAACGACGACCAACACCTGAATCGCCTCAGGCGTAACAGATAAACCATCAAGTAAGCCTAAGCCTTCTTGTTGGAATTTTTGCAAACGCTCAATTTCATCTTGGCGAATACTTGGGTTAAATTGCTTGAGATAAGTTAAACGGTCAATCTCATACTGCCATTTACCACTATAGTGTTCTTTAGCCTGTTGCATTAACTCAGGCAATGACGATTTAGCAATATCCAACGCTTGTGCATAACGTGTTTCAATCACTTCGCGACGTGCTTTCACCACTTGACGGCAACTATTACCATCTAAATGGTGCAGGTACGGACGTAAAATGCTTGGATCAATCTTTGCAGACAAGTCCTGACCATTTTCACTCAGTAATACACGAATCAAATGCTTCGGCAAACTAGATGGTAAGTTCAATGCTTTGGGCGCAACCACGTCAACTTTAAACCAAACTTCAAGTAACACTGAACCTTGTTTTAACGCATTAGATTTTAACAACGCAACATTGGTACTACCAAAAGATTGTGTACGGATCATTTCCATCACACTTTCAATAAATGGGTGTTCCAACGTTAAGTATTGCGCGTCTTCACGAATCTGTGCCTGATCACGATAGAAAGTTGCTGTCATACCTTCTTCATCCAAGGTCAAACCTTGAACTTGCATTTGATCAGTAGGCTTGATGATCACGGTACCGTTACTTTGCTCATCAAAATCAATGTTGGTTGATGACATAAAACGCTTCACAAACATCGGTAAAGTCGTATTGTCATCATAATCTTCAAGTGCTTGTACAATGCCTTGTGCAACCACTGGACGACATGAATTGTACTCAAGCAAACGGTCACGCCCTGCTTGTAATTCAGCTTCCAGTGCTTGACGTTGTACATTCACTTCTTCAAGTAAATCTTCAAAGGTCTGACCTTGATCCGCAAGCAAACAATCTTTCAATTCAACAATAAAGTTCTCTTGTAGCGTTTGTGCCGTTGGAGAAATATTACTGAAAATATTGAGTGCTTCGTTGTACCAACGGAACATACGTTCTTGCGCTGTTCCCATTAAGTAAGGCACGTGGATTTGTATACGGTTTTCTTGACCGATACGATCTAAACGACCAATACGTTGTTCAAGTACATCAGGATTTGCCGGTAAATCAAATAGGATCAGGTCGCTGGCAAACTGGAAGTTACGCCCTTCTGAACCAATCTCAGAACACAACAGGATTTGAGCACCATAACTGTCTTCTGCAAAGTATGCCGCCGCTTGGTCACGCTCTAATAAACTCATACCTTCATGGAACATCGCTGTGCGAATGCCTGCATGTAAGCGTAATGCATTTTCCAAGGCCTCAACCACAGGCCCACTGCGTGCAATCAACAATACCTTTTTATGTTTTAAATCCTTGCGGAGCACTTCCATTAACCAAGGCACACGCGGATCTGTTTCCATCCAAGCGCCATCAATTTGCCCCTCTTCAGGCCACATCTGCTCACGCATTTTGCCATCCATAGACCAATCTTCTGGTGCTGGTAATGGCGCTGGCTGACAATCACGACCAGGGAAACCTTGGATCGCTTCACGGGTATTACGGAATAAAATACGACCTGTACCATGACGATCTAAGAGCTCATGAATCGCGCGCATGCGCTGTTCAGGCTGATCATCAATCCGATGACCCAATAAGCCTTCTAATGCTGCCAAATGCGCTTCAGTCAATGCTTCGTCAGACATTAATACTTCGGCAACTTTCGCCGTTTGTTGATATTGTTCTTCTTCATCAAGGAAACGGTCGAGGCTGCTAAAACGTTGCGGATCGAGTAAACGTAAACGTGCAAAATGACTTTCTACACCTAACTGTTCAGGTGTAGCTGTAAGTAATAAAACACCCGCCGTTTGTTCTGCTAATTCTTCTACCAGATCATAACGATCATTACCGCCTTCTTCTTCGCTCCACATCAAGTGATGCGCTTCATCCACCACCAGTAAATCAAAGCCCGCTTCAACCGCCTGCTCACGTAAATCCTCATGGTCAACCATCAAATCGACACTGGCGATAATGCATTGTTCCGTTAGGAAGGGATTAAGATCAGGATCATGTTCTTTGATCGAAGCAGTACGGGTTAAATCGAAAAGCGAGAATTGCAAATTGAAACGGCGACGCATTTCAATCATCCACTGATATTGCAGTGAATCAGGCACCAAAATCAGGATACGTTCTGAACGTCCTGTTTTGAGTTGTTGATGGATGATTAAGCCTGCTTCAATGGTTTTACCCAAGCCTACTTCATCGGCCAATAAAACACGCGGTGCAAAACGCTTACCGACTTCATGCGCAATATAAAGCTGATGTGGAATCAAACCGACACGCGCACCGAGAAAACCACGTAAAGGACTGGTATGCATTTGCGCTTGCAACAACATCGCCTCGATACGAAGGTCATACCACTCTTTATAATCGACTTGGCTTGCCAACAGACGTTCTAAAGGTTTTGACAGCTGAATTTGCGCACCAATACGGGTTTCATTGAGAGACTTACGCTCTTCTTCACCATTTTCCAGTGTGCGAACCACGTCATAACGCAATACACCATGACGGTCTTCAATGGATTCAACAATCCACTTGATTCCTTCTTGGTCTTGCACTTCATCTTTAACATTAAAAATGATTCGTGATAAGGGTGCATTGTTACGTGCATAAACACGAGTTTCATCACTTTTGGGGAATAAAATACTAATAGAACGTTCATCTACATCAATAAGAACACCTAAACCGAGTTCAGTTTCTGTATCTGATAACCAACGTTGACCAATAGCAAACGGCTGCAATTTATTCCACCTTTTCTCATGTTAGCCCACATATTGTATGCCTTAAACTGATGAAAGTTTAAGCTACTTTATGTAGTTTTAAATTTGGTTTTCACGGAAAATGATTCACGCAAACAACCCTAATATTTTGACATAAAGCTGACTAAAATAGCGCACTTTAAGTCTCTTTAGATTAAAAAAATACGGTTAAAACGGCACAGGACAATCAAAATCAAGCTGTGTGCCTGTTTTAGGATGAGCAAAGCTCAGTTGCGTCGCATGTAAACACAAACGCTCATAAAGCTGTTGCTGTTCTGGTGTGGCATATAAGGTATCGCCAAGAATCGGATGACCTAAATATTGCATGTGTACCCGAAGTTGATGTGAACGCCCTGTAATTGGGATCAACTTGACCCGTGTAACTACTTGCCCTTGAATCTCTAAATGCTCAAGCACTTGCCACTCTGTTAAAGCTGGTTTGTGATGAGTTGCATCAACGATATGTAATGGAGGACGGCTTGGATCATAAATCACAGGAATATCAACTGTACCCTGTCCTTCTAAATGACCCGCAACCAAAGCTTGATAGATTTTTGAAGTTTGGCGATCTTGGAATTGACGCGAAATAGTACTTTGCCCAAATTTAGATAATCCAAAAACCAAAATACCGGAGGTATCACGATCCAAACGATGGATGAGTAAAGTTTTGGGTTCTAATTTTAATAATCGATTGATCAGACAATCTTGTAAATCTGGTGTTTTCCCCGGCACTGTCAGTAGTCCAGCAGGTTTATGGATGACCATAAAATCTTCATCACGATGAATCAAATGTTCACTTAGAAAATCACTCAAGGTAGCCTTCCAACGACTCGATGAAAACAAGCGGGCAATCATAAAAAGCTTAGAAGAAAATTACAATCAAATTTTATCTAAATTGGTTATTCTTTATCAACAGCATGTTAGAATACAATCAATTCTTTGTTTCTCTGTTAGACATATTTCTAGCTCAATCACGCCCGAACTTGACAGTACATAACAAGAAAAAGCATCACAATTGGTTTAAAATCAAACAATGTTAGCGAGTTATTAATCAATGGAAATTAATAAAAAAACAGGACTATATCTTTTTTCTTTATATATTCTCTTAGGATGTACAAGTAAAGATGAAGTTAAACGCTTAGAGAGTGAAAATAAAATTAACAAACAGATTCAAGAATATATCCAAATACGAAAAAAAGTAATATCTAGTCACTCTGATAAAGTTTTTGGCATTGGTCTAGGCACAAATTATAATGATATAAAAATTTTATTAAATCCATCTTTATCCACTATCAATTCAAATTCATATGAAGATGATATAGATAGCATGAATATGCTTATTGAAATAGGTGAAGACTCAGCCAAAGTAAAACCATTATATAGCTTTACAAAAAGCTATTTATTTAATAAAGATATAGATACAGAAAATTTTAATTATCAAATCTTCCCTATAAAACCTTCACAACCTTTCACAAAATATGAAGCCAAGATCAGTAAAAAATATGGTGTTTGTGCACTTTCTGGTAATTACTTCTCTAACAAGGAATCAGGGGTAATAATAAGTAGAAGTGAACTGTATAATCAGATTGAAAACATAATTTATGTCCTCAATCAAAGATATCAACTAAAAAGTATAGCTTTAAGCCCAAATAACCTATTAACAAACTCATCTTCTAATGGAGTATTAATTGGAGATTGGTATAATAAAGATATTGATATAAAATTATTCGGACTTTTTAGCCAGCTAAAGGATGGAAAGGTTATGGAGCATATTAAAATAGAATATTTCTCTAAGGATTCAAATTGCCATGAAGATGTAAAAAATGAACTTTACAATATCAAAAGAGAGCGAGATGATTTAAACTCCATAAAAATCGAAAAAAATAAAATTAAAACTCTAGAAGAATCTCCACTCTAAAAATAATTAGTCAAAAAATAAAATAAAATTAATTATGTCCACCAAAGTGGACATAATTAATTAAATATACAACTTAATAGATACTAAAAATTCATTTTAAATCTTATTAAATTAATTTTTTTATATTTTAAATCTTTCCGAAAATATCTTTATACAAATAAGATATCTTTGATTAATGAGTGCAGTTACAGCTTTTTTATATTTTATTCAGCAGAACATTTTAGTTCATAATATATCTCAAAAATAGTTAATTTAAATATATTTTTTCTCACTCCATCCATCACATCCTGATTTACAGATTGAATAATATCAGTTATGGGCACTCCATTTTATCTATCTTTCATAACTACTTTTAGCAAAACCAGCCATATCCCCACGAATATTTTCTATAAAATCAGTTTTAGATAATACTGAATTGTTCTTTTTAATTTCTTTAGCATTTACCAACGAACTTAAACTAGTCAGCAATAAAAATAGAAAAGATTTTTTCATAACAATTTGGAGCTTTTTTCAATAAGCTTATAATATTGAACAAATAAACACCTTTTAAAATAGTTTTTTAAAACAAAAAAGCAAGCATATTCGAAAAAATATGCTTGCCTTAGATTTAAGCATTCATTTCGGCAAAAGTTTCTTTGGCAGCTTGAATAGTATCTGCAATATCTTGATCTGAATGCATAGATGAAATAAATCCAGCTTCAAATGCCGATGGTGCAAGATATACACCGCGCTTTAACATGCCATGAAAGAATTTCTTAAATGCTTCAACATCACAAGCCAGCATTGAATCAAAGCTGGTAATGTCATCCTGATCTGTAAAGTACAAACCAAACATGCCACCCACTTGTTGGGTTTTAAATGGAATTCCGAATTCGTCTGCCGCAGTCTGTAAACCTGCGAGCAATTTTGCTAACTGTGCAGCAAGTTTGTCATAGAACTCTGGCTCACGTAGATGCTTGAACATCGCAATACCTGCTCGCATTGCCAATGGATTACCCGACAATGTTCCAGCTTGATAAACGCCACCCAAAGGTGCGATGCATTCCATAATTTCACGTTTACCACCGAAAGCACCGACTGGTAAGCCTGCACCAATGATTTTACCCAAAGTGGTCAAATCTGGTTTTACGTTATACACCGATTGCGCACCACCTAAAGCGACACGGAAACCTGTCATCACTTCATCAATGATAAATACTGATTTGTATTCATCACAAACATCACGAATTGCTTGTAAGAAACCATCAATTGGCGTTACCAGATTCATATTACCTGCAACAGGCTCAATGATCACACCCGCGATCTCATGACCAAATTTGCTAAAGCATTCTTTCAACGCTTCAATATTGTTATACGGCAACGTTAAGGTATGTTTAGCAAAATCAGCAGGTACACCTTTTGACGTTGGTTCACCTTCTCCTAAAGTCAATAAACCAGAACCCGCCTTTACCAATAACGAATCTGAATGACCATGGTAACAGCCTTCGAACTTTACGATTTTGTCACGACCTGTATAACCACGTGCTAAACGTATCGCAGTCATCGTCGCTTCAGTCCCAGAACTGGTCATACGAACCAACTCAATTGATGGCATAATTTCGCAAATCGTGTCTGCCAAAGTGGTTTCGTGTACCGTTGGCGCACCAAAACTTAAACCATCTTCCGCCGCTGTTTGTACTGCTTGGATAATATCTGGATGTGCATGACCCAAAATCATCGGTCCCCATGAACCAACGTAGTCTACATAACGCTTACCATCAACATCCCACAAGTACGCACCTTTAGCCTTTTCAATAAAGACAGGCGTACCGCCAACACCGTTAAATGCACGTACAGGCGAATTGACACCACCCGGAATATGTTTATTTGCTTGTTTAAATAACTGTTCTTGCTTTGGAGATAAACTCATAAAAGACTCAACCTAGAATCGAGGACAAGGAACGTTGTCGTTCCGAGAAACGATGAAAGTTCCGCAAAGCGGATTACATCTAATTTAGTCAAATAACGTTGCCCATGCATTTACACGAGCAGGAATTTCGGCTGTTGATCGTCCTAATATATCACTAATTACGGCACAAAGGCTTGCCCCAGCCTCAATCACCACTTGAGAATTTTCAACGGTCAAACCACCAATCGCACAAATGGGTACAGTAAACTTTTGTTTAGCCTGCTTGATTACTTCGATGCCAACATTACCTGCTTCTGGTTTGGTTGAGGTAGCATAGACAGCACCAAAAGCCACATAAGTTGCGCCATCAGCAATTGCTTTTTCAGCCAGCTCTAATGAGTTTAAGCATGTACGTCCAATAATCACATCTTGCGGTAACCGTGCAGCCGCATCGCTTATTTCCCCATCTGACTGCCCCAAATGGACACCTAATCCAAATTGTTCAGCTAAAGCCAAATCATCATTAATCACAAATGGTACTTGGTACTTTTCACACAATGTTTTGATCTGTTCAACTTCCATCGGTTGATCTATTTTTGCCACTTTCTTACGGCGATATTGCAAAATCGCAACCTTTCCCGTCGCTAAAGCAACTTCTAATTTTTCAAGTAATAATTGGATGGGATCATCATTGGTGATGAGATAAAGACCGCGCATGAAAAATTCACTAAAAATATATTAGGTTCAGGGTATATTTTCTTATTTAAAAATTAAAGTGCCTGAATGTATTAGGAATAACCATTTACACTATTTAAATAGCGTATGACACCATGAACCTCGCCGTGACTCGCCTTCTGTCATTATGATGTTTATAAATGGCGTATGCCGCCATGAACATCACATGAAAGATTTCTATTTGTCGTTCAAATTTCTAAATGGCGTATGCCGCCATGAACTCGGCAACGGCACTGGTGGCAGTGATGGTAATTTTCTAAATGGCGTATGCCGCCATGAACTAGGTGGCTGCCATGACTGAACGTGTAGTTAATTTCTAAATGGCGTATGCCGCCATGAACAGCACGATCGGGAGGATACTTTTCTAAGTAATTTTCTAAATGGCGTATGCCGCCATGAACGTTCTGCAATATGGAGCGCCTGATCTTCATGTTTTCTAAATGGCGTATGCCGCCATGAACTAGTTGCAATGTGTAATTCACCTGTGCTTTTCTTTCTAAATGGCGTATGCCGCCATGAACTCCAAAGCCAAGCCCTTGATGACAATGAAACATTTCTAAATGGCGTATGCCGCCATGAACGTTTGACGTTGAAATTATGATTACGACCCGATTTTCTAAATGGCGTATGCCGCCATGAACGGTTTATTTGCAGCTCTATACGTGCTTTACACTTTCTAAATGGCGTATGCCGCCATGAACCAGATAATATTTCCAAAGTTATTGTTCCTAAGTTTCTAAATGGCGTATGCCGCCATGAACATTACACAAAGCTTTCGACATGGGGGCGGTATTTTCTAAATGGCGTATGCCGCCATGAACTGTGGATTATGAAACTGAAAATGGATTTATTTTTTCTAAATGGCGTATGCCGCCATGAACTGCTTGTCATCTTGTCTCTGCCTCTTGAGATTTTTCTAAATGGCGTATGCCGCCATGAACCTTGCTCAATACCTTGCATATTTACTTGAGAATTTCTAAATGGCGTATGCCGCCATGAACATTACGCTTACTACACTGAATTACCTGAAGAATTTCTAAATGGCGTATGCCGCCATGAACTTATCCCCCGATCCACGGTCAACTTTCGTGTCTTTCTAAATGGCGTATGCCGCCATGAACTTTCTCATTTTGACTGTGTTGGCAGCAATGGTTTTCTAAATGGCGTATGCCGCCATGAACTTATAAATAAAGTAAAGCCGCTTTACTTAAGCTTTCTAAATGGCGTATGCCGCCATGAACTTATAAATAAAGTAAAGCCGCTTTACTTAAGCTTTCTAAATGGCGTATGCCGCCATGAACGTGTGCACATCGTTTGAAATGGTTTTACAGTTTTTCTAAATGGCGTATGCCGCCATGAACTTCCGACAATCCCCGCACCGCCACCCCCATTATTTCTAAATGGCGTATGCCGCCATGAACGTCTACCTGGCGCGATTCGTTTGGGAACCTATGTTTCTAAATGGCGTATGCCGCCATGAACATTTGCTTATAAGTCCTTGATATATCTTGGTATTTCTAAATGGCGTATGCCGCCATGAACCATTCGACTTTGACCGTGGTTCGCATCGTACATTTCTAAATGGCGTATGCCGCCATGAACTTTTCTTTCTGTGGGTTTCCGTGTGATTCCTTTTTCTAAATGGCGTATGCCGCCATGAACTTTCAATATGAGAAATAGTCAAAGCAACGGTATTTCTAAATGGCGTATGCCGCCATGAACCACCAATTACATGGGTGATAAGGGCAAAGACTTTTCTAAATGGCGTATGCCGCCATGAACCGTACGCCCATGTTGGCGTTCTGCTTTGCGTATTTCTAAATGGCGTATGCCGCCATGAACTTAAGTTTTCAGAAAATATGGTTCGCATGGATTTTCTAAATGGCGTATGCCGCCATGAACGTCACCAAGCTTGAACAGGAAAAACAAGAGTTTTTCTAAATGGCGTATGCCGCCATGAACACCACTTTCAGCAATTCGTTCTGCTTCATCTTTTTCTAAATGGCGTATGCCGCCATGAACTACTTCGCAACTGGCTTGTACTCGTCGTGAATTTTCTAAATGGCGTATGCCGCCATGAACTGCTAGAGAGTGACACAGTTACTACACCGTCATTTCTAAATGGCGTATGCCGCCATGAACGGTTTACTAATGGAAACTATAAAGTTTATAGATTTCTAAATGGCGTATGCCGCCATGAACCCATAGTTGAACCAACAGCAGCGTTTTGTCCCTTTCTAAATGGCGTATGCCGCCATGAACAATATTGTGAGTAAATCAACTTAAGCCAAAATTTTCTAAATGGCGTATGCCGCCATGAACACAAAACAAATGACGACAAATGCCCCTTTATTTTTCTAAATGGCGTATGCCGCCATGAACATGTAAACTGGCTCTTTATGCTCAATCTTCGCATTTCTAAATGGCGTATGCCGCCATGAACTTGCTTACTTAGCAATTATTGTTGGTGCTGTATTTCTAAATGGCGTATGCCGCCATGAACGGCTATTGGTAATGGTTGTGAAACTTTCAATTTTTCTAAATGGCGTATGCCGCCATGAACGCCTGCCGACAATGAAATTGCTGTCATTGACTTTTCTAAATGGCGTATGCCGCCATGAACAATAGCCGACACCTGTGGTTCCAGAAATTACATTTCTAAATGGCGTATGCCGCCATGAACATTATCCACGACAGAGGAGTGGAGCTAATCATTTTCTAAATGGCGTATGCCGCCATGAACGATGTAGTCAGTTATCACAACCCGATGCTAATTTTCTAAATGGCGTATGCCGCCATGAACGGTTGAACGTAACAAGAGCAGTGATCTTATCTTTTCTAAATGGCGTATGCCGCCATGAACTGAGGAGTGCTTCTATCGTCGTGCCATTGACTTTTCTAAATGGCGTATGCCGCCATGAACCAATAATCCTCTGGTACCAGAAGGCACATTCATTTCTAAATGGCGTATGCCGCCATGAACTTTCGATAGATCCATTAAGTAAGGAGCTAGATTTTCTAAATGGCGTATGCCGCCATGAACTTTCCAAGGGTCAGTCATGGCTGTGCTCCTGTTTTCTAAATGGCGTATGCCGCCATGAACCGTCATAACCCATCTTGGAGTAAGACTTCACTTTTCTAAATGGCGTATGCCGCCATGAACAAGCCGATGCAAATCGCCAAAACGGAAAAACATTTCTAAATGGCGTATGCCGCCATGAACTTACCAATCGCATTACCACCAGTCAAATCCATATTTCTAAATGGCGTATGCCGCCATGAACTATAAAATTATAGTAAAAATATAAGTTACAACAAGTACTTATCATGGGTTTTAGCAATTTACCCAATCAAAAAACGACTTATTGTAACTTATTGATTTTATTAAGCTGTTAAAGAGTAGAAAAAATATTGGGTCAAAATTCTGGAACTGTTGCCACTCGACTTAGCCCATACGTTCCAAACTCTCCATCTTTTGCCTCATCAACAAGAGATTTACCAATATATAAACGATATGGTCGATCTATATTTTGTTCTCGTTTTGCACTCAGACTTTTTAAACTCACATAAGGCTCAATGATAGGTTGTTCAATATATAGCTTAAAATGTTGCTTAGCTTCATCCAAAGAAATATTTCGACGTTGCGCTTGATGAACTATACGCTCCTCTATACTCATCTTTGGATTGACTCGATAATAGTGTGCATGACCATTAACCTTGGCTTGAGGTACTTCTCTCGGTTGAGTGATATGTACATAATCAATGAATCGTTCTAGCCATTTACCTAAATTAAGCTGTTGTAGCTGACTTTCCGAGCTGGCAAACACACGAATTTTTGTCCCCAAAAATCCAATCTTTTTTTGCTCATTCATACGATATTGAGGGAAAGATACGCCAAAGGATATTCTTCCCTGCTCATTACTATGTTCCGCAAAAGCAATATGAAGCTGGGTATAAACTTTTGACCAAAGAAAATACGCAGAAGTATCTTCATTAGGCAAAAGTGTAAGCTCAATATAATATTGCATTATTTGTCACTCTCACCAAAGACGCCACCACGTACCAAAACAGACATAACATAATGCTGCTGCTCAATTTCAGGAACTTTACCTGTATTTATCCAACCATCAAACAGGCTATAGAAATCTTGTCCTTCTTTGGGCTGACGATACGCTTTCCCTTCTGAAGTCACTGAACCATAAGGTTCAACTGCAATTGGTTTAGTGGCTTCTGGATACCATGTATCAATAGTACGTAGGGCGTTACCAATTTTTTGTGAGTGAATCCCTGCTTCATTGTCCTTTATTGCATATAGGGTTTTACTTTTTTTACCCTTTGTATTTCCTGTATCAAGAATTAATTCTTGAGAGGGATAAACCTCTTGCCCTTCTCCTAAACGCGCAAAACCTGTAACACGTAATAATACATGTTCATCACCCGTCAACCCTGCCTGAATCCATGTAGAAAGTTGTGTTAACGATTGTTCCTGATCTGAATGGACTTTAACCTCATATAAGCGATTAGCCAAAGCATCAAAATTCAATTTTGCACTTGGTTTACCATCAACAATACGCTCAACGGTCACACTGACATTTTCAGCACCGATACGATTACGCCATAAAAAACGTCCATTAGCGAGATTTACTGCATAACGTTTAGCCAATTCTTGAAATTGTGTTTCAACTTTATACCCTGAAACAACTGCATTAAGACGTTCTGCAAAACTTTCATCATTACAGGCTGATGGTTGTCCAACATTCGGTAAAATACGTAAGGTAAATGTAACAGCAACCGTATCTTTACCTTGTGGTAATGCTGCAATATCAACGGTTTGTAAGTTGGCTTTTTCTACCGCTGCATTAATATACGCAGGATCAATTTCTTTGGCATTTTTAGGGCGATTTGAAATCGTACCTCGTACTGATTTTTCCTGAATCTGGATAACCGTTGTACCAGCACCATTTTCAATTTCTTTCCAGTTGACTGCAGTCATACGCCCATCTGATGGGTCTAAATGACGGTTAAATGATAATACTGATGCAGTTTTAATTTTAGTTGTTGGAGCTTTAGCCATGATTAATCTTCCTGTTCTTCTAAATCTAATTCATCGAAATCAAATGATTGTTCTTCTAAATCATCTGACAATAATTGTAAGTTGAGTTTTGGAGCAAAAGGTTGAGTGATTTCATAAACCCCATCTTTAGGTTCGGTGTTATAAGTCCATAAGGTATGGGTTAAATCTGAAATCCGATGCGGACTTTGCCACTCTCCCAAACTCAATAAAGTTTCAACAAAAGTTGCTGGATATTGATTATCTCTTACGCCTGTAATTGAACCTTTGTCTTGAAGTTTTGTTAATGCTGCATAGCCAATTGGTATCGGCACTAACCAGCCTTTTAAATGCTCAGGTCGAGACCTCACTTGCCAAATACCTTTAAGCTCTCCCTCAGCACCAAGTTGCGATTGTTCCTTACTGGAAAGATTGAGGCGGCTGATATCCAACAAAGTATCCAGAACATCAGGATTCTGCTCTTGTGTCTCTAAATACGCTTGTTGTCGGCTTAACCATTTTTGATGAGCAAGCAACACTTCATGTCGATGCAGCAATGCAAAACCTGGCAATAACGCATGACGCAATTTTTCGGTTTTATTGATAGCCTCAGACAATGTCCAATTCACCAATTTAGGCTTTACCCGTCGATGAGGAAAAATTGCTCCACCAGCCAATCGCATTCCGTAAATCAATTGGTTAAGTCTTTGAATTAAGTATTGGGTTTGCTCATTTAAATCTTCATCATTGGCAGATAAATGTTGATCTAAATCATCGCCACTTAAACCAATGATCAAACTAACCTCAAAATGCCCTTTTCCTTCTTCCACCATTGCAGGCGTTGATCCATCTGATTCTAAAGGATGACGAGCGAGATTGAGTTGATAGGGTGAATAACGGTAATCGCTACTTTTCGTCACTTGAGGGGTAAACTGGTGACATACGATACCAATCCCACAACATTCCAGATTGCGATACTGTTCTCTTTCATTCAATTTTCGCTGCAAAGCATGAGCAAAGCCTGTAAAGGCACTCGGTGCAGGAAAGCCCCATGTTAGATGACTACTGATAATAGAAGCATTTTCAACTTGTAAACGGACAATATATAAAGCTTTAGGATGGGCATAACTCATTAGGCAAACTCCTCTTTGAGTAATTGCAACTTATCCCGCAAGGCGATTGACCATACCCGAGACTCATGATCATCCAGATCAACTAATTTGCCTCTGACAATTAAAATTTTGTTTAACCAATTGCCAAAGTTGTTGCCCACTTCAGTACGCCAATCCCGACAACGATAATCTTCTAACCATTGCTGTTCTTCATCCGTTAAAATATTTTGATCTTCCTTGTCAAAAAGCTCCTCACGATAGCCACGATCCAACCAGAAACTTTCGGCACGGTTAAAGTTACGCTGCGAGTCAAGTGTCCACCCTGAATTTGCACTTTGTTGAAGTTCAAGACTCATATCAATCACACAATCCACAAGCTGATTGACTAATTCATCTCGCCTATCTCGAAACACAACATTATTTCGATCATATTCATGTCGATATATATGAATGATAGACTTTAAAATCGGTTTTACATCCTTACGATTACTTAAATACCCTGTAAAGACTGAATCAGATTTTGGCAATTCAACTAACTGTCCTTGCCAAACAGGTGGTAACGATGGCAATAACCACATCGAACCACGACGATCACTATTCAGTTGTGAGATATTCTGCGGCTTAGAACCGCCATAATTATGAACCAGTAAACTTGGGTATTCTCGGCTTTCCTTCGAATAATGCAGCCCCTTAAAGCGAGCTTCACGTAACACCTTGCTTTGCTCACCAAAGCGATCATGTGAAATTTGCTGATAAACCCGATGTACTAAAGCACTTGGGTATAAAATCACCAAGATATGATACTTATCTTGAGCGACAGGAAAATAAACCTGCTTGGATAAACGCCCTGCATTTAACTCCGATGGAATTTCACTGAATGCCAAAAATCTTTGATAGCGGATTTGTGCCTGTTCAGCATTGCTTGCGAGCGCAGCAATCAAGTCTTGATCCGCTTTTAATAAACGATCAAGTAAGGATATCCCTTCGAACTTTTGCCGTAATAGCTTAAATACATCCAAGACGGCAGCATTTCCAATCACATCAGCTTCCAGTTGTAGACCCTGTGATCCAACAAAATTATGAGTCTTATCTTGCTCTGCATAAAACATAGCCGAAGCTTTAGAACTGGGATGGTGCTGTTTTGGGGTATGTGTTGCCAAACGAATTTGGCTGATCCTTAAACTTGCATCTTCTAACCATGTTTCAGGTTGGTATTTTTCTAGTAACTTTTCACGCTCAGTGAAGTCATCTTCTTTTAGCTTCCCCAACTTTTCCTTTAAACGCCCCTGAATGTATTGCTCAATCAAGAATCGAATGGTTGGAGGAGAAGCATCTTCGAGTACTTCAGTCATTATTTTTCCTTAGTTTTTACAAAGTAAATTATTTTTTTAAAGTTATCTTTGTTATCATTTACGATAGTTTAACTACCGTAAACGATGTCCATTACCTAACTGCTTAGACTCTTCTAACCAGATATGTGCTAAACATCATTTCCTCCTTACCCTATCGGGTGATGTGATGATCCTGCCAGATCGTTAGTTAAACTAATCATTTTTAACAACCTAGTCAGTAATTCATAAAATGTAAGTTATCCACTAATTAAACTAATAGATTTCCATCTACATTGCAATAGATTTTCATGTGATATACTTCGCTCTACCATACAGGTAGCTTAGAAATAGTCTGCTTATACAAGTGTTCACTGCCGCACAGGCAGCTTAGGAATAGGGATTTATAAGGTTTATTCCCTTATAAATCCTAGCCAATCGTGATACAGCCATTTCTTTTGCTCTGCCAGTTTGGGTAAATTAAGACTTAAATATCGAGAACAGTTTTCAGCCCAGCTTCGACCCAATGAAATTGTATTTAAATATTTTTCTAAAGCGATTTCAGGTTTCTGATTCGGCCAACAGTGAATTTGAGGATTATTTGTCAATTCAATTCGTCTAACCAAACTTTCAACCAATAACCAATTTCCTGTTTTTTCATTGTATTGATATAGCTTTAAAGCCTGCTCTTCCTCTTCTGCTCTCAACGCAGTAAAAAACTCAGCCTGTGACTGCCGAAATCGGCTCAATGTTTGTAAAATGCCTGTATAGTGAATAGGCGTATTCCAAAAACTATAAGCAGGAAATTTAATTGGTGATACATCAATAGAACGCATCTCAGGACAGATGCCATGACCCAATAAAATGTGATGCATACGGTCATGTTCTAAGTCAGCTAAGCGTGGATAGCCTGATCTTTCATAGTATTGTTTGAGGTAATTTGCTGGTGGCTGGATCAATCGAGCAATTGAGTCGAGTTGTTTAAAATGGTTAAGATCCATTAAACCTGCATTTTTTGTATCATCTATTCCTCGTAAAAAATGCCTCCTTACACCTTTCCCTTGAAACTCAAATCCAGTTGCTTCAAAACCAGGACGAGAAAAACAAGCTTGTTGAGGATACCTAAAATGACGGATGTTAGTTTCCATAATAAAGACATTAGAATGGAAGTAAGGTTCTGTACGATGCCGTCTTGCTCGACCTGATGCCTGAATAATAGAACGCATCGAAGAAGGTTCAATGATCATCCAGTCATAATCATGATCTCTACCTACTTCACAGACAGGCGAAGCCAATACCAAAATAATCTGTTTTTGTTCAGGATATTTTTGCAACCAGTTCTGTACCAAATAATGATCATGTGGTTGCTTTCCATTGTTGCGATCTAAAATTTCATCCAGATACTTTTCGATATTGGCTCGAATCAGTAACGGAAAACGGGAATGATATACACATAAATGAATACGAGTGTCTGCATCAATTTTTTGTTTTAATAATAGTTGGGCAATGTCTGCCATGGGATCAATATTGGCAAAACGCACCAACCCCACACTATATTGTTTTTGTGTTTTGGGATCAGTAATGGCATTTAACTGATGAGCTTTCAAACTAGTACTTAGAATATGTTGGGTAAATACATCTTGCCATTTTTCAATTGCAGGGATTTGTCTAGGTAAACCAACCCATTCTAAAGTACGTCTTTGTGTTGATACTGCATGTTCATTTAAATAAGCTGCTCGTTTCTTGGTAAATTGACGATGTGCTTTTTCAAATACGGGATTGGCTTCTGAATTTTTAACAGTACCATCACATGGAATGACTTGATGCGTAATGTTTTTTTCATTTTCATCGAACCATGCAGCAATAATTGGCTGATTGGCTTGAGTACGATGAAGATTATAAAACTTACGTCCAGAACTATAGGCCAGATATAAACCATTAATTTCAGCAGGCGTTAATGTTGCAGAAGACAATAACACCCGACTTCCCAATAAACCTGCCCAATAGACCAGTCGGGCGAGTGCATAATAATCCTCTGGTGAAAAATCATCGGGTTCATCAAAGACTAAATCAGATGACATCAGGCGTAACATAGGTGCAATTTGTCGCCCACCTCGGGTACTTTCAGTTGCAGGAATTAAATGGTCAATCGTGCAACATAAGATTGGACTCATCAGCATTTTTTTGACTTGATGATTACCTTTCAGCCACTTTGTTAACAAATGATCTGATGGCAAAATTCCTTCAAAATCTAGCTCAATGTCTTCAAAATCAACCCGCACATCAGGTTCAAATAAACCAGTTAAAGATTCCGATCCCATCATTTTGGCTAAGGCAGGGTTTTTAGTTGGGTCAGGGTTTTGTATATCCTTAAGAAATTGTTCTGAACTAGTTTGGCTATATTTTTCAAATATTTCTTTAACCGCACCGCCACCAACCATAATGGCTAAATCAGTCTCATCCAGATGTAATTTTTGTCGCAGTGCCTTGCCTGTTTGTAAGGTCAAAGTTCTCAAACCCAACGCAATATTAAACCGTGTGCCCTTTTCAGGATCAGCTAAACCATACATAATTCGTGTATTGGCTAGGGTTTTGCCTCGTCCTGTAGAGGCTAAATTCACACCAAAAAAACCATGATTTGGATAATTTTTCTGAATACTACAAGCTTCCTGATAAGACTTATCCTGCCATTTATAATAAGGATTGCTGGTTTTTCCTTCCAAAGATCGTTGTTTCGGTAGACGATTAAATAATTCATCTAAACGAGTCAACGCGCCCATAAGTTTTCGAGCAGATTGACTTACACCAACCAGATGATCATCTAAAGGCTGTTTTAATACGCCAAATTTATCAGTGTTGGCATAACAGGAGTATTTCGGATCATGCCATTTTGGTGTCGCCTCACAACTTGAATAATAATGATCAGATAACATCAACACCAAACGAGAAACATGACTGAGATAAGGATCAGTCAAATTAGCCGCTGGATGGGCTTTGTAAAGTTGTAAGAGCTTTGCTGCACAGCTATTCATTTCCTTACACCATATTTGGCTATTAAAAGGAATATGCTCAGCTTTAATTTTCCAACATTGCTGAATGTCTTTTTCCTTATTTTTATCTTCAATATTATACTGACGTGGATAACACCACCTAAAATTCAGATCATCTAATACGGTGTCAAACTTTGATGCGGCATACTTGTCATTGCTATTTTTGTTTAATAAATAGTTAGGGATAGGCAAACGATGATGTGAAACGATTAACCATGCCACCAATTTGGCAATGTCAGGAAGTTCCTGAAAGGGTGATTGATGTTGCGCTTGGTCAGGATGATCTTTAATCATATTATCCAGCCACACATAATCATCATTTTGGGGTGAAATTTTGATTAATTTTTCAATCCAAAATTCATCTTGATGACCACATGATTTCACAAAGGCTTCAAATAACCTTAAAGAAATCCATTCATGCCGAAATGGATCAGCAATCGGTTTTTTATTGTACTTTGCGTTGGCTATTTTCTTGGCAAAAAAAGGATTTATTTTCCCAAAATCATGAAATAAAGCAGCAATTCGGCTCAACACAGCAATTAATGGAGCCGTTTGCCAATTATGATCACTATAATCCAATTTAATTGGCTTGGCTGTCCGATTCACAGGAACAATCCCCTGCTCATTAAACTTATTACGATTTCCCACAATCCATAAAAGTTCACTTCTACGCCGACCACGAATCCAATGACAGCTCACCGCAGTATTCTTAGTAACTGTTTTTCTAAGCAGCTTTTTTACTGCTAACAAACCATCTTCGGTAATCACCGTTTGCCACGTGTTATCACCGATCCGATCTGCAAAAGCATCTAACACACGCCGTGTGCGAGGAATCGCTTTCTTTTCACATTGGGAAATAAAAGTGACGATCATCATTCACTCTCCACTACTGGAAAGCTTTTACATGCCTGAAACTTTACCTGCTCAAACATCCAGTCTAAGCATTTATATTCTGTAAACTTCTGCAAGAGCTGTTGACGGAACTCCTGCTCAGTCATGCCCTCTTTAGCACAAATAAATGCCCACGGCAAAACCACTGCATCCTTAACCAAATCAGCCACATCAAACACCAAAGCACCCCGTCGAGTCTTACCATGCATCACAGCAAAACCATGATTGATACCGAGTACCCAAAGTGTGGTTGCTGAAAGCCCATAAGCCAAATAGTTGCCATGGTTTAAAAAGTCATTCGCCAAATCACCCTGTTCAGGATTACGTTCAAAACTAAGTTTGCAACGAGTCGCTGCAATCTTATAAAGCTGTTTGGTCATTTGTGCTTCTGCAAGCAATAAATCGCCAACCTTAGCCATATTTGGAATTTTCTTTTCAAAACCATTTAAAGCTTGTTGAATATCCTGATCATCTAAATAAAAGCCTTCGTCTTTTAGGTCTTTGTCTTTTGCCCAAATTTTGCGGATAAATTCAATTCGAGCAAATTGAAATTGTTTTGCCACGTCTAAGCGTTTAGCTTCATCAAACCAAAAACTCATCCATCCTTGCATGTATTCCGTTGGACGATATTCACTCTGGGGCGTTAACCACTCCACCTCACTCCCTGCAAATAATGGTGTACCGCCACCACCACAAAAACCCACCAATACACCGGCACTACACAACATTCGCATCGCCGCTTGAGTAATAGACGTACCTGTTCCAAGTAAAATTACCGTCGTATTGGCTATCGGAATATTCCAATATTGATTTTCATTTTTAGCTTCAGTGAGATATAAAACCCGACCATCTTTTTGCATCACGCGGCAATGTTCGAGATAATAAAGATTGGCACGCTTTGAATGTAATATTGCTTTTAAATCAGATGGATTAAGTTGTTCCATTGTTATGATTTCTCTTGTTTTTTCTTATACTACTTGAACATTTGGTAATAAAAAAGCTGCCGAAGCAGCTTAGCGACATTCCACGTCGTTTTAGGTCTTTTTATTTGAAAAATTAACAAAAATTAAGAATCAATCTTATCAAACTTACGATCAATCAAACTCAGGCGACCACGAACCACATCGGACAACATCCGCCAATCAGAGATAAAACTATAAAGTGGTTGCTTAAAACTTGCAGGCTTATTATGTTCAAAGAAAAAATGTCCAACCCAAGCACACGCATAACCAGACAATAAGCCATAAGCCAAATATTTAGCCTTACGCTGGCGAATCGCTTTACTCCAAAAATATAAACCAATCGAACTGCCTGCTACATGCAAACGACGACTCGCCATACTGCGATGCTCGGTTAAGTAAAAGCGATAAAACTCATTGTAATCTTTTATCGGTAATGTGAATTCTACCGGCTTCGTTAAATTTGCTGGTGCATTCATTTTTTGATCATCCTAATCCTGTCCTCTCTGCACACGGTACTGCATTTTTTGTACAAAATAAAGTCATGTAAGATAATACGATATACTGAACCATGTCCTACAAGGAAAATAGCCTTTTTCAGCATAATTGCTCAACTTGTGCTTAGGTTATACTCAATCATAAACTTATTCATTCTAACGGTCAGGAGTCATCTCCACATGGAAATAGAACTTAAATTTCAACTTCCTGCATCTAAGAAAAAAAGTGTTTTATTGGCATTAAATAAGCAGAAAGCTCAAAAAATTCGTCTACAAGCCAAATACTACGATACTGCTGATCGAACTTTAGCAAAAAACTATGTCGCAATCCGTTTGCGTCAAGAAGGTGAACATTGGGTACAAACCTTTAAAGCAGCGAGTAAAAACCATTTACAACGCATCGAAGAAGACATTGAACTGGGTAAATGTGAACAAGAACCCGTTTTAGATTTATCTCTTTATGAAAATTATCCAGCTGTACAAAGTATTTTGAAAGACCTGTTAGGAGATCCACTCGCTCCACTAGAATTGCAATTTCAAACTGATGTGGAGCGCACCTTTCACACCTTTGAATTTCAAGGTTCTAAAATCGAAGTCTGTTTAGATGATGGTGAAATTCGAACCGCCAAGGACACTGCAAAAATCTGTGAAGTAGAATGTGAGTTAAAACAAGGTTCAGCCCGCGATTTAATTATTTTCTCGAATCACTTAGTCGAAAAGTACCAATTATGGCTCGATGTACGCAGTAAAGCTGAACGAGGTAATTTATTGGCAATAGGGAAAAAAGTTTCACCAGCGACTAAAGCCAAAACATTACAACTTCAATCAGACTTTTCTGCTGAGCAAGCGATCAAACTGATTATTGAAAATTGCTTAAATCAAATCCTACCCAACGCTGCCGCAATTGCTGGCGAGGTGGCTGAAGCAGATCATATTCACCAAGCGCGCGTTGGCATACGTCGTTTACGTTCAGCACTCAAACATTTTTCTCATTGGACAGAGCAACTTGATCCAGCTTGGCAAAATGATCTGACAGAGATTTTTCAAGCATTGGGTCAATCAAGAGATCAAGATGCGATTCAAGCATCCGTCATTCCATTAATTAAGACTGTATCTGATTTTGACTTCTCATTTCCAATTTCAGCTAAAACGAATATTTCCAAATCATTAAGCAGTGTTAAAACAACACAGCTATTTCTATCATTATTTAGCTTTATCTATAGTGAAAATGAATCAACAACGAAGTTATCGAAACAAGTTGCGAAAAGCTTAACTTCACTCTATCAAAAGATTTTGAAAGATACCTCGGTATTTTCAGAACTTCCAGTAGAGCAACAACACCGTACACGAAAACGAGTAAAACAATTGCGTTATTGCATCGACTTTATTACTGGGCTTTATCCAGAAAAAGTAGTTCAAAAGTTTCTGAATGAATTACAACCGATTCAGGAATATTTAGGTTTCTACAATGATCTATTTGTTGCAGAACACCTGTTCGAACAATATGCACCGAAACAACCGCAGTTTTTATTTGCTTTAGGTTGGGTCAAAGCGCAACAACCGCATGTGATGAAAAAAGCAGATAAAAAGCTACAAGTCTTGTCTCATAAAGATATCTTCTGGGAGTAAAAGTTTCTTTTGCCTTCTATATTATTATCATAACGGAGTCGTACCGAACCCTCATTCAATCTCGGTATATGCCTTCGGCGACCTACTTTTCTTTCGGGAAAAGTAGGCAAAACCATTTGTCATCCACAAAACCTGTTCTCGGCTTTCATTAATCTAATTTCATTAACTCGTCCAAAACTACCTATCTTTTTAGTATCACGCAGGTTGTGGATGACGCTCCCGAGTAGCATATTCCCAAACAAGATTTTTATGCAGCTTAGATCATTCAACGATACTTCCCAAAAATCTTCCATGTGCCATTATCAGCAACTGGATCGCTATAGCTATCATTACGCTGCTTGCGCGGCTTATCCCGCGCATCGACCAATTTAAAATGTGGCTCTACACTGAGAATCATGCCATTCATATAAAAACGAGTTCGCGTGTATTCACTTTGCCCATGCTGAAACACATAAGTACGCAGATCAATAAATTCACGGTGCGCCACCAAAGCGGCTGTATCATCGCTCTCTAACCACGCTTGCATCGCAAAAATTTGATCAGTATCAAACTGTCCGCATTTTTCCACTAATGCCGCCACGCCTCGAAAAGTTTTAGATTCTTTTGCACGAGTTTTATTGATCCGAATCCGATCTACATGGAAAAAAAATAGAGGTAGATTCAGATGACTCGGTAAATGGATGGCATCAACAAGCTCATCTTGCATAAATGGCTGACAAAGTTGCTGCGCTCTTTCAATCAAAGGTTGCCATTGACGATAATATTCATTTACTTCCTCTTTTAAGCCGTAATATATCGGCAGCCCTTCTACATGCTGCAAATGTTGAGGTGGATGAATATGCTGACGTAGTAAAGCAATATCGGTTTTTAGGCTTTGAATCTCGATTGCATCTGACATTTTGATTATTCTAATTTACTTAGGCTATTTTAGAGTAAGACAACGGTTTTGTTTATGCAAGGCATTGTCTATAATGTCTAATCTAGTTTTTGTTGGAAAAGACCATGTCTCAAAAAATTAATGCGACTGATGTAACTGAAGAAGAAGCTTTAAATGCGGTATTTTTTGAGCGTGCAGATGAATTTATTAAACTCGCCAATGAATTTTGCCGCCCACCAAAAGGACAAACAGCAAAACCAGAAGAGTTACGTGGTCAAGTGAGTGCAGCAATGCTATTTGCCACTGCCCGTTTTAACACATGGGTCGCAGCAAATAATTTTAAAGATGGCAATGAAATGCAAGAAGCGAAAGAGCAAGTCATGTCATATTTACTGCAACAATTTCAAATGATGTTAGAAGATAACTTTGACGAATATTGTGAGCAGTTTGATAACTATTTACGTTTCCGCAAAAACGAAGATTTCCACACACATAAACATGACCACAAATAATCCTTTGTAGGTCGAATCGATAAAAGGCATTGGGTATCTCAATGCCTTTATCTTTTTTAATTAGAATGCGGTATTCACCAAATATGCGGTATAAGCAACGAAGCTGAATAACCACACTCCACCCTTAACACGTCCGATTCGCCCTCTTCCTTTAAAGCTCAGTGTAAATATCAATAGGCTTAAAGTGAGTGCACCCATTACCACCATGTCACGATGTAACACTTCTTGTGGCACAACTGTAGGATGAATCACCCCTGCTAAACCGACAACAGCGAGCGTGTTAAACATATTGGAGCCGATCACATTACCTATCGCAATATCTAACTCACCTTTGCGTGCTGCTGCGATCGAAGAAGCCAGCTCTGGCAAAGACGTTCCAATAGCAACCACAGTTAATCCAATAATTAAGTCACTCACACCAAAGGCTTGAGCAATTTCTACCGCCCCCCAAACCAATAAGCGTGAACTAATCACTAAGATAATCAAACCAAATAAAAGCTGAAAAATCGAACTCTTTAATGGTGTTTTTTTGCTTTGTAGATCGGTGTTGAACTCATGACTCAATACATCACTTTGACTTCGCATGCCTTGCCAAATCGACCAGCCCATATATAAGACCAGCATCAAAAGCATTAACACTGCATCAATTCGGCTGAGCATCTCATCAAAAATTTGTAAGATACAGATTGCGGTGACTAACAATAATATTGGCAATTCTTTACGTACAACCGCAGATTGCACCATAATCGGATGAATTAATGCAGTTACACCAAGAATCAAAGCAATATTTGCAATATTTGAACCATAAGCATTCCCTAATGCCAGCCCTGGGTTTCCATCAATAGCAGCCATAACCGAGACAACAATTTCGGGTGCTGATGTACCAAACCCGACAATAATCATCCCAACTAGCAAGGGCGGCATACCTAAGTGACCCGCAGTGGCTGAAGCACCATCAATAAACTTATCGGCACTCCAGACCAATAAAATCAGTCCAACAATCACCGCGATCACAGCAAAAGCCATGCTACTCCCCTTTTCCTTATCAATGAAAACACTTCACATGCATTGGATTAGCTTGTCTTCTAATATGACGAGCAACAAGAATTCAAGCATGTGAATTTAAATCTAACTTCAACCATGAAAGCACAGATTTTTAAAAAAACCACCATCAAAGTGAGGAGATCCTAATCAACGAGGATCTTGAGCCTGACCATATTGATCAGCCATCACCTCAACGAAATGCTCAAGTTTAATGTATTTTTTAATGACACGATCAACATCATCTTTACTTAGCTTGGCAAATTCTTGGTCACGCACAGCTCGATCCAATAGCGTTTTATTACGTTCTAATTGCGAAGTCAACATGCCGTGAATACGGCGTTCATCTTCTAGTGCAGTCACTCGCTTTTTCATGATATCAGCCTTAGCTGCTTCCACTTCTTGCGCTGTTACACCTTTGCTGAGTAAATCATTCAGTACCTTGTGAACTGACTGAGAGACTTGGCCAGAACGACCTGCCGTATAGTTGGCGGTGATACTTAAAGTACCATCATCGATATCAGGATCTAGGTCTAAACCACTCCCAAATCCATAGACCAATGCATTTTTCTCTCGTAATTCTTGCGCTAAACGCGAAGAAAGTTGCGAGTTACCTAAAATATGACTAAGCACAATTAAAGCAGGTGCATCTGGATGATAAGAACCAACCGGAATCGCTAAAATACTTTGATAGCTTCCAAATTCACGCTGTTCAGATAGCGCATGAATTTTCTGTGCTTTATATTCCGTATATTGTCCAGTAACTTTACGGAAAGGTTGTTTTGCTTTCCAAGACCCAAAGGTTTTCTGCAAAGTCTTTTTCATTTTCTTTGGATCAAAATCACCTGTGATCGCAATTTGCGCGTAGTTCGTTTCAAAGAACTGATCGTAAAACTGCTTAACTTGTGCTTGTGTCGCTTCATTCAACTGCTTCTTCGCAAGTTCAGGCTCAAAGTGGTAACGTAAATCTCCCGGCTGATAGATTTCTAACACACGAGATAAAGTCATCGATGCAACGACTGCGGGTTCAGTATACGGACGATCCAATGCCGATAAACTTTGATTCTTAGCTAGATCAAACTCTGTTTGGGCAAACTTTGGCTGCTTTAACACATCCACGATAAAACTGAAGAAATCTTCAAATTTATCTTTTTTCGCCTGTATAACGATGGTTAAACCGTTGCCATTTGAACTCACGGAAGCCCCACCACTCGCAGCAATCGCCTTATCCGTAATTTCCTGCAAAGTATGTTTTTCAGAACCACGTAACATCAAATAACTCGCTAAATCTAAGGTTGTTGCCTTTCCAAATAGCGCCTTTTCATCACCAAAATCTAAACTAATCGTGGCATAGGTTTTATCATCACGTGTTGACGTTGGATAAAGTGCGTAACGAATGCCATTTTTCAACTGACCACGTTGAATCTTCTGTTCGTTTTTCTGCAATTGCTGTGCTGACTGTTCAACAAACTGTGCCACTTCTTGCTGATAAACTTTCACGTCCTTAAGTGGTTCAGCCACTTCATTCGTCTGATCTAAAGTTTTGGGCTGCTTTTCCTCGCTCAACGTCATTGCCTTTTTCTGATCTTCTGGCGTAGGTCGGATATCACCAGAAATACGATGTTCAGGCACTAAAAACTGTTTGAGAGTCGTATTTAATTCATCAACTTTGAGTGCTTGAATCGCTTGTAAATCTTTAAAATAACGATCCCACTGGCCATGCGAAGTTACTGCATAATCGCTTAAACGCGAACCTAAAGCGACCGCATCATTGGCAATGGTATCGGCTGCATTCTGGGTGATATTTTTGAGACGCTGTAGTTCGACTTCACTAAAAGCTTGTTTTTTCTCAACACCCGTTGTTAAGGCTTCACTCACTTGCTTCTCGTCATGATTCGGCGCATAAATTGCCCCCATAAACACAAGATTGAAATCCTGATCCAGCCATGTTGTTGATTGAACAGCAGTACTTATCCCTGTTTCAACCATACTTTTATATAGACTACCGCTTGGCTGTAAAGTAAATAATCCTGGTGCAAGCGCTAAAGCAGGTGCGATATCGCTATTTTTTCCATTCATGTAAATATGAAACTTGGCGAGGTCACTTCCCTTTTCTACACTGAACTGACGTTGTTTGATCATGGTACTATCTAATACTGGAACTTGCACTGGTACAGGCACGGGTCTCGCTGGAATTGGGCTAAAATGCTGGTCAATTTTTTTCAGCACTTCGGCCTTATCAAATTTTCCAGAAATCACCATGATTGCATTATTCGGTGCATACCACGTTCTGTAAAACTGATTCAACTCACTCATATTGATTGATTTCAACTCAGCAAGATCACCAATTGGCAAACGCCCAAGATACTGATTGCCGTAAGCTGCTTTCAACATTTGATCCATCAACACCGCAAAAGGTTGATCCATACGGATCTCACGTTCACGCTTTACAATCTCAATTTCGGCTGGAACAAATTTTTCCTGTAGAACCAACTTATCCATACGCTCAGCTTCGAGGTATAGAATTTCATTCAGCGCATTTTTCTCAGGACGAACAATATTAATATACTTGGTTGAATAATAATCAGTGCTGGCATTGGTCATTAGCGTGTATTGATCCAAACGGCGCTGAAACTCATCGCCTTTAACATTGACCGTACCTTTAAATGCCAAATGCTCTAATAAGTGTGCAAGACCGCCCTTGCCCTTAGGATCGTTCAATGAACCGGTCAAATAAACTGTGTTTACATAGACTTTATTTTCTTTTTCATTTGGTGCCAGAATAACTCTAAAACCGTTATCTAATTTATATTCTTCAATATTTCTTTCACTTTTTACGAGTACCGCTTGAGACCAAGACGTCGCACTCAACCCGATCAAACAAAGAGAGAGAGTAAGCTGCTTAAACCGCGTTAACATAATTTATCCAAGTATTTTTGGTGATTTAAATAAAAAAACTATAGTAGAGAACGATTCGCATTTTTAATAGTTATGTTTTGAAAAAAGCTGTTTAATTAAACAGCTTTTTTCTTTATTTGTTTTAAGATTACGTAAATTTTAGAGATTAAGCTCAGCTTGCATATAGAGTTTTGCATAGCCCGAAATCTCAATTCGATCTTCAGATTGAATAACGCAATCTAAAATACCGCCTCGTTTCGAAGCTTGAAAAGCAACCAATTGCTTTTGATTCAGTTTATCTGCCCAAAGTGGAACAATAGCTGTATGGATTGAACCTGTCACCGGATCCTCATCTATGCCAATCGCAGGCGCGAAATAACGTGACACACAATCAAACTGTCCTTCACCTCTTGCTGTAATTGCCACATCTGGTTGAGAGGCAGTAATCGCTGTACGCACTTTGCCAAGCTGCTTTAGCTTTTCCAGATTGGGTTGCTCATCCAATACATCTTGCACAGTTTCGTACTCAACAATATACGCCTGAACATTTAGGTACACAGCCTTAAACGGTTTCGTTAAGCCATCACGCAACACTTGTGGGTAGTCAGTGATCAACTCGGCTCTACGAATCGGGAAATTCATTTTAATTTTACCGTCTTCAGCTTGAGTAACGATAAAAATTCCTAAATCTTTCACATGAAATTGAATCGTCTTTACAGTAGTGAAATCTTTAAATAAAACAAAGGCACTAGCTAAAGTCGCATGTCCACAGAAAGCAACTTCATCTGTTGGTGAAAACCAACGAATTTCATAATTCGCATCATCTTGTCTTTTGACAAAAGCAGTTTCAGACAAATTGTTTTCTAAAGCAATATTTTGCATCAGCGCTTCATCTAACCACTCATTCACAACGATTACAGCCGCTGGATTACCTTTAAAAAGTTCTTTGGTAAAAGCATCAACTTGGTACATTTTCATAAATTTAGACTCTCAAACTTTTTCAATTATTTTGAACAAATGGTTGATGAATTATAGATACAGATTTTTCTAAATTTACAATACACATCTAAACTTTTAGCGATAAACAACTTTATTTGCAAACAGCATCGTTTTTTTAAGTTATGACTTAGAAACCCAAAGTCTTAACACGACTCAACGAGTTTCTAACTTACAGATTTTGGGTGTTGAAGTTTTACTTCTTTTCAGTGACCCATAACATGATTGTACCTTGTACAACTATAGTTCCGTCTTCACGATAAGCTTCAATCGTAACATTCAGATCACCAGCTTTCCATTCATCTTCAACACGCGCAATCAGTTTAATATCTGAATTAGATTTAGCGACATAGTTGACCTGCATCCCTTTTGGCAACCATCTAAGATGGGCTGGAATAGATGCTTCTGTTAATACTCCCATCACAAACTCTAAACCATTACAGATTGCAATCACATGAACCGTTCCAATATGATTTTCGACAGTTCTAGTTTTAGACATTATTGCTTCGCAATAATTACGCTCTAATTTCTGAATAATCGGATCAACTGTCTGAAAATATGGAGCTTTGCGACTTACAACTTTAGAAAGTAGTCTTAATCCGCCCGGAACAGGTTTTAACCATTCATAAGCAGCTAGCACATAGTTTTCTTGACGAGTAACTTTCTTTTTTACTTGATTGAGAACCGATGTAATTATATTAGTCATGTGAGTATGATATTAGGTGAATGAGCAAATAACATAACATCTCTCAGGAGTGCCCGACATTGTCTAAGTCAAATAAACGTAGACTCAATAAAGACAACCCATAAAAATAAAAAGGATGGCGCACCACACTGCTGTCCCACAATTATTCCAAGAAGAACCTCAATTGAGGTTCTTCTTGTTTTCGCCACTTCTTATCGGGTAAAAATAATGCCTTTAGAAGTTTTCTTTCAAATAAATTGACCTGAATAATTCTTAATAATCTCTGGACAGTCCATCCCTCATGAGCCATATGTTTTGCAAAACTCACTAATAAATAGGCAATTAATGCAATCCATATTTGAGTTTGTATGGCATTTCGGCTTCGACCTAGAAATGATTTCAATTTTAAATTCTGTTTAATCGCTTTGAAAAATAATTCTACTTTCCAACGATCTTTGTAAATTGCTGCAATAGTCGATGCAGCTAGATGAAAGTTGTTACTTAGAAATTCAAATGTCCTTTTCTTTTCAACATCATAAAATTCTATTCGTCTTAATCGCTTCGGTGCACCACGCTTTTTAGCATAATCACTGCTCAACTCAATATATTCATCCGCAAGAATTCCTTTGCAAGCGTATACTTCACGTTTTGACTTTACTTCATAAACCGTCTTCGGTCTTAGCCGTGTCACAAAGCTGACTTTTCGGTCAGTCATCTCTGCAAACCACTGATAATCAACATACCCCTTGTCAAAAACTACGATACTTCCAGGTGGAAATTTGAGTAATCTGCCTTGCACCATATCATTTTCAATACCATCTCCGAGTGCAACAAATTCAGGAATCGTATTGCTGTGATTTAATCCAACTGTCAGTTTAATGCTCGCTTTGGATTCATGTACTTTTGCCCATTCGCATAAGGACAGTGAAAGATCAATGTGGCTTGCATCAAGTGAATACAGCGGATTCTTAAATCGAAATTTATGTGCAATCTTTGTGTTTTCACAATGCCGAAGTAACTGAGTAAATAATTGCTGATATAGGCTGGCAGGTTGTTCTTGATTGATTCTTGCCAAGGTGCTTCGTGCAATAGTCTTAGCACCGAGGTGATAGAGCTTTTCCTGCTGTGATTCGAGATTGGATTGAATATCTCTTAAGCTTTGCCGACAGGACAGCTGGGACATCAATATGGCAATAAACTGATCCCAGCGTGTGGCTGATCTTAATTTTTGTCCACAATGATGCTGCTTGGCAAGACGTTCAAAATCACATCGTGAAATAGGTTTAAGTAATTGATGAAATACGGTATTCTGATGTGACAAAACCTGAGTCCTTGTAGTTAAAGTGTTTGTTCGCACTTATATTTTAACTATTTTGGACTCAGGTTTTTTATTTAAACAAAACTATGGGACAGCAGTGTGGCGCACCATCCTCTTGTTCACTGGATATTTACTCTTCCATATGCTCAATAATGGCTCGACCAAACTCTGAGCAGCGTAATAAGGTTGCATTTGGCATTAGACGCTCAAAATCATAAGTTACGGTTTTTGCCGCAATTGCTCCTGAAACACCTTTGATAATCAAATCAGCGGCTTCGGTCCAGCCCATATCTCGTAACATCATTTCAGCAGAAAGAATAATCGAACCCGGATTGACTTTATCTTGTCCAGCATACTTTGGCGCAGTTCCATGTGTTGCTTCATAAACTGCAATCGCACCACCAATATTTGCACCGGGCGCTATACCTATCCCGCCAACTTCTGCCGCCAGAGCATCAGAAATATAGTCACCATTCAGATTTAATGTGGCAATGACTGAATAATCCGCTGGGCGCATCAGAATTTGTTGTAAGAATGCATCAGCAATCACGTCTTTAATAATAATGTCTTTGCCGGTTTTAGGGTTTTTAATTTTAACCCAAGGACCACCATCCAGCAGTTCACCGCCAAAACGCTCGATTGCAAGCTCATAGCCCCACTCTTTAAACGCACCTTCGGTATACTTCATGATGTTGCCTTTATGCACCAAAGTCACAGAAGGCTTATCATTATCGATCGCAAACTGAATTGCTTTTCGAACCAAACGTTGCGTTCCCTCTTTTGAGACAGGCTTAATACCAATACCACATCCTTCTGGGAAACGAATTTTGGTCACACCCATTTCTTCTTTGAGAAACTTAATCACTTTTTTCGCTTCAGGAGAATCGGCTTTCCATTCAATCCCAGCATAAATATCTTCCGAATTTTCACGGAAAATCACCATATCTGTTAATTCAGGATGCTGTACTGGTGAAGGAACGCCCTCAAACCAGCGTACAGGTCGCACACATACATACAAATCTAGTTCTTGACGCAAGGCAACATTTAAAGAGCGAATGCCACCACCAACAGGTGTCGTTAATGGACCTTTGATCGAAACAATGAATTCACGTAGTGCATCAAATGTCTCTTCTGGCATATAATTACCGTAAATCTTATCGGCCTTTTCACCACAATAGACTTCCATCCATTCAATCGAACGTTTGCCACCGTATGCTTTTAGAACAGCAGCATCTACAACTGCTTTCATTGCTGGTGTAATATCTACACCAATACCGTCGCCTTCGATAAAAGGAATGATTGGATGATTTGGAACATTCAGTGACAGGTCTGCATTTACGGTAATTTTATCGCCATCTGCAGGAACCACGATCTTCTGATAACCCATTGTATAGGCTCTCCCTCATGTAACTTGCGAGTAAATGTATACCTTCTTATGGCATACTTTATTTTTTATACTGTGAATTAGTTTAATCCAATCCAATATGTTTTTTGATTTATATGAGAAATAACCGCATTTCCCGATAAAATAAAAGCATATATTCACCAAATACCCCATAATCCAAAAGTAGTATTTCTCTATGAAAATAGTTGTCTTCAACAAACCTTATGATGTCTTGTCACAGTTTCGGGAAGATGAAGCACATTTAACGGTTTCAAGTTTTATCAAAGATCCTGAGTTGCGAATTGCAGGTCGTTTAGATTTAGACTCCGAAGGTTTGATGTTTCTGACCGATCATGGAGGTTTAAATCAGTTCATCACTCATCCAAGCAATAAAAAATATAAAACTTATTTAGCCCAAGTTGATGGCGATGTTACCGAAGAAGCTTTGGAGCAACTTCGTAATGGTGTCGAACTTGCGGATGGTATGACCTTACCTGCTAAAGCGATGAAAGTTGATGAACCAGAATGGTTATGGGATCGTGATCCTCCTGTTCGCTATCGCGCAAGCATTCCGACGAGCTGGATAGAACTGCAAATTTGTGAAGGTCGTAATCGTCAAGTTCGCCGTATGACTGCCGCTGTTGGGTTCCCTACCTTACGTCTTATCCGTACTCAAATTGGTTCAATCAATTTGATTCGTCTAGGTTTACAACCGGGCGAACAAACTGAAATCGAGCCGTTGCTTTTCCCTGATTTTAAAGACCTGCCTGAGGACAAGCCTTACCGTTCTCGCTCTTATGTGAAGAAACCTGGCGGGACTGGCGGCAAGCCTATGCATCAAAAGAAAAAAGAAGGTGACAAGAAAGACCCGAATAAGAAAAAATCAGGTACCAAGCGTATTTGGCAAATGGATGAAAGTGAAAAGCCACGTCGTAAAACCAATGGTACAACTCGACCAAATACTAAAGCACCGCGCGGACGTAGCCGTAATGGTCGTTAAATAAAAAAATTATGAAAGAATGCATATGCATTCTTTCATAAAACTATTACGCCATTTCCTCATCTAAGATTTTTATATATTGTTTTAAATCGTTATTAATAAGATCATGAAAACGACTAGTAATAATTTTCTTTATCTCTTCAATATCATTATTTTCCACATAGTTGAATATCTCTTCAGAGGTCAAAATAGTCTTTTGAAATGATAAATGCCACTCAGGTGACATCTTTTTTCTACCAACTTTAGAAAAGAAGTTTTTATTTTTAGAATAAATCTTATGAAGTTTTTCTCGTATTTCTTGATTGCCTTTACCAATTTTTAAATCAAATTTAACAAAATCATTTCTTACATTGAACTCAAACAAATAGAGCCAGCTATCTTGCAAATTTTCAGAAAAATCTAACAAGCCTTTTGATCTCAACCTATCATAATTTTCATGTATAAATTTTGGCTGAAATCTAATATAGGTTTTATTACTATGAAAATACACAATACTAGATTCATTTTTTATCATATCACTTATTATTTCACCAATCTCCGTAATTTCCGTTGGTCGATTATATTTATAAACCAGATCAAATGCCGCCTTATATTTCTTATATAAGCGTTTAGAAATATCTTCAATTTCCTTATTTTCATTTAACATTGATTTCAAAGTTCCTAAATATTGTTCAAGTACAAATTTGACTTTATCTGCCAAACCTAACCTTTGATTTAAAATTATTTTCTCTAAAAGCTTTATAATATGAGAATAAGTTAGTTTCACATAATACTTCTCAGCCTCTTGGCTAACCACCTGATCTTTAAGAGATAAATATATATAAATTTGATGATTATATTCTCCATACAAATTATTCACTATATTTCTATATTTTTCTAATTGCCCACTACTCTCTCCAGAATAAATTTTATTCTCAACAAGCATAAAAAATTTATTCTTAGGTGAAATAAAAAGAAGATCTATATTTTTAAACTCTCTTTTAATAATTAAATCATCAAAATCCAAACTAAAGAAATCAAAAACTGATAACCCATTCTCTACACCTAGATTTTGGAATTCATTTTCTTGGAAATAAATTTTTATAAACTCTTTAAAAACATAATCACCTAAACCATGCGTAGCATTGGGATCAAACAACCATGATAAAAAATTAGAGTGTTGAAGCTCACGATGTGAAACTCGAAGTATACTCATTAAATTTACTTCTTCATTTGCTAAATTTTGTAAATTCGTGAAATCATCATCAAGAATCAATGCTTTTAATTGATTCTCCACCTCAGTCTCCATTGCTACCCCCCATTAATTAAAACTATTACTTAAGACGATATATTGATTTAAATCTAATAAAAATTAAAGACACAAAAAAGCCGATGTTTTCACATCGGCTTTTTACATCACTGATAAATTTATCAGTAAAGTATTAAAACTTAAATAGTTTCAAGCGCAGCATTAAGTGTTGCACTTGGACGCATTACAGCACTTACCTTCACAGGGTCTACAGCATAGTAACCACCAATATCAGCAGCTTTACCCTGCACTTCACTTAATTCAGCAAGAATTTTCTGTTCATTTTCAGCGAGTGCTTTTGCTAGAGGAGCAAACTTCGCTTTTAACTCAGCATCTTCATCTTGAGCAGCTAATGCTTCTGACCAATACAACGCTAAATAGAAATGACTACCACGGTTATCAAGTTCACCTGTACGACGTGATGGAGACTTGTCGTTATCCAACAATTTTCCTGTCGCTTGATCAAGTGTCTTGGCAAGCAATTTTGCACGGTTATTGTCTTCTTTGATACCAAGTTCTTCTAAAGACACAGCCAATGCAAGGAACTCACCAAGAGAATCCCAACGTAAGTGGTTTTCTTCAACTAACTGCTGTACATGTTTCGGTGCTGAACCACCCGCACCTGTTTCATACATGCCACCACCCGCCATTAACGGCACGATAGACAACATTTTCGCAGAAGTACCCAATTCCATGATTGGGAATAAATCAGTTAAGTAGTCACGAAGAATATTACCTGTTACTGAAATCGTATCCAAACCACGAGCTACACGCTCAAGCGTATAACGCATTGCGCGTACTTGCGACATGATTTGAATATCTAAACCTTCAGTGTCATGATCTTTCAAGTATTTTTCAACTTTCTTGATCAGTTCATTTTCGTGTGGGCGGTATGGGTCAAGCCAGAAAATCGCAGGCATACCAGAGTTACGTGCACGTGTTACTGCAAGTTTCACCCAATCACGAATTGGAGCGTCTTTCACCTGACACATGCGCCAGATATCACCTTCCTCAACATTCTGAGACATCAACACTTCACCTGTTTCAAGATCAGTGATGTTGGCAACACCCGCTTCTGCAATTTCAAACGTTTTATCGTGTGAACCGTATTCTTCTGCCTTTTGCGCCATCAAACCGACGTTTGGCACAGTACCCATCGTACGTGGATCAAAGTTACCGTTCCACTTACAGAAATTAATCATTTCTTGGTAGATACGTGCGAACGTTGACTCAGGCATTACTGCTTTACAATCGTATGGTTTACCATCAGCACCCCACATTTTACCGCCACCACGAATCATTGCAGGCATTGAAGCATCTACAATCACATCATTTGGTGAATGGAAATTGGTAATACCTTTTGCAGAATCAACCATTGCAAGTGCAGGACGGTGCTCTTGGCAAGCATGTAAATCTTCGATGATTTCTTCACGTAAAGAAGTCGGTAATGTCTCAATCTTTTCATAAAGACCAGCCATACCGTTATTCACGTTAATGCCTAACTCATCGAATAATTTGCCGTGCTTTTCAAACGCATCTTTGTAGTAAATTTTCACACAGTGACCAAATACGATTGGGTGTGACACCTTCATCATGGTCGCTTTTACGTGTAAAGAGAACAAAATGCCCGCTTCACGACAATCTTCAAGTTCTTTTTCATAAAAGTCGCAAAGCGCCTTTTTGCTCATGAACATTGAATCAATGATTTCACCATCTTGTAACGCAACTTTTGGCTTAAGCACGATGGTTTCACCACTTTTGGTGATGAGTTCCATTTTTACATTACGTGCACGGTCAAGTGTCATCGACTTTTCACCGTGGTAGAAGTCGCCTTCATCCATATGAGAAACGTGAGTTTGTGACCATTGCTTCCACTCGCTCATTGAGTGCGGGTGTTTTTTCGCATAGTTTTTAACAGCCGCAGGTGCACGACGATCAGAGTTACCTTCGCGTAAAACTGGATTTACCGCTGAACCAAGACATTTACCATAACGCGCCTTGATTTCCTTTTCTTCCTCAGTTGTTGGGTTTTCAGGATAATCAGGAATTGCATAGCCCTTAGACTGCAGCTCTTTTATGCATGAGGTTAACTGCGCTACAGAAGCACTGATATTTGGAAGTTTGATAATATTTGTATCAGGATCCTGAGTACGACGACCAAGTTCTGCGAGATTATTCGTTACCTTCTGTTCGTCATTTAGGTAATCCGAAAACTCTGCAAGTACCCGTGCAGCAACAGAGATATCACTTTTAACGATCTCGATGCCTGCAGGCTTAGTAAAAGTCTCAATGATTGGCAGTAGCGAATAGGTCGCCAACAGTGGCGCCTCATCAGTCAGTGTGTAAATGATTGTTGACTTCCCACTAGCCATATATAGCCCCTTGTGTTGGATTGAGTTTTGAGGGTCGAACTTGTGGCCCAACCCCTAAGAACCGATGTGCTTAAATAAAACCCTGAGAGTATCAGCCCTGATCGCATCTCAGTCAACGCAATATCCAGTGATAACGACATTTCGCTACGAAATAGTAGTAGCAAGTTGGAGTTTTATCGCCTGCAAATCGGTTAGCTTAAGTAAAACATGAGAGTATCAGTACTGATCACTTCTCAGTCAATGTAATATATCGAGATAACGACATTTCAATACGAAATACTACAAAACGAATATTATTTGTTCGGGTTCAAGACTTAGATTGATGAGAGTTTCAGCTCAACATTTTTTTAGAACGACTTCCGATCATAAGTGATCGAAATCAATCTGAATATTCGACTCTAGTTTTATTTACACTTTTTAAACTTAATTTTTGACCAAATGATTAAAATTAGTTTTTTTATTTCAGGATAGATCAAATGATGAAAGTTTTCGTCCCATTAGTCGCTATGACTCTTTCTTCTTTTAGCTTTGCTCAAAATCCACTAAGTGTACATGTGCTCAACTTAGAAAATGGGCTCCCTTCTGCTGGGGTTAAGGTTATTCTGGAAAAACAAGAAATAATCAATGGAAAGTGCTCAATAACAATATAACTAATCAGCAAGGACGTATTACGGATTTATATCCCAAAGACTCACCACTTCAAAAAGGGATTTATAAAGTCACGTTCAAAACAGGAGAATGGTTTGAACAGCACAAACAGAGTTCATTTTTTCCAGAAGTGCCAGTCATTTTCTCTATAGATGGAAAACTTGAACATTACCATATTCCACTTTTAATTAGCCCTTATGGTTATTCAACTTATCGTGGTAATTAACCTCATCCTAATCTATACATATATTTGCGAAGGTTTAATCATAGAAAAGCAGCCTTCAAATTAGACGATGTATCTAACCTGAAGGCTGTAATCTAGATTTTTCCTGCAAAAATAGAATTACGAATACTTCATCGGAAGTTGTGTCTGCGATCCTTTGATCAAGATGCTAACCAAGTATCAAGTTTCGCTTGGTCTTCAACATTTAAATCAACTGTAGTCAATGGATTTTCCCCACCATTCAGCTCAAATGTTAATAGCTCATCACGGCGGAAAGCATAAACCGTATATGTACCTTGCTGTTTTGCATATTTTGCCAGAAGCTTTTCCGAAGCTTTAACACCATCAATCGCAATAATGACATCATTTGCTGATAAACCAGCTTGAGCTGCCGCACCTTCACGACGTACTTGTTGCACAACAACACCTTCAGTTTTATCGAGCAATTTCAAACCAAAAGGCAAGGCTTTTTCGTTTTTAAGCACGTAACTTAGACCAAACTCAGGTAATAATTGGTCCAGTGGCAGTTCGTCAGTGGTATTGATCAAGTGATTAATCTGCTCAATCCAATCATCGCCTGTCAGCGCTTTGCACAAATCAAAGATTGTACGCTCATTGACTTGAATACCCTGCTGAGTATTTTCGTACAAACGGCGCATTAACGCATCCAAGCTAGAACCACGTAAACGAAGCCCCAAGTCTAAACACAGCGCCACCAAACTGCCTTTATTATAGTAACTGGTACCCGCATTATTAGAATTTTCATCTTGGCGGTAAAATTTAATCCAAGCATCAAAACTTGACTCAGAAACCGTTTGAATGAAACGTCCTGGATTTTGCAAATAACGATCAATTTGCCCTTTCAATAAATCTAAATACGATTTCTGAGAAATCACACCACTACGCAATAAAATCAAATCATCATAATAGGAAGTGAAACCTTCAAAGATCCACAATAGGCTGGTGTAACCTTCTTTGTGTAAATCATAATTGGCAAAATTATCCGGTCGAATAAACTTCACTAACCATGAGTGAAAATATTCATGGCTGCATAAACCTAAGAAACGTTGATAGTCCTTTGAAGGTTCTTCAGCTTCGTCAAGCTTAGGCAAATCATCCCGCGGTGTAATCAAACTGGTGCTATTGCAATGTTCCAAACCACCATAGCTATTACCTGTTGCTATCGTCATAAAGGTATAGTTTTGAAATGGCGCGGAACCAAACATTTCTATTTCAGTTCGACAGATTTTCTCAATATCTGCTTGCATACGCTCTAAATTGGTATTGTGCTTTCCTGAAATCACAAACTCATGTGGAATCCCGTTCGCTTCAAAGCTGAAACGGCTCTGCTCTGCTAGCTCAAAAGGACTATCAATCAATTGATCGTAGTTATCCGCTTTTAAGGTGAAACGTCCTTTGACTAAACTTTTAGAAGTTAAACCTGTAGCAATCTGAAAATGCTTCAACTCATCTGGCAAAAACAGCTCAACTTCACATGGGGCTTGCTCCTGATCCTGAAGTCCCAAACAAACACAGGCTGGATTGACATAGAGTCGTGTTTGATCAACATAAGCACCACGTACAGATAGATCATAAGCATAGACATCATATTCAACCGTAATCAACTCATGGTCGGTATTGAATAAACGCCAACGATTCTTCTCTGTTTTTTTAATACTGAGCAAACGTCCGGCTTCATCAGATGCTTTCACTGATTCAATATGCTTAGAGAACTCTCGAATTAAATAACTGCCCGGAATCCACGTCGGTAGCCAAAGCTCTTGATTTGGATTTGCAAGAAAACGAAGCGTGACATGAATAAGATGTTGGCGATAATCGTCAAATTCAATTTGATAGTGCAGCATAATTCAAACTAAAAATAAAAAAATTTCCGACAGCTTAGCATTTTTTTACAAACTCATGCGTAGATGTCTTAAATGTCAGCAAAAGTTTAGGGGGCTGTTGTCACTTTATCTATGGTTGCGACAGAGGATGTTTTTTAGGCGATACAAGGCATGACTTGTGAAATTTAGTCATTCTAAATGAAGAAGTCATAACGTAGTAGCGACAAAAAATATCCCTGTCCCGAAGGGTTGTTACTAAAATTCCCTCATACTTCGTTATGAAACTTGGCAAGGGAATAGCCATTCCCTGCGTTTCATGCCTCGTCTAATGAAATTTTAGTCTACAACGCAATTCATATATAAAATGTCAACAACCCCTAGATTCTTCTACGAAAAAGTCATAGCATGCTTTTTTCGCATTCCATGCCCATGGATTGGCCGCACAAGGTGTTCTCGTGAAATTTTTCCTCTCATTCCTTACATTATTGAGTTTGTTTTTTGCAAATATTGCACATGCGACTTTACTTAATATCTCCCCTGAAACGGTTGAAGCTCAAGCATGGTCTATTGTCGATGCACAATCAGGACAAATCATCGCCGAGCATAATAGCCATGTACAACGTGCTCCAGCATCTTTGACAAAGATGATGGTGGCATATGTGGCATTGAAGGAAATTGAAGCTGGAAAATTACGCAAAGAGGATGTAATCACTGCAACCTCCGTTGTAAATACCGTGATGTGGGACGAATCCCAAATGTATTTAAAAGAAGGTGAGCAGATTTCTGTTGATCAACTTTTAGCAGGTTTAATTGTCATGTCTGCCAATGATGCCGCATTGACGCTTGCTGAGAGAATTTCGGGTAGCGTGCCTCAGTTCATCATACGTATGAACCAAGAAGCTCAAGCCTTAGGCATGAAAGATACTCATTTTAGTAATCCTGCGGGTATCACGATGCCAGATCATTACTCAACAGCATCAGATTTGGGCTTATTAGCACAAGCAATTGTAACCAAAACACCTGAATATCTTTATTATTCAAAAATGCCAAGTTTTAGTTACAACCAACGTTTCCATCGCGCAACGAATCTTGCTCTAAAAATGGACCCAACAGCAGATGGTCTAAAAACAGGTTTTACCAAAGCTGCTGGTTATAACTTGGCTCTAACAGCAGAACGCCCAACTTTAAATCCACATATAGATAAACGCCGCTTAATCGTCATCGTACTTGGCACACCAAATGCCATCACACGTGCAGAAGTCGCGAACAAGTTAATGAACTTGGCTTATGCTTATACCCGTGACGAAGAAGTGATCCCAAAACATCAACTGATCGCTGAGTTGCCAGTCATTCGTTCAACCCTCAAAATCTTCAAAGTTGAGACACAGCAACCGACAATTGTGACGACTTCACTATATGACCAAGCCACACCAATCGATTTAAATCAGTTTGATCCACTGACCCAACGTCTTCAAATTGTGGATGAAAATGGTGTAAAAATCATTGAGCCACTCCAAAACACGCATACGCGGGTTAATATTGAACTCAACGAGCAACGCTTAACTGCGCCACTCACTCAAGCAATGAATTTGGCTACCGTGTCTATTTATCAAAATAATCAACTACTTCGCAGTCTACAGATTGAAAATGAGGTACAGATTGAAGAAGCAAATATTTTCCAAAAAATTATGTTGTGGTTTTCTAACTTATTTTCGTTCTTCTCAACAAATGATACAAAAGCTGCCAAACTTTATCCTTTAAATCAAGGGTAAAAAACCAACTATTTTTCTCAAGATTAACCATACAAGATTGAAAAAAGGATGGCATAATCCAACCATCCTTTCACAAAAACAATTAGGTTAATCATGAGCAAAACCTTACATCATATCGTGATTGTGGGTGGTGGCGCAGGTGGTTTAGAACTTGCGACACAACTAGGCGAACGTTTTGGTAAACATAAAAAAGCCAAAATCACCTTAGTCGATCAGAACCTCACCCACATTTGGAAACCTCTCCTACACGAAATTGCCGCAGGCTCACTTAACCCCCACGAAGAACAAACCAATTATTTCGCCCACGCAGAAAAGCATCATTTTGAGTTCGTCCTCGGTACCCTGATTGCTGTCAATAAAGATCAAAAACAAATTACACTTTCTCCCCCACAGCTTTCTAAAGAACACACCCCTGCTATTCAAAGTTTAAGCTATGACACATTGGTGATCGCAGTTGGCTCTGTATCAAATGACTTTGGTACAGAAGGTGTACGCGAACATTGTCATTTCCTAGACAGTCGTCAACAAGCTGATATTTTCCAACAAGATTTATTTCATCTTTATATTGAGGCACAAAATCAATCAACTGAACGTGCTTTAAATATCGGGATTGTTGGTGCTGGTGCAACTGGTGTCGAGCTCGCTGCAGAGTTGATTGAAACCACCAAGAATTTTTATCGCTACGGGTTAAAGAAAATCAATCCGAAACAAGTCAAAATTACTCTCATTGAAGCTTCTGATCGCATCTTACCAGCACTCAATGAGAAAACAGCAGCACATAGTGCCAAGCAATTGCAAAAAATGGGAATTGAAATTCTAACCCAGCACAAAGTGCAAAAAGTTGATGATTCCAATGTCTATTTTAGTAACGGCAATGTCATCCATTCTGATATTACAGTTTGGGCAGCAGGCGTTAAAGCACCTAAGATATTAGAAGCTTTAAATGATTTTAAACGTGATAAAATCAATCGTTTAATGGTCTATGCGACCTTACAAACGTATTCGGATCCGAATGTTTTTGCATTTGGAGATTGCGCCCATTGCCAACTGGATGCACGTCAACCACCTCTCGGACCTCGTGCACAAGTTGCCAGCCAGCAAGCGAGTTTTTTAGTTGATGCGATGGCAGCACGTTTAAACCACTCACCACAACCGATGTTTGTCTTTAATGATAAAGGCTCATTGGTTTCATTAAGCCGAAATCAGGCTGTAGGTGAGTTATTGGGTGACGTGAGTGTGCAAGGTTTTATTGCCAAAACGATGTATGTATCTTTGTATCGACTGCATCAAGCCAACATTCATGGTTATACACAGGCAGGAATGTTAACTATGAAAGATTTGCTTACCCGTCGTGTTCGCCCAAAAATTAAACTGTACTGAGTTGAAAACATAAATTTCGTTCCCATTTATAACGAAATCGTTTCAAAAAGTGGAAAATAGTCAACAAAATCGACTTTTCACTTTATGATGTACACCTGAACTCTTTGAATGGATTAACAACATGACTGCTATTGCAAATAACCACGTGGTTTCATTCCACTACACTTTAACAAACGCTGAGGGTGAAACACTTGATAAATCTCAAGGTGAACCACTTGCATATTTGCACGGCGCAGGGAACATCATTCCTGGTTTAGAAAACGCACTTACAGGTAAAACTGTAGGTGAGAAATTCACTGTAAATGTTCCTGCAGCAGAAGGTTACGGTGAATACAACCCTGAACTTGTTCAAGAAGTTCCAGCTCAAATGTTCCAAGGTGTAGACAACATTCAACCTGGTATGCAATTCCAAGCGCAAACTGATGATGGTGTACAAATCGTAACTGTTAAAGCAATCGAAGGCGACAACGTTGTTGTTGATGCAAACTTCCCACTTGCTGGTCAAGATCTTACTTTTGAAGTAGAAATCGTTGAAATTCGTGATGCTTCTCAAGAAGAGTTAGATCACGGTCACGTACACGGTGCAGGTGGTCACCACCACTAATTCTTTTTAGAATTAGCACAACTAAAAAGCAAAGCTTCGGCTTTGCTTTTTCTTCACATTCACTTTTATAAAATAAGAAAGATACCTTACTTCGAATAAATTGAGTGGTTCTTACTTTATGCAAAGCGATTATCAACTGATTTGGTTTCGCCAAGATCTCAGAATCCATGACCATGCCGCCCTTTGGCATGCAACACAAACAGGACCTACGGTTGCGCTAGTGATCTTGTCACCTGAACAATGGCAACTACATGATGATGCACCCATCAAGATCGACTTCTATCTTCGTCAACTACAACAATTACAAATTGCGTTGCAATCTCTCAATATTCCTTTAATTGTTCAGCATTTACCACTTTGGAAAGATATAACACAGCTCTTTGCAGATTTAATGCAAAATATCCCAATTCAGCAGGTATATGCCAATATTGAACTAGGGGTTAATGAACTAAAACGAGATAACGAGGTACAAAAATTATTAAACCAACAAAACAAAGAACTGGTACTTTTTCATGACCGTACACTTTTTCCAGTAGCGTCGATTCGTAATCAGAGCCATCAGCCCTATCAAGTTTTTAGTGCGTTTAAAAAAGTCTGTTATCAACGCTTGCAACAAAGCTTACCCCAATGCTATCCAGTACCTGACGTGCAGCAGCCGATCAACATCGATCCGTACCCCTCACTTGAAGATTTCAAAGAGCTAAAACTTAAATATACTCAGCAACTTAATCATCTAACACAACAATGGCCAGTAGGCGAATCCTTTGCATTAACATTACTCGATCAATTTATCCATGACAGATTGGACGATTATAAAAATGCCCGCGACTTCCCTGCACAAGCAGGCACCAGCCAACTATCTGCTTATTTAAATATTGGCATTCTCTCTATCCGTCAATGTCTACAGGCATTATTCCGTAAACAGCACGGCGATTTTGTGATTGAGTCTGAAGGCCAGCAAACATGGCTGGATGAACTACTCTGGCGAGAATTTTATCAGCATATTTTGTTCGACTACCCACGTGTTTCAAAGCACTTGCCATTTCAGCTTTCAACCCAAAAAATCAACTGGTGTGATGATCCAGTTGCGCTGCAACAATGGCAACAGGGTCATACTGGTATTCCAATCGTCGATGCAGGTATGCGACAACTCCTTGCAACAGGTTGGATGCACAATCGAGTACGTATGATTTGCGCCATGTTTCTGAGTAAAAATCTTTTGATTGATTGGCGAAAAGGGGAACAATGGTTTATGCAGCACCTTATAGATGGTGATCTAGCTGCAAACAATGGTGGCTGGCAATGGTGTGCTTCAACAGGTACCGATGCTGCACCGTATTTCCGTATATTTAATCCAATTAGCCAATCACAAAAATTTGATCCAAATGGCGACTATTTACGACAATGGATTCCCGAACTTGCTCATTTAGATGCTAAATCCATCCATGAGCCTTACGCTTACAAAATGAATTCTAGTCTTAACTATCCAATACCAATCGTTGATTTAAAAAGTAGCCGAGCACGGGCTATCGCCGCTTTTAAAGAATAGATTTGGATTATTTATCAACCGACTTAGTAACATATAGACAACACTATATGTTACTGACTATAAATTACTTCACAAAGTCAACAACATAAAACTATCGCAATCACTATAAAATAGTGCTACTTTTATCACAAAAGACAATATTAAAACTAAAATTACTATGCAAAAAAATCCTGCTCCCGCACTCGTCTTATGGATCATTTCGGCTCATATCTTCATGGGTGTAGTGGCTTATGAATGGCTGCCAGCAACTTATCGAGGCAGTTGGATTTTCTTGCTATTGTTGGTCATCGCAGGTGCATACTTAAATATTGGTATGGCATTAATACTTGGTTTGGTGGCATTTGTCGGTATTGCGTTCTATTTCTTTCTTGATCTCGCCAATCAAACTTATATCGAGCGTCAACTGCTCCTATTATTTGTAGCGCCGCTCGCGCCAGTTTTTCTTAGTGCGATCCGTCACAATATTAAAAATGCCTTGGCCTCTTATCGAGCTATTCAAAGTTATGACAGAAATTATCAACATGATATTTTACCGCTTACTGCACTCAAGCACTTTCAGGACCAGCTAAAAAAACTATTACAGTTGACTCATAAAGATCATTATGAAGTGATCAGTATTCAAATTACCAACACCGTGCTCATTCGAGAAATGCTTGGTGAAGATATTTGGAAAGAAACTCAAAATAAGATTATGACGATCTTATCCACTGAGGGTGATAGTATTATCTATCATTTCATCAATGAAGAGTTGAGTGAAATAAAAAGTATCGTAATTCATGAAAATCAAATGGATGAGCAACACCCTACCCCACATTTCTTACAACAACTACAAGAGCTGAGTGTTTTAAAACTTAAAGTCGAACAACATACAGAATACCTGTCACAAGTAGACCGAGAGGTGCACTGATGTCAGTACTTCTTAATATTTGTGGTCTGCTGGTTACAACCGAACATTACCCAGACATGACTTTACAACAACTTTATCAGCAGTATTATCACTGCTCAATTCAACCTGCAAAATCAGAGTCAAGCCCACACATTCAATCTTCTGAAATGGTTTCAGAGATCTTTTCTCAGCCTGCAACATGGTGGCCCGTTTTTACAGCAGATCAACTCCAATCGAATAGTTTTAAAGAGCTTATTGATAAAGGTGTAAAACCAGGCGTTATTTTACCAGATGAGTATTTTAGTTTTTTAACCTACTATCGGATAAAAAAAGCCGTCAATGACGGCGCAATTCCTATCGCGCTCTTTCACATGGAACATTCGAAGTACTTTTCTGCCAAAGCCACATTTTCTACCGCAATTGGTCTGAGACCATTAGCGACATTGATTGAAACAGGCTGGGATGAAAACCTCATCTCACAACCTGCGGGTAGCTATATCATTCAATCGGATAATAAACAAAATCTGCCCATACCTGCACGTAAGATTCAACATCATCAGCACTTCTTTTATCAAGCCAATCATAACTATGCTCAAAACTCTGGCTATCAAATTTTAATTAATCCTCCAGCACACTTGCCTGTGAACAGCATAGAATATCCCCAATTGGGAATATCATGGCGTTTTGGTCGTGTTGATTACACCAGTACCCCTGACGGAGTTGAAACCAATCTATTTGGTTATTTCTTAATTGCAATCAGTACTGTCGTGATTCCATTTGACTATCTTTTTTCAACCCATTTTCCTAGTTTATTAAGTAGTTTTGGTAGTTCTGTTTCTTGGATTTCGCTGTTGCTTGGTGGATCATTACTTTTGATTTTAATCATCTCTATCATTCGTAGGAGAAGACTCAATGCCCGCGATTGATATTCTATTTTTGTTTGGTTTTCTTGGTATTTGGATTCCACAAGCTTTTTGGGCGTGGTTAAGTTATCAGGCATGGAAATACTCGAAAAATGCAGCCAAAGAGTTAGAAAATTTGCCTGTGCCCGCTGAGTGGCCAATGCTCAGTGTCTTGATCCCAGCCTATAACGAAGGTGTAGTGATTGAAGATACGCTCCATGCCATTGCGCAACAAGACTACCCTGCACATGCCTATGAAGTGTTATTAATCAATGACGGCTCTAAAGACAATACTCTTGAGATCGCTGAACGCATGGCGGAGATTTATCCGTGCATTAAAATTGTGAATGTCCCGAAAGGTATGGGAGGTAAAGGTAAATCTCGGACCTTAAACAATGGTCTACCTCATGCCAAAGGTGAGTTAATTATTGTCTATGATGCCGATAGTACGCCCGAACCAGACTGCGTTCGACTCTTGGCTCAAACCTTATTGGCAGATAAAAAACTGGTTGCCGTCAATGGCAAAGTCCGCACACGAAATTGGCGCGATAGTATTTTGACTCGCTTTATTGCCATCGAGTTTATTTTCTTTCAATGGATCTTCCAAGGAGGCCGATGGCAACGTTTTGAATTATCGACCTTGATGGGAACCAACTATGTCATATGGCGGGATGCACTAGAAACATTGGGAGGATTTGATGAAAAATCATTGGTTGACGACACTGAAATGAGCTTCAGAATCTTTCTAGGGCAAAAGCGAATCAAATGGGTACCTTATGCCGTAGGTTGGCAACAAGACCCGCCATCACTGAGTGTTTTTGTCAAACAACGATCACGTTGGACTCAAGGTAATTTCTATGTGACCAGTAAATATCTACCGATTGCATTAAGAAAACCTTTTCCAATTGGTATCGAAATTTTCAACAACATAATGTGTTATGTCCTGTTCGTACCTGCGCTGATTTGGAGTCATATCACTCTAACACTTGGCTTACTTGGCATAGCGGGGATCACCTTACCCGGACCATTTACAGTGTTATGGGCATTGTCATTTTGTCTATATGTCGCACAAATGTGGTTCACCCTATCGCTTGAAAGAGTTAAACCCCAACTTTATTTCTTTTCAGTTTTATCTTACATCACATATTCACAGATCTTTTTATTCATCGTATTTAAAGCAGCCTACGACATGTTGAAAAATAAGATACAAGGGAATTCACTACAGTGGTACAAAACTGAACGTAGCAAAGAGAGAAAATAAATGAAAAAAAATCGACTCAACCATCCTGTTTTCAAAATTCTGTTAGCAAGTGCGACTCTCTCTTTGCCCGTATTTGCTCTAGCAGATTCTTGGAATACATGGAAATTTGATAATATTAATACGTCAAACAAATACACGATCGAGCCACACTACTTCTATGTTGGTAAGGGTTCTGAGTGGCAAAGTATTCGTTTTAGCAGCGATTATTCGACTGAACATTTCACTACTTTACTGGTGAAATATGATGATAAGTTGATTTATAACACTGTGTTAAACGGTGATGGTAAACTGGAATTTAATATTCCCGCTGCTGAAAGTGGTTTTCATCGCTTAGATTTTATTTTACAGCAATATTCACCCCGAACCTCACCTGCTGCTGATCGCACAACCTTCTGTAGTGAAGATGTCGATCAAGTCACGTATTTAAGTAATTCACAAATTGACTATGCACGACATCGACCAGTCTATCGTTTAAAAGATCTGCCCGATGCGTTGTTTAATCCACAAATTGTCAGACCTACACCATTCGTAGGCGTACTCAAATTCAACCCTGCCAATGTAAATGAAGCATCGATGCTCGGTCGTCTCATGAACGCATGGGGATCTGTTACCCCTGTTCAATGGTATGAACAAAATCCACCAGCAGGCCAAGCCGCCGATTTCTTAATTGAAATTTCAAAATCACCTACACCGCTATCTCAGGGTACTTTAGTTCAGATTAGTTCTGAAAATAATGTGCCAACTTTGCAAATTAAATATGATCATCCTCAAAAACTAGTCTCAGCAATTAACGGATTACTCAATCCAAATTACTTAGAGCAACTCAATACTTCTGCCACTTTTCTACCCGATAAACTTGCAGCACCAACATGGGCAAAAATCAAACAGATTAAAACATTGGCGGATTTAGGCATCAGTGATTTTCGACTCAACCAAGCTGAAAAAAACCTGTTCCTCAACTTCCCTTCTGTTTGGCAACCTACAGATATTTTGCAAGGACAAATTGCGTTACGCGTCCAGAGTGGCTTATTAGAAGGCTCTAATATCACCACTTGGATTGATGGTGGATTGGCAGGTAGTTTGAAAACTGCAGAATTAGATTCTGACCCTGTAAATCGTCAATTTAACTATTTCGCAAAAACCATTTCAGATAGCACATCATTTCACTTAAAACTCGAAAATTCTGTGATCGTAAACTCACAATGTTTACCTACAGCAAAAGGCTCTTTATGGATTGATACTGAGAAATCCACAGTCAAATTACCACATAAACTCAAAAACGGTGTGGCATCACTATCGATGGCATTTGCCACACATCCAACCATTGCAATCGATGGTGAGCTGGGTAGTTTAGAAATTGCGTTAATTTTGAGTCAAACAGCAAAACGAATGCTACTGACCAATGATCCATTGCCATTGAATTTCGTCAAATTTGATCCAGCAAAGCCCGAATTAATTAATGTTCAAGTCAACCCTAATATTTATCGCCAGCAAGTCTCTATGCATCGAGATACTGTTTATGCACCTGCTGCGGCTAAGGGTTTTTTAGTGCGTTTTCATGAACAACGTTTTGATGTTTTGACGGACTCCATTGATGGCGCTCAAAACTTCACGAAGTTTTGGGAGAAAATTCAACAAAATATTCCCAATAACGCCAGTAAAATCTTGGTGACACAGAACGGTCAAGTCTTTACTTTACAAAAAATTATTGTCGGTAATCAAAAAGCACCTCTGGTTCAGCAGTCATCTTTCTTTATCTTGGTGCTTATCATTTCTGTTATCATGATTTTGGCAATCTTGCTTTGGTACTGGCGGAAAAAACCGAATGCTAAAAATAAGGCAGAATAATTTCAAACTCATTATTATTTTCTTTTTTTCAACCATAATTTTTTTGGGCGGCTGCATACATTTTTCTCAATCTGAAATGCAGCCTGCTCATATTGAAGGAATTTTTTGGCAACCAGATTTAGCTACCACCCCACCCAAAGGCAACTGGAACCTACTCGGGGTTTCTACATTTGTTCCACAATGGTCAATTGTTCAATCCAAATCTTGGTTTGATCATGATACTGGCTTTGTAAAGTGGGATAAAAATATAAATCTTCAACAGCTAAACCAAAATGCGTGGGCATCGGAGATTATTTTAGGTTTAGCAGGCGAATATGATGAAAAGCTGGCGCGCTCTCAAGTCATGTTGCTTGCTCAAAACTCTAAACAACTGATTGCACATACTCAATCGATCCCACTCAAAGGATATTATTTTCCAGTTGAGGCCGATCCAACTTGGTTAGGTGTAGGAATATTAGGTCAAGCTTTAACGCAACTTCCAAAACCTTTATGGGTGAGCATTTATAGCGCAGATGAAATGCCAACACATTACGATGTATGGTTAAAAAGTTGGTTGCCTGAGCAGACCAATGTTTTTTTTCAAGATGGCGTTGGTGTAGGCACTCGTTCACCTGAACAAGCAAGGATCATCTTAGATGAGCTGCAACATGAATTTGGTAAAGATAAAATTACTATTGTTTTAGAAGCATTTCGAGCAACCAAAAATGGACACTTTCGAGCTGCATATCCTTGGGAAATTATCCAACAATTGAAAGCCTACGAGGGACAAAAAGTTTATATCTTTGATGGCCCCCACTATATGAGCCGTATCAATGTCTATATGATTGCCTTATGGTATAAGCTTAAATATCGCTCATAAAACAAGGCTGTTTCTTCACTAAGACAGCCTAGATCTTAGAAACTCTTATAAAATACCAGTTCCGTTCGAGTGTTGTTATAACGCTCTTGTCCATTCGCCAATGCATCTTTGAAATAGTGGCCATATAAACGCTCAACACGTACTTTTACAGGCAAATAATTAAACGGTTGCCACGCAACACCAGCACCGTATTCAAATAAATTATTATAATTCTCACCTTCAGAATCTGCCAAAGCATGTAATTTGGCATAGGCTTGTACAGTTCCCGTTTCACCTCGGTAAACATTAAAACCTGAGCGTAATCTTAAATCTGCAATGACATTATAATCTTCACGTGAATAACTAGCCACGTTACCATACAGGTCGGTGAAATAATCATTCCAAACCGTGCGATTTTCTACACTCGGATTTGCGTACCATTCTTGATAACCTGTTACACCACCAACAACACTCTCACGGAACTTATCTCGATTACGATCAATTAAGTCATAACTACCACCTAATTCTAAATAGGCTCTAATCGGGATACTTAGCCAAGGCTGATAATTTGCCCCTACACCAACCGTCACTGCATTCTCATCAATGATTTCAGGTCGAACTCCACCACGTGATTTAGTATCACGATTTAGATTCATAAAGCCATAAACCTGTGCACGGCCATTGTCCCAATTACGTCCATAACGCATTTTTAACGGAAAAATAAAATCGTCGTAGCGCGACTCATATGACGGTGCAAAATAAATATCTTTGAATACAGGTTTGACTGTCCCACCACTTAAATTCTGTACTGCTTGCTGCGCTTTAGTTGCGATTTCTACATCATTTGACTGAGCCAGCATTTTGAATATTGGTAAAGCATCTCTATCTCTCTGCAGTTGATTCAACAAATATGCTTCTTGTAGCTTAAGTTGATCATCCTGAGGTGCAAGTTGCGATGCTTTACGAACGCTGTATAAAGCCTGATCTTGTTTATTCAAACGAATTTGTAAATAAGTCAGACTTTTCCACACTTTAATATCTTGTGGGGTAAGTGCTGCAAGTTCGAGCAGAATTTTTTCCGCCTGCTCTGGCTGCTGTTGTTCTAATTTATAAAACTGATCCCATCGATCATAAATTGGATTGCCAGGTTTATAAGCCGCATCACCTTCTTTTACGAAATCAGCTTCAGCACTCATAACCGCTTGTAATGGAAACAAAAGGCTTAACGTAAACAAGGTATGACTGAGTAATTGTTTTTTTGATTTTTTCATCACATATCTCAAGTAAATATTGCCAGTTATAAGTGGATATAATCGTCAGCTTAAATCAATTTAAAATGTTAATTTATTCACACATTATAACTAAATCATTGTTATCATGTCGTTAAAATACGTTATTTTATAAATCGATTCAGCATATGAATCATAGATAAAAATAGTATGCCGCATAAGAAAACAAACACTTTTTAACTTTTTATCAAAGAGCACAACTATGTCATTTTCACATCATACAGAACCTCATGTGATTCAACGATCAGGTTGGTTAAGAGCTGCCGTCTTGGGTGCAAATGATGGCATTATTTCCGTCACCAGTTTAGTTATGGGAATGGCAGCGAGTGGTGCACATAACCAGACATTATTAGTCACTTGCATAGCAGGCTTAATTGCTGGTGCAACATCAATGGCTGCTGGCGAATATGTTTCTGTAAAATCTCAAGAGGATATTGAAAAGGCTGATTTAAAGTTTGAAGCAAGAGAACTCAAGAAAAACCCACAAGCTGAATTAAATGAACTGACCCAAATTTATATTGCTAGAGGATTAGACACACAGTTAGCATTACAAGTTGCAACTCAACTCACTGCACATGATGCACTTGCTGCACACGCAAGAGATGAAATCGGTATTCATGAAAATACTGCTGCAAATCCTATTCAGGCTGCACTGTCTTCTGCCGCTGCTTTTTCGTGTGGTGCAGCATTACCGATGCTCGCTATTTTACTCAGCGCTGAAAATTATGTCTCGCAAACCGTTATGTTCACAGGCATTTTGTCTTTAGCATTGTTAGGTGCACTTTCAGGTTATGTTGCAAAAACATCGATGTTGAAAAGCAGCTTAAGGATTACCATCTGGGGGATTTTAGCCATGCTGTTCTCAAGTTGGATCGGTTCACTATTTAATGTTCATCCACTTTGATTACACACTTAGATCACTTTTCTGTTCAAACACTTATTAGATAATGTTAATTATTTGACATAAAAATATAAAAGCATAATATTCCTCACAGTCTAAAGCTTTTTTTATCATTTGGATGTATGATCAAAGAGAACTTACACTCATAGACCAAGCTCAAAAGCCAATTTATGAATAGGGTCAGTAAATATCCAATGTAGAGAGCGGTTTTGATACATCGACTTGGGATATGGTTTGCTTTTGCAACCATCACACTACAACTTGCTGTTTTTCTACAGCCTCTTTTGCCAGAGAAGTTTCAAATTTCTCCAGCTTGTGAGACTGTTGTGCATCTGTCATCCCAATCTCGACATCATCACGGTACACAAAACTCATCCATCGTTTCTCGATCTCATTCTGAGCATCATCATGCCAGCACAGTTGATCATGTCACATCTGATGCCATCGATCATACCCATCAGCATGATATTAACCATCAATGCCCATTCTGTTTTTTCTATGGACAATTGGTCGTACCGCCGACATTAGGTATTCAAGAAGTCTTTGTCCGTATACAAGTGCGTTATGTTCACTTGCAACAGCTTTTCCTTAGCTTCTTTTTTGATTTACAACGTCTTTTCCTTCTGCCCCAAGGTCGAGCTCCACCACTCTCTTTTTCAATTAATTAGCGTTTAGAACTATTTATTGAAAAGTGAGTAATCCATGTTTTTTCAAACTTGTTTTGTTGTTTGGCAGCAAACACTGGCGATTTTTATCGCAAATAAATCTCTGTATCTCAATGTTCTTCAACAACCGTTTCGATCGGTATCGGAGGCTTCGTGATGGATTTAGGTTTAACCGCATTAGAATTGGCACGTATCCAATTCGCATTTACTGTTTCATTCCATATTATTTTTCCAGCGACATCGATTGGACTGGCATGTTTTCTTGCCGTTTTAGAATGGAAATGGCTAAAAAGCCATGATCCGATTTATCAAGATCTCTATAAATATTGGCTCAAAATCTTTGCTGTGACCTTCGGGATGGGGGTTGTTTCAGGTGTAGTGATGAGCTATCAGTTCGGTACAAACTGGAGTGAATTTTCACGCATTGCAGGAAGTGTCACTGGACCTTTGCTGACCTATGAAGTGCTGTCTGCCTTTTTCTTGGAAGCTGGGTTTCTGGGTGTCATGCTGTTTGGATGGGGGCGTGTCAGCGAAAGAGCCCATTTCTTTGCCACCTTAATGGTCGCAATCGGCACCTGTATCTCCATGTTTTGGATTTTATCATCCAATAGTTGGATGCAGACTCCTCAAGGTTTTGCAATAGAAAATGGCATTATTGTCCCTAAAGACTGGTTTGCCATCGTATTTAATCCGTCATTCCCTTATCGCTTTGCACACATGGCTGTCGCTGCATTTTTAGTTTCTGCTTTAGTCGTTGCCGCAACAGCAGCATGGCATTTATTACGTGGTCGTCGTGATGCATTGGTAAAAAAATCATTTTCCATGGCAATGTGGATGATCTTATTTGCAGCACCTGCACAAGTCATTATTGGCGATCATCATGGTTTGAATACATTAAAACATCAACCAGCTAAATTAGCTGCAATGGAAGGACACTGGGAAACCAATGTCAACGAACCTATGCCGCTTTATCTATTTGGTATCCCCGATATGCAAGCTGAAACCACTAAATATGCAGTAGGTATCCCATATTTAGGAAGCTTGATCCTTACCCATAGCCTTGATGGTGAAGTTAAAGGATTGAAAGAGTTTGCTCCCAAAGATCGTCCAAATTCAACGCTGGTATTTTGGAGTTTTCGCATCATGGTGGGGCTAGGCACACTCATGGTTTTACTTGCCGTGATCGGGTTAATCCTCCGCAAAAAAGATCAAATTTATGAGAAAAAATGGTTCCATAAATTTGCCCTCATCATGGGACCGACAGGTTATATCGCCTTACTGGCAGGTTGGTTCACAACTGAATTAGGTCGTCAACCTTGGGTGGTCTATGGTGTATTACGCACAGAAGATGCATTATCAAGTGTTTCTGCAAGTCAAGTTGGCCTTACCCTAATCATCTTCGTAGTGGTATACACCATCGTATTTGGTACTGGGATTTATTACATTCTCAAACTCATGTACAAAGGTCCGCAATTCATTCATACCCCAGTCCAAGATTCTGGCGGCGTTGGTCATTTTAAAACGCCAATGCGTCCGCTGAGTGCTGTTGATGAAAGCCTCGATAACAATGACCAGAAGAAAGGAGAATAACATGTTCGATATTCCTCTTATTTGGGCAATGATTATTGCCTTAGGCGTATTAATTTATGTCGTACTTGATGGTTTTGATCTCGGCATCGGGATTCTATTTCCCTTCATCAAAGGTCAGCAAGAGCGTGATGTGATGATGAATACCGTTGCACCCGTATGGGATGGCAATGAAACATGGATGGTGCTTGGCGGCGCTGGTTTGTTTGCGGCCTTCCCAATCGTCTACGCAACCGTATTATCCGCTCTCTATATGCCGATTACCCTAATGGTGATTGCCCTCATTTTTAGGGGTGTTGCTTTTGAGTTCCGCTTTAAAGCGAATCGCTCCAAAGCACTTTGGGATATGGCTTTTATTTGGGGGTCAACACTTGCCAGCTTCCTGCAAGGCGTGATTTTAGGTGCCTATATTCAAGGTTTAAAAACTGAAAATGGTATCTATGTTGGGGGAAGTTTGGACTGGTTAACACCTTTTGCTCTATTTACTGGTCTAGGTGTGGTCGTGATGTATGCAGCGTTGGGATGTGGCTGGTTAATTCTAAAAACAGATCAAGCACTACAAAACAAAATGTATGATCTGATGCCAAAACTGATCTTCACACTATTGGCAATTTTCATTGCGGTGAGTTTATATACCCCATATAGTCAACCTGCCATTGCAGAGAAATGGTTTACTGTGCCACAACTGATCTACTTTAGCCCTGTTCCAATTTTAGTATTGATTTTTAGCTATTTGGCATGGCGCGCTTGTGTAAATAGAAGTGAATATAAACCTTTTATTTATACTTTAATGCTGATGTTTCTTGCCTACTCTGGCTTTGTCATTAGCTTATGGCCATACATTATTCCACCATCTGTCACGATTTGGGATGCCGCTGCGCCAAAAGAAAGCCAAATCTTTGCTTTAGTCGGTGCTGCAATCATGATCCCAATCATTTTGGTCTACACCTTCTGGGGATACTGGATCTTTAGAGATAAAGTACGTATCGGTGACGAAGGCTATCATTGAGGTGAAATCCAATGAAAAAATCACAAATCAAATGGTTTATCGGATTATGGCTAGTTGGTTTTTTAGGTTTGGCAATTATCGCAGGTCTCTTTAAGGCTTTGCTCATGTTGGCTTATCAATAACCTCTAAGCTCTTTTGGGTGTTTGACTATTCATGAGTCAAACACCTTTTTACATCATTCCTTAATAGTTCATTCCTCAAGTAAATAACCACTATTATTTGCTATTTTTTTTAAATCTAAGCTATGTTGGATGAAAAGAGATGAGGTACTAATACATGTCAATTTTAGAATTACTAGAAATAAAACATCCTATTTTTCTAGCACCTATGGCAGGTGTGTCTACTCCTGAACTTGCAGCTGAAGTTTCCAATCAAGGTGCACTCGGTTCTTTGGGTCTTGGTGCCAATACACCGGAATCAGCAAAAGAACTCATCTTAAAAACTCAACAGCTCAGTGACCATCCATTTCAGGTCAATTTCTTTTGTCATCAACCAGAACCATTAAATCCACAGCATGAACAACAATGGATTGAATATTTAACCCCAGCGTTCAAAAAATTTGATGCTCAGCCACCAACTGAACTCAAGTGTATTTACCCCAGCTTTCTAGAAAATGACGATTTTTTAAATGTGGTATTAGAGACTAAACCTAAAGCTGTCAGTTTTCATTTTGGGACTCCTCATGCTCATCAAATTAAAGCGCTCAAAAATGCAGGCATCATCACGATGGTGTCTGCAACAAATTTGATAGAAGCCCAAGCCATAGAAGCTGCTGGTATTGATTTAATCATTGCGCAAGGCATTGAAGCTGGTGGACATCGTGGTATTTTTAATCAACATTTTGATGCGGCAATCAAAACCAGTGATTTGGTCGAATTACTTACCCAACACTGTTCACGACCAATCATTGCTGCTGGCGGCATCATGAATGGTGATCAGGCAAAAAATATGTTAAAACATGGCGCAAGTGCAGTACAACTGGGGACTGCATTTGTACAATGTAAAAGTTCAAGTGCCAATGCTGCCTACCGTAAAGCGCTGTTTAGCCAAAGTATTACACAAATAAGTGCAAGTTTATCTGGTCGCCCAGCACGGGGTTTATTGGGTACATGGCATACGCAAATCGATGCACCGAATCGACCAACGGTCCCTGCTTATCCATATACTTATGATTTGGCAAAACAATTAATGAGCATCGCAAGTCAGCATCAAGATTATAGTTATGGTGCATTTTGGGCAGGAAGTAATGTGTCACAGATTCGCGAATTAGAAGCAGCCGATTTAGTCAATCAACTGATTGTAGAAATGACCACACGCTAAATTTTCGCAAAAAAAATCGACCTAATTAGGTCGATTTTTTTTAACTCAATCATTTAATCGCTTCTAATAACTTCTGCTGTGCATTATGAGGAGTTTCCCCTTCAGCAAGCTGTGCACGTACCCAGACACCATCACCTTGTAGCAACCATGCTTGTTGATTGTCTTTAAGATAATTTAACAGACCCAGTTGATAAATTGATTTTTTCAACGCAGGATCTTCAATTGGGAAACACGCTTCCACACGATTAAACAGATTACGATCCATCCAGTCTGCGCTTGAGCAATAAATACGCGGATTGCCATTATTGCTGAAATAATAAACACGAGTATGTTCTAAGAAACGACCAACGATCGAACGAACACGAATGTTTTCTGACAGATTTGGCAAACCTGGACGTAAGCAGCAGATAGAACGAATAATTAAATCAATTTGCACACCCGCCTGAGAAGCTTCATACAGTTTGTTGATCAACTGCACTTCCGTCAATGCATTTACTTTAATGATAATTTGGGCTGCTTTTCCTGCTTTTACATTTGCGATTTCATCATCAATAAAGTTGATCAATTGCGCGTGCAAAGTAAAAGGTGCATGCAAAAGCTTTTTCGGTTTTGCCATTTTGCCCATACCCGTGAGCTCTTGGAAAATCCGATGCACATCTTCGCAAATATCTTTGTCAGTGGTCATCAAGCCGTAGTCAGTATAAATACGCGCATTGCCTGCATGGTAATTACCCGTACCTAAATGAACATAACGAATCAGTTTATTATTTTCACGGCGCACAACCAGAATCATTTTGGCGTGAGTCTTATAACCAACGATACCGTATACAACCACCGCTCCCGCTTCTTGCAAAACGTTTGCCACTTCGATATTTGACTCTTCATCAAAACGTGCACGCAGCTCAATCACAGCCGTTACTTCTTTACCATTGCGTGCCGCTTCAGCAAGCACTTGCACGATTTCTGAGTCAGCACCACTACGATAAAGGGTTTGTTTGATCGCCAAAACTTGAGGATCACGCGCCGCTTCGCGTAATAATTGAATCACTGGTGCAAATGACTCAAAAGGATGGTGTAGAAGAATGTCCTGCTTTTGCATCGCCGCAAAAATATTCTCAGACTTTTTAAACGCTCTAGGCAAGATAGGCGTATGTGAGTCATAACGTAGATGAGGACGTTTAAAATTAGAAAGTAGACGCGCTAAATTTACCGGTCCATCCACACGGTAAAGCTGCTCTTCATTTAGATCAAATTCATCTAACAAATATTTATAGATATGCTCTGGACAGTTATGTGTGACTTCTAAACGCACCGCTCGACCAAAACGACGTGAACTTAACTCACCTTTCAAAGCTTTCGCTAAATCTTCAACATCTTCATTTAGTGCCAAATCAGCATTTCGCGTGACGCGAAACTGATAACATCCTGTCGCAGTCATGCCGGGGAACAGATCTGATACGTGCTCATGGATGATGGCAGATAACATCACATGATGTTCCTTACCATCTGTTAATTCATCAGGTAATCGAACAACACGAGGTAATGAACGTGGAGCAGGCACAACCGCTAGATCAATTTGACGACCAAACGCATCCTTACCTTCCAAAGTCACAATAAAGTTTAAACTTTTATTCACTAAGCGTGGAAATGGATGAGCAGGATCAAGGCTAATAGGTGTCAGTACAGGTGCAACTTGTTCTTGGAAATATTTCTTAATCCATGCCGATTGAGCTGGTGTTAATTCACCACGACGTAAAAAGCAAATATCTTCTTCGCGTAACTTCGGCAAAATTTCTTGGTTAAGAATACGATATTGGCGCTCAATCGCAGCATGTGCTGTTTTTGAAATTTGTTCCAACACTTGCTTTGGGGTTAAGCCATCAGGAGTACGGCTTTCATTACCTAATGTTAGTTGCTCCATAACCCCTGCGACACGAATTTCAAAAAACTCATCGAGGTTACGTGAAAAGATCAGCAAAAAGTTCATCCGCTCTAACAGGGGATGAAGTGGATCAACTGCTTGTTCCAATACACGAAGATGGAAATCAAGAATTGAAAGTTCACGATTAATATAACGATCGTTGTAACTGTATTCTATTGGCGCTGTTGTCGTCACTGCAGTATTCATACCGAACCTTGTCGCATTATCATTTATCAAGTGATGATTTAAGTATGCTGCAAAATTATGTCAATTTGGTAAAAAAGCCCAAAAATATTGAGCTTTTCTTTTATAAAATAATTCCAATCTGCGGAGATCTTATTCATCAACTACCAAATGAACATTTAAGGTTTTTGCGTCCCGTTCATATATTTCAAAATAACACGCTTACGGTATTGCAACTTTCGATCATTACGGTTGTTTTGATAATATTTAGGGTTTGGTAGCAATGCAGCGAGAAAGGCGGCCTGTTCGCGCGTTAAGCTTTTCGCACTTTTGCCATAATAAAATTGCGCAGCAGCTTCTACACCGTAGATATTTTGTCCGAACTCAACAGAGTTCATATACACTTCTAAAATTCTACGTTTTGACCACATACGCTCCATCATCCATGTCGCGATGGCTTCTTGTCCTTTGCGCACAAATGAACGTTTATTGTAGAGGAATAAATTTTTCGCTAATTGTTGTGAAATCGTCGAACCACCCGCCACAACTTCACCTTTTTTATTATTACGCTCTAAAGCATGCTGAATCCCAGCCCAGTCGAAACCATGATGATGAATAAATTTAGCATCCTCACCCGCCAGAACTGCATGTTTGAAATTATCACTAATTTCATCATAGTCACGCCAATGATGTTGAATCGGTTTTAGATCAGACCAGTAGTCCAAACGCATAAACATGGTGGTATTGACGGGATGAGTGCGCCACCAAACGAGACTACTAAAAATCCACAACTGAATCAGTAAGATCACGCCGATGATCAGCATCACTATACGCGCGAATAAGGCTTTCATTTAAATGCATCACTCCTAGGTGCAAAAAGTCTGCGTCGTATCTACAAACCTTCGATTCATGCTAAGCTATTTTTCATTGCAGCAACTCATTTAAGTACATGACTGAAACAACACCACCACAAATTACTCAAAAATTACACGTACATACTTGGTGGTTTACTGCAGCTTTGATTGCTATCAACGTGAGCCTATTTGGCTGGCAAATCCTCACAGGCGTCGATATTACCGACCCTTCCCCTGTTGATGCAATTGCTTGGGGTGCAGATTTCACACCACTGACCTTTTTAGGTCAGCCAGAACGGCTTTTCAGCAGCATGTTTTTCCATTTCGGAATGATCCATCTCATGCTGAATATGTGGGCATTATACATTTTTGGCAGTATCGCTGAGCAACTGTTTGGTCGTCGCTACTATATTGCACTTTATTTCCTTGCTGGGTTGATGGGGAGTGTTCTATCAAGCTATCTCAGTATCCTAGATGGCTATCAATTGCTACAGCATTTTGATCCAAAATACTTACCTAAAATCAGTGCTGGTGCTTCTGGTGCAGTGATGGGATTAGGTGCAGCCCTTACCATTATTTCCGTCTTACCGATGTTGCCACGACAACGTTTCCTCTTAGATAAGAAGTCTTTGCTATTGATTATGGCAATTAACCTCATATTCGGCTTTACAGTTTCAGGGATTAATAATGCTGCCCATATCGGTGGGATGATCATGGGGGCTGTTTTAGCAACCGCATGGTATCTCAGCCAAAAAACTGGGAAAAAAATAATGTTCCAACTTGGAGCTGTTCTGATTGCAACACTATTGCTATATGGATTTTACGTTTACTGCACAGCATTAGGTCAAACACTACATCCGTTATGGTATGAGATTTTGATGCAAAATAAACTCAATTAAAATCGCTTAAACAATTAAATTGGGCGATCATCTCAAACAAATCACCGCCCAATTTAATCCATTCATGCGCATACTACCCTTTCAATATTGACTAAAATCCATCCATTTATTATGCTTTTTTTGTCAAAAACAGATTAGGTTTGGGACGGTTGGCCCATTCCCTCGTTGATACGAGTTCTTCCGTTATTCGACTAACGGCCCATGACGAATAATGTACTCACTTCATATAGGTACATCTATGACATCAAAAGGGGCACAAAGATGAAACCACACATTTCCATTTTAACGCTTGGCGTTACCGATCTAGAACAATCGCTTGTTTTCTACCGTGATGGTCTTGGGCTACAAACAGAAGGTATTGTAGGTCAGGAGTTTGAACATGGCGCTGTTGCTTTCTTTGATCTTCAACGCGGACTAAAACTCGCAATCTTTGCTCAAGAAGATCTCGCGATTGATGCAGGATTAATTCCGCAACCTGTCAGTTCAACTGCCATGTCGATTGGACATAATGTCAGCAATAAAAATGAAGTTGATGAAATTATGGAAACTGCGAAAAAAGCAGGTGCTGTCATCGTGAAACAAGCCCAAAATACTTTTTATGGCGGTTACGCAGGATACTTTCTTGATCCGAATGGCCATCTTTGGGAAATCGTCTGGAATCCACAAATTATGCCACCCTCGGATTGTTGATCAAACGAAGTTTTTTAAAGCATAGTAGGATTTAGATGCAAAATAACAGAATATCTTGCATCTAAATCATTACATAATTTTTAAGATTGGTTGATTTCCCTCAAGCTCTGCAAGGGTGGAATATCACATAAATAGCTTAGGCGATAACGTCCAATCAAGGTACAAACCAACAGCATACTCAACGGCAGAATTAACCAAATCTCAGGGTGCCATTGGATTGCCATTTGCATTTTATAACTGGCAATCGCACTAATCACCTCAGCAAAAAGACAGGCTACCACACCAGCCAATGCACCAATAAAACCGATCTCTAAACTGAGCATCCGTTTCAATTTATTTTTAGCAATTCCAAATGAGCGCATCAACGCGACTTCTTTACGTCGCTCATCCATCAGTACATTTAGACAGGCAATCAACACCAGTAAACCAGATAGTCCCACCAGCATTGCCAATACCGTGACAATTTGCACCAACACATTCATCAGTCTTTTCACTTCATCCAAAACACGTCCCACATCAATAAACACGGTATTTGAAAACTGTTGAATTAAGGACACCATTTTGGCTTGATCCGTAGGAGGTACGTAAAAACTCCCTAGATAACTACCTGCATTTTCATCCATGCTATTTGGCGAAAAAATAAAGAAGAAATTTGGACTAAAGCTCTCCCACTCAACCGATCTGAGGTTGATTACTGTGGCCTGTAATGTTCCTTCGGGCAAACTAAAACTGAGCTCATCGCCGATCTGGATACCTAGTTCAGCAGCTAACTTTTCTTCGACGGAAACTTGATGTGTCTTTGTGAACACACGCTCACCACTTGTAATGATATTGTCATTCGGAAAGTCAGATGCTTGAGTTAAATTGAGTTCTCGACGTAATGAGTTATTCTGCTCAACCAATTCAGGTGAAAATGCCTCTCCATTTTTTGCGATCAACCGTCCCCGAATATTTGGATAAAGTGGTGTGGATTGCCAACCATTTTGTTCAATTTGCTGTTTTAGCAGAGGCATATCAAAAGGTGGTAAACCATAAACAAACTGATTGGGTGTACCTTCAGGCAATTGCTGTTGCCATCGTTGTAATAAATCGGTTCTTAAAACACTGAGCACTGTTATTAAACTTAACCCCAAGGCCAAAGCTGTAATTTGCAAAGCGGTTTGATGAGGAATCCGTACATAGGCAGAGATTGGATGTTTAAGCTGTTTGATCGCTTTTAATAACAGCCAAATCAGTACATAAAGTACAGCACACAAGAACAAGATTGCGGTCAATACCAATAAACTTAGCGTCAAGTTATCACTCAAAACCAAACTAAAAATAACTAAGCTCGTCACTCCTACCGCAAACATTGCAACATAAGATTTACGCGAACGTTCTTGCTGTCGAATCACTCGAATTGGAGGTGTGTTTAGCAATTCCCAAATACTTGGCAAAATAAAACCAATCAGCACCATTACACTGGTAAAAATAGCGACCGGTAAGGCATAAAACAAATCACCTATAGCAAAACTCAATTGTAATTGCGGTATCAACTGCAACATTAACTGCAACAATCCATAACCCAAACCAACACCAATCAAACTTCCGACCATAATCGATAAGGCACTGACCACTGCGAGTAACACACAATAAGCCACAATGATTTGTTTCTTACTTGCACCCATACAACGTAACAATGCAATATGATCTTGGTTTTGTTGTACATAACGTTGACTGGTTAAGGCAATGGCAATACCGCATAATAAAATTGTCAACAAATTGGCAAGCTGCAAGAAGGTATCCAAATTTTCAATTGGTTTCATCAATCGCGTATTGGATTGACTCGCATCTCGCAATTTTAAAGAACTCGTCTCTTGGTTCGACATGGTAGGATCATCTGTTTGAACCTCAGGATGATCTTGCTTGTTTTGCAGTTCAAACTGTTGTTGAAATGTGTTGACCTGTGCCGATGTTCCAGCCATAAGTAAACGATATTCTATGCGGCTTCCCACTTGAACAGCATTGGTTTTAGCAATATCAGTTTGATGAATGATCACAGTCGGTGAAAAACCAGAAAAACCAAGTTCTTGATTCGAATCGTGTTCAATCTGCCCTGAGACCTTAAACTGGCCATCTGCAATCGCAACCTGATCCCCGATCTTTACCTGTAATAAGTCCATTGCTCGAGGACTTAACCAGACTTGTCCCGACTGAATCGTCTGTGCCACTGGTGAAATCTCTAATTTTCCTCGTAAAGGAAAATTTTCATCGACGGCTTTAACATTCACCATCATAAACTGATCATCCGTATGTGCCATAGAGCCAAAGACCGTTACAGCAGACTGCTTCAGATCTAGTTTTTCAGCCTGCTGATGCCAATCAGCTTGGATAGGTTCATGGTCAGATAACACCAAATCAGCGCCAAGCATTTCTGCTGCTTGTAGAGTGACTGCATTTTGTACTTGTGTATTGCTAAATTTTAATGCAGTCGTAGCGCTGATCGCGAGAGATAAAGCAATGATCAACAGATACAATCCACCTGTACGAAAGCTCTGTAGAAGTAAGGGTTTTACAATTGAATTCATACCCCTTCCCCAACTTTGATCACATCCTGAACTTGACCATCGACAAGTCGTACATGTCGTTGGCACATTGCGGCTAGATTTTGATCATGCGTGACTAAAACTAAAGTCGTTCCAAGCGCCTTATTCAAATCAAACAAAAGCTGCTCAATCTCTTCCGCAGTTTGACCATCAAGATTGCCTGTTGGTTCATCGGCAAAAATAATCTTCGGTTCTGCGATCAAAGCACGAGCAATCGCAACACGTTGTTGTTCGCCACCCGATAACACTTTCGGTGTTTGTTGAGCTTGACGCACGAGTCCAACACGCTCTAACCATGCCAAAGCTTTTTGTTCTGCTTGCTTAAAATTAAAGTTTGGCTGTAAACGTAATGGCAACATCACATTTTCTAAAGCACTCAACTGGGGCAATAGTTGAAAGGACTGAAATACAAAACCAATATTTTCTAATCGTACCTGTGCACGTTGCTCTTCTGTAAGCGTATGAACGGCTTGTCCACATACCCATAACTCACCACTACTTGGTCGATCCAGTGTTGCTAAAATACCTAACAGTGTTGACTTACCCGAACCTGAACGCCCAGTAATCGCAATTTGCTCACCTTGATAAATCTCAAGATCAATCTCTCTTAAGATCGTTAAACTTTGCTGATTAATTTGAATATTTTGTGTAACTTTTTGAGCAGAAATAATCGGTTGTGGCATGATGTCACGTATCCTGTTGAGCAAATTAATTACGGTTATGCAAATTTCTAGAGTGATTTTGTCGATATCGAAACCATTGATGATGATCGGCGTTTTTCTATCTCCGACGCTGGCTTCTGCAAAGACGATTTTAATATTGGGCGACAGTCTGAGCGCAGGTTATGGTATTGAAACCAAACAAGGTTGGGTTCACTTACTACAACAACGTTTAGACCAACACTATCCGAAACAGCATAAGGTGGTCAATGCAAGCGTAAGTGGAGAAACTACCAGTGGTGCGCTCGCACGACTACCCAAACTTTTGCAAACCTATCAACCTGAAGTTGTCGTCATTGAGCTGGGTGGAAATGATGGGTTACGTGGGCAACCACCACAATTGATTCAAAAAAATTTAGCTCAATTGGTGCAACTGAGTCAGAAACAAAAGGCCACTGTTTTACTGTTTGGTATGAAAATACCACCAAATTATGGTACAGCCTATAGCCGTGCTTTTGAAAATAATTATAAAGTTGTAAGTCAACAATACCGTATTAAACTACTACCGTTTTTTCTTGAAGGTGTAGCGGGCAATAAAAGTTTGATGCAGAACGATCAAATTCATCCAAATGCCAAAGCACAACCGATCATGCTTAACTTGGCTTATCCTTATATTCGAGGGGCGTTGTAAATAACTGCATCTCAAGTTGGATTAATCTATTTTTTTACTAAAATAAACGACTTTTTCAGTTTCTTGAAAACCTAATGAACGATGCATAGCATGACTAATTACATTGTCCAATGCCGCATCAGATGCAAATTCAGTGCAAGAAAATTGTTTTGCCCACACTTCGGCCTGTCGAATAAGCATGGTTGCAACGCCCGAGCGACGCTGTTCAGGAAGTACGTAAATACCTTCCAAAAAACCCACAGGAGAAGTCTCAGTCCCATTCACATATTCAAACCGAATTGAGGCTTCTAACATCGCAATAGCTTGGTGCTCAGAATAGGCTAATAATTGTAGGGCATATTTTTCGGTTAATAATTGATGCATCTCTTGTAAATGAGAAGATTCAGAATCACTCCATAATTTATTTCTTAATTCTAACCAATCTTTGAGTGAAGCTTCTGATGCAGGTTTAATATTCATGAGATAACCACCACTATGCTCATCAACATCCTGAAAATAACAGCTGAAATATGGCTAACTTAAAAAGTTAGCCATGGATATGATTTAAAAATCAAAGAATGTGACTTCACCTGTTTCTAGTGAGTATTCAGCACCCACAACAATCATTTTACCTTTTTCAATTAGGCTCTCTAATACAGCAGAACCATGGCGTAGCTGGTTTACAGACGCGAAAACATTTGAACGAACAGCATGAGCGCACAGTTTTTTCAAATCGTCCTTTAACTCAGTTTGCATCAAAATTTCTACCGATGGACGCACACGATTCACAATTGACATCAGGTTTGATGATGGCGGTTGATCTGGATTCTTTAGAGTATCAATAGTTGCTTGGATTGCACCACAATGGCTATGCCCCAAAACCACAACCACGGCGCAATCATATCGTTCTGCGGCAAACTCAACACTGCCGACTTGCGACGGTGCAACAATATTACCCGCAACACGTATCACGAATAAATCACCTAAGCCTTGATCAAACACCATTTCAGCAGGCACGCGTGAATCTGAACAACCCAAAATAATCGCAAAAGGATTTTGTTCACTTGCCATCTCGGCACGCTCTTGGTGAGTGAGCAATTTTTGTTGGGTTGCTTCCCCTTTCACAAAACGAGCATTACCAGCTTTCAAACGTTCTAGAGTTTCTTTGGCAGTGAGCATGTGTATATCCATCTATGGTAAATATGAGAAAATAGTTTAATCTGCGCTAAGTTGAATGTCACTGACAAAAATACAAACTGCATCGACTAAGGAACATACCTTTGATCATAAAAATAGCTTAAAAATACTGATTTCATTGGCAAGAATTTCCATACACCTGTAGATTATGCAAATGACTCACTGAGCAACATCCTCAATAATCAATTGGTTTAAAATAGATCAAGGACTGAGCAAAGATGAATATCCCATTTTCGTTACCCATAGCTAAGACATTCACTGCCGCACTATTGGCACTTAGTTTAACAGCAACCATAAATACAACACATGCTGCTGAAATTGAAATGAGTTTCCAAAACCTACTCCAACAAGAACGCTCATGGGCTGGTCTACAAACCAAAACCCTAAAAGTAGGTGATATCACTTGGTCATACAGTGAAGGTGGAAAAAGTGGTAAACCAATTATTGTTTTAATTCATGGTTTGGCAGGTAGTCGTGATAACTGGAATCGTGTTGCTCATGCATTGACCACAAACTATCATGTCATCATTCCTGACTTACCAGCCAGCGGTGAAACACAAGTTCCCAAAGATTTTGACTATTCTGTTCCGAACGTAACAGAAAAGTTACGTCGTTTTATTGAGGCTGCCAACCTAACTGGGCCAGCACATATTGCGGGTCACTCACTCGGTGGATCAGTTGCCATGCTCTATGCAGGTCAATATCCTTTTGAAACTAAGAGCCTGTTTCTCGTCAATGCCGCGGGCGTTTATCGTTCAGCAAACACGCCTTATCTAAAAGATCCAAATCAACTGAGAAATATGGTTGTGAGTAAAAAAGGAGATTTTAATTTCCTGATGCAGCAAGCGATGTATGCCCCACCTTTTATTCCAAAAGAAATTGCACAAGCTCAAGAACGCATGATGATCGGCCAAGTTGAACAGACCAAAAAAATGGTCGATCAAGTGATTGCCCTAAATAAATTATACACGCCTGACTCTTTTGCTTTGCTCGCACGCGCTATCGATGCTCCAACGCTTATTTTATGGGGCAAACAAGATAAAATTATCAATGTTGAAGTTGCACCAGAATTAAAGTCATTATTGAAAAATGCGCAAGCGCCTGTGATTTTAGAAAATGTGGGACACATGCCGATTCTTGAAGCGGATCAATTGGTTGTTCAACAGTATCTACCATTTTTGAGCAAAATTCAGGCACAAAAGCCTGCAACCGCTTCAACACCATAAACTTAGAGGCGTGATTTAAACCCTATGCAAAAACATCCAATGATAGAACAATTGATTGATGCACAACTTGATTTTCTCGACCATGAGTTTGCTCAAACAGAAACTATTCAACATGAGTTTAAACAGTTCTATCATTGGTTGCGCTTACAGCAATTACAACACATTTGGTCGTTTGAACAGATCTTTGATTTAATCGAAAAACAGATCTTAGCCACACCTGCAAGTTCATTTTTAATTGAGCAGATTGCAGAGCATATCCGTTTTGCACTGATTCATCCGGTCAATGATGAAACTCCAATTGAGGATGTTATCCCGGTTTTAACCATTGATTCCATCGCACAATACATCGCAAGTAAAAGCGGACACCGCCAACGATTAATCAAAACTGTTGTGAATAATCCAGCGTTTTCTGCACTGATTACACAACTCATCCAACACTCTATTCAAGATTATTTAGACAACTCAGTGATGTCTAAACGTGTCCCTGGTGTGGGGCAGTTTATGAAAATGGGAAAGTCAGTTTTAGAAACCGTAACGGATTCAAACCTGAATAACACCATTGGACACTACTTACAGAAGAATATTTTAAAAATCAGTCAAATGAGTGAGAAAGTGTTAAATCAACACTTCAATGATGACAAGCTCTATCACTTTCAAGCTAATATTTGGCATAAAATCAAAGTAATGCCATTGTCGGTTTTACGCAACTATATTGAAGTACAAGATTTACCTCGTACTGTGGCTATGGGACATGAGATTTGGGATCATATTCGTCAAAGCGACTATTTGAAACAACAAGTCCATGATGGCGTTTATGCATGGTATGCACGAAATCAAGAACGAACTTTTGATTTGTTGCTTCATGATCTCAATATTGATGAAGATTTGATTCAGAATGAATTAAATGATTTGTTAGTGCATGTTTTAGAACAAGTGATCCAAACAGGTTATTTAAGACAACGTGCTCGTTCTTATTTAGAGAAGTTTTATTATTCAGAGCAGATTTCTGAGATTTTTAAATTACAAGGATAAGGGACTACAACAGCCCTATCCTTGAATTTATATCTTAGAAACTATAAGTCACACCTAGATTATAACGACGTCCATCTAATACATAATTATAAGTTGCTGTATCAATCTCTTTGTCTAATAAGTTATAGATTCCTGCTGCGACCGCGATGTTCTGTGTTGGTTTGTAATTCAACCCAACATCCACCATGGTATAGGCTGGTTTACCTTTTTCCATCGTTGTACGACTTAAATAATCCGAGGTTTTACTACGATAATTGATACGCCCCCAACTTGAAAACTGATCATTAATCTCCCAGTCTGCGGTGGTATTAAACATATGTTTTGGCATTTCATTTAAAGGCTTTCCTTTATTCACGCCACTCTTTTGTTCAGTATCGGTAAAGGTATAATTTGCACTTAAGTTTACATTTGGTAGGATTTTCCAGCCAAACGTTGCTTCTGCACCACGCATATTGGCTTTATCCACATTTTCACGCAAACTAACAAAATCAAACTTCTCCCCTAACCAATCACAGCTATTTGACCCAGCATCTCCCTGACAGGTTCTTACTTCAGTAATTTTATCTTTAAACTCACTATTAAAAATTGTTAGTCCAGCAGTAAGATCATCTAAATTATCCCAGTTAAATGAAACTTCATAGTTCACACTTTTTTCAGGTTTTAAATCAGGATTTCCGACAATCACGCCATTGCTTTGTCCACCACCTGTAGCTTGTCCCCATTCTGCAACAGTTGCACGCAGTGCTGGGGTTTTATAACCCGTCGATATGCCACCCTTAATCACCCAATTATCATTTAAGCCCCAAACTCCATACACTTTGGGACTCCAGTGATCACCAAATTTTTCGTCTTTATCTAAACGAATTGAGCTGGTCAAAGTAAAGTCATCAACAATATTCCATGCATTTTCAGCAAACAATGCCCAGCTATAACGATCAAGATGTGAAATAGGTTTTGCACCACCCACACTTAATTGATTACCTTGATCATCTAACTCTTCTTTTAAGTACATCCCACCAAAGCTCAAACTATGTTGGTCAAAATTAATTTTATTGATGGTATTAAACGTGGTGTTGGTCGCTTCCATATTGCGTGATGGATTATCATTTTCTTCACGCTGAATATAGGAGTTTGTTTCTACCGCACCAATTTGACCACGATGCTTTAAGCTATATTCTGTACGATAATAATTGGTGAGTGAATCTGTAGGATATTCACCACGTTTATTTGGTTTGTTTTCTATTGTTTTACCCACGGTTGCGTTACGTGCTTGAATAGAGCGTTGATATTCCAAATCAATCGTATGATCATCATTCGGTGTTAAGCTAAATGCCGCACCGCCTGCACGCATTTTTTGCTTCTTATAACCGCCATAGATATCATCTTCATCACGCTGAGAATATAGTCCATTGGCTTTGAACGATAAGAGATTGGCAATTAAAGGGCCTGCTATATAAGCGTTAGTTTGATAAAGATTACCTGAATCAGAATTTTCTTGTAATGTCGTATCTAATTTGATAGATCCAGTCCATTCAGTCGTATTTTTTTTAGTAATGATATTAATTACCCCCCCCCATAGCATCTGAACCGTATAAACCTGACATTGGTCCTCGAATCACTTCGATACGTTCAATCGCTCCAATATTAGGTAGCCATCCTTGTTCAATTCCTGAATTATCGCTATTTGGTCGTACTGAACGCGTATTTACTTTTTTACCATCGACCATGATAACGGTATAGGCACTGCCCATTCCCCGAATACTAATATCACTTGAGCTACCACCACCCGTGACAACGACTCCTGGAACATCTTTCAATGCATCTGTCACATCACGATAAGCTTTTTTATTAATTTCTTCTTGTGTGAGAACGGAAATAGATGCCGCAGCTTTTTTAATGTCTTGTTCAAATCCACTCGCAGTAACAACAATCTTATCTAATTTGGTCACATTTTTATTGTAATTTTCACCTTTACTACGTGCATTTCCCTCAATCTCATTTGCTGAAGCATTACCGATTGAAGACATACAGACAAGAACTGATAAAGATAGCAGTGAGAGAGTTGATTGTTTATACATACAAATTCCAATAAATTAACATGTGATTTAAAAGTGGATATTTCACACATCATGGTAACAATATTGGATATAATTGTAAATATTAATGATAATTACTATCATTAATTGGATTGTAATTTACAAAAAAAATAGCCTCAAGATATGAAGCTATTTCAAATTTTCTACATGCTAGGCTTACTTAAAATAAGCACCTTCTGCTTGTGTATGGTCTGTTTGGTCAACCACACGTTGTAACTCCGGAATATGTTGACGCAGCGTTGTCTCTACACCTTGTTTCAAGGTTACATCAATCGCAGAACAACCTTGGCAACCACCACCAAACTTCAATACAGCAGTAAGCCCATGCTCAGCATCTTCTTGAACTTCGACGAGGCTACAGTTACCGCCGTGCCCTGCTAGACCTGGGTTAATCTCAGATTGCAAGATATAAGTAATGCGCTCTTCAATAGAAGCATCTGGTCCTACACGAGGCACCTTGGAGTTTGGTGCACGGAACGTTAATTGACCACCAAAACGATCTTTATTGTAATCAATCACCGCATCAACCAAATATGGAATCGATGGTGCATCTACATAAGCAGGGAAATCAGGATAGTCCTGTTTATAATCCGTTGGTATAACTTCTTCTGGTGCACTATATGCCATACAACATTCAGCACGTGGAGTACCCGGATTTTCTACAAAAACACGAACGCCAATCCCTGGAGTATTTTGTTTTGCTAATAAATCACTTAAATACTCTTGTGCAGAGGGAGTAATCAAAAGGTTTGGAATTTCTTCTGCGACAGCAGTGTTGGTGTTCTCAGTCGACATAACAATAATCCTCAAGCTGATGTCGTTATATTAACTGAAGATGGAGGGTAATGAAAAAAAATCAACCATTTTTGTAGGAATTCTATGCAAGATCATTGTTTATTAAGTTTTTAATGGCATTATTGCTTAGACACTGATCAATTTGAAACGTTTATGTTACATCTACCCTTCAATCATACTGTGACCCTGATTTTGATCACAGTCGCGATTTCTTTACTCGCATTCTCCAATCAACGTGTAATGAACCGACTTATTTTTTGGCCACCAGCAATGCAACGTGGTCAATATGATCGTTTTATTACGCATGGTTTTGTTCATGCTGATGGTATGCATTTACTATTCAATATGATCACGCTTTTTTTCTTTGGCAATATCATTGAAAGTTTTTATCGCCAGTTTTTCTATGACATGGGGTTTGTCTTATTTTATTTGGGTGGTCTAATTGTTGCAATTTTACCAAGCTATCTAAAACATCGACATGATGCTCGTTGGGCAAGCCTAGGAGCATCTGGTGCTGTTTCAGCAGTACTCTTTGCCTATATCTTGTTCCAACCTTGGAACTTGATTTTCGTCTTCTTCATCCCTGTCCCTGCCATTATTTTTGCCATTTTATATGTGGCATATAGTGTATGGTCTGGCAAACGCGGCAATAGTAACATTAATCACAGCGCCCACCTTTGGGGAGCTGCCTATGGTATTGTAGTGACGATCATCTTAGAGCCTAGAGTGGTTCCGCATTTCCTCAATCAACTGACCAAATTGCCATTTTAAACAATAAAAAAACAAGCCTCCAAATGAGGCTTGTTTTTCAAATATACACATCAAATTTGATCTAACCTTCTTATTATCATTAACTTTGATCGATTTCACTCGTATCAGCATCAGCCAAATTTAACCAAAGCATGTTATTGTATAAAAAATCAACTCGTAAAAAAGATGAGATAGGCTTAAAATTTAATCAGATCAAATACAAAGGATGTATAAATATGAAAATAATTTTATTGAGCTTAAGTATTTTATTCTGTCTCAGCCTATCTGCATGTGCAGTACATACCCCACGTGGCAGCGTGGTGATTGACCCAGATGGCTATGACCACAGATACCATCGCCAAGGCGGTAAGGGAGATTTCTGCCCACCAGGACTAGCAAAACAAGGGCGTTGCTAATCATCATTTATAAGCGTCTAAATGATGTGCATCTAGGCGCTTTTAAGTTCAAGCGATCTCTGCTGGAAAGGCGATGACTTTATCAATATTCACCTGATTCATCACCACCATCAATAAACGATCAATACCTAAGGCAATCCCAGAACATTCAGGCATATTGGGAAGTGCTGCCAATAAATACTGATCAGTTGGAATCACAGGCAAACCTTGTTCAGCACGTTGCCTATTATCTGCTTCAAAACGTGAAGCTAACACATCCGCATCCAACAATTCATCATAGGCATTTGCCAGCTCTAAGCCCTCTATATAGACCTCAAAGCGTGCTGCAACTAACTCACCATCTTCATCCTGTTTGACTTTTGCTAGTGAAGCCATTTCAGGCGGGAAATCCGTCAAAAATACAGGCTTATCAAATCCCAAACTCGGCTCTACAAAATGAGAGAATAATAAATCCATGTACGCTAAACGGTCATCACCCAAATCTAAATTAAGCCCAACACGATGAGCCGTTTCTTTGAGCTGCTTGAGTGATGCTTGCAATGGATTGATATCTAAGCGGTCTTGAAATGCATGCTTATAACTCAAAACAATGGGACGAATATCACCAAAACGATGTGCCAAACAGCTTTCTAACAGATCGGCTGTCTCATGCATCAAGGCTGTTAAATCCATTGCAGGTCGATACCACTCCAACATGGTAAATTCACTATTGTGCTTACGTCCATGTTCATCATCACGAAATACTTTACAGATTTGGTAGATTGGCCCACTTCCACTTGCCAACAGACGCTTCATTGGAAATTCAGGAGAAGTCTGTAAATATTGGGTATTTAATTTTCCATGAATATGGCGCTGTACTTGTACCGATGCCAAATGTACATCAGTGACCCCTGCTTGGGACAAAATAGGTGTTTCGACTTCTAAAACATTCCGTTCTGCAAAAAAATGGCGAATTTTTTTATACATCTCGGCACGCGCTTTTAGAGCTTCGATAGAACAGGTCGGTTGATAGCTTTTCATTTCATCTTGACTCATGCTTTTGGTCCACCATGTGCAGCCCATTCACGGCGTAATGGATAATTTTTTCTCAGTAAATCAAAGGCCTGCTGATCAACTTTACCATGTTTCACACAAGCTCTTAATTGTCGGTCATCTTCGCTAATATTATAAATTTGGGGAAGACGTTGCTTTAATACTTCTTTCAAGTCGTGTTGTTCAAAATATTGTTCAACGCTTGGTAACTGACTTTCAAAGCGCTTCGATGCGGTATAACCAAACTTCTGGCAAAAAGCATCATAAATCATCTGTGTACCTCGTGCCTTCCCTTCTAAACTATAGCCAGCAATATGAGGCGTTGCTAAAGCCAATAGATCTAATAAATCTTGAGGAATCTCAGGTTCAAACTCAAATACATCCAGCACGACTTGACGTTTGGTTTTCATCATATCTGCCATCAATGCCGATTGCTGAATCACAGGACCACGCGCGCTGTTGATTAGAATGGCTGAAGGTTTCATTGCTGCTAAAGTCGCTTGATTGAACAAGTGCTGCGTTGGATATTCACCAGTTAAAGTTAAAGGGACATGAATTGAAATCGCATCTGCACGCGCTAACAACGTATCAAAAGAAACATTTTCAATGTCATTAAGTTGCACATAAGGATCGTAACCGATCACATTCCACCCCAGCAGTTGTGCCATCACCGCCAGTCGACTACCCACATTACCTAAACCAACAATTCCTAAAGTAAAATCGGCATCTTTTTCTAATAATTCAATATCTAAGTACAATAAAGCGGTAATGACATATTCTGCAACAGCCTGAGCATTACAACCAGCAGCATTGCTCCATGAGATATTTTGATTTTCTAAAGTTTGAATATCTAGATGGTCTGTTCCAATCGTGGCACTACCCACAAATTGAATTTTAGTTTGATCAATTAAAGCGTGATTGACCTTCGTCACTGAGCGAACCAATAAAGCGTCCGCATCCCGAACATCTGCATGCGTTAACGTACGCCCTGCTCGATGCTGTATTTCTGCAAATTCCGCAAAGAAATAATCGGTAAATGCCAAGTTTTCATCTGCGATAATTTTCATGCAGTCAATTCCATAATTTTCTTTGGGCTTATTATCCTAAGCATCAAAGAAATTAACAAATCAAATCTGAATGTTTGAGTAAAATTGGCGCGAAAGACAACGATTTTGAAATGCCCATGCAACTTCTTGCCAATTCTAGATCGTTTTTTACTTTTATAATGTCAGCATATTATTTTCTGTAAGTTCAATTATGATGCCTTATTCTCCCTATAAAGGCAAAAATGGTATCAAACGCATCCTAAATGCCACAGGCTATTCGCTTGCTGGCTTTAAAGCTGCATTTAACAATGAAGCTGCTTTTAGACAAATTATCTTGCTTAATTTAATTTTGATTCCTGCCAGCTTTTTTATCCATGTATCTGCCTTGGAGCAGACACTGATGGTTGCTGTCTGTTTGTTGGCAATTATTGTCGAATTATTTAATTCAGCCATTGAAGCTGTTGTTGACCGTATTTCACTTGAAAAACATGAATTGTCTAAGAATGCAAAAGATATGGGAAGCGCAGCCCAGTTCGTTTCTTTAGCTATTATCTTTTTTACTTGGATGATTATTTTATTTCGCTAAACATCCAATATATTCCATATAAAAAAGTCCCTGCAGATGCAGGGACTTTTTTGATCTAGACGAAGATGCGCTGTTACATCATTCCGCCCATACCACCCATACCGCCCATGTCTGGCGCAGCTGGTTTGTCTTCTGGGATATCAGTGATCATGCACTCAGTGGTCAACATTAAACCAGCAACAGAAGCTGCGTGTTCAAGTGCAGAACGCGTTACTTTAGCTGGGTCAAGGATACCCATTTCTAACATATCACCATATTCGCCAGTTGCAGCGTTATAACCAAAGTTACCTTCGCCAGCTTTAACTGCATTGATCACAACTGAAGGCTCATCACCAGCATTTGAAACGATTTGACGAAGTGGAGCTTCAATCGCACGACGTAAGATATTGATACCCGCTGTTTGATCTTCGTTAGCACCTTTCAAGCCGTCTAATACATTTACGGCACGTACAAGTGCAACACCACCACCAGCAACAACACCTTCTTCAACTGCTGCACGAGTCGCATGAAGCGCATCATCTACACGGTCTTTCTTCTCTTTCATTTCAACTTCAGTTGCAGCACCGATTTTAATCACTGCAACACCGCCTGCTAATTTAGCAACGCGTTCTTGAAGTTTTTCCTTGTCATATTCAGAAGTAGATTCTTCGATTTGAGCACGGATCTGTTGAACACGCTCAGCGATTTGAGCTGCATTACCAGCACCATCAACAATCACAGTATTTTCTTTAGATACTGTTACTTTGTGTGCTGTACCTAAGTGCTCAAGAGTTGTTTGATCAAGCGCCATGCCAATTTCTTCTGAAATCACAGTACCGCCAGTTAAGATCGCGATATCTTGAAGCATTGCTTTACGACGGTCACCAAAGCCAGGTGCTTTTACTGCACATACTTTGATAATACCGCGCATGTTGTTTACAACAAGTGTCGCAAGCGCTTCACCTTCAACATCTTCAGCGATGATTAAAAGCGGTTTACCCGTTTTAGCAACTGCTTCTAATACAGTGATTAATTCACGGATATTACCGATTTTTTTGTCAACAAGAAGGATGAACGGGTTTTCAAGTTCAGCAGTTAACGTATCTTGCTTGTTTGCGAAATATGGAGAGATATAACCGCGGTCAAACTGCATACCTTCAACAACGTCTAAAGCGTCTTCGAAGCCAGAACCTTCTTCAACAGTGATTACACCTTCTTTACCCACTTTTTCCATTGCTTGTGCAATTAACTTACCAACAGTGGTATCAGAGTTCGCAGAGATCGAACCGACTTGTTCAATTGCTTTGAAGTCATCAGCAGGTTTTGCATTGGCACGAATATTTTCAACTACAGTTTTCACTGCGATATCAATACCACGTTTTAAATCCATTGGGTTCATACCAGCCGTTACTGATTTGATCCCTTCATTTAAGATTGCTTGAGCAAGTACAGTTGCAGTTGTTGTACCGTCACCTGCGATGTCATTCGTTTTGCTTGAAACTTCGCGAACAAGTTGAGCACCCATGTTTTCAAACTTGTCTTTTAAAGAAATTTCTTTGGCAACGGTTACACCATCTTTAGTGATGTGTGGCGCACCGAAAGAACGATCGATAACGACATTACGACCTTTAGGGCCTAAAGTTACTTTTACTGCATCTGCAAGTACGTTTACACCTGCGATCATTTTTGAGCGAGCTGAATCACCAAATTTTACGTCTTTAGCTGACATGTTAAACTCCAAATCTTTTTAAATACTGTATCTGATAATGTGTGAGTTATAAGTCGATTAGCCTTCAAGCACAGCTAAGATATCCGACTCTTTCATGATTAAAAGTTCTTCACCACTTACTTTCACAGTTGTCCCTGCATAAGTACCGAACAATACCTTATCTCCAACTTTAACGTCTAAAGCACGAACGCCATTGTCAGTGATCTGACCATTACCTACTGCAATCACCTCACCTTGAGATGGTTTTTCAGCAGCAGAGCCTGGAAGTAAAATACCACCAGCTGTTTTGGTTTCTTCTTCTACGCGACGAATCACTACGCGATCATGTAATGGACGAATGTTGCTCATATTTAACTCCATCAGACTTAGTCTTTTTGATTAATTTGCATTGCTACTCCAGTAGCAATCAACAAAATTTTGATATGCCACTTTTGTGGGGTTAAAAAAAAAGGCTTCAAGGGGAAAATTAAAAAAAATTTCGACTTTTTGTTCTTTTTTCAAACATCACGAACACGAATCTTAAATTCAGTCTATTTACGCTACTTTTCAAACTGTTTTTTATCTTCATTAAAATAATAATGCTCAATCACACCATTGCTCAAAATCACATTAAAACTATTCGGCAATCCAAAACGTACACGATTGGATATCGCTGTACCTGCATGAATATCGAGAATCGGATGATCAAATCCTAAATCGAAAATTTGATTTAAATCATGCACGGCGACTTTGTGTAAATGCCCATGCAACAAACCAAATAATCCAGTTTCACCCCATTTCTGCAATGCAATTTTCCCTAAAACAGGACAATCCTTACCACCATGATCATCTGGAAAAGTATAAAAAGGTTGATGAAAAACCCCTAACTTAATCTTGCCCGATGGTGCATTTTTTAACTTTTCATAGGTTTCATTGATCTGGTCAAAAGAAATGTGTCCTCGCGTATGGTATCGCCTACGAATACTATTCATTCCAACAATATAGAAATGCTCTGTCTCTAAAGTCGTCTCCAAACTGCCGAAAAACATTTGATAACGTAAAAATGGAGAAAAAAAACGATTCCAGATGTGGTAAAGCGGAATATCATGATTTCCAGGTACTACCAAATAAGGAATAGATAGCGAATTTAAAAACTGCACACATGCATAAAACTGTTGATAACGTGCTCGCTGGGTCAAGTCTCCACTCACCACAACCACTTCAGGACGATATTGCTGACAAAATTGGTGAATTGCCTCAATACACACCTCCCGCTCTGTTCCAAAATGCAGATCAGATAGATGTAGTAACATTCGGAACCATCACTTTCAATGCGGACTTTTCTACTGAGAATTTTAAGGGGCTTTGCATTTCTACCAGTTCCCCATCGATGGCAACCGTTAACTGCATTTTTTTACACCCGACCTCGATTTTCTCAGCACAAAATGAATAGACGTCAGAAGCCTGATCAATTTTACCTTGAATCAATTTCCATAACATTTTTAATAAACTGAAACGATCACTTTTCGCAACAACAACACCTGCAAGTTTTCCATTTGCTGCGCACTCAGCAATTCTTAATTTCATATCACTGAGCTGAAGCTGATTATTACCAAAAAAAATGAGAGGTGTCGTCACTGGATATTTCTGACCATCTACAGTAACTGAAAGCTTGAGTGACTTGTACTCACGCAGGAGCACATCCAATCCTGATGTGTAAGCATGTAAAGGAATACGACCTAAACGTTGATTATATAATTCACGTTTTTTAATAAATAAGGGATATAACCCCAAACTCGCATTATTTAAATAAATATGATCATTGATTTTGGCGACATGTACTTCACGTACCTTCCCAGTTGCAATGACTTCCGCCGCTTGAACGACATCAATCGGGATATGCAAAGCACGAGCAACATAATTAAATGTCCCTAATGGCATGATACCCATCGGAATATCCGTATGCATTAATCGCTGAGCGACAGCATTCAATGTCCCATCACCACCTGCTGCGACCACTACACCGCGAAAATCAGTTTGTTGATGTCTCACTAAAATCTCCGACATCATGTCATCAAAACTGGCGTGTTGACTTAACTCAAACACCTGAATTTCGAAACCATGTTGCGTCCAATAAGTCAGCAGTTGTTCGTACTCTTCACTTTGTTGTGCAGCGTGGAATCCTGACTTCTGATTATAAATGATCGAAAGAGGTCGTAATTTTAAGCTCATGGAGATCAAACTTAGGGCGATTAATAGCCCTATTTTTGTTTACTAAATCAACAAATAAAAGCTTGTTTATGTAATTTTTGAATGAACAACATTCATTTAATCAATAATAATTCTCAAGTATTGTGAATAACACAACTTATTGTTTATTAATATAATTTTTGATAAAAATAACACATATAAAAAATTCAAATAAAGATAAATAAAAATATCACAGTCAATAAAAACAAACACTTAGACACAAACAACTTGTTTAGAGTCAATACACTACAACATTCATTGCACTTATTTTTTTTTGGATTTTATGCTTTAATACAGCCACTTTTTTTACTTCATCTATTTTACTGTCACCCAGTAGATAGAATTTGTACGTCGTACACACTTTAAAAAGGCATCACCATGACCCAAGTGAACGCACCAGAATTCGTTCGTCACCCTAAGCTAATTGCATGGGTGGAAGAAATTGCAAAATTAACCAAACCAGCAAAAATCGAATGGTGTGACGGAAGCGAAGAAGAATATCAACGTCTTATCGACTTGATGATCGCTAACGGCACCATGCAAAAACTTAACCAAGAAAAACATCCTGGTTCTTATCTTGCAAATTCTGATCCTTCTGACGTTGCTCGTGTTGAAGACCGTACTTATATCTGTTCACAAAACCAAGAAGATGCTGGTGCAACCAATAACTGGGTTGAACCTGCTGAAATGCGTGCAAAATTAAATGGCTTATTTGATGGCGCAATGGAAGGCCGTACCATGTACGTGGTTCCATTCTCAATGGGTCCTTTAGGTAGCCATATCGCGCACATCGGTATCGAATTAACTGATTCTCCATATGTTGCGGTTAGCATGACCAAAATGGCACGTATGGGCAAAGCAGTTTATGACGTTCTAGGCACTGATGGCGAATTCATTCCTTGCGTACATACAGTTGCAGCGCCGTTAAAAGACGGTCAAAAAGATGTTGCTTGGCCTTGCAACAGCGAAAAATATATCGTGCATTACCCAGAAACTCGTGAAATCTGGTCTTACGGTTCTGGTTATGGTGGTAACGCTTTACTTGGTAAAAAATGCTTAGCTTTACGTATTGCATCTGCAATGGGTCGTGAACAAGGCTGGTTAGCTGAGCACATGTTAATTTTGGGCGTAACAAACCCACAAGGTGAAAAACACTACATCGCAGCGGCATTCCCTTCTGCTTGTGGTAAAACTAACTTTGCAATGTTAATTCCACCAGCTGGTTATGAAGGTTGGAAGATTGAGACTGTAGGTGACGATATCGCTTGGATCAAACCAGGTGAAGACGGTCGTTTATATGCAATCAACCCAGAAGCTGGTTTCTTCGGTGTTGCACCTGGTACAAACACCAAGACTAACCCGAACTGTATGGCAACACTTCACAAAGATGTGATCTATACGAACGTTGCTGTAACTGATAACGGCGAAGTATGGTGGGAAGGTCTTTCTAAAGAAGTTCCAGCTAACCTTACCAACTGGAAAGGTCAACCGCATACTGGTGAAGACAAAGCTGCTCATCCAAATGCGCGTTTCACAGTTTCAGCAGGTCAATGCCCTTCTATCGATGCTGACTGGGAAAATCCAGCAGGCGTACCAATCTCTGCATTCATCTTCGGTGGTCGTCGTGCAGATACAGTGCCTTTAGTTTCTGAAGCTTTTGACTGGGTTGATGGCGTTTATAAAGCTGCAACTATGGGCTCTGAGACAACTGCTGCGGCTGTTGGTCAACAAGGTATCGTTCGTCGTGACCCATTTGCGATGCTTCCTTTCGCTGGTTATAACATGGCTGATTACTTCGGTCACTGGTTACAACTTGGTCAAGAAGTTGGTGCTAAAGCAGAAGCTGCTGGTAATAAATTACCAAAAATCTTCAATGTAAACTGGTTCCGTCGTGATGCTGAAGGCAACTTCGTATGGCCTGGTTTCGGTCAAAACATGCGTGTTCTTGAGTGGATCATTGATCGTTGTGAAGGTCGTGCTGAAGCGACTGAAACTCCAATCGGCTTTGTTCCAACTTACGAACAACTGAACTGGACAGGTATTGATTTCTCTAAAGAGCAATTCGAAACTGTTACTGCTCAAGATAAAGATCAATGGATCAAAGAACTTGAAAGCCACACTGAGTTATTTACTAAACTTGGTGATCGTTTACCTAAAGCACTTAAAGATCGTCAAAATGAATTATTAAATGCAGTTAAATCTGCTTAATAATTAAATGACATAAAAAGGTCGCTTCGGCGACCTTTTTTGTTGTCTGGTGATTTAGCTTTTAATATAAAAAACCTATTCCATAAGAAGAATAGGTTTTAAGAAATGTTGTATCAACTATCAATAAATTTTTTAAGAATATCTGAAATGTAATGCCCTGTTCGACGATCTGTACTCACAATAACGAATGATAATGGACATTCTCTAAAGCTGCCCGCATGTATTTGCAGGAATATCATAATAGGCATGCTTCGGGTCATCCAATTCAATAACCCATTTTCCACCCAGATTTTTTCTAAAATTTTCAGTAACATAACATGCATAACCATCAACGGTATGTATTTCTCATTGAAAGGACATCTCATCAGTTGTTGGATACCGCTCCAATATCCAATGCTCCAAGCATATTCAATGAATCTATTGAATAATCCAACTTCTCACTAATTTATTTTGGGAGGCTATCATACATACATGATAAAGCATCACGCATATCCATTCACCAATATTGAAAGCTGTCAAACCATTCTTCTCTAGTTTTCAAATTAAGAGTACTGATGTAAATTTATTTAAAACCATTAATACCCCCAAAGTAAAGATATGACTATTAAGCCCATTCTAAATATTTTTCGCCATTATCTAGCGTATAAATCCAAACTGGTCTCAAAGGGCAGAAACCCTGATCGTAAATAACCAACCATGTTCCTATATCATGCGCACCAATCTCTCTAGCATATTCTTCAGAAGAAGGAAAGAACCTCTTAAATAATTCCAATTGTTCTAAAACAGGAATATCATATATAATAGTGTCATCACCACTTTTTGCTAACAATAACTCCCCAGCATTCATAAGCTGGTGCAATATATTAATAAATATATCTCGTTTCTCAATAAGCTTTTTTTCAATCTGGACATCCTCCGCCAAATTAGACGCTGCTAACCACACAGCATCTAAGGCTTGTCCCTTTACAGAATTCATCAATGCATTAAATTCCTTATCACTTAAGGTAATTCTCATATTATGAACCTTATCTGAAATTAATTTCCGCCCACTAGTTTTATTATTAAACAACAAAAACAATAAAAAAGAACAGATATATTAATATTTATTTATATAACTTTTTAATAGCCTCTATTTTAAAATCCGCTTCACCCTGTGTTTATAGTGCTGATTTGCCCAATGTTTGCCCATTGATTCGATTAAAATACCCTTCAATATAGTAGTAAGACTCTCTGGATTATTTTCAATCCAATTAAGCGCTAAATTTGGCCAATAAACACTCACAGTTTCTCCTAATGCATACTGTAGAACCTTTACTTTATTTTCAGCATTTAATTCATTAAAACTCTGATTACACTCCTGCTGCTCAAGCAGCAATAGCCCATGTCGGACATCCATCAAATGCATTCTCCCGTCATCCCACTACGGTTAGAGTGATGTAGCACAAGATCTATCACACTGCTATCCAAAGTTTAAATTTCTCTCATAGAATAACTAATCTCCAAAAATTCCAATCAATCATCTAAATCTCTTCTTTTATTCCTATTAAGGATTAGACGAAATGAATTGCAATATTAACGAATATTAACAATAATTGTAACAATAATATTTCTCATTTACATGGTTGTAGACATGAGTTCAAACCTCTCCTCTCTCAAGCGCAATTCATTGTTTCTTGCAATTTCATCAAGTCTGGTCAGCATAAGCCCCTATAGCTTTGCAGTAGACACTGTCTCTCAACAGCTTCCGACTATTCAAGTTAAGGCGACACAGAATGAAGGTTCAGATACTGAAATCACCAAAGCCTATACGATTAAGGATAGCTCAAGTGCAACCAAGCTCAATATCGCTGCCAAAGAAACACCACAAACCATCAATGTTGTGACACGCCAACAAATAGAAGACTTTGGCTTAACCTCAACACGAGATATTCTAAATAATACCCCTGGGGTAACCGTCAATGCCCTTGAAACGGAACGCGCCGTATATATGGCACGTGGCTTTGAAATTTCTAACATATTAATCGATGGTGTGGGATTTCCACTAACCAATTGGAATACCACCGATATCAATCCTGACAGCTATTTTTATGATCGAGTTGAAGTCGTAAAAGGTGCAAATGCATTAACCAATGCCTTTGGTGATCCAAGTGCAACCATCAACTACGTTCGAAAACGTCCTACTAAAGAGTTTCAAGCCAATACAGGCTTAAGTTATGGCTCATGGGATACTCAACGTTATGAAGCAGATGTTTCTGGCAGTTTAAATGATCGCATCCGAGCAAGACTGTTTGGCTTCCAACAAACAGGTGACTCATATCGTGATCGTTATTCCTCAGAAAAAAATGGTGTTGCAGGTGTTGTAGAAGCCGATGTTACGGATTCTACCCTTCTCACGATTGGAGCAAGTCAAGAAAAAAATAAACCAAACGCCAATAACTGGGGAGCAATTCCGCTGATGGATAGCTCTGGTCGACAGCTCAGTTATGATCGCTCATTTAACCCCAATCCAGATTGGGCATATTGGGACAACACTTCTAGAAATGCATTTATCGAACTAAAACAAAAATTCCTAGATACATGGTCTGCTAACTTGAGCTATAACTATAATGAGAAAGATCGTGAAAGCCAGCTTTTATACTATTATGGCTATCCAAACGCAGACGGTTCAGGAGTTTCATTAACACCAAATGGTTATTTAGAGAATAATAAACTACACACTGCTGATTTTAATTTGCAGGGGAAATTTGATCTTTTTAATCGTGAACATGAAGCTATCATTGGTTATTCTTTCTCAAAAAGTGATCAAGTTGACCATCAAAAGAAAGGCACGCTACATGACAGCAATATTAATCATGTAAGCTCTGAATATAACGGACAAATTACAGTTACCCCCTATACAACAGATTGGGCAAGCTGGACGCCAAAGCATGTCACTTGGTCGGATTTCGTCAAACAAGCCGATTATACCCAACGCAATCAGTCAATTTATGCAGCCACACGTCTACATTTAAACGATGATCTCAAGCTGACTCTCGGTGCGAACTACATCCAAGCCAAAAGTGAAGGTTCGAGCTATGGCTCACCGATGAATTACGATGAAAGTAAAGTTTCACCTTATGCCGGGATTACCTATAATTTTACACCTGAGTACACAGGTTATATGAGTTATACTTCGATTTTCCGCCCACAAACATCTGTAAATGAAGCAACAGGCAAAGTAGCTGATCCAATCGAAGGAAAAAGTTATGAAGTTGGGATGAAAAGCTCATGGCTAGACAACAAACTTACTGGAACATTGGCAATCTTTAGAACAGAGGAAAACAATTACCCGCTTCGTTCAACAGATGGACATCCTTTAAACCGAAAAGTGGGGATCAGTGATTTACGCTCACAAGGCGTTGAGGTTGGTTTGGCAGGACAACTCACCGATCAAGTAAATGTCTCTTTGGGTTATGCCCAATTTAGTTTACAAGATCTAAAAAATGGTGGTGCAGCCCGAACTTATAACCCAACTCAAACCTTTAATTTACTAACTACTTATACACCCGCTCAATTACCCAAATTAAAAGTAGGTGCAGGGCTACAGTGGCAAGGAAAAACCTCTGTTTTTGACAATGTAAAATCAGCATATCTAAAACAAAGCGATTATGCGTTGCTTAACCTAATGGCAAGTTATGAAGTCAATAAACACTTTAGCGTTCAAGCTAATGTAAATAATGTAACTGATAAAAAATATTTAAATAGTTTTACCTATAGCCAAGCATTCTACGGAGAACCTGCTAACTATACTGTTGCACTGAAGTTTAAATATTAAAAAGAAAAAAGCCCCTCGAACATGAGGGGCTTTCTTTATGCTGCATTCGGAGCTTGGTTTTTAGGCTTTAAATAAGCATCTAATAATGCAATTTCATGTGCTTGCATATTCAGTCCTAATTTAGAACGTCTCCAAAGGATATCTTGGCTATTGCTTGCCCACTCATAGCGGCATAGATAATCGACCTCTTTGACATACAAGCCCTGACCAAAATGTTGACCAAGCTGCTTAACCGAACTTGCTTCACCTAAAATATTCCAAATACGCGAGCCATAGGCTCCCGCCCAACGTTTCGCCAAAGCTTCTGAAGCATCGGAGATTTGCGCGCGGATTTCATTAGCTAACTGCTCAACCGACACCATCTTTTCACCGCCCGGCAAAGTTTCCATTGCAGTCCAACTGCCTTTCATCGCTGGGAAAAATGCTTTCAGTTGCAACATTGCAGACTCAGCAAGCTTACGATAAGTCGTTAACTTTCCACCAAATACCGAAAGTAATGGCGCCTGCCCCGCAGCTTCTTTTGATAAGGCTAACGTATAGTCACGTGTCACCGCAGATGGATTATCTGACTCATCGTCACATAATGGGCGCACCCCAGCGAAAGTTGAGATAATATCAGCTTGGGTAAGTTGCTTTTTAAAATGCGCATTACTCACATCAATGAGATAATCAGTCTCAGCTTGAGTAATTTTCACTTGAGCTGGATCACCTTCATACTCATGGTCTGTGGTACCAATCATGGTGTATTGATCCAAATATGGAATTGCAAAGACAATACGGCGGTCATCATTTTGCATAATGAAAGCTTTATCACCCTCATAAAGCTTCGGTACGATGATGTGACTACCTTGAATCAAACGAATACCATAAGGAGATTTTAGCTGTAAATCCTGTTTAATAAACTGTGCGACCCAAGGACCTGCAGCATTCACCAAAGCTTTCGCTTTAATTTGAAATTGCCCTTCTGCATTTTCCAAATCGACAACCCAAATTTGTCCTTCACGTCGAGCAGACAAACAACGGGTACGCGTTACGATTTCTGCCCCTTTTTCACGTGCATGCATTGCATTCAAAACAACTAAACGTGAATCATCCACAGCACAGTCTGAATATTCAAAACCACGTGTAATCGCTGTGTTTAACGGACTATCATCTTTAAAGTAGACATTATTTGAACCCAATAATTTTTCACGCTTACCTAAATGATCATAAAAGAATAAGCCCGTACGAATCAGCCATGCTGGGCGCAAATGTGGACGATGAGGCATAATAAAACGCATTGGGCGAATAATATGTGGCGCCTTATTGAGCAACACTTCACGCTCAGCTAATGCTTCACGCACCAAACGAAACTCTTTATGTTCAAGGTAACGCAAACCACCGTGAATCAGCTTACTACTCGCAGATGAAGTATGGCTCGCCAAATCATCTTTTTCACATAAAAATACCGATAACCCACGCCCAGCAGCATCAACAGCGATACCCACACCATTGATCCCACCACCAATGATGGCAAGGTCATAAATTTTGTCACTTGACTGAGGAGAAGTTTGCATAAATCACCGCAAATTTTCATTATTGTTCAATAATGAAAATTTAAACATATAAAATGAAAATTAACAATATAAAATAGCCACAAAAACGTAAACCAATCGACATTTTGTGTATTGAATTATTCAAATGAAAATTAAGTGAAAGCAGTGGAATGACTGAGACATTCCACTAAACAAGAAAACATAATTGATTTTAAATAATTTTTATTAGAGTTTGGTACGTTGTTTTTCGAAAATGAAATCTATTTCGCAATAATCAAACCAACGTCTAATTCTTGGATCATCTTCATATATTGCTCATTGGGTTGTTGATCCGTAAAAATGCAATCCACTTGTTTTAATGATCCTAAACGAATCATTGCATTTCGACCAAACTTACTACTGTCTGCTGCGAGGAAAACCTGACGAGCACTTGAGATAATTTCTTGTGATACACAGACTTCTTGAAAATCGAAATCTAACAATGTGCCATCTTCTTCTATTCCACTAATACCGACTAAAGCATAATCAGCCTTGAACTGTTTAAAAAAGTCAGCGGTTGCTTGACCAATCACCCCTCCATCTGGACGAACACGCCCACTGGCGATCAATACCTCAAAATCTTCTTTAGTACTCAAAATCTTCGCGACATTTAAATTATTGGTGATAATTTTTAGTCCAGTGTGATTTAACAATGCATGTGCAATGGCTTCTGTGGTTGTCCCGATGTTAATAAACAACGAAGCATGGTCAGGTACAGCCGCCGCCACAGCCTCTGCAATGGTTCTCTTTTCTTCAAGCATGTAACCAACACGGGTGGTATATTCCGTGTTTTCCACCGTTGAATCATGTGCTGCGCCGCCATGATAGCGACGCAGCAAACCTTCATCAGCCAATTGATTAATATCACGACGAATCGTCTGTGGTGTCACATCGAAATATTGAGCAAGTTCTTCAATACTGATATAGCCACGTTCCCGTACAAGCTCAAGGGTTTTTTGTTGGCGTAGTATCAAGCTCATGCTCATCCATCCTATGCTATTTCAAATCAATATAACGCTGTGATTGTTCTGCTTAATCCTCAGCCCAATCACGGGTACGACCTACAGCTTTTAGCCAGCCAGTGTAGAGTTTTTCAGTTTCTTCCTGCGTACATGCTGGCGTGAAAGTATTTTCAATCGTCATTCTACGCTTTAACTCGTTTAAATCCGACCAAAAACCGACAGCAAGACCCGCTAAAAATGCTGCGCCCATTCCTGTAGTTTCTTTCATCGCAGGACGCTCTACAGAGGTGGATAAAATATCTGCTTGGAACTGCATTAAGAAGTTATTTGCAGTGACCCCGCCATCTACACGTAAGGTTCGCAATTTCTCACCAGAATCTTGTTGCATTGCGTCCAAAACATCACGCGTCTGATAAGCAATAGATTCTAAAGTTGCACGGATGATATGTTCAATACTCACACCACGAGTAATGCCCAAAATTGCACCGCGAGCGGTAGGATCCCAATACGGTGCGCCAAGCCCAGTAAATGCGGGTACCACATACACCCCGTTACTATCTTTGACTTTGGTTGCGTAATACTCTGAGTCATGTGAATCATTAATCGCTTTTAACTCATCGCGTAACCATTGCACACAAGAGCCACCGTTAAAAACAGCTCCTTCTAGCGCATAGTTCACTTCGCCTTTTGCACCACAAGCAATCGTCGTCAACAAGCCATGATCCGATTGAACCATACGCTCACCAGTGTTCATGAGTAAGAAACAACCTGTCCCATAGGTATTTTTGGCTTGGCCAACTTCAACACACATCTGCCCAAACAATGCAGCTTGTTGATCACCTGCAATACCTGCAATTGGAATACCAATTTCCTGACCACTAATGGTATGCGTATAACCATACACCTCAGAAGAACTACGCACTTCAGGCAACATTGCCTTTGGAATATCTAAAGCCTCAAGCAGCTTGTCATCCCACTGCAAAGTTTCAATATTGAATAACATCGTACGAGAGGCATTGGTATAGTCTGTAACATGCACTTGACCATTGGTTAATTTCCAAATTAACCATGTATCGATCGTCCCGAATAAAAGCTCACCACGTTCTGCACGCTCACGGCTGCCTTCAACACGATCAAGAATCCACTTGATTTTAGTCGCCGAGAAGTAAGGATCAATTACTAACCCTGTTACTTTTCGCACATAATCTTGCCAGCCATTTTGGCGGAGCTGATTACAAATTTCATTGCTTTGTCGGCTTTGCCATACAATCGCATTATAGATAGGCTTACCTGTTTTTTTATCCCAAATCACCGTAGTTTCACGTTGGTTGGTAATCCCGATCGCGGCAATTTCATCACTAGAAATGCTCGCTTGTGCTAAGGCTTCAACCCAAACTGCGCTTTGAGTCGCCCAGATTTCCATAGGATCATGCTCAACCCAACCTGGTTGCGGGTAAATTTGCGTAAATTCACGCTGAGCAATAGTGATGACATTCGCATCGTGATCCAATACGATTGCACGTGAACTCGTTGTACCTTGATCAAATGCAACAACATATTTTTTTTGACTATCTGTAGAGATCATGACATACCTAACCAGACCTGCCTTATTTTAGGATTTGTTGGACATCAACAGCTCCTATTTGAGCAATAAATTAAACGCCCGAAAAACGGGTAGCAATATCGCAATAAAGCAATGACTTTTGCATTAAATTAAAAACTCGGCAGATTATATGCAAAATTGTTCGTAAACGAAAATTCTTTCTTTAAATTTGAATATAAAATTGACGAAACGCAGAACTTTTAAAGATTCCTAACAATTCAAAATTTATTTTATGCGATACTAAAACCAGAAATAACAGGACGATTGAAATGAAAAAAACCAATTTACTTTTTATTGTGGGCGGTACACTTTTAATTACTGCGTGTCAGAGCACTTCACATCAATATAATGGTGAAAAGGGTTATCAAATTGAAAGTAAAACAGCAACTTCCGCAACAATTGCATATACACTTTCTGCCCGTGGCAATGCAAATCTAGATGAGAAAAAACTCCAACATGCCTGTAAACAAGTGCTCGGTGCAGAGAGAAATTATAAATTAAACATTCTCAGTACCAATGAAATCATGAACCCAACCAAGCAAGAACAATATGGTGTTCAGCTCGGTAACAGTCGCGCAACTTTTGGTCTATCGAACTCACCAGATTTTAATAATACGACTGGCTATGCAACTCGTCAGGCACTTGAAGCTAAACCAACAACGCTAACTGTTGTTCGCTATACCTGCTCATAATTAACTCATCAGAAACTGGATGTATATAGATCAGAACTAAATACATCCTATTTTACTTATGCTTTTAATACATCACGAATAGATGGATCTTTATCAAATACAGATTTTGCAAAAGGACACAGCGGAATAACTTTGACCTGACGCTGACGCACAAACTCAACTAATGCATCAAGGAGTTGACGACCAACACCTTGTCCTCTGAAATTCTCATTCACATCGGTATGGTCAATAATAAGCATTTCTTCGCCGGCCCATGTATAAGCCATCTCGCCAGCGATCACCTCACCATCCAATAGTTTAAAAACACCATGCTTGCCATCATCTGTTTGCTGAATATCCATGCCACTCTCCTGCTCTATTTTGTTTGATTTGGTGTAATTATAAGATCACCTAAATCACTACATGTTTTAACATGCTATACCATAGGATTGTGTTGAGTTTTGATATTTTAAATCAAGTAGAGCCAATCACTTAGTTCGATAAAAGCTTACATTTCTGAACTCTTTGGCTTCATCTAAATCAGGCCACGTTGTCGCACTCCGCTCATCCAACTTAATATAATGTGGATGGCTAAAGTTTTTCACTCGACTATCTGCAACCCAGACTTCAGGCGCGAACTTTAAAAACTCATCCAAAAAGAAGCGATTACACTGATCGTAAAGAACATCAGCTGCAAGCAAAACATCGACTTGTTCAGATTTATACAGATCATCTAAATATTCAAGTTCGACATTATTCAGTAATGCATTTTCACGACATGACGCTAAGCTCACTTGATCAATGTCACAGCAAATAACTCGTTTTGCGCCTGCCATCTTTGCCGCAATTGCAACAACACCTGAGCCTGCCCCAAAATCTAACACCACTTTATCTTTGACGTGATGGGGTTCTGCCAATAACCATTGCGCCATCGCCAAACCCGATGCCCAACAAAAAATCCAATACGGTGTTTCATTCCAAATTCGTCGAATAACCTCATCGTCTAAGCGATCAGTAGGAAATACAGGTGGAATCAACCATAAGGAAATTGGAGTTTCTGGCAGTTGTTGAGCCAATAAATCAGTATTTGGAATAACTTCGTGTAGTGCTTTTAGCAATTGCTCAGGCGCTTTCGCAAATTGGAATGTACAGCTCATCGTTCTTTAATTCTTGAAAAAAACCCCTCTATATTAGAGGGGTCAAAATATTAACCTAAAGCCTTTTCAGCAGCTTCTACTGTTTGGCGAATCAATGTGGTAATCGTCATCGGACCTACACCACCAGGAACTGGTGTATAAGCTGATGCAACTTCTTCAATACCGACTAATTGAATATCACCTACGCCACCGCCTTCACGTGGATGGAAACCAGCATCAACAACAACCGCGCCTTGTTTAATCCAGTCTTTCTGAATTAATTCAGCCTTACCGACTGCACCCACAATAATATCAGCTTGCTTCACCAGCTCAGGAAGGTTTTGAGTACGTGAATGACAAATCGTCACGGTAGCATTGGCTTGTAATAGCATCATTGCCATTGGTTTACCTAAAATCGCTGAACGACCAACAACAACCGCATGTTTACCTGCGATTTCAATCTTGTTTTCTTGCAAAATCGTCATGATACCTGCTGGCGTTGCTGAACCATAAGCAGACTCACCCATCGCCATACGACCAAAACCTAAACAGGTTACGCCGTCGACATCTTTTTCTAATGAAATTGCATCGAAACATGCTCTTTCATCAATTTGTTCTGGAACAGGATGTTGAAGCAAAATACCGTGTACATCAGGATTTGCATTTAATTTTTCAATTTCAGCTAATAATTGTTCTGTGGTTGTTTCTTTTGGAAGTTCTACTTTAAGTGAATCCATTCCAACACGGCGGCACGCATTACCTTTCATACGTACATAAGTTGCAGATGCACCATCATCACCAACCAAGATTGTTGCCAAAATTGGGGTACGTCCCGATTTTGCTTTTAATGCTTCTACACGTACTAACAAATCAGCTTCGATTTGTGTTGCTAATGCACGACCGTCTAAAACCAATGCCACAGCGCATCTCCAAAGTGGGTATCAATCAATAGCGTAAATAATACATGATAATTTGAGCAATATTCTTTTAGATGTTGTTTTTATGTGCATATTCGCTAGAAACACTATTGTTTTTTTTCTAAAGATTGCTAATATGTGCATCACCAAGAGATGGCGGGGTGGCAGAGTGGTCATGCAGCGGACTGCAACTCCGTGTACGCCGGTTCGATTCCGACCTCCGCCTCCATTGGTAAAGCCCGAGTGGTGAAATCGGTAGACACAGGGGATTTAAAATCCCCCGCCCACAAAGCGTGCCAGTTCGAGTCTGGCCTCGGGCACCATCCTTCAACTACTGAAGTTTGGTGCAATAAAAATCCAGCGTAAGCTGGTTTTTTTATACCTGAAATTTAATAAATCAAAAAACAAAAGCCAAGTGCAACGCCTTGGCTTTTCGAGTCAAATGATTATGCGACTTGCTGATTCGTTTGAATCGGCAATAAATCCAAATCTAAATCCAACTGATAGTGTCTAGCAGTATCAACTTGATATTCTGATTTTTTAATTGAATCAACGAAAATCCATTCTGAGTGAACTTTTTCTTCATTAAACTCAACCATCAAATAACCGCGCTGGTTTAAATTACAATAGTTCAACTCATCGATTAAGGTCGTAAATGCAAATTCAAATTGTTGTAGTTGATCAGTTGGAATATTGAGATACTTTTCCATACCCGGTGAAGATACCGAACTGGTTGCAAGCTCAACACCAACAAAAGCGCCATCTTGACTATATAAGTTAGACGACCATGCATTGTGCGTATCCCCTGCTAACACAACAATTTTCTTTTTTAATTGTGCCAAAGTACCATACAGAATTTCACGCTCAGCAAAATAACCATCCCATGCATCCAAGTTATAAGGTGCAACCGTTAGGACACGTGCTTTTTCTTGTAACGTTAAAGTTGGATCACCTTGTTTTAAACGCATCTTTAAAGTGACCAGTTCTTTAATCTGTGCTTGCATTTTGGTTAATGTATCGGCACTTGGCTGACCAGAAGTAATCTCAGCCAAAGAAAATAACAACTCAGCAGGAATCTGCATTTTACTCATTAAAATCTGTTGGCCTAATACATTCCATGTTGCAGTTGAGCTTTGCAAGACACCTACGATATTTTTCTCTTTACTCCCCAATAACCACTCACGCTGAGTTTCCCCCATTAGAGTACGTGCTGGATTAGTGAGATCTGCTTGGAATTTTGCAATATCCAAACCATTCGCTGTCATATAGTTCGCATAGTCCAACTGCTTATCGCGCGCAATAATTCGCGTATCTAGCATCATTAAATTGACAAGCCCCCCAAAATCAAACTGGCGATAAATTTTGGTGTGTTGATTATCGACAGGACGTATTGGCATCCACTCAAAATAGGCCTGTAGAGCTGCTAATTTTCTTTCTAAAAACTTACCTTCGTTCTTTGCTTCCGATGTTTCTTCTGTATGATTCTCAGCCCCATCCCGCCATGCATCATTGGCTAACTCATGGTCATCCCAAACCACGATGAATGGATGGCGTTGATGAACTGCTTGTAGATCTGGATCCTGACGATATAGAGCATAGCGTTTGCGATAATCATCTAATTTGATAATTTCCTGATTATTATCAGCAGCTAAGGTTCGCCCTAATTGAACAGCATCTTCTGAAGCATATTCACCTGCACCATATTCATAAATATAATCACCAAGATGAATAACCACATCGACGTTTTGCTTTGCTATCTCACGATAAACATAAAAATAGCCTGCTGGATAGTTAGAACAAGAACACACTGCAAAACTTACTTTTGAGGTATTTACAGCTAAAGTCTTGGTTTGCCCAACAGGAGAAATCTTGTCTCCAAAGATAAAACGATAAAAATAACTTTGGTCCGCTTTCAAACCCGTCGCATCAACTTTTACCGTAAAGTCATCCGATGCTGTGGTGATGACTATATCGGTTTTGATGATTTGTTTAAATTGTTGATCTAACGCAATCTGCCAAGTCACTTGTAAACGTGCACTCGCATCATTCGGCGTTAATCGAGTCCATAAAATGACACGATCCTGCAATGGATCACCACTTGCAACGCCATGCTCAAAACTGACTTTCAGCGAATGGTTTTCTTTATCTGAACTGTTATTACATCCTGTTAAACTGGCAGATAAAGATAAAGCCCCAAAACCAAATAAACTTTTTTGAATCAGTTCCCGTCGTGAAATTTTTGCTGTCATTGGATAGCTACCTTAGTTTTTATCACTACAAATAGCTAAAAATAAGTCTTTGATATGAAACTTTGATCTCAATTTGATGAATAAATGATGAAAATCAACCTAGTTTTATCCGATAAACACATGAATTGATTGAAAAGAAAGCAAACAATCAGTTTTATACTTGCCAAGTTTTAAAGTGTCCTCTATTATTGCGCTCATGCCCGAGTGGTGAAATCGGTAGACACAGGGGATTTAAAATCCCCCGCCCACAAAGCGTGCCAGTTCGAGTCTGGCCTCGGGCACCATTCTTCAACAAGTGAAGTTTGGTGCTAAAAAATCCCAGCGTAAGCTGGTTTTTTTATGTCTAAAATTTAATAATCAATCACTTGAAAATTGGGATGCTCAGCAAGCTGTTGTAAATAATGGCGTTCTTTTTGATAAAAATATTTATACATGCGATTTACCCACTCCCCGCGCCGAAAAGTAAGTACCTTTTTGTTTACCCCATCATAATTTAATAAAACAACATCGCCTTCATCCTGATTCAATAAAGTAATTCGATAACTATGTTGGGCATGTAAATGGGTTGCACTTTGTTCTCTGACAATTTCAACTTTATGCTCACCATCAAGCCAATAATGTTTATCAATTAATGCTTTTTCATTCACCCAAAAACCTGTTTCAGCACCATCATAAGTATCAATCAAGAAGAAGTGATGTAATTCTCTCAATAGCTCAGATGCCGTGATATCCAAATAATCATTCATATATTGTTCTACCCATTCAAAATTTTTTATGACTTGTTGGCTTAATACCGCATTTTTATAATCTAAATTGCCTTCAGCGTTTGTGGACCACACGTTGATTACAACTTTATGAGCAATTTTTTTGAAAGACCAGAACTGTTGATTTTAGGCAAGTTATTATCATTTAAAAAATTTGCTCTTTAATCTCAAAGATATATAGCCAATTTTATAGAATCAATCTTTTTTTCTTAGGCTGTGATAAAAATCAGATAAATGAAAAATTATGTAAAATCATAATCTTGTATAAAAATAATCGGTATCGCTTTTTTTAAACTTATATTTATGATTTTTAACGTGATTTAGAATCATCATGAAACTAAATCACGTAATGTCGATCAACGATCAGACAAGCTATTCGTCGCGAGTTTTCACATCAAAAAGCTCAATTTCAAAAATTAGATTTGAATTGGCAGGAATAATTTTTCCCATCTTACGCTCACCATACGCAAGATATGCAGGTACGATCAATTTACGTTTTCCACCGACCCGCATTCCCATAATGCCTTGATCCCAGCCTTTGATTACACGTCCTGTGCCGATCACTGTTTCAAAGTAATTTCCACGATCAAGTGAGGAATCAAACTGTGTTCCATCTTCCAACCATCCAGTGTAGTGTGTGGTAATTAATGCCCCCTTGACGGCTTCTTTACCTTCACCAACTTTCAGATCAATAATCTGTAACTCTGCACTCATTTCATCTCTCCAAACGACATTAATACTATCGAAAATTATTGCAATTGTTGCCACTGAATGTCGACTTGACCTTTGTCACTTAACAATGTCCACTCTCCATCCATAATATTGAGTTGCAATTGCATCGTTCGCTCGCACAATTTCTCTAAAGCTTCACTGGTTTCTGGTGCTAATTGCCAAACCTCAACATTCGTCAATGTTTTGATTTTAGTGTTTTTTTGCCACCAATCTTGCGCTTGGCTTCCATAGGTAACAACCGCAACACGTTTGCATCGTGCACTTGCCTTTTTGACTTTATCTTCAGAAGGACAACCTACTTCAATCCATTTTTCTAATAAACCCGTTAAGTCCTTCTGCCATAAAGCAGGCTCATCTGTTTCAAATAGATCTTTGGTAAATTCTAATTGCTCATCAGCATAACGAGCATAAGCCAAAATACGAACCATTAAACGTTCGATGGTTTCTGAAGGATGTTGAGCAAGTGTTAGTTGATAATCCGCGTAAATGTGATCATCCATATTGGCAATATTAAGATCTGCCTTATATATTGTTGCTTTTAGCGCCATGAATCATGTCCTCAAATTTGGCGCTAAGCATACTCTATTTTGCTCAACAAATGCGGAGATTCATATTGATTCTAAGCCATCTACGCGACAAGCCAACAACTGCGTTTCAAATAATAACCAATCATGTTGAACTGAATCCTGAATAATTACTTCGATTCGATTATCAATACTTTCCTCTGTAGATTTATAATTGAATTGCTCAGGATTAAAATTAAAACTTTTCCAGCCCTGATCGGTATAAAAGATTGCTTTGATTCGAATCCAATCCTGTTGTGTACATAATAGATCTAAGACATCATAAAACTTGAATTGCCATCGTTTCGGAAATTTCCATCCAGCTACGGTATAGCCTTGAGCTGTTTCTACATAATGATAAGGGAGCTGTTTGATTTCTTGCGTCTCGCTCTCATTTTGCTGAGTCATTTGCTGACGCAGTAACGGCTGAATTTTTCGTTGCACTGGCACTAAAGGTAAATCAAGCTGTAAAAGTGGAACTTGCCCATTTTCAGCTTCAATCCAAGACTGCACATAAGTTTGATATTCTTGTTTTAATTGAATATAGGCTTGCTGATCATCATCATTCATACCGTCTTTGTGCGAAATTACAACGACTTGTGCAGCCTTTAATTGATCGGTATAAAGATGCTGTTGCACCCATGGTTTGTCATGTAAACGGCTACCATCAACCACGACCACCAATGCACGCATATCCAAGCTACTGTGCCAATGTGGTTCAGTCAACTGCTCCAAAAGTTGCGCTGGATGCCCCAACCCAGTTGGTTCAATAAACAGTCGATCTGGTTTACTTTCACTCAGTAATCGAGATAACGCGATCTGCATAGGCAACTGACTACTGCAACACAAGCAGCCACCTAATAATTCCTTGACTGCATAACCTGACTGCTGTGTGATCAGTTGTTGATCAACACCAATTTGCCCAAATTCATTCATGAGAATTGCCCAAACCTCATTTTTCGGTTTTTGGGTCAATAAATGCTGCAATAGCGTGGTTTTACCCGCCCCTAAAAAACCAGAAATAATATGAGTTGGAACTGCTTTGCGAGCAATAATTTTCACGACATACTCAAGAATAAGAATTTAAGGAATTGTAATGCGGAAAATTGTAGAAATAAAATTTTCCTCTCAAAATTACAAACTTTAAAATAACCACATTAATAAAGAATAAAGTGATATAAATCACATTAGCGATCTAATATCCATATTTAAAATTAAAATATAAATGAATTATCCAATTAAGTTAATCTTATCAACTCTTATTAAATGTTTAATCTGCGTAAATAATTAGTTTATTTTTTATCCAAAAAAACATATTTTCATACATTTTAATTCTGAATTCTTTGCTCAGGGTTTACAGAGTAAGTACATAAACATGAGTAACTTTGCGAATTGTTAAGATCAACGTAATAGATTGTTAAGAACATTGCCGCAATGAACTTTGGCACATAGCATGGAGCACATGTCTAGATTCGTGGTTAATCTACAAATTTAGGCTGTTTTTATTGAAACTGAAATTAAGGATGCCAACAATGAAACTTATCAAAACTCTTCTTGCGACAACACTTACACTTGCTGCGGCTACAACTTTCGCTGCAACTGCTGATGAAGTGCAAACTGAAGCTCAGACTGACGAGCGTGTTGTTGTTTCTACTCAAGAACAACCAGCTACTGATGCATCAAGTGAAGCTGCTCCAGCATCAGCACCAGTTGCAAACTAATACGACATAGATTTAAAACTTACCTCTGCTTTTAAATCGGTTTATTATGATTTGACCCTATTTCATAATAAACAAAAAAAAGATCGAACCATGCTGCGGTTCGATCTTTTTTATAGATATCATTTTTAAGAAGAGGACTTAAAAATACTACATGAAGGCTGATGCACCTCTTGTAAACGCATTTCTTTGCGTTGTTCAGCGGCCTCAAAACGGCAACGTTTCCAGTCTGTGTTTAAGTTTAAAGGCGGAACTTGTTTCGGTTTACGCTCCTCATCGACCGCAACCATTGTGAAATAGCAAGTATTGGTGTGTCGTATCGTACGATCTTGAATATTTTGTGCTTCCACTCGGATCCCGACCTCCATTGAGGTACGTCCTACATGGTTGATACTTGCCAAGAATGTGACCAACTCACCCACATAAATAGGTTCTTTGAAATTTACTTTATCTACTGACAGCGTAACAACATAACTTCCTGAATAACGACTGGCACATGCATACGCCACTTGATCCAACAACTTTAGAATCGCACCACCATGAACATTGCCTGAAAAGTTGGCCATGTCAGGTGTCATCAGTACTGACATCGTGAGCTCTGATTGATCATCAGGAATTTGATTCATTTGGTCTAATGGATTCATAGACAAGGACTCACAAAAAAAGCGTTCTTTCTTATTGAATATTATGCGCCATAATTAGTAGAAAGAGAGACTAAATTTCATTGATTTAGTCTCTCAATTTAATCCCTAAAATCGATGTTTCAATTATCTATTTTTTTATTGTGTTGATTGGATAAGACCTGTTACTCCATTGACAATCATATCTACCGCAATCGTACCAATCAGCAATGCAGATAAACGACCAACAATATCAAAATAGCGGTCGATGTATTTGGCATGTTTATATCGTAAATGATCATGCCCATATTTCATTAAAATCAAAATACTACAGGTCAAAAATAAAGTGAGTGTAATCACAGCAACCGCGCTAATAAAAGGCACAGTAACCCCTGTAACAACAGCAGCACTAATCGTTCCTGGGCCAATCATAAATGGCATCGCAATAGTTCCAGCAAGATGTTCGGGCGCACCGCGCATTTCACCAATTGTTTCCGCACCTTGGAATACATAACGATAGCCAATGACCAAAAAGATTAAACCACCAAAGATTTGGAATGATTCAAAACGCACATTCAAATAACGACTAAAAATACTTTCCCCACCCCAAGCAAACAATATAAATACAGCTAAAGCAATAAAACTCCCCTGAATCAAGGCCTTGTTAAATATCTTAGCATCGGTATTGCGAATCATCCCCACCATATAAACACTCATTAGGAAAGGATTTAGCAATGAGAAAAATAAAGCAAATGCATGAACGTGCGCTGATAACATAAATAACTCTTTATTGGCAGCAAAGGTTAAATGATTTTAGATTTTGACAGATTAGATGAATAGACACTAAATCGTTTAGGAATTTATAAACGTTTTACAATTAGACGTTACATTGTTTAATGCATCATCTTTATTTAATTCAAATGTTACACCCAATCCGAGCATACGCATATGCAGATTGGCTTGTGATGCATTGATCGATTTTACGTTAAACTTTAGACCTTGATCGCTATAAAGCACGTCATTCACTAATTTTACTCGGTACGACATGACTTCTTTGCTATTATCAATACAAAGTTTTCCATGGCCTTGACGATTTAAATGTAGTACCGCGGATGCTTCTCCGACTTGCCCTGACCAATTGCCAGAAAATGGAAGTTGTGTCGTGCTAAGTTGATTAAATTGCTCAGATGACATTGTCGTAATCGAAGTACAGCCGACAAGTCCAAAAAACAAAATACTTGATAAAAAAATATACTTCACAACCAACACCCAAATAATAAAAAAGCAAACAATTACAATTATTTTCCCATAGCCGAAAGCGGTATAAATTGTAGGGTATGTATACACCGGGTATGGGATGTGTAACTGTTCTTGCAATACCGATTTTATTTAACTGAAATAAGTAATTAAAGTTTCTTCAAGATTCGATTCTAAGATTTAATTTAGTCACTGCCCTCCTTTCGAAAGGCAGTATAAATTAAAAAAAGGGATTAGAAGGTTACCCGACGATAATGACGATATTCAGGTGTCCAGAAGTTATCATCGATCACCGTCTTGAGTAGATCATTACTCATTGGAACAGCCAAGCCATCTGCCATCGCTGCTTTTGCTACTTTAAAGGCAATAAACTTTGAAACCTGTTGAATATCATTGATATTTGGCAACAAATCAGCTGCTGGATTTTTCAATCGAGGAGAACAATCTGCCAGAGCGGTACTAGCCGCCATTAACATTGAGTCACTAATATGTGTCGCTCCACAAGCGAGCACACCCAGTCCAATCCCAGGGAAAATATATGAGTTATTGCATTGTGCAATCGAATAAGGTTTGCCTTCATAATACACAGGGGCAAACGGACTACCTGTTGCTACAATTGCTGAACCTTGTGTCCATTCAATGATATCTTTAGGTTGCGCCTCAACTTGGGAGGTTGGATTCGACAATGGCAAGATAATTGGATGCTTATAATATTTAGCTAAAGTCTTAATCACTTCTTCGCTAAATAATCCAGCCTGTCCAGATACGCCAATCAAAATGCTCGGTTTGGCATTCTTCACCACATCCAACAAGGCAATATTGTCACTAAATCCTTCCCATGATTGAATCGCAGCGACTGGGGTTGCCAATTTTTTCTGGAAATCTAATAAATTTGCTTGTTGATCAGTCATCAAACCAAAGCGATCCACCATAAAAATCCGTGAACGCGCCTCATGATCGCTTAAGCCTTCATCGATCATTTGTCGTACAATATGCTCAGCAATACCACAACCTGCAGAACCTGCACCAACAAAGGTAATAGTCTGATCTTTAAGTTGTTTACCTTGTGCACGTGAAGCTGCAATCAGTGTCGCAACGGTGACTGCTGCCGTACCTTGAATATCGTCATTAAAGCAACAAATCCTGTCACGATACTGATTAAGTAAAGGCATCGCATTATGTTGCGCAAAATCTTCAAACTGGATAAGCACATTAGGCCAGCGTTTACGAATTGCAGAAATAATTTTTTCTACAAACTGGTAATATTCCTCACCTGTAATCCGCGGACTCTTCAACCCCATATAAATCGGATCATTTAATAATGCTTGGTTATTGGTTCCCACATCAATGGTGATCGGCAATGTATAGGCAGGACTAATCCCACCACATGCTGTATATAGCGACAGCTTTCCAATCGGAATCCCCATACCGCCGATCCCTTGATCCCCCAAACCGAGAATGCGCTCACCATCCGTGATCACGATAACTTTAACATTACGCTTATTCACATTATGGATAATTTGATCGATATATTCTTTCTCACCATAAGAAATAAAAATACCGCGATGACGACGATAAATATCAGAGAAGCGTTGACAAGCCTCGCCTACAGTAGGGGTATAGATAATGGGCAACATTTCATCTAAATGTTGACTTAATAAATTATAAAAAAGCGTTTCGTTGGTATCTTGGATGTTTCTTAAATAAATATGTTTATTTAAGTCGCTGCCAAAAGATAAATACTGCTGATACGAACGCTGTGTCTGTTCTTCAATATTTTCAATATTGTTAGGGATCAAACCATGTAAATTGAATCGTTCACGTTCGTCTTCAGTAAAAGCAGAACCTTTATTTAACAAAGGTAATTCTAAAAGCGCGTTTCCAGCATAAGGGATATACAAAGGTTTTTTGATTTTAATTGGATTTACTGTCATACCGTACTCGTTCACTTCACCGTCAAATATCTAATCTTCATTGCTCAAGTCCATCCATCACTGAACTTTGGCCTTGTAATAATTTACACTAATCAAGCTCTGAAACTGTATTTATCTGGTTGTATATAAAGTGCATCATTATTTAGAGACTAAATAGTATGGCAAAATAAAGTCCAAAATGAAGTTACAATGGTGCAAAAGTTTAACTAGCAAAGTACGCATACGTTAAAATCTTATCTCACGTATACGTACTTGAGTATAATGGTGTCATTTAAGACAATTTATCCTTATAAAAGAAATAGTAACTTGCATAACATGCAATGATGAATAATAGACAGCAGACAAAACCAACTTGCATTGATGGATCAGCCACCATACTCAAGCAAGTAATCACGCAGAATACGCCACCTAAAATCGGTGTCAAAGGAAACAATGGCGCAGCAAATTTCAGATCCTTAACGGTTTTACCTGATTTGATCCATTGTCGACGGAAGTTAAATTGACTAATACAAATCGTAATCCATACCACAACCATGGTAAATGCAGCGACACCCAACAAGTTCTTAAAAATCGTTTCTGGTGCGAAATGCTCTGATAATAGTCCAGGAATTGCACCGAACATGGTGACTACAATCGCAATAATCGGTGTACCCGAAGCAGTGAGCGTAGAAAACACTTTAGGTAATTGTTTTTGAATGGAGAGCGACCACATCATGCGAGATGCAGCAAACAATCCTGAGTTCGCTGCAGAAAGTAATGCGGTAATAATTACAAAACGAATAATATCTTCGGCATACGGAATTCCAATAAAATTAAATACCGTAACGAATGGGCTACTACTAATACCACTGGCATTGAGGCCTGCCATTTCAAATGGAAGTAAGGCACAAATCACCACTATCGTACCGACAAAGAAAATCAGTAAGCGCCAAATTGCAGCATTGATTGCTTTCGGGACCGTTTTAGCTGGATTCTCAGCTTCTCCCGCTGCGACACCAATCAACTCAGTGCCGGAAAAGGCAAAATTAACGATCAGCATCGTGGCAAAAATTGGAAAAATACCTTGAGGGAACCAACCATGTTCTGTCAATTTACTAAACAATGGCGCTGATTCATGACCTTGATAAGGAATAAAACCAAAGATCGCCACAAGCCCCAAACCAATAAAGCAAATAATCGTCAACACTTTAACAAGTGATAACCAAAACTCTGACTCAGCAAAAAAACGAGTCGAACTCACATTGAGTGCAAAAACTAAACCTGCAAATATTAATGTCCATATCCACATCGAAACCGAAGGAAACCATTCCTGCATAAGCAATGCCGCGGCAGTAAATTCTGTACCGAGGGTGGCAGTCCATGTCAACCAATACAACCAAGTCACCATGTAACCTGTACCCGGACCAATATAGGTGCGAGCGTATTCACCAAAAGCCCCAGAAACAGGCATGTGTACAGCCAACTCTCCGAGACATAACATCACCATATAGGCAATAACACCACCGAGTAAGTAAGCTAAAACAGCCCCAAAAGGCCCAGCTTGAGAAATGACATCTCCCGATCCAAGAAACAGTCCTGTTCCAATCGCGCCACCTAATGAGAGCATCACCAAATGACGCTTGGTCATAGCTCGTTTTAATGGTTGTCCAACCACCACACCAGATGATGAAACATTCGATTGCTGAGATGATTCTTGCTGGGGTGCATAGTCCCCACTCAAGACATCTCCAGTCAGAAATGTCTTCTCATTGTTATTACTCATACACAATTACTCCAATTGTATTCTTATGACAACTTGTCCTTGCTGTTTCGATTTTTAAAAAAGATGATTAAGAGAATCCTTCATTTTTCAATAATTTGTTTCTACTGAATATCCATATTCAAACTCCATGTACATCGTTTCCTTGAACCGCTTTTAATATTAAGACTGATTTTTATCTACATCATTTCTTTGAGGATGAGCCCTGCCCTTAATCCAATTTTCACATTCGGATTTGGAAACAAAATCCAAACCTGTTGATCATGTGCAATATAATTTCCAGCCGCTTGCATCGCGATTACATCGCCTTTATGAAAGGTTGAAAAATTAGGGGCAGCTGCATCGAGCTGTAGTTGGAAGTTTTCACTTTGCTTTAAAATTGAATCCACAACCTTAAATTGGCGAATGGTTGTTTTTTGTCGTGTAGGTAAAACTCCACCTGTAATTACAGCGCGAAGCACTTGATCAATCGCTGAAAACTCAGCTAAGTTATTTTGACCAAATGGCTTGGCCTTACCCAACTCCAAAGTACTGCTCGCGGCCTGAAAATGCGCAGCGGTAAAATGTGTGAAGGTTTTACCCACAGCATTGTGATAGACCAAAGCATCAAGATCGGCAGCATTGAGACTTTCAATCAGAAAATCATCGTAAGGTTGCGTTTGATAAGGAAATAAAGCAAAGACAGGAAGTAATGATGCTCGAATTGCCGTATGCAAATCATAATGATAGCGTTGGGCATCAACATTGCTTTGTTGAAAAAATTGCGTTGTGACTTGCTCTAGCAGTGCAGCCCGTTGGGTTTCATCATCCATCGTTAATTGCTGATAAGCACCACAAAACATGCGGTTCATATCATTTTCCAAATAACGCACACCTTTGCGAATCGCTTGCGTATTGCCAAAAACAAAAAGTACCCGTTCTGTTAAACGCAAACGACATGCAAACAAGTCTTGAATCATCTTTGCAAGTAATTCAATAGGCGCCGTTTCATTCCCATGCACACCGGCAGACAGTATGATGGCTTTGTTATAGTGTGTTTTAGGCGTACAGACCAACACCCCTTCACCGAGCCATTGCCAAGTAAATTCAGCTGTTTCACCTTGAGTGTGTTCAGGTGTTTGCTGCGCAAGAGTCAACTCTAGTAGATCAACCATATGCCATCACTCCCTCGTTTAACCACCTCAAATCCAATACCATGGTGAGCATTCGGATTTGAGGAAAATCCATATCAATCTTTTAACTACGAAGATTAGCGTTGAAAGTGATAAACCGACCCTAAACCTAAAATTTTGGTTAATTTATCTAATGCTGTACGACTCTCAATCAACAAACTTGGATCAGCTAAATCATCCTGCGTTAATTCATCACGATAATGTTGATCTACCCATTGATTGAGTGTTTTAAACAGGTCGTCATTCATAAATAAATTTGGATTAACTGCTGCTAACTCTTTTTGATTGACCGCAACACGTAAACGCAAACATGCTGGTCCACCGCCATTACGCATACTTTCACGCAGATCAAACACCTTGATGTCATCAATAGGCGTGCCCATCTGAATCATGTCATTCAAATAGCTCCAAACCGCTTTGTTTTGATGAGACTCTTCAGGTACAACGATACTCATCCCACCATCTGCGCGTGTCAAAATTTGGCTATTGAATAAATATGTCGCAACAGCATCCTCAACCGTCACACGGTTTTCAGGGACTTCGATCGAAATAAACTCTTGTTCAATCCCTGCCATTTTCTGGTGAATTTCATCCAAGGCTTGTGTTTGATTCAAAAACGCATGTTGATGATGGAAAAGTACCTGTTGGTTGCTGACCGCTATCACATCATTATGAAATACACCTTGATCAATCACGTCAGGATTCTGTTGAATAAATACCGTCCGTTTTGCATCTAAACGATGTAAACGTGCAATCGCCTCACTCGCTTCACGAGTTTGACGTGCAGGGAATTTCTTCGGCGCAACCGTACCACCGAGCTGTTGCTGTCCGTAAACAAAAACTTGAACGCCCTTCTGCTCATATCCACCGCCAAGACGGTTATGATTGGCTGCTCCCTCATCACCAAATAGTGCTGCATCTGGTAAGGCTTCATGATGCGCGAAATATATATCATTATCGAACATCGCTTTAAGAATTCGCGTTGTCGTATGATGCTCAATTGAGCGATGGAACTTATTATTTAGATTTGCGGCTGTAAAATGTACACGTCCATCCGCGCTATCAGCCGATGGTGACACGGTGCATGAGTTTGCAGTCCACATAGAAGATGCTGAACTGAGTGAAGATAATAATGCAGGTGCTGTTCGCATTGCCTGTGCAATCACCTCAATATCACTGCCTGTAAAACCTAAACGGCGTAAGGTTGGAACATGTGGACGCTCTTGTGGAGCAAACACCCCTTGTTTAAGCCCTAAATCCGCAAGGGCTTTCATCTTCATTAAGCCTTGTTTGGCTGCTAATTTAGGATTCGATGCATTATTACGGTTTTTTGTTGAAGCAACATTACCAAAAGAAAGACCTGCATAATGGTGAGTTGGTCCAACCAAGCCATCAAAATTGATTTCATAACCTGACATTTTTTTCTCCATATCGTCACGGCACGATTTAACTTAGAGCACAATGCCCGGTGATAATTTTGAAGGTAGTGTAACGTGATCACTTTCCAGTGAAGCCATCGGCCACGCACTATAATCTGCTGCATAAAATGCACTTGCACGATGGTTACCCGATGCACCGACACCGCCAAATGGAGCAGCACTCGATGCGCCAGTTAATGGTTTATTCCAGTTCACAATGCCAGCTCGTGCTTCGATCAATACTCGATCAAATAATTCACGATCAGGAGAAACCAAACCTACAGCTAAACCAAAACGTGTATTATTGGCGATTTTGAGTGCTTCATCAAAATCGTGATAACGATAGATCGTCGTCAAAGGACCAAAGTATTCATCGTCTGGGATTGCATTCACTTCACTCACATCTAAGATGCCAGCGGTAAGTAATGAACTGTCAGCTTGAGGACGGGTCATTTCAAGTAATGGCTTTGCTCCCAAAGCAATCAGTTTGCTTTGTGCTGCCATCATTTGATCTGCTGCATGCGCTGAGATTACCCCACCCATAAATGGTTGTGGTTCTGCATCCCAAGCACCGATCACTAAGTTTTTTGCGACTTCAACAAAACGTTGAATGAATGCATCACCATTGGCACCATGTTTTACAATAATGCGGCGTGCACAGGTACAACGCTGTCCCGCAGACACGAAAGCGGATTGGATGGCTAGATTCACCACTGCATCAATATCCGTTGCTTCATCAATAATTAAGGCATTATTTCCGCCCATCTCAAGGGCTAGAATTTTTTCAGGTGCACCTGCCATTTGTTTATGCAAGTGATAGCCAGTGTTGGCGCTACCTGTAAACAGTAAACCGTCAATTTGTTCAGCAGCAGCTAAAGCCTCACCTGTGGTGCGACCACCTTGCACAAGGTTGAGCACACCCTTTGGTAATCCAGCCTGTTGCCACAATTTTGCAGTTTCTTCTGCTGTCCATGGCGTAAGCTCACTTGGCTTAAATACCACCGTATTACCCGCAATTAATGCAGGTACGATATGACCATTCGGGAGATGCCCAGGGAAATTATAGGGACCAAATACAGCGAGTACGCCATGAGGACGATGACGCAATGATGCGATGCCATCTGGCATTTCAGTTTCACTAAAACCCGTACGTTGATGATAAGCACGAATTGAAATCGCGACTTTCCCAATCATCGATTGGACTTCAGTCAAGGTTTCCCAAAGTGGTTTACTGGTTTCTTGACTAATCACTTGAGCCAGTTGATTTTTATTTTGTTCAAGTAAACTTGCAAAACGTTCAATAATAGCAATGCGTTGCTCTAATCCAAGTCGTGCCCATGCAGGGAAAGCGTCTCTTGCTGCCGCACACGCTGTATCAACATCAACAACATTGGCTTCGTGACCCGCCCAAATCTGTTGATTGCTCACAGGATTGGTTTTAATAAAGCTTGCACCTTTTCCCTGTACCCAAGCACCATTGATTAATAATGCACCTTGTGACATTAGTGATTCTCCATTTTATCTAATGCTAAAACTCGCACTTCGTCCTGTTCGCTAACATGGAGTGCTTGAGCTTGTGCTGGTGTGATCATTAAAGTATCGTCCTCAGAGACACAGTTATTGATTAACAGCACGCAATAATCTTGGTATTGGTCATTGGCAACCAAATAGTGAATATCTGTCGTTTCAATTTGCTCAGTGATTTTGACTGTGAGTAAACGACTTTCTTTGACTGCACGTAGATCGGCAGTATTGGCCTCTAAGGTTGGCCCCGCATCAAAAATATCGACATAGCCTTGATATTGAAGCCCTTCTGACATCAATACTTTCGCAGCAGGAAGGGTTTGAGGATGAACTTCCGCAATGACTGCACGAGCATCGGCGGGTAATAAATCCACATAAACCGGAAATCTTGGCATCAATTCAGCAATAAAGACTTTCTGTCCGATTCCACTCAAATAATCTGCGGTCGCAAAATCCATATTAAAGAAGTGATATCCCAAGGCATCCCAAAATGGTGAATGTCCATTTTGATCAGAATAACCACGCATCTCCGCAATCAGTCTTGCTTTAAAGTGCGACTGAAATGCGGCGATAAAGAGAAAGCGTACCTTTGATAAAAATTTGCCGTTTTGATTTTTACGATAATCAGGATCAAGGAATAACGTACACAGTTCGCTACAACCCGTATGGTCATTACTCAGAAACAAAGTATCTAAAGCCTTATATACATTTAAGGTTTTCGAGGCATGCACCTGTGTTGCCACACGGAAGTTATAGAATGGTTCGTTTAAACCCACCGCAACTTCAATCGCACTCACCCCCACAATTTTTTGTAGACTGGTGTCCTCAAGTACAAATAAATAGCTCTCGTCTGACTTCTCAGCTAAGCCAGCCAAGGTATTGGCTGTTCGTGTAATACGTTCAGCCAAGATTTCTTTATTACGTGGCAAGGAGGTCAGACCAATGCCTGTCTCTCCTGCTCGTTGCGCTAAACGATAAATATCATCTAAGTCCCGATGCGCTGCATGTCTAACAATCATCATGGTTAGATGCTCACAAATAGATTAAAGACGTGCTAAAGCACGAGCAAAACGACTTAGACCTTCATCAATATCTTGCTGAGAGATAATCAATGATGGCGTAAAACGCACCACATCTGCGCCAGCAACGAGTGCTAAAAGACCTTCTTCACCTGCCAAGGTCACGATGTTTTTTGCTTTACCTGCATATTCATCTTTAAGAACGCAACCAATCAATAAGCCTTGACCACGAATTTCCTTGAACAAATCATATTCAGCATTCAATTTATTTAATGCATCTACGAAATATTGATGACGTTGTTTCACACCCTCTAGGACTTCAGGCGTATTGATGAACTCAAATACAGCGCCAGCAACAGCACAGGCCAATGGATTACCACCATAGGTTGTACCGTGATCACCCACCGCATACATATTGGCGTATTTATCTGTTGTAATCATGGCACCAATTGGGAAACCACCACCCAATGCTTTTGCGGTGGTTAAAATATCTGGCGTTACCCCTGTATTCATATAAGCGTAGAGCGAACCTGTACGACCAACACCAGTTTGTACTTCATCAAAAATCAGCACTGCACCTTTTTCATCACACAGCGTACGTAGACCTTTTAAGAACTCAAGATCAGCAGGAACAACACCACCCTCACCTTGGATTGGTTCAACAATCACCGCACAGGTATTGTCATTAATCACTGCTTTCGCAGCTTCTAAATCATTGAATGCGGTATGTTCAATACCTTCAGGCAATGGCGCAAAATCTTGTGAATATTTCGGTTGACCGCCTGCCGTAACCGTAAATAAGGTACGACCGTGAAAAGCATTTTTAAATGCAACGATATTCTTTTTGTTAGGATTGCCGCTGAGCAAACCAATTTTTCGAGCCAGTTTTAATGCGGCTTCGTTGGCTTCTGCACCCGAGTTACAGAAAAATACTTTATCTGCAAAGGTACTATCCACTAATTGTTTCGCAAGGCGTAAAACCGGTTCATTGGTATAGCCATTGCCAATATGCCAAAGCTTCTGTGCTTGTTCAGTTAAGGCGTTGACTGCAACAGGATGTGCATGTCCTAATGCATTGACGGCAATTCCACCTGCAAAATCAACATATTCTTTATCATTTTGATCCCACAGACGAGAGCCTTCACCACGCACTAAAATGAAATTTGCTGGTGCAAAAACCGGAACCATCCAGTCATTAAAGTTGCTACGTGTAATCGTGACATTACTCATTTTATTTACTCACTTCCTGTTTGATCATTGGGCTGTTTTTAAACTTCACAGCCCAGTTTAAAGCTGATGTACTAAATTTATTAACCTGGGAAAATACCGCGTTCTTTACGTGCTTTTAAAATACGCTCACATGCCAAAATATAAGCAGCAGTACGTAAACTACATGCCTTATGCTGTGCGATTTCCCAAACATCTGCCGTTGCTTGAATCATTAATTTATCGAGGCGTTCATTGATCTCATCTTCAGTCCAGAAATAACTCGCCATGTCTTGAACCCATTCGAAATAACTGACGGTCACACCACCAGCGTTACAAATCACATCTGGGACCACGACAATATTTCGTGTGATGAACACATCATCTGCTTCTGGATAAGTTGGACCATTGGCACCTTCCAATACGATTTTGGCTTTTAGTTTCTGAGCACGTTCAACCGTAATTTGACCTTCTAATGCCGCAGGAATCAGAATGTCCATATCGACATCCCAGAATTCATCGTTCGAAATGACTGTTGCCTCAGCAAACCCCATGACACCACCTTGCTCAGTGACATGCTTTTGTAGTGCTTTTACATTTAAGCCATCTGCATTAAAAATCGTGCCTGTATGATCTTGTACACACACCACTTTCGCGCCTGCATGACTAAATAAATAAGCGGCTTCATTACCCACATTACCAAAGCCTTGTACAGCAACTTTGCTGCCTTCAATCGTTAAGCCAATACGCTTTGCAACCTCTAAACCAGTCACAAATACACCACGACCTGTCGCACGTACACGACCTAGAGAACCACCTAAATGCACAGGTTTGCCCGTCACTACACCTGTAACTGTATGACCTTTAATACTTGAATAGGTGTCCATCATCCAACCCATAATGTTGGCATTGGTACCAACATCTGGCGCTGGAATATCAATTTGAGGACCAATGATTGGACTGATTTCACTGGTAAAACGGCGCGTTAAACGCTCTAACTCACGCGGAGACAATTCTTTTGGATTGACCCGGATACCACCTTTTGCACCACCAAATGGGAGATTAAGTACGGCGGTTTTAATGGTCATCCATGCAGATAAGGCCATGACTTCATTGAGCTCAACATCTTGATGATAACGAATACCGCCTTTACCAGGACCGCGAGATAAATTGTGTTGAACACGATAACCTTCGAAATGACGGATCGAACCATCATCCATGACAATAGGAACATCAACGATTAATGTACGCTTAGGCGTTTTCAACGTATTAATAAAATTGCTTAGGTCTGCGTCAAGATATGGCGCCACTCGATCAATTTGAGTGAGATAGGTTTGCCAAGCACCGCTATTTTGATCCGTATATGATAAAGACATCATCTGTTCCTTAATTAATCAATTATCCCTGTTTTTTTCAGATTCCCTTTTTATTTAGGGTTTCCTGCCCTTTCATCCCTGATGCACATTCTGCGCAGCCACATCACGCAAAAAATGTTTTGGGCTTCATATACTGATTATTATTAAGAATCAAATTGATTCACAAAATTGCTTTTAATGATTAAAATGAATTAATTTTTATCAATTTGCGCATAGAAAATATCAAAATGAACAATATAGATCATATTATTCTAGGATTACTGAAAGACAATGCACGCATGTCCATTACCGACTTGGCGGCCAAAGCACGTGTCTCACGAGCAACTGTGCAAAAGCGCATTGAATACATGGAATCTACGGGTGTCATTACAGGCTATACCATTCGCTTTCGTCCCAACGCTGAAAGAAATGTGATTCGAGCATGGATGAGCATTATGGTGGAAGGTACCAAAGCCCAAGCTGTAATACGTGAACTACGCTTAGAATCCGCCGTTGAACGCTTACATACCACCAATGGTAAATGGGACATTTTGGTGGAGTTAGAATCTGACAGTTTAATCAACTTCGATAAGGCACTTGAACGTATCCGCAATATTTCAGGGATTTACAATAGTGAAACCAGTATTTTACTTTCTACATATAAAACTTAAGTCCCTATCAAGTGAAAAGCCGCTTGATACGATATGGCATCAAACGGCTTGGTAGCTCCAATGTTAATTTAGACTAAGTTTTTAAATGTGGATTTTCTAAGGGCAGATCCTTTTCTAAATGTTCATCAAAAACATCCGTCAGCATACTGTCATAACGTTGAGCATTGTATTTCAACAGCTGTTCTGCCTCTGTGGTATTAATAAAACCGACAGCAACGGCATCTGCAATATGCTCCTCAAATGACAGCCCTTTAAACTGATCTTTGGATTCTGCTTTTTTAAACTTATTCCAAAGCGGTTGTATTGCTAACAACATTTGGAAAGTAGACTCCATGCGCCCCATCACATCACTTTCATCAGTGTTGTAATACACATGTTTTTTCAGCTCTGCTCTAAATGGCGTTTCCTGTAACAGCAATTGAGCCACGTCCTGCTTCAACTGATCAGATGGTTTAGCAATTGGGCGACCAAATGGGAAACATACCAATTTCACCAACTTCGCGGCAATTTTCATTGGGAAGTTGTCATAAAATCCGAAAAATGCTTCCTGTGCATTAAACAAGGCCTTATTCAATGCCAATTCAGCATGTTTTTGATCAGACGCTGTGCGTTGACCATTTTCATAGTATTTTAAAATCGCTGTCGCAATAAATAGATGCGAATGGATATCCGCCAAGCGTCCAGAAAGCATTTCTTTACGTTTCAAATCACCAGCTAAAATACCCAATGCCATATCTGCGGTCAGTGCAAAATCAGCACTCATTCGATTGATCACCGCATAATACGGTTTTGAAAAATCGTCAGCTTGCTTAGAGCCTTCACGAGATCCACCCGTGATAGCAAATGCCACCGCTTTGGCACCACGATTAAAGGTATAAGCCAAATGCTTAAACAACAATGGACTAAATTGTTTAAGTGCCGCCGCTTTATCTTCTGATTGCAACAATTGCAATTCTTCAAACAAGTATGGATGACATCTCATCGAACCTTGACCAAAAATCATCAATGAACGTGTCAAAATATTGGCACCTTCAACCGTGATAGCCACTGGAATAGACTGATAGGTCAACGCAAGAAAGTTACGTGGTCCAAGCTGAATTGCACGACCACCGACCACATCCATACCATGATTAATCACTTTTCTCATGGTTTCGGTAGCGTAATACTTCGCCATGGCAGTCATTACTGCTGGCGTTCCACCCTGATTGAGTCCACATGTCACTAGATATCTAAATGATTCCAGCATATAAGCATCACTGGCAATATCACTGGTCGCTTCTTGTACACCCTCAAAATGCCCAACGGAGATTTTAAATTGTTGTCGGATACTCGCAAAAGCACCCACTAAAAGATAACCCATCTCCCCTGCAGCCGTCGCTAATGCAGGCAATGAAATGCCGCGTCCAACACCGAGACACTCCATCAACATACGCCAGCCTTTACCAGCATTCTCTTGACCACCAATAATCCAGTCGATCGGGATAAAGATATCAGTCCCTTCAACCGTACCATTCATAAAAGGGGCACCGGGATGATGTCTTGCCCCGATTTTAATTCCTTCATGGCTGGACGGAATTAAGGCACACGTAATTCCATATTCAACTTTGTTTTTATCTCCCAACAAGCCATCTGGATCGTAGAGCTTAAACGCCAGACCTATCACGGTTGCTATAGGAGCCAAAGTAATCCAGCGTTTAGAAAAATTCATTTTTAAACCAAGGACTTCTTGACCATCATGGTTTCCATAACACACGATACCTGTATCTGGAATTGCACCTGCGTCAGAACCCGCTTCAGGACTGGTTAAACCAAAACAAGGCACTTCTGTACCATCAGCTAAACCCGGCAAATAACGCTGTTTCTGTTCAGTGGTTCCGTAGTGCAACAACAACTCGCCCGGACCCAAAGAGTTAGGGACCATACAGCTTACTGCTGCGGTTAAAGATCGTGACGCAATCTTACTCATAATGCGACTTTGCGCAAAAGCGGAAAACTCTTTACCACCGAATGTTCTTGGAATAATTAAACCAAGAAACCCTTTATCTTTAATAAATTGCCAAACTTCTGGCGGCAAATCTTTTTGGTGATGATGAATTTGCCATTCATCTAGCATTGAACACAGTTGCTCAACTTCATTGTCTAAAAAAGATTGTTCTTCAGTTGAAAGCTTTGGATAAGGATATTGATCAAATTTCTCCCAATCAGGCTCCCCCATAAATAGCTCTTTTTCCCACCAACTGGTACCTGCTTCTAACGCTTCTCTTTCTGTCGTACTCATACTTGGCATCGCATTTGAGAGAAGATTAAATGCGGGGCGACTAATCAGTGCTTCACGTAGTGCAGGAATTAATATCACGATACTCATTAGAATAATCGGTATACCAACCAATAAACTCCACGGTGTAATAAACACAGCACAGATGACTGCAACTGCAACAGAAACGAGACTACCAATTGTTTGATTTAGTTTGAAATAAAATACAGCCCACAACACAGCAAACTGAATCAACAAGCTAAGCAATATCAATAATAGAGTCATGGTTACTCCTTTGCCTTCAACTTGAATTAAGAAGAAATGTGATTAAATATTTATGCTTTACTATATTTTTTAACGTATTAAGTTAAGTGTGAAAAAAGAGTGAATTTTGATTGTACAGTGCGTTTTTTTATTTTCAGGATAAACTACTAAATATTACATAACCGCATAGAGATGAAAGGCTTTGTTGCATAATCATTAACTTTGAGTGCGATTCATTCCAAAATCATATCTTTTTTTAAAACTTTCATAATCAAATCATGATTCTACTATCTGACATCGTTTGGTAGGTATTTGGTAGGTAGGAAAAATTTTCACCCCCTGCATACTAAGCCTACAGTGATGAAATCACTGCATAACAAACAATGGATTATGGAAGAAGGAATCGCTCCATGGCTTTTAAGAATATTGCAGATCAAACTAACGGTTTTTATATCCCTTGCGTCTCACTTTTTGGACCTGGCTGTGCCAAAGAAATTGGAATCAAAGCTCAAAATCTTGGTGCTAAAAAAGCACTCATTGTCACCGACGAAGGCTTATTTAAATTTGGTGTGGCGGCAACTATTTCAGAATATTTAAAAAATGCTGGTGTTGATAGCCATATCTTTGCAGGTGCTGAACCAAACCCAACCGATATCAATGTCCACAATGGTGTACAAGCATATAACGACAATGGTTGTGATTTTATTGTTTCTCTCGGCGGCGGCTCTTCACATGATTGCGCCAAAGGCATTGGCTTAGTCACCGCTGGTGGTGGGCATATACGTGATTATGAAGGTATTGATAAAAGTACCGTGCCAATGACACCACTCATCGCAATCAATACTACGGCAGGAACAGCCTCTGAAATGACCCGTTTCTGTATCATTACCAATACTGACACCCATGTCAAAATGGCAATCGTTGATTGGCGCTGTACGCCGCTGATCGCGATTGATGATCCTAAACTCATGGTCGCTAAACCTGCAGGTTTAACTGCTGCAACTGGGATGGATGCATTAACCCACGCCGTCGAGGCTTATGTTTCTACCGCTGCAAATCCGATTACTGATGCTTGTGCAGAAAAAGCGATTAGTATGATTAGTCAATGGTTACGCCCTGCTGTTGCCAATGGTGAAAATATTGAAGCGCGTGATGCCATGAGTTATGCACAATATTTAGCGGGTATGGCATTTAACAATGCTTCTCTCGGTTATGTGCATGCAATGGCACATCAACTAGGTGGTTTCTATAATCTTCCACATGGCGTATGTAATGCGGTGCTTTTACCCCATGTTTGCGAATTCAACCTGATTGCTTGCCAAGACCGTTATGCAAAAATTGCAGAATTGATGGGGATCAACACGGAAGGTTTTACTGAAACGGAAGCAGCATACGCCGCAATTGATGCGATTCGAGAACTATCCGCTTCGATTGGTATTCCTTCTGGTTTGACCGAACTTGGTGTGAAAACCGAAGATCTTGCCATCATGGCTGAAAATGCACAAAAAGATGCCTGTATGTTAACTAATCCTCGTAAAGCCACCCACGCTCAAGTGGTTGAGATTTTCAAAGCTGCACTTTAAATTTATTTCCTCTCAAAAGTAAGCCAAAGCACTCCGACGACAGGCTTACTTTTTTGGGAATATAAAATTGGTTATATTCCCATTTTTTATAATTGACTACTCTATTCAAGCACTTAATTTTAAGCAATATGATTTCAAAATAGATCTTTAAACTTATTCAATGATAAATGCGCAGGATGCTCTGCCGGCAATAACTCCATTAAACGCTCAACGGCATCGATTGCTTCAGGAAAATGAGCCACGTGTTTCAATAATAAATCCGTTTCTGTGGTTTTAAAGATCGCATCACTTAAACGCGACTCTAAACAATCTCGCCATGCACATAAAAATGGGCTTTCAGTTTTAGCGAGAAAAACACCTTTATATAACTGCAATGCAGAAGCCACATATCCAGAATCAAGTGCTTGTTCAACCAAAAGAAAATCTGCTTCTACATCTGCCAATAGACGGTATGGTCTTGAACCTAGCATTCCACCTAAGATATCTCTCAGTTGCGACATTTCAGCTTTTAAAGTGCCGATACTCACTTTACGTTCACCATATAAAGCTTGATGCAATTTTTCTAGATTTAAGCCATTTGGACACAATACCAATATTGCCAAAATCTCAATTTGGCGTGGCGTAAGCACCAGCGATTTACCATTAAAGAAAATCTGCGGTGTCGAAAAAGCACGAATGTATAAATGTTGTCGTTGCTGTTCGATCAGTGCCGTTTGAATAATCGAGGCGCAACGTTCAACAGCTAATACGCCTAAACTATTATGTTTTTTCCATGTAGTCGATAAATCCACTACACCTAAGACTTGCTTAGAATACGGATCAATGATCGGTGCGGCATAACAAACCCAATCATGAATCGACTCCATATAATGTTCATTTGAAAACACACAACTGGATTGTTGCGTTTTAAGCGATAACGCTAAGGCGTTGGTACCGACGACCTCCTCTGCCCATTGCCCACCTGCAATGAAATGTACCTTTTCAGCAGCACGTTGCATTTGCGTACTTGAAGCTGTCCATATAATGGTACTTCCAACATCCCCCACAGCGATCACCATCGATGACTGCGCTGCAATATGACTTAACTCGTTAGCACAAGCATTTAAGGCTTTATCCAAACTACTTGAATTTTTCTTATTTTGACTAAGTAAAGGTGCTGCAAGGCGCTCTTTCGGAATTGAAGACGATACAGATCGCTGCCAAGAACTCGCAATACTCTGCTCTAGTTTCTCAGCGCTTTGGGGAGACAAACTATTTTGTTGCTTTAACTGATCAATAGACTGTCTTTGCCGTATTAGCTCTTGTTTTGTAAACATTTGTGTATCCCTCACACTTGAGCATGGTTTCCAACCTTTCTCCAACCTTCACCGATCTATCCTAGTGAAATAGCGTACAAAAGTACCTTATACCAAAGCTGTAGATGCTTAAGATCAATTATAAGCAAAGGAATATTTATATGCGTTACATCGATCCGAATCAACCTAATTCAAAAGTCCAGTTTAAACCACAGTATGAAAATTTCATTGGTGGTCAATGGGTCGCTCCTACTAGAGGAGAATACTTCGATAACGTTTCGCCTGTCGATGGCAAAGTGTTTACAAAGATACCGCGTTCTTCTGTCGAGGACATTGAACTGGCACTAGATGCAGCACACAAAGCTAAAGCAGAATGGAATAAAAGCTCTCCAACATTCCGTTCAAATATCTTACTTAAAATTGCTGATCGCATGGAAGAAAACCTTGAAATGCTTGCGGTGGCAGAGACTTGGGACAATGGAAAACCTGTTCGTGAAACCTTAGCAGCGGATATTCCATTGGCAATTGATCATTTCCGTTACTTTGCAGGGTGTATCCGCGCACAAGAAGGCGGCATTTCAGAAATTGATGAAGATACCATTGCCTATCATTTCCATGAGCCGTTGGGTGTGGTCGGTCAAATTATCCCATGGAACTTCCCGATTTTGATGGCAGCTTGGAAACTTGCTCCTGCGCTTGCGGCAGGAAATTGCGTGGTTTTAAAACCGGCTGAACAAACTCCAGTTGGAATTTTATTAGTTCTCGAACTCATTCAAGATCTTTTACCAGCAGGTGTGTTGAACGTCATCAATGGCTATGGTGCTGAAGTCGGTCGTCCTCTCGCAACCAGTCCTCGTATCGCTAAAATTGCATTTACAGGTTCAACCCAAGTTGGACAGTTGATTATGCAATATGCGACAGAAAATATTATTCCCGTAACGCTCGAACTGGGTGGTAAATCTCCGAATATTTTCTTTGAAGATATTATGGATAAAGAAGATGATTTCTTGGATAAAGCGCTAGAAGGCTTTGCCATGTTTGCCCTAAACCAAGGTGAAGTATGTACCTGCCCATCTCGTGCCTTGGTTCAAGAAAGCATTGCAGATGCATTTTTAGAAAAAGCCATTGAGCGCGTCAAGCGAATCAAGGTGGGACATCCTTTAGATACTGAAACCATGATTGGTGCTCAAGCTTCTCTTGAACAACAAGAGAAAATTTTACGCTGCATCAGTACAGGTCGTGAAGAAGGTGCTGAGCTGTTGACAGGTGGTAGTGCGAGACAAGAAGTCGGTGAGGGTTTCTATATCGAACCAACAGTGTTTAAAGGTCATAACAGTATGCAAATTTTCCAAGAAGAAATTTTTGGTCCTGTGCTTTCAGTAACGACATTTAAAGACTTTGATGAAGCCATTAAAATCGCAAACGAAACCATCTATGGTCTGGGTGCAGGTGTTTGGGCACGTTCTGCACATACCTCATATCGCGCAGGTCGTGCGGTAGAAGCAGGTCGTGTATGGACCAACTGCTATCATATTTATCCTGCACATGCGGCATTCGGTGGATATAAAAAATCAGGCATTGGTCGTGAAAACCACCGCATGATGTTAGATCATTATCAACAAACCAAGAATCTTTTGGTGAGCTACTCAACCAAACCTGCTGGATTCTTCTAACAATCCATTTCACTGATTAAAAAGAGCAAATGTTGTTTCACATTTGCTCTTTTCATAGGTAAATTATAATTTTCCCTGCAAATTAATTGGTCAAACTGAGTTCCTGTGACCAAGTCGATTTCGGTTGTTGATGTAGATGCCAACAGACTTGAGCAATCGATTGCATCAACTTTGGATTCTGATCATCCCATTTTTCTAATGTGCAGTAAGCCACATGAATTCCTTTAGGATGAAACTCTCTTGCCAATGACTGTGACAAAGCTCGAATACTGGCAAACATACTCATCGTCAATAAATCTGCTTGCTTTTCCGCACCTTCTGATCTTGCACCAAGGAAAATCACTGTTCCTTTTTGCTGTTTAAGCATGTTTGCAATCATAGCTTGCGAAACACTGACTGCATTTAGACCTGTAGCTTGCCAATATTGCTCGATCATTTCAGCAGATACAGTATTGATATGATCAGCACACCCAAACTTCGGCTGGATAATACATAATTCAATCTTATAGCCCTGTTGTTGAATATATTTGACCAGATTTTTTAATGAAGTATTCGACAAAAAATTCAATCGAATAATAGTGCTTTGATTTTCAGAACTGATAATTTTTAAATCTTGCTGAGATGGATCATGTGTTACTTGAAAAAAATGTAATGAATAATCTGAATCAAGATTGATAAACGCTTGACTCAACAACTCAATATTTTCACCAAAGACCACCATACAGGGTTGAGCATTTTGTGATGATTTAAATAATCGTCCTAACTTATTCATCTTAGAAGCGCTCCTGATACGGACGTAAATCTAATTCATGTGTCCATAAATCATTGCTTTGCTGATACAGCATTAAATAATTATCTGCAATTGCCTCAATATTTAAGCCGCCTGTACCACGCGTTAATCTTGCTAAACGTCCAAGTCCGAATAAGGCTTTATTGACCCGATCTCCATCGACCATGCCATCTACGATTACATGCGCAATATGTATATTTTTCGACTTATACAGACTTGCTAAATTAAGTGCATAAGCACGTAATGCCGATTTACCCATGGTAAAAGCAGCGAAAAATGGTTTACCACGCATTGATGCACTCGCGCCTGTGAAAATCAGAGTTCCTTTTTGTTGCTGTTCAAAAATCTTCAAACAAGACTGCGAAACCAAATAAGCAGATAGGAAAGTCGAGCGCCACATTTTTGAAAAAAAGGACAACTGCGTTTTTAAAAACAGGGATGGAATATTGCCACCCACATTATGAGCTACAACTTCTAGCTGTTCATTATTTGCTATGATCATATCGAATAAAGATTGAATCTGTTGATCATTTTCTGCATCTAAACAATAAGCGACAGCACTCCCACCTTGCTCAGCAATCGTTTGAGTCACTGCTTGTAATTTATTGAGCGTTCGTCCTACCACATAAACCTTTAACCCCGATTGAGCAAAACGTCGTGATACAGCAGCCCCAATCCCTTTTTCTGCCCCGACTCCAACGACAACAGCGACTCGCGTACTCATATCTGTTTGATCCAAGCAGAAATATTTGAATAGCTGTTAATTTTTGCTCCCCACACTTTACTGGTTCGGACAATCTCTAAAAGCTGTGAAGCAACTGCAATATCGGCTATTGTTTTTTGCTCCCCGACTAACCACCCCGTAGCACTCAGCACCAGTTCTATACGTTCTAAATGACGAATAAACTCTGCTTCAATATCGGCTTTTGCCATACGTCCGGTACCTTGCATTTTCAGTTGAAAACTGAGTGCGGACTTCAATAAGGGTTTCATCAAAATCACTTCATGCTTCGGACGACCTTGCGCACTGATTGCTACAGCATGATCTAAAGCATCAGCATCACTCACTCGAAAGTGGATCTCATAGAAATACAATAATTCATCTGCCCAGTCTTCCCACAACTCAGCATAAGCTTTTTGTATCGGATCAAGAGGATAAAGAGGTGGTAAGTCAGGATACGTTTCATCCAAATAACGTGCAATACGGGTACTGTCTTGAATCCGCTGTTCATTAATATCTAGTACCGGTACTTTCCCGACCTTACTCAACATTGGAACTTTAGCCCCCAACACACCGTTATAATTGATGGTTTCAAATTCAATCCCTTTAAATTTCAACATTCTTGCTACTTTCTGACAAAAAGGTGAAATTTCCCACTGATGTAAAGTAACCATTATTTTTCTTTCCTTTGACTTGATGTTTTAATCACGATCAGATTAGTCACGCCGATCAATATACTCAATATAACCACGCCCCTGCGTAGCAACTCCTGATCTACTACCATGCCAGTGATATCCACCAACATAGCCCGTCGCTAGACCAAAAAGCATTGGCGTATCGACAGTAGCATAGATATCGAAAAGTAAGTTTTTATGCTTATCGATGACTTGCCATCTAAATGTTTCAGGCAAACTCATTAAGCTGCCGTCTTGCCCCTGCGCGGCTTCGGCTTGTAAACTCAAGACTTCAAAATGTACGTCTGCATCTAAATGAACTGCTGTTCCATCTGCTTGTCTTAACATCGCAAATGCTGCAACTGAATGGTCTAAAATAGTGACATAACCCAACAAGAGCTGTGTGGTTGCATCAATCGTCAAAACTTGATAGGTAAAGAAATCTGCTGGGATCTTCAACCATTTTGGAATGGTTTTATTCAATGGATAAGCCAATGAAGGTGCTTTCCAATGTTCCCATGTGGCTAAACCTGATACCTTTTGCGTCTGATCCTGATAGGTAATTTCACCCTCATAATTCATCAACAGGCTCATGTGCTGGTAAATCGCGCTGTGAGCAAACCAAGAATTTGCACCTGTGGCTGTAAGCTTTAAATCAACAGCAAAATCCCCCCTGCGACTTATCAATCGAAAATGAGGATACTGTCCAAATATTTCTGCATTCTCACCAAATCTAATTAAATTATGTTGTGGATCGAATTGCATATCGTGCTGAATCGAATAGCTCGAAAAAGCATTTTTATTTGCTAGCGCAGTACCATGAACCAAAACCGCTGTATTAAGTGGTCCATCTTTGGGGTCAACATAAGCATCAGCATCTACCACTTTTATTCCAAGCATGCCAAGAATCGAAGCAAAACTTAAAAAGTAATGTGGTGCAGGCAAATCAGCAATCATGATGCCAAAATGAGTGCCTTTAAATGGAAAAGGATTATTAATGGCTTGATAAAAATCTGGACTCGGATACGGAATATTTTGATTCGGACGAGCAACACCCATGATGCGCCCGACACCCTTTGTCAATAAACCGATGGCATGACCTTTAAGCCCATGATTAATTTTACGACTATTTGGCAACATTCGCCCTGTGATCGTAACGGGAACATCTGATTGAATTTGTTTAGATATCATTTTTATTCTCAATTCATCAAAAACGCTTTATTTCTCATTGAACAATTACATTGCTAAAATTGAAAAAAGAAGGTTTTTAAACCTTCTTTTTATTGATTATTTTTGACGAATAATCATATTAGTCGCTGTCGCATGAGCATACAATTTACCTTCTTCATCGCGAAGATAACCTTCTGAAATCACCAAATTCTTTCCGACATTGATGACCTTACCTTCAGCGATGAGTTTCTTATTAAATGGCATTGGACGACACATTTTGATTGCTAAATCAGTCGTGCCGTATCCTTCACCTGCTGCCAATACGGTGTGTGTTGCACATCCAGTGACCGAGTCCAATACAGTCGCAGCGAAGCCACCATGCACACCACCTAGTGGATTGGTATGACGTTCATCTGCGGTCGCAATAAAAACGATACGACCAAATTCAACTTCTCCAACACCGTCCATCCCCATGGTTTTCGCAATACCAGGTGCGGGTACTAGACCTTGTTGAAATGCTTGCATAAGTTCTAAACCAGTCATATTTGATGGATTCATACCTGTTCCCTATCTGATGAAAAAACTAAAAATATTGTTTAATGAATAAAGGTCGATTGTTCTGGAGACAGACCAATTTTTATTTTGGTTTGCGCCACGATTTCAGATTCATCTGTATCATTCGGATGAAAATCAAAGCGGTAATAATCTAAAAATTTTGGAATAAAAACTTTATATTTTTCTCTACCATGATGCATAAATTTACGCCAAGAATTTAAATTAAATAATTGACGATCACGTTTTAAAAGTACCACCTGATATAGCGTCGACATCACCGTAATCATGGCTAAACTAAAGGTAAAAATAGCAATACGAGGAATATAAGCATCTAAGCCCTTACCATACAGATATTCATACATATCATAGGCAACTGCTTTATGTTCAGTTTCTTCGACACTATGCCATAACCATAAATTGCGGATGGTTTCATCTGTCATTAATTCGTTCACGTCTTTCATCATTTCCACCACCAAAACGGCGGTGTAGTGTTCTAGACCAACGGTGACCAATAAATTCCACTTTTTAGGAAAAGTACGTTCAATCGCTTTTAGAACAATACCTGTCATTTTTTCTAATGATTCAGGGTCTAAACAATATTGCTGCGCACTCTGATGAAAGGCATGATGCTCTTTGGAATGCATCGCTTCCTGACCAATGAAAGCTCCAATATCACGATCAAGCTGCTCATTATTTTTAACCTCAGCTCTTAAAGCTCGAACTGAACGGACGAAATAAGACTCACCTTCTGGAAATAGCGTAGATAAGCCAGTGAAATAATGCGTAAAAGTTGGCTCGTTATTACACCAATACTTAGGCATATCCTGAAACTCATAGTCCATACGACGTACTGGAAATGATGCAGGTGTTTTTTGCTTTGATTTTTCTTTCAACACTGACGACATTACTGTTCACCTCAAGAGTTTTAGCTCAAATTATCAAGTTCCAAAAAAGAACTTATAAGGCAAAATAGCTACGTAGTGTGATCTTGTCAATGTCGTTCATATCTTAAACAAGCAACTTGTCCTGAAATGACTGTCTCATTCCTCAAAAGATAAAAGACTAAAAGCTTTTGTAATAAACCTCCGATCCACTAATCCTGTGTCAATATATTCCATCCCATACGTGGGCCAAATGTTGAACAACAAACCTAATCTAAATTTAGGATTGTGACTTGAAAAATAAAACACAGGAACAATATAGAGGTATAAGCGCATATTTTGCTCGGTGGTTAGAAATTAAGATTTAAATTTTAATGATCTATGCTATGATTGCGCTGTACTTTGGGGGTGTCTCTGGCTTCGACGCTGGTGATGAAACTCATAGATGCATGCCGAGAGCGCATTTTCTCTCGTAAATAAAATTTGCATTTTAATAGTCGCAAACGACGAAACTTACGCTCTAGCTGCCTAAGGGCAGCTTGTCCGCTTCCTAGAATACTTGTGGTCTAGGAACCCGACCGAAGCGCACGCACACAAGTCCGTATAGAGTCAAGCCTCGGGGCTTTATACCAAACTTAGAGGATCGCACTTTGTACCCTGTTCGTCGGGTCACTAGGTGTTAAAACAATAGACGATATCTAAGCATGTAGTATTCTCGAGTGTAGTGCTGGCGGACGCGGGTTCGACTCCCGCCACCTCCACCAAAATACCGTAAATAAAAAAGCCACTTACTAAAGTGGCTTTTTTATTGTCCGTAACATGCCGCAAACATATCTAGTACCCGACTTGAATTTTTATTAATAGACAACCAAACCGTTAGATTGCTTCGCTGCATGACATTAATTAATCCAAGTAATATAAAATCTCACCTACATTAATGCGGTGCTGGTCCACCAGTCATTTGTTTCGGTTTAGGACTTAACCAAATCAAAATACTGGCAAATGCAAACACAATAGCCAGAATCATAAATACATGATTGGCTGAGATCGTAATGGCCTCTTTATCTACCAAATTTGCAATCATGCCTAGAGTTGCATCAGAGGAAAAACCATTTTGCATCAAAGTATTCTGTACGTCCTGCGGATGTAAGCTATTGACCATTTCACTACGCGCGACTTTGGCATGATCATCCCAAATCGTGACAGCAATAGACGCACCGATTGCCCCTGCCATCGTTCTTAAAAAATTCATTAAACCTGCTGCAGATGCCATTTCTTGTGGCAATACTGAACCCATCGCAATATTGGACAGAGGAATAAAGAAGAATGGTACGGCAAAACCTTGCAAAATCTGTGGCCATGCCAACGCCATAAAATCGGCATCTGTGACCCAAAATGCGCGCATCAAAGTCACGACACCTAGCAAGGCTAAACCAAAACTGGCTAATGCACGTGGATCGTATTTCGTTGCCAGTTTTGCCACAATCGGCGACATGGTTAAACTACCAAACCCCATAGTTGCAGTCAGATAACCTGCCCATGTAGCGGTATAGCCCAAGTTGATTTGTAACCATTGGGGAATCAAAACAATACTGCCAAAGAATGAGCCAAAGCCAAAGGCTAAAGCAAGTACAGAAATGCTAAAACCACGATGCCGGAACACATATAAATTTACAACAGGATGCTTTTCGGTCAACTCCCAAATCATGAACACGATGAAACCGATTACGGCGACTAGAGCAAGCATAATAATACTGCTACTGTTAAACCAATCTCGCTCATGTCCAAGATCAAGCATCAACTGCAATGCTCCGATCCACAGCACCAACAAACCTAAACCTATCGCATCAATCCGTAGTTTTTCAGTTTTGGTTTCAGCCACTTTTAATAAACGACTTGCAGCGAATACACAGAAAATACCGACAGGAATATTAATAAAGAATATCCAATGCCAAGACAAATTATCACTAATTAAACCACCAAGAATAGGCCCTAAAATCGGCCCAACCACGGTCGTCATCGCCCAAAGTCCCATGGCTTGTGAGTGCTTTTCTGGTGGGAAAATCCGCATCAACAAAGTTTGGCTCAAAGGCATGAGTGGACCACCACATAACCCCTGCCCGATACGGAAAAACACCAACATTTCTAGTGAAGTCGCCAAGCCACAAAGGAATGAAAAAATAGTAAAACCAATTAATCCAAAGACAAAGACACGAACAGTACCAAAGCGTCCTGCTAACCATCCAGTTAAGGGCACACAGATCGCTTCCGCAACTGCATAAGAGGTAATGACCCATGTGCCTTGTGAGCTGGAAACAGCCAAATTCCCTGTAATATGTGGAACTGAAACATTGGCAATTGTGGTATCTAAGACCACCATAAAATTTGAAAGTGCAATGACAAAAGCAGCAAGCAGTAAGCGTCCACCACTCAGTTCAGCAAAAGGATTTTGAGTTTTCATAGCTGATTACTTCGATGCGAGATCAATATCCGCTTGCATCGACAACCCCACCCTCAATGGATGTTCAGCCAGTTCTTTAGGATCAAGCGAAATTCGCACAGGCAAACGCTGTACCACCTTGATCCAATTACCTGTTGCATTTTGAGCTGGAATCAATGCAAAAGCTGCACCCGTACCCCCAGAAAAACCTTGCACTGTGCCGTGATAAACTACATCACCCCCATACAGATCTGAGGTTAAAGAAACCTTTTGCCCAGCTTTTACTTTGGCGAGTTGGCTTTCTTTAAAATTGGCATCTACATATAAATCAGAAACTGGAACAACTGACATCATCACGGCACCTGGCGCAACACGTTGTCCAATCTGGATATTACGGCGCGCGATCACACCATCAACAGGTGCACGAATCACTGTCCGCTCTAAATCAAGTTGTGCTTGATCGACATGTGCTTTTGCCACAAGAACGTCAGGTGTTGAAGCCTCATTTACACCTTGAATCAACGCTTCATTTGCAGCAAAAGTACTTTCGGCAGCTTTACGACTCGAAGTTGCCTGAGCCAAACCTGCTTGTGCCAACTCAAGGCTCGCCTTCGCGGTTGATACCGCGCTTTGTGCCTTGCTCAATTCTTCCTTTGAAATTGCTCCCGTAGCAGCCAATTCATTACGGCGTTTGAGTTCTAATGAAGCACGGTCATAATCTGCTTGAGCTTTGGTGACTTGTGCTTGTGCACTACTAATTTCGTCATTACGCACCACCACTTGCGAATTTAAAGAACGACTATTGGCTTGGCTTTGTTTGTATTGACGCTGTGCTTTGGCTAGTTCAGCTTGAGCTTGCGCTAACTGAATTTTGGCATCACGCTCATCAATTCGAACCAATACATCACCTTGTTTGACCTGTTGCGTATCTTTGACGAGTACTTCAGCCACTTGCCCACTCACCATTGAGGTGACCTGTGCAGTTTCTGCACCGACATACGCATTATCGGTGCTGACGGAATGATTGAAAAACAATGCCCAAATCGCATACAAAATAGCAGCGAGAATCAGAATAAGCATAAAGAACCCAAGAAATTTTTTACGCTTTGCTTTCATTGCATTGTCTGTTGCAACATCTGAACCTATATTCTGCTGATTTGCTTGGGCATCATTCATACGTTATTCCTGAAAATTAAAACGACTTTTTAACTTTTGGTTTAATCAGCCGATCAGCTTAATTTTGGAAACTTAACTGAATGTTAAAATTGAACTCAAAAGGCATATAAGATGCTTTAACCACTCAAAAAATCAGCAACGCCACTACAAAAGCTTTAAATTATTAATATTTATAATTATTTTTCGTATATTTCTTAGTATTAAAAAAAAGCGCCACAAGACGCTTTCATATTCAATTTCAAACTTAGAATGCATAAGAAGCAATAGCCGTTGCAATCGGTTTCTCTTCATCATTGACCATGGTCATACGCATCGTGCATCCCTTACGCCCTAGACGTAAGGTTTCTGCACGAGCAATAAAATATTTACCTCGACCAGGCGATAGGTAATCCACTCGCATATCCACTGTCGCGAGACGTGATACCTTTTTAATCGTATCTGGTAGATCTTCAGGTGATGCACGACGGTAAAGTTGCTCCATCGCAACGACCCCACCGATACTGTCTAACATGGTTGCAGCCACACCACCATGCAAAATTTGGAATGCCACATTGCCGATCAATTCAGGCTGCATTTCAAAATACCCTTCAATCTGATCATCAACAACTCGCATGACCATGCCACTGTATTTAAAAAAAGGACAGGCATTAAATGCTTTACAAAGCTGTTTCAAGACCACGTCATGATCGGCTTTTGCACCTAATTGAATATTTCCAGTCCAGTTTTTCTTTACATCATTCATACGCTGCTAACATCCAAGGGAACGATAAATACCCCATTATTTTGCACAAATCTAAAATTATGGGGCTACAATAGCTAAGTTTTTTAATTGATCTAAGCCGCTAAGCTCTCCCTAGCATGACTTAAATAACTCAATTATTCCTATAGTGTAATACTGAACATCGAGATTGTTATGACTTATACGTTCAATCGTCCTGCTTTTCCTGCGACTCGCATGCGCCGTATCCGTAAAAATGACCAACTTCGTGCAATGGTCAGTGAAACACAACTCACTGCCAATCATTTGATTTATCCAGTATTTGTACTGCCAGGACAGCAACAAACTCAAGACATTCCAAGCATGCCAAATGTGCAACGTCTATCTGCCGATTTATTGCTCAAAAAAGCGGAAAGCTTATTAGAACTCGGCGTTTCAAAACTGGCACTCTTCCCTGTTACCCCCCAAGAAGATAAAAGCTTAACCGCAGAAGCGGCATGGCATGAAGATGGTCTAGTGCAAACCACTTGCCGTTTATTAAAAAAAGAACTACCAGAAATGGTGCTCATCACAGATGGCGCACTTGATCCTTATACAACACATGGTCAAGACGGTATTATTGACGAGACAGGTTATGTCTTAAATGATGAAACTGTTGAATGCTTAGTTAAACAAGCACTCAGCCATGCGGAAGCGGGTGCAGATGTAGTTGCCCCAAGCGATATGATGGATGGACGAATTGCTGCCATTCGCCAAGCGTTGGAACAAAATGGTTTTATTTATACCAACATCATGGCGTATTCAGCAAAATACGCATCAAGCTTTTATGGTCCTTTCCGTGATGCAGTCGGTTCTGCAAGCAACTTAAAAGGTGGTAATAAATATAATTACCAAATGGATGTGGGCAACCGTGCAGAAGCATTGCATGAAATCGCGCTTGATATTCAAGAAGGCGCAGACATGGTGATTGTCAAACCGGGTATGCCTTATCTAGATATCGTTCGTGAAGTGAAAGACACTTTTGGCGTGCCAACCTTCATCTATCAGGTGAGTGGTGAATATGCCATGCTTGCAGGTGCGATTCAAAATGGTTGGTTATCTGACAGTGTGATTTTAGAATCATTGATGTGCTGCCGTCGTGCAGGTGCAGATGGTATCTGGACCTATTTTGCTGAAGAAGCAGCACGTAAACTGAAAGAGATGAAATAGAACTCCACTTATGCATATTGCCATCATTGGTGCAGGAATTAGCGGCTTAATGACTGCACTTGAGCTCGTTGAACAAGGCTGCTCCGTCGATATTTTTGATCAACAACAAGCTGGTCAAGCCGCTTCGTGGGCGGGTGGCGGTATCCTCTCTCCGATGTATCCATGGCGATATGCACCTGAAGTGAATCAACTTGCCAAATATGGCAAATCACTCTATCAATCATGGAATGAAAAACTGTCCCCGATCACAGGTATCGATTTTCAAATTCACGATACAGGTATGTTGATTTTTGATAAGGGTGACTTCCAAATAGGCTTGGAATATGCTGAAAAATATAATGAGCCGATGCAACGTTGTGAATACTTAACAGGCGATGACATACAACAGGTAAATCAGCATATCTCTGCGGACTTCAAACAAGCAATCTATTTCCCTGAGCTTTCAAATGTTCGCAATCCTCGCCTATTACAATCTTTGATTCATTATTTAAAACAACATCCTTGCGTTCGCTTTTTTGAACATTGTACCGTCGAGAAGCTGATCATTAAAAATAAAACCGTTCACGGTATAGAAACTGAAGATCATCAACAATATTTTGCTGATCAGGTGGTACTCACTTCAGGTGCATGGAGCAATTATTGGCAACAACAAGTTCAGCGAAAGATTCCTGTACATCCCGTCCAAGGTCAGATGCTACTGTTTAAAACCCCTGAAAACTGGCTCCCCACCATGTGTATGAATCGCGTCATGTATTTAATCCCACGTCAGGACGGACATATTGTTTGTGGATCAAGTATGTCTGAATGCGGATTTAGTACAGCCGTGGATGCACAAACCCAACAAGATATTTTATCTGCTTGTTTAGAAATGGTACCAGAGTTAGCACAATTCCCGATCGTAAAACGCTGGGCTGGTTTACGTCCAAGTTCGCCACATGGTATTCCCTATATCGGTGCAATGCCTGAAATTAATCGTCTTTGGGCAAATTTCGGGCATTTCCGCAATGGGCTATGTATGGGTGCAGGATCAGCAAAACTCTTGGCGCAGCTCATGTTAAACCAAAAAACTTTTGTTGACCCACACGCCTACTCACCTGACCGATTGGCATGTACTCAATCAGCGATCCATGAGAATCTGAGTTAAGGCATCTTGTAAACTTGAATAGTTAAATCTAAAACCATGTGTCAATAAGGCTTGGGGCTGGACATATTGCCCGTTCAAGATCAACTGAGACTGTTCACCTAAAATGATTTCAAAAACACATTTTGGCATAGGAATAAATGGCTTACGTTTTAATAACCTAGATGCTGTTTGCATAAAATGCTGCTGATTTGTCAACTCAGGTGAGACCACATTATAAATTTTTTGAGCACTATCTAGATGCATCAAAAATAAAATTGCATCTAATACATCTTGGATATGCACCCAGACAACAGGTTGTTGTCCTGTGCCAATTTTTCCAACCGTATTCAGTTTAATTGGCAAAAGCATTTGCGGCAAAATGCCTCCACCACGACCAAAAACAACGCCTAAGCGGATAATTTTAGTATTTTGCTGTCTAAATTTAAGTGCTGTTTGTTCCCATGCCTGACACAATTCAGACATAAAAATCGCTTGTCCAGGGGTATTTTCATCACAGATTGCAGTCCATTGTTCGTGTGGATCAATCCCGTAATAACCAATCGCTGAACCTGAAATAATGCACTTTGGATAAATATTTTGACGCTCTAACCAATCATACAGCCGCTGCGTCATGTTGACTCGACTTTCAATCAATTGTTGTTTACGTTTTTCAGTCCAACGCTTTTCACCGATATTTTCACCAGCCAGATTAATCACATAATCTATTTCGGAGGTAGTTATTTGTTCTAAATCATTGATCCATCTAAGCTGGGGATGTTGAGATACTTTTTGCTTTTGTCGTGTTAGTGCGATCACATGATATTGCTGTTCCAACAAAAAAGGTAAAAGATGAGAGCCAATAAATCCACTCGCACCTGTTACCAACACCGTCATTTTTTGCATGGTACGACCTACTTAGCAGAATACTCATTGTAAATAGCTATAGCAGAATATCGAGGAATTACAAGTCAGCTTAAACTAAGCAAACATTTTAGCCGCCATACGTTGCGCTTGTTTACCATAAAACCAATAGGTAATCAGATATAATGGGATGGCTAACATCAACCACATGGCCAAAACAGTAAGTAAAAACTTGGGTTGTTGTAAATACAATAAGAAATTTTGCCACACTTGAGGATCTTTACGGGCAAAGAGAAACAGTCCACCAAGTAAACCAATTAAGTTATATCCCCAAAAAATCAGAGAGAAAACCAATGTAAAACGTTTCTGCTCTTGAGCTGTTGGTGCACGGCGCTGTTGCCTTAAAAACTTGAATAAAACTAAAATGATCGCAATCAAATAAGGCATTGCGGTGAGGATACCACCTATACTATTCGGTAAAAATGCTGCCAGTACGCCTGTGAGCAAAGTCAAAACCAAACAAATTATAAAAAACCATAAATAATACAAACGCAATGAAATCATACAGATAACCTTATAAGATTGGTTTCGAAAAATAATTATAAGTTTTTTTCAATTTTTTTTCATTTTAATGTCAACCAAAGCCAAACTCATGTCGTTATATAGGGTATAAGGTCGCAGCAACCGACGAACATTGCACGGCATCCGCAGTTTTTTTCGGTGACCTTTCATTATGACTCCCCATCTTTAACAATGGTTTTGTTAGCAGCCAGAACTTTTGATAAAGATTTTGACCGACGATTTCTCATCACTCGAATCGTCGGTTTTATTTTGCCTGTGATTTGAGTTTGATCAAATATTAGCAACATACATTTTGATCAACGCCCCCTCATCATCTCTGACATTTGTTAAGAACGCCCAATTACACTTTTCATAAAAATCGTCGAGGTCTGTCACCAGATAGAGCGTTTCAAATCCCAAGGTTTTCGTTTCCGCTCGGGCAAAATCCAACAGCTTTCTGGCGATATTTTGCTTTCGATACGCCGTTTCAACGAATAAAGCGCACAGATTCGGACTAAGGTCTTTCCGATCATGGAAATCATTGTCAATTATTCCAGCGCCTGCAATGATCTGCCCTGTATCACTTAGAATTACATACCATTGTGGGATGCTGTTTGACTGTTCAATCGAAGTTCGGATGCTGTCCCGATAGACTTCTACAGGTATCTCCCATTTATCCGAAAACCATATCGCCGCTAGTTCAAGCAACTCAGGATTATTCGCTAACTTAATAATATTCATCAGGATTAAATTAATCTCTTTTAAATACTTTAACAATAAACCATTATTGACCTTTAAACTGTGGCAAACGTCTTTCAAGCATCGCCCGAACACCCTCTTGAGCATCCTCAGATTCAAATAATGGTTTGAGGTAATCATCCATTTTCTGAAATGCATCAGTCTGTCCTAAAGTAACCCCATCCTTGGCAGAAGCCAGTAAAGCCTGTACAGCAAGCGGCGCAGCTATACAAATCTCTTTGGCAACTTCGATCGCACGCTCGAGCTGCTTCCCTTTTTCCACAACTTCAGAAACGAGATTCAATTCATTGGCTTTTTGAGTATCAAAGGTTTTACCTGTAAGCAAATAAGGCATGGCTTTTTGCCAACCAGCTGCCTGTACAAAACGAACCGTCGCACCGCCAAAAGGCATAATTCCACGTAATACTTCGAGTTGCCCAAACACAGTATCTTCGCTGGCAATCACCACATCGGCATTCAGCATTAACTCAACACCAGCGGTGTAGCAAATACCCTGTACCGCGACCACAACTGGTTTGGTTCTATGTCGACCACCGACACCCCAAGGATTGATTTGCGCTTCTTCAAAATTAAAAATCCCATGTGGAATTTTAGGTTGTAATTCCACTAGGTCTAGACCAGCAGTAAAATGATCACCATGCGCAAAAATGACAGCACAACGTAATTCAGGATTATTCTCATATTCTGTTAATGCTAAAGATAAATCCTCAATCATATGGCTATCAAAGGCATTGCGTTTTGCCACACGATCTAAACCGATCAACATAATATGGTCAATAATTTCACGGCTTACTTTTCCTAAGCTCATTTTCTATTTCCTGTTATTAAATTAATTGGATACCAAACTAGTTGATCGTTTTAAAATGAGCAAGCGATATCTTGTAGCTACTTTCTGCTTGGCTAAGCTCTACTTTTTTCTTGAATACGTGCTACCTTATTCGCATTCATTTTATTATTAGATTCACTTATGACTGTGCGTTTTTTTCATACTTCTGACTGGCATCTGGGACAGTTTTTTTACAACCATTCCCGCCACTACGAACATGAACAATTTCTTGCATGGTTACTTGAGCAAATCAAAATTAAACAACCGCATGCTTTACTCATTGCAGGTGATATTTTTGATGTGATCAATCCGAGTTCACAAGCACAGAAACAGCTTTATCAATTCCTTGCCAATGCGCATGATCTTGCACCACAGATGCAAACATTGATGATCGCGGGAAATCATGACTCAGGCTATCGCATTGAACAAGTTGAACCCTTACTTGAAAAATACAATGCCAAAACAGTCGGAGTGATTCGCTGGAATGAAGATAAAAGCTTAGATTTAGATCGTTTAATTTTGCCGATTTATGATGAGCAAAAACAGATTGTCGCATGGTGTATTGCCCTGCCTTTCTTACGTTCAGCCGAAATCACAGGTTTCAATGAAAACACCACAAACAGTCAAAATGCGATTGCCTATCTGCATCAACATTTAATCGCTGAAGCAAAACGCCGTAAAACCGATGATCAAGCTTTAATTTTGATGTCGCATGCACATATGCAAGGTGGTGAAACTTCAGATTCTGAACGACCAATTATTATTGGTAATGAGGAAGCACTTTCAACCACGCTGTTTGACGACGAGATTGACTATGTGGCTTTGGGACACCTGCATAAACCACAGAAAGTTGGGCAAGATCACATCCGTTATAGTGGCTCTCCAATTCCCTTGTCATTTAGTGAAATTAATTATAAACATCAAGTACTTGAAGTCACGATAGATCCTATTAAAACTGAAAATCAAGTTGAATTCGAAGCGATTGCCATTCCACGAGCGATTCAATTACACAAAATTAAAGGTGAACTCAATGACGTCATGCAGCGACTCAAAAATCTGCCACAGGGCCTCATTGAATGTATAGATCATCGTGAATATGTTGATATTGAATATCACACAGCCACGCCTCCTCAACCGAATCTCAGACAACAATTTGAAGATGCCTTGCCTAAAGACCGTTACCGTTTGGTGCGGATTTCACGTCAATATTTATCCAATCAAACCAATGCAGAAATTGAATCAAAAATTAATTTAGAGCCACCGACACCCGAAAAACTGTTTCAACAAATTTGGGAGAAAAAAGGCTATAGCGCTGATGATGAAGTCACCAAAGACTTTTTAAGCTTAGTTGCTGAAGCACAGAAAAAACTTGAAGATGATCAAACAGTTTAAGGATTTGCCATGAAAATTTTATCCATTCGACTAAAAAATCTGGCATCTCTTGCAGGTGAGCATTTTATTGATTTTGAAAGTGAGCCTTTAGCACATGCTGGATTGATTGCGATTATAGGAAAAACAGGTGCAGGTAAATCCACGATTTTAGATGCGATGTGCCTTGCCCTATTTAATCAAATCCCACGACTAAAAGGCAGTGATGGCAAACTAATCGATGTAGATGGATCAGAATTGCTGACAAACTCTCCTCTCACTGTATTACGTCGTGGTACTGGACATGGTTTTGCCGAGCTGTGTTTTGTCGCACAGGATCAAAAACATTATTTAGCGCGTTGGGAAATTAAACGTGCACGTGAAAATGCCAGTGGCAAACTGCAAAGTGTACAACGCTCATTGAAATGCCTCACCGATGGCGTGGTTGTCGCAGATAAAACCAAAGCCGTCGAAACTCATATTCAACAAATTACGCAGCTCAGTTTTGAACAATTCACTCGTGCGGTGCTTTTGGCACAATCCGAAGTCACCGCCTTTTTAAAAGCACGGGATAATGAACGTGGTGAATTATTGGAATATCTGACCAACTCCAGTATTTTTGCCAAGATTGGACAGTTGGCTTTTGAAAAAACCAAAGAAGTTCGCTTACAACGAGAAAAATTAGAAAGTGTTTTAGGACACATTGAAATTCGTTCTGATGAAGAAATCGCTGAGTTACAACAGCAATTCCAACAGCTACAGCAACATGTCCAACAACTTGAAAATGAAAAAAATCAATTCAAACAACAACAACAGTGGTTTGAGCAACGCGATAAAATCAATAATGAAATTGGATTAAAAAAGCAACAGTATGATCTGCAACTTAAAGCCCAAGAAAACATTGCCAAAGATCGGTACTTACTGAGTCAATTAGAGACATTCGCTGAGATACGCCCTATTGTTTTTCAACAACAACAGTTGCAAAAAACTTTGCAACAACTCGCGCCACAAATTCAACAAAAACATCATGAATTTAGTACTTTAACCACTCAATTTGAGCAACAAAGAACGCTTTATACACAAGTAGAAACAACACTCAATCAATTTCAAGATTTCGAGCAAAAGCATCAAACTGAACTGACACAAGTACGCAAGTTTGTGCAAGAACGTGACTATATTGCTGAAGAATATAAGAAAACAAAGATTCGACTGACTCAATTGGAAAGTCAACAGCAACCACTCATCGAGCAACAACAACAGCTAGAACAAAGCATTCAAAACTTGAGTGCACAACATACAGCTTGCTTAGAACAGTTAAAACACAGTGCTCAATATGCTCCTTTGGATAACGGCTTACATGCCCATATTCAACAACTCAAGCAATTTATTCAGCAATATCAAAAAGTAGAAAACACGTTAGGTTCTATTCAACAAGCACAGACCCAACTTAAGCAAGATCAAAACACATTCAATGGTTTAATCACGCAATTTGGCACGACCCAACAAATTGAACAGCGTATTGAGCAACAATCGAAACTAAAAGAAACCCAACAAATTCACCTCAATCAATTGGATGCAATTCAACAAAAACTTCAGCATTATTTTGAATTAAAAAATGAAGTCCTTACGCAGCAAAACAAATTTGAAACAGTACAAAAGCAAGCTCAACAGCTAGAACAACGCAGCAGAGAAACTGAGAAAGATTTTCAGGCTGCCAAAACTGAACGTGAGAAACTACAACAGGTTTTGCAACAACAACGTCTGTTGCATGCTGAAAATATTGAACATCTAAGAGCTGAACTCAAGCACGGTGAAGCCTGTCTAGTCTGTGGTAGTACCGAACATCCCTATCGTGATGATGAAAGCCAAATCTCTAAAGCGTTATATGCCTTACAGCAACAACAAGAACAACAAGTAATTCAGCAGGAACAACAGTGTTTCCAACTTTGGCAAAAAGCTCAACAACAATTCACTCAAAGCCATACTGAACACAATCAATTGCAACAGCAGTTGCAGCAGTTGCATGACAAATTAAAAACCCACGATCAACTGTTACAGCAACATGTCTCACAGTTGAATATTCAACTCGATTTCAATCTTACTGAGCATGACCCAAATGAAAATAGCATCAAGGCTAAGATGCAAGCATTGGTTTTAGAAGCATCACAGACTCAACAGCAGCTTGAAAAGGAATTACAACAACTTAACCAAGCCAATAAAGATCAGCATGTGCTCAGTCAAAACATTCAGAATACGCTTCATCAACTTCAGACCATAGAGCACTTACAGCAACAGATTCAACATATCGTGGATTGTCTCAATACTGACGATAAAATGACTTGGTCAAAACAAGGTTTGTCATTCTCACAACACGTATTACACTTATTGCAACAACGCAGCCAACAACTAGAGCATGCAGAATCGCTCATCAAACAAAAAGACCAAATTGATCAGCAGTTGAATGTATTAAAGACCAATTTGGCAGGACTCACTACGCAACAAGCAGAATGTGCACAGCAGTTAAAAGATATCGAAATTAAAGGCAAACAAAATACGGATGCTGCTAATCAACTGATTATCACCATGACAGGTTCAGCTGAAATCAAAGCCAATGAATGGTTACAACAGCATGATCAACAACGTCAGCAATTGCAGAGTAAATATCAGCAAGTGAAGCAAAGTTTTGAACAAGCTCGTCAGAATTATGAACAGCAGAAAAATGTGCTCGAACAACTTAAAGCACAACAGAATCAGAATCATGATTCTCTTGAACTATGTAAAACTGAAATCACCAATTGGTTAGCTCAGCATCAAAATTTTGCAGAAGATCAACTCAGCGAATTACTTGCGATTTCATCAACTCAAGAACAGCAGATTCGAAATGCAATACAACAAGCGGATCGTGCTTTGAGTGAAGCAAATTCTGCACTAAAAACCATGCAAGAACAGTTGAATGTACATCTTCAATCAGAACCCAATATTCAGGTTGAACAACTCACTGAATTAATCAATGCCAATCAAGAAATTTTGCAACAGACAACAGATCAACGAGATCAACTGAAACTTCAATTGGAAGTGCATCAACAAAATTTAGCCAAACAAAAACAGTTTGCGGATCAGATTCAACAGATCCAACAACAAGAACATCGCTGGAATAAAATTTCTAGCCTTATTGGCGACTCTAAAGGTAAAGAATTTCGTGATTTAGCTCAGCAATATAATCTCGACATTTTGCTTGAATATGCTAATCAACAACTGGCGATGTTATCTCAGCGCTATACCTTAAAACGTTTGGATAATTCGCTGAGTCTTGCAATTATTGACCATGATATGGATGGTGAAACCCGTTCAGTTGCTTCTTTATCTGGCGGGGAATCGTTCCTCACTGCCCTTGCCATTTCATTAGCGATTGCCAATATGGCATCAGGTTCGATGAAAATCGAATCGCTGTTTATTGATGAGGGCTTTGGCACCTTGGATGCATCATCCTTACATATGGTGATGAATGCACTCGATCAGTTACAGAGCCAAGGGCGTAAAGTCATTTTAATCTCACACATTCAAGAAATGCATGAACGTATTCCTGTTCAGATTCAGGTACAACCCATTGGTTCAGGTTCGAGTCGGATTGAAGTGGTGGGTTAAAGTGAATAATCTCTCTTCCCAAACAGTGCCGTCCCGACTCTCACCATGGTTGAACCTGCAGCAATGGCAGCATCCAAATCGGCAGACATCCCCATACTCAATGTATCCCAATCTTGGGGCTGTGCGTGGAATGATTTGACTTGATCAAATAAAGTTTTAGCATCAACAAACGCAGCAACATTATCAGGTGCTGGAATCACCATCAAACCACGTAGACGTAAATTTGGTAGTCGGCTGATTTGCTCTACCAGATCTGCAACTTCGTTGGGCTGACAACCATCTTTAGAGTCTTGTCCATCAATATTAACTTGTAAACATATACTTAATGGCTTTTGACTATCTAAGCGTTGATTCGATAGGCGCTCGGCGATAATTAGGCGATCTACGCCATGTACCCAATCAAACTTTTCAGCTAAATGTTTAGTTTTATTGCGTTGAACATGCCCGATAAAATGCCATTCAATTTCTAAATCTTGCAGTTCCTCAATTTTTCCCAACGCCTCTTGAAGATAATTTTCACCAAAACTACGTTGCCCAGCTAGATACAGCTCTCGCAAACTTTGACTCGGATGTGTCTTTGATACAGCTAACAATTGCACAGATTTTGGATCACGCTGAACGTGCTGGCAGGCTTGTTCTATTTGCATTAGTACGTGTTGGCGTTGTTGTTGGAGTAAATTCATTGACACAGTTCTCATTCACGACATCTTTTTTTGTATAACCACAATCAGAAGTCTTGGTAAGCTTCGGGGAAAGTCTTATATTATTCTACAAAATAATGAATTACTTTTGATTGTTTCGGGGAAATTATGGATATCACAGAATTACTCGCCTTTTCAGTAAAAAATGGTGCATCGGATTTACACCTTTCGGCGGGAATGCCACCTATGATTCGTGTAGATGGTGAGGTTCGCCGAATTAATCTACCAGCTCTAGAGCATAAAGATGTCCATCGTCTTGTTTATGACATCATGAACGATAAGCAACGTCGTGATTTTGAGGAAGATCTTGAAACTGACTTCTCTTTTGAAGTACCCAATATCGCACGTTTCCGTGTCAACGCATTCAACCAAAACCGTGGTGCGGGTGCCGTATTCCGTACCATTCCATCCAAGGTTTTAACCATGGAAGACTTGGGTTTAGGCACAATTTTCAAAGAAATTTGTGATTATCCGCGAGGAATCGTATTGGTTACTGGACCTACAGGTTCGGGTAAATCGACAACTCTCGCAGCAATGATTGATTACATCAATGAAAATCGTTACGACCATATCCTAACGGTTGAAGATCCAATCGAATTTGTACACCAATCAAAAAAATGCCTGATTAACCAACGTGAAGTGCATCGTGATACCCATGGTTTTAACGAAGCATTACGTTCTGCACTGCGTGAAGACCCTGACATTATTCTAGTCGGTGAGATGCGTGACTTAGAGACCATTCGCCTTGCACTCACCGCAGCGGAAACAGGTCACCTTGTATTTGGTACACTGCATACCACCTCAGCAGCAAAAACCATCGACCGTGTCATCGACGTATTCCCAGCCGAGGAAAAAGACATGGTTCGTGCCATGCTCTCAGAATCATTACAAGCGGTAATTTCTCAAACCTTATTGAAAAAGAATGGCGGCGGTCGTGTGGCAGCACATGAAATCATGATCGGGATTCCTGCGATCCGTAACCTCGTCCGTGAAAACAAAGTCGCACAAATGTATTCTGCGATCCAAACGGGAGCGAACTATGGCATGACGACTTTAGATCAAAGTCTAAAAAGTCTGGTATCTAAAGGTCTTATTAGTCCACAAACCGCACGTACAGTTGCAAAGCAACCAGAATCATTCCTATAAAAAATATAAAACAGATTAGAGAAAACATATGGATTTTAATGATTTACTCAATTTGATGATTCAACAAAACGCATCTGATTTATTTATCACTGCTGATGTTGAACCATCTATGAAAATTAACGGGCAAATTGTACCTGTTTCTAAAACTAAATTATCTGCTGAAATTGTGGGGCAACTTGTCAATTCAATTATGAGTGACAAGCAACGTAAAGAATTTGCAGATACACGTGAGTGTAACTTCGCCATTACTAACCGTGAAAAAACAGCGCGTTTTCGTGTCAGTGCTTTTCAGCAACGCGATATGCCTGGGATGATTTTACGTAAAATCGAAACCCATATTCCGAGTATGGACGATTTAAAACTGCCTGAAGTACTCAAAGAACTTGCTATGACCAAACGTGGCATTATTATCTTTGTTGGCGCAACAGGTACAGGTAAATCTACTTCCCTCGCTTCAATGATTGGTTATCGTAATCACAATTCCAAAGGACACATTATCACCATCGAAGATCCGATTGAATTTGTGCATCAACATGCGGGGTGTATCGTCACGCAACGTGAAGTCGGGATTGATACTGAATCTTTTGAAGTTGCATTAAAAAATACACTTCGTCAGGCGCCAGATGTTATTTTGATTGGTGAGATTCGTTCACGCGAAACCATGGACTATGCGATCGCCTTTGCTGAAACAGGTCACTTGGTCTTGGCAACGCTTCACGCCAACAATGCCAACCAAGCCCTAGATCGTATTATTCACTTCTTCGAAGCCGATCGTCATAGTCAGTTGTATATGGATCTGTCACTTAACTTAAAGGCATTGGTCGCGCAACAATTGATCCCAACACCTGATGGAAATTCACGTCGTGCTGCGATTGAAATTTTGATCAATACTCCTTTATTGGCTGACTATATTCGTAAAGGTGAAATCCATGAGATCAAAGATCTGATGAAACGCTCTCGTGAATTGGGTATGCAAACCTTTGACCAAGCCCTATTTGACCTCTATAAAGCGGGACAAATCACTTACAAAGATGCGCTTAAACATGCAGACTCACCAAATGACTTACGTCTCACCATCAAGTTATCTGAAGAAGGTGCCGATCAATTATTGAATGCGAGCCGTAACATTACCTTTGATGGTCAATAAAATCTCCCCTAGCCCCTCTTTATCAAAGAGGGGTACTCCTCCCTTTGAAAAAGGGAGGTTGGGAGGGATTAAAAAAGGAAGGTTTTTGTAACCTTCCTTTTTTAATTGTTCACATTTAGTGAAGCTATTCATTTTTAACGAAATTGTGCTTATTTTTTACGATAAGCCTCTTGGCATTCATTATCGTTACAATAGCCATAAAGATTGAGAGAATGTCCAGTAAGCGTGAAACCATGCTGATCGGCAACCGCATGTTGCTCACTTTCGATAATATCATTCGTAAATTCAATTACTTTGTTACAGTTCAGGCAAACCAAATGATCATGATGATCTTCTTGCATGATCTCAAAAACAGAATGATTATTTTCAAAATGGTGACGCTGAATAATCCCAGCAGATTCAAATTGTGTTAACACTCGGTAAACCGTTGCTAAACCTACGTCTTCACCTTGTTCAAGCAAAGTTTTATAAATATCTTCTGCACTTAAATGGTGTTGTTTTGAATTTTCTAATAATTCCAAAATCTTAATACGAGGAAGGGTGACTTTAAGTCCAGCTTTGCGTAAGTCTTGATTGGAAATAGGCATGAAAAAAGGTCTCTCAACAAATCTTAAGTTGGAATAGGAAATAGAGTTTAGATGCAGTATGATCTATCCTTGGATCAAATGCATCATCATTTATCAGGATAGTGTAGCAAAATGCAAAAAATCATGCTGACGTTATTCGTCACTTCAGTACTAAGCGGTTGTTCAGTCTTCGGTGTTTATAAAGTTGACATTCCACAAGGAACGCCCTTAACCAAGGCACAAGCAGCACAAGTACAGGTCGGCATGAGCTTTCAGCAAGTCCGTTTCTTGTTAGGCAGTCCAACAATTTCAGACCCTCTGAATCCGCAACGTTGGGACTACATCTACAACTATATCCCAGGCACTTATGCAAAAAAAGCAAAAATTCCTGCTGCGCATGGACAACATCTACAAATTTACTTTGATGCAAACGGCAATGTTGAACGTATCGAAGGTTTAGACACCATCCCAGAATCACAACCTGGTCTACCAGCATCGAAAGAAGCGATCTTAACTGCACCTCCACTATAACGGCTTCACCATAAAATAAAACCCCTCATCGAATCATTCATGAGGGGTTTTATTTATCAGCTTGATTGCTTGAAACGATTGCCTTTTATAAATCGTCCCACGGGATTCTGTGCTGCACGTTTACGCCGAATATCTTTGGGGTTAATGGTTAATGCCCTATAGATTTCTACGCGGTCACCGACTTGTAATAATGTGCTTGTTTCAGCCTTCACGCCAAAAATGCCAAGTTGCAAAGGTTCAGGTAAGACAACTGCATGAGCCAGTTCACTGTTCTCAATTGCATCGATTGCAGTCATTCCATCGATGAAATCGACTGCAATATGAAATTGCTGTTCTGGTGTCGCATACGCAACCCAAACCTGTCTAAGCTGTTCCATTATATAATTTGCCCAATGACTGCAATCATGGCGATAACAATAGAGATCGGCAATACTAAACGTACTGCTATACGCCATAAATTATAAAATAGCTCATTACTAAATCCCATTGCTTTACGTAGATGGCTGATCTTCATCACCCAACCAGCGAAAACAGCGTAAATCAAACAAATTACTAAGCCCCATAGCATCAACCCAAGATTAAAGAACTGCTGTAATTGTGGCACAAACCAAACCGCAATCGCTGCAATAATGACTGCCCATTGGATGACTAAAGCAAGTTGGCGCTGTGCCAATTGTTCTTTAGCGAGTTGTATCAGCAACGCAGAGGAAACAATAGCTACCAATACCCAAACTAAAGCAGGGATTTGTGCTTGAACTGAGAAAAATCCAAATGCAATAACTGCTAATAATTGTGCGATCCAAATAGGTAATACAGCAGTGGTCGCAGCAGATTGTTTCTTCACTTCAGACAAACTACTTTGCCAATATAAGCCCAATCCCAAGCCACTTGCCACTAAAGCAAGAACAGTTGCATTGCCCCACTCTTTGAACTCAACACTCGTCCAATACCATGCTGGTAGCTCAGTCCCCACTACGTTTGCAAGGATAAATGCTGCAACCACACTAAGCGCTGTCAATGCAAGTAACCATTGACGAGGAACAAAAGAAAGGCCAAATGCAATTACAGCCAAAATAGCAAAAATGATTTGGCTAGAAAGCTCCGCTGCAACATGTTGATTGACCATACCACTTGCTGTCGTTAAAACACTACCTGCAAAGAATGGAACAAAAACAACTGCTAACCACCCAACAACACGCCATCGTGGTGAAGCATCTGCGTCACGTGTTAATGCGGAGAGTGCCTGCAATGCAGTTGTTTGTGATCTTTTTGCTAAAGCAATCTCTAAATAACCAATCGGCAATGCTAATAAAAACATTGTTCCTAACCATAACAGCCAAAAATCCAGTTGACGATCAATCTGGATACCCACTGTCGGCGCTAATGTGGTAATCATGACAAAAGATAAGCAAAACGCCATCACTGGAGCAAACCAGCGTGACAGAGTTGTGTCCTGCATAATGCAATCCTTGAAAAATATTTGAACTCATTGCAGTTCTTTATGGAGCTTACAATGAAATATTCAATCTATTTTGCCTTTCTCAAGCTTGAAAATCAAAACAAAAGATATCGAAAGAAAAAGCAAACCACCTTAACGATGATTTGCTGCGCATGATTTATTATTAGATTTAATTAGCCCCCTTATTTTCACTCATATTGGCCTTATTATTTTTCTCTCATTAAGGGGGCCTTTGTTATTATCTTATTGTTATGAGAAAAAACGAGCAAACCAGTTTTTGCCTTTTTTCTTTTCATTTTCCTTAATAATTCCAAGCATATTTTCCTTTACGGCCCCCACATAATCGGCATCATCATGACGAATATGATTGATTAACCATTTAGATAAAGCCTCATGCAGCTCAGCTTCAATTTCATGCCCCAATTCAAAGCGCTCTCGATATACTTCTATCTTTTTGATAAATAAATCATGTACGCGTTTATGTGGTACACGATATTTATAATTCGCTTCTTCTTGTAAGCTTTCTTCGAAAGTAAAATGAGACTGCGTATAATCAATAATATTATTGAGAACTTCTTTAATTTTTACGCGATCATTGCAATGCTTTAACTCATCGATTTGATTAATATAATCAAGGATACGACGATGCTGCTCATCAATGACTTCTATACCTGTATTATAATCCACAGACCATTTCATCCCCATAATCCCCCAAAATCAATGTTATTGATTGAATAAGAACATAATATCGGCAAAAATATAAAATAAAAACAAAGCGTTTTTGTCAGATTTCATATATTTTTCAACTAAATAAATTAACCCCTTGTTTTATATTTATTTTAATTTTTTCACCAATTAAAACACTCAAGTATTTTTTAACCAATTATGTTACATATCTATATAATTTTATTAAAAAAACTAACTAAATTACTCGGTTATAACCGAGTAATAAATATCAAATCACTCAAATAAATGGTGATTAATAAAGATCTGCTTTGGTTATTCGTTTTAATGCTGGATTTTCAGCTTCACGGATAAGTCTATCCACACGTGTTAAAGCATGTTTAATCGGTTTACCATGCTGAAATAAAATCATTTCACCTGCTTGAAATGCTGTCCATGTTTCATTATGGGTCAACGGTTCAGTGGTAATCACCGCAACTCGATCATCAGGGGTCGTCACCTCACTAAAATCCACTTCAACATCTAAATCAATCAAATGTGCATTTTGAAAAGGATATTCACGTACCAACCAATGAAGTTTAGTGGTTGCATAACTAAACAATGCCTGTCCGTTGGACAAGCAAAAATTAAAAGTCCCATGTTCAGCAATTTGAGGCGAAATACGCTCTAAGAGCACAAACAAGTCATCTAAACTTGGCTCAGTATATCCAAAGGTCTCAACCATTTGATCCAATAAATAACAAAACGCAAGTTCACTATCGGTATTTCCTACGGGTTCAAACCGACCACTCAAATGAGGATTAAAATCATACAAATCCCCATTATGAGCAAAAATCCAATGTCTCCCCCATAGCTCTCGCAAAAAGGGATGTGAATTTTCTAATGTGATTTTGCCTTGTGTCGCTTTACGAATATGCGCAATCACATTACGTGATTTTATTGGATAGTTTCGAACCAAGTCGGCTATTGGCGATTCGACTGCCGACTGATTATCTACGAACAAGCGGCACGCTTTATCTTCAAAAAAAGCGATACCGAAGCCATCACTATGATCAGAAGTCACCCCAGCTCGCTGAGAAAATCCACGAAATGAAAAAGTGATATCTGTGGGTGTGGCGCAATTCATTCCTAATAGTTGGCACATATCTTTTTAACTTTATAACATCTACACCTATTGTGCATGAGGTATAGATCGCTTGTAAATCTGAATATGTGCTCACTATAGGATTGAGAGCGATATGCACTTATCGTTGCACCATCTTGTTCATAACGAAAGACGTTGCAATCTTATTCACCTCTAAAAATACAAAATAATCTAAGCATTTAAAATGTTCATCATAAAATGCTTCTTTAGAAAGCTTAGATTGCATCCCCAAATAGGTTTGGAACAGTTTCGGCATACGCTCGTCTTGCGGAAAACTAAAATCTGGGCGTTCAGGCTCAAATGCTCGTTTAGAACGGATATCAATTGTTTGATGATCTGCCAGTTGTTGAATTTGACGATGGGTGTAATAGGCACGAGCTGTATTATCTTCGAGATGGATACTTACACAACCCATCAAATATTTTGCACGCATCGACCAAAGCACCTTTGGCACCAGATTTAGCCACAGAGTCGATAATGCTTTACCAGAACGAAACTTTGGGTGGACACACGTTCGTCCAATTTCCAAGACACTTGGTAGATGAGACAAATGAGGAACGATTTCAAATTCTTGAGCACTATAGCTTTGCCCAATCTCATAGCCTTGGAATAGTTTTAGTCGCGTATAAGCAACAATTTCACCCGTCCATTTTTCACGTAATACCGCGTGTTCACAACCAAAATCATAAAGATCTTGATCCAATCCATCTTCAAATGACATGCCAAATTGATGGCTAAATTGTGTTGCTCTAAAACGTTGTACTTCTTGTAATTCTTTTAAATTATCAACCCATTCAAATCGAAATTGATTTTGAGCTGGTTTTTGACGCAATGGTAGTGTCAGTGTATGACGATATTGGTTTAATTTTTCTAGCATAATGAAAGCTCCTTATGACTAGAATTACCTTAAATCGTATTAATGACACTTTAGTGAATGAAAAATGAAGAGATAGTGACAGCAAGCCTATAGGATATACCTATAGGCCTATGTACTTAATATCAATCTTGCAAAGTTAAAATATAATATTTTAAATTAGCAGCGTAAGGTAAACTAGAACCGATCTGAACCAATGCTAATGTTTTATTATCTACTGTTTGGAACAATTTCATACCATAGCTTTGAACACCATTAATCTCTGGTAAATTATAAGCTGTGACAACACCATAACCATAACCCGAATATTTCAAATAACCTGGTACATAAGAGTACAATTCCTGCTCCCAAGTCCCATATACGGCTGGCAACACTCTTAAATCACTAACAGACTTATCTTGAATCAATGAAATAATAAATGTATCTTGCAACATTTTTATTCTTCCACCATAGTTCAAGTTTGCCGTATAAAAATAGGTTCCTTCACTGCTGTAAACATACTCATGTTTTTGGTCAAAGAATAACTTCCCCCCAATTGGATAATCGCCATGATATGGAGAATCCTTGGTTGAGATTGCATTTGTAGAATTCTTATCAAGATTTATACTAATTAAATCTCGCGGACTAACACCAAAGTACGTAAAGATAATTTTATTGGTTTTTCTGAATAAATTCCTTTTAACTCCGAAAAGAATCCAAAATTATTGGAATCTAACTGGATATCTTTCACCCCATTATTTAAATCAAGCTTTACCACACCTTTACTAGAAGCTTGGCTATCTTTAACACCTAAAAAGAAGCCAATCCCTTGATCTGTAAGAAATCCATCCGTATATGGTCCTTCATTTGGGAAAGTTTTAAGCAATTGACCTTTTTCCAAATCAATATATGAGATGTGGTTTGGATGAATAACAATTGCCCTTTTACCATTTGGACTTAACTTTATCACTTCAGCTGAATCAGATAACGGAATTCTGACTGTCGATGCAGTCAATCTATTTACAATATTTAAAGTCGCTAAAGATTGATCATATGCAATAATTTTATCTAGACTTACTGAATACTCTGATAATTCTGGGCGAAATGATATTTCTTTAATCGTTTTTACCGAAACACCCTTTTCAACAATCTGATTATTATTATTTCCAGTAGATGCACCACCGCCTCCACCGCAAGCAACTAATAAACTACTTACAACTAAAATAGCTAATATTCTTTTCTTAAAAAACATAATTTTTCCGTACGTATTAGATTATTTATTTAATATTAAATAAATATCATACCATATAAAAAAATAAGACCTGCTATATAGCAGGTCTTATTTTTTTATATGGTATTTTAATGTTTCGCCCGATTGGTAATCAAAGTCCCGACCCCATGATCTGTAAAGATTTCCAAAAGCGTTGCATGTGGCACACGTCCATCTACAATATGAGCACTCACAACCCCACCTTTGACCGCATCTAATGCACAGCCGACTTTAGGAATCATGCCACCATAAATCACACCTGTTTCAATCAAGCGATCAACTTCTTGTGTGGTTAATCCTGTCAATAAGTTTTTATTTTCATCCAATACCCCTGTGATATTGGTCAATAAAATCAGCTTTTCTGCACTTAGCGCTTCAGCCACCTTACCCGCAACTAAATCAGCATTGATATTGTAGGTATTTCCCTCTTCATCCACCCCTAGAGGTGCAATCACGGGAATAAAATCACCTTGCGTAAACATTTCTAATACATCTGTTTTTACACCGGTGACTTCACCAACCATCCCTAAATCGATTTGAGAAACTGAGCCATCCGCTTCCTGTTTTTCCATCAACAACTTACGGGCACGCAGTAAATTACCATCTTTACCAGTCAAACCAATCGCACGACCACCATGCTGATTAATCAAGTTCACAATCGATTTATTTACGCTGCCACCTAACACCATTTCAACAACTTCCATCGTTGCTTGGTCAGTCACACGCATTCCATCAATACGATCAGATTCTTGTCCAAGACGCTTTAACAGCGAGTCAACTTGAGGTCCACCACCATGCACGACGATAGGATTTAATCCAACAGTCTTCAACAACACAATGTCACGAGCAAATGAACTTTCCAACTCTGGATCGGTCATGGCATTGCCGCCATATTTAACGACCAACGTTTTACCAGCAAAGCGTTGGATATACGGCAAAGCTTCAATCAAAATTTTTGCTTTATCAATGCCGATATGCTCGTGTGGCATGAATCTCTCCTTCTTAAGACTGTGCGAGTTCTTGTGCAATTTGTGGATATTGATCCTGCAACATAGAAATAAACTTCTGGCGAATTTCAACTAACCGATCTGGATGATCTGCATCAAAACGAACGGTAAAGTATTCACCCGTATTGGATGCTCGAATAATGCCAAAACCATCGTCAAAATCAAGCCTTACCCCATCAATTTTACTTAATCGTGCGGCCAAACGATGACTGATAATCTCAATGTTATTTAAAACTTGTTGCGGTGAAGCATTGTGTGTGCTGATGTAAATATCTTCTGTGCAATAACGTTCTGGAAAAGCAGCCAATAACTCAGATAAACATCTTGCCTCAGATTGACCCAAATATTCCATCACTCGTAATGCTGCATATAATCCATCATCATAGCCAAAACCACGTCCATCATTAAAGACATAATGGCCTGCGTATTCTCCACCAAATACAGCATTACCATTCGATTGTGACAAATATGAGCGCAGGAAGCTGCTACCTGTACGGATCATTTTAGCTTGTCCGTTAAGTTGTTCCACCGTATCTGCCACCATCCGCGAACACTTTACATCGAAGACAATTTCTTTATGCGGATGCTGCTGCAAACACATCTGAGCAAATAACGACAATAAGCGATCAGGACTAATGATGTGTGCTTGCTCATCAAGTAACACCACACGATCCCCATCACCATCCAATGCAATCCCTAGATCCGCATTTTCAGAAATAATCGCCTGCTGTAATTGTTTTAAATGCTCAGCATGTGATGGATCTGGTGCATGATCAGGAAAGTGTCCGTTCGCCTCACAACGCAATGCGATAACGTCACATCCCAACTTCTCTAAAACAGACTTTGCACAGCGACCAGCGGAGCCATGTAAACCATCTAAAACAACTTTCAAAGGCTGAGATAACTGAATATCACTGAGCAAAGCTTGCTGATACTTTAAACAATACTGGGGAATGATTTTATGGAAATGGTCTAAATTTGGGAGTTCGATTACTTGATCAGTGAAACCTTCAGCATATAAGCCAACCTGTTGTATCGCTTCAGGACTTGGTGGCTCGCCTTTTAAAATCCATTTAATGCCATTGTCAGACTTAGGATTATGACTGGCTGTCACCATAATGCCATTACCAGCATAATCTCGTGCGATATAGTACATCATCGGTGTTGAACAACAGCCGATGTTAATGACTTCCAATCCCTGATGCTCAAATATCTGTTGAATAATATTGGCATAGGTTGGGCTAGTTAAACGCGCATCGTACCCTATTACGATTTGCTTTTGGCCAGCTTCGATATATTGTGCTGCCAAAGCTACAGCAATTGAACGAATAATCGTGGGGGTAAGATTAGTCAGTTTTCCACGGATATCATAAGCACGAAAAATATTCAGAGGAAATTTATGTTTTATGTTCACAATAAGTCCCTATTTTTATATATCAAAATTATTGCAGAAACAAAATACTATTAAGAAATTCACTAACTCTTGTTGAGAAAAATTAAAATAGTTGGTCAGCTGCTTTGTAATACAAAACTACAGAACAATCAATATGAAAAATGCAATGCTTTTGGACAAAGCATTGCATTTTAAGTGATAAGTACGACAAATTACTGTTGGCCTGTATGACCGAAACCACCCGCGCCTCGTTCAGTCGCAACAAATTCATTCACTTGTTCAAATTCAGCCTGTACGACTGGAACCAGTACGTATTGTGCTAAACGTTCACCAGGCTCTAAACGGAAAGTCGTCTGTCCACGATTCCAGACAGATACCATCAGTTCACCTTGATAGTCAGAATCAATTAAACCGACCAAGTTCCCTAAAACAATACCATGCTTATGACCCAAGCCTGAACGCGGCAAAATTAGACCTGCAAAGTTTGGATCTTCAATATAAATTGCCAATCCAGTTTTAACTAAAACCGTTTCTCCCGCAGCAATCTCAATCGCTTCATCCAAACATGCACGTAAATCTAAACCAGCTGAACCATGAGTTGCGTATGCTGGCATTGCCCACTCTTGACCTAAACGCGCATCTAATACTTTAACTTGGACTTTCATTCCATCTTCCTATTTACAATTTTTTAACGTTTCAATAAAGCTTTTAAGTTGGCAAGATACTGCTGTGCTTGCTCTTTTGGATCTACATTCGGAGCAAGTTTCTTTTTACGCCCATGCCATTCCAAATCATCTTGGGGCAATTCATCCAAGAAACGACTTGGCGTCATTTGACGCATTTGACCACCATTTTTACGTTGCTCTGCCAAGGTCAAGGTTAAGCCTTGACGGGCACGGGTAATCCCCACGTACATCAAACGGCGCTCTTCTTCAATAGTTTCTGAAGCAATCGAGTTCTTATGCGGTAGAAGCTCTTCTTCTAAACCAATCATATAAACATATGGAAATTCCAAACCTTTGGCTGCATGGAGCGTTAATAAGTTGACCTTATCCGTATCTTCCTCTTCCTGCTGTTGCTCCAACATATCGAGCAACACCAGTTTGCGAATCACACTCTCGATGTTCTTCTCATCTACGTCATCAGTACGATTAATCAAATTTTGAATACTGGTATAGAGACTTTCGATATTGTCGATTTTGGTTTTTTCTTGTGCAGGGGTCGCCGCCTGCTCACGAACGTAATCAATATAGCCAGCTTCATTGATCATCTGACGAACTTTAGGAACAGGCTCATCATCATCGAGAAGTTCACGGGTGAAAGTTGCAATAAAATCAGCAAACTCGTGTAATTGTGTTGCCGCTTTCTTTGGTAAGACCATCGATAAACGCTGATCTGATGAAGCCGTTAACAACGATAAAGTATTTTCTTGCGCAAATAATCCCAGCTTTTCTAAAGTGACAGGACCAATTGCACGTTTTGGCGTATTAATGATACGTAAAAATGCACTATCGTCCTCAGGGTTAATGATTAAGCGTAAATAGCTCATCACATCTTTAATTTCAGCTCGAGCAAAGAATGACTGACCACCAGACAATTTATATGGGATCTGCATTTGACGTAGTTGTGTTTCTAATACACGTGCTTGGAAATTACCACGATACAAAATTGCGTAGTCTTTCCAGTTTTTGCCATTCATCAACTTATGCGTGATCAAATCTTTCACAACGCGTTCTGCTTCATCATCATCATTTAAACACGTGATGACACGAATATTTTCGCCATGCCCTTTGTCACTCCATAACTTTTTATCAAAGATATGAGGGTTGTTTTCGATTACAGCATTCGCCGCTTTTAAAATTCGACTGGTCGAACGATAGTTTTGTTCAAGCTTAATCACTTTTAAATTATGGAAGTCATCTTTCAATAACGCCATATTTTCAGGCTTTGCACCACGCCAAGCATAGATGGACTGGTCATCATCCCCAACCGCAGTGAACTGCCCCATGACACCGACCAAAAGTTTGACTAAAGTATATTGTGCTGTGTTGGTATCTTGATACTCATCGACCAATAAATAACGAACACGATTTTGCCATTTGTCCCGTACTTCCGCATTTTCCTGTAATAAACGCGTTGGCATCACAATCAGATCATCAAAATCAACCGCGTTATAGGCACGCAAATTACGTTCATATAATTGATACAGATGCGCAAGCTGTACATCTTCTACAGTTTCACAAGTTGAATGTGCTTGCTCTGGCAAGATCAGATCATTTTTCCAATCTGAAATTTTCTTCATGGCCTTCGCAATCAATTCTTTACTTTCTGCACCAGACATATTATCTCGCTGCATCAAGTCCATCAAAATGCGTTTACAGTCATCTGCATCTAAAATAGAAAAATTAGCTTTAAGCGGTAAGTTTTTTAATTCTAAACGTAATAAATTCAAGCCAAAGGTATGAAAGGTTGAAACTGATAATCCTTTGGCTTCTTCACGCGACAGTAGTTTACCCACACGTTCTTTCATTTCACGTGCAGCTTTATTGGTAAAGGTCATCGCTGTAATTCGATAAGCAGGGATTCCACACTGTTGCACTAAAAATGCAATTTTGCGTGTAATCACTGAAGTTTTACCCGAACCTGCACCTGCAAGCACCAACAATGGCCCCTGAACATACTTCATGGCTTCAAGTTGTTTGTCATTCAATTGACTGGCAGATGACATCTTGTAATTCCTCTCTCGTTTCCGAGCCTGATTTTCCGAGCACAATTATAGACATCTCTTTTTTATAATCCCAATAATAAATCTTGGGATATGTATAAATTATGATGATTCATCCAATTGAAGCGCCGCAGCTTGTCGTCGGTATTTTTTTCACATAAAAAAACCACCCGAAGGTGGTTTTAAATTAGTCAAAACTAATTATTGTTTTGCATAGATGCTGATTTCAACACGACGGTTTTGTTCACGACCAGCAGCAGTACTGTTGTCTGCGATTGGGTTTGATGAACCATAACCTTGTGCATCAATACGATTTGAAGCAATACCTTTACCAGCTAAGTAGTTCTTAACTGATTGGGCACGTGCTTGTGACAAAGGAATGTTAATTGAGTCATTACCTGTATTGTCTGTATAACCAGTCACCAAAATCGCGCTTTGGTTATCTTCACCTAAAACTTGAGCGACTTTGTTTAAAGTTGCATAGAAGTTAGGCTTGATGTTTGATTTATTTGTATCAAATGTAATGCTACCAGGCATAATCAATTGAACAGAACCATCTGGATTACGACCAACATCTACACCAGTACCCTGCATTTGTTGACGAAGTTTTTTCTCTTTATTGTCAAGATATAAACCGCCAGCACCACCAAGCACCGCACCAATTGCCGCAGCACGGTTATTTTGCTTACTTGTGTTTGCATTTCCTTTAGAAACGCCATAACCTGCAGCAGCACCAATCAATGCGCCTAAAGCAGCTTTATCATATTCTACGCCGCCAATATTATTACCTGTAGTTTGGCAACCAGAAAGAACCAATCCAGCCCCTACGAGTGTTGAAATCATTAATGCACGCATTGCGTAGCTCCTGTCTATGTATTTTGTTGTCTCGGTGAATAATGAATGAAAAAATAATAGCGCACCATTGATATTTTGTTAATAATAAACGGTTTATTTATATTTTTGTAATACTTTGATGCATTTTACTTGCATAAAGCACCACATTTTCTCCATTGTTATTCTCTCGTACTTATTTATAAATGCTATCAAATCGCTTCGATGTAATTGTATAACTTATGATGTATTCATATTTCAGTCTTATACCCCTGATGGATACTTGCCTAACCCAACTAAACCAAAGAAAGATATAAAAATTGTCACTTCGTCAAATATACGGTTGTATTTCAATTTCTGTTGTTTATAGTTGGAACATCTTCTTTTCAAAAACAGCTGCACTCAAGGTTCGATTTATGTCTACCGCAAATAAAAAAGCATCCTTTTTGCAAAAAATTGGTAAGGGATTAACTGTTGGCTCAGTCATCACAGGAAGCACTTTCTTACATGGTCCACCTGTACTTGCTTTAGGTTTGACAAAATTGTTTAAGAAGTCAGCAAAAGTCGATGAAACCAATATCCAAATTACCAATAGCTGGTTAGGTGTAAATAATTGGTTAATTGACAATGTATTACCTGATTTACATTGGGATATCAGTATAGATGAAAACCTAGACCTTAATTTACAAGGACGTTACTTGATGATTTGTAATCATCAAAGCTGGGTTGATACAACAGTGAATCAATATTTTGGTTTAACTCGTATGCCCCTAACACGCTTCTTCACAAAATGGGAACTCATTTTCATTCCTTTCGTTGGTCAAGCTTTTAAAATTCTAGGCTTCCCAATGATGAAACGTCATACCAAAGAGCAAATCGCAAAAAATCCTGAACTAAAATCGAGAGATATGCTCGAAGCACGTAAAGCTTGTGAACAGCTATTAAGTCAGCCTTTTACCCTACTCAACTATTTAGAAGGCACGCGATTTACACCTGAAAAGCACGATAAACAACAATCCAAATATAAAAACCTACTCAAACCTAAAGCTGGTGGTTTAGCACTTGCTTTAAATATATTAGGTGATCAAATTGATGCATTCGTCGATATGACTATTGTTTATCCAGATGGTGCACCTGAATATAGTGATTTTTGGTTAGGTGATGTTTCCCGTATTGCTGTAGATATTCGTAAAATTGAAATTCCTCAATGGGTAATCGGCGGTGATTACGAAGATGATCCACAATACCGCGAACGTTTCCAAAAATGGGTTGACCAAATATGGACAGAAAAAGACCAACTCATTAGTGAAATGAAAGCAAAATACTCCGCAGCATCACAGGTTGAGTAAAAGATGGTTCAACAGAATACAAAACCCAAGTCTAAATACCATCGTGTTGATCAAAACAGTTGGGCTTTCCGATTGTTTCTGATCTATGACATCTTTATGGTGTTTATTATTGTGTTTAACTTATTCTGCTTAGGTATGAACCTGTTTCTGATGAGTTCATTGGGAGAGTGGTTATTTCAACAAATCCACCTTCCCAATGTTCTTGAATTCTACCGAAGCTATCTGCACCCTTGGGTCATTACCACCGAAGCATGGTTTATTATTTTCCTCATCGCTGAATTAGTGGTTCGCTGGATTGTTGCTATTATCTATAAACATCATGCACGCTGGTGGTGGTTTCCATTCATACATTTTTATGAAATCTTGGCGATTATTCCATTTCTACGTTTTTTAAGATTATTTCGTGCAGGAGTTATTGCCTATCGTTTATATGAAATGGGTTATCAAGTCATTCCAGAAAAAATACAGCGTACACTTTTATTTTACTATCGTGTCGTCATGGAGGAGCTATCTGACCGAGTGGTACTGACCGTTCTTGATGGTGTAAAACATGAGTTAAAAACCAATAACAGTCATCAAAACACCATTCACAACCTCGTCGATCATCACCGACAGCTCTTTGTCACCACCCTTTCTTCTTTACTACAAGAATCACTTGCAACTGCACTACAACAGCAGCAACCCGTGATTAAAAAGAAAGTAGGCGAAATTGTGAATCAAGCCATTGAAGATACACCAGAGTTGACACAGTTGTTGAGACTAATCCCAATCGTTGGTGGACGTATAGAGCAACAAATCCAAAGTATTGGACAGCGTTTGGGCGAAAACATCAGTGCTGGCTTAATTGAACCTTTCACTGCGGGTTCACCACAACAACCCAATGAAAATTTCCAACTGATTGCTAAAAAGGTCAGTGAGATCAATATTGATAACCAACATTTAGAAGAGCTAGTCAAATCAGTAGTTTTTGAAAGTATTGATGCAATACAAAAACAAGTTCAAGTAAAACAATGGCAGGAAATGCTCTCTGAAAATGATCAATTGCACAAAAAAACGGAATGATTACAAGAAAATTTACTAATCACGCTAGAGAATTGATGTAATTTGTTCTAGCATTTGCTTTTATTTATAACACACTAGAGTGCTTAAAAGCCCTGAAGGATACATTATGGCTGATATACGGATTACGGGCAGAATGGTGAATTTTAGTCGATTGGTATTCGACACAAATGACCACAATGCGATCCGACAGCAATTAACAAGCACATTAAATGAAGGTTCCTATTTAGGAACTTTGGTCATTATAGACAGCACCGTTGAGCAAGAGCTGATTGCACTCATTCAACTCCTGATTGATCTTGGCTTACAACCTATGGCGGTCATTGACGGAGTTTTAGGTGATGAAGCACGCGCCATTCAATTCCCTGTTTTACCTGCTGACCAGCCTTTACAGCGTATCAAAGCATCGAAAGAGCAAGTCATTGCTCATCAAGCCAAAGATGTTCCAGATAATGCTGCAATACAAACACCACAAAAAAATACAGCTAGCGCGCAAATCACCTCTTATCATGATGAGATTTTGCGTACTGGACAATGTTTAGTACAAGATCAAGGCGATATTATATTAAATGCAGGCATGAACAGTGGTTCAGAAGTGATTGCGTCTGGAAATATTCACATCTATGGTAATGCTCGTGGTAGAGTCATTGCTGGTGCAGGTGGACATACGTCAGCACGCATTTTTTGCAATTCGCTTGAAGCAGAATTGGTTTCTATTGCAGGGACCTATTGTGTGGCAGATGATATTCCTAAAGATATGATTCGAAAGCCAGTACATATTTATTTAAATAACAAGCAAGAGCTTGAATTCGAAGCCTTGCAGTTTTAATTTATAAACACCAAAAAAGCCCTTTCAGGGGTGTATGACCATAAATAGGAGTGGATTCGGTGGCCAAAATTGTTGTCGTAACGTCAGGCAAAGGTGGTGTAGGTAAAACTACAACAAGCGCATCTTTTGCAACAGGTTTAGCCCTACGTGGTCATAAAACTGTTGTGATTGATTTTGATGTAGGTCTACGTAATCTTGATTTGATCATGGGCTGCGAACGCCGTGTAGTTTATGATTTTGTAAATGTCATCAATAATGAAGCTCGCTTGCAACAAGCGCTCATCCGTGACAAAGAAATTGAAAACCTATACATTCTGCCAGCTTCACAAACACGTGATAAAGATGCTTTAAGTGATGAAGGTGTCGCACGTGTCATTGATGAACTATCGCAAGAGTTTGATTACATCATCTGTGACTCACCTGCTGGTATTGAGCGTGGTGCAATTTTAGCCATGTATCATGCAGATGAGGCGATCATCGTAACCAACCCTGAGATTTCATCGGTTCGTGACTCAGATCGTATTATTGGTATGCTAGATAGCAAAACCAAAAAAGTTGAACAAAATGAAGGGCGAATCCGTAAGCATTTATGTATTACACGCTTTAACCCTGAACGTGCCGATCGACAAGAAATGTTGACAATTGATGACATTTCCAAAGATATCCTACGTGTACCAACATTAGGTGTCATTCCAGAATGCCCAAGCGTACTTCAAGCATCAAATGAAGGTAAACCTGTTATTCTTTATTCAGAAGAAAAAGCGGGTCAAGCGTATGATGATTTAGTGGCGCGTTTCCTCGGTGAAGAACGTCCTTATCGACACATTGAAGTACAGCCAAAAGGTTGGTTAGCTAGACTATTTGGAGCGTAATGATGGCAGGATTCTGGAGTAAATTATTTAGTAGTGATGAAAAACCATCAAGTGCACAAACTGCTAAAGACCGTTTAAAGGTGATCGTTGCATCTGAACAAGGTTTAGGTCGTCGTTTAAGCCAAGACAAAATCGACCAAATGAAAAAAGAAATCATGCAAGTCGTTAGTCGCTATGTGCGTGGTGTAGATGAGCAACATATTCAAATGCAAGTCCGCTCAGAAGCAAACATCGAAATGTTAGAAATGAATATCAATTTACCTGAAGATCGATAGAAGTTTTTTCATTAGCGATTTTTTGTAAATAAAGGCAAAATACCTTGCAGCTGAGCAAAGCGTTGCTTTGCAAATCCAGCCTCGTATTTTGCCTTTATTATTTTAAAACTGAGGAGATTGATATGGCATTATCACAGCCAGCAACTTTCAATGAAGAATGGTCAGATGAGCGTGTTTTTGCCTACCTTAACCAACTTCCTCCAACGGGTGTAAATGCTGACTTTCATGTGCTTTATCATGCATTCAAACATATGCGTCCAAATGATTATGAGCGTTTGATTGTCAAGTTTTTAGCTGATGGTCGTGATTTGAACGCTACCAATCCTGAAGGACAACGCATTCATGATGTGATTGCACAATTTCCTCGCCAAAAAGATGGATTCCTAGAAGTTTTGGCAAAATTTGCTTAAAAAAAATGCCTGCATCATGCAGGCATTTTTTTATTAAAACTATCGACTTCCAATCAAGTAGACACCCAACAGCGTGAAAATTCCACCTGAGACACCATCAATCCATTTGGCAAAGTTTTGATAAGCAGTGCGAAATGCTGGTAATGAGAAAACAAAAGCAACCAGCGTAAACCACAAGGCTGTCTCAACTGAAACAATGATAAAAAGCAGAGAATGATGTTGATCAAATAAGGGATTGGTTAAAAATAAAGAAAATACACTACCGAAATAAATAATGGCTTTCGGATTTGAAAGATTAGTCAACAAACCTTTCATAAAAAACAAATATGGGGATTGTGGTAGGGTAATTGGATTTATTGTTTGATTATTTTTAGAAAAAGCAGAACGTAGCATCTGATAACCAAGCCAGCACAGATATAAACCACCTGCGATTAAAAGACCTTGTTTCAGCCAAGCCATTTTTTCAAAGATGATATTGAGCCCCATCAAAGCAAGAAGCGACCAGAGCATTGCGCCGATACAAATACCCAATACCACCAGCACCGCCTCTTTTCGAGAACGGCTAATTGCAGTTTGCGAAACCAAAAAGAAATCTGGCCCTGGCGTAATTAATGCACAAAAATGAATAAAAATTAGTGTACTCAATGCAACTAACACGGCTCACCTCAAAGTTGAGATTTTAAAGGCCAAGCTTAAATAAAAAATGTGATTTTTACCATATAAAAATAAACAAATATAAAAAAGAAAGCCTCAAAACTGAGGCTTTCATAGTGGATTATTATCATTAAAATAAAATCACACTAAAATATCTCGCTTTCCATTTGCACCCATCGCGCTAACAATCCCATTCTCTTCCATTTGGTCGATAATACGCGCTGCACGGTTATATCCTAAGCTAAATTTACGTTGTAACGATGAAGTCGAAGCTTTACGCGTTTCAAGGACAAACGAAACACACTGATCATACAATGCATCTCGATTTGGATCTCCATCACCATCTTCAAAACCACGAGAACTTGGTTCTTCATCAAATGGTGTTAAGATTTCATCGACGTAGTCTGGTTCACCACGCTCACGCCATGCATCACAAATACGGTTCACTTCATCATCACTGATAAATGCCCCGTGAACACGTTCAGGTTCAATTTTACCAGGGCCCAAGAACAACATATCACCATGCCCAAGCAGGTCTTCTGCCCCACCTGCATCCAAAATCGTACGTGAGTCAATTTTACTGTTCACACGCAAGGCAACACGTGTAGGAATATTCGCCTTAATCAAACCCGTAATCACGTCTACAGATGGTCGCTGAGTCGCAAGCAGTAAATGAATACCAGCTGCACGAGATTTTTGTGCAAGACGGGTAATCATTTCTTCAGCCTTTTTACCCACCTGCATAATCATATCTGCAAACTCATCAGCAACGATCACAATGGATGGCAATGGAGTTAAACGTGGGGCACGTTCTTGAGTTGCAGAATCACTCGGCTTCCAAGTCGGATCAATCAAATCCTCACCATTGGCAATCGCTTCTTCAACCTTACGGTTATAGTCACTCAATTTACGAATTTTCAAGAATGACATCAATTTATAGCGACGTTCCATTTCATTAACACACCAGTTCAATGCACTGACAGCATCTTTCATATCAGTTACAACAGGTGTTAATAAGTGTGGAATGTCGTTGTAGTTGGCTAATTCAAGCTGTTTTGGGTCGATAAGAATCAAGCGCAGTTGGTCTGGTGTATATTTCAATAACATCGATAAAATCATCGAGTTAACCGCAACAGATTTACCTGAACCTGTGGTTCCCGCAACCAACATATGTGGTGCTTTACCCAAATCTGCAATAACAGGATTACCTGAGATGTCTTTACCCATTGCCATAGAAAGCATGCTATTCGGATCGGTAAAAGCAGGAATCGTCAATAATTCAATCAAACGCACCATTTCACGCGTGCTGTTTGGAACCTCAATGCCAATATAAGGTTTGCCTGGAATGACTTCTACAACCCGTACCGATGCCATCGACATTGAACGCGCCAAATCACGAGAAATATTAGTAACCTTAGATGCTTTAACACCGGGCGCCAAATCAAGCTCAAAACGTGTTACGACTGGACCAGGTTGAGCTTCAACCACCTGAGCCTTAACATTAAATTCTTGTAATTTAATTTCTAGCAGCTCAGACAAACGAGCCAATTGCTCGGCAGTAAAGTTTACTTTTTTATTTGGATCAACCTCATCCAGCAATTCTAAACCTGGTAATGTTGGAAGATCACGTCTTTTTTGTGCCACTTGCATCGCACGCGACATAGGACGCCCAAAAGCATCTGTTAATGGCGCATCGAGATCAAAGTCATCCATATCGACATCTAAATCAGACTCAGTTTTACCCGCAGTTTCCTGCCAAGCTTCAATAAAGGCTTCTTTAGATAACGCCTCTTTCGGCTTATTTACATCGATCGGTGCTTTTACAAATGCAGATGATTGTGCGTAACTTGTTGCTTGAGAAACTGATTTTTCACCATCTTCATCGACAAGAAGATCATTAAAATCATCGAAATCCTCTCCTGCTACAACATGCTTATCATCTTGAATTGTGTTTTGCACAGGAGCGCTATGAGGCATTGCTACTGTTACGTTTTCAGACTCAGTAATTAGTGCATTGATTTCATGATCAAACTCAACTTCATCAATATGAGAGCTTGTATTATTTGAAAAAGTTTCTTGTTGTGTAAATGGCGTATGCGCATCTGTTGCTGTCTTACTATTCGGCACAGCAGCAAGTAACTCATCAAAAATTTGATCATCGTTCCAATCTAATCCCTGATGATGACTTTGCTGAATGACTGGTCTTGTTTGTGGTTGTGCAGAAAGTTCAGCAGCAGGATTCATATCATCTTCAGCAGCCCTGAGAAGCGCATCAATTTCTTGTTTATGATTCGCATCATCACTTTGTAATGCACGCCACACTTCACCTGTCTGAATCAAGCGCTGACTCTCTGTTTCCAATTGATGTGCACGTTGCAGGGTTTGTTCAAAATCTTCATTTTGTGGCTCTTGTTGGGGTTGAACATGCTGCTGCCCTAATTCTTTTGCAGCAACATCTGCAAATAATCTTTCAGCAAGCTGTTGATGACGATCATCTGTTTTTATTGACTGATCAACAATCATGTCTGCATCATTATTGTTGATAGTTTGATCAGATTCTAACGCCGCTGAATCTATAGCATTATTGGTGAGCGTACTTGTCTCAGTCTTACCAATTGTAGCCAATTGCTCCGTTCGGTCATACGCAGATTCATTTTGAGGAACATTTCGGTAAAACAAATCCTGCAAATACACAGGCGTTTTTTTCAATACACTCCATGTTTTGCCCCATTGGATCCCAAACGCTAAGGTCAACAATATGACACTAAAAACCAATAAGAATAAGGTTGCCCCGTAGATAGTCAAAGTTTGCGATAAACTCTGCCCCAACTCATAACCAATAATCCCTCCAGCAGCATTATCTAAAGTGTCAGCAGGTGTATTCCAATATAAATACAGAAGGCTAGAGATGGACAGAATTAGGAAAAACTGTGCTGCGTAACGAAATGGGCGGTTCAAAAAGCTTCTCGGCCACCAAACTTGTATCGCTTCTATGAATAGAAACAATGGAAGTAACAAACTCGCCCAGCCTAAGAAACCAAAGAGTAAATCTGCGATCCAAGCACCCGCCACACCACTTGCATTTGAAACATGTTGAGTGTCACTGGATATATGCATCCAGCCTGGATCAAATGGTGTATAGGTTACTGTGGCAAGAAATAAATAAATGCCAAAAGAAATCAAAAATAATGTCATTAAAAAGCGTTGTGCATAAACACTTGACACCGCAGTCATATACAGTCCTGTAACCCAATTCGTTATTTGTTGGTATATTACTTAAGGCCATAACAGCCCTAATCAATAAGTCTAATATTATGCACTCGTTCTTACAAAAAAGATGCACGATTGTTTACTGTTGTTGTTAACATCGGGAGCTATTCACATTTCCGACACGTATTTTTGCAATAATCTGCTCGTCAGAAATGATATAGCCCAATTCGATCAAGTTAATCAATATTATCCTAATCGATTTAACCCACTCGTCTTTGGTTTCACGTATAATTTTAGCAGTTTCAATATAAAAAGGATGTTCTTTAATGAGCGCTCGTCACTCACGGTTAATTATTTTGGGTTCTGGTCCTGCTGGTTATAGTGCAGCTGTATATGCAGCACGCGCTAACCTCAAACCAACTCTGATTGCTGGTTTACAGCTTGGTGGTCAACTTACAACGACCACTGAAGTTGATAACTGGCCTGGAGACCCAGAAGGATTAACAGGCCCTGTACTCATGGAGCGTATGCAGGCTCATGCTGAACGTTTCGGTACAGAGATTATCTATGATCATATCAATGAAGTAGACCTTAAAACTCGCCCATTCGTTTTAAAAGGTGATATGGAAGAGTACACATGTGATGCGCTGATTATTGCAACAGGAGCAACTGCACAATATTTAGGTCTTGAGTCTGAGGCTGCCTTTATGGGTCAAGGTGTAAGTGCTTGTGCGACTTGTGATGGATTCTTCTATAAAAACCAAAATGTAATGGTTGTCGGTGGTGGTAACACCGCTGTTGAAGAAGCACTTTACCTATCTAACATTGCTGCGCACGTAACATTAGTTCACCGTCGTGACAGCTTACGTTCTGAGAAGATTTTGCAAGATCATCTTTTTACTAAAGAAAAAGAAGGCAAAATCAGTATCATTTGGAACCATCAAGTTGATGAAGTGCTCGGTGATAAAACTGGTGTAACATCAGTTCGTATTAAATCGACTCAAGATTCAAGCACTCAAGATATTCCAGTTCAAGGTTTATTTGTTGCGATTGGACATAAGCCCAATACAGGTATGTTTGAAGGTCAACTTAACTTGAGAGATGGATACATTCAAGTGCATAGTGGCACGGCAGGTAATGCAACAGCGGCTTCAGTTGAAGGTGTTTTTGCTGCTGGTGACGTAGCAGATAGTATCTATCGCCAAGCAATCACTTCAGCAGGTTCAGGCTGTATGGCTGCATTAGATGCAGAAAAATATTTAGACAATTTGAACTAATCACATCGTTCCATCTTCGTTGGCAATCTAACTGATTGTCAACGTTGCTTCATTCAGATAGTTTAAGCATGTCATTATTTACTTACTTCAATCATGCAACAACTTCCCCCATCTGAGTTTATCTTTCCAAATCCCATTGAAGCTGACCCTGAAGGTCAAGGCCTCATCTGTATTGGTGCCGACCTCTCCCCTGCTACGTTGTTTGAAGCTTATACACATGGCTTGTTTCCTTGGTTTAATGAAGACGAACCCATTTGTTGGTGGAGTCCAGAACCTCGTTGCATCATCGAGCCATATGCGTATAAACCAAGTAAATCACTCCTTCGCAATATGAAGAAGCATGATTATCAAATTACCATTAATCATGCTTTCGAAGATGTCATTCGTTCCTGCTCACTGCCACGAAGTTATGCAGACGAAACATGGATCAGTGAAGATATCATTCAAGGTTATTGTGCATTGTTTAACGCAGGTTACGCCTATAGCGTTGAAGTTTGGCAGCAAGAGCAACTTGTTGGTGGTTTATATGGTGTAAGTATTGGCAAAGGCTGTTTTGGTGAGTCCATGTTTAGCACTCAAACAGATGTTTCTAAAATGGCTTTTTACACTTTGATGCTAATTGGTCAAGAAAATCACATGCCATGGATAGACTGTCAACTAGTCAATGACCACCTTTTAAGCCTAGGCGCGAGTACAATTTCTCGCCAAGCTTATCTAAAATCGTTACAAGATGTAATTATTGCCCCCCCTATCAATTGGAAAAGTTATCAAGAACGTGTATTTTCAAGTAAAACAATAGCAGTTTTTAAAAAATTAGACGGTTAACGGATGAACACCTTGGAGGGACAGATTCATGAAATCATATCAACCCAAGTCCCTTTTAAATGACTTACAGTATTACATTACTCCACCACACGACTGTAGTTATCTCGATAACAAATCAGCTCGTATGGTATTTTTGGACCCCATTCACCGCATTGATGTGGTGACGTTATCAGAACTTTCACGTGTCGGTTTTCGCCGTAGCGGTGATTTTATTTATCGCCCTGAATGTCATTTATGCCGCCAATGCTTATCTTGTCGCGTACCAATTCAAGAATTTAAAATGAACAGTAGCCAAAAAAAAGCTTGGAAACGCAATCAAGATTTACAGATGAGCATTTTGCCAACATCTCAGGCCACACAACAGCATTATGATTTATACGAACGTTATATTAACGAAAGGCATGCTGATGGCGACATGTATCCTGCGAGTTTAGATCAATTTGAAAAATTTCTAGTGCACAGCTGCACAGAAAGCTTCTTCATTGAGCTCTGGAAAGATCAAAAATTAATTGGTGTTTCAACCTGTGACTTGATGGATGATGGTTTATCTGCAGTTTATACTTTCTTCGATCCAGATGAACAACGTCGCTCCTTGGGCGTATTTGCGATTCTTAAGCAAATCGAATATGTCAAAACGCTGAATCTTGATTATCTCTATTTAGGCTATTGGGTACCACACTCATCCAAGATGAATTATAAATCGCAATATACGCCACTCGAATTATTACTCGATGGGCAGTGGCGCCGACTCAATCGTCCTCTTGCAAACAATGAAATCCAGCAACTCGGTAACTCTTTGATGAGTACACTACCCTCTGAGTGGAATAATTTAATTATTAAATAAAGCTGCAAAATCATCAGTGCATGTTTTGACCATAATCACGGCATGCTCTTTTGAACCATCGACATTTGGATAATAGTTTTTACGTAAATCAATTTGATGAAAACCGGACTTTTCATACAAACGAATTGCCGCTGCGTTACTTTCACGCACTTCTAAAAAAATCTGAATCGGATCATTCTTTAAGTGCTGGATAGAATAATCGAGCAACTCGTATCCAAGACCTCTGCCCTGATGACTTGGATGAATCGCCATCAATAATAAGTTTGCTTCATCTAACACAGGTTGCAAAATACAGAACCCGACTATCTGATTCGCCTGTTCATATACCGTACATTGATAAGAAGCTAAAGATTCTTGGAATTGCTGCTTCGACCATGGATGAGTTTGCACTAAACGCTCAATGGTGAAGACGCTTTCTAGATCACTTTCCTGCATCAATCGAATCACGATTTATTACTCTATAAAATACTGATGCAGATTATCAGCAATTTAAACCAAAATTTGAATAAAAAAATGGGCAATCTAAATTGCCCATCATTTTAGTTCGGATTAAAACCTAATTCCGCACGCCATTTATTCAACAGTTCAGTCGTATCATCATCATTAGGATGGAAATTTGGTCGTAAGAATGCGAGTAATGTTGGTATTTGACGTGTCATAAAACCTTTATAACCATACATAAACTTCAACATGTATTTGGTATCACGCCATGTCAACTTACCATCAGTTTTGAGTAATGTCGCTGTAAAATAGGATTGAGTGATAAAGATAAGCCCCATCGCAATAACCAAAGCTAACGAGCGCATAAAATAAGCTTTAACACCTTGACCATACATTGCCTCGTACACATCAAAGGCAACAGCTTTATGTTCATTTTCCTCTACCGCATGCCACATCCAAAGGTGATACATTGTTTCATCTTGGAACATTGCCTGAATATCTGGATTGCTCAACAGTTCTTCCGCGATCGTAGACGTGAAATGTTCTAAAGCACATGTCCCCGTTAGACCAATCATTTCTTTAGTAAAACCGAACGGTTTCATTACAGTTGAAATAATCGTAGCTGCGGTATCTATCACTTTACCAGTCTGGGCTTCCAATTTTCGTACATCATAACCATAGGCTTGTGCTGATGCATTAAAAGCCAAATGTTCTTTAGAGTGCATCGCTTCTTGACCAATAAATGCACTGATTTCTTTTTGTAATTTTGGATCAGCAAGTTTAGGATCATTTCGAACAGCGCGAGTACTATTCACAAAGAATTGTTCACCTTCAGGGAACAGTGCAGAAAGTGCGGTCATAAAATGTGTCAATGCCGCATCACCATTTGCCCAATAACGTGGTACTTCACCAAATTCAAAATCCATTCGACGTACAGGGAAGCTTGCACCAGCTCGGTTTGAAATATTGACTTTAGCATTCATACCGTTCTCCTAAAACATTTTTTGAATAATCATGATCTATTTATAGTTATACGCTGATTCACATGCATGAAATAAGTGCATATAAGGTCACAAAAGCATCATCTTAGGACATGTCATTTAAGACAATTTATTTTAAATTTAATTTTCATGTATAAAAAAGGGCAACAATATTGCGCCCTTTCTCTCAAAGTAATTTCAAAATTGAATTACAGACCTAACTTTGCTTTCCAATCTTTAAGTAATTGAACTGTATCTAAATCATTTGGATGAAAACGAGGTCTGAAATAAGCCAACATTTCACCCGCCATACCTGTAATAATTCCTTTTGATGGGCTATAACCATATTTATAAATCATACCAAGCTCTTTCAGATTCAACTTCTTATCTTGTTGAAGCAAACGCAAAGTGAAGTATGATTGAAGAATAAAAATTAATGCCATCGCAAAAACCAGTGCCGTAGTACGTAAACTATAAGCTTTAAGACCTTTACCAAACACTGCCTCATATACATCATAAGCAACTGCTTTATGTTCATTTTCTTCAACAGCATGCCAGAACCACATATAAGACATGGTTTCATCGGTCATTAAGTCTTGAATGTGCTGATTACGCAATAATTCAGAAGCAATCGTAGCTGTAAAATGTTCTAAAGCTGTGGTTGCAGTTAAATCAACCATTTCTCTAGTCATTCCAAAAGGCTTCACAACTTTAGAAAAGTTTTTAAGCGCAAATTGAATATAACGCCCAGTAATCTGTTCTAAAGATCGTACATCATGACCGTATTTTTGAGCAGAAGCATTGAAGTTTACATGCTCCTGCGTATGCATCGCCTCTTGACCAATAAACGCACTAATTTCTTTCTGTAATTCCGCATTATCTTTAATTGTTGGGTGATAACGTACAGCACGTACAGCGTCGATAAATAATTTTTCACCATCTGGGAATAATGCAGATAATGCTGTCATAAAATGTGTAAGTCCTGCTGAACCATTCATCCAATATTCAGGGACTTGATCGAAGTCAAAATTCATACGACGGACTGGAAAACTTGCACCTGCACGATTAGAAATATTCACTTTAGCATTCATGCTGCCAACTCCTTTTAAGTGGAGCACTCCACTTAGTTCTATTGTTCATTTTCTTGAGTTTTATATTACGTTTTTATATGAATCAATTAAGTGCAGTTAAGGACAGCAAAGTATCAGTTTGGGACACTATTCAATAAAATCGTCCTACAATTTGAGCTACATGTGCAAACTAATGCTTATAATAAATAAATAAAAAAATACAAATCAAAAATATAGTAGCTATTCCAAATGCCCAAATTCTGATTCTTTTTTTCAAACGATAAACATCATGATCGAAATTAAAGTGTTCAGGATGAATATTTAATCGATAGAAAATTTCAGGAGAGACAGTAATATCAGGTCGCCGTTGATGTAAACGCTTAAAGAATTCACAAGCAAGTTCATGAGAGTTTTTAATTACATATTCACCAACGAATCCACCTAATTGAAAATACAATTGTTTTATAACAACTTTATTTAGATCTACATTATTGATATAGACATAAAGTGAACTTGGCAGTTTGGAATAATTAACAATATAGATATCATAATTTGATCTATTTACGTCATGATTTAATTGATCGAATAAAATTGATCTTTTCCCTCCACCAAATAAATGATGATGAAAACCCAAATCATCAATTGAATAGCTACATACTTGATTTTTAAATATCTTTTTTAAAGTTGCCACTTTAAAGACATACCACCAAATTAAAGCACTCAATCCAAAAGATATAATAATTAACAAAAAAAGATATGACTTAAGCCATTGTTCTGATTTATAAAAAATTATTGGCAGAGTGATGATGACGTTAATAAAACAAGTAAAATAAAAGAAATAAACTATACGCAAAAAATTCGTTAATTTCTTATTTGGTATGGATTTTATTGTGTTCATATTTTCTCTCATAAAAAAACACCCCAAAGGGGTGTTTTTTTATTACTCTAGGGCAATTATGCAGTTACTTTCGCAACAACACCAGCACCTACAGTACGACCACCTTCACGGATCGCAAAACGTAGACCTGGGTCCATTGCGATCGGGTGGATTAACTCTACTGACATTTCTACGTTGTCACCAGGCATTACCATTTCTACGCCATCTTGTAATTTGATCGCGCCAGTTACGTCAGTTGTACGGAAGTAGAACTGTGGACGGTAACCGTTAAGGAATGGAGTGTGACGACCACCTTCTTCTTTAGAAAGTACGTATACTTCCGCATCGAATTTAGTGTGTGGCTTGATTGAACCTGGTTTAGCAAGTACTTGACCACGTTGTACGTCTTCACGCTTAGTACCACGTAGAAGAACACCACAGTTCTCGCCCGCACGGCCTTCGTCAAGAAGTTTACGGAACATTTCTACGCCAGTTACAGTTGTTTTAACTGTATCTTTAATACCAACGATTTCAACTTCTTCGCCGACTTTAACGATACCAGACTCAACACGGCCTGTTACTACAGTACCACGACCAGAGATTGAGAATACGTCTTCGATTGGCATCAAGAATGCTTTGTCGATCGCACGCTCTGGCTCAGGAATATAAGAATCAAGCGCTTCAACAAGTGCAAGAACTGAAGACTCACCGTATTGACCAGCATCACCTTCTAACGCTTTAAGCGCAGAACCACGGATTACTGGAGTATCATCACCTGGGAAGTCATAAGTAGAAAGAAGTTCACGAACTTCCATTTCTACTAATTCAAGTAATTCTTCATCATCAACAAGGTCACACTTGTTCAAGAATACGATGATGTACGGTACACCAACCTGACGTGAAAGAAGGATGTGTTCACGAGTTTGTGGCATTGGACCATCAGTCGCAGCACATACAAGGATCGCGCCGTCCATCTGAGCAGCACCAGTAATCATGTTTTTAACATAATCGGCGTGGCCCGGGCAGTCTACGTGAGCGTAGTGACGGATTGGAGAATCGTATTCTACGTGTGAAGTATTAATTGTAATACCACGTGCTTTTTCTTCAGGAGCAGAGTCGATTTGCGAGTAATCTTTCGCTTCACCGCCGTAAGTTTTTGCACAGATTGTTGCAATCGCAGCAGTTAAAGTTGTTTTACCATGGTCAACGTGACCAATTGTACCCACGTTTACGTGTGGTTTGTTACGTTCAAACTTGGCTTTAGCCATGATGATCTTCCTTTATAAACTGCTCATGAGGGTCACCCATGAGCACTTGGTTTTTAACTAAATTTTAGTTGGGTAATATAGTAATCGAAAGATTACTCGTCGTCACCTTTTTTACCGCCAGCTTGGAACTTAGCGATGATGCCTTCAGCCACGTTACGTGGAGTTTCAGCGTATTTAGCGAATTCCATAGAATACGTTGCACGACCTTGAGACATAGAACGCATTTGAGTCGCGTAACCAAACATCTCAGCCAATGGAACTTCTGCTTTAATTGCTTTTGTTCCACCAGGAAGATCGTCCATACCTTGAACCATACCACGACGGCGGTTTAAGTCACCCATGATATCGCCCATGTAGTCTTCTGGAGTTTCAACTTCAACTTTCATGATTGGCTCAAGAAGGATCGGATCTGCTTTCATGAAACCGTCACGGAAAGCGTATGAACCCGCCATTTTGAACGACAATTCATCAGAGTCGACATCGTGGTAAGAACCATCATAAAGAACAGCTTTAACGCCTACAACTGGGTAACCAGCCAAGACACCATTCTTCATACGCTCTTGAATACCTTTATCAACCGCACCAAAGAATTCTTTAGGTACTACACCACCTACAACTTCTTCAGCAAATTCGTATTCTTTACCAGCAGCTTCAACATCAAGTGGCTCTAAACGAACATATACATGACCGAATTTACCTTTACCACCTGTTTGACGAACGAATTTACCTTCTTGCTCAATAGTTTTCTTAATCGTTTCACGATAAGCAACCATTGGTTTACCGATATTCGCTTCAACACCAAATTCACGCTTCATACGGTCAACAATGATGTCAAGGTGAAGCTCACCCATACCAGCAATAATTGTTTGACCAGATTCTTCATCTGTACGAACGCGGAACGATGGATCTTCTTTCGCCAAACGACCTAAAGCAATCGACATTTTTTCTTGGTCAGCTTTAGTTTTTGGTTCAACAGCCAATGAAATTACTGGCTCAGGGAATTCCATACGCTCAAGAGTAATGATGTTTTTCTCATCACATAATGTATCACCAGTAGTTACGTCTTTAAGACCTACACACGCTGCGATATCACCTGCACGGATTTCATCAAGATCTTGACGTTCGTTCGCGTGCATTTGCACGATACGACCGATACGTTCACGCTTAGACTTAACTGGGTTATAAACTGGATCGCCTTGTTTAAGAACACCAGAATAAACACGTACGAATGTTAAGTTACCTACGAACTTATCGTTCATAATTTTGAACGCAAGTGCAGAGAACGGTGCTTCGTCAGATGCTTCACGAGATGCTTTAGTTTCAGCTTTATCGTCAAGAATACCTTCGATTGCTTTAACTTCAGTCGGTGATGGTAAGAATTCAATCACAGCATCCAACATACGTTGAACACCTTTGTTTTTGAACGCAGAACCACAAAGCATCACTTGAATCTCAGATGCTAATGTACGAGCACGTAAACCAGCGATGATGTCTTCTTTAGAAAGATCACCTTCTTCTAGGTACTTGTCCATTAACTCTTCTGAAGCTTCAGCAGCCGCTTCAACCATGTTAGTACGCCATTCGTTAGCAGTATCAACGAGGTCAGCTGGAATCTCACCGTATTCAAACTTCATACCTTGAGATGCTTCATCCCAGATAATCGCTTTCATCTCGATAAGGTCAACAACACCTTGGAATGTGTCTTCAGCACCGATTGGCACAACGATTGGAACAGGGTTACCGCCCAAACGAGTTTTAACTTGTTCAACAGCACGGAAGAAGTTTGCACCAGTACGGTCCATCTTGTTCACGAATGCTAAACGAGGCACTTTATATTTGTTTGCTTGACGCCATACAGTTTCAGACTGAGGCTGTACACCACCAACTGCACAGTAAACCATGCACGCGCCATCAAGAACACGCATAGAACGTTCAACTTCGATTGTGAAGTCTACGTGTCCCGGTGTATCAATTACGTTGATACGGTGTTGGTCAAATTGGTTAGCCATACCAGACCAGAAACAAGTCGTAGCAGCAGAAGTAATGGTAATACCACGTTCTTGCTCTTGTTCCATCCAGTCCATTGTTGCTGCACCGTCGTGTACTTCACCAATTTTGTGAGATACACCTGTGTAGAACAAAATACGTTCAGTTGTAGTTGTTTTACCTGCGTCAATGTGCGCAGAAATACCGATGTTACGGTAACGAGTAATAGGGGTTTGGCGAGCCATGATGTCTACATTCCTAAATGTTATATTTAAAACAGGACGCACCAATTATATTGATGCGCACGAATATCCAAGCAGACAACTTAAATACCCGCAAAGCCCCCACTTTGGTAAAGAGCGATGTTGAATCGAGCAGCGGTACGCATGAATACTCTCCTGATTAGGGACTGTTTTATCCGCTTAGAAACGGTAGTGAGAGAAGGCTTTGTTGGCTTCAGCCATACGATGCACGTCTTCACGTTTTTTGATTGCTGCACCTTTACCTTCAGCTGCATCAAGCAACTCACCAGCAAGACGTAAAGCCATCGTTTTTTCAGAACGCTTAGCAGCAGCATCTACTAACCAACGCATAGCTAAGGCAGTACGACGGGATGGGCGTACTTCCATAGGTACTTGGTAAGTAGCACCACCAACACGGCGTGCTTTTACTTCAACCATAGGACGAACTTTTTCAAGAGTAGTCTCGAAAAATTCAACTGGGTCTACTTTATTTTTTTCTTGAACACGTTCTAAAGCACCGTAAACGATACCTTCAGCAACAGATTTTTTACCATCTTGCATTACGTGGTTCATGAATTTAGCGATTGTTTGGCTGCTAAATTTTGGATCTGGAAGGATCTCACGAGCAGCGACTACGCGACGTCTTGGCATTTTAATACACCTAATATTATGACACTTCAGGATAATCCAGCAGTTTGTACAAGTGTCATGCACATGACGCTGGCCTTACTATACGTCGCTTGAATTACAAATCTATGAAGAATTCAAACAAGCGAAACGCTAAAGGGTTGCTTGGGCAAGTTGCCTAGAATTACTTCTTAGGACGTTTCGCACCGTATTTAGAACGTGACTGGTTACGATCTTTCACGCCAGCACAGTCTAAAGAACCACGAACGGTATGGTAACGTACACCTGGTAAGTCTTTAACACGACCACCACGGATAAGAACAACACTGTGCTCTTGTAAGTTATGACCTTCACCACCGATGTAGCTAGATACTTCAAAACCAGAAGTTAAGCGAACACGGCAAACCTTACGCATTGCTGAGTTAGGTTTTTTAGGAGTAGTCGTATATACACGTGTACATACACCACGACGTTGTGGACAAGCCTTCAACGCAGGAACTTTTGATTTTTCAATCAAAGTTGTACGACCCTTACGGATCAACTGATTTGTTGTTGCCATTTGGCAATTCTCCCGTTATTAAACAACCTCGAAAAAAAGAAAAAACACCTCTTTTCAAGGGCACATAATTGTAAGCCAAGATGCAACAATGGTCAACAATGCAATAAGCTGCATTGTTGACCATTGTTTGTTTAAAACGTTGCTTCGATGTAAACAGCAAGTAAAGACCGAATCAGCTATGTTTGGTTGAAGCTGGCTCTATGTCTATAGTTTGTTGCTCAGTTGTTGATTCCTGCGTTTCAGCCACAAATTCTTCTACTTCCTCAGACTTCAAGGCAGGCTGTTGTTCAGTGTGCTCATGCTCTTCAACATATTGCTCAGCAAGTTGCTGTAAACCATCACTAACTTTGTCGTCATTTTGTTCAGGCAATACATCGTGTTTCAACTGCACAGCGACGTGGGTAATCACATCATTCTTCAAATCATCTGTTTTTAACACCGTATTTTCGGCTTGATTTAAATATTTCGATGGTTCCTTGCGAAGTAGAGCTTCAGCTTTGAAATAAGCCTCCAATGCCGAAATTTGTTCATTTGGATGTTCATTTAAATAAAAACGCGCTGCTCCAAAAATTGATTGTGACTTATGTCCAACATCTTCTAGTAGCTTCCAGCTATAAAAACCACCCAATGCCGCACCAGCAATTGGCGTTAGTTTCCCCACCATCGAAACCTGAGGAATACGATTTAGCCATCCCCATTTAAATTGACCTTGATCATCAACCAACCATTGCTTCACCAATTCAATATCGTTGTTTGATCCTAGAAGCTGTTGGAATTGCTGCAAATCATGGGTTTCTAACATTGATTTCAAAGCTTTCAAAGCAAGTAAAAGTGTTTGCTTTTCTGCAACCAACCCTAAATCAATTTCTTTAAAAACAAATGCTACAACATCCTGATCAACTTCATCTGTTAAATCGAAACCGTGTGAACGACCTGTTTGATAAATAGTTCTCAATGCCAAAACAAAAGATGCAGGAATATCTATTGCAGCGCCCCAAACACCTGTTGCACCAGTCACCGCACCTTGAGCAGCAGCCAACAGCTTATTTTGTTCGATCAGTGCTTGGCTTAAACGCTGCGAACGCCCTGTATCTTTGGTAAGTTCCATAATATCTGTTACGCCAGCCTCATCTAAGATTTTCTCAGTCAATGAACTATTGGAACTAAACTCATTTAACCATTGAAATAAATAGTCTGAAACTTTTTCACCTAAATCTGGTGACACAAAAGAAGCCACATTATTCACCTTTGCGTAGTGGCGACCTAACAACTGATGTGAAAATTTAGGCAATTGTTGACGCAACATCTGCTGAGGACTTTCATACTTTTCTACTTCAAATGGACTTTTTATACGTGCGCTCCCCTCAATGATATTGGCTGCATGAGCATGCTCACCACCAGATGTCGTTGGGGCAACTTGAAGTTTTTGTAATTCCGAACTGAGCTTTTTAGCCACTCCAAAGGCTTGTGCAAATAAACCTGAAGCTGGTTTGTTTTTAGATTTTGTCATCAAGTACCTCTGTTGTATATTGTGTGCATCTCTAGGTAAATACTAGGTTGAATACAGATTTATCTCAACTTTTATCTGTATACTTTCATTACCTTTTGTCGACAGATAGTGGATCTTTACCAAAATTTACACAACTGAAAATAGGCATAAAAATTGCCATAAGAAATAAAAAACCTTTCTGTTATCATGATGTCATTCACACATAAGCCGTTTTAATCATTATCTTCTCCTCGTTATTTTGCATAGCGATGATATACAAGGCTTAGTATTACCATAAAAGGGAACTGTAAATGAAACGTGTTGTAATCACTGGTATGGGCATTAACTCATGCATCGGTAACTCTTTAGAAGAGGTGACTCATTCTTTAAAAAATGGAATCTCTGGGACACGTTTTAACCCAACTTATGCCGAACTTAATTTCAAAAGCCATGTCAGCGCTGCTGCCGAGCAAGATTTTGATGGTATCGACCGTAAACTTAAACGCTTCATGGGCGTATGTGCGATGTATGCCTACAATGCAGCGATTGCCGCGGTAGAACATGCAGGTTTAAAACAAGAAGATTTAGCCAACAATCCACGATATGGTATCGCAGGCGGTAGTGGTGGTAACTCAACAGCTTCTGTTGCAGAGATGGTAAAACTTCTTGAAGAAAAAGGCGCACGTAAAATTGGACCTTTCTTCGTCCCACGCAACATGAGTAATACCATTACCGCGAACGTTGGTGTCGCTTTAAAACTACAAGGTATTGCTCATTCGATTACCAGTGCTTGTGCAACTTCTGCAGATGCTATTGGTTATGCTTATAATTTAATCCAACTAGGCAAACAAGATTTAATGCTTGCAGGTGGTGGTGAAGAAGATCACTGGTCACAAAGCCTATTGTTTGATGCGATGGGTGCATTATGTTCTAAATACAATGACACACCTGAAACTGCCTCACGCCCATACTCAAAAGACCGTGACGGTTTCGTCATCGCTGGTGGTGGCGGTTTCGTTATCCTTGAGTCTCTTGAACATGCTCAAGCTCGTGGTGCAAACATCCTAGCAGAAGTTGTTGCCTATGCAGCAAATAGTGATGGTGCTGATATGGTTGCACCATCAGGTGAAGGTGCAACTCGCTGTATCCTTATGGCGCTGGATGAAGCCAAACAAAATGGTGTAGAAAAAGTTGATTACGTCAACACACATGGCACATCTACGCCAGCAGGCGACATTACTGAACTAAAAGCAATGGAGCGTGCATTTGGTGAAGGTCAAGTTCCTGCATTTAGCTCAACCAAATCAATGACAGGTCACAGCTTAGGCGCAGCAGGCGTTCAAGAAGCCATTTACTCTGTATTAATGATGCAAAATGATTTTATTGCACCAAACATTAATGTGACCGAGTTAGATGAAGGCGCACAAGGTTTCGATATTGTACTTGAAAAACGTGATGCGAAACTGAATACTGTAATGAGTAACAGTTTTGGTTTTGGCGGTGTTAACGCCTGCCTTATTTTCAAGAAGTGGGATGCCTAAATCCCACGTGAAATACACACGTAGGATTATCGATGGATGCACCTTCTGATGCTTTCTTGTGGGTAAAAGCATTACATATTATCGCTGTGGTATGTTGGTTCGCAGCATTGTTCTACTTACCACGCCTTTATGTTTATCATGCGATGAGTGAAGATGCGATTAGTCACCAACGCTTTGAAGTAATGGAACGTAAGTTGTATCGTGGCATTATGTGGCCATCTATGATTGCCACATTAGTGACTGCCCACTTTCTCGTTGAATGGGGCGATGCAACTCGACATTACCATGAAGCAATATGGTTTTATCTTAAAGTCGGATTGGTTGGATTGTTGGTGATTTACCATTTTGTGTGTGGTTATTATCGCAAAAAGTTGATTGGTAACGCACACTACAAATCGCACAAGTTTTGGCGCTTTTTCAATGAAATGCCAACGCTGCTTTTATTTGCGATCATCATTTTAGTTGTTGTAAAGCCTCAGTTTTAACTGGGGTTTTTCTTTAGACGCTATATTAAAAAACTAGATAATTTATTAAACACCACTCACCTTAGATTCTCAAAATGTTCAAACTTTGGTATCGATTGACTCAAGAATTAAAAGCGAGATTCATTTCTAGTTTGATTGTTTTTTTTAGGATAAATGAATTTGCTTATCGCGGACTCACTCTAGCTGAGATTGAGATGGCTCGACCCGTCTTTGGTGACCTTATTGATTATTCAAAAATTAGAATTTTTAATATCCCCTACTTACCTTGGCAACCCACCAATATTTTTATTGCGCCAAACGGAAATTTATATGTCCATCAAAAGTATTTCCATTCAGACTATTCAAGATGTTCAATTACTTTACAAAGCATCTTTATTCATGAACTTACCCATATTCTTCAATATCAACAACAAACCAATGTCATTTTAAAAGGCGCTCTATTACAACTGGGTTATTATTTAAGTCTAAAACTATATAACCCCTATAAATATCAGTTTGTTGAGGGTAAGGCATTTACTCAATACAACATTGAACAACAGGGAGACATCGCTCGTGATATTTTCCTCAAAAAAGTCCCTAATATTATTCTTAAAAAATAAAAAGCCCTGTTATTTTATCCACAGGGCTTTTTAAGTGAGTAAATTAGAATCTACTTTACGCAGCAGAACCTTTTTGGCTTTCAGATTTGAGTTCATGACTATCATCCATTTCAGTCGTAAAATCTACACGCATTGCATCTTTAACAATTGTACCAACACGTCCTATACCAATTGCTAAACCAAACGCAACCACAGGAAATAAAATCATAGGAACCATCATTATTGTTACCTCGCTCATTTAATTTATAGGTGACAGTTAAAATCGTATTACTTCGATTCATCTTGATGTTGCAATATGATTGTGCCTACGCGACCAACAACGATTGCTAAAGCAGATGCAACAACTGGAAATAATATAATTGACATGTTCATCTCCTAAATATGATCAAACTCAGTTTTTTGAAATAGAACTGTACCTACACGACCAACAACTATTGCCAAAATAGATGCAATCACAAGAAAAAATAAAACAGACATATTTGTTACCTCTCTTTATGTTGGATGACATTCGATAAGCTTGCTTAACAGTGTACACCCGTTCACATTAATTAGGATAATAGCAGTGCACAAATGTACACTCAAGTGTCGCAATTGGATTCCCGACGAACGGTATAAAAAACAAGCACAACTCAATAACGTATTGAAGAAATTAAATTAATAATTTTATATAGTTAGATTAGCATCAGATAGTTTGTATTTTTTTTAAACAAATCTTATTTTGTATGACCAAATTCAATACAATACTGGTCATTGGAATGTCATTAAATTTTGAAAAAATATAATGAAAAAGCGCTCAAGCAACAGAATTTATTCACAAACATGCTTCAGCCCAACATAAATATTGAGAAATGCTAAATTCCACCAACAAATCTAGATGTTTTATACAGAAAAACTTGTTATTTTTACGCAGAAAAATGTGCATTTAGTATATATTAGTGAACTTGTCATTTTTCTTTAAGATACAGAACGTTTGACACCATGATATGCATTTGTTTTTTAAAACTATACTTATACAAATCAAAAGCTTGCATATCATCATTAGTTAAGACTTAGGATTAGGTTTGAATGAAAAATTTTAAAATTGCCCTTGCTCAATTCTCTCCGCATATTGGCAATATTGACGCAAATACTCAAAAGATGGTTGAACAGGCTAATTTAGCGAAACAACAACAAGCTGATTTGATCGTCTTTCCAGAACTATCAACGCTAGGCTACCCAGCTGAAGATCTTATACTTCGCCCGAACTTACAAAAACGCACACAAAAGGCGTTTGCTCAGTTAAGCGAAGTAAAAGATATCGTTATGGTCTTTGGTTTTGTTCACCAAACAGAAGATGGTCATCGCTATAACTCAGCTGCAGTGATGAAAGATGGTCAGGTTTTAGGTATCTATAACAAACATAATTTACCCAATTATGGTGTGTTTGATGAAAAGCGCTATTTCCAAGAAGGTCATCAGCATTTAGTGTTTGAGTATCTCGGTCATAAATTTGGTGTCCTTATATGTGAAGATGTTTGGTCATTGAATACAGTAAAACAACTGAGCCAACTAAATGTTGAAACAGTCTTGATCTTAAATGCTTCGCCTTACGAAGTTGGTAAGCCTCAACACCGTATTCAGACTTTGAGTGAGCTCGCAAAACAACTAAACCTGAATATTGTGTATGTGAATCAGGTCGGTGGCCAAGACGATCTTATTTTTGATGGCTCTAGCTTCGTCAATAATCATAATGGTGAACTCGCATTGCAAGCGCCAAGCTTTAAAGAAGCTGTTTACTTTACAGAGTATGACGTGGCACAAAAGCAATTTAAAAAAGCTGATGCGATTCCTGCATTAGATACTTTTGCTGAAATTTATCAAGCTCTCGTTATGTCCACCCGTGATTACGTACAGCGCTCTGGCTTTCCTGGTGTGATCTTAGGTCTATCTGGCGGTATTGATTCAGCTTTAACACTTGCCATTGCTGTTGATGCAATTGGTGCTGATAAGGTACAAGCGGTGATGATGCCTTATACCTACACCTCTCAAATGAGTGTAGAAGATGCAACCGAACAAGCACGTCGTATGGGGGTAACTTTTGGAATTGCCGAAATTCATCCAATCGTAAATAGCTTCATGCAAACACTATTTCCATTTTTTGGAAACTCACCTGCTGATGCAACAGAAGAAAACTTACAAGCACGTGCACGTGGCACCTTACTCATGGGTTTATCCAATAAATTTGGTAATCTTGTGCTATCTACAGGTAATAAATCTGAAATCTCAGTTGGCTATTGTACATTATACGGCGATATGGTCGGCGGTTTCTCTGTGCTCAAAGATGTATATAAAACTATCGTATTCGAATTAGCAAAATACCGTAATAGTCTAAGCGAAACGCCTGTTATCCCTGAGCGTGTGATTACTCGTCCACCATCAGCAGAATTACGTCCTGACCAAAAAGACCAAGATTCTTTGCCTGCTTACGATGTACTTGATGCAATCTTATATGCTTATATAGAAGAAGATTTAAGCCAAGCAGACATTATCGCAAAAGGCTACGAAGCTGAAGTGGTCGAAAAAGTGATTCGCTTGGTTGATCGAAATGAATATAAACGTCGTCAAGGCGCGATTGGTCCACGTATTAGTTCCCGTGCATTCAATCGTGAACGACGCTACCCAATCGTCAATGGATGGACTGCGAATGACTGAAAAAGTTGTTTCTGAAAAGTCACAACTACTTGCTCAAGCACTTTTGCTTGAGCAAGTGGCTTTTTATAAAAACCAACTCACTACACAACTTTCTGCTGATTTCTTCCAGCAATTCATCCAACTCATTTTACAGCACGCACCGAATATTAAACTCAAAGAAGTCATAGAACTTGAGCAAATTCAGGCTGTAGTTAAACGTTATGCATTTGAAATGCAGCTTGGGGCAGGACTACTAGAGTTTATTGGTGAGATCGCACAAAAGCTTCATGTCTTTTCTATACAATCTTCTGCTCAATTACAAGATGTTTTCTCAGATCATCAATTCGAAATCTGGTTATCCAAGATTTTAGAACTTGAAAATATTCGTCATTATCTCAATCATTTCTTAAAAGAAAGCCCTTCTATTCAGCAGTTATGCCAATACATTGCAACAACAACTTTGCAGAACAAATTACCCAGACTATTTTCACAAATAGATGAAGAGCGAATTGCTGAAAGTAAATATGAATGGCAATATAAACTCAGAACCTTTTCGTATCGTCAACAACAACGTATTGAGCATAAAATTGAAGAAAGTATTGCACGCCTTATTCAAGAACAACTGGCTGATTTAAGCCTACTTTCTAATGATGATTTAGAAAGTCTCGCTCGTAATATTTGGGATGACAATAAAGCAAAACCTTTATCAGAATATACCAAACAAGTAACACCGCTTGACGTCGAAGAATTCTTTGTCATGATTTATGAATATTGGAAAGAATTACGTCAATCTGCTTTTTTACAAGATTTAATTTTATATGGTGTCAAAGTATTCTACGACTTTTATAAAGATGAGAGCTTAGAAGAAGTTTTTGCAGCAATTGGCTTAGAAGAAACAGATTTATTAAATGAGGCAATGCGTTTTTACCCTAAAGTCGTAATTGCCTTAGATGAACACGATGTTCTTGAGCCACTCATTACTTTAATCTTACAGCCTTTTTATCAAAGCACTCAAACTTTGATCACGATCGAGAAACACCTTTAATATTATTGCTAGTCAAAGTAGCCCATATAATGACTAGCAAACTTATCGTCATATGAACAAATACATAATAAAAAAAACCACGCAGGAGCGTGGTTTATAAAATGGTGGCTATGACGGGACTTGAACCTGTGACCCCCGCATTATGAGTGCGGTGCTCTAACCAACTGAGCTACATAGCCGTAAACTGTGAGCGCATTATCTAGTGTTATGCTATGCAGGTCAAGCCTATGACATTGAAAAAACAAAACATATGCGCACTTTTTATGCATCCGAATATCGATTGATTATTTTTCAGCAAATAGAACATTTCATAAGTGCTTTTCAATATTCTAGTTTTACAAAGACCATTAGAAACTGAGCGCAATCGCTAAAAATAGCAGATAAAAAGAGACCACGCAGGAGCGTGGTCTATAAAATGGTGGCTATGACGAGACTTGAACTTGTGACCCCCGCATTATGAGTGCGGTGCTCTAACCAACTGAGCTACATAGCCTAAAACTGTGCGCGCATTATCTTAACTTTCACTACACTCGTCAAGCATAATTTTAAAAAATCTTAGAAGTGGGCCTGTAAGCCGGGTTCTGTCGAGGACGATCATTCCTCTAGGCGTACAATCACTCATACGCTCAAGCGACCTACCCGAATCCAGCACGGGCCGTGCCTCAGGATTCCTATTTGGTCTTGCTTCTGGTGGGGTTTACCTTGCCGTGAACTGTTACCAGACACGCGGTGCGCTCTTACCGCACCCTTTCACCCTTACCTCACGAATGAGGCGGTCTACTCTCTGCTGCACTTGCCGTCGGTTTACACCGCCCAGGCGTTACCTGGCACCCTGCCCTATGAAGCCCGGACTTTCCTCCCCTGCTTCAGTCACGGAGACCTCCACAGCAGCGACCGTCCAGCCCACTTCGTGGCGCATATTATCAAAGTTCGACGTTAATTGCTCGATTTTTTTTGCGCTGTTAATTTTTTGTATTTTTCCATAAGCTCATCATGTGATTCCACATGCGTAGGATCCAAAGGAATACAATCCACTGGGCAAAATAATTGGCACTGCGGCTGATCAAAATGCCCTATACACTCTGTACAAAGTGATGGATTAATCTCATAAATCAACTCACCCATATAAATGGCTTCATTTGGACATACAGGCTCGCAGACATCACAATTGATGCATTCATCTGTAATATATAATGACACGCTACCAGCCCTGTTGATGTTTTCGTGCAAAGGCCTCGACCACAACGGCAGGCACAAACTTAGTCACATCCCCTTTCAAACGTGCAATTTCTCTCACCAAAGTCGATGAAATAAATGAATACTGCTCTGATGGCGTTAAAAAAACTGATTCAAACTGGGGATCGAGTTGGCGATTCATATTGGCTAACTGAAATTCATATTCAAAATCAGAAATCGCTCTTAGACCACGGAGAACCGCTGTCGCACGTTGCTCACGAAAGAAATTCACCAACAAGCCATCAAAACCAACAAATTCAACATTGTCTAAATGGCTTAATGATATTTTTGCTAGCTCAACTCGTTCTTCTAAACTAAACACAGGATTTTTATGATGCCCAATCGCAATTGCCACTACAACTTCATCAAACATTTTTGATGCTCTTGCAACCAAATCTACATGTCCATTGGTAATTGGATCGAAGGTCCCCGGATAAATCACACGTGTTTTAGACATGCGTTGTACTCTAGTTAATGAGATAAGGTGCATATTTTAACAAAAGTTCAGCCTAAACGCTAAGTTCCTAAATGATGGAAAAAGATTACGTTTTACGGCACAATATATGCAATTGTGGAAGTTTGAATTATGGCGCAAGCAACAGTTGTAAAAAATAATAATGGTTAATGTTTTTTATAATTCCTTACAGTTCTTTTAATGATCATAAGTATTTGAAATAAAATAAATACTATTCTTATTAGTTCTTTTTAGTATCTTTTAATTCCTTATAAAAACGGGTAATAATACGGGTAACATTTCATTCAAAATACTCTCAATGGCTACTACAAAACTTTCTGATGTCAAAATTAAGAGTCTAAAACCAAAAGATAAATTATATAGACTACTAGACTCTGATCGACTATATATAGAGATTAGACCGACTGGTGCTAAGGTATGGCGATTTAAATTTGTTTTTCAGGGTAAAGAATCATCAATGAGCTTGGGGGAATACCCTGCTATTAGTTTAGCCGAGGCTCGTTCTTTAAAAGACCAAATGAGAGCAAAGCTAGCAAAAGGCATACATCCTGTTGAAGATCGAAAAAATATTAGAGCTCAGGCATTAGCTGAAACAACTAATACCTTTGATTCAATTGCTGCTGAATTTAAACTGAAACGAATGTGTTCAAAGTCCGAAACATATCAAGGGAAGTTTGATATTGCTTTAGAAAAAGATATTTCACCTGTTATTGGGAAGAAGAATATAAACGAGGTAACATCAGCAGATGTGCTTAAAATACTTGATAACACTGTAGAACGTGTTGTAAAAGAATCAAATGGAAGATTTACTGGTGCTTCTGCGGCACTTGAGAACAGAAGATTTGTTGGGGGGGTTATTCGATATGCTATAGCAACGCTTCGTGCTGAGAATGATCCTACTTATGCAGTACGTGATGTAATTAAACGTCCTCGTGTCAATCATGCAAGAGCATTAACGAAAGAAGAACGATATAAAGCTAGAACAAGCCTACCTAAATACAATGGCACACAAACTGTAAAGAATGCAGGCTTTATCCTCTTATACACAATGCTACGTGCTGTAGAAATCAGGAAGATGCAATGGTCATGGGTAGACTTTGAATCAAGATTAATTACATTTCCAATAGAAGTGATGAAGAAAGCTAGAATCCATGTATTGCCAATTTCAGATCAGGCATATAAGGTTTTGCGGCAGCAGTATGAAATATCAGGTGATAGCATTTTGGTGTTCCCTGCTATTTTTAGCAAAAAGAGTAGCGGGATGCTTTCACCATCAACTTTAAATAGCATGTTGGAGTATATCGGTCTTAAAGATGTAACTACTCATGATTTTAGAGCCACAGCATCAACCTTACTATATGAAAAAGATTATGAAGAAGCGTGGATAGAGAAACAATTAGCACATGCTGAATCTAATAAAACTAAAGCCTCTTATAATCATTCTAAGCATCTAAAACAAAGACGGAAAATGATGCAAGATTGGGCTGACATTGTTGACAGTTGGAAGACTGAAGAGAATATAAATGAAAAAAATAAATGCGTATGAAGTTAGGATATTGGCTGACTGGAGATTTTAAATAATTTGTATTAGCTCAAACCTAAGCTGACAGTTACCGATATTTGCTTTCGGATATGTCTGTGACTACATTTATAAAATACATGTATAAACAAAATGGCTTAGGCTAGATAGATCCAAAACAAAACAGAGTGATCACGACACATGGTTTCCACTCTACATTCCGTGATTGGTCAGCCGATAAAACGGATTATTCACGGGAAGTTTGTGAGCATGTACTTGCCCATAAACTTCCCGATGAAGTTGAAGCTTCTTACTTACGTGGAGGGTACCTTGAAAAACGTAAAGGTTTAATGGCTGATTGGACTGAATTCTGTTGTACACACTTTAACTAGACATCATAAAACGAATGCTTCAGCCTTAGATGGCTGAAGCATTCGTTTTAAAGGGAATTACACAGATTTTTTTACAGGCTCTGTACTCTTGATATTAGTTATACTTTTGACATTACTTGTTTTCTGGTTTAACACTTACGATTTTGTAAATTTCACCATCTGCTTTTAATTCAAAGTCAACTTTATCTCCTACAGTTAAACCATTTAATAAGGATGGGTCAGCAACTTTAAAGCCCATCTTCATTGCTGGCCAATTAATCGCAGGAATTGCTTCATGGTCGAGTGTTAAAATATTTTCTTTCGTATCAATAGCAGTAATCACCCCAACGGCTTGAGCCGTTGTAGCGGTAGAAGACTCCTTATTCATCTGCTCCATAGGTGCGTCTGCTTTCTTCTGCTCTGATGCTTCATTTTTACTACATGCGCTTAATGCAGCAATAGTGGTAACAAGAGCAATAATTTTCATGAATTTCAACATAATAAAACCTCTTTAGACGAAATAATAAAACGATCAATGTGTTGATAGTTTTCTTTTGATTAAAAGCTGATATACAGCCGGGATAACAAACATTGACAGTAGAGGAGCTGAAATCATGCCCCCAACCATAGGTAAAGCAATACGGCTCATCAATTCAGAACCTGTCCCAGTCCCTAAAAGTATAGGAATTAAGCCTGCCAAAATGACGGCAACCGTCATGGCTTTAGGACGAACGCGTAGTACAGCTCCTGTTCGGATTGCATCATTGAGTTGTTGCTCCGTTAAGGATGTCGTTGAAGAAGATAGGTTTTGCTGTGCATGTTCAACTGCTTGCTTCAAATAGAACAACATGACTACACCAAACTCAGCAGCAACACCTGCAAGTGCGATAAAACCAACTGCAATCGCAACTGAAAAGTGAAAACCGCTCAAATACATGGCCCATATACCACCAATCAAAGCAAAAGGTAGCGTTGCCATAATCAGAACTGCATCTTGTACTTGTCTAAAAATCAAATAGAGCAGTAGAAAAATAATCATCAATGTAATTGGAATGATGACTTTTAAACGCGCATTAGCACGTTCCATAAACTCAAATTGCCCTGAATAGCTAATGCTCATGGCAGAGGAGCGTTTTACTTTTTGATCAATAGACTGCTTCAAATCTTGCACAACCGAAGCTAAGTCACGTCCTTGTACGTCTACATAAACCCAACCACTAGGGCGGGAATTTTCGCTCTTCAGCATTGGAGGGCCATCTGTAATTTGAATATTGGCAACACTACTTAATACAATTTGTTGTCCAGATTCAGTTACAATCGGTAAATTTCTCAAAGCTTCCAATGAGTCTCGAATCTCTCGTGGATAACGTACATTAATAGGATATCTTGCTAATCCCTCAACAGTTTCACCAATATTTTCCCCGCCAATCGCAGATGATACAATTTGCTGCACATCGTTGATATTGAGGCCATATCGTGCAGCCTGCATACGGTTAATATCGACATCAACATATCGACCACCTGTGAGTCGTTCAGCCAAAGCCGAGCTAACTCCGGGCACCTGTTTAGCCACTTGTTCAATTTGCTGTGCTACCCGATCAATATCTTGCAGATCATTTGCTGAAATCTTAATCCCGATTGGACTTTTCACCCCAGTTGCCAACATATCAATCCGGTTACGAATAGGTGGCACCCAAATATTCGTTAAACCCGGTACTTGAACTGCTTTATCCAGTTCTTTTACTAATTTGTCAGGTGTCATACCTGAGCGCCATTCAGACCGTGGTTTGAACTGAATCGTGGTTTCAAACATTTCTAAAGGCGCAGGGTCTGTTGCTGACTCAGCTCTCCCTGCTTTACCAAATACTGTCGCAACTTCTGGAACCGTTTTAATCATTCGATCTGTTTGCTGTAGCAGTTCAGAAGCTTTGGCTGCGGACAATCCCGGTAAAGCCGACGGCATATATAGTAAATCGCCTTCATCCATGTTAGGTAAAAATTCTCCACCTAAACGGGTCAGAGGGTAAAGGCTCACTAGAAAAATAAGCAATGCAACCAGTAATGTCGTCTTTGGATAAGCTAAAACTTTATCCAACATAGGACGGTATATTTTGATGAGAAAACGATTTAGTGGATTACGTTGTTCAGACGGTAATTTCCCGCGGATCCAATAACCCATCAAAACAGGAATCAGGGTAATGGATAAACCTGCTGCCGCTGCCATGGCATAGGTTTTGGTAAACGCCAATGGCGAGAACAAGCGTCCTTCTTGTGCCTGTAAAGTAAAAATAGGAATAAAAGATAAGGTAATGATAAGTAAGCAGAAAAATAAAGCAGGACCAACCTCACTGGCTGACCGAGCAATAATATCCCAACGTTCTTGTGGTGCTAAGATTTGATCAGGATGCTCATACTGCCAAGCTTCTATATGTTTGTGTGCATTTTCAACCATCACAACCGCAGCATCGACCATGGCCCCAATCGCAATGGCAATACCACCCAGAGACATAATATTGGCATTTAACCCCTGATAATACATGACCAGGAAAGCCGATAAAATCCCAAGTGGTAGAGAAACAATAGCCACCATTGCTGAACGTAAATGCCATAGAAACAGTCCGCAGACTAAAGCCACCACAATGAACTCTTCAATCAATTTATGGCTGAGATTCTCTATAGCCCGATCGATCAATTGACTACGATCATATACGGGAACCACCTGCACACCTTTAGGTAAACTTTGTTGCAATTCAGCCAGTTTTGCTTTCACAGCAGTAATCGTTTCACGTGCATTCTTACCGGCCCGTAAAATCACAACACCGCCAACAGTTTCACCTTGTCCATTCAGCTCAGTGATACCACGACGCATTTCCGGTCCGAGTTGAATAGTTGAAACATCACCTAAAGAAACAGGAACACCCAAACTATTTGTTCGTAGTGGAATCTGGCGAAAATCATCTAATGTCTTTAAATAACCAGAAGCTCGTACCATATATTCAGTTTCAGCCATTTCAAGGACTGAACCACCAGTTTCCTGATTAGCCTTTTGAATCGCTTCAATGACATTGTTTTGAGTAATTCCTAAGGCGGCCATTTTACTTGGATCTAAAACAACCTGATATTGCTTCACCATTCCCCCAATCGTGGCAACTTCAGCCACATTGGGTAATGTCTTTAGTTCATACTTTAAAAACCAGTCTTGTATGCTTCTCAGTTGTGAAAGGTCATGTTGTCCTGTTGGATCAACTAACGCATATTCATAAACCCAGCCAACGCCTGTGGCATCTGGCCCTAATGAAGATTTCGCATTTGCAGGAATTCTTCCCTGAATCTGATTTAGATATTCCAATACACGCGAACGGGCCCAATAAAGATCGGTATGTTCATCAAAAATGACATATACAAATGAATCACCAAAAAAAGAATAACCACGAACAGTTTTAACACCAGGTACTGATAACATCGTTGTTGTTAAAGGGTACGTCACCTGATTTTCAACAATTTGTGGTGCCTGACCGGGAAAATTAGTTCGGACAATCACTTGTACATCAGACAAATCTGGCAAAGCATCAACCGGTGTATTCTTTACAGCCCAAGTTCCCCAAGCTGCCAAAACTAAAGCTGCCAACAAAACAAATATGCGATTCGCAATTGAAAAACGAATAATACGAGCGATCATAATAGTTCTCCCGTTAGTTCTTCAAAGATGCCATAGACATCTTGGAAATGTCAGAAATAACGTAAGCATCTCCAACTTTTGTAAAACTAAAGTTGACCTGGTCACCTTGCTGAATTCGGGTAAATGGTTGTACGGGCTGTTTAAAGCTCATGGTCATAGCACCCCAGCCCAACTCAGGAATAGCTTGGTGTGAAATGGTAATATCTTGATTTGTGACTTTTTCAACTTTACCAAGACCTTGATATGTTGACCTCTTAATCGTTTGAGATGATGCAATTGGTTGCCCAGTGTTGAGCTTATCCAATACGCCTTGCAAATTTGCTTCAGAATCAATCAGAAATTGTCCTGAAATCACTACTCTCTGACCAGCTTTCAACCCTTGCAGGACTGCAATTTTATTGCCATCACTTTGCCCTAACTGTACAACAACTGGTTCAAAACGTCCTTGCTCACGCCCTACAATGACAACATTCCGAGTACCTGTCCGTATAACAGCTTGCTCTGGTACAACCAAACTGCTTTGGGGATTATTTATTATATTGACAGAAGCAAACATCCCTGGCTTAAGTTGACCACTAGGATTTGGTAATTCAATCCGAACTTTAATAGTTCTTGATGTTGTATCTAAGGTAGGCAAAATGTCGATAACTTTGCCAGTTACTTTTTGAGAAAAAGCAGCAAAATTGGCTTCTACACTCATACCTCGTTTGATTCCAGCAATTTGTTTTTCAGGAACGGCTGCCTCTAGCCAAATCGGGTTGATACCTTTAATTGTGGCCAAGGTTTGTCCCATAGCCAAAGCCATACCATTGCGGACTTCTAGTGAATCAATAAATCCACTAATGGGAGCTTGCAAAGTTATATTAGATTGCACTCGACGAGTTCGCTCAACTTGATGAATCACATTTTGTGGTATTCCTAAAAGCTGCAAACGTTGACGGCTTGCTTGAATAAGGGAACGATCTCCAGTACGGAGCACAGCTAAAAATTCAGTTTGCTCTCCAGTCCATTCGGGTATTGAAATATCAGCTATAGGGCTTCCTTCGGTCACCATATCTCCAACAGCATGCCCATACACTCGCTGAACAAAGCCACTTGCTCTAGTTTGTAAAATAGCTGTTTGCCGTTCATTTGCTTGTAATATGCCATTAGTAAACATGGCATTTCCAATTACAGCCTGTTCAACAGTGCCGTAACGGATGGCTAAATTTTGTTGAAGAGATGGATCTATTTTGACTGTAGGACGACTTTCATCCGTCATCGCAGTATTTTCGTCTGCATATTTAGGTACCAGTTGCATGTCCATAAATGGAGACTTACCTGGCTTATCAAAATGCTGTTCAGGCTTCATTGGGTCGTACCAATACAACACTTTGGCATCCTGTTGCTGACCCGCTAAAGTAGATTGAGGATTGTCTTTCTGATGTGCTATCCAATATCCAGCACCACCACCTGCAACCAAACTAATTGTGGCAACTCCTATGACAGTCACTGCCAATTTATTTCTTAACATTATGGCTGCTCCTCAACATAGTTTAAGGTTGGTTCTTCAAAGGCAAAATAAAGTTGGGCTTTAGTCACAACCTGTTGTTGTTGGAGATCAATGAGACGCAAACGTTGTTCTAAAAGAGATTGTCGGGCAGTAATAACATCAGACAAATTGCTTTTACCAGCTTGGTAGCTTGCCAACTGTAAACCCACTTTTTGTTTAGCGAGTGGAATACTTATTTGCATTGCACGTCTAATTTGCTGATCAAGCGCATCAAGATCAGATAACCCATCATCCAGCATGGTGAGATGTTCACGGTATTGAACTTCTTGATCGGCAATGATCCGGTTTTGTTCGGCTAAAGCTGCCTGAACGAGCGGCCCACTACGTCTTTTTGAAAATACTGGAAGCTCTGTTGTGAGTTGAACCCCGATCATATCGCCAAATTCGCGTGCTCGATGCTGATAAGCAAGCTCAATCCCCCAATCTGGTTTCTGTAAAGCCTGAGCTTGCTTCAGTTTTGCTTCAGCAGTTTTCTTTTCTGCCTGAAATGCTTTTAATTCAGGATGTTGATGCAAATGATGATATAACTTTGATGAATCAAGATGGATGGATGGAGCTTGGTCAGGTAAGGTTTCAATTTGAGTAAGGTTTTCGGTAGGCTCTGCACTGATCAAGCGATGCAACTCTAGCTTGGCTTTATTTAAATCACGAAGCAAATCATCCTTCTGGTCAAGCAATACCGTGGCTTCTTGTTTTGGATCAAGTGCATCAGCAACCATTGTCCGACCAGAGGTGACCTGTGTTTGGGTCATCTGAGAAAGTAATCGATTCTCTGAAAACAGTTCATCGTATAGCGCCAATTTACGCTCAAGATAAAAACGTTTAAACCAAGCAGATGCAACTTTTTGACGTAACTCAATACGTAGAATCTCAGTTTGAGCAGTGACTGAACCCAATTCAGCTTTTGCTAACTCGACCTCGGCTTGTCTTTTGGCGCGGTTTGGAAAATCTTGCATAACGCCAATTTTCTGCATGGTCATGCCATCTTGTGTGACTGACCATGACGCATCACCAGATATAGGATAATTCTCCAAACCGACAAATAATTTAGGGTTGGGTAAAATACCTGAAGCTAAAACTACATTCTCAGCCCCTTCAATTTGGGCACTATTTGCTCTTAAGGTAGGCGCATATTGCTCAGCAAGCTTCAAAGCTGTATCCAGAGTCATTGGCTGAGCATAGACTTGGCCATAGACCAGAGAAAAACAGATCACACCTATCGGCCATCTCACCCTGCGAGATAGCTTTTCTTTATAAAGTTTCATATTTTTAGCTCTAAAATGATATACACGCGCACGCGCAGAACATCCATAAAAATGCTATGAATGACGATGAATCATTAAATTAGATAGAGCGTGGGGGTTTCCAGAGAACAGAAGGAAAAGGAGCAGGAAGGTTTTGATCTGGAAAATAAAAGACTGATCGCTCTACGGGTGAGAATACCGTTGAGTGCAAAATGCTTTGAGGATCACTGGCGTACGCAATTTTGGCAAAAGACATAATGCAATCTTGCTCAGACATACAGGAAGGATCATGTAGCGTTTTTTTGACCTTTGCTTCAACTTTCATACAGTCGGTATGCATCATATCCTGGTTTTGAGATGCTTCCATTTGCATGGATTTCATCTGTTCAGATGGCATTAAACACCGCTTATGTACAGACGAAGCAGCAGCAGCCGATCCTACTAAAAGGATAGCAAACGATAAAAACAGCGATAGGCATGTTTTTAACCACTGCATAATGTCATGACCAAAATTTAAGCTTTTTTACTTTTACATATTTAGAAAAAATTAGCAATTTTATTCATTAAAATAGCAGCCTTAAGGCTGCTATTTTAATATCGAGACAAATTAAAAAACTAATTCAATACCTGCACCATATAGCCATCCCTTTTCAGAATCTGTTGCTTCTTGAAAAGGAGTTGATTTTTTTCCTTTCTCATATTGATAGGCTATATCAACAAATGGTCTGATACGTTTGGTAATCTCATAACGAGTTTTAATACCTGTCTTCAATTCTGACAACCCCGTCTTTGATGCAAAGTCAGAATTATCATTAAACACAACATCTGCTTCAATATATGGCTGAGTAATCAACTTTTGAGTGAGTAATAAATCACGGTCGAAATCAAAACTAGCTCCCCAGAAGTTGTCTTTTCCACCATAAAGGTAAGCTTTGGTCTCAAAGAAATAAGGAGCAAGACCTAATATACCAACGACACCATCGACTCGATCGCTGTTCTTGTTATTTTTATCCTCGCTGTATCTTAGACCAGCTTGTACATCCCAAAATGGTGCTACATTACGGCTATAAAGTGCAGACACATCATAATTGGGATCATTACTCTCTGCTTTATTCAGATTGGCTTCAACAAATACTCGATTCTCATCTGTTCCAATCAATGTTTCGAAACTAGAACCTAAACTACCCTTACCATCGTTATCAATTACCCACTCATTGGAAAATTTAGTTGTTTGGTAAATCTGTCCACCATGCTCGTTCAGATGTTTATCATGATTTTGGCTAAGAGCTAATTTGCCTTTTGAAGTACTTTGAGCAGCATTACGTTCAACATAGCCTAATCCTCCAGCTTCTTTTAAAAGCACATTCATACTTGACGTACTCTTATTTAGATTTTCAGTCGAATTATCATTAGCAAATGCCATACCTGCTAAACCAATTAAAGCAACTGATAAAAGTGTTTTTGAAAAAAGTTTTTTAGTGGTTTGCATGTTGATTCACTCCCTTATCATTTGCATGGGGTTGGGCAACGATACTTTTTGAATCAACATCATTGCTATCTACATTTGCCACAATGAGTTTGTTCATCATTCCAGCTGCCATGTGATATAACAAATGGCAGTGGATAGCCCATTCACCTAATTCATCAGCAGTAAGTAAAGTTGTAACTGTTTTCCCTGGTGGCACAATGATCGTGTGTTTATTTGGCATATTACTTGGATCTTGACCATTTTCAAGCTGCATAAACATACCGTGCAAGTGCATTGGGTGAGCCATCATACTGTCATTCACAAATTTCAAGCGTATACGTTCCCCATATTTCACTTTGAATGGTTCTGTTTCATTAAACTTCTTACCATTAATTGTCCAAATGTAGCGCTCCATATTCCCACCAAGACGGATTTCCATTTCACGTTCAGGGGCACGAGTATCTGGTTGAGGGTTTAAAGATTGTAAATCACTATACTGGAGTGCTTTTTGACCAACGGGTGTTGAAGCATTTGCCCATCCAAATACGGTATTATCATTCTTGTCTGAAGCCGACTTAACAGTAGTGCTATTCATCGGCATATCATGATTCATACCTTTCATAGAAGACATATCGTGATCCATACCTTTCATAGAAGACATATCATGATCCATACCTTTCATAGAAGACATATCATGATTCATACCTTGCATTGAAGACATGTCATGATCCATCCCCATATCTTCCATAGTCAATAAAGAGCGAGGACGAGGTTTAGGCATCTCAATTTGTTTTACAGGTAAGGTATTTTCATCATGTAAGGTTCCAACCGAAAAACCAGTACGATCAATAGATTCAGCTTCAATTTGGTAATGTGCTTGTTTTGGTTCCACAATGACATCATAAGTTTCAGCAGTACCAATACGGAACTCATCTACAGGAACGGGCTTTACAGGTTGACCATCAGCACTGACTACAGTCATTTTTAGGTTTGGAATGCGTACATCAAAGAATGACATAGCGGAAGCATTAATAAAACGAAGGCGAACTTTTTCACCAGCTTTGAAGTTACCCGTCCAATTTTGCTGAGGTGTCTTGCCATTCATTAAAAATGTATAACCAGTCACATCGGACATATCTGTTTTCAGCATTCGCATCTGATTCCACATAGAACGGTCTTGCCAAGTCGCTTTTAGCCCATCACGTTTAACTTGTTTTAATACATCGAATACTGTTTCGCGGCGGTTCTGATAGTAGTCTGCTTCTTTTTTAAGATTTTTCATAATTTGATCACTTGTCGAATTATGAAAATCAGAAAGCAAAACAACGTAATCTTTATCGGTTTTTTCAGCAGCTGTTAGTGGAGTTTTATCTTTAGGATAAATAACAAAAGCACCATATAAACCGTCTTGTTCTTGTCCTTTACTATGTGAATGATACCAATAAGTACCATTTTGGCGGACTTTAAACTTATATTCATAAGTTTTATTAGGGGCAATGCCATTAAATTTGTTAAATCCAGGTACACCATCCATAATTCCAGGTAATAATAAGCCATGCCAATGGATTGAAGAGTCCTGATTTTTTAACTTATTGTGAACACGGATAACGGCCTCATCACCTTCTTCAAATTCAAGAAGTGGTGCAACGAATTTACCATTTACAGTAATTCTCTCAACTGGTTTTCCTGTGATATTTACAGTTTGTTCAGCGATTGTTAAATCATATTCTTTAACTGCCGCCATTACCCAAGTTGATGAAAATAAACCAACTCCTATTAAAAGGACATGACTTAATTTTTTAGACATTTATTTCACCTATCTAATATAAAGATGGGGAGCTCAAGCAAACCAATTATTCGCTTTAATCTCCCCAATCTTTCATTTATCGTATTTGTTATTTATTTGATGTATTTGACATGTTCATCTTTGAGTGGTCCATGTTCATCATATTTGAATGATCCATATTACCCATTTTAGACTGATCCATATTCATCATCTTAGAGTGATCCATCTGAGACATATCAGCCATATTGCCATGCTCATGCTGACTATGATCCTGTTGGGTTTTCTCATCATTCTTCATATTACAAGGTTTTTGGCATTTCTCTGACATTTTTGAGTCCGCTTTAGTTTCAGTGACTACAGTGGTTCCCTGTTTAGCATCGGCTGCCCAAGACTGAGTTCCTGCAATTAAAGTTCCAATACACATAAGTGTAGTTAAGCTACGACGGAATAGAGTTTTCATGTTTTGCTCCAAAAATTAACTTTATACAAATACCTTAAAGGCTACCACTGAACATCTATGTGACATGAAAATGACATTTTTGTAATCTACAACGAATCACGTATTTATAACGTTATTATGTTCTTAATGAGTGATATGGGATTTTTATCAATGAGAATCTTACTAGTTGAAGATGAACAAAAAACCGGTGACTACCTTAAACAAGGTCTATCTGAAGCTGGGTATATAACGGATTGGGTAACGGATGGATTATCTGGTAAACATCAAGCGCTTTCCGAAGAATATGACCTCATCATTTTAGATGTGATGCTTCCAAAGCTAGATGGTTGGGATATCATTTATGATATCCGAAAAAGTGGCAAAACTATGCCTATTCTTTTTCTTTCAGCACGTGATCAAATTGAAGATCGTGTGAAAGGCTTGGATTTAGGTGCTGATGATTATCTAGTCAAGCCTTTTGCTTTTGCTGAGTTATTAGCACGAATTAAAAGCTTACTCCGACGGGGACAACAAAAAGAAGATAGTAACCTTATTACAATTGCTGATCTTGAACTTGATCTTCGTAAACGCCGCGTCACTCGCGCTGGGCAACGTATTGACTTAACAGCTAAAGAATTCGCGCTGATGGAATTATTTATGCGTAGACGTGGTGAAATTTTACCTCGCGCACTCATAGCTTCTCAAATTTGGGATATGAATTTTGATAGTGATACCAACGTCGTAGAAGTCGCTATTAAACGTTTGAGAAGTAAAATTGACAGTAACTTTAGCCCTAAGCTAATCCAGAACATACGGGGAATGGGTTATGTTCTAGAGGTTGAAGATGACTCGTAAATTGTTTAATGCAATCAGCTTTCGTATAGCTATTATTTTTTCTCTATCTACCGTAATCATTCTAATGATTATGGGACTAGTTATTCATCAACTCGTAATGCATCATTTCGAAGCTCAAGACCGAACTCAATTAGAAGGTAAAATTCAACTTATAGAGAATCTATTAGAACAGAATCCTTCTAATTCTCAAGAATTGAATTTATATTTAAAAGATGCCTTAGTTGGTCATCATGATCTAATTGTTCAAATTGAACGACCAACGGGTCAAATTATTTTTAGTTCAGCACCATCCACCATTCATACCCAAACACTCAATAAATCAAAACGAAAGCCTTGGGTTGAATGGAGCATTCAAAATAAAACCTACCGTGGTTTAATTTATACAAAGTCTTTTAATCATCAAGACTCAATTATGTCAGCTCAAATTGTCGTTGGCATCGATACTTCTGAGCATCTACATTTCTTAAATGACTTTAGACGTCAACTTCTATACATTGGATTTGTGGGTACAATTTGTTTAATGTTCTTAGGGTGGTTCGCAGCATGGCGAGGGTTACGCCCAGTTCAAAAAATGGCAAAAGTGGCAGAAGGTATATCTGCTCAACATCTTTCTGAACGCTTAGAAGTCGAAAACACGCCAACAGAGCTTAGATCCTTAGCCATAGCTTTTAACGATATGTTAGATAGACTGGAATCTGCTGTAGAGAAATTATCAGACTTCTCATCTGATCTTGCTCATGAAATTCGCACACCTATTAATAATTTGATGACTCAAACCCAAGTATGTTTATCCCGTAGTAGAGATATCAATACTTATCAGGAAGTTCTCTTTTCTAACTTAGAAGAGTTTGAACGTTTAGCTCGGATGGTTTCAGATATGTTATTCCTTGCCAAAGCCGAACACGGTTTGCATTTACCAAACTTACAAAGAATTGATTTGGTCAAAGAAATTTCAGCTTTATTTGACTTTTATGATGCTATTGCTTCTGAAAAGAAAATGACTTTAGAACAAACTGGTCTAGGTTATGTAAATGGCGATCCTTCAATGTTACGTCGAGCACTCAGTAATCTATTATCAAATGCGATCAAATATGGAAAAACAGATTCAGTGATCAAAATCAATTGCCAACAAAGCTTTGATAAAACTGTTTTTACAATTGAGAATGAAAGCTCACCTTTATCATCAGACCAGCTAAATCGATTATTTGACCGTTTTTATAGAACAGATGCTTCCAGACAGCGAGTTGAGGAAGGTACTGGCTTAGGGCTAGCAATTACCAAATCCATTCTTGATGTACATGGCGCAACAATTCAAGCAGACTATAATAACGGACGTATAATTTTTAAAATTATTTTTAAAAATTAATCACTTATATAAAAATAAACAACTACTGACTACTCATCTTTAATAGTTAAAAATAATGAGTAGTCAGAAAAACTTAGTTTTGGCTACGTAGTCGTAAAGCATTACCAATTACCGATGCTGAGCTTAGGCTCATTGCTAATGCTGCGATCATAGGCGAGAGTAACCAGCCAGTAAATGGATACAGTACACCAGCAGCCAAAGGGATACCTAATCCATTATAGAGGAAAGCAAACATCAAGTTTTGTTTCATATTTTTAACAGTTGCCTCTGATAAAGAACGAGCAATTTCAATACCACGTAAGTCACCTTTTACCAAAGTAACTTGGGCACTATTCATTGCTACATCTGTTCCTGTACCCATTGCAATTCCGATATCAGCCTGAGCTAAAGCTGGGGCATCATTGATCCCATCACCAGCCATCGCAACCACTCTTCCTTCTTTTTGCAATTTCTTAACCAATTCTAATTTATCTGCGGGTTTAACCTCACCATAAACCTCATCAATACCTAATCTAGCGCCAACAGACTTAGCTGTTGTTAATCCATCACCAGTAGCCATTACGATTCTTAGACCGGAATCTTTTAATGAAAGAACAGCCTCAGGTGTACTTGCTTTGATTGGATCTGAAACAGCTATTAACCCTATCAGTTTTCCATCCACAGCTAAATGCATGACACTTGCACCTTCGGCTCTTAACTTTTCAGCTTCGGGAACAAATGCTTTAACTGATATTCCCAGCTGTTCCATTAATGCTGTATTACCAAGAGATAATTGTTGTCCATTTAACTCTCCTTTAACACCAATCCCAGAGCCAGATTCAAAAGATGTTGGTCTAGACAGTACAAGATTTCTTTCACGGGCAGCACGTACGATTGCATCAGCTAAAGGGTGTTCACTCCCCTGATCCAGACTAGCTGCTAACCGAAGTACCTCATTTTCTTCATAGCCCGAAAGAGCGATAACCTTATCGAATGAGGGTTGGCCTTCAGTTAAAGTACCTGTCTTATCAATAATTAAAGTATCAATCTTACGTAAATTTTCTATTGCAGCTGCATCACGAAAAAGTACACCATTCGATGCACCACGACCTGTTGCCACCATAATTGACATAGGTGTCGCTAAGCCTAAAGCACATGGGCAAGCAATAATTAACACTGCGACAGCATTAATTAACCCGTAAACCCAACTAGGCTCTGGGCCAAATACCCCCCAACCAAAAAATGTAAGCACAGAAATAGCAATAACTACCATAACAAACCAACCTGCAACATGATCTGCCATTCTTTGCATCGGCGCTTTAGAACGTTGAGCTTGCGATACCATTTGTACGATCTGAGACAGTACCGTTGAAGATCCAACCTTTTCTGAACGCATTACTAATGAACCATTCATATTTATTGTTGCACCTATTACTTGATCGCCTTCACGTTTTGTAACGGGAACAGGTTCTCCTGTTAACATTGATTCATCAATAGAACTTGACCCTTCAGTAACAACTCCATCAACAGGGACCTTTTCACCTGGTCGTACTCGGAGCAAATCTCCAACATGTACATGGGAAAGAGGAATATCTTCTTCTTTACCATCGTCATTTATTTTTCTTGCAGTCTTAGGTGCTAGCCCAAGTAAAGATTTAATTGCTGCCGAGGTCTGTGATCGAGCTTTCAACTCAAGAACTTGGCCTAATAAGGTCAGCGAAATAATGGCTGCTGTGGCCTCAAAATACACAGCAACACGCCCCATAGATACAAATGAGTCTGGAAATACTTGAGGTACTATTGTTCCAACAAGGCTGTATATAAAAGCAGCTCCTGTACCAATTCCAATCAAGGTCCACATATTTGGACTCCGATTAAGGATTGACTGCCAACATCTCACAAAAAATGGCATTCCTGCCCACAAAACAATTGGTAAAGTCAGTACCAGTTCAATCCAGCTTTGCACCTGCATTTCGAACCAGTTCAATTGATGACCAAACATTGCTAAGAAAACTACAATAATGGTTAGCGGTAAGGTCCACCAAAATCTATGCTTAAAATTCTTGAGTTCTGGGTTTTTATCAGCGTCATCTAAGTCAGGAAGTAAAGGCTCTAACGACATACCACAGATCGGACAATTTCCCGCATGGTTCTGTCTAATTTCAGGATGCATTGGACAAGTGTATATCGTGAAGGTATTAACATGAGCAGGCTGATTAACTTCATTTGAATCCTCACCATCCCTCTTTTGTGGTTCTTTTAACGTAACTACATTCTCAACTTTAGTAATATAAAAATGAGGATCACTTTTAAACTTTATGTGGCATTTCTCACTACAAAAGTAAAAAGTTCTATTTTTAACTTCTTCATAAAACTTGGATGCTTCTGTAACTGTCATACCACAGACAGGGTCAGTAAGTCTGTTATTGAGTACTTTGTTTTCATGATGATGGTCCATAAAAGCCTCCTTCATATTTAATTTTTTAAATTAATAATTTCATTAAGATGGAAATAGACTCCCTCTTATTAGTTTGTTTAGTGATCATTGTTTTCTTTAAAGCCAGTGTACCACTTGTGGTTTTTTAATTTTTAAAATGACAAAAATGTAATTTTGAAGTCATCGGGATGTTTCTCTCATCCTTTAATAATAAGCATGAGAAAGGTGATGACCAAGCAACCAATTGATGCATTTCATTCGGTCATTACTGAGCCCAAGATTAATTTAAAGAGGATGAAGAAATGAAAATTTTCAAAAATAAAATGTCAGCTCTACGTAACACTCTCGTAGGTGTAACACTGATTGTTACTGCTTCAAGTGCATTTGCACACGTGAAACTTGAAAGTGCAATTCCTGCGATCAATGCTTCTGTAGCAAGTCAACCAAAAAACATAACACTCAATTTTGGTGAAGAAGTCATGCTAATGAACGTTAAGTTACTTGATGCCCAACGTAAGGATATCCCTTTGAACTACCAAATAACTCATGATATGAAAAAATCATTTGACGTAGCGGTTCCAAAACTAAAAAAAGGAAAATATACGGTGGTTTGGACCACAATGGGTACCGATGGCCATAACATGAATGGTGAATATAATTTCACTATTAAATCGGTAAAATAACAATAAATGCAAATAGCCAACATGCAAGCAGCTTGCTTACACGTTGGCTATAACTGTGGGAGAAAAATATGATTCCTGAGACTTGGATATACGCAACATGGTTGGTTAAAGTCATTCTATATTTAGGGATTGCATTTATTATAGGTGGTGCTTTCTGCTATTTCTTACTTGGACGTTATGTTGAAATAAAGGGAACTATTCTCAAATACATAACTATTGGTACAGGATTAGGTCTTTTTTCAAGTGTTCTCGGCTTCTTCATTCTTATAGGAAGTTTTGCCAACACTGGCCTTTCAGGTATGTGGGATAGCAACTATATAAATATACTAGTCAATACTCCTACTGGACATGTCTATATCATTCGATCAATCAGTTTTGCACTTTTACTCATATTTATGATAGTCAAACTTAGTAAAGGGACGATTGATATTTCCAAAACTGAAGGAGCAATCTTTACCATACTGCTCACACCAATCGTTTTAAGTTTTTCACAACTCGGACACGTCACGAATTTACCCTTTTTCGCTCAAGCTTTGTTAACAATACATGTACTTGTAATGTCCTTATGGATGGGGTCGCTTTATCCATTATGGAAAACAAGCAAAAAAATTAATGGCTTACCACTTAAAGAACGTATGCATCTATTTGGGCAAATAGCAGCCTTTATTGTAGGAATACTCATCGCTTGTGGTCTTAGTATTGCTTTATTACTCTTTAAAGATTTTAATACTCTAATCAATACACCTTATGGGCATGGATTTATTATTAAAATATTATTTGTCCTAAGTATTTTATTGTTAGCAGCCTTTAACAAATGGTATTTCACACCTCGCTTACAAGACCCGAAATTTGCGAAACAATTGGGCTATGCCATTTTATTTGAGATGTCATTAGGTCTATCAATTCTTTTAGCCACTGGTTATATCACCACTGTAGTCGGTATTGAGTAAAAAAGGATCACGCTATGACTTCATGGATGAAGTACAATTTATTATTTCTCATATTTTTAAATACAATATCTTGGGCTGAACCTAGCACTTCAAAAACGATTCGCTCCTTAGATGATACTGATTTACGTAATATTACTGATCATAACCATGGCGATACCAAAGTTGATGAGAATAAAGATGACCATCATTCCAAAGATAAACAACTACGTAATGAGGATAGTAGACAACAAAAAGTTATAAATGGATTAATGTTACAAAAGCCTAACGTACTACCGCCCTCCAAATAAACGATACTTAAGTAATGTTTATTGATTCAATAAGTAGTTCAAATTTTTTAATAAAAAATAGTAGCAATATTACTGTTGGGGGCTTCTTAGCCCCCAACAGTATTTAATTCAAAGCCTGCACCGACTGCTGCAACCCTTTCTGAATATCCTGAACATGATTCAGGTCATGCGTTTGCTTACGCTGTTCTGGTTTGGAATCCTCCGTATAAAACTCCTCAACAATGTCCATCCCTTCCTCACCTCCCACCTCAAAGCTGGCATTGCCATAACCTATCCTCGCTACTTGATCCAATGCCTCTTGATAGAACCCTGCTGCTTTGCTTTGTTCACTGATTTGCTTGGCATTGCTAATCGCTTCCTGCAAATTGACACCATCACGTAAGGTCAAGTCCACGTAGTAAATCGGAGTACGGTAACTTTGCGTGGTACTTTTGCCTCTGAGAGTAAGTTGCAAAGGTAGGCATGAAAGTAAATCACCTGAAGCCGAGCTGTAATAACGTAATCGCGCTGCCAGAGTGCGGATGCTATTAAAACCTGTGGTTCTAAAGATGAAGGTACCGAACTCATCGGATTCGTCTAAATTGACGTAAAGTCTCCCGTAAGGCTTACACAGTCCACCTTGTGCCAATGGACATAAATCAGGGGATGGACATGGATGTTGCTCAATCCCATTTTGTCCAAGTCGCTGGCAAGTTTCTCCATTGCCTGAACAGATTAAGCGTCCTGTTTGGCGGTCAAATAGGCTGTACTCTGCCCGTAGACTCAGTTCGGGATCATTGAAGATCATCCGCACTGGAATGGTTCTGAGTTTTTGATTGGGTGCTTTAGCTCGGAGTTGTTCATCCAAGGGATGCTTGATCCACCCATCCTTTCCTTGAATTTGGCTGGTAATGGTAAATTGATCATCCTTTTCAGGGACGCGCTTTCCGTTCTTTTCCACGATCTTACCAATACTGATACGACCTAAAACGGGTGGTGTGATTGCTAAACCTTTAATCATGGTGATGTCCTCTATATAGGTGTTGAAGTGATGTTTAAATTTTGCGCATAAAAAAATCCCATATCTGTTGAGGTATGGGATCGGGTTATTTGATGTGGCTATGGTGATTGATGCGTTGTTGGGAAATAAATGCTGGAATGTGTATTTGGCCTATCCACCATTCGGATAAATCTGAAATCTTCGTGTCCCTACTTTGATTTGTGGGAATTGCTGTAGATATTCAGGATGTTGTTTCAGTAACGCTTTACTATTTAAGGTGGTGGCGTCTTGTGCCTTCTTCCACGTCACTGAGCCTCCTGTAAATACCGCACGTTCCGCATCTTTCATCAGCATTTGTATTTGATGTTTAAGTTCATCGAAATACTGTTGATGCTGTTCAAGCCTATGTCGCTCTTCTAACAGTTGGTTAAAGAGGTAGTTGGCCTGTTCATTTTGGCTGAGGTCTTCGACTAATAATGGAATCTGTTCAGGATAGAGTTGTTGTAGTGCTTTGGCTGCTGAATCCGAGGCATCGACACTCGGTGGAATACCCGATTCAACACATTGCCAGAAGTGACGCTCCGCATTAATGATGTGCTGGATCACCGTTTCATTACGGGTCACTTTATAGATTTTAGTTTCATGCCCACAGATCAAGGCACAGATATGCGCGGCTTGTTTGCCTGTGACAGCGAGTTGATGTTGTACTTGGCACAGCACATACAGTGGTACGCCATCTCGCCAGAGTTTTGCACCATATTCTCCGACAGTTTTACACTCTAATATTTGAACTTCTTCATTACTGACAATGGCATAGTCCAAATTGGCGAGCATAAAATGTTTGTCTTCATCAGGGTGTTGTAATACTGCATTGACACGACGGACTTTGTTGTTGGTGTGCATGCTGTAGTATTCAGCCACCAAGGGTTCAAGTTGTTTGCCCCAGTACAACGGTGCATAGCCTGCACTCTCGTCTTCAATGTTTTGTTGCATCCGATCGGTTTTGATCATCCATAATTCAAGCATCGACATATAGGGATTGAGTCCGCATGCGGTTGCAGCATCACTACTGCCAATGCCCTGTTTGCGGATTTCAAGCCATTGTTGATAGTTGAGTTGCTTGGTGTTGGCAAGGCGTTTGGCAGTGGGTGTTTTGGATTTTCTTGGCTGTTTATTGGGTCGGTCACGTTTGGTTCGAGTGCCCACTTCCACCTGTGAAGTGGATGGATTGATATTCGGTGAGTAGGCTTGTAATGGGGGTTGGTTTAATGCGTTTTGAATATGATGATGACTATTCATAATGGCGAGATTCCTTTTTAAATAAAGTATCGTCACCACAGCAACCGCTAAATTTCAGGCATAAAAAAGCCACCTCTGAGAGTGGCGAAGGGTCTTGCACTGCGGCTATCGTATAACCACTGGCTTAGGCTAATGGTGAAAACTTAAATGAAGCTGAAATTTGAGTCACTATGGTGGGTATAGATTTTGAGGGAATTGACGTGGATCTGATATTGGTTGGACTAAGTAAGGCTAAGCCAACATGCGTAGAGCCTGTTCCAAACCACGTTGTTTAATTGCAGCCCCTGCCCCAAACCATGCTGAATCCAGTCGATGATCGGTACTCATCGCTCGACGTTCATGGTCGGTGAACTCGGTAATGGCGCATAGCAAACCATAGGCCGTATCTTTGGCTGAACTCAGTTCTGCGCCACGTCCATGCCCGTTAAACATGGTCATCACTTTTGACATCGCACGTCCATTGGGTTCAGTTTTATTTTCGGATTTATTGATGCTCGGTGTTACGGGAATAGTTGCTTTGGGTAGTGCTGCATTGCGATAGTATTGAATGATACTGTCCTCTTGATCTGCCACACTCAGATTGCTGTTGTTAAACACTGCATCAAAGTAAGCGGCTGCTTCTTGTTGCGTCACTTTACGTTGACTCAGTTGCTTCATTTCATACATGTGTTCATCCCATGCACGCACTGAAATACCGAGTTGATGTTTGACTTTCTCTGCATCAAAGCGAGTACTGTGTGGAACTTTGACTACGCCCGTGTTGTTCGATCCAGCGTTTTGTGCTTTCAGGGCAATCGCAAGCGTGTTGTTACAGACCACACGAATAGAGGTGAATTGGGCGGTGGTCGCTAAGGTTCCATCACAAGCAGTAGCTAATAGAATATAGCCATTACTCACATCCTTTCCTTTTAAGGCAGATGTTTGTCCTGTCTTAGCCAATGCCCAGAATTTCTTACCGCCTTTAAGCACCCCAGCAGTTTCCAGTTCAAAACCTGATTGCTCAGTCAGATCACGGTAAAACTCTAGAATCTCTTTGGGCTGAACCTCTTGAAAGCGTTGACTGACCACGGATAAAGGTTCATGCGTATCAGAGCGATACAACACGCGTTGCTCTTGATAAGGCAAGATTAGGTTTTGTTGTTTATGGTTTTCAGCCATATAACTGACATTTGAAGATTCAATACGCCAATCCATGCCTGCTTGTTTGGCCCAGACTTCAATCGGTTGATTGGGCGTGAGTTGGTTGCCTAGTCCATGCCAAGGGGTTTGTCCTACAAATGCCATGTTTTCAACTAAATGTGCCATAGAGATGATTCCTGTATAAAAGTGATGTTGTTTAAAACAATAAAATTGAATGATGCTTAGTCAGCCACAGCAAAGTCCTGTCCGCATTGCAGACAGTGGTAATGTTGCGCAGATTTATAATGACGATAGAAATAATGCTGACTGACCATAACCAGTGTTCCACCGACTACCACTCCAATCAGCCCACCGATATACGGAGGGATACCTGCCTCTTTTGCCAGTTTGATCCCCAGTGCGGCCATTGCGGGTGGTGAAAATGCATCTAGGATTTTTTCAAAATACTGTGGACCATTCGGCTGAGATTCTCTGAGAATCACCTGTTCAGAATGGCAATAAGGACAATGTACGGTGCTCATCACGAAAGTCCTTTCAGTGAATGTGAATATTGATTTTTATGTCTAAATCTTGGGATTTTCAGGCATAAAAAAACCATGCCTCTTGGGCATGGTTGATATGTCTGCTTTCGTTTTGTTATTTAAAGCTATAGCTTGCTGAGCCTTGATCCGTCTCAATATCAACTTTTACCACAGCATCGTAGGAACATCTGAGGTAAAGCTGTAGGGATTGCCCAATCTGGAAATAGGCAGGTAGCTTGATTGGATCATTGTATCGACCTGTGTAACTGCAACGTCCATTATTTACATTGACGTTGGTCACCGCGATTGGCTCAGCATCGATAGAACGAATGGTGAGAATCACATAGGTTCGATCGTATAACCCTCCTGGGCTATATTCTGTATTTAAATTCACTTCCAATACATCAGGATTAAAACTCGAACCACATCCTGTCAGCATCAGTGGTAGGGTAATTAATGTAGGTAGTATCAATTTCATTAATCGTTTCACAATTATTTTTCCTTTATTCGGTTTAGCTTCTTTAATGTTAATCAGCACCAAGTCCGCTTGTGTCTGGGCTGGGTACTGGGTCTTCACAGAGGTAATATGTATTTGAAATTTCTTTAATTTGATTAAGTGTTCCCTGTTATAAATGCTGGGAACTGCGCAAGAATGCTCGTGGCAGTTGCCTGATCAACATTTAAAGCGGTACTGATCTGAAAGAAATGGTTCCGCGCTGTTTCAACTTCAAAGTTCCTTTTTTCCATCAACACCAGTACTTCTTCAAGCAGGCTCTGACATAGTTGGGGTGACAGGCTGTTTTGAATCGCAGAGACTTCATCAAGTAGGTCAAAAAAATCAAACTGCTGATCTTGTTGCATCAACTTCCCAAGGAATGCCTGATCCTGTGGATGGACAAATTCACGATCAAATAACTGTTGCATCAACGCCCTCACCTGATTGCTCCACTCACCTCGCTAGCCCAGTAATAAGTAGGCATACAGTTTGATGATTGGCTGTAGGTTTGCGATCGTTGTGGGTTGGCTTTGTTGAGATTGTTGCTGCGTAGATACAGATGACAATGAATCAGTCAGGGTTTTATGAAGCGCACAATATTGGTTTAGGAAATCTGCCAATAGCCGTAGCCCTGCTTTTTCAGGCTGAGCCAAAGTCACTTTAGCGGTGCTATTGATCACTAACTGCTTACTGAGCATTCCCATTGAATAACCCACTGAAGTGATTGCTTTCATTGGATAGACATTTGCATTGGCAAAGGCTTCCTTGAAATAGATGCCTTGCGTTGTCAGACACAATCCATTCTTGCCCTGACCAAATACCGTTTCATCGACCAAAAGCAATACTTCTTCAGGCTTAGTCCTAGGAGGCAAATAGCTCATTGCACCTAGAATCTTATTCATAGGAATCTGGGGTGCTAGGAAAATAGCGGGGTCAGCCTGTAATAAATCTAACTGCGGAAACTGTTGTTTACATTGATTAAAGTCCATCATTATTTTTTCACTCTTCATCTTTTTGATCGTGCTTAGTTCGATGCAACCAATTGCCAGCCTGTTTCTGAATCATAAGGGCGTAAATGTACGACCTGATCTTTGAGGAAGGATTGCTTATATTCATCATCAAAGCGTTCAACCGTGATCTGACAGCGATAGAGATCGTATTTGGAACTTGTCCCTTCTTGCCCTACAAACAGATTCCCGACCTGACATTGCTGTAACTTGATCTGAATCACTGAGGCATCTTGAGCATGCAAGAGCTGAAGCACTGCATCAGCTTGAGGAAGTTCTGTTGGTGTGTCCTTACTGCCACATCCATACAGGCTGCCAAGTAACAACAGACTGCATATAAATTGGATATTTCGAACGGATTTATGTTTAAAGATCTCTAACATTTACAGTGCCCCCTCTATACCACTTGACCCTACATTTAGGCTGAGTTGCGTGATTTCTTCTTCAGTTGGTGGTCGAACTTCGAGTTCAGGCTCAGCTTGTTGCTGTTCAGGATTACGGTAATGTTTAAGACCAAACAGGAATGGCAGTTTTTGTTGGAGTGGGTATGGCTGTTCAGCATTGAGATTCTTGTTGGACTCATCTGCATTTAATGGACGAGTGCTTAAATAAAGTTGTGATGGATTGATGGTGGCTAAGCGTAGGTAGCGACCATCATTGTTATTGTGCTGGTACAGGATGGCTTGTTCTAAAACCAATTGCCCTTGCTGCATACTCAAGATAAAACCAAGATAATTCCGCTTGTCTCGTTCATCACGTAGATTGCCTAGAATGATTTCGGCATCTTTGGGTGATGCACTAAAGACTAGATTGAGCTTAGATACGGTTGAATCGTAGTAGCCCGCAGCATTGGTGCTCGATGCCTGTATATGCATAACCTGCCGATCCGCATCATATTGCGCTGAATCTTCGCTGGATGGACTAAGTACATTGATGGGAATTGGATAAGCCAAATAATTTAAGGCATCTTCCAATCGTCCAAGGTCAACATTGAGATGGGCTGTGGCTTTTTTTAAAGTGCCTTGTTCTGCCTGAATCCGTTGCTGGTATTGCTCGGTCGTTTCAAATTCGCCTTTACCTGCTCCTGTAACTGGAGTCTTCAACATTCGGGCATGGTTAATCACCAAATCATTGGCACTGGCAAATAAGTCATTGTTTGGAAATTCCAGTAAGGATTGCTGACTTGGTTTTTCTATCCCCAACACCAAGACTTGATTTGGCTTGAGTTGCAGTTTTTCTCGGAATTGCAGCAGTGCAGATCGATTGCCTGATTGACCATGCAGATAGTCACGAAAATCTGAGACCTCGGCTTCAGGCAGTTGTTGTAGATTGATAAATGGTTGTAATGCTTTGGCTTCGACCAGAACAGGTCGCTGTGTTGGTTCAAGTCGTTGGCTGAGTGCTGCATTTTCGTCAGGGCGTAAAACTTCAGTGGAAGCATCTTTATTTCCACAGCCGATCAGTAAAAATGATCCGAGCACACAGACAAACAGAGGATGCACATCCTTCATTTGTTTACCCCAGATAAAATTATTGTTTTATGTATGCTGTTATTGGTTTAGCTATGACAAAACCGTATACAGCACTGGGGGATAGAGAAGAACGGGAAATTAAGAATTTGTAGACGCATGGGCGACTCCTTTGTTTATTAAAGAAGTTCTACCAAAATCACTGCTAAATAATGGTGGCAGAACGAATGGGGGTTAGCAGACTGGTAAACAAAGAAACCAGCACGCGCAAGCGCGTCCCCCAAACGTCTGCCATAAAGAGAATGGGGGACGAACGGGTCCACAGCAGATAAAAGTAAACTTTTAACTACCGTCTTTGTTTATAGGGTCTGCTAAAACCCACTGGCAATGTAGGCCAGCATCGAAAGGATAGCCCCCACTCTGTCTGCCGTCAAGCAGACAAAGTTGAGCGAACGGATTGATGTTGATTTGATAAGCAGTGTATCTAGCGATTGAAAGATACTTTTAAAAATTAAAGCCTTTGACTGGCTTAGCTAAGAATTGTTGAAATTTTCGAGGGCGTACTCTTAACCGCGTCGCCTTATCATCTACACTGTAAAACTCATTTCGCCTCATACCTTCTAGATCATCACGAATATCTTCCATTTCCTCAAACATGGCAAGGAAGCTATCATCTCGTTCTTCCCATGGTAAATCCGAATTTGAATCGAGTACCAAACCATTGCCATGAGTTACAGTCAACCATTCCTGATTGAGTTGCTGACAAAGCATTTCTGCTTGTTTTAGCACGTTGCCATTAAACGTTAGAAAGTAAGCACATACATACTGATTCGTTTCAGGGATACGCAATACTTTGCGATAAAGAAATAAACAACCATTTTGAATCAAGGCACTATTCTGAATCCTTTTTTCAAAAAGGCTTACATGCTTAGCAACGTCAAAAATCGAGACTAAAGGGATTTGATCCGCCTGATAGGTGAAATAGCATTTCAGCGTATTGAGATGGTGTTGATGTATGGTAATTGCGTCATATTGTTCAACACATTTACGAATACGTTTTGCGTGCGCCTCGTTGTCTGCTTTGATCGTTTCTAAGAATTGAACACTGGTATATACCACCCGTAACTTTTCCAGCAAGAGTGCAATGAAAACTTTGATCTGCTCCACTTCTTCACTAGGTAGGTATACAAGTTTGAGATCACACAATGTTGCGTGATAACAATAGGCTAAAATTGAAATCCACAGATCGAATTCCAATTCTTTATAGTGCATCAATGGTTTCCAATCAGGCAACGTATCTAAAAATACCTCATGCCAATATTGCATATCTAACGCCGACTTCTCAAAACGTGCTTGTTGATAGAACTTTTGTAGATTTTGTTCTAGGCGAGTGGCATGTTGATGTTCGACTTGGTAAAAACTCATTGCAAAAACTCCTATGCGATTGAATTGCATAGGAAGGTGTTTGGCGTATTTTTTTAATTTTGCTTGATCCTGACCATCACTCAGCCTAGTGACTGGAAGCGACTTACTTCACCTTGTTATGCTTAAAGTGGCTACAAGCATAGGCTTCAAAACCACGTGGCTTTATTCGCAAATATTGATGCTCACTGTCGATCCCTATTTTGGTGAGGTATGGAGCCACATAATTGAACAATATATTCATGCGCCCTGTATCTGCCCGATCAATGACCTGACCATTGATGTGCTGTTGAATAGGATAACGAATGTTCTCTTTGCGTTGGACATATAAATATCCCCTACCCTCCGTAACACGATGCCAAATATTTACAGCCCCTTGATAGAATCGATAAGGGGTTTGTAAATGTTTCCCATCAAGGATCACCATAAAATGAATATGGAAATGTCCGCATTCTTTGCCTTGCTCAACCACTCTGGCATAGAACAAAATCTCTAAATCAACTTTATCTCGATCTTGCTCAGTCAGTACATAGTGTTCAGGTTTATTTATCTCTTTGACAAATTGCTCAAGATGAGTCCTGAGATCAAGACTGCTCACTGAATCTTCATAAGCTTTAAAATAGTACAACTCAAAACGAAACGGTAATAATCTGGACTTACGCGCTGAAAGTTCTCGTAGTTTCTCAGCAATGACCTTCCTTCTTTGCTTTGCCTGATAAGTACGATCAGACTTAATGCGACTATATGAAGAGGAAAATAACTTGGTGGCAAAGTCAAAGATTATCTCCTGCATCACACTTAATGGACGAGAACGAAGTACAATATTTCGATCCTGTTCAGGGTACTGTTCAAAGTACTCAGCTACGCAATTGGCAAACACTGTAATACGTGGGCAATACTCTCGATCAGGCAAATTCAGCAACCATAACCATTCATTTCGCTGTCCGATAATTTCTTCAATCCATGATGTATTAGCAAGAAATCGTACCAAGTCCTTATGATCCCAATGCTTAGCACCATGCCGAGCCAAGTCCTTCTCGAAACTACATAACAAGTAATCAAACCAAAAAGAAATATCTGATTCAGAATAATCTTGATTAAACACTTCACTCTCCTATGACACTTTGAAGTCATAGGAGGAGAACTTCTCTAATTTTTTACATTATGAATGGAGTCATAGTGCTAGACCTAGTGATGATCTCTGTCATCTAGTCAATAGCTGTATCACAATCAGTAGGTTCTTCTTTAGCAGTAGTAAGCTATTATAATGATTAGATTATCTATGTAGATTACTTATTAGATTAGTTATATATATCATAAATATATGCACCGTATGCAATGAACCCAAAGCCGTAAAAATATACGGCATCGCCCTTATATTATGATGAAAAATCATGATTTGAGTTTAAATTTTTTAGCTGAGATTTTTTGCTTTCACTCGTCCCTTGTAGTTTGACGATCCCTTGATTGCGCGCTTGATTTCTCCATCAAGTAATATCTTCAGGTATGACGGCTTTTGACTAACATAATGGAACCATGCATCAATCGTGGCTTTTTCTTCCCCCTGCATAAGCCCTGCTTTAAGTTTTCTGATAACTAAAGTTGAAAAACGATCTTCCGTTTGTGTTATTGAGACTTGATCATCACTTTCAGTTTGGGTGTCGTTATATTTTTTGCATACAAATTCTAACTTTTGCATAAAGTGCTGAATGAAATCCATCTTCATGGCAATATCACGTTTACAGACCGAAAATAGAAAAGTTATGTTAGCCGAGTTGATTTGAGCAGCATGACCCAATATGTCCCAACACCCCAAATATGCTAGAAGCTGTATCGACGTATCCTTATTCAGTTTATCAATGGTCGTTTTAAAAATATGATCAATGGCCTTAAAATTTGATGCAAAATGGGCACATTTAACTTCACAGGAAATAAAAATATTTTCCCCAGCAAATGCCTTTTTTTGTGTCCAATAAGTTTCGTACTGACTCTTGGCCCGACTTGCCTGTTCCTGATTTGATTTAATCAATGCGCTTAAGGTTTTTGCTTTCTTACCACTTTGGTATAGCGTTTCGATATACTGATTCAAACTAGGAAGAACATGCGTCTTAAATTCATTATTTGGGTTCTGCCCAAGGTAGTGTCTTAAATCGTTTGCAAAATTGCTTAAAGGCTGATCAAGCAGTTGCCGAATATCAGCACAAAGTCGTATCAATTGTGCGCCTGAGGGCTTAGAAAATTCCTGATAATTAAGCTCATCTTGAATTTTACACAAAGCGATAGACGTAATTAAAACAGATGGGCTAAAAACAAAACCATAATGGCTGAACAACCGTTCTAAGAACAGTTTTGACGCATCAATCTTTTGAAAAAATATCATATATAACTTTTGTAAGTCAGTGCCTCGATCATCTTTCTTTGACCTAGCAGAAGTATTATCGGGATTTATAGGTAGTTGTTTCCACTTTGCCAATAAATATACAAATGCTTCCAATTCCATTAAATACTGCCATACCTGCGGATCTATCTGAGGATATCGATCTACCAAGTTCCCATAAATAAACTCAATATTTTTTATAGATTTCTTTTCCATCGTTCTAAGCTTGATGTACTTAAAATATTTCCACAAACCAAATTCAAATTTTTCTACGATAGGCTCAGATCGCTTTCTTGGTTTTTTTGGGGTCTTGGTGTTTTGCTTTATGGTCTGCGGTTTATATATAAGCCCCTCATTTTCACAACAAAAATATCGCTTACATTCTTTACCTGCAATCCATAACTCAAACAGTGCTGAAGAGTTAATGACATAATTTAAAGTTGTCCTGATGAACAAATTATATTTCTCACTATCTTTAGCTATAACACCAGATCTGACGTTATGAATTATACGTTCACAATAAGGCTTATACACCAACTCTCGATATTTATTTCTTTGGATTTCTTGAGTTGAATACTCTTTCCCATCGAAAAAACGAGAGTTTTGTTCATAAAGTGGGAGATTGAGGTATGTCTTTTCCCATATTTTTTCTACCTCATTCTTTATACTATCCATAGATTCTGTTTTTTGGTTTTTGAAGACAAATATGCCAAATACAGAAAAATCATAGTGTGAACCAAAATCAAGTTTTAGAAAGCTCGTAAGTATTCGTTCATTACTTTTAACCTCATATCTAAAAATGTTTAGATGATGAAGGGTCCTGTTTTTAGCCCATTCTAGTTGCGCACCATGTATTCTTATCGGATCTATTAGGGGGTCTAAACAATAACCAAGTTTTAAACATAAAACCTTTACTTTATTCGATTCGTTATAGGATTGATCAAATCTTTCCTTGAAGTACTCAAGATCCCGATACATTTTCAGCCAAGTATTATCTAGCATCGCTGGAAAATTATTGAGCCATTGCCTAATTAATAGCTCCTCACTCCCATCAAAAGCGTATCTATGCATCCAAAACCTTGATAAGTTTTGTGCAAGAACATTGAAAAAAATCCGCCAATTTTTAGGTAAAAGAATAAGCGCATTAACTTGAGGATAGCATGTACTGAATGGATGAAATCCGAAGATTGAATCATCTGTTCTAGACGGTTTTGTTGAAAGTATTTGTTGGTAATGTTGCTTGATATAATCCAATTGAGCAACATCATTACGTTCTGGATCAAATAATTTTTTAATAAAATCTATTAACTGTTTTTGTCTTTTATCTGCTATTTCCTCACCAAACTGTCGGCGTAAGGCAAGTTCATAAAATGTATCCAATGCATAAATAACCTCAGAGTTGACCTCCCTCCCATGTAGCTAAAGGAAGATTCTCAAAACCTCAGCAATGTCTCTGATTCTTCTATCCACGTCAATTTTAGTAAGTTCCATACCCATAAATCAGCCATTTTTATTCTATAAGCTATATATTACATAAATCTTGTTTATAAAAAACACACCTATTTTCACTTAGTCAAAATTATAAAATAAAAAAGGTGCTTTTGAGGATAAACACGGCATAAAAACAAAATAATGATAATCATTAATAAATGATAATAATTCCAAAAATAAGAATGAGAAGTTCGAGGCAGAAAAAAAAGCCTAAACAAAAAATCAGAGAAGATTTTTCTGCTTAGGCTATATTTTTAAAATATTATTTTCTTTTTCATTTAAATTTAAAAGCAAAATTTTTAGTGTTATGCAAAAAAATGGCATCAGTGTAGTTCAAAGGAATATGTCTCTAGACGCTCTGAAAGCTCCCCCCCTACTTGGAATCTTTTTCAATAATCTCTGCAAGCAGTTCTGGACAATTCCGTACATGATTAAGAAGTGTCTGTTCTTGATCATTCGAGTTAAATGCCATTTTTTTCTTCAAAATATCTGCAACATTATGGGCATTTAAAGCTCGTCTAAATTCTCTGTTTTCTTCTTCCAGACTTTTAATGTAACTAATATAAGTTCGATCCTGAATTTTGATATCACAGGCACCCTTATAACGCTTTTTATTATTTTCTAAAGCATCCCGTAATTCTGCAATTTTGCTGGTATTTTCTGCTACGCGACTTGTGATCCAATTTTGATCAAAGGCTTTAAGCTCTTTTTCCAGTGTCGGGTAAACATCATTGATTGCAGCTGTAACAGATTTCCAACGTCCTTTTATTTTTGCAGTTTCTCGTAATACACGATAAATGATCTCTCGCTTTTCATAAAGATTACCTTCATAGCGCTTTTTCACATTTTTTATGCCATTGATTCGGCGTTGTAACTTTGGGTGCTGAAAAACATGCTGATCGAAATCAAGTTCTAGGTATGCATAAAGTATACGTCTATAGCCATCCACGCTGTGTTTATTTTTTTGATTATCATCCATCCCCAATAATTCTTCTTTTAGTTGAGCAATCCGATCTAATAACCGATTCAGCTCATAAAACTGTGAGAGTTGAGCTTCTCCTCTGAGTGAAATCTCATCAGCCATACATTTTCTTATTAACTCAATTTCGTCAGCAGAGAATGCCTGTTGCTCTTCCAAATGCCCTACACCACCTGCATGGTAAATGTAACAATTAAGCATTTCCGCCTCTAGAATATTGATGTCTTCATTAGTAATTTTCATCATACTCAAAATAAAAATATTATAATAATTATTAATTTAACACATATTCTAGTATAATATTTTATTATCTTTGTAGTATGCTAAAAAAAAACTCAATGAGTCACTACCATTAGGTCATGGACAGTCATTAAGTCGGCATCACACGAAAAGTCTGATGTAATTGAATTGATGATTGAGTAAAATTTGGCTCAATGGAAACTAGTAAAATGTTAGAGTCCCGTTATCGTGTAAAAGATTTAGTCAACTATCCTGAACGTCCAGCAAAGGACTATGTGGATCGTAGTGGCCGTAGATGCAAAGTTTCATACAAGCCTGCCAGCAAAGGCTTGTTGAATATCACAGAATCAACTTTTTGGAAGATGGTTCGCCGTGGTGATTTTCCTGAATCGACATTTAGTGTTTTGTATACGAAAGTCAAAATTCAAAGTTTGGAGGGTGTGTAAAATGGGTATTGCACATAACTTTAAAATTGATCGTAGAATTCGAGCAAAAGAGTTTATGGCACTTCTTTCTATTGGCAGAACCAAGTTTTATCGAATGATTAAAAAGGGTGAAATTCCGCAGCCAATTAGAGTTAGTGAGAAAGAAGTCTTTTGGCACGAATCAAGTGTTAAATTAGTTGTAGAAAAACACAAGTAAAATTCTGATATGATAGCCTGCTAAATGCAGGCTTTCTTTTTAGATTAAGAGCCTTTTAAAACGGGTAACTAAACGGGTAACTCGAAAGAACTCAAGAATTTAATTATTCATTTTCAAAAGGTTGAGATGAACAAGATTGTTGTAAAAAAACATAATGGTGGCACGATTGCTCAAAACAAAAGAGCGCGCCACGATTACTTTATTGAAGAAAAATTTGAAGCAGGCATGTCCTTACAAGGCTGGGAAGTAAAATCACTTCGAGCTGGTCGTATGAGCTTGACTGAAAGTTATGTCATTTTTAAAAATGGCGAGGCTTTTTTATTTGGCTCACAAATTCAGCCTTTATTATCTGCTTCAACACATGTAGTACCTGAAGCAACACGTACACGTAAATTGCTCTTATCTCGCCGCGAGTTAGAAAAGCTTTTAGGTGCAGTGAATCAAAAAGGGTATTCTTGTGTACCTTTAGCATGTTATTGGAAAGGACCTTTAGTAAAGCTTGAAATTGCTTTAGTAAAAGGTAAGCAATTGCATGACAAGCGCGCAACAGAAAAAGACCGTGACTGGCAACGTGATAAAGCACGGATGTTGCATAAATAGTAAAAACCTCCTATTTGATCTGACCCCAATAAGTTGGACGGTTTGATTAAGTCGCTTTTAAGGACTGGGTTCTGTACTGTACAGGACTCAGTCCTTTTAATTTAACCTTGATTCTTTCATGGTTATAATAGTGTATATATTCTTTCACTGTCTGTTCTAGTTCATCAACTGAATTAAATTTCTCTCCATAGAAACATTCAGATTTAAGTATGCCAAAGAAGCTTTCCATCACTGCATTATCCAAGCAGTTTCCTTTACGTGACATACTTTGTGTTAAACCATGCTGTTTCAACTGTTGCTGATAATGACGCATTTGGTATTGCCAACCTTGGTCTGAATGTAAAAGAGGCTTGTCATCGGGCTTGAGCTTACCTAACGCAGTGTCTAGCATGTTTTTGACTAGAGCATAATGTGGTCTGCGCTGGGTTTGAAATGCAATGATTTCTCCATTGAATAAGTCTATGACTGGAGATAAATACAATTTCTCACCACGTACATTAAATTCTGTCACATCCGTAGCCCACTTCAGATTTGGTCGATCCGCTTTAAATTGACGTTGTAATACATTGTCTACAATCTTACTCACTTGCCCTTTGTAAGAGCGATATTTCATCACCCTGATACGTGATTTAAGCTGCATAGACTGCATCAGCCGTTGAACACATTTATGGTTGATGATTCGTCCCATATTCCTTAAGGCAAGCGTAATCCTACGATAACCATATCGTCCCTTATGTTGATGATAAATCGTCTTTATTTGTTGTTTAAGATCACTATATTTATCTTCAAGTTTGCGTTGCTGTTCATGATAAAAATAGGTGCTTCGAGCCATTTGAGCTGCATGCAATAAATGCTTTAGCTCATGATCTTGCCTTAATCCTGATATAAGTTCTGCAAACGCTGCTGTTCGGCTGCTTCTTTTGCTTCTTGTTCCAGTCTTAAGGCTCTCCGCTTTTTTAAAAGTGCAACCTCAGCTCGTAGATATGCAAGTTCTTCAAGCAACTGTTCCTGTGTTTTATCGCGATCTGCTTGAGAATATTGAGTTCTGGTTCTTTGCGGCTTTGGCATCTGTTTGGCTCGTCCTTTAGGTTTGGCTTTTAAGCCATCTATACCATATTCATGATATAGATTTAACCATTGCAGAATGGTTGCTTTTTCTCTGATATGAAACCGTTGTGAAGCCTCTTTAGCTGAAAGTCCTTCATTTAAAAGGCTTTGTACAACTTGAAATTTAAATTCTTGAGAATAGTGGGATTTAGTGGTTTTTACACTTAAACCTGAAATACCATATTGTTCAAAAGCTGTAACCCATTTCTGAACATCCATATGGTCAACACTAAATTTTTGACCTGTAGCAGCCTTTCCAAAACCAGATAAGTAGTATTGGACAACCTCAAGTTTAAATTCTTGAGAATATTTAGCCATAGAAAAGCACCCTTCAAATTAGACTAAAAGTGTCCAACTTTCGGGGTGCAGTTCATATTGGAGGTTTTTTTATTGCACTATTAAACAGTGAAATGTTTCTGCTTCAATTCCGCTAAATATTTTCCAAACTTGCGTGCAGTTTCCAGATCACCTTCTGGCGGTGTGATTTCAACGCTGGCATTATCCGACTGTGTCATTAAACCCAAGAAACTCGACATACGATTAATATCTAAAGGGCTACGTCCAGTCGGCATAAAAGGTAAACCAGCCCATAACATGCCATGTTGCATGGCAAATAAATTAATTTGCTGTAAAACAGCTAACTTATCGCCACTCAATCCACCACCATTGGTAAAGCCAGCAGCAAGTTTGCCTTGCCATGACCGTGCTAACCAACGTTTAGAAGAGTCTTCCATAAACTGTTTTAATGCAGAGGTTAAACTTCCCATATAGGTTGGGCAACCCATCACAATCACATCTGCTTGGTCTAACAAATCCCATTGCGGCGCAGCCACAGAAAGCAGATGCACTTCTGCCCCCGCCTGCTCAGCACCCTGAGCAAGGTATTGTGCAACTTTGGCTGTATGACCATAAGGACTATGATAAATCACACAAACTTTAACTTGGGGAGTAATTTGCTCAATAACAGACATGGAAAATTTAAAAACCAATGAATTAGCTCAAGTTTAACATTTTTAGATACAACAAGGCGAATCAACAGCATAAAGATGTGATTTATTGCATAAATACAAACGTTGCCATTCGTCCTGTTTTACTATTACGGCGATGTGAAAAGAACTCATCCGCCTGTTGATAAGAGCACTGCCCCCCACCCAAAACGGTTTCAACACCTAAACGATTTAAAATAAATCGAGCAATCGCATAGAGGTCTGCCTGATATTTATCCTCGACTTGCCCTACCATAAATGCAGACTCTAATTCAGGATATTTATCACAAAAAGCAGCTTTTACTTCAGCTCCAACCTCGAAACAAGGTTGACTGATAGCCGCTCCTAACCATGCCCATGTTGGCGAAGATTGCATTTGAGTAACCGTATTTTCAACAATACCATTCGCCAAGCCACGCCAACCCGCATGTAAATTGGCAACTTCTGTCCCCTCAGCATTGCCTAAAACTACAGGTAGACAGTCGGCAGTCATCATCATAAGTGCATGACCTTTGCGTTGCGTGACGAGACCATCACCTTCAAGTGCGATAAATGAAGTTTGTTCATTTACAGTATGACAAATCGTACTATGGGTTTGAGTCAACCACGTCAGCTTATTGACACCAAATTCTGAAAATTGATTTAATAAAAGCATACGGTGTTGTTGCACACGCTGTGCATCATCATTGACATGTAAAGCCAAATTAAATCCAGCTAAATTTATATTCGTTGTACTTATTGCTTGAGGATGCTCAATACGAGTTTGTCCTGCGTAAATGCCTTTAGGTAAACCTGATACAAATTCCATAAAATATCTCCTAAGCAATATTTTCTATATCAGTCTTTCTCTTGTGGAACCACAATCGGCTCAAATCGCCTAAGCCTAAGAAGAGAGCGTTTAAAACCGCTAACAGCATGGAGTTCACAAAAGCATCCCCCTCAGGAGAGATAAGGAGCGACTAAAGCTCTACAAGAGGGAGAAAGACTTCATTTAATATGCCTGATTTTCCGTGCGTAGTACTTCAACCAACTGGGTAAAATCTTCTGGCCAAGGAGCTTCAAACATCATGTCCTCACCTGTACGCGGATGGACTAAGCCCAATTTTGCAGCATGTAACGCTTGACGCTTAAAGCCACGAAGCATATCAGTTAACGTAGCTGAAGCCCCAGCTGGAAAGCGCACACGATTGACATACACAGGATCTCCCACTAACCCATGTCCTAAATAGCTAAAGTGCACACGGATTTGATGGGTACGCCCTGTTTCCAATTGCGCTTGAACACGAGTGAAATCACGGAAACGCTCTTTCACATTGTAGTGTGTTACCGCATCACGACCACCAGGCAGGATTGCCATTTTGACGCGGTCTACAGGGTGCCTTTTTATCGGTTCATCAATGGTGCCACCTGCAATAATATTTCCATACACCACAAGGTCATAGACACGGTAAACTGTCTTTTTGGCTAATTGTTTACTCAATGAAAACTGGGCTTCTAAATTTTTAGCAACGACCAATAGTCCACTGGTATCTTTATCAATACGATGAACCAAACCAGCACGTGCTAGCTCAGCAAGTCTTGGTGCATGATAAAGTAAAGCATTCACCAATGTCCCTGTCGGATTACCAGCACCTGGATGAACCACCATTCCCACGTCTTTGTTGATCACAATAATATCGTCATCTTCATAGACAATATTTAAGGGAATGTTTTCAGGCTGACTGGATGTTTGTGCCTCGAGTTCAACTTCAAGCGTTAATAATTCATTACCTTCACAACGGTACTTGGGTTTTACAATATTGCCATTTACTAACAGATGCCCATCTTTCATCCATTGCTTAAGTTTTTCACGAGAAAACTCATTCCACACCAGCGCAGCGACTTGATCAATGCGTTGACCTAAATAGTTTTCATCGAGTTGAACTTGCAACGATAAACGTGTTGCAGTTGAGTCAGAATTATGATTATCTGCATCGACAGAATCTTCGAGTAAGAAATCTGTTTCAGAGAAGTTTGAATTGGAAGATTGTGCTGAAGTCATTTGATGATCGGTACAAAAATGGTTTAATAGTACCATTGTAGCTTATTGCCCAGAATAACAGAGGAGTTTTTATGTCGCTACCACGTTATAAAATTACAGTGCTCGCACTTTCTTTAGGTGTAGCATCTGCATTTGTGGGCTGTAGCAGCAATCCGAGTAAGAAAGAAGTGGTTGATAAAGGACCACAATCAAGTGAACAAGTTTATTTTGAAAAAGCACTCAAATCTCTTGAACGCAATCAATATACTGACGCAGTGAAATCATTAGAAGCGTTAGATACTTACTTCCCAACTGGACAATATACCCAGCAAGCACAACTTGAACTTCTCTACGCAAAATTTAAACAGAAAGATTATGAAGGCACGATTGCACTTGCGGATCGATTCATTCGTTTAAATCCACAGCATCCTAACGTAGACTATGCCTACTATGTTCGTGGTGTTGCGAATATGGAAATGAACTACGATAGCTTAATTCGTTATACGTCATTGAAACAGGCGCATCGTGACGTAAGCTATATTAAAGTTGCTTATCAAAATTTCGTTGATTTGATTCGTCGTTTCCCTAGCAGCCAATATTCTGTTGATGCTGCGCAACGAATGAAATATATCGGTCAAGAACTTGCTGAAAGTGAAATGAATGCTGCGCGCTTCAATATTCAACGTAAAGCATGGTTAGCAGCGGCTGAACGTGCTCGTTGGGTTCTTGAGTATTATCCTCAAACCCCACAAACACCTGAAGCATTAGCAACTTTAGCTTATAGCTATCAACAACTTGGGGATAAGACAACATCCCAACAATATATTGAGATTCTTAAACTCAATTATCCAAATCTAGTCAAATCAAATGGTGAAGTTAATCTTCGTGCTGCACGCAAAGAAGGCAGTTGGGTTAACCGTGCAACCTTAGGTTTATTGGGGCGCGAATCTCAACACATTGAAGTTGAAAATAACGAGACTCAAATCGAACCACCTCGTCGTAGCTTAACCAACCGTTTAAGTTTCGGATTATTTGATAAACCAGAAACTGAGCAAAGCAGCGAAGAAGATGCAGCGAATTAATTTCTAAGTGTTCGGGTGTGTGGTTTTAGTCTATAACGTAATGCATGGTTAAAATGTCAACGCCACCTGATCTCATTATGCGAACAGGCAAGTTAATCCTTGCCTGTTTTTCATTTTATGCAACAATGATAAAGAATATTTTTGCATTCTTCCAAATGCTCTACCCAGTTTTAAATGGTAACCTCTCATGGCAATTCCACAGCATACAATTGATCAAATCCTAGATCGAACCGACATCGTCGATTTGATTGGTCAACGTGTGAAATTGAAAAAAACTGGACGAACATATTCTGGCTGTTGCCCTTTTCACCAAGAAAAAACACCATCCTTCCATGTCTATCGTGATAAACAGTATTATCACTGCTTTGGCTGCCAAGCCAATGGAAATGCGATTCGTTTCTTGATGGACATTGACAGTCGTAACTTTATCGACGTGATGAAGGATCTGTCTAATCAGACTGGAATAGAATTACCCAAAGATAATCACGACAACAAAAAACTCTCTTATAAACGTAGCCCTCAGACGCCACCTTCTCCGCCTGAAAAGATATCTCCCCCATCAACAACAAATCACGCTATTCATGAACCCATGGATGAGCATTTTGTTGATATGGATCGGTTTATGGACGATCCCTTTGCACAATTCGATCCAGGCTTCGGCATGGATGAACAAGTGCAAGAAGGCAACTTGTATGACCTCTTGGAAAATGTGGCACAGTTCTATGAGCGTCAACTTCCCCATAGCCAAAAAGCGCAAAATTATTTCAAACACCGTGGCTTATCAGCTCAAACCATTCAATTCTGGCGTTTAGGTTATGCACCAGAGGATTGGCAACACTTAGAAAAAGCATTTCCTCAGGATATAGAAGGCTTAAAACAAATTGGATTGATTCGCTCTAGTGACAGTGGTCGAGATTTTGATTTATTACGGGATCGTGTAATTTTTCCGATTCGTGACCATAAAGGTCGTGTGGTCGGTTTTGGTGGACGTGCGTTGAATGATGACATTAAACCTAAATACATTAACTCCCCTGATTCAGAAGTCTTCCATAAAAACCAACTGCTTTATGGTTTATATGAGGGGCGTAAACTCAAAGCCAATGATTGGTTGATGGTTGAAGGCTATATGGACGTAATTGCCCTACAGCAATACGGCATCAATGGCGCTGTCGCAACGCTTGGAACAGCAAGTAATGCAGACCATTTGAATACCTTGTTTAAACAAAACTCTCGTATTACCATCGCTTTTGATGGTGATGCGGCGGGACAAAAAGCAGCTCGACGAACTTTAGAAATTGCACTGCCCTTACTTAATGATGGGCGTGAGTTAAAATTCTTTGTACTCCCCAATGAACACGACCCGGACTCGCTGATTCGTCGAGAGGGTTTGGAAAATTTCCAAAAATTGCTACAACAAGCGCCATTATTATCTGATTTTGTATTTGCTCATTTAACGGGGCAACATGATATTAGCACCCCTGAAGGTAAAAGCTTAGTCATGGGTGAACTCCGTGAATTGACCGAGCTACTCCCTAAACAAGGCTCATTTCGTTATTTGCTCACTCAATCGTTCCGCGAAAAACTGGGTCTAGGCAAACGCTTTACCCCACAAATTAGCCATGATGCATCTTTATCTTTTAATATCCATACTAAAGATGAAGATTTTGCAATAGCAATCTTGATGCACCACCCATTTCTTTATATCCACTTTGAAGAGCTGCGTGCAGTCATTGATCAAAATGAGCTATTGGCGAAGATCTTAGCTGTATTAAATATTGTATTTGACGATCTACCCGATGATCAGGAATTGGCAACTTATTATGTACTCGGTGCATGTAGTCATTATAGCCATGAGCTTGCAGATATTATGCAACGTACCAACATTGAGTCTTTGACTGAAGCACCAGAAGTGGCCGACAAATTAGCGAGAGACTTCTCTTTAAATTTACAAGAAAAATATTTAAGGCTCAAACTTAAATCACCTATCTCTCTGATAGAATCACGCAATTTACGCCAACAATTAAATGAGTTAACCAAGCAAATTAGTTTGAAGTTGTTGTCTTAGCGTTAGACTTAATTCTTAGGTTTTCGTTCATGCTCAAACACATCTTGTAGATGCTGCTGTAGCCATTCAAAATAATCAGGGTTTTCCGCTTTAGCTGCTTCTCTTAATAAGATCGAAGTCGGGTGCATAAGTTTTTGGGTTAAACGATGCGCAAACTCTTGTAATACTTGCTCAGCTGCATGTCCATGCTTTAAAGCGTCCAAAGCATGGGTTAATTCTTTTTGACTAATCTCTTCGCTATGTTGACGATAAGCCTGAATCGTACCACTCGCCTCTTTCACTTTTTGCTGGGTCATCAATTGGGTCGCCAATTGATTGACCATAAATTCAGCCTCAACAGCTGCTTGACGACGTTGCGCCAAGTTTTCATCAATCACGCTCTGTAAATCATCAACACCATACAAATAAACGTTATCCAAAGATTCTACTTTGGGATCAATATCACGAGGAACTGCCAAATCTACCATTAACATTTGTTGATAGCGACGACTCTTTAACGCACTTTTAACATGTTTATATTCAATCACTTGATGCAAACTGCCTGTACAACTCGAAATCACATCTGCCCTGTGCAAATTTTGCGCCAGCTCTACAAAAGGAATGATTTCGACTTCAACTTGATGCGCGATTTCTTGTGCCAGCTGATCTGCTCGTTCACGGCTACGATTACAAATGATGATCCTTGCAACCCCCATTTCAGCCAAATGTTTAGCAACAAGGCTATTCATCTCTCCAGCAGCAACCACCATAACCGTCAGCTTTTCTGGATGACTAAACACTTGTGTTGCTAACTGCGCCACTGCATAGCCCATAGATACGGCATGACTACCCACTGAAGTTTCAGAACGGACCCGTTTTGCTGCATAAAATGCGTATTCAAAAATCCCATTCAATTCAGGAGAAACTGTCTCTGCATCTTTAGATAAAGCCAAAGCGCTTTTGACCTGCCCTAAAATTTGCGGCTCTCCTAACATCAGTGAGTCTAAACCACTTGCAACGCGCATTAAATGCGTAACGGCTTGAGCATTCTCGTAACGATAAACATGATGAATCAACTGTTTAACATCAATATTATTCACTTGGGCGAGCCAATTTAGGATGCTATCTGCATCCTCCGTCATGGCATAAACTTCTGTACGATTGCATGTCGAGACCACCACCATATCCTTCAATGCAGGATGTTGGTTTTGTTCAAGCAATAACGCTTCCAATCGCTCTGCATTGAAAGCGATTTGCTCACGGAGTTCGACAGAAGCTGTTTGATGGTTGACACCCAATGCAAAGAAAGACATATCAGATCATCATTTCGCTAAATTTATGTTATTGTGCAACATCGGTGTCATAAAAAGCATTACTTTGGATCAATAAAAATTGCGTCAGCTATATCGCCGTATCCAGTTTAGCGGCAAGACGATTAGACGGTATTCTACCACAATCTTATTGTTAGGTAGTATGAGTGCGTACGTCTCTGCACAGGCAATACACGACATGTATGCCGATCAGAGCTTTGAATATGCCCTCAAACAGAGCATGGTTGCTGAGTTTTCGCTCGCCTATGATGATATTCCAACAGCACTACATAACTACACTGTACTTGCGATTCGCAGCAATTCAACCACGATCAAACAGCGTGCGCTAGATATCGCACTTGAATATGATGATTTGCAAGCAGCTTTAGACATTGCAACACATTGGGTTGAACAAGAACCTAAAGACGTTCCCGCTTTATTTTACTTGTCACACATCGCTTTAAAAACCCATGAATACGAACTCGCGGCAAAAACCCTCGATAAAATTTTAAATATCGACCCTACGGCTGATTTAGAACAAATACTTGCAGGGATTGCACCAGAGCAAGCAGAAGATCGTGAAATTCTGCTTAATGCATTACGCGCAAGTAAAGAAAAAAATAATCCCTCTATTTTGGCACTGATTGCAGGTCTGGAAGCTCAAGATGGCTTGTACGAACAAGCACTGAAAAATATCAACCGTGCCCTACGTAAACGTTCTAAATCAACAAGTTTTATTTTAATGAAAGCCAATTTGTTAATGGCTTTAAAAGACCAAGAAGCCACACAAAAGTGGTTAGCACGCGCTAGCCGTAAAAATAAAAATAATTTGGATGTTCGTTTAGCAGAAGCACGTTATTACATTCAAATCAATCAACAGCAGCAAGCCTTTGATAAGCTTCAAGCAATAATTAAAGACCATCCTCATGCTGAAGAAGCTTTATTTATTGCAGGTTTAACCAGTATCGATTTAAAGCAATACGAACTTGCTGAGCAATATTTGGTCGAGTTACGCACGTCTGAAAAGTATCAAAACGAAGCTTATTACTACCTTGCTATCAATGCACAACGTAAACAGCACTATGAAACAGCCAAAGCGTACTATCGCTTGGTCGATGGCAACTTATATATCGTCTCCAGACGCAATATGATTGCGATTTTTGAACAGCAGCAGCAACTCAATGACGCTTTAAGATTTTTGACCCAAGAGCGCGTTAACTATCCGCAACATGCCAGTTTCTTATATCAAGCACAGGCTGATATCTTAAAGAAAATGAACAATAAAGCGGCTGCTCTAGCCTTACTTGATGAGGCGATTAAAAATATTCCTGATGACCCGGAACTCATTTACGCAGAGGTTTTACTGCTCGATCCTTATACCGATCGTGATAAATTGGATAAAGCCCTTAAACAACTTTTGCGCATAGAACCCAATAGCCCTACTTACCTAAATGCTTATGCTTATACTTTGGCACTGCAAAATCGTCGTCTCAAAGAAGCACGAAAATATGCCGAACTCGCACTAGAGTACGCCCCTGAACAAGCTTCTATTTTAGATACACTGGGCTATATTGCATTTCTACAAAATGATTTTGATACGGCAGTTAATGTACTCGAACAAGCATATTCACTCAGTCAAAACATCAATATCGGTGTTCGTTATGCCAAAGCACTCTATATGCAAGGCTCACTCACCGAATTTAGCGATGTGTTACAGCAACTGAAACAAAAACATGCGAATGCCCCACAATTACAACAACTTGATAGCTTAATCTTACCTGTCACTGTAAAAAAGAGTTAAATCCATGCGTTTTTTTCCAAAATTATGCGTCGCATTATGTAGCAGTAGTGTGTTGCTATTAACAGGTTGTCAACACCTGAGCCAACCCAAAAAAACGATCATTTCTCCACAAGTTCAAGATGAAAATAATTTTAGCTTACAGGGAAAAATAGGGGTTCGCACACCACAACAATCAGGTAGCGCATTCTTCACATGGATACAACAACAAGATCAATTTGATATTGAACTGACAGGAATTCTAGGTGTCGGCAAGACCCAAATTCAAGGAAAATCTGGTGAAGTCACGTTGAATAGTTCTAAAACAGGCTTAATCACAGCAAGTTCACCTGAAGAACTTTTGGAAAAAGCAACAGGTTGGCAAGCACCAATTATGCACCTCACGCATTGGATACAAGCCAAACCCGCTACCCTACATGCTCAAATGACACGAGATGAAAGCAATCGCCTAAAACAACTCATCGAAGATGGTTGGACTGTAGATTTTAGCTACAATGATGGTCAAACATTGCCAAACAAGCTACTACTCAAACAAGCGCTTGAGGAAAATAAAGAAAACCGTATTACAATGGTGATTCAAAATCGATAACCTAGATGTTTATATGATTAAAGTACCGTCTCCTGCCAAGCTGAATTTGTTTCTGCACATCACAGGTCGCCGTGAAAATGGCTACCATGAACTACAAACTATTTTCCAACTGATTGATTTATATGATTGGATGAGTTTTGAACCCTGTGTAAGTGAAACAATTCAAATTGAAGGCTTGGCATACGTACAACTTGAGCAAAACTTAATCTATCGTGCAGCACAACTATTACGTCCACATGCCAAAAAACCTTGTGGCTTGAAGATTCATATTGAAAAAAATATTCCGATGGGTGCGGGTTTAGGCGGAGGATCTTCCAATGCTGCGACAACACTCATCGTACTGAATCAACTATGGCAATGTGACTTAAATGAGCAGCAACTTGCCGACTATGGAGTGCAACTTGGTGCTGATGTACCGATCTTTGTTTTTGGACGTAATGCATGGGCTGAAGGTATCGGTGAACATTTATCATTCATAGACTTAGCTCAAAAAAAATTCATAATCCTAAAACCTGACTGTTTTATCAGCACTCAATTGTTATTTTCACAAAAAACATTGACAAGAGACTCTAAGATCACTAAATTTTGCGCCTATCAGTTAGAACCTTCCAGTTTTGGAAATAACTTTGAACCTCTGGCTCGATCGTTATATCCCGAAGTTGAAGAAGCAATGCAATATTTAGATCAGTTTGGTCCAGCAAAGCTTACAGGTACAGGTGCTTGTGTTTTTACTGAAGTAACTGATGAAATGAATATCGAGTTAATCTTGAAAAATGCACCTTGTAAATCTTACTTGGTAAGCAGTTTGACAGAATCACCGTTAAGACATTTCAAAGTTGCACGTTAGGGGCGTCGCCAAGTGGTAAGGCAGCGGGTTTTGATCTCGCCATCCGTTGGTTCGAATCCAGCCGCCCCTGCCAATTTTCACCTGTAAATGATGTATGTAATAGGGGCGTCGCCAAGTGGTAAGGCAGCGGGTTTTGATCTCGCCATCCGTTGGTTCGAATCCAGCCGCCCCTGCCATTACAGATCATCAAATTTAGGGGCGTCGCCAAGTGGTAAGGCAGCGGGTTTTGATCTCGCCATCCGTTGGTTCGAATCCAGCCGCCCCTGCCATATCTTTAGACAGACTTGTTTTATCTCGATGTTTGATCAAATATATTGACAATATCAAGTAAAACGATTAAAGTTCTGCCGCATTAGGGGCGTCGCCAAGTGGTAAGGCAGCGGGTTTTGATCTCGCCATCCGTTGGTTCGAATCCAGCCGCCCCTGCCATATAATAGATTGCTTTTTAAACTACCCGTTGGAAAATTTTTTAATTTTTCTTTAGCGCTTGGGTGAAGTATTCTTCATATAGCCCTCTTTGGAAAATCATCGATTTTTCTCTTGCGCTCGGGTGAAGCGTTGCTTCACGTAATCCTCGCTCAGGTGCTTCATGCCCAATCTTGTCGTTTTTAGTGGAAGTGCTCATCCACAATTTGCTCAAAAAGTCGTAAGTCATTTACATATCCCTTTAGGTGCTGCTTCAGTTAGCAAGTTCTCTGATGGCGAAATTTCAGTTGAAATCACTGAAAATGTACGTGGTAAAGACGTTTTTATCGTTCAATCTACTTGTGCTCCAACCAATGATAACCTGATGGAAATCTTGGTCATGGCTGATGCTTTGCGTCGTGCAAGTGCGGGTCGTATTACGGCGGTTATTCCTTACTTCGGATATGCACGCCAAGATCGTCGTCCACGTTCTGCTCGTGTACCAATCACAGCTAAAGTTGTAGCTGACATGCTAACAACTGTTGGGATTGACCGTGTAGTAATGATTGACTTACACGCAGACCAAATTCAAGGTTTCTTTGATATCCCTGTTGATAACATCTACGGTACACCAGCATTACTTGCTGACTTACGTCAACAACAACATGATAACTTGATGGTGGTTTCACCTGACGTTGGTGGTGTTGTTCGTGCGCGTGCTGTTGCCAAACAATTAGGTGATATCGATTTAGCGATTATTGATAAGCGTCGCCAAAAAGCAAATGAGTCACAAGTGATGCATTTGATCGGTGATGTTAAAGATCGTGACTGTGTCATCGTTGATGATATGGTAGATACCGCAGGAACGCTTTGCAAAGCTGCTGATGCACTTAAACAATTTGGTGCACGCCGCGTTATTGCTTATGCAACTCATCCTGTTTTATCCGGTAAAGCGATTGAAAACCTACAAAATTCTGTCATTGATGAATTGGTTGTCACTGATACCATTCCTCTTTCAGATGAAGCAATGAACTTAGGTAAAATTCGCCAAGTTTCTGTTGCTAGCATGGTTGCTGAAACAATTCGTCGTATTAATAACGAAGAATCTATTAGCGCTATGTTCGATAGTTATCTATAATAGCCCAGCTTTTTTCAAGCCCTGCCCTTTGGCAGGGTTTTCTATCACTAAACTGGTCGCAAGTTTAGTTCATTAAACTCCAATGAGGATATGCCCATGGCAAACTTCGTATTAAATGCTCAAGCACGTGAAGCTGCACAACAAGGGAAAGGTTCGAGCCGCCGCCTTCGTCACGCAGCTCAAATCCCAGCAATCATCTATGGTGGTAGTGCTGAGCCTGTAGCAATTACTTTAGAACTTCGAGAAATCGTTAAAGCTTTAGAAAACAATGCGTTTTTTGAAGAAGTTATCGAAATCAAAATCGATGACAAAGTTGAAAACGTTAAAATCCAAGCGTTACAACGTCACCCAGCTAAAAACACACCTATGCACGCTGACTTCAAACGCGCATAAGTGTTAAAGGCGTAAATTAGTGTCAAATATTTCGCTAATTGTTGGTTTGGGCAATCCTGGAAAGGAATATGCCCAGACCCGTCACAATGCAGGTTTTTGGTTCGTCGAACAACTTGCAGATCGTTATGGTATTTCCTTAAAAGCAGATCCAAAGTTTCACGGATTCAGCGGTCGTGGTCAGATTGAAGGTCATGACGTACGCTTATTATTACCAACAACGTTTATGAACCGTTCTGGTCAAAGTGTTGCCCCTTTCGCTAAATTTTATCAAATTTCTCCTGAATCAATTCTCGTTGCTCATGATGAACTCGATATGGATCCTGGCGTTATTCGTTTGAAATCAGGCGGTGGACACGGCGGACACAATGGTCTACGTGATATCGTTCCTCATATTGGTGCTAATTTTCATCGTTTACGAATTGGAATTGGACACCCTGGCTCCAAAGAGCGTGTTTCAGGCCATGTGCTGAATAAAGCACCTAGCAGTGAACAACACTTAATGGATGCAGCTATTGATCATGCACTTTCCAAGGTGAAACTACTTGTTGATGGACAAGTTTCACTCGCCATGAATCAAATTAATGCTTACAAACCCGCTTAACCTTGAACTGAATTGTTGAACAATCACGCTTGCCATATTGCTCATTTAGGCGCAAAATGCGCATCAAACCGCCTATAGCCTGCGGAAAACGTGACAAGTCAACCATAAGATATTCATCTTAGGTCTTACTCAGGAGACGCTAGCCATGCTATCTCGTTTATTAAAATGTAAAATTCACCGTGCAGTTGTGACACATGCTGAACTTCATTATGAAGGTTCTTGCGCAATTGATGGTGTGTTGATGGATTTAGCAGGGATTCGTGAATACGAAGAGATTCACGTATGGAACGTAACTAACGGCAAACGCTTTACTACGTATGCGATTCGCGGTGAAGATGACTCAGGTATCATTTCAGTCAACGGTGGCGCAGCGCATCAAGCGGATGTAGGCGACTTAGTCATTATTGCAACTTTTGGTGACTTTACTGAAGTTGAAGCAAATGCACATAAACCACGTTTAGTTTATGCAAACCCAGACAATACAGTAAATCACACAGCAAACTGTATTCCTGTCCAAATCGCATAAGCTTTAAAGATTCCCAAAGAGCCAGTCAAAAATGAACTGGCTTTTTTATTGGATTTTATTCAATCACCCGACCAACATACAAAAACACCTACAAATGCCCTGCTAATTTACTCAACCAGACTTGCAATACGCGATCAGTATTTATTAAATAAATAGAAAATAACGATAATTTTAAATATATGGATATTATTAAAACACTCCGTAAGGTCACTATACTTGCAGAGCTTGATGATGCGGTACTGCAAGGCCTAGCAAGTGAATGTAGAATCAAATATTTACATACAGGTCAGCGACTTTATCAAGCGAATGATCCAGCACATCATGTGTATATTATTGTCTATGGACGTCTCAAACTCACATCCACAACAGGATTGTCAACCTACTTAGGACATCACGAAATCATCGGAGAAATGGGTGTCATTTCCGAACATCCCCATCACGGTACAGTGCATGCAATACGAGATACCGCTCTACTGACTATACCTCAACAACAGTTTATTGATTTTATCTACAAGCGTCCAAATGTATTATTGGCGCTATCTCGATTAATCATTGCTCGCTCACAACCAGAGTTACAACACACCCATGCAATGAGTCATAGCCGCACATTATCAATTGTTCCCGCAGCACCGCAGATACCCGCAATTCATCTTGCCGAAAAACTAACTGAACATCTGCAACGTTGGCCACATGTTCGTCTTATTACAGCAGCGCATGTAGATGCATTATTTGGCAGTGGCTTTAGCCAAACACCCTTGGATTACAGTGCTGATGATTTAAAATTACGTTTATGGTTAGCCAGTTTAGAAGAAGAGCATTGTTATGTGTTATACGCAGCCCACAGTCATTCTGATGAATGGGCAAAGCGTTGTTTACATCAAGCAGACCGTATTTTAATTCTCGCCGAAGCAAATTTAACGCCAATCCACACTCCCTTAGTGGATGTATTAAATCAACATCAATGGCAAAGTCCAATTGAATTGGTTGTATTACGTTCGGAGGGTGATCCCTCTCCACATACACTAGAATGGAAACGGCTCTATCGAGCCCGCGCTCATTATTTTATACATCCATGGGCACGAGCTGATATCAGTGCTGTGGCTCGACAAATTTCAAGCCAAGGACTCGGACTGGTTCTGGGTGGAGGTGGTGCACGCGGCTTTGCACATATTGGTCTCATACGTGCATTGGAACAACTACATATTCCAATTGATATCATCGGTGGAACAAGTATGGGCGCATTTGTAGCAGCCTTAGTGGCATGCGGTTTTGATAGTGTCGAAATGACCCATATTGCCTATGAAACCTTTGTAGCCCGAAATTATTTAAATGACTATACCATGCCAAGAGTGTCGCTAATCCGTGGTCAAAGGTTCCATAGTCGGCTCCAAGCTATTTTTGGGCAACGTCGGATCGAAGAGCTCAGGCAAAGTTATTATTGTATTTCAACCAACTTATCTACTGGCCAAGCCGTCATCCATGATCAAGGAGAACTTGCAACGTGGGTGGGCACAAGTATGAGCGTTCCAGGTGTTGCTCCACCTGTCGCATGGCATGAAAATTTATTATGTGATGGTGGCGTAATTAACAATCTGCCTACCGATGTAATGCAAAACCTCGAGAGAGGAACAATTATCGCAAGCAATGTCAGTTTAATTGATGATATTCGAGTCCCAGGAATTGGTTTAGATGAACCTGATCAAAGTGCTTTACTCAACTGGAATAAACTAATTAAAGATAAACTGTTACCTGCACCTAAACTCGCTGAAATTTTAATGCGTACTGCAACTCTGGCAAGCGACACCATGATTCAAACAGCCGCAATTGAACGCGCTCATTTACATATTCGTATGCCCATCGAAGGTATTGGCATGTTTGACTGGAATAAACTCGATGAACTGGTCGAACGAGGATATCAACATGCAATAGAAACACTACTCCCGATTCGAGACACACTCCCCCATGTCTAAATGTTATTTATTCTTGGTACTTGTATCTGATAATGATCCATCAATTGATCTAAATATTGATAAGTTTCCAGATCCAACTCTTGCATATATGCATCTAAAATCCTTTGACACTGCTGTTGTTTTTCCGGTGGCATCCGTCGTACAACATCAAAAGTGACATTCCATTGAGAACGAACCAAAGAAGCATATGCAATGTGTTGTAACACCTCCTCATCAATCTGTGCAATTGCTTTTGCAACTGCTTCTCTTGCCTCATCTTGCATATAATTTACAACAACCAACATATCTGGCCATAAGTCACAATGATCCGCTGCAGCCACAATACTTTGAATAATATCAGCCTGTCTTAGTGCGGGTAGATTCGCAACATAACGTTGAGCGTGATCAGATAAACATGCCACCACTGGTAACATATCCTCCCACAACTGATCTTCTTGCGCTGCCTGAATAATAGCATTGATGACTTTTTCCCCTTGTTTTACAGCTAAATCACCTAGATCACGCTTTAACTCATAACCAATATGACTCATCAACGCCAATAACTTGGGCCAAACCAACCGTTGTGCAGGATCACAAATGATCAAAAGTGCTTTCTCAATTCGTACTTTGGGTAAGACATGAACAAGATGATCTATGCGCTCCCTAGATTCAATATAAAATGCAATCTCAAGCAGATCACTTTCTTGCTCAATCATCTGCGCAACATCTTGAACAACATCATCTGATAACATCCCAACAAAGCGCCCCATGGTGACAAAATCACGCTGTTGCAACAGAATATTGGAAATGTCCTTAATTTGATGCGTCGTAAAATAGACCAACAACTCTCTCGCCAATCTCGGATCTAAATACACTGAAATAGCAGCAAGCGTATCTGCAGGTAGATGCTTCGCAATCTGATATAAATTTTCCGTCGATAAATGTACGGCGATTTGCGCCACAATAAGAGGATCTAAAAATCTTTTTACTAAGAAAACACTAAATCGATTGGGTAACCAACTCACCCACGATGCCAAATAACGAAAACGTGTTTTTTGTTGATCTTGCAGCAACTCAATAATTGCAAAACGAAATTGTCTTAAACTCTCTGGTGCAAGTGACTGTAAAAAATCCAATTGCTGCTCTGATACTTTCAAGATATGAGCAAGCTTTATAATTTCTGCATGTACAGCTAATCGAGTCATATACATCACCGATTGTCATTTCTGGATCGAAACAAGGCTCGAAGAAAAAAAGGCATTTGAAACAAGTGCTGATTGATTTTTCGATTTTCATCTTCAATGGTTTGCTGTAATTGCTGATTGAGCCAAGCAAGATGCTGCTCAGATAATTGTGAAAAATCTTGAAAGCTCATCACAGGACGCCTAAGTTGCTGTGCAAGCTGCTCTAAGGCTACTGTTTGTTCTTTTGTTGGTTCTTTGCTCATCATCCATTCTTCCGTGTTATTGTTGTTTTATCTATTCAGTGTAAGCTGAATTAAAAAATATTAGCAACTTTGCAAAAAATAAAAACATTGAGCCCATCATCATATTTTTTCATTTTTATAGAACGATTCATTCTATAAAAAGTTCTCTTTTTCAAAGCAACTTTGGCTATAATCAAATTACATCGCTTCAGGGCGGGGTGAAATTCCCCACCGGTGGTAAGTTAGGCATTAAACATAAATGACCTAATCAGCCCACGAGCTTGTATATATGTTTATATACTCGCAGATTTGGTGAAATGCCAAAGCCGACGGTATAGTCCGGATGAAAGAAGACGAAACCACCGAAACAATCTTTTGGTTTGTTTTGGTACGCGCTTATTTTTACATCAGTCCTGAAATGTTCAACCGTAGCTTATTTACGAGAGCGTTTCATTATGTCGAGTTTAATTCAACCCGAACTTTTCTTTTCAGCCCTTTCCCCAGCTGAACAACGTATTCAACAAGCTTTAGAAGATATTCGCCAAGGCAAACCAGTGTTGGTGATGGATGATTTTGACCGTGAAAATGAGGCCGATTTAATTATTGCTGCTGAAACTTTAACAGTCGAAGTTATGGCGCAAATGATTCGTGATGGTTCAGGTATTGTCTGTTTATGCCTAACAGAAGCATTGGCTGATCATTTAGCTCTTCCGCCTATGGTCGTGGATAACTCAAGTCAATTCAAAACTGCATTTACGGTAACAATTGAAGCCGCTCAAGGTGTAACCACAGGTGTCTCGGCCAAAGATCGCGTGACGACTGTTTTCGCCGCGACTCAAGACGGTGCTGTAGCAAGTGACCTCAGTCGCCCAGGACATGTATTTCCATTACGCGCACGTGATGGTGGTGTACTCACTCGTCGAGGTCATACTGAGGGAACGATTGACCTCGCCCGTTTAGCAGGCTTAAAACCTTCAGGTGTGTTGTGTGAATTGACCAATCCAGATGGCTCAATGGCCTCTGGTATTCAAGTTCTCGCTTATGCGCAAACCCATGGTCTCACGGTGATCAGTATTGAAGAGTTAGTCCAATACCGCTTAAAACATAATGTTTAATTATTAATTAATTGTCCCGTCCTGAAATAGATTGACAGTATTTCATTTCAAACCGAGTTAAGCAATTAGCTCGGTTTTCGCTTTCTCATACATCTGATTAGGAGTAATCATATTTAAACTTAAATGCGGTCTGTAGCAGTTATAAATCACTATAGATTCCGAAATTAAATGGTCTAACTCCTTCATCGTTTTACATCGTGTAGTTAAGAACTCCTGTTTGAGTATGCCATTGATTCGCTCTGCTAAAGCATTTTGGTAACAGTCTCCTCCATCTGTCATCGAGGGACTTATACCGTAATGCTGTAGTGCCGATTGATATAATTCAGAGCAATATTGAGAACCTCTATCTGAATGATGAATCAGGGTTGTTGCTCTATCTTTTATAGACTTCATTGCCATATGTAAGGCTTGTACAACATTCTCTGCCCGCATATCACTTGATAACTTATAACCTTTAATTTGTCGGGTATAGGCATCTGTCACAAGTGATAGATAATGCACACCCTCTGCACTTTCAACATAGGTAATATCACTAACAAAGACTTCATTTGCCCGTATTGGAGAATAATCCTTTAATAAATTAGGATGTTTCTTCATCCAGTGTTTGCTATCTGTAGTTTTGGTATAGCGACGTTTAGGGCGTATCAATAAATCATTCTCTTTTAATACTTTAAATAACTGATCTCGACCAAACTTCAGTCCTTGTTCTAGCAATTTTGGTTTGATCAGCCAATAGAGTTTACGCGTACCGATACTTGGCATCAAATAACGATACTCCATAACCAATTCAAGTACTTGCTGAGTTTCCCGAGCTTTGATTTGAGCACGTTTTTCTGATTGATAGTAAGCCTGTCGGGTGATTCCTATCCACTCACAATAACGTGAGACATTTAGTCTTCTTTGGGCTTGCCAATCTTTGAAACGTGCTCGGTATACTTTTTTCCAAGATCTCTCCCACATTCTTTGTCTATGTGATAAATCACATCTTGGATAAATTCAGTTTTTAGCTTTTCTGCGGCTAATTGTTTTTCCAACTGGCGAATGCGTTGTTGAGGGGTGAGTTGGCGTTTTGAAGTGGAAGGCATAGCTTTAGAAGTCCAATCTTGTTGTCCGTACTTACGTAACCATGTAAGCACAGTTGATCTTCCTTGAATACCATATTTTGCTTGAGCTTGTTTATAAGTGATTTGCCCTTTTTCTACCTCATGGACAATCAGCATTTTAAAGGCAAAACTGTAATCTCGTTGTGTTCGTTTAACTCGTTGTTCTTTTTCATATTCCATAAAATAAGCCTCTTAAGGGGTAAACTTATTTCAGGACGGGACAAATTAAACATTAAAAAAGCCTCGATCATTGATCTGACCCCAATAAGTTGGACGGTTTGATTAAGTCGCTTTTAAGGACTGGGTTCTGTACTGTACAGGACTCAGTCCTTTTAATTTAACCTTGATTCTTTCATGGTTATAATAGTGTATATATTCTTTCACTGTCTGTTCTAGTTCATCAACTGAATTAAATTTCTCTCCATAGAAACATTCAGATTTAAGTATGCCAAAGAAGCTTTCCATCACTGCATTATCCAAGCAGTTTCCTTTACGTGACATACTTTGTGTTAAACCATGCTGTTTCAATTGTTGCTGATAATGACGCATTTGGTATTGCCAACCTTGGTCTGAATGTAAAAGAGGCTTGTCATCGGGCTTGAGCTTACCTAACGCAGTGTCTAGCATGTTTTTGACTAGAGCATAATGTGGTCTGCGCTGGGTTTGAAATGCAATGATTTCTCCATTGAATAAGTCTATGACTGGAGATAAATACAATTTCTCACCACGTACATTAAATTCTGTCACATCCGTAGCCCACTTCAGATTTGGTTGATCCGCTTTAAATTGACGTTGTAATACATTGTCTACAATCTTACTCACTTGCCCTTTGTAAGAGCGATATTTCATCACCCTGATACGTGATTTAAGCTGCATAGACTGCATCAGCCGTTGAACACATTTATGGTTGATGATTCGTCCCATATTCCTTAAGGCAAGCGTAATCCTACGATAACCATATCGTCCCTTATGTTGATGATAAATCGCCTTTATTTGTTGTTTAAGATCACTATATTTATCTTCAAGTTTGCGTTGCTGTTCATGATAAAAATAGGTGCTTCGGCACTGCTGTCCCATAGTTTTGTTTAAATAAAAAACCTGAGTCCAAAATAGTTAAAATATAAGTGCGAACAAACACTTTAACTACAAGGACTCAGGTTTTGTCACATCAGAATACCGTATTTCATCAATTACTTAAACCTATTTCACGATGTGATTTTGAACGTCTTGCCAAGCAGCATCATTGTGGACAAAAATTAAGATCAGCCACACGCTGGGATCAGTTTATTGCCATATTGATGTCCCAGCTGTCCTGTCGGCAAAGCTTAAGAGATATTCAATCCAATCTCGAATCACAGCAGGAAAAGCTCTATCACCTCGGTGCTAAGACTATTGCACGAAGCACCTTGGCAAGAATCAATCAAGAACAACCTGCCAGCCTATATCAGCAATTATTTACTCAGTTACTTCGGCATTGTGAAAACACAAAGATTGCACATAAATTTCGATTTAAGAATCCGCTGTATTCACTTGATGCAAGCCACATTGATCTTTCACTGTCCTTATGCGAATGGGCAAAAGTACATGAATCCAAAGCGAGCATTAAACTGACAGTTGGATTAAATCACAGCAATACGATTCCTGAATTTGTTGCACTCGGAGATGGTATTGAAAATGATATGGTGCAAGGCAGATTACTCAAATTTCCACCTGGAAGTATCGTAGTTTTTGACAAGGGGTATGTTGATTATCAGTGGTTTGCAGAGATGACTGACCGAAAAGTCAGCTTTGTGACACGGCTAAGACCGAAGACGGTTTATGAAGTAAAGTCAAAACGTGAAGTATACGCTTGCAAAGGAATTCTTGCGGATGAATATATTGAGTTGAGCAGTGATTATGCTAAAAAGCGTGGTGCACCGAAGCGATTAAGACGAATAGAATTTTATGATGTTGAAAAGAAAAGGACATTTGAATTTCTAAGTAACAACTTTCATCTAGCTGCATCGACTATTGCAGCAATTTACAAAGATCGTTGGAAAGTAGAATTATTTTTCAAAGCGATTAAACAGAATTTAAAATTGAAATCATTTCTAGGTCGAAGCCGAAATGCCATACAAACTCAAATATGGATTGCATTAATTGCCTATTTATTAGTGAGTTTTGCAAAACATATGGCTCATGAGGGATGGACTGTCCAGAGATTATTAAGAATTATTCAGGTCAATTTATTTGAAAGAAAACTTCTAAAGGCATTATTTTTACCCGATAAGAAGTGGCGAAAACAAGAAGAACCTCAATTGAGGTTCTTCTTGGAATAATTGTGGGACAGCAGTGGGTGCTTCGGGCCATTTGAGCTGCATGCAATAAATGCTTTAGCTCATGATCTTGCCTTAATCCTGATATAAGTTCTGCAAACGCTGCTGTTCGGCTGCTTCTTTTGCTTCTTGTTCCAGTCTTAAGGCTCTCCGCTTTTTTAAAAGTGCAACCTCAGCTCGTAGATATGCAAGTTCTTCAAGCAACTGTTCCTGTGTTTTATCGCGATCTGCTTGAGAATATTGAGTTCTGGTTCTTTGCGGCTTTGGCATCTGTTTGGCTCGTCCTTTAGGTTTGGCTTTTAAGCCATCTATACCATATTCATGATATAGATTTAACCATTGCAGAATGGTTGCTTTTTCTCTGATATGAAACCGTTGTGAAGCCTCTTTAGCTGAAAGTCCTTCATTTAAAAGGCTTTGTACAACTTGAAATTTAAATTCTTGAGAATAGTGGGATTTAGTGGTTTTTACACTTAAACCTGAAATACCATATTGTTCAAAAGCTGTAACCCATTTCTGAACATCCATATGGTCAACACTAAATTTTTGACCTGTAGCAACCTTTCCAAAACCGGATAAGTAGTACTGGACAACCTCAAGTTTAAATTCTTGAGAATATTTAGCCATAGAAAAGCACCCTTCAAATTAGACTAAAAGTGTCCAACTTTCGGGGTGCAGTTCACATTCGAGGCTTTTTGATCAATATAGTTATGAAACCTTTCGCTCAATATTTAATTGATCAACCACCTCAATCAATTGGCCAAATTCAGAAATATATGCAACAGGTTGTACCTGAGCTAACTCTTGCGTTGTTCCATAACCATAATTCACAGCAATAGTTTCGATCCCGTTTGCGCGTGCACCAATGACATCATATTGACGATCTCCCACCATAATGCAGTGCTGAGCATTCAACTGCTCTTGCTCAAGAATATAAGCAATTAAATCTGCTTTATTGGTACGTTCCCCTGTTAACTCACTACCATACATTTCAGTAAAATACTGATCTAACTGGAAATGAACCAAAATTTGCTTTGCATAAACTGTGGGCTTCGCTGTTGCAAGAAATAATTGATATCCTTGTGTTTGTAGGTGCCGTAAAGTTCCTTCCACTGTTGGATAGACTTCATTTTCAAATAAGCCTGTCACTGAAAAGCGCTCGCGGTAAGCAGCTAAAGCTTGTTCGGCCAAATCATCATCTTGAGTATCTAATAATTTTGCTAATGAGGCTTTCAAAGGTGGACCAATCGTCCAATCTAAATCAACTTCATCGGCCAATGGTTGATTGAGCTTTTCTAACGCATAACGAATCGAACCATGAATTCCTGTTTTAGGATCGGTTAATGTCCCATCTAAATCAATCAGTATGTTTTTGATCGTCATTCGTTCAATCTCTTAAAGCCTTACACAACATAGTCGAGAGTTTCTCGAAACTTCCCTATACTAACGTAAATGAAAACATAAAAGGAAATTGCAGTGCGTCCGACCGTACTTTGTTTTTCAGGTTTAGATCCATCAGGCGGTGCAGGTCTACAGGCAGATATTGAAGCGATTGGACAAAGTGGTGCACATGCTGCAATTGCTTGTACTGCTTTAACCATTCAAAACTCACAGCAAGTATTTGGTTTTGAAGCAACCTCAAAAGAACTATTATTGGCTCAAGCAAATGCTGTGGTCGGTGATTTACCGATTAAGTGCGTAAAATCAGGTATGTTAGGCACAACCGATAATATTGCAGCATTGGCTGAATTCTTACTCGCTCACCCAGAGTATTTATATGTGCTGGATCCTGTTCTGGTTGCAAATAGCGGTGGTTCACTGGGCGATCAAGCGACTTTGGTAAAAGCATTTGCTGAGTTAATTCCCCTAGCAACAGTCATTACCCCCAATACCGTTGAGCTCAGAGCTTTAACTGGAGTTGATGACATCGAGCAAGCCACACAAACATTATTTGAAATGGGTGCAAAAGCAGTCCTTGTTAAAGGTGGGCATGAAGATACCTCTGATCATATCCGTAATGTACTCTATGTTGATGGGAAAATGATTGCTGAAAGTCAATGCCCTCGCCTAGATGGTGAATATCATGGCTCGGGTTGCTCTTTGGCAAGTTTTATTGCAGGGCGCTTAGCCCTCGGTGATTCACTCAAAATTGCGGTACAGCATGCTGAAACATGGTTATTTGGCGTGTTAAAACATGCGGAAACACCCGTACCCAATGGGCAAAAGATTCCAAAACGGTTTTAAGCCACGTATATTGAGATCCATCATCTCTGTATGTCCCGTCCTGAAATAGATTGACAGTATTTCATTTCAAACCGAGTTAAGCAATTAGCTCGGTTTTCGCTTTCTCATACATCTGATTAGGAGTAATCATATTTAAACTTAAATGCGGTCTGTAGCAGTTATAAATCACTATAGATTCCGAAATTAAATGGTCTAACTCCTTCATCGTTTTACATCGTGTAGTTAAGAACTCCTGTTTGAGTATGCCATTGATTCGCTCTGCTAAAGCATTTTGGTAACAGTCTCCTCCATCTGTCATCGAGGGACTTATACCGTAATGCTGTAGTGCCGATTGATATAATTCAGAGCAATATTGAGAACCTCTATCTGAATGATGAATCAGGGTTGTTGCTCTATCTTTTATAGACTTCATTGCCATATGTAAGGCTTGTACAACATTCTCTGCCCGCATATCACTTGATAACTTATAACCTTTAATTTGTCGGGTATAGGCATCTGTCACAAGTGATAGATAATGCACACCCTCTGCACTTTCAACATAGGTAATATCACTAACAAAGACTTCATTTGCCCGTATTGGAGAATAATCCTTTAATAAATTAGGATGTTTCTTCATCCAGTGTTTGCTATCTGTAGTTTTGGTATAGCGACGTTTAGGGCGTATCAATAAATCATTCTCTTTTAATACTTTAAATAACTGATCTCGACCAAACTTCAGTCCTTGTTCTAGCAATTTTGGTTTGATCAGCCAATAGAGTTTACGCGTACCGATACTTGGCATCAAATAACGATACTCCATAACCAATTCAAGTACTTGCTGAGTTTCCCGAGCTTTGATTTGAGCACGTTTTTCTGATTGATAGTAAGCCTGTCGGGTGATTCCTATCCACTCACAATAACGTGAGACATTTAGTCTTCTTTGGGCTTGCCAATCTTTGAAACGTGCTCGGTATACTTTTTTCCAAGATCTCTCCCACATTCTTTGTCTATGTGATAAATCACATCTTGGATAAATTCAGTTTTTAGCTTTTCTGCGGCTAATTGTTTTTCCAACTGGCGAATGCGTTGTTGAGGGGTGAGTTGGCGTTTTGAAGTGGAAGGCATAGCTTTAGAAGTCCAATCTTGTTGTCCGTACTTACGTAACCATGTAAGCACAGTTGATCTTCCTTGAATACCATATTTTGCTTGAGCTTGTTTATAAGTGATTTGCCCTTTTTCTACCTCATGGACAATCAGCATTTTAAAGGCAAAACTGTAATCTCGTTGTGTTCGTTTAACTCGTTGTTCTTTTTCATATTCCATAAAATAAGCCTCTTAAGGGGTAAACTTATTTCAGGACGGGACAGTATCTCCATTAAAAAAGGCGCTCAATGCGCCTTTTTTACAATTCGTAGATTATTGTGGGATACGTAAGACTTGACCTGGGAAAATATCATCTGCATTTTTCAATAAAGGTCGATTTGCTTCAAAAATTTTATTGTATTGGTTTGGATCACCGTAATACTCTTTAGAAATCTTTGACAGATTGTCTCCTGATTTCACTGTATAGAATTTACTTTCTGGCTCAGCGGTTTCAACTGTCATTTGATCATCAACCTGTGCCACATGATCGATATTACCCACAGCAAGAATGATTTTTTCTTTATCCGCCTGACTTTTTACCTGCCCTTTAATCACAGCAGTATCAGTTGTACCGTTATATGTCACGGACAGACCTTCCACCCCTAATCCTAAACTCTTAATTAAACCTAATAATTTATTTGCAATCTCTTGAGCTGATGGCTCAGCTGGTGTTGCTGGCGCAGCTTGTGGTTCCGCTGGTGCTGTATTTTTCTTACCAATACCTTTTACAAAATCAAAAAGACCCATTGTTATTTCCTCTGTAATTATTTATGAAGATTGGCCTCAATCGACCTAATTTCTAGTTATACCTAAAAAATAAATGCTACAGGTTTCAATTTAAAGCGGTCTTGTAAATAAATGTACAGTGATCTGCTGCAACATTTTTTACTTTTTTGATTCTTAGATTCAAAAAATGAAAAGCCACCTTACGGTAGCCTTTGATCGCTAAAATGGATGATACGATTACATGTCGCCTTCCACATTAGTCATTATATAGTCAATTGCAGCTTGGACTGTCGTAATTTTCTCTGCATCTTCATCTGGGATTTCAAAGCCAAACTCTTCTTCAAAAGCCATAACCAATTCAACGATATCCAAAGAATCAGCGCCTAAATCATCGACAAAAATTGCGCTAGGTACGACCTCTTCCTCATCTACGCCGAGTTGTTCAACGATAATTTGTTTAACTCGCATTTCGATACTCATAATATTTCCTTTTGTTGTTATGATTTAATAATTTATTTTAAATAGCATAGATTTTATACACTTAAATAAACTCATTTCATATTCAGTGTTTATTTTTTTCTTGTAAAAATATGTATAAATCCTCTCAAGTAAAAAATTGAGCACATAAAAAAGCCACCTTTCGGTGGCTTTTCAATCATGCAATATGATTAACCAAGTTTTTTGGTTACATAATCAATTGCTGATTGAACCGTAGTGATTTCATTTGAATCTTCATCAGGAATCGTGATGTCGAAATCATTTTCAAAAGACATTACAAGTTCAACCAAATCTAAAGAGTCAGCACCCAAATCATCCATGAAAGATGCTTCGTTCTTAATCTCTTCAGCACGCATACCTAATTGTTCAGCTACTGCTTGTTTGATGCGTTGTTCGATATCGCTCACAGGAATTCTCCTCATTGCTTGTGGCGTTTTAATTTGCCACTAGTTTAATTGAATATAAAAACTTTTAAAAGTTTATACATCGCCAGTTAGGCCATGTATAAACCACCATTTACGTGTAAAACTGTACCAGTAATGTAACTCGCCTTGTCGCTAGCAAGGAAACTCACTGCATTTGCAATATCTTGAGGCTCACCTAAACGATTTAAAGCAACTTGATCAGTCATTTTTTTGCGAATTTCTTCGCTTAACTGATCCGTCATTTCAGTCGCAATGAAGCCTGGCGCAACACTGTTCACTGTAATCTGACGGCTGCCCATCTCTTTCGCTAAGCTACGACTAAATGCTTCAATCCCTGCTTTTGCTGCTGAGTAGTTTGCTTGTCCTGGATTGGCAAAATGCGCTACAACAGAACTGATGTTAATAATGCGCCCAAAGCGAGCTTTGGTCATGCCTTTCAATACGCGCTTGGATAAGCGGTAAACGGCTTTCAGATGGATATTGAGAATATCATCCCAATCATCTTCAGACATACGCAATAACAAGTTATCTTTGGTAATACCCGCATTGTTTACCAATACAAGAACTGAACCATATTTCTGTTCAATATCTGAAACAAGTGCATCTATTGCTTCGCCGTTACGAACATCGAGTACAGCACCTGCTCCATGTTCAGCAAAGCTTTCTGTCAGTTTTTGCGCGCCTGATTCAGAGGTCGCGGTTCCAACTACAAAAAAACCGTCTTGAATGAGTTGCTGTGCAATAGCTGCGCCAATACCACGGCTTGCTCCTGTCACTAACGCAACTTTTCGTTGTTGTGTCATGCAATTTTTCCTTCTGCCACTAACACTGCGTTTAGGGCATCTTCCATACGTGCTTTGCTATCAATGGCAAATGCTTTTTCTATGTTCGGTAATCGCTTTGCAAGATTGCTAAGTACAGTACCAGGTCCACATTCGACCACGTACTGAATACCTTGATCCTGTAGATATTGCATGGTGCGTGTCCATTGTACCGATTGGTACAATTGAGCTGTTAAAGCCTGACGCAATTGAGCAACATCTGTCGCGATTTCCGCGTTGACATTTTGTATTACAGGAAGGCATGGTAGCTCAATGGCAGTTTGTTCCAAAGCTTCAGCAAACTTTTCTGCGGCTGGCTTCATTAATGAACAATGAGACGGCACAGATACTGGTAGGGCAATCGCTTTACCAGATTGCTCCTTCGCTTCAGCCATCACTTGTTGAACCAATGCTGCACTACCCGCAATCACGACTTGACCTTGTGCATTATAATTTGCAGCTTCCACTGAGCCTTGACCTGCCGCAGATACTTGCTGACAAAGCTCAACAACTTTTTCATCCGCTAAACCAAGAATAGCAGCCATTGCCCCCTCACCTTGAGGTACAGCACTCTGCATCAGTTTGCCACGTAAATGAACCAGTTTTACAGCATCAGCCAATGTCATCGCTTCCGCAGCAACCAACGCGCTATATTCCCCTAAAGAGTGTCCAGCCAAGTATTTCGGTGTAATACCACCTAACTCTAACCATACACGCCATAAGGCAATACTGGCAGTCAATAACACTGGCTGTGTATTTTCAGTTTGGTCTAAGCCTTCACCACTTTGAGCAATATGCCAAAGATCAAAACCGAGTGCTTCAGACGCCTCAGCAAAAGTCTCTCTAACAACACTGAATTGCTCTGCAAGTTCAGCAAGCATACCTACTTTTTGTGAACCTTGACCTGGAAAAACAAATGCAGTTTTTGTTGCTTGAGCTGCCTGCTCAAGTCGTTTAGTCGACATATAAAAATCCTTAAATTAGTCTATCGCCAATTTGATCAACACCCATAATTCTACATGAGAATAGCAATAGACTCTTTAGCGATGCGGCAATTTAACATTGATTTAATCTTTTTATAATTGCGAAAAACAACAAAAAAGGGAGCTTTCGCTCCCATTTTTTCTATACTTTAAGCTAACGCTTAATGCATATGATTCAATTATTCAGCATCAGCTGCTTTAGCGAATAATTGACGACCACGGTAAATACCATCTTTAGTCACGTGGTGACGACGGTGAGTTTCACCAGTAGTTTGGTCTACAGATAATGCATTCTCGGTTAAAGCGTCATGTGAACGGCGCATGTCACGGCGAGAGCGACTTTTACGGTTTTGCTGAACGGCCATGATGGCTCCTTACAAAGATCGAAAAAATGGATCAGAACAAATTCAGTTGTCTTAACTCAACATTATAACATAAATTATGAGTTAAGTTTACCCTTCAAACCTGCCAAAACATCAAACGGATTATCCCGTTTTTCTTCGACAACGTCCTGAATGGTAGGTCGATGTTTATGCTCACAAGCATCATGCTTAGGAGATAAAGGCACCAACAATAACAGTTCATCTTCTAGCAATGCGAGTAAATCAATCGAAGCAGGCGTATCAAAATCACCTTTTTTCGAAAATTCACTTTCACCTAAAACGATGAAATCAGCATCCTCATCCAAGCGCTCTATCAGTGACTCATCATCGATTAAAGCCAAATGGAAATCTGAAACAAGTTCAGTTTCAACAGTATCCAAACAACGTTGGCATTCCATTGGAACTCTTGTATCAATATGTCCATCTAACCATACAATGCGATGATAGGCATCCATTGATAGCTTACAGTCTATGTTGATCAATTGATCATTAATTGATCCAACAGCTTCACGGGCGATACGAGCAAAGCGAGACAATGGCAGTGTTCCTGACCATGTAAAGCCCTGTTCAGCCCATTTAAACGGCTCAATCTGTGCCGGAAAGGTATTTGCTGACATAATTAAGGCGGCAATTCTACAAATTCATCGGTACTCTGTCAAAGATTAAGATACAATTTTGCACTTCTTTAGACAGAACTCGGGGTAAATTAAGCAATGCACCTGTTGCAGCCGCAACTTGAAGTAACAACTTCATTACTTGTTAGCACCCATTCAACCACTGCTCCTGTTTTAACACCAGATCAAGTGCAACGTTCATCTTGGCAAAAGTTAACAACAGAACCAGAACAGGTTGATTGGCTTATTTTACACTTTAATCACTGGTTTTCCCACCATAATGTCACACTTGTTAAAGGTGAATTTGAACCAGAATATTTCCCTGCGGAAAATGGACAACCTGCAAGAATCCAATTTGCGCATGGTTTTTTTAATAGTGCCCTGCATGAAATTAGTCATTGGACGATTTCTGGCGCACAACGTCGTCTATTACCTGATTTGGGTTATTGGTATGCACCAGATGGTCGAACGGCTGAACAACAGGCGCTTTTTGAACAAGTTGAAATCAAGCCACAAGCGATTGAATGGTTATTTGCTACTGCCTTTGGTCGAAAGTTCCGAGTATCTTTAGATAATTTGACGGGTGATAGTGGTAACGGACAACAATTTAAAGACAATGTGTTCTCTCAAGTCCAACGTTACTTTTCTGACGAAGCAAAATTACCAGATGATGCAGCTCATTTTATTTATTACATCTGTCTATGTACACGTAATGGCTTAGCGTTACAACGCGATGAATTTAAACGCGAACAGCTTGATTAAATGACAAAATTATCACATCTGAGACTTGCATCCTCCCCTATACACGTTTCATACTAAATTCAGCCATAAAGATCAGGGAGTTATAATAATGTTGCATTTACATATTCATCCTGAAAATCCTCAGGCTCGCTTAATCACTCAAGCTGTAGATCGCATTCGCGCTGGTGATGTCGTAGTTTATCCGACTGATGCAGCCTATGCGATTGGTTGTCAGATTGGTAATAAAAGTGCGATGGAACGAATTGCTCAAATTCGTGGTTTAGGTCCAAAACATCAATATGCGATTATGTGCTGTGATTTATCCGACATTGCGACCTATGCCAAAGTGGATAATGCCATGTATCGGCTGTTAAAAAATAATACCCCTGCCGTCACCACCTTTATTTTGCCCGCCACCAGTGAAGTGCCAAAGCGTTTGATGCACCCGAAGAAAAAAACCATTGGTTTACGCATCCCAAGCAATCCAATTGCCCAGGCTTTATTAAAGGAACTGGGCGAACCGTTGTTGACCAGCACCCTGATTTTACCTGATCAAACAGATCCTTTGGATGACCCATTTGATATTGAAAATCAGCTCGGTAAACGTATTGATGTATTTATCGATAGTGGTTTCGGTACTTTATCCACGACTAGTATTGTCGATTTGTCAGGTGAAAACCCTGAAATTATTCGTCGCGGGGTTGGTGACGTCAGCGCGTTTGAATAACGTTATATAAAATGGATTTATTTCAAGTTTTACTCAACATAAATGATTTTCAAGATAATGAAACCATTTATGTTGTTGAACCTTGGACATTAGAATCTGAAACAAAAGTTCTAAAAGAACCAGATATAGGACTTATCCAAATCGAAAGTAATCACTTAATTTTTGAATATTTTTTAGAGGTTTCCATTGTGAAAGAAATATGGAAAAATCTCGAACACCGAAATCTTTGTATGCGTGATCAATGTCAAAACATTATCGAATATGCAATCCACGATGCCTAATATCTTAAGCCATTACGTAAAATCAGTTAACCGACGTTTCTGAAAACCTTGCTCATCAAAATTATCTGGACTGAGCCATTGTTGATAGATTTTTTCTAAATCAGACCATTCTTCATCAATGATTGAAAACCAAGCGGTGTTGCGATTGCGCCCTTTTACAATCCGATCCTGACGGAACAAGCCTTCAAATTGAAATCCAAAACGTAAGGCTGCGGCTTTAGAGGGGGCATTACAATCATCACATTTCCACTCAACGCGTCTAAAACCGTGTTTAAAACATTGTTGTAACAGTAGAAATATGGTTTCTGTTGAAGCTTTGGATTTTTTCATCTTATGCGAAAAATAAACATTACCAATCTCTATCGCACAGTGTTCAAGCCGAGGATTAAGTAATGCAATCCAGCCTTGAACTTCTCCATCTACCTCAATAAGAAAATGTGTTGATCCATAAAAACCAAATAAGTTATGCAAGGCATCGCTTAATACTATCGCACTGGTTGGTGCCGAATAAGGTAAATAAGTCCAGCATGCTGCATTGGGTTCAGAACTTACACATGCCCAAATTTGTGCTAAGGCTGAATCAGCTATTGTTCCAACGATAGAGATCAATTGAATATTCTGTCCAAAGATACTTTCTTTAATCGGCTGACTAGTTTTGAAATTTTCAATAGCTAGGCCAACGGTCTGACCAAGATCATTGTGTTGTGTTTTTAAATAGTTTTTCATCGTAATTTGTTATGCTGTAAAAATATGACTCTAATCACATATTTAATCATAAAGTTTTTCTATGTCGAATATGCTTTGATATAAAAACTCAAAATACCCTGAGAAGATTAAGGTTTTTGTAAGCAAGTAATTTATTAAATCGAGTATTTCGATTAGAATAGCCAAGCTCCTTGTGGCGTGTGTCATCCCTTGAACACAAAAATGATCTTTCATGCTTTTGAAAATTCGCGTGGCTTATAACGGTAATGAACCAAATTCTTCCTACTTCGTTGGAGTTAACTCCTTCCATTCGTGTGCTTGACGAGTGGCAAGAAGCCATACCTGAAGATTTGTATATCCCGCCAGCCGCATTTGAAATTTTATTGGAACAATTTGAAGGTCCTTTGGACTTCTTGATTTACCTGATTCAAAAGAATGGCTTCGATCTTTTACAGTTAGATATTTCTCCAATTGCAACGCAATATCTATCATATATGGATAGTATGAAATCGTTGAATATCGAACTGACTGCGGATTATATGGTGATGGCTGCATTACTGGCTGATCTAAAGTCACGTTTACTACTTCCCAAACCTGTTGCTGTCGATCCTTTTGAAAAGGATCCTAAACAAGAACTCATCGATCGTTTAGAAACTTACCTCCGCATTAAGCAAGCTGCTGAAAAACTTGGTCAAATGCCCATCTTTGAACGAGATACCTTTAGTACAAATGTGAGTATCGGACATATTGCCCCAATCTATGAGGGTTATGATGCTGATGCTTTAAGGGATGCGTTATTTTGCGTATTCAATCGCCCTGAACCGATTACACACGTTATTGCTCAAGAGCCTGTTTTACTTGAAGAGCGAATTGCTTATATTGAAAGCCAACTGGCTTCTGGTGAAAGTTTAAGTTTTATAACTTTACTCAATCCTCAGCAAGGTCGTATGGGCATGGTCGTAACATTTATGGCAGTACTTGAATTGACTCGTCAACAAAAGATTCAAATTATTCATACAGGGATCGAAGCACCTCTGACAATTCAAGGGATTTCAGCATGAGTTTAGATCAGTTTGATTCCAATGAAGGCATGTCATTGGAAGATATTCATCATGATGTTCTACTGCAAATTGAAGCGATATTATTCGCTAGTGACTCACCAGTTTCACTTGCACGACTAAAAGAAGCCTTTCAAAACCAATATAATAAGCAACAATTACGTCAGTTTTTGCAGCAACTCGCAATGTTACAACATGGCCGTTCTATTGAATTAATCGAAACAGCTCAAGGTTTCCGTTTTCAGGTCCGTGCCAAGTATCGTAATATCATTGCGCAAGTTTGGCCTGAACGCCCAACTAAATTATCGCCGTCTTTACTCGAAACCGTCGCTGTTATTGCGTATCATCAACCTGTAACACGTGCAGATATTGAGCAAATTCGTGGTGTATCAAATAACAGTCAAATTTTAAGAACACTGTTTGACTGGAACTGGATCAAAGAGTCTGGTTTCAGAAATTTACCTGGAAGACCTGCGTTGTTAGTGACAACGCCCCAATTTTTAAATGCATTTGGTCTAGCTTCGCTAGGTCAACTGCCTCCCCTGCAGAACGCCAAGGAAGCTTTCATGACACTCGATGCGCAAGCACCGAAGTCTTGAGAAGGTGAACTGTTGATCATTATGTCTAAGGTTGTGCTGTCATGAGTGAAAAATTACAAAAGGTTTTAGCGAGAGTTGGGCTTGGCTCACGTCGCTATATGGAGGAAGTCATTGCTGCTGGTCGTGTCAGCATCAATGGTCGTATTGCCCAAGTGGGTGAACGCATTGAGCCAGGTGATGAACTTCGTATTGATGGTCGTAAAGTACAATTCCAAGTAGAAGATGAAATTCGTCGTCGTGTTTTAATTTACTATAAGCCAGAGGGTGAAATTTGCTCACGCAATGATCCTGAAAAACGTCCAACCGTATTTGATCATTTGCCTCAAATCGCCAATGATCGTTGGGTCATGGTCGGTCGCCTCGATATCAACAGTACAGGCTTATTACTATTCACCAATGACGGTGAACTTGCGAACCGTTTAATGCACCCATCAAACGAAGTAGAGCGGGAATATGCAGTACGTGTCATGGGTGAAGTGACACCTCAAATTCGTAATAACATGCTCAAAGGTGTTGAACTTGAAGATGGCCCTGCTAAATTTGAGTCTTTCTCTGAAATTGGTGGCGATGGAATCAACCGTTGGTATCAAGTAGTCGTGAAAGAAGGTCGTAATCGCGAAGTTCGTCGTATCTTTGAATCGCAGAATTTAAAAGTCAGCCGCTTATTACGTACTCGCTACGGAACCGTGATTTTACCTCGTGAGTTACGTACAGGTCGCTGGATGGAACTCGACAAGATGGATATCGATAACTTAGCAAAATCTGTTGAATTAAAACCACGCCAAGGTACAGGTTTATTTGGTATGGCTAAACGTCGTACTGAACGTATGACAGATAAACCAATGGCAGCACGTCGTGGGGGGTATTTACGTCAACAACGTCGTGATGATGAACAACCTGAACAACGTCCAAACAGCAATGGTGGCAACCATAATAACAATGGTCGCAAAACGATTGGCTTTAATAAAGGCTTTAAGAAGTTTTAAAAATCCTAAAGAATCATCTAAGCTAACAAGTCCGTTTGTTAGCTTTTTTTATTTAATTTCACTTATGACGATAGGGAGAACCAAACTATTTACTTTGTATCCTTTAGGCTTGTCATTACAAGCATTTCCTGTCACCGTTGTTTTCACAACGTAAGGCGAATACGGCATCACATTTAAATAACCCGTGTTATCTGATCCAGTACGACAATCTTCTGCATCAAGTTTTTCGTCATAGCGACCAGAATTAGAAGACTCCTGAACTTCAGTAATCAACTTGGCATTCCATTGACTCAAATAAACTAAACTTTTAGTAGCTTCAACAGTTCCTTGTCCCGACCCAGCACTTTCGATTTCAATCAGTTCAATTGGTTTACCTTTATACATCGTTGGATGAACTTTAAATGTATTCGATTGACCACCAAACTCTTTTAAAATTTTTGCTTGTTTGAGCTTTGGTCGAGTCAATACATAACCTGCCCAAAAGTTACGCCCTGCATTTTCAAAACTAACACCAGACAAATAAGCTTCTTCGCCTGAAATTAATTTTACTTTTTCCGTGTGATCAATCTGAATGGCTTGCTGAGGATTCGCATTTGAATCTTGTAAATTAGTGATCCAACTAATGATGGTTTTATCTGACGGCACTTCTGCATGAGTCGTCGAGATCAAACCTGACAAGCATAGTGTTATAAAAACAAAATTCTTCTTATTCATTGTTATTCACCTTAAGTTTATGAATTAAATCGCTTATGAAATCCATTAACTATCGTGACTTAGTCTTCCCAAGCCCACCCACTCATAGCAAATCTTCTTACTTTTCAAAGATGAAAAGTAACATAAATCTTTTATCAGACTGACGGTACGTTCTGAGCAATTTCAAAGCAAGGCTTTGAAAGCAGCGCAAGGCAGTCTAACTTGGCGGCATCCTCGCCGCCCTCCATGATCATAGATATTTACTAGACAATAAATACCTAAAGTTAGTTAAACTTTTCCAACTCAATCCATTGAGCATCAGGAAAATGCTTTGCCAAATAAGCCTTTAAATAATCCGCTGTATCTTTAGAAATAAGTGGATCTTTCGATTCATCTTTTAAGTTATATACCAAAGCATGCAAACTCAAACCACGATGTTTTAAAGCTTCTAAACTCAACAATGTGTGGTTAATGCTTCCCAAACGTCCAGAAGTCACCAAAATCACAGGAAATTGATGTTGAGCAATATAATCAATGGTCAATAACTCTGTGGTTAAAGGCACCATTAAACCGCCCGCACCCTCTAACAGCACCACCTCAAAACGCTGAGCAAGCTCTTTAGTTGCAGCCTCGATCTTGTCAAAATCTAACTCACGCCCATCTAAACGTGTAGCTAAATGTGGTGAAGCTGGATAAGTGAAAATTTCAGGCATAGTCAATTTTTCATGATCTTCCTGAAACCAACCACTCCCCATGATTTCACGATGTTTTTCGATGTCTTCAGACACATCGATATTGCCTGTTTGCACCAACTTCTGGGTAATGACACGCTGTCCTTGTTCGGTCCAGAGCTTGGCGAGATAACCTGTGGCATAAGTTTTACCAATTTCTGTATCAATACCGCTGACAAAATAAATTGCTGCACTCATGCTTTTCTCCGCGCAATCACGTAAATCGGATGATAAGTTAGGCGAAAACCATGCTCATCATAGAACTGTTGATAATCAGAATAGAACTGCTGTAAAGATTGCTTGGTCCAACGATGTGACTTTGCTGTTGCAGTCACCCCTGTCGCTTTTAGATGGTGCAGCACTAATTTAGGATCATCAAAATATAGATCTTTTTGTTCTTCTTGTATAAACACAATCTCAAAGCCATTTTCTTCAAGTTTCTGTTTCAATACCTCAATGGAATAATAATTTAAACCTTGCCCAGTCAGCTTTTTGATTTCAATTAAATTATTTTCACCAAATGTTGAGAAACCCAAATAGCCTTTCGGTTTTAATGCATCATGAATTCGTTGTAATAACGCAGGTAGATCAGTCATCCATTGCAAAGCTGAACTTGAAATCATCGCATCCAATTCTGATGGTAATTCAAGCTGTTCAATATCTCCGATCAACCAAGCTATATTTTTAATCGTTGAAAAATGCTGATCAACATCCTTATAAAGATCATTTAAAAATAATTGATCAAACTGAAAATGAGTCTGAAATAAATGCGTTAAATTACCCGACCCACAACCGATCTCAAGTACAGAATCAAAAGTCTTTGGACAATATGCTTTCAGATATTCAAATAACTGTGCACTGATCTGCTTTTGCACTACAGCATGCTCAACGTAACTTTGCCCTGCTTTAGCAAAACGTTGAGCGACTAAAGCTTTATCGACACTCACAAACATTCCACCAATTTTTCTAATTCTGCTTTTTGAACCATAGACGTTAATGAGATACGTAAACGTGAACTATTTTGCGGTACTGTTGGCGGTCGCACAGGCATGGCATAAAAACCTTGTTGCTGAACAAAACGTGCTTTTTCAATCGCTGCATTACTTTCGCCGACAATAATTGGAATAATATGGCTACTCGATGGACTTGAAAAACCTTTTGCAATCACCGACTGCTGTAAAAACTGACTGATCTCAGCCAAGTGCTGACGCTGCTGCTGCATATTTAAAACTTTATTAAAAATAAAGTCAGACCATGCTATCGAGATTGGTGGTAACGCTGTGCTGAAAATCAAAGGACGCATTTTATTAATGAGATAATCACGGATGATAGGATCACAAATAATATAACCGCCAATCGAAGCAATCGCTTTGCCAAAAGTCCCAACAAGGAAATCAACCTGATGCAATACACCATATTGCTCAGCACAACCTAGTCCTTGCCCACCTCTCACACCTATGGCATGAGCTTCATCAACATACAACATGGTTTTGACAAAACGTTGCTTTAACTGAGCCAATGCAGCTAAATCCGTTTCATCACCATCCATACTAAAAATACTTTCAGTCACCACAATAATACGTTCAACTTGCTCATCTTGTTGATACTTTTGCAATAACTGTTCCAAATGCTGCAAATCATTATGACGATAACGCACATATTGAGCATTCGATAGACGAATACCATCAATCATACTGGCATGAACTAGTTTATCCGCCAAAATCACGGTTTTACTATTAGCTAATGCAGGCAAAATACCGATATTCATGTGATAGCCACTATTGAAAAGCAAGGCAGCACGATCAAAAGCTTTGCTTAGGCTATTTTCAAATTGCTCGTACTCTGCAAAATTACCTGTAAGTAAACGTGAAGAAGAAGAGCTAAAAAGTGCACGGTCGATTTTCAAAGTATCAAGAAATTCTTCTCTTAAATGCAAATCAGCAGCCAAACCTAAATAATCATTGGATGCCAGATTCAACATGGTTCGATCTTGAATAGTGATCCATTTTCCCTGTTGTTGATTTGCAGTAAATTGGCGGAAATTACCTTGCTGTTTGAGTTGCTCAAGCTGCTCGGCATAATGATTAAGCAAGGACATTGGCATTTGCTCCTTGCATATTTTTCACCACTTCACTCATCTGTGCTAATAAGTAATTTAGCTCGTCATTGGTAATCACATACGGTGGCATCACGTAAACCAATTTTCCAAATGGTCTTACCCAAATACCACGCTCCACAAACTGCTGCTGTAAGCTTTTCATGTCGACATTAGATGTTAATTCAACTACACCAATCGCACCTAGAACCCGTACATCAGCAACGTAATCAAGCTGTGCTAAATCACTTAATTGTTCAGCCAGAATCGTTTCAATCCGTTGAATATTACTCTGCCAATCTTGCTCAACCAATAATTGAGTACTTCTCAAAGCAACAGCACAAGCCAATGGATTTGCCATAAAGGTGGGGCCGTGCATAAATACACCCGCTTCACCACGACTGATGGTTTCAGCTACCTGCTTGGTGGTTAAGGTTGCGGATAATGTCATATAGCCACCAGTCAAACCTTTACCGATACACATAATGTCAGGTTCAACTTGGGCATGTTCCCAAGCAAACATTTTACCTGTGCGCCCAAAGCCTGTTGCGATCTCATCAAAGATCAACAATAAATTGTACTGCTCACATAATTCTTTGGCTTGGCGTAAATACTCAGGATGATAAAAACGCATCCCTCCTGCACCTTGCACAATTGGCTCGATTATCAGTGCAGCAATACTGTGATGATACTGTTCAATCTGGTGTTTGAGCTCTTGAATATCTTGTGGATTCCACTCACCATCAAAGCGACTTTGTGGCGCAGGCACAAAGATTCGATTCGGTAAACTTGAGCCAAAAATCTGATGCATTCCCGTGACAGGATCACACACAGACATCGCATTCCAAGTATCACCATGATAGCCAGAACGTGTAGTAATAAAATTAGTTTTCTCAGGTTGATTCAACGCAGCCCAATATTGCACTGCCATTTTTAAAGCCACTTCAACTGAAACTGAACCAGAATCAGCATAGAAAATTTTATCTAAACTCGGAGGCGTAATTTTTAATAAGAGTTTACCCAATTCAATTGCAGGTTCATGCGTCAAACCACCAAACATGATATGCGCCATATTTTGCAATTGCTCAGTAATGGCTTTATTGAGTTCAGGGTGGTTATAACCGTGAATCGCACACCACCATGACGACATGCCATCAACCAAAGTTCGTCCATCCTCTAATTCGATGGTTGCACCATAAGCACGTTTGACTTTAAAAGTTGGCAGTGGATTTAACATCGAGGTATAGGGATGCCATATATGTTCTAAATCAAATAGGTCTGTCATCCTATACCTCTATAAATCCAATATTTAACAATGTACCGCATGGTGTTATTCCGAGTACTCACCCAATTTCAGGATAAGCTTTCAGCTGGACTTACTTTTCAAAGATGAAAAGTAAGCAAAAATCTTTTGTTAGGCTGATGGCACGTCCTTGATGCCACAGCCTAACGGCGACATCCATGTCGCCTTCACGATAGCGAATACTCAAAGTAAATTTCAACAATGATAAAACGTTCAATAAGTTTCAATCGCTCTTAATCTTAAACTTGTCAAAATCTAAAATATATTGCGAGAACTTTCAATTCAAGCAAGATTAAACCGTCATTTGAATAAAATCTTCAATTACTTGCACAATCTTCTCCACCATAAAACATGGAAAACCATGCGAAGCCCCTTCAATAGAAATAACAGATAGATTTTTTGCAGCTAAATTCTGGATAATTTGAGCGACTTGGTAAGGAACTAAAGCATCATGCTCTGCGAAGACATGTAACTGTTTACCTTGGTAGTTTTCATAGACTTTAACTAGATTTAATTGTTCCAACAACTGCAACCCATCCCGAAGCAATGCAATTGGTTGAGGAAGAATCAATTTCTGCATAGCCAAAAAGTCTTTTTTTGCTGAATTTGAACCTTGGCACACCAATAAACCAAACCGTTTTAGCGTAGTAATTGCATCCTGTTCAAATGATTGCTTAAACTGCATAAAAGTTTCGACTGGCATTGCTGTAAGCCAATCAGCTTGAATGACAAAACATGGATTCGATGCCAAAGTGATTAACATCTTCTGTTCTGCATATTGTTGCTGGATATGATCGACTAATATTGTTGCTAATTGCCCCCCCAGAGACCATCCCACAATGACATCAAATTTTACTGCAAGCTCAACATGCTGTTGCAGGATTTCATGATCTAACGCATTAAAGATATTAATTCGTTCAACGATATGTCCTTTTTGCTCCAATCCGTCATGTAAAGGTTTTAATAATTCAGATCCACCACCCCATCCAGTGATGAGTAAAATTTTATACTTCAACTTATAACCCAATCATTCAAACTTAAAAAAATTATATCTTCTTTTCACATCACTATTTTCTAGATCTATCAATAGTTTTGTTAGATAAAACGTAAAATAACTATAAAAAAATTACTCACGCATCAAATTTCTAAATTTGCTAAAGTAGATTTCTATCATACGTTGAGATCATGATGATGAACACAATAAAGTCCAAAGTTCTTATAGTGTGTAGTTCACTGTTTTTATTGACTACACCCAGTTTAAGCTCCGCACAAAATACTTTGTTTTCTAAACAGAATACAGCACAAAAAGAATGGGTTGGACACTCAGCACCAGATTTCAAATTACAAGATCAAAATGGCAAATGGCATACCCTAGATCAATATAAAGGTAAGTGGATCGTACTTTATTTTTATCCCAAAGATGACACAGCTGGGTGTACTCAAGAAGCCAATCAATTCAAAGCACTCTACCCTGAGTTTTTACAATCAAATGCTGTTGTACTAGGCGCCAGTTTAGACGATGTTGCTTCACATCAAAAATTTTCAGAAAAGCTAGGCTTACCCTTTCCAATTCTGGCAGATGAAAAAGGAACACTTGCTGGAAAATTTGGCATCGTAAGAAATCTAGGCATTACTAAAATCGCCAAACGAGAAAGCTTTCTGATTGATCCCAAAGGTGCGGTGATATATCACTATACAAGTGTTAATACACAAACTCATGCTGATCAGGTTCTAAAAGACCTAAAAACCTTGCAAAAAAATAAATCATGATTGTATAAAAAACTCAGCCAAGGCTGAGTTTTTTCAAATATCTTACATTTGAGATTGAATATAATTTTGTAAACCAATTAACTCAATTAATCGCAACTGTTTTTCTAACCAATAGGTGTGATCTTCTTCCGTATCTGAAAGTTGCTGACGCAACATATCTCGGCTAATAAAATCACCTTTCTCTTCACACAACTTAATACCTATCGCTAGTTTCTCACGAACATGATATTCAAGTGCTAAATCTGCTTTTAAACAACTTACAACATCCGTACCAACATTGATGTCTTCGCGGTTCATATTTGGTTTTGCTTCTAAAAAAAGAACACGGCGAATAATCGCATCAGCATGAGATGCTTCTTCTTGCATTTCATGGTCAATACGCTCATAAATCTTGGTTAAACCCCAATCTTCATACATTCTTGAATGAATTAAATATTGATCACGAGCAGCCAATTCACCGCCAATGAGCATATTTAAATAGTCGACGACTTCTGGATTGCCACGCATAATATTTACTCCTATCGATTAACGTTATTATGCGTAAGTTTGAATAAAATTGCAAAAATCAAAAACACGTAAACCCATGATTTTTATAAAATTAAAATGAGAAACATACGCATTTACAGTTCTAATTAATCCAATTTATTGAAATAAAATAAGTGCTTGCAATCAACTCATGTATTTAAATAGCTATGAAAGATCAAAAACCGCTTTATTTTAATTTTTGTAACGGTTAGCAATGCTTCTTATTTAACTCATTTTTCAAGTAAAAAAGGTAAGAAATTCTTTCAACCATTGTGTATTTAGGTAAAATTCGCTAAATAGAATCATTTACAAAAAGCATTATGCGGATATACAAAATGGATAAAAGCAAACCGATTTTAGTTACTGGGGCGACCGGCTATATTGCAGGTTGGATTATTGAACGACTCTTAAATCAGGGATACATCGTTCATGCAACGGTTCGTGATCCATCAAAAAAGGATAAAATCCAACATCTGTACGACATCGCAGAAAAATCTACAGGGCAAATTCATTTTTTTAAAGCAGACCTACTACAAGCTGGCGCTTTTGATGAGTCTATGAAAGGATGTGAAATCGTTATTCATACCGCCTCACCTTTCGTTGTGACCAACTATAAAGATGCGGTCAAAGATATTATTGAACCAGCTGTAATCGGTACTGAGAATGTACTAAACAGCGTCAATCGAACTGAATCAGTCAAACGTGTGGTACTGACATCAAGTATTGCATCAACTTATGGCGATGCGATTGAGATTCTTGATACTAAAAACAATGAATTTGATGAAAGCCACTGGAACAATACCAGCAGTGAAACTCATCAACCTTATCCATTTTCAAAAGTTGCAGCAGAACGTAAAGCTTGGGAAATGGCTGAACAACAAAATCGTTGGGATTTAGTCTGCATTAATCCAGCATTGGTGATGGGACCATCATTAACTGCCAATACACAATCAGGTAGTGTTGAAGTTTTACAGCAATTTGCCAATGGTATGACTTTACTCGGTGTACCGCCCATGTGGAATGGCATCGTTGATGTCCGTGATGTAGCTGATGCACATATTCAAGCTGCAAGTAACACCAATGCAAAAGGACGCTATATTATCAGTGGTGGAACTTTAAGTTTATTGGAAATGGGGAAAATCTTACGTCAGAATTTTGGCAATCGTTTTCCTTTTCCTCGTAATCAATTACCAAAATCAGCATTTAAATTATTTGGACCATTCGCTGGATTTTCGAGATCATTCGTTGAACTCAATATGGGTTATCCAATTTATTTTAATGCGCAAAAGAGTCAACAAGAGCTAGGAATACAATACCGAGATATTGAATCTAGCGTCGTTGAACACTTTCAACAATTACTCGATGATGGTGTCGTTAAAAAATATCTTTAACTCATCAAAAAGCGGCTTTTATTTGTTCAAATCTTCAAGTCAATTAGGTTTGATATTGAGCCAAAAAGTCTAAAAATTCTTGCTCATTCATTACTCGAATTTCTAATTTTTGCGCTTTTTCTAATTTACTGCCCGCTTTCTCACCCGCAACTACACATTTGGTTTTACTGGAAACACTGCCACTTACTCGAGCACCCAACGCTTGAAGACGTTGTGTTGCCTCATCACGCCCCATACTTTCCAATGTTCCTGTGACGACCCAACTCTCACCATTTAGTGGCTGACGAGTCGGTGCTGTCGGTGCATCCCAATGAATGCCAGCTGCCATTAAACGATCTAACACTTCGATGTTATGCGGTGCTTGGAAAAAGTCAGCGATCCATTCAGCGGTAATATCACCGACATCAGGCGTTTTCTTAAGGGACTCAACATCAGCTGCTTTCAAGGCATCCAAGGTCTGAAAGGTATTGGCGAGCATACGTGCAGTCGTTTCACCAACACCACGAATACCTAAGCCATAAATAAAACGCGCTAATGTGGTTTTCTTGCTTGCTTCAATGGCATCAATCAAGTTCTGAACCGATTTCTCACCCATTTTCTCAATGGTCAGTAAAGTTTCACGATGCTCATGCAAATGATAAATATCAGCCACATCTTTCAGTAAATCGAGATGTAACAATGACTCCACCCAACGATCACCCAAACCCTCGATATCTAAGGCCTTACGTGAAACAAAGTGTCGAATGGCTTCAATACGTTGCGCAGCACAATACAAACCACCTGAACAACGTGCTAAAGCTTCGCCTTCTGGCATGACCACTGGTGAATCACATACTGGACAATTCGTAGGGAGATGAACAATCTCCGCATCGGTAGGTCGGAACTCAGCCCAAACTTTCTCAACCTTTGGAATCACATCACCAGTACGATATACACTCACCGTGTCACCAACACGCACATCTAAACGATGAATTTCCCCGATATTGTGTAAAGTCACATTCGAAACAGTTACACCACCGACAAATACAGGTGCAAGACGTGCAACCGGTGTCAGTGTTCCGGTACGTCCGACTTGCCAATCTATATTTTCGACTTTGGTTAAAGCTGCTTGTGCTGGAAATTTATAAGCAGTTGCCCAGCGTGGTTCACGACTTAAGAAGCCCAATTGTTGTTGCTGTTTCAGGTCATCGACCTTTACCACCATGCCATCAATTTCAACATTTAAATCTGGGCGTTCTTGTTGAATCTGCTCATAACGTTGTTGAACTTCTTCAATCGACTCGCAAAGATATTGTCTTTCGGCGATTTCAAAACCAAATTTGGTAAGCCAATGCAAACTGTCATGCATCGTTGCTAAACCATGATGTGGTTGACACTGTGCGATCCCATAAGCATAGAATGCTAAAGGACGTGATGCTGCGATATTAGGATCAAGTTGTCTTAAACTACCAGCTGCAGCGTTTCGAGGGTTCGCAAAAGTTTTTTCACCTTTGGCTGCTTGATCAGTATTAAGCTTTTCAAACCCTTGTTTTGGCATTAATACTTCACCACGCACTTCTAAAAGCTGTGGTATAGCTTGAGATTGACCTGATAGAACCTTCGGCAAATTGCGAATGGTCTTCACGTTCTGAGTAATATCTTCACCAGTTTCACCATCGCCACGCGTCACGCCACGCACCAACACACCATTTTCATACCAAAGTGAGATCGCTAAACCATCTAGTTTCAGCTCGACTTCATATTGCACTTTCTGATTGGGTAAACGTTCATCTATGCGACGGGCAAAAGCAAATAACTCTTCTTGATTAAAGACATTGCCCAATGACAACATCGGCACTACATGGGTCACACTTTCAAATTTCGACAGTGCTTGACCACCCACTTTATTGGTTGGGGTATCCGCTTGGATGCATTCAGGGTATTGTTGTTCTAATGCTTTAAGCTGATGAAATAAATGGTCATATTCACTATCTGAAATTGAAGGTTGATCCATCACATAGTAAGCATGATTGTGTTTTGCAATGAGCTGAATCAATTGACGCATTTGCTCAATCACTGAATTATGTTCCATTTACTTTTCACCATATAAAAGGGCGGAAAAACCGCCCTATAACTTTTCACTCAATTCATTATAAAAGATTAATTAGGTCGCTGCTTGATTTGAACGATAGTCAATCACATGATGACGCCAATGTTCTTTCAATTGCGGTGTAAATTCTAAGTTATTTTCATCATAGACTTTACCATCAACTTCACGCGCAATTAAACCTGCAATACTGGTCATCATGTCATAACCCGTAACAGCTTTGCTATTCGGTAAAGCCAAGAAAAATGCTAAGCCTTGAACTTGTTCACCTGACAATGTTTCCAAATCAAAACCTGCAGGCCCATGATCGGTAATACGTAAGACAGAGAACATTAAAGCACTTGGCTCATCGGTATTTTCATAACGATGGAAGCAAGACATTTCTCCATAGCGTAAACCATATTTGAGTAAAACTTTTAACGCTTTATCACCAGACAAGGCACGGCGAGGATTTGGGTAAACATTTAATGCAATAATCTGTTCAGCTGTTGCCAATGCACTTTCATCATCATAACGCTGTTGTTCATGCAAATGTATATCCAGAATATTGCTTTCTCCATCAAATTCAGCGATTTCAACCGTTTCAATATTAGGATTTAAACTCAGCTCTGGTTCACTTTTAACTTGCTCTGACTGAGTTTCCTCTGTGGTTTTATCCGACTCTTCAACCTTCACAACTTGTTCGGTAAGTGATGGGGCAGTTTCTGTCGTTTCCTGTGTCAATTTCTCTTCTTCAGTACCTGTTTCCGAAGTAACTGCAACCTCACTGCTGGTGTCTTCGGCTTTCTCATCTAGCTGTTGTTCAACTTTTTCTTCAACAATCACCTCTTGTTTTGGTGATTCAACTTGTGGTTCGACCTCAACCACTTCATCATTTAAACGAGGTTCAACACGTGCGCTTGGACTCGCCACGTCATTTTGTAGCAGTTGGTCTCGTACATGACGAGGAATTACAGGCTGATTACTTTCAGGATTAATATGTAATTCTGCTTCTAATGAAGGTTCAACTGGTTTTGGTTTTCTTAAAATCATGGTCAAACCAACAAGCATAATCACAACGGCGACAACAATGCCTATTATTGTATTCACTTCCATACTAGGACTCCGCAACTAACCCGTATTCTTTTGCCTGTTTAGGGGGGAATGATGATTATTTCAGCCATGCCTGCGTTATTGGCTAAAACCACGTAAACAAGGCATGAAATGCAGACAATGGTACTTCCCTTGTCAAATTTCATAACGAAGTTTACGGCAGTTTTAGCCATAACCCTGCGGGACAGGGACATTTTTGCCGCTGCGTTGTTACTCATTACTTATTTAGAATAACTAAATTACGTAATTCGTGCCTAGCATCGCCTAAGAAATGTCCTCTGTCGCAAGCATGTGTGGAATATCAACATCCCCCAGATCAACAGTCACTAATTTTGATGTACCTGGCTCTGGCATGGTTACACCCAACAAATCTGTCGCCATTGTCATTGCCAATTTATTATGTGTAATGTAAATGAATTGCACTTGTTCAGAAAGCTCTTTTACCAAATTACAATACCGCTGCACATTTGCATCATCCAATGGCGCATCGACCTCATCCAAAACACAAAATGGTGCTGGATTTAATCTAAAGATCGCAAAAACCAAAGCCAAAGCAGTTAAAGTCTTTTCTCCACCTGAAAGTAGGGCCAAAGAACTATTCCGTTTACCAGGTGGGCGCGCCATCAACTTTACGCCTGATTGCCAATCATCTTCGAGGCTTAGTGTCGCTTCACCACCACCAAACACTTTCGGAAACAACATTTGTAACTCTTGATTGACCTGATCAAATGTTGTCATAAACAACTTACGTGTTTCTTGATCAATACTCTTCATCGCAGCTTTGAGCTGGTCTACAGTATTTTGCAAATCCTGCATTTGATGATTGAGTTCATCAAAACGCTGAGAAACTTCCTCATATTCTTGTGAAGCTGCCAAATTCACCGCACCAATTTTTTCAAATTGTTGTTGTGCTTTTTCAAGTTTCTGCTGATGTTCTTTAATTTCAATCGATACATCTTGGAGAACCTCAGCGTTTAATTCTTTTAGCTGATCGAGATAGTGCTCCCGATCTGATTTAGCTGCCTGCCAAGCCAAACGCTTTTGTTCCAACTGCTCACGCACCTGCTCATCTTTCTGTTGAGCTTGATGGCGTTGTTCTGTGAGTTGCTGTTGTTTCTCTTGCACTTGATTCAGTTCAAGTTGCCATTCATTCCAGGTTTTTTGCAGCTTTTCGGTTTGCTGAAATTGCTCGTGGAATTGCGACTCCAAGTTCGGCAGCTCAAGCTGAATCGGATCAACAAACTTCTTGGCCTGCTCAATTTGTTCGATGATTTGACGATACTGCGTTTTCAGGAACGAGATATCTTTCTCTAACAATTCAATTTGCTGATTGGCTTGCGAGGTTTGACGGCGTAAAGCTTCACGTTGCTGCTGTTGTTGAGTCAACTGCTGTTGCTGCTCATCCAACTGCTCATTCAAGTTTTCCACCTGAAATTGTAAAGTTTTATAGTTCGGCAACACTGCTTCTAATTTCAATGCAAGCGCATGCAGATCAATCTCCAGATCATCACGCTGCATGGCATCTTCTTCAAGCTGTAGATCAAGCTGTTTCAGTTGATCGGCCAATTGCTGTTGCTGCAACACAAATGCCTGTGCCGTACTTTGTAGCTTGGCAATTTGCACATCGAGTTGTTGTAATTCTTTTTGCTTTTGTTTTTGGCTTTGTTGCTGTTGCTGTAAATGTTGTTGCTGTTGCTGCAAAGTTTGTTGTTGAACAGAAAATTGGTTTTCTAATTCAAGTAATTGTGGCTGCTTTTCTGCAAGTTGTTGTTCGATTTCCTCTAAACGCACTTGATGGCTTAGCACGCCCTGTGCACTTTGACTATCTTCATCATAATGCAGGCCAATCATCCAATCCGCACCAATATGATAACCATCAAGCGTCAGAATTGATTGTGCATGATTAAGATCAGACTGATAACCCAATGCTGTCGTTAAATCATCTGCAACGGCAACATTTGCCCAGAGCGAAGATTGGGGAGCTTCAATAAAATCACTTAAACACCGCAGTTGTTGTATTTGAATCTTTTGCTGCGTAAATGATTTTAACTGACGCGCCACATCTTCTTGGAATGTTTGTCCACTCTCAATCAGCTGTGCTTGCAACCATTTAGCTAAAAATTTTTCAATGATCACAGCATGAGCTTTGCCTTGAGCAGTTAAACGCAAGCTTTGCATCAACCGTACTGCATTCTGATCATGCTTTGGACTTTGTTTTGCAACGAATTGATTTAAGTTTTTTTGCTCAGCCAATAAAACCTGAATCTCTGTTTTTAGGCTTTGTAGATCCGTCTTATTTGACTGTTGCTGATCTTGCTGTGTCTGTACCTCGTACTGTAACTGGTCAATTGCAGTTTCTAACAGAACAATTTCTTGCTGCAATTGTTGCTGTAATTGTTCGAGCTGTTCTTGCTCATCATTCTGAACTTGTGCACGAATCTGACTGGTTTGTGCTTGTAAGGTCTGCTTTTGTTGTTCAAGCCTTAAAACATTTTTCGTCAATTGCTCAATTTGTGCTGCCATTTGCAATTTTTTTTGCTGTTGCTGCTCAACTTGAGTTTTGAGTTGCTCAAATTGCTGCTGGGCTTGTTTTTGCTGGGCTTGAACATCCGTAAAGTTTTGCTCAGATGATTGCGTTTGCTGTTCCAATGCCAGCAATGTTTCATTTTGCTCATCAAACTGAGTGCTAAGCGTTTCTACCTGTAACTCTGATAATTGTAAGCGCTCTTTGGTTTGAAGCTTTTGCTGCTCAAGTTGAGCCAAACTACTACTATTTTGCTGAAATAGACTTTGTTTCTGCTCCAGTGTCATTTTCAACTCAGCAAGTTTTTTCTCTGCTTGCTGCCATTCCTGCTGCAAAGGCGATGATTGCTGAATTAAACGCTGGAATAATGCACTGGTCGCTTCTAGGTCATGCTCAATGGTATTTGACTCAGAACGAACCAGTTTGAAACGCTCACCAAGTTCTGTCATTTCTACGGTATATTCTTGTTGTAACTTGTGACTTTGATTGGCTTGAAAAGAAAGGATTTCAATTTTTAAATGACGAATTTGGCTTTCTAGCGTTTTATATTGAATTGCGGCTTCAGACTGACGTTTTAGCGTTCTTAGCTGTGATTTTAACTCAACAGCGATATCTTCTAAACGTGCTAGATTCTGTTCGGTATGTTCTAAATGCTGTAGCGTCTCACGACGACGTGCCTGATAGCGGGAAACACCTGCCGCTTCTTCAATAAACACACGCATTTCTTCAGGTTTGGCTTCGACTAGACGGCTAATCATGCCCTGCTCAATCACCGCATAAGAACGCGGTCCTAAGCCTGTACCCAAGAAAATATCGGTAATATCACGACGACGGCACCGTGTACCATTTAAGAAGTATTCCGACTTACCTTCACGCGTCACTTGGCGACGAACAGCAAGCTCATTATAGGCATTATAAGCGCCACCTAATTTGCCATAGGTATTATCAAAACGAAGTTCTACACTGGCCACACCGACAGGCTTACGCTTGGATGTCCCTGTGAAAATAACATCCTGCATACTGCCGCCACGCAATTGACGTGCGTTGGACTCGCCCATAACCCAACGAATCGCATCAATGACATTCGACTTTCCACAACCGTTCGGCCCAACAACCGCAGTACGGTTGGCCTTAAAATGTAAAGTGGTACTATCGGCAAAAGATTTAAAGCCTGAAAGTTTTAAACTGCTTAAACGCATACTGCCCTAACTAACGGCGTGAGCGTCTCGCCCAAGCCAATTCAATCTGTTTCATACGTGTCAGAGATTCCAACACAAGGTTACGCAAGTGTCGACAAAAATCTTCCATAAATAAAGCAGCTTGTTGTGATTTTCGGATCAAAATAGCATCAATCACGAGCTTAAATAGCGTAAATGATTCTTGCAGCTCACGACGTGAGGTATTTAAGGTTAAAAAATAACTACGACGCAGAGATGGCAACAGTTCTTTATAGAATTGCATTAAATAAGGATTTGCCACCATGTCATGCTGTTCAGCTAAATAATTAAAAATTGCGTCATAAAATTTCTCAATATCCCCGGCTCTAACAAACTCAACCAACTGATCCAACATAACTTGCAATTGTTCAGCTTCGTTGACACGCCATGTCTCACTAATCCGCTGCACAATATGCCCAAGTACCATGACGTTGGTATCAAACAAGGCTTTAACCTGTTGAGCGGACATTTCAGAAACAATCGCACCACGACGTGGGAAAATTTCGATCAGATAAGTACGTTCTAGTAATAATAATGCTTCACGGACAGAACCCCGACTGACATCCAATTCTTTAGCGATACGTAATTCTTGGATGCGTTCACCCTCAACCAACTCACCGCTAATGATTTGTTCACTAATATATTTTGCAATCTGTTCAGAAAGACTATCAGCCTCTTCAAGATTCATGGGCCCCTCGCTATCTTTGTTATACGCATTGTCCAATGCTATTTGCGCTTTTTTGTTTTAACTGATCTGGCGCTATAAATTCTATATCATTGTCTGACAATTTTATTGCTTTTTAAGCCAATCATATGGAAAAAAACCACGCAGCCCCCTGTTTTCAATAAAAACATTAACTTTTCTACTTTTAATATCAAATATTTATGTATAAATTTTAGCGATCAACCATATATCTGAAACATAAAACCAATAAAGAAATTGTTGATGCAAATCATATTAAATAAAATTTAATCAAAACAAGTCACACAAAACCCATATTCATCTTGGTAATTTCCAATAAGCTCACAAAAGCTGCGTTTTTTAACCAAAGGGCTTAAAAAAGCCCTTTATATACAAAATAACAGCCTACTGTGACTAGCAGCCCTGCAAAACATTTTTTTAACATCGCTGGAGACAAACGATGAGCCACTCGCGCACCGACTTTCGCTGTAATAAAACTCATTATGCTAATGCCTATAAAAGCATAAATATGAACATAACCAATGGTGTTTGGTACCTCTACTTGCTGTTTAGTACCAAACCACATAAACCCCACTGCACCAGCAACCGCGATCGGTAAACCACATGCCGCAGAAGTTGCGACTGCTTTTTGCATTACCACACCATATCGATTTAGGAAAGGAACTGTTAAGCTCCCCCCACCGATACCAAAAATTGCAGATGCGACCCCAATTCCGCCTCCAGCAGCCAATTGAATCGAAGCGGATGGTAAATGGCGATTTGGGTCTACTACACCATGTGCACCTCTAAACATTTTAAATGCCATCCAAATTGCAAATATACCGATCACCAATTGCAAATGCTGACCAGACATAAGATCTGCAATACCAGCCCCTAAAAATGAACCTAGAACCAAACCTGGTGCCAAATTACGAAAAACCGACCACAAGACTGCCCCTTTTTTATGATGAGCCATCACTGAACTGATCGAAGTCACAATAATCGTCGCCAAAGATGTTCCTACGGCAATATGCATGATGACGTTAGGGTCATAATTTAGTTGAGTGAAAACAATATATAAAATTGGAACAATAATTAATCCACCGCCCACGCCAAATAGCCCTGCGGTAAATCCAGCAATTGCACCAATCAGCAAATATATGATTAACTCCATAAATACATGACCACTCTACTTAAAAATGATGGATGATTTCGTAACACGTCAACTACAGCAATTGCTTAGTGCCAAAGGCCAATTTCCCGAAGTGGTTTTACTCAAAACTACGACCACATCAACCAACGATGATATGCGTGAAATTGCTCAAAAAGGTATAAGCACAGGATTGGTGTGCAGTGAACAACAAACACAAGGTCGCGGTCAACACCAAAGAGCCTGGTCATCACCAGAAGGCAATATTTATTTAAGCACATTGATTCAAAGTCAAACGGCCTTGGATGGTCGTCTTGCGCTTGAAATTGCATTAAATATTTTACAAATGCCAAGTCTGCACAGTTTAAATCTACAAGTAAAATGGCCCAATGATTTATATAGTCCTCAAGGTAAATGGGGCGGAATCTTGGTTGAACCTTTATCAAGCAATCAAGCAATTGTCGGTGTAGGCATTAACCTCAACACACCGCCCGTTGAAAATGCAGATCAAGCGATCACGTCACTGCATATGCTTGGCTTACATCAAATTGATCGACTTACATTGATTGCAGAATTGTATACAGCGATTCAACAAGCAGCTCAATGGTTTGAACATGGCTCTTATAACTTAGCTGAACGCTTCAATCATCATGCGATTTGGATCAACCAACCCGTTGAATTTGAACATACTCAAGGCAAAGTTCAAGGGATTTTTCAAGGGATTTCAAATGATGGTGCTGTCCTTATCCGTACAGATCACACGCAAACTTTTTATCAAGGTCGGTTAAGACTTACATCGCATTAAGGAATGAAACCACTTATGAAAAGTTTATGGCTAGATATCGGCAATACACGTCTTAAATATTGGATAACTGAAGGTGAGCATGTCATTGAGCATGCCGCTGAACTACATTTACAATCCCCAGCAGATCTACTCTTAGGTTTGATCCAACATTTTCGCTACCAAAGCCTCAGCCGTGTCGGAATTTCTTCGGTATTGGACAGTGAGAATAATCAACGTATTCAAAGTATTCTTGATATCCTTGATATACCCGTCATTTTTGCAAAAGTGCATGCAGATTATGCAGGTTTGCAATGTGGTTATGATGTACCAAACCAACTCGGGATTGATCGTTGGTTACAAGTTTTGGCAGTTGCGCATGTAAATAAAAACTATTGTGTAATTGGTTGTGGAACTGCTCTAACAATCGACCTAGTAGAAGGTATGCAGCATCTTGGTGGATATATCTTACCGAACTTATATTTACAACGAGATGCACTCATCCAAAATACCAAAGGCATTAAAATTCCTGATTCTGCTTTTGATAATTTAAAACCAGGACACAACACTGTCGATGCTGTCCATCATGGCATTTTATTGGGACTGATCAGTAGCATTGATCAAATTATGCAGCAATCTCCAAAGAAACTTATTTTAACGGGTGGAGATGCAAATTTATTTGCAAAGTTCCTGAATCATTATCAACCACAAGTTGAACCAGATTTACTTCTAAAAGGCTTACGACAATATGTTCAACTTAGTTCAACTTTGAGTAAGGCTTGAATAATGGGTAAAAGTTGAGGAAATTCTGAATAACCATCTTCTGCACGAAAATGTCCAGCTTGTGCTACTTCGATCAACTGCGCATTGAGTAAATGTGAAAACTTAAAACTAAATGGAACAGGTACTATTGGATTGTTACTCGAAAAAACAACGACTCTACGCTGGATATTTAACCGCAATATTCCAGCATCGATTTTACAATGATTTATAAATGAATCTAATGCTGGATAATTTGGAATTGACTCATTAAAACCGGCAATAAATATGCCTGCCTTTATCGTTTTTTGTTGCAGTTTTTTCGTCAGATATCGAGCAACCGCTACACAAGAAAGCCCATGGGCCACAACTATACTTTGTTCATCCATTTTTTTTAACTGTGCTTCCAAACAGGTCTGCCAAATCTCAGGATCCGGATGACTCGCATCAGCTAAAAAAATCCGCTCAACAGTAACATTTAACAGTTTGAGCTGTTGTTCCAACCAAACATACCAGTGCTGATCTGGATCAGCGTTCATACAATGTGCAATATACACCGTATTCATTATATTTTGAGACATATTTGACATTATTATTCAATATAAAACATAGACTTAAAATTAATTTTGCTCCTTTAAAACCAGATTGAATATCGATTTTTTGTATTAATTTTATACAACATCACTCGATATAGATTAATAAAAAAGGCGCATAACGCGCCTTTTAGAAATGATGGTTCAATTATTTTTTGGAATCATTATTTCCAAATAATGGTCCCATACCACCGCCACCACCAAATTGTTTTTGCATATTGCCTAGTGATTTAAGCATCTTGCTCATACCAGATGGATTGGCGAACTTCTTCATCATTTTCGCCATCTGCGCTTGTTGCTTAATGAGTTTATTCACTTCAGCGACATCCATACCACAACCCGCAGCAATACGCTTTTTACGACTCGGATTCATCAAGTCAGGATTACGACGCTCTTTAATCGTCATCGACTGGATGATTGCTTCCATACGTTTCACTTGTTTTTCAGGATTTGCTTTTTCAATCGCATCCTGAATACCAGAGTTACTCATACCTGGGAGCTTATCCAAGAAGCCCATCATGCCGCCCATTTTGCTCATTTGCTCAAATTGCATCAGCATATCTTCAAAGTTGAAGGTGCCGCCCTTTTGCAATTTCTTCGCCATTTTTTCGGCTTTTTCTTTGTCGATTTTACGTTCAACTTCTTCGACCAAAGAAAGGACGTCACCCATCCCCAAGATACGTTGTGCAACACGATCTGGATGGAATGGCTCTAACGCATCCAGTTTCTCACCAATCCCCAAGAACTTGATTGGCTTGCCTGTAATGGCACGAACAGAAAGTGCCGCACCACCACGCGCGTCACCATCAGTTTTGGTCAAGATCACACCCGTTAAAGCCAAAGCATCGTTAAACGCTTTTGCTGTATTGGCAGCATCCTGACCTGTCATCGCATCAACGACAAACAAAGTTTCTGTTGGTTTAACCGCAGCATGTAATTCTTTGATCTCATCCATCATGTCATCATCGACATGGAGACGACCCGCCGTATCGACAATCAAGACATCCGCAAATTGAATCTTCGCTTGTTCAATCGCGCGATTTACAATATCAATTGGTCTTTCAGATGCTTGCGATGGAATAAAACCAACACCGACTTCGTTCGATACGGTTTCTAACTGCTTGATCGCTGCTGGTCGATACACGTCAGCAGAAACCGTCATTACTTTTTTCTTTTGGCGTTCTTTTAAGAAGCGTGCCAATTTTGCTGCGGTTGTGGTTTTACCCGCACCTTGCAAACCTGCAAGGAGTACAACGACAGGTGGCTTAGCACTTAAATCTAAAGTTTCATTTGCCTCCCCCATCATCTTGGTGAGTTCATCATAGACAATTTTTACAAATGCCTGACCAGGAGAAAGCTGTGTCATGACCTCTTGACCGAGTGCTTCTTCCTTCACCTTCGCGATAAATTCACGAGTTACAGGTAACGCCACATCGGCTTCAAGAAGTGCCATACGTACTTCACGTAGGGTATCTTTAATATTGTCTTCGGTCAGCTGCCCTGAGCCAGTAACATTTCTTAAACTCTGTGTGAGTCGTTCTGTTAAGGTATCAAACATTGCGAAATCCGCTTAAAATGGCTAGTTGCAAAAAAATCTTTCTTAAAATAGAAAATTTATGCATAAGATGCTATAGGATACTGTAGTTCGCAGCGAATTTATATCTTATATGGTGAATATTATTCATCCCCCTAAAAAAGGTTTGACATGATCAGTCTCCCCTTGGTTTACACAATTTTGGCACTTGTGGCTTATACCAGTTCTTTTTGGTATTTGTTTATTCGTCTAATGTCAAAACGTACACCAAATCTTTGGTGTTACGGTCTTCTCGTTGGTTTAGGACTGTTATTACACGGTGTAGTTCTCTATCAAGACATGATGACACCAATGGGCATCAACTATGATGTGTTTAACCTTATCTCGTTCACCTCAGGGCTTATGCTCACCTTGAGTTTAATCCTTAGCCTGATTCGCCCCGTTTTACCTTTAAATCTGATCGGTACGCCCGTTGCTGCATTTGGTTTAATTCTAGGATTTGTATATAGCAAGCCAAATCAATTTATTGAGTTGCATAGTCTTGGATTAGATCTACATATTATCTTATCGCTTTCAGCCTATGCTGTACTTTTAATGGCAACCATTCATGCCGTTCTCTTGTGGTTCCAAGACAGAGAACTGAAAAAAAAGCAAAAAAAACGGATTTGGGTCAATTTACTCCCTCCCTTTCAAGTGATGGAATCATTACTCTTTGATTTAATTATTACAGGATTTGCTCTACTCACTGCCGCCTTATTATTTGGCTTCTTTACCATTGATAATTTCTTTGCCCAACACCTTGCGCATAAAACTGCGTTTAGCATAATTTCGTGGTTTTTATATGGTGCTTTGTTGATTGGACATTACAAATTTGGTTGGCGTGGACGCAAAGCGATTCGTTTTACAATTACAGGTTTTATCTTGCTCGCGATTGGTTTTATTGGCAGTAAATTTGTACTCGAAATGATCTTAGGACGTTAAGTATTTCGTGGATGAATAAACACTAGACAGCGTTTCTTAAAATGCGTATAACGCTGTTTTCGCTTAACTAGGTAACCACCGTGAAACTTGTACTTGCCCCAATGGAAGGTCTAACTGATCCAATCATGCGTGATGTTCTCACTCATGTGGGCAGCTTTGATTGGTGCGTGACCGAGTTTATTCGTATTACAGACAGTATTCTACCAGACCATATTTATTATAATTTTTGTCCTGAACTACAAACGGATGGCAAAACTGCTGCGGGTACACCTGTCCACGTTCAGTTTCTAGGAAATAATCCCGATATGCTGGCAGCGAATGCAGCTAAAGTTGTTGAACTTGGCGCGCCAGCAATTGATCTTAATTTTGGTTGTCCAGCCAAAACGGTCAACCGCCATCGTGGTGGTTCAGTGCTACTCGATGAACCTGAAACTGTTCATTTATTAGTAAAAGCAGTACGTGACGCTGTACCTTCTCACATCCCTGTTTCAGCCAAAATGCGTTTAGGTTATCTGGATGAAAATCATACGATGGAAAATGCTCATGCCATTGAAGATGCAGGTGCTAGTTGGTTAACCGTACATGCAAGAACCAAAGCCGATGGTTATACTCCGCCCGCATATTGGGAAAAAATCCAACCGATCACTGAAGCATTAAAAATCAATGTGATTGCCAATGGTGAAATTTGGAACAATGCCGATGCCAAAGCATGCTTACAACAATCACACTGTCAGGACATCATGATTGGTCGTGCTGCTGTCACCACGCCTGATATCACCTTATGTGTTCGTCAAGACATTGACGATGCACTTCTTTCTTGGCAGAACTTAGTTGAACTGCAACAACGCTTTTTAAGTGGTCAATATAAAACTGAAATTGGCATGATTGGGCGTTATAAACAGTGGTTAGGTATGATGAGCAAAGCCTATCCCGAAGCGCAGGAACTATGGGGGCAAGTGAAGCGAATGAAACAACTTGAGCTGATTGTTGATGCACTTAATGCAAAAAAATAAGAGTTATTGAATTAAAAAAGCGACTCATGAGCTAAATGCATAAAGTCGCTTTCGCAAAATTGAAAAACCAGAAGATACAACCTCAGCCTATAACCCGCTCACTCTCATTCTCAAATTAGTCACAGAAGCGCCAGTCAAACCAAAGCTCCCCATAGATGCATTGGGTAAATTATTGAAGACATCTGCTTGTTGAGCATTATTACTACCAAGCAACACATTGTTGAGTTGTAAATTGAACTTATCTGTTGTTCCTACATGCCCAAAAATAAAGCCACCCGCATCTGAACCTTGAGGAGCTTCAATCCCTGCATAGAAACCAGTCAAACCAAAAGGTGATCCATTATGCCCAGTAAATTTAAAATCAAAGCTTGCGCCTATCGGTGCAGTAGTTGAATCCCCAGAAACGGCATAGTCAGAAACCAGCATGATATTACAACCATCACCAGCGCCACAGATTGAATCAATACCACCGCCAAACTTGATCATGTTGCCTTGCGGTGCAGCTCCCAATTGAATATTCATCGTGGGCTTATTTGCAGCAAAGACGACGTCAATTCCACCTACGCGTAATATTTCTTTGACATCGCTCTTTAACAAGGTGCCAGAATTAAAAATAGAGTTTTGTGTATAGGTACTACCGCTAATACTAGAGAGTGAGTTTGCTGCAGCTGCGTATACAGAGAAAGGAGAAACTCGAAGCCCTGTGACATTGTTATTAAATGCGATCGCGATATTTGCAAATGCGCCATTTGTACCTGTGCCAGCATCTGTATCTATCGTCGCGCTAAAACCAAGTGTCGTTTCAGCACCGCTATTTAAACCGACTACTTTTACGGGTGCATCCGTCGTTTGCCCAGCAACACCGGCAACAACTAAACCAGCTCGATTGGTATAGTCTGTAGCTAGACCATCATTATCAATAATTGCCAACTGATTGAATTGTATATTCGACTGTACACTGATCGTCAAACCATCTTGTCCTGTCGTGGCTGAAAGGCTTTGATCATCCATGGGTTGCATTGCCATTGTTAAAGGACTTAACAATAACAATGAAAAACATCCTAGCTTTTTGTTTTTATTCATTGCCCTCATCCATAGACAAATGTTTAAAATATGTACTCTAGCTTAGCATAATCTAGAGAAACCACAATCAATGTAAAGCATCTGAAACTAAAAGTGACTGAGTGCCACCTTTAGCTATAACATCTAAAAACCTAACAGAACTTCAAACCACCAAAACAGTTCGCAACTGGTCGTTGATGCCCATCTAAAAGCAGGTTTTCCAAAACCATAATTGCACGTGCATCATTAGCAAGTTGTACATTTCCAATCCCCTTATACAAAGGAGCACCAAATGCAGCACCTAATACATCGCCAATACCCAAATTAATAGTATTTTGAGAAAGATAATTAGTAATAAAGGTTGCAATTTGTGGTAGGACATCTTGCATTGGAATGCCTGTGGTTGGATTTAAAGCACCAAAATCAAGTGGATCTTTAAAAGACAGCCACCAACCAGGTTGAGCAATATCATTCGGATCAGCACCAGGCCACATTAAGGCCGTATTTTGTAAAGCAAGATATCCACCACTACTAATTGGCAAGTTATGAATTAAATTAAAATTTTGATTAACCTGCACATTCGCTTTTAGATTGGTAATATAAGAACAATTATTAGTATTTATCACTGCAGCACAACCAGCTGCTGTGGTTCCTTTTGCCCCCATAAAGAATGTTGCACTACTAACCCAAGTCAGATTTTCATCTAAAGTCATTGATATCCCCCCACTATCAGCACCAATAGCAATCGTTGGAATTGGTACATCCTTCACCACAAGATTCAGTTGCTTCATCCTATTTCCCGTTACAATCGTTTCAGGAAAGTTAAATGCTACTTCTTGGCGTGGTACATTTATTCCCCAAATAGGATTACCATTATACTTATATAAAGCTGCGACTAAATCACTATCGCTATTAGGGTTAATATAGCCACTAGCGCCAGGAGTCATTGCATTAGGATTAGTAAAAACTGTACGACTACCGATTATCATATTAACATCAGCATAGATTAACTGATCTGCCGTTGTTCCAAACATGGCAGGATCAGTAAACGCATTTACGGGTGTTTCGCCTACCTTAATAAATCCGCTAAAGGTATTAATCCCACCTCCAGTTGACAGACCATTGCCATCAATGTCATTCCGTGTACCTGCTGTTAGATAACCTAAAATTTCTTCAGCACTCAATCGAAAACCAGCAACTTCACGTGTAGAAGCACTATTTGGATTCTTAATTGCAAACTCAATAAATGGATTCGTTAGAACAGCACTGGTATTAGCACGTCCTTTTGACCATGTAGGTGTACCATCTGCCAATTTTCCATCTGGTGGGCCACTTAATGAGACATTTTCCATATCGATATCACAACCATCTGGCCCATTTCGTCCACCACAACCCAGTTGCAATGCACGAATATTGGCGTTCAATTCCATTTTTGCTTCTAGGCCTAATTTATAATAGCCAAAGTTTTGCAATGGATTAGATGTATTGGGTGCAGTAAAACCTAAAGATAAAAGTGCCTGACCTTGTATAGAAGATAACTCGTTATCTGTCATTTCAACCAGACTATCGTTACTTGCCCACGTATGAGTAGAAAACATCGTCATGAGTAAGCAAGAGGTCAATATTGATTTTTTAATTCCGTTTTTCATCATTTCCTTCCTATATTACTCAATCAGTTACGCGGTTTTAGCGTGAATTCAGATCGAATTTGTCCACCAGTCATAACCATCTCTCCAAGACGCTGTGCTCGATTATTGGCAGCATCTACTCTAGGATAGAAGTTAATGTCTTTTACTCGGAAAACATCATTTGGATTTCTATCTGGGTTAAAATCAAAACCGAAGTTAAAACCTACATTGTCTTTATTAATTACAATCGCATTATTAAACTGTATCAAACCAGACATATTGTCAAACCCGATACTCGCCTCATCGATTGGGTCACTCAACTGCAAAGTCCCATCTTTTAAACGATAACGCCCAACAACAGACAAACGATTACCATTATTCGCTGAAATTTCATTATTTGGAATCAAACTAAAATTCATATCACCTAAAAATTTCAGTTTTAAACCCATTAATACATCATCTTTGGTATTGAATGCATTGATAATGACAGGGGTAGCACTATTTGGATCATTGTAAGTTGGTAAATATCCAGCTGCGATTTCAGCCGCCATAACCATCAGTAAATCTTTTAATTCAACATTTACATTACCACTTTCAAATCCCATACTGCCATAACCACGTAATAGCATGTCAATATTACGCAAACCCATGTAATAGTTTTTATCACCATCAACGATCAAAATTGACGTTGTTTTACTTCCATCGCTATTACGCCCTTCCGTACTCAATCCTAAAGCTAAACCTAAACGCTGTGAATTAGTTACTGTAGAGCGTGTAACCATATTATTTGAATTATTCAGGTTAAACACTTCACCTGTATAAGATGTTGCGTAAGTGGCAATATTCGCATTGACATTATAAAACGGTAGCCCCAATCCCCATTTATTATTGAGTCCTGCACTCGGGTCTATTTTATTTGCAACTGAGACCCCACTACCAGAGGTAAAACGTCCGCGTCGTGAGAGTGCTTGGAAATCCGCTCCACGTACTGCAACTACTAGACTATAGGGATTTTCTGCTTGATTATGGATTTGCTGTAGATAATCCGCAGATGTTGTCAACGTGCCAGTTGCTGTTCCCCCCAACCGGGAATTACGCAATACTGAGTTTTCTGGCATTTTCAAATGACGTGTATTCGCAAGGTTAATGTAGACATTCCCACTATCAAAATAAGCACGTTGATTTGAGTTAATCACCAATGGACTCAGATCGCCGAACTCAAAGCCAAAAGTATTATTACCAGCGCCTCCAATTTCTAAGGTAGTGGCTTTACTATCATCACCAGCAAGCATTGCATCACCTTTCTGAGTAAATTCCCCTCTTAAGCGTAATGCTAAACCTGTCGAACCGATCACTGTTCCATCAGCACCATTTGCAGTTGTACTTGCATCACTTGCAAAACCCAATACGTTATTTGGTGTGTGCGTATTGGTTTGATTATTATCAACAGGTGCCGCTAAACCTTGAGCACTTGTACCACGTAACTGCAAGGCACCATTTACTACGCGCCCACTCATGCCTACCCGAATCAAACCTTTACTATCATCGAGGTTATAGACGGGTAGGTTTGGATCAATGGTCACATTAGCTTTTGTCATTAACTCAATATTAAGACCAGCACTTGTTCCAGCATAAGTTCCTGTTTCAGCACCCAACTGATTTGGATCCGTCACGCGAGCAAAATCAACATAGCCATATGTTGTATTGGGACTGGTTAGTTTACTTGCTGAAGCAGAACCTAAATTGGTTTGTAAAATCAACCCTTTCGTCGCATCGACGTACATCGCGCCTTTGCCTAGAAAGTTAAAGTTGAAATTTTTTAAAATAAGTTGATTAAACTGGTTTGCTGTTCCTGTACCTAAACCTGTATAAAGGTTAATATTTTGCAAACCAAGCTGCAATGAAGATTGTGAGTTAGAATTAAATAGACCATCTCGGGTGCTCAGTGCTATCACTTGTGGCGATCCTGTTTGGATCGCCAAATTACCAATCGCTGCATTACAATTTACAGCAGGTGTTTGAGCACAAATTTGGAAATTATTAACTGAAATTGTAGCGGGTTGTGACTCAATTTGTAGATCTAGCCCCGTCTTAGAGCCATTTGACCCAGTATTGATTTTAAAGTGTGTACCTAGCGTATAATTCCCAGCGCCTGAGCCTGCATCATAAGCCATATTTTTACGAACTCTTACATCATTCGCTACTGCACGAAGTGATTGCTCAACATTATTTGCCATACCAGCTTGATCTTGCCAATAGAGCTGATCAATTTTCACTTCATCATATTCGAGTTGTAATGAGATACCATCTTGGCCATTGACCATACGTAAGTCACGATCGTGTAACTCTTGCAATGCATAAGCACTTTGTGTCAAAACCAAGATACTACTTGCCAATGCTGTTAAAACAAAATGGCGGTGTGTTTTTGCAATCCTTTTCATAACCATTTTTCCTTTTTATTTTAACAACGCGGATGTGCCGAGCCACAAGAGAAAATTTTGATATCGCCCGTCAATGACAAATTACCATTCATATTTAGACCAATAAAGCCTCGTTCCTTATTGGCATCAAAACCGCTGCCACCATAGGGAGTCGCTGGTGTTAGATAACCTGGCAAATTATTTGATCCTGTAGAACAGTTAGCACCACTTTCAGTACATGTATCAGTTTCAATAGATAAAGATTGGAATCCCACATTTCTAAATTCAATTGGTTTTACAGGATTGAAACCCAATTTAATTGCTGCATGAGAAATACCATTATAAATAACATCTTCACCATCCAATTTAATCTCTTGGATATTCACAGTCCCTTGTATACCTTTCATCACCAACCATTGCTTACGACCTGTTGGTGAGGGAATACGATTCCCTTGAGCATCGTATGTATCTTGTGTCCCATCATGATAGCGGTTATTCAACGATAGTGCTAAACGACAATATAACAAGTCCGCACATAAAAAATTAGCATTGCTATCGTGATTCAAACTCACTTTTAATGATAAGTCTGCCCCAGCCTGCCCAGTAATATTTTGCAAACTTTGATCATCTAAGCTTTCCATGGCAAACAAGGATGTTGACACAAAAAGAAGCGTTAAACCTTTAATAAAAAAAGTCATCCCACCATGATAGTTTTTCTTTTTATATTTAAGAAACTTCATCGTCTTATATCCTTATAAGCCCGTTGTACTAAACTTAAAATGTTGAATCAATAAACCATCTATAACAGCCGAACCAAAGTTATTACTCACTGTAGCACCCGTTGGTTGCATACTATTAATTCTTCCAGCAATATCTGTAGGTGTTGTTGTTTGGATTCCTAAAATTTGATTATTGGTATTCTGACGCCAAGTCGTTTCATACGGGTCAGGGCGATCAAGAGATGGATGTAACTGTCCCGTTAAAGGTGTTTTAGGAGCCACAGCACTCCAACTCCCCCACGCTCCCCAAACAGTTTCTGTGCAAAGAAAACCACAACTTTGGGTGGTGGTTCCACGAGTTCTACGCCAAACTTGAGTAAAATCCTCTTGTACAGAACTGTGCAATCCAGTTCCAGACTTTAACTCACCAATCGACACCCCATAAGCACCAATCCCTTTGTGTGCAGTGAGTTGATTAGTCACAGGGTTATATTCTGTTGAACCAATGGTAATACTACTATGCGTCGCAGCACTTCCCTGATAACCCGCAATCGTTGAACTACCACATTGATAAATATTACAAGTCGACCCTAAATAAGTCACGCCCGAATCAACACTTGCCGCAGGATCAATATGTTCATAACGCGTATAAATACGACTATACACCTCTTGTACATTCGGAATACGCGCTAACTCAATAGAGAAGTTATTACCATCAGTACTTAACATCAAGGGTTGATATAAATTCCCTAATACCAAGTTCATGTTGACATCATAGAGAAACAGCCCATCTGCATTCGAATTGGGTTGAAAATTTGGAACGACACCACCTAATGCTGGTGTGCTATTATCAGTCGCACCACCAATCAGCTCTTGAGTACTAATTCTAAATACACTGGTTGAAGTTGGTGCTGTCCAGTCATTACTGCCCTTGGCTCTTAACCGTCGGGTAGTAAAACCATTTTGGTTTAAACACTGACCAGCATGTCCATTTCCAGTTACAGTATTATTTTTAGGAGACGTACACATCCCTCCACTTGGAAAACTCCCTGGTACTGTAGCATTAGTTGGAGGATCATAAGACGTTCTAATACCATTGGTGTTATTAGATGCATTACCTTGAGCATTAGTAATCGTGGTTCCAGTGGCCAACACCCCATTTTCAAAGAAAATATTCGTTGTCGGATTATAATCGACTTGTACAATTTCACGAGTTACAGTCTGATTACTCACTGTGCCACGCTTTGTATCAGTTGCACCACTGTTTAATCGAACCAAACCCGCCACACCAAAGGTTTGGTTATAGTTGGTATTTAGACCATAATTGAAAGTTTTTGTCGTTTCTACATTATTTACTTTCATTACAGCATCATAAGTTCCGCCCATCGCAGGTGAAACACCACCTAATGTTTGGAATACTTTTAGATTTGAGCCGTTGATGCTAAATCCATCCCAAACGGCGGTTAGACGCAAACGATTACTCAGTCCATCTAGACCATTTTCAACAACATTTGCATCTCGTTGAAAAATATCAGTCCATAAGCCTAGCTTTAAGTTATATGCAGAGGACTCTGCACTTCCTGCGGCTGGAAGTGTAGTATGACGTAAAGGAGCTTCCAAAGTTAAATAAGTAACGTTTTCAATATTACCTACAAAATTAGGTACATCATCAGTTAGTGTTTTGATCACCCATGGATTCGAAGCAGATCCCCAAGAGTCAATTGGTCGACCATACAGTGTCCCCCAATCACTGCCATCAATAGCAGTACCAACATTTTTGTTTGATTGAGATAAAGACAGACCATATAGCCAAGCGTCAGCCTTTTTATAACCTTTTGCTGTCGCTGTTGCACTTAATGGCCCAACAGGAATCAGTCGAATCGAACCTGCACCATACGTCCCTGCACCACTATTGGCAGTATCAGCACCATTGAAACGAAAAGAAAAGTTTTCAGGTAGAAGTGCAATACCTTCACCTGTTGTCTGACTAAGACCTTCATCGGAAATTTCTTGCAATGCAAAAACAGCTTGACTCATACACAAGCCAATAAAACTTGCCAATAAAGTTCGTTTAAAAACTACCGTAGAAGTACATTCAGCCATAATGACCATCCTATCAACTGATGCTCCGCACCATCTTTATTTTTCTTTCATCCTATTGAGTGACCAAATCAATTAAGATTTTTCAGCTTCCGAGCCACACTCAAACTTGTTAGGCTATTTTTGCCTACCGATTCTCATTTTTTATTATGCCGAATATTTACACAAATGCAAAAGAAAGTGGTCAAATGTTACATTTTTCCGATAAGCGAATTTATCATCTAAAAAATGAAGATAAGAACAAAATTAAAATCTCCACCCAAGCGAAAACTGAACTTAGGTCTAATTAGCTGCATCACACTAGACATCAACTATTCTTCTATGTGAGATAAAAGACTCTTTCCAAATGCCAATATAAATAGAGTATCAATTAAGTTGATAAAACAATTCTTTCTTTAGCCTTATAATAAGGAAAATTTTATATGTAAAAAGGATCTCTTAAAAAATAATATAAGCAACTGCTTCAAAACCAATACTTTACTCTGATAATTTAACCATTGACCGAATGATCAATGGTTAAATTTTTTTATAATAATAAACACCCTGAAAATTTAAGTCTTCGGCAGTGTCACGCCTGTTTGACCTTGATATTTCCCGCCACGATCTTTGTATGATGTTTCACATACTTCATCACTTTCAAAAAACAACATCTGAGCCACACCCTCACCCGCATAAATACGTGCAGGTAAATTTGTGGTATTTGAAAACTCAAGGGTAACGTGACCTTCCCACTCAGGCTCTAACGGCGTAACGTTCACAATGATACCGCAGCGCGCATAAGTTGATTTCCCTAAACATACAGTAAGTACATTACGTGGAATACGGAAATATTCAATCGTACGTGCTAGAGCAAACGAGTTTGGTGGAATAATACAAACATCAGACTCGATATCAATAAAGCTTTTATCATCAAAGTTTTTTGGATCTACAATTGCAGAGTGTACATTGGTAAATACTTTGAATTCACGCGCACAACGGACATCATAGCCATAGCTTGATACCCCATAGGAAATCAACTTTTCTCCGTTTTCATCGAAACGAACTTGATTTTCTGCATAAGGTTCAATCATGCCGTGTTTTTCGCTCATTTCACGAATCCAACGATCAGATTTTATTGCCATGTCTTTATATCCAAAAACGAAGTTGATGATTGGTGGCTACTTTAACGTAAAATGCTGCCAATGAAAACAATGCTGTTCTATCAGCAATCTGATAGAACGACTAGAGTTTAGAAAGTGCAGAATAACTGATCGGAATCGCAAAACTCACGAGCACAATAGATGCGGTCCTTTGTAATTTGGCTTGAGATAACCATCCAACTTTATTCGTTGCTAAAGCTGCCCCAACGGCAATCCAAAACATAGCAATCGGAACAATTAGCCCAACGAAAGTACTCATATGAGTCAAATATATTTCTTGGCTCGTCCAAGCACTTGCAGGGAAAATTGCTGACGCAAACAATAATGCTTTAGGGTTCAGCAATGTCGCACATAAAAGCTCTCGTGGTCTGATCGTTGGCTGATTCAATGCAACTTGTTGGTCTGCTGTACGCCATAATTTTATAGCTAGAAAAAGAATATAGCTTGCACTCAATAATTTTAAGAATGTTGGGAGCAATGGCAAGGTAGCAGAGGCAGTACCAATCAACACCCCCCATGCACTAATCGCTATGATATAACCCATCACTTCTGCAGGTATGAGCAATAAAGATTTGCGTACGCCGACTTGGATACCTGAAGATGCTAGCAAAGTATTGGTTGGACCTGGTGTGAACAAGATCGTGGCAACCAAACCGATAAAAAACCATGAAATCATTGAATGACCTCACTAAGAGAGGTTTTTAGATTAATCTAAACAATACTATGATAGCAAAAAATATCTGTAAGGGGTCATGTCTACCTTTCAGCTAAGCTTTTATATTTACTATCTTTTTAAAGAGTCAATGTTTAGTAACTTGTAAGTCACCACCTCATTATCGTAGATTTATTCACCACCCCACTCTGTACTTTGGCTTTTACAACATGAAAATCAAACATTTATTGTACATAATTTAAGTTTGAGCTAAGAAACGACTGTTAAAATAAAGATGATATTTTCTCATCACTTTACCCATTTTATGCCTAAGCTATTCTTCCAAAAGTGGCTTCCTTCCTCAGAAAAAATTGCTGATTTAAAACTTATGAAAATATTCGGCACTCGCACCTTGAATCCATTGCTTTGGTATGTGAATCGACACTCGATTGCAAAAGCGATAGGTCTTGGGGCATTTTGGGGAATTTTACCAGTTCCTTTCCACAGCCTTTTCATTATTCTCACGGTTTTATATTTTGAAGTAAATTTGCCGCTTGGGCTATGTATGGCTTGGCTAACCAATCCGTTGACCATTGTCCCAATTTTATATTTAGGTTTTTGGTTTGGTGCAAAAATCTTCCACGTCAATATGATTAATAAAGACATGCTACTTGGCGTCTTACATCAGATCCTCAACTGGTTACAAAATTTTGGTCATGGACATATTGATTTGCATTTAGCCAAAATCTTAATTACAGGGCTCATCATCGAAGCCGTTCTGTTCGCACTATTATTTTATATTGCTACACATTTAATCTGGCGTTGGATGGTGATCCGCAAATGGAAATCACGCCATTCAGCAGGATAAATTCTTTAGTCTAAAAACCTGTAAAAAAAGTTGCCATCCCCCTGAGAATACGGTAAGAGTAGAACATATTTAATTGCGTAAAAATGTACTGAATATTAAATGAAGCAGCCAAATGATGGATTTATGGTGTGCATATAAACAGGAGATAGTAATGAAAAAATGGCCCCAACTCATTTTACTCGGTTTAGCAATAACAGGTTTATCTGCTTGTTCTGACAATACTGGCAATAAAAATGCAAGCCAAGAAGGCAGTAGCGCAACGACAAGCGCCAATAAACTGGAAACACGATTTGTTAATATTGCAACTGGTGGAGCTTCAGGTCCATATAATGTCATCGCAACAAATTTGGCTGAAATTTACCATAAAACTTATGGTGTTAACTCTAAGACACAGACCACAGGTGCTTCTGTAGAAAATCTAAATTTGTTAAAGCAAAACAAAGTAGAAATGGCTTTTGTGATGAGCGACAGTCTCACCGAAGCAATCAATGGACAAGGCAGCTTTAAAGATAAAATCACCAATGTTCAGCAAATCGCAGCGCTCTATCCGAACTATGTGCAAATCGTAACCTCAAAGAAATCTGGAATTAAAAATATTGAGGATTTGAAAGGTAAACGTATCGCAGTTGGTGCTCAGAACTCAGGTGTTGAAGTCAATGCTCGTACTTTGTTGAATGGTTTTGGTATTACCTACAAGGATGTAAAAGTAGATTATTTAGGTTATGCCGAAGCAGCGGATGCATTGAAAGGTGGAAAACTAGATGCAGCCTTCCTTACCAGCGGTATTCCAAACTCGTCACTGATGGAATTGCAACGTGGTTATGATCTACAGTTGGTCAGTATCAATCCTGATAAGATTAAAGAAATTGCCAAAGATCAGGCCTATTTCTTACCAATGATTATTCCGAAAGGAACCTATGACAATGCTGAGGATATTCCAACTGCAGCAATCATGAATGCTTTAGTCGTTCGCTCTGATTTATCTGAAGATGATGTCTACAAATTGACTAAAACCTTCTTCGAAAGCCTAGATGCTTTAGCCAATACTCACCAAGCAGCAAAAGACATCACTTTGCAAGGTGCTCAAAATGGTTTAGTCGCACCACTCCATCCAGGTGCTAAAAAATACTACGACGAGGTCGCGACAGCTCAATGAAAATTATAAGTGCAGCTTCGGCTGCACTTTTCTGTTTAGCCTTTGGTATTGTTTTATTGGTCAGTTATCCAATTGCAAATACACATGTGATGAGTGAAAAACATAATTGCATCATTCGTGAAGCTGACTTTAACTTGCAGTGGCGACATTCTGTCGAAAAAACAATATGGCGGGAAAGTTATCATCGTGAAAAAAATACATTCCGTTTGGTCTATACCGATCTAATATCTTTTGGCGCTGGTACACCAAGCGATTACCCCATTATTTCTCAAAAAGATGGCGTGATCAGAATGGCTGTAAATCAAAAACTGAAAGAGATTAATTGGACTGTTTCACGAAATATGCAAGGTCAACTGTCCTGGAACAATACGACATGGTCAATTGCAAATGAACTGCCTGATTATAGCCTTGTGCAGTTTAAGAGTACGTACACACCATTATGGAAGATCTGGTGGTTAGGAGAATGTAGATGAATAAACCCGATAACAGTGCAACACCAGAACAGAGTGATCAAGCCAAACAAAGAGAATTATTAGAAAAGTTTGATAAGGAATCGGTTACTCGCACACCCAAACAGAAATCTGTTGCCCTCTTTATTACCGTTTTAGCAATTTGTTATTCACTCTTTCATTTATTTATTACCTATAACCCGTTACCTGAACTGATCCAACGTTCAGCACATGTGTCTATCGGTTTAGCACTAATTTTCTTACTCTATCCTGCACGACAAAGTAGTGATCGACAGCATATTGCATGGTATGACTGGATTTTAATGTTAGCCTCCTTTGCCTCACTGGGCTATTTATGGATTGAATATCAAAACATCATGACCTCTCGTGGTGGTATTCCCAATACCATGGATATTGTGTTTGCAGTCATGACGGTTGTGTTAGTCATTGAAGCGGCACGACGAATCATGGGCTGGATGCTCCCGATTTTAGGGTTGGTTTTTCTCGCCTATCCATTCATTAGTCATTTTAATTGGATGCCTGACCGCTTACTCACTCGACCATATAGTGTGAGCGATATTTTTGGTCAAATGTATTTAAAAACTGAGGGCTTGTATTCATCAGCCATCGGTGCATCGGTCACGTTCATTTTCTTATTTATCCTATTTGGATCATTTCTTGCCAAATCTGGTATGGGCAAACTGTTCAATGATCTCGCAATGGCTTTAGCAGGTCATAAACAAGGTGGCCCTGCAAAGGTTGCTGTGATTTCTAGTGGCTTTATGGGCAGTATTAACGGTACAGCGGTCGCAAATGTGGTGGGAACAGGCTCCTTCACTATTCCTTTGATGAAAAAAATTGGCTATCAAAAGAATTTTGCGGGTGCGGTGGAAGCCAGTGCCTCAGTTGGTGGACAAATTCTCCCGCCAATTATGGGCGCGAGTGCATTCATTATGGCTGAAACAACAGGGGTCAGTTATGGCACTATTGCCCTTGCTGCGGTGCTCCCTGCATTGCTCTATTATCTTGGGGTAATCTCCCAAGTGCACTTCCGTGCAGGTCGGGATAATTTAAAAGGCTTGCCTAAAGCTGACCTTCCTCGCGTTAAAGAAGTATTAAAAGAACGCGGACATTTACTGATTCCAATCGTGGCGTTAGTTTTTTTCTTATTTCAGTCTATGCCTGTCAGTTATGCTGCCGTCTACACAATTCTTTTAACAATCGTGGTTGCCAATCTTCGCAAAACCACGCGTATGGGATTCAAACAGATCTTAGAGGCGCTTGCGGATGGTGCTAAACAATCCTTATCAGTGATGTCTGCCTGTGCGGTGGTTGGTTTAATTATTGGTGTGGTGAGCTTAACCAGTTTCGGATCGGTGATGACCTCTTATATCATGAGTGTCGGCGCAGGAAATCTGTTTCTGACCTTATTATTTACTATGGTCGCTTCCATGATCTTAGGTATGGGACTTCCTTCTATTCCTGCCTATATCATCACGGCAACAATGGCTGCCCCTGCTTTGGCTCATTTTGATGTGCCTATCCTCGTTGCTCATATGTTCGTTTTCTATTTTGGTTTATTCGCCAATATCACCCCTCCTGTTGCTTTGGCTGCTTTTGCTGGGGCTGGTATTTCAGGGGGCGACCCGATGAAAACTGGTTTTCAGGCACTCAAATTGTCTCTAGCAGGCTTTATCGTACCCTTCTTGTTTGTCTATAACCCTGCAATGCTAATGATTGATACGACTAATATTGCATTGAATGCACGCGAGTTTGCGCTTCCACCAATCTGGAGTATTGTCAGTATTACGGTTACATCAATTGTTGGTATCTTGGCTTTAGGCGCTGCGGTAGAGGGCTATTTTAAAACCTCAATGAATCTAGTTTGGCGTTTAATTTTAGGGATCGGTGCATTACTGATGATTATGCCTGAGGGCAGAACTGATCTGATCGGAATAGTGATGGTCGGTCTTTCAATTGCAATGAATATTTTACAAGCCAAGAAAGAAAGTCCATCGTCTTCGAACATTTAAACTCGAAGTTTAAGCAAATTTCAGAAAGGCGGTCGTCAAGACCGCTTTTCTTTTCATACGGAACATACAACGCTTTATTTCAACTCGCTTTTTGCTTTCATGTATTGTTCTGCAACATCTAAGACATAGTCCTGACATGCTTCTCCTGTCGCAGGGTCGTAAGCGCCATTATTGGTGATATTATTGGATAAGATCCGAATCCCAAGAAATGGTACATTGAATTGATGAGCAATTTGCGCAACTGATGCAGCTTCCATTTCTTCAACTGAAGTTCCATATGTGTTATGGAAAAATTTAATTCGATCCAATTCATTATTCCAAACATCTGCTGAACCAATCGTTCCTTCAACAACTTGTCCTTTGCTATAGCTTGCTTTTGCCGCATAAGCTGCAATTAAAAGCTCTGGATCACTCTCAAACTTACGAATGGCAATTGGCTCTGGATCAGATTCATCTTCAGGCAGTACATCAAATGCTTCATGCCATGTTAAGGCATCTGAACCACCACCAATTGGTTGTTGCGGTGTTCTAAATGCACCAATATTGGTCGTATATTTTCCGAGAACAATATCAAAAACATTTAATTCAGGGTCATGTCCACCTGATGTCCCTTGGTTAATAATGGCTATTGGTTGATACTTTTGAATCGCAATCGCAGTCGCTGCTGCTGAGTTACTCATCCCCATACGTGTTTTAGAAATAATCATCGGGTAACCTTTGTAGGTACCTTTCCAAAATTTCCAACCACCAATGGTTTCAACAGTTACATGATCTAACTTTGCAGCCATGCGTTCAGATTCTACGGGTAATGCACCTTGGATCACGATAGGTTGTAATTTCATTTGCTGCTGGGTTTCATTGTTTTTTTTTAGATTCATCACTATTGCATGCACTAAATAAAAAGGCAGCACAAACACCTACAATACCGACAGCATATTTCAACCGCTTCATAAAACTCATCTCAAATTAAAATTGAGATGAAGCAATCGACATGCCAATTTTTACTAAACGTTATATTTTTACAAGCACACAATTAAAAGCCCAACAATTTTGTTGGGCTAGGCGTTGTTAGAAAATACGCTTATCGTCCCGCTGACGCTGAGGTAATTTATTCATTTGTTCCAACACTACTGCTGCAATATTCATATAACTTTCTGCTGCATCATCTTCAACTACGACACTCGGTTGACCATTATCAGCATGTTCACGGATTTTTGCATCTAAGGGTAAACGCCCCAACAATGGAATATCATATTGTTCAGAAAGCTGATCGCCACCACCGATACCAAAAATCTGTTCTTCATGTCCACAGTTCGAACAAATATGCGTTGACATATTTTCAATCACACCCAGTACAGGAATATTCACTTTATTAAATAATTCAATCCCTTTCACGGCATCCATGAGCGCGACATTTTGTGGTGTGGTGACAATCACAGCCCCAGTTACAGGGATACGCTGCGCTAAAGTGAGTTGGATATCACCTGTACCTGGCGGCATATCAATCACTAATACATCCAAATCTGGCCACAATGTTTGATTGAATAACTGCATCAATGCACCCGTTGCCTTAGGCCCACGCCAAGCCACAGGCGTATTGTTCGTCCCAATAAGATGACCAATCGAAATAACCGCCATGCCATAGGCATCTAAAGGAACAAAATGTTCATTTTCAATTTGTGGCGTACGGCCTGCATTTCCTAACATGGTTGGAATACTTGGGCCATAAATATCCGCATCAAGTACACCAACTTTCAAACCAAGTTTTTGTAGTGCCAAAGCTAAATTTACAGTGGTTGTTGATTTACCTACACCACCTTTCCCCGAAGACACCAAAATCACATTTTGAATACGTGGATGTGGTGCCACATCTCGTTGCTGTGGTGCGGCTTTCTGGATTGGAGGATTATTCGGATCTTCCTCAGCTTTTGGAGAAGCATCCATCACAGGCGGTAACTTATTACTATTTTCAGCTTTAGGTTGAGATGAACAGCTATGCCCCGCCTCTCCATGTGCGGCATGTTTTTGTTGAATAATATGAAGATTAAGTTCTTGGATTCCACATCTTTCCAAAGCATCAGCCAACTCGTCATGAATTTGTTGCAAATGATCTTTTTCTTGTGGGTATGTATTGATGGTCAGTTGTAAGATACGACCTTGTACATTGACTTGGCTAATTCGATCTTTTAAAGCATTTTCAGAGTTTGGCAAAACATAATTCTGTAGCACTGCTTGAATTTCGTCTTCCTTCACCTCTTGAGCTGGTGAAAAAACAGATTTTAAGGAAGAAAGCCACGACATTTTGTTTACTCCAAAAACAGGTCAACATATCACTGAGTTTGGTTAGTTTAGCAGTATTAATAGCGGTTGCCACTTTATAAATGAATCACGTTGCAGACTAAAATTCATTACTTAAGCTACAAATATAAAAAATAGACGCTCATATCTCAGAAGATTGTCGCGCATTTTTTAAATGCACTTTCTTCAGTCAATATCAGCGTCTAGATTTATTCAAAAAGTGCTAAGCATCAACCTTTGAACTTATTAATGGTATCAGTTGCAGCTTTCTTCAAATCATCTAATTTGTGACTCGCTTGAGCTTTCAAATCATCAAACTTGGCAGCAGCATCATCTTTTAACTCAGCCGCTTTTGCTTTCGCATCGTCCAATTTATGACTTGCTTCTTCTTTTAAATGATCAAACTTTTCCTGAAGACTATGTTGTGTGTCTTCTAGTTTTGCTTTCGCCTCATCCACCTTGCTTGAAAAAGCATCTTTAGTTTCTGAGCCTTGCTCCGATACATCTCTCTTTAAATCATCGAGTGCTTTTTCACCCTTTAATTTCAATTCTTCAGCAGAGTGTTTTAAGTCATCAACCGCTTTTTCACCTTGTAGCTGAGCTTCTTTTGCTTTGTGTTTAAGATCATCACCCAATTCAGCTGCTTGAGTTTTTAATTCATCAATTTTGTCATTTGTCATGGTATTTCCTCACTAACGAATAAGCAAAGTACATATTGTTGGAGCTAGATTTATTTATAGCGCATTTAGATGATTTTTTTAGTGATTGCTGCAAATTGAAACAATTGGGATACAGGAAGATTCATTTCATATCCGACTGATAACCTTTTGAATTTTTTAGATATAAAAATCATATAAATGAACAACATCAACCTTGATTATGAAACTCTTTCCTAGAGATTTCATATAAAACATGCCTGCTCAATGGATGATCGGATGCCAAAGCAGGATGTTGGAATTCTGTGATTTTTCTCATTTTTAACTTTTTCATTACGGCTTGTGATTTTTCATTTTCCAAAGTTGTAAAAGATACAACTTTATTCAGTTGCAACTGTTCAAATGCAAAATCCAAAGCGGCATTCGCAGCTTCTGATGCGTAGCCTTGCCCCCAATATGCCTGATCAAGCCGCCAACCAATTTCAACACAAGGCGAAAATGAAAATTGTATGGGCTGATCATGCAATCCAACAAATCCTATGAATTGTTGGGTTTCTTTTAATTCTACTGCCCAAAAACCCCAGCCTTTCGTCTCGATAATTAACTTCATACGATCAATCAAGGCATCACTTTCTGCTCGTGACAGCAGATTCGGAAAATACTGCATCACTTGAGGATTAGTTCCCATTTCAGCAAAACATGGATAATCACTATCTCGCCATTGGCGCAAAATCAGTCTTGGTGTTTCGATCATTTTTACAACCATCAAATTTCAATTAAAAACTATTCACAATATAGCGAAATAGATCAGATATACTTTCGCATTAACGATATCTTAAACTTATTTATAAAGTTATGAATGAAAATGAACTTTTAGAAATTCAACATGAACTTCAAGCTCAAGAAAAACGTCTGAATTATATTCTTTCAAGTAAAAGAAGAATCCAGCATATGATTCTTTCTTTTGAACAGGATCTGGCTGAACAATTAATTCCTGTTATTGATCAAATCAGTGATGATAAAGCGCCAGTTGAAAGCAGTTTAGCGCTGACGATTTGCTGGAAATTTTCTAAAGCCGAGTTTCCGAAAACTGAACATTGGTGTAGCGAACTCAGCATTACTGACCTTGAAATTAGGGATCAATTTACTGTGACGTTAAAAGCACAGGCATGGTTAGGGACTCTAGGCAGTGATGAGCTTTGGCAAACTCCAATGTACGCTGAAATTACGCTTGATCCAAAAACAGATGGTCTCAAGAGCTACTACATCCATTTCTTGTCTAAAGGCAAAATTATTTCGCTGAGAAAGAACTCAAAGCACAACGTAACCGTTAAGCAGATGCAGAGTATGTGATCTTTGAATATTTCACTGAATCCCTTGTGCAAGTCGGGGTCAAGTCATGTAAAATCATCTGCCTTGCAAATACGAATGAGAGAACAATATCCGTGCGTAAAATTTTAGTCACCAATGCCCTCCCTTATGCCAATGGTCCTATCCATATGGGTCACTTACTCGGTTATATCCAAGCAGATATTTGGGTTCGTGCGATGCGTGCAATGGGTCATGACGTGACTTACGTATGTGCGGATGATGCTCATGGTACAGCGATCATGTTACGTGCTGAAGCAAACGGCATCAGTCCTGAAGCGCAAATTGCCAATGTTCAAAAAGAACACATTCGTGATTTCGATGGTTTTGGTGTGCATTTTGATCATTATGATTCAACACATAGTGATGCAAACAAAGCACGTGCATCTGAGATTTACATCAAAAACCGTGAAGCAGGCAATATCGCTGTTCGCCCTGTCACACAATTATTTGATCCTGAAAAAGGCATGTTCTTGTCTGACCGTTTCATTAAAGGCACGTGCCCAAAATGTAAATCGGAAGATCAATACGGCGATGCGTGCGAAGTGTGTGGCACAACTTACAATGCAACTGAATTACTCAATCCACGCTCAACTTTGAGTGGTGCGACTCCTGTTGAGAAATCGTCAGATCACTATTTCTTTAAACTTCCGAATTTTTCAGAATACTTACAGAAATGGACGCGTGACCAAGGTCGCCTACCTGTTTCGATTGCCAACAAACTAGATGAGTGGTTTGAAGCAGGTTTATCAGATTGGGATATTTCGCGTGATGCGCCTTATTTCGGTTTTGAAATTCCAGATGCGCCAAACAAATATTTCTATGTTTGGGTAGACGCTCCGATTGGTTATATGTCGAGTTTTGAAAACTACATCAAAACCAAACGTCCTGATCTAAGCTTTGATGACTTTTGGAAAAAAGACAGCGATAAAGAAGTCTATCACTTCATCGGTAAAGACATCGTTTACTTTCACGCACTGTTCTGGCCTGCAATGCTAGAAGGTGCAAACTACCGCACGCCATCAGGTTTGTTCGTCAATGGTTTCTTGACCGTGAACGGTCAAAAAATGTCGAAATCTCGCGGTACCTTCATCAAAGCTGAAACTTATTTACAGCACTTGAATCCTGAATATTTACGCTACTACTTTGCCTCTAAGCTTTCAGACAAAGTTGAAGATTCAGATTTAAATTTGGATGACTTCGTTCAAAAAGTGAATTCTGACCTTGTCGGTAAAGTGGTGAATATTGCCAGCCGTTGTGCAAAATTCATTAACAGCAATTTCAATAATACGCTTTCTAGCACTTGTGCTGAGCCTGAATTGGTTCAAAGCTTTATTGATGCGGGCGATTCAATTGCGCAAGCCTATGAAGCGCGTGAATTCTCTGCGGCTATTCGTGAAATCATGGCGCTTGCGGACAAAGCGAATCAATATATTGATGAGAAAAAACCGTGGGCACTTGCAAAGCAAGAAGGTCAAGAACAACAAGTTCATGACGTTTGCTCAGTCGGTATCAACTTATTCCGTCAGCTTGCGATTTACTTGGCCCCTGTTCTTCCAACACTTGCGGCTCAAGTACAAGCTTTCTTACAACTTGAAAGTTTTGACTTTGCATCTCGTCAGCAAATCCTCGTTGCACACGAAATTGCTCAATTCCAACCGCTGATGCAGCGTGTTGATCCTAAAGCAGTTGCAGCTATGGTTGATGCATCGAAAGACTCTTTAGCCGCTGCGGCAGAAGCACCAAAAGTGGAAAAGAAAAAAGACAAGAAAGCTGAGAAGAAGCCTGAACCTAAAGTGGGTGAAGCTGAAATCATTGGTATTGAAGACTTTATGAAAGTTGACCTCCGTGTAGCTGAAGTTTTAGAAGCTTCAACTGTCGAGGGTTCGGATAAGTTGCTTCAACTCACTTTAAATGTAGGTGAAGCTGAGCCGCGTAATGTGTTTAGTGGTATCCGTGAGTTCTATCAGCCTGAAGACTTAAAAGGTAAATTGGTGGTGATGGTCGCTAACCTTGCACCACGTAAGATGCGTTTTGGTATTTCTAACGGTATGGTACTTGCAGCGGGTAATGGTGAAGGTGTTTGGGTGATTTCACCGGAATTAGGTGCTAAAGCTGGTGATAAAGTGTCTTAGGATTTAGTTCTTAAATGAAAAAGCCTCTACTTGTGTAGGGGCTTTTTAAACTCTATAAAGTTAATTAATAACTGCTGTAACGACACGTATACGTTGATCATCAATAAAACTATAAAAACTTTTTAATCTACGTGTATGAGCCATTATAATTTTACATCGTTCAAAATCATAATCTGCAAAACTATCTAACCACACAGAGTCTACACAATATAATTTAGAAATTAATAAATTATAATATTTTTGGCAATCTTGATCTGATAAAAACTCATCCCTTGCTTTAGCCAAAGTTAAACCATTAAGACCTAAATCTTTTATTCTATTATATAAATCAGTATAAATTTGATCAATAACATCTTTTTCATTTTTGTATTCATTAATTGCTTTAAAAGTTAATTGAGCAATATCACTATCCATTTCCATTTTCATATAACCAGGTGATGCATAATGAATTGCATCTAAATTTGAATTAGATGCTTGTGGTATTATATCTTTTAATTTATTATAAAAATGCATAGCACTAAAACCACCTTGCCATGGCATTCCTCCAGAACTCCCCAGTTGTTTCTTTGCAACAAAAATAAAATCATATAACTGTGTTAACTTCCTATATACCTCTTTTAAATCATCAAATTTCCAATTATTTTCAAACACTAAAGATGTAATATCTTTATCTTCAACATAGTCCTCAATATTTAAATAAGAATCTTGCTCAGGATAATAATCATCAGGTATATCAGACAAATCTACAAGTTTATAGTTTGATTTATTCTCATTTTCATCAATAAAAAAAACAAAGCTACCAGTCTTTTCTTTAATACAACTGACTAGTGATAGCTCACCCAATACTAGTCTCAACCTATCTTCTTCTTTTATTCTGAACAACATCCAACGATTATATTCATTATCGCAGTCACACCAATATTTTAAATACTTCTCTCCATTTCCTGAGATAAACTCAGATAATAAAGGCCCCTCAAAATATATAAGATCTCTATTCCATACTAAATTTTTCAATGGAAGATTTTGTAAATATGACCCTTTTAAATCAATCATTTTATACACCACTAAGATCAAGCATTATTTTAAAATCAGAGCTTAAATCTATATTTTTATACTCAAATAAATCATAATGGCCATGACCATTTGGTTCAGTTACAAGACCATGTTTAGGTTCAATAGTACCTATTGCTAGATGTGTACCAATTGTTTTATCAATATTTCTAATCATTTTTTTTAAATACTTATATCTAGAAATTGCTTTTGCTTCAGTTGTAAACATTGACAATCCTAACAATGAGCAACGTTCAGTATCATTAGCTGCTTTATTAACTCGTTGTGGGCTTTTTTTACCTTGTGGAATAAAACTTTTACTACAAATCGGATTAAATACGAATCGATAAGCTGGTCTCTGAATATTAGCACAACTCTGAGGAGGGCAATCAATTATTGTACATAAATCGGATTGATATTTCATTGTTATTTAAGCCTAAAGCATATAAATTTGTCATATTTCATTATATTATTTATTTTTGTAAATACAAATATTGCTAGAAAAATAACTTACACATAAATTATGTTAAAAGTAAGATAAATTAAAACTTAGAGAAGTATTTTATGAAAAAAACAGCCATACTCCTTTCTATCTCATTCTTGAGCAGCGTTCCTTTACTCACTCAAGCAGAAACAAACAAAACCCTGCCAATCATTGAACAACAAAAACAAGTCGCTGGCTTTTACCAGCACCAAGTGGGTGATGTGCAAATCACTGCCCTGCTCGATGGCAGCAACTTTATGTCGCCAACCTTATTCAAAGATATATCGCCACAACAAGTCCAAGAAATCTTAAAAAAATACTATGCTGATCAAGACAAAGGCGTGCAAACCTCGATTAATGCTTTTCTCGTCAATACTGGCAAATCATTGGTTTTAGTCGATAGCGGTGCTGAAAGTTGCTTCGGTGCGCATCTTGGTTCTATTTTGAAAAACCTAGTCGCTTCAGGATATAAACCTGAACAGGTCGATACGATTTTACTCACTCATTTACACCCAGATCATGTGTGTGGCATTAGTCAAAAAGGCACTGCCAATTTTCCTAATGCGACAGTCTATGTATCAGATGATGAAGCTAAATATTGGTTAGATCCGAAACAAATAGCAAAACTACCAAAAGACAAACAAGCCAACTACTTAGGTACAGTCGAAAAGATCAAAGAAGCTATTGCACCCTATCAAGCCAAGCAACGTTTCAAGACCTTCAAGCTCGGTGATGAAATTCAAGGTTTTAAAGTGATCAACACGGCAGGACATACACCGGGGCACTACAGTTATGAGTTAAAAACTAAAGACCAAAGCGTAGTATTCATCGGCGATATTGTTCATTCTCATACTGTGCAATTTGATAAACCTGAAACGGCGATCGAATATGATATTGATCCGAAAAAAGCAATACAAACCCGTTTAAAACAATTTGCGAATTTTGCAAAAAATGGCCAAACCATTGCTGCACCACATTTACCATTTCCGGGTATTGGGCATATTTACTCAGCAGATCAGAAAAGCTATCAATGGATTCCCGTACATTTTAAAGATTAATAACCATCAGCATGTGTTGCCCGTCAATGCATGCTTTTACCGAACTAAAACAAAAATTAAAATGACTTAAATTTACAACGGACAATAATGTCCGTTAAATTTAGCTAAATTTTCTATGAATCCCCAAAATGATAAAACGTCAGCAACGTGCGATTCAAAATCGTGATGAATTGCTCCATGCCGCAGAAGAGATTTTTCGAATCCATGGTGTGCATGTTCCTTTACAAACCATCATTGACCACGCAGGTGTGGGACGTGCAACGTTTTATCGTAATTTTGCTGACCGTAAAGCATTGATTGTGGCTTTACTCGAACAAGCCATGACCAGACTCGAAGATCATGTACAGACTTTACTGGCTTTTGATGATGGCTTTCTTCGCTTAATCGAAAGCTATGTTGAACAAGTTCCTCATCTAATTGTTCTTATTGATTACTGGCGTATTGTTGATCGTCATGACCCAATCATGTTAAACATTTATGCACGGCGTGATAAAGCATTACAACCACTAATTAACCAAGCAATAGAACATAAACTGTGCCGTCCTGATCTTACACCACAAGATTTTTCTATGATTGTGGGAATCTTAGGTTCTTCATTTCAGGGACATAATGCCGCTGATCAAGTTCAGCTAGCCAAACGAGCAATAGAATTATTATTAAACGGCATTAAAATTTAGTTCGAGGATCATATGGATAAAAGCCCTCGCTACCTTGAAACTCCACCAGATTGGTCTGCTGAAGAGCGTCCCACACTACCGGGCTCGCCTGCAGCAATTGCTCATGCCACACCGAAACGTTTCGCTTATTTTTTTATTGGCTTATTTATCTGTATTGCTGCCAGCTTAAGTAACGGCTTTGTGATTGCGAACTTACCTATTTTCCAAGGTGAGTATGGTTTAACTCCTTCTCAAGCGGCATGGCTCCCCGCAGCGTATGTGATGGCAAATGTCAGCGCCAACTTAATTTTATTTAAAGCACGCCAACAATACGGTCTACGTCTATTTTCTGAGATCGGTCTGCTGGTTTTTATTGGTGTGTTAATTCTCCATCTCATCGTACAGACTTATGAAATGGCATTGATTGTCCGTTTTATTGCAGGTCTTGCAGCTGCGCCATTAAGTTCGCTTGGGATGTATTACACCATGCAGGCATTTGGTAAAGCTGATTTAGCGAAAGGCATTTATCTGGCATTTGGCTTTCAGCAACTCGGTCTACCACTGGCATGGATGATTTCACCCTTTCTCTTAAGTGCTAATCAATGGGATGTGATTTATACCTTTGAACTGGGATTGGCCATTTGCTGCTTTGCCATGGTGGTTGCACTCAAATTACCTCGAAGTCTGCGTCTTGCTGTTTTTGAAAAGCAAGATTTCTTTACATTTGCCTTACTGGCGCCAGGTTTTGCTTGCTTATGTATTGTTCTCACGCAAGGCCCTATTCTTTGGTGGTTTGATAGTCCTTGGCTGGCTTATGTGTTAATTGTCGGCTTTTGCCTGATTGTCTTAGGCTTAACTTATGAGCATTATCGTGCCAATCCACTGATTATGACGCGCTGGCTGGCAACAAGCGACCTGCTTACGTTTATCTTTAGTGCATTTGCCTTACGTCTGTTGATGTCAGAACAAAGCTATGCGGCTGTTAATTTTCTAAAAACCATGGGAATGGGACCTGACCAATTTGTTCCGCTTTATAGCGTCATATTTTGTGGGACCATTGCAGGCTCAGTCTTTAGTGCATTGACCTTTCATAAAGATCGCCTGATTTTGAATTTGTTTTTGGCAGAGTTTCTAATCTTAGTCGCATGTATCTTGGATTATCACCTAACCAGTGATGTACGTCCTGCAAACTTCTATCGAAGTCAGTTTCTTGTTAGTTTTGCTGGTGGCGTATTTATTGGTCCTTTGTTATTGATGGGCTTTGTACGTACTTTACAACGTGGCCCACAATACGTCGTTACCTTTGTTGTGCTCTTTACGGCCACACAAAATTTTGGAGGTTTAGTCGGTTCATCCTTTTTCAACACTTACCAACAACAGCATACCTATGATTATAAAATTGAAATTAATAGCCATTTAAACCCAACCGACCCAACTGTTGCCCAACGCATAAAAAGTTATGAACAGAGTGCCATGTTAAATACAACCGATCCTGTTTTGCAAAATAAACAAGCGATGCAAAACTTGAATCAAGTTGTGACCCGCGAAGCACAAGTTCGTGCCTATAACGATGTGATTGTGCTCAATGGTATTTTCGCGATTATTCTCTTGATATGGGGCTTATTTAAATATGCCCGTGAGAAATATAAAACGATAAAAAATAGATCCCTACCAAGCACTTCGAGTTAAACATTTGATTGAGAAAATATTATGGCAGAAGAAACCAAAGATAATACCGAAAAGCAGACTCAGGAAAGTCCAGCAATAAATGCTGAAACACCTCCTCAGTCTAGCAATACAACTCAAGCTGCTGAGATGCCACCGCCTCCTCCGCCAGCAAGTAAGTTGATCAAAACTAAGCGTTCAACCTTATGGTGGATGCTGTTGGTTTTATTGGTAGGTATTACCATCATCTTATGGGCATGGAAAATTGGTCCCTTTCATACAGCGATTGAGCAGACCGACAACAGTTATATCAAAGGGAAAACCACGATATTGTCCTCACAAATCAATGGTTATATCAAAGATGTACTGGTCAAAGATTTTGATCATGTGAAACGAGGTCAAGTGTTGATGCATATCGATGCAACAACCTATGATCAAAAAGTTACACAAGCGGTTTCAGGTGTAGAACAAGCTCAAAATAGCCTTGCCAATCAAACTCAAGCCATCGCACAACGCCAAGCCGATGTCGTAGCGGCACAAGCCAAGCTTGATCAGGTCAAAGCGCAATATGATTTATCACTGGCACAACTGAAACGTTATCAACAATTGGGCAATAGTGGCGCAGCATCCAAATCTGAGCAAGATAAGGCCGCAGCCGATGCACAAAACAATCTTGCGTTACTCAAACAAGCCCAAGCCAATATTCTAGTGGCACAAGAGGCTTTAAAAACCGCACAAGTGGCGGAAGCTGGTTTAAAAGCACAGGTCAACAGCGCGCAAGCACAACTGGATCAAGCCAATACCACTAAAGATTACAGCACCATAGTCGCGCCACTGGACGGCCAACTGGGTGAAGTGAATCCTCGTGTCGGTCAATATGTTGCCGCAGGTTCACAATTACTTTACTTGATTCCACAACAAACATGGGTGATCGCTAACTTTAAAGAAACACAGATTGCCAATATGAAAATAGGTCAGAAAGCTTCTTTCACTGTTGATGCCATGAAACATCAAAAATTTACAGGGCGTGTTGAACAAATCTCTCCTGCAGCTGGATCAGAATTCAGTGTATTGAAACCTGATAATGCAACAGGTAATTTCACCAAAGTGGTTCAACGAATTGCCGTTCGTATTGCGATTGATCCTGATCAAGAAGGTATCGAAAATTTACGTCCTGGCATGTCCGTGGTGACATCCGTGGATACCGATTCTTAAGCCATACTGACATTCTCAATCAAATCCATTTACAATGTGATCAAATCCATTTTTAACTTACCAAAATGTTTGATCACATTGCTTTTCCCACACCCTATCAAACATTGGATCTGCCTTATCCAGTTCAACTGACGATCAAGCGTCTTGACCTGATTCATCCTCAGATTTCAGGCAATAAATTTTTTAAATTGAAATACAACTTACGTGCAGCCCATCAACAAGTCTATAAGCAAGTGCTCACTTTTGGTGGGGCTTACTCCAATCATATCGCGGCAACGGCGTATGCGGCTCAATATTTTGGTTTTCAAAGTATAGGCATCATTCGAGGTGAAGAACTCGCGTCTCAAACATTAAACTCAACACTACAAACAGCACAAAATTTTGGTATGCAACTGCATTTTGTTAGTCGATCTGAATATCGCCTACGCCATGAAGCTGAGTATTTACAACAATTAAAACAGCTTTATCCAAATACGTTAATTATTCCAGAAGGCGGAACAAATGAACTTGCAATACAAGGGACAAAAGAAATATTGTCTGAGGAGGATCGAGAAAATTATGATGTGATTTGTTGTGCTGTGGGTACAGGTGGAACTATTGCAGGGATAATCGAAAGTAGTTCAGATCAGCAACAGGTTTTAGGATTTTCTGCACTCAAAGGTGATTTCCTCAAATCAGAAATTCAACAATGGACGGATAAGCAAAATTGGTCTTTAACCGATGCTTATTGTTGCGGTGGCTATGCCAAAATCACACCTGAATTGCTGCAATTTATGCAGGACTTTGAGCAGAAATATGCAATCCCTTTAGAGCAGGTCTATACCGCTAAAATGATGATGGGATTGTTTGATTTAATACAGCAATATCATTTTCCGACTGATACCCGTATTTTGGCGATTCATACTGGCGGACTCCAAGGAAAACTGAAAACATATTAAATACTGCATAAATCTTTTATAATTGCCCGCTTTTCGTCGATCGAGTAATGTCCATGGTTCATCAAGTTGATGTTGTTGTTTTAGGTGCTGGCGCATCTGGCTTGATGTTGGCTGCTGAAGCAGGTAAACGTGGACGTTCAGTTGTTGTTCTCGAAAAAGCCAATAAGGTAGGCAAAAAGATTTTAATGTCTGGTGGCGGTAAATGTAACTTTACCAATCTTGATGTAGAGCCATCCAACTATCTTTCAGAAAATCCGCATTTCGTGATTTCAGCACTCACCCGCTACACCAACTGGGACTTTATTGGTTTAGTCTGTGAATACGGAATTGAATACGAAGAACGTAAACATGGTCAGCTCTTCACGCTGAAAGGCTCTAAAGAAATTCTTGAGTTGTTACTTTCAGAATGTGATAAAGCAAAGCGTGTTCAGATCCATACCCATTGTGAAGTTGAGCACGTTCAATCAAAAGCAGATACAGGTTTTATCATTGAGACCAATCAAGGCACATATCACTGTGAATCTTTGGTGGTTGCCACAGGCGGCTTATCGATTCCAACCTTAGGTGGTTCAGGTTTTGGTTATGAGCTTGCCAAACAATTTGGACATCATGTGTTCCCGACCCGTGCAGGCCTCGTTCCATTTACCTTTTCTGATCATTTCAAAGAAGTCACGACCCGACTGAGTGGCAATGCTTTAGATGCCACACTCATAAATGATCGTCATCAATTTACTGAGGCCTTGTTATTTACCCATCGTGGCTTAAGCGGACCAAGTTCATTACAACTATCTAACTATTGGCATGTCGGTGAAAGTTTTAAAATTGATTTCTTTCCAAGCCAAGATTTTAGTCAATTTTTCAAAGATAAGAAAAAAGCACAACCGAAAGTTCTACTCAGAACGTTGCTCAGTGAGTTCACAGCCAAAAGCATTGTTCTCGAATTACAGCAACTCATTTGGGCCGAACATAGTGAAATTACAATTGGAAATATCAGCGACGCTCAACTCGAACACATCGCAACTCAACTGCATGCATTTACAGTTAAACCATCAGGAACGGAAGGCTATCGCACCGCAGAAGTCACGCTCGGTGGTGTAGACACAACCGAAATCTCCTCTAAAACCATGGAGAGTAAAAAACAAAAAGGCTTATATTTTATTGGTGAAGTCTTGGATGTTACAGGACATCTAGGAGGATATAACTTTCAATGGGCATGGTCGTCAGCACAAGCCGCAGCGCAATTTGTATAATCCTCATTTGTGCAAAGCATGGATGAGCCAAATACCAATACTTTAGCTCAAAGCAACGGCTTTATCAGCGTTCATCCCGTTTGGCATCATCTAAATTTGATTTTTTATGAGTATTTAACTGTGACTGTTGCTTTTCATTATTTGCTTTTGCAAATACAAATTTATAAGCACTCGCTAAGAACCCAACAGTAATCCCAGCAATGATAATAGGTGTGAATACACGATTTGGCCTCTTCACTTCATTCTCCTGTCGATTTTTTATTTAGAGACGATTGATATTAGGGGTTTGTTGCTATTTTCATCCTATATTTCAATGAGAGCTATCGCTCGTAAGGTGAAATATAAACAGACCTTATATATAAATGAATTGCTTTTTAGGTCATTTTTTTGATTGAAAGCATTCATCATAGTGTAGAAATGTTCTGTTTCCTCTCTATGATAAAGATCAATAGCACAGATATAAACAAAACGACCACCCTGTTAGAGTGGTCGAATTGACTGAAAAAATCAAAGATTATTTTTTCTATTCATCAGAATTTGGTGAAGTTGGCGGTGTTGGATTCACCGGATTCACGGGCTTTTGTTGCTCCTGATGTAAAGGATTTGGTTGTTTTGCTTCATTTTTTGCCTTATCAAGCAAATCCGTCAGCAAACGTTCAGCAGGTTGACGACCGCCTAAACCAAACGCCAAAGCAAATGCAACTGCAACTGAACCTAAAGTTAAACCAAACGCCAAGTTTACAATCGAGTCAGCAATACCCATTGCTTTTAACCCCATTGCGATCACTAAGCCCATAATGAGGATACGAACTAAATTACCTAACCAACGAGAGCTGTTGTATTCACCACGTTGTACAACGTTCGCAACCACATTTGCAAGCCAGAAACCGATCACAAGGATCACAGCACCTAACAAAATACTTGCACCGAATTGGATAAACATTGCAATCAGAACGCTCACTTGCTCCAGACCAAGTCGATTTGCAGCTTCAGAAACTGCAAATAGCATTGTGAAGAATACGATCAAATATCCAATAATATCAGACACACGTGTTTGACCAAGGAAGCGCTGTAAATCCAGCTTCATTGGAACTTCATCAACACCAGCCCCAGAAATCAGTTCAGCGACTAATCGTCCAACAAAGCGAGAAACGACATAAGCTACGATTAAAATCAATGCTGCAGCAATGATTTGTGGTATAGCAAGCATAATGTCATTCAACATTGCAGTTGCAGGTTGTGAAATAGCTTCTATGCCCAACGCTTCAAAAGCAACAATCAAACTAGTAATGATAATGATGGCAAAAACAAATGAACCTAAGAATCTAGAAACATTTGAATTTTTAAACAATCCAACTTTTTGTGCTTGTGCTTGTAAGCCAAGACTATTGCTCAAACCTTCCACGATACCGCGTACAATTTTTGCCAGAATATAACCAACAAAGATGATTACACCCGCAATAAATAGATTAGGTAAATATGAAATCGCATCATTTACCATATTCTGTACAGGGATCAACAAGCCAGTTAAGCCCAGAATCGAAAGCACAATCGGTAAGAATAGTAATAATACAAGCCAGTAAAAGATCTCACCTATATTACTACTCAGTGAGCTCACACCCACCTCACTGCTCAGCTTTTCATCCCATTCTGTTTTCGCAAGTACTTTGGTTAAACCTGCTTGCACTAAACGAGCAACGATCCAGCCTATGAAACCTACAGCAACCGCAGCCAATAGATTTGGTAAATAAGCGAGTACACGCCCCACCATATTACTAAATGGATCACTCACACCACTAATGTTGAGGATATTCAAGGCCCCGACAACCGCAAGGATCATCACAAACCAGAAAACAAGCTTGGATATTAGACTTTCAATATTTGAGTTCTGTCCAGTCGCGGAAGAGAGTCGATTATTGGTATCCAGCTTTTGTAGTAACTTCTTTACGCCAGCAGCAATGACCAACGCCACGATCCAACCGACTAGTAAAATGACGATTGCAGCTAAAATAGGCTGAAACTGATCCCAGTAGTACATGGCATCGAATCCTCCTCGTTGGGAGGGGGCTCTAAAAAAATCATTCATGTTGTTATCCTTATGTCATGTTTTTACATGTTGTACGATCCACTCATGATCACTCAGTGAGCAAGCAAATAATTTATGGATGCTTTCACCTTAGTTTTTGTCTATTTTCCAATCAATGAATCGCATCACTAATACAACAAAAAATCCGCAAAATATTGCAAAAAAGCCTATTGATTCACATCAACAGGCTTTTCCCATTATCAAATTTGGTCTATAAGAAACTGCTTATGCATTTAAAATTACCGACTGCAAATGTGACATAATCACTTGGGCAGTGGGTTTCGCCGAATGATCAGCAACCATAAATACAAGCAGTGCGATTAAAAAGATTCCCACAATAATCAAAATATAAACGGGTAATCTTCTCTTCTTGGTAATTTCTTCTTTACTCGCCACATGAGGCTGTGGCTTACTAAAATCATGCATGATAGCAGCCCTCATCCTTTTTACTGTTCAGCTTTATATTAACAATACGCAATGTTGCATTGTGTGAAGAAGATTCGGACTATCGTTGCCCTAGTTGCATAACTCTACTTTATATTTCAATATACTTTGTATAAAATATAGGCGCTTTAGCAATACTATAAAATAAGCTATAATACTTGCCCTCATTTCCACACTGTTCTGCTTTATGTCCTACAGTCAACAAAGCGTTTCTCTTGAATTGGACACTGATGTTAGCCATCAATGTTTTTTGCATCACACTCGTGATGAACATTTGATTGGTATTATTGAATTTAATAAGCCGAGCTACATTTTAAAATGGGGTGATCTTGAATATTTCCGTCGTCGTACCGATGAGTTTTCAGTCATGCCTGTACCTGACTGTATCAATGCCATGATTATTGATATTCGAAATGTGCAACCTTTTTTAGATAATGAAGTTCCAATTGTACCTTGGCGCTTACTTGAAGAAGACTGCCCAATCAGGCTTGTAGTACCGCAGGACCGTTTAGCCCATTATACAGGTGTGTTTGAACCGACATGGTTAAGCACTGACATCGATACCGCAATTCAAGAAATTCGTGAATTTATGGATATGCTTGTTCATTAACACATATCCTATTCAACTTATTTTTCTCGGTTGGTTACCAATAATTCTCAACCGCAATATTCCCCTCTCCACGACGATTCATGGTTAGCCCACGCTGTTTTAATGCTTCTTTGGTATCATCCACCATTTGCGGATTGCCACACAACATGACATGGCTAGTTTCTGGATTAAATTCCAATCCAACAACTTTTTCGAGCTGACCATTGGCAATTAAAATTGGTAATCGATCATGCAATTTAGCGTTTGGATCACGGGTAATAATAGGTACAAACTGAAACCCAGAATGACCTTCACCAAAGGTTGCTGCAATCTCCTGAATACGTTCAACATACGCCAATTCTGAAGCGGTACGAACACTATAAACGAGATTGATATGCTGATATTTATTCCACGTTTCAAAATCTTGCAACATCGATAAAAATGGTGCTAACCCCGTACCCGTAGCCAATAACCACAAATCTTTTGGTAATGGCTGCTGATAACGTGCAAGTGTTAAATAACCATAAGATATCTTTTCAAGATAGAGCTCATCACCTACTTTTAGATGCTGTAAGTTTGAGGTAAATACCCCATCAGGGACAACAATTGAAAAGAACTCCAAAGTTTCATCAAATGGCGATGACACAACTGAATAAGCACGAACCACCAATTCACCATCCACCATTAAACCAATACGCGCAAATTGACCTGCGGTAAATTTAAAATGGGCTGGACGGGTCATCGTAAAACTAAATAGAGTATTGGTCCAACGATGAACCGATAAAACTTTTTCTACGCTAAATTTTTCAATTGACATGATTTGAACGTGGCACGAAACAGTGTGCTCATGGTAGCATGATCTGATTATTTATAAATACTCTAGAGTCTGCTAAATATAGACTCTCAATACGTTAAGGCTTTTAACATGCGCATGACATTACGCCAATTGGCTGTTTTCGTGGCGGTCGCTCAAGAAGGAACTGTTACCAAAGCGAGCGATGCTGTCAGACTCACGCAAAGTGCGGCAAGTATGGCTTTAGCTGATTTAGAAGATGGTCTTGGAGCACCATTATTTGATCGCTTGGGTAAACGTCTACAACTCAATGATTTGGGTAGATTCTTACTTCCCCAAGCACTAGAAATTTTAGGTCGTTGTGAATCTTTTGAACAAGCGGCGAAAGGTGAATTGCAAAGTATTGATTTACGTTTAGGTGCAACCTTAACGATTAGTGACTATTTGATGCCTGATCTGATGGCTGATTTTTTACAGCTTCATCCTCAAGCTCATCTACAACTACAAGTTGGTAACACACGCCAGATGATCGAAGCCGTCAATCAATTTCAACTTGATTTAGCCTTAATTGAAGGTTCTTGTCACCTCCCACAGCTCCAATGTATCCATTGGCGCAATGATGAACTCGCTGTTTGTTGTGCACCCGATCACCCTCTTGCACAGTTAAATCGTCCTATCACAGCAACCGATTTTCTAGATGTTGAATGGATCTTACGTGAAGAGGGTTCTGGTACTCGTGAAGTATTCGACAATGCAATTTTACAAGACCTACCTGATGCAAATATTCGCTTAACATTGGGCCACAATGAAGCAATTTTAAAAATTGTTGCAGGTGGTTTAGGTATGACCTGTGTTTCTCGATTGGCCATTGAACCTTTGCAGGAAAAAGGACAATTAGTCATTCTAGACACACCCTACTGGGCGTTAACGCGTCCTCTTTACATGCTCGTGCATCGTCAAAAGTATCAGGGACCAGGTTTAAAAGCCTTTTTACAATTCTGTGAAGATCAGGTTTAAACCTGATCTTCTTAATGACGTGCAAATTGTCGTTCGCACGGAATTCCATCTCCATCCCCATCCATTTGGGTATTGGGACAATTTCTTAAAAAGAATACAGCCTCATCATAAGACCTCATTTGCGAGCAATGAGTTCGCCCATCACAACTAAATTGATTTTCTGAAGCAACCTGCTGTTGAATTGATACTCTGGAGTTATGAGTAGATTTTAATGCATTTTCTGTTTTTTCAGAGAGCTTTACATCAGGCAGATCTCCTATAGCTTGACGTTGAGCATCTATAATTCTTTTTTGCTCTTCAATCAATTGCCCGACCTTGAGTTGTTGAGATTGCTGATAAGCTTGATATTTTTTAAACACCAGTCCTAGTAAAATTGCGATGATAATCATCGCAACTATTGTGTAAGTCAGTCCCTTTTTACCTTTTGTTTTTGAGTTACTTTGAGCAATATTTTTTATAGACATGTCAGTTTGAATCGCTTCATGAACTGGACTAACACCTTTCAGGTCTAGCCGCACGATATTGGTTGCTTTAAATTTACCTTTATCCTCAACAATTAAAAACTTAACTAATTCCCCAGTTTTTGGCTCACCGCCTATTTTAGGAAAATCTGTTATATGAAAAAAAATATCTGATCGATCATGTTCTACTTCGATAAAACCAAAACCACGATCTGAATTATAATTTTTAATTTTCCCCGTAAGAAACATAAAAACTTCCTTTACTTTTATTCTTTTCTACAAAGAATAAGGGCTAAGCATAGCTTACCCTTATTCTATACACCGAATTATTTAACGTCGAAAATTTGATAATAGTTCGCTTGTAATTGCTTTATTATGATTCGCTATTTTAGTTTTCTTGGTTTTTGCAGGGTTAGGATCAACACGCTCAATTTGTACAGCTTTAAATTTGCCTTGATTTTCGACCACAGCAAACTTCACTTTTTCATTTCGTTTCGGTTCGCCTTCTGCTGACGGGAAATCTGAAATATGAAAAAAGACATCTCCTTCAGCCGTTGCAATAAAACCGAATCCCTTATCAGGATTATATTGTTTAACTTTTCCTTGATAGAACTCTTGCTTCATGACATTTATCCTAGTTGATCAATACGATTGTTGCAGTATATAAAAGCAAAAAAGAGACTGCCAATCCACCCTCAACACACTATATGGCTGGATTTCGTCTCTTTTTTATCTGTATTTTAAAAATTAATCTTTTTGTACACTACCGAAAATCTTGTCACCTGCATCACCAAGACCAGGAACAATATAACCTTCTTCATTTAGACCTTGATCAATTGAAGCGGTATAAAGACGCACATCAGGATGCGCTGCTTCAACTTTAGCAATACCCTCAGGTGCTGCAACCAAAACCATCACACGAATATCTTTACAGCCACTTGCTTTCAAAACATCAATCGCAGCAATCAACGAATTCCCAGTTGCAAGCATAGGATCGATAATCATGGCCAAACGATTCGCCACATCAGGTACGAGTTTTTTATAATAGGTGCGCACCTCTAGCGTTGCCTCGTCACGTTCTAAACCCAAAACACTGACTTTAGCACTTGGAATCAGATTTAAAACACCTTCAAGCATACCAATGCCTGCACGCAAAATTGGAACAATGGTAATTTTCTTTCCAGCAATGCGCTGTGTAGCAACTTTCCCTGCCCACCCATCAATTTCATGATCAACAACGGGTAAATCCTTTGTCGCCTCATAGGTCAATAACATTGTGACCTCTTGTGCCAATTCACGAAAGTTCTTGGTGCTGATGTCTGAACGACGTAATAAACCAAGTTTATGGCGAATAAGCGGATGACGAATTTCTTGGATCGACACGAGTAAGTACCTAGCTAATATAAATCTTCGACTATTATAAAGCGTTTTTTTACTATTCAATAAAAAAGCCCCCAATTTTGGAGGCTTTTTTGTACAAATCAGACCATTAGTGCTGTTGTGACATCATAAAATGCAATGGAGACAGAATTTCTGCTTTCAATGCTAAGTTAATCATCGGATCCGGGTACACACCCAAGAACAAGACTAATAATGCAGCACCAAGTACCATGATACCACCAACTTTAGTTCCCCAATGTGCGTCAGCATCAATACGAGGTACATCTGGTGGTGTCATATACATGACAACCATCACACGAAGGTAATAATATAAACCAATACCACTACCCACAACGATCATCGCTGCAAGGAACCAATGTTGAGTTGTGACTGCTGCCAACACCACCAAGAACTTACCGATAAAGCCAGCAGTTAATGGAATACCAGCAAGAGACAACATCATTACGGTTAATGTTGCAGTCAAAATTGGACGACGCCAGAATAAACCACGATAGTCGGCAAGACTTTGTGCTTCATCTACGTTGTTATAAGGACTCGACATCAATGCAACTGCACCAAATGCGCCGATGGTCGTCAATACATAAGTAATGACATAGACACTCACACTACCCAAACTCGCATAGGTCATACTGATTAAAGCAATCAATAAATAACCAAAGTGTGCAATCGATGAATAACCCAAGATACGTTTCAAATTAACTTGACGCACTGCAAGCAAGTTACCCACCACAATTGACAATACTGCAAGAATTGTCAAAATCGTAACCAGTGATTGCTCTAAAATTGCCCCTGAAGTCAACAAGTAACGAACAAATAAACCAACCGTTGCCACCTTGGCAGCAGTTGCCAAGAAAGTTGCCATTGGTGCTGGCGCACCTGCATACACATCTGGCGTCCATTTATGGAAAGGTGCAAGAGAAAGTTTGAATGCCACAGCAAAGATAATTAACGCTAGACCCAATAACACCATTGGTTGATCAATCACAGCAAATAAATTCTGTACTGAATCATAGAATGATAACGAGCCAGTATAAGCATAGATATATGCCATACCCATCAATAACATTGCCGATGCTGTTGCTGAAAGCACAAGATATTTAATCCCTGCTTCCAACGACTGGCTACGTTGATAGGTATACGCCAACATGCCATAAATTGGAATTGACATGAGTTCAAGGCTGATAAAGAACGCTGCATAATGAGAGCTTGCAACCAACAACATTGCACCTGCTACGGAACACAGTAACAAGATATAAAGCTCTTCACGATTGTCTTTATAGGTCTCAATATAGGCATGAGACAACGTGCAACATGCTAAAGCAGCAATCAAAATCAAGAATTGATAGAGCATGGTAAATGGATCAACCATAAACATGCCCATCACATTTACTGGAGCAAAACTTCCAGTAAACATGGTATACGCAATTAAAATTGCAGCAAGGTTTAAACCGACAACCGAAGTTGTCGCAATTAAATTGTGGTTTCGCTTGATCGCAATCAACAACATCACAACGATTGCAGTCAATGCGACAATCATTACGGGTGCCAGTGGCATAAGCTCAGAAAAAGAAAGTGTGAAGTTCATGATTTATTGCATCTCCACATGTTCAAGTTGAGTTGCTGTCTGTTGAACGACTTCAACAACTTCTTGTACTGGCATATAACTATTTACAATCCACTGCATACTTGATTGTGAAACATCCAAGAATGTTTGAGGGTAAATACCTAACCAAACCAAACCAACTGCGCATAGCATTAAAATACTAACTTCACGAGCAGATAGATCTTTGAGAGGACTGGTATAGTGCTGCTGCTGTTCTGGATTCGGTACACCAAAAAGTGCTTTATGAATCAGAATCAAACCATATAGACCAGCAAATACCAAGCTCACAGCGGCAATGATAGTGAAAGTCGGATAGGTATTGAATGAACCCATCAAGATTAGGAACTCACCAATAAAGTTGCCTAGACCTGGTACACCAACAAGTGCTGCTACAAAGAACATTAAGAAGAATGGCAAGTATTGCAGTTGACCACGAAGACCACCCATCAAACGTAAATCACGGGTATGTAAACGCTCATAAACTTGACCAGACATAATGAACAATGCAGCAGATGATAAACCATGTGCCAACATCATGATCATCAAGCCTTGGAAAGTCAGAATATTACCTGCATAAATCGCAAGTAAAATGAAACCCATGTGCGAAATAGACGTATACGCAAGTAAACGTTTCATATCAGTTTGCTGGTATGCAAGGAATGCACCGTAGAAAATACCAATCAAACCCAGAATAATTGCAAAATCAGCAAACTGTGCCGATGCTGCTGGGAAGAATGGAATGACAAAACGAAGCAAACCATAAGCCGCTGTTTTAATCAAAATACCTGCTAAATCCACCGAACCCGCTGTTGGAGCTTGCGCATGTGCATCAGGTAACCAACCGTGTAATGGGAATACTGGCAATTTCACAGCAAAACCAATGAAGAAACATAACATGAAGGCGTATGCCACTTCAGGCGGTAAACGATGTGCTACAGCCATAAGGTAGTTATAATCAAAACCAATCATGCCTGTCATCATGTATCCATAAACCACAAGGCCTAGGATACCGATCAACATAATTAAACCGGCAATTTGGGTATATAAGAAGAACTTAGTTGCAGCGTAAACACGCGAACGACCATTCGAACCTTTATGCCCCCATAACGCAATCAAGAAATAGATTGGTACGAGCATCATCTCCCAGAAGAAGAAGAATAAGAACAAGTCAATCGCTAAGAATACACCGATCACCCCACCTAAACTCCAAAGGAGGTTTAAGTGGAAGAAACCAACATTCTTTTGAATCTCACCCCAAGAGCAACCTACAGCAAGCACACCAAGTAACGCTGTTAATAACACCATCAGTAGTGATAAACCATCTACTGCAAGGTGAATGCTAATACCTAAGGTTTGAATCCAAGGAAGATAAAACTCTGCAGCCCATGATGGCGTTTGGCCACCCATACTGTAGCTGAAAGTACCATTTTGCCAGAGAGCTATACCCAAACCAAAGGTGATGAGCATACCAATCAAGGCAATCCAACGCGGTAATTGTTGGTCGAATTTATCCACCAACCAACAAATGAAACCAGCAATGAAAGGAACTAAAATCAGTGCGGGTAAAATTAAATTGTTTTCCATTTTATTTCCCCACAACCTGAATCACGATCAAGATCATCAACAACACCACGATACCGAGTGACATGCTTGATGCGTATTCACGCAATGAACCTGTTTGACGCGCGCTTGTAAAGCTATTACCACCCTTCACAATCGCAGGCAATACCAGCCATAAACCATCAACAGGATCACGACCTAAGATTTTTGCAATAAACAAATATGGTTTTACAAACACGATGTCATACAAAGCATCAAAACCGAATGCTGTACGGCAGATATGCGCTAAACCTGCACCCAAAGAACTTTGAGCAAACGACTTGACAGCACCATAAGCAAAAGCAAACAGGAAAATACCTACGGCTAAACCAGCCAATGCAATCCCAACTGCTTTTAATTCAACACCATGCTGTAAATGCGCGAGAGCTTCAGTCATGGCAAACGCAGGAATACCTGCCTGATTTAAAATGCCGATAACTGGCGCTTGTAATAACGCACCCACACCTGTTGAAAGTACAGCAAGAATCGCAAGTGGAGCCCAGTAAGTTGCGCCTTTGATTGGGTGATATGCCGTCTTTTCTTCACCAAAGAATACGATCCAAATTAAACGGAAAGTATAGATAGAGGTTAAGAAAGCACCAGCAACACCAACCCAGAACAACGTACCGAAGGTTTCAATACCTGTAGTATGACCATGCGCCCAAACTTGCCACAAGATCGCATCTTTCGAGAAGAAGCCAACGGTCAAGAATGGAATCGCAGCTAAGGCACCGCCACCAATCGCGAAGCAAGCAAATAAGAATTTGTTATGCTTGAACAAGCCACCCATCTTGAAAATGTTTTGTTCATGATGGTACGCCAAAATGACAGCACCTGAAGACAAGAACAATAACGCTTTGAAGAATGCGTGAGTCAACATATGGAACAAACCAGCTTGGTACGCTTCAGCACCCACTGCCATAAACATATAACCGAGCTGACTCATGGTTGAGTAAGCCAAGATACGTTTGATATCGGTTTGAACTAATGCAGCAAAACCAGCAACCAATAAAGTCACAGCACCTGTAATGGAAATGAATTGCATTACTTCTGGTGCCATCTCCATTACAGAGAACATGCGGCAGCATAAGTACACACCCGCTGTAACCATCGTTGCAGCGTGGATCAATGCCGATACTGGTGTCGGACCAGCCATCGCATCTGCTAACCAAGTTTGTAATGGAATTTGTGCTGATTTACCTGCCGCGCCTAAGAACAACATTAATGCTGTCCAGATCGACAATGATGAGCTTTGTGTCATTACAGTTGCTGCATTTTCAACAATGTACTGAGTATTCAAAGTACCAAATTGTTGATAGAGCAAGAACAATGCGATGAGTAAAAATACATCACCTACACGTGTTACTGTAAATGCCTTGATTGCTGCCCAACCATTTGCAGGATTTGAGTAGTAGAAACCAATCAGTAAGTAAGAGCACAGACCTACACCTTCCCAACCCAAGAACAATAACGCCAAGTTATCGCCCAATACCAACAACAACATGCTGGCAACAAATAGGTTAAAGTATGAGAAGAAACGTGCGTAATCTTCTTCACCACGCATATACCAAGATGCGAAGATATGAATCAGAAAGCCGACCCCAGTCACCATTCCCATCATAATGAGAGAAAGACCATCTAGCTGTAAGCTAATACCCGGTGCGAAACCACCGACATTAAACCATGTCCATAAATGCTGAACGAAAACGGTATCACCGCTATTGGTAAATGCCAATCCTGCAATTAATGCAAATACAGCAGATAAACCAACTGAACCAACACCAATAATCGCTGCAACATTTTCAGAAAGTTTATTACGACCCGCTGCTAAAAGGATAAAACCAATGAGCGGAAATAAAATGGTTAAATATAAAGTACTCATCCGCGCATCTCACTAGCAGCATCTACATCCAAATGATGGAAGCGATGATAGAACTGAAGGACGATCGCAAGACCGATACAAGCCTCTGCCGCAGCAAGAGTCAAAATCAAGATAAACATGACCTGACCATCTGGTTGTGCCCAGACACTACCAGCCAAAACAAATGCTAACGCAGCAGCATTCATCATGACTTCAAGACTCATTAACATAAATAATAGGTTGCGTCGCACCATCACACCGTAAAAACCCAGTGCAAAAAGAATGGTCGCGACAATCAAACCATGTTCTAAAGGAATGTGTCCCATTATTCTTTTTCCTCTTCTGCACCTGGTTCACGTTTACCTAAATGGAATGCTGCAACCAATGCTGCAAGCAATAACAAAGCGGCAACTTCAACCAATAATAGATAATGCGTAAATAAAGCCTGCCCTACTGCTTTTGGACCAACAATTTCACGCCCCATCACTGCGCCTGAAGTAGTGTAATCACTGCCAAGCATCCAGACGAGAATCAAGCCCATAAGAAAGCTCATGAGCGCTGGGAATGCCCATGCATCAGAAGTCAACCACTTGCTTTCTTGTTCTACAGTGTCCTGTCCGAGATTTAACATCATGACCACGAAGACGAATAAGACCATGATCGCACCGGCATAAACGATGATTTCAAGTGCGCCAGCAAATGGCGCACCAACGATCATGAAAATACCCGCCACAGCAAGTAAGGAAACGATTAAGCTCAATAGTGCATGTACAGGATTTGTATTCGTCACAACACGGATGGTTGAAACAATGGCCACAAGAGCCATCAAATAAAATGGCCACATCATGGTAATAAGCTCCGTACATCAACTGGCGCACTTTCTTTTTGCGCTTGACCTTTGTCTTTACCTGTCACAGCCATACCAGTCACGCGGTAGAAGTTATAGTCTGGATATTTACCTGTACCAGAAATGAGCAAGTTTTCTTTCTCATACACCAAATCCTGACGTACATATTCTGCAAGTTCAAAATCAGGTGTCATCTGGATCGCAGTCGTTGGACATGCTTCTTCACACATACCGCAGAAAATGCAACGTGAGAAGTTAATACGGAAAAACTCTGGATACCAACGTCCATCTTCTTTTTCCGCTTTTTGTAATGAAATACAGCCAACTGGACATGCAACCGCACATAGGTTACACGCCACACAACGCTCTTCACCATCTGGATCACGCGTTAAGATGATACGACCACGAAAGCGTGGAGGCACAATTTGTTCAGCTGGTACTTCTGGATATAAAATCGTGTCACGTTTACGTGTTGCATGGCTGAACACCATCCACAACGAACGTACAATCGATCCAAATCCAGCTAGAATTTTATACATTTTGTACTCCCTGCTGTCCTAGGCCTGATTCATCAGAATCACAGCACCAGTCACTAACAAGTTGACCAACGCCAATGGCAAACAAACTTTCCAACCAAAATTCATCACTTGGTCATAACGTGGACGCATCAATGAACCACGTGCCAAGACAAACATCATTACAAAGAATGCTGTTTTAATTACGAACCAAAAAACTGGCGGAACAAATGGAATTTCTAAGTTAAATGGTGCAAGCCATCCGCCGAAGAATAAAGTCACGATTAATGCTGAGATCAATACCACGTTGACATATTCTGCAACGAAGAACATCCCCCACTTCATACCACCATATTCAACATGGTAACCTTCTGCCAACTCTTGCTCAGCTTCAGGTTGGTCAAATGGATGACGGTGCGTTACCGCAACACCAGCAACCACAAAGATCAAGAAACCTAAGAATTGTGGGATGATGAACCACATATCACGTTGTGCTTCAACAATCTCACGTAGGTTGAATGAACCTGCAATCGCCACCACACCCATCAACGAAATACCCAAGAACACTTCGTAAGAAATGGTTTGTGCCGCTGAACGAAGACCACCAAGCAATGAGTATTTGTTATTCGATGCCCAACCACCAAATAGCACTGCGTAGACTGCAATACCCGCCATTGCCATAAAGAACAATAGACCGATACTCATATCTGCAACACCCAACATTGGGCTCACAGGAATGACCATAAAGGAAAGTACCGCAGTTGCCATCGCAACTGCTGGTGCTAAACGGAAAGTCAACTTATCAGCAAACTTTGGTGTCCAGTCCTCTTTGAACATGATCTTGAGCATGTCGGCAACGATCTGGAACATACCTCCAGGGCCAACACGGTTTGGACCATAACGGTCTTGCCATAATGCCAACAGACGACGCTCAATAAACGACATCAACGCAGCAACCAATACCACCACAAGCAAGATCACAATGGCTTGAATCACTGAGTAGGCAATCGGCCAGTTCTCAGCCCAAAGTGGCGTTTGACGTATAATTTCTTGATTCATGAATTACACTCCTACCGCCACAGAAACAGGCTCTGCCAATGAAACTGTTGGTGCTAAGCCAATTGGATAACCAATATAACCTGTTGGTAAATATTCAATCACTTGTACAGGTAAGCTAATGCTGGTTTCGCCAGCTTTTACCGTAATACGTTGACCATCTTGAACATTTAAACGTGTCGCATCTTGCTCACCGACCGCAAACATTGCTTCAGGAATACGAGATTCCATTGCTGGTGTTTTAATGGTGAATTCACCAGAACCAAAGATATGGTGCATAGGTACAAGACGGAAGCTTTCAGGGTTCACCACAACAGCAGTTGGTGCAACATAGCTACGTGCAGGACGTTTTGCTAAATGATCAAAAAGACGAACACCAGAATCACCACCTTTTAAGTGACCACCCACTTCATCTTGGTATTTGTTCCAAGCTTGAGGTGAGTTCCAACCCGCTGACCATGCGAAAGGCACCAATGAAGACGCTGTTTGATTACCGACATAACCTTCCATTGAGAAGGTTAATGCTGAATCAGGATCAGTTGGTTGTTTAGGCTCATGAACAGATAATGGTGCACGCATTGCGGTACGACCAGAATAACGACGTGGTTCACGCGCAATTTTTAAACCATGGATACGATAGCCAGCATCTGGTGCAACATCTTGAATCGCTTCAAGCACAGGAACATTTTTCACGATGTCATCAATCACATCATCAAGAAGTGTCCAATCTACAGCTTTACCTTTGAGACCTGTCTCAACGGCATGTAACCAACGCCAAGATTCTTTGATTGCATATTCAGGCTTGTAGTAGCTTGGGTCATACACTTGATAGAAGCGTTGTGCACGTCCTTCTTGACTGACTACAGTTCCGTCACCTTCCGCAAAACTGGCAGCAGAAAGAACAATATCTGCAAGTTTCAAGGTTTCAGTTTCGCTGTGATCCAATACAATCACAGTTTCAGCTTTATCCAATGCAGCTTTGACTTGAGCAACTGGGATACGACGAGTTAAGTCATTTTCAACTACAACCACTGCATCATAATCTTGTGCAAACGCTTGTTCTAAGCTTAAGCCACCGAATAATGCTAAGCCCATTGAGTTCACTTCAGGAACTGTCAATGATAAGCCCGCATTTTCACCTAGATTCTGAGCAAGTTGTGCAGCAGCTTCCATAATTGCTGGATCTTGTAAGCTGGTACCAGAGATAATCAATGGCTTTTTCGCAGCTTTTAAGGTATCAGCAATGGTTTGTGCAAATGCTTTTGCGTCATCATCAAGACCAGATACTGTTTCACCTTTCACAGCAGCAGCAACCGCAAAACCTAAACGTGCAATATCGTTTGGAGAAGCAACCACTTCACCTGTTGCCACATCCGCTAAACGCGTTTGTGTTGCAGCAAGAATATAAATCGGTGATTTTGCTTCTTGACCAATACGTTGTACAGGTTCTGCTAACCAGTCAGGTGTACGCGTTTTAGCAGCCATTTCTTTCGCTTTATTTTTCGCAGCTTGGCGAACCGACAAAGCCATACGTGGTGCTGTTTGCGTTAAGTCTTCACCCAAGATCAACACGGCATCATAGCTTTCAATTTCACGCATGTTCGGGTTATAGATACCCTCTGTTTGCATGATAGATGCAGCTAACTCCACCAAGTTCTGCTCTTTTTGAGACATACCTGTTGAATAGTTATCTTGACCAACAAGTTGGCGAAGTGCGTAGTTTGATTCCAAGCTTGCGCGAGGAGAACCAATACCTAAAACTTTTTTACCTTTAAGCTGCGCAATGACTTGATCAAGTGCCTGATCAACACTCACGGTTGCTACAGTTTCACCATTACGGAATTGAGGTTGACGCGGACGATCTTCACGATTGACATAACCCGTACCAAAACGACCTTTATCACAAAGGAAGTATTGATTGACTGAACCATTAAAACGGTTTTCAACACGACGGATTTCGCCATAACGCTCACCCGGAGAAATGTTACAGCCAGAAGAGCAACCAAAGCAGACACTTGGCGCATACTGCATGTCCCACTTACGGTTATAGCGTGCTGAATGTGTCTTATCAGTAAACACACCTGTTGGACAGACTTCTGTCAAGTTACCAGAGAATTCTGATTCTAAAGTACCCGACTCTGGACGACCAAAGTAAACACGTGAAGCATTGGCATACACACCAAAGTCTGTACCGCCTGCATAGTCTTTGTAGTAACGCACACAACGATAACATGCGATACAACGGTTCATCTCATGCGCAATAAACGAACCTAACTCTTGGTTATGATGGGTACGTTTAGTAAAGCGATAGCGACGACGATCATGCTGTGTCATCACCGTCATATCTTGTAAATGACAGTGACCACCTTCTTCACAAACTGGACAGTCATGTGGGTGGTTCGTCATCAAGAATTCAACAATCGATGCACGAAACTCTGTTGCTTCTTTATCTTCAATCGAAATATAAGTATTGTCAGCGGCCGGTGTCATACAAGACATCACCAAACGCCCACGTGTGTCCTCAGGATTCGCGTATTGAGTTACCGCACATTGACGACAAGAACCAACAGAACCTAAGGATGGGTGCCAACAAAAATACGGGATATCGATGCCAAGGCTAAGACATGCTTGTAGCAAGTTTTCTGAGCCGTTGACTTCATACGATTTTCCATCGACATGAATTGTAGCCATAGTCGAATTCCTTAAACCTGTTCTACATCACGAGTTGCTGCATGGGTACTTACCTTTGCTTCAAACTCATGACGGAAATATTTTAATGCGCCCATCAGTGGCTCCATCGCACCAGGTGCGTGGGCACAGAAAGTCTTACCAATCCACAACTTTTTAGTAAGTTCAGAGAGATGTTGAATATCCTCCATCTTCCCTTCACCATTTTCGAGTGCTTTCAGTGCTTTAACAGCCCACGGTAAACCATCACGACATGGTGTGCAGAAACCACAAGACTCACGCGCAAAGAATTCTTCTAGATTACGGGTCGCTGAAACCATACATTGCGTTTCATCTACCACCATCAACAGACATGTTCCTAAACGAGAACCTGCCTTCATGATGCTTTCAGCATCCATTGGCAAGTCAATATGTTCAGCAGCCAAGAAATCTGTTGATGCGCCGCCCGGTAACCATGCTTTCAGTGTTAAACCATCACGCATACCACCCGCATGATCTTCAATTACTTCACGCGCTGTTGTACCAAATGGCAATTCCCAAAGCCCAGGGAACTTCACCTTACCTGATGCACCGTAAATCTTAGTTCCAGGATCTTTAGACTTGTGTGCAGACAAGTTGATGTACCATTCAGGTCCACGCAACATAATCGCAGGCAAGTTATTGTAGGTTTCAACGTTGTTGACAATCGTCGGACGACCCCATGCACCCGCAACTTGTGGGAATGGTGGTTTAGTACGTGGATTGGCACGGCGACCTTCAAGTGAATTAATCAATGCGGTTTCTTCACCACAGATATAACGACCTGCACCCGTGTGAACATGCATTTCAAAGTTCCAGCCCGTACCGAGGATATTTTCACCTAAGTAACCTTTGGCACGGATTTGCTCTAATGCTTCATTTAGGTATTGAGCAGCTTCGATATATTCACCACGAATGAAGATATAACCATGCGTTGCTTCTAAGGTATAACCTGCAATCAACATCCCCTCGATCAATTGATGAGGAAGTTTTTCCATCAACAAACGGTCTTTGAAGGTACCTGGCTCCATTTCATCGGCATTACAGATCAAATAGCGAGGACCAGAATTATCATTTGGCGCCATCAATGACCATTTAATACCCGCAGGGAAACCTGCACCACCACGGCCTTTAACCGTCGCAGCTTTAATGACTTCAAGTACATCTTTTGGTGGCATGCTGAGTGCTTTTTTAAAGCCTGCATAACCTTCAAGTGCTTCGTAGTCATCAGCATTGCGTACTGCATCTTGCTTACTCAAACGCCAAGTCAGCGGATGAGTTTCTGGATTACCGTCGCCATAAATTGGTTTTGGTTCAGTATTCATACATACTTCTCCAATAACTGTTTAACTGATGATACGTCCACTAAACCGTGGGTATCTTCATCAATCATTAACGTTGGACCTTTGTCACAATTACCTAAACAGCAAATTGGGAGCAAGGTAAAACGACCATCAGCTGTAGTTTGCCCATACTGGATACCCAACTCACGTTGGAACGCTTCTGCAAGCGTTTCTGCACCCATCAAGAAACAAGCAATTGAATCACACAATAAAATTACATGACGCCCCACAGGTTGGCGGTAGATACGGTTATAGAATGTTGCTACACCTTCCAAATCCGCCACACTGATTGTCAATAATTGCGCAATTGCATTCATTTGTGCATCATCTACCCAACCGTTACGGCGTTGTACACACTTCAATGCATCCAATGAAGCTGCACGTGGGTATGGGTAATGACCAATGTGATGTTCAATTTCATGGATTTCATCCGCAGTCAAAATCCCTTCAACATTCACACGTGGTTTTTTATCAGTCAAAATCATCATAATCGTTTACCCCTAGCGATCCACGTCAGCCATAACCACATCAATGGTCGCCAAATAAATGATCAAGTCAGATACCAAGCTGCCGTTAATCACGGAAGGAATTTGCTGTAAGTGCGTGAACGTTGGTGTACGAATACGGGTACGGTAACTCATCGTCGACTTATCCGAAGTGAGGTAATAGGTACTCGCACCTTTCACCACTTCAGTCATAAAGGATGCTTCACCTGCAGGCATTACAGGACCCCATGACACGCTCAAGAAGTGCGTAATCAAGGTTTCAATATCTTGTAATGTCTTATCTTTCGGTGGTGGAACAGCCAATGGATGATCCGCTTTATATGGACCAGAAGGCATGTTATCCAAGCACTGTTGAATGATTTTCAAAGACTCAGTGATTTCACGGAAATGTACCAATACGCGTGCATATGCATCGCCTTCATATTCCACTGGAATATCAAAGTCGAAGTTTTCATAACCACTGTATGGACGATATTTACGAACGTCAAAATCAATACCCGTCGCACGTAAACCTGTACCTGTCACACCCCAAGCCAACGCAGATTTAGCATCATATTGCGCAACGTTACGCGTACGACCGATAAATACTGAGTTTTTCAGGGCGGCGGTGTAGTACTCGTTCAAACGTTTCGGCATCCACTCCAACAATTCCTTAACTAGCTTTTGCCAATTGTTTGGAAGGTCGTGTGCTGTACCGCCGATGCGGAACCATGCTGGGTGCATACGGTAACCCGTAATCGCCTCAACGATGTCGTAAACTTTTTGACGGTCAGCGAACATATAGAATACTGGCGTCATACCACCCGCATCCTGAATCGCTGTACCACAGTAAAGTAAGTGGTTATTGATACGGAATAATTCGTTCAACATGACACGAATGACTTGCGCACGCTCAGGTACTTTAATCCCTGCAAGCTGCTCAACCGCCATCACATATGGCATGTTTTGCGCACAACCACCTAAGTAGTCAACACGATCCGTATAAGGGATGAATGAATGCCAAGTTTGACGTTCAGCCATCTTTTCCACACCACGGTGGTGATAACCGATATCTGGCACACAGTCTTTGACTTCTTCGCCGTCCAACTGTAAAACCACACGGAAAGCACCATGCGCAGATGGATGGTTAGGACCCAAGTTCAAGAACATGAAGTCTTCGTCATCATTGCCGCGTGTTAGACCCCAATCTTCTGGTACAAAACGCAAATGCTCTTGCTCGAAATCTTGCTTGGCTTGATCTTGCATATACGGCGTATATTCTGTCGCACGGGCAGAATATTCTTTACGTAATGGATGACCTTCCCAATAAGTCGGCAATAAGATACGACGAAGCATTGGATGCCCGGCGAAATCAATTCCAAACATATCGTAAGCTTCACGCTCGTACCAGTTGGCATTTGGCCAAATATTGGTTGCCGTTGGAATACTTAAATCATTTTCATTCAACGCAACTTTGATACGAATATCACTATTACGCTCAAGCGATAATAAGTGATAGAACACTGTGAAGTCAGATGGTGGCAACCCATCACGGTGAACACGCAAACGCTCATCTACCGCAGATAAGTCAAACAACATCACATAAGGACGTTCCACTTTACGGAGGAACATAAGGACTTCTTGCACGCGTGCGCGCTCAACCCAGACTGTTGGAAACTCTTCACAAGTCGTCTGCACGTAAAAGTTCTCACCAAATTTGGTTTTGAGCTCTTCTACAATTGCAAATGCTGGGCGTGAATCGACTTGAGTCGATTCTGGCATAGCAATGTCAGTTTCAGCCATTGGCTTGGCTTCCTATTTAATACAAATTCTGGCAATTCTTTCCGATGACCATATCCATCAGGGATATGTCAAAAACTCATCGTTAAAATTATTTAATTTCATCCATAGAGCGTAAGTTTTTCACCGCAATACGTTCAGCATTTTTACGGTCACGTTCTGGCATCATCTTTGGCTTATACACAGGCTGAAGATCATCACCAATAACCGCTGAAAGTGGACGGCGCTCTAGTTGAATTTGGTCTTGAAGTAACATCAATGCTTGAATCAATGCTTCTGGACGTGGTGGGCAACCTGGGATGTACACATCAACAGGAATAATTTTGTCTACACCTTGAACCACTGAATAGATGTCGTACATACCACCTGAGTTAGCACAAGCACCCATTGAGATCACCCATTTTGGTTCCAACATTTGTTCGTACAAACGCTGAATAACAGGTGCCATTTTAACGAAGCAAGTCCCTGCAACAATCATCAAGTCAGCCTGACGTGGTGAAGCACGAATAACCTCAGCACCAAAACGTGATAAGTCATGTACGCCTGTCAAAGTTGTTGCATATTCAACGTAGCAGCATGATGTACCAAAGTTAAATGGCCATAATGAGTTTTTACGTCCCCAGTTGACTGCGGTATGCAACACATCTTCAAGACGTGTCATCATCACACTTTTATTCACTTCTTCCTCAAGTGGATCAGTGACGATTTGACGATCTTGCAATGGATATTGATCGGCATCTGGATTCGCACGGGTTAAAGTATATTTCATCCCGACTTACTCCTGTTCAAATGATGATGTAGTCGGTGTTTTAGATTTAACACGACCAGAAGACTGTGCTGGAATTTGACCAGTAGGATCGACAACGAGTTCTTCGATATTATTGAATCGAGTAATGTCAGCGATATTCATATTTGGTGAACCAATTTTTGTTTTGATCCCTGCTGCTTTACGACGATCCGAAGGTGCCCAATTCAGTCCACCAGTTGAAAGTTCGTAAATCAAACCAATCAATAAAATCAAAATAAAAATTGCAGCAGCTGCAAAGCCAACCCAACCTACTTCACGCACAGAAGTTGCCCACGCGTAGAGGTAAAGTGCTTCTAAATCAAAAACGACAAAGAAAATTGCAACTAAATAGAATTTGGCTGATAAGCGAATACGGGCACCACCCGCACTCACTACACCTGATTCAAACTGTTCTTGCTTGGCACGTCCCCATGCTTTACCCCCAAGGAGTAAAGGAACGGTCAGCATAAAAACGCAAAGAAATGTAACGCCGATCACGAAGGCAATAATCGCCCAATCGTATGGAGTAATGGCACTCATGCGGGGATAACTCCTGGCAGGCCTATTTTTAACAAAGAATGTATGTATTGGCCTTCAAATACACCAAACACAAAATTAATTCCGCCAATTGTACCTGATTTCTAATTTCTCATGCTAGTTGAAGCGCTTTAGTCTTTCGGATGATTTTGTCCTTAAATTTACAAATATATCCAATAACATGGTTAATTCACCCTCAAAAATCGAATTAACTAATCAAATACCAGAAGTTAATCATTTTTTTCTTTATTCATGCGCCAAAAACATCCGCCTTTCGCACCCTATGCGCAAAAATATTGCAGCATGAACTAAATCATTGCATTGCGATAAATTTATGATGAAAATTTAAACAAAATTTATATAATAGCGCGACCCAATTCCCCCTTATGGAAACGCGTCAGAATGCCTCACCCCAAAGCAGCATTAAAACCCCGCTCGCTCTTCCAACTCTTTCTACTTTTTGCTGGGGTTATTTTTCTGTGCTGCCTACTAGGGATTGCCACACGACACCTTACATTTCTTGCTTCTTTTTGGCCTGCAAATTCGGTGCTACTTGGCTTATTAATTCGCTTTCCACAAACACGCCACCCAATCAGTTTTATAGGGGCAATTGTTGGCTACCTGATTGCCGATACCACTCAAGATACTCCTTTTATATTAAATACTTGTTTAACAACCGCAAATCTACTTTATGTCATCACAACACTAGCCTTGTATGTCCGTTTTAGTCAAATTATTCGCTCAATGCATCATGGCTATTTTTATTTATTCTTATTTAGTTTTTGTTGTATTGGAGGACTGACTAGCGCCCTATTTGCAGCAATTTTACTGCCTTATTTAGACACGCCCTTTGCTTTAGGTTCATTTTGGGAGGACTTCGGCTATTGGTTTACATCCGAAATTCAAAATGCCTTACTATTGCTACCTGCACTCATCAGCATGCCGAATCTAACCGCCTTCAAACAGTGTTTGAAAGAGCTAAAAGATACCGCTATTCAAACCGTTTTGCCTTTGGTTGCCGTAGTCGTTTCGATTGTGATCGCTTACTATGATGCTGGTCCCGGATCTTTACTTTACCCAATTGCCCCCTTAATTTGGTGCGCACTGCGATATCAACATTTTTCCGTGACCATCATTAGCTCGATCAGTTGTGCCTTTATTATTTATCATGTGTCTCAAAACTATTTACTGCTTTATCCCGACAATTATTTAAACAACACGATCTCAACGCGTCTTGGGCTGATCATGATGACAATTGCCCCACTCACCGTTTCCAGTATTAATAAAGTTCGATCCAAACTCATTGAAGAACTACAACATACTATTGCTCACGATGAGTTGACCTCCAGCCTAACACGTCGTCAATTTCTTCAATCACTGCAAATTCTCCAAGAACAAGCCCAAAATGCAGGCCATACAAGTGCTTTCTTGATGCTTGATATTGACCACTTTAAACACATTAACGACAGCTACGGCCATCAAATCGGTGACCGTGCCTTACAACACTTTGTTAAAACCACTCAAACGCTCTTAAACCCTCAAGACTTGTTTGGACGCTTGGGAGGTGAAGAGTTTGCAATTTTCATTGCCAACACCAATGAAAGTGTAGCCTATCAATGTGCCGAAAAAATCCGCCAACATGTCAGTGAATCTCCAATTCAACTAGAACACGCACAAATTTTCTCAATTCAAACTAGCATTGGTATCTGCATCAACACACCAGAAAAAAACTACTCGACTGAACAATTATTCAAACATGCCGATGATGCGCTTTATCGTGCCAAGCGGCAAGGACGAAACCAAGTGGTCATTTCGACATAATCTGTTGCAATTCAGCTAAATACTTTAATTATCTTTATACACAGCTTTAGCAATAGATCGGTATTCTAAAGAAAAGGGGCTGTTGATATTTCATCCATGTCTTGCGTTATAGGCTAAAACAACTCAAACAAGGCATGAAACGCAGACAATGGCGATACCCTTATCAAGTTTCATAACGAAGTTTGGGGCGGTTTTAGCCATAACCCTTTGGGACAGGAATATTTTTTACTGCAACAGCGTTATATTTTGCTTATTTAGAATCACTAAATTTCGCAAATTATGTCTTGTATCAGTAAAAAATATCCTCTGTCGCAAGCATCTGTGAAATATCCACAGCCCCTATAATAAGGAGAATAAATATGCAGCTAAAATTCGCACACGACTCAGATTATTTCTTTTTTTCACAACTCCTCATGCGCCATATTGAAAATTATGTTCGAAAGCATCCAGATGCGGATAATGCGATTTTTGATTTAAGAGATATTTATGACGTATTTCGAGAAGACTTTGCATCAACAACAACCAATCTTGAAGGTATTCTAAATATTGCTGATGCCTATCGAGTTGAGACATTGAATGGAGATGAACGACTGATTCAAAGCTATAAAATTGATGTCAAAAACAACTCTTTATTGATTGATTTCAATGCAGATGCATTACAAAGTTTGAGATCTGGTCGCCCATTAATCGAACCTGATTCTTCGCTACAAGAATAATCAACCTTGGTTGCATCGTTTTAAATATTCTTTCGCCAAAGCTCAACTACGCTTTGGCTTTTGTTATGATTTTTAAACTCTTTTATACATTGATCATGTCTAGGAGGCTGCACCGAATTAAGCCCCCTAGGTTGCTATCATTTTTTGGTGGTTTGCTTATAACGCTTCGCTGGCCAAGTCATAATAAAACGCGCTCCACCCAAGTTTGGACTTTGATCGACCTGAATTGTCCCACCAAACCAATATGCAATACGACTCACAATAGATAAACCCAAACCATAGCCACCTGAAGCACGAGTACGACTGTCATCGAGACGAGCAAAGGCTTCAAAAATTCGAGAGCGATCTTCTTCTGGAATCCCTGGACCATCGTCCTCAACACAGACATAAGCTTGACCATCTGCACGAACACCACCGCTGACACGTACCTTGTTATCGCAATAACGTACTGCATTACCCACAAGGTTTTGTACTACACGATGTAAATAGCGACGTTCTGCATCAACTTTCAATACCAACGAAGGTGCAATCAATTCTATTTCTTTTTGTGTTTTTAGCGCCTCAGTTTCCATTGCCACTTGATCAAGCACTTCAACCAATACAACTTCTTCAAAATCTAACGAAGGGGTTCCCTGCTCCAACTTGGCATAAGTCATGATTTCATCAATCAAGGTGTTCAACGCCTCAATATCCTTATCAATCATATCGACCTGCTGAATACGATAATTATAATCATCTTCTTCAGCCAACATTTCCATCCCAAAACGGATTCGTGCCACTGGCGTTCTGAGTTCATGCGAAACAGCACGCATCAACTCTCGCTGCGCCTCGATCAAACGTTGAATATGATCCGACATATTGTTATAGCTTGAAGCTAGATTTGCCATTTCATCGCTACCTTCGATCGGTACACGCAGTGACAAATCACCAGACTTCATTTTATTTAAAGCATAACGAACCTGACGGATTTTTCGTTCTAATGGCAAGATCAGCCCATAGACACCTAAACTCAACAAGAACAAGCTAAATAAGGTAATGCCTGCGGAAAGCTGGAAAGGCATCCAGTTAAACATCGGCACAGGACCCAAGATCAAGACTCGTGCAGGATAGTTCGGCATCGGGGAAACAATCGAAATCGTGGTGCCGCGTATGGTCGCGCTATCTTTATATAGCAACACGCTTTGGTCTTGGCGTAGACGTCCTATTTGTTCTGAATCTAAATTCACATCTCGGATATCCATGATTTCAATAGGATAATAAAAATGTTGTTTGATTCGTTCCAAATACTCACGTTCTTGTCCCGGATAAAACATCAAATAATCCAAGACAAAAATTGGCAACGCCTTCATCTGGCGTTCACCTATCTTATCGACTTTGATATAGAGAAAATGCTGCGGATCATCTTTCAAACCGATGATGATATAGCCCACGCCATGATTCGCATCATATCGAACCACTGACTTTTGTTCAGCAATTCGCTTTTTTTCAGTCCGAGACAATTCAACTCGTGCCGCATCTACATAATAAATCGGCAATTCCAACAGATCAGAAGCATCAGAAATCCAATCTAATTTCTGCTGTTTCTCTGGTTGGCGAGATACCCCCTCACTAATAACGTAGGAAATACCATCTGTAAGAGACTCTCGATATTCTTGCGCACGCTGATAGTTAATGATTTGGACCAGCAAATAACAAAATGCGGCAACCACAACCACCAATACAACCAATCCAGCATAAATTCGCAAGAATATGCTGTTCTTCAGTACTCGACTCACCATAAGGGATATGATTCCAAATTATTCAACAGCTTCTCCTTTTCAAAAGAAGAAACCCTCCTTGTAAGAAGGAGGGGCTGAATTTTACATCCCATTGGTTTCTTTAACGAATAAGTAACCTTTACTACGTACTGTTTTAATACGTTTCGGGTTTTCTGGATCATCACCAATTTTTGGACGAATACGAGAAATACGAACATCGATCGAACGATCTTGACCATCATATTCGATACCACGTAAACGCTCGAAGATATCTTCGCGAGATAGAATACGACCTGCATTTGATGCTAGTAGCCATAACAAATCATATTCTGCACTGGTAAAGTCAACCAACTCACCATGCAAAGTGACCGAACGACCGCCATTATCAATCACAAGATCATCAAATTCGATACGTTGTGCCACTTCATCTTCAACGGTTTTGTCAGTACGACGTAACAAAGCACGGATACGCGCCAATAACACACGTGGTTGAACAGGTTTAGCAACATAGTCATCTGCCCCCATTTCCAAGCCAAGCACTTGATCCATATCTTCAGTACGCGCAGTAAGCATCAAAATTGGTTGGTGATAGTGTGGACGCACTTCACGGCAAACAGTCAAACCATCCGCACCAGGTAACATCACATCTAATACCACTAAATCTGGTTGCTCACTAATGATTCGACGGATTGCGCGATTACCATCTGTTTCAACCCCAACTTCCAAACCGTTACGGATCAAATACTCTTGTGTTAATCGTGCTAAACGCTCGTCATCTTCTACGATTAGAATCTTCGGTAACTTTTCTTCTTGGCTCATTTATTTGCCCCTAATAATCTTACAGATACATTGGTTTATGTTTTGCAATATACACACGTTTACATTGTAAACAAGTGGCCTTCACCAAACTGATACACGCCTAGCCAGTTTTGTTATCTTTTTATTAAAATTATGAATTTTAATACCTTTTTCAGTTTTATCTGGGTTTTTTCAGCAAAATGAAAATTAAGTATATTTTTTGTGCCAATGTTAAACAATTTGTTTCTTCCTTCATCAAACAAAATTTAAGTGTTTGTTTTTTGAGTTATCCACAGAGTTATCTATACGTGTTTTTAAATCGCTTTGTTATGCTATGTCCCTGTGAAATCAGCAGTTAAGACATGAAAAAAAATTTAGTAAAATGTCAAGGATTGATCTGCTGGTAAAAATCCCGTATCTTGTGTTTAAAACAAACTTTAACCACTAAGTATTGTGTTTATCCCTCAAATATCGTGGCATACTTTTTGCTCGATTCAAACGGTCTATGAACATAAAAATAGATGATAATGGAGCTATGCTGACATGAGCATCATCACTTCTACTCCTGGCCAACTTCAGGTCATTAAACGCACCGGAGAGATTGCGACATTTAATGCCGAGAAAATTTCTGTTGCGATAGGGAAAGCATTTCTGGCAGTTGAAGGTCAACAAGGTGCAGACTCTAGTCGCATCCATGACCGTATTACGCAATTGACCGAAATGGTAATGAACACATTTAACCGTCGTTTACCTTCGGGCGGCACAATTCATATCGAAGAAATCCAAGACCAAGTTGAATTGGCTTTGATGCGCACTGGCGAACAAAAAGTTGCTCGTGCCTATGTGATTTATCGTGAACAACGTGCAACTGCTCGTCAGCAAACTGGTGCAAATCATCACCCGACCCTACAAATCACGGATGCCAAAGGACAGCTCCAACCTTTGGATCTCGATGCACTTACTGCGACAATTGAAACCGCAAGTGCAGGTTTAGAAGGCATTGATGTTCAAGCGATCGTGGATGAAACCGTTAAAAATTTATATAACGGCGTAAAAGAAAGCGATGTTGCAACCACTATGATGATGGCAACGCGTACCCGTATTGAGCAAGAACCAAACTATACTTATGTGACTGCACGTTTATTATGTAATGAACTGGTTAGCACTGGATTAGAGTTCTTGGGTCTACCAACAGACACTTTAGAAGGCGACGCATTAGAAACCTTCTTGAAAAAAGGGATCGAACTTGACCTTCTATCTCCTGACCTTCTGAATTTTGATCTTGCAAAATTGGCAGCAGCAATCCAACCAGAACGCTCAAACCAATTTACCTATTTAGGTCTTCAAACTTTATTCGATCGTTACTTCATTCACTCAAATGGCGTACGTTTTGAATTGCCACAACTTTTCTTTATGCGTGTGTCGATGGGTCTTGCACTCAACGAAGAAAATAAAGAAGAGCGCGCAATCGAGTTCTATAACTTATTATCTAGCTTCGATTACATGGCATCTACGCCTACCCTGTTTAACTCAGGTACATTGCGTCCACAATTATCAAGCTGTTATTTAACAACAATTGGTGATGACCTGTATGACATTTATGGTGCGATGCGTGACAACGCAATGCTTTCTAAATGGGCGGGTGGTTTAGGTAATGACTGGACACCAGTACGTGCTTTGAACTCTTATATCAAAGGCACCAACGGTAAGTCTCAAGGTGTTGTACCATTCCTTAAAGTAGCGAATGATACCGCAGTTGCTGTTAACCAAGGTGGTAAACGTAAAGGTGCGGTTTGTGCGTACTTAGAAACTTGGCACTTGGACGTTGAAGAATTCCTAGAGCTACGTAAGAACACAGGTGATGACCGTCGTCGTACCCACGACATGAACACAGCAAACTGGGTTCCTGATTTATTCATGCAACGTGTATTTGAAGATGCTGAATGGACACTATTCACGCCTTCTGAAACACCAGACTTGCATGACTTAACAGGCGCTGAATTTGCTGAGCGTTATGCGCACTACGAAGCAGTCGCAAAAGAACAAAACATGCTCCACAAGAAAGTACGTGCCAAAGACTTATGGCGCAAAATGCTTTCGATGTTGTTTGAAACAGGTCACCCTTGGATCACATTCAAAGACGTATGTAATTTACGTTCACCGCAACAACATGTTGGCGTGGTGCACTCATCGAACTTGTGTACAGAAATCACGTTAAACACCAACCAAGATGAAATCGCGGTATGTAACTTAGGTTCAATCAACCTTGTACAACACGTTCAAGGTGGTATGTTAGATCGTGAAAAGTTAGCACGTACGATTAAAACAGCAGTTCGTATGCTCGATAACGTAATCGACATTAACTACTACGCTGTACCACAAGCGAAAAACTCAAACTTGAAGCACCGCCCTGTCGGTATGGGCATCATGGGCTTCCAAGATGCACTCTATGAAATGGGTATTGCTTACGGTTCAGATGCGGCAGTTGATTTTGCTGACGAATCAATGGAAGTGATCAGCTACTATGCGATTCAAACATCAAGCGATCTTGCGCTTGAGCGTGGTGCTTATTCAACATTTAAAGGTTCATTATGGGATCAAGGTATCCTACCAATTGACTCTTTAGAGCTAGTTGCAAAATCACGTCCAGAACGTATGTTCGAAGTAGACCGTACCCAACGTTTAGACTGGGACACTTTACGTGCCAAAGTTCAAAAAGACGGTATGCGTAACTCCAATGTGATGGCGATTGCTCCAACTGCAACCATTTCAAACATTTGTGGTGTGTCTCAGTCGATTGAGCCGACATTCCAGAACTTGTATGTGAAATCTAACCTTTCTGGTGAGTTCACTGTAATTAACCCATACCTCGTTCGTGCATTAAAAGAACGTGGTCTATGGGATACAGTGATGGTGAATGATCTGAAACACTTTGAAGGTTCAGTTCAGAAGATTGCACGTATTCCTGAAGAATTAAAAGCGATCTTCGCGACAGCTTTTGAAGTTGATACACGCTGGATCGTCGATGCTGCATCACGTCGTCAAAAATGGATTGATCAAGCACAGTCACTTAACCTTTACATCGCTGGTGCAAATGGTAAGAAGCTTGATATCACTTATAAGATGGCATGGTTACGTGGTCTTAAAACCACTTATTACCTCCGAGCGTTAGGTGCAACTTCTGCTGAGAAGTCAACCATCAATACAGGCGCGCTCAATGCAGTAAAACCTGCATCAGTTGAAGCTCCCGTGGTTGCAGCACAAGCAGTTGAAGATAAGAAACCAGAAGCTCAAGTTGAAGAAGATGGTTTCACTACAGCGGCTCCAGTACCAATGGCATGTTCAATTGACAATCCAGACTGTGAGGCTTGTCAGTAATTTAATCTAATAATGAACCCTTCTTTATAATAAGAAGGGTTCAAAGATTAAAATATATTGAGGCAAAGAGTGGGATGAATATGACTCATAACTATATGTTGGGATTAGCTGTTCTGATCTTTGCCTTTATTTTCTTTTATATACCAATGGTCTATGCATTTTTAGCCATTCGTAAACAACAGCGTAAGCAAAATAAGTCTTAAGGGTTGTGAATTTCAATCATCAAGAAACTGAAGCTCAATCAGTAAAACTTAATTTTGCTTACACAATATAAACGTATATTACAGATATCTTTGTTGAGAGATATCGATAACAGCTATATACAACGAAGAGAGAACGAAAATGTCTATCCTAAGTTGGGACGATTTTGAAGATGATACGCAAAAACCGACTACACCTGAACACAAGTCTGCGTCCCTCGACTCGCAAAAAACGGTTAATACGCAGATGGTACCTCCTACAGAGCCATCATCGCCGCGCGTGGCAGCTCCACAACCCGCTGGAACCAATACCAGCAGATCAACAAATCCAACCGATTCGTTGGCTCGAGCATCTGAAGCCTTAGAACATTTGGATGTTGCGCCTGGTTTAGAAGAGTTGGAAATGGGTGCTCAACGTGTACAAGTTGATGATAAAGCGATGATCAACTGTCGTGCGGACTTAAACCAACTTGTTCCATTTAAATATGAGTGGGCTTGGCAGAAGTATCTTGACGGGTGTGCAAACCACTGGATGCCGCAAGAAGTCAACATGAACCATGATATCGCGCTTTGGAAGTCAGAAAATGGCTTAACTGAAGATGAGCGTACCATCATCATGCGTTCTTTAGGTTTCTTCTCGACCGCAGATTCATTGGTTGCAAACAACTTAGTATTGGCGATCTACCGTCATATCACGAACCCTGAATGCCGCCAATACATTTTGCGTCAAGCATTTGAAGAAGCAATTCATACCCATGCATATCAATACTGTATTGAATCATTGGGCATGGATGAAGGTGAAGTCTTTAACATGTATCGTGAAGTTCCATCTGTTGCGCGTAAAGCAGCTTGGGGCTTGAAATATACACAGTCTTTGAGTGACCCTACTTTCCATACAGGCACGCCTGAAAACGATCAGATTTTACTTCGTAACTTGATCGCGTTCTATTGTGTACTTGAAGGCATCTTCTTCTACTGTGGTTTTACACAAATCTTGAGTATGGGTCGTCGTAACAAGATGAATGGTGTTGCTGAGCAATTCCAATACATCTTACGTGATGAATCAATGCACTTGAACTTTGGTATCGACATGATCAACCAGATCAAGATCGAGAACCCACACTTGTGGACAGCGACTTTCCAACAAGAAGTGATTCAAATGATTCTTGAAGGTACGATGCTTGAGATCGAATATGCGCGTGACACGATGCCACGTGGTGTATTGGGTATGAATGCGAGCATGATGGAAGAATACTTGAAGTTCATCTGTAACCGTCGTTTAGCGCAACTTGGTTTGCCTGAGCAGTTTGCTGGTGTGACCAATCCATTCCAGTGGATGTCAGAAATGATGGACTTGCGTAAAGAGAAGAACTTCTTTGAAACACGTGTAACTGACTACCAAACTGGTGGTGCGTTGAGCTGGTAAGCTATAGCCGCTGAATGACAGATAATGTGAGATTTTTGACACGTATTTCGAGATTGTTACATTTACGTTCGCAAGGCAGCGTATCTGTTTTCCTAAGCGACAAATGAAATCCCCCTCAAAAAAGAGTCTAAATAATAGGCTCTTTTTTAATCAAAAAAATGCTCTTAAAATTGATATATGAGAAAAACATGAGTAGAAAAATTTTTGTTTCATATAAATATGCAGATACTAATGTCTTATCACTTACCGATAACATTTGGGAAACAACCAAATCACGAGATTATGTAACAGCCTTACAAGATCTTCTTAATGAAAATGATGAAATTTATAAAGGTGAAAATGATGGCGAAGATTTAAGTGACTTTGCCGATAGTACAATTGAAACAAAGTTAAAAAAGAAAATTTTCGATAGTAGTATTACTTTAGTAATTATTTCACCTAATATGAAAAACCTTTTAGAAAGTGAAAAAGACCAATGGATACCATGGGAAATATCTTACTCTCTTAGAAATAAAACTATTGGTGACAGAGTAAGCCGTCCAAATGGTATGTTAATGGTAGTCTTACCTGACAAAAATGGAAAATATGATTATTACATTGAAGACAATACTTGTAGCTACTGCAACTGTCGGACTCTAAAAACAAATTTCTTGTTTCCAGTATTGAGAAAGAATACTTTTAATCACAAAAAAAAGGTTGAATCAGACTGTGACCAACATAGTAGTTCCCCTGTATATACTGGGGATCACTCCTATATTGAATCAGTAAAATGGCAGGATTTTATTAAAAACCCTTCCATTTATCTTGATAATGCCACTAGAAAACGTGAAATTATTGAAGATTTTGATATAAGTAAAATGTTATGCGACGATTTTGTATTTTAAAGTCTACTTTTTAAGTGATTTTAAAATTTCTAAAATACGTTCTTTCAATACTTCTAAATCTGTAATTTTTTCATTAACACTATCTAGTGAAATTGAAGGCTGTAAATTTTGCTCCAATACTTTATCAGCTAATTTTTGTGCCATACTTCCTGTAGCACCTATAGGAAGTAGTACACAATTATTTGCTTTTGCAATTTCGAACTCTTCAATCATTCCACTAGAATCAATAACTTTCTCAGTTTTCTGATCATATTTATTACCAAAAAGAAACAGTGATATTCCAGCAAAAGAAATCATATCTTTTCTATAAGCACTCCATAGCTCTCCTAAATTCTTTTCACCCGAAGTAGTCTGAGGAAATGGTCGTAAAATTAATTCATCTTCAGTAATCCTTTTACCACTTAAAAGCAGTTCTTCAATAGCACCTGCTATCACAGAACTTCCTATTCCCAAACCAAAACCAGTAACAATTCTAAAATCTAATTTTATGATTTCTTTAGATAATTCAAAAATGAACTTTTCAACATTTTCTTTAGAGAAAGGTGAAAAATCATGAGCTGCACCTGAAATAAAAATTGTTTTCCTTTTAAACTCTCTTTCAACCGCAATTAAGATATCTGTTATCTCAGAATATTCCTTAACTAATAAAGTCTCAACACCAACCCTTTGCAAATCATCAATAAAATATTTCTGCTTTCTCTCTCTATACTCAAAATCAGCGAGCTCTTCATTTTCCAGCCTTTGAACTCTTTTTAATATACAATAATGGGTTTGATGATGTTCCGAATATGATGCGCGTATTTTTCCTAGAATATAATCGATATTAGGGTCGGCAAAACTAAACCCCAAAAATAAAAATTTTTTAGTTAACAAATCACCTCTTAAAGCCGTATAGAACTCTCCATTATTTAAAAGATATTTTTCATAATCATCTTTAATAATAATAGCTTTCGTAGGGTGTAAATAATCGCCATGCATTTTATATATTACAACGTCTCGTTTTCTCAACGATGTTAGCAATTGAATAGGCTCATGTTTAATATCTACAACTTTTCTTATTTCACTTAAAGATTTTTCAATTAAATTATCATAATTTGTTGTCCAATATGTAGAAATTGGCAATCTGGCAAGAATTCTATGATTCTCAGTAATACTTATATCTTTTGAAAATTCATCAATAATAACCTGATTTATTTTAGCTCGATTATTTCTTTTTGAGTTTACATGATATTGCGCAAGCGTTACTAAATCTGATTCTTTTTCAATATCTAAATCTAACTCTTCAGCAACCTCTCGTAATAAATTCTTCCAATCAACAAATCCAGCTGGCTTAGATAATCCAGCACCAGCAAAAATAGCTAGATTGTCTGCTTGTAATTCTTTAACTAAGTTTCTAATTAAACTTGCTTTAGTTACCATTGATAAGGACTCTCTTTAATAAATTTTGAAAGGTCAACTAATTTACCATTTATAGGAATATAGCCTTTATCGATCCCATAAATACCTATGTCGCGATGAGTCCAGTTTTTAACAGAAGGGTATAATCCCAGATATTCTTGTCCATAAAAGTAATCATCTTCAGAATTCAAAATTGGTAAGATGGCTACTTTACCAATACTATACCCATCAAAATACCCTAATTCCCATGGCATCCACTTAGATTGGGATGAGTTATCTGTTGCTATATAAAGTAAACAAGAGGATTGTCGCATTCTATTACGTAGAGTTTCAGCTGTTCTACTAGTTACTTGAGATCTATCTAGTTGCTTGTCATCAATCCAATCAACATAGACATTCATTCCATTTGCTTCAAGCCAGTTTTTGACACCTAAGACAGTTTTGGCATCTTTGACAGAGTGTGAAAGAAAAACATCATAATTTCTTAATGCGCTTTGTTCTTTAATTGATTCATTTAAAAGATCATTGTAAGATTCAAAAGAATATCTTCTCGTTTTATCTGAATATTTTGATATAAAATCCTTTGTAAAAAAAGCCACAAAAACTCCATACAATGTTTTAATTCATAATTATATGGAGTTACATGTGAAAAATTCAATATTATTAATAAATTATAAAACCTATTCTAAAAAAATCGCCACCTCTATAGCAGTTTTAATCAATAAAATATGACTATTTATTTAAAGTTATAATTTAGGCGTAATAGAGTGAACTTTCATCCACTTAAACCCATTCAACACTTCATTTTTACCAAACCCTTTCTTCTCTTCCGACCAAGCATAAAAATCTTTCAAAAGCTGTTCTTCAGTAACAGATTGCTTGTTCTCAAGCAAACGCAGCCAACAAGCAAACAATGTTGCTACAATTTCTATATGGTCAGATTTACTTGTTCTAAAAAGTCCGATTAGCGCATAAATATCTGATGTTTCTTTAGCAAAATACTTATTAAATGCAGATCTATGATCATTACATCTACTGAGAGGTTTGTACTTTAAATCTCGCTTAGGATCGTAACTAAACCACTCATGATCTTTAAACTTTTTATCTAAATAACGTGCCATAACTGGATCATATGGACCAGCGGCATGTTGTTTAAAATCAGCAGCTAAATCCATATGCTTTAACTGTTGGCATAAGTAAATCAATTTTTGTAGCTTTAGATGACCAAAAGTTGGCTCTGTATGCAATTGAAAAGTGATTTCAGCAGCTAGAGATAAAAGCTTCACATCATCGTCAACACTTTCATCTGTAAATAAATCAATTTGGTCAGTACTTTTTTGTTTCGATTGCTTAATAGCCTCAATTGGCTTTTCAAACTGGACAATTTTATCTGCAACTTCAAACTTACTTTTATCGTTTGAATCACTCAAAGCATTAGCAACCAAACTATCCGCTAAATTAAGTTTTGTTCTTTGTAGTTTACCTTGAAGAGTTCGTAGCTTCTCAATCATAGAAAAGAGTTGATTAATTTTTTCCACAATACGTTTTTGTTCACATAAAGGTGGTATAGGCATTATAAATTTAGCAATATTGCCCATGCTCAAATTGGGCCTAGCATTATCAACTTGCTTATCAAACATATAGTTTTTACAAATTTCAGAATTAAAAAAATGTAATAGAAAATTTTTATCTAGATAACTTATTAATAATCTTAAAAGACAAACTGCTTGATTAATATTAGAAGTTTCATCTAAATCATAAATTGCAGTCCTTCCGATAGACCCACCAACAATGTTCATCAAGAAATCATTTTTTTGTAAAATTGATCTTGGTTCAATTTGATTGAATTTTTCTTCAACATACTTCTTTTTATCTAATATCAAAGAATAAGAGCCTACATTTTCACTGGTAATGAATAATATACCTTTTTCAACATAACTTATTCCTTGCCATTTAGGTGAAGAACCTTTTGTTATTAGCAATGAAATATCTTCCAAATAAGACCACGACCATCCCTTAGGCAATTCAAAGGGCTTTTCTCCATCTATTATTTCAGGCAAAGGCTTAGACTTCTTAATCTTCCCTTCTTTTACTAATTTCGCTTTCTCTTCAGCAATTCGTTCAAGTAACTCACTTGCTGGTTCATCCTTAGGGTCTTGTTTTACCAACTTACCCATCACAGCCAACTGCAAAATCGTTTGCTTTAGCTGTTCGATACTGTATTCAGTAGTAAATAGCAGATCAAAGTTTTCTGAAATACGTTGCCAATTCTGTTGGAACTCTTCAACGTCGGATGAATTAATCAAAACACTCAACAATGTATCAACTAATTGATCGTGCGCTTCCGAACTTAAATTTTGCTGATGTTCGAGTTGATCACATAGTTGCATCAATTCATCAACTTTACTAACGATACGTTTTTGTTCTTCTAATGGTGGAATTGGTAATAACCCACTGAAGAATTGCTTATCATTAATAGCAGGATAAGCAATCCCTACTTGTTGCGACTCAACATATTTTATAAACAAAGGACTACGTAAGTAATAAAATAAATAATAAGAATCAATAATCTTATATGGATGGATTACAGCAAAAGCTGTACTTGCAATAGGTTCGTACTCAAAAACCTCATCAATGACGGCAATATTGTTGAGATAAGGTCTAACCGTAGAATATATAACCGTACCAATCCCCACTATCTTACGTGCTCGTGAAGGTGCATCCTCAGCATTTAAAATTGATTGATTTTCTACACGTCCATAAAGACTATTAATTGCAGACACATCAATATAAGAAAATTTGGAAGTAGGAATTTTTTGTCCTAAGTTATAACCTGAATCACCTAGTTTTAATAGAACCCATGTATTAGGCAAAGAATAGTCAAATTCACTATTTTCTAGAATATTTATATTTGTAGTCTTTTTTAAAATTTTATTTTTTACTAATTCATTTTGCTCACTTAAAATTTGTTCTAACAAATTAAAAGGTTTTTTTCCATTAGGTACCAATTTACCAAGGAAAGCCAATTCCAAAATTAATTCACGTAATTTCTGAATGCCATAAATCGTATCATTTGAACCTGAACTACGCCCACGCCCCGACTTTTTCTCAGTTTCTGCTGTCAACCAAATATCTAAATGCTCAGTAATGAGTTTTTTAACATCTGTCATCTTACTCATCCCTAACTATTGACCTAAAGCTTCATCTAAAATTACTTTTAATTGCTGACGTATTTTAGCAACCTCAGCCTCAAGACTTTCATACTTAGCTAAAAGCTCTTTAGGGTCTTTTATATCCTCTTCAACCTGATGAGGATTTTTAATATCAAGGTTATAGCCACGATCAATAATATCTTGAAGTGAGACTTTCCATGCCTGTTCATTTTCTATACGGCTTGCAAAGCCATCACTTTCTTTACCCCACCATGCTTTTAAAGTATCGAACTCTTTAAGCTGAAGCGGTTTGGTTTTGTTATAGGCTTTTACACCTTGTGGCAATTGATGCGCATAAAACCATACATGTTCTGTTTTCTTACCTTTGCTAAAGAACAAAATATTAGTACTAATCGATGTATAAGGCGCAAATACAGACTTAGGTAAACGAATAATCGTATGAAGATTACAGTCTGCCATTAATTTTTCTTTAATCGCAGTTTTGATACCCTCTCCAAACATAAAGCCATCTGGTAATACTACTGCTGCACGACCATGAGCTTTTAAAAGCTGAATGATCAACACCATAAATAAATCGGCAGTTTCACGAGTCTGGAATTTTGAAGGAAAATTCTTTTCAATGCCTTGTTCTTCAGTACCACCAAATGGAGGGTTAGTCAGAACTACATCTACACGTTTATCTGTTCCCCATGAAATCAAAGGATACGATAAAGTATTGTCTCTACGGATTTGTACAGGTACATCAATACCATGCAAAATCATATTAGTTGTACATAGCAAATGCGGCAAAGGCTTCTTTTCTATTCCGTAAATACTATTTTGTAATATCTTTTCATCTTCAGCAGTTTGAACATAATTTTCGCGTTTATGTTCAATTGCAGAAGTAAGGAATCCACCAGTACCGCACGCAGGATCAAGCACAGATTCACTTAATTGAGGATCGATCATCTGTGCCATAAAAGTTGTGACTGCACGTGGAGTATAAAACTCACCTGAGTTCTTAGCAGCTTGTAAATCACGTAATAACTGTTCGTAAATATCACCGAAAGCATGACGTTCTTTAGATTTATTAAAATCAAAGCCCTTTTGAATCTGGTTAATTACTTTACGAATCAAACCGCCAGATTTCATATAGTTATATGCATCAACAAATACATTTTGTACTACACGAGCGCGTGGATCGTCATTTTCAACAGCTAGATTTTGTAATGCTGGGAACAATTCATTGTCGATGAAATCTTTAAGCTCATCTCCTGTCATACCTTCATCATTCGCAGCCCAATTGCGCCAACGGAATTTTTCAGGAATCGGAGATTTAAAAGTGCTCCCCTCCAATAAAGCGAAAGTTGCCAGTTCATTTTCTCGGTCATCAACAACCTTCAGGAACAACATCCACACCAACTGCCCAAGACGTTGTACGTCTCCATCAACACCGACATCTTCACGCATGGTATCTTGGATAGATTTAATTGTTCCTGAGATGCTCATATAACAACTGCATTAGATTTTAAAAATTTGGCTGCAATTGTATCAATCAGACCGTTAAGATGCATCCTCATATAAGTGATCTTCTAATTCTTTTAAAGCATTTGTATACGCTTCAACCGACCCAAATGACTGAATAATTTCAATGATTGATCCCATTTGATTAAACGGAGGAATTTGTAAAACCTTTACATCTTCAATTGGCTCAATCCCTTGATCTGCATATTTATCTAGTAATGCATCTAGTACCTGACGAGCCTGATCATTATATTTGGTGAAATAGTTACGTTTACGCACATTATTTGCACGTTCTTTTTTAGTTAAAGCTGGCTGATCGAAAGCAATGTGGCAAATCATATCGAATGGATCAAAATCTTTACCAACCTCATCCTCTAATGCTTCAAAAATTACACCCTGCTTTTTGAACTCATCAATTATGAGCGACTTCTTATCAGCACCTTTCCATTTTCTTAAAAATGCATCTAAAGATTCATAGTCTTTTAAAATATGCTGACGAGTATAATCTTTCAGAGATTCAGTCACTAATTTTCCATCGTTATCATAAAACTGAACTCGCTCTCCAATCACATTAACAGCAACATCATTTACATAGAATTTTCTTGGTGGTTCACCATCACCTCCACCAGTATCTTCACCACCAGAAGTACCACCTGTTGTTGAATCATCATCAGGATAATCTGTCTCATCACCTTCATCTTCAATATCTGGCTCATCGGGTGGTACTACAGGTTCATCAGGTTTAGGTTCATAAATGACAACAGGCTCACCATCAAAAGCTGGATCACTAAAAAGCTCTGTCGCCTTTTTGAAATCCATAATCGTAAACCAAGTTTTTCCGAACTCTTCATTAATACGCGTACCACGACCAATCATCTGTTTAAACTCAGTCATAGACTTAATATGCTGATCAAGCACGATCAGTTTACAAGTTTCAGAATCTACACCTGTGGTCATTAATTTAGATGTTGTTGCTATGACAGGATAGCGTTCTTCAGGATTAATAAAGTTATCCAGTTCAGCCTTACCCTCTTTATCATCGCCTGTAATACGCATGACAAATTTACGGTTTTCTTTAACTCGCTCAGGATTCAAATTAACCAATGCTTGACGCATCCGTTCTGCATGATCAATATCATCACAAAACACAATTGTTTTGGCATAAGGATCTGTATTAACTAAAAACTCTGTAATTTTTTGAGCAACAAGTTCTGTACGACTCTTTAAAACAAGCCCTTTATCCATATCTTTAAGGTTATAGATGCGATCAGTAATTTCATTGCCATGCTGATCCTTTTTGCCTTTTTCTGGTCGCCATCCTTGTAGGTCTTTATCTATATCGATACGCACAACTTTATAAGGTGCAAGGAAACCATCTTGAATCCCTTGTTTCAACGTATAGGTATAAACAGGATCACCAAAATATGTAATATTTGAAGTGTCTTTGGTCTCTTTTGGGGTAGCCGTTAAACCAACATGAGTAGCTGAATTAAAGTATTCTAAAATTTCACGCCATGATGAATCTTCTTTAGCACTTCCCCGATGGCATTCATCAATCACAATTAAGTCAAAGAATTCAGGAGTAAACTGTTTATAAATATTTTTTTCTTCTTCTGAACCTGTTACAGCCTGATAAAGCGAAAGATAGATTTCATAACTCTTATCAATCATTCTCTTTGATATTTTTGTCATTTTCTGACCAAAAGGTTTAAAATCTTTATTTTTAGTTTGGTCTACTAAAATATTTCGATCTGCTAAAAATAAAATCCGTTTTTTTGCACCAGCCTTCCATAGCCTCCATATAATTTGAAAAGCTGTATAGGTTTTACCTGTACCTGTCGCCATCACAAGTAAAATACGATTTTGACCACGTGCAATTGCCTCAATAGTTTTATTAATTGCATTTACTTGGTAATAACGTGGTATACGTCCTGAGCCATCATCATAATATGGGTATTCAACAATTTGCTTTGACTCTGGCGTTGTTAATCCTTTATGTTGCTCATAAAGTTTCCATAGACGTTCTGGTGAAGGAAACTCATCTAGTCCTAATTCTTGTTCAACTTTTCCAAATAATCCTGTTTGATCGTGGAATAAGAACCCATCTCCATTACTCGAAAAAATAAAAGGCACTTGTAAACAATCAGCATAGGCTAAAGCCTGTTGCATACCAGCTCCAACACTATGATTGTTATCTTTAGCCTCAATAATCGCTAAAGGAATATTTTTCTTATAGTAAAGAACATAATCGGCACGTTTACGCTCACCACGAGTGTATAGCTTCCCACGCACCATGATTTGACCATTGGTAAAAGTTACTTCTTCACGGATTTGATGTGCAGTCCATCCTGCTAGTTCTAATGCAGGATTAATAAATTTACTGCATATATCTCGTTCTGATAGTTTCTTCTTATCCATTCTAAAGCCATATATTTGATCTTTATAATTAGAATAAAGAATTTTGCAAAGTTTTGATAGTTAATCAATAATTAATGCCTATGACAAAATAGATATTAACCAATATAAATATCAAACCATCTGTCTTTTACCTAATATTTATTATAAAAAAATAGAGCCATCAGGCTCTATTTTTTCTCTATTCAAGCTGTTATAGCCGATTTCGCTAGAACTTCTGCCATCGCTTTAGCAACTTTATACACATTGTTCATGTTGAGACCTGCAACGCAGATACGACCACTGCGCACAAGGTAAATGGCATACTCTTCGCGTAAGGTATCGACTTGTTCGCCTGTCAAACCTGTGTAGCTGAACATGCCTTTTTGGTTTACAAGGTAGCTAAAGTCACGGTCAGGAAGCGCTTTGCTCAACTCATCTTTTAAGATGCTACGCATTTTGATAATACGTTCGCGCATCTCTTTAACTTCGCCTTGCCATTGTTGATTCAGATCAGCGTCATTTAATACTTGATCAACCAACCATGCACCAGTTGTTGGTGGGCTAGAGTAGATACGACGTACCGTTGCTTTTAACTGACCGAATGTGCATTTTGCTGCTTCAGAATCGTCACATACGAAAGTTAAACCACCAACACGCTCACCATAAAGTGAGAAGATTTTAGAGAACGAGTTGCTGACGATGAAGTTCAAACCTGCTTGGTCTAAAGCACGAATTGCATAAGCATCTTGCTCCATACCATCGCCAAAACCTTGGTAAGCGATGTCGAGGAATGGAATCAGGTTGCGCTCTTTTAAGACCGCAATCACTTGATCCCACTGTGCTGGATTTAGATCTGCACCTGTTGGGTTGTGGCAGCATGGGTGTAACAACACGATGCTTTGTTCTGGCAAAGTTTTTAGTGTTGATAACATACCATCAAAATCAACGCCGCGTGTTTCTGCATCGAAGTATGGGTAGAAGTTGCTCTTGATGCCAGCACCGTTAAAGATTGCCACATGGTTGTCCCATGTTGGTTGGCTCACCCACACTTCTGAATTTGGGAAATAGGTTTTTAAAAAGTCTGCACCCACTTTTAATGCACCTGAACCACCCAGCGTTTGAATGGTTGCAACACGACCTTGTTGAATTGCAGGGCTATTTGCACCAAACAATAACGCTTGAATCGCATCACGGTAAGGTTTGAAACCTTCCATTGGAAGATAAAGTTTGGTTTGAGTATTTTTAGGTGCAATACGTTTCTGCGCTTCGATAATGGTATCGAGCTGTGGAACGATACTGTCCTCGTTGTAATACAAACCAATACTTAAATTAACCTTTTCAGCGCGTGAATCAGCATTAAACTGTTCCATTAACGAGAGGATTGGATCGCCTGCATAAGGTGGGATATGTTGAAACATTAAACAATTCATCCTTTTATTGAATCACACTCATGCACATGAGGTTCTTCATTCAATTGATCAATAAAAATATAGGACTGAGTATGACTCAGCCCTATTGATAAAGACTTTCAAAAATATTAGAAATTAATCTGTACCTAAAGCAACGCTAGGTTGAGCATTTTTCAATTTTCGTAACTTCACTGCATAGGCCAACATGAGACAGAGAATCCATGCAGGAATCATCATCACAGCAATACGCATATCTGGTGAAAGCGACATCACGACTAAAATACCCAGCATAAAGACAATACACAGATAGTTACTAAATGGATAAGCAATGCTTGGGAATTTAGTGGTCTGTCTTTGTGTCTGCATCGCTTTACGGAACTTGAGATGGGTCCATGAAATCACGATCCAGTTAATAACAATCGCAGCGACAACTAACATCATCAATAACGCAAAGGCTTTTTGTGGGAACAGGTAGTTGATCACTACACATAACACTGTCACAAAAGCAGAGACCAATACCGCATTGGTTGGAATACCACGTTTATTGATCTGCTTTAAGAATTTTGGAGCATTGCCTTGTTCAGCCAAACCTAACAACATACGGCTGCTACAATAACTTGTACCGTTATATACCGAAACAGCAGCAGTCAAAATGACGAAGTTCAACATCGTCGCCACACCATGACTGTCCAAAGAAGCAAATACCATCACAAAAGGACTACCGCCTTCTGCCATTTGATTCCAAGGGAACAATGCAAACAGAATAAATAACGTAGCGATATAAAAAATCAGGATACGGTAAATAATCTGGTTAACGGCTTTAGGTAAAGTTTTATCTGGATCACGTGCTTCTGCTGCCGTAATACCAAACAATTCAATTCCACCGAAAGCAAAGATAATCACCGCCATTGCCATGATCAGACCTTCAACACCAAATGGGAAGAAACCACCCAATGCCCAAAGGTTACTAATCCCCGCTTGTGGACCTGCTGTACCTGTTGCCAACAAATAAGAACCGAAGCCAATCATGGCTAAGATGGCTAAAATTTTGACGATAGAGAACCAAAACTCCATTTCGCCAAAGAGTTTGACATGTAATAAGTTGATACCGTTAATTAACAGGAAAAACGCCAATGCGGATGCCCATGTTGGAATCTCGGGCCACCAATATTGAATATAGAGTCCAATTGCAGTCAGCTCTGCCATACAGACCAGAATATTGAGTACCCAATAATTCCAGCCTGACATAAATCCAGCAAATGAACCCCAATATTTGTGTGCAAAATGACTAAAAGAACCACTCACAGGCTCTTGAACCACCATTTCACCTAACTGTCGCATCATCATGAATGCAATAAATCCTGCGATTGCATAACCCAAGATGACGGACGGACCTGCGAGCTTAATCGATTGAGAGATACCGAGAAATAACCCTGTACCAATTGCCCCACCTAGCGCGATAAGCTGGATGTGCCGATTGCTCAAACCGTGTTTCAGGTTTCCTTGCTGTTGATTTGACATATGATTATTCTCATCCTTGTCACGTAATTTTCTTATCCAAAATTACGTATATCATAAATTAATCAGAAATGCCTAGTGTTGATCAAAAAATAATTGATTCACTTTTCTCATAACCGCGCATATAAACAGAAAATTCAACAAATAACAACAATTATGAAATATGTAATTAAATTATGTATTGCGTAATTAATTATTTTCAGTATGATAGAAATGATCAGCTACGGTTCAGAGCCTTGATGAAGCATAACAAGCACGATGATTTTTAAATTTAGCCTTGTTTTTCAGATATCTAATCAAGACTCAAAAAATATTTATGGTAAATCCAGACAAAATTAAGACAAGGAAGGCAAACTCATGACACAGCATTTAACCTCTTTTCTTGAGATTGACTCACAATCTGATTTCACAATTCATAATTTGCCTTATGGAATTTTTAGTGAAAGCAACCCAGCACATAAACGTGTGGGTGTAGCAATTGGTGACTGGGTACTTGACCTTGCAGCCTTAACAGCACATGGCTTATTAAAAATTGAAGGAAATCAAGATTATTTCAATCAGCCAACACTGAACGCTTTTATCGAATCAGGTAAACACAACTGGCAATACGTGCGTCAGACCTTACAAAGCTTGTTGTCTGCCAACAGTCCAACCCTGCGTGACAATGCGGAACTACGTACTTTAGTTTTACGTCCACAAAATGCGGTAACTTTACACTTACCAATCCATGTTCCAGGCTATACCGATTTTTATTCATCTAAAGAACATGCCACTAATGTCGGTACCATGTTCAGAGACCCAAAGAATGCCCTATTACCTAACTGGAGTGAGTTACCAGTCGGTTATAACGGTCGTGCCAGTTCTGTGATTGTGAGTGGTACTGATATTGTCCGTCCATCTGGACAGATCAAATTACCAAATAGCGAGCGTCCAGTTTTCTCTGCAACACGTAAACTCGATTTTGAGTTAGAAACTGCATTTATCGTGGGTAAACCAACAAGCTTAGGTCAGCCCATAGCGATTGAAGATGCTTGGGATCATATTTTTGGTATGGTGTTATTAAATGACTGGTCTGCACGTGATATCCAACAATGGGAATACGTGCCATTAGGACCATTTAATGCCAAAACTTTTGCCAGCGCGATCTCACCGTGGGTAGTGACCATGGATGCATTGGAACCTTTCAAAGTCAAAGGTCCAGTACAACAACCGCAGCCTCTCAGCTATTTACAAGAAAATATCGCCAACAGTTACGACATCCAGCTCAGTGTCGAAATTCAAAGCCCGAAATCACGAACTGCCGATGTGATCTGTCAGACCAACTTTAAATATATGTACTGGTCGATGGCACAACAACTCACTCACCACACCATTGCAGGTTGTAATGTCCAAGTTGGTGATCTAATGGGTTCAGGTACGATCTCCGGACCAACGGAAGATTCTTATGGTAGTTTGCTTGAGCTGACATGGAATACCACCAAACCACTTACCCTTGCCAATGGTGAGCAGCGTGGCTTCTTGGAAGATGGTGATCGCGTCATTATGAAGGGTCACTGTGAAAAAGATGGTATTCGTATTGGTTTTGGCCAAGTCGAAAATACCATTCTTGCAGCACACCGCTTTGACTTTCAGGAAACTGAGGAAGTGAGCTATGAAACTGTATAGCTATTTCCGTAGTTCAGCCGCCTTTCGGGTACGAATTGCGCTCAACCTAAAAGCACTTGCCTATGACACGCAGGCAGTGCATCTGGTGAAAAATGAGCAACAACTGGCAGATTATCAAGCACTCAATCCAAGTCAGTTGGTACCTACCCTCATGGATGCAGATCAGCCTTTACTCCAGTCCATCAGTATCTTGGAATATCTGGAAGAAGCCTATCCAGCGATTGCTTTATTACCAACGGATCTTGCAGATCGCGCTAAAGTGCGTGCATTTGCCCAAGCCATCGCTTGTGATATTCATCCACTCAACAATCTAAGAGTGCTGAAATACTTACAAAATGAGCTTGCGCTCAGTGATATTCAAAAAAATCACTGGTATCAGCATTGGATTATCGAAGGTTTTCATAGCTTAGAGGCGCAACTTAGCCAATCCAATGGTCAGTTTTGTTTTGGTACACAAGCAACTTTTGCCGATTGCTGTTTGATCCCACAAGTCTATAACGCTAAACGTTTTAAAGTAGATTTGAGCGGATTTCCAAAAATTGAATCGATTTATCAACACTGCATGGCGCTTCCAGCATTTCATCAAGCTGCCCCTGAACAACAACCCGATTGGGAATAAAGATAAAAAGGAGCTTTATCATGACATTTGCAATTAAAAAGATTCACCACGTTGCCTACCGCTGCAAAGATGCCAAAGAAACAGTGGAATGGTACAAAACCATGTTGAATATGGATTTTATTTTGGCATTTGCTGAAGATCATGTCCCTTCAACCAAAGCCTTTGACCCTTATATGCATTTATTCCTCGATGCAGGTCAAGGGAATGTTTTAGCCTTCTTTGAGTTACCAACACAGCCTGAAATGGGACGTGATGAGAACACTCCTCAATGGGTACAACATATTGCCTTTGAAGTTGAAGACCAGGCAACATTGTTAAGAGCCAAAGAACATCTTGAAGCAAATGGTGTAAAAGTCCTTGGCGTGACCAATCATGGCATTTTCCATTCGATTTATTTCTTTGATCCAAATGGTCATCGTTTAGAACTCACTTATAATGATAGTCATGCCGATGCCAAGATTGCGCGTATTACTGAAGAGATGAAAACCGAAATGCTAGAGGAATGGAGCAGAACCAAACGTGCCCCTCAACATACGCACTTCCTGCATGAAGAAGAATTAGGCGTCTAAGCATGATTCTTGTGAATAGGATGCAATTGAAAGATGTAATCACAAAATTCATGTCAACGCATCGATTCACAGCATAAATGTAAGATTGATCGACATTGGAGTAGATTTGCTTCAATGTCGATTTTTTTATGGTCAAATGTTGGCTGCGCTGACACAGAAATCTTGTCCTCTGTTTTGCGACAAACACAATACTATCTCAGCGCAAAGCATTGTATGCTTATGCAATTCACCTATTTAAGTCATTAAAAAAGGTGATTTCTATTTTGTAGCATGCTCAGGCATGATGTGTTGAACATTGAAACCATCTATTCAAATCAAACGAATACGGCTAGATAACATGTGTATAAAGGGTTTATTGAATGATTGAAGAAAAGTTATCTGGTGGAGTTCAATCACTAGAGGTGGGTTTATCTGTACTCAATGCCCTTTTAGAACACAATAAGCCAATTATATTGAAAGAACTCTCCAGTAAACTAGATATGCATCCTGCTAAGGTTCACCGCTATTTAGTCAGCTTGATTCGTATGAATTACGCCAAACAGCTTGATGATGGTCAATATGCACTCGGTGATCAAGCGTGGCGATTAGGTCTGAATTGCATCCAACACACCGATGTACTCCAGCTGGTGCAACATTTAATTTATGAACTGCAAAGCAAAATTGGTTGCGGTATTCAAATCAGCAAATGGTCACCGAAAGGTCCTTTGGTGGTTCAGTCGATTGAGTCCAATCATCCAATTTCGATCGTAACCAAAGTCGGCTCGATCATGCCATTGGTGAACTCTGCTGCTGGTCGTATTTTTGCCTCTTACCTACCTGAAGCTGTGATTCAGCCATTGATACATGCTGAATGGGAACGAGCTGCACATCATCACTACCCAATCAAACCTGCGAACTGGGATGAGTTCCAAAAACTAAAAGAAAATATCTTAGATCACGGGATGGCAATCGCCCAAGGTGACTTACTGGTTGGGATCAATGCAGTTGGACTACCGATCTTCAATGCGCATCAAGCGATGGAGTTTTGTATTGTTGCATTGGATAGTGAAATGTTTTTCCCAGTCCATGAAGGCAGTGAAAAGCTCGAACTTTTCAAACGAGAAGTGGCAGCAATCAATCAATATATCAAGACACGTTAATTCAAATCGTTTCCCCCATAAAAAAAGCCAAGAAATTGATTTCTTGGCTTTTTGCTTTGGATCTTTAAACGAATTATTTGGCTTCTAACACACCACGGCGAATTTGATCACGCTCAATCGATTCAAATAGTGCTTTGAAATTACCTTCACCAAAACCATCATCGTCTTTACGTTGAATAAACTCAAAGAATACAGGTCCGAGCATATTTTGAGAGAAGATTTGTAATAACAATTTCTTCTGACCATCTTTGGTATTTCCATCCAACAAAATACCACGCTTTTGCAGTTCTTCGGTTGGCTCACCATGCTCTGGCAGACGCTCTTTCAACATCTCGTAATAAGTTTCAGGCGGTGGCGTCATAAACTCAAGCCCTAAGCCTTTTAACTTATCCCAAGTTGAAATCAAGTCATCAGTAATAAAGGCAATATGCTGAATACCTTCACCATTGAAATCAGACAGGAATTCTGCGATCTGACCGTTACCCTTGTCTGAATCTTCATTTAAAGGAATACGGATCATGCCATCTGGAGCCGTCAATGCTTTAGAGGTTAAGCCCGTATATTCACCTTTGATGTCAAAGTAACGAATTTCTTGGAAGTTGAAAATCTTCTCATAGAAATTCGCCCAATATTCCATACGACCTTTATAAACATTGTGAGTCAAATGATCGATCTCATTTAAGCCAGCGCCTTTTGGATTCTTCTCGACATCATCGAAGAAGATGAAATCATTTTCATAAATGTCACGATCCACAAGGAAGATTGGCATGCCACCAATGCCTTTAATCGCAGGGATATTCAGCTCCATTGGACCCGCTTGCGAGTACATTGGCTCAGCACCAAGCTCAACTGCTTTCTTAAATGCTTTTGCTGCATCACGGGTTCTAAAGCCCATCGCACACGCTGATGGCCCATGTTCTTTAAAGAAGAAAGAAGCATAAGATTCAGGCTGGTAATTCAAAATGATATTGATATTGCCTTGGCGCCATAAATAAACTTTTTTAGACTTATGCTTTGCGACTTTGGTAAAACCAATGGTCTCAAAAATTTGATCTAATCCATTTTCCGTCGATACAAACTCAATAAAAGCAAATCCACATAATTCTAATGGGTTATCTAAAATGTCCATCTAGTTTCCCTTATTTAGATAAATTCATCCGTTTCACGCTCGGTTTTCTTGTGATTGATCTAAATGCTTAAAACATGTCATTTAAATGCCATCAACAACCGTAAGCATGATTAGAAAAGGTTTCCGATGTTTTTATAAATAGGTCAAAAGCATCCGTGTTGAAACCTTTTCCTCCGTCCATAAGTCAGCCAAATGTAATCATTGGCTCTCAACATAAATTCATGCTACAAGAAACTATGAATTTATGCAATACATAATTTAATTATACTATATGTAATTCAATTCTTACTCTTCTGATCTTCAGCTCCGTTGTTTTGCCCTGCTTTTAACGCTAGCTTTGCCGTATAAATCCACTATATTTAAATCCTAAGGCGCATTGCGGTCGAGATAAAGGGTAAAATCTATCACTTCAAAAAAATTGTAGAAAAGGACACATAAAAAAGTGACTGACTTCACTATTTCTAAAATTATTAATTACCTGTAAATGAAACAATAAAGCAGCAAACAAACACTAGATCAGACTTGATTTGTACATTTTTAAACATTAAAACTATAAAAAAGTACTCAAATTAAAGTAAAATTCACAAAATTGTCTCCAATCCCAATTTAGGCACCCGCCTATCCCGATGTTCCTTGAGTGCATGCATCATCATTTAAATCTTTTCTCTCTATATATGGCTTTTATATAGAGCGTCATTTAATTTTTAAGGTAAATTGAATGAAAAAATTTTGGAAATACTTATTAGCACTACTGCTTGTGCTAATTGTTATCGCAGTTGCCTTTCTTTTTAGACCGATTACGTCAAAGGCAATTAAAACTAAAAGTGACGAACCTGTTGTCGATGTCGTATTGATCGGTGGCGGTATTATGAGTGCCACATTGGGTACTTATCTAAATGAGTTACAACCTGACTGGAATGTTCGCATGTATGAACGTCTTGATGCGGTTGCACAAGAAAGTTCAAACGGTTTCAACAATGCGGGTACTGGTCACTCAGGCTTTATGGAAATGAACTATACCGAAGAAAAAGACGGTAAAATGGACGTTTCTAAAGCCGTGAATGTGGCAAGCCAATTCGAAATTGCAAAACAATTCTGGGCGCATCAAGTGAAACAAGGTGTATTGGGTACACCAAATAGCTTTATCAATCCAGTACCACATATTGCCTTCGTTTGGGGTGATAATGTGCAATTCATGGAAAAGCGTTATGCAGCTATGATCCAAGAGCCGTTGTTTGCGGGCATGAAAATCACTGAAGATCCAGCAGAAGTACAGCAATGGGCACCTTTGGTGATGGATGGTCGTGATCCACAACAAAAAATCGCAGCAACACGTATGGATGTAGGTTCAGATGTGAACTATGGTGCGATTACAACACAATTGATCAACCACCTCGAAAAAAATCCAAACTTCAAGCTGAGAACCTCTACTGAAGTCACAGGTATCAGTAAAAATGATGACAACACATGGTCTGTCGCATTTAAAGACCTGAAATCAGGTGAAGTTAGCCATGTCAAAACCCGCTTTGTATTTATTGGTGCAGGTGGTGCAGCGATTAAATTATTACAAATGACTGGCTTACCTGAAGCAAAACAATATGCTGGCTTCCCTGTGGGCGGTGAGTTCCTTGTGACAGATAATCCTGCAATTACTGAAAAGCACACTGCTAAAGTCTATGGCCGTGCGGATCTTGGCGCACCTCCAATGTCAGTGCCACATATTGATACCCGTTATATTGATGGTAAAAAATATGTATTGTTTGGACCTTTTGCGACCTATTCGAACAAGTTCCTGAAATATGGTTCTCAACTCGACTTATTAGCATCGACCAACAAAAACAACATCTTGCCAATGACTGCAATTGGCTTACAAAATGCAGACCTTGTTCAATACTTGATTAGCCAAGTATTGATGTCTGATGAAGATCGTTTCAATGAGTTGAGAAAATACTACCCAGAAGCTGATCCAAAAGACTGGCATTTACGCCAAGGTGGTCAACGTGTTCAGATCATTAAAAAGGAACCTGGTAAACCAGCGAAGTTGCAGTTTGGTACAGAAATCTTTGCATCTGAAGACAAAACCGTAACTGCTTTACTTGGCGCTTCTCCCGGTGCTTCAACATCACCTTACATCATGCTGAATTTGCTTGAAAAAGCATTCCCAGAAAAAACTAAAGGTGAATGGGATGGGAAGTTGCATGAGATCGTTCGTTCTTATGGTCAAGACCTTGCTACAGACCCTGTATTACTCGATCAAATTCGCCAATATACAAGCTCAACACTCGGCTTAAATTATACAACGCCAGCTCAACTTGTTCCTGCAAAGCAACAAAGTAACGCTGTCGCTGTGGCGCAATAAGTCCTGCTGTAACACATGCTAAAGGGAGGAGTTTCGACTCCTCTTTTTTATTTATCTTGATTTTGAAATCTCAACCGATCTGATGTCATCTCGCCCTGCCCCTACTTCGGCTTTTGCTGCTTTTCGTTGTCGTGACTTTAGTTTACTGACACTAAATCAATGCTGCTTAACTTTTGCTGTACTGATTCAGGAAGTCGTGATTGCTTTTCAACTCTATCAAATCACCAAAAATCCTTTAATACTCGGGTTAATTGGCATCATGGATCTATTACCCTTTTTAATGCTGTCGTTATGGGGCGGTTATATTGCGGATCGCTTTAATCGTCAGCGTATTTTGCAAATCTGTTTTAGCTTCACGATTCCACTCTCCGCTGCTTTATGGCTTTGTTTTGATTTATTTCATAGTCAACTTATTCCAACAAAACACTTGTTAATTCTTAGTTTCAGTATTTTATTCTTATTCGGCTGTATCCGAGGGATTTATAGTCCTTGCTTCAACTCACTGCGTCCATTTGTCGTACCTGAGCATCTATATACTAATGCTGCTACGTGGACCAGTATGTGCTGGCAGGCAGGTGGAATCATTGCGCCTGTCATTGATCTGACCCCAATAAGTTGGACGGTTTGATTAAGTCGCTTTTAAGGACTGGGTTCTGTACTGTACAGGACTCAGTCCTTTTAATTTAACCTTGATTCTTTCATGGTTATAATAGTGTATATATTCTTTCACTGTCTGTTCTAGTTCATCAACTGAATTAAATTTCTCTCCATAGAAACATTCAGATTTAAGTATGCCAAAGAAGCTTTCCATCACTGCATTATCCAAGCAGTTTCCTTTACGTGACATACTTTGTGTTAAACCATGCTGTTTCAATTGTTGCTGATAATGACGCATTTGGTATTGCCAACCTTGGTCTGAATGTAAAAGAGGCTTGTCATCGGGCTTGAGCTTACCTAACGCAGTGTCTAGCATGTTTTTGACTAGAGCATAATGTGGTCTGCGCTGGGTTTGAAATGCAATGATTTCTCCATTGAATAAGTCTATGACTGGAGATAAATACAATTTTTCACCACGTACATTAAATTCTGTCACATCCGTAGCCCACTTCAGATTTGGTTGATCCGCTTTAAATTGACGTTGTAATACATTGTCTACAATCTTACTCACTTGCCCTTTGTAAGAGCGATATTTCATCACCCTGATACGTGATTTAAGCTGCATAGACTGCATCAGCCGTTGAACACATTTATGGTTGATGATTCGTCCCATATTCCTTAAGGCAAGCGTAATCCTACGATAACCATATCGTCCCTTATGTTGATGATAAATCGCCTTTATTTGTTGTTTAAGATCACTATATTTATCTTCAAGTTTGCGTTGCTGTTCATGATAAAAATAGGTGCTTCGGGCCATTTGAGCTGCATGCAATAAATGCTTTAGCTCATGATCTTGCCTTAATCCTGATATAAGTTCTGCAAACGCTGCTGTTCGGCTGCTTCTTTTGCTTCTTGTTCCAGTCTTAAGGCTCTCCGCTTTTTTAAAAGTGCAACCTCAGCTCGTAGATATGCAAGTTCTTCAAGCAACTGTTCCTGTGTTTTATCGCGATCTGCTTGAGAATATTGAGTTCTGGTTCTTTGCGGCTTTGGCATCTGTTTGGCTCGTCCTTTAGGTTTGGCTTTTAAGCCATCTATACCATATTCATGATATAGATTTAACCATTGCAGAATGGTTGCTTTTTCTCTGATATGAAACCGTTGTGAAGCCTCTTTAGCTGAAAGTCCTTCATTTAAAAGGCTTTGTACAACTTGAAATTTAAATTCTTGAGAATAGTGGGATTTAGTGGTTTTTACACTTAAACCTGAAATACCATATTGTTCAAAAGCTGTAACCCATTTCTGAACATCCATATGGTCAACACTAAATTTTTGACCTGTAGCAGCCTTTCCAAAACCGGATAAGTAGTACTGGACAACCTCAAGTTTAAATTCTTGAGAATATTTAGCCATAGAAAAGCACCCTTCAAATTAGACTAAAAGTGTCCAACTTTCGGGGTGCAGTTCACATCGGAGGTTTTCTACTGGCCCACCTAAATTTAGATCTGAGTTTTGCTGTCATCATTGTTCTGTTTGCGCTAGGAAGTCTTGCGTTATGGTGCTTGCAAACCCGACAATTTCCAGCTTTACATCCCGAATCGATTTCAAATAGTTTAAAAGAAGCAATACGATTTATTTTTAAAACTAAAATAATTTTTTGGGCAATGTTTCTTGATCTTAGCTCTGTATTTTTTGGTGGCATAATCGCCTTATTACCCATTTTTGCTCAGGATGTTTTACACGTCGGTGCTGATGGTTATGGACTACTGCGCGCAGCACCCGCAATTGGTGGACTAATGATGATGGTGATTTTGGTTCGCTTTCCACCACGATCACAACCTTGGCGAATCATGCTCATTGCGGTTACCGGATTTGCGTGCTGCACTTTAATTTTTGCAGTTACCAGACAACTCTATTTTTCTATGTTCGTTCTCATTATTATGGGTGCTTGTGACAGTGTTAACATTGTAATTCGCCAGACGATACTGCAACTCACCCCGCCGAAAAATATGCTAGGACGTGTTGCTGCGATGAATGGCATCTTTGTTAGCTCAAGCAATGAACTTGGTGCATTACAATCCAGTGTAGTGACACGTTTTGTTAGCGTAATTCCCGCGATGTATATCGGAGGGTCACTGGCATTTGTCTGCGTTGTTTTTACCAAGCTCAAAACTAAAGATTTACTGAATTTTCGTTTTAGCCCTTAACGACTTTGATTTTAAACGCTAATCCATATGAAAGACTCATTGCCTGCGTCATCTGGCTCTTCTAAATTTATTAATTTTTCCATTTTTGTGTGGCTCATTTTACTGTGCCTGCAATCGAGCTATATCGTCATTATTGGTGGGCCTAGCTATCTGTTTTGGACGTCAACTGGCTTCCTATTTTTATATATCTTCAGTATTCACCCTAGCACTTTAAAAAATCGTATCATTTTATTATTAACAACTTTGCTCCTCATTTATTTAGCGCTGCACTCATTGTTCTGCACTTATCTCATGCTCGCTTTTTACTGCATTTTCTACCTCTACTCTGGTCCATATCGTTATAAAAAACTAATCAAACTCGGTGGATTATTCTTGATTATGATTGTCTTTGCACTCTACCAAACTCAATCTTTACATGAATTAAAAGAAAAATATGCACCTCATGAAACAGGTGAAACTTGGCAGCAATACGGCGCTCTTTAAAAGAATGATAAAAAACCCCGCTGATTACAGCAGGGTTTTATAAAATTAGTCTTGTGAATCAGGATACAACGGACGATTTCCGGGACTAATTCGATTGATATGTAGGAACGTCATATGACGCTCATACTTATCCAGAATGTCATTAATCACTTGCTCTTTGGTATAACCAACCAAATCATTATCCTGAGAACCTTCATACAAGAAAGTCTCTAAACGATAATAATGCTGCTTGCCACGTTTTCCACGCTCACTAAATGTTGGGGCGATATAACGTACTGGCCAGATCTGATAAACAAAGTTATGCTCTTCTTCGATATAAATCGTCAAATCTAGATGGTAAAGCGTATCGCTATCTTCGATTTCGGTCTGAGTAACTTCAACATTCATTCCGCGTTTCATTAACTCATCCGCAACCGTCTGTACCGCAGGTTTACATACACTGTCCAGCATACGTTGCGTTTCATGGCTACCGGGATGATGCATCACACGCGATAGTCGCTGTTTCCAATTCAGAATATCGACATTCCCCACCACAGGAGCAGCATTTAAACTGCGACTGGCTTTGCGATAATCCTCTAAACGTAAAGATTTATACAATCCAGCCATTACCAATAGCATCACAAAACTGAATGGCAGCCCCATAATCACCGTGGCACTTTGTAAGGCCGTGATTCCATTTGCCATCAACATGGCAATCGTCAACAATCCAATCGCAATTGCCCAAAACACACGTAACCAGCGCGGTGCATCATTGTCTACATTTGAAAACTTGGTGGTGAAGTTACCCAGTACTAAAGCGCCTGAATCGGCAGAAGTCACATAGAATAATAGTCCTGTAATCGTAGCGATTCCCGCAATAAAGGCAAAGCCGGGATATTGAGCCAACAAATCATAGAAACCATGTGCAGGATCGGTTAACACCGTTTGCGCCAAATCGTTATTACCATCAAAAATAACATTGTATAAAGCGCTATTCCCAAAGATAGATAACCACGTAATGGTAAAGAGTAACGGGATAATTAAAGTACCGCAGACAAACTCACGAATAGTACGACCACGTGAAATACGCGCCAAGAACAGCCCTACAAATGGCGACCAAGCCACCCACCATGCCCAAAAGAACAAAGTCCAACTATTCATCCATTCTTTTGGTTGTTCAAATGCAAAGCTATCTAAAGCCAAGCTTGGAAAACGGCTAATGTAGTCACCAAAGTTTTGTACCAGCGCATTGAGTAGAAACTCAGTATTCCCCAAGAACAACACAAATAGCATCAAACCAATGGCGGCATAAATATTGATCTCAGATAGGACTTTAATTCCCTTATTCACCCCTGCTGTCACTGAAATAATGGTGACAATCACCGCAACCAAGATCAAACTGGATTGAATCCATAAACCTTCTGGCCAGCCAAATAAAACATGCAGACCATAATTGATCTGAACAACGGCGATACCACAGGTGGTCGCAATACCAAAAATGGTACCAATAACGGCTGCAGTATCGACACTATGCCCAATCGGGCCGTCAATTTTGTTGCCGAAAATAGGGTACAACGCTGAACGAATGGTCAACGGCAGATTGTAACGATAACTGAAATAACCTAAAGCCATTCCGACTAAGGCATACATCCCCCAACCCGTTAAGCCATAGTGAAATAATGTCCACACCATGCCTTGACGAGCAGCTTCATAGGTTTGCCCCTCACCCACAGGTGGATTCATATAATGCGACAGTGGCTCAGCCACCGAGAAGAACATTAAATCTGTACCAATCCCTGCGGCGAATAGCATCGCCGACCAACTCAGTAAACTAAATTCAGGTTTGGAATGTTTTGGACCTAATTTGATATCGCCATAACGAGAGCAAGCGATAAAGACGACAAAGATTAAGTAAAGCGTAGCGGCTAATAAATAGTACCAACTAAACTTATCACTGACCCAAGCGAGCACCACATTCAACATGTGATTGGCGAAGTCATTGAATAAAATCGTAGTGAGTGAAAATATTAAAATAATGAGCGCTGAAACATAAAAGACCACACGATTTAACTGATCTTTTGTTTGAATAGATGAATCATCAACTGCTCTTGGATTATCTGTTACCATACAATCCTCAAGTAAAATTAAATTATAAAAATGTTGTTTTTCTCAATAACTCAACCACGATTTATTGACGAAAACAACGAGAAGGCACAGCAGCGAACAGTCATTTGGTGAATAACCTATCGCGAGTGAAGCTGTATTTTTGTAATCAACAGTATTGTAAAAAATGATTTCCCTTTGATGATCAGACCATTGATCCGAACACAAAATTCAATCAATTAAACCTACAATTCTGACACCTTAACAGGTATCTCCGATGATACCTTTAAGAGTTGTGTAAAACGACCCTGTTGCAAATATGATACTTTTTATTGATTGAACGTTCAATCAATAAAAAGTATCATTATATTGTGTTATAATTTTTGTGCATCCAGTGTTTTATATAACGCCTTAATTTTTATAGGCATTTATGGCATATACACATGACTAAACGCAGAGTTAAACCAGAGCATGAGCGGCGTGAAGAAATCGTAAACGCTGCATTTGAAGTGATTTATGAGGTCGGTTTGTCGCAAACCACCATCGCTCAAATTGCCAAAAAAGCCCAAGTTTCGACAGGTATCGTAAGTCACTATTTTGGTGATAAACAGGGCTTGATCAACAACTGTATGAGAGAAATGCTGAAGCGCTTGCATCTAATTTCTCTGCAATACAAGGCTGCCACAATAGATTCACAGCCAGAAAACCAGATTAAGGCAATTATTGACTCAAACTTTGACATTAGTCAGGTCAACAAAATCGCAATGCGCGTTTGGTTAGATTTTTGGTCTGCCAGTATGCATATTCCAGAACTTGCTCGTTTACAACGGATTAATGATCGACGTTTGTATTCAAATCTAAAGCACCAATTCTTGCAATTGATGCCAGAAGACAGAGCAAATATTGCGGCAAGCGGTCTTGCTGCACTGATTGATGGATTATGGTTACGTGGTGGTCTAATTGAAGATGACGGATTTGATCGTCAGGCTGCGCGAAGCATTGCATATGATTATTTAGATACGCAACTTGAACTTGCAAAACCAAAATTACAGGAGAGACAAAATGAATGATGTGCAGATTCATCCATTGTATATCCATGGTCAATACGTCAATGCCACCAGTGGTGTGAGCTTTGACAGCATCAACCCTGCCAATGGCAAAGTCATTGCCACAATTCAACAAGCCTCGCAACAAGATATTGAAACCGCTGTTCAAAGCGCCCAACAAGGACAAAAAGTTTGGGCAGCGATGACTGCGATGGAACGTTCTCGTATTTTACGCCGTGCTGTTGATATTCTTCGTGAACGTAATGACGAACTGGCGAAGCTTGAAACGCTTGATACTGGTAAAGCCTATAGCGAAACATCAACTGTTGATATTGTCACGGGTGCTGATGTACTTGAATATTACGCAGGTCTTGCAACGGCAATTCAAGGTGAACAAGTTCCTTTGCGTGAATCAAGTTTCTTTTATACACGCCGTGAACCACTCGGTGTGGTTGCTGGGATCGGCGCTTGGAACTATCCAATTCAAATCGCTTTATGGAAATCTGCTCCTGCCCTTGCCGCGGGAAATGCGATGATTTTCAAACCAAGCGAAACCACTCCATTGACTGCATTTAAACTTGCTGAAATCTATACCGAAGCAGGACTTCCAGACGGCGTATTTAATGTCGTACAAGGTGCAGGTCGTGACATCGGACAATGGCTCACTGAACACCCTGTAATCGAAAAAATCTCTTTCACGGGTGGTGTTGAAACAGGCAAAAAAGTAATGGCCAGTGCCGCAGGTTCTACACTTAAAGAAGTCACGATGGAACTCGGTGGTAAATCACCCCTGATTATTTGTGAAGATGCCGATCTTAACCGTGCCGCAGATATTGCAATCATGGCTAATTTCTTTAGCTCAGGCCAAGTTTGTACCAATGGCACGCGCGTTTTTGTTCCAAAATCACGTTTAGCCGAATTCGAAGCAGCGATTGTAGAACGTGTACAGCGTATCCGCCTCGGTGACCCGATGGATGCTGAAACAAATTTCGGTCCACTAGCAAGCTTCCCACACATGGACAAAGTGCTTTCCTATATCAATGCAGGCAAACAACAGGGCGCTAAATTGTTGATAGGCGGTGAGCGTGCAACGGGACAATTTGCCCAAGGCGCTTATGTGCTACCTACTGTTTTTAGTGATTGCACCGATGATATGCGTATTGTTCAAGACGAAATCTTTGGACCTGTCATGAGTATCCTCAGTTATCAAACTGAGGAAGAAGTGATTCGCCGTGCCAATAATACTAACTTTGGTCTCGCTGCGGGTGTCGTCACGCAAGATATTAGTCGAGCGCACCGTATTATTCATCAAATCGAAGCTGGGATCTGCTGGATCAATACGTGGGGTGAATCTCCTGCTGAAATGCCAGTAGGTGGCTATAAGCAGTCTGGTGTTGGTCGTGAAAATGGTCTCACCACTTTAGGGCATTACACCCGCATTAAATCCATTCAAGTTGAGCTTGGTGATTACCAAAGCATTTTCTAAAAAGCATCGCGCTTTATCTTCAGTTGATCAACTGAAACACCATGCTTTCAGTTGATCATACAAACAAATAAAGGCTAATTATGAATAAGCAAGAATACGATTATATTATTATTGGTGCAGGTTCAGCAGGTAATGTCCTTGCCGCACGTTTAACTGAAGATGCAGATATCTCAGTATTATTATTAGAAGCAGGCGGTCCAGATTATCGTTTAGATTTTCGTACACAAATGCCAGCCGCATTGGCCTTTCCCCTCCAAGGTCGCCGTTATAATTGGGCTTATGAAACTGATCCTGAGCCACATATGAACAATCGTCGTATGGAGTGCGGTCGCGGCAAAGGACTTGGCGGCTCATCTCTGATCAACGGCATGTGTTATATCCGTGGTAATGCGATGGATCTAGAACAATGGGCAAACATGAAAGGTCTTGAGGATTGGACCTACGCAGACTGCTTACCGTATTACAAAAAAGCTGAAACCCGCGATATTGGGGAGAATGACTATCATGGTGGTGATGGCCCCGTTTCAGTCACTACCCCAAAACAAGGCAATAATGAACTGTTTCACGCCATGATTGAAGCTGGCGTACAAGCAGGTTATCCGCGTACTGATGATTTAAATGGTTATCAGCAGGAAGGCTTTGGTCCGATGGATCGTACTGTGACACCGCAAGGTCGTCGTTCAAGTACCGCTCGTGGTTACTTGGATATGGCAAAAGGTCGTCCAAATCTCACCATCGTAACCCATGCAATGACCAATAAAATCTTGTTTAACAATAAACAAGCGGTGGGTGTTGAGTACATCATTGGTACTGATCAAGCCAATATGAAACAAGCACATGCCAAACGTGAAGTATTACTCTGTGCAGGTGCAATTGCATCACCACAAATCTTACAACGCTCAGGTATCGGTGAAAGCACCTTCTTAAAATCAATGGATATTGATGTGGTGCATGACCTGCCTGGCGTGGGTGAAAACCTGCAAGACCATTTGGAAATGTATTTGCAATACCAATGTAAAAAACCTGTGTCACTCTACCCGGCTCTGCAATGGTATAACCAACCTGCAATTGGTGCTGAATGGTTATTTTTGGGCAAAGGTATTGGTGCAAGTAACCAATTTGAAGCAGGCGGTTTTATCCGCAGTTCGGAAGAATTCGACTGGCCAAATATTCAATATCATTTCTTGCCAGTGGCGATTAACTACAATGGCAGTAATGCAGTAAAAGAACATGGTTTTCAAGCCCATGTCGGCTCAATGCGCTCACCTTCTCGCGGTCGAGTCAAACTCAAATCAAAAGACCCATTTGAGCATCCAAGTATCCTATTCAACTACATGTCAACCGAACAGGACTGGCGAGAATTCCGTGATGCGATCCGCATTACTCGTGAAATCATGGCTCAGCCTGCACTAGATCCATATCGTGGTGAAGAAATTAGCCCAGGTAAACACATTCAGACCGATGCGGAATTGGATGAGTTTGTACGTAATCATGCCGAAACTGCATTCCACCCATCATGTAGTTGTAAGATGGGTGAAGATGATATGGCAGTAGTAGATGGTCAAGGTCGCGTCCATGGTATACAAGGTTTACGTGTGGTCGATGCATCCATCATGCCACTGATCATTACAGGTAATTTAAATGCCACCACCATTATGATGGCAGAAAAAATTGCTGATCAAATTCGTGGAAAAAAATTACCACGTTCACAAGCACCTTATTACAAAGCAGGATCAAGTCCTGCTCGTCAAACACCTTTACGTCCATTTGCATAACCTAGTCCAGTTATGTTCAGCACCTTAAGTTTTAAGGTGCTGCCAACCATTAGGAAAATTCAAATGAAAAGAATTTTATTTACACTTCCTTTCATCGCTTTGATTCATACGGCGCATGCAACAGAAGCAACTACTGAAACAGCATCTCCATTCAGTGCCAATCTCACACTCGCAAGCCAGTATGTATCACGCGGTTTCCAACAAACTTGGGGCAAACCCGCATTACAAGGCGGTGTAGATTATAATCATCCAAATGGCTTTTTTGCTGGGACATGGGCTTCAAATGTCAGTGATGATTTTATTCGCGACGCTTCGATCGAATGGGATGTTTATACTGGCTATAGCCACAGTATTGGTGATTTGTCTCTAGGTATAACAGCAGCCTATTATTTCTATCCTGGTGCAAAAACCACAGCTGAAACAGGTCATACCAGTTTTGACTATGGAGAAATTATTCCAGAAATTAGTTATGGGCCGCTCACAGTCAAATATGCTGTGACCTATACCCAAGACTATTTTGGCAATAACTCGGATACACTCGCTATAGGTGATAACAAGCATTCTCGTGGATCAGGCTACCTAGATGTCAATTGGCATCAACCATTGGGGCAAGGTTGGTCTGCAGATGCACATTATGGTAACCAACGTATTAAAAACTTTTCGGCCGCAAGCTTTCAGGATGCAAGCTTCGCAATTAATAAGGAACTGCCTTATAACCTATCCAGCAGCTTGATCTATAGCAAAGCATGGGATAAAGAGGGCTTTTACCAACAGTATAGTAATGGCAATCCAAATGCTAAAGTTTCAAATCCAATTGATTCAACAGTAACATTCTCCATTACCAAGAGCTTTTAATTAAACCAATAAAAAGCTGCTCAATGCAGCTTTTTTATTACCTTTAAATTAGGCTTTAATCAATTGGATATCCGATCCTGCTCGTTTCGGATCAATCAAAATTTTTGCATGTTGTTCTGGATCACGTAAGGCTTCAAAGGCATTGCTCACCCCTTCCAAGCCCACCACACCTGTAATCAGTGGTGAAACATCAATTTTACCTTCCGCAATCATATGTAAGGTGTCACGAAACTCAAGTGGCGTATAACCCAATACATACTGGATTTCCAATTCTTTATTGATCGCCAATGCAGGTTCGATCTTATCGCTCTGCATACAAACCCCTACTCCCACGATACGTGAGAACAATGGTGCACCCTCCAAGATCTGCTGCATAATGCCTGCCACACCAACACACTCAAAAATCACGGGGCGCTTCGGTAATAGTCCGAGCTTGTCACCCACTCGCATCGCATTGACCCATGGCAATGAGAAGGTCTGCACTTTATCAAAAATCCCCATTCCCATATTAATCGCTTCAGAAACATTCCCCAACAAACCCAGCCCTTTCCAATTACTAAATGGAGATTGCTGTTTAGGATCAACCAATACATCTGCACCACACTGCTCAGCCAACCGACGACGATTTGGTGAAAAATCGCTGGCAACGACAGTTTTTACCCCCATCGCTTTGAGCATAATAATCACGCCCAAACCAACAGGACCACACCCCACCACGATTGCAGGCTCATTTTTCTTAATTCTGCTGCGACGAACTGCATGTAAAGCAACGGCCATAGGTTCTGTCAATGCAGCACGATCGGCATCCAAGCCATTAGGAACTTCAAACATTAGGCTGGATTGAACTAAAACTTGTTCTGCATAACCACCTGATGCAGTTGGTGAAAGTCCAGTTGGCACATAACCTTGAGGGTCAACATTTAATAGTGGCATTGCACAAACCAGAGTATCGGCTTTTAATTTGCGACGGGTTTTTGGACCATAATCTAAGACTTTGCCACAGAACTCATGACCGAAAACAAGTTTATCAGAGGATTTTGCTACCCCATTAAAACCGACTCGTGCTGCCAAATCATGCATATGATCACAGTGATGTTGCATATGTAAATCCGAGCCACAAATTCCACAACGTACTACCTCAAGTAATACTTGTCCTTTAGCTGGAACTAATTGAAGGCTATCTTCCAACTTCAGCTCAGTGTTATGGCAAACTAGCGATTTCATAGGATGCTTTCCTTATTGTTTTATTGCATTTGTTAGCCCTTCAATTTTTTCGATTGAAATCACCTGACTAACATATTTCATCCTAATTTTGACAAACTGTATTGTCAGAATCCATGACCCAAATATCAATATCTTTATCAAATGAGGTCAGCTCTTGCTCAGCAGCTCAACTCACCGAGCAAATAATAAACAAATAAAATGAATCGGTATGGTTATTAGATCAAAATAAGAATATTTATATTTTAAAGCCTAAACGTACTTTTGTGTTAAAGCCACATCAATCGTAATTTTGTGCTGCATGATTAAAAAAGAGCTAAGGCAAAACCTTAGCTCCATATAACTTACTTCCAAGTTTCACGGATCATATCAACAGCTTTTTCAGCAATCATAATCGCAGGTGCATTGGTATTACCATTCACTACTGTTGGCATAATCGACGCATCAATGACTCGAAGTCCTTCTATACCATAGACTTTAAGCTCTGGATCAACCACAGCCATCTCATCTACACCCATTTTGCAGCTGCCCACTGGGTGATATACCGTATCGACTCGCTGACGCAAAATCTCTCGAATATGATCATCAGATTGCACATTGGCAGTAAACATATCTTCTTTGATCTTTTCACTCAAAGCAGGTGCTTGCATCAACTTCTGCGTGACTTTAAATCCATCCACCATATCTTGAAGGTCTTGCTCATCTTCAAGGAATTTAAAATCAATTAATAGCGGATCATCTACATTTTTACCACTCAATTTGACCGAACCACGTGCACGTGGATTGAGCAAACACACATGGCATGAAATACCATGTCCTGTATGCATCGTTCTGGCATGGTTATCCACCACAGCAATCACAAAGTGCAACTGTAAATTAGGCTTATCCAATTCAGGACGAGTTTTTAAGAAACCACCACATTCAGCATAATTGGTCGTGATCAGACCACGGCGCTCTTTACGATAACGCCCAATCTGTTTAAGCAAATCCAGACTTCCGCCCATCGACATACCAAAAGTTCCGTCCATGAGTTTAGCTTTATAAGCAAAAATAAAGTCTGGATGGTCATGCAGGTTTTCACCCACACCTGCTAAATCTTTAATGACAGGAATGCCGTGTTTCTCTAATTCTTGACGGGGTCCAATACCAGAAAGCATCAATACTTGAGGTGATTTGAAAGCACCAGCAGACAGTAAAACTTCTTTATTCGCATCGATAACAATCGTTTGACCTTTATGTTTAAACTCCACACCTACAGCGCGGCCATTTTCGATCACAATCCGTGACACCATGGCTTGTGTAATCACATGCAGATTTGGACGCTTACCTAAATAAGGAAATAAATAACCTTTCGCCGCGCTCCAACGTTCACCATTTTTTTGCGTGACTTGATAAACACCCAGACCTTCTTGCTCTGCCCCGTTAAAGTCATCATTCAGTGGATAGCCCACTTGTTTAGCTGCTTCAATAAAGATTTTTTGATAAGGATTATCTGAACGTAATTCACTTACATTTAACGGACCATGCTGTCCATGATACTCATTCTTAATTCTTTCGTTATGTTCTGACTTTTTAAAATACGGTAGCACCTCATCGTACGACCAACCCGTATTCCCTAAAGCAGCCCAGTGATCATAATCATCCCGATGTCCACGAATATAGACCATTGCATTAATAGCCGAGCTACCCCCTAAACACTTTCCACGAGGTTGGTAACCTTTACGCCCATTTAAACCTTTTTGTGGAATCGTCTCTAAAGCCCAATTATTCAATTTCGTTGGAATACTGATGACCGCTGCCGCAGGTGTATTGACCAGCCAGCTATTTCCATCACCACCTGCTTCTAATAAACATACAGAAATATTTAGATTTTCAGATAATCGACCAGCCAGTACACAACCCGCTGAACCACCACCAATAATTACAAAATCAAAAGCTGTTTGTGTCATCTCTAATACTCTATTTTTTCTTTTTAAAAAGTGCATGCATTATGCCAAAGATGGCATTTAAATACTGTTGTCGTTGTCTAACTTTCTAAAATAATTGTAGACAAAACAGAAAGTACTTTTAAATTACTTACTCTGCCCATAAAATACCCCAAAATTCAATACATTAAAATAATGATGAAACACTTCCAACAGAATCACAGCCCCTTATTTCAGGCACATCCTCAAAAATTACGCTGGATGGGAATAAGTCTGATCATTTTTTCAATAACATTCATGCTACTGCCAATATTATTTATTGATCAGCACAACAACCATTCGAATAAGCAAATTTTTCATTTACTTTTCATGCTCATGACTGGGCTTGTACTTTACTTTATAAAATTTCAGCTCACTACAGAAAAAGCAGTCGTCTCTCTTGGCAAGATTTTCATCGCAACTACATTTCAAGCTGACTTAACCCATTCCATACACTTAAAGATGCCACAAAACCATCAACAGCTCGAACTTAATCGTAAACTAACCTTATTTAAACGCCCAGATCCTCAAACTTTTTGGCAACAACATGCCATACTGACATTTCCTCAAAACAAAGTTAATGGTTCTTTATTTCGTCCTCCCTTAAACCAGCTATATCTACACCTTTTTTCCAAAAAACAAGTCGATAAGCTCTTTCAAATTCTCAAACAAGAATGGCAATTTAATCCTGAATATATCGAAACACCATCACCACGACAATTACAACAGGAACGTCAGGCTCAAGACATTGGTAAACGAACACCATCCATTATTATGATTTCTGTTTTCATTGGAATTATAGGTGCAGTATTACCTTTCCAATTCTCAAATGGATTACATTTCGCTATTGAGCCTTATAGTCCACTTCCTATTTTTATGCTTTTAGCTTTGTTGATCATTTATCCCTTCATTAAAGCTGAAAAGAAAAAGTATCCATTAATCAGCGCCACAATCTGTAGCTTTGTTCTAGGCTGTAGCTTGTATTTCCTGGCTTTACAATGTAATCGTCTTTATAGCGAACACACCAGTAGCCAACAAGTCATCCATATGACCTTTGAGCAAATGGATCATCGTTCACAAGTCTGGCGACTTGACCCCATCTTGGCACAAAAATTTAAGCTACCTTATATTTATATCCATCAAGACTGGCAGGGCTATAATGCTGATTTAAAACAGGGAAAACATTATGAAGTGACCATTCGACAAGGTCTATTTAATGATTATTTTGTAGATATAGATAGTTTTAAAAAAGCGGAACTGGCGCGATAAAAATATCGATTTTTATCACAAAATATTATAGAAAATCACTGGTGCAATATAAATACGAGTGTTATGGCTTTTTATCCAACAACTCAATCACTGAACCCAAGGAGTTAAGCTTTAAAAAATCCAGACATAAAAAAACCGCTAAACTAGCGGAATTTTATCTCATCTTTAAGATGATGGTCGGAGCAGTAGGATTCGAACCTACGACCCCCTGGTCCCAAACCAGGTGCACTACCAGGCTGTGCTATGCTCCGTTTGTGGGGTGAATGACGGGATTCGAACCCGCGACAACCGGAATCACAATCCGGGGCTCTACCAACTGAGCTACATCCACCATAACGTTTGATTCTATGTACCAAGCTACCCATAAATGGCGCGCCTGACAGGATTCGAACCTGTGACCATCCGCTTAGAAGGCGGATGCTCTATCCAACTGAGCTACAGGCGCATAACGATGATAATACTATCAAGCGATACTTCGCCGATCTTAAACCAATGTTTTACAACATTATTTAAATGGTCGGAGCAGTAGGATTCGAACCTACGACCCCCTGGTCCCAAACCAGGTGCACTACCAGGCTGTGCTATGCTCCGATTTCTCTCAGCTTTTATTGTATCGCACATCGTGCGGTACGGTGTGCATTCTAGGCTTGACGCCCTAGAACGTCAACACCTATTTTTCAAAAATATTAAAAACCCTTATCAAATGTATATTTAACAAGCATTTTGGTTGTTTTTAACGCTTCAATGAAGCACTAAAGTTCAACATACGATCTAATGGTAATTTGGCACGTTCAGACAAAGCAGGATCAACGTGTATTTCTTGATCAGCATGTTGTAATACATGCAAAATTCCATCTAGTTCGTTCATTGCCATCCAAGGACAATGCGCGCATGAACGGCAGGTTGCACCTTCGCCTGCTGTCGGAGCTTCAAATAACTCTTTATCTGGCGCCGCTTGTTGCATTTTATAAAAAATACCGCGATCTGTTGCGACGATCATTTGTTTATGAGGCAAAGTCTGTGCTGCTTTGATCAGTTGCGAAGTACTACCCACTGCGTCAGCAATATCAACTACAGACTCAGGAGATTCTGGATGCACTAACACAGCAGCATCAGGATAAAGCGCTTTCATTTGGGCGATGCCACGCGCACGAAATTCCTCATGTACGATACAAGCACCATCCCACAATAACATTTCAGCGCCCGTTTTCTTTTGAATATAACGCCCTAAATGCTGATCAGGTGCCCAAATAATTTTTTCACCTAAACTATCCAAATGTTCAATGATCTCAACCGCACAACTTGATGTGACCACCCAGTCTGCACGTGCTTTTACCGCCGCTGAAGTATTGGCATACACCACCACAGTATGATCAGGATGCTGATCACAGAACGCAGAAAACTCATCTACAGGACAACCAATATCTAGTGAACAGGTTGCTTCTAAGGTTGGCATGAGAACCGTTTTTTCAGGAGATAAAATTTTTGAGGTTTCACCCATAAACTTCACTCCAGCAACCACAAGTGTTGTTGCTGGATGGTCACGACCAAAACGAGCCATTTCCAAAGAATCTGAAACACAACCACCTGTTAGTTCTGCAAGTTCTTGCACGTCAGGATCACAGTAATAGTGAGCCACGAGTACAGCATTGCGCTTCTTAAGCTCGGCTGCAATTTGAGCAAATTTTTCTTGTTTCACTTCTGGGCTGAGGCTATGGTCCTTTGGCTCACCCAAACGATCTAAATGCGCCTGCACAATATTTTTGGCTTCGTTCGCAATTAAATTCGTATCATTCATAAAACGTCTTCTCTATCCTGCGTGTTTGCATCACTGCAAACTTATAACGTGGGTATCAGGTGATCATTTGGGATAAATCACATCGTCCACAAACAAGCGATATTAAAAAAGCCTCACTGTGGAGGCTGTATTATAGCGCAAATTTACGAACGATAATCGGCATTAATTTTCACATAGTCATAAGATAAATCACAGGTGTATACCGTGTCTTTGGCCTGACCTCGACCTAAATTAACACCAATTGTAATTTCGGTTTGTGCCATAACCCGTGCACCAGCATCTTCTGTGTAATCTTCGGCTGCGCCGCCATCTTTACAGATTTGTACATCGTCTAGCCACACCTGAATTTTGGAGACATCTAAATCTTTGACGCCAGCATAACCAATCGCAGCCAAAATACGCCCCCAGTTCGGGTCTGATGCAAAAAGCGCGGTTTTCACTAAGGGTGAATGGGCAATACTATAGGCAATATCACAACACTCTTGGGTATTTGCACCACCTTCTACAGCAACGGTAATAAACTTGGTTGCTCCCTCACCATCACGGACAATCAACTGTGCTAAACGGTTCATGATACGTGCCAGTACCTCTAACACTTTGGTATACCGTGCATCATCTTTTGAGGTAATTTCAGTTCCACCTGCTTGACCCGTTGCTACAAGTATACAAGAGTCATTGGTTGAGGTATCACCGTCAATCGTAATTCGATTAAATGAATGTTCAACTGTGGTCTTTAATAAGCTTTGTACCAAATCACGACTAATCGGCGCATCTGTCGCAACGAAACTCAACATGGTGGCCATATTTGGACGGATCATTCCAGCGCCTTTACTGATCCCCGTCATGGTATAGGTGATCCCATCAATTTCAAATTGTTCAGATGCACCCTTTGGTACAGTATCTGTGGTCATAATGCCAGAAGCAGCATCCGCCCAAGCAGACGGTTGTAATGTATTTAGTGCGGGTTGAAGTCCAGCCAACAAGCGCTCCATCGGAAGCTGCTCACCAATAACACCTGTAGAAAAAGGTAAAACCTCAAAACTGTTTACCCCAGTCAGTTCAGCCAACTGCGCACAAGTATCTTGAGCATTTTTCAAGCCCGTTGGTCCGGTACCTGCATTGGCGTTACCAGTATTAATCACTAAATAACGAGGATTTCCTTGCGCGAGATGAGCTTTGGAAACATGGACAGGTGCAGCACAAAATGCATTTTGGGTAAATACACCCGCAACATTTGAGCCTTCTGCCAATTCAAAAATGACTAGGTCTCGTCGATTTGGATAACGTACATACGCCTCAGTTGAGCCAATTTTTACACCCTGCACCACATGCATAAGTGGCATCGTTACGTCACCAACAGCCATTTTTAAACTTCCATTCAATTTGTTATGAAAAAGTAAATGAATACATACCTTATATATGAGACTCGGAAAGGTCATCTACAACCTGCGTAGTGTTTGTAATATCCCGTTTCTGCGATAGATAAAACAAATGCAATAAGTGAACAGGTTTTGAAGAGACAATGCCTTTGGTTACTTTGGGCGAAACCAAAGTAACTCGAACCGAAGGTTATTCCTAACATTGGATTACGCTAAGCAAGACACCGCCTCGCTAATAAATGAGTTACGGTTCAAGTCATAAAATATGTTGATTCATATCTGCTTTGGTAGCTTATTCCAAAAAGAAATGAAAATCGAGTATTAACAATACAGATTATGGAATTTGGTTTTGCTCTAAACTCAGTAAAATCTGCTTCTTATCTAGACCACCTGCAAAACCCACCAATGCCCCACTCGAACCAATCACCCGATGACACGGCGCAACAATCGAAATTGGATTTTTCCCATTGGCAGCGCCCACGGCACGAACAGCTTTTACATTACCAATCTGAAGCGCAATATCCTTATAACTTCGAGTTTGCCCAAAAGGAATTGTCAGTAACGCTTGCCAAACTTGTTGTTGAAATGCAGTTCCTTGAAAATCTAAAGGCAAGTCAAATTGCTGACGTTGCCCTGCAAAATATTCATCTAATTGTTGCTTAACTTTAAGGAGAATGGGATGTTGATTGTTTTCAATCAACTGAGCTAAACGTACACGCTTATGATCTTCATTGTCCCACATGACAGCTACTAAGGCCTGATCATGAGCAACCAGCTTTAATGCACCTACTGGAGATTCCATATACATATAAACCAGTTGCATCAACGATTTCCTTTGAGCTATTCCACCTCTCTTGAAGAGAGCGTATTTTAATTTGAGGAGAGTTTCATCAATACCAGACCAGAAACAATCAACACGGCTGCAATCATCCGCATTGCCGTCATTGGTTCATTCAGTACCACAATTCCTATCACAAACGAACCAATTGCACCAATACCCGTCCAAACCGTATAAGCTGTACCTAGGGGTAAAGTTCTCATTGCAGTTGCAAGTAAGCCAAAGCTCAAAATCATAAAAACAAGGGTGATGACTGTCGGTGTTAAACGGGTAAACCCCTCTGACAGTTTCATTGAATACGCCCAAATAATTTCGAAAATACCTGCCAAAATTAAAATTGCCCACGCCATTTTGTCTCTCATACATAGCAAGGGTTGGGTCGTCCCAACATGATTCTTTAGCGAGAGGTCGTCCTACTCTGTGAATTAGTGTAATTTAAAATACGATGATTATGTGAATTGTTATGTATCTAAAACAGGTGATGTTCAAGAATTTTCACACTCTCAATGCCAAACTACACGATCTACTCGCATTAACTCACAGGCGCCACTGCCCGTGTCCTCACGAGACAAGGAACTCCGCCATCGCCAACCATCTGGTGCCTGAATCTCAATTAAGGCCCCTTTTAGGTAAACCAAATCATCTTTTTTAATCTGCTTAAGTTGCTTAGCAACCTCTTCAGTTGCAGGTACCAAATGCATATTGGCACTCTGCACAGCGATTTGCCGAAGTGCTATCGGTGGCTCAGAATCGACTCGCCAGTAATACCAACGATTCCGCTGAGAAATTTCAACTTGCTTATAAATTTCTGGCTTTGCCATATCGCCCCATCCTACAGCTAAATCAATTGGGGAAAACTCTGACTCACGACCAGCATGATAATCCTTACGAGCAAGTACCCGAAAAGCGCCCTCATAAGTTTCCAATTCTACAATCTGTACTCCCTGTGCAGTAACTTGAGTAAGATTTGGGACGGGTTTGAGCCAATTGGTCCAAACCAACCATATTAAAGCAATCCCCATTACGCCGTAGATCCATCTAGGCATGCTTACTTACCCTTGTTATTTCTGAGCAATATATCCAACCATTGTTTAAATCTGACAACAATAGTACGTATAACTTTTTGAAAGATATGTAGATCATTTTCTTCAGACTGAGTCTGACTAGACCATTCTGGGTCTGCTTTCGGTATAACAACCTCCAGCGGCTCATAATGCGTTGTTGTTTGTTGTAGTTCAGCACCTAAACTTAAACGTTGTAATGCAACTGTGACCACATCAATCGGATAGTGATGATAAACAGACAAATGTCGCGCTTCATAATCGATACTATGTTCCAATAACAAATCGGCAAATGGAACTAAAGCTGATCTTACTCGTTGTGCCTCAACTGCACTCGACATGTGGGGAATATAATAAAAACTAACACTCATGCGACCATCAGTAGGAATCAACTCCAGTTGGGAACGATTCAAATGCTGGATATGTTCTTTTTGCAAATTAGGTCGTTTTGTTTTCGCTGTTATTTGATCATCTTGTTGTTCTAAAGCCATTGATGCACCATAAATGACTCAAAAAAGATACTGTTAGTATAAACCAACAGTATCTCGAAAAAATGACATTTCTTAAGATATTTTAGATAAAAATATCAGAACTTTAGCGACAGACCTGCACCATAGAACCAACCCGTTTTAGAATCACTGGCTGTTTGCCAATTGGTTTCTTTACGTCCTTTGCTATAACCATAACCGACATCGATGAAAGGCATCACTCGATTCTTAACAATTTCATAGCGGGTTTTAATCCCCACTTCTGCATCCGCAAGACCCGTTTTGGAGGCATATTTAGACTCATCTCGCAGTACCCATTCCATTTCCAGATAAGGCTGTAGAATTAACTTTTGGGTCAGTAACAAATCTCGTTCTGTTTCCAATACAAAACGCCATTGTTGATTTTGTCCAATATACATATGTGCATCGGTTTCAAAAAAATACTGAGCCATACCATGCAAACCGATGACAGCCTCAGATTGTTCCTTATCAACCTTGCGATCAGGGTTATATCGGTAATTTACCCCTGCTTGTATATCCCAAAAATCTGCAATATTCCGACTGTATAAGGCAGCCAAACTTTGCTCCGATTTTTCTGACTCAGCCTTGGCATAATCTGCAATGATAAATAATTTATTCTCATCCGTTCCCACCCAAGTTTTCAACTTGGATTTGAGGGTGCCCTGCCCATCCTCATCAAGCAGCCATTGAGTATCTGACTGCGTCGCTTGATAAATCTGTCCGCCATGTTCCTTGAAATGGTCTGCATGCTCAGCTTTATTCTGCATTTGAGCGGAAATGTTTGGGCTTTGAAGCGGTGAGTGATCCTTCGTCTCTGATGCATTCATCGCCACGTTTTGTTGTGTCGATAGATCCATTTGCATCGAGTGATTATGTCCTTCATGTGCATAGCTCAATGCACTGAAAGTAGAGACGATGCCTCCTATTGCCAATAATTGGGAATAACGTTTCATCTCAGAAGCTCGCTTAATGATGTGCATGGCTTGCTCCTTGAGAAGATTGAATAGATGTTTTCTGTGGTGCTGCATTTGAATCATCGACATTTGCAACAATCAATTTACTCATCATGCCCGCTGACATATGAAACAGTAAATGACAATGTATCGCCCACTCTCCCAATTCATCTGCAGTCAACATTGCTGTGACAGTTTGTCCCGGTGGAACAACAATGGTATGTTTATTGGGCATGTTGGCCGCTTTTTGCCCATTTTCCAATTGCATAAACATGCCATGTAAATGCATAGGGTGAGCCATCATGCTTTCGTTCACAAACTTCAAACGAATACGCTCACCATATTTCACTTTCAAGGGTTCAAAATCTTTATCGCTAAATTTCTTACCATCAATTGTCCAAATATATCGCTCCATCGTACCGCCAAGACGAATAACTAACTCTCTTTCTGCTGGACGCGTATCGGGTTGAGATGTTAAAGATTTTAGATCAGCATACTGTAGAGCTTTGTGTCCCATTGGCGTTGCTGCATTTGCCCAACCATAAACCGTTTTAGATTTTGCCTTTTGATTCTCAGTTGATGATTGATGCGACTGATGTGCACTATGATCCATTTGATTATGCTTACTGTGATCCATCTGCTGATGTGCACTATGGTCTATTTGGCCATGCTTACTGTGGTCCATCTGCTGATGTGCGCTATGATCCATTTGATCATGCATACTGTGGTCCATCTGTTGATGTGAGCTATGGTCCATTTGACCATGCATACTGTGATCCATCTGTTGATGTGTACTATGATCCATTTGATCATGTGATCCATGCCCCATATCTTCCATGGTCAACAAAGCACGTGGACGAGCTGTGGGTATATGCACTTTGTGCTGTGATTGAGGATGCATTTCGTTGTGTAAAGATGCGATTGCAAAACCAGATCGATCGATCGACTCTGCTTCAATTTGATAATGTGCTTGTTGTGGCTCAACAATTACGTCATAAGTCTCCGCAGCGCCAATACGAAACTCATCTACAGATACAGGTTGCACAGGCTGACCATCCGCACTAACGACAGTCATTTTTAAATTTGGAATCCGAACATCAAAAAATGACATTGCTGATGCATTGATAAAACGCAAACGAACTTTTTCACCTGTCTTAAATGCACCAGTCCAATTCTGCTGCGGCGTTTTACCATTAACCAAAAAAGTATAACCAGTGACGTCCGATAAATCTGTTTTAAGCATCCGCATCTGATTCCACATCGAACGGTCTTGCCATGTCGCTTTTAAGCCTTGTTGCTTGATCTGTTTCCAAACATCTCCAACTGTTTCACGTTGATTTTGATAATACTCAGCAGACTTTTTAAGGTTTGCCATGATCTGATCACTTCCCGTTTCATGAAAGTCTGAAAGCATCACTACATAATCACGTTCAGCATTTTCATGTGCTGCAACAGGCTTTTTTCCTTTAGGATAAATGACAAATGCACCATACAAACCATCTTGTTCTTGTCCTTTACTATGTGCGTGATACCAATAAGTGCCGTTCTGACGAACCTTAAAACGATACTCAAAACTCCCATTAGGTTTTATCCCTTGGAAGCCATTAAACCCTGGTACACCATCCATCAAACCCGGTAAAAGTAAGCCATGCCAATGCAATGACGTATCTTGATTTTTTAGTTGATTATGTACATGAATAACCGCCTCATCCCCTTCTTCAAACTCTAAAAGAGGCGCTACAAATTTGCCATTTACCGTGATTTTTTTGACAGGTTTACCTGTGATATTGACTATCTCTTGATTGATATTCAGATGATACTCTTTAATTGCTGCCCAACTATAGGGTGCAAACAATAAGCTAACACTTGCGATAACACTCGCATAAATTTTGGTAGACATGATCTTTTCCTAATCTGTTAAAAAAATGCTTCTCCTTTCTATGAAAGGGAAAAATTCAACAGACTAGGCTTTGGGCGGGCGTAAAATTTCCTGCCAGTAGCCCGCAAGGTGGCGAGCTTGATAGTCCGTTTTCTTATCTATACTTAACTCCACAGACACCAATAACGATAAATCTGGAAGCTGTTGATCTAAAGCGAAACTGACAGTTTGACAATGGGAGGGATGATTACAGTCCTGACAATGCTGTTGACTCTGCATTTTCCCATCATGGCATGATGGCAGATTACTCACGTCATGCTTTTGCAAATGATGAGATTGATCAATCATTTTCTCATTATGACATGGCATCTTTGCCATAGTGGAAACTGAGGACGCTTGATCAGAATGCAATACTTGCGCTGCAGCAACAGCCACACTACTTCCCCCGATGAAAAATATCATCAGGAATACAAACCATACATGTTTGCATTTTTTCAGTAGTTGCACTGAGGGATCCTTTAGGAAAATTAAAATTTTAGATCAAGGTAGCATAAATTCTTTATTACTTATACACAATCCTCTTTATGTTCTGATTCTGCAATATAGAGTGGACTTATTAAATATGAATGCTGATTTATTCAACAACAGCACTCAAACAAGGTCATGAGTAAAAATAGAGCAAAATAAATAATTTAGCGCACAAAAAAAGGACAAAAACTTGCACTGCTGTCCCACAATTATTCCAAGAAGAACCTCAATTGAGGTTCTTCTTGTTTTCGCCACTTCTTATCGGGTAAAAATAATGCCTTTAGAAGTTTTCTTTCAAATAAATTGACCTGAATAATTCTTAATAATCTCTGGACAGTCCATCCCTCATGAGCCATATGTTTTGCAAAACTCACTAATAAATAGGCAATTAATGCAATCCATATTTGAGTTTGTATGGCATTTCGGCTTCGACCTAGAAATGATTTCAATTTTAAATTCTGTTTAATCGCTTTGAAAAATAATTCTACTTTCCAACGATCTTTGTAAATTGCTGCAATAGTCGATGCAGCTAGATGAAAGTTGTTACTTAGAAATTCAAATGTCCTTTTCTTTTCAACATCATAAAATTCTATTCGTCTTAATCGCTTCGGTGCACCACGCTTTTTAGCATAATCACTGCTCAACTCAATATATTCATCCGCAAGAATTCCTTTGCAAGCGTATACTTCACGTTTTGACTTTACTTCATAAACCGTCTTCGGTCTTAGCCGTGTCACAAAGCTGACTTTTCGGTCAGTCATCTCTGCAAACCACTGATAATCAACATACCCCTTGTCAAAAACTACGATACTTCCAGGTGGAAATTTGAGTAATCTGCCTTGCACCATATCATTTTCAATACCATCTCCGAGTGCAACAAATTCAGGAATCGTATTGCTGTGATTTAATCCAACTGTCAGTTTAATGCTCGCTTTGGATTCATGTACTTTTGCCCATTCGCATAAGGACAGTGAAAGATCAATGTGGCTTGCATCAAGTGAATACAGCGGATTCTTAAATCGAAATTTATGTGCAATCTTTGTGTTTTCACAATGCCGAAGTAACTGAGTAAATAATTGCTGATATAGGCTGGCAGGTTGTTCTTGATTGATTCTTGCCAAGGTGCTTCGTGCAATAGTCTTAGCACCGAGGTGATAGAGCTTTTCCTGCTGTGATTCGAGATTGGATTGAATATCTCTTAAGCTTTGCCGACAGGACAGCTGGGACATCAATATGGCAATAAACTGATCCCAGCGTGTGGCTGATCTTAATTTTTGTCCACAATGATGCTGCTTGGCAAGACGTTCAAAATCACATCGTGAAATAGGTTTAAGTAATTGATGAAATACGGTATTCTGATGTGACAAAACCTGAGTCCTTGTAGTTAAAGTGTTTGTTCGCACTTATATTTTAACTATTTTGGACTCAGGTTTTTTATTTAAACAAAACTATGGGACAGCAGTGCAAAAACTTGTCCTTTTTTCATCAATTCGATGTATATATAAACAACTGAAATCATTTTGTTTATTTTAACAACATCTTATCCACGTGGTTATCAACACGGTTATCCACCGAGTTATAAACAAAGTTATCCACATGCAAGACCTTGCGAAACATGTTCCTCATACGCTCGAATGGCGAGTCAAAAAAGCCCCCTATTGCGGAATATTTCCTCATGCTTTAGACGAGAACTTTGCTCGACCTGCGTTTAAAATAGTGTCAAATTTCGATCTGATTCACTTTGGCTAACTCTGCACGCATCTGGTCAATCACCGTTTTGTAGTCTGGTTGGCCAAAAATTGCAGAGCCCGCAACAAACATATCTGCACCAGCTTCTGCCACTTCGCGAATATTTGCAGGACCAACGCCACCATCGACTTCTAAACGAATATCACGACCACTCGCATCAATAATTTTACGAGCTTGACGCAATTTATCTAAAGTCATTGGAATGAATTTTTGCCCACCAAAACCAGGGTTTACACTCATCAACAAGATTTGATCGACTTTATCTAAAACATAATCAAGATAATGCAATGGTGTTGCTGGATTAAATACCAATCCTGCTTTTGCTCCACCAGATTTGATCAATTGCAAAGAACGATCAATATGCTCAGTAGCCTCTGGATGGAAAGTAATAATATCTGCACCTGCTTCTAAAAAATCACCAATCATTCGATCAACAGGTGACACCATAAGATGAACATCAATCGGTGCTTTGATTCCATAACTCTTCAGTGCCTTACAAATATGTGCACCAAAAGTCAGGTTTGGCACATAATGATTGTCCATTACATCAAAATGTACAACGTCTGCACCTGCAGCTAGCACTTTTTCTACATCTTCTCCTAAACGTGCGAAATCAGCAGATAAAATCGAAGGTGCAATTAAATAAGGCTTGGACATGGATGACCTGGCAAACTCTGAAAAAATGATTGATCAAGTATAACAAATTCAACACAGTGAAGTCTGTTATAAAGTGATCAAGATAGCATTGCAAAGATGCAACATCCCGTTGCAGGAATACTATTTCTAAAGCGAAATCGATTTGTTATTTTTATTTGCCTGTCATCAAAAGATTTTAGATCATGAATAGTTCAACACAATTGACAACAAACGAAGGTAAACGTATCAGCAAACGTTTAATAAATCATTGGAAACATAAATTTGAGGTATCTGAAACCGAAGCATATTCGAAAATATTTATGCCAACGGCAACGGTGACATTAACACCTCAAGAACAGCATTTAGATGTACTGATTGAAAATCAACAAGATGATGTTACACATTTAGAGCAAGTGGTGATTGACCATTTAAACCGCATGGCTCAACAAGAATTTATTGTTGAATGGAAACATAACTAAAAAAGGAACGCCCAAAACGTTCCTTTTAACCCTACGCTTTTTCTAGCTGTATTGCATGAAACTGCAAATGGTCATCAATAAAACTTTGGATAAAGTAATAACCGTGATCATAACCTTGGTGTAACCTTAAAGTCAGCGGCTGCCCTACATCCAAACATGTTTGTTTAAATTTTTCAGGGTTGAGTTGAGCATAAAACTGATCATCTTTACCCTGATCAATTAATATTTCATCAAACAATTTCCCTTTTTGCTGTACTAATGCCGTCGCATCATGCGCCAACCAAGAGTTTCGATCATCACCTAAATATTGACTAAAAGCCTTTTCTCCCCAAGCACATACGCTTGGAGCACAAATCGGTGCAAAAGCTGACACGGATTTAAATTGTTCAGGATACTTAAATGCTAAAGTCAATGCGCCATGACCGCCCATCGAATGCCCGAAAATTCCCACTTGATTTTCAATAATTGGAAACTTTTGCAATACCTGTGCATATAACTCATCCACCAAATAGGACTCCATTTGGTAATGCTCCGCCCAAGGTTGTTGTGTTGCATTGATATAAAAGCCAGCCCCCTGACCAATATCCCAATGATCGCCTTGTGCAACTTGGTCACCTCTAGGAGAGGTATCAGGCATGATCAATATCAAACTTAAGCGAGCTGCCATACGTTGCGCATGAGCTTTAATTGCAAAAGTTTCTTCAGTACAGGTCAACCCCGCAAGATAAAATATTGCTGAACATGGTTTTCCTTCCAAGGCTGCTGGCGGTAGGTAAACCCCAACTTTTGTCAAACCTTTAAGGTATTGAGACTGAAGCTGATAAGTTTGTTGCTCACCGTCAAAACAACGATTTTTTTGCAGTAATTGCATGTTCATTATCCTGTGTTTTTACTGGTTCAGATGCTAACCGCTGATTAGGAAATAAGTATGGCTCTAATTGCGGTAACATTAACTCCATATTCCGACCGATTGACCATTGTGGCTCAGAAGGTTCAACGCCCTGTGCGATTTCCCATTTAGTCACTGTTTGCTTAGCTTGCTCAAATGCCATTTTCATTGAGTCTTGTTCACGCATGGCTAAATCAAAAAATGCGCGACCAAAATAAGTATAATCCGCTTCGCTATTACAACCAAAAGAAGTCTTATCCGCAGCAGATGCGGTGATAATTAAGGTATCAGGTGACTGTAACGCAGGAATAAAACTGCCAGAATAACAAGCCGAGATCACAATAACACGCCAGCGAATACCAGCCTTATCTAGCGTCTCACGTAACCATTTAGGATCGATCTGCCCTAAATCCAATGGTGCATTTTCAAGCTCAAAATGGTTACGTTCCCCATGTGACGTCATATATAAAAATAAAACATCACTATCACGATTCATCTGCTGACCAATACGGCGCAAGGCCAACTCAATACTGGTTTTTGAAGCAATCGGGATATCTAAGCGTGTCGCTGGATTATTCACCAGCATAATCGAACGACCAAAAGTCCCAAAACGGGTATCAAACTGTTCTTTTATTCGTTCAATTTCAGAACGGAAAACATCAGCATAACTATCCCCTGCTACGCCTAAAAAATACCAATGACTTGTCGCAAGATCACTAAACTGAATTTGGTCCAATGCATTATTTAACAAATGACTTTGAGCATAAAAAGCATCTTCAGCAAAACTTGCTGGTCTCTCTTCAACTTTCCAAATCGGTTGGTCTTTTACGGAAAGCTGCCAAACAACCAAGGTTGCAATCGTTGCCACAAAAACTAAGGCGCGTTCCCACCATGGCCAATTCAATGCCCGAGAAATCACCCAAATCACGGCTAAACTTTGCCAAACAAAAAGAGCGGCAAATAACGGAGGTAAAAAGCCGTTATATATACTATCTGGGATAAAGTTGAGATAGCCGTTTGAACCAAGATACTGAACGAGGCACTGTAAAAGTAAAATATTGGTATCAAGCACTAACCACAACAATGCAGGCACCAACATTAAACGAGGTTGATTCATCCGTTGAGATAAGAAAATCCCAACGATCAATGCAATAAAAGGCCAAAGCGCGTAACCAATTAAACCTTGAGAATTAAAGTCTCCAACCTGTCCTGCCACTAACCAGCTATAGAGTGAGTTGGTACAAGCCCCCAATATTCCCCATAGAATCAACTGAGCAATGGATGGATGAACCACTTGTAAAGAACGGCGCGAACCTAGAAATAACCACATTCCAGCAATTTGGTTACTTTTAAAATCATGCCAGATATTTATCGATGGTTTGAGGTCTATCATAGAATTCTTCGGGACTAAACTCAAAATATGCCATTCTTTTTATAGAATGAATCTCATTTTTCAGAAAGATATAATGTGCAATGCTAGTGTATGCTGGGGCAGATTTTTTTAGCAATTATGCTTTGGCACTATATCACAAATCTTTACGGAGCATTGACCTAAGCCACACAATCATTTGAACAAAATTTAAAACTAATCTTTTGAAAAATAAGCATCAAAACGACAGGCATCACCTAACCATTGATGATCTGGCATTTGGTCAGCTAGAAAAACTGCATGTCGCGGACGCTTCACAATAACACGTTTAGCGACTTGGCGAGCCAAAGCAAGTAACTCATCACCTAAATCCATTTCTCCATCTTCAGGTAACAATAAATGTAAAAGCTGCATTTGCTTTTTAACTTGGGCTTGTTTTTTGATTGCCTGTTGGTTTTGATCTCGTTGTGGAAACATTGGATCTAAATACAGAACATCAATAGATTGATCCTGCTGTTTGAACTGTTGTAAATAACCAGCTGAATCTGAAAATACCAGTTGAATCCTTGACGCTGTTGCTTGCAAATATGTATCTTGCTGCGCCTGAAGATGCGCATCTTCCAACAAACTAAATAAAATTGGATTTCGTTCGACCAGTTGCACCGTCGCACCTAAGTGCGCCATCAACAAACTGTCATGCCCTAACCCAGCTGTTGCATCAAGCAGACTTGGTTTTTCAGACAACTGACATGCTCGTGCAAGCATTTCCGACTTCAAACTAGCACGTTTTAAACGAGGAATTTCTGCCTGCCAATCTGGTCGCATTTTCATGCCATTTGCACATAGCCATAATCCAGATGCATCAACACACAGACCTAATTCAGGATTCAAACGTAAAAAACGAGCATTTAATTGCTCAATCACACAAAGTTCGACCTGAACGCCACGTAAAGAAAGCACAGCATGATAATGCTGTGCTTTTTCAATATCTGTGGCTTGGTAAAATAAGCGAAACCCGCTTACCATAATTTCCAACCAGTAAAGAACAATAATAAAATCAATAAACCTGAAGCAATGCGGTACCACGCGAAAATCATAAAGTCACGCTTAGCCACATAGGCAACCAATGCACGGATCAGAAGTAAAGCAGAGATAAAGGAAACAACCAGACCTACCGCAATGACAGTCCAATCCTCTAGACCATCAAAGACATGATAACTCTGATATAAATCTAATAAACCTGCACCAATAATCACAGGAATACCCAAGAAGAATGAAAACTCGGTTGCCGCTTTACGAGACACCCCTAAATACATTGCACCGATAATCGTTGCACCAGAACGTGAAGTTCCCGGAATCAAAGCGAGCACTTGAATAAGACCAATCCAAACAGCTTGCTTAAAGGTAATATTCTCAACTTCTACTGCATTAATTTTAGGTGGATTCTTCTCAACCCAAATAATAATTAAACCACCAATAATTAAGCCTAAAGCGACAATAACATCATTAAAAAGTACTTCTTTAATGAATTGCCCAAAGGTTAAACCAACCAACACAATTGGAATCGACGCAAAAATAAGACTCAGCCCTAAACGACGACCTTTTTCCTCACCAGTCACCATCCCTGTCGCGGCATTCCACAAACGTGACCAGTATTCATAAATCACGGCTGCAATTGCACCAATCTGAATTGCGACAACGAAAACCGCACTTTTCTCAGTTGTCCAGAAATCCATCAATTCCGATGCCAAAATCAAGTGACCTGTACTTGAAATCGGTAAGAACTCAGTAATACCTTCGACAATACCCATGATCGCTGCTTTAAGCAGCAGTAACAAATCCATACCTAACCCGCTTTACCTTGTTCTGGAATCTTTTTCCATGCATCATCACGTAAATAAACAGGGAGTGCGTATTCTGCATCGACCCATTTCTGCTGTGTTGCATAAACTTTTGCAATACTGGCGATCTCTTGTGCAGTTGCCACAATTGTTTGCAAACTTTCCTGAGCAGTTTGGATAAGTGCAGCACCAGAACCAACCGCTATAAATTTACAATACGCCGTCGCTTGATCGTAATTTAATAGTTTCTCATCGTCGATTGCCTGCATGACACCATGTTCATCAAGGCTAAAATTGGCTATATAAACTTCTTGCATACGCGCATCGAGTACAGCCGTAACTTGCTGAAGCCCCGTATGGCGAAAAGCTGCTTGTGCTAAAGCCTGTAAACTAGAAACAGGAATTACAGGTAAGTCTTGTGACCATGCCAAAGCTTGTGTCACGGCAGCATTAATTCTTACTCCGCTAAAAGAACCTGGCCCACGGCTAAATGCAATTGCTGTAATATCTTTTAACTGTGTATTTGTTTGTAATAACGCATCTTCAATTAACGGTAAGATCGTTTGGGTTTGTGCTTTGGCACGCCCATCTAATTGAAAATAGAGTTCTTGAGTCATATCAACCAATGATACGGAACACTGCTCATTTGCAGTTTCCAACGCAAGCAACTTCATGCAAAACCTTAAGAGAAGTATGATGAAAAACGAGCGATATCATAACTCACTCCATTCTCATATTCGAGTTGTTCTCTCTATAGATACAAAAAAGCCAAACTTCTGTTTGGCACATTTTCATTGAAGAAAAATATCAATTAAAAGCTAAACGGCTCCAAATCTAAAAAGTTTTTATAATGCTCTGCATAATGCAATGCACTCAACCGTAAACGAGCTGCGCCTTGTTCATCTATGGTCTTTACCACTTTCCCAGGTGACCCCATTACGACAGAATTATCAGGAATGACTTTGCCTTCTGGGATCAATGCATTTGCCCCGATAATACAATTCTTACCAATAACGGCATTATTTAAAACAACTGCATTTATACCAATCAGTGAGTTATCCCCGATCGTACAACCGTGTAACATTGCCTGATGCCCAACTGTCACGTATTCACCGATATTGAGTTCAATACCTGCATCGGTATGTAAAACAGCATTCTCTTGAATATTAGAAAAATGACCAATACGGATCACACTATTATCTGCGCGTATTACAGCACCAAACCAGATACTGACTTGTCGCCCGAGCTCAACCTGTCCAATTACAGTTGCATTAGGCGCAGCCCAACCATCCCAAGGTTCATATAATGCTTTTGGACTCAATCCCTGATATTTATACATCATGATAAAAACTCGTTTGAATAGAAAAGTTAGAACTTAGATAAACCAAAATCTGGTGGATTAACAAGAAAAGGCCAATTCTTTTGATATCCCAATCCATATTGAAATAAAGAAATCAACATCCGAGCGGTCAGTCCCCATACAATTTCACTTTCCACTTGCATACTCGGAAAATAAATCGATTGTCGAGCTAAACGCACCTCATAAGGTAGTGGTGGTGCTTCGATCAATGCTTTCAGATCTGCAAAGAAAATACGATCAATTTCAGAAGGCTGAGGTATTAGATCCACATGTGCAGGAATCAAACCAACAATCGGCTTCACAGATAGGCCGCTCCGTGCGCGCTGAATCGGGAGATCACCTAAAAGTTTTACATCAAATGGATTCAAAGCCGTTTCTTCTTGTGCTTCACGTAGTGCAACCACAATGTTACTGGTATCACTCGGATCACGCTTACCACCAGGAAACGATACCTCACCCGCATGTTGTGATAACTGCATAGAACGGCGTGTCAACAACACACGAGGTTGTAGCTCCTGTGTAATTGCGATCAATACAGCTGCATCTGCTTGTTGGATTCGTTTGGAAAAACGCAACCGTTGTTCTAAAAGCTGTATTAACGATGCCTCTTCCATAGGACTCATCTCTTTTTTTCATTTTTGATTGTTCATCATCATAGCTGAATTTTTGACTGCAATCATAGATGATGATGCGAAGTCATCAAAATTCAGTTATGCTGAGCTATCTCTACCGCTGATGATAATTATGAGCTTTTGCGTTGCGTGTGGGCATCAAACCGAACAAAAAATTCCTGTAGGTGATCATAAATTAAGATGGGTCTGCACAAATTGTGGCAATATTCATTACGAAAATCCCAAAGTGATTTGTGGGGCTTTAGCCATTTGGGATGACAAGGTTTTATTATGCCGCAGAGCGATTGAACCACGCTATGGATTGTGGACATTACCAGCGGGTTATATGGAACTTTTTGAGACCATGGAACAAGGTGCCGCCAGAGAAACACGTGAAGAAGCTGAAGCTGAAGTCGAAATTGAACAACTCTATTGTATGTACAATATTCCTCGTATTGGACAAATCTACGTACTGTTCAAAGCACAATTAAAACAAGGTTTATTTGGTGCAGGCGAAGAAAGTCTCGAATGTCGTTTATTTGAAGAACATGAAATACCTTGGACCGAACTCGCGTTTCCAAGTGTAGAACAAACCTTAAAACATTATTTTTCGGATCGAAAGCAAGGTTTATTTCCAACTCACCTAGAAACACTAGGCACACGTTTAGACCATACAGGCTAAATAAAAAAGACCGCAAATTGCGGTCTTTAAACAAATTAAGGTTTTATTTTTATCGCATTACAAGCAGGGATGTTCTGATCTGCGATTTTGATACTTGCAGTACCTCTATAACCTTTTGCAAACTCACGTTCTTGGTCTGTTGGTTCGACATATTTGCTTTTGTCTGTATCCTTATGATCATAAACATTAATATATGTTGTCAGATATAAAGCATAATTATTTAACCATGAAGCAGTATTATTCGAAAAGTTTGTGAGGTTGATACCACTTGCTTGTCCGTTTAATAAATTGTGCACATTGATTTTTGCACCACCAATATTCAATTGTCCATCTAAAGATGTGAAGTTTAAACCTAATAACACCCCTTCTAATGCACCAAATCTTGGATTTGCTAGAATCATACGCACCGTAACAGATTTATCATTTGCTGAATACAAAGCTCCACCTGTTGTACCAATTCGATATTGTGTTACACCATATTCATCAATGAATGTTCCATCCTCTTGTGGTTCCGCTTTAGCACAAATGCCTGACATATCGGTAGCTGTTGCATCTTTTTTAATGTCAGTGCGGATATCACCATGTTCATCAATAACAATACCTAAATCAACAGGTGAAATGCTACTATCCTGAAATCTAAATGTTAAAGTTGCATATAGTGGGAATGCATAGCGCTTTCCAGACTCAACATTTCTTTCTGTAGTAAATACATCTTTCGGTAAGTAACTCGCTGGATTAATCTTAAAGACGTCAGTTACACCTTTATAATTAACTCCATTAATACTTTGCTTCCACTCCCCTAGATCTTTAGCATTATTAAATGGATCAGTCGCTTTCGCTTTTGTTAATTGTCGATAAACTGCTTCTGTACTTGCAATATTTGACCCATTAATTAATTTACCCTGTGTGATCAATAAATCCTCACTAGGAGTATTCACATTTAATGTAAAGCGTAAAGGTTGATCTGGGTTAATCTCTTGGCTAACTAAATTAAACCAATTTTTTTGTGCAGTGATTTGTAGCTTTTCCGGCTTCACTTTGGTAATTAATGCGAGTGGGGGGGATATAATATCATTCGTTATAGTTGGGGCACCTTTCCACTGTTGACCATAACCTAAGATATACCCTTGACGATCTGTCAGTAATTCAAAACGTCCCATCGAATGTCGTAAACTGGCTCCTTTATCTTCACCGATATTGAGGCAGTCCTTATAAAGCTCTCGATTACAACCAAATAAACCATCAGGGAAAACCCCACTCCCCTCATTCGGTAATTCAATTATGCCATCACTGCCTGCTTTAAAAATTGGCAACTCTGCATACCATACACCCATATTACTTAATCTGAGTAATTGATTAACAATTGCAAATGCCTGCTCATTATTGATTTTACTAACGTCTATCCATGGTTTAATTAGACCAACATATAGGCCATTATTAAATTCTGCCGCCCCAATCTCCTGAGTAATCTCCTTGAGCTGATTTCTTTTCTCCTGTGTGATTTCTGTAGGCTGAATATCACCAATCACATTACTTTTCTTTTCAGCGCCTAAACTTTGAAAAATCTTAACCAGGGCTATAGCAACCTTAGTCGTATCATCATTATTCATGTCCAATTCTGCAGGGTTTTTGCCTGTTAAAGCCATTGCTAAATCAATAACTCGAATACGTGCTGGCACACCCACTTTTGTTTTTGTTATATTATCCAGATGAATCGTACCTAAACTAACTCGAGGAGACTCCTCACCTTGAATATAAAAACTAACCCGATCACCTAGCTTACAAGCCCCGGTCACAGCATTACTATCAGATTTGGTTATAAAATGATTCACATTATCACTGCTACAGTCAAAATTAATACCAGCAATTGGATAATCTAGAACAAACTGCAAACAATTATCTTGTCTCACATCACAACTGGTATTTGATGTAACTCCAGTGACACCTTTCCGTGGATCTTCATTAATTTTAGCGCTTTCACCACCACATCCATTTAATAGAATAGCTAATGCTGAAAGTGCAAATGGCAATACAATCCTTTTTTTCATAAACACTTCATCCTAAATATAATTACTGTATAACAGAAATTTTGATTTGACCTTGATTGGTGAGCCTATTTTCAGGAAGATCAACTGCAGAAGCTAATGGGGTCATCATGACATATTTCACATTAGCTGGAACTTTAATAACACCATTAATTGCCGCATGCTGTAATAGATTTGCACGAGTTTCACCATTTTTGAAACCGCTAACTCCCTCTTTAACACACCCTTTTTCATCTAAAAAAACGACTAAAGGCCAATAATAGACTGGTTTTTCAGCACTTGCGGCATAAGAATCAATTTGTAAATATTGAATTGAGCTATCTAATTTCACGAGATCATATTCAAACTTTTCTTTTAAAGGCTTACGAGGCCATAGCCCAACATCCTTTTTAGACGTTAATGTTTTAATTGATTTTGAATAATTTTCCAAAAAACATTGATCATCTTCAAAAGCAAGTGCAAGATCTTGTGTTGACAACCGTATATAACTTTCAGATAACGCAATCGGTACAGTAGATTGAACAGAACGATTTAATAATTTATCTAAAACCGAACGACTCACACCTTTTTTACGTTCAACCGTTTCAAGGCGACCACTTCCGTCTGGCATCATATAGAATCGTTTTTTCCCGTCTAAATTAAACTCCTGATCTTCTAGATAATCGCTATTTACATATTCGATACCATCAATTTTCTCAAATGCACTATGAGACTTTTCTTTAGCGATTGGTTTATTCTGTGCAACAGCAATATTACTAGTCTCTGTAACAGATGAAGATTTTTGCGCTTGTACAATAGAAGCTTTCACTTCTTTTTCAACTTTAGAAGGCGGAGTATATTTTTGCTGTGTGGTAGGATTAACTCGCTCTGCCTGAATCACTGTCGGTATTGTTTCAGATTGAGTGTTATCAGCTTTTGATGCGAGAGATTTGACAGAATCGATTCGTGGAGCTAAAGGCTTGGTTGTACCTAAGTTTATTTCTGCTTGTTGAATTTGCGAAGATTCCGTTATATCAATATTTTTAACTTTACTTTGATTAGACAACACCTTATCTACTTGTTTTTTTTCAGCAACATTCTGTTTTGAATTACGCACAGGAACAATCATTGGACGACCATCAGGCCCAATGATTGTATAAAAACCATCTGCATAACTATTTGAGCCATGCGTACATGCGATAGTTAAAATTAAAATCGCAAACTTAGGTCCTTGTTTGATTATCTTTTGCATTACCATCTTGTTCTATAGTTAATACCGAGTAGAGTCACTTTAGTATTAGTCTTAATATCTAGCCCTGCATAAGGATTGAGTAAAATATTATTTACTCCAGTTTGGTTTGCAAGACTACTCGTATTTGCAGGAATATCATCACGACTACGCAAGAAGCCTATCGATAAATCTAAATCAGTGTCCTGATCAAATCGATATCCTAAGCCTAAACCAAACAATTGGGCATTGTTGATTGGAACCATAGTATTCCGCTTATCATCTGGAATAGAACTGGTTCGAGGCTCATAACCCATACGTAACTTTAAACGATCCGTTGCAGAATACTCAAAACCAATCCCCCATCGCCAAGCAGACTGAAAGCGTAATGGCAATGCAAGTGATCGATCTGTTACATCCGCTGACAACAACTTTGCAACTTTTAACAAAGAAATTTGTCGATCAAATTCAAATTTGAATTTATCCCATGCAGAGAAATCCGTCCAACCCACATCAAAATTCATTTGCAAGTCTGGAAAGATTTTATATTTTATTCCTGCTTTGAAGTGTTGAGGATATTTAAAGTCCATTGCTACTAGACCAGATTCAATATCTGGTACAAAACCTGGCAATCCCAAAATCGCTGCCAGAATTTGTCCAGTAGCTGAAGAGTTGAGACCAGAAACCAATTGTTGTGGAGCTACAGCATTATTAATTAAATATTTGCCGCGCAAACGCATTTTTGCTTCACTTTGATAAACCATACCAAAGCTAAAGTCATCCGTAGGCTCCCACAAAACACCTAAGTTGTAACTCGGACTTAATGATTGCTCCATAGCAATATCAAGTGAACCCATTTTATTAAATGGGTTCATCCCTTCTTTAGCATTACACATACCAAAAAGCAGTAAATCGGTAATAATATCGCCATTGCCTTTAAATGGAGCACAGACAACCTCATCAACCATACGCAATACCCCAATCATTTCATTGGGAAAGCGTAAATCAGTTTTCATTGCAATGGCTTGGTAGGACATACCAAATGAAGCACCAATGGCTAAATGATCATTAACTTGATAACCAAAAGACGGTGATAAATAAGTAATACGCTCTAATGCAACTTGTTGTCCCATGTAGTTACTTGGGTTACCATCTTCTGCGCCAAAGCCTGCTACCAGTGGAGCATAAATAGATGTCGCATACGTGACCTTAGAACCAGGCGGTTTATAGGAAATCCCAGCTGTAGGCGCTGCCAAAGGCATATTCGGCCCTAGGTCAACGATTTTCTTTAAAATTGGAACATAAATACTGGCATACTCGACATCTCCAGACACAGTTCCTTTAAAATCTGTACAGATTCGTGCATCGATCTCAGGGCCATCATTACAAACCAAGGGATCATCAGAGTAGCCAAAAACGTTATAACCTGCAGGTGCTGTATAGTCTCGTTTGATTGAAAAGTTAGCTAAAATCCCCTGAACATCGGTTTGTAAACCCTCTAGTTTCGCTAAAGCCGCAGGGTTGAAATGTACCGCACTAATTCCTGGAGGGTCTGCTGTTACGGCATTCCCCAATGCCAAAGATCTGAGATCAACAGATAAGTCTTGTCCAAGCTGAGCATGAGCAATATTGGATAGTCCCGCAATTAAAATACTAATCGTCAAGGGACATAATTTAGGATATTTCACCTTTACGTCTCCTTAACGCAGTTTCTTGCCGAAACCTATAATATCAAGCGGGAACGATAAACCTAATGAAACATCTGGCGCATCTTCCGTTAAACCAATTCCAACGGTCCCATTGACGATTGTTGCAGGTGAAACACGTACACCTAAAGCAAAGGACAACATCGAGCTACTTTGATCAGCAGACTTAAAACTTTCCCCATTCTTAAAGTAGAATTTCGCACCCGTATTAAAGCTTTGCTGGTATGACATCGTTAGTGAGACATCATAATTAAATGAATATGCAAAACCAAATGAGAAGCCACCACTCAAACCAGGATCAAAACTTTCTAAAATACGAGCTCCCTCCGCACCACCACCACGAAGTTGATTTAAACCGCTTTCTTTAAAGCCATAACTTGCTGAAACAGAACTAAATAAAACCACTGGATCAATATATTTACGGGTACTGACACCACCACCCACAGAATAATAGCCCTTACCTGTAGATAATTCATCAACAGCAATTTCATAAGGACTATCTCCCGTTTTGGTTGATGCACTACCAAATATAATCAAAGGAAGACGACCTTGTTTAAGAGGAAATGGTTCCCAACGCGCACTAAAAGAAATATCTCCTAAACCTGCAGCCGTTTTATCATCTATTAATTGTTTTTTTGCCATAAAGGGCAACGATGCAGATAAAGTCAGGTTATCCAAGACACCATATTGCAAAGTAAAGGTATTGGTCAGAGTATGGTTCGCATCCTCTTCAACACGTAAGTTATTTAAACGTCCATCTTCCAATGATGCATCAATACGGCTATCTCTATAATAGGTATAATCAATATCATAATATGAAGATATAGTCCCCTTCTTGATCAAAGAATATTGACGCTCGCTTGCCGTAAAGACCTCTTGTAAATTTGCTTCTTGTGATGCATCACCTTCTTGTTGTTGCAAAGCACTCGCTGCTTGATTCGCATCACCATCTGGCACAACAACCGACTCAACCACATCACCTGCTGATGTTTCTTGCTCAGCTTGCACTTGCTCAGCATAATCTACTTGAGGTTGTTCTTCAGCATAAAGAGTTGTTGTGATTGCACTTAAACTTAAGGCAAGCACACTCATATTCATCCATTGATTATTCATTCTAACATCCTACTTATGCATTTAATTTACTAAAACTTAAGAACTATTTGCGCTTATAGTACATTCGCATATAAGTCGTTACTGGTTGGTTATAACGAGTTGAATCTGGATTGGTATCTATAACTCGGCGCATCGTCGAAGCACGATCGGCTAAACGTTCAAAACGCGGCGTTTGAAACTGAGTATCCACAAGTGCATATTTATTGATTGTCGCATCTTCAACATGTCGCATATCCGCATCTTGTAAAGCCAAAAGATTCTTTCGATATTGTTCAGGTACATCAACCAAAAAGAGCGTGTTATTATCCCAGACCTCTTTGAAACGTGTCTCATCAAAACTGATATTTCCTAATGCCGGATCAGCGACATAAACACGCCCATCTTTATATGCCTTATAAACAACGAAATGCTTAAAGCCAGCATAAGTAATTGGAACAATTGCAGGCTGCTTTAATGCAGTAAGGTCAGAAAACTGCCCTCGATAGCCCCCGCTATTTAACCCTAATGCAGCCACAAACCTTTTCATATCTAACAAAGAAAAGCTACGACGCTCAATGATTCGCTGATATTCACCATACTGTAGTAAACCAGACATTGTTTGCTGTTCTGTTAAACTCAAACCAGCATAACCATTTAACAATGTAGTTAATGCTGCTGAACCACAGCTATAATCGTAAACCTGACGTACAATACCGCGGAACTGATCTTCCACAGCAGGCTTAATAGTGACGGCTTCGCGGTGATTCCGTGTAAACGAAGGATTACGAGAGTCTAGGGTTTCTGTATAATACACAGTCCCATCCGGTTTTTTTTCTATTTCAAAGGCTTGCGTTGTAAAGTAATACATCAATGCCGAGCCTAAAGCGATCTCTAACATAAGTCTCTTTTTCTAACCGTGGCAGCACTTGCCTTATTCATTTTATTTTTAGTGTTTCAATCATTAAAACACTACGTCCCTGCATGTTGAAGATACCTTTTTTTATGAAAAAATACAGCTTTTTTTTATTTTTTTTGACGAAATGTATATTTTCTTTAATAAGACCAGCTTTATGTATCCATAAAAATATCTGTAAGGTACTTTTAGTTCATAAAGATTATTTCAATAAACAAAAAAAGCGCAAATTGCGCTTTTTTTGTTTGGAAACTGATTAGTGACCAGAAATCGTGATAGTTGATGTACCAACATTTAAACCTTGGATTTCCACATCACCAATAGATGCATTAGTAGAACCAGTCGCCTGAGCACCCAAACGTACACCTTCTAAGTAAACATTCATACCTTGAGTACTATTATTTTTTAACTGAAGCCCATTTTGCGTCACAGAAATATCTGTATCAATATCAAGATCACCAGTGGTATTACCCGTACCACGAACATAAATATTGTCTAGGTAGATTTGACCACCACCAGCAGCATCATTAATACCAAGGTTAGAAATCGTCAAGCCACCTTCTAGAGTAGAATCAAGTTTGATCATCGCACCTTGTGGCGTAGCACCCAATTGAACATTAGCAGAGATTGCACCTAAAGATAGGTCTAATCCTGTTAGAATTTCAGTTGGTGTTCCTGTAACACCACGAACAGCCGTTGTAGTATCAGTCAAACTAGCACCGTTTGATGGCGCAACACCAATTGAACCAATACTAATATCTACTGCACCAACACTTGCAGCGATGTTAAGGAATGCTTCACCAGATGTACCCGCATCAGTATCAATCACTAAATCAAGTAAATTATCTGTACTAGTTTGAGTGATCGTAATACCATCAATTGCAATTGCACCCGCTACGCCAGTTGCACCAGTGATACCTGTTGATGTTTGTAAACCATCATTATCATGAAGGTATAATTTATCGATAGAAATACCAGTAGAATCTAAAGCAATACCGATATTAATCCCATCTTGACCTGTTGCAGCGCTTAGTGCAGCATCATCCATTGACTGCATAGCCATTGCATTTGCGCTAATCGCCATTGAAGAAACTAAAACTAGTTTAGTAAACATTTTCATTGAGCACTCTCCCAAGAGCATTTATTTTTTTGACTTTCACTACTCTAAACTGTCCACTGTCGTTTTTCTTTAATGACAATCTGAACTTCCAATCCTTGAGTAGTTCGCTTAGCAAGTACTAAATTACTCGTTTGTTATTTTATGTTCAACTCCTGTTAAATGTTTTTTACCAATAAACCGATAAACGGCTGAATCATTAAAAACTTGACTAAGAGCTACAGACAAACAATAAGCATTTAAAATATATAATAATTTAAAGAAATATATGCTTGTTTTTAAGTGCGCATTTTCAAGAGATGCCGCTTTATTCTACTGACAGAAGCTCAATATCAGGGATGTAACAAAATACAAATGAGCATCAACAATATGTAGAAAAAATCAGTTTGATTAAAATTTATTTTTCGATATTCATTCAAACAAATATTCGATGTTTTTTTAATCTGACGTATCAGTAGATTTTTATTGGTTGTAGTACAATTTGATACCTCAAATACAGATGAAGTCATTGTTGTTTTATGTCTTATTTTAATCGCAAGCTTAATACGCAACTCACATCTGCATTTGACCTGCTATTACAATTAGATGGTTTGACTGGTTTAACCTATTTGTATGATCAAAACAATCCAATTATCGCATTTACACCTAAAGCATTCTTAATTATAGAGCGTTCGACACTACAACAATTTGATCGTATTGAATTTGATCAATATCAGAAGAGCACCACGACATCAATTTTAGAATTCACCAATTTAGACCCAACCTCGCCTCCAAAGGCAAACAATGTCAGTTTCCAAGGGGGCTATATTGGATTTTTTAGTTATGACTATGCAGCACAAATCAATATTGACAATACTATCCGCTCACAACCTTGTTTTTTCTTAGGCAAATATCAAACGTTCTTAAAGTTCCAAAATAATGCTTGGTATTTCCATAGCGATGAAGACGAAGCGCAATACATTTATGATCAAATCTGTCATCGATTAGAACAGCCCAAAAAAAATGTGAAACTTAACTTAGTTTCAAAATGCCATCCGCGCTGGTCAAAACAACAATATATGGATGCTTTTGATGAGGTCCAAGAATATATTAAAGCTGGGGATTGCTATCAAATCAATCTAACGCAAGAATTTAAAGCGAAAGTTGAGGGATCATTGTTGAGTCAGGCCCAAACTTTGTGGGATCTCACACATGCACCTTATGCAGGGTATCTTAATATTAGTAATTTTGAGTTACTAAGCTGCTCTCCTGAACTATTTATTGAGTTTCAGGCCGAACGAAAAATCAAAACACGTCCAATCAAAGGCACCATGCCGCGCTTTAATGATCCTGAACAGGATCAAATCTCTAAGAACAAGCTAAGTCAATCTGAAAAAGATCAAGCTGAAAATGTGATGATCGTAGATTTGCTGCGAAATGATTTAAGCGTTTATGCAGAAATAGGATCTGTAGAAACAACAAAACTGTTTGAAATAGAAAGCTTTAACCAAGTTCATCATATGGTCAGTGAAATTACAGCAATACTAAAAGAAGAAATTAATCCAATGCAAATGTTGTTGTCCGCCCTTCCCGGTGGATCAATTACGGGTGCACCGAAAATCCGTGCTATGCAAATCATTGAGCAGTTAGAAGGCGCTCCACGTGGTGCATATTGCGGTAGTCTCGGTTATTTTAATTTTGATGGAACAGGTCGCTGGAATATTTTGATCCGCAGTATTCAAAAATATCAAAATGAATTATCAATGTGGGCTGGAGGCGGTATTACGATCGCATCAGATGCGGAAGCCGAATATCAAGAATGTTTTGATAAAATTTCTGCCATGATTGATTTACTCAATACATGGCAGAAATCCGAAAAATAAATATCGGTCTATAATATCTTTGTTTTGAGCGTCTCAACCAAACGTTGATTTTGCTCATCCGTACCGATCGTGATACGCAAGAATTGATTAATTCTTGGTTTATTAAAATAACGAACAATAATTCCCTGTTCGCGAAGCTGCTGAGCAAGCTGTGCTGCGTCATGTTGAGGGTGCGTAGCAAAAATAAAATTTGCCTTTGATGGTAAAATATTGAAGCCGAGCGCATTTAAATCACTGACCAATTTCTCTCGACTTTGAATCACTTTTTGGCATTGTGCTTCAAAATAACCTTGATCTTCAAATGAAGCTACTGCTACTGCAATCGCGAAACGATCAATTGGATAAGAGTTAAAACTATTTTTTACCGCTTCAAGTGCAGCAATTAAATGACTTTGTGCAATCGCAAAACCCACACGCAGACCCGCAAGCGAACGTGACTTAGATGTCGTTTGGCAAACGACGAGATTGTCATAACGACTGACTAATTGAACAGCTGTCTCAGCACCAAAATCGACATAAGCTTCATCTATCACAACCACACGATTTGGATTTGCCTGTAATACTTTTTCTATCTCCGCCAATCCCAACGCAATACTTGTAGGTGCATTGGGGTTGGTAATAATAATGCCGCCATTTTCTTGCTGATAGTCTGAAATCTCAATTTCAAAATTTTCATTCAATGGAATTTGCTTCGTTTCAATCCCAAAAAACTGACTATAAACAGGATAAAAACTATACGTAATATCAGGATAAAGGATCGGTTGTTTTTGAATGAAGAAGGCTTTAAAAATATGAGCTAACACCTCATCCGAACCATTACCTACAAAAACTTGCTCAACATCTACATTTTGCTGTTTTGCAATCGCTTGTTTTAATGCAGTTGCATCTGGATCAGGATATAGACGTAAAGCATCGGCTTGATTGGATAATACAGCTTGAACAGCTTCTACCACCTTTGGTGAAGGCGGATATGGATTTTCATTGGTATTAAGTTTAAGTAAATTCTGAATTTTTGGTTGTTCACCAGGCACATACGGCTCTAGTTCACGAACCTCAGGACTCCAAAAACGCATTTGTTCTGTTGTAAACGTCATTTTCTATTCTCTTGTTACCCCCTCCTAACCTCGCCCCAAGGGAGAGGAGTCTTCAAACCTATTTCACATGTATCGTGACAAGTCCCCTCTCATTTTAGGAGAGGGTCAGGGAGAGGTTTATATTTTTTATAGTGCTAGGCTACAGCACTCACTTCTAGTTCAAACTTCATAACGGTAACGTGCTGAACGTGCGTGAGCATCAAGATTTTCTTGCACTGCGAGTACATCAGCAGTTTTCGCTAGGGTTTTAACCCCATCTTTTGAGCACATAATCAAACTTGAGCGCTTTTGAAAATCATATACACCTAATGGCGATGAGAAACGTGCAGTGCCCGATGTTGGCAAGACGTGGTTTGGTCCTGCACAATAGTCTCCGATTGCTTCTGGTGTATAACGTCCCATAAAGATCGCACCAGCATGACGAATGTCTTGACTCATCAATTCAGCATCATCCAAACAAAGTTCCAAATGCTCAGGGGCCACTTGGTTGATCAACTCAACCGCTTCTGCTCGGTCTTTGACCAGTACCAATGCACCACGATTTTGAATTGAAGTTCGCGCAATTTCTGCTTTCGGCAATTCATTTAAATGTTTTTCAATCGCAGCTTCAACGGCATTGAGAAGCGCTTCATCAGGTGTAATGAAAATCGCTTGAGCAACTGTATCGTGTTCGGCTTGAGATAACACATCCATTGCTAACCAATCGGCATTATTTTCACCTTCAGCATAGACCAAAATTTCAGAAGGCCCCGCGATCATATCAATACCGACTTGACCAAATACGGCACGTTTCGCTGCTGCTACAAATCGATTGCCTGGTCCAGTAATTTTGTCTACAGGAGGAATAGTCTGTGTGCCATACGCCAACGCAGCAACAGCCTGCGCACCACCAATGGTAAAAACTCGACTAACACCAGCCAAATATGCTGCGGCTAAAACCAATGGATTCAGTTCACCATTCGGTGCCGGAACCACCATAATAATTTCAGGTACACCCGCAACATGTGCAGGTAAAGCATTCATCAGCACAGAGGATGGGTAAGAAGCTAACCCACCTGGCACATAGATTCCCACTCGATCAAGCGGAGTAACCTTCTGCCCTAAGGTATTACCTAGTTCATCTACGTAAGTCCAACCCTCTTGCTTCTGCGCCTGATGGAATGAACGAATACGTTTTGCTGCCAACTCTAAGGCTTCACGGATTTCAGTACTTAAACCGTCAAAGGCAGTCTTAAGTTGTGCTTGTGTCAGTTCTAAATCAGAAAATTGATGCGCTGGATGTCGATCGAACTGCTGCGTTAACTTAAGTACATGATCATCGCCATGCTGACGAACATCGGCAATAATCTGGTCTACAGTTTGAATTAGTTGAGGATCATTCACAGTTTCAAATGCCAAAAGCTCAGCAAATGTTTGTTTAAAATTCTGATCCTGAGTCGATAAACGTCGCATCAATTTACCTACAAGGTGAAAAAGAGAAAGCTAAGTTTACTCTTTTTAATCAGATTTGTGGGGGCAATATCTGCTTAAAAAATCAATAGTAAAGAGCGAATTCTTCAATAAACCATGAATACCGCTTCATCAAGACAAAACCCTAATAAACAATAATAAAATTTATCAATTAAAAACAATATCTTATAAAATATTTTAAATTTTCTGTCACAACTTCACTTTCTGAATCGTCAATTTAGTAACGCTATTGATTTAAACGAGGAACATTAAAAATGGCAAAGCTAAATACTCATCCGAAAACACATTTACCAGAAGCGATTCGGTCTCTCTATCAAGTACATCAAAATATTGACGACTCTGCTTTACTGGAACGATCGCTCTATCATCTTGTTCTGCTACAAGCCTCGCAAATCAACCAGTGTGCTTTCTGTGTCAAAATGCACATTGTAGAAGCACTAGCTGACGGGGAAACACAAACACGTTTAGATCGCTTGATTGTTTGGCGTCACTGTTCGGATTTTAGTGCGCAAGAAAAAGCTGCATTTGCCTGGGTAGAAGCACTCACCCATTTACAACCGCAAACAGATTACCAACCACTTCGTGTCGAGTTACTTAAATACTTCAATGAACAGCAAATCTCTGCTTTAACTTTATTGATTGGCATGATTAATTTGTGGAATCGCATCGGCATTTCGCAACACTAAAATTAAATGAATAGACCAACCAATATCAGTCAAGACGACTTAAACCTATTTCAGGCAAGCCGAACATTTTTGTTTGGTCTTGCCTATCGACTTTTAGGTTCAACAAGTGATGCTGAAGATGCTTTACAAGATGTTTTTATAAAATGGCAACAGCAACCCAAACATGAAATTATCTATCCACAAGCTTGGCTTACCACCATATGCACAAGACATTGTATTGATCTATTGCGCTCTCATCACAAATCTCGGACAGATTATATCGGAACATGGTTGCCTGAACCCTATCATCATACTGAAGAGTTATTGGTCGAATCAGATTACACCCTTTCCACTGCCTTTCTGCTCATCTTAGAAAAACTGTCTGTCAAAGAGCGTGCCGCTTATATATTGCATGAGATATTCAATCTTGATTATGCTGAAATTGCAGACATACTTTTAGAACAGCAAAATTATTGTCGCCAATTGGTGACTCGCAGTAAGAAACGGATTGCAGAGCAGCCCAAAGTACTTTCGACCATACCGACTTCTCATCAGATAACTTTGCTGAATGCATTCAAAGATGCGATTCATTCACACAATCTAGAGCAACTTAAAGCACTTTTAAGTGAAGATATTTTATTTACAGCCGATGGCGGTGGTAAAGTTTCCGCAATTCGGCAACCCTTTACGGATCTGAACAGTGTATTACGCTTTTTTGAACGTTTACTCTTTCAAGCATGGACTGAGTTATCTTGGGAAATGTGTTATTTGAATGGCAATATCGGTTTCAAACTATATGATCAGCAACATCATTGTGTGATCGTACTAACTTTTCATTTTGATCAACAGCACATCTCCGACATTTATGTTTTGCGCAACCCTGAAAAACTCTAATAAAAAAGGCCAACCTTAGTTGACCTTCAATATTTCATTCGAAATTTTTTAGCGATTATTAATCGCCTGCTCAAGCTGCGTCAGAATCGGATTGAGTAAAGCTTGTTTACGCTTAAAACTTGCTTTGTTGACGATCAAGCGAGATGATACTTTGCAAATTTCTTCCAAAGGCTCCAAACCATTGGCACGTAAAGTATTACCTGTATCCACCACGTCAACAATGTAATCACCTAAACCAACCAAAGGTGCAAGCTCCATTGATCCGTAAAGTTTAATCACATCAACCTGCTCACCTAAGCTTGCATAGTATTGACGGGTTAGATTGACATATTTAGTCGCGATCTTTAAACGACCTTTCGGACGTTCCATACCTACTTTACCTGCAGTCATTAACTTACAGTTTGCAATTTTTAGATCAAGCAACTCATAAACATGTTGTGCACCATGTTCCATCAATACATCTTTGCCCGCCACACCAAAATCTGCTGCGCCATTTTCAACATAAGTCGGCACATCAGAAGCACGTAAAATTAAAATACGAACTTTTTTATGGGTGGTTGGAAAAATTAATTTACGAGATTTATCAGGATCTTCAAGTAAATTGATACCTGCATTTTCTAGTAACGGTAATGTTTCCTTTAAGATACGACCTTTACTGAGTGCTAAAGTTAAACCATGATCAAAATTGCCCATCACATCAAAATTTGGATCATCGTTTCTTAAGTCATTCATCCTTTTACTCGCTTAATCTGAGCGCCTAAACTTTGCAACTTTTCTTCCACGTGTTCATAACCACGATCTATATGATAGATACGATCAACTAGTGTTTCCCCCTCTGCAACCAATGCAGCAAGAACTAAAGAGAAAGAAGCTCGTAAATCAGTTGCCATTACAGGTGCTGCTTGAAGTTTTTCGACGCCTGTTACAACCGCATCATGTCCTTCAACTTGAATGTTAGCACCCATACGTGAAAGTTCAGGGACATGCATAAAACGGTTTTCGAAAATCGTTTCTGAAATCGTTGCAAAACCGCGACCAATCGCATTGACAGCCATAATTTGTGCTTGCATATCGGTCGGAAATTCAGGGTGTGGTAAGGTTCTAAAACTCACAGCTTTAGGACGCTTGCCCTGCATATCTAATTCGATCCAGTCATCACCACGTGTGACTTCTGCACCCATTTCCTCAAACTTATCCAACACTGCTTCAAGCAAGCTAGGATCAGTATGCGTCGTTTTGACTCGACCACCCGTAATCGCAGCTGCAGCCAAATATGAACCCGTTTCAATACGATCAGCAACTACCGCATATTCACAACCATGTAAGCTTTCGACGCCCGTTACCACAAGCGTATCAGTATCCAGACCTTCAATCTTGGCACCCATCTTAATCAACATTTGCGCAAGATCAGTAATTTCAGGCTCACGTGCTGCATTACGAATCGTGGTTACACCCTCTGCTAATGCTGCTGCCATCAAGATATTTTCGGTACCACCCACGGTCACCATATCAAAAATGACTTCACCACCTTTTAAGCGACCATCAACTGAAGCATGCACATAACCATTTTCAACTTCAATCTGTGCACCTAAAGCCTCTAACGCTTTTAAATGCTGATCAACTGGACGTGAGCCGATTGCACAACCACCTGGTAATGATACTTTTGCATTTCCATAGCGCGCCAATAATGGTCCAAGCACCAAAATAGATGCACGCATGGTTTTTACCAGTTCATAAGGTGCAAACTGATTGTCTAATGTCGAAGCATCAGCACACACCGTTTCACCTTCATAACTCATGGTCACACCGAGACCAGCAATTAATTTTACTAATGTATTTACATCTTTTAGATTTGGAACATTGGTAAGCGTAATCGGAGAATCAGCTAGAATCATCGCTGCAAGTAAAGGTAAAGCTGCATTTTTAGCACCAGAAATGCGCACTTCACCCTCGAGCTTAACACCGCCCGTAATTAAAAATTTATCCATTAATATTTAAGCTCCGAAAAGGCTTGCTTTGCGCCATTCGTCTTTTGTCATTGCACGAATCGTTACAGCATGGACTGCACCGCTCGCAATATAAGAATTTAAAGGTGCATAAACCGCTTGTTGACGACTAACGGTACGTTTACCTTCAAACTGATCATCAACAATACGTAGGTCAAATTTTCCAGCTTGTCCACTCACTGCTACTTCTGCTTCAGGGAAAGCTTCTTTTAAAATTTGCGTGAGCTGCTCACTATTCATTACCAAGACCTCTTATACAACCATTGGTGTAAAACGCGTTATTTTACTATAACTTTTTCACATAATTCAGTATACAGCTTCTTTTTTATCAATAAAAAAAAAGAGGCTCAACAAAAAGCCTCTTTTATAAAATAAAAATCAACTTATAAGAGCCAGCTCATGTTGATAAGAACATTGTATTTTTCTATGTTTTGCAAGTTGTCTTTTTAATTTTTCTGTTAATTTTTTAATCGAAGTATACATATCATCAGCTGTTGCTTGTGCAAACAATTCTACCCCTGGAAGGCGAATAATCGCCTCTGCAATATGGTTTGCACTCCCCTTATGTGACCGTTTATCTACTTGATGATCCTTAGCCAATTTGATTTGCATACTGTTCACCTGATCCAGATGCTTGGTCATTTGACTAAACTTCTCTTTTATATTTTCTTCAATTGCTGGTGTAATGGTTAAATGGTGTCCACGAATTGTTATTTGCATAATTCTATCCCTCACCTTCTTCTCAGGATTCAAGAACGTCGCTTAAGCAAATTTAATGCACATTTTGTGGTTCAATATCCATTAAATCATTTTCAGCGACTCCTCTAGTGATCATTAAAAGATTCATTATTTCGTAATAATGAACCCCTAGAATAGTCACACCTTGAAATTCAGATCAAGACTTTTCTTTCAGAAGATGATGGAATATGTAACGATTCACGATATTTTGCGACCGTGCGTCGTGCGACCTCAATCCCTTCCACTTTCAACATTTCAGCAATTGCGTTATCTGACAACGGCTTACATGGATTCTCATTTGAAACTAGCTTTTTGATCATAGCGCGGATCGCAGTAGAAGATGCTTCCCCACCTGTTGTCGTTCCCACATGACTAGAAAAAAAGTATTTCAATTCGAATAGACCACGTGGCGTAAGCATATATTTATTGGTTGTCACACGAGACACAGTCGATTCATGCAATTCCACCTCTTCCGCCACATCGCGTAAAACCAAAGGTTTCATCGCTTCAGGACCTTGCTCTAAAAATGCTCGTTGATGTTCAACAATACAGGTCGCAACCTTTAATAACGTTTTATGGCGCTCATCGATGCTTTTTATAAAATTCTTGGCCTCAAGCATTTGATTACGCAAATAGACATTATCATCACTTTGATCCGCACGACGAATCATTCCAGAATAAAAGGAGTTAATACGCAGTTTTGGCATAACATCAGGATTGAGCTGAACCTGCCAATGTTGATCTTTTTTCGCAACAACCACATCGGGAACTTGATACTCAGATTCTTGTTGATTGAATTCCAGCCCTGGATAAGGCTTTAATGTTCTTAATAGATCAACTGCTGACTTTAATTGTTCTTTTGACAAGCCAGTTTGTTTCAATAATTTATTTAAATCATTTGAAATAAGTAACTCGTAATATTTAAGAAGATTCTTCGCCTCACTCACATAAGGCGCATGCTCATTCAATGCTTCAAGTTGAATTCTTAAGCATTCGGCCAAATTTCTCGAACCTACCCCAATCGGATCTAAGTGTTGAATATGTTTAAGAACAACGATAATTTCATCCAATTCAATCTCTTCATCGCTGTCCATCTCTTCTAAAAAGCGTGTAGTTGCCAATTGAATATCTTCAAGTTCAGCATCTAAAAAGCCCTTTTCATCAAGAGAGTCAACAATGCAATAAGCGATTAACTTATCAATAGATGAAAAATGCAATAAATTAACTTGTTCTAAAATATGTTCTTTTAAATTATGTTGAACCTGCCGATTATCTTCTCGTTCTTCATATTCAGGAGATCCCAATGCCGTTGATTGGTGTGTATAAACATCATCCCACTCTGTATCAACAGGCAAATCATTTGGCAAATGATCAGCATTTAACTCCGTCGTCAAATCAGCATTTTCTTTACTTTCCAATGTAGAAAGACTTTCTGTTGTTCCTGATTCTTCTATTTTTTCCAGTAAAGGGTTACTATCAAGCTGAATTTGAATTTCTTGTTCCAGCTCTAGGCTTGATAACTGTAGAAGACGAATCGCCTGCTGTAATTGAGGAGTTAACGACAAGCTATTCGCAACTTTCAATCCAACAGATAATTTCATAGAGCCTTCCTTTTAATTAAACAAGCAAAAAACATGCCCATAAAAATATTTATAACATAAAGTAATGTTTACGCATACAAGGAAAATTCTTTTCTACTGACTGATTTGTTCAAAAAACTAGCGAAAGTATAAATATTTATGCAATACGGAGTCTACTTTAACCTCAACGCTCTCTGGAAAATGATAGTTCAAGTTAAATGGGAACACTTATTAGAGCAGATTGAATCTTTTTATGATGAGGAAATATCAGCTACTTTATATTTTGCTGCTTTAGGCATTCAATCATTTCATCCAATACTTTCTGCCCCATGGTTGTTCGCACAAGCTCATTTAAATCCCCCTAAGAGAAAATCAGACCAAGTCGTACTTGCTGAACCAGAAGAATGTGCATAACGTCCACAAGCAGACCAGACCTTTTGATCTGATGTAATATACGCTACATATAGCTCACCTTCAGGATCATCCAATATCCATTCGCGAATAACTCTAGGTACTTGATATTTTTTCTTAGGTTTCTAACAACTTCCATACTAAAAAACCTAAATAGACAATTCCAATAGCAGATAAAAGTTCATAGAGAATCATATCACTCCTAATAACATTTCTTATTTAGCATCTAATTAGGATAAAAACAGCACGACTCGTTAAATATTGGCTTCATAGGTAGTATATAAAATTCCGCCCAATAAAAAACACCCCTAACCGTTAGGTTAGGGGTGTTTGAATTTAAAAGCTGGCGATGACTTACTCTCACATGGCAAGTGCCACACTACCATCAGCGCGAAGAGGTTTCACTTCTGAGTTCGGGAAGGGATCAGGTGGTTCACTCTTGCTATTGTCGCCAGCAAACTGTTTTGGCTTTGGGTGGTCTTACTTTTGAACTTATTAAGTTCATGCCACTTAGTACCGAAAGAGTTATTAACGGATTAGTTTAATCGAGTCGTATTGTAACTAGTTTTGACACTAAATCAAGTTAAGTATTGAATTTATCTTGAATACAACAACTGTTTGGGTGTTGTATAGTCAAGCCTCACGAGCAATTAGTATTGGTCAGCTTCACACGTCACCGTGCTTCCACACCCAACCTATCAACGTCCTAGTCTCGAACGGCTCTTTAGAGGAATAAATTCCTAGGGAAATCTTATCTTGAGGTAGGCTTCCCGCTTAGATGCTTTCAGCGGTTATCCCTTCCGAACATAGCTACCCGGCGATGCGACTGGCGTCACAACCGGTACACCAGAGGTTCGTCCACTCTGGTCCTCTCGTACTAGGAGCAGATCCTCTCAAATTTCCAGCGCCCACGGTAGATAGGGACCGAACTGTCTCACGACGTTCTAAACCCAGCTCGCGTACCTCTTTAAATGGCGAACAGCCATACCCTTGGGACCTGCTTCAGCCCCAGGATGAGATGAGCCGACATCGAGGTGCCAAACACCGCCGTCGATATGAACTCTTGGGCGGTATCAGCCTGTTATCCCCAGAGTACCTTTTATCCGTTGAGCGATGGCCCTTCCATACAGAACCACCGGATCACTAAGACCTACTTTCGTACCTGCTCGACTTGTGGGTCTCGCAGTTAAGCGCGCTTTTGCCTTTATACTCTACGCGTGATTTCCGACCACGCTGAGCGCACCTTCGTACTCCTCCGTTACTCTTTAGGAGGAGACCGCCCCAGTCAAACTACCCACCAGACATGGTCCTCGTCCCGGATAACGGGACAGAGTTAGAACCTCAACATTACCAGGGTGGTATTTCAAGGACGGCTCCATTGGAACTAGCGTTCCAACTTCAAAGCCTCCCACCTATCCTACACAAGTAAGGTCAAAGTTCAATGTCAAGCTGCAGTAAAGGTTCACGGGGTCTTTCCGTCTAGCCGCGGGTACACTGCATCTTCACAGCGATTTCGATTTCACTGAGCCTCTGCTGGAGACAGCGCCGCCATCATTATGCCATTCGTGCAGGTCGGAACTTACCCGACAAGGAATTTCGCTACCTTAGGACCGTTATAGTTACGGCCGCCGTTTACTGGGGCTTCGATCAAGAGCTTCGCTTACGCTAACCCCATCAATTAACCTTCCAGCACCGGGCAGGCATCACACCCTATACGTCCACTTTCGTGTTTGCAGAGTGCTATGTTTTTAATAAACAGTTGCAGCGGCCTGGTTTCTGTGGCTGCCAATAGCTCAGGGAGCAAGTCCCATCACCGTCAGCAGCGTACCTTCTCCCGAAGTTACGGTACCATTTTGCCTAGTTCCTTCAGCAGAGTTCTCTCAAGCGCTTTGGTCTACTCGACCTGACCACCTGTGTCGGTTTCGGGTACGATTCCTGTGTAACTGAAGCTTAGAGACTTTTCCTGGAAGCATGGTATCAGCCACTTCACTGTACAAGTACAGCTTGCTATCAACTCTCAGCATAGAGCACCCCGGATTTGCCTAAGATGCATGCCTACTGTCTTCCACCTGGACAACCAACGCCAGGCTGACTTAACCTTCTCCGTCCTCTCATCGCATTACACAGAAGTATTGGAATATTAACCAATTTCCCATCGACTACGCCTCTCGGCCTCGCCTTAGGGGTCGACTCACCCAGCCCCGATTAACGTTGGACTGGAACCCTTGGTCTTTCAGCGAACGGGTTTTTCACCCGTTTTGTCGTTACTCACGTCAGCATTCGCACTTCTGATACCTCCAGCATACTTCTCAATACACCTTCATCGGCTTACAGAACGCTCCCCTACCACTTGACTTAAAGTCAAATCCGCAGCTTCGGCACATAGTTTTAGCCCCGTTACATCTTCCGCGCAGGCCGACTCGACTAGTGAGCTATTACGCTTTCTTTAAAGGGTGGCTGCTTCTAAGCCAACCTCCTAGCTGTCTATGCCTTCCCACATCGTTTCCCACTTAACTATGATTTTGGGGCCTTAGCTGGCGGTCTGGATTGTTTTCCTCTTGACTACGGACGTTAGCACCCGCAGTCTGTCTCCCGGATAGTACTCATTGGTATTCGGAGTTTGCATCGGTTTGGTAAGTCGGGATGACCCCCTAGCCGAAACAGTGCTCTACCCCCAATGGTATTCGTCCGAGGCGCTACCTAAATAGCTTTCGGGGAGAACCAGCTATCACCAGGCTTGATTAGCCTTTCACCCCTATCCACAAGTCATCCCCTGGCTTTTCAACGACAGTGGGTTCGGTCCTCCAGTTAGTGTTACCCAACCTTCAACCTGCTCATGGATAGATCGCCTGGTTTCGGGTCTATACCCAGCAACTAAACGCCCTATTAAGACTCGATTTCTCTACGGCTCCCCTATTCGGTTAACCTCGCTACTGAATATAAGTCGCTGACCCATTATACAAAAGGTACGCAGTCACACCACGAAGGTGCTCCCACTGCTTGTATGCATGCGGTTTCAGGATCTATTTCACTCCCCTCACAGGGGTTCTTTTCGCCTTTCCCTCACGGTACTGGTTCACTATCGGTCAGTCAGGAGTATTTAGCCTTGGAGGATGGTCCCCCCATATTCAGACAAGGTTTCACGTGCCTCGCCCTACTCGTCATCATTGTGTGTGCCCTTTCGTGTACGGGAATATCACCCTCTACGTTCGCACTTCCCAGAGCGTTCCACTAGAACACACACAACTTAATGGGCTGATCCCCGTTCGCTCGCCGCTACTAAGGGAATCTCAATTGATTTCTTTTCCTAAGGGTACTGAGATGTTTCACTTCCCCTCGTTCGCCTCAATAACCTATGTATTCAGTTATTGATACCCGCCTTATAGCGGGTGGGTTCCCCCATTCAGATATCTCCGGATCAAAGGATATTTGCCGCCTCCCCGGAGCTTTTCGCAGGCTATCACGTCTTTCATCGCCTCTGACTGCCAAGGCATCCACCACATGCACTTAATTACTTGACTATACAACCCCAAACAGTCGCTAACCCTTACAAGTAAGGTTAGGACAGATTGCTATGTTTGTTTTTCAACTCACATCGCTCTCATCCAGTTTGTTGCCTCGTGCACTTAAGCACCGTACAGCTTCAATCTAAATTCATATACCAAAACGCTTGATTCAGTGTTTTTGCTAGTTCTCAATATGTTTAAATCAATCAAATTACTTCGATCAATCTAAATTCTTGAGTGAACAATTTATTTCAGACTCAATTCTACTAATCTGTTAATGATTAACTACAGCCTCGTCAGCTTGCAGTAAACTGTGATAAATCACAGAAGTTAATAAACTCAAATCAAAATCTCTTTTGATTTATTTAGATATTTATTAATTTCTATAATTTACTTTAGCTCGTACTTCGTAAAGTACGTGGTGGAGACTAGGAGAGTCGAACTCCTGACCTCCTGCGTGCAAAGCAGGCGCTCTACCAACTAAGCTAAGTCCCCAGCTTTAATCATAATGAACGATATATCTTTTTATCTAGCAGCTTGTGATTATTCATCACTTCGTCAGTAGTGGTGGGTCTGACAAGACTTGAACTTGTGACCCCACGCTTATCAAGCGTGTGCTCTAACCAACTGAGCTACAGACCCTCAGATACATCTTCGAAGAACAACTTGTTGTGGATTCTTACCAGCCATCAATCTTTCGTTAAGGAGGTGATCCAGCCGCAGGTTCCCCTACGGCTACCTTGTTACGACTTCACCCCAGTCATCGGCCACACCGTGGTAAGCGTCCTCCTTACGGTTAGACTACCTACTTCTGGTGCAACAAACTCCCATGGTGTGACGGGCGGTGTGTACAAGGCCCGGGAACGTATTCACCGCGGCATTCTGATCCGCGATTACTAGCGATTCCGACTTCATGGAGTCGAGTTGCAGACTCCAATCCGGACTACGATCGGCTTTTTGAGATTAGCATCCTATCGCTAGGTAGCAACCCTTTGTACCGACCATTGTAGCACGTGTGTAGCCCTGGTCGTAAGGGCCATGATGACTTGACGTCGTCCCCGCCTTCCTCCAGTTTGTCACTGGCAGTATCCTTAAAGTTCCCGGCTTAACCCGCTGGCAAATAAGGAAAAGGGTTGCGCTCGTTGCGGGACTTAACCCAACATCTCACGACACGAGCTGACGACAGCCATGCAGCACCTGTATGTAAATTCCCGAAGGCACCAATCCATCTCTGGAAAGTTCTTACTATGTCAAGACCAGGTAAGGTTCTTCGCGTTGCATCGAATTAAACCACATGCTCCACCGCTTGTGCGGGCCCCCGTCAATTCATTTGAGTTTTAGTCTTGCGACCGTACTCCCCAGGCGGTCTACTTATCGCGTTAGCTGCGCCACTAAAGCCTCAAAGGCCCCAACGGCTAGTAGACATCGTTTACGGCATGGACTACCAGGGTATCTAATCCTGTTTGCTCCCCATGCTTTCGTACCTCAGCGTCAGTATTAGGCCAGATGGCTGCCTTCGCCATCGGTATTCCTCCAGATCTCTACGCATTTCACCGCTACACCTGGAATTCTACCATCCTCTCCCATACTCTAGCTGACCAGTATCGAATGCAATTCCTAAGTTAAGCTCAGGGATTTCACATCCGACTTAATCAGCCGCCTACGCACGCTTTACGCCCAGTAAATCCGATTAACGCTCGCACCCTCTGTATTACCGCGGCTGCTGGCACAGAGTTAGCCGGTGCTTATTCTGCGAGTAACGTCCACTATCTCTAGGTATTAACTAGAGTAGCCTCCTCCTCGCTTAAAGTGCTTTACAACCATAAGGCCTTCTTCACACACGCGGCATGGCTGGATCAGGCTTCCGCCCATTGTCCAATATTCCCCACTGCTGCCTCCCGTAGGAGTCTGGGCCGTGTCTCAGTCCCAGTGTGGCGGATCATCCTCTCAGACCCGCTACAGATCGTCGCCTTGGTAGGCCTTTACCCCACCAACTAGCTAATCCGACTTAGGCTCATCTATTAGCGCAAGGTCCGAAGATCCCCTGCTTTCTCCCGTAGGACGTATGCGGTATTAGCATTCCTTTCGGAATGTTGTCCCCCACTAATAGGCAGATTCCTAAGCATTACTCACCCGTCCGCCGCTAGGTTAGGTAGCAAGCTACACTTCCCCGCTCGACTTGCATGTGTTAAGCCTGCCGCCAGCGTTCAATCTGAGCCATGATCAAACTCTTCAGTTTAAAATCATTAGTAGCTTATGGCTACAAATCTTGACTCATCAATTTTCTGACATTAATTTCTCAAATAAACTTCGAGTAATTTCTACCATTCAATCAATGAAATATTTTCAATCGATTAACCAGTAAAAATCCACACAAGTTGTTCTTCTATTCTCTTAATGATCTTCTCGATGATTCGTCATCATCAAGCTAGGTCGGCTATATTACTCTTAATCTCTTAAAAGTCAACAGGTAATTTAGATATTTTTAAAACTTATCAACCAACCCAAGAATCTAACCACTTTAGCCAAACCCTTGTTTCTCAACAAGTTTTTATCTGCATCACCGCCGATGGATGTGCATTCTACAGTATTTCCCACCCAATGCAACACCCTCCTCTATTTTTTATTTCCAAGTGAACGTTTTTAGATCAAATTTACATTTCTTCTTATATTTTGTTAGTGAATTTGCTTTAATAAAGAGTGAATAATTAAATCGTATTCCTTTTACATAGCTATTGCGTTGAGTGACGCAATCACTTTATGACAGTATTTCGCTCAAAGCGATTAAGGATTTATATGCATTACTCCAATTTTATCTTGCTTGGGTTGTTAACTGCTGGAGCATGTTCATCCGTATTTGCTCAAAATGAAGTAGCAAACGCAACGAGCCCAGCTACAGAAGCAACTGCAAGCCCAACAACTCAAAGAATAACCACAATTCAAGCAATCAAAGATTTAAAACACTTAACCAAAGATGATCTAAAAGTAAATGCAAATGCAGCCCAACCAGATGAGGTAAAAGATCCTTTACAGGGATTAAATCGAAAAATTTTTACTTTTAACGATGCTCTAGATCGTAATTTACTCAAACCTGTCGCTATACAATACGCAGCTAAAGTTCCAGAACCTGTTCGTAGCCCTTATCGCCAATTTAGAAAGAATTTAGGCGAACCTTGGAATGCTGTAAACCAAATTATTCAAGGCAAACCTAGTCGTGCTGCAAAAACATTAGGCCGCTTTACCATCAACACATTAACAACTTTAGGCTTTGCCGATCCGGCACGCCGCTTAGGTTTACAAACTGAAGAAGAAAGTTTTGGTGTGACATTAGGCTATTATGGAGTCCCTTCTGGTCCTTATGTCATGTTACCTTTTTTTGGTCCAAGTACTTTTCGTGATGGCGCTGGCCTAGCAGCTGATAGTTTTGGTCGTCCCCAAAAATATCTACTTGATGATCAAGACGGCATTTATTGGTCAACTAATGTATTACAAGCCATTGATACGCGGTCACAAATTCTAGATATTGAAGAAACGCTTAGAGGCGATAAATATTCCATGATTCGTGATTTTTATTTACAGCGTAAAGCATTCCAAATCGCTGAGAAACGAGGTGATGCGAATGATATTTCCTTTGTAAATGGAGAAGATGATTTTGATGACGATACTTCACTCGATAGTGATACTGAATAATTGATTAATAATATTGTCTTACAAACTTCAGTGTTACTATGTCATTTCGACTATAGTAACACTATGTTTTAGGTCATCTTTCATCTATGATGAATTAAAAAATGATCACCCAAAGGATTGACTATTCGTCTATGTATTTCATCCAACCTACGCGCTCAATACCTTTCTTAGATCAAGCTTTAACAGAGTTACCGACTCTACAAATCATTCAAGTTCATGATTTGGATTTATACGATCAAACGATTATTGCGATTGCTGATGTACAAGATTTTTTAAAATATCAGTGGAAACTCCCAACGATTGTGCTCGCTTTCGAGCATGAAGGCGCTGCCTTGGCTCAAGCTTGGGAAATGGGAGCTTTAGCTGGTTGGATGTGGGACAATTTGCCTAAAAATCCTAAACACGCTTTATTTAAAATTGATGCCCAATACAAACGCAATCAAGATAGTCGAGATTTGCCTTCAGCAGCTGAACTACAAAAACGCTTATTGCCAAATCCAATCACACTGCCAAATTATCAATTTGAATCTTTTTTCCAACCCTCTGCCTATTTGTCAGGTGATTGGTATGATTATTGGCGTTTGAATGATAAAGAAGTCTTATTTTATCTTGCGGATGTTTCTGGGCATGGTGTGACGAGTAGTTTATTGACTTCATGGATGGCTGCCTTTCATGGTCGTTCAAAAACACCAAGTCAATTGATAAAAAAACTGAATGCCATGTTGATGCAAGAAAATATTGAAAAACATATTACAATGGTTGCTGCTATTCTAAATTTAGAAACCAATGAAGTACGTTGGTCTAGTGCGGGGCACTACCCCCCTCCAATTATTTTTGAACCAAACCAACCACCACAAATTTTAACCACGAGTAGTTTTCCTTTAGGTCTTACAGAAGAACTAGACGTGGAAGAACATCATTGCATCCTCAACCCTCAAGCACGGTTTATTTTATGCTCAGATGGCGCATTAGAACCTTTTGATGGCAGGCTCAATGATCAGTTCAACCAATTAGTTGAACATCTTCAGAACAATGCTTTCCAAGCTCCTGAACATGTTGCTGACGATATAGCAATCCTAAGTCTCTGTCGATTGAATTAACTTTAAAATCAATATTTTAACCAAGTCACACCATCCAAGTACTTGTGTCTAGAATATCACTATGGGATAATTTTATATCCTTTCTCTGAAAATGGCATTTATATGTCAACAGGTCATGTTGAATATGCAAGTTTGAACGGAACGCATATTTTCAAGCTTATTGGCGAAGTGCGTGCTCACTCTTGTATAAGTCTAGACAAACTACTCAACCGAATTGAACAGCAGCAAAATGTTGTTGGTGCAATCGTTGACTTAACCCAAACCACATTTATTGACAGTACTGTTTTAGGCATACTGGCAAAATTAGGTTTAAAGCTTAAGCAAGCTCACAACATACAAGCTGTCATGCTTTCAACGAATCCAGATATTACAACCTTGGCCAATAGTATGGGCTTAGGGCAAGTATTTGTGATTTTAAATTATTGTGGCGATCCAAATGTATGCACTTTAGAGCTTACAGAAGAACATGTCACACATAGTGCTATGTTAAATACTGTACTTGATGCGCACAAAACGCTGATGCGCTTAAATGAAAACAACCAGAATATGTTTGAACCACTGGTTAAACAGTTGCAAAAAGAACAAGACTGCTTGAGTAATGATGATCACAAGCAAAATGCTTAATCATTAAATTATATATTTCGGCTAGCTTATGACCTTACTTTCCGTTGTACAAATGAACTCCCAAGATGATATTGAATTAAATTTCTCTATTATCGAATCATTGATTCAACAAAGTAAGGATCAAGCTGCTGAGCTAATCGTTTTTCCTGAAAACTTTGTTTGTTTTGCCGCAGGTAAACAACGTCAGACTGCAGAACAATTTGAAAGTATTCAAAAACGTTTAGAAGATTTAGCACATCGTCATCAGATCTGGATTATCGCTGGCACACTTCCTTGTCCATACCGCCCTAATGGTTCAATCATTTCTGACGGTCGGGTTCGTACGGTAAGTTTATGCATTAGTCCTGAAGGTACTGAAGCACGTTATGACAAAATTCACTTATTTGATGTTCAAGTCGGTGATGCTGTAGGCGGTTATCAAGAATCAAAGTTTTTTGAACCTGGCGATGAAACCATTATTGCCAAAACTCCTTTTGGCAATATTGGTCTTATGGTCTGCTATGATCTGCGCTTCCCTGAGCTGGCTCTAACACTGCGCCAACAAGGAGCCAATATTTTAACAGCACCTGCAGCATTTACTTACACGACAGGTCAGTTGCATTGGCAACTACTGCTTCAAGCACGTGCGATGGACAGCCAATGCTATGTTCTTGGTGCAGCACAACAAGGATGGCATGGGCAACAACACCAAACATGGGGACATGCAGCTATAACAGATAGCCGTGGACAGCTCCTGCAAATATTGAACACTGAAGGTCATGCTTTAATTACCAGTGCAATTGATCTAACAGAACAAAAGACCATTCGTCTCTCAATGCCATTGATGCAACATCGTCGATTATTGAACTATTAATTTTTATCCCAAATACTTGTGATCAGCATAATTGAAAAATTTAAATCTGACTGAACTGGTCAATTTTCAGCTATATGCTGGGATTAAATCGTGATTTAATACAAATGATTAAATGACTTAAAACCAAAGCAAAATTGTGCTTTGATTTAATCACCACTCACGACCATTTTTATTTTAAGCTTTAATTCATGTTTAGATTGATTGCAGCATTTTTACTTCTTGGGGCTACTACACAGCTACACGCAACATCAGTAGATGAAAATACACACGAGTCAACACCGACATCCACTCATTCAATGACACCACAAAATTTATCTTTAAATGCATTTGGTCAGTGGGTTATTGGCTGGGGTACAGGTCCAGAAGGTGCGAGACAGCGTCTAGATTATATTCAACGTGAAGATGTGGTGATTATTAAACAAAAAGGCACAACACTGGAAATGATTCGTGCATGGCAACAATATTATGAAAACGAAGTCCAGAATAATGCCAACAATCCAACAGCACGCTATCGTGCTCGCCTGATGAAAAAAATTGCAGACTTATGGTAATTTTTTCTTGTAATCTTTCTTTCAGTATTCGCATAAGTCTCAGCACTTATGCTTTTTTATTTTAAGGGTATAGCAACGTTTGCTGACTTGTATTTTAATTTAGATCAAGTACGATCAAATGGCATTGAATAGTATTATTAGGAATAAGAATTATGTCTCTTGAACAAGTTGTTTATCGCGCAAAAGCAAAAGCGACTGGTGGTCGTGATGGTCGTGCCACCTCTTCTGATGGTGTATTGGATGTCAAATTAGGTGTTCCCAAAGAAATGGGCGGTGCTGGTGGTGAAGTGACCAATCCTGAACAGCTTTTCGCTGCTGGTTATTCGGCATGTTTCTTAGGTGCTATGAAGTTTGTCGCAAACCGAGATAAATTAAAAATTACCCAAGATGCTTATGTCGAAGGTGAAGTTGGGATTGGCCCCATTCCGAATGGTTTTGGGATCGAAGTCACATTGAATGTGTATCTAATTGGCTTGGAACAGGCTGAAGCTGAACAACTTGTAGCAGCAGCGCATATCGTCTGCCCTTATTCAAATGCGACACGCAATAATATCGATGTAAATTTTAATATCGTAACTGCTTAACCAAATAAAAAACAGCATGCATTAGCATGCTGTTTTTTTATAATCTTAATTAAAGCTTACTCTTCAGCAGCTTCATTGGTAACTCGTAAGACTTCCTCTAAAGTGGTCTTACCTGCTAATACCTTTAATAAGCCATCATCACGAATAGACGCAGCTTGACGACGTGCATGATTTTCCAACTCATATTCAGCAGCATTACCATGAATCAAACGGCGCATTGACTCATCGACAGGAACAATTTCATAAATCGCGGTTCGCCCACTAAAGCCTACATGTGAGCATTTATCGCAACCATGAGGTTCTGGCAGCTCCATATGCTCATCTACTTTTAGATGTTGAAAGACTTGCCGCTCAAAAGCATCAGCTTTACGCCAAGTCACACAATGCGGACATAGGGTTCGAACCAGACGCTGTGCAATCACACCAATCAATGAGCTTGCCAGCAAGAAGGGTTCAATTCCCATATCTTTTAAGCGTGTCACCGCACCAATTGCAGTATTGGTATGTAGCGTTGATAACACCAAGTGACCCGTTAAAGAGGCTTGTACTGCAATTTCAGCAGTTTCTAAATCACGGATCTCCCCCACCATCACCACATCAGGATCTTGACGTAACATCGCTTTGAGTGCACGTGCAAAGGTCATATCCACTTTGGTATTCACTTGCGTTTGCCCAATGCCTTCCAATTGATATTCGATTGGGTCTTCAGCCGTCAGAATATTGCGCGTATTGTCATTCAGATCAGAGAGGGCTGCATATAGAGTAGTGGTTTTACCCGAACCTGTTGGTCCAGTTACCAAGATAATGCCATGAGGACGATGCACCAACTGAGTCAAACGATCATAATCATTTTGCATTAAGCCTAAATGGGTCATATTTAAACGCCCAGCTTGCTTATCCAACAAACGCATTACCACACGTTCACCATGCGATGATGGCAATGTTGAAACACGCACATCGACTTCACGTCCAGCAAGACGTAATGAAATACGACCATCCTGAGGGATACGCTTTTCAGCAATATCCAACTTTGCCATGACTTTGATACGTGAAACCAATAACGGTGCTAATTCACGGCGTGGTTGTACGATTTCTCGAAGCTGACCATCCACTCGTAAACGTACTGAAAGTTTTTTCTCGAAAGCTTCGATATGAATATCAGATGCGCTTACTCGAATCGCTTCGGACAATAAGGCATTGATCAACCTGACGATTGGCGCATCATCTTCTTGATCCATTAAATCTTCAGCCTCAGGTACTTGATCAGCGAGACTCAATAAATCAGGATGATCTTCCAAGCCTGCCGCAACTTGCTGCGACTCACCTGTATCCCCGGCATAGCTCGAACTTAATAAAGCATGAAACTCTTGATCGGTACACAATTGATCATGTCCCGACTTCCCCAAAATTCGTCGAGCTTCCTGCAAAGCAATTCGCGCAGTATCCTTACGCCGCACAATAAAAACTTGATCGCCTTCGTAACGGAACAAAACACCATGACGTTTGGCAAAACTATAAGGAATTTGTATTTGTTTAAGTATTTGCATCACACAAATAATGATAAGAGAAAGTATTGAGTGTACTCTAAGCAGATTACAGCGTGAAGTCTGTTTAGCATACTCACAAAGGAATTTTGCATCTTGTCTCAAAATAATCAATACGAAACTCCACATTCAAACAGTTTGAAGTGGTGGGGCGAACAAAAATTCGATATTCAGCAAGCCAAAGCTTGGCAATTCGGTTCATTGCTATTCCGCCTTACCCGTGGAATCAAAGAATGGCGTCTAGAATATCATCGCCCTCAATCTCAGCATGACTATGAGCAGCAATGGCAAGCGTTGCTGGATACAGAGTTTGCAATGCCACACCCTGCAAAAATTGAACGCTATATGTTTCACAAAACCAATGATAGCTTTCATTTAATGCCTCGCTTAGCAGATCGATCTGTGGTAATTAAACCCGTCGATCCGATTTATATCCCCGCAGGTCAACGTGGTACGCTCTATATCAGCACACCGTTATGGATTGCAGGCTTGGTGGATGGCTTAACCGAACCGTTATTCGACATTCCTGTCATTCAACCTAAAGACACTTGGTTTGGTAAAAGTCCTCAACAAGGTGAAGTTTGTTACGCCACTTCTGTTGATGGTCGAACTGATCTCAACTTATTACCACCCCGTGCCTTCCGAGCCGTTACACCGATTGAATTTCACAACACCAGTCATCACCAATTACGTTTTGATCGAATGAATGTCCCCGTTCCTGCACTGCCGCTATTCTATAGTGAAGGCACTGGACGACTATGGACCTCGAAAATTAAAGTTTATTATGATGGTGAAGAGTTAGTTCGTATTCGAATTGAAAATCGAACACCACATCAGGCAGGTGAAGTCACTTATATTCATCCTCCACGCTCACCCAATAGTACTTTTTTAAATATGTTTGATTCATTCTTTTAAGAGGTTGCTATGCCAGATACTAATATTCCAAAAGATGTTGCTAGCAACCTCACCAGTATTTTCACCAATATTAATTTTGAACGGCTCAGTGAAATCACAGTCGCGATTATTTTGTGTTTTATCGGGTTTGTGATCGCTCGATTAGTATCCAATGCTTTTATCCGCACGATTGGCAGCCGTTTCAATGCACACCAACGCTTACTGTGGCGTCGGGGTATTTTTTACTTTATTTTCTTGTTATTCATTATGACCAGCTTGAGGGAAGCTGGCTTTAAACTTAGTGTCTTCTTAGGTGCAGCGGGTATCTTAACTGTAGCTTTGGGTTTTGCTTCACAGACTTCTGCCACCAACTTGATTAGCGGTCTATTCTTGATTGGTGAAGGCTCATTTGAAGTCGGTGATACCATTCAAATCACGCTCATTCGTGGTCAGACTATTGAAGGTGAAGTCATCTCAATCGACCTCTTATCCGTCAAACTCCTGACTTTGGATAATGTCTATATTCGCCTCCCCAATGAACAACTGATTCGAACTCCAGTAATGAACTTATCAAAGTATCCGATACGAAGGATTCCCATCACATTGGCGATTAATTTCCATGAAGATATTATTAAAGTCAGACAAGTTCTATTGGAAGTTGCTACAAAATATCCACTGGTCATGGATGATCCAAAACCCGCAGTCGCTGTCACAGCATTTAGAGAATCAACCATTGAACTTTTATTTTCTGTGTGGTGTCGTCAAGAAAATGCATTGAAAGTACGCGATGAAATGCAAGAACGTGTTCGCAATGGATTCTTGGAAAACTCAATCGAAATCCCAGTGCCTAAAATGGGCTTAATTGACCGACCTCAACCTTTAGAAAATGATGAAATCGATCAATACGCAAACCAGAAAGCACTCAAAAAAGAACCGAAAGAGAGTTAATCAGCTCTCTTTCTCAGTCTGATCAAGTACAGGTGGCAATGGCGCTAAATAGGCAATCACCAACATAATTGCCCCTGAACCAATAAATGAAATAACACGCGTCAACGTACCACTTTGAGATAAGTCCAGTAATAACAGCTTAGCAACTACGATTGCCAATAATGCCGCCCCAACAAACCAAATCTGACGAAGATGGCGGCGACTAGAAAAAGTCATCAAAATAAATGCCAAAATAACCCAAAGCAACGTTAAGCTTAATTGCACATCACCATTCGACCAAATTTCCACACTCCATAGTGGTGTGTTGAAATAATGATGCATTGCTCGCACCACCACACTACTCAAAACCAATAATCCCATCAAAATCGTCGAGACTTTGAAGCTCCATTCAATTGAACGTTCAGTACTGAAGTCATGGTGATAAATAATCCAAATCAGACCAGCAAACATCAACAATGAGAAAATATCAGTAAAATTTAACAGTGGGAAAAAGTAATATTGCTCAGCAGAATAAGGATCTAAACTAATCAACAACAACCAGAACAAGGTTAAGCACCAAACAGGTAATTGTTGAAGTAACTGCATTCGTTTTGAGCTAAATGACCACACCCCATAGAGAAGTGGAACAATTGCAAGTGCGACAATCGGCATCGCTGGAAATAGAGCTAAACCAATAATCGCCAGACTTAACCACAACAAGGTTGACCAAATATCTGTATATACTTTGGAATTAGAAAATTTGAGACGAAGTAGCATCAGACTGAGAAGCACTGCCGCCAGCGCAAAAGTGGCCTGACTTAAAGCACTTGGCCAATGCCATACTGCATATACGTTTGCTGCAAAACTTGCTGCATAAAGTAAAAATAACAGACCCGCCAACAAGATCAACTGAATACGATCCCAACGGACTTGGCCTTTGTAATCAACAAGCAAGCTATAAATTACGAGTAATCCAGTTGCAATCGCTAAATATGGACTCAAACCATGTTGTTGCCATTGCATGAATTCCACACCTGCAATCGCTCCTGCATACATACCCAAAATGACAAATATGCCACTTAGCATACGTGCACTGAAATATTTCTCCACATCCTGATAATGTAGTAAATAAAATGCTGAAATGAATTGAGCCAATGCATAAATCATAGTACTCAAAATTGGAAATTGCTCAGTTGACCAAACCTGAAAAATCAATGCCACTGAGCTTAACAACACTAAGGCAACCCCAATATAACGGCTAAGACGATAACGTTCCGTTACCCCCCAAACAATTAAAGCAGTTCCTTGAATTACCCACCCCGTTGAAGTCCAATGTGCACCTTTGGCCAATGGAAAAATCAGTGCCAAAAATACGACTGCAAGAATAAAAAAGCTTTTTGCCAAAATCGAAAGCTGTGGATATTGGCGCTTAATCCAGATATTTAAAACTAAATAAATTAAGGCAAGCGCAACAGCTCCCCAAGTCAATGCTTGAGTCGAGTTATGCATCAGATAAGCATGCAGAGAAAAACCCAATACGGGCACACTAAAAATCAACCCGATATCTAAAATCGGCTGTAAACGAGGCATATCTAGTTTTACATCATCATGCTGCTTTTGAGCACGTAACATCAACTGGCTATAGCGAACACTCAACCAAATAAATAGTGCAATATGCAACCAGAGGATGATATCCAGCGTATTAAACTGTTGACGATCAGCATAAATGCCAATCACAGCACCGCCGATTAACATCGTGGCAAAAAAAGCAATTTGATGCAGAATTTTCCAAGGCTGAATAAAATTAACAACAGCAACGGCTAGGTTAATAAGGAAGTAATAAGAAAACAGAAAAATTACATCTGGATGGTGTTGCGGAATCACCAACGGCGCAAGATAAGCCATGGTCAATGCCAACAATGCCAAATACAAGGCTTGTTGCTTTAGACTGAGATAAACAGTCAGCGAGAGCAAAATCACAAATAAAATGCTTGCACTCGTTAGACTTGCAATCACACTAAAATGATGTGAGAAGATCAATGTCAGAAAAACAACTGCCAATCCCAAACCTTGTAAAGCAACTGCAAATAACTGATTTTTCTTTTGTAATATATATCCTACAAATGTCGTTATACCTCCAGCAGCGGCAATAAAGCCAAGCTTAGCACTCAAACTTAACTGCCAATGTTCGCTTGCAAATCGAAGCAATAAGACAACCCCAACCATAAGTACAGCCACGGCAACACGCAAAATAGGATTACCATGCATCATCCAATCAACAGCAGGTCGCCACCATGTTGGTTGTTCGATTTGTTTTGAACTCATCTCATCTATAGAGGATTGTGTGGTTTGATCATGCACAGGTGGTTGATCAGCACGCATCCATGCTGGCTGCTCTGATTGTGAACCGGAAGCGGATAATGACGATTGTGGTAATGGGGCTTGAGTCAAGGAATCTGGATTTTGGAGTTGTGGGGACACCTTCGTAAGATTGTCAGTTTTAGACAGACTCTGATGATATTGCTCTAAATGTAAAAGTCTCGTTTGAAATGCACTCATGGTTTGAATCAGACACAAAGTAAGCACCAATAATGCCCCACCCGCTAACCACATCCACGTATTGGCATAAGCAAAAAGTGCAATCAGTGAAGTACTATATATAACGATTCGTTGAACAGTAATACTCGCCGTTTGTGCGAAATAACTGGGTGCAGCCTGTTCCAATTGGCGTAAACGCTGATGAATCTCAGAAAGAATGTGCACAATAACGACAGTTAGACCAATTGCCGCGGCAACAATTGTTGCTTGCCACTGGAAAGCAACAGCAAAACCCAACAAAACAGTCAATGCAATTAAAACAATAATAATTCCCTGTTTATCTTTTTTATACATAGGCTTAGATCAATAATGACAAATTTATTAAATCTATCTTACTGGATCACTGGGTAAGCAGCTATTTTTACATACAAAATTCTGCAATTTTTAAACGACACCAGCCGCCGCCTGATCACACCACAACAGGGACAACCCAGACTTTTTCACGTAAAATACCCGTCAGTTCATAATAAGGATTTGCACAATGCCACCTTTTGTCTTGGTTGACGGGTCTTATTTTTTATTTCGTGCTTTTCACGCATTACCACCATTAACCACATCTACTGGCTTACATACCAATGCAATACGTGGTGCAAGTTCTGCGATTCAAAAACTCATGCGTCGCACTCAACCGACGCACATGGCGGTTATTTTTGATACACCAGAGCCCACCTTTAGGCATAAATTATCACCAATTTATAAAGGTGATCGCCCAAGCATGCCTGAGGAGTTATCACAACAAATTCCTTATTTACATGCACTGATCAAAGCACTAGGCATTCCCCTTTACAGCCTTCCTGGTGCTGAAGCCGATGACATTATTGGCACATTAACCAAACGTGCGCTTTCAGAAGGTCACCATGTTCTTATCTCAACAGGAGATAAAGATATGGCGCAACTTGTCAATCCACATGTAAAGCTAGAGGATAGTTTCAAAGAGCGTGTTCTTGATGAAGCAGGTGTTTTAGAAAAGTTTGGGGTACATCCACATCAAATTATTGATTATCTTACGTTGATGGGCGACGCCTCTGATGGCATCATGGGAGTTCCTGGCGTAGGTGCTAAAACAGCAGCAAAGCTACTCACCGAATATGGCTCACTCGACAATATCATTGCCAATGTAGATCAACTCAAAGGCAAAATTAGCCAGAATATCAAAGATAATTTGGACAATATTAAAATTGACCATCAGCTTGCGAGTATAGTCTGTGATCTTGATTTAGCCTTAGATTGGCATGATCTTAAACTCAGCAATCCGAATATTAATCAATTACGTGATCTCTATACTGAATTAGAATTTCGTAATCAATTACAGTCTTTGGATCATCCTAACAACCCAAATACGCCTGCATATCAACAGACCTCGCAAAGTATTGTTAAATCAGAACAGAAAACTGAGCAAGTCATCGCCGAGGATCATGCCAATCTCTCTAGTCAAGATGATCAATTAGGTGATGCAACTTATCATACGGTGCTCACGCAAGCAGATTGGGCGACATTGTTGCAACGCATGCAACAAGCAGATCATTTTGCGATTGATACAGAAACAACCAATTTAGATTATCGTATTGCTGAACTTGTTGGTTTCTCAGTCGCATTTGATGCACATGATGCCTATTATGTTCCTGTTGCTCATGATTATGAAGGAGCACCTGAACAACTCAATCGTGAACATGTTCTGGAACAGATCAAACCGATTCTCGAAAACGAACAAGTAAAGAAAATCGGACACCATTTAAAATATGATGCTCATATCTTTGCCAATCATGGTATTACGATCCAAGGTTGGTACTTCGACACCATGCTCGCTTCTTATGTATTGAATGCAGCAGCGACACGACATGGTATGGATGATGTAGCACGCGTTTATCTCAGCCATTTAACAACCACTTTTGAACAAATCGCAGGCAAAGGTGCGAAACAAAAAACCTTTAACCAAATTGAACTCGAAGTTGCTGCGCACTATGCTGCTGAAGATGCTCATGTAACCTACCGTCTATATGAAGTGTTATCCGCTAAACTTAAACATCATCCTGAACTTGTAAATATTCTACATAACATCGAAATGCCTGTTGCACGCGTACTAACAGGTATGGAAGAAGATGGGATTAAGCTTGACCACGCATTCCTAGATCAACTCAGCGTTGAATTCTCTGAAACTATGCAAACTTTAGAGAATCAAGCCACCGAATTAGCAGGCGAAGCATTTAACATCGCCTCTCCAAAACAAGTTGGTGAGGTGCTATTTGATCGTTTAGGCCTCAAAGGTGGTAAAAAAACAGCTACTGGTCAATACAGCACCAGTGAAAGTATTCTAGAAAAAATCGAGCATCCTTTAGCAGAAGTAATTTTAGAGCATCGTGGTTTAGCTAAACTTAAAAATACTTATACAGATCGCTTGGTTGAACAATCGCATGATTCTACACACCGTGTACACACAAGCTATCATCAAGCTTTGACAGCGACTGGACGCTTATCTTCAACCGATCCAAACCTACAAAATATCCCAATTCGTACACCGATTGGTCGTCAAATCCGCAGAGCTTTTATTGCACCCGAAGGTCGCGTCTTGTTGGCAGCCGATTATTCACAAATTGAACTTCGTCTCATGGCGCATTTTTCTCAAGATGATGCGCTGGTCCATGCGTTCCAACAAGGTCAGGATGTGCATCGTCGTACTGCTGCGGAAGTGCTTGGTATTGATATTGAAGATGTTACCAATGACCAACGCCGTCAAGCGAAAGCCGTCAATTTCGGTTTGCTTTATGGGATGTCTGAATTTGGTTTAACCCGCCAATTAGGGTTTACACGGGAAGAATCTCGTAGCTATATTGCACGTTATTTCCAGCGTTATCCGGGCGTTTTGGATTATATGGAACGCACCCGTCAAATTGCTCGTGAACAAGGCTTTGTAGAAACCATTCTAGGTCGTCGTCTGTATACACCTGATATTTTGGCAAACAATAAAATGATCAAACAAGCTGCTGAACGTGCTGCGATTAATGCACCACTGCAAGGTAGTGCCGCCGACATCATTAAACTTGCCATGATCGCAGTCGATAAAATTTTACCAAAAGACCAAGCAAAACTTTTACTTCAAGTACATGATGAATTGGTATTTGAAGCAGATGAAACGATTGCAGATGAGCTATCTAAACAAATTGCGGAGGTGATGCAATCTGTCTTAGATATTTCAGTTCCTTTCGTGGTAGAGGTGGGCCAAGGTCAAAATTGGGACGCTGCACACTAATCCTTTGTAATAAAAAAGAGATGCTCAGCATCTCTTTTTTATTGACTCATATTCTAAAATCAAGCTTAGATAATCGCTCTGAGCATGGTTTCAGCAACAAACAATACCAAAAATGCAAGAATCGGTGATAAATCAATCATCCCCATATTCGGCATTACTTTACGGAATGGCGCAAGAATTGGCTCAACCAGTTCCTGAATAACCTCAATATATGGCGATCTGAATTGTGAAAGCATCATAATCCAGCTACAAATAATAAAAGCAAAAATCATATATTTAAGTAAGGTCACCAAAGACAATAACATTTCTTTGATCGTCGAAACGATAAAGTAAATGGTGCTTCCTGTGCCAATACCCGATAAATGCTTTTCTCCCCACATTTTCAAGAAATAAAGCAAAACCACCAAAATTAATGCTGCTAAATTTACTCGCCCTTTGCCAACGGTTGGGAAAATACGACCAAATATATCTACAATCTTGGTTGCTTTCGCAGTGGAAAGCACCACAGGATTATAAGGACTGACTGCCGCCAATTGCATTAAAAAACGGAAAAAGACCAATAAAATTGCAACATTGATCAAAACACCAAAAATTAGCGCAGAACTAGCACCCATAATTGTCTTATCCTACTTAAACCGATTTAGTCTTGTCACTCAACTCTTGCGCTAGCTCTTGGCTACGCTTTTGAGCCGCTGCAAGTGCTGCTTGAATATTCTGTGAAATCTGGGCACGATCAAACACCTCTAATGCTGCCTGCGTCGTACCATTTGGAGAAGTCACATTTTTACGTAACTCTGCTGGAGAATTAGAGCTGGTTATTGCCATTTGCGCCGCGCCTAAAGCTGTCTGCAAAGTCAATGCTGTTGCTACTTTTTCATCCAAACCAAGATTCTTTCCTGCGCGAATCATACTTTCCATTAAATAGAAAAAGTAAGCTGGGCCAGAACCGGATACCGCTGTCACTGCATCTATTTGGGCCTCATTATCCACCCAAATCGTCAAACCAGTCGCCGCTAAAATTTGACTGGTTAATTCACGGTCTTGCGTCCCTACTGCCGCTGGAGCATAGATCCCATGCGCACCCGTTTGAACCAATGCTGGTGTATTTGGCATCACCCGAACAACTCGTTGACTTCCACCAATTAAGTCTGAAATGGTTTGAATCTCTGCGCCAGCAATAATTGAGATCACAAGTTTATCTGACAACAGCCCTTTTAATGGTTGTAATACCGTTGCCAACACTTGTGGTTTAACTGCCAGAACAACCACATCCGCATTTTTAATCGCTTCGAGATTATCTGTGGTGGTCTGAACGCCTTTTTCTTCTAATATTTGACGAATCTGCTCAACAGGATCTGAAACTGTAATGCGTGTTACGGGTAAACCGCGTGAAAGTAACCCACCAATCAAGGCCTGCGCCATGTTACCGCCGCCAATAAAACAGATATTTTGATTCAATGAAGTCGCCATGTCCTACTCGTGATATGAAAAAGACTGATCAGAAAAATCATTACAGTCAGAAATTAAACTTGGTTGCCAACCGCCCTGTACCACATACTCAGATTGCGCCAACCAAAAACCCTTTGGGCTAAAAACCCCAAGCATAACATTATCTACGACTAATATTTGAATTGTATGACGTAACCAAGGCAAAATCTGTGCTTCTTGTATCGCTTTTTTTAGCGGCCAATGCCCCACTCGACCATAGAGATGAATTTTTTCCCCACCTTGTCGCTTGAGCAACTTTAATTCTCGTCCAAGTAATTCTGGCGCAAGCCCAACTGTTTGAGAAATAATTTCAAATTTTCCAGCAGCAACCTGTATAGATTGCCCTGCAAAAAAACAGAGGGGGGATATATTGGGGATCGTCGATACTTTTTCAGCATAAAGCTCATCATGCGTAAGACGATATAATCTTTTCTGATAGCGCAGGTAATAATATGGATGAATATGCAAACTAGCCTGTGCGTCTGGCTTAGAAAAAATAACTTCATTTTGTAGACGCTTGACCATCTCATAACTTGGACGATATTGCCCATCACCTTTAATCCAAGCTGAAAGTAATTGGCGTTGCCGTGCAGTGGAAAGCTGAGCTAACTGCTCTAAATCAAGCTGATGATCGACAACACATTGCTGATAATCTGCCTTTAACACATCATCCAAGATTTCAGCAGCATCCTGCATTAAATAACTTGTTCGTGCTACAGCTAACTGCATTTTAGGGAAGCGCTTTTCTAAGACGCCCCATAACTCCTCTCTACACCACGCTCGATCATAATGAATATCCGAATTGGTCGGATCAATCACATATTCAAAGCCGAGTTGATTTGACCATTGTTCAATCTGTTCTCGGCTTAAATCTAAGAAAGGTCGCCAAATGGTAAAATCTTTTCGATTGTCAATTTGCTGCATTGCAGCCAACCCATTGACACCAGCCCCAGAAAATAACCGAAGTAATAAAGTTTCAGCTTGATCCTGTTGATGATGTGCCAGCACAAGAATTTCATGGCCATCTAAATGTTGTTGATACGCTTGATAACGGACATGCCGTGCTTGTTGTTCTAAATTGCCTGCATCAACAGATACTTTTTGAATAATACAAGGGATATTCAAAGCTTCAGACTGCTGTTGTACAAGTATTCCCCATTCAGCACTCATCTGCTGTAGCTGATGATCAATATAAATTGCACGGATTTGCTTGGGGAAAATTTCAGACATTAGATACAGCAACAGCATGGAATCCATGCCGCCGCTACACCCAATTAAGAATTGAGCTTTTTCTGTAAAATGCTGTGCTTGAGTTAAGACGCGATGCCTAAATTGCTGCTGCCAAACTTCATTAAACGTTGATAACGTGCGTCGCATCGTGCTTGTGCATCCATTGGTTGCAATTCATCTAAAGCTTGTTTTAACACATCTTTTAGGTCATGCATGACTTTTTCAGGATTTAAATGAGCACCTTCACCTTCATCCACAACGTATTCAACAATACCTAAAGCCTTTAATTTATCAGCAGTTAATGCTAATGCTTCACTAGCTTGTGCTGCCTTTTCAGCTGTCTTCCATAAAATAGACGCACAACCTTCAGGAGAAATCACTGAATAAATACTATGTGACAACATAATCACACGATCAGCAACACCAATACCAAGCGCACCACCCGAACCACCTTCACCCAATACAGTGGCAATTACAGGAACTTTTAAACTAGAAAGTTGTGCCAAACTGGTCGCGATCGCTTCTGCTTGACCACGCTCCTCAGCACCTACGCCAGGATAAGCACCCATAGTATCAACAAAGGTAAATACTGGTAAATTAAACCGTTCAGCCATATCCAGTAAACGTTGCGATTTACGGTATCCTTCAGGATTACACATACCGAAGTTGTGCTGTAACTTTTCACGAGTACTTCGTCCACGATGTTGACCAACCACCATGACTGGATGACCGTCAAAACGAGCCAAACCACCAATCATTGCACCATCATCACCAAATAAACGATCACCATGTAGTGCATCAAACTCGGTAAAAATTTCACTTACATAATCAAGAAATTGCGGACGCTCAGGATGGCGTGCAATTTGAACCGTAGTCCAAGCCTTGGACTGAGTCGCTTTATTTTTCATACGTCGTAGAAAATCCCTAACAAGGATATAAGGTATATTGACACTTTATAAGCCGCGTATAATTAACTCAAAGGTCAACAATCCTTATGTTAATCAACAAATTTGTCTGACTGAATATTTAACTCAATGTCCCAATTTTTAAATTGCACTTGCTCATCATGCAAGTCAGCAACTAACAAAGGCCATTGTTTAGCATCGCCAGATACGCTCAATTGCCATTGTTGATCATTTACCACACTCAGTTCAATGGCAGGAAGCATCTGATCGCTACGACTATGGTTAAGTAAAACAGCTAGGCGAAGTAATAGACAAAGATAGACTAAATGCTTTCCTCCCACCTTAAAAACATCATTTTTTGCATCAGCACGTAACTTACGTCGATGATGCGAAACGAGATGTGAAAGATGATTTTGATCAATTTGAGAGAAGCCTGGAATATCCGAATGTTGCAATAAATATGCTCCATGTCGATGATATCCGCCATGACTAATTGCTAAACCAATTTCATGTAAATAAGCGGCACGACGCAGTAAGTCACTGTCTTCAGTCGTTAAATTTAAGGCATCAGCAACACGATCAAATAAATGTTGCGCAGTTTTGACGACACGTTCTGCTTGCTTAGGATCAGCGTTGTAACGTCCCATCAATGCTTGAACACTACGATCACGAATATCTTCATGTTGGAAACGACCCAGTAAGTCATACATGACACCTTCGCGTAATGCACCATCCGAATAGGCAAGTTTATCAATATCTAATACATCAAAAATTGCATACAAAATCGCCACCCCTGCTGGCAAAACTGCTCGACGATCTTCGCGTAGACCTTCAAAGTCAATTTCAGATGTATGCTTAAATTTGAGTAAACGATCTTTTAATTTATAAAGTCCTTCTCGGGTGAGATTTTCTTGCTCATCACTCCATCCAAGGTGCACTAAAATCTGGCGACAAGCTTTAATGGTACCACTCGAACCGACCACGGTATCCCAACCGACGGATTTATAAGTATTGGCAATACCTGACATTTCTTTGCGTGCAGCAACTACTGCCTTGTCAAAAGCTTTGGTTGAAATCTCACCATCAGCGAAGTAGGCTTTGCTATATGCCACACAGCCCATTTGCAAGGACTCAGTATGTAGTGGTTCAAATTTCTCACCGATGATAAACTCAGTTGAACCACCACCAATATCGACCACCAAACGACGTCCACCATTGGCCATGGTATGGGAAACCCCAAGATAGATCAGACGCGCTTCTTCACGACCTGCAATGATTTCAATGGGTTTAGGTAAAATTTCAGCAGCCTTCTGGATAAATTCATGTCCATTTTTCGCTTGTCTAAGCGCATTCGTTGCTACGATCCTCAAACGATTCGGCTGAACTGAACTCAAACGCCCGACAAAACGCGCTAAACAAGCTAAGCCTCTTTGCTGTGCAGCTTCAGTTAAATTTTTATTTTCATCGAGTCCAGCAGCTAACTGTACTTTTTCTGACATTGAAGCAACTTTTTTCACTTCACCGTGATCAACACGAGCTATTGCGAGATGGAAACTATTTGATCCCATATCAATCGCAGCAAGTAATTCCTCATCAATCAGAAAATCAGACATTATTTATATAAACCCATGCTCAATTCACGCATTAGAGTAATTCACACGCTTAGAATTTTAAAGTCATTTTCATCAATAAAAACCAGGTATTTCACTTTTCTTGCATAAATCATTGTATAAGTCGATGATCGGCATCGTGAGCAACCATTAGACTTTTTACTTCGAAACTTGAATAATCGTAATCAACCCTTACATAAATAGAGTCCGTTGATACTCGAGGTATGCTTTGCGGTGTAGGCTAAAACAACACGAATGAGGCATACATTCATGAAATATCGACAGACCCTCACGTAGCAATGTAATATTCACTCTGAAATTGAATTGATACTTTTTTAAAAAATTTGGAGCAATCCCATGTCTGCGACTATTGTTAATACATCTGATGAAAACTTCCAAGCAGATGTTTTAGATGCTGAAACTCCCGTTCTTGTTGATTTTTGGGCTGGCTGGTGTGCGCCTTGTAAAGCAATCGCACCTGTACTTGAAGATCTATCAAATGAGTACGAAGGCAAAGTCAAAATCGTCAAAGTTGATGTTACTGCTTGCGAAGAAACAGCTGTGAAATACAACATCCGTAATATCCCAGCATTACTTATGTTTAAAAACGGTGAAGTCGTTGCTCAACAAGTTGGTGCAGCACCGCGTTCTAAACTTGCAGCATTTATCGATCAAAACATCTAATTTATAGATGTTTTTATGTCTATCTGCGGAACTACGTTTTTATTGAACAGCGTAGTCCGCGGTAAACATTGACAACACAGCCAATTAGGTCTATATTTCTCGATCAAGAAGCTTTGAATGGAATCTACTTCATTGCGCTTCTTACAAGACACAAAACATAAGATCGCCGCTCGGCAATAACAATTGTTTTCACATTTCTCTCTGAAACAATGAACCAGACTACTGAATCGTGGTTGTTTAAATACAATTACCTCAGCATGTATGTACGCGGTCGATTTTTTATTCTTCCCTTAACGTAGTCCTCCACTTATTCCATTCTGTCTGACCACTTATGAACTTAACTGAACTCAAGAAAAAACCCATTGGCGAACTCATTAAAATTGCGGAGTTTATGGGCCTTGAAGGCATGGCACGTAACCGCAAACAAGATATTATTTTTGCTATTTTAAAACGCCATGCAATGAATGGCGAAGAAATTTTTGGTGATGGCGTTCTCGAAATCCTTTCTGATGGTTTTGGTTTTTTACGCTCCGCTGCTGGTTCATATTTAGCTGGACCAGATGACATTTATGTCAGTCCATCCCAAATTCGTCGTTTTAACTTACGTACAGGTGACACGATCACTGGTACGATTCGCCCACCAAAAGAAGGTGAGCGTTACTTTGCCTTATTAAAAGTCAACCAAATTAATTACGACACACCTGAAAACTCACGTAATAAAATTTTATTCGAAAACTTAACACCTCTATTCCCAACCGAACAACTTGTTATGGAGTTGGGTAATGGTACAACTGAAGATTTAACAGCACGTGTTGTCGATTTGGTTGCGCCGATTGGTAAAGGTCAACGTTCAATCATTGTTGCACCGCCTAAAGCGGGTAAAACCATGTTATTACAGAACATCGCTCAATCGATCGTCCGTAATAATCCAGAAGTTTTTCTTATCGTACTTTTAATCGACGAACGTCCTGAAGAAGTAACAGAAATGGAACGTACTGTCCGTGGTGAAGTGGTTGCATCTACATTTGATGAAGCACCTGCTCGTCATGTACAAGTTGCAGAAATGGTCATCGAAAAAGCAAAACGTTTAGTCGAGCATAAAAAAGATGTCGTGATTCTGCTTGACTCGATTACACGTCTAGCTCGTGCATACAACACCGTGATTCCATCTTCAGGTAAAGTCTTGACGGGTGGTGTAGATGCACACGCATTAGAACGACCAAAACGTTTCTTTGGTGCAGCCCGTAATATCGAAGAAGGTGGTTCACTCACCATCATCTCTACTGCTTTGATCGAAACTGGCAGTAAAATGGATGATGTGATCTATGAGGAATTCAAAGGTACAGGTAACCAAGAGATCACACTTGATCGCCGAATTGCTGAAAAACGCGTTTTCCCTGCGATGAATATCAAAAAATCAGGAACACGTCGTGAAGAACGCCTCATGGACGAAGATAACCTTCGTAAAGTATGGATTCTCCGTAAACTGCTTCACCCAATGGATGAGTTAGCAGCAATGGAGTTCTTACTAGATCGCATGAAAGAAACCAAAACCAATGATGACTTTTTTGATCAGATGAAACGCAAAGCAGCAAACTAATCTACTGTGCGACCCAAAGCAGCCACCTTTATGGTGGCTGTTGTTATTTGGTTGACATGGTTACATAATGGTTACAATTTACCTTGTTTTTATCAAAATCCACTATCCAATTGATTTAAATATAAATAAATATACCCTCAAAAGCATTTTGTTCAATATCTCCGATTTATAAACACTAATCCATAGTTATTTTCTATCAAAAAATAACCAATTTTTGTCCATTTTTGACGTTTTGCCAGACAGAATAGTAGTAATTCATGATGCGCTTTGATAGGATAGCAACTGACTAGTTAGGCTGCTCCCTGCGTTATTTCCTAAAAATTTTAGGAAAAATAAAAGCACAAACAGACTAACTCAGGTTCTTTTTAATCTCACAATTTTATGAGAGTGATGCCATGTTATTCAAAAAATTTGCTGTTATTGCTGCTGTTGCAACTACTTTAGCTTTCGTTGGTTGCTCTAAGAAAGAAGAAGCACCTGCTACTGACGCAACTGCTGCTGCTTCTGAAGCTGTAGCTGCTGCTTCTGAAGCTCAAACTGAAGTTGCTGCTGCTGCTTCTGAAGTTGCTGCTGCTGCTTCTGAAGTTGCTGTTGCTGCATCTGAAGCTGCTCCAGCTTCTGCTGCTCAATAATCTATTTATAGATTATAAAAAAAGAGAACCTTTGGTTCTCTTTTTTTACGCCTATACTTTCTGAGATTCAAAAAGTTAAGATGAAAAAGCAGATCAATCGACCTGCTCGTTCCCCACACGCTGTCTAAATTTTTGACCTGCTCTGAACGTTACTACACGGCGCGCAGAAATTGGAATCTCCTCACCCGTTTTAGGATTACGTCCAGGACGCTCACGCTTATCACGTAGCTCAAAATTACCGAATCCAGAAAGTTTGACTTGTTCGCCAGAAATTAATGCCTGACTAATTTCGTCAAAAAACAACTCGACCATTTGTTTTGCTTCACGACGATTTAAACTCGTTAGCTCACTTAAATGGTCCGCCATATCTGCTTTTGTTAATGCTGTCATGAGGCCCTCAATGTCGCTTGATAAGTGTTTTCCAACACTTGAATAATGTTATCCATACCAGATTTGATTTCAGCATCTTCAAGCGTACGAGCCGGATGTTGCCACAACAATGCAAAAGCTAAAGAGCGCTTGCCTTGTTCAACCCCTTGCCCCGTATACACATCGAACAACCATGTGGAGTCAAGTAACTCACCACCTGTTTGTTCAATCATGCGCTGAATATCTTTCACTTCAATATTATCAGAGATTAAAAGCGCAATATCACGTCTAACCGATGGAAAACGTGATAATTCTGTAAAATTAGATACATAAGATTGCAAAACTGCTTGCTGATCTAGCTCAGCAACCCATGTTGTACCCAAATCTAAATCATTTTCCAAAGAAGGATGCAAACGCCCCAAGTAACCAATTGACTGTCCATTTACCAAAATTTCAGCTGATTGTCCTGGGTGTAGCCATGCTCTCTGCGTACGAGCAAACTCTGCCTTCACTCGACCTGCTGCCAAAATTTCTTCAATTTCACCTTTAAAATCAAAGAAATCCATTGCTTGAGGTTTTACATGCCATGATTCAGGTGCAAGTGAACCCACAGCAATCAATGCCAACGTTGGAATCTGCTTAAGATCATGGATATCTTTTGCACCTTGATAGTCAAAACGTAAGCCTAACTCAAAGAAGCGGACACGATGTTGTTGACGATTCAAGTTATATTGCACACAAGGAATCAAGCTTGAAAGTAACGTACTACGCATCGCAGCTAGATCACTTGAAATCGGATTAGCCAACATCAAGGGCTGTACAGCTGGATTCAGTTGTTTTTCCAATTTTGCATCAGCAAAACTAAAACTAATCGCTTCTTGATAGCCTAAAGTTGCTACGGTTTGACGTAGTTGTGCAATTTCAAAACGATCTTGATACTTCTCTAACTTCACATCAATCTTTGGCAAACTGATTTGGATGTTGTCATAGCCATGAATACGTGCAACTTCTTCAACTAAGTCTTGATAGATTGCGATATCATAACGATGCGATGGAGGAATCACATTCCACTCACCTTGTGCTGTCGTTTCAACCACACAACCTAAACGCATCAACGCATCTGCGATAAAATCACCCGCGACCTCATAACCCAGTAGTTGATCCACTTGAGCCTGCTTTAACTGAATCGCTTCACGCGTTGGCAATAAAGCCACTTGTTCAGCAACCGTAATTGGACCAAACTCACCACCAGCAAATGTCTGAATCAACTCACATGCACGATGCATCGCGATGATTGGCAATTCAAAATCAACGCCACGTTCATAACGCTGTGATGAATCAGTATGTAAGCCAAAACGACGCGCACGACCAGCTATTGCTAAAGGTGCAAAAAATGCACTTTCTAAGAAAATATCTTGTGTTTCATCCGTAACAGAAGAGTCTAAGCCTCCCATGATGCCAGCAATCGCCAATGCTTTTTGATCATCCGCAATGACCATGATGTCATCTTGCAATTCAACTTCTTGATCATTTAGCAGCATCAATTTTTCTTTTGGCTGAGCTTGACGGACTTGAATCGAACCTTTTATCTTCGTCAAATCAAAAGCATGCATTGGTTGACCCAACTCAAGTAACACATAGTTGGTAATATCAACCAAAATACTATGGGTACGAATACCTGAGTGAGCTAGAGCTTGTTCCATCCACTCTGGTGTAGGGGCTTTCACATTCACATTTTTGATAATACGACCTAAATAACGCGGCGTACCTTCAGTCGTGATGATGACTGCTTTTTCATCAGTGATGGTTGCAGGAACAGGTTGAATATCAGGTTCATTCATCTTCAACTGATTGATTACTGCGATTTCTCGTGCAATACCACGAATACTAAAACAGTCACCACGGTTTGGCGTGATACTGATGTCAATCACATTGTCATCAAGTTTTAAATATTCACGGATATTCATGCCAACAGGTGCATCAGCAGGAAGCTCTAACAAGCCATCAATCTTGTCTTCTAAATCAATTTCAGAAGCACCACATAGCATGCCTTGTGATTCAATACCACGAAGCTTGCCTTTTTTAATTTTGAAATCGCCTGGTAACACTGCACCAATGGTGGCAACAGGTGCTTTCATCCCCACACGAACATTTGGCGCCCCACAAACAATCTGTAATGGCTCACCCGAACCAACATTTACAGTCGTGACACGCAAACGATCTGCATCTGGATGCTGCTCAACCGTCAGAACTTCACCAACAACCACGCCTGTAAATGGCTTTGCCACAGGCGCTAACTCATCAACTTCTAAGCCAAGCATGGTCAATTGATCAGACAATGTATTGCTATCAATTGCTGGATTAACCCACGTGCGTAACCAATTTTCACTAATTTTCATGTGTATAAACCTTATTTAATCCTGAAAAACTGTTTAGGCAAACTGGCGTAAGAAACGCACATCATTTTGGTAGAACATACGTAAGTCATTAATGCCATAACGTAACATTGCAAAACGCTCTACCCCTAAACCAAAAGCAAAGCCTTTGTACTTATCAGGATCAATACCTGCAGCACGTAATACATTTGGATGTACCATGCCACAGCCCAAAACTTCTAACCAACGACCACGCTCATCCATAATATCCACTTCAGCACTTGGCTCAGTGAATGGGAAATAGGATGGACGGAAACGTACTTTTAAATCTTTTTCAAAAAATTCAGTGAGCAAATTAATCAACAGACCTTTTAATTCTGCAAAACTGGTGTTTTCGGCAACGTACAAACCTTCGATCTGATGAAACATCGGTGAATGCGTTTGATCTGAGTCACAACGATAAACACGGCCAGGACACACAATACGGATTGGTGGCTGATTGGTTTCCATCGTACGGATTTGCACACCCGAAGTATGAGTACGGAGTAAATGAGTTGCATCAAAATAGAAAGTATCGTGCATTGCACGTGCTGGGTGATGCCCCGGAATATTCAATGCCTCAAAGTTGTGATAATCATCTTCAACTTCTGGACCATGTGCCACTTGGAAACCTGCTTTGGTAAAGAACTGACAAATACGCTCTTGAACTTGGGTCACCGGGTGGATACTTCCCATACGTTGACCGCGGCCAGGTAAAGTAATATCAATGGTCTCACTCGCTAATTTTTTAGCAAGCTCAGCTTGTTGTAATGTTTGTTGACGCTCAGTCAATGCAGCGTTGATCGCTTCACGAACAGCATGAATAGCAGCACCTTGTACTTTACGCTCTTCAGGATCCATTTTTCCAAGTGCTTTCGATTGCTCTGCAAGCTGGCTTTTTTTCCCTGTAAATTGCACACGTACTTGATCGAGTGCAGCAAGGTCTTGAGCCGCTGCAATGGCAGCAAGCGCTTCAGTGGTCAGGGCTTCCAGTGACATAGTAACTCTCAAAGCAACAAATTATAGAAATATAATAAAACGCTATAGTTTATCAGCTTTTTACCTATTTTTTGAAGATTAAGCCTATTGAAAAAACATATGTCGCAACAATTTGCTAAAATCTTTCTTATCGCTAAAAGTCAAAGAGTAAAAACAATGGCGCTCGATCAAATTTGGAAAGTTCAATTGACGCTTGTCAGCTATGGCAATGAGTTTTTACAACAAAATCTTCCCTTCAGTGTCTGGGTTGATCACCCCATCTTTGCTCAACATCATTTCGAGTTCCGTGACCTCCAGTCACAACATCTTTTAGCACAACACTTTCAAGTTTGGTTGGAAGGTTTAAAACGTCAAGGCGTTGATCGATTAAGCTTGCACAATGCACAGCTCTTACAAGATCACCAAAACCCTAACGCCAATGTTGAATTACTTCCCTATGCTCACTTCATCGTGAGCCATGAAGGTAAAAATAAAACTGCATGGATTTGTGGGCATGAACTTGCTGAGTGGTATCAACATGACAATCCTTTCGAAGCACCCACCTCACAACAAATTTCACTAAGACAGGATGTATTTTGGCGTTACCCACTTCCAGACTCAATTGCTAAAAAAGTGACCCAAGAATTAAAAAATAATGACTGGCACGAAATTGAAAAGTTTATTAACCAAGAGCTTTTTAGCCATAAATGCGCAGAAAACTTCTTAGAACCAGAACAAGTAGAGCTACCTTTTTATGGTTATGAACTAGAACACAGCCATTTAGATCATGCTGACTTGGCTATTATTCCAACCACCTATCAAGCAGATTCAGCTCATCAACTCATGTATCGTATGTCAGCATTGACAGATTTTATCGAGAATCAACGTCGCCATCCTTATAACACCGATGGAGAAATGTTAAGTCCTGAACAACAAATTGTCTTACGCAACTTCGGACAAAAAACAGATGACTTATTTGCGAAACTGATTTCAAGAATTGCTAACCACTATAAAAATATTGATTTTGAAATGCCGATGGAACCCTATGACCGTACTATGGATGTAGCGAAAACGCCAACTCAGGCAGCAGCCCAACATAAAATGAATCATATCAGTGTGATAAAATTAGTCTTCATCACGATCATCATTTGTGGATTGGCTTATTATTTCGGATTATAAATATCCGTGTAATCAAGCTCATCTTCATCAATATTCATAAAATCAGGCTCAGGTGTTTGCTCAAATTGCACTGCAAGAATATCGGAATGCTTGAGTAAACTTGCCTTTGCCACACGATGCATACCGTCCATCACTCGACCCTGCGCACAAAGAATAATTGGGTAATTGAGGTCTGCATCCTGAATCAATTGAATATGCTCAATGATTTGCTGAGTTGTTGGATATTCATCTGTAAACCAATAGGCCTCGTTGAGTTCTTGAATATCATTCAGTGCAACTTTTTTGACAATGAAATTTTGGGTCAGTTCTACTAAGCGATGAACATCCCAAATACAAGTATCGTCCCCCACTTGTCTAAAGTGATATTGTCTGCGCATGTTTTAATCCATCATTAATTTCAGATATGATAATGAGCCTAGCTTCCCACCAATAACAGCATATATAAAACGATGACCGATAATTACTGGAAGTTTATATTAGGTTTGCAACATAATGCTCAACTCTATTTTGACCATAAAATTGCTGAATATAAGATCGAACATAAATGGTGTGATATAACTCATGATCTGTTTCTGGTACGTGATTTAGAAACAAATGAATTACTCTATGATTCCATTTCACACTTAATTGCCGATCTCAGAGACCAACAGATTCAGCATTGCCAGCTCACTCCCTCAGACCTACTATTGCCTGAGTTTACCCGGCATTTTAAACAATTCATTTTTGATACAAGCAATTATCCTGTAGCCGTCTTCTTGGGAAGAGATCAAAATTTTGCTTTAGTTAAAGTACATGCAGAAAAAGTAAAGAAGTTCTCGACGTCTACAGATCCTCGTGAATTTCATGGTTTTGCATCCTCTCAAAGCTATAATAAATATCTATTGTTTACTCTCATCAGATTAGATCAAAAACAACTCCAGATTATTGATGCGTTCAACAAAAATCTGAATTGGAAAAACTTACATGAGGATTTTCAAAGTAGATTTTTAGATAGCCCATTTAATTTTAAACAAGATAAAAGTCTACTATTAACCAATAACCTATTTTTAAAAAATGAAATAAGCGATTATCCTCTTCTTGATGAGCCGAGCCCTGAATTCAATCTGGCATTTTCTTGGATAAATAAACTCGGTGACTTACAAGACCAAATTGGAACTGAAGTGGCAATGGCGCTAGCCTCAAGATCATTTCATGCTGATATTATTGATCAGAATTCTATAAAAATAGATCTTTTCCAAGAGGATCTAAACAATGCATTCATCAGCTTAGTTTCACATAGTGCAAATAGCTATGAGAAAGCATATGTGAATGAAGATTTTTCCTATATTCCTCCACACGCACTACAACATACATCCCAGATTAATAGTGAAACGAATAATGAACTGAACAGTGATAGCTCTACAGAAGAAAAACCAACTTCTGTTACAGCTTCGACACTTTATCTTATCTTCTTTTTAGCGGTTGTCATTGGGCTACTCTACGGGGTGTTCTGGTTAGTTAACCATTATGAATTCGCCAAATTCATGGTGATTACCTTTGGTGTGATTATTTTTCTAATGATATGGTCCAGAAAGTAAAGAATAAAGCATAAAAAAGACCGCTAAAAAGCGGCCTTCTTTGAATCTCTAAGCTTATGCAGCTAATGCGCCTTTAGCTTTTTCAGCTAAAGCAGCAAATGCTACTGCATCATGCATAGCGATGTCAGCTAATACGCGACGGTCGATGATCACTTGAGCTTTTTTCAAGCCATCGATCATGCGGCTGTAAGACAAACCGTTTTGACGAGCACCAGCATTGATACGCGCAATCCATAAAGCACGGAATTGACGTTTCTTTTGACGGCGGTCACGGTAAGCGTATTGACCAGCTTTGATTACCGCTTGGAACGCTACGCGATAAACACGTGAACGAGCACCATAGTAACCTTTAGCGCGAGCAAGAATTTTTTTGTGACGGCGATGAGCCACTACACCACGTTTTACACGAGCCATTTATAATCTCCTTAGATGTATGGGCACATAGCACGAACTGATGCAACGTCACTTACGTGAACCATTACACAACCGCGCAATTGACGGATACGCTTAGCAGATTTTTTGGTCAAAATGTGGCGCTTGAATGCTTGTTTGCGCTTGAAACCGTTTGCAGTCGCTTTAAAGCGTTTAGCTGCACCACGGCGAGTTTTTAACTTAGCCATAGTAACCTCTTTTAGTCACCTGTTCGGCTCGTTTGCACTATTGCAAATCGACCTGCAGGTAAGGAAGGCAGTATCATATAGCATCTTCGTTTAAATTTAAAGCAAAATTTCTGATCACAAAATACAATCGATTTGAGCCACATCAACAATGTCGAACTTACCTGGAGCTAACGAGAATCTACAACATAAACAGAAAGTAAATTAAGAAAATAATCCGAGATATAAGCCATACATAAACAAATAGCGTCCTGCTTTAGCAATTGTGACAATCAATAAGAACCGCCCAAAATGCTCTTTCATCAATCCAGCAATCAACGTAATCGGATCACCTATGATCGGCACCCAACTCAACAATAACGAGTAAAAACCATATTTATGATAGATCTGTTGTGCTTGCTGCAAACGTGGTTCTGAGACAGGAAACCACTTTTTATCTTTATAATGCTCTATTTTCAATCCCAACCACCAGTTAACACAAGAGCCCAAAACATTTCCAACTGTCGCAACAAGCAACAAATAAAATGGATTGGACATCCCCTGCACCAATAAAGTCATAAGCACAGCTTCAGACTGTAAAGGTAGTAATGTTGCAGCACCAAAAGCAGAGAGAAATAATAGAAAATAGGACATCAGGGTGTGAAAGCACTTACATAGAGATCAAAGCAATGCCCAGACAATATCACTTAAACTGATTCAATCAAAGTAAGTTTATCCCATGCTTGTCTAAGTTTCTGTGGGTTCATTTGTATCTTAAAAACCGCTTGTATTATTTCCCCAAACTCATGCGGGGTTGATAAAACCTTTTTATCAGATTTTTCTTTACCATGAATTCTCAATACCTGATCTTTCAATGTCATTCTGGCTTCCGTGGTCGCTGTAAATAACATTAAATGTTGAGTAAATAATGATTCAGGTGACGTTGATATATACCAATTGGCAATTTCCGCATCCGCCATCGCGATCTGTTGATCAGGATTAATTGCATACACATTGACCCATTCATTATGTAAAAAAACCTGAAGCATATACTTCACATCTGTCAGCACAGCCATGTCCAATCCACACTGTGCAACATCCACAAATCGAAACTGTTCCAAAGGTGTTGACTGCGCCTCTCCGATACAATCTAAAGATAGAATTGTTGTTGGTGTCATCCCCCCAAAGCCGGGATCATATAAAAATAATTGCTGATCGATTCGCACCAACGTGACTAAATGAGTACGGATAGGTGCTGTGGTATGTGCACTTTGATAATAGACACGACCTAATACATTATAAGCGTCATATCCCAACTCAGTTAATGCAATTCTGCTCAGAGTGCTGTGCTCCAAGCAATATCCTTCCCGATTTTCATATAATAATTTTTGAGCAAGTTGTTCAGGTACTAATGAGACTTCCTCCCCAAGAAAAGAGGATAGATTACCAAAAGGAATGTGCTCAACATGGTAACTTAGCAGAGTCTTTAAGTTCTCTAGCGTAGGTAAACAGTGCCCTTGAAAATCAAGTTTTTTTAAATAGTCTGTCGCGATTGTAGAGTTCATAACGCTTTATACTTGTTTTAAAATTACATTATCCTATACCGATCATCGAGCTTTAAGTCTAAAAATTACACAACTATAAAATAGTCACGCTGATAGGGCTAAATGCATGGTTTTAACACAGATTATTTCTTCATTTTGGCGACCTTAGATCGCACAGAAAAATTCACGACGGAAAAAATGAATGGAAAAGCAAATGCGACCCAAAATGTAAGGTCTGACGTTACAACTCGTTGATATAAACTAAGTTGGATACCATCATCTGAAACTGCCGCCCAGTCCATGGATACCGTATGATAAAGATAAGTGCTTAACAACAACGACAGGCTTAAAAAGCTCACGAAAAGCCAAGTGCTACCATATGAGTTTCTAGTTTCCACCTGCAGCCAAGCAAATAACGTAGAAAATAAAAGCCCCAATACACCGATCAAAGCAAAGACCAAAATCCCCAAATGATCTTCGGAATAGCGATTGTGTAGCAGAGCGCAGACGATTGCTGTAAGTACCAACAATCCCATCGCAATCGCCCAATGTCTCAGATAAAGTTGTTGTTTCACAACACGTATTATCCTACTTTGATCGATAAAGCTCTTTGTATGGCAGGACGTGCAGTTAAGCGATCGATATAATCTTTCACATAAGGATAATCTTCGAGTTGAATACTTTGCCACTCATAGCGTAATGCCCAAGGTAAAATCGCCATATCTGCGATCGAGTATTCACCAGCTACAAACTTCTGACCAACCAGCTGTTTATTCAAAACACCATACAGCCGTTTGGTTTCATTGATATAGCGCTCCGTCGCATAAGGAATACGCTCAGGTGCAAACTTGTTGAAATGATGGTTTTGCCCAAGCATCGGACCAAAACCACCCATTTGCCACATCAACCATTGCTCTACCTCAACTCGCTCTTGCTCATCAAGGGGATAGAACAATCCAGTTTTGCGACCTAAATATTGCAAGATTGCGCCAGATTCAAATACAGAAATTGGTTCACCACGTGGACCATTTTGATCAACGATTGCTGGAATTTTATTGTTTGGAGAAATCCTTAAAAAGTCTGGCTGAAACTGATCATTTTCTAAAATATTAATCGGGAAAATTTGATATTCAAGCCCCATTTCTTCTAAAGCAATCGTTATTTTATGGCCATTGGGGGTACCCCAATAATATAAGTCAATCATTTAGTTATCCTATTCATCTTTATCTTGACTGTTGTTGCGTTATATCACATTTTTCAGAATTTGATCAGCACAGCAGCACGAAAAAGAAACAATAAAATTATGTTTGCACAGAGCATATTAAAAGGTGTATTTGATTTTTATCGATTCGCCAAAAACTCTTTCGCCTTTTCCCCTACAAATCGACGACCAGCGTTATCCCCCTTGATCCACTCATCAACCGAAAACAGATCAAATAAACCTACTTTGACTAAGGTTGGGATAGCACACTCTAATTCAGCCTCCACCTCACCTCTTGTACCTGCATTATATAAATTAATATTATGCAACATGGTTGCTACAGTGCCTGTTTGTACCTGACTACCGTCTTTTAAGCGAACTTGAGGCAACACCTCACCCTCTTGCACCACTTTTTGATTTATTTCAGACAACTCATGTGTACCATTAACGATAGTCATCTTTTGATTCTCCAATGATAATATACTTTACTTTTCAACTAAAATTAACATAAATCTGCTCAAAAATTAAGCCTTGTTTCCACATTTGTATAAACAAAAAAACACCGCAATAGCGGTGTTTTTTTTATTAAGAAAAAATTACTTTTTCTTTTTCGGACCAAGCAGCATACCCATTTGGCGACCTTCCATTTTTGGAGGTTGCTCAACAACGCCAAACTCAGCCACATCAGCTTCAATTTTTTGTAATTGAGCAAGACCAAGCTGTTGGTGTGCCATTTCACGACCACGGAAACGTAAAGTAATTTTCACCTTATTTCCTTCTTCAAGGAAACGTAAAATTGCACGCAATTTTACTTGGTAATCACCTACGTCCGTCGCTGGACGTAACTTGATTTCTTTCACTTGCACTTGATGCTGTTTTTTCTTCGCATCTTTTTGCTTTTGCTTTAAGTCAAATAAGTGCTTGTTGTAGTCCATGATTTTACAAACAGGAGGTTCTGCATTAGCAACGATCTCAACAAGGTCAAGATCAGCTTCTTCAGCAGCACGTAATGCTTCATTTAATGAAACGACACCTTTCTGTTCCCCATCAGCAGCAACGAGACGTACTTCTTTCGCACGAATCTCATCATTAATGGCTGGACGGTTACTTTTAGCACCTTGTTGTTGGTTACGATCAGGCTGTTTAATCTTTATTACTCCACAATGTACCGGCCGCGTTCGGCAACGGCAGATTTCACTAAATCAATGAATGCATCAATTGACATAGTACCTAAATTTTTTCCTGAGCGTGTACGCACATTTACGGTGCCCTCTTCAACTTCTCGATCACCGAGAACCAAAAGATAAGGAATACGCTCTAGGGTACGCTCACGAATCTTAAATCCGATTTTTTCATTTCTCAAGTCAGAAATAGCACGAAGACCACTTTCTTTGAGTTTTGCAACCACTTGCTCACACGCATCTGCTTGTGAATCGGTAATATTCATCACACAAGCTTGAATTGGTGCAAGCCAAGGTGGCATGAAACCAGCGTAATGTTCAATTAGTATACCAATAAAACGCTCAAAACTGCCAAGAATTGCACGATGCAACATAACTGGTTGATCACGCTCATTGTCTTCAGTCACGTACGAAGCATCTAAACGGATTGGCAAGTTGAAGTCACACTGGATTGTACCGCACTGCCATACACGACCTAAGCAGTCTTTCAATGAAAATTCAATCTTCGGACCATAGAATGCACCTTCACCAGGTTGTAGATCCCATGCTAAGCCTGCATCATTTAAAGCATCAGCCAAAGATTTTTCAGCAATATCCCAAAGTGCATCGTCACCCACACGCTTTTCAGGACGTGTTGAAAGCTTCATTTGTACTTCTTCAAAGCCGAAGTCTTTATAAACATCTAAAGTCAGTTTAATAAAGTCTGCAACTTCTTGACCAATTTGTTCTTTGGTACAGAAGATATGCGCATCATCTTGAGTAAAGCCACGTACACGCATGATACCGTGTAAAGAACCTGATGGTTCATTACGGTGACAAGAACCGAACTCCGCTAAACGGATTGGTAAATCACGGTAAGATTTTAATCCTTGGTTGAACACTTGCACGTGACAAGGGCAGTTCATTGGCTTTACTGCATAATTACGACTTTCTGAGTGAGTCGTAAACATGTTTTCAGCATAGTTTGCCGCATGTCCTGATTTTTCCCAAAGCGTAAAGTCTACGATCTGTGGTGTCTTAATTTCTTGGTAACCATTGTCCTGCTGAACTTTACGCATGTATTGTTCAAGCACTTGGTAAATCGTCCAACCATTGGCATGCCAGAACACCATACCTGGCGCTTCTTCTTGCATGTGGAATAAGTCTAAAGCTTTACCAATTTTACGATGGTCACGTTTTTCAGCTTCTTCAATACGTTTGATATACGCAGCCAACTGTTTCTTGTCTGCCCAAGCTGTACCATAAATACGCTGTAACTGCTCATTCTTGGCATCACCACGCCAGTAAGCACCAGAGATTTTAGTGAGCTTGAATGATTTTAAGAATTTAGTATTCGGTACGTGCGGACCACGGCACATATCCAAATAATCTTGATGGTAGTACAAGCCCATTTGAGTTTCTTCTGGCATGTCTGCAATCAAGCGTAATTTATATTCTTCGCCACGTGCTGTGAATTCTGCAATCACTTCATCACGCGGTGTCATCTTTTTAATAACGTCATAATCTTGATCGATGAGCTTTTTCATACGCTCTTCAATCGCAGCCATATCATCCAAAGTAAATGGACGTGGCATCCAGATGTCGTAATAGAAACCTTCTTCGATCACTGGACCGATTACCATTTTCGCTTCAGGGAACAATTGCTTAACCGCATGTCCGACTAAGTGCGCACATGAGTGACGAATGATTTCTAAACCTTCTTCATCTTTCGGGGTAATAATCTGAACTGTTGCATCTTCTGTGATTAAATCACAAGCATCCACCAAACGATCATTGATACGACCAGCAACGGTATTTTTCGCTAGGCCCGGACCAATGCTCTGAGCAAGTTCCATCACGGAAATCGGTTGATCAAATTGCTTTTGATCACCATTTGGTAAAGTAATGATTGGCATAATAAAATCCTTAAGGAGTGATGCCCCGCACAATGGAGCATATCACCGCGAGATTATGTATTGAGGCGGACCTCAAAAAATAAAAAACGGCGGATAAAAAAGTACCCGAGATTTTACACAGGTTTAGACAAGGAAGAAACCTTTGATTGGAGAAAAACCCAAGTCAAAAATATATCTCAGACTAAAGCCTTAGTGATTTCGTGTCAGCAGCGTACTATGGTGATATAGATATATGGGGACTGCGGTCATTTTTAACACCCCAGCAAATTTCCTCATAAAATAAACATGGAGCAATACACATGGTTAGTGCATACGACGAATTACCCAAAAACCCAGCGAACTTTGTTGCGTTATCACCATTACGCTATTTAGAGCGTGCAGCTTATATTTACCCGAATCAGGCCGCAATTATTCATGGTAAACGTCAGATTACATGGCAACAAAGCTATCAACGCTGTCGTCAATTTGCACACCAACTGACACGTTTAGGTATCCAAAAGAACGATACCGTTTCTGTACTTTTACCAAATGTTCCAGCGATGATTGAAGCCCATTTTGCCGTTCCCATGGCAGGTGCCGTTCTAAATACGCTAAATACGCGCTTAGATGCCAAAACCATTGCCTTTATGCTAGAACATGCTGAAGCAAAAGTGCTTTTAGTTGACCCAGAGTTTAAAGCGATTGCAGAAGAAGCACTCACATATATTCATCAAGATATGATTGTAATTGACGTTTTTGATAATGAGTATGAAGGTGAACAACTGCCCCTTGGTCAATATGAATATGAGTCTTGGATAGCTCAAGGCGATCCTGAGTTTGAATGGTTACTTCCACAAGATGAATGGGATGCGATCAGCCTGAATTACACCTCGGGAACAACAGGAAATCCAAAAGGTGTGGTTTATCATCATCGTGGTGCTTACCTCAATGCAGCAAGTAATATTTTGGCATGTGGCATGAAACCTCGTGCTGTGTATCTTTGGACCTTACCCCTGTTTCATTGCAATGGCTGGTGTTTTGCATGGTCTATTGCCGCCAGTGGCGGAACCAATATTTGTTTACGTCGCGTCGATCCAACACTAATCTTTCAATATATTGCCGAACACAAAGTAGATTATTTCTGTGGCGCACCGATTGTTTTATCGATGCTGATCAATACGCCTCAGGAACAAAGAACCGCATTTGACCATCATGTGGAGGTGATGGTTGCTGGTGCTGCACCGCCAGTTGCGATTATTGAAGGGATGCGTAATATCGGCATCAATGTCAATCACGTCTATGGTTTAACCGAAACCTACGGTCCTTCAGCGCTATGTGCCTCACAAGCAGGTTGGAGTGAGTTATCTATCCAAGAACAAGCTCAATTGCATTCACGTCAAGGCGTTCCATACCCTCTACAAGACAGTATGCGAGTACTTGATCCTGAAACCATGCAACCTGTGCCAAATGATGGCGAAACCATGGGCGAAATCATGTTCCGTGGCAATATCGTCATGAAAGGCTATCTCAAAAACCCACAGGCCACTGAAGAAGCATTTCAAGGGGGTTGGTTCCATACCGGGGATTTAGCCGTATGCCATCCCGATGGCTATGCCAAAATCACGGACCGCTCCAAAGACATTATTATTTCAGGTGGGGAAAATATTTCTTCATTAGAAGTCGAAGATGTTTTGTATCGACACCCAGCAGTCATGACTGCAGCCGTAGTCGCAAAGCCTGATCCACGTTGGCAAGAGGTGCCTTGTGCTTTTATTGAATTAAAACAAGGTAGCACAACTTCACCAGAAGAAATTATTCTGCACTGTCAAAAAGAACTTGCACGCTTTAAAGTTCCTAAAGACGTGGTAATTACTGAGATCCCTAAAACATCAACTGGGAAATTACAAAAATTTATTTTAAGAGAATGGGCAAAAGAACGAGCTACAAGTGAGTTTGGAAATTAATTGCCTAAATGCAAAAGAAGTTTCCTTAGAAACTTCTTTTTTTCAAGTTAACCTTGATCAGATAACAGCGCGACTTGTTGTACGTAGTTTACAAACTTACGTTTAGAAGCTTCGAGCTCTTCCTCACTCACCTGTTGTTTGATGTCACGATGAATACGAAGAACATGCTGACGTAAAGTATGGCGTTCTGATGCATTAAATACTTTGCTGAATTCATTAATGATCGGATCACCTTGCTCAATCATACGATCAACCCAACGCATCAATTGCATTTGTTTCTTTGCACCTTGTTGCGGTGTGAGATAAGACAAAATTATGCTTTCATCTTCATTACGCAACAATTTGCCAATTCGCTGAAACTGACGACGACGTGCTTCAAATGAACTAATTTTTTGAACTTCAAGCAACGCATCTATCAGACGTTCATCCACAGGAAGTTTTTGAATTTGTTTTACATTCAATTGAGCCAATTGCTCACCTAAAGCAGCCATACGTTGTACAGCTTTCTTTTGCTCTGTTCTACTCGCACGCCCTTCTAATGACTCAAAATCTTCATCGGTATAACGTTGGGTACCACGTGCCACTATTACTCTGCCTCATAAAATTTTGCTGCGAACAGCGTTTGAATTTCTTCCAGTGCTTTGTCTTCATCAGCACCATCAATCACTAACCTTAATGTCGTGCCCTTACCCGCACCCAACATCAACAATGACATAATATTTTTTGCATCTACCAGCTTATCACCCTTACCAATTTGAATAGAAGAGCGAAATTTGGTCGTCACCTCAATCAGTTTACCTGATGCGCGTGCATGTAAGCCAAGTTTATTAATTACATCAATTGTTGTGTCTATCATGACCAGTGCTTCATTTCTCTATGTAAGATTTGGACAGCCCATTTTGCCTCAAGGGCTTGCTTGAGTCTATCCACGATATAAACTGAACGATGTTGTCCACCCGTGCAACCCACAGAAATGGTCATATAATGGCGATGCCCCTCTGCAAAAGCAGGTAGCCACTTTTCCAAGAAAGCATAAATATCAGCAAACATTTCATTGGTTTGCTGACTGCTCTCTAAAAATCGACGTACAGGTTCATCTAAACCAGATAAACGACGTAAATCTAAATCCCAATGTGGGTTAGGCAAATGACGGACATCAAATACATAATCAGCATCTAAAGGGATGCCATGCTTATAACCAAACGATTGTAAAATAACAATTAAGTTATCAGACTGCCCTAGTTTGGACAGTAAAATATGTTTTAAATCATGAACACTTTTATCTGTCGTATCAATATGCACTGTAGAGCGAAATTGTATCGGAATCAGCAGTTGCTTTTCTTCTTGTATACACTGCAATAAACTATTAAAACGGCTCGCTAAAGGATGCGGGCGTCTAGATGCACTAAAACGAGCAATCAAATCTTGATCTTGGGTAGTCAAATAAATGACATCAACTGAACCATGTCTTTTTAATTGCTCAAACACATGATCAAACTCTTGCATATCAGCACGTGTGCTTCGAATATCAACACCTAACGCCAATTGCTCCAGATTATTTTCATGATCAAGTTTCGCCACTATTTCAGGCAACAGTGCCAAAGGTAAGTTATCTATACAATAGTAGCCTAAATCTTCAAGCACTTGTAACGCTGAAGATTTTCCTGAACCAGATTGTCCTGTGACGATAAGAATACGCTTCATGGCATGTTGCCCTTTTTATTCTGAAGTTCTAAGTTTTAAAATTTACTTGTAAATTATCGATTAAACGCGTCGTACCTAATTTTGCCGCAACGAATAAAACCAAATCTTGATCAAATTGCGTAATCGGCTGTAAATTGGTTTGACGAGCTTCCACATAATCCACAACAAAACCTGCTTGTGTCAATTCAGTTGAGATATTTGCTAACACTTGCTCCAACACTTGACCATCATGCAATTGCTGTTCCGCTTTCTTTAACAACTGGTAAATTTTAGGGGCAATTTCACGTTGCTCTTGAGATAAATAACCATTGCGAGAACTTAAAGCCAAGCCATCCTCAGCACGCACGATGGGCACACCAATCACTTCCAAAGGCATATTTAAATCTTGTACCAACTGACGAATCACCGCGAGTTGCTGATAATCCTTTTGACCAAAGAAAGCATAGTCCGGCTGTACCATATTAAATAATTTGGTAACAACAACCGCCACGCCATCAAAATGACCAGGGCGAGACTTTCCACACAAATCATCGGTAATTTGCCCAACACTAATATTGGTCAAGCGTGGTTGTGTTCCATACATTTGCTCAACAGAAGGCGCAAAAATAATATCGCAACCCACATCCGCCAACAAACGACTATCTTGCTCTAAAGTACGTGGATAGTTATCAAAATCTTCACCCGCACCGAATTGAATTGGGTTGACAAAGATGCTCACCACAACCACATCACAAATCTTTTTAGCAGCACGAACCAAGGTCAAATGACCTTCATGCAAATTTCCCATCGTCGGGACAAAACCAATCATTTTTTTGTTGCTGCGTGCTGTTGCAAGTGACGCAGTTAAGCCTTGTATCGTTGTTTCAGTTTTCATGAATTAAAGCTCAACTTGGAAAGTATGTTCTTTAGCTGGGAAAGATTGGTCTTGAACAGCAGCATGATAGGCTTTAAATGCATCTAAAATTGCTGTTTCACCCGCCTGTTCTTTCATAAAATTACGGACAAAACGTGCAACTCGACCAAAAGTAAGCCCCAACATGTCTTGTGCAACCAATACCTGCCCATCTGTTTCATTACCTGCACCGATTCCAATCACAGGCGTATTTGGAAATAACTCAGCGATCTCTTTACCCAACTGAGCAGGAACGCATTCTAGCAGTAATACTGACGCACCTGCGTCAACCACAGCTTGACAATCTGCAATTAATTGATCGGCCGCTTCGCGTGTTCTTGCCTGCAATTTATAACCGCCAAACACATGTACTGATTGCGGCGTCAAACCTAAATGGACACAGACGGGAATACCATTGCGAGTCAACACTGTAACTAACTCACTGAGCCAAGCACCACCTTCAATTTTGACCATTTGAGCACCAACTTGCATCACGGCTTTAGCACTTTTTAAGCCATCTTCAAGTGTTGCATAACTCATAAATGGCAAATCAGTCATGATTAAGGCATGTGTATTTCCACGGCGGACTGCCGCAGTATGATAAGCCATATCTTCAACTGTAACAGGAAGCGTTGAATCTCTTCCTTGAATCGCCATCCCCAGAGAATCACCGATTAAAATCGTATCAATTTGAGCCAATTCCATTGCTTTCGCCATACTTGCATCATAGCAAGTCAGGCAAGAAAACTTGCGTCCGTCAGCTTTAAACTTTCTTAAGTCACTTAGACTAATCATGATGATGTCCTCTACAGGCGTTTTCAGAACGAAACAATCTTAAGCAGCCGCCCAAGATTGATCGGCTATTACAGTCAAGTTTGCTTGCTGTACCAGTTCTAAGTCTTTTAATGAATGACCATTTAATTGTAAATGAGCATCTAAATCTAATAAGGGAAGAATTACAAAATCACGTTGTAAAATACCAATATGGGGCACAGTTAAACGTTCATTTTGAATTTGTTCTTGACCATAGATTAACAGATCAAGATCTAGGGTTCGCTCTCCCCAACGTCGCAAACGAACACGCCCCGCATCTTGTTCTAACTGTTGCAATTGGTCTAACAAGTCAAGTGGTGTCAATGTCGTGTCCAGTTGAACAACAGCATTTAAATAATGTGGTTGATCTTGAGGTCCCATCGGTGGACTTTGGTAAAGACGAGAAACCTGAACTTCACCCAACATTGATAATTTCGCAACAGCTTCACGAAGAATTTGTTGCGAATCACCTAAGTTACTACCTAAACCGATATAAGTACGAATCGTCATTGAGTCGGTCCAAAAACGACTTGCTTTAAATCACGTTGCACACGTTTTCGCTTTAAAATTGGATGATCTGAATTGATTTGACCTGTATCTGCCGCCTTTTCAAGAAAACGATTTGCTGAATCACCAGCCCGCACACGCTCTTTTTTCGCACGACGATTTCTTGGTTCTGGAACATCAACCAATGGTTCAATTTCAGTATGCTTCAACTCTTCGGTGTCAGCAGCTTTACGTCGGGTCTTCGTACGTTGACGGTTATACTGACGAATAGCGGCTTCTTTTTGGTCAGTGGTCATTTCTTGGTAATTTTCCCACCAAACGCCCATACCTTCAGTGCTGGCATCACCTGATTTCTCACGTAGCAACAAGAAATCGAATCCTGCACGGAAACGCGCATGCCCAGCTAATGCTTCTATTTGTTGAGGTTTTGGATTGAGCAATCGACTTTGCATTTCCCAAACTTCACGAATAAAAGTTTCAGCAAAACGAGGAATAATCGTACGAGTTGCTTGACGCTTAAGCACATCAAGGCCTGCTTGAGCACGCGCTTCAGCTGGAACGACGCCTTTATTGAGATAAAAATCACAGCGCTCTAAAAAGGGTTTCCATAACAAGACCGCATAGAAAAAAGCAGGATTGATGGTTTTACCGATTTGAATTCGCTGATCAGTATTCTTGGCTGCACGCTCGATAAATGAGGTGATGTTTGGCGGAATTTCAGCAAACAATTGTTTCCAAACACCAAACTCAATCAACATCGGCAAAACCTGAGTGAGATGCCCCATAGTAAAGAGCTTTTGTGACTCATCATAAAGTCGATGTGGTGAAACATCACGCAATAATTGCGTCATCTCAACATCAAAAACGTCAAGAATGGATTGATCGATTTGAAAGTTCAGTTTCGCCGCAAAACGCAATGCACGCAACATGCGTACAGGATCTTCCTCAAAACGCTGAGCTGGCTCACCCAAAAACCGTAAAGTACGGGTTTTGATATCTTCAACACCTTGGCAGAAGTCCAGCACAACTCCCTTACGAGGTTGATAATAAAGCGTATTGATCGAAAAATCTCGACGAGCAAAATCCTGCTCAATTGTTCCCCAATTATTATCACGAAGAATCATACCAGAAGCACTGGTGACTGCTTTTTTCGGAGGGGCACGGAAGGTCGCGACTTCGATCAGTTCACGACCAGAATACACATGAGCTAACTCAAAACGTCGCCCAATAATACGACAACGCCGCCCAAACACTTCTTTTACTTGGGCTGGAGTAGCATTGGTTACCGCGTCAAAATCCTTTGGATTAAGACCTAACATCATATCGCGAACACCACCACCTACAATATATGCCTCATAACCTGCTTTAGTCAGACTATCGATCACATCTAATATTGAGGAAGGGAGTTGAGTTGTGGACAAACCACATTTTGACGCACGCAAAGTTTGCAAAAGACACTGTCTCCTACGTCAGGACGTAAATAACAATTTGTCGCTAATCATAGCTCTAACACACACAAAGGGCAATTTATTCTGCTGAAGTTTCAAGATATCGGTACGCATTTTTTTACCACCAACACTTTAACCAACCTATAAAATAAGTCTCGACCTATTCTTTTCAAGCAGTTTCGGCCCAATTCCTTTGACATTCATGAGTTCATCTAATGCTTTAAATGCACCATGTTTTTGTCGATATTCAATAATCGCTTGGGCTTTTTTCTCACCTACACCACTTAAACTTTGCAACTGCTGTAAGTTCGCTTGATTTAAGCTAATTTTATCGCCTGAAATATTTACAGAAGATGAAACAGGTTTCACATTTTGTTGCTGGGTCGGTCTAGATAAATAATATTGGTCATCTTGTCTAGCCAATTGCTGATCATGTTTTTGTTGCTGTGCTTTCCACTGTATATAAGACTGATCAAATTGTTTTGCATTCAGGTGAGAGATAACCCCGAACCCTAGAATAATCAATAATAAAAAATTAATTTTGCTGCGTAACTGCGGCAATTTCATCAGAGCTCCCCTCAAATTTTAAATGTCTTTTTGCTTGCTCCCATAGCTGGTCCATTTCCGCCAAACTCATTTCTTGCAAGTCTTTCTGTTGTCGATGTGCTTGTTGTTCGATATAGGCAAAGCGACTTCTAAATTTATGAATTGTCGCCAGTAATGCCGTTTCACTCGACAGCCCAAGTTTACGACCTACATTGATCAAAGAAAATAGACAATCTCCAAATTCTTCTTGTATTTCATCGGTTTTTCCCGTTTTAAGCGCTTGTTGTAATTCTGCTAGCTCTTCGTCTAATTTTCCGTAAGCATCCTCTACCGTTTCAAAATCAAAACCAAGTTGTGCTGCTTTTTTTTGGATTTCATCCGCTTGAACTAAAGCAGGTGCATGCTTCACCTCATCTAATCGAGATCTTGGCTTACCCTGTTTCTCTTGCTGCTTAATTTGTTTCCATAGCTCGCTTACCTGTTCAGGGTTCAAGTTCTGAAACTTTTCAGCTTGAAATACATGCGGATGACGTCGAATCAGTTTCTCACTAATTGCATCAACCACATCATGAAAATCAAAAGCCCCTTGCTCACTGAACATTTGTGATTGAAAAACCACTTGCAACAATAGATCTCCAAGCTCTTGACGAATTTCATCCAAATCACCAACACGAATCGCAGCTTCGACTTCATAAGCCTCTTCAATCGCATAACGCGTTAAGCTCTCAGGTGTTTGTTGTTGATCCCATGGACATTTTTGTCTTAGCTCACGCATGATTTCTAATAGCTTTTCCATGATTATCTCCTCACCCCTTACGCTGTTGCAGTTTTAACCAGCTTCTGTCTAATATACGCTGGTCCGAAAAGTATCAATATAAAGTAAGGAAAAGCAATGCAACATAGTGTTTTTATTAGTGGTGCAGCTCAAGGCATAGGTGCCGAAATTGCCCGTCTGTTTCATCAAAAAGGCTATAAAGTAGGCATCTACGATATCAACTTAGAACAAGCGCAAGCTTTAGCTACGGAACTGGGTGCAAATACGAAAGCGGGTTATTTAGATGTTAGCGATTATCCACAATGGCAAATCGCATTACAGGAATTTCAAAACTGGGCAGGCGAACTCAATATTCTAATTAACAATGCTGGAATCTTATATTCTGGTGCTTTTGAAAATACAACCATCCCCTCTCATCACCGCACAATTGATATCAATGTAAAAGGTGTTCTTAATGGTTGCCATGCAGCTTTAAATTATTTACAAAAAGCGAGTTTTGCTCGGGTCATCAACCTCTCTTCTGCTTCAGCTATTTATGGACAAGCCGATCTAGCCTCATACTCTGCCAGTAAATTTGCCGTGCGTGGTTTAACTGAAGCTCTAGATGTGGAATGGCAAAAATATAATATTCGTGTGCTCGATGTTATGCCATTATTTGTGCAAACCAGTATGGTAAAAAATATGGATGCTGGGAGTATTCAAAATATTGGTGTGGATTTAACTCCAGCAGATGTTGCACAACAGGTTTTCGCTTTAACACAACAAAAAAATCACTTCCTTATTCCTACCCACACTCCTATTGGCATTAAAACCAAACTGATGTATCAATTATCACGTATTAGCCCACAGTTTTTAAACCGAATCACCAATATATTATTATCCAAGCAAGCATAAAAAAAGAAAAGTGCTTTATATTTTAAACAATATAAAGCCTAACAACCCTACATATTAATTCACTTTTCACACAAATATAAAAATCATTAAAAATAAAACCATCACATTAATCAATAAAAATTAAAAATAGCGCACAAAACAGTAAAACTGAAAGTAAAAAAATATTATAAATCATTAAATTAAATAAAAAATAAGATTACAAATAAAACCTGATCAAATACCACAAAAACAATAGACAGACAAGTCTTTAAAATATTTAAAAAAAATAGTGACTTTAAAATTTATTTTAAATAGAATCCGCCTGCTACAAAAATAGCAACTTAATCTAAAATCTTTTAAAGTGTTTATAATATGAAAAAATTATTAGTTTTAACTGCTGCTGCAACGTTTTCTTTCTCTACTTTTGCAGCGACCGAGGGTAAACCATTTTCAACTGCTGAATTAAAGGCAATGGATTGCGCAACACTTTCTGTTGAGCAATCAAATGCAAAACGTGAGTTAGCAAGCGCAGAGAAAAATATTGCGAATATTAATGCAAATGCTCAATCACCAAACAAGGCAGTAAGCAAATGGGCTGGTCTTGCAAGTGGCGCATTAACTGCTTTCGGTGGCAACTCTGAAAAAACTGCCAAAGCCAGTCAAATTGCAAATAATCTTGCGGGCGAAGAAGATACATCTGACGTAAATAATTTGACTGTTCAAGAGTCAATTAAAGCGAAAGCCCAAGCAAATATTGAAAATATTGCAACATTCCAAAAAAGCAAAAAATGCAAAATCTAAAAATCACAATCAAACCCATTTTGATTTTATGATGATGCCGTGTGCTTAAAATAATAAAACCCGCCTATTGAACGATCCCCCATGAAAGCAGTCAGTTCAAAAAAGCGGGTTTTATTCTAAATATAATTAACTACCTTGTACTAAACGTCTCGCACTAATGATGCCGGGTTGTTGCTCTAAACGAGCCAACAAACGAGAGAGCTGTGCTAAACCTTTCACTTCAATCAGCAACTTCATATTAGCAATCCCATCCGCCTCAGAAATCGTATTGACCTGACGAATATTGATTTGATCAGAGAAAATCACTTGAGTGAGATCTTTGAGTAAACCACGGCGATCATAGGCCTCAACCACAATCTGAACGCTTTGTCCGCGTGTTGGTTGCATTTCCCAATCGGCTTCAACTGCACGCTCTGGTTCATGTGTCGTCATACGCACATAATCTGGACATGCGACTTTATGGATGCTCACCCCTCGATTTAAAGTGATATAACCACCAATCGATTCACCATGCACGGGCTGACAACACTGTGCTATATGCAATTCCACATTGTCCAAACCATCAATCAAGATACCATGTGCCGATAATGTATGGCTTGCACGTGGATTTAATGCTGGTTTTAACACCAGCTCTGGTTCATCTTGATCTAAATGCATTTGACGATTTACTTGGTTCATCAATGCATGCAGACTAATGTCACCACTCACCAATGCCACCAAAATATCATCACCTGACTTCAGGTTAAAATGAGATGAGTAATCGTTTAAATCAATACTTTTTGGATGAATAGCCAGACGAGCGAGCTCTTTATTGAGCAACTCACGTCCCACTTCGACGTTCTTGCTGCGATCTTGCTGTCTAAACCAATGACGCAATTTATCTCGCGCACGAGCTGTTTTGATATAACCTAAAGAGTTAACCAACCAATCTCGATTTGGCTCACGGTCTTTTTTGGTTAAGATCTCAACTTGCTCACCTGTTTTTAAAGTATAAGTCAGTGGCACATAACGCTGGTTTACACGTGCTGCATAGCATTTGTTTCCAACTTCAGTATGGACGTGATAAGCAAAGTCAAGCACAGTCGAGCCGCGCGGTAACTCTTTAATGTCCCCATCACGACTAAACACATAAATCTTTTCAAAATTTTCAAAATCTTGAATTTGATCGATACCATTCGACTCATCATCTTCAGCATGCGGTGTCGTTTCCGTTCGCTCCTGATAATGCTCAAGTACAGCGCGAAGTGAATGCAATCGATCATTAAAAGAATGATCCGTATTTTTCGCACCTTCTTTGTAGTTGAAATGAGAACAAACTCCCAATTCAGCTTCTTCATGCATCTCAAAAGTACGAATTTGAACTTCGAGTGATTTATTTTCAGCAATCACTGCCGTATGCAAAGACCGATAGCCATTGGCTTTCGGGTTAGTCACATAATCATCAAACTGGTTGGGAATGTGTCGCCATAACTGATGTACGATCCCTAAAGCATGGTAACAATCTGGTACCGTTTTTAATAACACCCGCACTGCACGAATATCGTAAAGCTGGTCAAAGCTAAGATTTTTGCTTTTCATTTTTCGATAAATCGAATAAATGTGCTTCACTCGCCCCGTGATTTCAGCATGAATATCATAAGCATCCAGTTCGGTTTTAAGCTTATCAATCACAAACTGAATATACTGTTCACGCTCTAAACGTTTTTCATTGAGCAAAGAAGCAATTTCTTTGTATCGTTCTGGCGCTAAATAGCGAAAAGCGAGATCTTCTAGTTCCCATTTTAGTTGGGCGATTCCTAAACGATGTGCAAGTGGAGAATAAATCGTTAAAATTTCACGTGCAACACGTTCTTGACGCTCTTTGCTTGCAGTTGCCAACTCACGTAAAGCATAAGTTCGCTCTGCCAGTTTAATCAGCACCACACGTACATCTTCTGTCACAGAAATCAGCATTTTATAAATGCCGTTTAGATGTTCACGTTGATTATTATTAAAATGATCTTCTAGACGCTTATTTTTTTCAATCAGCTCCGATAGCTTACCCATTGCAAGCGTGCCTTTTACTAGGCCCAGAACTTGCTCGCCAAACTCACGCTGAATATCCTCTAAGGTGATCAGTCCTTCACGTACACTTCGATATAATACTGCCGCTGACAACGTATCTTCATCTACATGTAAATGCGCCAAAATATCCGCCATACCAATACCGATACTGAAGGTGTTGGTATGATGATTAACCGTGCTTTCAAACTCTTTTTGTAAGGTAAGCTCTGCAACCCGTTGTAGCTGCTTCAGCTCAGCCCCATCCAAGATATCACGCACTCGATCTAGCCAAGATACTAGACTACTTTGCGCTTCAGCGGCATGTTCTACAGTCGCTTCCTCAGACAACTCATGGAGTCGTCCAGGTAACTGTTCACGTACTGTGACCATACCATTCTCCTCTGGATATGTAACTCATGTTCTAATCGTTTATCTCTTAAATTTTATCAGACTCATTTTTTTCAAATAAGGCAATAGATTCAACATGTTCAGTATGGGTAAACATATCCATTACCGCAGCTTTTTTAAGCTGATAACCATGTTGTGCCAGTACACCTGCATCCCTTGCCAGTGTTGAAGGATTACATGAAACATAAACGATTCTATTTGCTCCGAAGCTCGGTACATATTGCATCACCTCAAAAGCACCCGATCGCGGAGGATCAATTAATAATGCATCAAATCCTTGTTTCGCCCAAGGATGATGTGAAAAGTCTTTTGTTAAATCTTGTGAAAAAAAGATAGCTTGGTTCAACGAATTTGCTTTCGCATTTTCAGTTGCACGCAATACCATTTCATCACTTGCCTCAACACCTATCACCTGACCAGTATCTCCTACACATCGTGCTAAAGGTAGAGAAAAGTTGCCTAATCCACAAAATAGATCAAGCACACGTTCCCCTTCCTTTAACTGTAGCAATTCACATGCCAACTGAATCATTCGTGCATTTACCGCACTATTCACTTGGGTAAAATCCAATGGTGAAAATGCAAAACGAATATCGAAATCATCTAAATGATAGTGTAACCGCATTGGTGCTTGCACATCGTCGACCCGATGTAAACTATCAGCGCCTCTGGGTTGTAAATACAACTGCCACTGTCTTTGTAACGCAAATTGACGCAAATGGTTGACATCCGACACATTTAATTCTTCCAAGTGGCGAATTAATAACGCAACTTCGTGATCCCCCATCGCCAATTCAACATGACCAATGTGTGCTTTGGCCATCAAGCCTTCAAGACACTTTCTCAACTCAGGTATCGCATCAGATAAAGTCTGATCCAATACCTTGCACTGGTGAATGGTGGTTAAATGATTACTGTGATGCTCTCTAAACCCCATGACCAAACGATCTTGTCGCGGAATATACCGCACACCAATTCGGGCACGACGACGGTAATCTATTTTGCTAGAACGAATTGGTGTTAACCATTGTTCAGGTTGTAGACCAGCAAAATGCTGTAAATGCGATTGCAATACATTTTGCTTCAACAAAATTTGTTCGTCAGGATGAATATGTTGCAAGCTACAGCCACCACATATCCCAAAATGCGGGCAAATTGGTTCTACCCGCCCAGTAGCGGCCTCACCTTCTAGTTTCAGCATTTCTGCTTCTTCTAGACGCGTGGTTTGGTGGGTAATTTTCGCTTGAACCGTTTCACCCACCAAGGCATTGCGAATAAAAACTTTCTTACCCTGTTTTTCTTTAGGATGGTCAGGGTGAGTTCCATAGTGCGCAATACCACGACCTTCATGCGAAAAAGCTTCCACTTTGAAGGTATAAATTGGCTGATGTGCCGGGCGCTGTTTCGCTTTATGTTTCAAAAGATGAACCTAATTTTTGGGCGCAAACGTCGGTGCGGTAAATACAGTATATTGCGATGTTTGGCGCCATACTTGTAAAAAATCTGATTGTTGCGTTTGCGTTTGTAAATAATCAATGGTTGACTGAATAAACTGCTGATGATCTAGTTGATTTAACTGACCTTTTAGTAAAAGCCAACGCAAATAAACCAACCAAGTATTCAGTACATCACCCTCACAATAACTGGTTAGTTTTAACCAATTATTGTTACGTACATATTCTGGCACACGATAACCAGACTCACCACGCTTTCCAGGAAAACCGAGCAAGCAAGCAATATCATCTAATTTCTGGAAATTTCGACCATTAAACATGGCCATCACATCCATCAAGTCGACATGTCGATGATGATATCGGTTTTGATAGTTATTAAACCGCTTCTGATTGTCGATTTCGCCTTGATCAAACAAACTTGGGGCAGATAGTCCGTGATACATCGCTCGAAATAAAATGACAGGCAAATCAAACTGAGAACCGTTCCAACTCACAAGAGTTGGCTGTTTTTTATCAAAAATCGATAAGAATTTTGCCAGCATCTCAGCTTCAGTATTTTGCTCTTGGCTAAATGAAAATAAACGAAAGCCTTTTTCATCGATCCACAAACCAGAAATGCATACAATTTCGTGCAAAGGTAACCGTTGAAAATCCATCCCTGATTCTTGACGGCGAATCTTGGTCAAGGCCTGCTCGACATCAGACTCAGGTAAATCAAGATGATATAAATGAGCGCCAGCTTTTAAATCAGTGAGCGTTTCAATATCAAACACTAAAATCGGAAAACGTAAGCTCATTTTCAAAACTTCCTCAGAGAACTGAAGAATTCTCTCTTTTTAATAGAGAGCTTGGGCGTAATTTTATTCATCATCTTTTACTGAGAATAAACCCGTTGATAAATAACGATCTCCACGATCACAAATAATGCAGACAATCACAGCATCTGGATTTTCTTCAGCAATTTTAATAGATGCCCAGACCGCACCACCAGACGATGTCCCTGCACTAATCCCTTCGCTACGAGCCAGTTTACGCATGGTACGCTCTGCTTCAATTTGTGGAATATCAATAATACGATCGACTCGACTACGATCAAAAATCGTTGGTAAATATGCCTCTGGCCAACGACGAATCCCTGCAATACTTGAACCATCTGAAGGCTGTAAGCCCACAATTTGAATCTCAGGATTTTGTTCTTTTAAATATTTAGACACCCCCATGATGGTGCCCGTGGTTCCCATTGAGCTGACAAAATGGGTAATTTTCCCGCCCGTTTGTTTCCAAATCTCAGGCCCCGTAGTCAGATAATGTGCTTCCACATTATCTGGATTACCAAACTGATTTAAAACATAACCCTGACCGTCAGCCTGCATTTGCAAAGCCAAATCTCGAGCTCCTTCCATGCCTTGTTGCTGAGTAACTTCGATTAACTCTGCACCATAAGCTGACATAGCATCTTTACGCTCTTGGCTCATGTTATTCGGCATGATCAGTTTCATTTTATAACCACGCATGGCTGAAACCATCGCCAAAGCAATTCCTGTATTACCGCTGGTTGCTTCAATCAAGGTATCACCCGGTTTAATTTGACCGCGTTTTTCTGCCTGAATAATCATGTTATAGGCAGGTCGATCTTTCACAGAACCTGCTGGGTTATTGCCTTCTAATTTTGCTAATACCGTGGCTTGAGTATGACTTGCTAAACGCTGTAAACGCACCAATGGTGTTTTACCCACATATTCATCTAGTAAAAATTCATCTGCTAAAAAATCTGGTTGCGTATTGGTCATGATCGACACCGATATCAAGGTGGCGTCTATTGTATGAAAAAAAACACAAGACTGCATCTTTTCCCACTGCTTTTTATAGTGAGATAAATGCTAGCCTGTTTAAAGCATGCTAAGATATTTTGCAGAATGATAAGTCTGACCCAACTATGTCAAATTTCAATAAAACTCTTTCTAAACGTTTACGGCTCAATCATGCCTATGGACAGCTGATCGCGCTGATTCTGGTTCCGATTGCGATTTTGACAGGCGTAGGCATTTTGTGGGTTTTATCTGAAACAACCAATGCCGCGAAACAACAGCAAAATGCAGAAGCATCTGCGATTTTGGCGCGTTATCATCAAACAGCAAATGAACTACTTCACTTGGTCGAAGAACAACCCGATCAATATGACCGTGCGCAAAACCTGTTTCAAAAAATGTTTGATGAAAAAAACCTACAACGTGCGGTTTTAATTGACAATAAAGGACAGACTTATTTAACCATTGGTTATCAGAATAATCGTTACTGGCCTAACTTTCCGAAAAACAGTGATTTTTTTGGCCCTATTTCCCACAATCACAATAGTATTTATGGCTCTAAGCTGGATAGTGAAAATCCAAATTCTGTTTGGTTGATGATTGAATTAAATAATCATCCACTCGAACTTGCGCGTTATAAAATCTTATTATCACTCGTCGCAACCGGATTGATCACCTTATTAATACTGTTATTTTGTCTAAATGTTTTTTCTCGTCGCTGGCTAGCGCCGCTATACGAAATTCGTATGCAAATGCAGCGCCTAAATGCAGACACTTTAGATCAACATATTGTGGTTAATAGCACAGGTGAATTGCGCTTACTGCAACGTGATATCGCCAATGTCGTCAAACGACTTCATTTTAGTTTTTTAGAGCTTAAAGAACATACTGAACAGACTGAAGAAGATCTACGTCGTACATTGGATACTTTAGAAGTTCAGAATATTACTTATCGCCAAGCACGCGACCAAGCCATTTCATCTAACCAATCTAAATCCGTTTTCTTGGCAAATATCAGCCATGAATTACGCACACCGCTCAACAGTATCGATGGTTTTATCCATTTATTATTACGCCAACAAAATTTAAGTAACGAACAGAACCTCTACCTGCAAACGATTCGGAAATCTTCTGCTCATTTATTGGCGTTAATTAATGATGTACTCGATTTTTCTAAAATTGATGCCGGTAAACTTGAGCTCGAGACCGCACCCTTTGATCTCGAAGAAGCCATTTTCGATGTGATGGATATGTTGTCACCTTTGGCAGCACAAAAACACATTAATATGGCATTCTACTATGCAGAAAATATCCCGCAGCACGTGGTGGGTGATGCATTACGCTTTAAACAAATCCTGACCAATCTGATTTCCAACGCAATCAAGTTCACTCCTGACGGTGAGATTATTGTGCGTGTTCGTATGGAAGATGATGACATTGGTCAGTGTTTATTGCATTTCAGCGTACAAGATAGTGGAATTGGCTTAAGTGGTACCGATCGCAAGAAATTATTTGAATCTTTCTCACAAGGCGATGCCTCTGTTACGCGTCAATTTGGTGGCACTGGACTTGGTTTAGCGATCTCCAAACAATTAGTACATCTAATGCGTGGTCAAATCGGCTTTGAAGACAACCAAGAACGTGCGCCTACCGAAAAAGGTTCGACTTTCTGGTTCACCGCAGCATTTAAAGTTGAAGAAGAAGATGCTTTCGTTGAACATCCTCGTTTTGATCATCTACAAGTGGTATCTTATTTAGCGCATCCAGCGACGGCAAGCGTACTGCGCCTCTATCTTGAAAATTATCATGTGGCGCATATTGAGACACAGTCAATTTTAGATTTATTCAGTCGCCTCAACCATTTGAATCAGCAAGAAAATACATGGTTGATTGTAGATCACAGTGGCGATACAGAAGCTTTATTGAAAGAGATTCGCCAACGTTATCATGGCAATTTAGCGGTTTATGGTTATCAAATGAGCCTTGATCCAAACATGCTCAATGAATATCGTGCTCGCCCAATCTATCAACCATTAAGCCGTCGCGAGCTTATTCAGCTCTTAGCAAATCAGCCAATTTTCGAACAAGAGCCTGAAGACTTCAATGGTCAAGGGTTGCATGTCTTAGCTGTCGATGATCATTTACCAAATTTGATTGTCTTAGAAGCATTACTAGGCGAACTCAATGTAACCACCACCAAAGCATTGAGCGGGCAAAAAGCGATTGATCTGATTCAAGAGCGAATTGAACAGAAGTCTCCCCCATTTGATCTAGTATTTATGGATATTCAAATGCCTGTGATGTCAGGCATTGATACCACGCGGGCCATTCGCTCACTCGAATCAACGCTGGATACGGGCATGCAACTTCCAATCATTGCCTTAACTGCACACGCCTTGGCAGATGAGAAACAAAAGTTGCTTAAAGTCGGCATGAATGATTATGTGACCAAACCAATTCAAATGGAACAAATCATTCAGATCCTCACCCAATGGACCAAGAATAATTTTAGTTCACAGCCAACCACCACCGAAACAAAACGCCCAATCGAGTCAATTGATCCTCAAATCTTAAATTGGCAACAAAGTATTCAACTCGCTGCTAACAAAGAAGATTTAGCGCAAGATTTATTAGGTATGTTAGTGGATAGTTTTGATACCGAGCTAAATGAAATGCAACAGCTGATTGAGGTCGAGGATTTCCCTCAACTTGAGCATGTTTTACATCGTCTCTATGGCGCGACGCGTTATGTAGGCACGCCAACCTTGCAAAGAATTGCAGGTGAGTTTGAACAATTTGTTTCTACCTTACGCAAAGAACGACGCAAGGCAGATGATGTGTTTATTCGGGAAACCAATCATCGCTTTAATGAGCTTAATGCCGCTATTGAACAAGTTAGGCAAGCAGCAAATCTCGTCTTGAACGGACACGACAACTAAGATGACTGTCGTGTCATGTTTCATGACAAAAACTCATGCTATGCTGCCAATCATCAAACACAATAAGAGTATGACCAATGGCACTTTTACGCGTTGAAAAAAACAATGGAATCGCAACAGTTTCGTTAAATCGTCCAGACAAACGCAATGCAATGAGTTTTGCATTACTAAAAGAATTGGTCTCAACAGCTAAAAAAATTGAAAAGGATCGCTCTATTCGCTGCGTCATTTTAACAGGTGAAGCACAGGTCTTCAGTGCAGGTATCGATTTATCAGACCTAAACAACCCTAAAAACACCGCATTTGCGGCATGGGAACTGATCAAACCTGGACAAAGCCTATTCCAAAAAGCTTTTCTGATTTGGCAAAACCTACCTATCCCTGTTATTGCAGCAATTGAAGGATATTGCTTCGGTGCAGGCATGCAACTTGCACTTGCGGCAGACATCCGGATCGCAACACCAACAACACAAATGTCGATTATGGAAAGCCGTTGGGGACTTGTGCCCGACATGGGCTTAACACGTTCACTCAAAGGGCTTATTGGGGTTGACTTAGCCAAAGAGCTTACTCTCACTGCTCGGATTTTTGATGCTGAATATGCCAAAGAAATCGGCTTAGTGACGCACTTGGATACAGATCCTCTCGCCAAAGCCAATGTCATCGCTCAAGAGATGTTGCAACGCTCACCAGATGCATTGATGGCAGCAAAACGTGTTTTAGACGCGATGGAGCATCAACCAGAAAAGGCTCTACGTTTAGAAAAACTTTGGCAACTCAAACTACTATTAGGCAAAAACAGTACGCTTGCGCGTAAGAAAGATAAGAACCCTGAAATTGAGTTCTTACCTAGACAATATAAATAGACGTTGAGAAGCTTATAAGTGGGGGCATTCGGCACGCTCCCGCAAATAGACTCAAAAACAGCACAGGCTATAAACATGATACTTGATCAAAGAAATCCCATCGCTTTCTTAGGTATGGGTTTAATGGGCACGCGTATGGCAGCCCGACTGCTTCAAGCAGGCTACTCAGTTGCTGTTTGGAATCGTAACCCACTTGCATGTGAAGCATTGATTCAACAAGGTGCAACCGCCTTAACTTTAGAAGAAATTGGCAACTACCCTGTCATTTTGACCTGTTTAGCGGATGATCAAGCCGTTCAAAGCGTTTTTAACCAGTTCCAGCCTCACCTAAAAGCTCAACAAATCATTGTCGACTTTTCGAGTTTATCTGTTGCAGCAACACACCACCTTGCAACTACAGCACAACAACAACACGTTATATGGATTGACTCCCCAGTATCTGGTGGAACCACAGGTGCAGAGCAAGGTACTTTAGTAATTTTTGCAGGTGGCGATGCCAAAACAATTCAGCAGCTCGAACCAATCTACTCAGTACTCTCCCAGCGTGTTACCCGAATGGGCGAATCTGGTACAGGGCAAGCCACGAAGATTTGCAATCAGTTGATTGTTGCAGCCAACAGTACGCTGATTGCGGAAGCAGTTGCACTTGCAGAGCAAGCAGGTGTAGATACCCGTTTGCTCGCCCCTGCGCTTGCAGGGGGGTTTGCTGATTCCAAACCTTTTCAGATTCTTGCACCGCGTATGGCAACACATGTGTTTGAACCTGTGCAATGGAAAGTCCAAACATTATCTAAAGACTTAAACAATGCGTTACAACTCGCGCAAAGTTTTAACCTAAAGATACCTGTTGCACAAAAAGCCTTAGCACAGTTACAAGCGCACCAACAAAATGGCTTTGCTGAGAAGGATTTAGCCACTATCATCAAACTTATAGAATAATAATTAATGCTTCATGGAGTTTGATATGAGCCATCTTGCAGTCAATTTATCGATGATTTTTACAGAAGTGCCACTCATCGAACGTTTTGCATTGGCACACGCACACGGATTTCAACATGTCGAAATCCAATTCCCATATGAGCTTGAAATATTTGATATACAAGCACAACTTAACCAATACAACCTATCACTTTGCCTGATCAATGCACCTGCGGGTGATCTAATGCAAGGAGGTAATGGCTTAGCAGGTGTGCCTGGTTTAGAAACGACATTTCACCAAGCACTAGAGCTTGCAATCAGTTATGCAACCGCATTAAATGTTCCGCGTATCAACATCTTGGCTGGCAAACAACCTTTGGATGCAGATTTATTGCCATGCTTAAATACACTTGCAAGCAACTTAAAACTAGCTTGCCACATGTTGACTGAACATCATATTGAGCCTGTCTTTGAAATGATTAATGGCACAGATATGCCACGTTTTTTAATCCAGAACATTGCTCAAGGTCAAGAAATGCTAGAAGCAGTGAATCACCCAGCGTTAAAAATGCAATATGATTGTTACCACATGGCAATGATGGGCGAAGATGTGTTGGCGGGGTTACAAGAAAATATTCATCAAATTGGACACATCCAATTTGCGGATTGTCCGAGTCGTCATGAGCCTGATACTGGAAATATCCCCTATAAACAAATCTTTGACTGGTTATTACAAAGTGATTATCAAGGAATAATTGCGGCTGAATACAGACCAAAAGAGCATTCAGATCAATCATTTGCATGGAAACAGAAGTATTTTTCCAATGATGTGAATACATAAACTGTTACGGCTAAAATTTGAGTTTTTTTGTTAAAAACGGTATATTTGAGGATGAGCAATTGTCAGGAAAATATACCCTCTATGAATTTAGAACCATCGCCCAGCGCTTCTAATTCTCACGACCTAAAAATCACAACATCAAACAAAGATGTACACGCTTGCTTAAAAGTGGTACATGAAGCCCTCACTGATGTAAAAGCCAAAGATATTTTAGAACTTGATGTAAGTTCTATTAGCAATGTCGCTGATGCAATTGTAATTGCTAGCGGTACTTCAACTCGTCATGTCAAAGCCCTTGCTGACAATGTTGCTGATGAAGCACGTAAAGCAGGTTTTCGTCCGATTGGTGTCGAAGGTGAACGAGATGCCGAATGGATCTTAATTGACTTAGGTCACGTTGTAGTTCACGTCATGTTACCTACTGCTCGTAAGTTTTATGACCTTGAAAGTTTATGGCGTACACCTGAATCTGTTGCCTAATCCCTGATACACAAAAAAGCGATCTATTAAAGATCGCTTTTTTATTACCTATCTTATTAAGCTCAATTCCTCACTCCAAAATTGACATGACAAATTGTCATATTTAAGACATTATAGAATCGCTTTAAACTCAATCGATAAAAAGTCATAACTGGAGTGAACGAAGTGAAAATTCTAATTACTGGTGCTAACACAGGAATTGGTTTTGCGACCGCTGAACAACTGATTAAACAAGATCAACATGTCATTTTAGCTTGTCGCAACCCGCAAAAGGCTAAAGAAGCACAAGACAGATTACGTGCGTTAAACCAAGGTCAAGTTGACGTAGTATCACTTGACTTAAATAGCCTCGAAAATACAAGTAAAGCAGCCGATGAAATTGCAGATCGTTATGGCAATCTAGATATATTAATCAATAATGCTGGGCTTTTTTCCAAAACCAAACAGCTCACTCACGATGGCTTTGAGCAGCAATTTGGGGTGAACTACCTCGGACATTTTCTATTTACCCAAAAGCTACTTCCTGTACTAAAACAAGCACCCCAAGCACGAATTATCCATCTCGCATCCATTGCGCATTGGGCAGGGTCAATTAAGCCTAATAAATTTCGCGCTGAAGGTTTTTACAATCCTTTGTTTTATTATGGTCAATCTAAACTTGCCAATCTCCTATTTAGCAATGCACTAGCTGAGCAAATGGCCGGCACCAGCATTACCAATAATGCATTGCATCCTGGCGGTGTTGCATCTGATATCTATAGAGAACTGCCAAAACCTGTTTATGAAGTCATGAAAATCGGTTTAGTACCCACTTCTGTTCCTGCAAAGCTGATTACTCAAATGGCGATTGGAGATAGCTGGGCCAACCGTAATGGCGAATATGTTAGTGCACATATGCCAGACTGGAGATCTCCTCATGCTAAAAACCAACAGCTTGCCCGTGATCTCTATGCTCAATCTATGGATTTTGTAGAAAAGTATCTTTAAACGATTAGAACGAAATAAAAAAGCCACCCGAGGGTGGCTTTTCAATCCTGATGAGGTCAGATTAGTGACCACCACCATTGATTGCTTTCGTCATGTCTTCAACAACTTTCTTCGCATCACCAAAGACCATCATGGTTTTTTCATTGTAGAACAAGTCGTTGTCTAGACCAGCATAACCTGTTGCCATAGAACGCTTGATCACCATGATCGTACGAGCTTTGTGTGCTTCAAGGATCGGCATACCATAAATTGGCGAGCTTGGATCATCTTTCGCAGCTGGGTTTACAACGTCATTTGCACCGATTACAAGTACAACGTCAGTTGCTGGGAAGTCAGAGTTGATTTCATCCATTTCTAAAATGTCTTCATATGCAACATCAGCTTCAGCTAACAATACGTTCATGTGACCAGGCATACGACCAGCAACTGGGTGAATCGCAAAACGTACTTTCACGCCTTGCTCTTTTAAGATTTCACACAGCTCTTTTACCGCATTTTGTGCACGGCCTTGCGCCATACCGTAACCCGGTACAATCACAACGCTATCAGCATTTGACATCAAGAAGCCAGCATCATCCGCAGAACCTGAACGATAGTTACGTTGTACTTGCTCACCTTTGTCAGCAGCAACCGCAGTACCACCCATCGCACCACCAAACAATACATTGATGATCGAACGGTTCATTGCTTTACACATGATGTAAGACAGAATCGCACCAGAAGAACCTACAAGTGAACCCGCAACGATCAACATGTTATTTTCAAGTGTGAAACCAATACCTGCGGCAGCCCAACCAGAGAATGAGTTCAAGAGTGATACCACAACTGGCATATCACCACCACCTACTGGTGCAATCCACATCCAACCAAATGCCAGTGCAAATAGTGTCATGATATAGAATGCTGTTAAGCTATCAGTTGCGAAGTAGATACCACCAAATACAAGCATTGCAATAAATAATGCAGCTTGAACAGGTTTTACCCATGCACCAGAGATTGTTTTAGCCCATTTCTTCGCAGCCAATTTACCGTAAGCAAATACCGATGCAGTAAAGGTAATCGCACCAATGAAACAACCTACAAATAATTCAAAGCGATAAGTACTACTAAAACCAACAAAAGCTGAGTGACCTTGTGCCACCATTGCATCGTTCACCAATACAAGCTGTTCTGCATCGTATTGACCGAAGTGTGCAGCTTTTAATACGGTTGCGATTGCAATCAATACTGCAGCCAAACCAACCAAAGAGTGCATCAATGCAACCATTTCTGGCATTTGTGTCATAGGAACTGCACGTGCTTTAGCGATACCGATTACCGCACCAGCAGCCATTGCAACACCGATCATCCATACCACTGGACCTTCAGCAACGAAGAATGTTGTCAATACGGCGATTGCCATGGCAACCATCCCGTAGCGGCTACCTGCAATTGCAGTCTTAGGACCAGACAAACCACGTAAAGTTAGGATAAAGAGGACAGCACCTACTAGGTAGAACCAATCCGCATAATCTCGAATAAATTCCATCGCTTAGCCCTCTTTTTTCTTTTGCTTTGGTTTAAACATTTCCAGCATACGAGCTGTTACCGCAAAACCACCAAAAATGTTAATGCTTGCAAGGAATACAGCGATTGCACCTAAAATACTAATCGGGTTGATGGTCTGAAAATGCACAGAACCTTCAACACCAAGAAATGGCAAACCAACTGTTTGAATCATTGCACCAACAACAATAATTGAAGACAAAGCATTCGTTACGGCCATAAGTGGTGTATGTAACGCAGGCGTTACACCCCAAACAACGTAATAACCTACGAAGATGGCAAGGACGAAAATTGTAATCGTTTCAACCATGAGAAATCTCCTTAACCACGCTTGAGCAGTACTTGACCGCCATGTGTCACGAGTAACGCTTTTTGGATTTCATCTTCTTGATTGATCGCAAAGCCTTTTTCTTTATCAAACAATGTTTCAAGGAAGTTGAATACGTTACGTGCATACAATGCAGATGCCTCTGTCGCAACTGTGCCTGGAATGTTTGGAATACCCAAAATTTTCACGCCATTTTCAGTAACAACAGTTTCGCCTTCTTTCGAACCTTCAACGTTACCGCCAGTTTCAACCGCCATATCTAAGATGACTGAACCTGGTTTCATTTTGGCAACGGTTTCAGCTTTGATCAGACGTGGTGCATTACGACCTGGAATTAATGCAGTCGTGATTACGATGTCAGCATTTGATACAGCTTTATCTACGATCGCAGCTTGATCTTTGATGTATTGCTCACCAGGCTGCCAACCATATCCGCTTTTCGCAGCTTCAGCAGCACGTTGTTTTTCTTCATCGGACATTGGTACGTCTAACCATTTACCGCCTAAAGACTCAACCTGCTCTTTTGCTGTCGGACGTAAGTCAGTTGCTTCTACCACTGCACCTAAACGTTTTGCAGTCGCAATCGCTTGTAGACCTGCAACACCAACCCCCATGATCACAACACGCGCAGGTTTTACGGTACCCGCAGCTGTCATTAACATTGGGAACATGCGCTGATATTCAGCCGCTGCCAACAATACAGATTTATAACCTGCCAAGTTTGCTTGAGAAGAAAGTACATCCATGTTTTGTGCACGTGAAAGTGTACGTGGAAGTAATTCCAAAGCAAAAGCAGACACTTGCTGTGTAGCAAACTGATCTAATTCTGGATTGCGGTAAGGGTCAAACATTGCTACTACAGTGGTATTAGCCGCAAGTTTTTGAATTTCGTCACCTTTCGGAGCACGTACCTTCAAAATAATTTGGCTACCTGTATATGCATCGTCCGTAATGGTTGCGCCAACTTGTTCATAAGCACTGTCAATATAGGCTGCTTTAACACCAGCACCACGTTCAATGACAATACTATGACCTGCGTTAATCAACTTCTTAACTGTCTCTGGTGTAGCAGCTACACGACTTTCACCTGCGACAGTTTCGGTTGGGATTCCGATCTGCATGAGCGTTCCTCAAGCTAGTTTTTCTTAAGTAAACATCGCGACTCGCAATGTTTCCCCCAGGAGTATTCTTTGTAGAGATTTTGGATTTTAATGGAACTTTTTTAAAATTCCACCCAATATTTATTTAATAAATACCTATATTTTGAACTGATGATTCACATTCGAATTTAAAACTTGTATGCTCAGCACGTTTGACTTTTGATAAAGCAAATGCTGATTGAGATAAGTTTTTTATTCAAATCACTTGTCTTCAAGTCAATAAAGCTGGCTTACATTACGCATGTTTTAAAACATGATCACCAACCAAACTCTATAGTATTTATTCGCCTCTTTCCTTTTAAGCTCACCATCAGAGCACTAAATGCACATGATTGATATATCCATATGATGATTTACAAGCTTTACAAATTGAGGACTTGATTTGGCATCATAATCATGCAATTTCGTAGTGGGATTGGCTTATTTGAACTTTTATTGGTCTTTTCGGCGACTTGTTTTACTGATTTTTCACTGTACGTAAATTTATAACTATTGAAAACTCAATTATTTTCTCTGTATTTAGGTTTAATCTTTCCAACAGACCCTCAAAATGCAGCAAAAAGAAATGTAAAAAACCAATTCAGCATTTTTTCGAGTGATATTTATGACGGTTTTGCCAGACAATTTGATCTTATTGCACAATATTGGTGCATTTATTCAACAGATCCTCTGTCTGCTAAGTCTTTTTGATTCAATAAAAATAAAATTTCCTGAAAATGAGCACCCATTGCTTGCTCTGCTAAGCAATCATCTGGATTTCGCAATGGACATTGTTCCAAAGACAAGCAACCACAACCAATACACTGATCCAACTGCTGGCGTAATTGCAATAACATCATAATTTGCTGATCAAGCTGTCCTTGCCATTGTTGTGACATGGTCTGCCAGTCCTTTTTACTTGCGATCTGTTGCTTAGGTAAGGTCGCAAATGTCTCTTTGATTTGTTTTAAGCTAATTCCAACTTGCTGCGCTGCTTTAATAATTGCAATCCGTCGTAACATTGCCCGTTGATAGCGACGCTGATTTCCAGTCGTTCTCAGCCCCCAAATCAATTCTTTTTCTTCATAAAAGCGAATCGTCGGGACACTCACACCACTCCGTTTTGCCAACTCCCCAATACTGAGCCAAGTTTGTAATTGTTGTGATTTCAAAATTTACTTGACCTCTAGTTAACTTGAGCTTTGATACTAGCATAACTTCGTTTTCTTTATGGAATCTTGCTATGAATCTTATTAACCCACCAGCCTTTAAAATGATCAATCCAAGTGAGCTATACGACCCGATCAGCAATGGGTATAGCCATGTCACCGTGATTCAACCCAATATGCGAACTATTCATATTGCAGGACAAGGTGGCGAGAATAAAAATGGTGAACTTTCACAAGATTTTGACCAACAGGTACAACAAGTCTTTTATAATATCCAATACGCTTTAGCATCGGCACAAGCCAAACTTCAAGATATTGCTGTTTTACGTGTCCTCGTTGTCAATCATAATGAGGATAAACTTCACAGCTTCACACAAATCATGCAACGCTTATGGAAAGATCATCCATACCCTGTGTGCACGCTTATACCTGTGCCATGTTTAGCATTGAAAGGCATGCTGATCGAAGTTGAAGCAACAGCATATATCGCATAACCAGATCGAGAGAATCATGTCTGCACCTCAAGATATTAGTCAAAATAAGGCCCTGCTATGGTTTATGGCGACTGCATGTGGTTTATGTGCGGGCGCTAACTATTATAGTCAGCCTCTGATTCACTCTATTCAACAATATTTTGCAGTGACGGAGGGCCAAGCAGCGCTCACCGTTACTTTTGCTCAAGTGTCTTATGCTTTGGGCTTGCTTTTTATTGTACCTATGGGCGATGTCGTCAACAAAACCAAGTTCATTCCACTATTAATGTGTTTATGTGCGCTCGGTTTATTCGTGAGTGCCTTTTCGGTCAATTTACCCATGCTATGGCTTGGTACGATTATGGCTGGGATGTTCTCCGTTGCAGCACAAATCCTGATTCCACTGGCGACAATGACCGTCAATCCTGAAAAGACAGGTGAAGTGGTCGGATTTTTGATGAGTGGGTTATTGGTTGGGATTTTACTGTCGACCAGTTTGGCAGGATTATTTTCTAATTTATTCCACTGGAAAATGATCTACGTTGTTAGCGGTATTTTAATGCTTATCCTTGCATATGCTTTAAAAAGCCGTCTCCCTTATGTAATGCGCATGAAACTGAATTATGGGCAAGTCTTTGTTTCAATGGGACAACTGCTCAAACAAGAAAAGCGTTTAGTCTTACGTGCACTTTCAGGCGCTTTTGCCTTTGCCGCTGTTAGTATCTTATTTTCCACTATTGCATTATTACTCACAGCCGCACACCATCTTCCAGACCTTATGATCGGGATGGTCGGATTGGTTGGTATCTTTGGCGCCTTATCTACACAATATATTGGTAAATATGCAGATCAAGGCTATACCAAACAATTGACATGGATGGGTTGTGGCTTATTTATCATTAGTTGGATCTGTTTCTATTTCGGACAGATTTATTTATTGAGTTACATCCTTGGCTTTGCATTAATTCAGCTCGCTTTAGCCCTTGTCCATACCAGCAATCAGAGCATTATTTTCCGTTTACGTCCTGATGCCAAATCTCGGATTAATGCGATCTATATGACGGCATATTTTACTGGAGGTGCGTGTGGTTCAGCCTTAGGGATTTTTTCGTGGAATCACGGCGGGTGGAGCATGACCTGTTTAGTGGGGATCTGTTTAGTCTTTGCGTGTATGTTGTTTAGCTTTTTGGATAATCGCATTTCCACTCAAAGTGTCCAGACATAAAGTCAGAAGCCAAGAAGAATCAATATTCTTCTTGGCTGGATGTTTTATAAGATGAGATTTTTGGGCTTTATCGGCGCAATATCTTCTCGCGCTGCAATAAATTCAGGTCGAGGCTGGATCCCCCCTAGAGGTTGTTGCAATTGGTTGTCGATACTATTGTAAACAAAGAAAATATTACTTCGAGAAAACGGTGTAATATTGCTGTTTGAACCATGCATCAAATTACAATCAAAAAATACAACACTACCCGCACGTCCAGTACAAGAATGAATACCGCCCATATCCGCTAAATAATGCAGTAGACTTCCATCAGGAACGCCGTATTCTTGCTTTTTCAGTGACTTTTTATAGTGCTCATCCGGCGTCTCACCTTGGCAAGAAATATAATGTTGATGTGATCCCGGAATCACTAGCAAAGGCCCATTATGCTCATTATTGTCAGTCAATAAAATCGAACAACTGAGCGCACGCATTCTCGGCATACCATCTTCACTATGCCATGTTTCAAAATCAGAATGCCAAAAAAACTCTTTGCCATGTAGCCCAGGTTTATAGTTAATCCGTGATTGGTGTATATACACTTCACTGCCTAATAATGACCGAGCAATGTTTAAAACACGCTCATCTGAGACCAAGTTTTTAAACACTTCATTGAGTCGGTGGACATTAAAAATAGAACGGACTTCCTGACTTTCACGCTCAATAATTGCTTCTGGTCTTTGCTGCATCGCATATGCATGACGCATTTGATGTAACTCGTCGAGCAGATATTTGACCTCATCTGTGCTAAACAAATCATCTATTTGCAAAAAACCATTGGTTGCATAATCTTGCTTTTGTTGTGCTGTTGCCCCTTCAAGCAGAATCGAATCATAAACGACGGGATCTGCACGAGAAATAATAGCTGCCGCATCACTTCTTCGTGTCAGATAAGGATTGCTCATTTGCATATTTAAGCCTCCTCCTCCGTCTGCTTCATCATTTGTGCAGGTGTTGCATAGACACCATCCTTATCATGCACTTCATTCCCGACCAATGCAGGATTGAAGGTACAGACTAAAACTAAATCAGTTTTAGCACGCAGATAGTGATTGTCATGCTTATCAAGCGCATATAGTGTTCCAGGTGTGATTTTATACACCTCACCTGATGGGATCAGTTCAACCTCTCCTTCACCTTTGACACAATACACAGCTTCTAAATGGTTCTTATACCAAATATGCGTTTCTGTACCTGCAAAAATGGTGGTTTCATGCATCGAAAAGCCCATACCATCATCTTGTAATAATAAGCGGCGACTTGCCCAAGTTTCTGTTTGCACATCACGCTCAGTATTTAAGATATCTTGTAGTTGACGAACGATCATGAAACAACTCCCTGTACTTTTGCTTTGGATTTGGTTTTATGTTGAGATGAAAGAGAAGGTGAATAGACTTGAACCACATGTTTAATCGCTTGTTCAAGCAGATCAATACCTTGCTCTAAGGTTTGATTTTCAATGGTTAATGGGGGTAGTAATTTCACAACCTCCCCCCGACTGCCAGAGGTTTCAATCACAAGACCGAGCTGAAATGCATGTGTGGTGACTTCATCAGCCCAATCAGGATTTTTAAATGCAAGTCCTTGCATCAGACCACGACCACGATGAGTCAATTCCGCAGTCGGAAATTTTTGCACGATCTCTTGTAAACGGCGACTAACCAAAGCTGATTTTTCTACAAGTTCAGTTTGGAATTTTTGATCAGCCCAAAAATGTTGTATTGCCTTAGTTGCCGTCACAAATGCGAGATTATGTCCTCGGAACGTGCCATTGTGCTGCCCCGGACGCCAAATATCCAATTCTGGCTTAAACAACACCAACGACATCGGCAAACCAAAACCAGATAAAGACTTTGATAAAGTCACGATATCGGGATTAATCTCAGCAGTTTCAAAACTAAAGAAATGCCCCGAACGACCGCAACCTGCCTGAATATCGTCGACAATCAATAAAATTTTATGTTGCTTACACAGTGCAGAAAGTCGCTTCAACCAATCAATACTTGCCGTATTTAAGCCACCTTCGCCTTGCACGCACTCCACAATAATCGCAGCAGGCAAATCCACACCGCTACTTCGATCCGTCAATAATTTATTGAGCATATCAATCGTATCAACATCTGGACCGAAATAACCTGCGTAAGCTGCATGATGGACATTTCCCAAAGCAACGCCGGCTGCTTCACGAAACTTTTGATTACCTGTGAGTGCCAGTGCACCCAAACTCACCCCATGAAAACCATTGGTAAACGCAATAACATTATGACGTTTAGTGACATTTCGCGCTAACTTAATTGCAGCTTCCACGGCATTGGTTCCCGTTGGACCTGTAAATTGCAACTTATAATTCAGACGACGCGGTTTCAAAATATATTGTTCAAAGTTTTCAATAAACGCCTTCTTTGCAGAAGTCGCCATATCCAAACCATGCACAATCCCATCTTGTACCAGATAATCAATTGCAGCCTGCTTCAACACAGGATGGTTATGCCCATAATTTAATGTGCCAGCTCCTGCGAGAAAGTCGATATAAGCTCGATCCATCTCATCCACTAATACTGCATTTTTTGCGGTTTTAAATACAGTTGGAAAAGAATGGATATAGCCGCGGACTTCAGACTCCAATCGACTGAAAATATTCATGAATAACTCCAAGTAGTTAAAAAGTTAAAAGACTTAAAAAGTCGCTCAATCCCATTTCCAAAGACCAATGGTGTACAGATCTTCTGGTTCGTGTTGGATATCAAAAGGTTCAGGCTGAATCGGTTGAAGTGCTTGTTTTGACAAAAAAGGACTGACTTTGCAATCAACGTCAAATCGTTCAGCGAAACTTCGGAAAAGATTTTGAGAGGCTTTGTTACTTGGAGAAATTGTTGTTTTTAAAAATTCTAATTGTCTGGATGCTAAACATTGTTCTTTTACTTGATCAAGGAGCAAGGAGCCAATCCCTTTTCCTTGCTCACTGGGCGATACTGCAATCTGCCACAAGAAATAGGTGTTGGGGTCTTCTGGACAAACATAGCCTGTCACCGCACCACAGATCTGATCTTTATGATCATAGGCAACAAAACAGGTATCGGTATGATGCTCGGCAAGTAATGCGTATGCATACAATGAATTAAGATCCAAAGATGGACAAGACTGAATCAACGCATGCACTTCACGTACATCTTGGGGTTGAAAATTACGAACTCGACACTGATTCAGTTGATGAATAATTGATGATTTGGTCAAACGAATTGACTGTCTTGATAAAGCTTCCACGCTATCTCCTTTTGTATTTCCATACTCGGCATACTCAAGTTAGTAGTGGCATCAGAATCATGAGACATTAGTCATTGAACACAATCAAACTTATAATCTTTATTACCTGTTAAAAATTTTGTACTGACTTTAATTCGGTACTTTTGCCTCAAGCAACTGGGCAAACTGCTCTAATGAAATCACAAGACGTTGCCGCTCATCATCCGTTAAAGCTTGTAAAGCCAGTGAAAAACCTTCAGGTAACGCAGATGGTGATTGATCTAAGAGTTGTTCGCCTTTTGAAGTTAAGCTCACATGTACATGGCGACGGTCTTGTGTATCTCGCATTCGTAATACCAAGCCCTTTTCTTCTAGACGATCAACAATTCCAACAACTGTACTTGGACTCACAAAAATGGCTTTACCGATCGTAGACATACTACATGGACCCATTTTTGCGATGGTCATAAGGGCAACTAATTGCGGCGTTGTAATCTGGTGAAGTTGAGACAACCGTTTGGAGTATAACTCCACACATTGTTCAATCCGCCGAACACTTTGTAAAACACGAACAGCATCATCCATCTTAATCACGCACAAAAAAAGCTAAACACACTATTGTAGTACGTTGTACATGATGTTGTCTGTATTTTCAGAAAAACATTCGTGTTCTATCTATTCGCCTTAATCATCACTCCAAATACATTTGATCTCTGATACCTTGAGTAGAAATCATTATAGGTAGTGAATATTTCTTCTTCAAATCAATTGATCTCAAATAGTTTCAATAAGAACTATTTTATTCAGAATAAACAAATAAAATACTTATTAATCATGCGATTAAAAATCATGTAATTTTATGTAAAGCGAATAAAATAACAATGGTCGATATTTATGAACAAATATCGACCATTTCCAACTTTAGCGCATAATCGTGATTTGCTGGTCTAATCCACAAACAGGATTAAACTTTTAATCTAAATCAACATCAAGTCATACGTGATTGAATCATCTAAAAGCTTCAAAACAGCACAAATAAAAGTGATTTTTCATGCATTTTATAATTCATTTTGACATCAACAAGTACTTTAAATTGAGCGTTGATTGACTCGCTTAGACAACTCTTCCGCGGACTCCTTTCGCTCCGAATAACGATCTGTGAAATACTTACTTTGTCCACGTGTGAGCAAGGTAAATTTAAACAACTCTTCCATCACATCAACAATACGATCATAGTAAGACGAAGGTTTCATGCGACCATCCTCATCAAACTCTAAAAATGCTTTAGGAATCGAAGACTGATTTGGAATCGTGATCATCCGCATCCAACGCCCCAAAATACGCATTTGATTAACACTGTTAAAGGACTGCGAACCACCACTGACTTGCATCAATGCCAAGGTTTTACCTTGCGTAGCACGAATCGCACCACCCGCAAGTGGAATCCAATCAATCTGTGATTTAAAAATTGAACTCATCGAACCATGACGTTCAGGTGAACACCATACCATTCCCTCTGACCATGCCAATAACTCATGTAATTCTTTGACCTTTGGATGTTCCATATCAGCATCTTCAGGTAGAGGTAAACCTTTTGGATGGAAAATTCTCACCTCAGCACCCAAATATTGCAAAATGCGTCCTGCCTCCATCACCGCTAAACGACTATAAGAGCGTTCACGATTTGAACCATATAACAATAAAATACGTGGTGGATGATCCAACTCTACTGCCTGAATCTGTTTAAATTCAGGCTTAGCTAACAGTTCAATTTCGATATTTGCAACATCAACATCAAATTCGTTCATTGGGAAAATACTTCTTCTTTAACCACAGTGAAACACTCACCAGTGCAATTAATACAGGAACCTCTACCAACGGACCGATTACAGTCGTAAATGCAACTGGAGAAGCTAAACCAAACGTCGCAATCGCCACAGCCAATGCCAACTCAAAATTATTACCAGCCGCCGTAAATGAGATCGCCGTAGTTCGAGGATAATTATTCCCCATTGCTTTACTCATAAAGAAGCTGATAAAAAACATTAAGACAAAATAAATCGTCAATGGAATTGCAATACGAATCACATCTAAAGGTAAGCTCACAACATCACTACCTTTGAGACTAAACATCGCCACAATAGTGAACAATAATGCAAGCAAACTTAAAGGGCTGATCTTAGGCAAGAATGTATTTTGATACCAATCTAACCCTCGCGATTTAACCAAAATCAATCGTGTCAAAAAGCCAAGTAAAAATGGAATGCCAAGATAAACCAATACGGCATGTGTAATCGTCCAAAAATCGACATCGATCACCTGTCCTGCCACACCAAAATACGGTGGTAAAACAGTTAAAAACAACCACGCATAAGTACTAAAGAATAAAATCTGGAAAATACTATTGAATGCGACCAAAGCCGCAACATATTGATTATCACCGCAAGCAAGTCCATTCCAAACCAATACCATTGCAATACAACGTGCCAACCCAATCAGGATCAAGCCAGTCATATACTCTGGATAGCTATGCAAAAAGATGATCGCTAGTAAAAACATGAGGATCGGTGCAATCAACCAATTCTGTACCAAAGATAAAACCAAGGTTTTTTTATCTTTAAATACTTCTGGCAAGGTTGCATAATCTACTTTAGCCAAGGGCGGATACATCATCAAAATCAATCCAATCGCAATGGGGATATTGACGGAATCCACACTCATTTGGTTCAAACCAACAGAAACTTGCGGGAAAAATACACCGATCGCCACCCCAAGCCCCATCGCCAGAAAAATCCAGAGGGTGAGATTACGATCTAAAAAGGACAATCCTGATTTAGCCATGTTCAATCCAGTTAGTCGATGTGTGAGATTTGATTAATCGCAGCAATTTTTTCTGGACGTGTCATATTGGTAAGATCATGTGCAAATAGCGCATCAAGACGGCGATTAATATGATCAACGGTCTCTTGGAAAGCTTTGAGCTTTTCATCTTTAGGTAATTCTAAATGCGAAGGATCCGCCAAGCCCCAATGCGCCTTGATTGCACCGCCTAGATAAAGCGGACATGCTTCTTGTGCCGCCGAATCACAAACTGTAATCACCACATCAGGTTGGTATTGCTCACAATCATCGATGGTCTTACTCCAAAGCCCATCCGTTTCAAGCCCTAAACTTTGTAAGGTTTCAATAGTCAATGGATGCACTTGTCCTGAAGGCTTACTGCCCGCACTATAAGCCTTCCACCCCACTGGCGCACGATGATTAAAAAGCACTTCTGACAAAATGCTACGACAGCTGTTACCTGTACATAAAAAAAGAAATTTCATAATGTTTTACTCACAATAACTTTGTGTTGATAGCGTCGCTAATGTTGAAAGATTACCCACTGACGTGGTGCTTAATATTTTCAAGATGTCATGGCACCAATCAGGCAATTGTGGATTAATACTGTAATACACCCATTGGCTCTGTCGTCTGTCTTGCAATAACCCTGAAGAACGCAATAAAGCCAAATGTCTAGAAATCTTTGGTTGGCTCAGTTGTAATTTTTCGGTGAGATCACATACACACAATTCTTTATTTTCTACGACTAAGGTGACGATATTGAGACGAGTTTCGTCCGATAAACATTTAAAAAAATTGACTTGATCCATATCCACCTCTAAATCTCATATTTGAATATGCAGATAATCACATATAAAAACTAAATATTTAATTTACTCTTTGCCCATTTTCATCAATAACTTGCTCACCATCTTCTTTGATAAAAGCACCTTTTTGTGGCAACGGTAAAATATCTAAAACTACTTCAGATGGGCGGCTTAAGCGTGTACCCAATGCCGTCACAACAAAAGGACGATTAATCAAAATCGGATGTTCAAGCATAAAATTAATAAGCTCATTATCGCTCCAATCCTCACGCTCCAGCACCAAATCACGATATGGATCGACATTTTTACGCATTGCGTCCCTTACAGATAAACCAGCATCAGCGATCAGTTGAATCAACTTTTCTCGTGTAGGTGGTGTTACCAGATATTCGATTACTGTTGGCTCAATCCCTGTATTACGGATCAAAGCCAAAGTATTTCTAGACGTCCCACAAGCTGGGTTATGGTAAATCGTTACATCTAAAGAAGCTGTCATTTGGATTCATCCAAGCTTTATATTCTTATATCTTTATATACGAATTAGCATATATAAACAATGTACATCAAATTTATTTTTCCTTCTACGCGACATAAACTTTGACCTTTATTTCTATTTATATAACAAAATCAAAAACAAAGAAACCACAACGATTAAATTGTGGTTTCCTCTATTTCACGATTCTCAAGATTTTAGTAACACTATTTGCTCAGAATACAAAGGTTCTTAACTTTGATTTGATCGGATTGATTCGAAATTCCAGTTTCAAAACTTAAAATGATGTAATTGCAGAAAAAGCCAATGGCATAGCAAAGAAAGTTAAGACACAAGATGCTGTACGTTGTAAATTACGCTGATTCAACCAAGCGATTTTGTTTGAAATCAAAACTGTTCCAAAAGCAATCCATAAAAATGCAATCGGTGTAATCAGTGCCAAAAATGTTCCCATATGAATTATATATTCATGGAGACTCACCCAAACTGTAGGCGGAAAAATTGCCGAAGCAAATAACAATGCTTTAGGGTTAAGTAAAGTAGCGAAAAACAAAGCTTTTGATGTAATTAATAGTTGATTTAGATCTATCTGCTTAGTTGAGGTTATCCATAGTTTAATTGCTAAGTAAATAATAAAAGCGGCGCTCAACAACTTTATAAGAGGTGGTAACCAAGGTATATAGTGTGAAACTGATTCAAGTAAAAACCCCCATGCAGTAATTGCAATAAAATATCCCAGAACCTCAGATGGAATTAATTTAAGTGAACGTTTGATACCAATTTGAATTCCAGATGACGCCAATAATGTATTCGTTGGACCTGGTGTAAGTAAGATCGTAATGATCAAACCAAAGAATAAAAATGTCACCATAAACAAATACCTTTGTTAAATTGTGCAGGTGCACTATGGCAAAATAGATAGAGATTTGTCGACAAAGTGGTTGTAACAAAAAATATTTAACATCAAGTTTCAATATAAAAATCAATAAATTAAATAAAACGAACTTTTTAGCCTACTTAAACAAAATATGTGAGAGGCATCACCTTTTATCATGTTTTAGCCAATTAACCTTTTTTTTAATTCATATATTATTCTGATTATTAAGAACAATTTATGATCTAGATTAAAATATATGAACGTTAAAGTGATCAAAACTCACTCTCTTTTGAATGACTTACACATGTCTCCATAAGCAAATGTACTGCTTGTAGTTTTATGCTAATATTGCGCGCAATTGGCCCATTGATCATTCAGCAAGATCAAGCACGGGCTAGCATTTTCGACCTCTTCCTCCGATCCAATGTATTGTATTCAGCCCATACAGATATGTGCAGTGTATTCCTTTTGCTTGATTACAATCCGATTGGCTATTTAAGGTATGATTTTTAATGACGCTTAAGCAAACCGTTGAAACCATTAGTAATCCAAGAATCAGCGTAGCACCGATGATGGATTGGACAACGAAGGACTATCGTTTCTTTGCGCGTTTGTTTAATCCGAATGTTGTCTTATATACTGAAATGGTCACCACAGGCGCGATTATTTATGGTGGTGCAAATCGTCATTTAGACTTCAATAAAGAAGAACACCCAATTGTATTACAGCTCGGTGGTTCCAATCCGAAAGAGTTAGCAACCTGTACCCAAATGGCTGAAGAATGGGGCTATGATGAAGTCAATTTAAATGTTGGTTGCCCAAGTGATCGAGTACAAAATAATAAGATCGGTGCATGTTTAATGGCGGAGCCGAATCTCGTTGCTGAATGTATTCATAGTATGCAAAAAGCTGTGTCGATTCCTGTAACCGTCAAACACCGTATTGGTATTGATGACATGCAATCCTATGAAGAAATGCTGCATTTTGTCGATACTGTCGCTGCAACAGGTTGTACCCATTTTATCGTGCATGCACGTATCGCGATTTTGCAAGGTCTATCACCAAAAGAAAATCGAGAAGTGCCACCGCTACGCTATGATGATGTTTATCGTTTAAAACAAGAGCGCCCACATCTTACGATTGAAATTAATGGTGGTATCAAAACCTTTGATGAGACACAACAACATTTACAGCATGTTGATGGTGTCATGATTGGACGTGAGGCCTATCACAATCCTTATTTGCTCGCTGAAATGGGACAACTTTGGAATCTAGAAGCGCCTGATCGTTTTGAGATTATGCAACAAATGATGCCATATATTCATCAACGTGTTGCAGAAGGCGCACCATTATCAATTATCACACGACATATTCTAGGTTTGTTTCAAAACTTGCCGGGTGCACGCAAATGGCGTCAAGCCCTAAGCGGTGGCAATGCAAAAACTATTAATGATATTGAAAATGCAATCCAAAATATCCAAGCGGCCATGCAACGCACTGAAGATTATATTCGAGCGCAAAAGTGTGATTAAAATCACACTTTACCCCTTTATTCAATCAAAATGAAATATTATTTTACAAATCATTTTATTTAAACTAAACAAACCTCAAAGGCATGATAAAAAAAGAATTATTCAGTCCGCTGTTTTTATAAGTTATCCACAGCACCCGCAAAATGATACATTATTACATTACAAATGACTTTTCAGACGATTTTTCGCTTACCATGTCTTCCGCCAAGAGTCTGGCACTAAATTTGGTTATATAGAAAATGCGATAGAGTTTGACGATGATTTATGATGCGCCCTCAGTTGATCACAGCATGGTTCACACCCCACCCCATCAATTGATTGTGACCACCCCAAAACAGCCTGCTATAGATGTAATGACATTTGCTCAAAAGTTAACACGTAGAGCATCTTATCGTAGCTCATCACAATGTGCGCGGTTTGTTCGCATCGCACTACAAGCAGCTGGCGCCAATATTGTGAATCATCCTGTTGCCGCATCTGATTGGGGAAGAACCTTACAAGATATCGGATATAAAAAGATTAGCCCTGCTTTTGACAATCCACAAAAGGGTGATATTTACATCATTCACCGTACTGCCAAACACCGCTATGGTCATATTGCAGGCTTCTCTGGTACGCAATGGATCTCTGATTTTAAACAACGTAGTCATGATATTTACAAAGATAAAAACGTGACGTATAGCTACTACCGCTTAAGTTCAAATTATATCTAATCAAACCTCAGGGCTGTGATCATCAGCCCTTCTTTGTATCTAACTTTTTCAGAACTTCTGCCACTGCAACCATCGCAAAGCTTGATGTCACCACCACGGCTGATCCATAGCCACCACAGCGCAAGCCAGCACTTGGATTAAATGCAGTATCTTCCGATGTCGAACAAGCTTCTGTATTTGAAAATGGGTTGTCGATTGAATACACGCACGTAATCCCAAACTTTTCTTTAGGCTTCTTGCAGATACCTTTAGAGCGCAATTGAGCGCGTAACTTCGCCAACATCGGGTCTTGTTCTGTCTTTGATAGATCTGCAACTCGTATTTTGAGAGGATCGAGCTTACCGCCTGCCCCACCCGACACAATTAACGGGATCTTGTTAAAGCGACAATGCAGCATCAATGCGAGTTTGGCTTTGACATCATCGATACAGTCTAAAATGATATCGGGAGTAGGATTTAAAATCTCTTTGACATTTTCAGGTGTTAAATAGTCATCAATTATATTCACTGTCATGCGTGGATTGATCTGACGACACCGCTCCGCCATCACTTCGATTTTTTCTTGTCCCAAAGTGGATGTCATCGCTGGAAGCTGACGATTAATATTCGATGCGGCAACCACATCCATATCGACAATAGTTAACTCACCGATCCCTGTACGCGCCAACGCTTCTACTGCCCAACTCCCAACACCACCAACACCGATCACCATCACATGACTATTTTCATAATGGCTAAATGAACTTTCTCCATAAATTTTTGCCACACCAGCAAAACGGCGGTCATATTCATCATTTTGGAGATCGGTCATGCGCAACATCTAACATAAGAAAATCAGAAGTATTTTACCTGAATACAGACTTAGAAAACAAAGCCCTGTACATGACAGGGCTTTATTAGCTTTATGCTGCGATTAGATTCCGCAATACATAATGCAAAATACCGCCTGCCTTGAAATATTCCACTTCATTTAAAGTATCGATACGGCACAAGACCTTAAATTGATCCTGCTGACCATCTTCACGAAGCACACTCACATCCAACGTTTGATGTGGTTGAATATCATCCGATAAACCGTGGATAGAGAGAACTTCTCGGCCTGTTAAATTTAAAGACTGACGCGATTGCTCATCGATAAATTGCAAAGGTAAAACCCCCATCCCAACAAGATTCGAACGATGAATTCGCTCAAAACTTTCAGCGATAACCGCTTTTACACCAAGTAAATTTGTTCCTTTAGCAGCCCAGTCACGCGAAGAACCTGTGCCATATTCTTTTCCAGCGATAATTACTAAAGGCGTTTTTTCCTGCTGATAACGCATCGATGCATCGTAAATCGAAAGTTTGTCACCACTCGGAATATGAATGGTATTGCCACCTTCTTCGCCACCCAACATTTCATTCTTAATTCGAATATTGGCAAATGTGCCTCGCATCATCACTTCATGATTACCACGACGCGAACCATATGAGTTGAAATCTTTTGGATCTACACCTTGCTCCTGCAAATAACGTCCCGCTGGACTATCCTTCTTAATATTTCCCGCTGGAGAAATATGGTCAGTTGTCACAGAATCACCTAACACCGCTAAAATACGTGCCTGTTCGATATTCTCAATTGATCTTGGTGGTTGATCAATCTCATCAAAGAATGGCGGATGACGAATATAGGTTGAATCATCTTGCCACGTATAAGTCTGACTTTGTGGGATTTGAATCGCCTGCCATGTTTCATCACCATCAAAAACAGCAGCATATTCCTTATGGAACATTTCTGTATTTACTTTTTGCAGCATCTGATCAATCTCAGCCTGCGTCGGCCAAATGTCTTTCAGATAAATATCCTGTCCATCTTTCCCTTGCCCAATCGGTTGAGAAGTTAAATCCGTACGAATATTCCCCGCTAAACCATAAGCAACAACCAAAGGCGGTGATGCCAACCAATTGGTTTTCACCAGTGGATGAACACGCCCTTCAAAATTACGATTGCCTGACAGTACAGAAGCGACATTTAAGTCATGACATTGAATTGCTTCTTCAACTGGATCAGGTAAAGGTCCAGAATTTCCGATACAAGTGGTACAACCATAGCCGACAAGGTTATAACCCAATTGATCTAAATAGGGAGTCAAACCTGCCGCAGCAAGATAATCTGTTACGACTTTTGAGCCTGGTGCAAGTGAACTTTTCACCCAAGGTTTTCGCTGTAGACCTTTTTCAATTGCTTTCTTCGCCAATAAGCCTGCGGCTAACATCACACTTGGGTTCGAAGTATTGGTACATGACGTAATGGCTGAAATCACCACATCACCATGGTTCAAAGGATAGATTTGCCCATCAATCGTGCAAGCTGGACTTTCATGAGGCAAATTAGCCTGCTTAGCCGCAACCGCTGTGCCACCTCCGCCTTCATTTTCCAATTGTTCTTTCATTTCATCGACAGGCTTTAGTGTTAGTTCCATCAATGTATTAAAAGTCTTTGCTACATCCGCCAGTAGCACACGATCTTGTGGACGTTTTGGACCAGCTAAGCTGGCTTGAACCGTACTCATATCCAAACTTAATGTATCGGTAAATACGGGTTCATCTCCTGTATTTCGCCATAAACCTTGGGCTTTACTATAGGCCTCAACCAAATCAATTCGTTGTTGTTGACGGCCTGTCAATGCCAAATAGGACAATGTAACTTCATCAATCGGGAAGAAACCACAGGTCGCACCATACTCAGGTGCCATATTGGCAATCGTCGCGCGATCAGCCAACGGCAAATCAGCTAAACCATCACCATAGAACTCAACGAACTTACCGACCACACCCTTTTGGCGAAGCATCTGTGTAATCGTTAAGACCAGATCTGTCGCAGTAATTCCCTCATTTAGTCTACCCGTTAATTTGAAACCGACGACTTCAGGTATCAGCATCGATACAGGCTGTCCAAGCATTGCAGCTTCCGCTTCAATCCCACCGACACCCCAACCCAAAACACCTAAACCATTGATCATAGTCGTATGCGAGTCAGTACCGACCAAGGTATCTGGAAATGCAAACGTCTGCCCATCATCTTCACCTAACCAGACGGCTTGAGCAAGATACTCCAAATTGACTTGGTGACAAATGCCTGTACCAGGTGGCACAACACTAAAATTATCAAAAGCAGATTGCCCCCAACGCAAAAATTGATAACGCTCGCCATTGCGCTCCATCTCAATTCTCACGTTCACATCAAATGCATTTTGATTGGCAAAATGATCGACCATCACCGAGTGGTCAATCACCAAATCTACAGGTGACAATGGATTGATTCTGTTTGGATCTCCACCTGCCTTTGCCATCGCAGCACGCATTGCCGCCAAATCAACAACAGCCGGTACCCCTGTAAAATCTTGCATCAGGACACGTGCCGGGCGATATTGAATTTCTTGATCAGAGCGTTTGTCTTTTTGCCAATCAACTAAGGCTTGAATATCCTCAACTTTTACACTTTTTTGATCTTCAAAGCGCAATAAATTTTCCAATAAAACTTTTAAAGACTTAGGTAACTTATCAATATTACCGAGTTGCTCAGCTGCTCGAGCTAAGCTATAGATTTGATAGGATGTAGAACCGACTGTTAGTGTTTGTAATGCATTGAAACTATTAATTTTGCTATATCTGGCCATAAGGTTACCCTCCCAGTATTGGCGCTTTGTTTATTATGAAGTGCTTTATTTAATGTACCCTTGTTTGGGAAACAATGTGTTCCCTTTTAGTATCTTATTGGGGCTGAGATTATGTTCTTATTATTCTAAAATTTTATATTCAAAGTGCTCAAAGAGTTTAGCCATATTTGTTGGGCAAGGACTTCTTGTGATTGCCCCAGAATTTCAGCCAAATACTCAAGTACATACGGTAAATTAACAGGGGTATTACGTGTGCGGTGTTCGGTCGATGTTTGACAGCATAATGGTGTCATATCAGGACAATCCGTTTCTATCACTAAATGTTCTGAGCCGATCGCGTGTACCACTTGATGTAATTTCTTGGCGTTTGGATTGGTGATTTGTCCTGTGATCCCAATTTTAAATCCGAGTTTTACCAATGCTTTCGCTTCTTCGACCCCACCACTAAAAGCATGTGCAATCCCACCCAATTTAAATTTCTGTGCTTTTAATATCGCGATACTTTCAGCATGTGCTTTGCGAATATGCAATAACACAGGCTTGTTGTATTGGCTGGCTAGTTCAAGCTGGGCATTAAAATAATATTGTTGTTTGGCGAATAACTCAGGCTGCTTATGCTGTTTTAAAAAGGTATCTAGACCAATCTCTCCCACCGCAACACAATCATGTTGCTGTAATATCCGCTCAAGCTGTTGTAGATGAGCCTCATGATGTTGCTCAATATAAAAAGGATGTAAACCGGGTGCAAGATACGATTTGGGAACATTGTCCCAACCTTGTAATTGTTGATGGGTTTGAATCAATGTATCAAAGCGGGACTCAATAAAACCGATTAAAATCAGCGCTTCCACGCCGACCTGTTTTGCCTGCACCGCCAACTGTTGCCGATCTAGATCAAAATCGGCAACATCGAAATGGGTATGGGTATCAAATAGCTGCATATTGAGTTACCTATCCCTTCTATTATTTTGCAATCTACCGACCTTCAAGTTTCATAGGAAGTTAGGAAGATGTCACAGGTGTCGAAGCTGCTGGCGCATCCACTTTCGGTAAGTACTCAGGTTTTATTACACCTTGCAGTTGATCATAAGGAATAACCAGACGCGGCAAACCGACTGCATAAGGACCTATTTCGTATTCACCATATTGTAAAATTAATCCTTGTTCTCCAAACAAGAAATTCTCCGTCATTTGAAATGGCCATGCTTGCTCATATTCTTCAGGATTATTGGCAAGTTTAGTATCCACAATCCATGTTTTAAATGCATCATGGGTCAGCTTTTTCAACACAGCTTGCTGTTTAGGTAACAATAAATCTTTTAACTGCACCTGCTTTTGCTGGACTAAATCAAAATTAAAATATTGTTGTGCAGTGGAGCCATGCGCTCCCCCCATATAACTACTACTATTTAAAACAATCGTTGCCAAGCTACCTTCTGTTTGTAAGATTTTAGGCTTCACCATCAAACTAATTTGATGATTAACGCTCAATGCTTTTAACTCCTCATCTACTTTAATAAAAGCATTAGCATACTGTTGAACTTGAGGTGTTATTTTAGGCTCCTGCTCAGCTGCTTGTACACTAGATACTGCCGTTTCAATATCAACAATATCTAACATTTTGCTTAACTGATCTAAGATCTGCTGATCTAAAAATTGATCAATAAATGGGAAATTACTCTGCAAACGCTCTACAACAAATTCTGGACAAGTATTTCCCTTACATTCTGGCAAAGTCAGCTCTACTTTCACCGTTTCACCACGCAAAGTTGTTTCTGTTTGCTGCTCTACAACAGGATCTTTGGTTTGTTCCTGTGATTCTTTCGGTTCTGATTTTGGTTGGCAAGCAGCAAGTAAAATTGCACAGGCAAGAACGCTATATTTATAAAATGTTTTCATCTGGAACCTATAAGCATTGTTATCACACAAGATTTTTTAAATGCTATCGAACTTCATTTGAAACTACTAGGCATACATGCAATTTCTATACGTAGCCGCCCAAAATTTAAAACATTTTTTGGTAGATTTCAGGTTGTAGCATTTGTTTCGTTTGTTCAGTCGTAAAGTAAATATCCAGTTGTGGTGCATCTTTACTAATCTCATTGGCACGATAATGAATACCAATCCCTTCACCATCAAAAAACCAATCTGCTTGCCCCCAATATAAAGTTTTCGGAAGCTGTTTATTGACCTCAGCAGACTGTTGTTCACGCCATGTTTGATAATGTGCCTGAATTAGACTATGCATCACCGTTTGTTGATTCTTTTGAATCACATCCAATACCGTTAAAGATTTTAGCAGCTTCCGATCAGCAACAAAAAAATAGTAACGATCCTTGACCGAAACATCTTCTTGTTTACTATCTACCCCAATCTGCAACAATACATATTGGTTACGTTGTGAGGCAATACGAGTGCTCATCTGTAACTCATAGGCTTTATTTTGTGAATATTTATCCTGCCACTCATCAGACTTTTTCACATATGCATTGATCGCTTGTTGCAAGCTCATATTTTGCTTTAATTCGATTTGATGCTGAATCACATTTGACTGTTGCTGCTCAATCCATGAATTAAGCCAATGATCTTGAGTATTGACCGTTTGAATCGCAATATCGATACAATTTTTCTTCTCACAAAAAGGTAAAGCATACTTCGCTTTTGCTTCTTGGATATTTAAATAAGGCAGTACCTCGGCTTTTTCTATTTTAGATGTCTGCTGTATTGTGGAATCTGCTTCACTTTTATCAGGACGATCACATGCGGTTAAAGCCATTATTCCCATCATTAAACTGATCGTAGCAAGTGGTTTTAAAATATTCATGATCACTCATCCCTTTATTTTTAGCATCTTCAATTAAAAACAGCTTCTAATCATAGAAGCTGTTTTTATATTTTTAATGTTCTCGTGTATTACGGAACTCGATATCAGGCCAACGCTCTTGCATTAACTGTAAATTAACACGACTCGGCGCTAGATAAGTTAAATGACCACCACCATCAACTGACAATTGATCATGTGCTTTTTTCTTAAATTCATTAAGGATCTTTTCATCGTCACAATGAATCCAACGCACCGTATGAACATTCACTGGCTCATAAATACAGTCCACTTTATATTCTTCTTTTAAGCGATAGGCGACCACATCAAACTGTAACACACCGACAGCGCCCACTATCAGATCATTATTGATTTGCGGCATAAACACCTGAGTTGCACCTTCTTCAGATAACTCTTTTAAACCTTTTTGCAATTGCTTAGATTTCAAAGGATCTTTTAGACGGACACGGCGGAACATTTCAGGTGCAAAGTGTGGAATCCCTGTGAAATGTAATTTTTCACCACTAGTAAAAGTATCGCCAATCTGGATGGTACCGTGGTTATGTAAACCAATAATATCGCCTGGCCAAGCTTCTTCTAGATGCTCACGCTCACCTGCGAGGAAAGTTAATGCATCACTAATACGTACATCTTTACCAAGACGCACATGATTCATTTTCAAGCCTTTTTCATATTTACCAGAGCAAATACGCATAAAGGCAATACGGTCACGGTGTTTCGGATCCATGTTTGCTTGAATCTTAAAGACAAAGCCTGAGAATCCTTCTTCGTTCGCATCGACTGTACGTTCTTGAGTCGGATGTGCTTTAGGTTCTGGTGCCCAATTGATAAAGGCATCCAATACATGATCAACCGCAAAGTTACCTAGTGCTGTACCAAATAGAACTGGTGTTTGTTTACCTTGTAAGAATAACTCACGATCAAGTGGCTCGTTTGCCATTTGAACTAACTCAAGTGACTCTTCAAAAGATGCCCAAGCCAACTCTCCAACTTTCTCACGAATATCCGCATGATCATAACCATCACGAACTTCAATATCCGTAATGGTTGAACCAAAACCAGCTTTATATACATAAAATTTGTTGTCAATCAGGTTGTACACACCTGCAAAATCACGCCCCATACCTAAAGGCCATGTGATCGGTACACAACGAATATTGAGAACATTCTCGATTTCATCAAGTAATTCCAATGGCTCGCGAATTTCACGGTCCATCTTGTTCACAAATGAGATAATCGGTGTGTCACGCATACGACACACTTCCATCAATTTAATGGTTCTTTCTTCGACACCTTTTGCACCATCGATCACCATTAAAGCAGAGTCAACCGCCGTCAAGGTACGATAGGTATCTTCCGAGAAGTCTTCATGTCCCGGTGTATCCAATAAGTTGATGGTGTGCTTTTTATAAGGGAATTGCATGACCGACGTGGTAATAGAGATTCCACGTTCTTTTTCCATTTCCATCCAGTCTGAGGTTGCTGCACGATCAGATTTACGGCTTTTTACCATACCCGCAACCTGAATTGCTTTCCCCCATAACAACAGTTTTTCTGTCATCGTTGTCTTACCCGCATCGGGGTGGGAAATGATCGCAAATGTGCGTCGTTGGGCAACCTGTGCTGCCAATTCGTCTTTAAAACTCATGAGAAAAATCTTCAATATATACGCAGTTCAGTACATATCATTTTCTAATATGAACTAACTGAAAAAGTGAGAATTCGAAATTGGCGCAATTGTAGCAGATTTAGAGAGTATGTTTTATGCATTGTTGATAGCTCTTGAGTTATTCACAAAACAATCATCTTCATGATTTTCTAAGGTACATAGATGTCTTGAATTGAGTACTCGAATACTCCATTTGTCTCAAATACTCTCATCGACAGAATTAAATCGCTACGCCCTTCTCTTTCTGTAAACAAATCAAGGATAATATCCCAACAAAATCCCATCCAATATGCTTGTGAGCTGTTCCACGTTTCGTCGGGCAAGCTCACTAATGTTTCACCATAATTTATAATATTTTCTGCAATCTCTTGAAGATACTCTAACTCAATATTTTGGACACCTTCAATATGATTAATAGATGTCAAATCATTAGTTCTAAAAGCTTCTACTATTTGTATAAGTGTCTCTCTCCAAATAGTAGGTATTGGGGTAGCTGTATCTTCATCATATAAAACAGGAACATCAGTACTCATCTATTGATTACCTTTTTTATCCAAAAAATTATGATAACGAGTTAGATCAGTAAATTACTTTCTTCATATTTAAGGCATATATCTATATAACTTTATTGTTAGACAAATTGAATTAAAAAATTACTATAGCGTACTTATCTTAAAAATAATTTCATTTATTTAAATTGAGAACATCACAGTCAGCTAGTATAACTTTAGCTCAAATAATGATTGAATTAGGATGAGTCTATATCGATGGACAAATCCAATCTTTTCCGCTGCTATAAGAGTAAAAAATATGTCACAACAAGATTATGAAAATGGTTTAAAAGTTCGCACCGAAGTGATGGGAGAATCCTTTGTCAAACGTGCTCAAGACAATACCGTACCTTTCACTCAACCCTTACAAGATTGGATCAATGAACATGCTTGGGGGTCAACTTGGCAACGTGACGGGATTTTACCACGTAAATATCGCTCTTTAGTGACGATTGCTTTTTTAACTGCACTAAAAAGTCCAACGGAACTTAAAGGTCATATTCGTGGTGCATTGAATAACGGCGCCAGTGTTGAAGAAATTCAGGAAGTTTTATTGCATAGCCTACCTTATTGCGGTGCACCAGCAACACAAGAAGCATTTCGCGCTGCACTTGAAGTGATCAATGAATATCAGCCAAAATCTACGCATAAATAGTTTTAAATGCGAACTAAATCTCTTCCAATATCAATCAAATAAAAACTTCAATTCATTAATACACATTTTGCCATCTTCTTTACTTGATTGGGTGACTAAGATGGCATAGATGATGAATGAGATCTTTTGAATTAAGTTTGAAGATAATGGAGTATTCAGTTGAGTAAAAAAATACAATCCAATCGTGATGGCATACAATTTCCGATACCATCAGGAAGAAAAGTACCCAGTACAACTCAAACCGCAAAACAAATCCTTAAATCAGCACTACAAAGTGTTGATTCACCTTATGCCTCTAAACTCATTGCCGAAAAAAACTGGAGAAAAAATTACCCTGTTTATTTTCAAGAATTGGTTAAAGCAGGTATCGAATCTGTCGATCATCCTATACGAATTGCACAAAGTGGACTGGAAGCGGCCAAAGCCTCATTTAATTTTAATCGTGCAGAACAAAATGATGCTTTAAGTCATGCCATGGCAAATATTAAAGATCAACCATTTGAACGTTTTATTTTAAAAGGAACAGGCAATTCAACCATTGAACCGTGGTTTATTCCTTATCATGGCAAAAAATTACAAGGCGAAGCGCTATTACAGCAAATTGATCTTTGGGAACAACAACAAGTCATCGAACCTAGTCATGCCAAGGCACTCCGCTTACTCAATCAACATCCTGAATGGTTTGATTTATCAAAGCGCACTATGGTGTTATTCGGTGCAGGCTCAGAAGCAGGTCCTTTAAGTTGGCTGGCAAAATGGCGTGCCAATATTGTTGCAATTGATTTACCAAACCCTGCGATTTGGGAAAAAATTACCAAAGTGATTGAAACAGGAAATGCGACTTTAATTGCACCTCAAATCTCTACAACAAAAGATGGACAGCAGCTTGGTGCAAATTTACTGACTCAAACACCAGAGATTGCCAATTGGTTAAACACCTTTTCTAAGAGTTTAGATTTGGCAGGTATTGCATATCTAGATGGTGAAAAACATGTCCGTGTTTCGATTGCGATGATCAGTATCATGGAACAAGTGAGTCAACACAAACCTGATAGCAGTATCATGTTTATGCTGACGCCGACCGATATCTATGCCATTCCAAAAGCAGTCGTACATTCTATACAGAATAAAATTAAACAGCGCCCAATCGTAGAAAAACTGCTCACTAAATTCATTCACAATATTTCTCTTAGCAACTTTTTCAAACCCAATTTGAAACAGTTAATTCAATCAGATAATGGTCAACAATATGGTATTTCCGACTGCATGGTGATTGAGCAAGGTCCAAACTATGCACTCGCAAAACGCTTGCAACAGTGGTTTGCGATTTCTGCACGTGCGCGTGGTCAAAAAACCGTAATCAATATTGCCCCATCAACAACCACTCATTCTGTTGTGAAAAATCCAATTTTAAAAGCAGCTTTTTCAGGTGCAGATTTATTTAAAGTTGAAACATTTAGCCCCGAAACCACCAATGCAATTATGGCTGCACTTTGGGTACATGATTTAAATAATCCAGAAAGTGCGACCAACCCAGAAAAGGTATTGGATCATCCACTTGAACTGATCATGGAAAATGCCAATCATGGCGGATTATGGCATGTCCCTTATTTGGCTAGAACAGCTCTGCCCTTTGCTGCGGCATATGGTTGGGTTAGAGAAAAGTTTTAAGATCGATAAACATATACATTGATCGTCATGAAAAATTCACTTGTAAATTTGCGTCATCGATTGCTAAAATCCGCGCAATTCATTTTAAGGGGCTTCATTGTGAGTACTTGTTCTAGCAACAGTTGTAGTCGATCTATTTTCGTCTAGTATCCACAAAAAGCTCTTCTCTTAAGACCTTTCCTTGTGGATACAAGGTAAGGTCATCTGTATCTTTCAGACCTCTGTTTTATCTATCCAAGATTTAATGAGATAACAAGCACTCACATTCGCCCTCCAACAATAGGAGTGATGTGTATGTTCAAATTAAAAAGTCAATTACTAAAACTCGTTCTCAGTTTCACTGCACTGTCGATCAGTATGCAGCTCTTTGCAGGGCGACCAATGCATGTAGATGATGCATCAGTCGTCGATGCAAAAAGCTGCCAACTCGAAATATGGATGCAAAAACATGCCGATGATCGAGAGTACTGGAGTATTCCAGCTTGTAATTTTGGCTCTAACTTCGAACTCGCCTTGGGTATGGGACGCACGGATACAGATCAAGCAGACCCGCAAAATTATGCAGTTCTACAAGCCAAGACATTACTAAAAGCATTAGAAACAAATAGTTGGGGAATAGGCTTGGTCACCGGTAGTCAGTTCAATGTAAATGATTCCACTGATCAGATTTGGTACACCTCTGTTCCAGTCAGCCTATCCATTATGGATGATGCTTTTATAGTGCATGCTAATCTTGGCTGGTCACATGAAAAACAAGATCATCGGAACTTTTTTACTTGGGGTGTGGGCAGTGAAACGCAGGTTGCTCCGCGCCTCGCACTCACGAGCGAGTTATATGGCAATGATCGCAAAGAATCATTCGTACAAACAGGTTTTCGTTATATGTTGCGCAAGGATCGTATTCAACTTGATACAAGCTATGGAAAACAATTACAAAGAAGCAAGCAAAGTGATTTCTTCTCACTTGGGCTTGTTTTATATAGTTCAGCCTTGCTTCCATAATTTATAAAATCGCCTTAGGGGCAAATCTTTCGCCTATTACCACGAAATGACTAGTAAAAGTAATCTGCCCCTAAAAATTTCATTCCACAGTCTGTGGGACTGTTTTTATAGTAAAACACTTAAATTGATCATTTTGGAATATAAGTTAAGCAGATGAGTCACTGAGCTAATTTCTTTTTTCTTCTAATATGCGGCTATTCCATCGCAACCTTAGAGTTTTAGGTTCCAATGACTCAATTGCCAAAAGTTAAACGTAATTTGCTTGGTTCTCAAGCTGCACAGAAAATCTTCAGCAGTCGTGCAGGTCAACGCACACAACATGTATTTACAAACGCAGCTGATCGTATTTTAAGAGGACATCAACTGGTCTTATCAGGAAAAACACCTTTTGATGTCATTTATCAGCGTGAAATCATTAGTTTACGTCACTACACTGCGCATTCGGATCAATCCCCTAAACATCGTATTCCTCTTGTGATTGTTCCTCCTTTGGCTGCGAACATGTTGATTTATGATCTATTTCCCCATCGTAGTCTAGTTCGTTATTTTCTGGCTCAAGGATTTGATGTCTATCTCATTGACTGGGGTAGCCCGAGTCTACGCCAAGCCAAATATAATCTTGGTACTTATGTAAAAACGTTTATGCCTGATTTTATTGAAAAGGTCCGTGAGCATAGCGGTCAGCAACAGCTTTCACTTTATGGTTGGAGTTTAGGTGGTGCACTTTCGCTATGCTACACCGCACTTTTCAAAGACAAAAACATCCAAAATCTACTGATTTTAGCATCCCCAATTAACACGCATAAATCAGGTTATATGGGCAAGTTTTATCAGCGCCTGACCATCCCTGCAAAATGGATTCGCAATAATACCAACTTTCGTATTCGTCAGATTCCAAGTCGCGTCTTTCACATTCATGGCTGGCAAAACACGCTAGGTTTCAAACTTACCGATCCTATCGGAAACGTCAAAAACTACTGGGAACTTTTAAAGAATTTGAATGATCGTCAGTTTGTGATTAACCATGCAACTTCAAGTTCTTTTGTCGATAACATGCTGGCTTATCCTGGTGGTGTCATGCGCGATATCATCATACGCTTCTGGATAGACAATGAGTTATCAACAGGTCGAGTTCAATTTGGAGATCAAGTTGCAAACCTAAAAGATATTGATTGCTCAGTACTGGCAATTGGCGGAGATACAGACATCATCGTCACAGCTGAAGCTGTTCGCCCACTCATGGATTTGATTAGCAGTGAAGATAAACAATTCAAAATCGTAGCTGGTGGGCATATGGGATTGGTATCTGGCAATCAAGCACCTCAAGCCGTTTGGCCAGTGGTCAACCAATGGTTAGCGGAACGGTCTGATTAAAACATCTATACCATTGAAATTTAGGTTGTTGATTTACATCCAAGCAACAACCTAATCTCATTGATACTTAAGCAAAATGTTGTTGCCGATGCAATACCAAGCCTTCAACATTGACAGGGATCCCTAACAGGTAACCTTGTAATTGATGACAACCTAATTTAGTTAAAATATCTGCTTGCTGTTGAGTCTCTACACCTTCCGCTGTCACGGTTAAACCCAACTTTGTGGCAAGGTGGATGATACTTTCTAAAATTGCTTCTTCTTTTGAGTTTGGCTGCAAATCAATAATAAACCCACGATCAATTTTAAGTTCATCTACAGGCAAATCTTTTAAATATAAAAAACTCGAATACCCTGTTCCAAAATCATCAATCGCAATACGAATACCGAGTTGTCGTAAGCGTTCCAAAGTGCGAACACTAGCATCAATGTGATGCATGGCTGTTGATTCTGTAATTTCGAGAATTAGATTATGTGGTTTGATCTGATATTGTGCGATCAGTTGTTCCAGTACACTAAATAATTTTTTATTTTCAAATTGTAGTGCGGATAAATTTACAGCGATCGGATAAAACGGACTGTTACTCTGTTCCCATTTTTGAATTTGCTGACAGGCTTGCTCTAATGCCCAATAGCCCATTGGAATGATCAAACCTGTTTTTTCAGCGCCGTCAATAAACATCTGTGGCGTTAATAATCCCAAGCTTGGATGTTTCCATCGGATCAATGCCTCAACACCACAGACTTCGTAATTCGCTGTAAATTTGGGCTGATAAAACAGAACAAACTGCTGCTCATCTACTGCTTTGTATAAGTCATTGATCAATTTTGATCGACTACGCACGTCCTGTTGATCAGACATTGCATGAAACATTGTATAGGTATTACGTCCCTGATCTTTAGAGGTCAGCATGGCGATATCTGCATTAATCAGAAGATCTTGTATATTACGACCATGCTCAGGATAGATCGCGATCCCCAAACTGGCTGAAATATTAATATCCTTTCCTGCAATCAAATAAGTTTCTTGAATATGATGCAATATCTCATCTGCAAATCTCATTGCCTCAGCACTTTCGGTATTTTCTGAGATAAGAACAAACTCATCTCCTCCAATACGGAAAAGCCGCTGATTTGCATTTAACTTCGATTTCAAACGATGTGCCATTTGAATCAAGAGCTGATCACCAATGTGGTGTCCAAATGCATCGTTCACTGATTTAAAGCGGTCTAAATCAATATAGAAAAATGCGACTTTTTGATTGTGTAAATGATGAAGAGGGAAAATAACTTCGGCGTAGTCAGTTAAAAATAAACGGTTAGGCAGTTTAGTTAATGAGTCATGCAGTGACTGTGTCGCAAGCTCTTTATTAATCAGCATGAGCTGCTGATTACGTTGCTCCAAACGAGCTTCTAATACCGCCACAGCAAAGCCTGCAACAAAAACCAAACTGGCAATAAAAATGATCGTAAATAATAAAATACTTTGTTCAGTTTGTGCAGGTGTAGCGATGTCAAATAGGCTTTCATTAAAATATGTCGCCGCCATACCTGTGTAATGCATACCGACGATACTGAGTGCCATGAGTAGAGCAACAACTGCTTTTAGAGCAACACGGTGATGAACTGCCACCTTGTATTTAAAAACAAAGAAAAAGCTTAAACCAGAGCCACTGATTGCAATCAAAATCGAGCAAATCACCAACAACGGATCATAATACATTTGATGGTAATCAACCGTCAGTGCCATCATACCAATATAGTGCATACCTGATATGCCTAAGCCCATAAAGACCGCACCTAAAATTAGACGAGCAGTCGGCAAAGTAGGTCGAGTGGTTAGCCATACCGCAAAAATTGATGCAACAGCACCTATCAGATATGACAATACTGTCAATCCGATATCAAAATGATATCCCTCTGGCAAATGACTTGCCAGCATCCCCACAAAATGCATTGACCATATCGCTAATCCAAGGATTAGACCACTCGCAATTAAAATGTTCTTTTCAAACTTTTTATAAGCAGCTTTAAAAACGAGTTCTTCCATCGAAACTGCAGCGTAACATGTTACCACTGCAACCAGAATGGAAACGATGACCAATGTGCTATCGTAATCAACGTGTACCATAAAGGACTTCCATGATTATTCAGTACTTTTTTTTATTTACGGAGCAATATGCCCAAAAAACCAGAACGATCCTTCACACTCAAGAAAGCGACGAAATACAATTCATAAACTTTTCTTAACAATAACATCATCTAGCATAAGGTCAAGTCTTTTTCACTTTATAAATCAATAGAATATAAACATAGAATTATTTCACCCCAATGAAATCAACTGTTTCATTCATTCTATTTTTATCTATAAATTCCGTCTTCGCTAGATTTTTATAATCGTTCTATCTCGCTATCAATATACATTTAAACTGCACAACTCCCCCAGATAATGCAAAATTTTATTTATTTTGATATTTTAACAACACAATTATGTTCAAAACATAATCAATATTAAGCCTATTTTTCTGTTTAGATTGTTATAACTCTGTTATCCAAACAAAAAACCCTTGTTATTTCAACAAGGATTTTTTAACTAATTCAGAGACTAAGAATTAGTTTTTTCTCTTTATCAACAATCTTGTTTGCTTGAATCCTGAGTAGGGAATAAGAAAGCATCGCTTTCGCCCTACGCAAGGAACAAAAATGGAAAGCAGTGCTTTCATCTTTTTGAGGCACGTAACAATAAACATAAAAAACCCACTCAAATAGAGTGGGTCTTCGCATTCAAATCAATTGATTAGAGAATTAGTTTTTCTCTTTATCAACGATCTTATTCGCTTGAATCCAAGGCATCATCGCACGTAATTTAGCGCCAGTCACTTCGATACCGTGTGCTGCATTTTGACGACGACGAGCAGTCATAGATGGATAGTTCAATGCACCCTCTTGGATGAACATCTTCGCATATTCACCAGACTGAATACGTTTTAATGCATTACGCATTGCTTCACGAGACTGTTCATTGATTACTTCAACGCCAGTTACGTATTCACCGTATTCAGCATTGTTTGATACTGAATAGTTCATGTCAGCGATACCACCTTCGAACATCAAGTCAACGATCAATTTAAGTTCATGTAAGCATTCGAAGTAAGCCATTTCTGGTGAATAACCAGCTTCAACCAAAGTTTCGAAGCCCATTTTAACCAACTCAACCGCACCGCCACAAAGAACTGCTTGCTCACCGAATAAGTCAGTTTCAGTTTCTTCACGGAAAGAAGTTTCGATGATACCCGTACGGCCACCACCTACGCCAGAAGCGTAAGAAAGTGCAACATTACGTGCATTACCAGAAGCATCTTGGTGAATAGCGATAAGATCAGGAACACCTGAACCACGTTGGAATTCTGAACGTACAGTATGGCCAGGTGCTTTTGGAGCAACCATAATCACGTCTAAATCTTTACGTGGAACAACTTGGTTATAAAGAACAGAGAAACCGTGTGCAAATGCTAAAGTTGCACCTTCTTTGATGTTTGGCTCAATCACATCACGATAAAGTTGAGATTGGAACTCATCTGGAGTCAAAATCATGACTAAATCAGCTTGAGCAACAGCTGCAGGCACTTCAGATACTTTAAGACCTGAGTTTTCAGCTTTTTTCCAAGATGCTGAACCAGCACGTAAACCTACAGTTACGTCCACACCAGAGTCTTTCAAGTTAAGCGCATGAGCGTGACCTTGTGAACCATAACCAATGATGGCAACTTTTTTGCCTTGGATGATTGATAAGTCACAGTCTTTATCGTAAAAAATTTGCATCTGTTTTCTCCGCTAAAATTTTTGTCATTTCCCTTGTTATACAAGGACAGATTTGGTCGCTCCCAATTTTGGCATTGCTTCAACCAAAATTGGGAGAAATATATACTAAATTGTTAGAACTTTTTCGCCACGCGCGATGCCTGAAACACCAGAGCGTACAACCTCTAGGATGGTATTTTCAGCCAATGCGTCAATAAAACCATCAATCTTGTCCGTTGTACCCGCGATTTGAATTGTGTAAGTGGTCGGTGTTACATCCACGATTTGAGCACGGAAGATATCGGCAGTACGCTTAATTTCAGCACGTGCCGCACCCAAAGCTTTCACTTTGATTAACATCAATTCACGCTCGATGTGCGCACCTTCTGACAAATCAACCACTTTTACAACTTCAACTAATTTGTTGAGTTGTTTGGTGATTTGCTCAATTTTATGATCATCACCATAGGTGGTTAACGTCAGACGAGATAAAGTTTCATCTTCTGTTGGTGCAACGTTTAACGTTTCAATGTTATAGCCACGTTGACTAAACAAACCAACAAGACGAGAAAGCGCACCAGCCTCGTTTTCAACGAGTACAGAAATAATATGTCTCATTATGTACGCTCCCCTTTACCTAACCACATATCCTTCATCGATTGACCCGCAACTAACATTGGGTAAACATGCTCTGTACGATCAACCATGACATTAATGAATACACATTTGTCATTGATCGCCATCGCTTCAGCAAGCTTAGATTCCAACTCATCTGCATGGTTAATCTGGATACCCACATGACCATAAGCTTCCATGAGCTTGGCAAAGTCAGGTAATGAATCCACATAAGAACTTGAATGACGTCCTTCATAGTTCATATCTTGCCACTGCTTAACCATACCCAAAGCTTGGTTGTTTAAGCATAGAATTTTCACATTTAAGCCATATTGCTTACATGTTGATAATTCTTGGATACACATCTGAATTGATGCTTCACCAGTGATACAAACCACTTGTTGGTCAGGGAATGCAAGCTTTGCCGCCATGGCATAAGGTAAACCCACACCCATCGTTCCAAGACCACCAGAGTTAATCCATTGACGTGGACGCTTATATTTATAGTAGTTTGCACCAAACATTTGGTGTTGACCTACGTCAGAAGTGATGATTGCTTCACCATTGGTCACACGATCTAATGCCTCAACCACTTGCTGAGGTTTCATCACACCATTTTGACCTTCTTCATAACGCAAACCATGAACTTTACGCCACTCATTAATTTGAGACCACCATGCCGCAATCGCTTCAGGGTTTGGCTTAGATACGTTCATTTGTTTCAATTGCACCAGCATTTCTTGAAGAACTGGCTCTACAGCACCCACGATTGGGATGTGTGCCATAATCGTCTTCGAAATCGTTGCAGGATCAACATCGATATGAATGACTTTTGCATTGGTACAGAATTTTGCAGGATTATTGGTTACACGGTCATCAAAACGCGCACCGATCGCTAAAATCACATCCGCATTGTGCATCGCCATGTTGGCTTCATATGTACCATGCATCCCTAACATACCCACGAACTGTGGATCGTTACCTGGGAATGCACCTAATCCCATCAAGGTATTGGTTACAGGGTAACCCAATAGATGCGCAAGCTCAGTCAATAGATCTGAAGCATTGCCTTGAACAACACCACCACCCGTATAAATGATTGGGCGCTTCGCTGAAATCAATTCATCGATTGCTTTACGAATTTGACCTGAATGACCGCGTGAAGGTGGCTGGTAAGAGCGCATTTTCACTTTTTCTGGGTATTCATAAGCAAATTTTTCTGCTGGATTAGTCGCATCTTTTGGAATATCAACTACAACTGGACCTGGGCGGCCAGAAGACGCAATATAAAATGCTTTCTTAATAATTGCAGGAATTTCGCTAGCGTGACGTACTTGGAAACTGTGTTTTACGATTGGGCGAGAAATACCCACCATATCAGTTTCTTGGAATGCATCCTCACCAATTAAATGACTCGCAACCTGACCAGACAAAATCACCATTGGGATTGAGTCCATATAAGCAGTTGCAATTGGTGTGACTGTATTGGTTGCACCTGGACCAGAAGTCACTAGTACAACACCCGTCTTGCCTGTTACGCGCGAGTAAGCATCAGCCATGTGACCTGCTGCTTGTTCATGACGTACGAGGTAATGATTGATTTTGTCTTGTTGAAATAGCGCGTCATAGATATGTAAAACTGCGCCGCCTGGATAACCAAAAACATGCTCTACGCCTTCGTCCGCAAGGGCGCGAACGAGCATTTCACCACCAGATAAAAGTTCCAACGTGATTCACCCTAGTGTTTGCACAATTTATGGAAGACATAAACTGTGTTTCATTCATTAATTTATGCACTTTTTATAAGTGTGCATATTCTACTCGTTTTTGCTGCAATAGGAAAAATTTTCTGACTCATCAGCCGTATAAGCTGTTATTACATCTCGAATCAAAACATGTTGGGATAAACATATTTCAAAAAATCATCCTCTCGGCTAGAAAGAATGTCCATTGCAAGCCATGTTATTTATTCGAAGGGTGATCAAATAAACACATATAAAACTAAAGCAAGCATTTTTGTTGCTTTCCTGCACAAAGTCAAGATTAAAGGAACAGATTTTATATAATATTTTTTGGCTGCTGTTTTTTTAAACAGTGCAGTTATAAAAATAACAGCATATTCAAATGAGTTTTATTTCAATTATTGTACTTTTGGTATTTATAAATTCCAGTTAAAGTATTTATTTTGAATATTAAACAACTGATCAGATCAAATGATCTTGGGGAAAATGACAATGCAATCATCTCGTTTAAAAACAATCATATCCATAACCTTAACCAGTTTATTCATGCTCTGTTCTGGCCAAATATATGCTCAACAATATTATAAATGGATCGATGCGAATGGTTCGACCCATTACACCACTACTCCACCACCTAAAGGAGCAAAACGCTTAGATAAAATTTCAACCTATGGTTCAAATAACAGTCAAAGCAGTGCCAATGCATCTTCACAAAATCAGCAAAAATCACCTCAACACACCACCACATCGACAACAAATCATCCTCAACAAGAAAGTACGCCTAGAGATGAAACATACCAACCTCAAGATATACAAATAGCAGAAGCGCTGGCAGATCGATAATTCAAAAGTTTATGGAGAGTGTCCAAGACATTCTCCTCACTTATATCCAATAAAAACACTGCTAAAAACTGACATTTCACCTGATTTTGCGCTATGCTGTGCAGCAATCTTAACTTTACTTTTTTGTTGTATCGCATATCCCTATGACGACTTCTCACATTGACTCCGAATATCAAGCAAGTGCCATTGAGCCTCAAGTTCAACAAGACTGGGACAATCGCAAAGTTTTTAAAGTTGCAGACACTGTAGAGGGCAAACATCGCTATATCCTGTCGATGTTCCCTTATCCAAGTGGCAAACTGCATATGGGGCATGTGCGTAACTACACCATTGGTGACGTGATCAGCCGTTTTTATCGTTTAAAAGGTGAAACGGTATTACAACCAATGGGCTGGGATGCATTTGGTTTACCAGCTGAAAATGCCGCGATCGCTCATCAAGTTGCACCAGCAAAATGGACATTTGAAAATATCGCATATATGCGTGACCAATTAAAAAAATTGGGTTTATCTGTCGATTGGGATCGCGAATTTGCGACCTGTACACCAGAATACTATCACTGGGAACAATGGTTATTTGTTCAGCTTTATAAGAAAGGCTTGATCTATCGTAAGCTTTCAACTGTAAACTGGGATCCTGTAGACCAAACCGTTTTAGCCAATGAACAAGTTGAAAATGGTCGTGGTTGGCGTTCAGGTGCATTGGTGGAAAAACGTGATATTCCAATGTACTACTTCCGCATCACCGACTATGCACAAGAATTATTAGACGATTTAGATACATTGAAAGATGGTTGGCCGCAACAAGTGTTAACCATGCAACGTAACTGGATTGGTCGCTCTACGGGTATGGAAATTACCTTCCCATCGAGCAACACCGAAATTTATGCCGAAGGATTAACGGTTTATACCACTCGCGGTGATACCTTAATGGGTGCGACCTATGTTGCGGTTGCGGCTGAACATCCGATGGCGTTGAAGGCTGCTGAAAATAATCCTGAATTGGCTGCATTCATTGAAGAATGTCGCATGGGATCGGTTGCTGAGGCTGATTTAGCCACTGCCGAAAAGAAAGGCATGGCAACCGGCTTATTTGTTAAGCATCCAGTGACAGGTGCAGATCTCCCTGTTTGGATCGCAAACTATGTATTGATGTCATATGGTTCTGGTGCGGTGATGGCTGTTCCAGCACATGACGAGCGTGACTTCGAATTTGCCAATAAATTCAACTTACCAATCAAACAAGTGATTGATGCCAAAGGTGCTGATGATGCTGAATACTCAGCGACTGAATGGCAGGAATGGTACGGCTCTAAAGAAGGTAAATTGGTTAATTCTGGCGAATTTGACGGTTTAGATTTCCAAGCTGCTTATGATGCTTTCCTCGCAAAATTAGAACCACAAAGTTTAGCAAATGCTAAGGTTCAATTCCGTTTACGTGACTGGGGTGTATCTCGTCAACGTTACTGGGGTTGTCCAATTCCAATGATTAACTGTAACACCTGTGGTCAGGTGCCAGTACCAGAAGATCAATTGCCAGTGGTATTGCCAACAGATGTGGTGCCAGATGGTTCTGGTAACCCACTGAATAAAATGCCTGAGTTTTATGAGACTAAGTGTCCTAACTGCGGCGGCGATGCGCGTCGTGAAACAGATACGTTGGATACCTTTGTAGAATCATCTTGGTACTATGCTCGCTATGCATCTCCAGACTTTACTGGTGGAATGGTTAAACCAGAAGCTGCTCAAAACTGGCTTCCTGTAAACCAGTATATCGGTGGTGTTGAACATGCCATTTTGCATTTACTTTATGCACGCTTCTTCCACAAATTAATGCGTGACGAGGGTGTAGTACAAGGTAATGAACCATTTACGAATTTGCTTACTCAAGGCATGGTGCTTGCAGATACTTTCTATCGTGAAGCTGAGAATGGTAAGAAGACTTGGTTTAACCCTGCGGACATCGAATTAGAACGTGATGAGAAAGGTCGTATCCTTTCTGCGAAATACTCAGGTGATGGTCAAGAAGTTGTTATCGGCGGACAAGAAAAAATGTCGAAGTCGAAAAACAACGGGATCGACCCACAAGCAATTATTGACCAATACGGTGCAGATACGGCACGTGTCTTCATGATGTTTGCTGCGCCACCAGATCAATCTTTAGAATGGTCTGATGCAGGTGTAGAAGGTGCTAACCGTTTCTTAAAACGCGTATGGCGTTTAGCTGCTGGATTCTTGGAAACGGGCAATCAAACAACTGTCATCGATACTGCGAACTTGTCGAAAGACGCACAAGATTTACGTCGTAAAACGCATGAAACCATCCAAAAAGTGGGTGATGACATCGAACGTCGCCATGCATTCAATACGGCGATTGCAGCGTTGATGGAGTTACTCAATGCAACTAACAAGTTTGAAGCAAAAGATGATAATGATGCTGCTGTAGCACGCGAAGCAATCACTACGTTATTGATTTTACTTGCGCCATTTGCACCACACTTGAGTCAAACATTATTGACTCAGTTTGGAATGGATTTAACTACGGTTGAATTCCCTCAAGTAGATGCATCTGCATTGACACGTAATACACAAACGATCGTTGTACAGGTGAATGGTAAACTCCGCGGTAAATTAGATGTCGCTGTCGATATTTCAAAAGATGATTTATTGGCTTTGGCTAAAGCGCTACCAGAAGTTCAACAATTCTTGACGGGTCCGACCAAGAAAGAAATTGTTGTACCAAATAAACTTGTGAATTTGGTGGTTTAATTTCTTAGTTATGTTCCCTCTCCTCTCAGGAGAGGATTAGGGAGAGGTTATTTTCCTCATCCAACCTTCTCCTAAAGAGAGTAGGAACTTTATCGAAACAAAACCGCATCAAAGCCCGCTGTTATTCAACGGGCTTTGATTCTAAAATATGGTCAATTTATCAAGATTACATCTTCCATATTTGATGGAAGATCATAAGGACAAAGCATGCATATAGCTCAACGTTTCGCTGCGATTGTTTTAACTTTAGGTCTAAGTGCAGGCTTAGTCGGCTGTGGTTTCCATTTAAAAGGCAACAATCCAGCGGCAACACCACTGGTTTACAACAAGTTGACTTTGGTCTTGCCTGACTACACCGATGAGCTTGAAAATCGTTTAAGTATTTATTTAACGGCAACAGGTATACAGCTCAGCAACTCAAATGATGCTTATGTGCTCCGTGTACTGGATTATACCCCTCGCCGCCAACTTCTTAACGGTAAATTAACTGAAGTGCTTCTTCGTTTAACGGTAACTTTTCAGATTGAAGATCGTGAGGGTAACAAAATTACTGAACCTCGTACTTTAACGGCTTCACGTACCTACCAATACGATGTAGCAACGGTAAACACCGATAATCAGCAAGAAGCATATCTTAATCGTATTGTGATTGATGATGTCGCACAGCAAGTGACACGTCAAATTGCAGCGAACCGCCTTCCTAAAGCTCAATCTTAATTCTGATTTATGAAACTCGATTATGTTCAGGCTTTAAAACGTGTTGCAGAAGCTCGTGGTGCATGGATTATGCATGGGCAAGAGCCTTTGCTTGAACAGAATCTACTGGATGCGTTTCGCAAAAGCTGGCAAGAGCAAGAAGTTGAACGTCAACGTTACGACATCAGCAGCGCCAATGACTGGAAAAATGTTTTTAATGCGCTAAATAGTTTATCTTTATTTTCGCAGCAACTTGCCATCGAAGTTCATGGCAATGTTAAACCTGATGCCAACGGCATCAAACAGCTCAAAAGTTATATCCAACATAATGAACATAACTTGTTGTTGATTGTTTTACCAAAGCAGGACAGTAGCAGTTTAAAATCTGCTTTTTTCCAAGTGGTCGAAGCAAATGGCGTCGTTGTTCCACTCACTGCAAGTTATCCTCAAGACCGTCAACGCATCTTAACGATTGAAGCAGAAAAGCTTGGCATTCAACTCAACAATGATGCATGGCAATGGTTGATGCAGCACCACGAGCATAATTTGCTAGCCGCAAAAAATAGTTTGATGCGTGTTGCAGATACTTTTCCTGACATTCAGCAGATTCAAATCGAACAGCTTTATGCGTGTTTACAAGATCAATCGCGCTACACCACTTATGATTTAAGTGATGCTCTATTGCTAGGTAATCTAGCTCAGTCGGTCAAGATCTATCAATATCTGATCGCCGCAGGTGAACCCGACAGCCTTATTCTCTGGACGCTAAGTAAAGAAATGCGTTTGCTAATGCAGTTATTTGAACAACCACATAATGCTATCCAACTGGGAATTTGGAAAACCAAAGTCTCACAGTATCAACAAGCATTGCGTCGATTAAATCCAAGACAATTTTTAACGTGGTCTGATTTATTATTGCGCATTGATGCTGCAATTAAAGGAATGTCTCAAGAGAACTCAGAGCATTTAATGCTGCAAGCCATCAGTGAACTCTGTGGACGCACATTATTTACCCCATCGATCTAAACAAAAAAATTAAATAGAGAATAATTCTCATTTTAGGTTAAAAATATTCACGCTTTATCCTTATTTCACTTTTATACTAAATAAAATTTTTAACTTTGCACTCGTCCCATGCCAAAAATGATTTCTAAAAAGATGAAACCTGTAAAAACAATCATCATTGTGGTCTGTATTATCGTGATTGCTTTATTAAGCTGGCTCATGTTAAAGCCTAAAACAGAAACCCCACAATACATCACGGCTGAAGTAGGACGTGGTGATATCGAAAATTCAGTTTTGGCAACAGGAATTTTAGAGGCCACGAAAATGGTCAGCGTGGGTGCACAGGTTTCTGGTCAAGTCAAAAAAATGTATGTGCAACTTGGCGACCAAGTCAAACAAGGGCAACTCATCGCACAAATTGACTCAGTACGCCAAGAGAATGAGCTAAAAACAGCGGAAGCCAATATTAAAAATCAACAAGCTCAACTGGCCGTACAACAAGCCAATCTCGCTAAGGTTGAAGCCGAATATAAGCGTCAACAAACCATGTTCAGCCAAGATGCCACCTCTCGTGCTGAGCTAGAATCGGCACTAGCAAGTTATAAAACAGCACAAGCTCAAATCGCAGCAATCAATGCCCAAATCGAACAATCACGTCTAACCCTTGCAACAGCTAAAGAAGATTTAGGCTATACCAGTATTGTTGCACCGATGGATGGGACGATTGTGGCGATTGTGACTGAAGAAGGTCAAACGGTAAATGCGAACCAAACTGCACCGACCATTGTCAAACTCGCAACGCTAGATAACATGACCGTCAAGGCGCAAATTTCTGAAGCAGACGTGATGAAAGTGGAGAAAGGCCAAACTGTTTATTTCACAACGCTGGGCAACAGTGAAAAGAAACACTATGCAAAGTTGCGTCAAGTTGAGCCTGCACCCAATTCAATCAATACTGAAACCTCAAGCAATAGCTCTTCATCCTCATCAAATTCTGCTGTTTACTACAATGCACTATTTGATGTACCAAATGAAGATGGCAAATTACGAATCGACATGACAGCACAGGTTTACATTGTCCTAGCTGAAGCTAAAAATGTACTAACGATTCCTGCGGCAGCAGTTCAAAGTAGCAAACGCCCTGCTCGTAAAGATCGTGCTGCGCCTGCATCAAATGATGAAACCGAGCAACGTCCGAATAACCGCCTTGAGCTAAGTCCAGAACAGCGTCAACTGGTCGCTGACGGAAAAGCCAGTATCGCAAGTGTACGTGTCATCCAAGCAGATGGTTCTGCCAAAGCACAACCAGTATTGGTGGGCTTAAATAACCGTGTCACAGTTGAAGTCATCAAAGGTCTTAAACAAGGTGATCAAGTAATCATTGCTGATGGTTCAGATAGCTCAAATGACGCAGCCAAACGCAGTAGCCAGCGTGCGATGAGAATGTAATATGACTCAAGATCAAATTCATTCGACCAAACCACTGCTCGAAGTCAGTAACCTGACCCGTGAATTTCCAGCGGGGGAAACTACGGTCCAAATTCTCAAAGGCATCAATTTAAAGATTTATGCAGGTGAGTTGGTTGCGATCGTCGGTCAATCAGGATCGGGCAAATCAACCCTAATGAATATCCTCGGTTGTTTAGATAAACCAACTGAGGGAAGTTATTTGGTCAATGGCCGTGAAACACGGCAACTTGAACCTGATGAACTCGCGCAATTACGCCGTGAATATTTTGGATTTATTTTCCAGCGTTATCATTTATTGGGGGATCTGAGTGCATCGGGCAATGTCGAAGTTCCTGCAATCTATGCAGGTGTAGATAACCATTTACGCCAAGAACGTTCCGCAGAGCTGTTGTCTGAACTCGGACTAGGAGAACGTTTACATCATCGCCCAAGCCAACTTTCAGGCGGTCAACAGCAACGTGTATCGATTGCACGTGCTTTGATGAATGGTGGTGATGTTATTTTGGCAGATGAACCGACGGGTGCATTAGACAAAAATAGTGGTATTGAAGTCATGCGAATTTTGCGTGAACTTAATGCCAAAGGTCATACCATTATCTTGGTGACCCATGATCTAAATGTTGCCAAAAATGCAACGCGTATTATCGAAATCAGTGATGGTAATATTATTTCGGATCGTGCCAATACGCCTGAAAATACTGATCCAGACATTGAACATCAACCGTTGCAACGGGAGCCGCAAAAGAAAACTTCTGCTTGGCGTTCTTTCTTTGATCGTCTCGGTGAAGCTTTTCGCATGGCACTGCTTGCAATGAATGCCCATCGCATGCGAACCTTTTTAACCATGCTTGGGATTATCATCGGGATCGCATCTGTCGTCTCTGTTGTGGCGCTCGGTAATGGTTCGCAAAAACAAATTCTAGAAAATATCAGCAGTCTCGGAACCAACACCATCACGGTCTATCAAGGTCGGGGGTTTGGTGATACATCAAGGGCCTCCCAAGTCAAAACCTTGGTTCCTGCGGATGCTGATGCATTAGCTGAACAGCCTTATGTCGATGGGGTCAGTCCATCTGCAAACACCAGTGTAACGTTACGTTTTAAAGATACCGAAGCTTCCGCAACCGTAAATGGTGTGAGTGAAGACTTTTTCTATGTTCGAGGCATGACCTTCAAATCGGGACAACCTTTTGACAAAGCTGGTGTCACCCAACGTGCACAGGATGTGGTGATTGATGCCAATACAGAAAAGACTTTTTTTGCTGATGGTACCAATCCTGTAGGTCAAGTCATTCTATTGGGAAGTGTTCCAAGCCGAATTATTGGTGTCATTGAGGCGGAAAAAGGCTTTATGGGGAGTTCCGACAGTTTAAATGTCTATCTCCCCTACTCCACTGTGATGAGCCGTATGTTGGGACAGTCCAATGTTCGTAGCATCATCGTGCGTATCAAAGATGAATATCCAAGTACAGCAGCTGAAAATGCCATCCTGACTTTGCTTGAGCAGCGTCACGGCGCGCAAGATGTCTTTACTCAAAACTCAGACAGTATTCGTGAAACCATTCAACAAACCACAGCCACGATGACTTTATTGATCTCAGCCATTGCCGTCATTTCTCTGGTCGTAGGTGGGATTGGCGTGATGAATATTATGCTGGTTTCAGTGACTGAACGAACCCAAGAAATTGGGGTACGTATGGCAGTCGGCGCAAGACAAAGCGATATTTTGCAGCAGTTTTTGATCGAAGCGATCTTGGTCTGTCTGTTAGGCGGTGTTCTAGGTGTCCTGCTCTCTTTAGGCATTGGTCAAATCATCGGGCATTTTGCCAAAGGCGTAATTGAAATGAGTTACTCAACCACTTCAATTGTTGCTGCCTTTGTATGCTCAAGTTTAATTGGTATCGTTTTTGGTTTCTTACCAGCACGAAACGCAGCACAACTCGATCCAGTTGCTGCTTTAGCAAGAGAATAAGGAATTTGAGTATGTCTTTTCAATTTAATAAATTAGGACTTGCCCTAGCACTCACAGGTTCCTTAGCTGGCTGTTCTGCTGTGGTCAAAACACCGTATAACGCACCAACAGTCCAAGTACCACAACAGTTTCAGTACGATGCACAAAAGGAACAAAATGTAAAACTGACTGATCAATGGTGGACATTATTTAATGATGCTCAACTCAATCAATTAGTTGATCAGGTTTTAGCAAAAAATACGGATCTTGCTGTTGCAGGTATCGCCTTGAAACAAGCTCGTTTACAAGCAGGCTTGGCTGAAAATCAGCAAGGTATTCGAACCAGCTCTAGTGTTTCTACAGGTCACAACTACGATCTCCGTTCAGGAAATGGTAGTGATCGCGGTTTATCAACCAGTGTTGGCGTGAGTTATGAGTTAGATTTATTTGGAAAACTTGCCAATCAAACTGAGGCAAGTCGTTGGGAAGCTCTGGCAAGCGAACAAGATCTTCAAGCAACAGCGCAAAGTTTGGTGGCCACCACGGCCAAACTCTACTGGCAACTAGGTTATTTAAACGAGCGTTATAACACCATCCAACAAAATTTGGCTTCTACGCAAAAAATATATGAATTGGTTCAATCTCAATACCGAGCAGGTGCAGTTTCAGGTTTAGACCTTACCCAAGCCGAACAATCGGTACAAAGCCAAAAAGCCAGTTTAAGCCAGATCGAACAACAACGTGTTGAGGCACGCACTGCCATTGCGGTACTGCTGCATCAACCTGTGCAACAACTGAATATTCAAGAGCCAGCGCAATTACCTCAAAGTGCATTGCCTAATATTGCTGTTGGATTGCCAGCCGAAATTTTATCTCGTCGCCCTGATTTACAAGCATCTGAACTGCGCTTACGCAAAACCCTTGCCAATAAAGATGCCACCAAAGCCAGTTATTATCCTTCGATTAATTTGACTGGTAACTTGGGTGCATCGAGTACCTCTTTAACGCAACTCTTGCAAAATCCTGCTTTAACTTTAGGTGCAAGTTTAAGCCTTCCCTTTCTGCAATATAACGACATGAAGAAAGATCTTGCGATCAGCGATCTGGAATATGAAAAAGCAATTATTCAATATCGCCAGACGCTATATCAGGCTTTTGCAGATGTAGAGAATGCTTTATCCAATCGAACTCAGCTTGATCAACAGGTGCAATTGCAACAACGTAATCTAGAGCTAGCGGATAAAACAGAGCGATTAACGGAGGTTCGTTATCGTAATGGTGCGATCGCTTTGAAGAATTTACTGGATGCTCAAGCGACCACCCGTAACGCACGACTCAGTTTGGTTGAAACCAAACAGAATCAGTACAATGCTTATGTGACCTTGATGCAGGCATTGGGTGGAAGCCCGATCAAACAATAGTCTATCTAGACTATTGTTTTAATTCTGCATGGTCTTCAGTATTGGTATGAATCAACTGAGAAGATTTCACTTTATCTTGGGCATCAAATACAACCTCATATGAGAGTTTTTGCCCATTAAAGTAGATCTCAGTTGGTGAACCAATAATTTCCCATAGACCAATCGTGGCGATATCCGCAGTCGTGTGCCACAGTGTACGGCTGATTCTTGCTGCTTTTGAATATCCTTGTTGAAAGGTATAAATCTCTTTACGTTCGCCATTTATGGTTTCTGAGGTGACTGGCGCACCCAATTCAGAAATCACGTTATTACGATGTTTTCCGACTTCTAAAACGGTCAAGTTCTTTTTATGCGGTTGGTTACTTGCCATAACCGCTGCACAGCCTTGTAGCGATAGTAGCATTGCTAAACTGAATACAGTGATAATTTTCTTCACGTTATGATGACCTTCCCCGAAGCATTAAAATAATATGTTTATCGACACTCTATTTAAAAATTTTCGATTAAACAAAAAACCAGCATTAATTATCATATAAAGTATGGGATGACAAATGATTCCTTATATTTTTTGATATATTTTCGATGTGAAATTTATTGCTAAATTAGATGAAAAATCAAAAAAATGAAGTAATATTAACTAGACTTTTTATATTAACGTAAATATAGCGGTTTTATATGCTGATTAAAATAAGATAGAAAATTTTAATTTTATGTAAAAAATATGGCATATAATTTTAACTCTACGCAATATTTAATCAACAAGTAATGATAAGGAAAACCATGAAGATAATATCTGTAATTAATTATAAAGGTGGGGTTGGAAAAACAACGGTCACAGCCAACATTGCTGCAGAGCTAGCTAGAAGGAATAAAAAAGTCTTACTTTTAGATATGGATGCACAAGCCAGTTTAACTTTTTCTTTTATTGCACCTGACTTTTGGAATAATAATTTAAAAGAGATACGAACAATCAAAAATTATTTTGATGCAATTAGTCAAGGCAACACACCTCCACCCATTTCTGATTTTGTAATTAGGCCATCACAGATAAATAATTATCTACAACATTTGGGTTCAAGTGGTTTTGTCGACTTAATATCATCACACCTAGGCTTAATTAACGTTGATTTAGAGCTTGCAACACTATTAGGTGGTGCTAATATGAATCAAACTAAACTTAACTATATCAAAGTACATGGAAAATTAAGAGACTCTATAATTCAGTATGCCTCTGGTAACTACGACGTTGTACTAATTGACTGCCCTCCAAACTTTAATATTGTAACTAAAAATGCGCTAATTGCTTCGGATCAAATTTTAATCCCAGCCAAACCAGACTATCTCTCAACACTTGGAATTGATTATCTACATCGAAGTGTTAATCAGTTAATAATGGAATTCAATGAGTTTTTAAACATAACTCCAAGTACTATAGGACCAGCAAACCCACACATACTAGGTGTTGTGTTTACTATGATTCAAATCTATAGTGGTAATCCTATCGCCTCACAGCAGCAATTCATCTCTCAAACACAGCGTTTAGGGATACCAACATTTGGAACATACTTTAGAGAGAATAAATCGATTTTTGCTTCAGCACCTCAAAATGGAATCCCTGTTACACTTCACGCATACAACAGTGGCACATACTCAGATGTTGTAATGGAAATTAATGCTTTTGTTGATGAATTTCAGAGAATTGCAGGTATATAAATGAGTAAAAAAGTTATTTCTAAATTTTTACATGAATTAATTCGTCTATTAGAAACGCTTTCGGAAGCTGATCTAAAAAAATTAGAAACGGGGGAATATACTTTTGACCTCAAAATTCTAAAAAAAGATGTTAGACATTCAGCTAAGCTTGAAAGAAAGGATGTTAATTATTCTGAAGCCATCGAAAAGTTGAGTACATGTGATTCACGTGAACTAGGTTACGAAATACTCAATGCTTATTTCTCCAATAAGAAAGAGCTAGAGTTATTCGCTAAATACATCGATATCTATGTTATGAAGCAAGATAAAGTAGATAAAGTCAAAGAAAAAATCATAGAAGGAACAATTGGTGCTACTCTAAGGTCTAGTGCAATACAAAAAGATAATACATAAGAATTGCTTGAGATTGATGTTAAAAAATATGCGTTACGTTTAGGGTTTAAAAAGGCTCGCATTAACATCTTTATTAGGTTATTTAACACAACTTTATTCTTTTTAGAATCCCACTAAAAAACAAAGCCGCTAAAAAGCGGCTTTATCAAATAATGTAGACTAATCTAATTATTCATCATCCATCATTGATTGGCTCATACCTACAGTATTGAAACCGCCATCAACATACATGATTTCACCAGTAATACCCGAAGCCCACGGTGAGCATAGGAACAATGCGGCATTGCCCACTTCTTCAATGGTCACATTACGTTTTAATGGCGCAATTTTTTCATTGGCATCTAACATTTTACGGAAAGATTTAATACCGGATGCTGCCAAAGTACGGATTGGACCCGCTGAAATCGCATTTACACGAATACCATCTGCACCCAAGCTAGAAGCTAAATAACGAACACCTGCTTCCAAAGATGCTTTTGCCATACCCATCACGTTGTAGTTTGGCATCACACGCTCAGAACCTTGATAAGTCAAGGTCAATAAACAACCTTGGCGCGCTTGTAATAAAGGCTTCGCTGCACGAGCCATCGCAACAAAACTATAAGCACTGATGTCATGCGCGATTTTAAAACCGTCACGGTCTGTCACGTCAGTGAAATCACCATCAAGTGTATGTGCAGGTGCGAAACCAATTGAATGCACTACACCATCTAAACCATCCCAATGTTTTGCAAGTTCGACAAAGGCATTATCAATTTCTTCATCTACTGCCACATCACAAGGAAAAACCAAGTTTGAGCCAAATTGTGCTGCAAAATCATCAACACGTTTCTTTAACTTTTCATTTGGATAAGTAAACGCTAACTCCGCACCTTCACGATGTAAAGCTGCAGCAATACCGTAAGCAATTGATAATTTGCTAGCAATCCCAGCAATTAAAAAACGTTTACCAGTTAAAAGTCCTTGTGACATCTTATTCTCACTCGAAAAATTTTCACCCATGATGCCAATATTCCGTGTTTTTCGGAATTGCATAATGCATCTTTTTTCTCAATCCTACAAAAAAACACGCTGAAATCGTTTGCATCTACCTCAGTTTAAACATGAAGTCAGATGCATAAAACGATTCAGCGTGTTTAGTTGAAGTCGATAAAACAACTCGAATCTATGATTATTTCTGAATTAAGCTCAATAAGCGCATGAACGAATAATACATCCAAACCAAAGTTGCCAATAACGCGATACTACATACCCACTCAAAGTTTTTAGGTGCATATTGAGCAGCAGCATTTTCAATCAAATCAAAATCTAAAATAAGATTTAAGGATGCAATTACCGCAACAAAAGCAGCAAAACCAATTCCCAGCCAATTGCTTTCAAAGATATAAGGAATGGTCGAACCAAGTGCGAAACTTAAAAAAATCTGTACGACGAATACCAATGCAATCGCAATCGAAGCAGAAATGACTACAGCCTTAAACTTCTCTGTAGCACGAATCACTTGGAACTTATACAAAGCAAACAAAACCAAAGTGGTCACAAACGTTGCAAGTAAAGCTTGTAATGGCACACCAGGAAATTTCACTTGGAAAATGAAAGAAACACCACCTAAAAATGCACCCTCAAATAAAGCAAAAGGAATCGCCAAAGCTGGGGCTGTATTTGGTTTAAACGTGGTGATTAAACCAAGCGCAAGACTACCAATAATACCGACAATCGTCGCTGCATAAGCAATTGAAAAATTAGCAGTCATCGCACAATATAAAAATAATGCAATGCCTAATGCCGCTGCAATCACGGTTAATAACACAGACTTCTGAATAGCCCCTTGGATGGTCATGGGCTCGGCTACATTACTATAGGTTTCAACACGGGTTAAAATAGGGTTATCGCTTTGCATGTCTGCTCTCTTTTTATAGTTAACGAAATAAAAATGTGAGTGTAAGTGATTTTGCAATTTAGCCCAATATTTTTTTTACATTCGATAAAAAAGGAGCCGATTTAAGCTCCTTTTCTCAATAATAATGATCTATTCTTTTAGAGAAGATCAAAAACCATGATTATTTATCATTATTCATAATAAAAAAATATTCACGGTAATATTTTAACTCTGCAATTGAATCTCGGATGTCATCCATCGCCAAATGTGACGCATTTTTCTTTAAGCCACTCATAATTTCAGGTCTCCAGCGTTTGGCTAACTCTTTCACTGAAGATACATCCAAGTTTCGATAATGGAAGAATTGTTCTAATTCAGGCATTAAACGATGCAAGAAACGACGGTCTTGGCAAATCGAGTTACCACACATCGGCGATGATTTTGGATTGACCCACTTTTTTAGGAATTCCAATGTTTGCTGTTCCGCATCTTGTGCAGTCAATTTACTGCGACGCACACGTTCAATCAGACCAGATTGACCATGCTGTTTGGTATTCCACTCGTCCATTGCATTTAAAATCACATCAGACTGGTGTACGGCTAAAACAGGACCCTCAGCTAAGATATTAAGATTGTCATCTGTAATAATTGTCGCAATTTCAATAATCTTGTCGTTATCGGTATCAAGACCTGTCATTTCAAGGTCGATCCAAATTAATCGTGTATCAGGGGTGCTGCTCATGGATGGCGATTCTAATGTGCTTAAAAACATCAATAGTAGCAAATTAATTACATCTTGGCTGTAATTCTATAGCGGCTTCGTGCTATTTTTGCGGTCTTGAAAGTGTGGATTTTTTGGGATATGAATGGCTTTAATTCGTAAGCGTCGATTAACTGAACAGCAGCAACGTCGTATTGAGAAACAACATAAGTCTCGTCAAGATGACATTGATACATCGCAAGATTTAGATGGACTGGTGGTTCAGCATTATGGTCGTCAACTCGAAGTACAAGCTTTGTCTGTACCTGCACAACATCCCGAAAAACCGCTGGTTGCAGACGGTGAGCCAGAACCGTTTTGGAAACCGATTGAATTAGATAGCATTTGGCGTTGCCATACCCGTACCAACTTAGAGTTGTTAGTGACGGGTGACCGTGTCAAATGGCAAGCAGATCCAAATACAGGACTTGGGATTATCACCGCGATATACCCTCGACAATCCTTACTCACGCGTCCAGATCGTTATCATAAGGTCAAACCCGTAGCTGCCAATATCAGTCTGATCGTGATTGTATTTGCACCCCTACCTGAACCTGCACCGACATTAATTGATCGCTATTTGGTCGCATGTGCAGATGCCAATATTCCAGCTTTATTGGTGCTGAATAAATCTGATCTGCTCACAGAAAATGATCCCATTCTAACCTTGCTCAGCGAATATGAAGCTTTGGGTTATGAAAGTTTGATTTGCCAATCACAAGGTGATTTGTCTGCGCTTGCTTCACGACTGGATAATGAAACGGTGGCTTTTGTAGGTCAATCAGGGGTAGGTAAAAGCTCATTGATTAATACCATTGTTCCTGACGCTGCACAGAAAACCAATGTCATTTCTGAAAACTCGGCATTGGGTCAACATACCACCACCTCAACCCGTTTGATTAAATTTGGAACAAATGGTGCGTTAATCGATTCACCGGGTATTCGTGAATTTGGACTCTGGCATTTGAGTTTGGAAAAAGTACGTACAGGCTTCCCAGAAATCGAAGCACACTTAGGGCTTTGCCAATTTCGCAACTGTACCCATACCCATGAGAAGAATTGCGCGTTGAAACAAGCGGTTGAAGCTGGAGAGATTTTGCCTCGTCGTTTAGACAGTTATTTGCGACTGAGCGATGAAATCCAAGAAGCTCAACAAAAAAATTAACATTAATTAAAACTTGCCCTTGAACTAAGGTTTTTGATCACCATTGAGATAAGTTATACTCAGTGGCAATTTTTGATTTCTAACTTTAGGTGACTTGTGGAACGTTGGTTTGAGTTTATGGGGAATCACCCCTTCTTGTTTGGCACACTTGGGGTGTTAATCATTTTGTTCTTTGTTTTAGAAGGACAACGCAATGGTCGTAAAATTTCACCACAATCTTTAGGTATTTTGGTTAAAGCAAAAAATGCCATGCTGATCGATCTTCGTGATGCGAAAGATTTCCGTGAAGGTCACATTAGTGGTAGCCGTAACATTTCTTACAGCCAAATCACCAGTCACATAGATGAATTAAAAGCCAGTGACCGTCCATTGGTCTTTATTTGTAACTTAGGGCAAGTTGCAGGCACCGCTTTGCAAAAAGTGGGTCATGCAGACAGTTACCGCTTAGACGGCGGAATTAGTAACTGGAAAGCACAAGGCTTGCCATTAGTGAAAAGTAAAACCAAAGCTTAAGGAGAGACAGATGACAACTCCAAACGTCACGATCTATTCAACACTTTCTTGTCCATATTGTGTCCGTGCGAAACAATTGCTGGAACGTAAGGGTGTTGCTTATAAAGAAATTAATCTTTCCAATGAAGCGCCGGAAGTTCGTATTGAGTTAATGCAACGTACTAATCATCGTACCGTGCCACAAATTTTTATCAAAGACCAGTTTATTGGCGGTTTCGACCAACTTTATGCTTTAGAGCGTGAAGGTAAACTCGATTCATTATTGGCTTAACTACACTCCAAAATTTAAGGAAAAACAATGAGCGAAGAACAAGTTCAACCACAACTCGCATTAGAACGTATCTACACAAAAGATATTTCATTTGAAGTTCCAGGTGCACAAGTATTTACTAAACAATGGCAGCCTGAACTTAATATCAATTTATCTTCTGCAGCAGAGAAAATTGATCCAACACATTATGAAGTGTCTTTGAAAGTTGTGGTTCAAGCGAACAACGAAAATGAAACTGCGTTCATCGTTGATGTAACTCAATCAGGTATTTTCTTGATTGATGGTGTAGAAGAAGAACGTCTTCCATACATTCTTGGTGCTTATTGCCCAAACATTCTGTTCCCGTTCTTACGTGAAGCAGTAAATGATTTAGTAACAAAAGGTAGCTTCCCACAATTGCTTCTTACACCAATTAACTTTGATGCTGAATTTGAAGCAAACATGCAACGCCTACAAGCAAATGCTGATGCGGAAGGTCAAGCTTAATCAAACTTAAGCTTACTTATAAAAAGGGACTGATTTTTTCAGTCCCTTTTATATTCACCCCACAATAGTTCTAAAGGTTAGGTTTATCCTTGCAGTACTGACTTTTTTAGTGGGCGGTAAACGATGTAGCCAATGCGTTTGTGTCACATCTTTCATGACCAATAAACTACCATGCTCTAAATATAGTTCTACTTTTTCTTTACTTTGTTTATGTTTAAACGCGAATTTTCGTTCTGCCCCAAAGCTTAATGAGGCAATCGCACCATTTTTTTTCAGATCTGTTTCAGCATCACTATGCCATGCCATTCCCTCCTCACCGGAATGGTAAAGATTGAGTAGACAAGAGTTGAATGTTTCGCCTGTTAACGTTTCAACCAGTGCTTTGAGTTCGATGAGTTCAACTGTCCACGGCAACGCATATTTATTCATGTTGGAATAGGTATATTCAAAGCGCCGATCACCATACCAAGCCACTTTACGTTTGGTGGTGAATAGTTTGCCAAAAATCAGTGCTTGATCATTTTCCCAAGCAATTGTATGTAGCAATGCCTCAAAATAATGATCTGCCGCCGCTGTTTGCACCACTTTGCCATAGTACTGTACCGTACCATCATAAGGTAAATAATTCTGCTCTGGATCAGCTTCAATATCAAATAGTTGCATCTTTCCACTTCTTATAGGCTTGCTGCATACAATGTCCACAAGGGCGATAACCTTGTCCCCTTGCTTCATGCTCATCAGCAAAAAACACCCGATTACTTTTTAGCATGCGCTTACCTGAAGTACAGGTCAATCTGCCATAAATTTTAAGCTGAGCATTGCCTGCAAACCGAATTTCCTGCTGTTTTAATTTTAGATGTAACTCAGTTTGCTCTAATTCACTATGCCGCCACATCAGACTAACTCATCGCATCATGGAAAATAATACCGAGGCTATAACGCTCACCTTGTAGGATCGGACTGACGCCATGTTTGATATTGACCCGATAATAGCCCTGACTGCCTTTTTCAGGTTTAAACTGTGTCGTAAAAACCAATATATCGCCTTGCTGAGGTTGTATAACTATAGCCTTGGACTGTGCCCTTGGATTTTGTTGGGTTAAAACAAATTCACCTCCCGTAAAATCCATATTTGGCTGGCTCAATACAATCACCAGCTGTAAAGGAAAATAAACCTCACCATATAAATCCTGATGAAGTGTATTAAAACCACCTTGTCCATATTTCAAAATCAGCGGCGTTGCCAGCGTTTGCCCATATTGATTGCATTGCTGTAAAAATTCTGCATGTGAGGATGGAAATGAGCGCTCTAATTTCAATACCCTAAACCATGCATTGGCTATCGGCACCAGATGGGGATAAACTTCATGGCGTATCCGTTCAATCAGATTTGGTAAAGGATAAGTAAAATATTTATATTCCCCCAAACCAAAGCGATAGCGTTGCATCTCAACTGATTTACGATATAGATCAGGTTGCGAATATAGCTGTTTGAGCAGATCACATTGCTCAGTCGATAAAATCTGCTTAATCAAGGCAAATCCCTGTTGATGTATTTGCTCAGTGATAACATCCCAATCCAGCGCTTGAATCTTATCGATCACGGCTTGGATCTGTGTCAGTTCAGATTGCTGCATGTGTTTGAACACCTTCCCAACCGATAATCGCCGTTTTACGGACACTGCCCCACTCATAACCACCAAAGAGACCACTTGACTGAATTACCCGATGGCATGGGATTAGAAATGCCACAGGATTACTGCCGATCGCCGATCCTACCGCACGGGCTGCTTTAGGATGATTAATCACTTTTGCAAGCTCACCATAAGTCGCAAGTTGTCCCATCGGAATTTTAAGCAGACTTTGCCAAACCTTGAGTTGAAAATCAGTTCCTTTCAAATGCAGTTTAATCTCAGCCAATTGCTGCTGGTCTTTTTGAAACAAAGCTAAAGCACTCTGTTGAAAAGCATCGATCTGCTCAATAAAGACAGCTTGAGGAAATTGCAGCTTTAACTGCGCTAAGGCCTCAGCACGATCATCGACAAAACTTAATGCACAAATCCCTTTATGCGTCGATGCAATCAGTACTTCACCAAACAAAGTCTCTGCGAATTGATAGTGGATCGTCAGACTCTGACCACCATGTTTATATTCGGCCGGAGTCATGCCTTCTATCTGAACAAATAAATCATGCAAGCGGCTGGTACTGGACAATCCTGTGGCAAAGGTCGCGTCAAAAACACTACCCTGCTCCTGCTTCAAAATCTGTTTGGCATATTCAACACTAATATACTGTAAAAACTTCTTAGGACTAGTGCCGACCCAATCCGTAAATAACCGCTGAAAATGAGCAGGGCTTAAGTGAATATGTGCGGCCACCTCATCCAGTTGTGGCTGTTGCTGAAAGTTCTGCTGGATATACTGAATCGCTTGAGCAATGCGCTCATAATTACGTTGTTGTGAGGACATATCATCACCTCTCATCATTCATGTTTTCACTGTAGCAACTTTGTCTTTCAGTGAAAATCTGAATCATGCTCAGTCTTAGCTTTAAATACTAACCAGCTGAATTCCAATAAAAAAAGCTGCACTTTTTTAAGTACAGCCTTATCCTATTATTCCTGCCACTGATCGATTAATGCGAATAATACTTATGCCCTTGGTCACGTAACGCAGCAATTTTTTTGCCTTGTTGCTTTGCTTCATCTAGCTTACCAGCTTGAACAAGCGCTTTTGCTTTATCAATTTCGACAATAATTTGCTCAAATAAATCCGTTGAGCTTGGCACTTTTTCAGAAGTATGTGCAGCCAGCTTAAATTGTTTTGAATTTACAGCTGCACCGCGCATATTATTTAATGCAGCCGTTGCATCTTGTGGATTTTTAGCTTGATTAAACACTTTATAATTTTTGCCAAGCGTTTTCATATCATCAGCAAGACTCGCAGCCATAACAGCACTGCTCAATGAAAAAGATGATACTAAAATGATTGTGGCTAAAGTTCTTTTCATCATCAGGATATCCCTAATAAAAACTGTGGCTATTCTCGGTTTTACGCAGATCCATCGACCACCTAAGCTCAACAAGCTCAAATGTCTATGCCGTTTTAGCATACATAAAAAATGCAACGATTTCGTTGCATTTTGATAAAACGGCAAAGTCAAGTTACTCTATTTTTGCAGTAACGCATCATGAATGGCTTCAACCAATTGTTGTGATATTTCTTGCTTAGACGCTTTCTCTAACTCACGTTTCTCTAGATGATAGGATTGTGCAAAGAATACGGTCATCGCATTTTCATCAGAAGCAAAACCAATATCAGGACGAGAAACATCGTTACATGCAATCATATCGAGCTTTTTAGCAACCAACTTCCCTGCTGCATATTCTTCCACATTCCGTGTTTCAGCAGCAAAGCCCACCATAAATGGACGCTGTTGTTGCTGTGCAATGGTCGCAACAATATCAGGATTTTTCACCAACGATACTGCCAGCTCATCACCCGCTTTTTTGATTTTATGCTCAGCTACTTCAGCCACACGATAATCCGCAACTGCCGCAGTCGCAATAAAGATATCGCAGCCTTCTTCAAGCTGATTCATACTGGCATCTAACATTTGCATTGCAGATTTTACGTTAATTCGCTCTACACCATTTGGGGTATCTAAACTGACTGGCCCCGCCACCAACGTTACTTTTGCGCCTGCAGCATAGCATGCGGCTGCCAAAGCAAAGCCCATTTTACCCGTACTATGATTTGAAATATAACGTACAGGATCAATCGCTTCACGCGTTGGCCCCGCAGTAATGGTGACACGTTTTCCTGCCAGTAAACCAAACTTTTCCGCAATCGCACGTTGTGCTTTATGGAAGTAAGCAGCGACTTGTCTTGCCAAGTCCTCTGGTTCAGGCATACGCCCTAAACCTACATCACCGCAAGCTTGCTCACCTGCATCAGGCATAATGACATGCACGCTATCTTCAACCAAAGTTTGCAAATTACGCTGAGTCGCTTTTGCCGCCCACATCTGCTGGTTCATTGCTGGTGCCACCCAAACAGGTGCTTTAGTTGCTAAATATAATGTGCTGAGCAAATCATCAGCTAAACCATTTGCAAATTTTGCGATCGTGTCACAACTTGCAGGTGCGACTAACACTAAATCTGCCCAACGCGCCAATTCAATATGCCCCATACCTGCTTCAGCTTCTGGATCAAGTAGCTCCGTATGTACAGGATTACCCGAAAGTGCCTGAAAGGTTAATGGCGTAATAAAAGCTTGTGCGCCATGTGTCATGACCACACGGACATCAAAACCAAAGTCTTTTAAACGACGTACCAAAATGGCACTTTTATAGGCAGCAATGCCGCCAGTAACCGCCAATATAATGTTTTTATGAGGAATAACACTAAGATCGAAGCTCACAAACAGGATACCTTGCTGTTGCAGTGGCGCTCACAATAGCATTAAATACGATCAGACCCAAGTGATGGGTTTTTAAAAAGTCATAAACACAATAAAATCAAAGTGAATTTAATAATGAATCAATCTATTAAGCAGTCTATCAAAGCATGGCCTGAACAAGAACGACCAAGAGAACGTTTATTACTTCAAGGGGCTCAAAGTTTATCCGATGCAGAACTTCTTGCGATTTTTTTACGTTCAGGTTCTAAACAACATTCCGCAGTTGAACTAGCGCGCATCCTCATTCAACACTTTGGTGGGCTTAATCCTATTTTTGATGCTTCACTTGAAGATTTATCCCAATTCAATGGCATCGCCTCCACTAAATATGCACAGCTCATGGCAGTAAAAGAACTTGGACGGCGCTATTTAAACAATCATTTTCAACAACAACGACTTTGTCTGGATACCTCTAGTCTGGTACTCGACTATTTACGCTATGAATTGATGGGTGAAAAACAAGAAGTCTTTGCGGTACTGTGTTTAGATGCTGAGTTAAGGAAGTTACATTTCAAGAAATTGTTTTTTGGTTCGCATCATTCGTGTAGTGTTTCATTGAATCAAACGTTGCGTTATGTATTACAACAACAAGCCTGCCAAATCGTGGTTGCGCATAATCATCCCTATGGAATTGCTCATCCTTCAACTGAAGATCTTTACCTTACACAACAGCTCAAACAAGCGTGTAAATTACTTGAAATCCATCTGATCGATCACTTTATTATTTCGCCTGAAAGCTATTTTTCTTTTTCTGAGCAACAACTACTCAACCCTAATAAAATCAAGCAATCTGATCTTGACAAAGAGTAAAGCAAACGAGAATATCAACTGATAAAATTAATGATCCAAATAACATGATTGTTCGTGACCAGCCCAGTATTTTTAAAGTTTTATTTTCGTGGCGTGGGACGATTTTACCTAAAATTTTACCCTCACTTGGCTTTGTTATGCTGGTCTCAGCCATCATCGGTGGTATTGAGTATGTCAATTTATACCGCTTTCCTGAAATTCCGTTAGTTGGCTTCACTCTAATCGGCGTCGTACTCTCGATTTTCCTTGGTTTCAAGAATAGTGCTTGTTATGAACGTTGGTGGGAAGCGCGTAAACTATGGGGTGTATTAATTGCCACAGCTCGGCATTTTGATCGTGATTGTCGTGTTCTAACCCAAGCTCGTCGTGAACGTGTAATCCAAAATGTGATTGTGTTTGCCAACGTTTTACGTGACCGTTTACGTCATCAAACTGCCAATCCTACAGAGCTGACTGAAACAAGTGGTTTAAGTCCGCAAGCGCTGACTCAACTCTATCAACAACAAAATGCGCCACAGTACACACTTAGCTTAATCCAATGGGAGCTTTTACAAGCACTCAAAGAAGGCGAAATCACAGATATTATTTATACTCAAATGAATCAACATGTAGCAGCATTAAGCGAAATGCAGACAGGCTGTGACCGTATTGCGAACACCCCGATTCCATTTGCGTATTCTGTTTTGCTGAATCGGACGGTGTATTTTTTCTGTGTCATGTTACCGTTTAGCTTAGGCTCGTTATTAGGCTTAGTCACGCCTCTTTTAGTGGGAATCTTGGCTTATACTTTTCTCGGTTTGGATGCATTAAGTACAGAAATCGAGGAACCTTTCGGTACACAAAGCAATGACTTACCATTAGATGCAATGGTACGTAACATTGAAATCGAGCTACTCGGTACTCTAGGTCGCCCGACCCCACCGCCAATTCAGGCGCATGATCATAATTTATTATGATGTTGGATATTTAAATTGCTCCCAAACCCCTCGTTGCCCTTCTTTAACTCGAGGTGTTTGTCCTAATTTAATCCAAGGCATATTTTCGCCATGAAAATCACTGCCAATCGATACAGCTAAATCACATTGCTGAATCATTCGATCCACCATTTGTCGAGTCGAAGCTGGTTCTATACTTGGCGGCAACTCAACGGCATCACCACCGCTTGCAGCAAATAACTCAATCAGATAGCGAATATTGGTCGCAGAAAGATCATAACGTGTTGGGTGTGCTAACACGGCAAAGCCCTGACTGGCATGAATCACATCGATGGTTTCTTTTAATCCAACGCCATCAAACTTAACAAATGCTTTTTTGCCTTCTTTGAGAAAGCGATCAAATGCTTGTTGAGGGCGGCTCACGATATTCTTTTCGACCAAGGTTTTGGCAATATGTGTTCGTGTCACGCGATCCGCATGTCCATCAACTTTGGCAATCACCTCAGGATAAATATCAAAACCAATACATTTTTCCAATAAATCACAAATGACTTTTGCACGTTCGGCACGCACTTTCTTCTGCTGTTCCAGCAGTTCCCTGATTGGGGTTTCATCCTGCATATTCAAAGCGACAATATGCACCCCATAACTCTTTTTGGTATTTGGTCTAGACCATTGGCTTGATACCTCTACACCTGAAATCAGCCGAATATCATGATCTTGAGCATGCTCATCAAGATAACGCTGCGCCCGCGTTAAACCATCCATTGTGTCATGGTCAGTCACCGCTAAAGTATGAATTTTTAAATCCACAGCGGCTTGTACCAATTGCTCAGGAGAGTAGGTTCCATCTGAAATGAGCGTGTGTGTATGTAAATCGACACCGAACATGGTTTGTATTATGCTATCTGACCTATTTCATCACTGTACTGTAACATGAAAGCGTTGCTCGACTATCTCCCTCTGATTATCTTCTTCTATTTTTATAAAACCACTGACCCTAAAGATAGTCAGCATCCATTGTTGGAATTGGTTGGCAGTACTGGCAATACCGATCAAAATCACATTCTTGTCGCAACCTGTGCCTTACTTATTTCCACATTGGTGGTGTATGGCTGCTTATTTTTATTCCAAAAATTTAAATTGGAAAAAATGCAGTGGTTTATTGTGGTCATGTCCGTCATTTTTGGTGGTATTACCTTAGCATTCAGTGATGTAACCTATATCAAATTAAAAGCGGTCATTATCAATGTCGGAATTGGTCTCGGGTTTTTGATTACCCCATTATTCAACAAAGAACGTATGCCGATTATCCAGAAAATGCTTGGCTCAGTATTGGAGCTCAGTAAAAAAGGCTGGATGAATCTTAACTGGGCATGGTGTGGTCAATTCTTCTTACTCGCAAGTTTGCATTATTTCTTCGGCTTTTTATTTTTAGATGGAAAATACTGGGGCGAATTCACTGCTTTTGGCGATATTATCGTTTCTCTCACTTACCTTGCTGTTATACTATTTTGCTTAAGAAAGTATTTTAAAACCACCACCTAATTTCCGTTATTGAGCCAATGCTATGCCCTATTTCGTACTCAGCTGTACTGATCGTGAAGGTACTTTAGAAAAACGTTTAGCAACACGCCCACAACATATAGAACGCCTACAAAAACTAGATGATGAAGGACGTTTGATTGCTGCTGGTGCTCACCCAATCGACCCAAATAATCCACAGGCTGGTTTTCTGGGCAGCACGATTATTGTTGAATTTGATAGCCGTGAAGCATTGGATGTGTGGATTGAAGAAGAACCATTTTTAAAAGAAGGAATTTACGCAAGTATTGACGTAAAACCTTTTAATAAAGCTTTTCCAAAAGGGTAAATCATGCGTATTGCACTACCAAGCTTATTCGCTCTAGGTTTACTCTTTAATACTACAATTTGGGCTGTAGAAACTACACCAGCAGTTACAACCGCTGCTACCACACAAAGTACTGCGAAACCACTCACAGCAGAACAAATTGCCAAAGCAAAACAACAGCAAGAAGCAAAAGTAAAAGCACTGGTTCAAGATCAAGCCAATCGCTTAAAGCAACTTGAACACGCCAATCTTGAAGCCCTTGCACAAAATCAGGAATTGCAGTTAAAAAATGATAATTTAACAGTGCAAGTCCAAGTACTACAAAGTGAACGTAGTGCTCAGATGTTCCTGTATGGTGCTATGACGATCGCGGTAGGTGTCATTCTCGGCTTCTTTGTTGCTAGCTATGTTTACACTAAACGTCGCCGTCAATGGTAAACACAATACTGTAATTTATGTCTCACTCATCAAAAATACAAACCGCTGAATTGGATTGGGAAATGGTCGATGGTATTGATCTTCCCATTTCTAAACAGTTTGGTGATGTCTACTTTTCCAAAGATAATGGTTTACTTGAAACTCGCCATGTATTTTTAAATGGCAATGATTTAAGTGAGCGCCTATCACAACTCAACGATTATCAATATTTCTGTGTGGGTGAAACGGGTTTTGGCACAGGTTTAAACATTTTGACCCTATGGCAACTCTGGCAACAGATTCGTCCAAATAACCACAGCCATTTACATGTCATTAGTGTAGAAAAATTTCCGCTTCGCCGAACTGATTTGATCCGAGCGCTGAATGCTTGGCCTGAGTTAGCGCCTCTAGCACAAAAGCTCATTGCACAATATCCTCTGCCTATTGCAGGATGTCATCGTCTTAGTTTTCCAGAGGAAAGATTTAGCATCGATTTGTGGTTAGGTGATGCACAAGATATTTTTCCAAATATCCCTAAAACACAAACCGTACATGCGTGGTTTCTCGATGGTTTTGCACCCTCTTGTAATCCAGACATGTGGCAAGAAAATGTGCTGAATAATATTGTACGTTTATCTGATTTTGGAACGACCTTTGCGTCCTTTAGTGTGGCTGGTGTACTCAAACGAGGACTGAAACAACATGGTATTCAAATCAGTCGCCCACGTGGTTTTGGTCATAAAAGAGAAATGCTCAAAGCGATTTGGCTCAATCAAGCATCCTCGGAAACGCATTCGATCGATTCAATAAAAACAGTCATTCGTGCTCAAAATGAGCAAATACCCCAGTTCACCAAACAACAAAAAATCGCAATTATCGGCGCAGGAATTGCGGGTTTAAGCACAGCATGGGCATTTGCCCAGCGTGGTCATCAAATCACGATCTACGAGCAAAATGAGCCACTCTCAGGCGCATCTGGCAATCCTCTTGCCTTACTCAACCCCAAATTATGTCCAATCGAACAGGCACATGAACATTTGATGACCTTAAGCTGGCAGCATGCATTGAATTTTTATGCACGTTTCAAAGCTTTTCGAGCCATTCAAGTTGAGCAAATGGCCTTAAAGAATCCAGATGAACTGTTGCAGCTAGCCGAACAATATCCAGACCAAGTATTAACGACTCATACATCGGATGAAATTAGGCCTCAAACAGAATTTCCGAGTTTGACGTTACAACAAGCAGGGGCCGTGGCACCACATCAGCTCCGTGACGAAATCTTACAACATCCCAACATTGCTGTGAAAAAAGCCAAAGTTTCACGCTTAAATAGCATAGGAACACAAACTGAGCTATGGCAAGATCAACACCACCTTGCCACTGCCGATCACGTCATTGTTTGTTGCGCAAAACAAAGCGCAGCATTGTTTGACCATTATCCTGTTTTAAAACCGATTCGTGGGCAAGTGAGCTGGGTTAAAAATACCAATCAAGCATTATCTCTTGAACAAGCCTATAGCTATGGTGGCTATTGCATGCAATTGGATTCATCACAATTGATCTTAGGTGCATCCTTTTATCCGAATCGTGATGACACTGAAGTTTTGCTTGAAGATCATGTGCATAACTACCAACTTATCCACAGTATCTTTCCAACATATGCAGAGCAACTTTCCGCTACAGATACTTGGCAAGGTCGAGCATCAGTTCGTGCACAAACTTTGGATTACTTTCCGTTGGTAGGCAAGATACAAAACAACCGACCTATTTATACGTTTGCGGGTTTAGGTTCTAAAGGTTTCTTATTTGCGCCATTATGCAGTGAAATCTTGGTGGCATTGGTATTAGGTGAACTTTGCCCTGTACCGCAAAGCCTATTGAGTAAACTCGATCCTCAACGCTTTCAAAAGAAAGCTAAAGTAAAAAAACCGTATTATTCAGGTTAAATTATTATTCATATATAACGATGACTTAAATCTGTTTTTTAAATTTGCCAAAATACATAATGTATCTTGGCAAATTTTAGGGTTCTTTTAAGCACCTTGCTCCAAAGGCAAGCCGGCATCACGTGCTGCACGTGTTCCGCCCATGAGAACCACATATTCACGAGAACTATCAATCCCGTCTAACAACTCTGCCGCACGTGGTGCTTTACTACCACCACCACATAGAATATAAATCGGCTGATCCGCTGCAACTTGAGTCAAACTATCCGCATTTAACTCAGCAATTGGACGATTCATCGCCCCTTTAACATGAGCCTCTGCATACGCTTTGGTATCTCGGACATCCCAAATGACAGCGCCTTCTGGGAACTCAAATGTTGTAATTTCTTGTTTACGGATCATTGTGCACTCCTTTGATGTAAACAACACTTGGCAAATGAAGAAAACCCCCTTAGCATCTCAGATATTCTTTCCCTTTGTAAAGGTCTAACCATGCCTTCTTTTGATATTGTTTCTGAATTAGAGTTATTTGAAGTCAATCATGCTGTGCAAAACACACAAAAAGAGATTGGCACTCGTTTTGACTTTCGTGGACAAGACGTTTCGATTGAGCTAAATGAGAAAAATAAAGAAATTAAAATCTCAACTGAAAGTGACTTCCAATGTGAGCAAGTTTATACCATGCTTGAAAATCACTTCTACAAGCGTAAAGTAGATGTACAAGCTTTAGATCCTCAAAAAGCAACGGCTTCGGGCAAACATGTTGTTCAAGTGATCAAGCTTAAGGATGGACTTGACTCAGATACTGCAAAAAAAATTAATAAAGCCATTAAAGAAAGTGGCATCAAAGCGCAATCTTCTATCCAAGGAGACAAAATCCGTGTCACGGACAAAAAGCGCGATACTTTACAGCAGGTGATGAACTTTTTACGTGAACAACAATTTGGTCTACCACTGCAATTTAATAATTTCAAAGACTAAGCAATAGGTTCGCTATGGCAAAAGATAACCGCCTTTATACGCTGGTTAAAACCACTTCTAAATTTCCGAAAAGCATCCGTAGCACACTATGGAGTAAAGCCTTTGGTCGTGTTGTTCCAATGGTTGGAACTGCAAATATTCGCTATTTAGAAGTGGATAAAGACCATGTCACAGTTCGTATCGAAAACCAACGTAATATGCAAAATCATATTAAAGGCGTTCATGCAGCGGCAATGGCATTATTGGCTGAAACAGCAACAGGTTTTTTAACAGGTTTACATGTGCCAGATAATCGTATTTTATTGATTAAATCTCTACATGTAGATTATTTAAAAGTTGCTCAAGGTGGTTTAGTGGCAACAGCAACATTATCAGCAGATCAACAAAAGTTTATTGCTGAAAATGAAAAAGGCGAGTTATTGATTCCCGTTACAGTGATTGATGATTCAGGTAATGAGCCAATCCAATGTCAAATGCTTTGGGCTTGGTTACCAAAACGCAAAAAATAACCTCTAATCGTTAAAAATAAAGCCCAAATCAATTGGGCTTTATTCTTCAGTATACGCTAGATAAACGTCTCAATAATCACAATCAGTTGTCTGAGATATTCAGCATCAACTTCATCAAATTGATTCAGTTTTTCACTATCAATATCCAAGACTCCGACACACTCACCATTTTTCATAATCGGCAACACAATCTCAGATCTTGAAGCGGAGCTACAAGCAATATGACCAGGAAATTGTTCTACATCAGGCACAATCATTACTTGCTGCTGTTCCCACGCAGTGCCACACACGCCACGGCCTTTGGCTATACGAGTACATGCAATCGGCCCTTGAAATGGTCCCAATACTAATTCATTTTGTTTAACAAGATAAAAGCCAATCCACAGCCAACCAAATTGTTGTTTTAACGCTGCACAAATATTCGCAAGATTGGCGATCACATCAGACTCACCCTCAACAATTGCCTGAATCTGCGGAATAATACTTTGATATTGCTCGGCCTTATGACCTTGCTGTAAAACGAGTTCTTCAGCCATTCTCTTTATTCCAAATAAAATAATATTTTTAGCGCATTCCTAATCACAAAACCTTAGCTTTATCGACTGGCTGCAAAAGCCTGTTTAATCTCTTCTGCAATCACACGCTTATTACCATTTATGTCAACTGCCACAAAAGTAAACACGCCTTCCGTAATACGAACAGGTTCACGAGAGTCATCATGGCTATTCCACACTTCAATTTGGACTTGTACTGAGGTGTTCCCCACTTTCAAAATTTTGGTATAACAACTAATAACATTCCCCACCTTCACGGGAACAAGAAAACTCATCTGATTAATTGCAATGGTTGCACAACGCCCTTTACTAAACCGCTCAACGTGAATGGCACCGGCTAAATCCATCTGTGAAACAATCCAACCACCAAACACATCCCCGCTCCAGTTGGTATCTGCTGGCATTGCAATTGTCTGTAACGATAAAATTCCTTCTGGTTGGTTTAGGCGTTCCGTCATGTTAATGTCCTTGATGTTGCTGTAATTGTTGATCTAACCATTGTTGTAACTCTGGCGTCCGTAAAGCACCACTAACTCTTGCCAACTCTGTTGTTTTATTCATTAAAACAAGGGTTGGAATACTACGAACATTAAACGCCGCACTCAAACGTGGATTGGCTTCAGTATCAATTTTTGCAAAAATGACATAAGGATTTTGCTTAGCAACCTGAGCAAAATGCGGTGCCATCATTTTACAAGGACCACACCATTCAGCCCATAGATCAATCAAAACAGGGAGATCATTATTGCTAATAAAATGACTAAAATTTTGTTCGTTTAACTCGATGGGCGTTAAAGGTAATAAAGCTTGATGACATTGACCACAATTTGGATGAACAGCTAGCTTTTCTTCAGGAACACGATTTTTTGCACCACAGGATGCACAGACAATAATCATCACATCACTCCAATATGTTGATGTAAAAATTCTAATTGGGTTGTGACCGCTTTTTCAAACCAAGAACCATGATAAATATCAAAATGCTTCATTTCCCACTCATGATAGCTCACAAAAGGGGCGATATTGGTTGCGGCTTCACGACTAGATGCGATGGGAATCAAACTATCTTGTTTTGCAGCAATGAATAAAACAGGAATGTTTATCTTGCGTACATACTGAATAGGACGATAACGCATTAAATTAAAAAAAACACGAGCAGGAACTTCCCCACTCCAATAATAATCAGGATTCACAATGGAATGATAGCCATAATAACTATCAGAGGTTGGTAGAAAACATAATTTATATTGGTCCACAACTGGTAATGTCTTTGGCGCCAACCCCATTTTTGATCCCATATAATCTTGGCTAGAACGCTTTAAGGCTTCAGGATAACGCTGGAGTGGATAAAGTTTAGCTGTTTCAGCACCATCAACATAAGGCACTTGTACCATGACAGCTTGAATATTTTTTAGATCCGTGGCCAAACTCAGGGCATATCCACCACTTAAAGAAGTTCCCCAAAGAATGATTCGTCTGTTATCAATCAACTTACAATTTGATGCAAACTGCACAATTGTCTTCCAGTCATCAAGCTGAGTCGTTAAAGACACCAACTCTCTAGGCTTGCCCGTACTCCCCCCCCAATAGCGATAATCAAATAAAATGACCGCATATCCGGCTTTCGCAAACCGCTGAGCATATTGAACTAATTTAAATTGACGTAATCCAGCAAACCCATGAGCCATGATAATAACTGCTGGCTTAATGTTAGATTTGGGAAGATAAAAATCTGCTGCGATTGTTTCATCACCACTCGGAACATACAACGGCTCAACGGTATAGGTGTGCATGCGCGCTCCATTTCATTATCTTTTTACTGAACATCACTTATTTGTTATAGACATTTAAACTCAAGATCAAGCTTAATGCTATGATAGAGCATAAAATGTTTTGTTTGTTTTTGGAGTGACAAGATGTCAGAGAATGTAGGTTTTGCAGGTCAAATTGGCCCAGAACACGTAGAACAAGTTGTTGAAAAAGGCTTTAAATCTATTATTAACAACCGTCCTGATATGGAAGGTGGCCCTGAACAACCAACTAGTGCTCAGATCGAAGAGTCAGCGCGTAATGCAGGATTAGATTATGTTTATCAACCTGTCGTTGCTGGTCAGATTACTGAACTTGATGTTCGTGCATTCGCAAATCATTATAATGAACTCCCAAAACCAATCTTAATGTTCTGCCGCACTGGAAATCGCTCTAACAATTTATATCAACTCGCCAAACAAATGGATTTGTTGGATGATTAAATAATTTTTATAAAAGTAATAATCACATCACATTTTAGATTTGTTTTGGCTATTAATTTAGTTAAATCAAAAAATTGTAATAAATTTAAGTGGTTTAAATAGTGCTGAGATTTCATCTCAGGTGATTTAATCAGCACTATTTTTAATGTATGCTAGCATGGTTAATTTAGAGCGATTAAATTCAAGTTATTATTTGCGAGTCACTAGAATTAGATAAACAATGGTATCTAAACTTCAAATATCTTCAATATTTTAGTGATTATGAACACCAAAATGGACTTAGTTTGAGACAGAATTAAAATATCGGTTATCTATTACTGTCGCAAATAATTATGAAATATTAATAACTCTACATTTCACATAATTTACTTGGGGAAGACTATGAAGTTTATCAAGGGGACTCTTGCCATTGCTTTAACCAGCGTAATTACCGCTTGTGGTGGTGGTGGAAGTAAAGGCTACTATAATCAAGGTAATAGTGGAGGTAATAATACTGCACAACCACCCATTACCTCTCCAGAGTTAGAAGCTGCTGCTACAACACTAGCTTCTTTAAAAAAAGAAGGGAAATTTTTATTTGGTAACTACGATGCTAGCGATAGCAGCATATCAAAAGGCTATATAGACCATGCATTAGATACCTTTGCTCAAGGCCCATTACAACTCACCGTTGATGTGAAGAAATTATTTGATCAAGATAAATCTCATTTCTCTTATTATGAAACGTGTTTTGGCGGTGAAGGTAATCGAATTTATGAAAATACGCCTTGCTATGCTCTAGAAGGTGAAGAGAATATTAAAACTGCACTTAATATAATCACACCAAACAAGTATAATGATTGGGATTTTAAAATCACGAAAGAACAACTCAATTCACTTAAAATTACACCAGAGCAAATTAAAAAATTTACAGGTGAAACATTCATTTTGATTTTTGATAATCAAAATGCAGATAAGGCTTGGAATGACATATGGATCGCAGGTGTATTTGGTTATCCTTATCAGCAATCTTGGGGCTTGACACAATCTAACCAATTACGTGTTGTCTCCATGAATGGTGAAGGTCAATATAATGTCACTGTTACCCACCCAGATGAAGAAAGTAAAACTTATGGTGCATTAAGCATTTATAAAGATCCAAAAAGTTTAGATGGAGATTTATTCGTTTTACAAAATAATTCCAGTTTCGATGTCCTTATTAATGATAATCCAAGTACACCAGATTTAGAGCCTGTATCTTTTGTTGTAAACTCTACACCCGGAGATGCAACTGCTCTTGCAACATATCGTATTAAGCCTTCAGGCGATAAAATATTGAATATCCCAAGTGTTTCAGCGATTTCGGGCTCTCGTATTACGAATGAAACACCTTCAAACGACACACAAAGTTTCACAGGTAGTATATATTTAGAGGGTCCTGATATCTTTACATTTAAGAAATCATTAAATGGAACCATGCTAAAATTTAAACATATTTTTAATAATATTACTTTTGAAGGTAGCTCTATTAACCATAATGGTACTGTAACTACAACATTAACTAAACCCAATAACCTTCAATATTAAATTCATAAAATTGTAGTTATAAGGCCCATCAATTGGGCCTTTTCACGTCACGCTTTATCTTTTCTCCAATAGTTATACCGTAATTTTCCCCAATTTATTTTTCTCGTTGCCATAAAAAACACCCCTAACCGTTAGGTTAGGGGTGTTAGTATTTAAAAGCTGGCGATGACTTACTCTCACATGGCAAGTGCCACACTACCATCAGCGCGAAGAGGTTTCACTTCTGAGTTCGGGAAGGGATCAGGTGGTTCACTCTTGCTATTGTCGCCAGCAAACTGTTTTGGCTTTGGGTGGTCTTACTTTTGAACTTATTAAGTTCATGCCACTTAGTACCGAAAGAGTTATTAACGGATTAGTTAATCGAGTCGTATTGTAACTAGTTTTGACACTAAATCAAGTTATGTATTGAATTTATCTTGAATACAACAACTGTTTGGGTGTTGTATAGTCAAGCCTCACGAGCAATTAGTATTGGTCAGCTTCACACGTCACCGTGCTTCCACACCCAACCTATCAACGTCCTAGTCTCGAACGGCTCTTTAGAGGAATAAATTCCTAGGGAAATCTTATCTTGAGGTAGGCTTCCCGCTTAGATGCTTTCAGCGGTTATCCCTTCCGAACATAGCTACCCGGCGATGCGACTGGCGTCACAACCGGTACACCAGAGGTTCGTCCACTCTGGTCCTCTCGTACTAGGAGCAGATCCTCTCAAATTTCCAGCGCCCACGGTAGATAGGGACCGAACTGTCTCACGACGTTCTAAACCCAGCTCGCGTACCTCTTTAAATGGCGAACAGCCATACCCTTGGGACCTGCTTCAGCCCCAGGATGAGATGAGCCGACATCGAGGTGCCAAACACCGCCGTCGATATGAACTCTTGGGCGGTATCAGCCTGTTATCCCCAGAGTACCTTTTATCCGTTGAGCGATGGCCCTTCCATACAGAACCACCGGATCACTAAGACCTACTTTCGTACCTGCTCGACTTGTGGGTCTCGCAGTTAAGCGCGCTTTTGCCTTTATACTCTACGCGTGATTTCCGACCACGCTGAGCGCACCTTCGTACTCCTCCGTTACTCTTTAGGAGGAGACCGCCCCAGTCAAACTACCCACCAGACATGGTCCTCGTCCCGGATAACGGGACAGAGTTAGAACCTCAACATTACCAGGGTGGTATTTCAAGGACGGCTCCATTGGAACTAGCGTTCCAACTTCAAAGCCTCCCACCTATCCTACACAAGTAAGGTCAAAGTTCAATGTCAAGCTGCAGTAAAGGTTCACGGGGTCTTTCCGTCTAGCCGCGGGTACACTGCATCTTCACAGCGATTTCGATTTCACTGAGCCTCTGCTGGAGACAGCGCCGCCATCATTATGCCATTCGTGCAGGTCGGAACTTACCCGACAAGGAATTTCGCTACCTTAGGACCGTTATAGTTACGGCCGCCGTTTACTGGGGCTTCGATCAAGAGCTTCGCTTACGCTAACCCCATCAATTAACCTTCCAGCACCGGGCAGGCATCACACCCTATACGTCCACTTTCGTGTTTGCAGAGTGCTATGTTTTTAATAAACAGTTGCAGCGGCCTGGTTTCTGTGGCTGCCAATAGCTCAGGGAGCAAGTCCCATCACCGTCAGCAGCGTACCTTCTCCCGAAGTTACGGTACCATTTTGCCTAGTTCCTTCAGCAGAGTTCTCTCAAGCGCTTTGGTCTACTCGACCTGACCACCTGTGTCGGTTTCGGGTACGATTCCTGTGTAACTGAAGCTTAGAGACTTTTCCTGGAAGCATGGTATCAGCCACTTCACTGTACAAGTACAGCTTGCTATCAACTCTCAGCATAGAGCACCCCGGATTTGCCTAAGATGCATGCCTACTGTCTTCCACCTGGACAACCAACGCCAGGCTGACTTAACCTTCTCCGTCCTCTCATCGCATTACACAGAAGTATTGGAATATTAACCAATTTCCCATCGACTACGCCTCTCGGCCTCGCCTTAGGGGTCGACTCACCCAGCCCCGATTAACGTTGGACTGGAACCCTTGGTCTTTCAGCGAACGGGTTTTTCACCCGTTTTGTCGTTACTCACGTCAGCATTCGCACTTCTGATACCTCCAGCATACTTCTCAATACACCTTCATCGGCTTACAGAACGCTCCCCTACCACTTGACTTAAAGTCAAATCCGCAGCTTCGGCACATAGTTTTAGCCCCGTTACATCTTCCGCGCAGGCCGACTCGACTAGTGAGCTATTACGCTTTCTTTAAAGGGTGGCTGCTTCTAAGCCAACCTCCTAGCTGTCTATGCCTTCCCACATCGTTTCCCACTTAACTATGATTTTGGGGCCTTAGCTGGCGGTCTGGATTGTTTTCCTCTTGACTACGGACGTTAGCACCCGCAGTCTGTCTCCCGGATAGTACTCATTGGTATTCGGAGTTTGCATCGGTTTGGTAAGTCGGGATGACCCCCTAGCCGAAACAGTGCTCTACCCCCAATGGTATTCGTCCGAGGCGCTACCTAAATAGCTTTCGGGGAGAACCAGCTATCACCAGGCTTGATTAGCCTTTCACCCCTATCCACAAGTCATCCCCTGGCTTTTCAACGACAGTGGGTTCGGTCCTCCAGTTAGTGTTACCCAACCTTCAACCTGCTCATGGATAGATCGCCTGGTTTCGGGTCTACACCCAGCAACTAAACGCCCTATTAAGACTCGATTTCTCTACGGCTCCCCTATTCGGTTAACCTTGCTACTGAATGTAAGTCGCTGACCCATTATACAAAAGGTACGCAGTCACACCACGAAGGTGCTCCCACTGCTTGTATGCATGCGGTTTCAGGATCTATTTCACTCCCCTCACAGGGGTTCTTTTCGCCTTTCCCTCACGGTACTGGTTCACTATCGGTCAGTCAGGAGTATTTAGCCTTGGAGGATGGTCCCCCCATATTCAGACAAGGTTTCACGTGCCTCGCCCTACTCGTCATCATTGTGTGTGCCCTTTCGTGTACGGGAATATCACCCTCTACGTTCGCACTTCCCAGAGCGTTCCACTAGAACACACATAACTTAATGGGCTGCTCCCCGTTCGCTCGCCGCTACTAAGGGAATCTCAATTGATTTCTTTTCCTAAGGGTACTGAGATGTTTCACTTCCCCTCGTTCGCTTCAATAACCTATGTATTCAGTTATTGATACCCGCCTTGTAGCGGGTGGGTTCCCCCATTCAGACATCTCCGGATCAAAGGATATTTGCCGCCTCCCCGGAGCTTTTCGCAGGCTATCACGTCTTTCATCGCCTCTGACTGCCAAGGCATCCACCACATGCACTTAATTACTTGACTATACAACCCCAAACAGTCGTTAATACCTACAAGTAGTATTACCAACATTACAGTTTAGAGCACTGTGCACTTAAGCACCGTACAGCTTCAATCTAAATTCATATACCAAAACGCTTGATTCAGTGTTTTTGCTAGTTCTCAATTTCATTCTTTCGAATGAATTGAGTGAACAATTTATTTCAGACTCAATTCTACTAATCTGTTAATGATTAACTACAGCCTCGTCAGCTTGCAGTAAACTGTGATAAATCACAGAAGTTAATAAGCGTTTAACTTACTAAGTTCTGTAATCTTTAGCCCGTACTCCGTAAAGTACGTGGTGGAGACTAGGAGAGTCGAACTCCTGACCTCCTGCGTGCAAAGCAGGCGCTCTACCAACTAAGCTAAGTCCCCAGCTTTAATCATAATGAACGACATATCTTTCAGATTTGGTGGGTCTGACAAGACTTGAACTTGTGACCCCACGCTTATCAAGCGTGTGCTCTAACCAACTGAGCTACAGACCCTCAGATACATCTTCGAAGAACAACTTGTTGTGGATTCTTACCAGCCATCAATCTTTCGTTAAGGAGGTGATCCAGCCGCAGGTTCCCCTACGGCTACCTTGTTACGACTTCACCCCAGTCATCGGCCACACCGTGGTAAGCGTCCTCCTTACGGTTAGACTACCTACTTCTGGTGCAACAAACTCCCATGGTGTGACGGGCGGTGTGTACAAGGCCCGGGAACGTATTCACCGCGGCATTCTGATCCGCGATTACTAGCGATTCCGACTTCATGGAGTCGAGTTGCAGACTCCAATCCGGACTACGATCGGCTTTTTGAGATTAGCATCCTATCGCTAGGTAGCAACCCTTTGTACCGACCATTGTAGCACGTGTGTAGCCCTGGTCGTAAGGGCCATGATGACTTGACGTCGTCCCCGCCTTCCTCCAGTTTGTCACTGGCAGTATCCTTAAAGTTCCCGGCTTAACCCGCTGGCAAATAAGGAAAAGGGTTGCGCTCGTTGCGGGACTTAACCCAACATCTCACGACACGAGCTGACGACAGCCATGCAGCACCTGTATGTAAGTTCCCGAAGGCACCAATCCATCTCTGGAAAGTTCTTACTATGTCAAGACCAGGTAAGGTTCTTCGCGTTGCATCGAATTAAACCACATGCTCCACCGCTTGTGCGGGCCCCCGTCAATTCATTTGAGTTTTAGTCTTGCGACCGTACTCCCCAGGCGGTCTACTTATCGCGTTAGCTGCGCCACTAAAGCCTCAAAGGCCCCAACGGCTAGTAGACATCGTTTACGGCATGGACTACCAGGGTATCTAATCCTGTTTGCTCCCCATGCTTTCGTACCTCAGCGTCAGTATTAGGCCAGATGGCTGCCTTCGCCATCGGTATTCCTCCAGATCTCTACGCATTTCACCGCTACACCTGGAATTCTACCATCCTCTCCCATACTCTAGCTGACCAGTATCGAATGCAATTCCTAAGTTAAGCTCAGGGATTTCACATCCGACTTAATCAGCCGCCTACGCACGCTTTACGCCCAGTAAATCCGATTAACGCTCGCACCCTCTGTATTACCGCGGCTGCTGGCACAGAGTTAGCCGGTGCTTATTCTGCGAGTAACGTCCACTATCTCTAGGTATTAACTAGAGTAGCCTCCTCCTCGCTTAAAGTGCTTTACAACCAAAAGGCCTTCTTCACACACGCGGCATGGCTGGATCAGGCTTCCGCCCATTGTCCAATATTCCCCACTGCTGCCTCCCGTAGGAGTCTGGGCCGTGTCTCAGTCCCAGTGTGGCGGATCATCCTCTCAGACCCGCTACAGATCGTCGCCTTGGTAGGCCTTTACCCCACCAACTAGCTAATCCGACTTAGGCTCATCTATTAGCGCAAGGTCCGAAGATCCCCTGCTTTCTCCCGTAGGACGTATGCGGTATTAGCATTCCTTTCGGAATGTTGTCCCCCACTAATAGGCAGATTCCTAAGCATTACTCACCCGTCCGCCGCTAGGTAATGTAGCAAGCTACACTTCCCCGCTCGACTTGCATGTGTTAAGCCTGCCGCCAGCGTTCAATCTGAGCCATGATCAAACTCTTCAGTTTAAAATCATTAGTAGCTTATGGCTACAAATCTTGGCTCATCAATTTTCTGACATTAATTTCTCAAATAAACTTCGAGTAATTTCTACCATTCAATCAATGAAATATTTTCGATTGATCAACCAGTAAAAATCCACACAAGTTGTTCTTCTATTCTCTTAATGATCTTCTCGATGATTCGTCATCATCAAGCTAGGTCGGCTATATTACTCTCAATCTCTTAAAAGTCAACAGGTAATTTAGATATTTTTAAAACTTATCAAACAACCCAAAAATCTAACCACTAAAGCCAAATCCTTGTTTCTCAACAAGTTTTTATCCGCATCACCGCCGATGGATGTGCATTCTACAGCATTTCTTACCCAATGCAACACCCTCATCTATTTTTTATTATCAAGTGAACGTTTTTTGAACGCACCAGTTACTTTTAATACTTTTTCTTTGTCTTTAAGAGCTATTTTTAAACAATTAAGTAAAGTAGAATATGTTTCTTGCTTCACATTTTTTGGCATTTTTGATTGAAAAGACGGTGTATTTTTAGGAAAGCTCAATATTTATGGCTAATAGGTTTGATTTCTATTAGTCCGTTTACTCATGCCATTTCGAGCCATAGTTTTTATGAGTTAACGCTATCTATATTAAGTTATAGCAAATGGCCGAATACAACACGCCCAACCATTTGTGTTTTAGATAACAATGAGGCTGCATCTCAATTTCAAGTCAATATTCGTCAACTTGCGTATGACTATCAAGTGCAAGCAATAGCGACGAAAGATTTCACAAAAACCGATTGTAATGTTGTTTATTTTTCTACGACTACACCACAACAACAACAAAATCTTATTCAAGCACACCCTTCTCGCTCGTTACTTTCATTAAGTACGAATAATCCCGCATGCGAGATTGGAAGTATTTTCTGCTTGTATAGTCGTCAGACTTTTTCTTCATTTAAAGTGAATCTGGATGCTTTAAGTGCCTCCAAAGTTCACATTGATCCACGTGTTCTACTCTTGGCAAAAAACACGGAGTGATCAACGTGATTTCAAGTTTATATCAATCAACTTCATTACATGCTTTATTCCGTAAGTCTCAATTTACTATTTTTGCGATTACTTTTTTTATTTGTTCTTTTACCTTTGCCACGATTTCAATGTTTACCATGGAAACTTATGCAAAGCAGAATCTTCAATTATTGAGTCAAACAGTCCTTGAACGAATTCAACCTGCTGTGGTGTTTAAAGATAAAGGAACCATAGATCAAATTCTTTCCGATTACACCACAAGTCATGCCATCCGCAGCATCCATGTTTATGATGCTCAAAAGCAGTTGCTTGCAGAAAGTAGTAAAACCATTGAATACACCTCTTTTTTGCAAGATTTGCTCGACAATTGGTTCTTACACGATCCTGTTCAACTAACAGTAATTCATAATAAAAAACAGGTCGGTGAACTAGTACTTTATGGCAGCTCTGAAAATATTTTGCATTTTCTTAAAACCATTATCATTGGATTAGCCATTTCAATGTTTTTTATCGTGATCGCCTTATTGTGGTCAGTCAATCTAACCTACCGTCAGATCATGCAAGCGATCAAGCCACTCACTCACATTGCACAATTGGTGAGTGACCAAAAAGCATATAATTTACGCTTCCCAAACAATCATATCCGTGAATTCCAAAATTTAAACACTGTTTTTAATGAGCTACTTGAGGAAATTCAAATTTGGCATACACATCTTCAAAAAGAGAACCATCAACTATCATTTCAAGCACACCATGATCAATTAACAGGTTTACCTAATCGTCATTACTTTTATGATGAGTTGAATAATATTTTTGATAATCCTCAGTATCGTCACAACTCAGCATTGTTATTTTTAGATAATAACAAATTCAAAGCAATCAACGATCAATATGGTCATTTAGCTGGCGATGCTGTTTTAACTGAAATGGCATCTCGCTTAAAACTCTCTGTTCGCCATGAGGACTTCATTGCACGCTTAGGTGGAGATGAGTTTGCTATCATTCTTCATGCTATTCACCAAGCAGAACATTTAGAGACAATTGCAGACACCATACTTGCAAGTTGCAAAAAACCTTTAGACTTTAATGGTCAATCCATTCATTTCAGTTTTAGTTTGGGAATTGCTTTCTCCCAGTTCGCTGAAAACCCAGAAGATTTGGTCATGCAAGCTGATCAAGCCATGTATAAAGCTAAAAACTTAAACCCTCATTGGTTTCTTTATAAACCAGAAAATTAGGATATGTTATGCGCACACACACACTTAAAATTTCATTTATTGCGTTACTCTGCCTAACATTGGCTGGATGTTTGAGTTTTGGCCCACTAAAGTATCGCCAAGTCAAAATGTTGAAACAAGAAGGTTTCGTTTTAACAGATGAAGGCTGGAGTTTGGGCTTACCTGAACGCTTACTCTTTGACTTTAATAAGTCAGACATCAAGCCAGAACATTCAAATGAGATTGCTCGTTTAGCGAAGCAACTCAATAAATACGATTTACAAAAACTAAAAATTGTCGGACATACCGATGATGTCGGCAATCCAGAATACAATCAAAAACTTTCAGAGGAACGTGCTCAAAGCGTTTCTATGATTTTTGTTAATGAAGGCTTTAAGCAAAATAATTTAACAGTGATTGGTCGTGGCTCTAGTCAACCCTATTTGCCAAATACCTCAGAGGAAAACCGTGCGAGCAATCGTCGAGTAGCTGTGATCATTATTCCTTAATTTCTAGATCACTCTTTCCCCAAAAAGCCAACTCATAGTCAGTTGGCTTTTTATTTTTAGATGAGTTCAATCATATCAATGGTAGGCGGCACTCTAAATCGAAAAGGCACACCAACCATCCCCGTTCCAACAGTTACAAAGACATCTGCATGCTCATGTGAATAAAAACCTTTTTTATGTCCCAAAATTGAGACTTTTTTCATAATATAATTTGTCACCCACGGTAACTCAATTTGTCCACCATGCGTATGGCCAGACAGCATCAATGGACGCATAGGTAATTCGGGCACCATATCTACAGTATCTGGGTTATGAGATAAAATTAACCAAGGTTTATCTTGGGGTAAATCAGGCAAAAAGCGCATATTCGCTTTACCAGCCCACAGATCACCAATACCGATGAGACGAAATTCATCAAAATCAACGATCTTACCCTCAATATCTATCACATTATTTTGTGCCAATGCCTCACTTAATAACGCTTGGATTGGTGGTCCTGGATATTGTTCATCGTGGTTCCCTGGTACAGAATAGACAGGTGCTTGAATTTTCTTTAAAACTTCAAGCTCATAAACAAGTCGATTTTCTGGCTCATAAGTCCAGTCTCCAGCTACCACAACTAAATCAGGTTGTTGCTGATTCAACTTTTTAACAATACTTTTAAGTTGACGCTCATGCCCCGAGAATAAACCAATGTGCAGATCTGCAACCAACGCAACTTTAATAGGACGCTTAAATTCCTGTGCAGGATTTAAACGAAACTGATGCTGTTTGACATGAATTTGATGTGGCTCAATAAAGCGGGCGTAGACCAAGACGCTACTCAAGAGAAAAACAAAAGCGGTTTGATGGATATTATAGTACCCAGACCACCCCGCATATAAGCTAAAAAACCATAGAGGTACGAGTAAATAAGAGAGATAAAAAGCAAGCAAATGCACAAAAGCTTTAAATGGATGGATGGTTTCTGTACGCGACTGATGAACCCATGCTTCAATAAAGGCCCAAAGTGCTAAAATCGCAAAAATAAGATAAAAGCCAAAAATAATAGGATCTGAATTCGACATTAAAGCCCTCTTTCAATTTACTCAGGGACAGAGGTTGCATCTTATATTTATCTTTTTCGATGAAATGGTATACTCAACCCAACCTTTAATAAGTAACCATTATGACGCAATTTTCTCATTTAAATGGCAAACATACAAAGATAAGTACAAGTACTTACAATAAAAACATGCTTGCGTTTTCTTGTGCAATTGCCTTAACCATAAGTGGATGTAGTACTTTACCCCAACATAAAACACCATCAACACCCTCTATAAGCATTCAAACTGAACACTCAGAAACATCACTGGCTCAGGTCATCCAACCTCTACAAGCCCAGCACCCTGCACTGACAGGTTACCATGTATTATTTGAACCACTAGAAGCCTTATCTGCCCGTTTAAGTCTGATCGATAAAGCAGAAAAAAGCTTAGATCTACAATATTATATTTGGGATAACGACAAAGTTGGAGCTCTTGCTTTACATGCACTGATACGTGCAGCTGATCGTGGAGTCAAAGTTCGACTATTAATCGATGATAACAATGCAAAAAAAACAGAAGGAATTTTTTTAGCTTTAGCTCAACATCCCAATATTGAGGTTAAGTTATTTAATCCTTATCGGTTTCGTAAATATCGTGCCATAGATATGGTGCTCGACTTAAAGCGCATCAATCGACGAATGCATAACAAAAGTTTTATTGCTGATCACCAAGTTGCATTGATTGGTGGGCGTAATATGACGAATCAATATTATAATATCAGCGAAAATTTCCAATTTTCTGATGTCGATGTCATGCTATTTGGCACAGCGGTAAATGATATTTCAGCATCCTTTGATGATTATTGGAACCATGAATACGCTTATGATGTGAAAGATATCGTTAAACAACGATCACATCGCCTTAGCTATGAAAGCTTAAAGCAGCAATTAGATGAACATTATCAACTTGCCACGGTGCAAAACTACTTAGATATTACCAATCACTCACAGACCATCAATGGTTTAATGAATCAACGCATTTCACTCGACTGGGTCAAAGCAGAAGTTGTCAAAGACTCTCCAGATAAAATAAGAGCAAAAGCCAAGAAAGAAGAACATTTAAATTTTCAATTGATCAATCACCTCGAACAACCTGAAAAGAATATCGATCTCATCTCCGCTTATTTTGTACCAGAAAAGAAAGGAACGAAGGTTTTAACAGACTTGGCGCAAGATGGAATTGAAGTCAGAGTTCTCACCAACTCATTTAAAGCCAACGATGTTGCCGTTGTTCATGCATTCTATGGAAAATATCGTCAAGAGTTACTCGAAAAAGGGGTTCAACTCTACGAGTTTTTACCCGCAATAGACAAAAGTGATTTAGATAAGCGGACGGAAGAACTGGCCAAAAAAGCAAAAGTGAGTCTTAAAGGTTTAAGCCGCTCTAGTTTGCATGCAAAACTAATGGCACTCGATGAAAAGCAAGTTTTTATTGGTTCTTTTAATTTCGATCCTCGCTCGGCATATTTAAATACCGAAATCGGCGTTCTTCTGAATAGCCCACCACTTGCTCAAGCCGTACACACCACCATGGATCAGAACCTTACCAAATTTGCATACAAATTAGTTTTGGATGCAAATAATAAAATTACATGGCAACGCCAAACACCTCAAGGCCCGATTATCTACAGAAAAGAACCAAAAATGAAATGGTGGCAAAGAGCTGGTATGAAAGTCATTTCATGGCTTCCAATTGAAGGATTTATGTAAGATCCTCTTCAGGCAATATTTTTAAAACTTTACGGTGTAACTTCTTCAGACCTTCACGCATCTTTAAATCCACTTCTTTGGTTAAACTATCCACCGTGTGCCCTTCAACCGAGATTGCAGGTAAAGTCAATAAATGCGCTGTGACTCTTGGCATTTCCAACACACGTTGTACATGTTCAACAAAAGTCATTGCACCAATGAATGGCGCAACCATATCTAGCTCACCTTGCTGATTGACATAGCAAATGACACAAATCTGCACGGGTCGTTGAGCTTCTATCGCCGCACCTAATAAGCGACCATGCACTTTTTTAACCTGACGACCATCTGTAGTTGTGGCTTCTGGAAAAAATAAGACAGGAATATCTTGTTTTAAAAAATCTGTAATTTGCTCTCGAATACGCAGTGAGTCCCCCGAGCCTCGCTTAATAAATAAAGTTCCACCACCTTTAGCTAAATTACCTAAAATAGGCCACTTTTCTACTTCAGCTTTCGCCAAAAAGAAAATACGTGCTCCTGAGCCGAGTACCGCAACATCTAACCATGAAATATGATTACTAACCCACAGTGAAGGTTCTCTAGGTATGCTGCCATGCACTTGTACATCTAGATTAAAGACCTCACATAATCGTCGGCAAAAATATTGAACATATCGAGTATTCACAGGATTATTCGGATCTTTGTAAAGACCATGTCGATAAATCAGATAAAATCCTTCACCAATGGTTTCTAAGCCTGCTGCTAGTTTTCGGCTATATAAACTAAATTTGGAAAGTAAATTTAATGGCGCGCTGCTTTTTGCTGTTGATACTTCTTGAGTCATAAATCATTAAAACCATCGGATCAGTAAAACACTGAACATGTATACATTGAATTAATCAAGTTATATCACGCTCATATCCTCTTATAAAAGTTTGTGTCATAACAAAAACCGAATGTAAGCATAATATTTTTCAATTTTAAATGGTTTTATAGATTGATTATAATTTAAAAATCGAATTTTCAAATTAAAAGGTGAGCAGATGAAATCTCAAGCAACAGCATCTACGTCACAAACCACTGTACCTTACGGTTATGCTTTAAGAATGTTTATTGGCTGGTCAATCTTATATTTTGGAACATTGGTAGGATTTATAGAACTTTTACGCAGTAATATTATATAAATCTACTCAGTCTTTGCCCTTTACTTTCAGTTTGTTCTAGAATAAGACTTTGAGACCAAGGATTTATAAACAGCGTGGAAAATTTTGAGCAGCGTCAGCAGCATGGTGAACGAGCAATTTTGGTCAGTGTTTCCGTTCAACTTCTTGATGATCTTGATGCTGAAGAGTTCCGATTGCTCGCTCAATCCGCAGGTGCTGAAATTCTTGAACATGTTTCAGTTCAACGTCAGAAACCTGATCCAAAATTTTTTATTGGCTCAGGTAAAGTTGAAGAAATTGCAGAATTAGTTAGAGCACTTGATGCTGAATTGGTGATCTTCGATCACTCATTATCTCCTGCTCAGGAACGTAACTTAGAAAAAGTTCTAAAATGTCGTGTCATCGATCGTACAGGCTTAATTTTAGATATCTTCGCCTTACGCGCCCGTACACATGAAGGTAAATTACAAGTTGAATTGGCTCAACTCAAGCATTTATCGACTCGCTTGATTCGAGGTTTTACGGGCAATCTAGAACAACAAAAAGGTGGCATTGGTCTACGCGGTCCTGGTGAATCGCAACTCGAAACAGATCGTCGACTCATTCGAGTCCGAATTACCCAACTTAAAGATAAACTTATTAAAGTACAACAAACACGTTTACAAGGTCGTGCCGCTCGCCAAAAGGCAGCGATTCCCACCATTTCCTTAGTAGGTTATACCAATGCTGGAAAATCAACATTATTTAATATTTTAGCAAAAAGTGATGTCTATGCTGCTGATCAACTCTTTGCAACACTAGACCCGACCTTACGCCGACTTGAGTGGGATGGTATTGGTACAGTTGTACTCGCTGATACGGTTGGGTTTGTACGTAATCTACAACATGATTTAGTTGAATCATTTAAAGCAACTTTAGAGGAAACACTTGAAGCAACACTCCTTTTACACGTTGTCGATAGTAGTAGCCCCAATATGCCTGAACAAATCGAAGCGGTAGAGTCAGTTCTAAAAGAAATCGGGGCAGATGCACCTATTTTGCATGTCTACAATAAAATCGACCTGAGTGGTGATACTGCTAAAATCACCTATAAAGCACCCGAACTACCCGATCGCGTTTATCTATCTGCACATTCAGGTCAAGGATTGGATTTACTCAGTCAAGCAGTACAACAATGTCTGATGGGACAGTTACAACAATTTGATTTAGTCCTCAAGCCTGCTTACGGTAAACTACGTACACAACTTTACACGTTGAATGTTATTCAATCAGAACATTATGATGATGAAGGTGACTTGCATTTATCCGTATGCATCGCCCCTCACAAGTTAGAACAACTGATTAAACAAGCACACTTACCACTCGATGAAATTGTCGGAGCAAAGTCGTTCTTATTTCATCGTGTTTTAGAAGAGTTCGAATCTAAACAGGAATAAGTCGCTGGGGCTCGCTTCTCGTGCAAGCGTAATAACACGATTCATCATTGTTATAAACATGGGTAAAAGAGAACATGAAAGAAATCGATTGGACAGCTTGGTTTTACACGATTCTATTAATTGTTGTATTTCGTGAAGGAGCTGTCGCCATCACCACTTTCTTTCAACATCCAGAACTCGGTAACTTGGTCGGGCTAATTAGCCTACTTAGCGTGTTATTAATCTGGAGAAAGTTTAGAAAAATTTCCAATCGTCTGATTGATACCAACAATAGAATCATGAAAGAAAGTTCTTTTGCATTTTTACCGATTTGTGCAGGGTCCTTGATCATGCTAGTTCATTTGGGTAAAGAAATTCCTGTGTTTTTATTTATTCTCACCCTAAGTACTTTATTGCCATTGTGGATTTACGCCAAAATGGCGAAACGTTGGTTATAGGAGTTCGTATATGTTTATGGTTATTTACGGATTCGTGATCACCTTGGTTAGTTATTTGATTGCTAAGCCTCTCAATAAAAAAATGCCTCAAATTCCATTAATTGTATTTGCCATGTTTATTGTGATTGGTCTATTAGCTGTCCTAAGAGTTCCTTACGAACACTACATGGATAACGTGAATGGTATATTTAATCATTTACTAGGTTATGTCACCGTCGCTTTAGCGATACCACTTGCTGCAATGCGCTATGATGATTTACCAATTAAATCCATGATTGGAATTTTAGGTTTTGCCAGTATCAGTGCTGTCGCTTTACCTATGAGTCTTGCTTATTTGCTACATATGTCTGAACCCACAATCATGGCCTTTGCTACACGAGCAGTCACCACGCCTATCGCACTAAACATTGCAACTTTACTCCACGCACCCTTGATGATGGTTACCCTGATTGTGATTTTATCTGGCGTTATTGGTGCTGCTTTTTCACCTTGGATCTTAAAACATATTCATGATGAACGTGCTTCTGGTTTAGCATTAGGCCTTGCAGCTCATGCGATTGGTACAGCACAAGCATGGCAACGCGGTCCTGTTGCAGGGCGTTATGCTGCATTTGGTATGGCGGTGAATGGTGTATTTACAGCCATTTGGTTGCCAACATTTATTTTATCTCTATCATAATTTTTGTCACAAATCACATATTAATATTGAACTAGTTATTACAAATCACTCATAATAGAGCACTTGAACATTAAATGGATTTTTGATCATGGGAAAAAAATTAATAAGTGCTTTACTTTTATCAACAATCAGCAGTTTTGCCTCTGCAGTTGATATTACAGGACTCTGGCAAAGTATTGATGACAAGACGGGGGCGCCAAAAGCGTTAATTGAAATTCGCCAAGAATCAAATGGCAGCTATGCTGGGAAAATCGTAAAGATTACACCTCGTACAGGCTACACACCGAAAGAAACCTGCGTAGATTGTCCTGCACCTTATACCAATAAACCAATTTTAGGTTTAGATGTAATCACAGGTCTAAAATACAGTGAAGGTCTAAACTATACCAATGGTCGAATTTTAGATCCGAATACAGGTAAAATTTACAGTATGCGGGCTAAATTAAGTGCAAATGGCAAACGCTTACATTTACGCGGCTATCTAGGTGTATCCGCATTAGGTCGTAACCAAATCTGGATTCGTGCAGATTAACGATTAAAACAAATCCTCAGACAAAACAAAAAGCCCTATCATGTTATAGGGCTTTTTGTTTGCACGATTAAATTATCGTGCTTGTAACTTTGCATAATCCAACAGAACATTTGCCGCCTCTGTTACGAACGCTTCTTCCTCTGGTAAAGGTGGACGTTGATGTGCTTTCATCTTGGCACGCGCTTCAATTAAAGCATCAATGGAGGCTTGATAACTTTCCCAATTTGCATAAGGCTTTTGACCAGATGCTACACGTCTTTGATTTTCAGCCTCTAAAGTCTGCTTTTCTAAATCAATTAGTTCTGCACGACGCTGGTTAATATCTAATACGACCTGTTTCTGATCAGAGGTTTTCTGTGCAATTGCCTTTCTCGCCTCTAAATATTTAAACTGTGCATCCAAAGCAACACGCTCAGCAGAGAATTGGGATAATTTAGCCACATAAGGTTGAACCGAACCCTCTCGTTTGAATGGTGCTGTTGGAATCGTATCCCACTTCAACGCATTCTTCGCTTTACGTTCACCAAACTCCTCGTTATAAATATCGACAAGTTTGATATCTGGAATCACCCCCTTATTCTGGGTACTTCCACCTGTAATACGATAGAATTTACGTTGTGTCAGCGTTGCCTGCCCATAGGCTAACGAATCCAACTGAACCTGTGCAGTTCCTTTTCCTGTCGTGGTACTACCAATTACGATACCACGCTCATAGTCCTGAATCGCAGCAGAATAAATTTCACTTGCCGATGCAGATGCTAAATTCACAAGAACAGCCAATGGTCCTGCATAAATTTGTGCACCACCATCTGTGTCCTCAAACACATTGACATTACCGTTGCCATCTCGGATCTGAACTACAGGACCAGATTTGATGACTTGTCCCAACATCCGCGCAACTTCTTCCAAAGAACCACCCGGATCATTTCGCAAGTCAACCAAGATTCCTTCTACTTTTTTCGCTTTGAGGGCTTCCAAAGCCTTGGCTGTATCAACTGAAACTGAACGATATTCTGCTCCTGCACGACGAGAGCGGTAATCAAAATAGAAAGATGGAATTTCGATCACACCAAAGGTATGTTTCTTTCCATCTCGTGTGATCTCAATGGTACGTGAACGAACGCCTGCATCTTCCTCTTGAATAATATCACGGGTTAAAGTGACATTACGCGCTTGACTCATCGGAGCACCTGGTCCAAGTAAACGTACAACCACTTTGGTTCCTCGCTTACCGCGAATCAAGCCAACGATTTCAGAGCTTGGCCAGCCGATGACATCCACCATTTTCTCGCCGTCTTGCGCAACGCCAATAATGCGATCACCTGATTTAACTTGTCCAGACTTACTTGCAGGACCACCCTCGACGATCGTTTCAATCCGAGTGTAATCTTCATTGCCACGCTCTGGACGAATCGAAACACCGATCCCCTCTAAACGCAAAGTCGTTTGGCGATTCAGCTCCATCGCATCAATTGGTGGATAATAATTACTATGTGGATCGTATGTCGCCAACATCGCATTCAAAGTTTTTTCTAAGACATCATCACTTTTTAGACGTGCCATGCGCTCTAACTGACGCGTATAACGCTTGGTCAATGTCTGCACAGGTGTAAGATCCTCAGGTCCTGTCAGATCCTGTCCATTTGCAAGTGATGGATTTTCTTTTAATGCCTTTTGCTTGGCTAACTCTTCTTCTTTACTAATAGTTAAGTTAATTAACTGTGATACCAGCATTTTACGCCAATGCGCTTGCTGTTCAGCAGTGGTCTGGAAATAAGGAGCTTTTTCTCGTTTCAGATCTAAATAAACATCTTTTTGCTGCAAGTTTTGCGGCTTTTTCAACTCAGCCAACATAAAGTCATAAAATTGTTTCAAACGTTCACGATATTGCGCATGAATTTCAAATGGACCCGTTAAATTCCCAGCTTTGAGTGAACTACCAAAATTTGAACCATATTTATTTTTATACTCCTCAACCTCACCACTCAAAAAAAGTGAATGATCAGGATCAAGACTATCTAAATACATATCCAAAACGCGGTTGGAAGTCGATGCATCTAAGCGCATGTTAAGGTAGTGTTGGCGATCAACCAATGTTGCTAACTGACGTGCAACCAGTGCTTGTTCTTGTGTAGGCTTAATCACCGTTGAGACAGCAGATGCTTCTGTTGCCGCAAATGCCTCATTAATTGTATGAGAGAAAAACAAACCACCAGTCGCAATTGCAACTGCACACGCTATCATTTGAAGTTTCATAAAATTTGGGTACTTCCTTGGATATGGCAATTATTACACGCTGATACAGCGATTAAGAACATATTTCATCCGACACTTTATCAGCCTGCATACTTATCAGGTGCTATTAATAACCTCACAATAAGTATTTATCATCAATATCATGTAGTTTTATCATAATCTGTACTGACAAAATGTAGCAAATCATTGCACAATTTTGCTATCGTTTTTTTCATCAATTTTTTAATCAAAATTCAAACGGAATACATATGATTGGCGCTTTGATGCTAGATATTGCTGGCACAGAACTTACTCAAGAAGATATTGAACTATTACAAGCCCCGCAAGTCGGTGGTATGATTTTATTTGCACGAAATATTGAATCACCTCAACAAGTTCGCGCCCTAACCGATCAAATGCGCCAAGTACGCCCTGATATTCTGATTGCCGTAGACCAAGAAGGCGGTCGAGTACAACGCTTGAGACAAGGTTTTACCTTATTACCTGCAATGGGAAGACTCGGTGAACACTACCTCGAAAACCCACAACAAGCGATTGAGTTAGCAGAACAATGTGGTTGGTTAATGGCAACCGAAGTTTTAGCTGTTGGTATTGATTTCAGCTTTGCACCTGTTTTAGATCTGAATGATGTCAGTGATGTGATTGGTGATCGTGGTTTCGCTAAAAATATGCAAGATATTGTTCCTCTTGCCGACGCTTTTATGCGTGGGATGAAAAAAGCAGGTATGGCTACCACAGGCAAACATTTCCCTGGACATGGTTCGGTAAAAGCAGATTCACATATCGCCGCTGCCATTGATAGCCGTTCATATCAAGAAATTTATGACAAAGATATGCAAAGCTTTATCAAACTCATGCCACAACTTGATGCCTTGATGCCTGCTCATGTGATCTATGATCAAGTCGATCCAAACCCTGCTGGATTCTCTCCATTTTGGCTACAAACAATTCTTCGCCAAGAACTTAAATTTGACGGAGTTTTATTCTCCGATGATCTAAGTATGCAAGCGGCATGTGTTGCTGGCGGTGCAGATGCACGGATTCAAGCGGCATTAAGTGCAGGTTGTGATATGGGCTTAGTCTGCAATGACCGTGATGCTGCATGTACAGCTCTGGATGGAATCCAAGAATTGGCGTTGCCAAATCAACAACGATTAGAGCGTATGCGTGGCAAAATTCCAAATATTCAAATCGGCACGACATTAACTTTAGACGATGAAAACTGGCACAACGTCAGAAAAGTCATTGAAGAATTTAAGAATTCGTTCTAACTTTGATTAGATTTTTTTAATTGTTCTATTCACACGATGGAATCTTGCCGAGAGCTCATCCGATTAAATGATTTGGACTTCGGCTCGACTTACTTTTCAGGGATGAAAAGTAAGCAAAAATCCTTTGTTAGTCTGAGGGTACATCCTGAGCCATTTCAAAGCAACGCTTTGAAAACAGCGCAAGGCTGCCCTAACAGCGGCATCCATGCCACCCCACGATAGTAAATAACAAACCTAAATCAAGATGTAGTCAAAACACTCTATATTTTAAAGAGATGAATTTTATATCTAAATTAGGAAAAAATAGAGTCTAGGACAGATGACACAACAACTTTCAAAACATCGCCACATTTCATTTACCGCACACTACACAGGCTATATTTGGTATCAGATGGGGATTTCACATCCCTCTCTTGCAACAGCCAAAGGAAAAACACTTGCTGCTTTAGTCCATCCGATTGAAAGTTGGGCGGAAAAATATGTGGGCGGTAGCATGCGCACCACGCTCAAGCAACGCCACACTATGCTAGATGCCCATTTAGAGCAACTCATCCGCCAACATCCAGACTTGCAGGTACTTGAAATTGCTTGTGGCTTATCTCCGCGTGGCTGGTGGTTTAGACAACACTATCCAGATATTGTTTATCGTGAACTCGATCTACCTGATATGGCTGCAACCAAGCAAGCCGCATTACAACAAATCGAAGAAAATGTCGAAGATGTACTATCAGTAGACTTATTTACAGAGGCATTTGCAGCCGCCTTTGCCGTATTTGATTCGAAACGCCCATTGGTGATTATTAGCGAAGGTTTAATTAACTATTTTGATAAGCCTTTACTACACCAATTGATCCAATCCATTGCGACTTATGGAAAAGATTTTATCGAACTTCATTATCTTACTGATCTTTATCCAGAACCAACGCAAAACAAACTTGCCACAATTATTTGGAATAGCAGCCGCTTACTCAAATGGATGTCTCGCAGTGCATTTAGTTTTCACTTTCAAACACCATCAGAAGTTGAGCAGTTTTTCTATGAAGCTGGTTTTAAACAAGTAACAGTCTTGCAACCTAAACAATTCTTCGAGCAAAAAATACTGGAAAATAAACAACAACATTTAGGTGATCTGGTTTGGACCATTCAAGCAAGTAATAACTAACCCACAAGAAAAAAGAGAAGTGATCAAATGATCTACTTCTCTTTTTTACAAATCGTAAGCTAAAATTACGACTGTTTTTGACGCTCAATAAACCGTGTTAAACGCTCAGCAACATCGAAATTGCCATGTTTAAACAAAATACGTAATCCTTGCGCTGTTGCTTCGAAAGTTAAGCATTCAATTTTAAACTCACCTTCTTCATCAGCTAAATGTAAAGCTAAATCACGCGGATGTTGGCTAACAGAATCAAGCTGTTCTAAGTCATCAAGTTTTAAATACACACCAAAGAAAGTGATATCAACGACTTTAACTAAAACTTCAGTATCTAAATAACGATGTGTTAGTTTAGTTTCTGGTTGCAAGACGGGAATACGTTCTTCACCACGACGTTCGATTTGTTTCATTTCCTCACGTGTCATGGTAATAATGCCATCAAGGTCATCGATGGATTCACCCTTCAAGAATGAGGTAAACAAATTCATCGTTTCTTTACGGCGTTGTAATTGTGGTACATGATCTGCATTGGCAATCAAAGCAAACTGCATATCTTGACATTGAAGTGCAAAGTCCGCATTTTCATGAGGTAAAGTAAAACTATCGTACTGCCCTGCTGCAACCAATGTTTTACACTGCGGCACAGGCACATCACTTAGACGCAATAAACGATTGCAATTGATCTCGTAACGTTCACGCTCGGTTGCACTAAACTCCGCCATCTGTCTAAAAAACAAACGTTTTGCCGTCGGTGACATGCGTGTTTTATCCAATTTGGCATGATTAACCAAATACAAAATAACAGCTTGCCCAAACTCTTCCATGCGATCCTCTCGCATGAGATGCAACGACTCTTCAAGTAGCATACGCCAACTTTTACGTGTCTTTTGCATGACACCCATCAACACCATACGATCAATAAGTTCTGGACGTTGATGTGCAAACGAAGAAGCAACCACCGATCCCAAAGACATTCCCATCATGGAAACTTTATCGATTCCTACAATATCAAGCCATTGACCAAGCATTTTTGATAAGTCTGGCAATTCTAAAACACCTGCAGATTCACCAGTATCAACATTACGAATTTGTTGATTTGCACCCATGGATGGTAAATCGATTAAAATAACAGGACCACTCTCAAAAAGTTGCTCAACACAATATTTATAAGAGTTAAAGTTTTGAAATGCGCCCCCGACAATTACAATCGGCGTGTTATAGATCGTTTTAGGATCTGCAATCGCCATATATTCAATTTTCCAACCATCAATCCATGTTGTGCGTGCTGGTTGCTTAAAACTGTTTTTATTGTAGATGTCGAAAAAACCAAACCCTGTGTAGGTATGATTTAAATCCGAGTCCATTTGGATAATGGAATTCATGTCCTTCCTCCATCCTTGTTTATTTTTTTGATGCAAGAACCTCATTGTCAGCGATTTATACTTGCAAGTTAACAAATTTATAAAATTTGTATTACATTTATCCTATACTTTTTCATTCTATACAAATGCACGTTTTATACGCAATCATTTCCTTTACCACTTATCTTGTTTAATCCAATAATCTTTTGCAAAATATGTAATCTCCGTTTTATATTCAATATCTCTATCGCACTAAAATAAAAAAATTTGCTTCAATTAACATTTTTAATTTTTTTGAATTGTCAGTTCCGCCTATTCATTGTTCTGCATTTGACTGTTACTATCTTATTAGTACAGGCAATCCTTAAAATGCTATGCAAGATTCTATTGAAAATTATATGCAACAAGTGGGTATTCAAGCGCGCCAAGCTTCTCGTGTTTTAATGAGTGCATCAACTCATCTTAAAAACCATGCTTTGTCTGCGATTTATACAGCGTTGGAAAATAACCAAACACAAATTTTAGCGGCCAATCAAATTGATATGCAAAATGGTCGTCAAAAACAATTAGACACTGCCTTGCTAGACCGTTTAGAACTTACACCCGCGCGTTTTAAAGGAATGCTTCAAGGTTTAAAAGATGTCATCGCCTTAATTGATCCTATTGGAGAGATTACCGATCTCGCTTATCGTCCATCAGGTATTCAATTGGGTAAAATGCGTGTCCCATTGGGTGTCATTGGCATGATCTATGAATCACGTCCAAATGTTACACTTGAAGCAGCGTCTTTAGCTTTAAAGTCTGGTAATGCCATTATTTTACGTGGCGGTTCAGAAGCTCTTGAATCCAACAAAGCAATTGCAACCGCGATTCAACATGGCTTGCAAATTTCAGGTTTGCCAGAACATGCCGTTCAAGTGATTGATACACCAGATCGTTCAGCAGTTGGTCATCTGATTACCATGACTGAATATGTTGATGTGATTGTACCGCGTGGTGGAAAAAGCCTGATCGAACGTATTAGTCAAGAAGCACGTATCCCTGTTATTAAGCATCTAGACGGTAACTGTCATGTGTTTGTTGAAGCTCAAGCAGATCTGCAAAAAGCACTTCCAATTGCATTAAATGCCAAAACCCATCGCTATGGGGTGTGTAATGCAATGGAAACTTTATTGGTCGATGAAGCAATTGCAGAGGAATTTTTACCGCATATTGCCGAATTATATGCCGAGAAACAGGTCGAGTTACGGGGCTGCCCAGAGACACAACGTATCTTAGGTGTTTCTGTTAAAACTGCGACAGAAGATGATTGGTATACCGAATATTTAGGACCAATCCTTGCGGTAAAAGTGGTTACAGGCATGGATGAAGCAATCGAACATATCAACAAATATGGTTCGCATCATACAGATGCCATCATTACTGAAAACTTTAGTCTAGCGCGAGAGTTCTTAGCGCGTGTTGACTCAAGCTCTGTAATGATCAATGCATCAACTCGTTTTGCAGATGGCTTTGAATATGGGTTAGGTGCTGAGATCGGTATTTCTACTGATAAAATTCATGCCCGTGGTCCTGTAGGTCTTGAAGGATTAACCTCTCAGAAATGGATCGTCTTTGGTGATGGTCAAATCCGTCAATAATTAAAACTCATCTAGTTAAACCAAAACACGATAAAGTTCATTCATTTGATCTTTATCGTGTTTTTATATATTTTCATACAAAAAAATAGTGAAAACCAACAGATTAATCAAAAGTATTTCTTATTTACAAACTATACTGAAAAAATATTAATTCCGTTGATTTATAAAAAGTTGTATAGGCTAAAGTCTATTTTGCCAATGCAACACCTCATGTTAAAACATTGCGCTTGTTTTTACTGTTCTTCGATGATCGTAAACTCAAAATGCTTATCATAAAATTTAAAATTGGTTAGGTGTTCAAACGTGGCTATATCAGTATTAGTAATTAATTGTGGCTCTTCATCTATTAAATATGCCCTGATCTCAGAACGTCGTGAAGATCGTATTTACGGTTTGGCAGAAAATTTAGGCGCGGCTGATGCACGGATTAAAGGCATCACAATCGGTGGTGAACCACTTGAACTATCCATCCCTTACGCAGATCACGCCAAAGCACTTGAAACGCTATTAGCTCGTCTAGCAAATTATAATCCTCAAGCGATCGGACATCGAGTGGTACATGGTGGGACCATGACACATGCTGAACGTTTAACGCAGGACACCATTGATCGTATTCGTCATGCGGTTCCTTTAGCACCGCTACACAATCCAGCCAATTTAATTGGTATTGAAGCCACCTTAGCGCTATTTCCACATTTACCTCAAGTCGCTGTCTTTGATACTGCTTTTCATCAAACTATGCCTGAACGTGCTTATCGTTATGCACTACCACAGTTTTTATACTCAGATTATCAAGTTCGCCGTTACGGCTTCCATGGTACGAGTCATGCCTATGTTTCAGAGCGAGCAAGTGAATTAGCTGGCCAAAAAAATCAAGGTGGATGGCTCAGTGCACATCTTGGTAATGGCAGCTCAACCTGTGCAATCTGGAATGGTGAAAGTATTGATACCTCTATGGGAATGACACCGCTAGAAGGTGTCGTTATGGGCACCCGAAGTGGGGATGTTGATCCAAGCCTCCCTTTGTTCTTATCCAATAATCTAGGATGGGATATTCAGAAAATCGACAATATGTTGAATAAAGAAAGCGGTTTACTGGGTTTATCTGATCTTTCTAATGATATGCGAACCCTAGTTGAAGCCTCAGAAAATGGGCATGAAGGTGCAACTCTCGCAATCGAAGTCTTCTGCTATCGTCTCGCTAAATCTTTATCAGCTTTAAGTTGTGGGCTCCCTCGTTTAGATGGTTTAATTTTTACAGGTGGTATTGGTGAGAACGCTGCCAATATTCGTGAGAAAACCGTAGCCTATCTACCACACTTTGGTTTGCAATTTAGTGTAGAAAAAAATAATAGCTTAGCACGTGGTACCGAAGGTCGGATTGATCATGGTACAGGTCCACAAATCTGGGTCATCCCAACCGATGAAGAAGGAAGGATTGCCAAAGAAACGCGCCAAGTGCTTGGACAACTTAATTAACCAATAAATCGAATTTTAAGGTCATTATGAATACAATTTTACTTATTCCAACTGGTGAAGGTGTAGGTTTAACCTCAGCCTGTCTAGGCATGATCTATGCACTAGACTGTAAAGGCATTAATGCAGGATTTTTAAAACCCTTCTCTCAAATTGCTGAAGCAACTGTTGATCGCACCACAACCTTATACCATCATCTATTTCAGCATCATGCTGTAGAACCGATGACCTATGATCGATTAACACAATTGATTGCGCTCGGTGAAACAGATGAATTGCTTGAAGAAGCGGTGGCTTTACACCGCCAAATCGCGGCGCATCATGATGTGATCATTGTTGAAGGGCTTGTTCCAAATGGCCAAGACCATTTTGTGAGTGAAATCAATGCTGCCTTAGCACAAGCTTTAGATGCTCAAGTGGTCTTGGTCAGTACCGCTGACTTGTCAGATCCTCGCAAAACCGCCGAACGAATAGATGCACATCTTCGACAATTTGGTGGCGCTGCTTCAGCACGTACGACTGGCATTCTATTTATGCGAACCAAAGGTTTGCCCGAAAGTACGGCTCAAATCCCTGTCACACTCGATCCAAGTTTACGCTTAGGTGAAAAGATAGACAATTATGCTGTAGAGTTGCAACGTTATAACCGCCATATCGGAACAGAGGCTCTACCCATCATTGGCTTAGTGCCTTTTAGTAATATTTTGAGCGTTCCGCGAAGTTTAGATATTGCCCCGATTGTTAATGGAACATGGTTACATCAAGGTGAAGCCAAACATCGACGTATATTACATACCAGTTTAATTGCATCTAATATTGAATCTGAACTTCACAAATTTGTACCAGGTGAGCTGATTATTGGTGCATCTCAGCGCGCTGATATTTTACTTGCTGCCAGTCTTGCCAGCAGTAATGGAACACCATTGGCAGGATTAGTTCTCACAGAACCGTCCCCACCCGCAGCAAATGTGCTTGAGTTTTGCCAAAGTGCAATCAAACAAGGTTTACCAGTCTTACACACCCCCCTCACAACCTTAGAAGCATTGAAGAAACTCAGTCGTTTTGGTAATGAAATTCCAATCGATGATACTGAACGTGCGGAACAAGTTACACGCTTTGTATCAAGCCATATTGACAGTCAATGGCTGGATCAACACACCCAAAACAATTTACACCCGCGCCTATCTCCTTCAGCATTCCGTTATGAGTTAGTCCAAAAATCTATTTCTGCGAAAAAATGCATTGTTCTACCTGAAGGCGATGAACCTCGCACCGTACAAGCGGCTGTGATTTGTCAGAATCGAGGTATCGCACAATGTATCTTATTGGCAAAACCCGAATCTGTTGCAGAAGTTGCAAAAGCTCGTGGTATTCAATTACCAAGCGATTTAAAAATCATTGATCCTGACACCATCCGTGACCGCTACATCGATCCAATGGTTGAGCTACGCAAAGGTAAATTAGATGCCTTACAAGCCAAAGCACAACTTCAAGATACCGTTGTTCTTGGTACGATGATGTTAGCCTTAGATGAGGTTGACGGCTTAGTTTCTGGTGCGATTCATACGACAGCCAACACAGTCCGCCCAGCCTTCCAGTTGATTAAGACTGCGCCTAATTATTCGTTAGTTTCTTCTGTGTTCTTTATGCTGTTACCAGATGAAGTCTATGTGTATGGCGATTGTGCAATTAACCCAGATCCGAATGCAGAACAATTGGCCGAGATTGCCATTCAATCTGCTGATTCTGCAAAAGCGTTTGGTCTCGACCCTCGTATTGCGATGATCAGCTATTCAACAGGAACTTCTGGCACAGGTGCGGATGTTGAAAAGGTCGCTGAAGCAACTCAAATCGCCCAACAGCGTCGTCCCGATCTCCTCATTGATGGACCCTTACAATACGATGCGGCTTCAGTAGAAAGTGTCGGTCGCCAAAAGGCACCTGATTCGCAAGTGGCTGGTCGTGCCAATGTATTCATATTCCCTGATTTAAATACGGGTAATACCACTTATAAAGCAGTACAACGTGCTGCCAATGTGGTCAGTGTCGGCCCAATGCTGCAAGGTTTAAATAAACCAGTCAATGATTTGTCTCGCGGTGCTTTGGTCGATGATATCGTGTTTACCATTGCGTTAACGGCGATTCAGGCAGCGCAAAGAAGTTAACAGATCATTCAACGCTAATCCGTTAAATAGGGATTAGCGTTTTTGTGCCAACCACACTGTATGCCCTGCACATTCAGCATCCTCTGCTATCATTTTTATCACTTCAAATCCATGTTGATCTAATAAAAGTCGATATTCGTCAGCAGCTAAACTGGCATGGTACAAAGGCTCACCAAACATCTCACCAATCGCCTCCCCATGTGCAGGTCCACTGGTAAACATTAATGCAGCACCCGCCACAGCATGATCTGAAAATAACCCAAACATTTTTCTTTGATCATCATGCGTCAAATGAAAAAAACTGTCCCAAGCTAAAATCCCTTGAAACTTTTGATCTGATTGAAAACTACGAAAATCTTGCTGTATCCAGTGCTGTTCAGGAAAATTTTGCTGAGCCATTTCAATCATGACATCCGAAGCGTCCACCCCCGTTACATCATGACCATGCTCAATCAAATATTCCGCAATTGGCTTGGCTGAGCCACAGCCCAAATCTAGAATTTTGGATGGAACAGGAATTAAAGATAAAAAACGATCTAACCAAACCTTTTCATACAAATAGGTTCCTCGACGTTCAGTCCATGAACGTCCATATTTCTTATAAATATCGATAATCTGCTTTGCCAAATGCGCCTGCATTTTTCTCTTCCTTAAATATGGCAAGCTCATTCAGAGTTGCTTAGAAGACGTAAATATCGTTTGGATTCGTGGCATTTTGATAAAGAAAATAGCATTTCCACCAAGAATCAAGACCACGCCGATCACAGCGTTGAGCTGCCATTGATAGCCTTCCCAAATTGTCGCCACAACTAAAGCCACCAACGGAAATAATAACGTACTATAAGCTGCCTTCGCTGCACCAATCCGTCCGATGAGATAGAAATAGGCAGTAAATCCAATCACTGACCCAAAAAGCGCTAAATACAATAAGGCACTCAACGCACTGAACTGCATACTCGGAAAGAAATTGTCTTGCTTAATCCCCGAAATCAACGCCATCAAGATCGCACCATATAACATGCCGTAAGCATTGGTACTAAAAATTTCTAATCCATGTTTTTGATGTCGAGTACTAATCATATTGCCCAGTGAGAAGCCATACGTACCCAATACACACAATCCGATCCCAATCAATGTCTGATAGTTCAATGTTGTACCAAAGACATCATGCCAAAATAAGGCCAGCATACCCAAAAGTCCCATCAAAGCTGCTGGATAAAAGCGCGGTGAAATCTCTTGATCAAAAAAGAATTTAGCATTGATTACATTGAAAATCATGGCCATAGAAAAGATCACCGCTTCCAACCCACTGCTAATATATTGCACAGCATAATAAAAACAGACGAAATTTAAGCCAAAAACACATAGCCCCTGTAATACACAAAATAGATGATCTTTTAATGCAAGTTTCTGTAATTTCTTGGTGAGCGCAATAAAGACAAAGAGAACAATCGCTGAAATAAAGAAACGCCAAAACACTGCGACATTTGCTGAGATTCCACTTTGTTGTTGCAAACTAATCGCAATCCATGTGGTTCCCCAAATCACCACCACCAAAGCATATAACAGCGCATTCATCTCATTTAACCCGATCATATTTACATAACCGCTATTTTGCGATGTTTCAAATCATCTTAACTTGCATGTTCTTGCGATGATTATCATCAAATTGCGATTATATTTACCCTCGCTGTACTAATGACAAACGCGATTAAAAATCGCTACACTAGTCACATATTCAAACCTTTGAGTAGAAGATGAAATATCAGATTCTAGATCAATTACAACAATATAAAGCCGAATTGCTTGACTCAGTAGAACTGGGTTCAGGTATGCAACTCGCGATGTGGCACAATAATCAAGATCGCGTCAATGTTTGCAGCAATCACCATACACTGAGTATGTATATTCAAGGCGGATATCAAAGCTATCAAAAAACTGCTCAAGGTTGGCATAATGGTGGTGGCCCTGATCATATGTGTCTGATGCCCCAAGATTTTGAATCAACATGGGATCTTCGTGACTCACTCACTTTTGTCCATCTCTATTACACCCAACAACATTTACAACGTGTCGCAGAACAAGTTTGGGATCGTGAACCCAACCAAATTATTTTAAATCCACAGACTTTTGTTGCTGATCCACACATTGCCATGATTTACCGACATTTTTTACTCAATGGTGCATGGCAAAATCGTGAAAATCACTTACAAATGAGCACTGCAACCACACTGCTACTTAACCATTTAATTAAAAATTATAGCCACGCCCAATGGCAAGCACCGGAAGTTAAAGGGGGATTATCACCGTATGTGTTGAAACAATTATTGCAGTGGATTGATCACAATCTCCATCTCAGTTTGACACTCTCTGACTTGGCACAGCAAGCTCAACTGAGTGAGTATCATTTTGCTCATATGTTTAAGCAATCGATGCGAATGCCACCCCACCAATATGTAATGCAACGTCGCTTAGAACAAGCACATCAAGCATTACAGCAAACCAATCTCAATTTAACCGAAATTTCTGCGCAATATGGTTTTAGTTCTAGCAGTCATTTTAGTAATCGATTTAAAAAATATTTTGGTTACTCTCCCTCTCAAATGCGCATGAAGTAAGTTCATGGTTAGGTCTCTTATATTTTTTTGAATTAAAGAAAACCCAATAAGGTTTAGATCATTGAGAAAGAAGTCAAAAATTCAAATCTTTAGGCCTTTAGCCAAAAGTCGTTTAAAACTCCCACAATCCAAGCTTTTTGTCATATAATTTAGCCCGCCAGCTAATCGCCCGCTCAAGAGAATTTTGATATGACAACGATCATCAAACAAGATGACTTGATTACATCAATCAAGGATGCCCTCCAGTTTATTTCTTACTATCACCCGCAAGACTTCATCCAAGCGATGAGCCGTGCGTATGATCGTGAAGAAAACAAAGCTGCAAAAGATGCTATTGCACAGATCCTCATCAACTCACGTATGTGCGCTGAAGGTCACCGACCAATCTGTCAGGATACAGGGATCGTTAACGTTTTCCTTGAAGTTGGCTTAGATGTTAAATTTGATTTAACCATGAGCTTAGATGATGCAGTGAACGAAGGTGTGCGCCAAGGTTACCTAGAGAATTCAAACGTACTTCGTGCTTCAGTTCTTGCTGATCCAGCTTTTGGTCGTAAAAATACCAAAGACAATACCCCTGCGGTTATTCACTATAAACTCGTACCAGGGAATAAAGTCGATATTACCGTTGCAGCAAAAGGTGGCGGTTCAGAAAATAAATCTAAACTTGCGATGCTTAACCCATCTGATTCGATCGTGGATTGGGTACTTAAAACCGTTCCAACGATGGGTGCAGGTTGGTGTCCACCAGGTATGCTCGGTATTGGTATCGGTGGTACTGCTGAAAAAGCCATGATGCTTGCGAAAGAAGCACTCATGGAAGAAATCAACATGGACGAATTACTTCGTCGCGGTCCACAAAACAAGATGGAAGAACTCCGTATCGAGATCTTCGAAAAAGTAAATGCGTTGGGTATTGGTGCTCAAGGCCTTGGTGGTTTGACGACTGTTCTTGATATTAAAATCAAAGATTACCCATGTCATGCTGCAGGTAAGCCAGTCGGTATGATTCCAAACTGTGCTGCAACTCGTCACGCACACTTCCAGTTAGATGGTACAGGTGTTGCACACATTCAAGCGCCTAAACTTGAAGACTACCCTGCTGTGACTTGGGATTCTTCTCAATCAAAACGTGTAAACCTTGATACCATTACACAAGAAGAAATGGACTCTTGGAAACCAGGAGATACCTTACTTCTTAACGGTACAATTTATACAGGTCGTGATGCAGCACACAAGCGCATGGTCGACATGTTAAATAATGGTGAAGAACTTCCAGTCGACTTAAAAGGTAAATTTATTTACTACGTCGGTCCTGTTGATCCAGTAGGTGATGAAGTGGTTGGTCCTGCAGGTCCAACAACTGCAACACGTATGGATAAATTTACGCGTCAAGTCTTAGAAGCAACTGGCTTATTCGGCATGATTGGTAAAGCGGATCGTGGTCCTGCGGCTGTTGAAGCAATCAAAGACAATAAAGCAACTTACTTGATGGCTGTCGGTGGTGCTGCTTACCTCGTGTCTAAAGCTGTACGTGAAGCGGAAGTCGTTGCATTTGCTGACCTAGGTATGGAAGCAATCTACAAGTTTGTGGTTGAAGATATGCCTGTGTCCGTTGCAGTTGATGTCAATGGTACATCTATCCACGCAACTGCTCCAAAAATCTGGCAAGCAAAAATTGGAAAAATTCCAGTGGTTGATGCTGCACAAGCTTAAGCTTCCGTGTATATCAACAAAATATAAGTGATATTCACTTTAAAGGCATTGAGGTTATCCTCAATGCCTTTTTAAATGCTTGAAATTTGATAATACGATGAAACCTCTATTACACTGCTTAAACATTAACAAGGGAGGGCGCTCAATATTATGCTTTATCAAAGATTCTTACTTCTATCCACATTTGCTATTTGTTCTAGCAGCTATGCTCAAAGTGAACCTGACTTACAGCAACAGATCAATAATTTAAAACAACAACTTGCTGCACTCGAAACCAAACTACACCAACAACAAGCTAAAGCATCAGATGAGAAAATAGAGACCACCCACACTGAGGCTAAAAAAAGTAAAGTTGAAGTCGGAGGAGCAGTTCGTGCCAATTTAGGTATCAACTCATACGAAAAAGGCAATAAAGACCGTCATGGCGATTTTGATTTCGATATGATCGCACTCAAATTTAATGGCAATGTTGACGACATCCTGCTCGGTGCAGAACTGCGTTTTTATGACTACATGACGACCGTCAAATATGCGTGGTTGGGTTATGAATTCCTACCGAATTGGGAAGTTAAAGCCGGTATTACCCCTGTCCGCTTTGGTAATCAGCCCTACAACTCTCACAGCTATTATTTCAGCCCCAATTATTATATTGGTCTAGAAGATGACTTTGATCTTGGGATCTTAGTTTCACGTCAAATGAAAGATAATTGGCGACTGGATTTAGGCTTCTATAAAAATGATGAATTAGGCGGTGTTGATGGTTATGTTGATGATCGTAGTAAACGCTACTCATACGATGTAGTTGGCGTACGAACTAAAGGTGAGGATATTTATGCTGAGCCCACACAAAAAATTGGTGAATACAATACGCTTTCAGGTCGCGTAGGTTATCAATTCGACATCGGTGGGGTTATCAGTGAAATAGGTACATCGGCCCTTTATGGTGGATTACATGACAACCAAAACCGTGTCGGAAATTACCACGCATGGGCGGTTCATCTCAATAGTAATTATCAGCGCTGGAACTTCCAATTACAGCACAGCCAATATGACTACAATGTCAACAACAATGCAGATCGTATGATTGTAGGTGCTTACGGTTTTTATGATTCTATTGCAGCTCAGGCCAAGTCATTAAGTGCAAATATTGCTTATACATTACCCGTTTCTCTAGGGCCAATTTCGCAACTACAATTTTATAATGATTACGGGATGATTTACGATAAATCTGACAATAGTCGCGATACCTTTATGAACACGACAGGTGTTGCGGTTTCTGCGGGTAATTTCTTTAGCTATATCGACTTTGTGAACGCAAAAAATCAACCTTTCATCGGAGGAAGTGTTGCAGGTGATAGTTCTAAAACTGAACAACGTTTTAATATTAACTTAGGTTACTATTTCTAAACCTTAATTAACTATATGTAGAAAGGCAAAACTAGATTGCGCCTTTCTACATAGATCATCATGGCATATTACCACGTCAAAGGATTCCATAATTTAAATGGCTTCACGAGATGCACTTCTGATTTAACATCGTATTTTTCAGGTTTAAGTTCTTGTGGTTTGGAACGTACTTTCCCCGATTCTTCCTGTGCCACAAAATTATAACTAGACGATTTTAAACGGGTAAATGCGATTTCCTGACGAGCAACTTTATCAGGCGTTGGCATAAATGGACCTGAACGCACACTACGCTCAACTTTGTTCTCTTCGTCGTACTTAATAAAATAGGTCTGCCCTGCGTCCACGCTAAAATCGATGTACTTCGGTTTTTGAAAATGCAATCCAACCAAAGGACGACTCACACTTAAACGATAAGTGCCAGCAGGCAATTCAAGCCAATAATAGTGATTATGCAATAAGCTTGGAATGCGATGCCCATTGATAAATAAATTTGCAGCGGCGATCTCTTGGCGATTCCAACGCGTATCAGGACGATATAAGTAGACCACAGCAGCCTGCTCATTTTGCGGTTTAATCGGACTGAAATGCTGACCTAATTTTTGATTTACCCAACCACCCACTGTGAAACCACCCACATGGTATTGATCAAATAAACCAGGCTCTTTCTCAGTATCAATAGGTGGTAGCGTTGCAGTCAGCGCTGTTGGTTTTTCTTCAACTGTCTTATGACTTTGACAGCCTGCCAACACCCCTGCACAGCACAATGATAATATTAAATAACGCATGACATCCCTCAAGGCGTTTTCTTGGATTTATTTTTAACTACGCAATACTATGCGGATTTTTCAATTTTTAAGATTAACACCTCAACGTCTAATTGCAAATAAAAAAAGCATGAAAAGCGAAGCCTTTCATGCTTTTTAGATAAACGATACAAGATCAGGATTATGCTGACTTGGAGTCGATCACCTTTAAGTCTTTCTTTTCAACTGTTTCTACACTGGTCGTTTGAGGTAAGCGCTCAGCCTTAAACTTCGGCTTCGCTGTTCCATTGATCACAGCTTCATCAACAATCACAGTACCCACATCTGAACGACTCGGTAAATCATACATCGTTTCAAGCAGTACATTTTCCAAGATAGAACGCAGACCGCGAGCCCCTGTATTACGTTCTAATGCTTTCTTCGCCACCGCACGTAAAGCTGACTCTTCGAAGACTAGATCTACATCTTCCATCGTAAACAAATACTGATATTGACGAGTTAATGCATTTTTCGGTTCTGTCAGAATCTGCATTAATGCCTCTTCATCCAGTTCTTCTAATGTTGCAATCACAGGCAAACGACCAATGAATTCAGGAATCAAACCAAACTTCACAAGATCTGTTGCTTCCACCTGACGGAATAGTTCAGAGACTTTTTTACTGTCATCTTTGTTTTTCACATCAGCGGTGAAACCAATTCCACCTTTTTCTTGACGCTGCTGGACAATTTTTTCTAAACCAGAGAACGCACCACCACAAATAAACAAAATATTTGCAGTATCAATCTGAATGAATTCTTGCTGAGGATGCTTACGGCCACCTTGTGGAGGAATTGATGCGACAGTACCTTCAATCATTTTTAATAACGCTTGCTGTACGCCTTCACCAGACACATCACGGGTAATCGATGGATTTTCAGATTTACGCGTAATCTTATCAATCTCATCAATATAGATGATTCCTTTTTGCGCTTTCTCAACATCATAGTCAGCTTTTTGCAAAAGCTTTTGTACAATGTTTTCAACATCTTCCCCTACATAACCAGCTTCGGTTAATGTAGTTGCATCAGCCATTGCAAAAGGAACATCGAGTAAACGTGCAAGTGTTTGTGCAAGTAAAGTTTTACCTGAACCTGTAGGTCCAATTAGCAAAATATTACTTTTCGCAATCTCAATCTCTTTATGTGTATGACCTGACTGCCCTGCTTTTAAACGCTTGTAGTGGTTGTACACTGCAACAGATAAGGTTTTCTTAGCGATATCTTGTCCAATAACATACTGATCCAAGGCAGCACGTATTTCATGCGGCTTAGGCAAAGGTTTACTCGCCCAATCACCTGCCTCAACTTGTTGACTCGTTTGAACCAAGTCCATGCAGACATCCACACACTCATTACAAATATATGCGTCCTCACCTGCAATCAGTTTCCCGACTTCAGACTGCGTTTTACCGCAAAATGAACAATGTTTTTGTCCTTGAGGATGTTCGGACATATTTACTCCAATTCTAAATCTTTAAAATTACGGACGCTTACTTAATACTTGATCAACTAAACCATATTCTTTCGCCGCTTGCGCTGTCATGAAGTTATCACGATCAGTATCACGAGCCACTGTTTCATAGTCTTGCCCACTATGCTCAGCCATCAAACGATTCAAACGCTCTTTGATAAATAAAATCTCACGTGCATGGATTTCGATGTCAGAAGCTTGACCACGGAAGCCACCTAATGGTTGGTGAATCATGACGCGTGCATTTTCAAGACAGTAACGTTTACCTTTCGCACCTGCATTTAACAAGAATGCACCCATAGATGCTGCTTGTCCCATACAATAAGTCACAACATCAGGTTTAATAAACTGCATGGTGTCATAAATCGCCATACCCGCAGTGACTGAGCCACCTGGTGAATTAATATAAAGGTGAATATCTTTTTCAGGGTTCTCTGCTTCTAAGAATAACATTTGTGCAACGATTAGGTTTGCCATGTTATCTTCAACTTCGCCCGTTAAGAAAATAACGCGCTCACGCAATAAACGTGAAAAAATATCAAATGAACGTTCACCACGAGATGATTGCTCAACGACAACAGGAACTAAAGCATTTTCAATTGTTGGAACATACATACGTTTATTTATTCCTAAATTATTGTGACTCGGTCTATGCCAACAATATGAGGGATAATCGATGAAATTGCAAAAGGTTCACTCTGAATTATTCGATTATTTCAGCTGATTTTTGGCAATTTTTCGACAAATTAACACATTCATAACAGAGACAAAGACAGATAAAAAAAGGCGCTTACGCGCCTTTCTTCAGAACTTTTTAAAAATTAGCCACGGCGAGCTTGTTGTTCTTTCAATAAGTCTTCATAACTGATCGCAACATCAGTTACTTTAGCAGCAGCTAAAATGTGATCAACCACTTGATCTTCTAACACAACAGCTTCAATTTGAGCGCGTTGTTGTTTGTCATTTTTGAAGTATTCAACAACTTCTGTTGGATCTTCATAAGAAGAAGCCATGTCATCGATATAAGCATCAACACGTGCTTGATCAACTTCAAGTTTAGCATCAGCCAATACTTTGCTTACCAATACGCCTAGCTTAACTGATTTCTCAGCTTGTTCTTTGAACAATTCATCAGGAAGCATGCTGCTGTCAAATGCACCTGCGCCTTGAGCACCAAACTGCTGAGTGAATTGTTGGATCATTTGTTGACGTTGACGGTCAATTTCTTGAGCAACCATAGAAGCTGGAACTTCAATTTCGTTTGCAGCAACAAGTGCATCAAATGCCGCTTGTTTTACTTGGTTACGAAGACCATTGCGAACTTCACGTTCCATATTCTTACGAACGTCAGCTTTTAATTTGTCTAAGCCTTCTTCTTCAGTTAAACCAAAGATTTTTAAGAACTCAGCATCAATCTCTGGAAGCTTTTGTTTTTCAACAAGCTTTACAGTGATTTTGAATTGAGCTGCTTTACCAGCCAAGTTTTCAGCTTGATAGTCTTCAGGGAAAGTAACATCAATCACTTTCTCTTCGCCTTTTTTCATGCCGATGATGCCATCTTCAAAACCTGGAATCATACGACCTGAACCAAGAACAAGTTTAAAGTCTTCAGCAGCACCACCTTCAAACTTCTCACCATCAACTGTACCTTCAAAGTCGAAAGTCACTTGCATGTCTTTTTTCGCCATGCCTTTGGTTTCAGTCCAAGAAGCACGTTGCTTTTGCAAGTTTTCAATCATGACATCAACGTCTTTATCATTGATTTCTGATGACTTACGTTCAACTTCTAAGTCAGCAAAAGCTTTCACTTCTACTTCTGGATAAACTTCAACAGTTGCTTCATATACTAAAGCATCATCTTTGTTTTCCACTTTCTCAATGTTCGGCATACCGACAGCATTGATTTTCTCTTGTTGAATTGCTTCGAAAACAGTGTCACGGATGACGTCATTTACAACTTCTTGATAAATGCTTGCACCATATTCACGGCGAACAACATTTAAAGGCACCTTACCTGGACGGAAGCCGTTGATCTTCACAGTTTTGGCAGTGCGTTTTAAGCGAGCTTCAAATTGCTCGTTAACACGGCTCGTCGGTACAGAAACATTTAAACGACGGGCAACGCCCGAAACCGCTTCAGTCGTTACTTGCATGGCTTCCTCGATATTTAGTTAGTAGTAACAATTTTTTAAAGTGCCACATTATATGACAACTTTTCAGATATACAAAATTAGATGATGAAAAAGTCACTTTATCTGCCCACCCACCCTAATTTATTAAGATTCTTAAATCAAACTTAAAACAATGTTTCTTTTTGTTGTTAATGATAAGTTTTATCATTATCATTAATACATCTATATACCACCCACATTCTCGTGACTTTTATTTTTGTTTAGGGATATTTTTAATTATGGCAAGGTTTAATCCTCATCCTCTCTCCGCCGCTTTGCTCGCGCTTGCATCGAGTACTGTATATGCCAATAACAATGAGCCAACCACCCATCAGCTCTCAACCATTGTGGTATCTGCTGCAGGTTATGAGCAAGATATTAAAAATGCACCCGCTTCTATTAGTGTCGTAACAAAAGAAGATATTGAAAAGAAAAATGCGACCAGCATTGCAGATCTACTATCGGACGTGCCTGGCATTGATATCCGTGATGGTATTGGCAAGACCTCTGGCTTAAATATTAAAATGCGTGGTTTGGACAATGAATACAGCCTGATTCTGATCGACGGCCGTCGCCAAACCACCTCTATAGACGTGACACCAAATGGTTTTGGTGAATCCTCTAATGGTTTTTTACCTCCGTTAGCTTCTATTGAACGAATTGAAGTGATTCGAGGACCAATGGCAACGCGCTATGGTTCAGAAGCAATGGGTGGTGTGATTAATATTATTACCAAGAAAATTAGTGATGAATGGAATGGCAATGTCACAGTAAGTGGCAATGTGATGGAACATAGCGGTGAAGCCGACTCATGGAAAACCAGCTTAGTCGTCAATGGTCCAATTATTCAGGATAAACTTGGCGTACAACTACGCGGTTCTTATTTAGATCGCCAAAAGTCGGAACGTGTTCCAGGCACTTCAGGTCGTGACCCACGCCCAAGCGAAGCAGACATTTATGATGTTGGTGGAAAATTATCATTTAAATTGAATGATCAAAATAGTTTTTGGATAGATGGCTTTCACTCAAATCAAACTTATAAAAACGATGATAGCCGTTTAGGTACACAAGATTGGACGACCGTACCAAGAGGTGCAACGGAACTGGGCGCTACAGGCTATAAAGATAAATTGGAGTTTAAACGTGATCAGATTGCTTTAGGTCATGACGGTGACTATAGTTTTGGTCAATGGACCTCCTATGTTAGTCAAACCAAAACTGAAACGATTGGGCGCACTATACCGCATAATACATTCCCTGGAAATGCCTCAGCAGGTCAGGATCGTACACTAAAAAATACTGATTTTGTTGCCGACTCGCATGTAGTTTTACCTATTGCTGATCATAAGTTAACGGTTGGCGCTGAATATAAAGAGGCTAAAATTGCAGATGACATAGCTGGCTTTGGTTCTACGTTCAAAAAAGATTCTTTCTCTGTCTATGCTGAAGATGAATGGCGTATCTTGGAAAATCTCGGTTTCACTCTTGGTGGTCGTTATGAAGATCACTCTGGGTTCGGTGGTCAATTTAGCCCACGTGCTTACCTAGTCTGGAACGCAAATGACAACTTGACACTAAAAGGTGGTGTCAGCACAGGCTACAAAGCACCTTCAGCCAAAGATCTTCACAATGGTATTATCAGTATCACTGGACAAGGAACCTCTTTTAATGTGGGGTCCCCAAACTTAAAACCAGAAGAATCAACCAACTATGAGCTTGGGTTTAATTATAACAATGGCAATTTAGACCTTACCACTACAGCGTTCTTTAATAAGATTAAGAACCTGATTACAGATGGGCCAGAATTATTAAATTGTTCTTCTGCAACAAATCCGAATCAACCAGGTTGTGTGAGTTATGGTTCACATATTACGCAAAATAGCTTTAACCAAAAAATCAATGCGGATGAAGCAGAAACCAAAGGTATTGAACTTAGCCTCAAATATAGCATTATTCCAGAATGGGACATTAAAGCTGCATATACCTACATGGAATCAGAAATTACCAAAGGTAAAAACAAAGGTTCATACCTAAGTAACGTACCCAAGAATGCATTTAACATGACCTCAACTTGGCATATCAATGATGCATTTGATTTATGGTTGCAGCATGAATACAAGTCAGATCGTAAGCGTTACGATACTGAGCAAACTACCGGTGATGCCGCTATTATTTACAATGCAACCAATAACAAACTAAAAGGCTATAATTTATTCAACTTAGGTGCAAGTTACAGCGTTAATGATCAATTACGTTTTAATGGTTCTGTTAACAATTTACTTGATAAAGATTTTAGCAGTAATGGTTCATATATAGATGCACAGGGTAATCCTGCGTCTTATTATGACTACATGCAAATCAGCTCAAGTATGTCAGGCACCTACCTATCAGGTCGTAACTATTGGTTATCTATATCTTATGATTTCTAATTCAGTCACGTTGTAAAGATTCAGCTTCGGATAAAACCATTTTTGGGGATTTGGATGAGTTCAAAAACTCCAACTCCCTCAAAAGGGTTTTAAATTTTAAAAGAAGAATTAGAAATCACCATGGCTTTGATGGGAACAGCGAGCATAGATGACATTAACCAAGATTTTATTTACCGAGATTAGCCAATATCTCGGTAAATATTTTCATTATTTTTCTATTTAGCGCAAAAATAGGAAATTATTTCTTGTTCATACAAATTAAAATGCTTTATAGATTTAGATAGACCTTTGCAGTTGCCTGTATTTTCACCTAGACTGTTTTCTATTACGTGATTAATATAGCAACACAACCGAATAACTGCGTTGAATGGTAGATGATGAAAACAAATCGCGGCTTTATCCATCCGTCTCATAAAAAACATCTCGCTGCTCTCCTGATGCTGCGCCTCGTGCGCATATAACTTTTTTGACCTAAATTTTTAGGCACTCGACACAGATTCTCTTTAAATTATTTCGAATAGACACCATATATAAAGTAGCACGTTGCATTTACGCTGAATTTGCAACCCCTGCTATGACAAGGAGTTAGCAAAATGTTGGCAGATCCAAGTAAAAAATACCGCCGTATGTATCAACGTGTGGATTTACCAGACCGTCAATGGCCAAATAATGAAATTAACCAAGCGCCAATTTGGATGAGTACCGATCTTCGTGACGGTAACCAAGCGATTTTTGAACCGATGAATATGGAACAAAAATTAAAAATGTTCCATATGTTGGTAAAAATTGGTTTTAAGCATATTGAAATTGGCTTTCCATCTGCATCACAAATCGACTTTGACTTTGCGCGCAAATTGATCGAAGAAGATTTGATCCCAGAAGATGTCTACATTGAAGTCTTAGTGCAAGCACGTGATCATTTGATTGAACGTACTTTTGAATCCTTAGTGGGCGCAAAGCGTGCAATCGTGCATATCTATAATTCAAACTCACCAACATTCCGTCAAAAAGTCTTGAATGTCGATGTCGATGGTGCGAAACAACTTGCCATCAACGCTGCCAATAAAGTCAAAGAATATGCAGCACAATATCCTCAAACTGAATGGGTATTTCAATACAGTCCTGAATGTTTCACTGCAACAGAATTAGAAGTTGCCAAGGATGTATGTGATGCAGTCACAGAAATTTGGGAAGCATCGCCAACCAATAAAGTGATTTTGAACTTACCTGCAACTGTTGAAGTGTCAACGCCAAATGTTTATGCCGATCAAATCGAATGGATGCATCGCAACTTGGCGCGTCGTGATGGTGTGATCATTTCTGTTCACTGCCATAATGACCGTGGTTGTGGTATTGCAGCATCTGAATTGGCGATTATGGCTGGTGCTGACCGCGTTGAAGGTTGTGTGTTTGGAAATGGTGAGCGTACAGGTAACGTTGACGTTGCAGCCATCGCTTTGAACATGTATACCCAAGGTGTTGCACCGAATTTAGATTTCTCGAACATCAATGAAATCATCGCTACAGTTGAAGAATGTACAGGCTTGCCTGTTCATCCTCGTCATCCATACGCAGGTGATTTAGTCTTCACAGCATTCTCTGGCTCGCACCAAGATGCGATCAAAAAAGGCTTTGAATTCCAGAAAAATGAAGAAATTTGGGATATGCCTTACTTGCCAATCGATCCGAAAGACTTGGGTCGTGACTACGATGCGGTAATTCGTGTGAATAGCCAATCAGGTAAAGGCGGTATTGCATACTTATTAGAATCAAATTACAACGTTGCCTTGCCACGTCGTGTTCAGATTGAGTTTAGTCAGATCGTTCAACAACACACTGATGAAAATGGTACAGAAATCAGTGCGCATGAGATTTGGACATTGTTCGAAAAGACTTATGTGGATATCAAAAACCACCATTATCAAACTAAACACTATCAGTTGTCTGATATCAATGGCACACAAATCATTGAATTAGATATTGAAATTGAAGGCGAAATTCAACGTTTACGTGGTGAAGGTAATGGCCCAATCTCTGCAATGTTGAACGCTTTACAGTTGCCAATCGATGTTGTGAACTATGAAGAACGTAGTATTAGTTCTGGTGCAAATGCCAAAGCCCTTGCTTTAATTGAACTCCAAGTGAAAGGCACAGGCAAAAGCGCATTTGGTGCAGGTGTACATGACAATATCGTCACTTCATCAATCGAAGCCATTATTGCATGTACCAACCGATTGATTGAACAAGGTGTGTTAACAACGGATCAAGTGGTTGCCGCTGCAGTTTAACAAAAACAATCGTTTAAAAAGGATACCAGAGTTGGTATCCTTTTTATTATTGATAAAAGATTTATAGGACGAACGATTCCAGTGTCTTTTCCATCGGATTCAGTGGGTTTAGTCACACCACAAAAATTTTCATTTGAAGCACCATTAGAACTTGAGTGTGGGAGAGTCTTACCTCGCTTTGATTTAATGGTTGAAACCTATGGAACACTCAACGCAGATCATTCCAATGCCATCTTAATTTGTCATGCCCTATCAGGTCACCATCATGCCGCAGGTTATCATCATGAAGATGATAAAAAAGCAGGTTGGTGGGACAGTTGTATTGGTCCTGGCAAAGCAATTGATACCAATCACTTTTTCGTAGTTGCACTGAATAATATCGGTGGTTGTAGTGGCTCTACGGGACCAATCTCACCCAATCCTGAAAATGAAAATCGTCCCTATGGCCCTGACTTCCCTCTCGTGACTGTACGAGACTGGGTAAAGACCCAAGCCATGCTTTCTGATCGTCTTGGTATTGATGTATGGTACGCTGTCATCGGTGGTTCATTGGGAGGCATGCAAGCTTTGCAATGGTCGTTGGATTATCCAGATCGTTTAAAGAAATGTGCGATTATTGCGAGTGCACCAAAGCTTTCTGCTCAAAATATTGCGTTCAATGAAGTCGCACGCCAATCTATTCTGTCCGATCCAGACTTTCATCATGGACGTTATTTAGAGAATGATAGCTATCCAAAACGTGGCTTGATTTTGGCGCGGATGGTTGGTCATATCACTTACCTATCAGAAGAAGCCATGAAACAAAAATTTGGGCGGGATCTAAAATCTGGCAAATTTATGTATGGTTTTGATGTTGAGTTCCAGGTTGAAAGCTATTTGCGTTACCAAGGCGAACAATTTAGCCGTAATTTTGATGCAAATACTTACTTGATTATGACCAAGGCTTTGGATTATTTTGACCCCTCACGTGAGTATGAGCATTCATTGACCAAAGCAATGAGTCAACCGAAATGTCAATTTTTGGTAATTTCATTCACCACAGACTGGCGTTTTAGTCCAAGCCGTTCACAGGAATTGGTTGATGCTTTGATTGATAATCATAAACCTGTGAGTTACTTGGAAATTGATGCTGAACAGGGCCATGACTCTTTCTTGTTCCCAATTCCGCTGTATGTAAAATCCTTACGTGCATTTTTAGGTGGAGAACAACAGTTGCAATCGACATCGCAGGAGCTGAACTAATGCGTATAGATCAACGACTCGCCGAAAAATGGATTAATCCAAATTCTAGCGTGCTAGACTTAGGTTGTGGCGATGGCGAATTATTGGCTCATATGAGCAAACAGCACAATATTCGTGCTTATGGCTTAGAAATTGATCAAGAAAAGATTGCAATTGCCATCAGTCGGGGGTTAAATATTATCCAACAGGACTTAAACTTAGGTTTAAGCCGTTTTGCCGATCAATCTTTTGACTCTGTCGTGATGGCACAAGCTTTGCAAGCTGTAGATGCACCTGATGTATTACTTCGTGATATGGTGCGTGTGGGTAAGCAAGCAATTATTACTTTTCCAAATTTTGCATATTGGAAGACGCGTTCTTTTCTTGCATTAAAAGGGAAAATGCCTGTTTCGGAGGCTTTACCTTATATGTGGTATAACACTCCGAATATTCATTTATGTACATTCCGTGACTTTGAAGCCTTATGTGCTGAGAATCGGATTAAAATTATTAATCGACTTGCCGTTAATGGTGACCAACAAGGTAGTTTGCTCAGTAAGCATATGCCGAACCTATTTGGTGAAGTCGCAATTTATCGAGTGAGCGCTCTATGAAAAAGACATTAATCAGCACATTTTTATTTGGTCTGATCAGCATACAAGCGCATGCAGACTATGTTGCTCAACCGCAATCCGTTGCTGCACAAGCAGCACGATATTCAGTGATGAGTATTGGTGAATTGCAAAACGCTGCAAAAGCAGGTCAGGCTGGGGCACAGTTTTATTTAGCAACTCGTTACCAACATGGTAAGGACGTTGCAAAAGATGAGAAACAAGCGTTTGCTTTATTTAAAGCTGCTGCAGACAAAGGTATTTCCGCTGCACAGCTCAATGTTGGTCGTATGTATGCCGATGGCATTGGCATTAAAAAAGATGAAGTGTTAGCGCGCAAGTATTTTGAAAAGGCTGCAAGTAATGGTGATAACCGTGCCAGCTTTAATCTTGCTGTGATGGAAGAACAAAAGAAAAACTATATTGGTGCTTATCAATGGTATGAGCTTTCAACACGTGATGGCATGCTCGATACTAAAGTGATTAGCTTGTCAGAAGGTAAGAAAACAGCTTTGGCTGCAAACTTAACTCAAGAGCAAATCCGCACTGCACGCGACCGTGCTGATAAATGGATTCAAGCACAATAATCTTTTTTAAGATTTAGTGAAAATATAAAAACCGACTTGTGAGAGTCGGTTTTTTAAACCCAAGATAATTAAAACTTTTGCAATTATATGATAGATAACTCTTATTTAGATAAGCTGATTAAAGATTGCGAAATGGCTAAGCAATCAAGACCTATAAATACTTATCTTTATTCTAGTGATGATGATTTAGAAACTTTTCTCTCTCTTCATCTTAACGAGCTAACACAAGACAAAATTTCTGCAATCTATATTATTAAAGAAATCAATGGTAACCCCGAAGAAACTCGTTCCAAATTTAAACAATTTAAAATGAATAAAGAAATTGCATGTCCAAAGCTTAATCTTAATGCTTCTGAAGTTTTATATGTAGGGTCTTCATCAAAGAATATAATAAATCGCTTAAAGCAACATATTTTAGGTACTCATGCAAAAACCTATGCACTTAGACTAAAAGAATGGTTTCAGGGTCAATACGAGATTGAAATTAGAACTTACAAAGTATCAAATAGTATATTGCAACTAATAGAAGATAACTTATCTCATACCTTACAACCAGCATTTGGAAAAAAAGGAGGAAACAACAAATAATTAAAAGAATATAAAACTATCATTAGAAAAATGTATGAGTTTTCAACACTACCCTATTCCATAAAAACCCCCTAAAATCCAACTCATTCTATTGTGATACAAAATTGCTATGTCCACTCCACATTGGTTAAGTCAAGGCAGCCTTGTCCTTGCTAGTAACAACAAAGGTAAAATCGCAGAATTTGAACACCTATTTCAACAGCTCAATCTACCTACCGAAATCATTCCTCAAGGCAAACTCAATATCGATGATGCTGTTGAAGATGGTCTAAGTTTTGTCGAAAATGCGATTATCAAAGCGCGCCATGCATCTAAACTTTCAGGAAAACCAGCGATTGCGGATGACTCAGGTCTATGCGTCCCAATTTTAGGTGGTGCACCTGGGATCTATTCTGCACGATATGCCGGTGAACATGGCAATGATACAGCGAACAATGAAAAGCTTTTGGCTGATCTCATTCCCTTCCGCAAAAATAGCGAAAGCATAGAAGGCATGTTTGTTTGCGTATTGGCATTAGTTACGCATGCAGAAGATCCTCTTCCACAAATCTTTCAAGGTATCTGGAAAGGTGAGATTTTAGAAGAAGCACGCGGCGAAAACGGATTTGGTTATGATCCTTTATTTTGGTTGCCAGAACTTAATCTATCCAGTGCCGAATTAAGCAAAACAGATAAAAATAGAATCAGCCATCGTGGTCAAGCGATGCAACTTTTTAAAGCAAGTCTAAGTTAATATTTATAGAAACCTGAAGCATCTATTCAGGTTTCTGTCCCTTTTGCAAAACCATCTACCATCCTCATTGTCTTAAAATTGCAATATAAATGTCACATCTTTGTCACGCCAACCTGTTGAGATAGAGCTAAATTTTAAGAGGAAACGGTTATGGCTGGTTTATCTATTTGGCACGTGCTCATTTTTGCAATCGTGGTTATTTTACTATTCGGTACATCAAAACTAAAAAATCTGGGTAAAGATGTTGGTGGTGCCGTTAAAGATTTCAAAAAGTCGATGAAAGATGAAGAAGAAACTACAGCTTCTCTAAATGAACCACGTACCATCGACGCTCAAGTAAAAAATTCTGAAAGCTCAATAAAAAGCTAAGCGAGCACCATTATGCTGAATTTGGGAATGTCCGAACTCCTAGCGTTCGGCATTATCGCCTTACTTGTACTAGGGCCTGATAAATTACCTGAAGCTGCCCGATTCGTTGGGAAATGGTACGCAAAAATTAAACGTACGGTTAGCAATGTTCAAAATGACATAGATCGTGAATTACGTCTGTCCGAACTACGAGAGCAAATGCAGCAAGAAATGCAACGCATTGCTGAGCTTGAACAAAAAATGCAGGCGCAAATGACAGCATTTGAGCAGCAAAAGGTCTCGCTTCAAGAAGATCCTCAAAAAGCTGCTACGCAAAAATGTCAGATTCAGGTGGTCTACCACCACATTCGTCAACCATTGCCTGTGATTTACCTTCCGAAATTTGCCCTATTGCATACATCGGTAACAACTTCATCATTAGAACAAACAACTTCGGTTCCAGAATTAAAGGTAGCAGTATGAGTTCACCCTCTAGCTCTCAACTTCCCCAGTCTTCTTTGGGTGAGCAAGAACAAGACGTCAAGCTTGAGGAAATGCCGATCACCAAGCATTTGATGATCCTACGACAGCATTTATTTAAAATCGTTGCTGCTATTCTATTACTTTTTTTCTGTTTATTGCCCTTTGCCAATCGTACTTATCAAATCCTGTCTGAACCGTTACGAGCTCAGTTGCCTGTAAGTTCATCCATGATTGCAACGGATGTTACGGCAACATTTATGGCACCTTTCAAACTAAATTTCTTCGTGGCATTAATGCTGGTTATGCCCTTTATCATTTATCAGATTTGGTCTTTCGCTAAACCTGCCCTATATGAAAAAGAGAAATCTTTAGCTCTCCCGATCTTAGTGAGTAGTATTTGCTTGTTTTATTTGGGTATTGCCTTTGCTTATTTTATTGCTTTACCTTCAATTTTACATTTTTTCATCAGTGTCTCACCCGAAACAGTGGCACCAATGACCGATATTAATAGTTATTTGGCTTTCTGCTTAAAACTTTTCTTAGTCTTCGGTCTGACCTTTGAGATTCCAGTCGTTACCTTGTTACTGATCTTAATCGGTGTTGTCAGCACGCAAAGTTTAGTTGAGAAAAGACGATTTATTATCGTGGGATGTTTTTTCATTTCGATGTTTGTTACCCCACCTGACGCTATTTCAATGATTATGCTCGCCGTTCCAATGTGGTTATTGTTTGAACTTGGTCTCTTATTAGGCAAAGTTCTAGAAAAATCAAAAGCAACAGCTTAGACTTAAATGATCCAATTTTAGAACAGGTCTAGCACCTGTTTTTTTGACTAAACGTTTTATTATTTATTGATTTTTAATGTATTTGTCACATAACTGTCAAGGCAGCGTCACAATTAAAAACTAAGTTAAAGGCGGGAAATTTTTTATCGCACATTTAAACTTAGGATGATTCCATGACACAGCTGACGCCATATCATGAAGACCAAGAACTGGATAATAACACGTCTACAAATGTTCATTTCCGTGACATTTTAGAACAACATATTAACCGCCGTAGCCTCATCACTAAAACTGCAAGCGGTGCTGTCGCACTCACCTTGGCATCAACTTTAACAGGCTGTAATGACAACGATAATAAATCGAATAATAATAACGGCGGAACCAACCCTCCTATTGACCCAAATAAGAAACCTGAAAAATTAAACTTCACTACAGTGCCTAAAAATCTAAACGATATCGTGACTGTACCTCAAGGTTATGAAGCACATGTTCTGTATGCTTTAGGTGACTCAATCAATCCAACATACGCAGAATGGGATGACAACAATATTCCATCAGGTCCAAGTTTCCAATTCCGTTCAGGCGACTGTCATGATGGCATGAGTTATTTTGGTCTAAATACTGCAACAGGTCGTTATGATGAACAGCAGTCAAATGATGGTTTGTTGGTTCTAAATCATGAATATATCAATCCAACATTCTTGCATCCTAAAGGACCAAGCAAAGTCGATGGCCGCCGTCCAGAAGATGAAGTAATCCGTGAAGTAAATGCTCACGGCGTCTCGATCATTCATGTGAAGAAAGATACCAAAACTCAAAAAGTTGAACTGGTCAAAAACTCAGTTTATAACCGTCGTATTACTGGTTCGACTCTAATGGAGTTTGCTGGTCCTGCTGCGGGTAATGCATTACTTGCCACTAAGTTCTCACCATCGGGTGTACAAACCCGTGGTACACATAACAACTGTGGTAATGGCTACACGCCATGGGGAACTTACCTCACTACTGAAGAAAACTTCATTGGTTACTTCCAACGTTCAGGTACTGATAAATACCAACGTACTTCAACAGAAGAGATTGCGCTCAAACGCTATGGTTTAGGTCTATCTATTGATTATCAATATGAAAAAAATCCAGATGGGACGCCAAAGAAGAATGAAAAAGGCGAAATTATTTATATCTTAGATGCTCAAAAAAATAAAATACCAAACTTAGATGAACAAGGGCAAATTCAATATTTAAATACAAATTCACGCTATGGTTGGGAAACTGCACAAGGTCAAGTTGAATCCCAAGATCTTTATGATCGTTGGAATGCTGATGTAAAAGCAGCTAATGCAGGACAAGATTACCGCAATGCACCAAATACTTTTGGTTGGATGGTCGAAATCGATCCATTTGATAGCCGCCAAGCACCTGTAAAACGTACTGCACTTGGACGTTTTGCTCATGAAGATTGCCGTACTAGCCGCGTCATTGAAGGTCAGAACCTAGCTTTTTATATGGGTGATGACTCACGCGGTGAGTATATCTATAAATTTGTATCCGATGCTAAGTGGGATCCAAAAGATATCAACGGTGGTTACCGCGCTGGTGATAAATATATGAACAGCGGTAAATTCTATGTTGCTAAATTCAATGCTGATGGTACAGGTCAATGGGTAGAGTTAAGCTATGGTAAGAATGGCTTAACAGAAAGCAATCCTGTCTATCCATTTAAATCACAAGCAGATGTCGTAACTTTCGCACGCTTGGCAGCAGATTCTGTTGGTGCAACTAAAATGGACCGCCCTGAATGGTGTGCAGTCAATCCTGTCAATGGCGAAGTTTATGTGACTCTCACCAATAACTCGAATCGTGGTTCAAGCTATCCAACTGACGCAGCGAATCCGCGAAATTATGAAGATCTATATAACAATCAGAAAGTACAAAAAGGTAATGTGAATGGCCACATCATTCGCTTCCGTGAAGCTGAGGATAAAACCACAGCTGAAAGCTTTAAATGGGATATCTACTTATTTGGTGCAGAAGCAGCAATGGCATCAAACATTAACCTTTCAGGTTTAACTGATAGCAATGACTTCTCATCACCAGATGGCATGTGGTTTGACCCACGCGGTGTATTGTGGATTCAAACTGACGATGGTGCATATACGGATGTTACGAACTGTATGATGCTGGCAGCACTACCGGGTCAACTGAACGATGGTAGCAAGGCAACAACATCGAATGGGACTGAAACCATCGTTGGGGCAAAAGTGAATGATGAAAATCTTCGTCGTTTCCTCACAGGTCCAAAAGAATGTGAGATCACAGGTGTAACGATGACCCCTGATTACAAAGCTATCTTCATCAACGTTCAGCACCCAGGTGAAGATGCTAAAAGTTATGCAGCACCAACTAGTAACTGGCCTGCAACTCAAACTGACCCGAATAACACCACGGCCCGTCCACGCTCTGCAACAGTGGTGATCACTCGTAAAGATGGCGGTGTAATTGTTGGGTAAAACTGCTTAGTTTTAAAAGTAGATTCAAGCCATGCTATTTTCGGATAGCATGGTTTTTTATTTCAACAAACTGATTTTTTGCTCCACAATCTCCCCCTGTTGCTCACCTTGTTGTGCTTTCTCTGTCCATAACCATTGCTGCTGACGCATACGCAAAAAGTTAGAACATCGTGTTCCGTAGATAGGACTTTGAATAAATGTCGAAGACAATAAAGCCTCCATTTCAGCATTAATCCCCGTATCGGGAAGCAAATCGGGTATCACCTTACGCTCATCCTCCAAAATATCCCAAACTGTAGAATGCAGTGCAGCTTCAGTCATATTCGGCTGTTGTAACATCGGTAAAAACTCTTGAGTAAAGCGTTTACGTAAATGTTTGGTTTTTTCCCAATCTTCAGACATTAAACCATTCGAAACAACATAAACACCATTGGCAAGAACTTGTGGTGCTTCGCCACGATTACTCATATAAACGGCTTGCTCTCGATCACCTACAAATAAGTTAAAACCTGCGTATTCTTGTTGTTTTAACTCTAATTGCTGCGCAAAACGAATCGGAGTTAAGTCGCTTTCTAAAAAGGTCTGTATCAAATGACCTCTTGAGGTTTGATATTGATTTTTATCTCGACCATTACGAAAGTTAGTTACAATCGCCCAGCGTCCAGATGCTGTTATCCCCATCCATGTCCCGCCTGACTGTAAATCTTGTCCAGCAATAATGCTGCTATTTTCCCAAGCATGTAAACAAGCACTCGGGCGATGATAAAACTCATCTCGATTTGAAATTAAGCAAAGTGGCATGTCTTCAAGAACATGCCATGCAAAAGCGACAATACACATTGATTTTGTTCTCACATCTTTACACATTGAATGTACAACATTTTTCACATCATTCCGCTACAATCTGTTCAAAACTTAATTTCAAATTCTAAATTGAGGAACAGCCATGCTGACCTATCCAAATATAGACCCAGTTGCACTGAGCTTGGGACCAGTACAAGTGCATTGGTATGGACTCATGTATTTATTGGCGTTTTTATGTGCATGGGGACTTGCCTCTTATCGCGCTAAGCAGCGTGATGGCTGGACAGGAGACATGGTTTCAGATCTCGTTTTTTACGGTGCGCTAGGTGTTGTACTTGGTGGTCGTGTGGGGTACGTCCTGTTTTACGAATTTGGAAAATTCTTAGAAAACCCACTATGGCTATTCCAAGTTTGGACAGGCGGCATGAGTTTTCATGGTGGTTTTCTTGGTGTAATGATTGCCATGTTATTTTGGTGCAAGAAATACCAAAAAACCTGGTTTCAAACACTGGATTTTATCGCACCTTGTGTACCGACAGGTTTAATGTTTGGTCGTATTGGTAATTTCATTGGTGGTGAACTGTATGGTCGTCAAGTTCAAGACCCAAGTTATCCATTTGGTATGATTTTCCCAACAGACCCTTTGGGGCTGGTACGCCATCCATCACAAATCTATCAAGCATTGTGTGAAGGTTTATTACTCTTCATCATTTTATGGTGGTTTAGCTCTAAACCTCGACCACGTATGGCCGTTTCAGCAGTATTCTTAGTTGGATATGGCGTAGCACGTTTCTTTATGGAATTCTTCCGTCAACCCGATGCAGATCAAGGATTCATCTTATTTGGTTGGATGACCAAAGGACAAATTCTAAGCTTCCCAATGATTATTATTGGTCTTTGGATGATTTGGTATGCTTATCGTAAAAATATCTATGATTGGCAATTGAAAAAATAAACAAAATAATGGGAGCCTTGGCTCCCATTATTCATTCAAATGAGCTTTTTAACCAGTTCACCTAAGCGTTTACCTTGAGCTTCACACAATATTTTTTCATCCTGACTTAAACTCTGATCATGACGCGGTCCACTAACATGACTCGCACCATAAGGTGTCCCTCCAGTTTTAGTATTCGATAGTGCAGGAATCGAGTTAGGCAGACCTAAAATCATCATGCCATGGTGAAATAGCGGTGGTAACATCGTCAATAATGTACTTTCTTGTCCACCATGCATTGAACCCGAAGAGGTAAAAACACAAGCAGGTTTATTATGCAAAGCACCATTGAGCCATAAACTGGTAGTCTGGTCCCAGAAATATTTCATCTCACTGGCCATATTGCCAAATCGAGTGGGTGAACCCAAAGCTAAACCAGAACAATGAGCCAGATCATCTAAGCTACAATATATATCGCCATCTGCCGGTATACTCGGTTGTGCCTCTGTTACAACAGTTGCAAGATTCGGTACTGTTCGAATCCGAGCATTCACCCCTGCTGACTCGATTCCATCCGCAATTAAATGAGCCATTTGCCGAGTAGAACCATATTTGCTGTAATAAAGTACAAGAACGTAAGGTTGCATCACTTTTCATAATTTTGCTAAGTTAAGAACACTATACGACATTTTTACCTTTTTTAGCTGTAGTTGATCTTGTGGACTCACCAAGATCTTGATTAAAAATAACTAGGATATTTCCATGATCTTAAACCGTTATCTAAAAAAACTGAATTTTTTAGAAAAAACATGGTTTCAATTTATTGTCTTTGTATTGCGCCGTTTTGAGGCTGATCGCTGTCGAGAACAAGCAGGATCCTTGACCTATACCACCTTATTTGCTGTCGTCCCAATGCTGACTGTGTTTTTGGTGATTATTTCTTCGATTAAAGCTTTAGAGCCTGCTAGGCAGCAGCTACAGCAATTGATTTATAGCAATTTTTTACCTAAAAGCACCATTGCCTTCGATAAAGCCTTAAGTGCCTTTACTGATAAATCGAGCAACCTAACTATTATTGGTATCTTGTTTCTATTTGTCACAACAGTATTAATGCTGTCATCGATTGAGAATGTTTTTAATCGTATTTGGCGTGTCAAAGAAACGCGTACAGGCTTGGTCGGTTTTATGCGCTATTGGACCATTATTTCTTTGGGTCCGATTTTATTAGGGAGCGCATTCGTACTCTCCTCTACAGTTGCCTCAATGAATATCTTAAGCAATAACTTCGCAGGTTATCAGCTAAACGGCGCTTTTCTTTTATGGTTAATTTCATTTTTATTAACCATTATTGGTTTTTTCATTTTGTATTGGACCATACCAAATCGCAATGTTCCCATGTACTCAGCCATGATCGCAGCATGTTTTAGTGCGACAGTGTTTGAAGTCTTAAAACGTCTCTTTGGCTGGATTATGAGTAACTTCACCAGCTATGAAATTGTGTATGGTGCTTTTGCTGCCGTCCCTATTTTTCTGCTTTGGATTTTCTTGTCGTGGAATATTATTTTACTCGGTGTGGAAATCAGCTATGCACTGACCGCATTTCATTCAGGTAAGGAACAAAAGCGTCATCCAATCATGATGTTATTAGATATCTTAGAGCTATTTTATAAGAAGCAACATGTTGGAAATAGTGTAAGTGAGCATGAGCTACTTGATATCGTAGGTCGTGGTGAGCTGGGGCGTTTACCTTCATATATTCTGCAATTAGAAGCACAAAATCTGATTAAACGTACAGACAATGATGAGTATGTCTTGGTTCGTAATTTAGCACAGGTTGATTTTTGGAGTTTCTTCACCGCACTCCCATATCCACTACCACTACGAGATGATGTTGCCAATGTTCATGCAGATGATGAATGGATGGAAAAAATTGGACCCGCCTTGATTGAAAGCAATGATTATTTAGCAGCTAAACTTTCTATTCCGTTATCCACTATTTTTGAGCAGAAGTAGCAAGAAGACCTCATATTGAGGTCTTTTTTATTTCCTTAACCAACCCTGTAAGCTCACCACCACAATCCCTGCTAACACCAGAATTGAGCCGAGCACGAAGTTAGGTTCAATTTGCTCATCGAGCAACCATACTCCGAAAATGATTCCAAACAATGGGGTTAAAAAAGAGAATACGCCTAAGCGCGAAGCTAAATAATTTCTAAGCAACCAAAACCAAGCTAGAAAACTCGCAAAAGACACCACGAGGGTATGGAATGCCAAACTACCAATTACCAATGGGGTAAAATGAATACTTGCCTGCCCCAAAAACACAGCCAAGCCAAACAATAAAATAAAGCTACCTACCAATTGATAGAATAAAGTCTGTGTCACTGCAGCTTGTGCCAATGAGGATAAGCGTACGGTAATTGTGGTTGCTGCCCAAGCAATACCAGCAGCCAATGCCAACAAATCGCCCCAAAGCATTTGTTGCTCAATCGCAGAAGCTGTCCCTGATTGCCCTCGGATAAATGTCACCACTATGCCGATAAAAGCTAGAGCAATACCACTCCATTGCAACCAACTTAAACGTTCAGCGGGTAACTTCCAATGCAAACCCAACGCCACAAAAATTGGTGCGGTATATAGCAATACCACGGCATGTGAAGCAGAAGTCCATTGTAATGCTTGTGCCAACAAAAAAAATTCCAAAGAGAATAAAAAGGCAACCAAAGCACCCGCTTGAAGATTTTTGCGATTGAATAATTCAGTGGCTTTATCTAAATACAATAAAGGCAATAACAAAATTGCTGCCAAGCCCGAACGTAGCGCGATTTGCATAAGAGGAGAAATATCAGGAGCTGCCATTTTTAGAATGACTTGTTGTAATCCCCAAATCATGCAGAGTCCGATCATAAGACCAGATGCTCGTGCATCTAATGTTTTACGCTCATCCATTGCCAGCTCCCAATTTTCATAATAGAAAGCCAATATAAACCTGTCACTTTTTCATGATATAGTGAAAATCCGACAATACATGTGTGTTTTCTGACAATTCTCAATCCATGAAAAAAACAGCACAAAGAATTCAGGATTTTCAAAAGATTCCTACCATCAAAGATATTCCTGCCCCGTTATGGTTAAGAGTTCGAGATGCACCGGCCGAAACAATTTACCCTGAACATGCACATGCTTGGGGCGAATTTATTTACGCTTTTGATGGTGTTTTAGAAGTGAGTATTGAGCAAATCCATTATTTAACACCACCACCTTACGGCATTTGGTTACCGCCACATATGCAGCACAGTGGCATTAATCGAAATGATGTCACTTACAGTTCGCTGTATGTCCATGAATCTTTGTGTCAGCAGATGCCACAACAAGCGGGTATTTTACTGACTGCACCATTGGTTCCAGCGTTGCTTGAGCACATTCGTAAACACCCATTTTCAGAACAAGATCCAGAATATTTACGCTTACTACAAGTATTATTAGATGCACTCACACATGCTGAATTGGTAGGAAGTTATTTACCTACCACACAACATCCTGCCTTATCAAAAATATTAAGCCACTTACATGCATATCCAGCGGATAATAGTACCCTGCAGCAGCTTGCGGAAATGATAAACATGACCGAAAGAACCTTGGCTCGTTATAGTCAAAAGGAGCTTGGCATGTCGTTACATGAATGGCGACAACGTCTCAAGGTGATGAAAGCGATGTCGATGCTCAATCAAGGGAAAACCATTGAAAATATTGCATTAGATTTGGGTTATGCGAGTTCTTCCGCCTTTATTTATATGTTTAAACGTTGGATGCACTTTACTCCAGATCAATTTAGGAAATTGTATCAAGGCAGTGGATAGCAAAAACGCTGATACCTAGATACCAGCGCCATATCACTCATTCTTATGCTTTAACAAAGGTATCCCAATCATATTCCCCAGACTGAGTAATTAATTTCATCGTAAGTTGATCATTTGGATTTAAAGCACCTACTCCAGCTGGCGTACCAGTCATAATCACATCACCTGCTTGTAAACTAAATGACTGATTAATTTCGACCAATAGCGCTCCGATATCAAACAACATATCCCGACTAAAACCATGCTGACGCTGTTCGCCATTGATCATTAAAACCAATTCTAATTCTTGTAAATCACCGATTTCATCTGCTTCAACCCAATCTGCCAATATACAAGCACCATCGAACGCTTTTGCTCGCTCCCAAGGCTGTCCTTTGTTTTTCAATTCACTTTGCAAATCACGCAAAGTTAAATCTAAACCTAACGTAATCGCACCAATTGCTTCTAATGCTTTGTTCTTATCGGTTTCTTGAGATAAAGGATGTGCAATTTGCAAACAAATTTCACACTCATAGTGACACTCGCCTAAAGTCTGATTCCAAGCGACACCTTGTGCTAACGTAGCAAGGCTACTTGGTGGTTTCATAAATAAAATCGGACGATCTGGGACAGCATTCCCCAACTCTTTCGCGTGCTCAGCATAATTTCTACCCACACAAACAATTTTTGAAGGCTGCGTACTCATGAAAACTCCTTGTTGTTTTGAACCGTTATTTATTTTTACAACTATTTTTTAAAACTATTTTCAAATTTATTTTGATCTGCTGGATTAGTAAAAACACGTTTGGGTACGATCACAACTGTTTGGTTTTTAAGTTCCAACATATAAGTCAATTTGCCAATTACAAAAGATTGAACTTCACTATATTGTGCTTTTTGTTTCTTCCCTGCAGCATATAACTCAAAGTAGTCTTGATATAGGTCAATACCTTGTTCACTTTTCCCAAATTGATAGCGCACAAATTGACGTTTAAACAACAGCGGCAATAACCAAAAGCGCATGATCGCTTGCATGATCAAGAAGAAAACACCGAGTGCCACATAGTAACGACCAACTCCGGTGAACCCCAAATAAATTCCCCAAAGGATAATTGCGATGCTAATTGCGGGGGTTAGAAAACGAGTAATCGGTTTTTTGCCAAAAGTGACTAAAGCAAAGCCATCTTGAGATTCTTCCAGATTAAGATAAAAACGTGCGGATATGGTTGGACGCTGTTCAGACATATAACACTTCAATTCGGGTGATCATAGACAGGCATAGATATTACACCAGTTTTTCATCATTCAGACTCGTTTTACATAATAGGGCTATTTCCTTAGCAGAAAAAAGTTATAAATTGTTGTAGTTGGAATCACCAAAAGAAAATCAAAGGAACGTGATGTCTCGTTTTATCACTCTATTTACAATTTTTCTATATTGCTCAATACAGTATAGCTTCGCACAGCTTGTTACATGGTCAGATAATATTCCGAGTGCTATACAACCATTTCAAAATCAACCAAAAACTCTGGCAAGTTATACGCAAAATGATATTTTTATCTACGGACACCCAGCCGTAAAAACCTCAGTTCCGACCCTAAAGAATAATCCTCAGCCAACCGCAAACTTTACGACAGCTGCGATGATTGTTCCTGTGAATGCACAACAGGTTGAAAAAACACTGACCGACTTTCATCAATATGTTGGTCTTTTCCCCACACTGAAATCTGCGAAAACATTAGCTCAATCTGGCAATATCACACAGATGAAATATCGTGTTTCGATACCAACCCCCATCCCTGTTTTAAACTTTAATGAAAATGTCATCATGCAACACCAATTGGCTGAAAATAGTATTTCAACCCTGGTGATTGATGCCCCTATACCCTATGGTGTCGGTAAATTTGAATGGTTTGCTTTGGATGAAAATCGAACCTTAATCACGCTAACCCAATGGGGTGACCTAAATCAACCTCAAGGTTTTTTAGTTAAAAAAATTCTAGCTGCGATTCCCGAAGTGAAGCTTGGCATTCCCAGCAGCGGCAGCGCTTTTATCTTAGAATCATTAAGAACACGTTTTAACACACTCACACCTATCGCACTTCCTGCTGGTCAGACACCCTCTCCACAACTGACACCTGCCCAATTAGTTAAAATTGCACAACTGAGTCAAGCGGCTCAACAACCTGTAAGTTTTCTACATTCCCCAACTACAATCGCTTATACACATGGTCGGGAGTCAATGCGCTTTACCACAACCTACCAGTTTTACAAGCAATCACCTCAACAACTACAAAAATGGCTTGTACCAGTGACCTATAAAGAGTTATTTCCACGTCAAATTAAAAAAGTAAGCACCACACCCATTCAAAATCAAAGCCAGGATGCAGATATTCAGGTCAATGTTGGTTTAGGTGTAATTAACATTCCATTTGCTTTTAAATTGCAGTTTAACTACCCACAGACCACCGAAAATAACTTTCATGCCAATGGCGGAGATTTACGCTATATCAAAGGGCGAATGCAGATAAATACAGTGAATCAAGGATCTTTATTTAAAATGACGACTGCTATGAAAATTGATGAAAAAGCACCATTTTTATTAAGAGCGATGCGCAGCCTTCCTTATCACGATACGTTACCTGCCGTTGGTGGGAATACCGTGTTTGTACAAAAAATACGAACCAAATTCTAAAAGCAATAGACACAAAAAAACCGCATTTAAGCGGTTTCTTTTTTCAAATTGGTGCGCTCAGAGAGATTCGAACTCCCGACCCCTTAGTTCGTAGCCAAGTGCTCTATCCAGCTGAGCTATGAGCGCATATTTGATGTTGGGCATTATACGTATTTTTTCTCAATTGATAAGCTCTTTTTCACTCGATCATGATCAACTGGCTATAGATTGCTCTTTTCATACATAACCACTGCTTCAAAAATAATAAAAACCTTAACCCGTACCATCTTAACCTTATAATTAAATTAAATATTATTTAGAATATTTTTTAACAAGCGATCTAATTTTACTCTTATTATTAAGTTTAAATTGACTAACCACTCATTCATTAACGATCTTTAATTCATATTATATATTTTTTATAAATAATTTGAGTTGATTAACAGAATATATGTAGAAATTCTAATAAAAAATAGCTTTTCAAAAGCCAGCTTATTGATTTATATTCAATTTATTACTGTTAAAAATATGATACATATAACAATATTGACATAACAATGCAAACCAATAAATACTATTACATGGATTATGAGACAGGAGTCACATAATTATTAAGGTAAATAAAACAAAACTTCAATAATTATATATAGGTATACCGACATGTTATTTAAAAATATTTTATCACCCATTACAAATATACTCTCGCTGGGGAGTAGCAACAGTCAAGGTTCATCTTCTTCTGTCAACACAGTCTCGACAATAAAACAAGTTCATGTCGAGGAAAGTACCACAACAAACAACAGTAATAGTGGCACTCAAGTTGATGATGGTCTATTCAATGGCATTGCAGCAGGTAATGGCGATCAGAACTATGGTATCGGTGTGGGTAACGGTGATGGCCTGAACTTCACTTATCCATTTACAACAGCATTTCACTCACTTGGTAATTCTTATTCTTGGCTTGGTGAAGCCTCACCTGTCACCTCAGTCAATACTTCAACCACCTCTTCTTCAGTTCATATTGAAGATAACGACACCACAGATAATAGTAGTTTAGGCATCTCTGCGGGCAATGGCAGTAACGGTGGTTTCTTAAATGGTATTGGTTCAGGCAATGGCGAACACAACTACGGCATCGGTAATGGCAACGGAGATGACGTCAATGTCACCACGCCTGTCACTGTGCCATTTGAAGCTTTAGGCAACTCTTTCGCTGCAATTGGTGGCGGAGATGTTAACTCAATCAATACGACCCCAACTAGCTCAACCACAGTAATTGAAGATAACGATACCACCAACAATAGTAACAGTGGTGTTGGTGCTGCGGGTAACGGAAATGGCGGCGGCCTACTCAACGGGGTGGCGGCGGGTAATGGTGAGCATAATTATGGGATTGGCAATGGTAACGGTGATGATGTAAATGTCACTGTGCCTTGGACGACGCCTGTTCAAGCTGTGGGTAACTCAATCGCTGGAATTGGCGGCGGTGACGTGAATTCAATCAATACTGCTCCAACCACTTCATCCACTCATATTCAAGACAATGACACCACCAACAACAATAACAATGGAACTGGTACTGCGGGCAATGGTAATGGCGGCGGCTGGTTAAATGGGATTGGTGCGGGTAACGGTGAACAAAACTATGGGATCGGTAATGGTAACGGCGATGATGCTGATATCACCATGCCAGTCACTGCTCCATTTCAAGCTTTGGGTAACTCAGTCGCAGGCATCGGTGGTGGTGACGTAAATTCAGTCAATACTGCACCAACCACAACCTCCAATGTCATTGAAGACAACGATACCACCAACAACAGTAACAATGGCGTCGGCGCAGCAGGTAATGGTAATGCTGGTGGATTGTTAAATGGTGTATCAGCTGGAAATGGCGAACATAACTATGGGATCGGTAATGGTAACGGCGATGATGCCAGTGTGGTTGCACCATGGACAACACCATTCCAAGTGCTCGGCAACTCATTTGCAGGAATTGGCGGCGGTGAAGTCAACTCTGTCAATACAGCACCAACCACAACTTCAAATATCGTTCAAGACAATGACACCACCAATAATAGCAACAATGGTATTGGTGCAGATGGTAGTACGGGCAATGGTATTGGTGGTTGGGGCAATGGACCAGCCTCAGGTAATGGCGAACAAAACTACGGTATTGGGAATGGAAATGGTGACGATGTGGGTATAACCACACCTGTTACGACACCATTTAATGTTCTCGGAAACTCATTTGGTGGTACTGGCGGCGGTGGTGTTTCATCGACAAATACAGCACCAACCAATACGCTCAATCATGTCCAAGACAACGACACCACCAATAATAGCAATAACGGCACAGGTGTAGATGGTGCAACTGGCAATGGTATTGGTGGATTGCTGAATGGTGTCAGTGCGGGTAATGGTGACAAAAACTACGGCATTGGTAACGGCAATGGTACAGATGCCGATTGGACTTCGCCGATCGTTACGCCTGTCAATGTAATGGGAAATAATGTTTCTTGGTTCGGCAGTTCAGATCCAGATCAACCCACTAACACCTCAACCAATATTGCATCGACCAACACCACCAATATTGTTGAAGACAATGATACGGTCAACAATAGCAATAGCGGCACAGGTAATGCAGGCAATGGTATTGGTGGCTGGGGTAATGGCCCAGCATCAGGCAATGGTGAGCAAAATTACGGTATCGGTAACGGAAATGGCGATGATGTAGGTATTGTGATGCCAATCACTACCCCGCTCAATGGTCTAGGCAACGACTTCTCATTCTTTGGCAACTCGCATAATGCTTCAACCAATGATGCCTCAACAACCACTTCAAATTTTGTCTTTGATAATGACAGCACAGACAACAGCAATAGTGGTACTGGCAGTGCTGGCAACGGTATCGGTGGTGGCTTATTGAATGGTGTCAGTGCGGGTAATGGCGAACATAACTATGGTATTGGCAATGGAAATGGTGATGATGCGAGTGTGGTTGCACCGATCACGATGCCAATCAACGGTCTAGGCAACTCCTTTGCAGTCTTTGGTGACTCGACCAATAACTCAGTCAATAATGGCTCAACCACCACGGTCAATTATATCGAAGACAACGACAGTATTGACAATAGCAACAGTGGTGCAGGTGTAGGTGGCGCTGCTGGCAATGGTATTGGCGGTGGCTTACTCAATGGCGTAGGCTCAGGTAATGGCGAACAAAACTATGGTATCGGCAATGGAAATGGTGACGATGCGAGTGTAGTTATGCCGATTACAAGCCCAGTGAACGCATTAGGAAACTCCTTCTCTATCTTCGGGAACTCAACTTCTAACTCTGTCAATGACTCATCTACAACAGCAATTAACCATTTTGAAGACAACGACAGTACCAACAATAGTAATAGTAGTACTGGCCTAGTCGGTGATGGTAGTGCAGGTAACGGTATTGGTGGCTGGGGCAATGGCGCTGCAGCTGGGAATGGTGACAAAAACTATGGCATTGGGAATGGGATTGCCAATGATGCTGCTGTAGTCGCACCGATTACCACTCCAATCAGTGCCAACGGTAACGCCTTTTCAATCTTTGGTGATGCAACCTCTAATTCCGTCAACAACTCATCAACCACAACCTCAAATTATTTCCAAGACAATGACAGTATCGACAACAGCAACAGTGGCAGTGGTGTCGGTGGTTCATCTAGCAATGGCCTAGGTGGCTTGCTCAATGGTATTGGTGCAGGTAATGGTGAACACAACTATGGTATTGGGAATGGTATTGCTGATGATGCTGCTGTCGTTATGCCAATCACTACCCCAATCAGTGCCAATGGTAATGCTTTCTCAATCTTTGGCAATGCAACCTCCAACTCAACCAATGACTCATCAACCACAACCAGTAACTTTTTCCAAGACAACGACACAACCAACAATAGCAATAATGGTGGGAATGGATCAGGCAATGGTACCGGTGGTGGCATAGGCAACGGTATTGCCGCTGGAAATGGCGAACATAACTACGGTATCGGTAATGGTATTGCTGATGATGCAAGTATTGTCGCACCAATCACAGTACCTATTAGTGCTAACGGTAATGCCTTCTCAATTTTCGGCAATGCAACCTCCAACTCAACCAACAACTCATCAACTACAACCAACAACTACGTTCAAGACAACGACACAACTGACAACAGTAATGGCGGCGGTAATGGTACAGGTGGTGGCTCGGGTGGCGGTTTCCTAGGTTTAGGTGGCTTGCTCAATGGTGTTAGTTCAGGTAATGGCGAACATAACTACGGTATCGGTAACGGAAATGGCGACGATGCCAGCATTGTCATGCCAGTAGCAATTCCAATTAACTTCTCAGGCAATGCAATCTCCGTCTTTGGCACTGCGACATCGAACTCAAACAACAACTCATCCACCACAACCAACAACCATGTTGAAGATAACGACACAACCAACAATAGCAATGGTGCGGGAAATGGCTTCGGCACAGGTGCTGGCCTATTAGGTGGCTTGCTCAATGGTATTGGTGCGGGCAATGGTGAACATAACTATGGTATCGGTAATGGCAACGGAGATGATGCAAGTATCGTTGCACCAATCACCATTCCGATTAACTTCTCAGGTAATGCAATCTCCGTATTAGATCTGAATAGCCTCAGTGAAGGAGACATACTTAGCCCAGTCTCAAATATCGTTGGCATAATTGCTGGTGATGGCAATGGTGGTACTGGCATTGTCGGCACGATCACAGGAATTGCTGGTGGTATTATTGGTGATCCAAATGTCGGAGGCGGCTTGCTTAACCCAATCACAAATGTCATTGGCGGTATCACAGGTATTATTGGCGGTGGTGATGGCGGAAGCCCGCTTGATCTAATCACTGGCATCATTGGTGGTATCGGTGGCATTGGTGGTGATGGTAGCCCACTTGATCTGATCACTGGCATCATTGGCGGTATCGGTGGCATTGGTAGTGATGGTAGTCCGCTTGACTTGATCACTGGCATCATTGGCGGTATCGGTGGCATTGGCGGCGATGGTAGTCCGCTTGACCTGATCACTGGCATCATTGGCGGTATCGGTGGCATTGGTGGTGACGGCAGTCCACTTGATCTGATCACTGGCATTATTGGCGGTATCGGTGGCATTGGCGGCGATGGTAGTCCGCTTGACCTGATCACTGGCATCATTGGCGGTATCGGTGGCATTGGCGGCGATGGTAGTCCGCTTGACCTCATCACTGGCATCATTGGTGGTATCGGTGGCATTGGCGGTGACGGTAGTCCGCTTGATCTCATCACTGGCATCATTGGCGGTATCGGTGGCATTGGCGGTGATGGTAGCCCGCTTGACCTCATCACTGGCATCATTGGCGGTATCGGTGGCATTGGCGGTGATGGTAGCCCGCTTGATCTGATCACTGGCATCATTGGCGGTATCGGCGGTGGTGATGGCGGTAGCCCTCTGGATATCTTGACAGGCATCATTGGTGGCATCGGTGGTGGTGATCTTGGTAACAATCCAATCACTGGTGTAATTCAAACAGGTATTGATATCCTTCAAGGCGTTGAGAGTCTAAAAACTGATCTCATCAATACAGGCATCAATACCGTGGCTGATGCAATCATTGGCGTATTCCCTCAAGCTGAACATCCTGTTAGCGATCTTGCAAATCTCGGCACTCTCACTTTCGAAACTTCTCGTGATACCGTCAACGGTACACTTGAAGCGATTTCTGATCTAGCTGGTGCTAACTTTGGTGGGGCCCTAGGCAATGCAACGGGTGTAATTGGCACGCTTATCAACAATGGTTCAACTGCTGCCGATATCATTCAACATATCGTGGGTGATGATCTTCTTGGCGGAGGCATCCTCGGAAGCATCGGTGGTGGCATTGGCGGTGATGGCGGTTTATTAAGTCCAATCACTGGCATCATTGGTGGTATCGGTGGTGGTGACGGCGGCGTATTAGCGCCTATCACAGGTATTCTCAGTGGAGATATAGTCGGCAATCTTGGTGGCCTATTATCGATTAACCTGGGAGATAACTGTGGTTGTACTAGCTCGAATGGTGGCGTAGATAATATTCTAAACTCTGTTCTAGGTGCTGCGTCTTCATCTCAAATCTTCTCGATGAGTGGATCAACAACCAACTTCACAGACAATCTATCGACTCCAAGCTTGAACTTAAACGAACAACTCTTTGGAAATAGTAGTCTTTTCTAATCCTCCCCAAATCAAAAACCGCTGACAATGAACTGCACCCCGAAAGTTGGACACTTTTAGTCTAATTTGAAGGGTGCTTTTCTATGGCTAAATATTCTCAAGAATTTAAACTTGAGGTTGTCCAGTACTACTTATCCGGTTTTGGAAAGGCTGCTACAGGTCAAAAATTTAGTGTTGACCATATGGATGTTCAGAAATGGGTTACAGCTTTTGAACAATATGGTATTTCAGGTTTAAGTGTAAAAACCACTAAATCCCACTATTCTCAAGAATTTAAATTTCAAGTTGTACAAAGCCTTTTAAATGAAGGACTTTCAGCTAAAGAGGCTTCACAACGGTTTCATATCAGAGAAAAAGCAACCATTCTGCAATGGTTAAATCTATATCATGAATATGGTATAGATGGCTTAAAAGCCAAACCTAAAGGACGAGCCAAACAGATGCCAAAGCCGCAAAGAACCAGAACTCAATATTCTCAAGCAGATCGCGATAAAACACAGGAACAGTTGCTTGAAGAACTTGCATATCTACGAGCTGAGGTTGCACTTTTAAAAAAGCGGAGAGCCTTAAGACTGGAACAAGAAGCAAAAGAAGCAGCCGAACAGCAGCGTTTGCAGAACTTATATCAGGATTAAGGCAAGATCATGAGCTAAAGCATTTATTGCATGCAGCTCAAATGGCCCGAAGCACCTATTTTTATCATGAACAGCAACGCAAACTTGAAGATAAATATAGTGATCTTAAACAACAAATAAAGGCGATTTATCATCAACATAAGGGACGATATGGTTATCGTAGGATTACGCTTGCCTTAAGGAATATGGGACGAATCATCAACCATAAATGTGTTCAACGGCTGATGCAGTCTATGCAGCTTAAATCACGTATCAGGGTGATGAAATATCGCTCTTACAAAGGGCAAGTGAGTAAGATTGTAGACAATGTATTACAACGTCAATTTAAAGCGGATCAACCAAATCTGAAGTGGGCTACGGATGTGACAGAATTTAATGTACGTGGTGAAAAATTGTATTTATCTCCAGTCATAGACTTATTCAATGGAGAAATCATTGCATTTCAAACCCAGCGCAGACCACATTATGCTCTAGTCAAAAACATGCTAGACACTGCGTTAGGTAAGCTCAAGCCCGATGACAAGCCTCTTTTACATTCAGACCAAGGTTGGCAATACCAAATGCGTCATTATCAGCAACAATTGAAACAGCATGGTTTAACACAAAGTATGTCACGTAAAGGAAACTGCTTGGATAATGCAGTGATGGAAAGCTTCTTTGGCATACTTAAATCTGAATGTTTCTATGGAGAGAAATTTAATTCAGTTGATGAACTAGAACAGACAGTGAAAGAATATATACACTATTATAACCATGAAAGAATCAAGGTTAAATTAAAAGGACTGAGTCCTGTACAGTACAGAACCCAGTCCTTAAAAGCGACTTAATCAAACCGTCCAACTTATTGGGGTCAGATCACAATAGTTGGCGGTTTTTTATATGACACGTCCTTGTGCCTCTATCATTGTTTACACAACGTTTCCGTAAAAGATTCTAAATTAATAAGTATTATTAACAGCTCCTAAAAAGAGCATGAAATAGCAGATCAGATAATACGAATGACAATATAGATAATTAAATCTTAATTCATTGAAATATATTAATAATTTAAAAAAATAGGTTTAGCAGAAATATTTACTTTCAAACAAATAACAAATTTCATAAACTCCAAACCAGACACTTTTATCATCATCTAAAATAAATCATCATATACAATTCAATTCATTGATTTCTAAACTTAAAAATATAAATCACATCAGCATAATCAACGATTAAAGCAAAGGCTTAACGAGAAATACAAAAGAAAAATCTACCAATAAACAATAAAATTCAATAGCCTACTTAATATTAATTCATATTTAACAATTAACTGCAAAGCATCACATAGATTGACAAAATAATTGAAAAGAATAACATTAAAAATGATTAATGCGACACAAATCACAATATACGCAATCACTAAATAATCGAATCACAACAACACAACTTTAAAAATATAGGTAAAATTATGCTATTCAAAAGTCTTCTTTCACCCATAAAAAGTATTACCTCAAGCCTAATTGACAGTAATACCTCATCAGCTAGTACTTCTGCCCTAGCGCCTCTTTCACTTTCAACAATTACAAATATTATTTCCCCAACTACAGTTACAAATACAATTAGCAGTATTACTAATGATATCGATAACAATCCTTTAAACACCGTAACAAGCATTGTGGGTGGTAGTAGTGGTGGCTTATTGAGTCCCATCACTGGCATTATTGGTGGTATCAGCAGCGGTGGTGACGGCGGTTTATTAAGTCCAATCACAGGTATTATTGGCGGTATCAGCGGCGGTGGTGACGGCGGTTTATTAAGTCCAATCACAGGTATTATTGGCGGTATCAGCGGCGGTGGTGACGGCGGTTTATTAAGTCCAATCACTGGAATTATTGGTGGTATCGGTGGTGGTGATCTTGGTAACAACCCTGTTACTGGCGTGATTCAAACTGGTATCGATATCCTTCAAGGCGTGGAAAGCCTAAAAACCGACCTTATCAATACAGGTATCAATACTGTTGCAGATACAATTCTTGGTGTATTCCCTCAAGCTGAACATCCTGTCAGCGATCTTGCAAATCTCGGCACTCTCACTTTCGAAACTTCTCGTGATACCGTCAACGGTACACTTGAAGCGATTTCTGATCTAGCTGGTGCTGACTTTGATGGGGCCCTAGGCAATGCAACGGGTGTAATTGGTACGCTTATCAACAATGGTTCAACTGCTGCAGGCATTATCCAGCATGTCATCGGTGAAGATATTCTCGGTGGCGGCATCATTGGTGGTATTGGTGGCGGTGACGGCGGTTTACTAAGCCCAATCACTGGCATTATTGGTGGTATCGGTGGCATTGGCGGTGACGGTAGTCCGCTTGACCTCATCACTGGCATTATTGGCGGTATCGGTGGCATTGGCGGTGACGGTAGTCCGCTTGACCTCATCACTGGCATTATTGGCGGTATCGGTGGTATTGGCGGCGATGGTAGTCCGCTTGACCTCATCACTGGCATCATTGGCGGTATCGGTGGCATTGGCGGTGATGGTAGCCCGCTTGATCTGATCACTGGCATCATTGGCGGTATCGGTGGCATTGGCGGTGACGGTAGTCCGCTTGACCTCATCACTGGCATCATTGGCGGTATCGGTGGCATTGGCGGTGATGGTAGCCCGCTTGATCTGATCACTGGCATCATTGGCGGTATCGGTGGCATTGGCGGTGATGGTAGTCCGCTTGATCTGATCACTGGCATCATTGGCGGTATCGGTGGCATTGGCGGTGATGGTAGCCCACTTGATCTGATCACTGGCATTATTGGTGGTATCGGTGGTGGTGATCTTGGTAACAACCCTGTTACTGGAGTGATTCAAACTGGTATCGATATTCTTCAAGGCGTGGAAAGCCTAAAAACCGACCTTATCAATACAGGTATCAATACTGTTGCAGATACAATTCTTGGTGTATTCCCTCAAGCTGAACATCCTGTCAGCGATCTTGCAAATCTTGGCACTCTCACTTTCGAAACTTCTCGTGATACCGTCAACGGTACACTTGAAGCAATTTCTGATCTAGCTGGTGCTAACTTTGGTGGGGCCCTAGGCAATGCAACGGGTGTAATTGGCACGCTTATCAACAATGGTTCAACTGCTGCAGGCATTATCCAGCATGTCATCGGTGAAGATATTCTCGGTGGCGGCATCATTGGTGGTATTGGTGGCGGTGACGGCGGTTTACTAAGCCCAATCACTGGCATTATTGGTGGCATTGGCGGTGACGGTAGTCCGCTTGACCTGATCACTGGCATCATTGGCGGTATCGGTGGCATTGGCGGCGATGGTAGTCCGCTTGACCTCATCACTGGCATCATTGGTGGTATCGGCGGCATTGGCAGTGACGGTAGTCCGCTTGACCTCATCACTGGCATCATTGGTGGTATCGGTGGCATTGGCGGTGACGGTAGTCCGCTTGACCTCATTACTGGTATCATTGGCGGTGACGGTAGTCCTCTTGATCTGATCACTGGCATCATTGGTGGTATCGGTGGTATTGGCGGTGACGGTAGTCCTCTTGATCTGATCACTGGCATCATTGGTGGTATCGGCGGTGGTGATGGCGGTAGCCCTCTGGATATCTTGACAGGCATCATTGGTGGCATCGGTGGTGGTGATCTTGGTAACAATCCAATCACTGGTGTAATTCAAACTGGCATCGATATTCTTCAAGGCGTTGAGAGTCTAAAAACTGATCTCATCAATACAGGTATCAATACCGTGGCTGATGCAATCATTGGCGTATTCCCTCAAGCTGAACATCCTGTTAGCGATCTTGCAAATCTCGGCACTCTCACTTTCGAAACTTCTCGTGATACCGTCAACGGTACACTTGAAGCGATTTCTGATCTAGCTGGTGCTAACTTTGGTGGGGCCCTAGGCAATGCAACGGGTGTAATTGGCACGCTTATCAACAATGGTTCAACTGCTGCAGGCATTATCCAGCATGTCATCGGTGAAGATATTCTCGGTGGCGGCATCATTGGTGGTATTGGTGGCGGTGACGGCGGTTTACTAAGCCCAATCACTGGCATTATTGGTGGTATCGGTGGCATTGGCGGTGACGGTAGTCCGCTTGACCTGATCACTGGCATCATTGGCGGTATCGGTGGCATTGGCGGTGATGGTAGTCCTCTTGACCTCATCACTGGCATCATTGGCGGTATCGGTGGCATTGGCGGTGATGGTAGTCCGCTTGACCTCATCACTGGCATCATTGGTGGTATCGGTGGCATTGGCGGTGATGGTAGTCCTCTTGATCTGATCACTGGCATTATTGGCGGTATCGGTGGCATTGGCGGCGATGGTAGTCCGCTTGACCTCATCACTGGCATCATTGACGGTATCGGTGGCATTGGCGGTGACGGTAGTCCGCTTGACCTCATCACTGGCATCATTGGTGGTATCGGCGGTGGTGATCTTGGTAACAATCCAATCACTGGTGTAATTCAAACAGGTATCGATATTCTTCAAGGCGTTGAGAGTCTAAAAACTGATCTCATCAATACAGGTATCAATACCGTGGCTGATGCAATCATTGGCGTATTCCCTCAAGCTGAACATCCTGTTAGCGATCTTGCAAATCTTGGCACTCTCACTTTCGAAACTTCTCGTGATACCGTCAACGGTACACTTGAAGCGATTTCTGATCTAGCTGGTGCTGACTTTGGTGGGGCTCTAGGCAATGCAACAGGTGTAATTGGTACCCTTATCAACAATGGTTCAACTGCTGCCGATATCATTCAACATATCGTGGGTGATGATCTTCTTGGCGGAGGCATCCTCGGAAGCATCGGTGGTGGAATTGGCGGTGATGGCGGTTTATTAAGTCCAATCACAGGTATCCTTGGTGGTGATATTCTTGGCAACCTTGGTGGCCTATTATCAATCAATGTTGGCGATAACTGTGGTTGCACCAGCTCAAATGGCGGTGTAGATAGTATTTTAGACTCTGTTCTAGGTGCTGCGTCTTCATCTCAAATCTTGTCGGCGAGTGGATCAACAACCAACTTCACAGACAATCTATCGATTCCAAGCTTGAACTTATCTGAACAATTATTTGAAAGCACAAATCTGTTCTAATTAATCCTCTCGCAGGATAAAAAACCGCTGACAATCGTCAGCGGTTTTTTTGAAGCTGAATAATCTATTTTAAATACAATCCCTTCCCTTACTCACACTTACATCTCTTTAATAATAAAACTTTATATCTAATCACAATTTAATTAAGACCAAAGTCTAATTGCATACACTTCAAAAACAATATAATCAACAAGATGCATAATCAAATTAAATACCCTAAACACACCCATAATCAAATTAAATGCCCTAAACAATTTAAATACCATAAAATCAGCATTGAATAAGTTCACAGGCCATGCCTCGTGCATTAATCTATTCTTTAGCGAAGGATTGCTTAAACACTTAAAGTACGAAACCTACGTTTAAGTGTTTAATTATGAAAATACAGCTTAAGGCTTATGCTTAATTAGTTTATATCTCTATTTTTAAGACATATATTTCACTAAGATGCATGGCCTATTTTATATTTTGTTTATTTAAATGAAATGACGGTTGCTTATTCATAATTTTAAATTGTTAGGATGACATAAATGAAAGTTAATTTTTTAATTGCCAGCATATTAACGGTTATTACCAGTTCAGCAATCGCTGCTCCAAAGATTTATGGTGAGATTGACGCAAGTCTCGACTATTTACCTGAAAACAATGCAGCCAAATCTGATCGCGATGTATGGAAGGTCAACAGCAACAGCTCATTTCTCGGCATTAAAGGTGAAGAAAAACTAACAGAGCGCCTAAGCGCTATTTACCAAATCGAATGGTCATTTAATGCTGACGGCGATGGCACCGATTGGTCACAACGAGATCGCTTTGTAGGATTAAAAGATCAAAAATTAGGGACTCTAAAGATCGGTAAAAACAACTCACCATTAAAAAAATTATCGACTGCAGTTGATAGCTTTAATAACTATGTTCGCAATACTGCAGACATTACCAGCATCATGCCTGGTGAAAACCGCATTAATAACTCCGTTGTATATGATTCACCTAAATTCTCGATCGGAGAACAAGGAAATCTTGAATTTAGTGCACTGTTGGCAACAGGCGAAGCACAAGGTATCCGGAACAATCAGGGTGGCGTAACTGTTGATGGTGGTGGCTTAGGTGATGCTTGGTCAACTTCGCTTACGTATTCAGATCCAATATTTCTTGCCGCAATTGCTTATGACAAAGCCATTCCAAGCAATCTCCTTGGTCAAGGCTTTCTTAACGCATCAGACACTCATATCGATATCGACAAAGTTTTTGCTGCCGCCAATACACTACGATTAACTGCACGCATTAAACCAATCGAAACACTTTCACTCAAAGCATTAATTCAAAAATCTGAAATAGAGGAAGCAAAAGGCAATCCAGCAAGCGCAGCTAACATTGACGATTCGGTTGGCTGGTTAATTGGTGCAGAGTATCGAATACCAAACCATGATAAATGGAACATAAAGGCGCAATACAGCCAAAATACAACAAGCTTTAAGAACAATGACGCAGACTATGATGCACAGCAAATCATGGCAGGTGTCGATTATGCATTTAACAAACAAGTTAGAGCTTATGGTTACACAGGTTATGCAACATTTAAACAAGCGGATGCGAAAGACAAACAACCTGTCGTCGGAACGGGGCTTGAGTTTAAGTTTTAAACACATCTAATCCCGATAAAATATCTTAAGCCAGAATGATTAATATTCTGGCTTTTTTACAAGCCATATTTAGAATAAAAAACTTAAATAAACAATTAAACCCCAGAGCAAAATTTCAAAAAACAAAATAAAAAGCAATTCAAACACCCCAGTAAGATAAATTAAAACACATAATTCGTGCTTTAAAAGTTAAATTTAAAACAACAACCCTTAATAAAATATTTTTTTATTTTATATAGTTAAACTCAAACATTTTTAAAATAAATTGAATGTAATTTGATATTTCTAAAATGAATCATCACAAGATATAAGTTGATGCTATGCTTTTTCTGTTTAATTTTATGATGAACACCCTGATTTAAAGTTATTAAAATGTGATAAAGAGCACCCCAGATTCCAAAAGAATAATGCTCAATTTTACGCATGTAACTTTATTTAATTATGGCAAAGAAGCCAATATAAATATGCACTATTATTGTGCGTATAAATATAATCGTTTATGGAGAAACATTTAAGATGTTAAGAGGAATTATATTAACCAGCACTTTAGTGACCTTAGGATTCGGTTTAACAGCATGTGGAAAAAATAAAGGTGAAGTTGGAGAACCCAAACGCCCAGAATGTATCGCCCCAGCAAAACCAGGCGGTGGTTTCGATCTCACATGTAAACTGGCACAAAATGCTTTCAAAGAAACCAAACTCTTAAATTCTCCTATGCGTGTAACCTATATGCCCGGTGGTGTAGGCGCTGTAGCATACAATAAAATCGTTGCCAATGACCCTGCAAATGACAATGCAATTGTTGCATTCTCTACCGGCTCATTACTCAACCTTGCCCAAGGAAAATTTGGCCAATATACGGAAAAAGATGTTCGCTGGTTAGCAATCGTCGGTACAGATTATGGCGTGGTTGCGGTCAATGCAGAATCTCCATATAAAAATCTTAACGACTTAGTTGCTGCACTCAAGAAAAATCCGAAATCCGTGAGCTTCGGCGCAGGTGGTAGTGTGGGCGGTCAGGACTGGATGCAAACTGCGATGCTTGCAAAAGCTGCAGGTGTAAATCCTAAAGACATGACTTACATTGCCCTAGAAGGCGGCGGTGAGGCGGTAACATCTGTTCTGGGTAATCACATCCAAGTGGTCAGCGCTGGAATTGCTGAAGTCATCCCTCATATTAAATCAGGAAAAGTACGTGCTCTAGCCGTGTTTGCTCCTGAACGTCTACCAAATGAATTAGCAAACATTCCGACTGCAAAAGAACAAGGTTATGACATTCAATGGCCAGTTGTACGTGGATATTACGTTGGTCCAAAAGTCAGTGACGAAGCTTATCAATGGTGGAAAACTTCATTTGAAAAAATGATGCAAGATCCAAAATTTGAGCAATCACGTCAACAGTTTGAGCTACTCCCGCTCTCCATGACAGGTGAAGAATTAGATCAGTTTGTAATCCAACAAACCAATCAATTAAGAGCGTTATCTAAAGAGTTCGACCTCGTTACAAAATAGCACTTAAAACCCAGAAAACATTTCAACCGCTGATCTTTCATAGAATGAAACTCAGGGTTGAAGTGTTCCTGAATTTTAATGAAAAAGGAATGATCTATGTCCGCAGAAAGGATTTTTTCAGGGACCTTAGGACTCGTCAGTCTTGGCCTACTCTACTTGGCTTGGGGCTATGTCGCACCCATTGCATATGACCCGTTAGGACCACGTCCTTATCCCGTACTCCTGTTATTACTTTTAATTTCATGTTGTTTATATCTTACCTTTAGACCTCAAAAACTCGCTGAATTTATTGATCTGGGATACACCCCATCCGTCTTAAAAAAAATCGGTTTGTTGATGCTGTTTATGCTGATTTATGCCGTTACTTTTGAGTTCTTAGGTTTCCCTATTGCAACAGCCATCATGTTTTTCCTTGTCGGCACCCTCTTCGGAGGAAGTTTAAAAGCATCACTAATCACAGGCATTGTTTTTGGCTGCCTCTTATATGGATTATTTGACTACATATTAGATGTACCACTGCCATTAGGATTTTTTAGTTAATCAAGGAAGAATTAATGGACGTTTTTGAATATTTAATGTACGGCTTTCAAGTCGCATTAACCCCACAAAACCTATTCATTGCACTGATTGGTGCATTCATTGGTACGATTGTCGGCTTATTGCCTGGTCTCGGTCCAATTAACGGTGTTGCATTACTCCTTCCTTTTGCTTATGCCTTAGGACTCCCCCCTGAGAGTGCATTAATCTTACTGGCAGCCGTTTATCTCGGATGTGAATATGGTGGACGAATTTCCGCCATTCTAATCAATGTCCCCGGAGATGCAGCAGCAATTATGTCCACCATGGACGGTTACCCACTTGCTAAACAAGGAAAAGCAGGGATTGCGCTGTCACTCTCGGCGATGAGCTCATTTATTGGCAGTTTAATTGCAATTATCGGGATCGTATTATTTGCTCCCCTTTTAGCAAAATGGGCAATTGTTTTCGGACCAGCTGAATATTTCGTTTTAATGGTATTTGCTCTGACCTGTTTAAGTGGCCTCGTGGGTGATCAACCGATTAAAACAGCCGTAGCAGCCTTGATCGGATTACTGTTTGCTACCGTTGGTGTCGATGCAGTGACAGGTGTCTATCGCTTTACATTTGACTCAGTAAACCTCAGTGATGGCGTTCAGTTCACTACCATCGTGATCGGTTTTTTCAGTATCAGTGAAATTCTGATTATGTTAGAAAAAACAGCGATTGGACAGAAAGCACTTGGACAAGGTAAACGCAGTCTTTTCAACCTAAAAGAATTTTTATTCACCCTAAAAACCACGATTCGTAGTTCGCTACTGGGCTTCATTGTCGGCATTTTACCGGGCGCAGGCGCAACAATTGCCAGCGCAATGTCTTATACCAGTGAACGAAAACTTGCGGGAAAAGATGGAAAATTTGGTGACGGCGATTTACGTGGTATTGCAGCACCTGAAGCAGCCAACAATGCTTCGGCATGTGGTTCATTTATTCCAATGTTAACTCTAGGTGTACCTGGTTCAGGTACCACAGCCGTGATGTTAGGTGCTTTAACGCTTTACAATATCACCCCAGGCCCACAGTTATTCACTGAACAACCAACGATTGTTTGGGGACTAATTGCATCATTATTCATTGCCAGTATTTTATTATTGATCATGAATATTTCATTGGTACGTTTCTTTGCCAAGTTGTTGAGCGTTCCAAACTTTATTCTTCTTCCTGCAATCGCAGCAGTCAGCTTCGTTGGTGTGTATGCAATACATAGCACAGTATTCGACTTGGTTCTGATGGTTGGATTGGGTATTTTTGGTTATATTTTACGTAAACTCAACTTCCCATTATCCGCCCTGATCTTAGGCTTTGTATTAGGTGAGCTTATGGAATCAAGCTTACGTCGTGCACTATCTATTTCTCAAGGTGAATTGTCAATCTTGTTCGATGGCTACATCACCAAAGTATTATGGATTTTAGCAGGTATCATGATCGTACTTCCTTTGATCCGCTGGTTACGTAACCGTCACAGAGCGATTTAAATAATGTTGACCGATAGAGAATAAAATCTATCGGTCATTTATCTTTTATTTATGCGATTTGATTTATGCAATTGTATCTAAAGTATGCTTTGAGTCTAAGCCTTGCATTTTTAGGTGCACTTGTTGCACAGTGGCTACACTTACCTATTCCATGGCTGCTCGGGCCATTATTCATCACCGCTCTTCTTAAAATAAATCACGCTCCCATCGAATGTCATAATTCTGCACGCAGTATTGGACTATCCATCATTGGACTCACGCTCGGTTTATATTTCACACCAGAGATGATTCACCTAATCGCATCACATTGGCTGGTATTACTGATCGGCCTGTTGTTTGCATTATTACTCGGTGCAATCGGTGCCTTTATATTGCAACGCTGGGCAAAAGTCGACTTTAAAACCGCATGGTTTGCTTCTGCAACTGGTGGGGCAAATGAGATGTCTCATCTCGCAGAACACTATCAGGCACGCGTTGATCAAGTTGCATCAGCTCATACATTACGCGTATTAATGGTGGTGGTGATTGTGCCTTTCTTTTACCAATTTATGGGCTGGCATGGTTTTGATACGGATCAAATCGCAAAACATCTCGAAGTGAACTGGTTTGGTTTTTTCGGCTTGGTCTTGATCTCTTATATTGCCAGTCGTATTTTTATTCAGTTTAAACTCCCTAATCCATGGACCTTTGGTGCATTATTGGTTGCTATCTTCTTTACAGCACAAGATATTCATCTATCCGCAATTCCGACACCGATTATTCATCTAGGGCAAGTCTTACTCGGCTGGTCATTAGGTAATAAATTTAAACCTGGATTTTTTAAAACCGCCCCGCGTTATTTAAGCATTGTGGCACTTTGTAATCTAGGCGCATTACTCTTAACTGGGCTGCTAGCTTATACACTGATGCAATGGACGGATCTTCCTATCGCCACCCTTGGTTTAGGACTTGCGCCCGGTGGTGTCGCTGAAATGACGATCACAGCCAAGGTTCTGCAACTCGGTGTTCCAATCGTGACTGCATTTCATGTGGTTCGTATGGTAGGTGTCTTGGGAACAGTCGGATATTTATATCTTTTCTTCGATAAAATACTGCAAAAGAAAATTCAGACACAAAAAAACCGCAATTAAGCGGTTTATTTCATTAAGTTGGTGCGCTCAGAGAGATTCGAACTCCCGACCCCTTAGTTCGTAGCCAAGTGCTCTATCCAGCTGAGCTATGAGCGCATTACTTATGTGCCTATGCAGGCGTGTGTTACTTTTAAATCTTTACTTGGTGCGCTCAGAGAGATTCGAACTCCCGACCCCTTAGTTCGTAGCCAAGTGCTCTATCCAGCTGAGCTATGAGCGCCTTAAGTAAAGTGGCGGTGAGAGAGGGATTCGAACCCTCGATACAGTTACCCGTATGCATCCTTAGCAGGGATGTGGTTTCAGCCACTCACCCATCTCACCGTAACACGAGCGCAATAATACAAACTAAATCCCCATTACACAAGGGAAGAACCCTATTTTTTCTGTTTTTTTAAATCAATCAAATATTTTTTAAACAATTTTGGTATTTTTTCAGCATTTTTTTGCTTTTCACTTGTTAATATAGGCATCTCTTTTATACAGATCCATGACATAAACACAATCTTGCAATCTTTGACGTGCAGTCTAAGTTTGAATGTCTTATGCTAAAGTGATCTGCCAGATGTGAAATGAAACGATATGACTACAAATTGGGTTGATCCCGAAGCAAAAGCAGAAGCTGAACGTTACGATAATCCTATTCCGAGCCGAACTCTTATTCTTACTACATTAGAACAATTAAAAACTGCGCAATCTCACGCAGAACTCGTTGAGCATTTTAATATTCAAGACCAAAAAAGTATTGATGCCTTGAACCATCGTTTAAGTGCGATGGTTCGCGATGGTCAACTGATGAAGGATGGTTTTAAATATCAGCCCGCAACAGATGCGCCTAGCTACGAAGCAACGGTTTATATCAATAGTAAAGGTTTAGGTACTGCAAATATCGCAGGACAAGATGATGTCCTCTTACCTGAACGTGAGTTGCGTCTCGTATTTAATGGTGACCGCGTTAAAGTACGTCAGACTTCAGTTGATCGCAAAGGTAAAGCTTGGGGCTTCATTACTGAAGTGGTACAGCGCCGCGTGAAACAAATCATTGGTAAAGTTGCTGAACATCAAGGTGAATACTTTATTCAACCAAGTAATCCAAATCAGCATCAACCGATTACACTAGAAAAAGAACTGATTGAACATGCCAATGCCAAAGTGGGTGATATGTTACGTGTTGCGATTGATGATTATCCGACTCGTGAAGAACTTGCAACTGGTCACGTGGTTCAATCCATGGCAGACAAAGCGGATACTGAAATTATTATCCCGCAAACAATTTTAGAATTTGGTTTGCCTTATGAATTTCCAGAAGCAGTGATTAAAGAAGCTGAAAGCTTTAAAGAACCTTCTGCACAAGACATAAAAAATCGCGTTGATTTACGAGATCTGCCACTCGTCACTATTGATGGTGAAGATGCACGCGACTTTGATGATGCAGTGTATGCAGAGAAGCGCCCAGGAGGCGGTTACCGTGTTGTGGTGGCAATCGCAGATGTAAGCCATTATGTTCGTTTAGAGTCGCCTTTAAACGAAGAAGCGGAAGATCGTGGCACATCGGTTTATTTCCCACACTTCGTCCTGCCAATGTTACCAGAAGCCTTGTCGAATGGATTGTGTTCTCTAAATCCGCATGTAGACCGTTTATGTATGGTTTGTGATTTAAAACTATCACGTGCAGGTAAAGTGACAGGTTATGAGTTCTATCCTGCGGTGATGCATTCCAAAGCACGTTTGACCTACACCCAAGTTGGTCAATATTTCGAAGGTGCAACAGATGCGATTCCTGAAGATAAAACCATTCATAAATCACTAAACACACTATTCCAACTCTATCAAACGCTTAAAGGCCTACGAGCTGAACGTCATGCAATGGAATTTGAAACCATTGAAACCTACATGACCTTTGACGAGTTAGGTGGAATCAAAGAAATTTTGCCACGTACGCGTAATGATGCGCATAAACTCATTGAAGAATGTATGTTGCTCGCCAACGTTGCCGCTGCAGAATATTGCTTAGAACACGATATTCCGATGTTGTATCGTGTACATGAAGCACCAGAGTTTTCACGTATTCAAAAAGTTCGTGATTTTGTGAAGTTGCTTGGTTTACCGTTCCCTGAACAGCCAACACAAGCGGATTATCAACGTGTTATTGAAGCAACTAAAGATCGTTTAGATGCACCAAGTATTCATGCCGTTTTGTTACGCTCGATGATGCAAGCTTATTATGGTGCGAAGAACTCAGGACACTACGGTCTTGCTTATGAGGCGTATACGCACTTCACTTCGCCAATTCGTCGTTATCCTGACTTGCTCTTACACCGTGCGATCAAGGCTTATTTACAACAAAAACCTTATCCATTGTCAGGCGCTGCGCTCGATGATGCAGGTGAGCATTTCTCACAAACTGAGCGTCGTGCTGACGAAGCTTCACGCAGTGTAACCACATGGCTGAAATGTCACTACATGCAACAACATCTAGGCGATGAATTCGTTGGGGTGATCAGTGCCGTGACTGAGTTTGGTCTATTTGTTACCCTTAAATATCTCTATGTCGATGGCATGATTCATGTGAGTCAATTAGGTGAAGACTTCTTCCTCTATGATCAAGCCAGCCAAAGTTTGATCGGACAGAACCGTGGACAATCGTTTAGCCTCGGTGATGAAGTCAAGATTCAGGTTGCAGGCGTGAATCTAGAGGAACGTAAAATCGACTTCCAATTGGTACAACAGTTGACTCATTTGGGTCGTGTAATTCGCCAAAAAGCACCTCGTACTGCGAGTCCTTCTAGCTCGAATCGTGCTTCAACAACTGAAGAAGTATTCGGCAAAGCACCTTCATCGACGAAAGCTAAAGTCAGTGAAGACGGCGAAAAACCTGTACGCAAGAAAAAAGATAAGAACAAACCAAGTTCTTATAGCAAAAAGCCAGCTAAAAAGGCTTCGACTAAGCCTGATACGAAAGAAAAGGCCAAAAAGAAAGTGAAAAAGAAAAAGTCGAATGCGAAAGCAAAGGCTGAATAATTGATAAAAGATAAGGGAGCTTCGGCTCTCTTATTTTTTCGATTTGAAGCATGTGCTCGCTATCTATACCAATAAACAAAATTGAATTAACAACAAAACAATCATCTAATAAATCATGAATCAACCTTGATTTCCGTGCTTGTAAGCCTTACATCTATAGCTATGTTTAAAGATGATATGGCAAAAATACAATGACACTACAGCAAGCAACACTTCCCACTCCCCAGTTTGATCAAATCCAACTTGCCGACTTAAAACAACAGATTGAAAGCACCATTCAAAATGGTCAAAACTTCTTAAATCAACTCAATGAAGCTCCTCAAGACATCGAAACACAACTTGCAACGCTGACGGAAGTCGATCAACTTGAAAATAACATGAGTGAATCTTGGGGCATTTTGTCACACCTCAATGCGGTCATGAACAATGCCGAAACCCGTGAAGTGTATCAATCACTTTTACCGAGTTTAAGCGAATACTACACTCAGCTTGGACAGCACACAGCGTTGTATCAAACCTATCAACAGATACATGACAGCGCTGCATTCCAAAGTCTGAGCGAAGCTCAACAAAGTGCCATTAAACTCGCGTTACGTGATTTCAAACTTTCAGGCGTTGCACTTGAAGGCGAAGCCAAAAAACGTTATGCGGAAATCTCAGCACGTTTATCACAACTATCTTCAGATTTCTCTAACCATGTACTCGATGCAACGCAAGCTTATTTCAAACCATTAGCAGAAGAACAACTCAAAGGCTTACCACAAAGCAGTATTGAACTATTAAAGCAATATGGACAACAGCGTGAGCTTGATCAAGCCGTTGCCACACTCGACTTCCCTGCTTATTTTGCGATTATGACCTATGCTGATGATCGCGAACTTAGAGAGGAGCTGTATAAAGCCTACGTGACTCGTGCCTCAGAGCAATCTGACAAGACTGAATTTGATAATACTCCTGTGATGGAAGAAATTCTGAGCTTACGTCAAGAAATGGCACAACTACTTGGCTTTAACAATTTTGCTGAATACTCCTTGGCCAGCAAAATGGCGCCTGATGTTGATACCGTCGATAAATTCCTAGTGGATTTGGCAGAACATGCACGCACACCAGCTCTTGCTGAAATCGCCGAACTCAAAGCAATTGCACAACAGGATGGTATCGAAGAACTCAAACCGTGGGATGCAACTTACTACTCTGAGAAGTTAAAACAGCAGCAATTCAATCTTTCTCAAGAAGCACTTAAACCTTACTTCCCAGCTCCCAAAGTGGTGACTGGTTTATTCCAAATCGTACAACGTCTTTATGGTATCCAGATCGTTGAACGTCAGGCACCTGTTTGGCAAAACGATGTGCGTTATTTTGAAATTGAAGATCAAGGCCAAGTAGTGGGTGGTTTCTACTTCGATTTATATGCCCGCAATGGCAAACGTGGTGGCGCATGGATGAGCGGCTTCCGTTCCCGCGTACAAACCACAAATGGACTGCAAAAACCAATTTGCTATATGGTGTGTAACTTTACACCACCGATTGGCGATCAGCCCGCCCTGCTGACGCATGATGAAGTGATTACACTATTCCATGAATTTGGTCATGGCTTACATCACATGCTCACCGAAGTGGATAATATCTCGGTTGCAGGCACACACGGCGTTGCATGGGATGCAGTGGAGTTACCAAGCCAGTTCATGGAGTTTTGGGCATGGGACAATGAAAGTTTAGATGTACTTAGCGAGCATATTGAAACCAAGCAAACCTTGCCGCAAGAATTGTTAACTGCATTGTTGAATGCACGTTTCTTCCAGTCAGGTATGCAAACACTACGTCAAATCGAATTTGCACTATTTGACCTCACTATTCACCGTCAATCGCCAGCTTTAAATAGCGAGCAAATCCAAGCCACATTGGATGATATTCGCAATAAATTTTCAGTTGTTCCTGCTGTTGCTTATAACCGTTTCCAACACAGTTTTAGTCATATTTTTGCAGGTGGCTATGCTGCAGGTTATTACTCCTACAAATGGGCAGAAGTTTTAGCCAGTGATGCCTTTGACCGATTCGAAAATGAAGGTATTTTTAACACAGAGACTGGAAAAGAATTTCGAAAGTTTATTCTAGCAGTTGGCGGAAAAGATACAGCACTTGATGCGTTTCGCAATTTCAGAAAAAGAGAACCAAAAATAGATGCATTATTGCGTCATCAAGGTTGGACGAATACAGATAAAACCGCTTAAACTACGTCATTATTGTTCACAGGATGGTATTAACTGACATGAAAAGACAATTCATCGCGGGCGCTAAATGCCCAAAATGTGGGGCTTTGGATCGTGTCGTTAAAATCATTACTGTGGATGACGAGTGGATTGAATGTATCGAATGTGCTTATAGCGAAAAACGTCCGACCCATGTGGAAGAGTCGCAACCCGCTGAGCCAGATGAAATTGGGGTGATACAGTTCAAACCTCGTCATTTTGACTAGAAGGTTAAAAAAATGACGTCACCAGCCCAAACAAGCAACTCCAAATTATTATGGATGATCATTGGTGGGATTAGCCTCGTTGTGCTGATATTTTTTACTGCACAGTGGCTGTTATCTAACCATACAGCAGAAACTGAAACAGCTGTAAGCCAACCCAATCCTGTAACGACTTCATTAGAAAATGTCGAAGCCGCTAGCGCTGCGATGATGAGTCATGTAAATGAGGAAAGTGACCCAGCTCCGATTCAACTGGTTGAAGAATCAATACTCAAAGCAGCTGTGCCAAACAATGAAAGCCTAGCAAAAGAAGAAATTGCTAAATTAGATGATATTCAACACCAGCTCAAAGATCAGAAACAAGAGTTACAAGCCCAACACCACGATGCTGATACTTTAATAAAACTCAAAGAAGAACAAATCAAACTATTAGAAGCACAACTGCTCCAAACACAAGCATCGTAAAACAGCTTTTAAGCTATTCAATTTGCTAGAATGTGATCATCCCTTCTAGCATTTTTATTTTATGCCTATCGTCAGTCAACGTCACCCCGTCGTTCTTGCAATCGCATGCCTGACGTTTTCAGCTTTTTTATTCTCACTTATGGGCATATGCATCCGTTTTGCATCACATACCGTCGATAACTACACCATTGTCTTTTTCAGAAACTTAGTTGGATTGATACTGTTCTTACCTTTCATTTATAGACAAGGCACCGATTTTGTCAAAACAGAAAAAATCTGGATGCATACTTGGCGAAGTATTATTGGATTAGCTGCAATGTACGGTTTCTTTTATGCAATTGCTCATCTTGAATTATCCAATGCGATGGTCTTTACCTACTCTTCCCCAATCTTTATTCCTTTTATTGCATGGCTCTTTCTTAAAGAACGTATCAGCACGCTAATGCTTTGCGCGGCAGCACTCGGTTTTATTGGGGTATTTTTTGTGGCAAAGCCTGATCAAGGGCTATTGAACTGGTTATCAATCATTGGAATCACCTCTAGTTTATGTGCAGCGATGGCATTTGTGACTGTCCGCGCGCTTACCCAGACCGAGCCCCCAGAGCGCATCGTATTTTATTTTTGCTTTATCGGTGCTCTACTCTCAGGCATCCCGATGTTTTGGGTTTGGCGCCCCTATCAACTTGAAGAATTATTCTTTCTGATTGCGGCTGGTGTACTCGCCAATGTTAGTCAACTATTTATGTCACATGCGTATCGTCTAGCGCCAGCAGGTCAAATCGCTCCAATCAACTATGTCGCGATTATCTTTGCAGGTATCTGGGGCTTTTTACTTTGGCACGAATTACCTGATACCTACAGTCTAATTGGTTTTGGCTTTATTTTGATTGCGATCTTTTTATGTAGTCCAATCATGCAAAAAGCCAAATAATCTCCTCTTATACAATTGATGACAACAACATAAAACCGATTTTCTATCCCACTCAGATTTACACATGCCATAAAAAAGCACCCGAAGGTGCTTTTTTATTCACTGCTTATTTTATTGGTACCAACCAAACAACTTAAAGTAATAAGGAATATACGCAACAATCAGGATTGCTGGGACCATTACCAATAATGGCAATATCCAACGTTCGAAACGATAGTAGAAGGACAAATGCTTCACTTCTTCGTCGGCTGCTCGTACTTCATCATCACCAATTGCTTGTCGTGCCAATAAGTGATTCAAGGCAACAGGTGGTGTGACATAACCTAGCTCGAAGCCAATCAATGCAATCATCCAGAAGTGAACAGGATCTATACCATATTGATAAGCCACTGGTGCAACCGTTGCGGAAATCAAAATTACCGCACCAAATGGATCCATGATCATCCCGACGAGAACCATGAACACAACCACTAAACTGATCACAATAAACATACTACTGATGTCACGCGGGAATGCTTCCATCACTTCAATATGTTCTAAGAAACCACCTACGCTGACAGACAATGCCATAAGGATAATCAAGGCACCAATATGACCGACTGTTTCAGTTGTTGAGAGATGTAAAGCTTTTCCAAATGGAACTTTACGCTCTGGGTTGCGAGGATCATCTGCAGGATTCACTTTCGGTGTAGGTTGTGAACCATCTGGCGGCGCAGTATACGTGTTTAAAGTACTGTCCCAATGCCCGACTGGCGCTAGTGGTGCAGGTTCTTTACGTAACTTATCAAACAATACCATCAGCAATAGAATTACTGGCATCATCACTGGTGCTGTAAATTCATTTAGATCCGTTGACAATGCATGCTTGTAGAATAACCAAATCAGAATAAAGATTACGATATATGGTGCTACAGGCACAAACGCACGCAATGATTTAGGCAAAGCAATTTTCGGCGGTGAAATGCGGAATTTTTGCTCTGCAAAGAACAAAGAAATGATTAAGAACAAGGTTGAAGTCAATAAGAAGACATACATACCATGTGTATAAAGTAAATCAGTTGTCACTTCTTTATTTAAAGAGGCTACGACAACGATTAATAAACATGGACGTAAGACCACACCCAATGAACCAGAGAGTGCTGTTGCTGCCAATGCAAACTGACGACGACCACCAGCATTCCACACTTCTTTATAAATAATCGCACCGGCTGCAATAACGAAGATACCAGATGCCCCTGTATAGGCGGTTGGTAATGCAGCTGCAATCAAAATTAACCATGTTAAGGTTTCTGGCGCTAAGTTCCACGGACGTAAAATATTTAAGAATAAATCAACAATACGTGTCTGCTTAAGCAACATACCTGCCCAAATAAACAAGGCAAGATTTAAGAAGATATTTGAAAACTCAACCAACTGACCAAGATAGATCCCTTGCCCCATTGGATAATCCATGAAGAAGGTAAATGCCACCCCTGTAATAATCGCCATATAAGCATATAACGGGATACTCAAGAAGGCTAAACCAACATTACCTCCTTCACGAGTTGGCGGTGGTGATTTAATCAAATGGAATAGACTGATTAAGGTCAATGATCCAAATAAAATCATCCATAACCAATAAATCACATTCATGCCAGAGGCAAAAGGTACACCAGAATTAAGTACCGAGTTGTATTGGCTAATCACAGAGGAAGTAAGTAAACCATTACCTAATACCATTGCCGTATTATAAATACGGAAATCGATTCTAGTGGCTGGACTACGTAAACCAATATGATGTGATTTAATCGTGGCGCTAATAGCAGCAAATACCACCATAATGACTAACAATAATGCACGATTTTCAGAGCCAAATTTAAAGATGCCGAAAAAGGACGTCTCTATCGTACGATAGGTACGAACACTCGGATTCGCTTCAATATGCGCCATTGCTTTATCATAGAATACATATTTTTCTTCACACTGTTGTTGTGCAGCCAGTAATGAAGAACGAACATCAGATTCTGAAGCAACACCGAACATGCTTGCAAACTCATCCGCAGCATTGATCTTCATTTGCTCTTGAACTTGTGCATCGATATTTGGGTTACGATCACAGGTTGGCTTACTCGGTTCAGCCCGTAGAAACGAATATTGCATCCCAATATTCGGATCGCCGTACAGACGTTCACCCATACGTAATAACTGCCCATGGATCATCTCACCCGTACCAATCACGAGTGTTACTAAGAGTAAGATGAGAATAACAAAGGCTGATATCCACTCTGTCCAGATATAACTCAGTAGACCTAATCCAGACTTTTTCTCTTGATCATTTTGCATGTCTATTCCAATTTATTGTTATCAACATCCATCCAAAGATGTTGAATCATGCGATGTCTATGGTTGATAGATAAATGAATTTACCCTCTTAACACCAATCCCTTTTAAACCGCCTAAATTTGCAGCAATCTTTCGCTAAAAAAAATGGCTACAATTATTTTTTTATGGACTTTATTATCAATGTGTCTGTTCTTTATCTTTCCCAACTAAAAGTAAATAACCTGATCCACACAACACACCTCCAATTGCACCAATCAAATGTGCTTCGGTTAAAACAGGGCTACCAATTAACTGTGCTGTTCCTGATTGTCCAAAAGTATTTTCCCAAATCAATTTTGCAGCGATCAGAACTAACACCAACACCGCAAACTTGCGCTCATTTTGATATTGCAGATAAACAATACTGACTGCAGTATAGAGACCATGTAAAACACCAGATAATCCAGCATAGGCATCGATATAAGGTAAATAATAATAAAAAACCAGACTAATAAATGGAGGGAGAAGCAATAATAAAGCAACCAAATGCCAATTACGCACATGTGGAAAAATGAAAGGTAAACATACAAAAGCCAACATATTCAACAAGAAATGCATCCAACCAACATGCACCCAGTGTGCAGTCCACAACCGCCAAAACTCGGTTAATAAACTGGATTTCCAATAAATGAAATGATCAGCAAATACTTGCAAACATGCTGCCACTGACACACAGACAGCGATCAAAATGACTTTCCGTATCCATATTTGATCTTTCATTTATGCACCTCTCTGGAGAAAACAGACCTTTTACGATTTACAAATCATAGATAACTTGTTTAATCCATATTGTAAAAGGTCGTTTAATTCAGGTTACTTCATCATATTGCGTCTATAGAACAGATGCTTACTCACCACCATCAAATAAATCATCTAGCTCAGATGAACTTTCTTTGGTTTCATCCCAGAATGAATACAAACCTTCATCACTCGCTCTTACGCCCGTATTTTCAGTCCAATAACGATCCGCAATCCCTTTCACCATGGCACCCGCCATTTGGTCAATCAATTTGAACTGAGGATTTGCGGGTTTATCTTCACCTGTTGCAGCAGCATAAGAGCGCAGAGCATCACGCATTTTTACATCATCGCCACTTGCCTGCGCTGCCACAGCATATAACGCATGGGCTAAACGAACGCCTTTCTTTTCACCGATTTGCATAGACTGTTTCATGGTTGCATAAGGTTCAGGCTTGCCATCACCAGCACCAGGTAAGAGTGTCCAGATCACAGCACGGGTTGCCATTGGCGCACCCCAATACTTTTCATTGTCTAAACATGCCATACCACGTTCAACGATACCTGCAATATCTTTAGGCACGTGAACCGCACCACCAGAGTTAATATCATTGGTCATTGCTTGCAAACCACTGACCATCCCTAGTAGGTAAACGGTTTGATCTAGATCATTTCGCATCGTCGGACACGAATCACCTAATTTATATTTATATTTGCTTTCCCAACGATTTGCGAATAATTGATAACCTGCATATTGACGCTCTGCTGCTAGTGCAGCCCAGCGCTTTTGCTCAATACGGGCATCCTGTGCTTCAGAAACTTGTCCTGATTTTGCAGCACGTAAATAACGCAATTCAGCTTCTAATGCTTTATTTTCTGCACACATCCCCGCCGCAGAATACATCAGAACAGCCATACGCGTCGGATCAGCCCCCATATCTTTGGTGGACATAATTGCTGGAGTTAAAGCATTACCCGTATTACACACCATATCTGCATCATCCATTGCGAGAATTGGTGGTACGATATGCCGTTCACTAAAACCTAATGCAACATTAGCCCCTGTTTTAATGACGTAAGAACATCCCGTTAACATTGATGTTGTGAATAATGCGACCGCCACACCTTGTCCAATTTTTTGGAATTTAGACATGCTTCCTGTCCTCTAATTAATTTGTTTTTCCTTTTAGTTGTACCTTATCAGATGCCATACCCAAGTTAAAGAGTAATTGCTCTAATTTTGATAGGGTTATTTTGACACACTTCACAGAACAAAGAATTGACAGATATTTGGGAATACAGAAATTTCAGGCAAAAAAAAGTAGCATTGCGACGGTTCAGCACATGCTACTTATTAACTGGTAAAATCGTGAAACTCTTTATATTTTAGTTTTGTTGAAAATAATCCTTGAGTAACGTTCCAGCTCTTCCTACAACAATCGCCATAACGATTGCAATTACTAGAAACATCCACATTGAAATCTCCATAGAGACCTCCTACACTTCACGCATCTACTTTTGATAGATACTCGATTGATGTTCATCATCATTATTCATGGGAGAATGATATATTGATGACACTTTCAATCTCTTTCTCTTGTTCACTTCAACCTTAGATCGACGTGATTCAAAAAGTTCCCTGAGTAAAGTTCCTGCTCTTCCTACTACAATTGCAAAAACGATTGCAATCACCAGAAACGACCATGTTGGAATTTCCATCATTTTGGACCTCCACCATACTTTACGTTGGTGTTTGTACTTTAACGAAAATAAATCAGACTTGATCGCCAGATTGTCTGACAATCATCATTTTCACGTTTTTTAGAGTATTTAATCTAACAATTTTGATTATTTCACAAACAAAATAGCTTAAGATTTTGAATTATAATTATTTATTAATAATATACACCCATACAATTGTCTAACAATTATGCAAGTTTGACCCATGTTCTGAGCTTTTTCCACTGTAAAATCGACAATTGATCCCACCAAATCACACAAGGTCGACATTGAGAGTCATAAAAATAGATGACGATATAACATTGATGATCGATCATTTTTCGAATTTTCCTTTGCTCGATCCTCTGCATCTCATCACTAAAACACAAGGAGCAAAGCTGATCATCTAAATATTCAAAGTGTTTAAGCTGAGGTTGTTTGAGTAATAATACCCAAGCAATTAGCATCAAAGGAAAGCTAACAAGCCATAAAAACCAAGGAAGTAAGTAATACAATAAACTAATCAGTACGATAAAAATAAAAAGTTGAAACGCAAATGCAAAACGACTGCGTTTCAACACAAAAACCCGATCAGCCGTGGACATACTGTTTTAATTTTGAAATAAACGCTTTTAACTCTGGACGAGGAGGTTCACCCACCTCCATGAACCAATCCAGTAAATCAGGATCTTCTTGATCTACCAACTCTGCAAACAATGCTTTCTCAGCCTCATCTGCTGTGAGATAACAATTTTTAACATAAGGATCAAAATACACATCGATTTCTTTCAAACCACGACGTGCACGATAAATCACTTTACGTTCTTCTAGTGTCAATTCTTCAGACATTCTTTGTTCCACTATGCAACAATTTGCCCCATAGTGTACTCGAACCCACTAAAGTTCGCAGCGATTTTTATGAAGTGACCAAATACATCAATTAAATTGAGCATTGATCACATTGTCCAATATTTTCGATTTCTTGTATCGTGATGATGAGTCTGTAACTTCAACAATTTAGGGAAAAAATAACAAATGCAATCAGGTGCAATTCGTCCAATTCCAAACATGTTAGCGCGAAAATTATTTACTTCAGACCATGAAGCATTTCGCGAAACTGTGCGCAAATTCTACGAAAAAGAAGTTGTTCCAAATATTGAAAAATATGAAAAACAACAACATGTTGACCGTGATCTATGGAATAAAGCTGGTGAGTTAGGTTTACTTTGCACCACTATGCCAGAAGAATACGGTGGTTCAGGTGTAGATCGTTTATACAGTATGATTCTCATTGAAGAACAAGCTTATGCGATGGATTCTAGTACTGGATTTTCGTTGCATTCAGATATTGTTGCCAATTATATCAACAACTTCGGTAACGATGAGCAAAAGCAAAAATGGTTACCTAAAATGGCGACTGGTGAAACCGTAACAGCAATCGCCATGACAGAACCGGGTACAGGTTCAGATCTACAAGCAGTACGCACAACAGCCGTACTTGAGGGTGATGAATATGTCATCAATGGCTCTAAAATCTTTATTACCAATGGCTATCTTTGTGATATGGCCATTGTGGTATGTAAGACGGGTAATACAGAAAAAGGATCTGCGAATTTATCATTAATTATTGTAGAAGCAGATCGTGCTGGTTTTAGCAAAGGCAAGCCTTTGAATAAAATTGGGATGAAAGGTCAAGATACCTGTGAACTGTTCTTCGATAATGTACGTGTACCGAAAGAAAACCTTCTTGGTATGGAAGGCATGGGCTTTATGATGCTAATGAAAGAGCTCGCATGGGAACGTATGCTCGTTGCAATCATTTGCCAAGCAGGTGCTGAAGCTGCATTTGCTCATACAGTACAGTACACCAAAGACCGTAAAGCGTTTGGTAAACCGATTGGAACATTTCAAAATACACGATTTAAATTGGCAGAATTACGCACAGAAATCGATTTTTGCCGTACGTATTTAGACCGTTGTATGGAGTTACAGCTTGAAGAGAGTTTAGGTGTAGATGCAGCAGCAGCAGCTAAATATAAAATTTCAGATATGTTCTCAAAAGTTGTAGATGAGTGCTTACAATTACATGGGGGCTATGGCTATATGCTTGAATACCCAATTGCACGCGCCTATATCGACAATCGTGCAAACCGCATTTATGCAGGAACCAATGAAATTATGAAAGAATTAATTTCACGTACTCTTTAATTTTTAGATTTAAAAAATCAGGGATAGTACTAAATGTACTATCCCTTTTATTTACTTTGACTGCGGCGATTCCGATGGTTGAGATGGTGGATTCATCCGAACCATCAACTGCTTAACCTTAGGATGATCAATATGTTGTTGCATCGTTTCATTTAGTGCAGTGCGCGCATGTTGTGTCGTGAAATGTGCAACCTCGCTTCCAACTTCACTGGCTTTATTTGCCCATGCTTTACCTTCAGGTAATTGATAAAAATTTAATGCCGCTTGTAACTCTTTCTGGTTAAAAGTCTCAACATAGCGTTGCACAATAAACTGTTTACGTTGCTCACTATTTAGATTCTTAGTCAAATCCGTATAAAAACTCTCTGGTAGATCTTTAGGTAAACGCATCCGAATCTGCTCTAGGATCATTTTATCCGTGCTTAGTAAACCTTGCTCAGTACCATCAATAGAAACCAATTGTTGAGCTAATTTTTCTTTTTGCTTCAGATCATCCGCAAAGGTGGCATTACTAAACAGTAATATCCCCAAAAACCATAATTTTTTCATTGAATTGTCCTAAATATATAAATTTTATAATCAACATGTATACGCAATATTTTAACAACAATCATTATTTAAAACAAAAGAACCCTGTGTCTACACAGGGTTCTTGCTTAGCTTAAAATAAATTAAGAAACTAATTTTGGTTTACGATCTACTTGTTCATCACGCTTACGGAATTGTAAGACACCATCGTTAAATTTTGCATCTTTCAATTCTTTACGATCAGCAAGATAGTTGTTAGAAATCTTCCATGGTGCTTGCTTGCCTTGTTTTGGCATAATATCCGCTGCACGAGCGATATAACCTGAAGATAGTTTACCCATAATCGTATCTTGCTCAAACTGAGCAGGGTCAGCATGTGCGATCACTTCATCAAAGCCGTTTTTGTCCATATGATTAAGCAAACGACAAATATAGTCAGCAGCAATATCAACTTTCAATGTCCAAGACGCATTGATATAACCAATAATCATTGCCATATTCGGTACATCACTCACCATCACACCTTGGTACAACATATGATGTGAGGTATTCATCGGCTTACCATCAATAGAGCCTTTTACGCCACCTAAGATTTGAATTTCCAAGCCAGTCGCTGAAATTACAATATCAGCTTCCAAATGTTTTCCAGATTTCAACTGGATACCATTTGCAGTGAACTTCTCAATCTGATCAGTTTCAATACTTGCTTGACCTTGGCGCAATGCTTTAAATAAATCGCCATCAGGTACAACACATAAACGTTGATCCCATGGATTATAGCTTGGCGTAAAGTGTTTCATATCCACTTTGCCTTTTAGCTGCAACTCAATGCCTTTTAATAATAGGCGACGCACAGTTTTTGGATGCTTTTGAGCTAAGGCGTAGATCGCACGCTGCATCCCAATGTTACGAGCACGGGTAAATTTATATGCTGTTTCTTCTGACATAAATCTACGTGTTTTTTCATAGATGAAGTCAATTGAAGGAACTGTTGCGATGTACGTTGGAGAACGCTGTAACATAGTCACATGACCTGCTCCACCTTTCACCATTGAAGGAACAAGGGTAATCGCTGTTGCACCACTACCTACAATCACCACTTTCTTACCTGTATAATCTAGGTTTTCAGGCCAGTGTTGTGGGTGGATAAATTGCCCTTTAAATTTATCTTGCTCTGGGAATTGTGGTGCATAACCTTGATCATAGTTATAGTAACCCGTACATCCCATTACAAAATTTGCTGACCACGTTTGTTTTTTGTTGTTGCTATCTTCAATTTCAACAAGCCACTTTTTCTTAGCAGAATCATAATTTGCAGAAAGAACACGATGACCAAAATGGATTTTTTCTTTTAACTTAAACTCATCAATGACTTCTGAAAGATAGCCCTTAATTTCTGGACCACTTGCAAGAACTTTATCTTTTGCCCATGGTTTAAAGTTAAAACCAAAAGTAGACATATCTGAGTCTGAACGAATACCAGGATAACGGAATAAATCCCAAGTCCCACCAAAGCTGTCACGACGCTCTAAAATTTCAAATTGGCGTTGTGGACAGTTTTTAGAAAGGTGTACAGCGAGCCCAATCCCAGAGATACCTGCACCAATAATTAGAACATCAACTTGCTTTTCCATTTTTTTTATACCCTGTATAAACCATGTCTTTATTAAAGCACAAATTTGACAATACACAATGTCAAGTTTAGTCATTCATCGGTTTTTTTATATCAGTTCGGGACATTTTGAGAAAAAACGAAGCTAAAAAATCTTGAGATTTCTACTAGGAATTTCCAGATCAGACTTCAGCAGCATAAGAAATTTATGTGTAGTTTAGAGATTATCAAAAAGTAATCTTGTTGGCATAAGACTTAAGAAAATCAAAATAGCATAAGAAAATTTACTAAATGTACTCAAACAAATTGTGCTTTAAAAAAGTTTGGGATGAACTATTGTTTAATGGTTGATCTTTTATCAACTTTAACGATACCGTGCTTTAGAGCTTTGAAAAATGACTTAGAACAGAAAAAGCTTCATCAGAAGCTCATCCGTATATCCTGTATCATTTTTCAAAGCTTTCAATTCCACCCCATAGGTTTGAAAACCATTTTTTTGATAAAGATGAATCGCTGACTGATTATCATCAGCGACACTCAGTAAAATTTGTTCTACTTGCTCTTTACTATAAGCTATAACAGTACGAAGCAACTTTGTTGCGATACCTTGTCTTTGAAATTCAGGTTCAATAAATACACTGGATAGAGAAGCCTTATGAGACAGCTTCATTCCGCCCTCTCGTGTTAAAGTCGCTAAACCTATAATTTTATCTTTATGGTAAACCCCAAAGACTATTGAATTTGATAAGCAACTTTCAAAAAAACTGTATGGTTTTAAAACTTCTATCTCATAAGTTGAACCAAACATTTGTGGGGCTTTTGCTAAAGCTGAAAGTCTAATCGTTCTAAAATCATTCAGTTCATCTACACTTAGGATTCTAATCGTAATATCTAACATATTTATTTGAAATTTTAATAATGTCATAACCTAATTTAGCATATTAACCATTTACCCAAATTTAAGTTAGAAAGAAAATTATTAACTAATAAGCAATAAAAAAGGTCGGTTATTACACCGACCTTTTTTGGAACAACTGAGCTGCTCTTGTATAGAAGTATTATTTTACTTCACGATCTACAAGTTCAACGTAAGCCATCGGTGCAGCATCACCTGCACGGAAGCCCGCTTTAAGAACACGTAGATAACCGCCGTTACGCTCTTTGTAACGAGGGCCAAGAACGGTAAATAATTTACCAACAGTTGCTGCAGAACGAGTACGAGCAAACGCTAAACGACGGTTTGCTACTGTATCGTTTTTTGCCAAAGTGATTAAAGGCTCAGCAACACGACGAAGTTCTTTCGCCTTAGGCAAAGTTGTTTTAATTAACTCATGCTCAACTAAAGCATTTGTTAAGTTTTGGAACAACGCCTTACGGTGGCTGCTTGTACGGCCTAATTTCACACCACTATTACGATGACGCATGGTGATAGTCCTACTTAATTAACGGCTACGATAGGCAAAACGGTCATCCATACGGAGACTAGCTGGTGGCCAGTTCTCTAAACGCATGCCGAGTTGTAAACCTTTCGATGCCAAAACATCTTTGATCTCAGTTAACGATTTTTTACCCAAGTTAGGAGTTTTTAACAACTCAACTTCAGTACGTTGAACAAGATCACCAATGTAGTAAATATTTTCTGCCTTCAAACAGTTAGCAGAACGAACAGTTAGCTCGAGATCATCTACTGGACGAAGCAAAATTGGGTCAACTTCTTCGCGAGGTTCTTGAGCAACAGGAGTTTGATCTTTCTGAAGATCAACAAAAATTGCAATTTGTTGTTGCAAGATTGTTGCCGCTTTGCGGATAGCTTCTTCTGGATCAACAGTTCCATTTGTTTCAAGATCGATCACTAGCTTATCAAGATCGGTACGTTGTTCTACACGCGCATTTTCAACGGTATAAGAAACACGTTTAATCGGGCTATAAGAAGCATCTAACTGTAAACGACCCACTGGGCGAGTTTCGCCTTCTGGGAAACGAGAGTCAGATGTTTCATAACCACGACCTTGAGCAACTTTAAGGCGCATTTTCAATGAACCACTAGCACTCAAAGTACCAATTAAATGATCAGGGTTAACCACTTCAACATTATGAGGTAAACGAAGGTCGGCTGCTGTTACGTCACCTGCACCTTGTTTCTCTAATGTTAAATATGCTTCATTTTGATCGAACAGCTTAATAGACAATCCTTTTAGGTTCAGCAAGAGCTCGACGATGTCCTGCTGCAAGCCTTCTAAAGTACTGTACTCGTGCTCGACGCCTTCTATCTCAACTTCAACCACAGCAGCGCCAGGCAAAGAAGACAATAGAATGCGACGTAAAGCATTACCTAGAGTATGACCAAAGCCACGCTCTAAAGGTTCCAGAATCACTTTTGCCGAGGTCCCGCTCACCGCTTCGACCTTGATCGCTTGCGGAGTTAGAAACTCGTTTGCAGTACGCGTCATTTATTGCTACCTCAAGGATTATTTAGAATACAATTCTACAATCAAGCTTTCGTTGATTTCAGCAGGTAAATCAGAACGATCAGGTGCAGTTTTGAACGTACCTTCTAGCTTAGAATGGTCAACTTCCATCCAAGCAGGGATACCACGTTGAGCAGCCAATTCAATTGCATTTTTAATACGCAATTGTTGTTTAGCGCCTTCGTGAACCGCAATTACATCGCCCGCTTTTACTTGAATAGACGCAATGTTGACACGACGACCATTTAAAGTAATAGAACGGTGAGAAACTAACTGACGAGCTTCTGAACGTGTAGAACCAAAACCCATGCGATAAACTACGTTATCAAGACGGCTTTCAAGCAATTTCAACAAGTTTTCACCTGTTGCGCCTTTCACACGAGCTGCTTCTTTATAGTAGTTACTAAATTGACGCTCTAACACACCGTACATACGACGGACTTTTTGTTTTTCACGTAATTGTAGTGAATACTCAGATTGCTTACCACCACGAGCCTGACCATGTTGACCAGGTGCTTTATTGTGTTTTTTGGTTTTTACATCAAACGGTTTAACGCCTGATTTAAGTTGCAGGTCTGTCCCTTCGCGACGAGAGAGTTTGCATTTTGGACCAATATAACGAGCCATGAATGTTTCTCCTTACACGCGACGTTTTTTAGGTGGACGGCAACCGTTGTGAGGAATTGGAGTCACATCGGTAATGCTGTTAATCTTATAACCCACTGCGCCTAATGCACGAACCGCAGACTCACGACCTGGACCAGGACCTTTTACAAGGACGTCTAGGTTTTTCAAACCGTAATCTAAAGCTGCTTTACCAGCAACTTCAGCAGCTACCTGAGCAGCAAACGGAGTTGATTTACGTGAACCACGGAAGCCTTGTCCACCTGAGGTGGCCCAAGCCAATGCATTACCTTGACGATCGGTAATCGTAACAATGGTGTTATTAAAAGACGCGTGAATGTGTGCAACACCTTCAGAGACGGTACGAGAGACCTTCTTGCGTGTGCGAGTATCTTTAGCCATCTTTTAGCTTCCAGAAATCTTACTTTTTAATCGGTTTGCGCGGACCTTTACGGGTACGTGCGTTAGTTTTGGTGCGTTGTCCGCGAACAGGCAAGCTGCGACGATGACGAAGACCGCGGTAGCAGCCTAAATCCATTAAACGTTTAATGTTCATGGAAATTTCGCGACGTAAATCACCTTCGGTCGGAACCTTAGCAACTTCTGCACGAATCGCATCAAGCTGAGCATCATCTAATTCACGAATTTTCGTAGTTCCAGCAATACCTACAGCAGCTAAGATATTCTTAGCAGTGTGGCGACCGATACCAAAAATATACGTGAGAGAGATAACAGCGTGCTTGTTATCCGGAATGTTTACACCGGCAATACGAGCCATTCAATTTTCTCCAAAAAGGCAGTCAAGATAATCAACCGCCCCACAAAAATCTTGAGGGGCGGATAATAACCTAATTAGCCTACTGAAATCAACAGGTCTTAATTAAATTAACCTTGACGCTGCTTATGACGAGGTTCTGCGCTACAAATTACGCGAATAACCCCATTACGACGGATAACTTTACAGCTACCACAAATTTTCTTTACAGAAGCTTGTACTTTCATGATGAAAACCTCTAAGTGCGCTTATCCCTGCGGATGAGCAGTCGTTTTTCTCATTAACGTTTGATTATCATATTGATGCGAGGTCAAGTGCGCTTGAAGTTGCGCCATAAAGTCCATCACAACTACAACTACAATCAGTAAAGATGTCCCACCCAAATGGAATGGAATACCAAACGAACTTTGTAGCACCATAGGCATTAAACACACTACGGTAATGTAGATAGCACCAATAAATGTCAAACGGTTAAGAATATGATCTAAATAACGAGCCGTTTGCTCACCTGGGCGGATACCAGGCACATATGCTCCGCTACGTTTCAAATTCTCTGAAACTTCTTTCGGGCTAAAAACAAGCGCCGTATAAAAATAACAGAAGAAGATAATTAACGCACCAAAGAGCATTAAATATAACGGCTGTCCAGGTGATAACACCAATGCCAGATCTTGCAGGCTACGCTTAACAAATCCTGCATTTGGATCAGCACTTCCTAACCATTGCCCCAAGCTCGCTGGAAATAATAACAGTGAGCTAGCGAAAATCGCTGGAATAACACCTGCCATATTAATTTTTAATGGCAAATGTGTTTGCTGTGCAGTAAATACACGACGGCCCTGTTGTTTTTGAGCATAATTTACTGGAATACGACGTTGTGCTTTTTCAATAAACACAATCGCGGCTAAGACAGCTAACGATAATAAACCGAATACCGCCAAACCAATTAAGCTACCTTGACCATTTTGTACAGACGTGAACGACTGAATTACAAGATTTGGCAAGCCAGCTACAATACCAGCAAAAATAATCATTGAGATACCGTTACCAACACCACGTTCGGTAATCTGTTCACCCAACCACATCAAAAACATTGTTCCTGCAACAAGCGAAGTCACTGCTGGAACATAGAATGCCAAGCCTGAAGTCAAAGTAATACCCTGACTAATCAGACCAGCACACATCCCTATACCCTGCACGAGTGCAAGAAATAGAGTGCCGTAACGCGTATATTGATTCAGTTTACGTTTGCCTTGCTCGCCTTCTTTTTTCAAAGCTTCTAACGAAGGAACCACGGTTGACATCAACTGCACGATAATCGATGCAGAGATGTATGGCATGATCCCTAACGCTAGAATTGACATGCGTTCTAATGCACCACCAGAAAACATATTAAATAAGCCCAAGAAGGTACCTTCATTGGCCTTAAAAAAGCTTGCTAGTGCCACACTATCAATGCCCGGCAACGGAATATGCGCTCCTAGTCGAAAGACCAATAACGCGCCAATTAAAAACATTAATCGACGAATAATTTCACGATATTTCACATGAAACGGTTGGCCTTTCATCATGTTTACATGACCAGAAGAACTAGGAGTCATAGACACTCGAGATTACTCCTCGACTTTACCGCCAGCAGCTTCAACAGCAGCTTTAGCACCTTTAGTCAACGCTACACCTTGTACAGTGAACGCGCGAGTGATTTCACCTGAAAGCACGATGCGAGCACGAACTTGGTCACGACGAACAACATTCGCAGCCTTCAAAGTTTCTAGTGAAACAACATCACCTTCAACTTTGTTTAGCTCAGACAAACGTACTTCAGCAGTTTTCAAAGCGATTTGGCTAGTGAAACCGAATTTTGGTAAACGACGATATAACGCAGTTTGACCGCCTTCAAAGCCTGGACGAGTACCACCACTTTTACGTGAATTTTGACCTTTGACACCACGGCCACCAGTCTTACCAACGCCAGAACCGATACCACGGCCTAAACGACGGTTTTCACGCTTTGCACCTTCAGCAGGTGCAAGCTCATTTAAACGCAGAGTCATGGCATTATTCCTCTACACTAACCATATAGTAAACTTTGTTGATCATGCCGCGGTTAGAAGGCGTATCTTGCACTTCTACAGTATGACCAATACGACGCAGACCTAAACCTTGTAAGCAAAGCTTGTGATTTTTCAAGCGATGTGAAGAAGACTTAGTCTGGGTAACTTTAATCGTTTTCATGATTGATTACCCTTGAATTTCTTCTACTGACTTACCACGTTTCGCAGCGACTTTCTCAGGAGAAGTCATATCACGCAAACCTTTAAAAGTCGCGTTTACTACGTTAGCAGCGTTAGTAGAACCATAACATTTAGCAAGTACGTTATGTACACCTGCAGCTTCAAGAACAGCACGCATCGCGCCACCAGCAATTACGCCAGTACCTTCTGAAGCAGGTTGCATGTATACACGGCTTGCGCCATGACGAGCATTCACAGGGTGTTGTAAAGTAGTCCCCGCAAGGTCTACAGTAATCATGTTGCGACGAGCAGCTTCAAGTGCTTTAGAAATAGCAGCTGGAACTTCACGTGCTTTACCACGACCAAAACCTACACGACCATTACCATCGCCCACAACAGTTAGTGCTGTGAAAGAGAAGATACGACCACCCTTTACTACCTTGGCTACACGATCAACGGCAACCAGCTTTTCAACGAGACCTTCGTTTTGTTCAACTTTCGCCATGATTAGAACTCCAAGCCGCCTTCACGAGCAGCATCAGCCAAGGCTTTGATACGACCATGATATTTAAAACCAGAACGGTCAAATGCAACTTTAGTAACGCCAGCTGCTTTAGCACGTTCTGCGATCAAAGCACCAACTTTCGTAGCCGCTTCAACATTACCAGTAGTACCACTACGTAAAGATGCATCTAAAGTTGAAGCTTGCGCTAAAACTTTGCCACCATCCGCTGAAATAACTTGCGCATAGATGTGACGCGGAGTGCGGTTTACACACAAACGAGTCGCACCCAATGCACGAATGTGCAAGCGTGTGCTTTTCGCACGACGCAAACGGGTTTGTTTCTTTTCGTTCATAAGAACCTCGCGCCTTATTTCTTCTTAGCTTCTTTACGAAGAATAACTTCATCCGAATAACGAACACCTTTACCTTTATATGGTTCAGGAGCACGGTATGCACGGATTTCCGCTGCCACTTGACCTAACAACTGCTTGTTTGCTGATTTCAAAATGATTTCAGTTGCAGTTGGAGTTTCCGCTGTTACACCTTCCGGTAAAGCGTAGTCAATCGGGTGTGAGTAACCAAGGTTAAGGTTTACAACAGTACCCTTAACCGCAGCTTTATAACCAACACCAACAAGCTGTAACTTACGTTCGAAGCCTTCGCTAACACCTTTTACAAGGTTGTTCAATACAGCGCGAGCAGTACCAGCCTGCATCCAAGCGTCTTTCGACTCTTTAGCCGGAGCAAGTTGAAGTTTACCTTCTTCCTGTTTTAGCTCGACCAGCGCATGCAGGTTGAAAGACAATGTACCTTTGCTGCCTTTCACTTCGACCTGCCGGCCGTTCTGAGTAACTGTTACACCATTCGGTACAGTTACTGGGGCTTTAGCCACACGAGACATGAGGAATCACCTATTAAGAAACAAAAGCAATAACTTCACCACCGATGCCCGCAGCACGTGCAGCGCGATCAGTCATGATGCCTTTGCTTGTAGAAACAATTGCAATACCTAAACCTTGCTTAACGCTAGGAATTTTATCTTTACCGCGGTATTGGCGAAGACCTGGACGGCTTACACGCTTAACGGTTTCGATAACTGGTTTGCCTTCGAAATATTTTAACGTAATAGTCAAAGTAGATTTGATCTCTTCTTGAGCCACTTCTACATTTGAAATATAACCTTCTTGTTGAAGTACATTTGCAATTGCAACTTTCAACTTAGAAGACGGCATAGAAACAGTTTGTTTCTTCGCCATTTGTGCGTTACGAACACGTGTTAACATGTCGGCAACGGTATCTTGCATACTCATTTAGTCGCTCCTTACCAGCTTGCCTTAACAACGCCCGGCACATCACCTTGCATTACTGTATCGCGTAATTTGTTACGGCTTAAACCGAACTTACGGAAGTAACCATGAGGACGACCAGTTAAACCACAACGGTTACGAAGACGTACTGGAGATGCGTTACGTGGCAATGCCTGTAACTTTAATGTCGCTTCGAAACGTTCTTCGTCACTCGCATTTACATTTGCAATCGTTGCTTTTAATTCAGCACGTTTTGCAGCGTATTTAGCAACTGTCTTTTCGCGTTTCAATTCGCGATTAATCATACCTTTCTTAGCCATATCGACCTCTTATTTGAACGGGAAGCCGAATGCACGCATAAGCGCACGGCCTTCGTCATCGCTACGAGCAGTGGTCGTAATCGTGATATCTAAACCACGGATACGATCAATTTTGTCAAAATCGATTTCAGGGAAAACGATTTGCTCTTTTAAACCCATAGAGTAGTTGCCGCGACCATCAAATGATTTCGCAGAGAAACCACGGAAGTCACGAATACGAGGGATTGCGATAGAGATCAAACGATCCAAGAATTCGTACATTTGGTCGCCGCGTAAAGTAACTTTACAACCGATCGGCCAACCGTCACGGATTTTGAAACCAGCGATTGATTTACGCGCAAGAGTCACAACTGGTTTTTGACCAGCAATGAGTTGCATATCAGCAACAGCACCATCTAATAATTTCTTATCAGTTGCAGCTGCGCCTACACCCATGTTAAGAGTGATTTTCGTGATGCGAGGAATATCCATCACGTTCTTAACGCCAAGTTCTTCTTGTAACTTCGCTTTAAGTTCGTCGTTGTAACGTGCTTTAAGTCTGGCCATTGCCTTTTCAACCTATTACTTCGCTACCGCCACTGATTCACCATTTGATTTGTAAACGCGAGTTTTCGCGCCATCAATCACTTGGTAACCAATACGGTCAGCCTTTTGGGTTGTAGCATTAAAAATTGCCACGTTTGAAATATGAAGCGTTGCCTCTTGAGTAACGATACCGCCTTCAGCGCCAGTTACACGGTTTGGCTTTTGATGCTTCTTCACTAAGTTAAGACCTTCGACCTTAACTCGATCTTCAGAAACAGACAAAACAACACCTTGTTTGCCTTTTTCTTTACCTGCGATCACAATTACTTGATCGCCTTTTTTAATCTTAGCCATGATTGCCTCTTATAGAACTTCAGGAGCCAATGAAATGATTTTCATGAACTGTTCAGTACGAAGTTCACGAGTCACTGGTCCGAAGATACGAGTAGCAATCGGAGCTTTGTTGTTATTCAAAATAACAGCTGCGTTATCGTCGAAACGAATAACTGAACCATCTGGACGACGGATGCCGAATTTTGTACGAACAACTACAGCATTCATCACGTCACCTTTTTTAACACGTGCGCGTGGGATTGCTTCTTTTACAGTAACTTTAATAATGTCGCCAACTGAAGCATAACGACGGTGTGAACCACCAAGTACTTTAATACATTGTACGCGGCGTGCACCACTGTTGTCTGCTACGTCGAGCATACTTTCGGTTTGAATCATTGCCCTACTCCAAAACCGAGCATCACCGGTCACAATTTCGAAAGGCTCAAAGAGTACTCGAAATTGTCCGATGATGCAACAAGAACGTCTAATTACTCAGCAGCTGCTTCAACGACTTCCACTAAAGTCCAAGCTTTAGTTTTAGAAATTGGGCGGCTTTCTTTGATGGTTACCAAGTCGCCAGTTTTAGCAACATTGTTCTCATCATGAGCGTGTAGTTTAGTTGAACGGCGGATTGATTTGCCATACAACGGGTGTTGAACACGGCGTTCAATAAGTACAACAATAGACTTGTCCATTTTGTCACTTACGACTTTGCCGGTTAACGTGCGGACTGTTTTTTCACTCATTGTCCGTTCCCCTGTTTTTCGGTAAGGAGTGTCTTGATACGAGCAATTGTCTTACGAGCAATTTGCACTTCATGCGATTTGCCTAATTGACCAGTTGCTTTCGCCATACGAAGACGGAATTGGTTAAGCTGTTGCTCATCAAGCAAAGCTTTCAACTCTTCTACCGATTTTTCACGTAGATCTTTAGTTTTCATTACATTACCGTCCGAGTCACGATAGTGGTTTTAAACGGAAGTTTAGCAGCAGCTAAAGCAAAAGCTTCACGCGCTAACTCATCGTTAACACCTTCAATTTCGTACAGGATCTTACCTGGTTGGATCTGACAAACCCAATATTCCACGCTACCTTTACCTTTACCCATACGAACTTCTAATGGTTTTTCGGTAATTGGCTTGTCCGGGAATACGCGGATGAAGATTTTACCACCACGCTTAATACGACGGCTGATGGTACGACGGCAAGCTTCAATCTGACGCGCAGTCATACGACCACGTTCAGTTGCTTTAATTGCAATCGAACCAAATGATACTGTACTACCACGATGCGCTAGACCAGTGTTACGGCCTTTGTGCACTTTACGGAATTTGGTACGTTTAGGTTGCAACATGGATTATTCTCCCTTGTCAGCAGCACGGTCACCGCGACGACCACGACGCTCTTGACCTTCACCACGTCCACGACCACGTTTAGCTGGACGCTCTTCAGCAGGAGCAGGGTTCATGACTTGTTTCATGCCACCTAAAATCTCGCCACGGAAAATCCAAACTTTAACACCGATCGTACCGTAAGTTGTTTCTGCACGCATAGTTGCATAGTCGATGTCAGCACGAAGTGTATGCAAAGGTACACGACCTTCACGATACCATTCAGTACGAGCAATCTCTGCACCACCTAAACGGCCAGAAACTTCAACTTTGATACCTTTCGCGCCAGCACGCATTGTGTTTTGTACCGCACGCTTCATAGCACGACGGAACATAACACGCTTTTCTAATTGTGAAGCAATTGCTTCAGCAACTAAACGAGCATCTAGGTCTGGGCGATCGATTTCGTTGATGCTAACTTGCGCTGGAACACCCATAATGTTGGTGAGTTCGCGCTGTAATTTTTCAATGTCTTCGCCTTTCTTACCGATTACGATACCTGGACGAGCAGTGCTAATTGTTACTTTAGCAGCACCAGTAGGACGTTCAATAAGAATATTGCTGATCATCGCATTCTTAAGTTTTTTAGTTAAAAACTCACGAACTTGAAGATCTTTAAGCAAGTATTCAGCGTATTGTTTCGGACTCGCATACCAGTTAGCGTTATGGCGTTTCACAACACCCAGGCGGATACCGATTGGATGAACCTTCTGACCCATATCAAACCCCTACCTTAACGGTGATGTGACAAGTACGCTTAGTAATACGATCTGCACGGCCTTTAGCACGTGGCATGATACGTTTAAGGCTCATGCCTTCATCAACGTAAATCGTAGTTACTTTAAGATCGTCAACATCTAAGCTGTTATTGTGTTCAGCATTCGCGATTGCAGATTCAAGTGCCTTTTTAACGAGCACAGCTGCTTTCTTGTTGCTGAAGTTTAAAATGTCTAGCGCGCGTGCAACCGATTTACCACGAATCAAATCAGCAACTAAACGTGCCTTCTGTGCCGAGATAGCGGCACCGCGTAATTTAGCAGTTACTTCCATCATAGCACCTATTAACGTTTAGACTTCTTATCAACACCGTGACCACGATAGGTACGAGTTGGCGCGAATTCACCTAGTTTATGACCAACCATGTGTTCAGTAACAATTACTGGAACGTGGTTACGACCATTGTGAACAGAAATTGTTAAACCAACAAAGTCTGGAAGGATCATTGAACGACGAGACCAAGTCTTGATCGGCTTACGGTTGTTTGCTGCAATAGCCGCTTCAACCTTAGCGAACAAGTGCGCGTCGACGAATGGACCTTTTTTTAATGAACGAGGCATTAGTCAGATTCCTTTACTTGACGCGACGGTCGCGAATAATCATCTTAGTCGTACGCTTATTGGTACGTGTCTTGTACCCTTTAGCTTTTTGACCCCATGGACTTACAGGTTGAATACCTTTACTACGTCCTTCACCACCACCGTGTGGATGGTCAACTGGGTTCATCGCCATACCACGAACGGTAGGACGAACACCGCGCCAGCGCGAAGCACCAGCTTTACCCAATGAACGAAGGTTGCTTTCTTGGTTAGAAACTTCACCAATTACAGCACGACATTCAACATGGACTTTACGCATTTCACCAGAACGTAAACGAACGATAGCGTAAGAACCATCACGACCTAACAACTGAACTGAAGTACCAGCAGAACGCGCTAATTGAGCACCTTTACCGATTTTAAGTTCAAGGTTATGAAGTGTAGAACCAATAGGCATGTTACGAAGTGGTAAGCAGTTACCTGGACGAATTGGAGCATCGTTACCAGATTGAACTTTATCACCCGCACGTAAACCTTTAGGAGCAATGATATAACGACGTTCACCGTCAGCATATTTCAATAAAGCAATATGAGCTGTACGGTTAGGATCGTACTCAATGCGCTCTACAGTCGCTGGAATACCATCTTTATTACGTTTAAAGTCAACAATACGATAGTGTTGTTTATGACCACCACCTACATGACGTGTAGTGATGTGACCATTGTTATTACGACCACCAGTACGTTTTTTAGCTTCTACCAACGGTGCATAAGGTGCGCCTTTGTGAAGATGGCTATGAACCACTTTCTCTACAAAGCGACGTCCTGGAGACGTTGGCTTACATTTTTGAATTGGCATAATTTTCGTCCTTATTCCGCTGCGTTTTCAGCGGTATCGCCCAAGTCAGCCATTTCTACATCTTGGCCAGCTTTCAGGGTGACGTATGCTTTTTTCACATCAGAACGACGTCCTAATGTTTTACCAAAGCGTTTTGTTTTACCTTTAGTGATCGTTGTATTAATTTTTACAACTTCAACACCAAAGAGCTGTTCAACTGCTTTTTTGATTTCAAGTTTGTTTGCATTTAATGCAACTTTGAACACTTGAACACCAGCAGTATCACCTAAAACTTGTGCTTTTTCTGAGAATACTGGTCCTAATAGGACTTGATAGATACGTTCGTTGTTCATCCGAGTTCTACCTCAATTTTCTTAGCAGCAGCTACAGACATTACAACTTTATCAAATGCGATCAAGCTAACAGGATCAATAGCAGTAGCATCAACCACATCAACGTGTGGAAGGTTGCGAGCTGCGAGATACAAGTTCTCATCTACAGCATCTGTAATGATCAATGCGCGAGTTGCATTCAAGTCGGTAAGTTTTGCAAGCAATTCTTTAGTTTTTGGAGCCGCAACAGCAAACTCTTCAACTAATACAAGGCGATCTTGGCGAACAAGTTCAGCTAAGATACATTGCATTGCACCGCGATACATCTTACGGTTTACTTTTTGAGACCAATCTTGTGGACGAGCAGCAAAAGTTTTACCACCACCAACCCAGATCGGGCTACGAATAGAACCCGCACGAGCGCGACCAGTACCTTTTTGACGGAATGGTTTTTTACCACCGCCAGAAACATCTGCACGTGATTTGTGAGCACGAGTACCTTGACGACCACCAGCTAAATAAGCTGTAACAACTTGGTGTACAAGAGCTTCGTTAAATTCACGTCCGAAAGCAACTTCAGACAATTCAACAGCAGAGCCGGAAACAGTTTTTAAATTCACAGTATTTCCCCTCAGGCCTTGATGGTAGGACGCACGATAACGTCGCCGCCAGTTGAACCAGGAATAGCACCTTTAACAACTAAAACAGAACGTTCAGCGTCAATAGATACAATTTCAAGACCTTGAACTGTTACGCGTTCATCACCTAAGTGACCAGCCATTTTCTTGCCTTTGAACACGCGACCAGGTGTTTGGTTTTGACCTGTAGAACCTAATACACGGTGAGATACAGAGTTACCATGAGTAGCATCTTGCGTACGGAAATTCCAACGCTTAACACCACCTTGGAAGCCCTTACCTTTTGATTGCCCAGTTACGTCAACAATTTGACCAACTGTGAACAAATCAACACCGATAGAACCACCAACTTCACGACCTTCAAGCTCAGCTTCAGTAACACGGAACTCTTTAACTAAACGACCAGCAGCAACACCCGCTTTAGCGAAGTGACCTTTCTGAGCGTTCGTTACGCGCGATTCGCGACGTTCACCAGTAGTTACTTGAATTGCTTGATAACCATCAGTTTCAAGTGTTTTGATTTGCGTAATGCGGTTTGGATCGACTTCGATAACTGTAACAGGTACAGATACACCAGCATCTGTAAAGACGCGAGTCATACCACATTTGCGACCGACTAAACCAATAGCCATGTGCATAAACCTCTAAAAAAGCGGCCTAATTAACTTAGAGTTAATTAACCGAAAGCCTTAACCCAAAGCGATCTGAACATCAACACCAGCAGCAAGATCTAACTTCATCAATGCATCAACAGTTTTATCTGTTGGTTGAACGATATCGATCAAACGTTTATAAGTGCGGATTTCATACTGATCACGAGCGTCTTTGTTGACGTGTGGTGAAGTAAGAACGTTGAAGCGTTCGATGCGAGTAGGCATCGGGATTGGACCACACACTTGTGCGCCAGTACGCTTAGCGGTTTCTACGATCTCTTGAGCAGATTGATCAATCAGACGATGATCAAAAGACTTCAAACGGATACGAATTCTCTGGTTAGACATACCAGTAAACTCCAAGCCAAATATATAAAGAATCACCCATGACGCACCTCACCTTTTTTGGTAAGTGTCAAGGGCAGTGAAAATCACTATGGTCGTGATCGATGCCACGACTGTAATGCGTTAACTACTTTCTTCGTAGAAAACGCCCTCCTTTTGAGGGTCGCCCATTATAGCGATTGTTTAAGTCTTATGCAATTCCTGTTTTTTATTTTTTATAGTTTTATCCTCTTTAAACACCTACAACATATTCTATCGCTCGATTCAACAACTGATTACCTTGTTCGAATCTACTTTTTAGTGTCCTTTTTAGCTCCGATATGGGTTGAACGTACTCGCCATCAAAAATTGCCATTTCTTCTTCATTTTCAATCAACAACTCCAATGCATGTGGTGTCATTTCTGGATGAAATTGAAAACCAAGCACATTGCGTCCAATTTGATACATTTGGTTTCGACAAACTTTATTTTCTGCCAAATGTACTGCCCCCTTTGGGATTTCAAAAGTTTCACTATGCCACTGTAAGATATTGATCCGCTCAGGAAATTGGAAGCATGTTTCTGGAATATGTGAAGCACGCCCAACATCCATCCAACCTAGTTCCTGATGAGGATTACGGCTTACTGCAGCACCTAAAGCATTTGCAATCAACTGCCCACCTAAGCATAAACCAATGGCGGGTTTTCCTGCTGCCAAATAGCGGCGTAACCAGCGTTTTTCCAGCCTCAACCATGGATAGTTCGCTTCATCATTTACACTCATGGTTCCCCCCATGATAATGAGCAAGTCCACCTCATCCACACGCGGCAACGCCTCTAGCTCAAGCGGTAAATCTACAGGCAAAGCAAAAAACTCAGTGGCTGTGATTTTTGCTTTATGTGCCTTTAGAAATTCATAACAACTTCCAAAACCCTCACCGGCGATGTGCTGAAAATAATGCACTCTTAAATGCGACTTCATGCGCTAAAACCTATTATCGTTAGAATGATAATAATTCTTAGCAAAAATAACGCCAGTTTTATTCCAAAGCATGATGCCCGTACCGATTCTGTACAAAAGCTGCAAATTACTGGCAGATAGATCACTTTTATCTTAACCTAGATCATCATATCGTTTTGATTTTGCCCCATGACTACACATAAAAATAGACAAACGCTTCTTATTCATGCACCACGCCAAGCCCCTCAATACATTGAAACCATACAACCTCCCCTATTTCGTGCATCCACCATCATTTTCCAGTCGACAGCGCACCTTTTTGATCGTCACTGGACCGATGCCTATGACTATAGTTATGGCACACATGGCACCCCCACAACATTCACTCTAGCCGATAATATTGCTCAGATTGAAGGGGGGCGATATTGCTTACTTGCACCGAGTGGTCTATCCGCGATTAATCTCGTGAATAGTGCAATATTAAGCAAGGAAGATGAAGTCTGGGTCGCTGATAATATTTATGGCCCTAATTTAGAACATTTAAGAAATCTGCAAGAACGCTACGGCATCATTGTTAGCATTTACAATCCAATTGATGCTGACAGTTTCCAACCGACAGACAAAACCAAGCTAATTTGGCTAGAAGCAGCAGGTTCAGTTACCTTAGAATTTCCCGATCTAAAAAATTTAGTTAAAAAAGCCCAACAAGCCAATGTACTGACTGCACTTGATAATACTTGGGGTGCGGGTCTTGCATTTAATGCTTTTGATTTTTCAGATGAACACCTTTCAATTGATATCACTGTTCATGCTTTAACCAAATATCCAAGTGGTGGTGGCGACATATTAATGGGTTCAGTGGTGACACGTGATCAAGCTTTACATCACAAATTGTTCCGTATGCATGCCATTCAAGGCATTTCTGTTTCAGGTGATGACACTGCTCAAATTCAACGTAGTTTGGCACACATGTCCTTTAGATATGACCAACAAGCACAAAATGCGCTTACTTTAATGAACTGGTTAAAGCAACAACCTCAATTCGCCCAAGTACTCCATCCAAGCCTTCCAGACTCTGCTGGCCATGCATTTTGGAAACAAATTTGCACCACAGGCAAAAGTGCAGGTCTTGTCAGTGTCATCTTTAAGCCTGAATATGATCTCGCTGCAGTTCGAAAATTTTGCGATCACTTACAACTATTCAAACTTGGATTTAGTTGGGGAGGTCCTGTGAGCCTAGTAATGCTATATGACTTAAAAACAATGCGTTCACTCAAGAATACACATTTACAACAAGGATTATTGGTTCGCTTCTGTATTGGACTAGAACATGCTGAGGATTTAATTCAAGATATTCAAAATGCATTAAAACAACTGGAATGAAATCAAGAATAGGTGAAGAATGAATACACCCATCGTTATTGCTAAAAAAACCACAGATACCACACAAGATATTGTTCTACATTCTAAATTTGCCAACAGACACGGATTGATTGCAGGTGCAACAGGAACAGGTAAAACCGTTACCTTAAAAGTATTGGCAGAAAGTTTTTCTCGCCTTGGTGTGCCTGTATTTCTTGCTGATGCTAAAGGTGATGTCTCGAGTCTCGCCAAGGCAGGTTCGAGCAATCCCAAATTTGAAGAACGCCTTAGTCTACTCAAAATCAGCGATATCCCTTTTGCAGCATCACCTGTCATTTTTTGGGATTTATTTGGTGAGCAAGGTCATCCTATTCGTACCACCATTTCTGAGATTGGACCCTTATTATTAGCCAGAATGCTCAATCTCAATGACACACAAGAAGGTGTGCTTTCAGCAGTTTTCCGAATCGCAGATGATCAAGGTTTATTATTAATTGATTTTAAAGATTTAAAATCGATGTTGAGCTATGTCAGTGAAAATGCTTCGGCACTCAAAGCTGAATATGGCAACCTCTCTCCCGCAAGTCTTGGTGCCATTCAACGCAATTTACTAGCACTAGGTGATCAAGGTGGCGAACAATTCTTTGGTGAACCGAGTCTCAACATTTTAGACTTTATTCAGACCGATACCAACGGTCACGGCTATATCAACATTTTAGCTGCGGATAAGCTTATGAATACACCAAAGTTATATGCCACTTTCTTACTTTGGATGTTATCAGAGTTATTTGAACAGCTTCCAGAAGTGGGTGATATGGACAAACCTAAATTGGTATTCTTCTTTGATGAAGCACACTTACTGTTTGATAATGCCAGCACAGCCTTGCAACAAAAGATTGAACAAGTGGTGCGCCTGATTCGCTCAAAAGGTGTCGGAATTTATTTCATTACTCAGAATCCACTGGATCTACCAGAGAGTGTACTTGGGCAATTAGGTAATCGCGTTCAACATGCTTTACGTGCATTCACGCCAAAAGATCAAAAAGCGGTCAAAACAGCAGCAGATACATTCCGTGCCAATCCAGAGTTTAAAGTTGATCAAGCGATTACCGAGCTTGCTGTAGGTGAAGCACTCGTGAGTTGCCTCGACGAGCAAGGAACACCACAAATTGTTGAGCGCGGCTGGGTGATGCCACCTTACTCATCCTTTAGCCCAATTACACCGGAAGAACGTCAAGTTATCATTGCACAGAGTATTGTTGCAGGTATTTACGATCAAGCCGTTGACCGAGACAGCGCGTATGAAATGCTACAAAAGAAAGTCTTGCAACTATCTCAACAAAAAGAAGCCGATGCCTTGGCAAAACAACAGGAAAAAGAACAAGACGCTTTAGCCAAACAACAAGCCAGAGAACAAGAACGTTTTGCACGTGAGCAACAACGAGCCGCTGAAAAAGCACAACGCGATCGAGAAAAACTCACACAAGACATTGTAGGGACTTTTGCGAAAAGTGCTGCACGTAGTCTAGGGGGAAGCTCAGGACAAAAGATTGTCAGAGGTTTACTTGGATCTTTATTTGGTAAATAACAACCACATCTGCTTATAAATTAAGGGATAATAAATTATCCCTTAATTTTTTTATGGCTTTTATCATAAGATGTATTGCAAATACATTTTATAAGATGTATTTTAAATATATCTTATAAAATGATAGCCAAGAGAGATCAAACATGACTCCGCAGCAAATTGAACTCGTAAAAGCAACCGTCCCTGTTCTTCGTGAAAATGGCGTGGCACTCACTGGTTATTTTTATAACCGCATGTTAGGGAACAATCCTGACTTAAAAGAAACCTTCAATATGGGTCATCAACGTAGTGGTGCTCAAGCTCAAGCACTTGCAGGTGCCGTTCTCGCTTATGCAGAAAATATTGAAGATCCATCAGTATTGCTGCCAGTAGTTGAATTGATTGCGCATAAACATGTCAGCCTCAATATCCAAGCACCTGATTACAGCATTGTGGGCGAAAACCTGCTGCACTCGATCAGTGAGGTCTTGAGTATCTCTATGGATGATCCACTCATTGATGCATGGGCTGCGGCATACGGGCAATTGGCTGATTTATTTATCAGCACAGAAAAAGCGATTTATGATCAACACCAGCAAACAAAGGGGAGCTGGCTAGGTTGGCGTAATTTTAAAATCGCTCAAAAAGTGATTGAAAGCGATGAAATTACTTCGTTCTATTTAGCTCCTGTCGATGGTGGTGATTTACCCAAATATGAAGCAGGTCAATACATCTCTGTGCGGGTATTTGTACCTGAGCTAGGATTAAGACAACCACGTCAATATACGCTATCAACCTCACCTCAAGCTGACTATTTAAGAATTTCAGTCAAACGTGAAGATGAAAAAGAAAATTTAGCTGCGGGCTGGGTGTCCAATACACTACACAGCTTAGCCGAAGGCTCACAAATTGAAGTGTCAGCACCTACAGGCAACTTCTATCTGATTGATCATACAAAACGTAATGTATTTATTAGTGGGGGTGTCGGCTTAACTCCAATGATTGCGATGTTAAATCAACTTGTTACCTTAGATATGCCACAGCCTGTGAGCTTTATTCACGCATGTCGTAGTAGCCAAGTACATGCAATGAAAAAACATATTCATGATCTTAAAGATAAGTATCCCCGTCTTAGTACGTTTACAGCTTATGAATTTCCACATGACGGCGATGTATTAGGTATTGATTATGATATTGCTGGACGTTTAGACCTCAGCAATGTAGATGCGGCTTTATTACCTATTAATGCAGATTATTACTTATGCGGCCCTATGCCATTTATGGCGGAACAACATAAAGCTTTAATCGCACGCGGTGTTCCTGCCCAGAACATTCACAGTGAAGCTTTTGGTACAGGTGGGGTCAAACTCAGCTAATCGACACTGCATTTTGCACGGGGCTAGTCTATGATAGACTAGCCCTTTGTATTTAAAGCAATAGATTGAGTGAAATCCAATGCAACTCAATAAGTTTACTGATTATGCGCTTAGAATTTTAATGTATGTCGCTCGTCCGAGTGATGTACCTTATACAATCGCAGATATTGCAAAAGACTTACATGTCTCCCAAAACCATTTGGTTAAAGTGGTTCATTTTATGGGAAAGCAACAGTGGATTGTCACGATTCGTGGCAAAGGAGGCGGTCTTCGCCTCAATCCTGAAGCAAAAAGTCTTAAACTCGGTGAGATCGTACGCACTCTGCAAGGTCATCAACAAATTGTTGAATGCAATACCCCACCCTGTGTTTTACGTTCACATTGCGGGCTCAAAGGAATTTTAGACCAAGCTTTAGAAAGTTTTTATCAAAGTCTAAATCAATATACGCTTGGTGAGGTCATACAGCACGGCATTCTTCCATCTTCGAAGCATTCAAATATTGAGTTTCTAGAACTCATTCAAAAAGCATAACCATCAGATTCGCACGATTGACTGACATCCTTTATAATAGCTTTGCTATTTCAATTCAAAAGTAAGCTTCTATGCGTCAGCGTCAACAATCAAAAGACACCAAAGCCAAACTCGCACCCAAACAAAAAATCAGTTATGAAAAAAAGACTGATCCTGCATTGACTGAATATGCGGTACAGTCTTTGAATTGGCTACGCCAAGCTGAGTTTTTGATGAGTGCGCCAAAACTGGCTTTGTGCGTAGAAGATACGGGATATGAAATTGCATTCGCTGGACGCTCAAATGCAGGTAAATCTAGCGCGATCAACGCACTGACCAATAAAAAGCAATTAGCACGCGCCTCTAAAAAACCGGGTCGTACACAAATGATCAACTTTTTTAGTTTAGGCAACCCAGATCAACGCCTTGTGGATTTACCGGGTTATGGTTATGCGGCCGTGCCTGAATCGATGAAAATTGTGTGGCAAAAAGAACTCGAAAACTATTTAATCCATCGCAAAAGCCTACAAGGTCTAGTCTTATTGATGGATATTCGCCATCCTTTACAGCACTTTGATTTGATGATGCTGGAATGGGCTCATTCTCGTCATTTATTTGTGCATATTCTTTTAACCAAAGCGGACAAACTGAATCGTGGTCCAGCCAATAAAACCCTACTTGATGTAAAACAGCAATTGAAGAAAATGAAATTAGATTTCTCGATTCAACTGTTTTCTTCTCTGAATCGGATTGGTTTAGAAGAGCTCGCCAGTGTTATGGCAGGACGCTTAAATTACACCCTCGATCAACCCACTGAATTTGACCTTGATCAGATTCCTGAAGCCTCAGAAACAGACGCTGAAGAGTAAATTTCGCTTTTCATGCAACTTGATGCATAAAATAATTTTTAATTGTCCTGTATTGCTAAACACAAACACTAGGGAGTTTTCATATACTGCTTAGTGTTGGTTCATTGCACTATCGATTAGGACTAAACGATGAAATTACTATCATTTGTGAAGAACAAAGTTCTTGGTTCTTCGATTGACTATAAAATTCTCCCACGCAAAGTAAAATTTGACTGGGAAAAAACACCAGTAGACTGGATTCCAAACCAACCTTTTGCAAGTTATTTTATTAATGAAATTAATAATATATTACCTGCTGGTGAATTTTGGTTTTGCCGATTGTACAATAAAGTACTCCCACAAATTACTGATGAAAAATTAAAGCAAGATGTCCAAGCTTTTATTCGTCAAGAAGCGATGCACGCTGTGGCACACACTTCTGCAAACAAGGAATATCTAAGCCAGCGCAATATAGATATTCAACGTAACTTAGATATTATGGACTTCCTTTTCACCAAAGCGCTTGCAGACAAGCCTTTTGATAAAGAAGTGCCACAGTTTCTAGAGCATCAATGGGATTTATTCCGTTTAGGTGTCATTGCAACTGTCGAACATATGACTTGTGTACTGGGTAAATATGCACTTTACAATAAACGTTGGGAAGAATTAGGCGCAGACCCTGAGATGATCGATCTCATCAAATGGCATGGCTCTGAAGAGATCGAACACCGTACTGTTGCATTTGATCTTTATCGCCATTTAGGCGGTGGCTATATTGCTCGTTATTATCTCAGTGTTGCGGTGATTATCGGCGTACTAGGTTTATGGGTAGATGGCGCAGCGCATATCATGAGCCAAGATCCTCGCTTTGCGGATAAAAAACCAAGTTTATTTAAACCTTGGATCTGGATTGAATGGTATAAACAAGGCCGCAAAGATGACCAAATCCTCCCAAATCCAATTTGGCTCGTTGCACAACAAATTGATTACCTCATGCCGTGGTATGATCCTGTCAAAGAAGGAAATACCCAAGATGCGGTCAACTATTTAAACAGCTCACCTGCTGCAAAGCGCGCTTTACAACAAGCAGCTTAAAACAAATTATTGTTTCCTTATACAAAAAACCCCTCATCCTAGGATGAGGGGTTTTTCACAATCAGCAAATACAATTAGAAACGATAGCGAACACCAGCTTCAAACGAACGTTCAGGACCTACGTAGATACCTTGGCGTAAGCTCGCAATATAGCGCTTATCTTCTAAATTCTTTACTGCACCATAGAACTCAACTTGATCATTCAAAGTATAACGAGAGGTTAAATCAACAGTCGTATAACCATTGATTTTACCCGTAAAGAAACCTGACGTGTTTTCTGTAATTGGCTTAGTATTCAAATCATCAGTAAATTGAGAGCCCGTGTAATTTGCACTCAGCTGAGTACGCAAACCAGCATAAGTATAACCAAAACCAAGATTTGCAACCCATTCTGGTGTATATGGTACACGATCACCATCTTTTGATTTAAGCGCGCCATTTTTATTAAAACGGTCACCCTTAAATTCAGCATCGGCAACCCAAGTCACATTAGCAAACATATCAAAACCGTTTTCTAACTCAACATTAATCGCACCCTCAAGACCTTGGTTAAAAGTCTTACCACCATTAGTTGTTTGGAAATCAGAATTACTGTTCGCAGGGATGATTTGATTGTCAAAATCCATTCGGAAGGCAGTCAACTCATATTTAAAGATATCTTGCTGCCCTCTTAAACCGAACTCCCAACTAACTGCAGTTTCTGCATCCAGTTTTTGATCTTTCATACCACTGAGGGAGTCGCCATTCAAAGCAGGAGAAAATGCTTTGTATACACTACCATAGAGCTGTACTGCAGGAACTAATTGGAAAGTAAGTCCCAGACCAGGCATCACTTCAGTATTTGAAGTTTTGACTGTTTCATTCTTTTTCTTATCTAAACGCTCTTGTTCATAACGTTCAATACGCAAACCAGGTGTTACTGATAGTTGATCCGTTATATCCAAACGATTCTGTGCATATAATGCAACACTTTTTGCTGAATCTTTAGTGTCTTTACTAACACTACCTGTACGTGGCATTGCGCGTGTTGCATCAATAGTAATGTCATCCATTTTTTCATTCATCAAGCGTAGACCAACTTCAGCCTCACTTGGAATATTAAATAGCGCATGTTTTGCCACCAAGCGAGTTTCAGCACCAATACGTTCAAAAGCACGGTTATTGCCACGCAAATCCCAATTATCTTGACCACCTTTTTCATTACCACGTGTTCCTGGTCCATTACGGTAATTCCATCGCCCATCATCAGTAATTGGGTTAATTTTATCAACCTCATAACGCCAGTAATCGCGGTTCATTTCACTCCAATACACTAGAGTCTGAAGTTCTGTATCCGCATTGATATTCCAACGGTGGTTAATATCGAATGAATTACGTTCTGTCAAAAACCAATCATCTGGTGCAGGATTGTTCTTTTTCTTGGCGTGATATTCACCCAAGAACTGTCCACGATATGAAATATTGGCATCATTCTCATAATGGGTAAATTTAACACCTAACCATTGGTTATCACCAATCGCTGTGCCTGCTTTGATCACAGCGTCTTTCATTTCATAGCCTTTGTCCATGAAACCATCACTTTTCGCCCAACTTAAAATTGCGCCAAAATTGCTGTCTTTATTTGGAGAACTACCACCGAGCTCAACTGTTGTTTTATAGGTTTCCCAAGATCCAATCGATACATCCACCAAAGCACCATCTTTTGGTTGCTTGGTACGATAGTTAATTACACCACCGATATTCGATGGTCCATAACGTAATGCCGAAGAACCTTTTAGTACTTCAATACTATCCATGCGCTGTACACGTGGATTGTAATAACGACCATTTCCGACAAACAAGCCTGGTGCAACAGGTACACCGTCTTCTAAAATTAAGGTTTTATAATCCTGTGAACTAATACCGCGCATACCAATATTTGCGACAACAGCCGATTCTTCCTCAGGTTTCACATATACGCCAGAAACACGCTTTAAGATGTCCTCTGTCGATGTTGGAACAAACTGCTGAATCTGCTCTTGATCCACAATCACAGCCGCGCCAGGAATTTTTGAGACAGCATCATCTTGTGAACCAATCACCTGAATAGTAGGTAACACCACCGTTTTGCGTTCTTGCTCAGTTTCAGCATGCAACATAGGTGCAAAGCCACCAAACAATAAGCCACTCATCACGATTGGATTTTTTAGAAAAGAACGGTTTTTCATAGCTTCCCCCGAAGCAGCAAAAAGATGGATCATCTTTTCCAACCCAAAAACTAGTAAGTGGTTAAAAAAGACACCAAACAAAAACGGACAAATGATAGTGCAAACAAGAATGATTATCCATAAAATATTAAGAATTTCGAAATAAACTACTTTATTTTCATAACTTTAATTTTAATAAACCTATTTTATTAAATTAATATTCACACACTTTATTGTTTTAAATCTGCCTATTAGAAAATTTAATCATTATTTTTTAATTTACTTTTCAACCATTTCACATAAATGTATCTACTATATTGATGTGCCAATTTTTTAGTTAAGAAATAAAACTGATGCAAATTTTGCATCAGCTTACCCTTGATCTGTTGTGGACTCCGATGCGTGTCGATCCACAACAACACTAATCATCATATCCCCCTGAACATTGACCACAGTACGTACCGTATCTAATAAACGATCAATTGGTAATAATATGGCAATCGCTTCCGCAGGTAAGCCAACAGACTGAAGCACCATAATCATGGTGACCATCCCCGCGCTCGGAATTCCTGGCGCACCTAAAGATGCAATGATTGCCACTAAACACACAATAATTTGTTGTGTAATGGATAACTCCAATCCCATTAAATTTGCAATAAATAAAGCTGCAGCTGCCTCATAGAGTGCAGTTCCATCCATATTCAGCTGCGTCCCCAAAGGGATTACAAAGCCTGCAGTTTGTGGCCGAACACCTAGATTTTCTTGCGCGCATTTTAGGCTTAATGGCATCGTCGCCGAACTAGAACTCGTGGCAAAAGCAGTTACTAAAGCCGTTCTGGCCCCACGAAAGAATGTGATCGGATCCATGCGTCCAAAAATCCATAGCAAAAGTGGTAGTACCACAAGACCATGAAAAATCGTCGTCCCTGTCACCACCGCAGCAAACTCAGCTAAGCGGCTCAAGACAGAAAGATCCTCTGTCACGATCAGTTTCGCCAACAGAGCAAAAATACCAATCGGAGCAAGTTTCATCACCCACCCAACCAGCATCATCATTATTTCAAAAAACTGCTGAAAACTATTCCGTACCAGTGCGAAACGTTCTCCCCCTTGTACCAAGGCCACACCTAAAAATAAGGCAAATACTACAACAGCCAATACATTCCCTTCACTAAATGCTTTGAATGGATTGATTAAGGTGTTTTGGACAAAATTGCTTAGAAAACTCGAAGGAGTCAAAGTATCAGGGCTTTGATGACTCTGCATATCCGCTTGAAAAAGCTGAATATCAACACCTTTACCCACATCAAAGAGATGAGCACATCCTATACCTAAAATGAGCGCTAGTGTGGTCGTTGTAATGGAACATAATGCCGCGATCTTCCAAACACGACCAAATTGTCCACCTGCTTGTAGATTAGATACGCCCACAACAATTGAACTAAAAATCAATGGAATCAATAACATTTTCAAAAGACCAATGAAAATGCTGCTTAAAATTCCTAAGCCATAAAGACTATGCTCTACAAATGCTGTTTCAGGGAAGGCGTTTAACAGGAAGCCAAACACTACGCCTAAAATGGCTGCAAATAAGATCTGGGTATTTAAATTCATTATCGGTATGAAAGCATTTTAACTTTTCAGTACTATCGCATGCTCAAACATAACAATCGAGCAATTTTTTGTCACATTTGCATCTTAAAAAAAGCCATCATAATAATGGCTTTAATCTAATTTAATCGTTACTGCGTTTCAATTTCTCTGAGCCGAATCAAACCTTCTTGAACCGTGCTACAAACCAGCTGACCATTTTGCCACATACGACCAAAATTCAGTCCACGTGAACTTGCACTCACGGTTGCTTCCATTTCGTAGAGCATCCATTCATCTGCACGCAAAGGACGATGAAAATAAATCGTGTGGTCAATACTTGCACACTGAAGATTTGGAGAAATCCAAGATAAACCATGTGGACGTAATGCTGTGGTCATTAACGTAAAATCAGAATAAAATGCGACAATCGCCTGATGTAACGATATCTCATCAAGATTTTTTGCAATATCACCATGTGTACGAATGTAATGCGCATAAAATGGCGCTTCAGGCTGTGGCTGAAAAGGATTGACAGGCTGAACTGGACGAATCTCAACATGACGTTCACGCATGAAACTTGCTCGAACATTCTCTGGCACGAAGTTGAGCATACTTTCTTTTAATTCATTTTCAGATTTTAAATTTTCTGGTGCAGGATATTCAGGCTCTTTGTGTTGGTAATTCAATCCTTCTTCTGGATTGGCAAAAGATACCATTGCCGAAAAGATAATACGTCCATGCTGAATAGCACGCACTTGACGACTGGCAAAACTTTTTCCATCTCGAAGAGAATCAACTTCATAAATAATCGGTGCGTCTACATCTCCACCATAGAGAAAATATGCATGAAGCGAATGCGCTGGACGATTGGTCGTATAGGATGCTGCTCTTAATGCTTGCCCCAAGACCTGTCCACCAAACACACGTTTGCCAACCAAATTACGACTATTACCCCGAAAGATATTGGCTTCCAGCCTTTCTAGCGTCAAAAGCTCGACGAGTTCTTGCGTTAACGCATTCATTTAATCACCTTTTTAACAACAATTAGGGAGAGATAATTCAAGCAAAAGCAAGGTCCTAGTGAGAATAAGGACTAGCACGAAACAAGAACAATTATATTAATCGAGATTTATCGATTAATACAGTTAGCACTCAATATAAATGTTTTTCTCAGTATAACTTTATATTTATAACCGCTAAAAATACGTTTTTTAACGATAAAATCTACCAAATACGCTATATTTTGTCAGAAAACAACATACCGTTTTATGTAAGAATACCGCAGAATGTCGTGTTCATGTTTGTGTATTGGACATGGCCTTGTGCTGTTTAGATTGCAGCGCTATGCATTTGCTTAGGGTTATCATTTAGGAGTTTGTAATGTCCAAGACTGGATTTGGTCAAATGTATCGCCAACTTTCGAGTAAGTTACTTGACCTTGTGGTTACACCACATATTCTTGGTGAAGTTCCTGTAGAGTCCACCACAGAACAAAGCACAAACGATGCAAAAAAAGTCGTGTGTTATGTATTACAAAACTACTCTCATAGTAATGCACTGGTGGTCGATGGTGAAACCCGTCGTCTACAACTCAAACCCGCTTTGGATCCTTTGAGTTTTGGCGATTATCAAGAAAAAAATTCTGTTCTTTTTTTACATCAAAATGACAATATTCTTTTTAATACACAAACCTTCCCACCTCGTCTTTTACAACTCATTGAAGCACTCGAAAAAAATCCAGAAATCGAAGTACAACTCATCCCTGTTACTGTGCTATGGGGACGCTCCCCTGATAAAGAAGACTCTTGGTTTAAGCTTTTATTTTCAGACACTTGGGCAACCCCAAGCACTGTAAAACAATTGGTAAATATAGGCTTACATGGTCGCCAATCGTATTTAGAGTTCCATGAACCACAATCCTTACGAGAATTGGTTGAGTATGCCAAAACCAATCATCCAAATGTTTCGCCAGCTACTTATATTGCAAGCTCACTGGATAGCTACCTCGACCAACAGCGTGAAGTGGTACTCGGCCCAGATTTATCAGATCGTCGTAATGTAATGCAGTCTGTAGTGAAAGCACCTGACGTACAAGATGCGATTCGCCGCGAAAGTATTCAACATAAAATTAGTATGCTCGAAGCAGAGCGACGTGCGATTGGTTATGTAAATGAAATTGTATCAGACTATTCAGCCTCGGCAGTTCGCTTTGCTGATATGGCCTTAACACGATTATGGACACAGCTTTACGATGGTGTAGACGTACATAACTTTAGTACTGTCCGTGAACTTGCCAAAGATTACGAAATTATTTATACCCCATGTCATCGCAGCCATATTGACTATTTATTACTGTCCTACGTGATTTTTAAACGTGGTCTGATGATTCCTTATATTGCAGCCGGTGATAACCTCAATTTACCTTTTGTTGGTCAGCTATTACGTGGTGGTGGTGCTTTCTTTATTCGCCGTTCATTCCGTGGAAACGCACTCTATACCTCTGTGTTTAAAGAATATTTATACAGCATCTTATCTCGCAACACCCCAATCGAGTACTTTATTGAAGGTGGACGTTCACGTACAGGTCGCTTATTACCACCAAAAACAGGCATGTTGGCAATGACCGTACACGGACATTTACGTGGTCGCGCCAAACCGATTGCCTTTGTTCCGACCTATATTGGTTATGAACGTTTAATGGAAGGTTCAACCTATGTTGGTGAAATGCAAGGTAAACCTAAAGAAGCTGAATCCATTTTTGGTATTCTCAAGTCATTGCGAAAAATTGAACGTATCTTTGGTAAAGTACATGTGAACTTCGGTGAGCCTGTATTCTTAGATGATGTATTAAAACAGCACAATGCTGACAAGATTCAAATTGAAAAGAATGATGCACCAGCACCAATTGAAATTTCTCGCGTTGTCTCTGATTCAGCCAACCGTATCTTAGAAAACATTAACCGCGCAGTGGTGATCAACCCTGTATCGCTATTGTCTTTAATTTTATTAGCGACACCAAAACATACTTTAGATGAAGAAATTTGCGCAAAGCAACTAGATATCTACCGTGACCTTGCCGCTAAACAGCCTTATGATCAACGTACCCAAGTGACGTCGTTATCAGGTAAAGAGATTATCGAATACGGTTTAAAACTTAAACTCATCAAACGCGTTCAACATGTCTTAGGCGATATTATTGCGATCGAAGACAATCAAGCCGTATTACTAACGTATTTCCGCAATAACATTTTACATGCCTTTGTCCTACCTTCATTGGTTGCATCTTTGGTTGAACATAATGGCAAGATTCACAAAACAGATTTAAGTAATGTCATTCGCACCTTATATCCATTCTTAAAAGCTGAATTGTTTATGAAATGGCAGTCATCTGAGTTACAACAACAGATCGGTGCCTATATCGATGCCTTGTCAGAAATCGGGTTAATTTTCCAAGATCATGATGGCAATCTATTCAGCCCAACACCAAATAGCGAAGAGCATCAAAAACTTCTCACTTTGGCGATGCCAGTAAAACAAAGTTTAGAGCGTTATTACATGACCCTTGCGCTCATTACACAACGTGGCTCTGGCAATATCTCGACCAAACAAGTTGAAGAACTGAGTCATTTATTGGGTCAACGACTCTCTGTACTTTATGAGTTCAACTCACCTGAATTCTTCGATAAATCATTGTTCCAAAGTTTTATCAAGGTACTGACTCAGCAAAACTATATTCGCAACAATGAACAAGGCTTCATTGAATACGATGATAACTTTAGTGAAATGGCGGCAGGTGCTCAACTGGTACTGGATGAGACTACTTTGCAAATGCTGCAACATATCACCACATTTAGTGATGAAGAGCTTGCCGCTGCTTTAGAAGCGATGGCATCACAACAAGCAAAACGACGTTTAAAACGTAAAAAAGCATAGGTGCAGTAAAAATAAAACGGCAACTTTGAGTTGCCGTTTTTATTCATCCCTACTTTCTACATTCTATATATTTGGGGTCATCCAGACATCGTAATCGCCGAATCAGTTCAACCAAATAAGCATCATAATATCCCGATGCAACATAGCGATTGCGAATTCTGGTGACTAATGCATCATAGCCCTGCTTTTCGTAACTCGAAATATCTGCCCAATAATAGGCAGGCAAATGGTTTTCCCACTGCATCGCTTGTGCAGCCAATACATGGCTATTTTTTGCAAACCATGCGCGAATCGTATGACCAAATCCTGTAGGGTAAGCTTGTGGTCTGATTACAATATTGACTGCGAAATATGCAATAGGAAAATTGACCACTTGAGTCGATTCTCCAAATTCTTGTTTCAGGTTATACGGCAAAATACCATAGGCTGGCGAAGCCAAAATATCCATTTTCTTTTGTTTAAATAAATCAATCGCATTTGAGAAGTCCACATACGTAGGTTTTGCCCCAACACTTTGCGCTAGTGCCAACTGCGGAGGGTTATCTACCAAAATGCCGATACTCTTATTCCTAAGCTGTGAAACTTTATTAATCCTTTGGGTATTCATAATCATATAAACCGTACCCACAGGAATCATTCCAACCGCTTCATACTCAGCTTCTCGCATGCGCTTTTCAACATTCGGATTGGTAAATAACTGTAAAAATACACGTGCGGTTCGATTATTGGGAATTAAACCAATGGCGGCAGTACTACCCATAAATCGATTATAACGATAGGTATTAAAATTTGAGGCAACCAAACCTGAACATTCTTTTTGATCAAATGCTTTAATCGCCTCTTGTTCATTTTTAAACGTTTTAAATTTCAACTGTACTTGGCTTTGCATTGCATGCACACGTACATCTTGCAAACGACGGCTTATATCACCTTGAGTACTTAAAGGATCAAATACACACCATGTCTGCTCTCCAGCCCAACTGATTGTTGCCATCAGACCAAGTAACATCGAACACATTATTTTTTTCATCATTGACCTTCAATGCCTCGCTGCAAACCCTGTGCACAATTCAGGCAGTTCCTTTACGGAATCTATTGGTATTTAAAATCCAAAATCCATACCAAGTATTATGGGCGCTTAAATATCAAAAACACCTTAATATTGTTTTTAGTTTAATCTAATTTTTCAGCATTACTATGTGCCGATAAAGCTGCTGCGTAGTCATTAAAGCAAATCAAATGGTCAAATTTAAAACCTGTCTGCATTAATCTGGTTGCATAAATTCGTTTGCCTGTTTGCTGCTCAGTGAGAAGTTTTAAAAGAGGTAAACCTAACTGCTGTTGAAACCACTGCAAAATTTCATGCATTGGCAATGGCTGATTATTAGACACAATATAACTGGCTTCTACATGGGGCAGATCGACCAACAATGCTAAAAATTTCGCTAAATCATCGATATGAATACGATTGCTAAAATGCAGGTTTGGATAGCTTAAAGTCTGCTCAGCCAAACGCTTCAATCGTGCAATCGAGATGCCATAGATCCCCGTCGGTCTAACAATAATACTCTGCAGTGGATAATAGGACTGCCAAAGTAATTCCATCTTCCGTAATAAATGTCCTTGCTCATCAACTGGTTGGATTTCAGAATCATCATCAACTCGCTCCCCTGCATTCTGACCATAGACACGTGTTGAAGATACAATCACGATACGTTTTACAGGATGCGAGGCTAGCGCTTGTACAATCGGTTTAATGCTATCCACATAAGTGTGTTGGTACGCATCTAGACGACTTTGAGACGGGGCTAAGATCACATAAACCACATCAATCGGTGCTAGGTCAGTCACATCCAAGCAATGAACATCTTGAGTATAATGCGTCGCGTAACAATCTGTTTTCGGTGTACGACTAATTGTGCTAATGTGGTGACCACGCTCAAATAAGTGTTTAGCAACACGCTGAGATGTTTTACCATAACCAATAAATAAAATATGCATATATATCCTTGATCAAGAATGACTTCAGTCCAGCAGTTACAAGGCGTTGGTGCTGCCGCAGCGACCTTATTAGAAAAGCTTCATATTTTTAGCACGGATGATTTGTTGTTTCATCTGCCGCGTGACTATGAGGATCGTAGCACTATTATTCCGATGAATCAGCTCATGGTCGGACGTAGTTACCTGCTAGAAGGCGAAGTTCGCTCTATCGACTTTCCACCTGGAAAAAAGAAATCTCTTGCAGCATTGCTACAAGATGATTTTGGCAAAGTCACTTTGCGTTTCTATCATATCTACAAAGGCTTAACTGATCGTATTCAAGTAGGAAATCGATTACGCATATTTGGTGAAGTTAGAGTAGGTGCACGAGGGCTTGAACTTTATCATCCCGAGATACAAGTGATTCTACAGCACACACCTTTGCCTAAAACACAACTGACAGCGATCTATCCGAGCACTGAAGGGCTTACGCAGCCCAAATTACGCGAATATGTGCGGCAGGCTTTGGCACATCATAGTGATGATTTAGCAGAGCTATTACCCAGTAAATACAGCAATGGTTATGAATTAAAACAAGCGCTGCATTATATCCATGAGCCACCGATTGATGCCAATATGGTTCAACTCAATCAAGGTTCTCATCCCGCACAACAACGTTTGATTTTTGAAGAATTGGTTGCGCATCAAATTAGCCTATTAACCCGTCGTGCCTATATTCGCCAAATTGCAGCCCCCCAATTTACCAGCAGTAAAGTTTTAGCCAAACAGCTCTTAGAAGCGTTGCCGTTTCAGATGACCAATCCCCAAAAGCGCGTATCCAAAGAAATCTTGCAAGATCTAAAACAACAGCAACCCATGTTACGGTTGGTTCAAGGTGATGTTGGTGCAGGTAAAACACTTGTCGCAGCTATCGCAGCGTGTCATGTACTTGAAGCAGAGTGGCAAGTCGCACTCATGGCACCGACTGAAATTTTAGCAGAACAGCATTATTTGAATTTTAAACGCTGGTTTGAACCCTTAGGCATCGATGTCGCATGGTTGTCTGGTAAACAAAAAGGCAAAGCTCGCACCCAAGCAGAACAGCACATTAGAGAAGGTCATTCGCAACTGATCGTCGGTACACATGCTTTATTCCAAGACAATGTTGCATTTTCTAAGCTTGGTTTGGTGATTATTGATGAACAACATCGTTTTGGTGTTGACCAACGCCTTGCCTTACGCAATAAAGGTGCGGATCAATTTACACCACACCAACTCGTCATGACGGCGACACCCATTCCCCGCACCTTAGCTATGAGTGCGTACGGTGATTTAGATACCTCAGTGATTGATGAACTCCCACCAGGACGTACACCCATTCAAACCGTAACCATTCCGCTAGATCGTCGTGAAGAAGTACTACAGCGAATTGCCCAAAATTGTCGTGAAGGTAAACAAGCCTATTGGGTCTGTACCTTGGTTGAACAATCTGAAACACTTGATGCTCAAGCTGCAGAAGCCACCTATCAAGAAATTAAAGAACGTTTCCCTGATCTAAATGTCGGACTTGTACATGGCAAAATGAAAGCCGATGAGAAACAAGCTGTTATGCAAGCCTTTAAAGATAATCAATTACAACTGTTGATTGCCACCACAGTCATTGAAGTAGGAGTGGATGTTCCTAATGCTTCGATTATGGTGATTGAAAATGCAGAACGTTTAGGCCTTTCCCAATTACATCAACTTCGAGGCCGTGTGGGACGAGGCGCGACTGCGAGTTTCTGTGCCCTTCTTTATAAAACACCATTATCGCAAAATGGTCAGGAACGACTCTCCATCTTACGAGAAAGTAATGATGGCTTCGTGATTGCAGAAAAAGATCTAGAAATTCGTGGACCAGGTGAGTTACTTGGAACTAAACAAACGGGAGACATGGGTTTCCGTGTGGCACGTCTAGAACGAGATGATCATTTACTGACACAAGCACATTATGTTGCAGAACAAATTCTGAAAGACTATCCGCAACATGCAGAAGGCCTATTAAAACGTTGGTTACCTGAAGCACCAAGATATGCCTATGTTTAAGTTACTTGGCAGTCAAACCCAACGATTCTTAGATCATTTCACTGCATGTGATTTATGTGAAATAGGAGCCAAACAATACTTTGGCGTATGCAAAAATTGTTGGGATGATATGCCTTGGTTAAAACAAACAATTGAACGCAATCAACAGCAGGTCTTCGTTGCCTGCCATTATCAATATCCCATCAACCGCATTATTCAACAATTTAAATATGAGCAGAAGCTACATCACCAGCGAGTGCTCAGTGGCATATTACAACAAGTTAGACTTCCCAAAGTTCAAGCGATTGTTCCCATGCCCATTTCAACCGATCGATTAGTCGAACGAGGCTTTAATCAATCTTTATTATTGGCTCAAGGCTTAGCACAAACGCTCAATATTCCAGTTTGGCAACCTGTTCGACGTTTAGCCCAACACTCTCAAAAAGGCTTATCCCGCCTAGAACGTTTGGAGAATATCGAGTATCAGTTTATTGCTCATCCACCGAATAAAATCCGTTATCGCAAAGTCTTAATTGTTGATGATGTCATCACGACTGGCAGCTCGATTGATGCATTATCCAAAAGCTTACGCCAATTGGGCTGCCAACAGATCTATGCTGTTTGTCTTGCTGCTGGTGGGGTTAAGGACTCAATCCTGCCATCTGTTGCTTAAGCATCCACGGGATCACCACCTCTTTGGTTAAAGGGGCGAGTAAAGTCGCTGAATCATTTAAATCAATCCATTTCATTTCTGCAATTTCTGCTGCAATCTGCGGTTGTTGTTTTAACTCAACCATGTAGAGATAACTGACTAATAGATGATCAGGTTCATTGGCAGCAGCTGTCTCAAACTTTCCAACAAATTGCTGGATCTCACACTCACAACCAATCTCTTCCAAGATTTCACGTTGAATCGTAATTTCAGGTGCTTCATTGATTTCCAATTTACCGCCGACCTGCATAAATGCTTGCGTATTCTTTTTTCGCACTAACAAGAGTTGATCATGTTGATTTACGATGACCGCCGCTGCAACCGTTATAATTTTCAATGAAACGTCCTCATGCTTGAATTTCATCAACCGAGATCCATTTAGGCGTCGCTGGTTGATAGGTAGAAAATGCGGTTAGGATTTCATTAATATCATTTGCCACAATCAATTGATCAACAAAACGTGACTGACTAAATCCACGTGCCACCGAACCTTGAATCATTTTAATTAAATCATCGTAAAAACCACCAACATTTAAAAATGCACATGGTTTTTGATGAATGCCGAGTTGATTCCAAGTCCATTGCTCAAAGATTTCTTCTAATGTTCCCGCACCACCAGGTAATGCAATAAATGCATCTGCTTGCTCAGACATCTGGGTTTTACGCTCATGCATATTATCAACCACATACAGTTCGGTTAACCCCTTATGTGCAAGCTCCCGATCAACCAATGCATTTGGAATAATACCAACCACACGTCCTCCAGCCTTTAATGCACTATCAGCAACGACACCCATTAAACCAGAACGACCACCACCGTAAATCAGCGTCTTACCTTGCTCTGCAATCGCCTGCCCAGTTGCTTGTGCCATTTGTTGATATATCGGATCTTTTCCAAGAGAAGAGCCACAGAAAACACATATTGAATTCATACAATTAAAACCGTTTTATGCAATTGTCATGCTGTTAAAGTAAGCTAAGAAACAAGATTTTTGAGAAAATAACGATTAGGCAAGTGTTTTTCATTGCATCCTTGTCTAAAATACACGCTGACTTTCTGCAAAGTGCAAAAAGTCTTAATATTCACTGCGCGAGGAAAAAAGACATGCTTGAAGCCTTTTATGCCACAGAGCGCGGTAGCCTAGAAGACGCAACCATCAATGGTGGTTTTGATCTCTACCCTGAGTTGGTCTGGATCGATCTAATCGCACCATCCCAAGAAGAGCAGCAATGGGTACTCGATGCCTATGAACGAAATTTACCTACCTTAAAGTCACTGGAAGATATTTCCTCATCTGCACGATTTTACCGTGATGATGATGGGATTTTGCATATCAGTACTTATTTTTTAACAAAGAATAAAAACTTTCAATCTGATCGAGAACAAGAAGATTTAGAAAATACATTGGCGGCGACGGTACATACCGTTGCATTCTTGCTTGAAAAAAATCGACTCATTACTTTGCGTGGTGAAAAACTCGTTGCTTTCCGCGCCTTTCGTTCACGCGCTCGGCGGAATGATTATGAGATGGACTATAAAAATCCCGTTTGGATTTTATTAGGACTCTTAGAAGCTAAACTAGATGAACTGTCAGATATTCTTGAGGATACTCATCGATACCTTGAAGAATATTCTGCTGAGGTTCTCAATGATCATCATCGTGAGCAAATCTTGGACCTTGATGACATGATCACACGGTTAGCGCATCAAGAAGATATGCTAGGAAAAGCACAGCTCTGTCTAACTGACTTACGTCGAGTGCTGACCTTCCTATCACGTCCACGTGCATTAGGCAGTCATATATATGATGCTGATATTCGAGAAATGAGTGAAGATGTACGCTCTTTACTTGAGCATAACGCGTTCTTATTCCAGAAGCTAAAATTCTTACTTGATATTACGACTGGTTTTGCCAACACTGAAATGAATGAAACCTTTAAGCGTTTCTCTATTTTACCCAGTATGTTAGCCCCACCCATGTTGGTTGCCAGTATCTACGGTATGAATACAGATGTATTACCTTTTGCTCAAGGGGATACTAGCTTCTGGATTGTTATTACCTTTGTTACTACATTATTAATCGGTCCAATCCTCTATTTCCGTTGGAAGAAATGGATTTAGTATGAAAGGTTGCGCTCTTTTTATGAGCCTAGCTATATTGGGATCAATTGCGTTAACACCTACTGCATTTGCATGCTTGCCACATATATCTGATGACGTGTTTGTTGCACGTCTTCAAGCTGTTCAAAAGACAACAGCTAAAGATTATTATCATCTAACAATAAAGCATCCTCAGTTTATCTTCCGAGGTTTTGGTGCATGGATAAAGTATCCAAAAGCAAAGCAATGGCAGAGCCACTTCTATCCAAACCTAAAAAAAGATGATTTAGTGATTGGCTTAGCCTACATTCAAGATAGTGCAAATCCAAAAATATATAGCATTACGTCCTTAGCGCGATTGTATTGCCAAAATGATATTCTCTCAATTGGTCAACCAATCACACCATTCACCGCATGGGATAGAAAAAATAAAAATTGCCAATACAGCACCTCTATAGGATTATTAGGTGGTTTTTTAGCGCATGATCAAAGTTATTATCTTAAAAAGCTACGCAAAAAATACCCAACTTGCCAGTCTCTTTTATCAGCCTTTCCAAAATTATAGTTACAAAGAAAAAAGAGCTTTATCAAAAGCTCTTTTTTCATACTTCTATTTCAGATCAATTTCAGATCATCTTGCAAATGACTCGCTTGGATGATTTTCAACATTTTCTCAGAAACGTTTTTGAAATGCAGTCCTTTACGCTCAGGTGTTTGACGCAACCATTGCACCAATACTGCCAATGATAAAGTATTACCATTTTCAAGCTGCGCAAGATCAACCACCAAAGGAAAATTCTGATGTTGCTGAATATGCTTTAAGCCAGCCTGATAAACTTGCTCTGCATTCTCAAAATTAATCGTTTTCGAAACAATCAATTGCTGATCAATATACTGAATCACCCATCACCTACTTATTTCTTTGTAACTGCAGCATCTGCATCTGGTTTGAAGGTTGCGATTGCTTTGTTGATGTCACCACCATTACGCTGAACAGTCGCAGCAAACTGGTTACGGAATTGCAAACCTAAGTCAATACCCGCCACATTCACATTACGGATGCGCCATTGGTCGCCTTTATCTACCAACTGGAATGACACTGGAATCTTCTCACCATTGTTAAGAAAATCTAAAGTCACTACAGGGTTTTTCGAGTTTGTCGCACGGTATGGACGCATGGTGTAACTTTGATTCGTGTATTTCGCAAAAGCACTACCATAGTTTTCAATGATCACTTCACGGAAGTTTTTTTCAAACTGTGCGCGTTGTGCCGCAGTTGTATGCTGATTATTTGCATAAGTACCCAATACGATACGAGTAAATGCTTGTGAATCTACATATGGATCAAGATTTTGGCGAATAATTGTTCTAACCAATTCAGGGTTGTTTTGTAACTTCGCATGATCAGCTTTTAAACGTGTCACCAAACCGTCCGCCACACGCTTTACAAAGTCTGGTGGGGTTTCTGTTGGTGCTGCAAATGCTGCACTAGCAAGCATAGTTGATAATACACTTGCAGTTAAAGTCTGTTTCAATAATGTGTTCACTTTAAACTCCTAAATACGATTACTCAGCAAAAGATGGTTCAGCATCTGCTGGTGATACTGAACTTCCAGTATCAGATGCAACTTTGCCAGCACCGCCACCAGTAATAAACTTACTGATTAAATCTTCTAGATCCATTGTACCTTGGGTATTTGAAATTACGTCACCACGCTTTAAGTAGTTCACACCACCACCTGGGATAACTTTCAAATATTTCTCACCCAATAAGCCATTGGTCGCTACCATTATATAAGCATCTTCATCAATACTGGTGATGGAGGTCATGTTACTGATAAGTTGCTGTTCAATTGCTTTTTGTTGCGCAGCGTCGGCTTGCTCATAATCAGCACTGTAACGTAACTCTTCCAAAGCATTGTTTTGAACGTCTTTGAGTTGTTCTGGATTAAAGCTCGTGAGTTTTCCATCTAGATCAAATTTAACTGTTGCTAAACGAGTCACTGGATCAAGCGTAATCGAGTCCACACGACCAATGGTAACACCACTCATGGTGACCTTAGCGCGCGTTTTCAACCCATTAATATTGTCAAACTGGGCCGTCATGCTATAACTGTCACGAAGATTAGTACCAACTAAACCACTCACCTTCATTGCCAGAAAAAATAGAGCAATACCGAAGATAATGACAAAAATACCTACGGCCAGCTCACTAGTACGTGATTTCATTAAATCCCTCCGAACATGACCGCAGTCAACACGAAATCAAAACCTAATACACAAAGCGAAGAATATACGACTGTTCTCGTCATCGAAGTCGCGATACCCTCTGGGGTCGGATCACAAGCATAACCTTGATAGACCGCCACCCATGTACAAATCAGAGCAAATACAATACTTTTGATGATGCCGTTGACCACATCATGTCCAAATTGAACACTGCTTTGCATCCCCCCCCAGAATGAACCTTCATCCACGCCAAGGAAATCAACACCCACCAACTTACCGCCAACGATACCAATTGCAGCAAAAATCACCGTTAGCATTGGTAAACTCACAATACCAGCCCATAATCGTGGCGATACGATTTGTTTCAGTGGATCGACTCCGATCATTTCCATACTTGCAAGCTGTTCACTTTGCTTCATGGACCCAATTTCGGCAGTCAGTGCTGACCCAGCCCGTCCTGCAAATAATAAAGCAGCTACGACAGGCGCTAACTCACGTAACAGGGTTAAAGACACCATGGTACCGAGCATAGCTTCACTGCCCACATTGACTAGAATCGAATAGCCTTGCAGCCCTAATACCAAACCAATGAATAAACCCGATACGGAGATAATCAATAAAGACATCACCCCGACACGGTACATTTGGTAAATAAAGCGTTGGAAACCACCTTTTGATGGCATTGAAAATAAAATTTGTAGGAGCATCAGTGATGCAGCACCAATCCCCTTTATTCGCTCAATAACGAGTCTACCTAGCCAGGCAATCGTATTCATGGACGAACCTCGTTATCTAAATATGCTTGATGCGTAAACTGGTATTCAACAGGCCCCTCTATTGAGCCTGTTAAAAACTGACGAACAAATGGTGAGGCATGATTTTTTAATTGTTCAGGTGAACCTTCTCCCTGAATTTTCCCTTCTGCAACCACATAAATATAGTCAGCAATCGACAATGTTTCCGCAACATCATGTGAAACAATAATTGTAGTTAAATCAAGTGCTTCCCGCAAAGATCGAATTAAGCGCGTCAATACACCCATCACGATCGGGTCTTGTCCAGCAAACGGCTCGTCATACATAATGAGTTCTGGATCTAATGCAATCGCACGTGCTAAAGCCACTCGACGATTCATCCCGCCTGAAAGCTCAGAAGGCATGAGTTGTTCAGCACCGCGTAACCCGACAGACTCAAGCTTTAAACCAACCAGTTCAGCAATAATGTGTTCAGGTAATTTGGTATGAGCGCGGATTGGGAAGGCAACATTTTCATACACAGACATATCTGTAAATAAAGCACCGCTTTGAAATAACATGCCCATACGCGCACGAGCAGCAAAAAGCTCTTGCCGAGACATCGTGGCAATATCTTGACCGTCTAGCAATACTTCGCCTTGATCTGGAACCAGTTGTCCACCGATCAAACGTAGTAAGGTGGTCTTACCCGTACCAGAAGGCCCCATAATTGCAGTAATTTGACCACGTCGAATTTTAAGACTGATATCGTCATAAATGACGCGTTCTCCTCGATTAAAGCTTAAGTTTCTAACTTCAATTAAGGCTTCAGCATCGAGAGGAGAGTTATTATTCATAATGGCATTCATTCCTGCACTTTTTATGCACGCATACTATACACTGAAAGATTAAATGGTTGTTTTTATTTTGATAAGTGATGTATCAAGATTATTTAATTTATGTAGCCATGTTTGGAATCAATATGCTCAGTTGTTTGTTGGGTATTTACTTTAAAAACATTGGCGTTAGTTTGATCAAAAACAGCATAAGCAAAAAATAAACCATTGCATAACATTAAGATGACGAACAAGCATGGCAGCCCTTCATTGCAAATGAAAGACCAGATTTGATGGCTAAAACCGTTGTTTTGATTAATCCTATTCATTTCTTTTATAAAATTTGAATTAGTACTCGTTTTTACAATTTTACCTGACTAATCACAAATAAAAAAGCCAGTTTTTCAACTGGCTTTTTCTTTTCATCGGTTTTTATCGATTAAAAATCGTTTTTGCGACGACGGTCGCCACCGAAAGTCTCTTCACGTGCACCACGTACCGGGCGATCATCGCTACCAAACTTACGTTTTGGACGGTCATCACCACCACCGAAACTACGTTTTGGACGGTCATCGCCACCACCGAAACTACGCTTTGGACGGTCACCAAAACCACCTTCACGCTGTTGCGGACGATCACCAAAATCACGTTTTGGACGATCACCGAAGCTGCCTTCACGACGTGGCTTATAATCTACACGGTTACCACGGTTGTCATCATTCGAGTCAAAACGCGGCTTATCATTGAAACCACCCTCACGGCGTGGGCGATCTGAATTAAATTCGCGACGTGGACGGTCTTCACCACCAAAACTACGCTTTGGACGGTCATCAAAACCGCCTTCACGACGTGGGCGATCTGAATTGAACTCACGACGCGGACGATCTTCAAAACCACCTTCGCGGCGTGGACGATCTGAATTGAACTCGCGACGCGGACGGTCTTCAAAACCACCTTCGCGACGTGGGCGATCTGAATTGAACTCACGACGTGGACGGTCTTCACCACCAAATGATGGACGTTCACCACGTGGTTTATCATCGAAACTACGACGTGGACGATCATCACCGCCTTCACGACGTTTGAAGTTACCTTCACCTTCGAAACGACGACCACCGCCAAAACCACCACGACCACGACCGCCGCCATCACGACCACCGCGACCACGACCACCGCCATCACGACCTGAACGTGCAGGAGGTGGAGATGGCTCTAAACCTTCAATTTCAGATACATTCAAACGTGCATCTAAATAATCTTCTAAAGCGCGAATTTTGCCGCGTTCACGGTAAGTTGCTAAAGTCACAGCTTGACCTGTACGACCCGCACGACCTGTACGACCAATACGGTGTACATAGTCTTCATTTTTCATCGGTAAACCGAAGTTAATCACGTGTGAAATCGTTGGTACGTCTAAACCACGCGCTGCAACGTCAGTCGCAACTAAGATTTTTGCACGACCTTCACGAATGCTACGTAAACGACGGTTACGAACGGTTTGTGGCATCGCGCCATGCAATGCAACAACAGAGTGACCTGCTTCAGCCAATTCTTCAGCAAGCATGTCTGTGTCTTCTTGCGTGCTCGCAAATACTACAGCTTGATCTACTGACTCATCTGATAACCAGTGAGTTAATAATTTTTTCTTGTGTTCGAAACCATCAGTCCAATGCAATGTTTGAGTTACATCAGTGTTGGTGCTGTGACCAGTTTCAATCGCAATACGTTGTGGATCATTCATCATACGTTCAGCAAGACGAATAATACGATCTGCAAAAGTTGCAGAGAACATTAATGTTTGATTACGGTTTGCAGCTAATTCACCAATCGCTTCTAAATCTTCAGCAAAGCCAAGATCAAGCATACGGTCTGCTTCATCAACAATTAATGATTCAACTTTATCAAGTTTTAATTGACGACGATTTACAAGGTCAAGTAAACGACCCGGGGTCGCAACAACAACTTGTGCACCTTTAAGCTGTTGAATTTGTTTACCAAAAGGCATACCACCCATAATTGCAGCGATACGAACACCTTTCATGTGACGTACAAATGCAATCGCATCTTGGCTAACTTGTTGAGCCAATTCACGCGTAGGAGAAATAACTAAAATCGTTGGCTGAGTCACTGCTTTCATGCGCTCTTTAAATGGCACAAAAGTTTCCTGACCCGCTAAAGCATTTAATGTAGGGAGTAAGAATGCTGCTGTTTTACCAGAACCAGTCTGGCTTGAAACCAATAAATCTTTTCCTTCTAACGCAGCTGGAATCGCTTGTTCTTGCACAGGAGTTGGTGTAGTGAAACCTAAACCTTCTAAAGCTTGTTGTAAGGTTTCGTGCAAAGAAAATTCGGCAAAAGTTTTGCTCATAGAGAGTTTCACCCTAATGGGTGCTCCATTTTAATAAATACAAAAAATAGACATCGGCAACAAGCGGCAAAGCGACTCAAGCTGAAAATAAATAAAATTCAGCGGCAATCCGAATAACGACGATGTGGACTAACGCACGCTTGATTACTGCCTCAACCTGAAGAATCGCTAAGCGATTTGGGCGCAAGATGTGGTCCTCTCTATGGACAGCGTGCGCATAATATGAATAGAACTGAATGTTCAGGTAATGAACTGGAATTTAAGTGCGTGGGCGGATTATAGCAGAATAATTTTAAAAGTCACCTATTTTGATGGGTTTTTCCAATTAATTATATTTAAAACAAGTTTAATCAAAATTAAATTATTTATATTCAACTGGTTAATAAAAAAGATGGCTAGTGCCATCTTTTTTAAATCTACAAATTATTTTGCAGCTTCGCCCCAAGCTGGAACAACAGTCTGCATCAATGGTTTTAACAATTTAAGTGAACATGCTAGCACTTGACCATTATCAAATGAATCATTACCACCACGAGCATCGACCACGACACCACCCGCTTCTTTGACAATCAATTCACCCGCAGCGATATCCCACGGTTTTAAACCTAGTTCAAAGAAACCATCAAAACGACCCGCAGCAACATATGCTAAATCTAAAGCAGCTGAGCCACCACGACGGATTTGCGCGCCAGATTTAGTCACTGCCAATAATGAAGCGAAGTGTTGCTCTGCATAAGAAACAATTTCACCATTACGTTTTGCACGGTACGGATGTCCCACTGCAAGAAAAGTGTTTTCAAGACTTTCTTTGACATTGGCACGAATACGACGTTGATTCATCACTGCACCGCGACCGCGACTCGCAGAAAACAACTCATCACGTACTGGATCGTAGATCACACCGTGTTGAGTTACACCTTTGTGTTGTACAGCAATAGAAATACAGAAATGTGGGAAACCGTTGATAAAGTTTTGCGTACCATCTAAAGGATCAATCACCCAGCACCAATCTGCATCGTGACCTTTACCTTCTTGCATACCAAACTCTTCACCATGGAAGCTGTGGTTTTTATAACTTTTACGGAGGGTATCAATTGTTAGTTCTTCCAAGTAACGATCTACACGCGTTACTGGACCATCAATGCCTTTTTCTTCAACTTGTAAATCGAGTTTATGACGATTTTGATGAGCCTTTAAAAGCTCTTGACCAACTGTTTGAGCTGCGCGCGCAGCCATAACCACCATAGGTTCCATTGAACACCCACAAATTTGAAGATTTTGACAAAGAATAATGCATAAAAGCCCGCATATTCTATCAAATATACGGGCTTTTAGGTAAAAAATGTTTACTAAAAATTATCTACATATTTACAGATGCTTATGTGTCATAACCAAGCTTGTTCAATAGAAAGTAAAATTCCTTTGGCATCCAAACCACAGTCTACAAGCATTTGTTGATGTGTTGCTTGATGTAAGAACTCATCTGGAAGCCCCAGATTTAAAATTGGTTTTACAATCTTCGCTTGCGCCAAGAACTCATTCACGGCACTACCGGCACCTGCCATCACTGCATGCTCTTCCACTGTCACAAAGAGTTGCGTACGTGGCGCCAAATCTCGCAGTAATTGCTCATCCAATGGTTTCACAAAACGCATATTCACCACGCGCACACCAACAGCTTGTTGATTAGCAAATTGCTCAGCTGCTTCGATTGAAGCTGCAACACGACTACCAAATGCAAGAACACTAATTTGCTGATCTGCGTTTGAATTAAACTCAGCAACAATCTCAGCCTTACCAATCTCTAAAGCTGTCATTTGCTGTTGTATTTCCACACCCAAACCGACACCACGCGGATATCTTACTGCCGTAGGTCCGTTAAAATGATAAGCGGTATGTAGCATTTGACGGCATTCGTTTTCATCTTTTGGTGCCATGATGACCATATTTGGGACAGTCCGCATAAAGGCATAATCATAAGCCCCAGCATGCGTTGGACCATCTTCACCGACTAAACCTGCACGATCAATCCCAAAAGTGACATCCAAATTTTGCAATGCAACATCATGGATCAATTGATCATAACCACGCTGCAAGAAAGTTGAATAAATTGCAACCACAGGTTTTAGACCTTCACATGCCATACCTGCAGCTAACGTCACTGCATGTTGTTCGGCAATCGCAACATCAAAAAAACGTTCAGGATATTGCTGGGCGAACTTCACCATGCCCGACCCTTCACACATCGCAGGGGTAATCGCCAATAAGCGCTGATCTTGAGCTGCTTCATCACACAACCATTGTCCAAACACATCAGAATATTTTGGTGGTGCTTTCTTAACGGTTGTAGAGGTTACTGGTGCAATTTTAGTAATTGCATGATAAGTAATTGGATCGGCTTCAGCTGGCGCAAAACCTTTACCTTTTTTAGTATATACGTGAACTAAACGTGGTCCTTTGCGTTTTTTCAATGCCTGAAAAACTTGCGTCAGTTGTTCAACATCATGACCATCGAATGGGCCAAAATAGTCAAAGCCAATCGCTTTAAATAAATTATCAGCAGCATCTGTTGCAGATTGATGCAAACGTGAATTATAAGTCCATTTTGGATGGGGTTGAACATAGGCTTCGCCATGTTCATTGACATTAACAAGATGTCCTGTTTCCCAGATTGCAGCCAAATGTTTGGCAAAACCACCTGTACTACACGAAATAGACATGTCATTGTCATTTAACACAACAATTAAATCAGCATCATGAGCTACTGCGTCATTCATGGCTTCAAATGCCATACCTGCAGTCATTGCACCATCACCAACGATCGCTACTACATCACATGGATCTTTTTGATAGCGACGTGCAAGCGCCATGCCCAAACCGGCTGAAATTGCAGTAGATGAGTGTCCTACACCAAAAGTATCAAACTCAGATTCGTCACGGGCTGGAAATGCAGCTAAACCGTTTTTTGTACGAATCGTCGTGATCTGCTCACGGCGACCTGTGAGTACTTTATGTGGATATGCTTGATGCCCTACATCCCAGACCAAACGATCTTGTGGTGTATTAAAGCAATAATGCAAAGCAACAGTAAGCTCAATCACGCCTAGATTTGCGCCAAAGTGACCACCGCTTTGCCCTGCTGCATACAAAATATATTGACGTAACTCATCCGCCACTTGTACGAGTTGGCTTTGCTCGAGCTGACGTAATTGTTGCGGATGATCAATTCCATCTAACAATGGCGTAACAGGGCGTTGAGTTGGAATTTCGGTATACAACATAGTGTGGCAAAGCCTTTTTAAGCCTGGCAAATCCGAAGCTGGGTTAAATGAGGCCAATCATACAATTAAATACGATCTACCTTCAATCAGCCACCTGTGCGAATGATGCAGCGCTGAACATTCTTTTACCAATCATTGGTGACTGGCTCGGTGATTATCCTGAATTATGTCACTGTTAATCAACCATTATTGTGTGGTTTGTATGAAAAAGAAAAACTCAATATAAAAAATCAGAAATTCCAATTCACTCAATCTTCACACATTAAGCTATACTTTCACTGTTTTAATCATAATAGTGAGCTATCTGTGCCAATTGAATTTATTGCTACATCAAAGCTACCAACTGCTTTTGGTGACTTCAATATTTCCGTGTTCCAAGACCCAGAAACAGGTGAAGAGCATGTGGCGCTTTCTAAAGGCTTAGAAACTGCTCCCAATCAACCCGTACTGGTACGTATTCACTCTGAGTGTTTAACTGGTGACGCTTTTGCTTCATTAAAGTGTGATTGTGGACCACAGCTGCAAGCCACGCAACGCCTAATTAATGAGGCTGGACAAGGTGTAATTTTATATTTACGTCAAGAGGGTCGCGGGATTGGTTTGACCAATAAAATTCGTGCCTATGCCTTGCAGGATCAAGGTCATGATACCGTTGATGCAAACTTATTGTTAAATCTACCTGCTGATGCGCGTCGTTATGATATGTGCAGCATTATGCTCGATCATCTGCAAGTGAAAGAAGTAAAATTGCTGACGAACAATCCACTCAAACTAAAAGCACTCACTGATCTTGGAATTAATGTGGTCGAGCGCGTTCCGCTCACTGTAGGTCGCAATCCGTTCAATGAACATTATTTAAAAACCAAACGTGAGCGCATGGATCATCTTTATAAAAAAGATGACTTCTAATTCACATTTTAAAACTTATAGAAATAAATGAACTAAGGGATTTTTAATCGTACTTTTAAAAATCCCTTACTTTTTTTATGGATTTATGTTTTGATGTTACTAATTCCTAGATCACCTTAAGAGGATCATCATGCAGCATCCAACTTCAGCTGATATTCAACGTGTTCGCGAGTTTTTACTCGATCTTCAAGCACGAATTTGTGCAGGAATAGAGCAACAGGAACGTGCAGGCGGCGGAACCGCTGAGTTTATCATTGATGATTGGCAACGAACCGAGGGGGGCGGTGGTCGCTCACGGGTTTTGCAAAATGGTGAAGTCATTGAAAAAGGTGGAGTGATGTTCTCCCACATCAATATCAGCAAACTCCCCACTTCAGCCACTGAACGCCACCCACAAATCGCTGGTGCAAAAGCACAAGCGTTGGGTGTATCACTTGTGATTCATCCTAAAAACCCGAATATTCCGACCTCACATGCCAATGTGCGTTTATTTGTCGCAGAGCCAGAAGGTCAAGATCCCGTGTGGTGGTTTGGGGGTGGTTTCGACTTAACCCCATTTTATCCAGATGATGAGGATGTTCAAAACTGGCATCAAACTGCCTATGACCTATGTCAGCCTTTTGGCGAAAATGTCTATGCTGAACATAAACAATGGTGTGATGATTATTTTTACCTAAAACATCGTGATGAACAGCGTGGCGTTGGTGGTTTATTCTTTGATGATCTCAATCAATGGGATTTCGAAACTTGTTTCAAATATATACAGGCCGTAGGGAATGGTTATTTAGAAGCAATCTTACCGATTTTTGAAAAGCATCGTGAACAGCCATATACCGAAGCACAGCGTGAGTTCCAACTGTATCGTCGTGGTCGTTATGTTGAATATAATTTAGTTTATGACCGTGGCACTTTATTCGGCCTACAAACAGGTGGACGCATTGAATCCATTCTCGTGAGTTTGCCGAATCTGGCGGGCTGGTCTTATCGTCCAGAGTGGGAAGCTGACTCCCCAGAAAAACGTCTTACCGATTATTATTTAAAGCCTCGAGATTGGTTAAATCTGGAAAAATAACAAGTAGCAATCCCTAATCGTATATTAGGGATTTTTTTTGAATATTAAAAAATAGACACTACTCCCCAATAAAATGTACAATAAAATGTACAATAAAAAGAGGGTTTAAAATGTCACATATCTCATTTACACATGCCCGAGCCAATCTGGCTAAATTAATTCAGCAAAGCCAACAAGGCCAAAGAACCTTTATTGCCCAACACGGTCGCACTTCTGCAGTTCTTCTTTCTTATTCTGAATATCAAAAATTACAAAGCGAGCCAGAAGACTTTATGCAGGCTTGGGAAAACTGGCATCAACAAGCACTTCAAGAATTAAATACCGAAAATACTGAATTTAATCCTGAGCGAGACTCAAGCCAAGGACGTGACTTTTCATGGTAAGCCAGCTCAGCTATTTACTTGATACCAATATCGTTTCTGAATTAGCCAAATCTCAACCAGACTCAGCCGTGTTACAACAGTTTTATCTTGTGCAACATGAGATTGCGATTTCAAGTATCGTCTGGCATGAATTACGTTTTGGCTGGCTCAAAATGCCTGATGGACAGCGCAAGCAACTCATCACAAAATTTTTACATGATGTGGTGAGTTTAATTCCGATTCTAGATTATGATGCACAAGCTGCTAAAATTCATGCAGAAATTAGAATACAAACCCAAAAAATGGGAAATAATATTCCTTTTGTTGATGGACAGATTGCAGCCATTGCAATGGCTCAGGGTTTGACACTGGTCACTCGAAATACGAAAGACTTTCAAGCCATAGAGGGATTACGACAGATCAATTGGTTTGCCGATTCCTTATGACCAAAAAACATTAGCACTTGATCCTCTTCCTGATATTGGTGAATCATTCATGACCAAACAATTTGCTGTAATTGGAAATCCAATCGAACAATCTCGCTCACCAGAATTGCATCATGCTTTTGCAGCAAAAACAGGTGTTGATTTAAATTATAAAAAAATTCTTGCTCCACTAGATGGTTTCGAATCCGCAGTCAAAGCGTTCTTTAATCAAAATGGTGTAGGCATGAATGTCACTGTGCCATTTAAAGAGCAAGCTTTTGCGCTATGCGATCAATTGACTGAACGTGCCAAGATTGCCAAAGCCGTAAATACTTTATGGACACAAGATCGCAAACTCTATGGCGATAACACAGATGGCCAAGGTTTGGTTGCAGCGATTCAAGCATTAGGCTGGAAACTTGAAAATAGCCACATTCTCATTTTAGGTGCAGGTGGCGCAACCCGTGGTGTAATTTATCCACTGGTTCAAGCTGGCGTAAAACAGGTCGTGATCGCCAACCGTACTTTAGCCCGTGCAGAACAATTGGTTGAGGATTTAAAAGATGCTGTACCAAATGCAGTACTTCAGGCTATCAGCCTAGAACAACTCACTGGCGAATTTGATATCGTAATTAACGCAACATCGGCAAGCTTAACAGGCGATGCGTTACAACTCCCCGAAAGCCTTGTGTTCCACCATGCTTATGAAATGGCCTATGGCAAACCGTCAAGTTTTCTCGATCAAGCCCAAGCTCGCCAAGTTCCCGCGACAGATGGTTTTGGTATGCTGGTTGGGCAAGCAATAGAAGCTTTTTATATTTGGAATAAGGTTAAGCCGGAATTAAAAGATTTTTTGTAAATCCAATAAAAAGAACCTGCATGATGCAGGTTCTCTTTAGGTCTGAGTATTATTTGACCATTAACATCTTTTGATAAACATCTTTAAAGATTTCATAATCAATAAACTCTTCATGTTCAACCTTTAAGTTTTGAATCGTCTTCAAAGTCAATTTGTTATGACGTGCGGCGACATAAACTTGCCCTAGAATATTTGCCGTCTGCTCTAGTAAGACTTTTTCTTCACTTGAAGCACCATTCTCACGTTCAAATTGAGCTTGGTATTGCTTAGCAAATAGCTGCTGTGGCTGTTTATACTGCCCTTGCAATTTTTTCCATGCTTGGCGATCTTGATCGCTATGCATTGCATCGCTCACAATACGATTCACAGACTCACCCAAACGATAATCGAACTGCTCGTCATCTTCTAAATGATGTTTTTTCTGTAAGGCTTCGATTGTTTTGAGTGCTGTGCCTTTGGGATTATAGACGTCTTCACTAGAATACCAATACGCATAAACACTTGCTATTTCTTGCAACTCTTGAGTGGAGTAGCGTTGGACCATCTGTGGTGAGCTTTCAGTTAATTTAGCAATAAATACGGCTTTATACGTTTGCTCATAAGAGCGTGTTGCATCATAGCGTTGTGCTGCAATCACTTTGAGTTGATCATCTAAAGAAAGGGTATAAGGTTCGGCTGCACGCTCGACAATTCCCGACTGCCCCATTTTTTCAGAGAAACGCCCTATCGCTTGCTCAAACATCGATCCTTTACTGACTTCTGACCATGACTTTGCACGTTTTAATTGTGCTCGATCAATCGGCGTGCCTTTCCCATAATTTAAAACTTGCATATCCGCTTTAATGTTCACGCGCGATCGCAATTCTGGGGAAGTGTAATTTAAATCATAGTCATAGTTAATCGCACGCCCTTTTTCATCCAAACTAATATCCATGATCAATGGATTGCGTTTATTAGTCGCTGGCAAGGCTTGATTGATTTCAGTCTGATGCTTCATCCAAAGTGCTTTGAACGCATGATCGTCAATAAACTGAGCTTGGTTATAGACAGAGAATAACTCTTCTAACGCACTTAATTTCGCGATATAAGAAATTAAACTTGAGGTACTAGACTGTGTTGGATTGAACACATCAATACCATACATACTTTGGCAAAATTGTGCATTGCCATAGGTAATTTTAGGATTTGATGATAAAGAGTCACATTGCTCACGACTTAAACCACTTTCATCAGCAGCATCCATATCCGATTCGGAACCATAGTCGCTTTCTGCTGCATGATCCTCACCATCACTTTCCCATGCAGCTGCTTGGCTTGATTCCGCTGCGGCCATGGCTTCTAAAGCGGCAACAGTTGCGTCATCAGAAGCAGAACCATAGACATCATCTTCAACACCAAAATGTTGATTCACCAATAGATAGAGCTGCTGGCTCACCACACTGGCATCATTCGATGAAGTTTTGGCATTTTTAGAAGATCCTGCTTTAGCCTTAGTTTGAGCATCAACTTCATCTGCAATTAGCTTTTCTAAGCTTTGTTCATTGATATTTAAAATGCTTTGCATTAAATATTTTTCATTGACCTTGCCATATAGCGTCGATTGTAAGATCGCTTCCTCAATGGTGGTTTTTAAGCGAATTTTCTCAACAACACCTGCTGCACGCTCTTTAGATGACACAGGTAAAGTATGTATATTTTGCGGATCAGCTAAACGATAAAACACGCCACTTGAAGCTTTTAGATACTCAACAAACTTCTTGTAATCAACTTGTTTGATCAAACCTTGATATTTAGAAAAATCGAAATAGGCTAAATTATTCTGATTTTCTTTATTCACCAAATACGGCATCAAGCCAAAGTAATTGACATAAAACTTATGGTCGTTTAAATCCAGCACCATAGGCAATTTGGCTTGTACCAATAGCGTCGGTTTCTCATAACGCGCTGTTAGATTAAATGATCCCATTTTTTGACGATAATGCACTGAACCATCGTATTCAAATTGCATATCATTCAAAATCGTTGCCATTCCTTGGATCACTTTATCCACTTTGGCTTGACCATACGAACGATTATCTTGTGCCAATACATCATATAACGCTTGTTTTTGTTGCTGATTCAACTTGACTTTTTGCTCACGCAAATATTGATCAACTTTTTGTTTCACCCCAGTATCTAGCGTTGCTTTGGTTTTTGAATTGCTTGATTGATCACCATCTTGCTCAACCTGGATATTAAACTTTCCTCGATAATCATAACTTGGATATTCATACATCGCATTGATGCTATTAATCGCTTTTTGATCCAACCCCACCTGAGCATTATTGGTTTTAATGACATGCTGAGAACAAGCTGACAGACTCAGTCCCAACAAACATAAAGTTAAATATTTTAAACGCATAGTTTTACCAATCACCCTTATATCATTATATTTTCAATAAAAAACCGACCTATTCTCATTGTAAACTTACGTTTAAAAATCAAATAAAAAAAGGACTCACTCACGAATTAAAGCCTTACAAAATTCGCTTTTCTGACATTTTTTTCTACTGGGCTTATCAATGTATTTTGATTACCATTGTGAATAATCTAAATTATCGAAACAGATAATCCAAAATGATTCAAATACAGGATTAAGATTATGCCAGCATATAAAGCCCCGCTCCGTGATGTTCGTTTCTTAATGAACGAAATGTTAGATTATCCAGCACATTACCAAACTTTGACAAGTGGTCAAAATGCGGATGCTGAAACTGTAGATATGATTTTGGAAGGTGCAGCAGATTATTGCGAAAATGTACTTTCTCCACTAAACCAATCTGGTGATGAAGAAGGTTGCACATTCAACAACGGTGAAGTGACTACGCCTAAAGGCTTTAAAGAAGCGTATGACCAATTTGTAATGGGTGGATGGCAAGGTCTTTCTTATCCTGAAGAGTTTGGTGGTCAAGGCTTACCAATGTCTCTAAACCTCATCAAGTCTGAAATGATGGGTACTGCTAACTGGTCATTCACCATGTACCCTGGTTTAAGTACAGGTTGTATGAACACCATCATGCAGTTCGGTACGGATGAGCAAAAAAATACGTATATGCCTAAACTCGTTGAAGGCACTTGGTCTGGCACAATGTGCTTAACTGAGCCTCAATGTGGTACTGACTTAGGTCAAGTAAAAACTAAAGCAGAACCTGCTGCGGACGGTACTTACAAAATCTCTGGTACAAAAATCTTCATTTCTGCAGGTGAGCATGATTTAACAGAGAACATCATCCATATCGTACTTGCTCGTCTTCCAGATGCACCTGCTGGTACTCGTGGTATCTCTTTATTCATCGTACCTAAGTTCATTCCAACTGCTGATGGTGGCGTAGGTGAGCGCAACACGGTTTCTTGTGGTTCGATCGAGCACAAGATGGGGATTAAAGCCTCAGCAACAGCAGTATTGAACTTTGATAACGCAACTGGTTACTTAATCGGTGAAATCAACAAAGGTTTACATGCAATGTTTACCTTTATGAACACTGCACGTATTGGTACAGCTGTTCAAGGTATCGCACACGCTGAACTTTCTTTCCAAGGCGCTTTACCTTATGCGAAAGATCGTATGTCAATGCGTGCACTTTCTGGTAAGAAAGAGCCAGAGCGTGTAGCTGATGCCATCATTCACCATGCTGATGTACGTCGCTTATTGTTAACTCAAAAAGCTGTCGCAGAAGGTGGTCGTTCAATGATCTATCATGCTGCTAAACTTGCTGACAAAATGGCTGATGCATTGGCAAATGGCGATCAAGCGAAGTTTGAAGAATATGATGACAAACTTGGTTTCTACACGCCAATCCTTAAAGGTTTCTTGACTGAACTCGGTTTAGAAGCAGCGAATCACGGTATACAAGTTTACGGCGGTCATGGTTACATCCGTGAATGGGGTATGGAACAAATCGCACGTGATGCGCGTATCTCTACACTGTACGAAGGCACAACAGGTATTCAAGCACTTGACTTAATTGGTCGTAAAGTTCTTTTAAGCTCAAAAGGTAAAGTTGTTCGTGACTATACTGCTGAAATCTTAAAATTCTGTGCTACACATGCTCGCAACAAGTATCTACGTCGCTTCGCTTGGGACTTAACTAAGCTTTGTGCACAATGGAACACATTGACTGTTCGCATCATGCTTGCTGCACGTAAAGACCGTGACATCGTATCTTCTGCTTCTGTAGATTTCTTGATGTTCTCTGGTTATGTCATGATGGCTTACTTCTGGGCTCAACAAGCGGTGATCGCTTCTGAAAAATTAGAAGCTGGTAACGGTATTGAAACACCTGAATTCTATAAAGCAAAAATCAAAGTTGCAGATTTCTACTTTGATCGCTTGTTGCCACGTGCTCAAGGTCATGCAGAATCAATGGTTTCAACTTCTCGTACCTTGACTTCACTTGCACCAGAACACTTCAGCTTCGATTATTAATTCAATCTAAACTGATAAATAAAAAGAGCGCTTTAAAGCGCTCTTTTTTACTTTAACCAACTCGTTTAAAAACATACGCTTTTTTCGGGAATGGGTACTCTTTAAAGAATGCTTGATTCTCTCCATTATTTGCATGCCATAACTTATCTAAATCTAAGACCAGATCTCTATCTTGATTGATCTGATAATACAGACTGATATTGGCAGCGTCACAACGCACCATAATTTCATTCTGTGCTTCATGCGCATACCATTGCACTTGATTACACATCTGCTCTATTTTCGTCACATTGCGTGAAGGATCTACCCCTAAACGGCCAAAACTGGTATTGGTCCAATACACAGAACCATCTTCAAGCAGATTGAGAATATACTCCGCCTCATTTTCATGATTGACACAACCCGCAAAAGGATCAGTACATGGGATACGAGCATGGTAACGTCCCACATATGCCAAACTCGCTTCTGAGGGCTGAGTCAAATTACGCACTGGAGTTCCTGAATAAGGCAATGATGCTTGCCCTGCAACTTTCGTTAGGGACATTCCTTCAGCGACCACTGACTGCTCATCTGCCTCATGGCTTGGTTGCGTCTGGGCTTGCTGGGTTGACTCTGGGTGCTGGCGATCACAAGCACTTAAACCCAAAACCAAAAGGATTCCTACACTAAAATGCGGGAAGGACAACCGGAACTGCATATCCACAAATCTCTAACATCAACAACATGGCTATCGCACATTACACTTAGATCTTTGATAAACGATAAGTGTATTAATTACATAAGAGTACTGGCTTATTGAATGTTCATTCAACCAATACTGCGGCAAAGCGATAGGACTGTAGCACAAGGGACAAAGCGACCTGCTTTAAGTCGGTGCATTTTAGGCGATACTGTTGGTTTTTCCAGCAAGAAATTACACATCGTAACTAATTTATCTCTTATTTAAACTTTAAATCACCCGAATAGCCCCTATCTCATAATTATCAGTAATTCACAAAGCTATTGTTTATTTTTTACTGAGGTTTCATTTAGTTAAGGAGAAGAAATCGATGACCAATTCTGGTTTATATCGCTCAAACCAAAAAAGCATGATCGCAGGTGTAATGGGCGGTATTGCTGAACGATTTGGTTGGAATGCAAATTTACTACGCCTGATCTTTGTTGTGATCTCGATTATGAGTGCAGCGTTTCCTGGGATTTTGGTTTACCTCATTTTATGGTTGGTTATTCCTAAAAAGCAGGATACCCAAACCGCACAGGTACAAGGTTATCAACAACCTGTAAAAACGATTTATGAAGAGAAAAATATAAACCGTTAATCTTCCCCTTACCTTTTGGTCGCTACGGTTGAGTTCACCCCTAATACAACCGTAGCTTTTTTAGTCAAAATTTATTGGCTTAACTGCTGTTGCATAGCAGCAATCATATCTGCACGGCTGATCATCCCGATCAAGCACTGTTCTTGAACCACAGGAATATAATTAAATGATTTCTCTACAAAGTAAGGGAGTAAATCCTGAATTGGTTGTCGTGGATCCACCGTCACTACTCGACGATGCATAATTTGTTTGACGTAATGCTGCCAAGAGTTTCGCGGATCTGTGGCATTTTTAAACCACTCTACTACTTCATATAAAGCAAGTGTCCCGACTAAGTGATTCTGATTATTTACAACTGGCAAACTCATCAAATTCACTGCCTTAAATTTATCTAAGGCTTGATGAATATCATCATCTTCATGCAACTTAATCACATCTTTACTCATAATATCCTGACAGACAAAATCAAGATGCAATCGCCCTTGTGCACGTTCTTGTGCATCCAAAATAATTTTTTCTAAGTCATATTGACTAATATCGAGCAACTCCGTGTGTTGCTCTAGCGCATATTCAATATCTTTTGGTTGAATAGAAACCTTTTGAGTTGGCGTTGGATCCTTAGAACGTGCATTGACATGTGCGGTCATTGGATAATGACGCCCAATCACACGATTAAACAAAACGGCAAAGAGCAATAATATAACCGTGTTGAGCAATACAGGATAAAGAATGAAATAAAAACCTAAACGATGAACAGCCTCCCCTCCCAATACCGCTGTAATTGCTACAGCACCACTCGGCGGATGCAAAGAATCAGTCGTCATCATCACAAATATTGCCAGTCCCACAGCAACACTGAAAGCGGTGGTTAAATCAGGCAGTAACTCAACACATGCCACCCCAATAAAGGCTGCCAGCGTATTACCGATAATGACATTCCAAGGTTGTGCCAAAGGGCTACTTGGTAAAGCAAATAATAAAACAGATGAGGCTCCCATAGGCGCAATATACCAAGCATTCATACCGTCTAAAACATGCCAGCTTAACAAAGAGGAAATTGCCAAACCGCATAAGGCGCCAATTGCTGAAAGGAGACGCTCTCTTATCGGTAGAACTTTGTAGTTTGGTTTAAGCAAATTTAGCCAGTCTGATCGGGTCGAGCTCACAATGCACCTTGCTGGAAGCATATCATTATCATCAATCGCACAATTATATGCTGAATAATGAGAAAGATGTATTTAAGTTACACCTTAAAAACATAGACTCCCCCTCCGTAAGCGTTTAATATTACAGCACTTAAGTAAGGATTAGACTAAAGTCTAATCCAGAACAAAACATGATTTATTATTAAAAAACAATGAATTAAAATTAAACATCGTTTTATAAGTGAAATAAATATCTCTCATTTTTTTATCAAAAAACTAAATATCCATTTGTGTTTAAATACAATAAAATTCAAACGTTCAAAAACTGGACAGCATAATCTTTGAAATTCATCTTTCAAAGACAGGACGACGCTTAAAAACATAAGGGATTGATTAAAAAGGTTTAATTTTAAATTTTATCTGCATAATGGGCTTATTCCACCCATAAATGATCATTTTTTTCTAATCCAATCCCTGTGTTAGCAACAAAAATTTAATCTCAACATCTATGAGATGAGTTGGGTAAATCACACAACTCTTTGAAAGATTTTACATGGATGATCGAAGTTAGTTTTTACGATATATTTGCGAGCAATATAGTTATTCTGCCAAATGTAGCTTTGTGGCAAATAACAACACAAATAAGGATATTGTATGAATGTTCCTCACTTAGAAACACCAAACAATGCGATGCCGAAAGGTGTACTCCGCGGTTGGGTGATTATTGCAATTGCAGCCCTGCTGTCTTTCGGTTTATATGAAATTTTGCCTTATGACCAAAATGCCAATAAAGGTCTAAGTCTTTTGTTATTTATCGGTATTTTGTGGCTGACTGAAGCCATTCACATCACCATCACGGCATTGCTAGTCCCTGTGCTCGCGGTTCTGGTCGGTATGCCGAGTGTGGGAGGAGATGGTGAGATTGAAGCTATTTCTACCACTAAGGCACTGAGTACTTTTGCTGATCCAACGATTTTTCTATTTTTTGGTGGTTTTGCCTTGGCAACTGCATTGCATGTGCAAAAACTTGATCGAAAAATTGCCATGTGGATTATTGCAATGTCTAGAGGGCATCTGGGAGTAGCTGTTTTAGCAATCTGTTTGGTCACAGCCGTTTTGTCGATGTGGATTTCAAATACTGCTACCGCGGCTATGATGCTTCCACTTGCATTAGGTTTGCTTTCACATTTTGATGCGAAAAAAGAACGCAAAACTTTCGTATTCATCCTCTTAGGTATTGCTTATTCAGCAAGTATTGGCGGCTTAGGTACTTTAGTTGGCTCACCACCCAATGCAATTGCAGCGAAAGCATTAGGCTATGATTTTGCAGACTGGATGAAAGTCGGTTTGCCTATGATGCTCATCATTCTCCCTGCGATGTTATTTAGTTTGTATATCGTGCTCAGACCTAAACTTAATCATCGTGTGGAATTCAGAACAGAAACTATCCCTTGGAACCGTGATCGTATTCTAACCATGTTAGTTTTCGCTATCACTGCATTGGCATGGATTTTTGGTAAAAGCGTCAGCGAACAATTTGGAATTACTCAACCTGATACATGGATTGCAGTACTCGCAGCCTGTATGGTCGTGATCTTAGGAATCGCCACTTGGAAAGATATTACAGACAATACGGACTGGGGCGTATTAATGCTATTCGGTGGTGGCTTAACTTTAAGTGCCGTTTTAAAAGACTCTGGTTCTTCTTTGGTACTTGGGCAAACTCTGGCAAATGCATTTGGTGATGCATCACCATTCCTAGTCATCGTGATTGTAGCTGCATTTATTATTTTCTTAACTGAATTTACCAGTAATACAGCCTCAGCTGCACTGCTGGTTCCAGTATTTGCAGCAATCGCTGATCAAATGGGAATTCCAAAAGAAATTCTTGTGGTTGTCATCGGAATCGGGGCTTCATGTGCGTTTATGCTCCCTGTCGCAACACCACCGAATGCGATTGTATTTGGTACGGGGCATATTCAACAAAGTGAAATGATGCGAATTGGCTTTATCCTCAATATTTTATGTATCGCACTGGTTTCAATATTTGTTTACTGGTTTTTCCTCTAAATATAAGAAAAGCGCTACGGCGCTTTTTTATCGCTTTCAATAAAAGAGAAGATCAAACGTATTTTTCATTCAAATATCGCCAATAACGTTTAGGCAAATATTGCACATGCAATTTCACATTCTGACGCTCTTTAATATTGATACTATTGAAATAATCTTTCCAAAGCTGATCATATAATTCTTCTTGTTCATCTAATTCTAATTGAAAGTTTTGACTAGCCCCATTTTCGATATTACGGTCAATCTGATGGGCTTCTAAAGAGACTTCATGGATCTCGTGTAAGTCATAATACAATCCATATTTGCGTTGTTCGTCATAAATCAACCAACGTTGATCTTGATAACGACGTTTAAAATGCGGTTGAATCAAAGGCAATACATTAAAATCAGGACGTACCAAACTTAAAAACAATCCATCTGTGGTTTTCTTAAAACGCACAAAAGCTTCCATGCGATGCTTTTCGCGCCCCACCTTTTTGGTCCATTGTGAAATCGCCAAAACACTAGGATGCGAATAATTTTTCTCAACTGAATGTTGATGTCGAAAGACATAGATACAGTAATTAAATAAATGCTGATAGGCATCCAAGGATTCTGATAAATAGGCAAAATAAAATTGTCTCAAAGATGAATGCGATAATTTCTGCTGTAAGGCTGACCAAACACGTGCTGCATGTTGCTCATGATTTGGAATTTCAACCACCGTCGCGAATAAGCCATGCTGTGCGCCTTGGTTTAAACAGAGTTGCACGTGGAATTCTTTAAATTGAAACGCACGAAATACACAGTTAAGCAAACCCACCATTGATCCATCAAAGTAGTAATAAACCACACTATCACTGGCCATGGTTAGAAGCCTAAACTCAGTTGTGGTGACAGTTGTTTTACGTATTTAGATGAACCCTGCGTTAATATTTGCTGACGAATATCAGTCGTAGAAAGTTCCTTTTGAAACCGTGGACTGTCTTCACAACGAATAAAAAACTTGGCACGTGAATACGCCACACCGAGTTGTTTCAGTAAATCAGTATGTATCTTGCCAAAACGACGCGCTTGTACGATTTTCTTGGCTGATTTCACGCCGATACCGGGTACACGAAGGATCATGCGATAGTCAGCACGATTTAAATCCACTGGAAACTGTTCTGGATGACGTAATGCCCAACTCAGTTTTGGGTCTACATCCAAATCTAAATGTGGATGCTTTTCATTGACGATTTCATTGACTTCAAAACCATAAAAACGCATCAACCAATCACTTTGATAAAGACGATTTTCACGTAACAAAGGTGGTGCTGAACCGACAGCAGGAAGATAATTATTTTCTGTGTTGATTGGAATATAACCTGAGAAATACACCCGTTTCAGTTTAAATTCTTTGTAATGTCGATCTGCCATTACCAACACATCTTGATCTGTTTCCTGATGTGCGCCGACCACCATTTGTGTGGTCTGCCCTGCGGGTACATATTTCGGCACATGCTTAATAATTTGACGTTCATTTTTAAGCTGAATCAGTCGATCTCGAACTAGACCTAAATCTTTTTGTACTTCTTGATGTGATTTTTCAGGGGCAAATGCTTTTAATCCGATCTCAGTAGGCATTTCTAAATTGATGCTCATACGATCCGCATAAAGCCCTGCTTCATGAATCAGTTCAGGCGATGCTCCGGGAATGGTTTTAAGATGAATATAACCATTAAAATTTTCTTCTAGACGTAGTTTTTTCACCACTTGCAGCATCCGCTCCATCGTATGATCTGCGGATTTAAAAATGCCTGAGCTAAGGAATAATCCCTCTATATAATTACGACGATAAAAATTAATGGTCAGATCAACCACTTCTTGTACGGTAAATGCAGCACGTTTGACGTCATTAGAACGGCGTGACACACAATAAGCACAGTCGAAAATACAGACATTACTGAACAGGATTTTAAGTAATGAAACACAACGACCATCTTCAGTATAGCTATGGCAAATCCCTGACCGACTGGCATCACCTAAACCTTTGTCTTTATTTTTACGGTCACTACCACTGGATGAACAGGACACGTCATATTTGGCAGCATCCGCAAGAATTTGCAATTTTTCACGAATGCGATCAGACATTTCAAACGACCTGATGAGAACAGAGAATATCGTTTAAAAATTAGCATTTTCATATTGTGAAATTAAGAGCATGGGAGATGCAATGCGTCATGAGGTGACGTGTAAATATTCAAAATCTTCTTTCAAAATTATACCATGGCGAACAATTTCTCCATTTTAATTGTGTATATTCAGTTCCTTTATTTTTTGTCATCTCAACTATTTTAGAAATATTTTCTTCCGAACAATTAGCTCCAAATACAATACCTTTCAATGAGTTTAGATAGTTGAATAATGGTTCTCGATTAACATCTCCTCCCATCAGAACCCAACGGTATTCTTGTTCTTGCTCCCAATCTAATAGTTTTTCAAAAAAGAGCCTATCTTTATGGGTTTCTAAATGACATAAAGCATACTCTTTCATGTCTGAGTCTAGACTTTCCAAAAAATCTACATTTATTATGTATGCGGAATTTCTTTCCGAAATGAACCTATCAACATAGTTAATATTCTGAGCAAAATAAGTAAAATTAGAAAACTCGTTATGAAATGCTTGACCAAGTAGATCATTGTCAAAAACTAAACAAATACCTGTATGATTTGCAGCATATTGAGCCCACATTCTTGAGTGCCCATACCCTCTGCTCAATAGATCATTTAAATGATTACCCGTTAAAACTTTATCCTTAGAAAAACATATAACATATGTTTTAGATTTAATTTCTCTGTTTAGTTCATCAGATAGCGCCCATAAGTTATATGTACCGAGATCCAAATTATGATTTGTTCCTATTTCAAATAACCAATTCTTAGATTCTTTGGGATCATTAGTATTTTGAAAAGAACTAACTTTAAGTGTGTTACTTTGTAAAATATAATTGATTGCTGTATCAGCTCGTGTGTAATGATATAAATATTTTTTAGAGTCTCTATTGAAAATCATTTAGTTATCCATTTTTTTCAAATTTCACCTTTATTGAAGCAATATAACATGCATTAACCACTTTCTTCCCTTTGCCACTCCCCCCCAAAATCCTTATACTTAACCACAATTTTTGTTTGATTCCAGTGGATGCACCATGAGTCGTGCTATATCGCATATTGATACATTTCAGGGCTTAATTCTTGCCCTACAAAACTATTGGGCGGAGCAAGGCTGCGTCGTATTACAACCATATGATATGGAAATGGGTGCAGGTACATTCCACACTGCAACTTTCTTACGCGCATTAGGTCCAGAAACTTGGAACGCGGCTTATGTTCAACCTTCACGCCGTCCGAAAGATGGTCGTTATGGTGAGAACCCAAACCGCTTACAACACTATTATCAGTTCCAAGTAGTACTTAAGCCAAACCCAGACAATATCCAACAGCTTTATCTTGATTCGTTAAAAGCAATCGGCATCGATACACTGACTCACGATATTCGTTTCGTCGAAGACAACTGGGAATCTCCAACACTTGGCGCTTGGGGATTAGGTTGGGAAGTTTGGCTCAATGGTATGGAAGTGACTCAGTTCACTTACTTCCAGCAAGTCGGTGGTGTTGAATGCTATCCTGTTACTGGTGAAATCACATACGGTTTAGAACGTCTTGCGATGTACCTTCAAGGTGTAGACTCAGTTTACGATCTTGTTTGGACCAAAGGTCAATTCGGTACAGTCACTTACGGTGATGTATTCCATCAAAATGAAGTGGAACAATCGACCTATAACTTCGAATATGCGCCAGTCGATAAATTATTTGAATTATTCGATTTCTATGAAGCTGAAGCAGCTCGTTTAATGGAAGCTGAACTTCCACTTCCTGCTTATGAGCAAGTGATTAAAGCATCGCATAGCTTTAACTTATTAGATGCGCGTGGTGCGATTTCTGTAACTGAGCGTCAACGTTACATCTTACGTGTTCGTACCTTAGCACGTTCAATTGCACAAAGTTATGTGGCTGCACGTGCGAAACTCGGTTTCCCGATGGCAGAACCTCACTTACGTGATGAAGTATTGGCTCAACTTAAAGCACAAGTTGAGTTCGATGCAGCCCAAGCTGAAAAAGCGAAGGAGAATAAATAATGACAAAGCATACTGTTTTATTCGAACTTGGCTGTGAAGAACTTCCACCAAAAAGCTTAAAAACGTTACGTGATGCTTTAAAAGCTGAAACAGAAAAAGGCTTAAAAGATGCGGGCTTGAACTTCACTTCAATCGAAGCTTATGCCGCACCTCGTCGTTTGGCACTCAAAATTGTTGATATTGATGCTGCTCAAGCAGACACACAAAAACGTTTTGACGGCCCTGCTGTTCAAGCCGCTTATGATGCAGAAGGCAAACCAACCAAAGCACTTGAAGGCTTTATGCGTGGTCAAGGCATCACGGTTGATCAGCTTTCGACGTTCCAAGCAGGTAAAGTAGAAAAGGTTTGCTTTTTGAAAGATGTGAAAGGTCAAAGCCTTGATGCTTTACTTCCACAAATTTTACAAACTGCATTAGACAACTTACCGATCGCAAAACGTATGCGCTCAGCAGCAAGTCGTACTGAATTCGTGCGTCCAGTAAAATGGGTCGTATTGCTGAAAGATGATCAAGTGGTTGAAGCAACCATTCAAGATCATAAAGCAGGTAATGTGACTTATGGTCACCGTTTCCATGCACCTGAAGCGGTGACTTTAGCACATGCAAATGACTATTTAGCTGCTTTAGAAAAAGCTTATGTGGTTGCGAACTTTGAAAAGCGTCAAGCAACGATTCAAGATCAAGTGAAAAAGTTAGCTGATGAAGTCAATGCGACTGCGATTGTGCCAGCAAACTTACTTGATGAAGTAACAAGTCTGGTTGAATGGCCTGTTGCGTTACGTGCGACCTTTGAAGAGCGTTATTTAGCAGTTCCTCAAGAAGCATTGATTACCACGATGCAGGACAATCAGAAGTATTTCTGTTTGATCAATGCTGAAGGTAAATTACAGCCTTACTTCATTACTATTTCAAATATTGAGTCGAAAGATCCGATTCAAATTATTGAAGGCAATGAAAAAGTTGTACGCCCTCGTTTGTCGGATGCAGAATTCTTCTTCTTACAAGATCAAAAACAACCGCTTGCATCGCGTAAAGAAAAACTCGCCAATATGGTATTCCAAGCACAATTGGGTACGCTTTGGAACAAATCAGAACGTATTGCGAAATTAGCCGTTGCCTTGTCTTCAATTACAGGTGCAAATGCAGCCGATGCTGAAAAAGCAGCTTTACTGGCTAAATGTGATTTGACCTCTGAACTTGTAGGTGAATTCCCAGAACTTCAAGGGATCGCTGGCACGTATTATGCTCGCCTTGAAGGTGAGAATCATGAAGTAAGCGAGGCTTTAGGTGAGCAATACTTACCTAAATTTGCGGGTGATGTCTTACCACAAACTAAAACAGGTACAACGATTGCGCTTGCAGATCGTTTAGATACGCTGGTTGGTATTTTTGGTATTGGTCAAGCGCCAACAGGTTCTAAAGACCCATTTGCATTACGTCGTTCTGCAATCGGTATCTTACGTTTGATCATTGAAAATGAACTCGATGTCACGATTGAAGAACTGGTTAATTTTGCGCTTCAAGGTTATGGCGATGTGGTTAAAGATCATGACAAGACGCGTGCGGATGCCGTTGCGTTCCTTGAAGGTCGTTACCGTGCTAAGTATGAAGACCAAGGCGTATCCGTTGATGTGATTCAAGCGGTTCAAGCACTTGCACCAAAATCTCCTCTTGATTTTGATAAGCGTGTGACTGCGGTCAATCATTTCCGTACCTTGCCAGAAGCGGCTGCATTGGCTGCGGCTAATAAGCGTGTTGCGAATATTCTTGCTAAAGAAGCGACACCTGAAGGTGCTGTGGTTGAAGCGAATCTGGTAGAAGCTGCTGAAAAAGCACTTTATGCAGAACTTCAAGCATTGACGCCTGTGGTTCAGCCATTGCTTGCTGCACGTAACTATACAGAAGCCTTGTCTAAGCTCGCTGCGCTTCGTGCACCAATCGATGCCTTCTTTGAAGGTGTAATGGTTATGGCAGATGATGCAGAGTTAAAAGCCAACCGTTTACGTTTATTGGCTCAGTTACGTGATTTATTCACGGCAATTGCGGATGTAAGTGTGTTGCAGGGGTAAACGCTGTAATTCATTGAAATAACATAGAAACCCTGCTAATAATAGCAGGGTTTTCTTTTTAAAATAGCTCTACTAAAGTATGTCTAAATTATCACAAACACAAAAAGTTGCAGAATTCTTAAAAGTGAATCCAAATAAAAAATTCAAAGCTCGGGAAATTGCCGAAGGCATTATCTCTTTATTTCCAGAAGATTATGTTCAAAAACGACAAAATCCACGATTCAAAACGGATGAGGATTTTATTAATCAAGTCTTTGCAGAAATTGGGTCAATAAAACAGAGTATCCTTAAAACATCACCATTTATTCATGTACAAGATAAACCTCGACCACGAGTGTATTGGTATGATCCCAATATTCAATCCGAACATACAGAATTTTTTGACGAAGAAGAGTTAACTACAACCGAAAATATAGAAGATGTAAAAATAAATCTCCCTTTAATCAAATCAGGGAGTTTATCTGAGCATGATTTATATCCAATTCTTATCGAATTTCTAAAATCAGAACTCAATTTATATTGCCTTAGAATTGATGAAAAACGTTCTAAAAACTCTCGTGGACAAAATGGCAACCAATGGCTACATCCCGATATTGTTGCCATGCAGCCATTAGATAAACACTGGAATGAATTGGTTAAAACCTGTGTTAAACATGGCTCTGGGCAAAATGTACGTTTATGGTCATTTGAAGTCAAGAGAGAACTTAACAGCTCAAATATCCGTAGTAGTTTCTTCCAAGCTGTAAGCAATTCGAGTTGGGCAAATGAAGGCTATTTAGTTGCAACTTCAATTTCTACAAATGATGTTGAAGATGAACTTCGCATGTTATCTGCCTTACATGGAATTGGCGTTATTCTATTAACACCAGAAAATCCAACAGAAAGTGAAATTTTATTACCCGCACGCAGACGAACAGAGGTTGATTGGCAATCCATTAATCGCATTGTGAATGAAAATGCTGATTTCAAAAACTTCATTGAACTCGTATCAATTTACTACCAAACTGGACGTATTCGCTCACAGGATTGGAATCATTAACATGTCTAAAGCCAAGATTTTATTTATTAGCACAGCCTTATTTACATCGTCTTCTCTCTGGGCAGCCGAAACAAATACAACTACGGCGAATGCAAATACTGCAACGGCTGAAAAAACACTTCCTTATGGTGACAACCCTAGTCTCGGTCGAGTATTGCTATATAAAACAGGTAAAGGCATGCAAAACCTAGATGAGTCCATCCAAGGTGCATCTGAAAACACCTCACAAAAAATGAGTGAGAGGTGGAAAAACACCAAAGAATATACTGCCGAACAATCAGAAATCGTTCAGGAACAAACCCAAAAAGCCAAACAGTACACTGCTAAAAAATGGCAAGATACCAAAGATGCGGTGGTGGGTACCAATGATGGAAATGTTCCTATTGAGCGTGCTGAACTTAGTCAATCTTCATCAAACTAAATTGAACTTAACTCGCTTTGCCGACACACTGAAATGATTGATATTTATAGAACTGGAATTTCGCATATGAATGTAACGCCGTTAAAAGCACTTTTATTTTCAATCACCACAAGCTTTATCTTTACAGGCTGTTCTTCCTCTCCGATCCAGACAACTACAGCTACTCAAATTTTAGAACAAGTTCAAAATATCGAAGCAACCCCTACGACCGAAAACAATACCGCTCGACTTATTCAACAACCGAAAAATTGCTTTATTGAATTCACGGGTAATTTTGAGGGTGGTCAAGCTGTGGAGCATTGGATTTTTAATCGTCAAGGCTTAATCTCAGCCAGCACCAACACAACACAATATTCAAATAATACCAACTCACCCACCCAAACATCCGCCATATTTAATATTCAAGAACCAGCCATTCAAGCAAATTTTAAGAAGCTGCAAAGTAATTTTAGTGCTGACAATTTAGCTAAATGTCATTAATAATTAAAAAAACTCGTTGCAGATTAAGATCATGCAACGAGTTATGGCACTTTTAAACGTACTCTAGATCAATTTAAACTATAAAAAATTAACCTTAATTGGATGATAAGCCGTTACTTGCAGCCAATACATCAATACGCGGGAAGACCAAACCAGTTCTCGTATCGGTAACTGACTTGCCTGTGACTCTCAAGCGATGAATAGTTTGATCAATGCTTTCCGTTGGACTCACACTATTGGCACGCAACAATGCTATCGCCCCTGCCACATGCGGTGCAGCTTGTGATGTTCCACCTTGTGTCTCACCACCTGCGGTAATCAATGCACCTGGTGCGAGTAAAGTGACCAGTGAACCACCATTGCTGAAACAAGTAACCTTATCCGCATTTGTAGTTCTATCAGTACAATTACTCCACGCTAAACTTCCCATATTACTATCGTATACAGCACCTACACGCACGGCACCTGCCACACATGCTGGTGAAGATATCCCATCAGCAAATCCATCATTACCAGATGCGACGACAGGAACAACTCTGGCTGCACGTGCATTGGCAAAGGCAGTTGCGTAACTACTGTTTTGGCATTCCGAGGTATATTTCACTCCAGGCACGCCCAAACTCATATTAATCGCTTTAATATTATAGGCTTGAGCATTATTTACTGCCCAATTTACACCTGCGAGAATATCACTATCATAGGCCGTGCTGACCCATTGCCCTTGGGATCTGACCTTTCTAAATGCATCGATACCAATAATTTTAGTTTTCGTCGCAACTTTAGCAACGATGGCCGAAACATTACTACCGTGCCCATCATCATCTAAGCTGCCATCGTCAGGTGCAGTATCAAAGGAATGCACCACGCGACATGTTGAAGCTGGCGTATTGACTGCCGTACAACCAAAATCCGAGTGCTTATAATTCACCCCAGTATCGATCACCACGACACTCGAACCTTCGCCTGTTAAGCCATTCGCTACAGCTTGAGGTTGATTGATTAATGGCAAACTTTGCATTGTGGTCGGTGTATTCTTACGATTCGGATATACCCCTTTGACTGAAGGATCATTTAGAACCTGAGCCAATGTTTTTCGGTCTTGAATTCGATAGAGCCCCATCGGTATTCCATTAAATTCGCGTAAAGTTTGGAAACCTGAAGCTTGAGCAAATTTTGCTTTAAACTGCGTTTTTCCCTCAGCAATATAACTCCGCTTTTCTGCACTTGGTGAAATATGAGAAAAATTCGTCTCATACTCAATGAGTAAATCATTCGACTCATTATTTACCAAAGCATTAAGATCGATCTTGCCTTTAGCAACTTTAGCTAAAGCAGTTGAATTCAACTGTTGCTTTAACTGTGTTGCACTCAGCGCTGCTGCTGTAGTATTGGTACTGTATAAAATACATAAACTTAGTAATAACAACGTTTTATTTTTCAATTTCTATCTCCATTGTTCTTGGATAAAGAACATGTATCTCTCATGGGCTTGGATAAAGACCATGCGATGATTAAAGCGTTTTAATTTGATTTGCTGGATCAGTTTCTGGATCTATCGGTTGAATCGCTGAGTCACTTTTGGTGTTATAAAATTGAGCCTCCTCTTCCGATGTGCCAGATTGGTTTAATAAAGTTGTTGTTTTAATCTCTTTTTGGTTAATCTCCTGCTGATTGAGTGGTTTGGATGGAACTTCAAGATAATCATCTTTCATCTGGTGGATATACAGATCATTTGATGAAGTCAGTGGGTCAGATGGTTGGAAATACAGTACGATCACGCCTAATCCAACCAATAAGAGTAAAAATGCCGCAATCATTTTCATTCATATTCTCCAATATTTCTTTTACTGCTTATTGCAAGGTTTTGTTTTAATCATCTATTAACCAATAATTATTAACATTAATATTCACATTAATTTTCATATTTTACAAACATTGAAATGAATTAAATGCAAATAGCGATAATACTTGGTTTTTAGACGGCAATTACCTCATAGTAGAATGGTTTGAGAGATGATAAGTTTTCTATTGAGATCAATAAATTTAATGAAAACTCAAAATAAATTTTCCACACTTTTATACCAAGCAATAAAAATGCCACTTTTAAATTTAAATCATATTTGAGTAAAAATTAGATAAAAGAACGGCTCTCCTTCATTTTCATCGAGATTAGCTGCATCTTAAAATAAGCTAATCACCAAGAGATACATAAATTTAAAACCTTAATTAAAAATATATATTTCACATATTTATAGTTTTAGGCATTCTCCACAATTTACCGCTAGAGTGTGTTTCTGCTGTAACGTGCTTGTAAAGTTTTGCTGAAATCCATAGCTTTCTCCTTTTTGCTCGCTATGATGCAATGGCGATTATGAAGTGCCCTGATATGGCACATCACTTAAGGAAACCGCAATGAAAAAAATGATCAAAACAGCTATCGTGACAACAAGTATTCTTGCTTCTGCATCAGTTTTTGCACAAAACGTTGGTGCAAATGCGAGTGGCTCAGCACAAGTTTCTGTACAGTCAAGCGGCTTAATTAAAGGCGTTACGGGTGCAGTCAAAAATACAGCACAAGGCGTAGGTCAAACAGCTCAACATGTTGGTCATGCAGCTGTAAACACTGGGGTAAATGTCACCCAAAAAACGGTGGGCACTGCTGCAAATGTTGGCTCATCTGTCGTTCACACGACTGGTGCTGCTGTTAAAAATGGAAGCAACTATGCGGTAAACAAAGCAGTAGATGGTAAAACTGTCGCTACTGAGACACGTGCAGAGGCTAAAAAACGCTATCAGGATCGTAAAGCTGAATCAAAATCAATTGGTCTAAATACACAAACTGGCGTTCATGTTGGCAACTCATCTGTGCAAGCACAAACAGGCTTGAATGCTGATCGAAAACAAGCACAAGCAGGTGCAAATGTTGGTGTAAAAGTGTTAGGCGTAAACGCGAATGTAAACACCAATGCTAAAGTGGGCGCGAACTAAACTCAAATACTCATCAAAAAAAAGCCTTTTGAATGCTCAAAAGGCTTTTTTTATGCTTCTGATTTCGCACTCAAATCAAGAATAATTTGGTCTGTTCATCTACGTTATTTTCAATAAAATGGCTTAAACCGTTTGCATCACAAGCCAGAGTCAATTGCTTATAGCTCACACTGCAAAATTCAGCATATTGCTTAAAAATTAACGGCGATTGATCCAAAGGTAACGGTTCATCTAACGCGATCAGCTTATGTATCCCCCGATCATTCATCGTCAATAAGTAATGGTCGCCATTCAATGCTAACTCAATCAAAGCAGTACCTTTACCACTTAAAGGAAGCAAATATTGCGACTGTGCAGCAATCACATCTGCACTATAACTTTCGAGTTTTAAACTCACCAAATTAAAAACCAAGAACTCATGCTGACTCGTGCTAACTTTTGGGCTTACCGCCCCATTTTGTTGCACAAAATGGGGTAATGCTCCTAATTTCACTAAGTTCTGCTCAGTGCCTTGTTTCAATCTGAACAATTGCTGCACGAGTTTTTGTTTCATCACCGCATCGAAATAACGTTCATCTAACTGTAGATCGTTATTTTCTAAAATTTTTAATAACGCCTGATGATGTCGAGGCAGTAAAGCATCAAGTACATGACGATAATAGAATTTACTCTGCTTCTTCACTTGACGAACCCGCTGATAGAAGTAGGTAATATCAAATGGCTTTTCAACAAAATCATTCAGTAATTCAGAACTCGCCAAAACAGAAAGTGCTTCATGTCCTGTAAAGGGTAAATGAATCACATGCATTTGCGGTAATAATGGTTTAATTTTTAAGAAATGCTCTTTGTCTTCAGCAAAATATGGATCATAGACAATGATATATTCACGAGATGAATCAACTTCATCCGGTTGAATTTCCATATGTTGATGAATTGATACATCAAAAAACTCTGCATAACGGCGGTCTTGCACCACTTCAGGATCAATGGTGTATTGCGGTACAAAAGCCACAATTTTTTGCATATTCAATAAATTTGAATACTTAATGGCAGCATAGCCACCCATCGAGCCACCATAGCCGACTCGCTCTTTAAACTGTGCTAAAAATGGTTGAATCTGTTGCTGCATGTTGAGCATGCTGCTTTTGGGAAACCATGTCTTTTGCTTCGGCATAATGCCGATCACATTGTATTGGTATTTTATTAATGATTTTTCAGCATTGATGGACATGCCTTTAGCGCGACTAATCAAATCGCCAAACGAAACCACTAAAGTATCACTTGAACCTTTTAAAAAAATAACGCGAATATGATCATCTTCAAATATTATTTGTTTATCCATGCTCACACTAAAAAAAGATCCTTGATGGGAATCAACAAATACTTACTTTGCCAATCCAAAATTGCGGAGTATCTTATTTTATAGAGATCGGGCAGATTAAAAAGCGCAAAAAATGACACAATCCTTGCATCCAGCGGCACAAAAGGGCTTTAGTTCAGGGGCTGAACTCTACCAACAGGTTCGCCCCAATTATCCACAAGAAATAGGGGTTTGGCTGCAAGATCGACTCCAGATAGATGAAAATTCCACTGTTATCGACCTAGGTTCTGGGACTGGCAAATTCTTACCTTACCTCTTACAAACCCAAGCAAAAATTGTTGCGATCGAGCCTGTAACCGAAATGTTACAGCAGTTACAACAAGCACATCCTATGGTAATTTCACTACAAGCGTTTAGTGATCAACTCCCTTTGGATGATGAATCCATTGATGCTATTGTTTGCGCACAATCATTTCATTGGTTTGCTAATCTAAAAACATTGAAAGAGATGCATCGTGTGTTAGCACCTTCAGGACATTTAGGCCTAGTCTGGAATCAACGCGATATTGACGTCGATTGGGTGAAAGCCCTAGCAAATGAGATTGCACCATTCGAAGGTGATACGCCTCGTTACCATACTGGACAATGGAAACAGGTATTTGAACATCAAGGACTGTTCAAATTCAATGGACTACAAAACTTCCAGCTCTATCATCATGGTACTGTAGAACAAGTGGTGAGTAAGCGCTTACTTTCGACCAGTTTTATTGCTGCCATGTCCCAACACGAGCAACAACGATTAAAGGCAAAATTTGAACAAATTGTATTTGATTTTACGGGATTAAATCCGCAAGATCAGATTGACTTTCCTTATCGTACTTTTGCTTATCATTTTCAGAAAATATCAACTTGAGTGGAACTATGTCTAAAATTAAAAAAACGCTGGCGATCACATTTACATTAACTGCAGCGCTCATGCTCAGTGCATGTAACAAAGAACAAGAACCCTCACGATCAAATGATCGAACGAGTGATTCTGTCAAAGATGCAATTGGTCAACTCAATCCAGTGCCAATCAAGCAATTTCCTGATACTGCAAATGACGCTGCGGATATTGCCATTCTAGAAGATTACGATCAACGCTTCACGGACATGACGGACAGTATGGAAATTGAAGTAGCGGAAATGCGTGAGAAAGGGACACTCACACCTGAGTTTGAACAGCAACGCCAAAAGGATAATGTAAAATCTGCGCTGATCATGCTCAAGGAACTAGATCTTAAAACCGAACAAGGACGTTATATCCAAGGTCTACTCTATAGTTATTGGGAACATCAAGCCAAAGTTTTGGATCAACCGAATACTCAAGCAGATTCTGCTCAGCAAGTAGACCAACTTAATCAGTATTTGCATGCTCAAAGCCAATTACACCACTGGAAAAACAAGCAAACACCTGAAGACTAATTGAAAGTTTATACATTTATCTCATAAAAAAGCCCCTGGTCTTAAACTCAGGGGCTTTTTTCCATTTAAAGCTATCTTTTTAAATTTTCTGTCTTTCGATCCATTCAATCGAACTCACACGAAATAACTCACACGCCCCATCACCTACACCACCAGGAGTTAGAGAAGATGTCCAAACTAGATCTTTATCACGCACTTCAACCAACTCACCTTTTAGATTGACCAAATCCCCACGCTTGACCTGTTTGATTTGTTTTGCAATCTCAGGATTTGCTGGAATGATGTGCATATTTGATACCATTTTAATGGCTTGATCAGGTGGCACAGGCAAAGTTTTCATATTCCAATTGAGATAACGATCATACTGACGAACCGAGATGGTTCGAGCAATTTCTGGATCGGTAAATAAATCCAGACTCACGGCGTAATCAATCGGTGAAAATTTTGCTTGTTCATCATCATGATAGACTTTAGAACCAAGAATTCGAAAGTTCCCATCAAAAGGTTGAAGCACAGAAATTGATTGGTACTTCACGACTGGCGCTAAGCCGTTGGCAATATTATATTCAACGCCATTACTTGATGCGTGTGTTTGTCCAAGTGCCGCAACCATGCATAAACTCATCCATAGACGCTTTTTCATGGCTCAATCATCCTCAAAATATCACTAAAAACTTAAAAAACTAACTCTCTTCATAGTATGCTTGGATGGTGAAAAAAAGTGCGTTTTTTAGTAACAATCAAACTCACTTTGGTCATATTTTTGTGCTGTTATTTATGTGTTGCTTTATTTAATCAAGGGATGGATCTGTATGATTTATCAATTTTATCAACGCCGTATCTTTCCTCATTTACTCAATCAAGTCATGCAAACAGCCAGTTTGATGGATCGACGTCGTGAACTATTACTGCCGATTGAAGGCGATGTACTAGAAATCGGCTTTGGTACGGGCCTGAATATTCCATTTTATGGCAATATCGACACGCTATATGCATTAGAACCAAATCCTGATATCTACCAACTTGCGGTAGAACGTGTTCAACATGCACCATTCTATGTCAAACATATTCAAGCCAGCGCAGAAAAGCTGCCTTTTGCTGATGCGTCTTTGGATCATGTTGTTTCAACATGGACATTGTGTAGTATTCCTCAACTCGACCAAGCACTTGCAGAAGTTTTCCGTGTGCTAAAACCAACGGGAACATTCCACTTACTCGAACATGTCAAACATCCAGATTCTGCTAAAATCCAATCTCTACAAACGATATTAACACCAATTCAAAAGCGCATTGGCGATGGCTGCCATCTCAACCGAGATATAGAACGAAATCTATTGCAAACAAAGTTTCAATTTGCAGAAAAAGAATATTTTGACGCTGAAGGTATCCCCGTCATTGCTCAAAAAATGTTATTGGCAAGAGTACAAAAGTCTAAAAATGCCTAGCCCTCAAAATCGATTCTCAGCGTTTCAAAGCGTACCCGCCCTTCTTGCACTGCTTGAGCAATGGCTTGCTGCCCTTTACTCAAGCGTGCACCGCCACTTTTAATATCCAGTAAAATCACCTCAATATCTTCGGCCTCGCCATCCCCATCACGAAAGTCGGTATAACCATCAAAAATGACATAATCCACTGGGTCGCCCAAAAACTTAGCATCACTGGGTAAATAACGAAACTCTGGAAGGATGGGCGCAAACTGCTCAGCCATTTTTCCTTTGAGTACAGCACGACTGGTATTCACACTGCGTTTCTGTGCATCTAATAATGCTTGTTTATGTTCCAACTCTAATTCTGCAATATATTTTTCATACTCTGCTTGAATTCGTCCGTTACGACTATTGGACAAAATAATTGTGGTCAAAACCACACCGATACAAGCACCTATCAGCATTGCAAGCCAAACCGACATAAAAACGTCCTTATCCTTCAAGGTTGCTATTTAACTGCAACATTAAACTTTTGTCATGTGTCACACACTCTGGTAAAAAAGATGCTAAGGTATAGTTGAATATATAAAGACCTGTTAAATAAATCTAAGTTCATGAAGACAATATTAATCGCAAATCAAAAAGGTGGCTGTGGTAAAACCATGACGGCAATCACCCTCGCTACAGCATTATCACAAAAAGGATATAAGGTTGCTTTAGCAGACGCTGACAATCAAAAATCCGCATTACAATGGTTAAAACAACGTCCTGAAACCGTCACAGAGATCCAAAGTCTAGATTGGCGCCATGAGAAATCAATTGGTGATGCACCTAAAAACTTGGATTATTTGATTATTGATGCGCCTGGGGCACTTTCAGGTGAACATGCTGAACAATTGGTCAGTGAAGCACATGCGATTGTCACACCGATACAGCCTTCATTTTTTGATATTGATAGTACTCGTCGCTTCCTCAAACATTTACAAGAGATTAAACGCATTCGTAAAGGTAAAGTACAAATTTTACTGATTGCCAATCGCGTTAAGCCAAATAGCGCGAGTTCCAAAGATATTCAAAACTTTTTTACCAAAATTGAGCATCCCCCTGTGGCATGGATTTCTGAACGAAGCGCCTATGGAACACTCGCTATGCAAGGTTTGAGTATTTTTGATAAATCACAAAAGAATTTTGTGACGATACAAAGCCAATGGCAGCCTGTGCTCAATCAGTTGGTTGATGATCCGAGTGAATGGTTTTAGTCTTTGCAAAGAAAGGTAATCTTTTGATATCAAATCTTAAAAGATGAAAAGGAAAATATCGCTGCTCTGATTTTTCAGTTAATATGGATTCATTCAACTTCAAGCACTAGAGAAAATTATGGTGCAACAATACGCTCCTGTCTTACAACGCGTTTTGCTGTTTGGACTGTTCTTTGTCCTGATGTTTTTGGGATTTAATATTCTCAAATATTTTATTGTTCCTGTGCTTTGGGCTGCTATTATTGCCTATATGACCTGGCCTGTGTATCTATGGGTACAACGTCGCTTCTTTGGGGAAAATCGCCCGACCTTAAATGCGACGATTATGATTAGTCTGGTCATTTTAGTGATTGGGGTTCCCTTTATTTTTGCGATTTTCTTGCTGCAACTTGAAGGTCGAAATCTATATCTCAATTTACAAAAACAATTGTTCTCGGGACACATCCAAGTTCCTGACTTCATCCGCAACCTACCCGTTATTGGTGAAGATATTAGTCACACCATCAATGAACTCAGTGGTGACCCCAATAGCATTACCCGCAGTATTGCAGAATGGATTCAAAGTCATTTAAGTTATGGCCGCTTTGTCCTCAGTGAAATCAGTCGTAATTTAGTCAAATTGACCTTTGCCTTGATGACCTTATTCTTTTTCTATCGTGATGGACAAATCATCTTGGCACAAGTAAGACGTGCCTTAGAAATGGTGATTGGACCACGTGTACAGCATTATATGCAAACAATCTCTGAAACCACACGTGCTGTTGTCTATGGCATCGGCTTAACTGCGGTTGCTCAAGCACTTTTGGCTGGTTTAAGTTACTTTGTGGCTGGCGTACCAAACCCGATGCTATTGACCATTGTCACCTTTATTTTGGCCTTGATTCCATTTGGGACACCAATTTCTTATCTCGGGGTTGGATTATGGTTATTCTCTCAAGGACAAACTGTTGAGGCGATTGGAGTCATCATCTGGGGGGTTGTCATTGTCAGCAGTGCAGATAATGTTATTCGCCCATTAGTAATCTCTGGCGCAACACGGATTCCATTCATTTTGATTATGTTTGGTGTATTAGGTGGCATTGCCAGTTTTGGTCTAGTCGGCTTATTTATTGGCCCTGTGATTTTGGCTGTATTACTGGCAATCTGGCGTGAGTGGTTACATGAAAATGTAGAGCAACAACCTGTGGCACAACTTGAAGCCCCACCCGATTCTAAATAAAGAAAGACTGTGGGTATCTAAAAAGATATCCACAGTCTTGCTGTTTTTTCCAACAAAATAAAAAGCTGAGCCTCATGACTCAGCTTTTTTATTAATATAAGCCTTCCGCTCGACGTGCTTGCATGACCTGTTTTAAGACACGTCTCGGCTGAGCAAACCATAAAGCAATCAAGGTCACGCTTGCGAGTGCAAAAGCCCAAATATGGAAATAAGTATACATTAGACGAACCAACTCGATGATAATGAAGAAACTCATCATCATCACCATGGATACCGCTGCAGCTACTGTTCCCTTCGATACTTCTGAGGACATCAAGGCAAAACGATACATCACAGAGAAACTAATCCCTTCGCCAAAGCTGATCAAAGTCATACCGATCAATAAACATGGCACTAAATACAGCGGCCAAATTACACCCAAAATCAGAAATAATGTACCGAGAAACATAATCGGCAAACCCACCAAGATGGTTTTACCTAATGCAAAACGATCCATGACTTTGATCAAGACGATGTTGCCCGCAATCAAACCGAAGAAAATTGGAAATTGCGCCAAGCCATATTGCAAACTACTCAGTTTCAATTCATCGACCAAAATCACAGGAGACAATGCAATCCATAACATCAATGGCATCGCAACCAACGGCAAAGCTAAACTTGTACCTAAGAAACGACGATTACTAAATACCTTTTTGAAATCATCAAAGATATAACTAAATGGTTGCTTGGCTCTGCTTTCTTGTACAGATGGCATAAATTTCTTTAAACCAAACCAACTCAAAAAAGAAACTGATGCAATTGCAACAAAGCCCCAATGCCAAGAAATATGTTCAATTAAAAAAGCACCCAGTACAGGGCCTAATAATGGCGCAAGCAAAGAAATATTGGCCATCAACGCCATGACCTTAATGGCATCTCGCTCTTCAAATGTTTCTTGAATAGCCGCGTAACCAACTGCGGAAATGACAGTCAAACCAATGCCTTGCAAGAAACGCAATGCTAAGAATTGTTCAATGTTATGTGTCAATAAAATCAACAAGCAACATATCGTAAAGAAAGCGACACCCGCTAGCAGGACTTTTTTACGTCCAAGTCGATCTGAAAGGGGGCCAAGCAACCACGCAACACTGGCACCACCCAATAAATAAAATGACATAGATGAAGGAGCCCACGTCGCACTGACACCAAATTCTTGGGTAATCGACAGCATTGCAGGCTGTATCAAGTCATTACCAATATAAACCGCAAACTCAAATAGCACCAAAGCTAAAGGAAACATGAGCGTTATACGGTTTAACGTCATATTTTGATTATTCGTCATCATGTTCTATTCACAAAAACAACCAATTCGGATGCGCCCCATTTCCATACAAAGAAAATAGGAACATCACCACACGATTTTATGGTTTAGATTTAAATTAAATTTTGATTTTCATGCTGTGAGAGCGCATGTAATAAATGTGAAAACACCGTATTCACAAGGTGTATATAAGAAAAAATATATTTTCGTGAGATTGATAAAATATTTTATCGTTAGGAAAAATTTCCACGCGCAACTGTAGCACTTTTTAAAAATGACCGCAATTTAGGCAAATGTTTTAATATGTGAATAACCCAAAAGTTATCCACAATATTGTCTATCTTTCAGTCAACTCAAAATCATATCAATGGATCAAGGGCATAACTCAAATTGGAAGTTAGCTGTGTTCTCCCCTCTAGCACATTGATAACTTTGTTTCTTATTCACGATTTTCCACACCGTTTGATCACGTTTTAATTGATATTCTGTACGAATGGCAATCACAGAATCATCAAGTTGAGACTGTTCAACTGTCACTTGTGCTTCACTAGGATTTTCTGCACGATTAAATTGCTGATCTATTTTTAGATTACTGTCTTCATCAAATAAATTCGGCTGATCTGATAATACCGCATGCATCGCTGTATTCGGTTCGGTCTCGGCTTGCTGCGGAGATGATGGCGTAGGTTGATTACATGCAGTCAAAAACACCCCTACCCCTAAGATCATACAAAGTTTATGCATTTTTCATTTTCCTCGTAAAAGTATCTATTTATGTTAACCCTTAGAAATAAATCGACTAGTCGTGATATGTATACATGCTGCAGATCCATGTTGTATTTACGATATAAGCGACTGAGAGCGAACTTGGAAGCAGCGTTCGTCGAGCAATCGTTGATTTTTGGTCAATAGTATTTTGCTTATTTATACATTTTTACTCATGAATAGACGCTCTAGAATGCACTCAAGTTTTAGAAATCTATTTTGAGTTATTCCATGAGCAATATTTTAATTATTAATGGTGCTAAACAATTCGCTCACTCAAATGGTGAGTTAAATGACACGCTGACTGACTTTTCTGAGTCACATCTAAAAGCCTTAGGTCATACTGTACAAGTGACACGTACTGACTGTGACTATGATATCCAAGCCGAAATTGAAAAATATCTATGGGCAGATGTAGTGATCTATCAAATGCCAGGTTGGTGGATGGGTGCGCCATGGACCATGAAAAAATACATTGACGATGTGTTTACCATTGGTCATGGTTCACTCTACGCGAGTGATGGACGTAGCCGTTCTGATGCTTCTAAAAAATATGGTTCAGGTGGTTTGATTCAAGGTAAAAGATACATGTTGTCGCTCACATGGAATGCACCAATGGAAGCATTCACTGATCCTGATCAATTCTTTCACGGTGTGGGTGTAGATGGTGTGTATTTACCTTTCCATAAAGCCAATCAATTCTTGGGTATGGAATCACTCCCGACCTTTATCGTGAATGATGTAATCAAAATGCCAAATGTCCCAAGCTATATCGAAGATTATAAAGCCCATTTAGATCAGTTTTTTACGAACATGAATTAAGAGAGAAATACTATGTTGACGATTATTGCTGAAATTCAGACACATACAGGCACAGAACACCGCCAAGCCGTATTAGATGCATTCCAAAAAATCATTCCAACTGTATTGGCAGAAGAAGGTTGTCACGGTTATGCCCCATTGATTGATCATCTACCAGCGATTGCGATGCAGACGCAAGATGAAAATAGCATTGTGATGTTAGAACAATGGGAAAGTACAGCTCACCTTGAAGCACATATGCAAACGACACATATGCTGAAGCATTTTGAAGCGACCAAAGGGCATGTGGCTGATGTAAAAGTGCGTATTTTGGAAGCTAGTTTTTAAAAAGCTCTAATCACTTGATGGTCTTAGAGGAAAAAGGAAAGAATAGTTTTCTTTTCAGTGTCTTACCGTGATACATCCTATATAACCTATAGGCTTACGTTACTTTTTTAAAAAAGTAACCAAAAACCTCGTCACCCACAAAACCTGTTCACTACTGGGATATATTTACTTATTTTGCAAAAACAATATATTACCAATAGCATGCAGGTTGTGGATGACATTTAGCACAAGCAGATTAATGTATAAATTCAGAGTAAATGCCTTTTATCTCCCTATTAAATAGCAAAAGACATTTTTTACTGATAATAATACTGCTTCAAATGCCGACTATATTCCGTTAAATAACGTTCTAAGCCCTCTCGACGATCAGCTTTTTGCATCTCTTTAGCAGCCAACTGCTCAATCTTAGTTTTAAGTAAATTCAGAATCGCTGCTTGTTCCACTTCAGGGAGTTGGGCTTTTTCTTTCTGCTGTTTTTTAATTTCTAAATAATCTTCTGCCCAATGACGTAATGGATCGTGCTCAGAGACTTGCGCAAATAAATCGGTAATCAATAATTCAGGCATCACTTCTTGGGTTGCTAACTCTGCCGACATCAAACCACGAATCGAATAAAATACTTTCTTATAAGTAAAATTATCCGCAGTTTGCATCACTTTCATGCCACCTTTAGCCAGCGATAAGTAGTGATGGTATAGCGCGCTATAATCGATTCGCTCAAGCAATCCATCTCGAAAGGTTTGCCATTCTGGAAAAGCATTAAAATATACAATATGTGCTCTGACCCATTCCAAAACCGTTGGGTTACTTTTTGCCAGTAATCCAAACATTTTATCGAGATCATAAGAAACGAAATCAAAATCCCCATCCATGATTTCGATTAGATCACGGTACTTTTTATAGTCAAAATATTGATCTTTACTCGGTAAATGAAAACCACGTACATCATAGTCGCTGTCAGGGCTAGCCATACCCCATAAACGACTACCACTTTCGATATAAAATAATGGTATGTCTTGGCGCTGTTCGAATAATTTTTCGATTTCGTGATGGATGTTCATAAATGCTTTTTCTCTAATTCTTTAATAATTTGTAACTCTAAATCTTTATAGGACAAAATATTCAGAGGCATTCTTAAAGTTGCCATTTTCGAATCCCACTCTATAACTTTTCCATCCTTATTTTTTCTCTTAAGTTTTGTACCAATCCCTAAAGACATAGAAAATAGGTTTACAAAACTACGAGCACCTACCCCTACAAATGGTTCGAATACTAGTTTCTTATTGTATTCATTCTCATGACTTTCCCATTTTTTTGCTATTGAGTCACTATGTAAATGAAGTGCTTTGCTTTTTGGATATGGCTCTACAAAAATTACTTTTTCGATACCAGCTGCAATAATATGCTTTGCACAATTATGGCAAGGAAAAGTAGTAACAAATAAAGAAGCCCCAGCAGTTGAAATATTACTTCTACTACATGTTAACAAAGCATCCATTTCTGCATGAACTGCTCTACTATATTCAGTAATATCTTTTATTTTACTCTCTTGAAGAATATTCTTAATTTCTTGTTTAATATTTTTTGTTCTATCTTGATCAATAGACTTATCAATTACAACTTCAAGCTTATTAAATAAGTCCGTAATTATCTCATTTTTTTCAATAGCATTTGCATCTTCTTTACAAGTGAAATCTCTACCATTTTCGTAATCCTTTATTTCACCAGTACTTTCATCAAAATATGGCCAATAAGTTCCTCCTTTGAATTTAGGTACATCATTTGAACCTAGTGCTAGAATGGTTTGATCGCGTGTAATCACAGCACCAACTTGTCTTGATAAATCAGCTGAACGAAGGCTTGCCGTGAATGACATATAAGTTGCAAACTCATTAAATGTCGGAGTTACATATGGATCGGCAAAGACAATTTTTAAAAAACGAAAACATGATTCCTTTAATTCATTATGACTCTTATCAAATTTTAGAAAGTAATCAGCTAAATGAAATGCTTCACTAGTATGTTGTCCATATGAATTACTCTCTCCCTCGTCACGTTCAATTAACTTATTTGCACTTTCTTCACTAATACCATGTTCATGAACTAAAGCATTAGTTCTAGCTGTCTTAGATTCGTACAAAGATAACTGAAAAAAACTATTAGAGTAGATCTGTCTTAAGGCATGAATTTCAGCCTCATGTTTTAAAGAGTTAATAATATAAGCAACTCTACGTTTAGAGCTATCTGCTTCATGATTATTTAGACTCCATTGCTTTCTTCTATTTGCTATAAGTTTTGAAACTTCTAAAGCCAAATAGTCACTTTCATGCTCTTTTCTAAGATAATTCCCTTTATCCATGTAGTCACTAATTCGATTAAAAGTATTGCTAGCTTCATAATCATGAGGAAAATACTTGGTTAAAATATCCTTAGAAATTTTTATAATTTCCACTTCATAATTAAATTTTTCTTCTAATAAATTTTTAGTAATATTAGTCAAAGAGGTCAAACTACTTCCCACCGCACCAACCAAACCAATTACTAATTCATTACTTGTAATTTGTATTTTCTCTAACATTTTGTTTCTCATTAGAACGTATATTTACTATACGTTCTAAGTGATATTTTAATATTTTACAAGCATTAAAGATCAAATAACTTCCCAGGATTCATCACCCCATTCGGGTCAAATGCCAATTTTAATGCTTTCATATATTCAATTTCTTCAGGCGAACGAGAATATTCCAAATATGGCTTCTTGGTCATGCCCACACCATGCTCAGCAGAGATCGAACCATCATATTTTTTCACAGTTTCAAACACATATTTATTCACCACCTGACACTTCGCAAAGAATTCGTCTTTAGTTAAGTTTTCAGGTTTTAAAATATTTAAGTGCAAGTTACCGTCGCCAATATGACCGAACCAGCAGATTTCAAAGTCTGGATAGTTTTGTGAAACGATCGCATCAATTTCTGAGATAAACGCAGGGACATGCGAAATTAACACTGAAATATCATTCTTATAAGGAATATACGGTGCAATCGATTCCGAAATATCTTCACGTAAACGCCATAAGCTCTGTGCTTGTTCTAAGCTTTGACTCATTACGCCATCAATCACCCAACCTTGTTCCATACAATGCTCAAAAATCTGCATGGCCTTGTCCATAATCGGCTCATACGGCGCTTCAAATTCGAGTAATACATAGAATGGGCAAGTTGTTTCAAATGGACGTTGTACATGACCACGATCCAACACTTTTTGCATTGCCACTTCACCAAAAAACTCAAACGCAGTTAAGTCGATTTCTTTTTGGAACGCATGCAATACTGGCATCACCGCATCAAAATCAGGTGTACCCAAAACCATTACTTGCAAGTTTTGTGGTTGACGCTCAAGTTTAATTTCAGCTTCTGTGATTAAACCAAGTGTACCTTCACCGCCGATAAATAGATGCTGCAAGGCATAACCTGTCGCATTTTTAATCATGCCTTTGTTTAGGCGTAAAATGTCACCTTTACCCGTAACAACCGTTAAACCAAGCACCCAGTTACGAGTCATACCGTATTTGATGACTTTGATCCCGCCTGCATTAGTACCAATGTTCCCACCGATCTGGCTTGAACCCGCTGATGCGAAATCCACTGGATAGTACATGCCTTGTTCTTCAGCATAATTCTGTAGTTGCTCAGTCACCACACCCGCTTGGACGCGTACCATACGATCTGCTGGGAAGAACTCCAAGATCTGATTCATCTTGTCAAAGCTAATCACGATCTCGCCATTGCTTGCCACTGCACCAGCCGAAAGCCCTGTACGACCACCTGATGGTGTAATCGCAACATTAAATTGGTTGGCAAGTTTGACAACAGACTGAACTTGTTCAGTGCTTGAAGGAAAAACGATGACTGATGGGTTCGGATCAAAATGTTTAGTATGATCTCGTCCCCAATTTTCCAAGCTATCGGCATCGGTTTTTATACGGTTTTCACCCACAATTGCCGTTAATTGGGTCAATAACTCAGGGGTTAAAGCGACTGAAGCATTCATCGTTTATAGGCCTAGCAAGAAGTAAATATAGGGCATTTGAATCACAACATTATTTTTCTAATCTTGAGAAAAATGAAGATGATGTGATCACTCAAATATAGCAACACTACAGAACAGCTCAAACCCGTTTATATTCAGGTGAGCGCATTAGGTCTATCCATTTTACATCGAAGCGCGCATTGGATAAAGCATTGCATCAAGATACTGCATCGCACAAGGCTAAACTTGAAAATCAGTCAACATTTCCATGAAAAATGATCAGTATTTCGATGCCCCAATTTGCAATCAAATCGCCCTCATTTTGATCAAACATGTTATGATACGGCGATTTAAATCCGACCTGATATAGCGTAGAGCCGTTATGAGCCAACATCTATCACTCCCTAAAGATAAAATCCGTTTTCTATTGTTAGAGGGCGTTCATCAAAACGCTATCGATACTTTAAACGCTGCGGGTTATACCAATATCGATTACCACAAAACTGCACTTGAAGGCGACGCATTAAAATCCGCTGTCAAAGATGCGCACTTTATTGGTATTCGTTCGCGTACTCAATTGACTGAAGAGATCTTTGAAGCAGCGAATAAATTGATTGCGGTAGGTTGTTTCTGTATCGGTACAAACCAAGTCGATTTAAAAGCAGCGATGTCACGTGGTATCCCTGTTTTCAACGCACCATATTCAAATACACGTTCAGTTGCTGAACTCGTTCTAGCTGAAACTATTTTATTACTTCGTCGTGTTCCTGAAAAATCAAAAGTTACACATGCTGGCGGTTGGGATAAATCAGCTGTTGGTTCGTATGAAACTCGTGGCAAAACTTTAGGTATTGTCGGTTACGGTTCAATTGGTTCACAACTTTCTGTTTTAGCTGAAAGCTTGGGTATGAAAGTTATCTATTTTGATGCTGTGACTAAGTTACCTCTAGGTAATGCTCGTCAAGTTGGTTCTATGGATGAACTTTTATCAACGGCTGACGTAGTTTCATTACATGTTCCAGATGTACCATCTACACGTAACTTCTTCAAGAAAGAACAGTTTGCAAAAATGAAACAAGGTTCGATCTTCTTAAATGCAGCACGTGGTACATGTGTTGTGATTGAAGATCTCGCAGATGCGATTAAATCAGGTCACCTTGCAGGTGCAGCGGTTGACGTATTCCCGAAAGAGCCTAAAGCCAATGGTGAAGAGTTTGTTTCACCACTACGTGGTTTAGACAACGTGATCTTGACTCCACACGTTGGTGGTTCAACCATGGAAGCGCAAGCGAACATTGGTTTAGAAGTAGCTGAGAAATTTGTTGCATATTCAGACAAAGGTATGACGCTTTCTGCGGTGAACTTCCCTGAAATCGCATTACCGCTTTCTGATGGTCAACACCGTTTACTTCACATCCACAAAAACGTTCCTGGTGTATTGTCTAAGATCAACACCTTATTTGCTGAACAAGGCATCAATATCTCTGGCCAGTCATTAATGACTAAAGGCGATATCGGTTACTTGGTGATGGATGTAGATGCATCTGCATCTCAAGAAGCTTTGGATACCCTACATAATGTAGAAGGTACAATTCGCGTACGTGTATTGTTCTAAGTCCATTGACTAAAAAAAATCACAGCATTAGCTGTGATTTTTTTTGCTCAACGATTAAGGACAGTTTGGAATAACGACACCACTGTTATCTTTAGCTTCATCATTACCCCAACGAGATAGCATATACGCGGAAACCCATTGATTGGTCGGACCAACATCTAAATCTGTTTTTAACCACCAATGGTTCCACTGGGTACCTGTCGAGTTTTGAACCTTAGGTCCCCAAACCTTACAATACACATAATGAGTACCTTTATATAAAGTTCCAGTAATCGTACCACCTGGACTAGAACGTCCATTGGCATCCGCCCACGTGTCTACCCAATATTTATTGCCACTTGGTGGCGGTGGTGGAGGTGTTGTACCACCACAACCATTATCACTGGTGAGAACTCTTTGCCCATAACTTCCAGGATAAGGGGCAAGCGAGTTTCCATTAATCACAATACTTTGTGCTGTACTATTTAGACGTTGTTCATAATGTAAATGTGGTCCTGTACTCTGCCCTGTACTTCCGACAGTACCAATTTGTTGACCTTGACCAATTGAAGCACCCACACTGACATGAATGGCATTTAAATGGAAATAATGAGTTGACCAACCATTTCCATGATTGATCACCACCATATTACCTGCACCACCATTCCAACCGATTGAGCTTACCGATACAGTTCCACCAGCAGAAGCAAGCACAGCTGCTCCTGATGTCGCACCATTATCCCAGCGCACAAAATCTAAAGCATTGTAGTTGTGACCTGGGTAAGTGCTATAACTCCAAGTTTGACCACAGGAAAAAGGGGCTTTAAAAGCAGGTGCAGCATATACTGAGAAAGGAATGAATGTCATGATACCGATGGCAAAAACTTGTTTTATTTTCAACATCTTATTACCTCCATAATTATTATTTCATTTATTTAAGTATTGTCAGTTTTACTACTTTTCGGGGTCTATAACGCCCCCAAGTTTTATAGCAGAGATACAGAAAGCTTTGTTTAGTGATCTGACGAACTGCATCGACTCTCACGACTATTCACACGAATTTAGAAGATTAAACACTTCATCAAACTTGGAATTAGAATCCAATGAATCTGAATATGTATGACAGTTATTCGTAAAATAGGATCAATAAAATCTGAGCGATAAAATGATATAAATAAATAATTATTAAAAAGAACCTTAAAGCTTATTTAATAATTAAAACAGTCATCATCGCAACTTCAAAATCAATAAAATTATGCTCGTTTCACAACCAATCTTGAGATAAAATTAAATTATTATGTGAAAATTACACCAACTTGATTGATGATTAAATGTCCAATTCTTCTCTAAAGTCACCACTCTATGCCATAGCATTATTGATGCTTGCAATGATTTGCGTTCAAGGCAGTGGTTCTTTAGCAAAAATTTTATTCCAAAGTTTCCCAGTTTTGACCGTTTCTGCGATGCGTTTATGTTTAGGTGCAATCATTTTGGCGGTAATTTTCAAAGTTTGGACTATTAACTTTCGTGCAGTCCGCTGGAAAGCGATCTTGAGCTATGGTATTGCTTTGGCTGGAATGAATGGATTGTTCTACTTATCGCTAGAGCGACTTCCTCTCGGGATTGCCGTTGCTTTTGAATTTATTGGACCTTTAAGCGTCGCGCTCTATCATGCGCGCCAAAAATATGACTTTATTTGGGTTGGTTGTGCCATTTTAGGCTTGATTCTCTTATTTCCATTGCAACAGGCTCAACATAGTCTTGATCTCGTTGGTGTATTCTTTGCCGTCAGTGCAGGTGCATGTTGGGCACTCTATATTATTGCAGGACAAAAGCCTTCAGGTATTTCTGGCAATCATACCGTCTGTCTTGGAATGAGCATCGGTATGCTGTGTTTGCTGCCTTTTGCAGTATTTTCTGGTGCAATTGATCGTGTTTTTGAACTGCCAAATCTGTATTATTTTATTGGGCTTGCAATTCTCGCCAGTGCCTTGCCATTCTCATTAGAAATGATTGCTTTGCGCAATCTAACACCTTTGAGTTTTGGTACATTAATGAGCTTGGAACCAGCAGTTGCGGCGCTTTCAGGTTTTGTATTTTTAGGTGAAAAATTATTGTGGAATCAATGGCTCGCCTTAACCACCATTATCATCGCCTCCATCGGCTGTACTTTTACCATGCAACGCGCTCGACAGCAAAAAGAGGCTAAATGAAAAATCTCCAATTGGTTGCTGTGCTTTACATGGTGTTGTCCATGGTAGCTTATCAAATCAGCGCGTCATTTGCTAAACAACTGATCACAATACTTGACCCCCTCACCGTGACGATTTTAAGGCTGAGCTTTGCAACGATCATCGTGGCAATCATGTTTCGGTCTTGGACCATTATTTCCAAGCTCAAACACCTGAAATGGCGAGATTTACTGCTTTATACAGCATCCTTAGGCTGTATGAATATTCTGTTTTACACCTCTTTGGGCAAGCTTCCTCAAGGAATTGCTGTAGGTTTAGAGTTTATTGGACCGCTAGGGTTAGCATTGCTTTCAATCAAACAACGCAGTGATTATCTTTGGGTCGCATTTGCAATTTTAGGCATTGCCTTAATGGTCCCTTGGCATGATGCCAACCAACATAATTTTTCTTATTTTGGCGCCGCTTGCGCTATAGGCGCTGGGATTTTTTGGGCCTTATATATTTACTACGGACATCGAGTCGCGCAACAAAATATAGGAATGCATGCATTAACGATTGCCATCGCATTATCTGCCTTGACCTTATTGCCATTTGGTTTATGGAATAATGCGCCTGTTCTTCTAGATACCCAATATTGGGGTAAAGCTCTCGTGATTGCGATCCTTGCGACAGCGATTCCGTATGCGCTCGATCTAATGGCATTGAAACGTTTGAGTAAACTGAGTTACGGGACATTGACCAGTCTAGCCCCTGCTTTAGCGGCATTGGCGGGATTGGTCATTCTCCATGAGCAAATCAGCCTGATTCAGTGGGTTGCCTTGTTTTGTATTATGATCGCATCCATTGGTGTGACCTTACGTGGAGAGAAATCTCCAGCCCCGTAAGATCACTAAAATTTTATTTAAACCTCAAACAACTTCGGTTTTATATTTTTTATACTCCGCAAGATATTGTTTGCCTAACTTTTCTTTTTCAGCATCTGCCAAGATTTTTCCAGCTTGCTGGAAAAATTTATGTTCCTCTTCTTTTAAATGATGATGTACCTTTTCACTTAATTGTTTAGCAGTTGCCAGCCAGCTTGGACTACTCATATCTGTTTCTTCAAGTGTCTCGACTAATTCATCCATTTCATGATGTTCAGCCAAGGCATGACGTGTAATGTCCAAACCGACATCATCAAACATCAGTGGAATATATAAATAACGATCTTCAGCAACTGAGTGTGCATAGAGTTCATTTTTCAACAAATCAAAAAGCTCTTTTCGCTCCTCACTATGTCCGCTGGTTTCAACTATTTTTTTTGCAAGTGAACGTTGCTTATCATGACTTTCTCGTAGTGCTTCAAATATATTCATTCTTCACCTCTAAAATTGGCTAACAACCACAATACGAGACATATCTCGATACTGTGGAACTTGGCTAGAATTTCATCTTAGAAAGTGTGCGTTTTTTAGACAGCATCATTTAAGTATGTTTTTGTTGTCAAACTTTATCTTTCGGATTAAACCGCCACAATAATTTGATAACCCAAACGACAAATTAAGATACTCACTAAAATCAAAAATAAGATACGAATAAAACCACTACCATATTTTAACGCCAAACGAACACCGAGTAATGAACCCGCAATATTGGCAACCGCCATCATCAACCCCAATGTAAACAGCACATGACCTGTGGGGACAAAAAAGCTGAGTGCAGCGAGATTGGTCATAAAATTGCCAATCTTCGACAAGGCTGAAGCATGTAAAAAATCGACTTGTAGAAAGCGAATGAAAAAGAAAATAAAGAAGCTACCCGTCCCTGGGCCAAAGATACCGTCATAGAAACCAATTGCTAAGCTTCCGATCGCAGCGAACATAAGCAGCTTCGGTGTAATCCGCTGATCGACATGCACTTGCCCAAATTGCTTTTTCATCAAGGTATAGACTGCAATGACAATCAACATGATCAAAACAAAGGGTCTTAGAATATGTGTCGGAATCATTGAGACACATGCCGCCCCTGCAAACGAGCTGACAAATGCAAAGATTGCTATCACCAACAATAGTGACCATTTCAATTTTACTCGTCGTACAAATGAAAAAGCAGCTGAAGCAGTGCCACAAATCGAAGCGAGTTTATTGGTTCCAAAAATCGTGGCTGGTGCGGTTTGAGGTAGTGCGCCCATCAATGCAGGAATTTGAATCAATCCACCACCACCAACGGCAGCATCAATCGTCCCCGCACAAAAAGCAAAGAAGATTAAGCTGAGAATGAGTTCCCATTCCATGGAGCAAGACCTTATAAGTTGAGTAAGCGTTTTGGTACAAGACGTTTTTTATCAGTGATTTCAGCTAAACCTAAACAACGCTCGCCATCGAAAACTAGCACCTCAGCTACAGCCTCATGATCAATATTGCTTTCTTGACCATTACCAAAATATTTTTCACGTCCTTCTGGTAATTGAACACGTGGAAAATGTTCTACAGGTGCATACACTGGAAGCAATAATGCATCCCGTTGTTCTTGTGACAAACTTTCTAAATACTCAATGGTATAGTCTGGATTAATTTCAAAATGACCCGTCTGAGTACGATGTAAATACGTCAAATGACCACCGCAACCCAAAGCTTCACCTATATTCTCTCCAAGTACACGGATATAAGTCCCTTTTGAACAGGTCACATCTAAAGTTAAACTATCTTCGTTAAAACTCACCAAAGTTAGATCATAAATCGTGACAGGACGCGCTGCTCGTTCAATCTCAATGCCCTGACGTGCCAACTCATATAAAGGGCGGCCTTCTCGTTTCAATGCAGAATACATCGGAGGCACTTGCTGAATATCACCACGAAATTGAGCCAAAACCTGTTCTACACTTTCACGAGTCAAAAGCGGAACATTTCGCTTTTGCAGAACATCGCCTTCAATATCTCCAGTCGTTGTGGTTTGTCCAAGTTTTACCGTCGTTTGATAACGTTTGGTTGAATCCAATAAATAATGAGAAAATTTGGTTGCTTCCCCTAAACAAATCGGCAATAAACCCGTTGCTAATGGATCTAAAGCACCTGTATGTCCTGCTTTTTGTGCATTAAAAAGTCGACGTACTTTTTGCAATGCTCCATTTGAACTCATCCCTATTGGCTTATTTAAAAGAAATACACCACTCAAATGACGATAAGCACTTTTTTTCATAAATAAAAAGTCGAAATACAAAGATACATTTTATCAAAACTATTCATTAATTTTTTAAAAATAACTGTTCAAAAAAAAAGCAATCATGCTAGACTCTTTTCGCTTTCGAAAACAAAAGAAAAATGGATGCGATTTTATGAATAAGAAAGGAAACAAAACGATCATCTACACTGGACTCATACTCAGTTCCATTTTATGTATCGTCGTTATTTATTGGTTCTATCTGAAGTCCGAAAACTATTCAGTAAATATAACATCGTCTTCTGAAAATCAATCTAGTCAACACGTTCAACAACTCAATTCACACAATAATTTAGCCCAAACATTACATGGATTTCAAAGCTCAAGCCAGACAGACACAGAAACCAATTGTCAGTTGCAATTTAATTCCTCAAAAAAATTGATTATAAATGAACAAACCCGAAACTGTTTCGAATATTTCCTATCACAGTATGGAGAAAGAAATATCACAGAAATTCGCAAGAATTTTCAACTTTATTTGGAACATCATTTTCAATCAGCACAACAACAGCAAATCTTAGCATTTTGGTCTCGTTATTTAGATTACCGCGAAGCACTGAGCCAACTACAAATACATGAAACAGCGAAGGAAAACTATCGCTATTTCCAAGCAGCTTTTCACGCCATACAAGATCTAAAACAACGCTTCTTTTCTACCACAGAAATAGAGGGGTTATTCGGCACAGAAGATGAATATCAACAATACACTCTCGATCGTATGCAAATTTTAGAGAATAACTCGCTAGATACGTCAACTAAAGCCAAATTACTCCAAGAGCGTTTTGAACAACTTCCTCAGGACTGGCAAGAAAATATTAAAGATTTATCTAGATTAGAAGATTTACGTGCATTAACAGCACAAATTAAAGCCCGCAATGGTTCTCCACAAGAATTACGTGATATGCGTCTTCATTTAGTTGGCGAAGCAGCAACACAACGCCTAGAACAACTTGATCAACAAAGATCAGTATGGAAGCAACAAGTACAATCCTATTTAGAAGAACGTAAAACCATCATCGATAGCAATATGAGTGCGTTTGCCAAGACTCAAGCAATTCAACAGCTCAAACAACAACAATTCAAATCCACACAAGAACAACAACGCCTACAAACATTTGAAACGATCTATGATCAAGGAGGGACACTACCATTTAGTTATTAAAAAACAAATACAAGACATTGAAAGATCATCAAAGGACAACGATGCAATGTCGGATTCAAATAAATCATTAAAGACCCAATTTAGGAATTTTAAAGAGAATAAAATGCAAAATTTAATTCGTTATCTTGCTTTAACTGCAATGACCATTGGTATCTCAACAAGCTATGCTTCAAATGCGACCCAAGTCAAAAGCAGCTTTGTTATTTCAGACTATGCAAAAACCAAATATCCCATTGTTTTTGTCCATGGTGTCGCGGGCTTTTCCCGTGTAGGTAGCGACCCGATGGGGGTCGATTATTGGCATCAGATCTTACCCAATATTGCAAGAAATGGCGGCAATGTTTGGGCTGCCCGTTTATCCCCATTTAACTCAAATGAAGTTCGTGGTGAGCAACTCTTACAGCAAACTGAAGAGATTTTAGCGATTACAGGCCAATCCAAAGTGAATTTTATCGCTCATAGCCAAGGCGGACCAACTTCCCGCTATGTTGCAGCGATGCTTCCTGAAAAAGTAGCGTCTATAACCAGTGTGAGTGGCACTCATAAAGGCTCACCTGTCGCTAGTCTTTTAATGAAAAGTACGGGAACCATGTTTGGTGATGCGAGTATTGCCTTGACTAATTTCTTTTCAGCGGCAACTGTTTGGGCCCAAGGACTTGATCCCCAAAGCTACCCTCATGATGCTGAGGCGGCTGGACAAAGTATTTCTGTGGAAGGTTCAGAAAAGTTCAATGCTCAATATCCAATGGGCGTTCCAACGACTGCTTGTGGAGAAGGTAGCTATCAAGAACAAGGAATTTATATGTATTCCTTTTCTGGCGTTCAAGCCGCGACCAATATTCTTGATCCACTTGACCCAATATTTATCGGTGGCAGTCTGATTGTTGATCCTAAAGGAGATAATGATGGTATGGTCAGCCGTTGCAGTGCGAAATTCGGTCGTACTATACGCGATAATCTGCCATGGAATCATGCGGATGAGGTGAACCATGTAATGGGATTAAAAGCACTGTTTGCACCTGATCCCGTTGATATCTACCGTCAACATGCTAATCGCCTTAAGTTGCAAGGCTTATAAACTCAGCATAAAAAAATGCGCCTCACGGCGCATTTTTTTATGCTTTACAACAAAGTTAAAATTAACCTTGTTTACGAGCTGGTAACTTTTCACGAATACGTGCAGCTTTACCAGACAACTCGCGTAGGTAGTAAAGTTTAGCACGACGAACGTCACCACGACGTTTCACTTCGATTTTAGCAACAATTGGAGAGTGAGTTTGGAAAACACGCTCAACACCAACACCGCTAGAAATTTTACGAACTGTGAAAGCTGAGTTTAAACCACGATTTTTCTTCGCGATTACAACACCTTCAAATGCTTGAAGACGCTCACGATCACCCTCTTTTACTTTAACCTGAACAACAACTGTGTCACCAGGAGCAAAAGCAGGGATATCAGTTTTTAACTGTGCATTTTCAACAGCTTGAACTAAAGGATGTTTACCACTCATTGTGGAATCTCCAATATGTGCGGGAGAGAAGAGGTCTCTTACACCGCTGAGGATAGAGGCTAAAGCGCATATCTCTCGTTTAACTTTCCCTTTAAAGCAGAATGCCTTAAAGAGCCTATTTATACTTAAATAACTTTAAGTATCTAAACTTTTTAGCCATTTTTTTTGCTGTTTGGTCAGCTCAACTTTTTCCACCAATTCTGGTCGACGATCTAAAGTTCGCTGATAACGCTGTAAAAAACGCCATTTCTCAATATTGGCATGATGTCCTGATTTTAGTACTTCAGGGACATCCAAACCTTCGAAATGGTCTGGCTTTGTATATTGTGGACAATCCAATAAACCATCCACAAAAGAATCTTGAACTGCAGATTGTTCGTCAGACATAACATTCGGCAAACGACGAATAATACTGTCCAACAACACCATCGCAGGTAATTCACCGCCCGATAAAACGTAATCTCCAATTGACCATTCTTGATCAACATAATGCTGGATTAAACGCTCATCAACACCCTCATAACGTCCACACAATACAATCAAACCATCATAATCAACGAATTGTTGTACTGCTTGTTCATTTAAGGTTTTGCCTTGTGGTGACATATATACCACTGGAGCATGAACACAGCCTGCTTGCGCTGCAAGTTGTTTAGCATGGGTAATTGCTTTCGCGAGTGGCTCAGCCATCATCACCATACCAGGACCACCACCGAACGGACGTTCATCCACTCGTCTATAGTTGCCCTCTGCAAAATCTCGAGGATTTATACAAGAGACTTGTACAATCTCTTTTTTTACAGCTCGACCGCTAATCCCGTACGCTGTAATCGCTGCAAACATTTCAGGAAATAATGTGATGACTGCAAAAAACACCGCAGACTCCTCTATTTTCCTGCTGCGCTACAACTCTATCAAGAGTTAGTAATCTACGCCCCAATTGACGTAAATGCGACCCGCTTCAAGATCAACACGTTGTACTACATCTTTATGCCAAGGAATCATTCGTTCTTCAGCGTCAATACTGTCAGGAGTTGCTTTTACAACCATGACATCATTGGCACCTGTTTCAAAAAGCTCAAAGATTTGACCGAGATTGACTTCCTGTTCATCCTCACCAAGACCAAACACAGTTAAGCCTTTAAGATCAGACCAGTAGTACTCGTCCACATCCGCTTTAGGAAGCTGAGATTTAGCAATCCAGATATTGGCACCGACTAAGTTTTCTGCACCAGTGCGATCAATCACACCTTTGAGCGAAACTACTAGGCCTTTACCATGTGGTTTCCAACGTTTTACATCGATGGTTTGCCAACCTGCCTTAGTCTCAATGTACCAAGGAAGGTAGTCAAACATATTGCTCATAGGCTCAGTATTTGAGTAAACCCAGAGCCACCCATTCAGTCCATATGCTGAACGTAACTGTCCAATCTGAATACGATCTTCGGGTACATTCTGTGTTGCTGTCATGGGTTACCTACTACAAACTTATGCAGTAGCTGCAGCTTTTTTAGCTTGAGCAGCTAAAGAAGCAACACGCTCAGAAGGTTGAGCACCTTGTGAAATCCAGTGTGCAAAACGGTCAGCATCTAAACGAACTTTTTCAGCTTTACCTTGTGCAGTTGGGTTAAAGAAACCAATACGCTCGATGAAACGACCATCACGTGCATTACGGCTATCAGTAACAACGATTTGATAGAATGGACGTTTTTTTGCACCACCGCGCGCTAAACGAATAACAACCATGAGAACAACCTTATAGTTTTTACGGATTATCCCTGCGCCGACCATCGACAGCATTTCAAACCCCTTTAATAGAGGGCGATATTCTACGTCAAATTTACACTGAATGAAAGATTAAATATTAAGTTATCCGCAGCTTTGAATTTAAATCGCTGAAATCTAAATTTATTACCACTCTTCAGAAGCTAAACCACAACTTTGATTGGTGATATTGGCTGGTGTTTTGGTCTTACATTTTAGGCCAGTACTGGTCATAAGTAAGGAGTAATTACGTGGATTTTGGCTTTCAGCCTTAAGTGACCAAGTCTGTGAATCAACCGTTAAAATCAAGGTGAATTTTTGCTTACCACTCGATGCATTTAAAGGTAAAAGCAACATTGTCTTGGTTGCATTATCCACATCTGCATAGGGTCCTACATTGCGCACAGGATCTCTTAATATGAATCCCTCATAACTGAAGTTACGCGTTCGATGTTGTTCTAATAATGCAGCAATCTTATGCATCTCTTGTTGAGCTGTTGATAAGTCTGCTTTACGAATATAAATGTCATAACTCGGGATGGCGATCACTGCTAGGATAGCAATGATCGCCACTGTGATCATCAGCTCAATCAGAGTAAATCCAGATCGCCTATTCATTACTTTCATACCATTTTAGTGGCACAATTTGACGGCGCATGGTATTGATTGGCATGCCATTCCCCCCTACGATGCTATCTTTGGCATTTGGATTCAATATTTGACGTGTTGCTTCATTTTTCTCATCCACTCCTGTACCCACCCCAGCCATTACATCTACTATTCCTCGTCCCGCGCCAAAACTCATATCCGTAACATTGAGTTCACAGATACCAAAAGGTAAACAATAACGTTGTACCGTAGTAATACCTTGAGCTTGCACTCGACAACTATCTGATGTGCCATTTGGGTTGTAAACGCTGGCATATAAACTTTTATTCATGACCACCATTTCACCCAAGACTTTACTCGATGCGGTATTGGTTATTGTTGTTTCATTACCATTTGAGTCTAGCTGCTTACCAATGACAGTTTCAGCAGAAATATACCAACCATTTTGTACGCGTTTATTACCTGAATTTTGTACATCTGACAGCGTCAAAGCAGTACCATTTAACTGAGATACATCCATTTTATGTAAATCATTTAATGTAAATTTTGCTGTCAGGGTTTGATGTTCAAACTTAAAGTTGGGATGAATGACTTCACGATCAAAAAGGTTGTAGATTGTACTCGTCGATGTTCTATCACTGAAAGGAAGACTCCGATTTCCTGAAGCAATACTAATCACAGCACGAGGTTGTTCATGCCCGTATACACTAAAGTTTGGCGCTTCATAAAAGCGTTCAGTTGGATTCTTGAAAATAAGTCGAGCAAATCCTTTATTCGAGCTAGCACCTAGATTTGCATCAAAATCGATACGCCAAACTTGCCCTCCCAAATCTCCAAAATAAAGATGATCTGTCAAACCATCACCATTGCGATCTGCTGTATTAATCCGACTAACCACACTGTATTTCATTGCATCGATCTGTAAGCTACTTGCTGCATTGGCACTCGCCCACCATAAAAGCTCCCCATTTTCGGCATCAAACATATACACACCCGCACCTTTTTCACCAGCTTGATGCGAATAGGCTAGGTTTTCATAGCGTGCATCATATCCACCACCAACGATCATGACGCGTTTCAATTGCCCTTTCCAATACACTTGCGTAATTGTTGGTTTAGACCAACTTTGCCCCATTTGGCTCAATGCGATCTGTGTATTGGTATCATTGATGATCTGATCTTGATTAATAATACGTTGATGATCTGGGTCGATGTGGAATTTAAGGACTGGTTCATTCAACTTAGCCAAATCGAGTGCATAATAACTACGCCCCCCCATACGCAAACCGCCATAGGCAACTTGTTTACCTTTTATGACTTTACCGGCATTATCTTTTAAGGTTGTGCCACTTGCATTTCTTGCTTCACCTACAGTTGCGACAACTCGACTACTACTGCTACCACTACTTACACGTTGCATTCCATAGACATATTCACTATATAAAGTCCAAGCACCATCTACACCATATGCCATATTGGCTTTAACACCTGTTTTCTCTTTTAAGAAAGCGTTACGTTGTTGACGGTTTTCCAACATTTCATTTGGTACAAATGCAAAAGTCTCCTCACCTGTTTTAGCATCGACCACATGTAATAAACCTTGTGTTGTACCAAACAACATATAGTCTTTACGCTCATTTATTGTACTATCCGCATTAAAAGTCGCTTCTTGCGTTAGTTTTATTGGCGTTGAATGTAGGTTCATACCAACCTGCCAATTGGTACGATTTGCTTCAGTTAAGTCGACTGCTGTAGCACCTTTTTCTAATTTATAGCCCAAGAGGCTCATCAAGTAATAATCTTCATCATTTGCATTGTCCCTTTGATTTGGCGCCAAGGAACAGCGACTACTATTTGAAGTATCTAAATAATGGTTATCTATTGTTTTTAATTGATGGGTAGCAACAAATCGAGTTTTCCCGCTTTCGTCATTTTCACAATCACGATTAATGAGCAAAGTCCTACCTGTAAGATTTGCTGATGTTTTCAAGCTCTCAAGTTTGGCAAGCAAACCGCCTTTATTCCAATCTCTTACATCATAAGAAGATGCGTTCGTACTCCACGCATCTTTAAGCTTATAAACTGAATTATCATCTTGAGCATAGTATTTTTTAAAGTTGCCTAACCAACTGGCTTTTTCCGTTGGCTCAAACATACTTTTATACACATCATTGGTCATACGATACGGGGTAAGCGGATCAGCAGGAAGCGTTTGCAATCCGACTGGGTCAGATTCCATTTCAATCAGATTTTGATTAAAGTCAAGAATACCTTCTGCAATACTCTGAGCACTCGATAATTGATACCAACCACCACCACCATGCACCCCCCAACGCGCTAAATTTGCAACATCAGCGTTATGATTAGGGTCTAATGGTACAGGAACGACATTATCTAATAACTTCGTGAGTTTGTTGGCCAAGTTATCCAAACCCAACAATCCCAACACAGCATTCAGCGCACTTAAAAGATTACCTACAACCCCAAGTAAGCTAGACAAAACTGTGGTTGGGGCTTTTATTGTTCCCAACTCTTCCGATGTCTTCGCATTTGGAATATGAGCAAAGTCTCGCCCAATACCACCAACTCCAGTTTTTATACCTACACCATTATTATAAGTTCCATCTTTCAGCACACCTGCATAATTTGCAATACAGTTCCAAGTCGCTGAGGATGAACCATTTGCCCATCCACTAGGAACAGTACCGCAATTAAAAACTGTATTACTTGATGGATTTAATGATCGACTCATTAATTTACGTACTGGGCTATTACTCGAATTAAAAGGTTCACGCGTTGCCCCTCCTAATAACCCATCAAGCAAATTTGGATCTAAATCAGGAATGCTACCAGTTAATACATATAGACCTTTAGCACTACACTGATTGCTTATTGTTGATGGTCCAACATAACGATTTCCTGATTTACTGGTAGCAACAGAGACAGGGAATCCACTATAAGCAGATGTATATTGGAGATTATCATTATAGCGATAAAAAGACTTCCATTGATTTAACTCTAGACCAATCAATGATGTTCCAGACGTAGGCACATCATGGCAATTTGTTGTATTTGTCGCTGTACATTTATTTCTATACCAATCCGGCTCACCTATCCCTAAAAGGCTAGAACTCGAGCCGCCCCAGCTACTACATTTCCCAGTTACATCATAATTATTACAACTTTGATATTCTCCATAACCAACAGGAATCCCGAGTACATTTAGTTCGATTTTTCTTGCACGACCAATCTCAACAATTCCAGTGCCTTTGGTAGTATTACTCAGCAAATATGCGCCTGTTTCAGCATAAGCTGTCGCTGTTGGCGTACTTAAACCAGCAAGATTTTTTAAATCATTAATTAAAGTCGGGATTGTACCCAAAGCTCCAAGAACGACACCAACAAGATCAAGCGCCAACAATTTACCCACCAAATCATTTACTTTGGTGGTGAGACTTGTGACTGGATCAACGCTACTTACTTCAGTGATTTTTGCTTTAATGTTGGCACGTTGTGCTGCATCTAATGGTTTCGCTTCAACAGCAATCATACCAGCCAATTCATTTTTTCCACTACCAGAAGCATTCATTGCAGGAAAAACAGAAAGACCTACAGAGACATTGTCAGGTAAAGCACTAATTCCCTTTTCAGGGTTTCCATCAATTACATCGTGGATGGCTTGTTTAACGCGATATAAGCGGTTGTAACAGCGATATGCAGGGCCTGCAATTGCTAGCGGCGGTCTCTCAACCAACTCACAACTATCTTTAATATATTGAACGGAGCCTTTTAATCCGAGAAGATCAGCACCCAAAACAGGATTGGTGATACCATCAACCCCTTCTAGAATTTGTGTAACAAGTAGAGATGGGATATAACATGATTGCGGATCTGTTGGCGCTCCCGTATCTAACTTCACCAAGCCTAATAAATTAATATCAACTGTAGCAACTTTACCAAGTAAACTGGTGACATTCCCGAGCAGACCACCACTTAAACATAGTGGATAATCACGCTGTAGATCTGCAATTGGATCTGCCCCCATACTTTGAGATAGATCCACCATCAACATAATCGTGTTACTACTGCTATTTTGTTGATAAATCTCAATATCACTTGCTGAAGCAATAGAGGAGAGTATTAAAAAGCTTGATAGCACAGTACAACTGAGCAATAACCCTTTTGCTTTGTCTTGTTGTTTACGCTCACGCTTGGTTAGTTTTCTCATTTTATTATTATTCATGACTCTTACTCCCCTATGAACCTGAAGGTTCAAAGTCAGATAAGAAGCGATATTCCGCTACTTGCATATTATACAAAGGGTTTTCTTCATTACTTTTTAAACAATTGGCTACCTGATTGTCGCCATCGTGATCAATACTTTTAGTCAAACAACCTTGTTTAGGATCCGTACTATCTGTAAACAATGTTTTATTAGGATCAGAAAGTAAGCCTTTCATTACTGAAATAACGTAAACACGTAAACGGATATTATTTTCAGTTTTTGCACCTAGACTTTCAGTACCGCGTGCTAAATCCGCAAATGGCACAGTCACCTGTTCTGTCTCGCGTTTAATGTATACCTGTGTCACAACAGCAGAACGACCACTCGATACTGAATCTTTATGGCAAGCTCCACTCCCCGTTGCCATATTTACAAAAGAGGTGCTGTTTAAACGATAGCTTGCATTACTCAATTGAAAGGGTTCAGTGCCCTCAAAGCACATCACCAATTCAGCATCTCTGTTGTTTTCATTCTTAAAGAAACCAACAATGCCATTTGTTGCAGCAATATGTTGCTGAAATGCAGGATTTTGGAAAGCCATTAATGCTGCATCAGAATTTTGTAACAACAATGTTTGCATCTGATTGTTACTCACCAACTTTAATGAACTCACACTTTGGCGAATAGCAAGCGTTCCAATGATCGTGATCAACAGCACTATCATGAGTACGATAATGAGTGTTGAACCTTTTTGATTATGCATCATGCTCAAGCCCCTCCCGTACAAGTCGTTTTACTGCTATCACACCCTTCAGTTACCCAACCCATTGCATTACGAAGTGATATTGTTTGATCTACAACCTGACGTAATCGAGTATCTTGATAGGTTGGTGTTAACGTTACCTGAGTACCAAGTACCTGAAATGGCTGTTTATTCCGATCTTTGATAATAGATTGATGCCCCGCAGAATCGGCAGATTGGACCAATACACCTATTTGAACAGCATGCACATGTGGGCGTACAGTTTGAACAACGCCATCTATATTCTTGGTTTTAGCACTCAAAGCCATATAATTTTTTATATCAGTATAAGCAAGTGAGCTATTTGCGCTCTCAAGCTCACCATCGATATAACCTAGACGAACTTGAAAAAAGTCTACATTTGGTAAAATCACCTGACTTGCTGACCAACTTAATAGCAGAGGATTTGCTTCAGTGGCAGCATCTAATTGTGCTTGTGTATATTGAGCAGCTTGACAACGCAGAGATTGACGTAAATCCGTTGATGTTGAACCAACAAAATAACGCTGAACAACAAATGTATCAGTTGCTATAGTATTTCCAGAACAATCGAAACCATCTTGTGGAGATCGATAACGAATTAACAACTGATCATTAGCTAAACCTGTAACATTGGCATTTCCAAAGCTGGTTAATTTGTTATCAGAAAAGCATGCCGTGCAATTTAAATTAATTTTTGATCCAACATTCTTTGAAGTTAGAATGATTCCTGAATACGCAATTTGATCATTGACCGCTGGCATCGGCGAGCTCAAATTTGCTTTACGAATATCATCAACGATGAAGTTTAATCCGAAACTTGCGCTATCCTGAATATGTGCCATCGCCTTTTGTAGCTTATAACTGGTCAGGCCAGTAATAAATAATTGTGTTGCTGCAGCGACAATAATTAAGCCTAGAGCCAAAGAGACCATCAGCTCAATCAAAGTAAATCCTGAGCGAGGATTAATAAAGTGAAACTTTGTCCGAGCGCAAGACGGAGAGCTATGCTCGAAGTGGCCCGATACCTCAAGACGAGAAGCTATGCTTTGGGTCCGAGGGTTTCGAGCGTAAGACGAAGAACTGTGTTTAACGTGATTTGTGAGGCTTTTTTTCATTTTAATACGCCTCCAAAAATAAACAGTGTGATCCTTTTACATACACACCATCTTTAATACATGTTTCTATCCCACGATTCCCAGATAAAGAAGTCTCTTCCCATGCAACATAGATACACTGTCTTGCTGCACCTGTTGGACATTCAGAAATAGATAAATTCATTCCATTATTTTTAGCATTTAGAGCAGCAATATTTAAATCTTGTTTTGCAATACTTGCGGCATCTCCAACAGTGGCAACCACTTCTGATGTTGGCACTGATACAGCACCCACAACATACGCTCCATCTCTTACCGCTTGAGGATTTGCTCTCATACGTTCTGCGAGATCACGTGCGATCGTGAGTGCTAAAACTTGTTTACTTGCCTCTAAACTAGCATCAACTGCCCTCAACTGTAAGGCAGCAAAACCAAGTACAGCAACAGCCAATAAGAACAATGCAACAAGTACCTCAACTAAACCCACACCTTTTTGATTGTTATATTTCATGTGCAAGCCCCCTCTCTTATTCTTGTATCTCCAGTGAGTCCAACGGCTATACAATAGGACAGCCCATTACGGAGCAAAATAAAATTTGAAGCAGCAGCAATACTTCCGTTATTTCTAAAAATAAGATGAGTTTCGGAACGACTATCAACCGTAATCCCTTTTTCTAAGTGTGCGACAAAAACTTTATTTTTATTTGGGTCAGTGATTCCAAGTGCTGTTATACAACTTGCTTCCGATAAAGAACTTAAACACATGCCTGTTGTACTACGTAATGTAACGGCTTGAGCCCGTGCTTCAGATATCTTTATTGCAATCTCACGTGCTGATGATTCTAATTTCTGTTTTGAATACATACTGGCAAATGAGGGGGCAGCCATGACCGCAATAATGGCAATAATGGAAATGGTTACAATCAGTTCAAATAACGTAAAGCCTGAGCGAGAATGAGCAAAGTGGAACTTTGCCCGAGCGCAAGACATAGAGCTATGCTCGAAGTGGTAAAGATAACACTGGGCAAAGCTTAGTCGCGTCGCGAGACGAGAAGCTATGCTTCGAATACGAGGATTCGTAATGCAAAACTTTATCCGTTGCATACAGCCCTCCTATATGCACAATTTTTATAATTTTGAATAATGTTCTAATGTTTAATTATCAATTTCCTACCAAAACAGAAGGAAATCTATTTTTTGTAGATAAAAGGTAGATATTGTCAGATAACCGATAAATTGTTTAAATAAAATTAACTTAAGTTGTAAAAATGATAAATAAATCACACATCAACAAGGTTAAATAAAGAGTTTAAGTAAATAAAAAAGCAAATATCGTGTGATATTTGCTTTGGTTAAATATTAATAAATTTATGATGAAATCAACGGCCATCCCAATTTGAAGTTGCTGACGGAACACAAGTCAATCCTGTCTTTTTATTACCTTTATCCCAACAACGTTCACCACGATGATTCAAGACAATATCACCATCTCCAACTTGTACGCCAGTTGGAACTGCTGTCAAAGTCCAAGTACCAGCCGTTACATTAGACAAGGTAAGATTATATAAGGTTGTTCCTCCAGACTGAGGTAAGGTTCCACTATGTCCAACATCAGCCAAACTGATTGCAGTGCCATTAGGTTTTAAAAACGTAAAATTCGCAATCTTATAACGCTGTAAGCGATTCGCCAGTTCCATCAAGTCTGCTTGAGCATCTGTACGTTTGGTCTTACGCACATGCTCTTGGTAGGATGGATAAGCGATTGCAGCTAAAATTCCAATAATTGCAACAACAATCATCAATTCAATAAGGGTAAAGCCTTGTATTTTTCTTACCATTCTTCTCGCCCTGTACCACATGTCGCATTATCGACATTCGTTGCTGTAATGTTTGCCTTGGTTTTATTTTTACAGCGGACTCCTGAACTGGTCATCAAAAAACTAAAGTTATCCACATTTGTTGTTTCGGCTGTTTTCCAAATACCGCGCATGACCCAGCTTTGTCCTGTTGCTGCACTATCTGTTAGTGATCTACTCACATCTGCTCCGTCACTAACAGTAATCGTATATTGAATCGCAGAACCTGTTGCACCAACGGGCAAAACAACCGTACTCGGAAACCCCAAATAATTGAAGTTTCTAGCTTTACTTCTTTCCAGTTCAGTTGATATGCGTTGCATTTCCTGCTGGGCTTGCGCAGCAATCGCACGCCGAACATATTCTTGATAACTTGGTATCGCTATTGCTGCAAAAATTGCAACAATAACGACAACAATCATTAGTTCAACCAAAGTAAACCCTTGTACAGAGGTTAACCGATTATTTTGCATTGCTCACCCCTATCTAAAACGTTCATACCAACGCTGTGGTTCTAAGCAAATTCGGCTACTACCTGTGGCTATAACACCTCCTACAGTGGTAGCACCGCGATTCCCTGTTGACAGGCAATAGTTCTTATTGTTGGTACCATCTCCCGGTCCTCCATTACCACCACCTGAAGGCCCACATGTTGGATCTGTTGGATCACAATCTTTTTCATCATCAACAATTGTTGAATATTGAATACCTGCCCCTAATGAACAACCATCACCTGTACTACAAGCAATACCTGAATCGGTAACTAATTTTTTGTCACATTGCCCGTATGGCAAGCAGAATTGGTTTAAGAAACTTTCCCCTTTGACTCCTGCACCACAGTCTCCAGAAAGTCCTGGCTTACTACCATCAAAGGTCGAAACGAATAACCGATTATTCAAGGCTATTGGTGTTGAAAACACTTTAGCGCTCTGCAACTTATTCGATTTAAATTTATAATACCATCCCTGCATTGCAGTTGGAGACATTGGATAAGGTGCAACTAGCGTTGTATTATCATTTCGATTTGCTTGTGTAATCTCTCCTAAATTAGACTTGGTCAAAGTAGGAGTGACAAAGGTGTATCCTGATTGATATAACCTACGTGCAGTAACATCTCGATCATAAATATTATAGACAGCATCGTAATCATAACCAGATGTACCAACCGTATAATCTTTTAATGGTAAGCTACGATTTCCACTTCCGATTGAAACTACCGCAAAAGTTTGCCCTGCATGATCATAAACTGAGAATGATGGCATCTCATAGAAACGAGGACTCTTTTCTGCTGCATTCAGATTCAGTAAACGTCTCGGTGTCTTCGCGAAATCCTTGGTGGATGCAGCATTATTATCTAAGTCAATTCGGAATAATTGCCCCCCTAGATCTCCAAAATACAAGTGATCGGCAAGTCCATCACCATTACGATCTTCCGTACGAATTTCACTGACAACACTATATTTCAAATCACTTGCTGCTGTTTTTACAACATTTGTAGAAGCAGTAGTACTATTTGCGCCTGCCCACCAAAGTAGCTTGCCATTATCGGCATCGAACATATAAACACCACCACCCTTTTTATTGGTTTGGTTATATGTATCACTCTCATAGCCACCTGTGTTCGCATTACCGTCTACACCACCAGCATCATATCCACCACCAACAAACATCACACGTTTACGCTGCTTATTCCATTTAACCCAAGTAATCGCAGGCTTAGACCAACTCTGCCCCATATCCCCCAATTCGTTATATGTTGTTATCGAACCATCACGGCTATAAACCTTTTTATCATCAGGAGAAATATGGAAAAGTAACTCAGGATCGTTGATATTCTGCAAATCTAAAGCATAGTAACTACGCCCGCCCATCCGCAAACCACCATAAGCCATTTGTTTACCTTTCTGATTCGTACCTTTACCCGAACCAACAGTTAAATTACCTGATCCATCAACCACATACTCTGTATATGTTGTCCAAGCGCCATCGATCCCATAATACAAGTTCGACAAACCACCAGAAGTCGTATCATATTTTTGAAATGCTTCCTTTTGTCTTTCAATCATTTCATTGGGTACAAAAGCGAACTTTTCTTGCCCGGTTTCAGCATCAACCACATGTAATAACCCCTGAGTCGTGCCAAATAGTACAAAATCCTCACGATTTTCTGTTTTCAACTCACCATTTTTATAAACAATCTTCCCTTTATTGGTAACGAGCAATGGGGAAGAATGCATAACCGCACCTATTTGGCGTAATTCAGGCGTAGTCGCTGTAATTTCTGGATTAGATGGATTTACGTTATATCCCAATAACTGCATCAAATAACCACGGTTTGCATCATTTTTATAAGTCGTATCAGTCAAATCAGCACTACTCACTCGACGTAAGCTAGTCCCTGTAACAAAAGTTGCCGCTGTGCCAGTACCACTTGCGATACGATTAGTTAATAATTTTCGGTTATCAACTGTTGCATCTGTATTCTTTCTCAGCTTCAATTGCGACCAGGCGCCACCCTTTAGAGCAAATTTAGTGCTTCCAAAAACATCCTCATCACCATCTTTGATCGCAGGATTAGTACTCACTGCCGGAGACCATAAATCATAGTTATCTACAATTCGACCTTGACTATCAACTATATTATTACCTGCATTGTCCTTTAGCACTCCAACAACGACATTGTATTTCTTTAAGTTTCCAGCCCAAAGTTGATAAGTTTTATCTGGCGTAGGTTGGAACTGCGGGAAATAAGCTTGTTTTTGTAAAACAGCAGGATTTAGTCTATCTTTAGGTACAGTTGGTGAGCCTGTTGTAACTGCTGGAATCGACCCACCTAGCCCATTAATAAAGTTATTAACACTGTCCACTACATCTTGTGAGCTATTACCTGAGTACCAACCACCTTCACCTTTAATTCCCCATTCAGCAGCAGCCTTAGTTGCAGAATTTATAGTTCCCAAAGCGTTGAGATTTTCTTCTTGTGTTTTGCCTGGATCATAAGATGGTATGTCATTAAACTCACCACCAAATCCAACTACTGCTGTTCTAATTTTCAATCCTGTCGGATTGTCATTTAAGAGCCTTTGGCTAAACGCTAAAGAGCAACTGGTTGCTACAGTATTATTGGTTGAATCACCAGCTTGTTCAGTACATGTAAAGCTTGCCCCATTCAGTGCATTTCGCATTGCTTTTGCTTGATTATGCTGACTTGAAGGCGCCCCATCGGTTAGCACATAAATTCCCTGACCACTACATTTCTTTACATCGTCAGATTGTTCTAACGATGCTGGCTTTTGATATCGTGTACCGTCAGCTGTTTTGATTCCCAGTCCAGCCGAATAATTAAAACCGTGCGGATGATCACTGCTTCTCGCTATATTTCCTCTTAAATAATAACAAGTACCTGTAATATTACTGGTCAAATTAGAACCAGAAGTATTATTCGCCAACCGAACTGTACAGGAGCCTGTTGTATATTGAGAAAGGTCTAAAGGTAAATAATCAAAAGTACGTGCAGAAGTATTTGGATGACTGGTGCTCGGCCAAAATGTACAGTTTCCAGAATTATCCCATTCATTACATTGGGTATAATGTGTCGTTCCATTGCTATTATATTGAAAATAAACAGGCGCACCTGTAGAGAAGTTTGAGAGCTCATTCGCGTTGAAGGTTCTAGTTCCCATAAAATATGCTGCTGCTTCCGCATAAGCATTACCCGTCGGCGTACCCCCACGAGCATAGAGCTTCGAGGCGACAATATCCAATAACAATTGTCGATGTGTCTTAGTTACTCCATTCACATTTACCACAGCATCCAACCGCCTTGCTGGGGCTAGAATATAACCATTTCGACCAATCCCGTTAAAAGAATATGCTGATAATCCAATGATTTTATCATCTGCAATTCGCTCAATGCCTTTTGTTGTGTTGCCATACAAAAGATCAAACATTCCATCTTTTAAACGTGTAATGCGATCATAGAATTTAGCATTAGCTGACGTTTTATACCAAAATCTTGGATTACTTCCCGTTGTAGTCATACCACTAGTAGAAGGTAAACTCGATATAGGAGTAGTACAATCATCTTGTTCAATAGAACCGTCACTACCGCAACTATAATATCTGTAATTGCTACTAGATGATCCAGTCCTCTTATAATAATAAAGTGGAGCATTTGCTGTGCAAAAATAGCGTGTGTAAGATGGTGAACCGTTTGTTGATGTCTCACTACCACTTCCTTGTACAGAATATTGGCTAGGAATATCACAAGCACTAGCATTTCCTATTAATTGAGGTGCTCCCATACTCCCCGAAATATCGAACAACATCATGAGGCTAACATCACCAGACTTTGCTTCTTGATAAATATCAATATCACTCGCTTGAGCAACACTGGTAATCACCAAACCTGAGCTCAACGCAGCAATCGTTGTCGCGAGTAATTTCTGACGATAAAGCCTATATTGCTTACTTTCTTGCATTTTATTTTTCATCTTTATTTACTCCCACTCAAGAGAAATTCTGGGTGATCGTGTATTCACTTACCTGAGTGGTAAATGGTACGTTCAAACTTGCTAAACATTCTGTGACCGTCTTAAGCGGATTGTCCTTATCTGCTGTCCCTGCAGGAATTGTTGGTGCTGTTGTATCTTCTGGAATTGAAAGTTCACTCATACGTTGTTGCAAACAAACATTAATAAAATTCCGATCCACACTGCTTAGACTAGGCATCAAAGACACAGCAAAAATTTTTACGCGTTTCGCTTCCTCTATTTGAGCTTCTTTTGGATCAGTACCCCTTTGTCGATCATAAAAGGGATCTTGCTCAATGGCCGTTGGGAACTTTACAGCTACCTGTGTCATCACTGCTTTTCGTCCACTGGTAAACCAATTCCCAGAAACATTTGTACGTGCATCACAGTAACCATCTGTTCCTAGAGCATTATATGTTGGCTGAGTTTTACCTGATTCCCACTGCATCAAACTGATTTTATTGATATCGAAGAAATCACTTTGATCACCCCGAAAGCAAAATACCAACTCTTTATCTTTATCACTTTCATTATTAATATAGCCAAACATGCCACTCCCACTGAAGCTTTGGGCTAGATTCTCAGCATGCTCAATATTGAAAAATGCGGCATCCGAGTTTTGCATGACTAACTGCGAGACCTGACTATTTGTAGCGATATTGAGTCCGACGATACTTTGCCGAATCGCAATCGTTCCAATAATCGTAATAGCGACTAAAAATATAAGCACAACGATAAGCGTTGCACCTGACTGATTATGTTTCATCGACCACGCTCCCCAAAAACATTACGCAAAGCAATGGTTTGCGATACAACTTGTCTAACATATTTCGTATTCGAACTTTCTGGCACTTTGACTTGGACGGTTTGATCAAGCACAATAAATTCCTGATCGTTTTTTATCGTACTTTCCGAGCCAACAGATTGAGCAGAACGGACTAACATACCCAATTGGACAGAGACAATCCGTGGTCGAGGCGCCGGAAGATTTAAATAATCATTGATTGAGACATATCGGCGCCCTGCTGTTTCATCACTTTGAACATTTAGAAGCACTCTAAAGTGATCAACTCGCTTCATAATGATTTCACCAGCGTCCCCATAATTCGTAATGTTCGCTGGAGATCCTTCTACAGGGTAATAACCCGCATCACATGCCAAAGCTAAAGCTTGGTTCGGCTCGTTGGCTTGTTTATTATTGTCTTCTCTTAAAAAATAGCGCTGTACAACCACCTGTCGACCAAAAGGGGTTGTAGGGTTTGCCGCATCTTGTTCCACTCGGAACCTTAAAGTATTTCCTTCACAATCGAATCCACCAACGAAAAAATCAACAGCTCCGACACGTGTTTGTGTGTACTGCGGGACGTATTGGATCACCAACTGATCACTTTCCGTCTCCTCACCATCAATCGTGATATTAGATACGCCAGTCCACATCGGTGCTGTGCCTGCAATCATTCCAGAACTGCGTGAAAGTAAATTCACATTTGCAGTCGTGCCTATAATCGATCGGTTAAGGTTACTTAATGGTGTCGCTGGTGTCGTGGTTTCATCTAATGTTGCATTAACAGAGGAGGTCAAGACGATTCCCGCAGCAGCAGTTTCATCATTGATAATGGCTTTCGAATTATTAAGATTGGTCAATCGGATATCTTGGGTGATGTAATTTAAACCAAAATTCGCATTATCCTGTATATCCGATACCCCTTGTTGCATGGATAAACTTCTTTGACCTGTCAAAAACAATAAAATCGCAGCAGCAGTAATAATCAAACCTAACGCTAGCGATAGCATGAGTTCGACCAATGTAAATCCTGAACTGGCTTTGATAAATCTTCGATTTACTGACTTATATGCTGGAAAAGCATTTCCTATAGAGTCCTTATTATTGTTCATATTAATAAGTCTCCATAATCACACAAGTTGAGGTTGGGTTATAAGCATTGCCGTTTGTACAATCTCCTGTACCAGCCCCATCTGTAGCACTTGAGTCCCCCCAAGCCACGTAAATACAACTTCTATTATTTGTATTTTGGCAATCCATAATATTCATTGTCATCCCTAGCGAAGCAGCTCGATTTGCTACTTGGGACACATCAAAATCAGCTAAATCACTGTCTGTACAAGCAGTTGCCACACAGTCTGTCTGGAATGTTTTTTGTTTCGAAGCTGTTTGAATCTCTTCTTGATAAACAGCAAAAGCATTCCGATTCACACGAATTCTCTCTGCGAGATCACGTGCAATTGAGATCGCCTGTACACGAGAAGTGCTTTCAGCACTCGCTTCTAATGCTCGATATTGTAATGCTACGAAGCCCAACACCCCGATCGCTAAAATCATTAGTGCAACTAATATCTCAACGAGACCAACGCCACGTTGATGATTTAACCCGCTCATTAACATGTCCCCGTTTGTGTCTGTTGAATTGTGCCCATTTTAGAAATACTGACTAACTTAGATTTACCGCCCCCGGCCTTATCACAAATCTCAAATATATCGGTAGTTGAATCAATTAATCGCTGACAAGTAGGCGGAGTACTATTGTCCGCGATACAAACCCCACCATTTAGATTAAATAAAAGTGCGGTAGGTGATGTTGACTTCAAAACACTCTTTGATTCTGGTTGCCAGTGGAAAAGTGCTGCAGTGTTAGCATTGGGAGTCCCTGATGAATCTGTCTTTAGTTCTACTTTTATCGCTCTACGTTCAAGAACGGCTTTTGCTCTCGCCTCATTGAGAGTTGAGACCAAAGTTTGAGTACTTTTATTTAAACCTTGATTCAACACCATATTATTGAATGCAGGCGCAGCCATCATCGCCACAATTGCTAAAACAGCAATCGTCACCATCAACTCAATTAAGGTATATCCCCAATTTTTCCCCATCGCCTTTACCAATATTTTTTTAAATTTATGAGGTTATAATAGATTTTATTTTTACAGAACCAATACAAAGCAGATAAGAACCAAAAAAAAACAGATGGAATGCAATCCATCTGTTTCTAGTTCACATTTTTCTAGGAAAATTAGGCTTGTATCACCTGTATACGCAACTCTTTTGGCAAGCTAAAAGTGATATTTTCTTCAGTACCTTGTAACTCTTGGGGCGGTGTTGCTCCCCAATCTTGCAACCGTTGAATTACTTGTTTAATTAAAATCTCAGGTGCAGATGCGCCTGCCGTCACCCCTATTTTACTATCCGATTTAAACCATTTTTGCTCAAGCTGATCTGCGTTGTCGACTAAATAAGCTGACTTTCCCATACGCTCAGCAAGTTCACGCAATCGATTTGAATTAGATGAATTTGGAGACCCTACCACTAACACGACATCACATTGTTCTGCTAAATCGCGTACTGCATCTTGACGATTTTGTGTTGCATAACAAATATCATCCTTGCGCGGCCCTTGGATCTCAGGGAACTTACGTCGTAATGCATCAATCACTTTTGCTGTATCATCGATTGATAGAGTCGTTTGCGTCACAAAGGCAACTTTATCTGGGTGTTTCACTACCAAGTCATCAACATCTTGTTCATCTTCAACTAAATAAATCGCGCCGCCGCGAGACTTATCATATTGTCCCATCGTACCCTCAACTTCAGGGTGACCTTCATGGCCGATTAAAATTGCTTCCGTTCCCTCACGCGCGTATTTGGTAACCTCAATGTGAACCTTGGTCACCAAAGGACAAGTTGCATCAAATACTTTTAATCCACGTCGTTCAGCCTCTTGTTGTACAGCTTTTGATACGCCATGTGCGCTAAAAATCACAATAGAGTCATCAGGCACCTGATCAAGCTCATCAACAAAAATCGCGCCACGCTGACGCAAATCATCTACCACAAATTTGTTGTGTACGACCTCATGTCGCACATAAATTGGCGGATTAAAACATTCGAGTGCTCGATTGACGATCGCTATAGCACGGTCAACACCAGCACAAAAACCTCGTGGATTGGCCAACACGATTTCCATAACATCCTCTCTCATCATCTGAATATTTCAATCAAACTATTTCGTTTAGCAGCTCGCTACACTACAATAGCCAAGATATTTTATCATATCAGGAAAAATATCATGTCGGGTCTATTGTTTGTCGTTTCTGCTGCCTCAGGAACAGGCAAAACATCTTTGGTAAAAGCCCTACTCGATCGCGTCAGCAACCTTCATGTTTCAGTATCGCATACGACTCGCAATCAACGCCCAGGTGAACTAGACGGCGTTCATTATCATTTTACCAATAAAGAATCCTTCTTGTCTCAAGTCAAGGAAGGCGGTTTTATCGAGTATGCAGAAGTCTTTGGTAACTATTACGGCACATCGCAAGCCAAGGTAAAAGAGCAACTTCAACAAGGTCATGATGTTTTACTTGAAATCGATTGGCAAGGTGCTGAACAGGTTCGTCGACTATTTCCAGAATCAAAACAAATATTTATCCTACCACCAACACAGTACGATCTAAGACAACGTCTTTCAAACCGTGGTACTGACTCAGTTGAAGTAATTGAACACCGCCTCAGTTGTGCTGTTGAAGATATGCGCCATTTCGCAAGCTTTGACTATGTGATTATCAATGATGACTTTAATAAAGCCGTACATGATTTAGAAGCAATTATCACTGCAAATCGTCTAGAAACATTGCAGCAAAGTAGCCGTCATCAACAGTTAATTGAAAACTTGATTACACTCAATCGCGAATGACTTGAGTCTTGGACAAAAGCCTTTTATACTATTTAGTCTTTCAGATGTATTGTTCAAACGAGACAACTTATGGCACGTGTAACCGTTGAAGATTGTTTAGACCATGTCGATAACCGCTTTGAGTTAGTACTGGTAGCGAGTAAACGTGCACGCCAAATAGCACGTCAAGGCATGGAACCTACTGTAGAATGGGACAATGACAAACCAACAGTTGTCGCTTTACGTGAGATTGCAGTGGGTCATGTCACCAAAGAAATTTTGAAACAACGCGACCAAGATTATCAAACTTCAAATCTAGATATGGTGTTATCTACAAATTCATTAAATTTAGAAGGCTTTTCTTTCTAAGTCGAATTTGCTATACATCGAAGCCCATTGTGAAGACACTGGGCTTTTTTGTTTGTTGATCTTATTGTGAAATTTTCTCCATATTGAGAAAAGCAATATACTTCATTGAAAAAACTTACGAGTTTTTATAATGAACAAATTGACAAGTTTAGCAATATGCTTTTCATTAGAAGATAAGCAAAGTATCAACAAAGATTATCCTTACTGAATCCAAGTTATTAAAGGTGTTTTCTATGCCAGGCGAAGAGGTCAGCCAAGCCAAGCAACAGCTAAAAGTAATTATTGATGCCTATCTGAAAGATAGTGACGTCCAGCGTGTGCTTGCTGCCTGTGATTTTGCCGACTTAGCGCATAGCGGTATTACCCGTAAAAGTGGTGAGCCATATGTCTTACACCCAATTGCCGTCAGCTGTATCTTGGCCCATATGCGTCTCGATGCAGATACGCTCATGGCAGCACTATTACATGATGTCATCGAAGATACTGATTTTAGCAAAGATGAAATTGGCGAAAAATTCGGACTGGTCGTTGCCGAGCTAGTCGATGGCGTAACCAAACTCAGCCATTCCAGCGATAAGGAATACAATAAAGCGGCCTCCTTCCGGAAAATTCTGCAAGCGACTTTACAAGACCCACGTGTCATTATTATTAAACTTGCCGATCGTTATCATAATATGACCACTCTAGGCGCACTTCGTCCAGACAAACGTGCACGAATCGCCCAAGAAACGCTAGATATTTTTGTACCAATGGCGCGTCTGGTTGGTATGAATGAAATGGCAGACAACTTAGAACATCTATGTTACCAAAATCTCGATTTGGATATGTTCAATGATGTACAAGCTGCTCTTTTAGAAACCAAGCCAAAACGTTGTGAATATCAGGCCATCTGGGAACAAAAATTATCAGACCTCTTAGAAAATCACAAAATTAAAGGTCGAATTAAAAAGAAAAATAATAATATCGAGTTGCTGCGCCATTTTGTAAAAAATGAAATTGATTTAAATGAACTTAGCCACAGTCATGCCTTCGAGATTATTCTGCAAAGCATCGCGGATTGTGATCGTCTTGTGACTGCATTAAAAGATAATTTCCAAGTCTTACAATACAAAGACTACATTCGTCGCCCGTTGCCAGGTGGCAATCAATCATTAATGATCAAATTAAAAGGGGAAAAAACCACCCTTTCTCTCACCATTCAAACTGAGCTTATGCGCAAAGCCGCTCGTTTTGGTGTCGTACTGGGTGAAAATGCGCCTCAAGCATGTCGATCTGCCATCCAAGCATCCATGCAAAACCTGAATACTTTAATCGATAGTGACTGTGCGAAAACCACTTTTAGCGATTTATTGGATTATTTACACCAAGAGAAAATTTGGGTGTATACCCCACACGGGCAATTGCATGAACTTCCTCAAGGCGCAACTGTTGTTGATTTTGCTTACTCAGCTAGTTTATTTCTAGGTAACCACGCTGTTGGTGCCAAAGTTGATGGAGAAATTCGTCCTCTCTCAACGCCATTGAATAGCGGTCAAGTAGTGGAAATCATTACTGATGTACTCGCTACACCTAATCCAGACTGGCTCAGCTTTATCAATACGCAAAAAGCGCGTCGGGCTTTGCAAAATATTTTAAGAGAGCAAGATCTTGATGAACAACGTCTAGTGGGACAACAAGCCTTGAATCGAGCATTGAAACTCTTTCACCGCTCTATTAACGACCTCTCGCAACAAGACTGGATTAATGTCTTAGAGTGGCGACATCTCACTGACAAAGACACCTTATTTGAACAGATTGCTGTTGGGGACTTATTACCTCAATTGGTTGCAAACCATCTCTTTGCTCAAGATCATCAACCTCATCCACAAGACAGTTCCGATCGTTTGATTGTTGGTACTGAAGGGGTTGATGTTAAATATGCACATTGCTGCAATCCTGTTTTGGGTGACCCAATTCAAGGACATTTATCTCGTCGCGGATTAATCGTCCACCGCGCACGATGCCGCAACCTCTTACATGAGCAACATTTACACCCAGAAAACATCATGCCTTTACATTGGCAATCTGAAGAAATCGAAGATGTTCGCTTTAGCGCCTATCTTTGTATTCACATGGCAATGAATGATGAACAAATCTCTGACTTGATTTATCAATGCCGTAAGGCCAAAACAGGGGTTGAAATGGTGCATTCACAAGAGCAAAAGACGTATGTGAATATCGTGGTCAATAATCGAAAACAATTAGCCCAAATTATTCGAGATTTGCGTATGCATCTTGGCTTCCCTCGAATTGAGCGTTTAAATATGCCTGTAGCACAGCCAGAAATGGCAAAAATAGGTTAAAACCAATCGCAACGACTACTCAGTATTCAATTGCTCCCATGCTAGATTTTTGTGTTAAAGTCGCTGTGCTTAAGATAGGAAAATGACATAGGAGAGCTTAATGTCACGTCAAGTTATTCATACTGAACACGCGCCTGCAGCGATTGGAACATATTCTCAAGCAATTCTTGTTGGCAATACGCTCTATCTTTCAGGTCAAATCGGCTTAGACCCATATAGTATGGAACTTGTAGACGGTATAGAAGCTCAAATTCGCCGCGTCTTCGATAACCTTAAAGCAGTATGTACCGCAGCGGGTGGCAGCTTAGCTGATATCGCTAAATTGAACATCTTCCTTACTGATTTATCTCACTTTCAACTTGTTAATCAAATCATGGGTGAATACTTTGCCCAACCTTATCCAGCACGCGCTGCACTCGGTGTTGCTAGCCTACCAAAGGGTGCATTGGTTGAAATGGATGGAATTGTGATTATTCCATAATATTTAACTCATACTTTTCAGTCAGATATATAATTATAAAAATAATCGGTCTTAAATATTTAGCTCTAAATGATGAATCAATCTTGCGCGGAAATCCGAGTTTAACTCGGATTTCCGCTCATGTTTAACTTTTTTATCCAAATTCCCAATAACCAAGACAAACCGTTTAGAATGAAATTCATTGACAAACGATAACAATTATCAATAATATCAATTATCGCATTTGTATTTGTGGATACAACTCCCATGTATGTTTGTTTATGTCGCGGAATCACCGATCAGGATATTAAAGATGCTGTTGCGAACGGCACCGAAAGCTATCGTGAAATCCGTGAACAACTCGGCTTAGGCACTTGCTGCGGACGTTGCGCTCCAGAAGCCAAAGCCATTATCAGTGAAGAACTTGCAGAAATTGCTGCACGGATTTCCGTGGCTGCATAATTTTGAATTAAATCCTTCGTGTTTACGACTCCACCGCTTTTTGTAGAACTTTAACCACTCTTCATCCAAGCGGTTTTTTTATGACAAATCACATCCCTATAAAAATTTAATCCTGCAAACAATAAGGCACGATACTCATTCATCATGATTGTGATTTTCATTTGCCGTTCTATAAATTACTCGCCAGATTCTTATTTGTTGATTAAGATAATATAAATTGCCGAAAAGGCATTTTGTTGGTGTTTATGGAGCAAGTGCAATGAAAGGCAATCGTGAAGTGATTAATCAGCTGAATCAGGTGCTTTATCACCATCTGACTGCAATCAATCAATATTTTTTACACTCTCGTATGTTTAATGATTGGGGTATTGAGCAACTCGGTAGCGCTGAATACAAAGAATCGATTCGCCAAATGAAACATGCAGACAAAATTATTGAACGTGTTTTATTTCTAGAAGGTCTACCTAACCTACAACATCTCGGAAAACTATACATCGGACAACATACTGAAGAAGTGTTGAATTGTGATATTCGCAAAGTCAAAGAAAATATCGTAACACTCAAACAAGCCGTTGAATTGTCTGAAGCTGAACAAGATTACGTGACCCGTGATCTGGTCCAAGAAATTTTAGAGAAAGAAGAAGAATATTGGGATTGGCTCGATACACAGCTCGATCTAATCGAAAATGTTGGCATCGAAAACTATATCCAAAGCCAAATTTAAAGTTTTAAAAAGCCCTCTCAGTTTAACTTGAAAGGGCTTTTTATTCACTTTAGCTTTTAGGCTGACCCACCACCTGCTCAAAAGTAAATTGCTTTCGATATAAACGATTCCACACCGCAATATATTGTTTCGCTTCAGTTTCCTTACCGTTATACGCTAATAATTGCGCATATTTCTTAAGATTATACGGTGTAGCACGATTTTTCACGATTTTAGCCAACTGCTGTAACTCAGCATCAGACATTTTGGTATTCGGTGACAATGCAATCCAATTTAAACGCCATTTAAATTGCGTCAATAAGAAAATTTCGGAACTCCCTAAAATACTAACGGTTGGTTGCTTATTTGCAAACACTAAACGGCTATTCTCTTGGTAAAGCTTATAATCTCGCCAAATGAGTAGCATGACCACAATGGCAATCACCCATACACAACGCACAATATTTTTATGAACTTCAATCCCTTTTAAATTCGGCGTTTGCGACTGAACTAACCCAAGTAAGAAACCCATAGGCAATAAAAAATAGGCATAGCGCTGAGGAAACTCTAACATGGCATGAATCAGGATCGCCGAAACCATGAGCATCGCCACAATTGAAACGGTTTCTTTGCTCTGTAGATTTAACCAAAATAGCCACAATCCCACATACCCGATAATTAACAACCCGAGTGGAATACCATTCCACACCAATACATCTAAAAGAATATTATGTGAGCTGTTAAACCAAACTTGTACTGTATTGAATTCCAGGCTTTCCACAACCGCAATACTGGTTTGATTCCAGCCATAACCCCACCAAGGTTGTTCAGCTATCGCATGTAGGATTTGCATCCACATACCTAAACGCTGATGTCCTTGACTCGCACGATCAACAATAGAGGCAGTCTTGGCAACTTCGGTAAGCTGCTCGGTTGCGATCCATTGCGCCAACAACGGCAAAAGATAAGCTGACATCAACACGAATGCTGCACACCAAAAAATCAGTTTAGGAAAATTCAGACGCGGGCTATTTCTATGTTGTTTATAGATCCAATAAATAAAAACAAAAATGAGTACCATCCATGATGTTCTTGACTGCCCCAAACTGATCGCAAATAAGATGAGTAAGCTCGCTGGAAGCAACAACCATGATGCCGCTTTGTGTTTTTCATATAGATAAAGTGCACCAAACAGACCAACAATCAAAAAAGTTGCCATATTATTGGGTTGCCCAAAATTGGCAAAAGGACGATTTCCTTTCAATTGATTGACAAAGCTAAAGTAAGACTCTAATTTTAACCATTGCAGAATTGCCATCAAACTCGTTAGCACTGCGGTTGCTAGAACAAGATAGCTAAATCCTTGCATCAATTGTTCACGGCGGTTTGGATGCTGTAGCGATAAATTAAAACCCAACACGATCATTAGCCAAAACGTAAACAAATAGAACGTACTTAATAATGCGATACTTAAATCACCAATTAAACCGAAACCCCACTGGATGAGTGGAATCGACATCATCGGTAGCATCCACAGTTGTGCTTTTGGTATTTTTATATTTTGGTTGAATGCTAAAGTAAAAAGTGCAATTGCAGCTGCAAATCCAGCGAGATCACTGGAAAATGTCACCCATGGATAGGTATGGAATGGCGAGAGCCATGCAAAGCCAAGCAAAATGCCGGCGAGAAGAAAACAGAGAGCTTGCATAGGATGTAGAAAAATAAGGCTTCGCTGTAGTATATAACGAAGCCTTTTATTGATCTCAATTTGGTAGGAAAAACTACAATTTTAATCCATCATAAACATCCGCCACAGACATCTGTAAACCAACGGATTGTAGGATAAAACTTTCACCCAATTCATAGTAGTGTGGCAGCCAACCATCTAATCGACCTACCACCTCAACCAATTGAGTTTCTTGCTCAATCATGACGTATTCCTGCAAAGTTGGAATATTTTTATATTGTTGCAACTTAAAGGTTTTATCGTAGTTTTTGGTTGAAGCAGATAAGACCTCAACGATTAAAATCGGGGTTTCCACAAAGTAAGCATCATTTGAAATATCACTACAATCGACCACGACATCAGGATAATAGAAATTTTCAGCAATTTTAACTTTCATATCGTTGATATACGGACGACATGGTTTTCCTTTTAAATGAAGACTTAAAGCCATCAAAACGTTGACTGAAATCAAATTATGTGAGGCACTCGCTCCCACCATAGCGAAGACTTCGCCTTCTACAAATTCATGTTTAATCTGACTGTATAATTCGCCTTGCAAGTATTCTTGTTCGTTTAGACGGTGTTTATTGACGATGCTCATCTTTGAACCCTATGGGTAGATATCGATACTATGACTATAGCATAGTCCTATATTTTTTATACAGCGCGACTCCCATGACCTCAAGTCCACAATCTGCACCACTTCACCTGTTTCTTTATTGATGAGGGGACAGTTTTAACTCAGGTTTGATCAACAATTATTTTAATTTTTACACTTCACCAAATTAGAAATATTGTAATACATTGTTTTTAGATTCGATTGAATATCACTTTCTAGTTCAATCAACTCAAACCCATGTTTTTGATACAGTGAGATTAAGTTCTGCTCATCCTCACACTCTAAAATCACAATACGTCCACCTACAATTTTTTGAGCTTCGAATAAAACCGAATATATTTCATCTAAAATAAACTTTAAGCATATTGAGTTATGCTTCACATTTTTATTTTTACCAATTTGACCAATTAAAAAAGCATTAATAAATTTAGCATTCTTACTCATACCATCTATAGACTTTATTTTTGTTTTGCTCATCATGGCATGATCAATATGAATTTGTTTAAATGTTAATGCAAAGTATGCCAGTATATGTTCTGTATGTTCATCAAAAATTAAATAAGTTCTTGAATTTAAACTTTGTTCAAAACGTATAGATTTTTCTCTTAAAAAATTTTCAACATCTAAATTTCTTGGACAAGAAAAAAGACCCAAGAACAAATTGTGTTGTATCTACACCAAGTTCTTGGATCATTTCTCCGAGTTGGATAATCGTCGTTTTAATTGCTCAATTCCTTTTTTGTTTTCTGCAACATAATCACGCTGTTTGACATAAGTTGTTTTGGATGTATCCAATGACTTGGTCAATTTTTCAAATGTCGCCTGATCTGAAAGCAAAAAACTTTTTTCAAAAGATACTGTTGCCATCATAAAACCCTCCATAAAAGGTAGATTTATATTTTAACAGCTCCCATCGCAAAACAATAGCTTCATTTTATCCACCACACCTACCCCCAAGGCCGCAAATCTACAATCTTTACAACTTCTCCTGTTTCTTTATTAATCAGCACCGTCATATCGACTGCTGTTGCTTTAAGTGGAACAAATGCATCGGCTTGAGGATATTTGGCTAAAATTTTTTGTACAGATTGCGAATCATTAAATTGCTTAAGCAATTCCAAGTTTTGGGCACGTTGTTGAATTTGGTGCTTGACTTCATCCATCGGTACATAACGCTCAGGTTTTTGAGCAATTGAAATACCAGCAAACAACTCTTGAAACATTTCATCACTACGAATGTTATTATCTTTTGCAAAAGCAACCCCAACAAACTGTGGTTTAAACCATGAGGGTTGTTGATATTGTGGCAATGCTTGTGCAATATGATCCTCGATCAATTCATTTTTCCGCACAACTTCAAAACGATCAACAGTGTAAGCCAACCATACTGGACGACCTTGCTCAATACTATAGATACCATAAAGCAAGGCAGATAGTTGAATTAAAATAATGATACTTAAATCCATTTTTAAGGTTTTTTTACCTTCTTTATAAACCAACCATCCCAATACTGGCCCTACGACAACATCAATCACCAGCAACATCAGAAAGATATCCGTTACCCCAACTGCGGTCGCTAGTGTAGAAGGATACCAGATTAAAAAATAACACCTACTATAATCAATGCAATAACAAAAGATTATAGTAGAAGTATAACTCATTTTGACATAAAATATTACATAGATTTTATACTATATACATTGCTTTGGAATATATTTACCGACAATATTTTCTGCATGACAATCATAAACGCCATCAGCACTGCGGTTAAAATAAATTTTTGCTCCAACTCCAAAAATTTCATCATTTTTAAACGAACAAGTAATTGCTTTTGTAGTAACAAGTGTTGATAGATCAGGAGCATTAACTGTTATTACACAGTAATCTGATTTCATAGAAGATATTTGATTTAACTGATTAAAGCCTGAATAATTTTCATTAAAATTAAGCTCATAATCATTCCTCAAAGAGGAAATTTCAGTTAAGGCAGTAGTTATAATAGAGCGTTTCACATAATTACTATAAGCAACTACGGCTACAGCAGCCAATATACCAATTATTGCAATTGTGATCATCAATTCAATTAAAGTAAAACCTTTATTCATGTCAGCCCCCCTTTTTATATTGAAAAAGCAATCTTCATGCCAATACTATTATACAATAAAATCAATATCTTATTATTATTCAAGTGACATAATTTGACATTTTTAAGCAATATTTGTGCTATTTATAGCTTTTTATTTTCTTCTGAAATTTAGCTAAATTTTCATCGTAATAACCCAAATCTAGATAATATTTTACATGAACAGGATAGGGATAGTGATATATAACTTTCCGCATTTCAGATGAAGTAAGTGATCCACAATATAGTTGAGCATAATTACTCATTAAATCCAATACAATCGGACTACCCTCTATACTTTCGCATTTTTGTATCTGTGCAAAAAAAGCACTGCGTGAAAAACGATTAAAATCAATAAAGACAAAAGAAATTAATAAAAAATACACAAATAGAAAAAAAATAATAACTGATCGTTTAATACACATTATTTTTACACCTCCCACTAAGGAAAGTATAGGAATAGTCAATATTAAAAAATAAAGATACCTAAAGGGATACTCCAGTAGTGAATGTACTATAAAAGGAGTTAGAAACAGCAAAATACCGTAGCAATTCTTTCGATCTTTATATATTTTTATAAGCATATATAATACATAAATAGTGTATAGTAATCCACCAATTACACCAAACCAGAGGAAAAAATCAATAAATATATTATGTGATGAGACGTAGGAGACTTTGAAATCTAAGCTACTGAATAATCTTGAGGTTCTAACACCATTTATTCCATAACCTACCCATGGATTCTCTATAACTGAACTGATGCTATCTTTCCACAATATTAATCTTGAATCACTTACTGAACTTTCAATTACCTTGAGGTTATGTCTTGAATTTATACTGAAGGAATACGAAAAAAAAATGTATATTAAAATAAGACTTCCAAAAAATGATGTATCAAATTTTCTATTATTTTGTAAAATCAGCCCGATCATTAGTAAAATAAAAAAAGTCAACAACCCTGTTCTTGAACCTGTTAAAAATATAAAAAAAGTAAGATATATTGAAAGTATACAGAGTGATAAAAAACTTATTTTTTTCCTTTTATATAAAATCAATAATGACACCACCCCCATTATAAATAATGTTGAAATATGATTTGGCTGTCCAATATTTCCATAAAACCGTTTCATACCTGAATGTTCAAGTACAAACATATTATTTACATTAAAATACTGAAGCAACATAACAACAGAATTTAAAAAACATACTAAAACTATTATCTTAAGAATAAGATTTATATTTTCACCCTTAAGAAAGACTTCACCTAACAACAACAATAATGCTATAAACAGCATATAAATACTGATAATAACTAAATTTTCAAGATAGTAACTTTCTATAATTAAATACTGAAAAAAAGATAAAATTAGAATAATTATTGGAAATAATATAAATTCATTTACTTTTATATACTTATACTTAAACAATGAAAATGACATTATTATTGATAAAAGCAGGATGAAAAACTCATTTTCTGCCACTATCCAAGGATAGTAATGAAATGGGTATAGCCAAGATAATATCAGCAATAACACTATAGTATATTTAATATAATTTTCAATTTTCATAATAAAAAAGCAAGAGAGTGACTTCTCTTGCTTTCCTTAAAATTTATTAAATTGCACATCCTTTTGGTGCAATAGCTGCTGTAATGGCAGAAGTACCACCATTTGTAATTTTACAATCCCAACCAGCCACGTTCGTACTGTTACCAGAAGCATCGACTGTGTCAACTCCACGCTCCAGTTTTAATGTTGCACCTGTGATAGTTGCTGAACCTGATAATGTGCAACTAATCTCTCCTGTAGTACCAGTAGCTGATACTGCAATAGCACTACAGTTTTTAGTTGAAGTTTTCAAACCAATACTGGCAGGGGTAGTAATCGTTGTCGCATTACCCTCTGAAAGTGCAAGTTCAAACTGTGTTTTCCCTGGGCTGATTTCAGCAAGAGCTGCTGTAACCTGCGAGCGGGCTGCATATTTTTGATACTGAGGAATCGCAATTGCCGCCAAAATACCGATAATCGCGACAACGATCATTAATTCAATAAGAGTAAAACCCTTTTGCATTGTGTTCATAACATTCTCCAATGTATAAATTTTTTATAAGCTTTATTCAGCTACTTGTATTCAGCACGTTTTATGCCAGCTCCTAGCTTAGCCAATTTTAACTCAAAAAAACAGTGACTTAAACCATTATTAGCACTGATCAGAATTAATGCAATTCAGACACTTTATGAAAAAATATGACAATTAACGTCATGTTTATCTCATTCTCTACGCTAAAAGTTCCTCCCATTTTTGATGATTTTCGAATTGTTTTAAAATTGAGCGAAATAAGTCACATAAAAATTAATTTTTATTTTTTGAAGATTTTTACCGTTCATCTGAAGATAGAATGCACTAGCCGATTGATAGCGTATCACATCTAAGGTTTAGTCCGCTAAAATAATGAACCCCTCTTGCTCATATAAAAAATTCAGTTCAATCAATCGAGCTATATCGCGATAAAAAGTACGTTCCGTTTTACCTGTATATAAAATTTGGATTTGAGCTATACGATACAAATCGGCTTGGGTTAAAAACTTTTTCGTCTGACCCGCTACAAGCATAATGGTTTGAATCAAATTAAATTGTCTATCCGAAATACGCTTGCTAAATTTGGCATCGTTCAAAGCAGTTTGATAAAGCAAAAAACTGATCAAGCCATTACTTTGATCATGTAAGTTGTTGATGGTTTCAAACATTCCTTTTAATACAAACTCAATAAAAGCTTGGTTAGGCAATGGCTCTTTTTTATCAGCAGACTTTCGACATATATTAAATAATGCAAAATACTCATGAATATTGATTTGATAATATGCCCAAATTGCTGATGAACTAAAACGATAACCTGACTGTTCAAGCACGAGCATTTCAATTAAACGACCTGTCCGACCATTGCCATCCCAAAATGGATGAATTAACTCAAAATAATAATGTGCCAAACATGCACGGACAATCACAGGTTGATTAATCACATTTGGACTATTGAGCCACTCTACCCACGCCTGTATCAGATACTCAATATCCTCAATACATTTCGGTGGACGATATGTCCCACCATGTGCACTATTGCCTACCACTGTCTTTTGGCTAGGTTGATTGTTTCTAAACTGCCCTGCTGGATTATGTTGTTCTTCTAAGTTTTGCGATACCAAGCTATGTAACTGAATAACAGATGTTAAAGATATGCTTTGTCCATCTAGAGGTTGTAATCTTTTCTGACTAAACTGCTTAATCCAACCTATTGCCTCTTTAAGATTAGTTAAGCGGCGCTCCTCAGTCTTTTGTATCATTTTAGGATCTAGTCTTAAAATGTCCTCAGTTTCTTGCTCAGTAAATTGCCCCCCCTCAATGGTATTTGTACTATAAATACTACTTGCTAAAACCTTTTCCTGCACTTGATCTATGATTTGAGGCAAACTTGGCATCTTATTAAATCTATTTTGCGCATCATTCACACGATCTAGCATAGGTTTAATCTGTTGTAGATCAAACCCAAGTTGAAAAATAAAAGAGCCAGATTTATAAGTCATCACTCTTAAAGTCGCATCATCTAACCAAGTTTTACTTTGTTCAGGCATTTTGTCAAAAATTCTGTCAAATAAAATGTCAAAACATTATTATTTTAAATCATGAATTTAGTCAATTTTTAATTGTAAAAATGTCAAAACTTATGTCATTGATACTGTCAAGTTTTACTTAAAAAATAAGCGTGTTTTGATCTTCAGCTTCAACCGCTTTCTTTCAACCAGTTTTCTATCTGTAGTGCAGGCACACGCTCAAACTCTCTTGTATTATTGGTCACCAAAATCAATCCCCTACTTCTCGCATGAGCTGCGATATGTAGATCATTCTCGCCAATCGGTTGACCTTTTCTTTTTAGCTGAGCTTTAATATTTCCATATTGGATTGCAGCATCTACACCATAATCCAAAATTTGCAATCGTGATAAAAAATCCTCTACAACTTTTAAATTCTTCTCGGGCATTTGGCTATTTTCCGCCCCAAAAATTAATTCCGCAACAGTGATACTACTGATACAAAGTTGTGTTGAAACAGCATTAAACCTTTCTTTAACCGCCAGTGGTCTTTGTTTTATTGTATAAATCACAATATTGGTATCAAGCATATATTTCAGCATTTAAAACGACTCTCTCTCTGCTGAAATTTGTTCGCCACGCTCAAAGTCATCTGAAAGTTGTAACTCAGGATCTTCGAAAAAACTATCCCAAACCTGTTCTACTGGGCTAATCACTCGCTCAACCCCCACCTGTCGCACAAAAACTTTTTGAGTTGTTTCAGAAAAACGATAAATACTCGGTAGTCTTACTGCTTGGGTACGATTATTCATAAATATGGTTGTAATCACAGCACACCTCCCTCTCGCTATATACAACAAGTATATAGCACAACTAATATCCTATCAATTCAAAATAATCGGCTCATTTGGTAATTCATTGGTTTGTTCAGGGAGCGGTTGATCATAATATTGCGCTAGCACTTGACCAATTTTTTCAATACCCACTAATACGCCCTGTTGATACTGTTTATTTTTTAAATTCTCAATGATCAAAGCACAAATCTGTTGCCAAGTTTCCACATCCGTTGCATTTTTTAAGCCACGATCAATCACAATTTCAACTTTGCGCTCGCATAAATTTAGATACAACAACACCCCACTATTCAGTTCTGTATCCCACACCCCAAGTTCAGCAAAAAGTTGCTGAGCCCGTAAACGCGTATCTTGATAATAGGCCTGAGAACACGGAATATGCCCTTCAATGACAACTTGGATTTCGCCAACGTGTCCCTGCTCGGCTTGTTGTACACCTTTGGCAATCTCAACACGGTCCTGTTGATTAAAATAACGATGTGTCGCAGAGATATACAAAAAGTGTTTAAACCAACGTTTTAAACTAGGTGTGACACGCTCATCCAACTTCGGTTGAGTAATAATCTGTGTTGTGTCTGTTTTCGTTACCATGAGCCTGAAGCACCTCCTCCACCAAAACTACCGCCACCGCCACGGTAGCCTCCACCACCAAAACCGCCACCGCCGCCGCCACGCCCCCCACCAGAGAGAAAAGCCTGAAAGATGAGTTGTGCCAAAGAGGTGATTAATAAAAAGAATACACCGATGCCCAAAATTAAACTCATCACAACACCAGCGCCATTGACCAGCCCTGCAACAGCAGCAGCCACACCAGCAGTTGATGCACTCAGACGCTTTCCAACCACAAATGATCCAATCACACCAGCAACCAGAATAAACAGTGCCATCGACATGGTGTTCTCTTTGGCTTGCTGTTGCTGTAACGCTCGCTCATGTCGTTCTTTTAGTTCTTGTGCAGACTGTTGTGCAATTTCAGGATCAAGATTCACAATACGGGTAATTTCATCCAATCCAGCAGATATACCTTGTGCGTACTGCCCTTGTTTAAATGCGGGTGTAATTTGATTACGAATAATTCGACTCAATACCACATCAGGCAACACACCTTCTAAACCATAACCCGTGAGGATTTGAATGTTCCGATCATTAATCGCAATGGCGATGAGCAAGCCGTTGTCTCGTTTCGCTGAACCAAGCTGCCATTTCTCCCCTGCTCTCAATGCAAAATCAAAAATCGCCTCTTGCCCTGTGGTGGGCACAATAATCACACCAATCTGAGCCTTACCTTGTTGGTATAGATTCAGAATCTTTTGATCTAATTGCTGTATTTCAGCAGGGCTCAGAATCTTCGCCTGATCTATCACAGGTTGATTGAGTGTTGGCAGCCCTCGAATCGACTCTCCATCTGCCATATCATTGGCAACTTCGATTGATGTTTGAGTATTTTGATTGTTGGCGGTCGAGGTCGAAGGTTGGGCTCTTTGTTGCTCTTGAATAATTTTGCCTGCAATCAACACATCACTTTGATCAGTGGCGGTTGCTTGCTCTGCCCATACCTTATGCTGAAAACAAATTGCGCTCAAAAGAAGCATACAAACGACGACCAATCGCTGTTTGTATGTTTGCTTCAATGTTTTCAGCATAAAATTACTCCCAAATATTCAAAGTTAATTAAATGAAACCGTAGGAGCTTGTTGAGCAGATTGTTCCGCCTTGAAGTTTTCTTTGGTTTTCATGCCAATCACTTTCGCAGTCATGACTTGTGGGAATTGGCGTGAATAAGCATTGTAATCTTGAACACTGGTAATATATCGATTACGAGCGACTGCAATACGGTTTTCCGTACCTTCAAGTTGCGCTTGTAAATCTCGGAAATTTTCATTGGCTTTAAGATCAGGATAATTCTCTGAAACTGCAATCAGGCGGGATAGTGCGCCAGTCAATTGACTTTGTGCTTGCTGGTAACGCTCAAATAATACAGGATCTTCTAGAACTTCTTTATCCACTTTTAAGCCCGCAACGTTAGAGCGTGCCTGTGTGACTTCAGTCAATACTTGCTCTTCATGTTTGGCATAGCCTTTCACAACATTTACTAAGTTAGGTACAAGATCAGCCCGTCGTTGGTACTGGTTTTGCACTTCTGACCATGCAGCCGTCACCGCCTCATCTTTAACTTGCAATGTGTTATAGCCACAACCCGTGAATAGCAATGTACTTGCCAAAATTGTTGCAAGTGCAGTTTGTTTCATCAGTTTCATACCTATTTATCCTCAAGTTTTTCTTTATATTTTTAACGATAATTTATTGTAATGTGATTTTTTACGCGCTGTGTAAAGTTTATTAAATTTGGTTATTCAATATTTAAATAAAAAAGGCATCACTTCCATGTTTGAAGTAATGCCCCACTAAACACAATTTGCGTCGATTTAAATTAACTATAAATTTTGGATGCTGTTCCTTCTTGAAATGAAATCATGCCATATTCATCGGCCATACGTGCTTTCCAATAATTGACTAACTTCGTATAGTCATGCTTGGCAGGGTGAAAATCTGCTTGATAATAAGATAAATATTCAGGAATGAGCTGAATTAACATTTTTACAAGCAAATATGTACCAAATAAATTACCGCCGACTTTAGGCAAACTATTCCATTTATCTTGCCATATTAAACGCGTCGTTCCATAAAAAACCAAACTCGCAAAACCTGTGGTGACGCTACGCATCAACAAACGGCGAATACGATCATCTCCATACACTTCTTGGTAAACATCAAAGGCCACGGAACGATGCTCAATTTCTTCAATCGCGTGCCAGACCCAGAGTTTCATTGCGTCATCGTCCAAGGTACTCAGAATCTCTGGATGTCTGAGGATATATCCCCCTAACATCGCAGTAAAATGTTCAAAAGCACAGGTTAAAGCCAATTGCAATTTCGGATGAATATTCCGAAGTGCATCATCTCGTTTTGCCAGCCACGCTTGGAAACGATCTAAATTATAGTCATCGCGTCGCCATGCATCATTGAATTCAGTGTGTGCCTTGGAGTGCATCGCTTCTTGACCAATAAAGGCTGCAATCTGTGCTTGTAATTGAGGATCTTTGACTTTATCTCGTACATTGCGAACACTATTGACAAAGTATTGTTCCCCAATCGGAAAAGTAGAAGAAAGTGCCGTTAACAAATGAGACATCAGTGGAGAATTCGCGAAATAATGCCGCTTAATTTTTTGTGGATTAAATTGCAAACGTCGCACCGTAATTCCCAAGGCTTTAGGACGGTTTAAATAACTCTTTTCTTGATTTACATTTGCAAGTGCCATATCGAATGCCTGCGCAATTTTTATACTGAGTTTGAGTATTACGCTAGGAAAACTCGATGCACAGGGCAAAAAAGCTTATAAAATTTGCCAAAACTACCAAACGGACCAGATGAAAGAACAAAGCCTGCATTTCGCAGGCTTTGTTTAGAATAGGTTTCAGCGTTAAGTGTTTAGACACCAAGGTAATCTAATATACCTTCAGCAGCTTGACGACCTTCCCAGATTGCGGTTACGACAAGATCTGAACCACGCACCATATCTCCACCCGCAAAAATCTTTGGATTAGAGGTTTGGAACTTAAATTCTTGTTGCTCAGCAGCAACCACACGACCTGAACCATCAAGGCTGACTTTTGCATTCGCAAACCAGTCCGCTGGACTTGGACGGAAACCGAAAGCCAATAAAACTGCATCAGCTGGTAAGACTTCTTCAGAACCAGGAATTGGTTCAGGGCTACGACGACCACGGCTATCAGGCTCACCCATCTGTGTCGTCACAACTTTTACGCCTGTGACTTTGCCATTCTCGCCTACAATTTCAATTGGCTGACGATTGAACAGGAATTTCACCCCCTCTTCATAGGCATTCTTCACTTCGCGCGCAGAACCTGGCATGTTGCTTTCGTCACGACGGTAAGCACAGGTGACTTCTTGTGCGCCTTGACGCAACGAAGTACGGTTACAGTCCATTGCGGTATCACCACCACCAAGCACAATCACCTTTTTACCATCAACACTGATATATTCGCTTGGATCTTTTTCCCAACCTTGGCAACGATTTACGTTTGCAATCAAGAAATCCAATGCGTCATAAACACCATCAAGATCTTCACCTGGGAAGCCACCTTTCATGTAGGTATAAGTCCCCATACCCATGAACACTGCATCGTATTCAGCAAGTAATTGTTCAATTGTAACGTCCACACCGATTTCAGTATTCAAACGGAATTCGATGCCCATCCCCGTGAAGATTTCACGACGACGCTTCATCACATCTTTTTCCATTTTAAATTCTGGAATACCAAATGTAAGTAGACCACCAATTTCAGGGCGTTTATCAAACACCACTGGCTTGACACCACCGCGCGCAAGAATGTCAGCACAACCTAAACCCGCAGGACCTGCACCGATAATGGCAACTTTTTTATTGGTCCATTTTACACCAGACATATCTGGACGCCAGCCTAAAGCAAAGGCAGTGTCATTAATATATTTTTCCGCATTACCAATCGTCACTGCACCAAAACCATCATTTAAGGTACAAGCACCTTCACACAAACGGTCTTGTGGACAAACACGACCACATACTTCTGGCAAGGTATTGGTTTGGTGGCACAGCTCGGCTGCTTGGAAAATTTGACCTTCTGCAATCAGCTTTAACCAGTTAGGAATATAGTTATGTACAGGACATTTCCATTCGCAATACGGGTTACCACAACCTAAACAACGATGCGTCTGATTCGCAGCCACTTCAGCAGTAAAAGGTTTATAAATTTCCACAAATTCTGCTTTGCGGACAGTAATATCTTTTTTCTCTGGATCTTGGCGTGGTACGTCCAGAAATTGAAAGTCATTATTGAGGCGTTCTGCCATGTCTCTCTCCGTGGGTAGGCGCAGCGGTTTTCTTCACCTCTGCACCTGCCTATGTCTTTGCAGTCGTGGAATTATTGTGGATCAGCTTGGGTTGTTTTCAAAAGCGTTTGCAAATTAGCAGCTTTTGGTTTTACAAGCCAGAACTTACGACTATAGAAGTCGAACTCATTACGGATTTTGTAAGCCCAAGCACTGCCTGTTTCTTGGATATGCTCATCAAGAATACGTAATAGATATTCTTTATGATCTTCCATCGCTTCTGTCGAGATACGGTTGAGGTCAATCAACTCATGGTTGTAGTAATCAACAAAGTCATTGTCGAGGTCAAGCACATAAGCAAAACCACCCGTCATACCTGCACCGAAGTTGTGACCAACCTTACCTAATACAGTCACCACACCACCCGTCATATATTCACAACAGTGGTCTCCTGCACCTTCAATCACTGCAAATGCACCTGAGTTACGAACGGCAAAACGCTCACCTGCGGTACCCGCTGCAAACAACTTACCGCCTGTTGCACCATATAAACAGGTGTTACCAATGATCGCAGTATTTTGTGTTTGGAATGGTGAACCTTTTGGTGGGAAGATCGATACACGACCACCCGCCATGCCTTTACCAACATAGTCGTTAGCATCACCTTCAAGTTTGATATGCAAGCCACCTGCATTCCACACACCAAGTGATTGACCAGCAGTACCAACCAAATTCATCACAACAGGGCTGTTTTCCATACCCAAGTTGCCATAACGACGTGCAATCTCACCCGAGATACGCGCACCGATTGAACGATCACAGTTACCTACAGTAAAGTTAAATGAGCCGCCTGTTCCCGCTTCAATCGCTGGTAGCATTTCTTCAACCATACGTTCAGCCAAGACACCTTTGTCGAATGGTTCATTGCCTTGAACTTGACAATATTGTGCCTTACCTTCTGCTGCAGGATGAGAGGTTAATAATGCACTTAGGTCTAAGTGTGCATGTTTTTCAGTTTCACCCGGTAATACTTCTAGTAAATCAACACGACCAATCAAGTCTTTTAGTGATGAAACGCCTAATGCAGCCAACCATTCGCGTGTTTCTTCAGCAATGAATTTGAAGAAGTTAATTAACATTTGTGGCTCGCCAATATAATGCTCTTGGCGTAAATGGTCTTGTTGGGTTGCCACACCAGTTGCACAGTTATTTAAATGACAAATACGTAAGTATTTACAACCTAATGCGATCATTGGTGTAGAACCAAAACCGAAACTTTCAGCACCTAAAATAGCGGCTTTAATCACATCCAAACCTGTTTTTAAACCACCATCAGTTTGAACACGAACCTTACCACGCAAGTCGTTTACACGAAGAGCCTGATGCGCTTCACTTAAACCCAACTCCCATGGTGAACCCGCATGGTGAATCGACGAAAGCGGTGAGGCTGCTGTACCACCGTCATAACCTGAAATGGTGATGAAGTCTGCATAAGCTTTTGCAACACCAGCGGCAATTGTCCCTACACCCGGCTCAGATACTAATTTCACTGAAACCATCGCTTGAGGATTGACTTGCTTCAAGTCAAAGATCAATTGCGACAAATCTTCAATCGAATAAATATCGTGGTGTGGAGGTGGAGAAATCAAGGTCACGCCTGGCACCGAGTAACGTAAACGCGCAATCAAGCCATTTACTTTACCACCCGGTAGCTGACCACCCTCACCTGGTTTCGCACCTTGCGCCACTTTGATCTGTAGAACTTCAGCAGAAGTTAAGTACGCTGGTGTTACACCAAAACGACCTGATGCGATCTGTTTAATTTTTGAGTTACGAATCGTGCCATAACGTGCAGGATCTTCACCGCCCTCACCAGAGTTCGAACGACCACCGATAGTATTCATTGCGATCGCAATTGCTTCATGTGCTTCTGGAGACAATGCGCCTAAAGACATACCCGCAGAGTCAAAGCGAGGCAAGATCTCTTCAATGGTTTCAACTTGATCCAATGCAATTGAATTGGTGGTTTTTAACTTAAATAAATCACGAATCGTTGCAACAGGGCGATTATTTACCAACTCTGCATATTCTTTAAAGTCTTGGTATTGACCTGAGCGAACAGCCTTGTGAAGTGAGTTAATCACGTCTGGGTTGAACGCATGGTACTCTTTACCAAAAACAAATTTGAGCAAACCACCTTGATCAATCGGCTTACGGTTCTGCCAAGCAGTGGTCGCCAACTTCTTCTGGTCTTTCTCTAAGTCAGCAAAGGTTGCACCTTGAATACGACTTGGCACACCAAGGAAACATTGGTCCACAACCTCTGAAGATAAACCAACTGCTTCAAATAACTGACCACCACGATAAGAGGCAACCGTCGAGATGCCCATTTTAGAGAGTACTTTTAATAAGCCTTTCTCAATCCCTTTACGGAAATTCGCTTGTGCGTGAATTGGATCACCCAATAACTCACCTTTAGCAACCAAATCATTGATTACGTCATAAGCTAAGTACGGATACACCGCTGTTGCACCAAAGCCAAGCAATACAGCGAATTGATGTGCGTCACGAGCAAAACCCGTTTCAACTAAAATGTTTGCATCAGTACGCAAACCGGTTTTAATCAAATAATGGTGAACTGCACCTGTTGCCAATGCTGAATTTGCAGGTAAGAAACCTTCACGAATATTTTTATCCGTTAAAACAATCAAAGTCTTACCATCACGAATTGCTTGCGCGGCTTCTTCACAAATACGTGTAATTGCAGCTTGCAAACCCTCAGTCTCAGCGTAATTCAAATCAATATCAACTACGCCATAGCCTTCGCGCTCTTTTTCTACATCACGAAGCTGCTGCATTTTCGAATTAGACAATACAGGGCTTGAAATGATGATGCGATCCGCATGTTCTGGACCTTGTTCGAATACGTTTTGCTCACGACCTAAACAAGTTTCCAATGACATTACAATTGATTCACGTAATGGATCAATTGGTGGATTGGTGACTTGCGCAAATTGTTGACGGAAATAGTCAGACACATGGCGTACTTGACGAGACAATACTGCCATTGGCGTATCATCACCCATCGAACCCACCGCCTCTTGACCACTTTCAGCAATCGGACGTAACAATTGATCACGCTCTTCAAATGTTACCATAAACATTTTTTGAGCTGCTTTTAATTGATCACCTACTAAACCTTGATCAATCAATTGCTCTTCTAACTCAGGATTCGCTTTCAGGCGAATGGCATGATCACGCAACCATTCACGATACGGACGCATATTTTTAAGATGATTACTGACATCTTTAGTGTCCAGCACTTTACTAGTTAAAGTATCAACCACCAAGATTTGACCTGGACCAACGCGGCCTTTAGACACCACATCTTCTGGATGATAGTCCCATACGCCAATCTCAGAGGCCAACGTGATGTAATCATTCTTTGTGATCACCCAACGTGCAGGACGCAAACCATTACGGTCCAACATACAGATCGCATGACGACCATCTTGAATAACTAACCCAGCAGGACCATCCCACGCTTCCATATGCTTAGAGTTGAACTCATAGAAGGCACGTAAGTCCGCATCTAATGTTTCAACGTTTTGCCATGCTGGTGGAACAAGCATACGTAATGCACGGAATAGATCCATACCACCGCCCACAAGGATTTCAAGCATATTATCTAAGCTAGAAGAGTCCGAACCAGTACGGTTTACAATTGGATTTAACTCAGTTAAACCTGGCAATAATGGGTTTTCAAATTTTGGAGTACGCGCCAAAGCCCAATTACGGTTTGCAGTAATGGTATTAATCTCACCATTATGCGCAAGATAACGGAACGGCTGAGCCAACGGCCAACGCGGTAATGTGTTGGTTGAGAAACGCTGATGGAATACCACGATATGTGATTTTAAACGCTCGTCCGCCAAGTCAGTATAAAAGTCAGCAATTGCCGCAGGCATCATCAGACCTTTATAGCTGATTACCGTTGTTGCTAAAGTCGTCACATAGAATAAAGGATCATTGTGCAACTGTTGTTCAGCACGACGGCGCGCTAAAAATAACTTACGGTTGAATTCAACCTCAGTTAAGCCCATTGGGCAATTTACAAGAATTTGTTCGAACACAGGCAATGATTGCAATGCAATCTCGCCTAATGCGTCATTATTTGTTGGCACAACACGCCACGTTGCAACTGTTAAACCTTCCGCTGCAATTTCCTTATTCAGAATATTCTTTGCATTTTGAGCAAGTGCTGGATCAATATTTAGAAATACAGTACCCGCAGCAAAAATTTCTGTCAGGTTGACCCCTAATTTTAGTGCTTCATCACGGAAAAATTGTTTAGGCATAGCCAATAACAATCCGCACCCATCTCCTGTCTTACCATCTGCGGCAATACCACCACGGTGCGTCATGCAACTTAAACTGTGAATCGCGGTTTCAACTAAATGATGGCTTGATTCCCCTTTCATGTGGGCGATCAGACCAAAACCACAGTTATCCTTAAACTCATCAGGTTGATATAAACCTTGAGCGGGAGCTACAGTATTAGGCGATGGCATGTGCATAGCGTACCCTTCTTTTCAACATGGCTCTTTCGAGCAACAAACAATCAATTCATTTTCTGCGATATTGCCGATTAACTCATACAAAGTTCAATGCTTCGCGAAAACATTTTTCATGGCGAATTTGCAATATACGTCTTTCTCATCCAAGAATCAGCGTATTTACCATGTAATGTGTTTTCAGTTATTACACCTTAGCAAGGCTTTGTAAAGCAGAAAACTTTACATTTCACCAAATTAATGAGTCATTTAGCACCAAAAAGAACATTGAGCAGACAAATTAGCACCACAAAAAAGCAAAAAACATGCCAACAAGATATAAATTTACTAAATCATTAAAAAAATTAAAATAACTTTAATTTATAGTGATCTGAGACCAAGATTTACTGACCAAAAATGCACCACAAAAAAGCATAGCGCCACAATATTGCACTAATAAAGCACCATTTTAGTGCTCATTAATTAAAGGGGTCACTGATTTCGCGCTTAGAAGAATCTGAATTTTCTTTTATTTTCTCTGCATTTGTCGGTGTATGGACAGCAGACTGATTTTGCTGGACATTCACGACATTGCCTTGTGCATCACGGCGAGTCACCATTGTTCTCACGGTTGTCGATGCATCTACTGATGAAGTTGCTTTATTGGCTGAAGTCGCACTTCGAGTGGTCCCAATTAATAGCGTTTCATCAACCTTTGGTAAAGCAGCGGGTTTTAATTGAATCGCATAGAGCTGATTGGTGGACAGCTTCATCTCATCTGCACCCAAATCATTCACTAAATCGACATAAGTTTCGAGCCGCTGTGCTTTCGGTTGGATTGATTCTGGTAGACTCAACTCTAATTGTGCAAATTGACGATTCGCTTCATCTGGATTGGCAAACAGACCATATACCAAAACATATTGTTCAACTTGATCTTGGCCACTTAAACGAAAATAGGTAAATTTTTTCCGATCTGAGCGATTTAATAAAAAGTTTTTAATAATTGCTTCGTTTGAACTACGAAAAATTTCCATCGTCCAACGACGCTGATTGTCTTTGACAAATTTCGTCCCACGAAATTCAGGAAGATGCTCGTTAGCAACCACCACACGCGCTTTTAAATCCAAAGGTCTTACACTATCTGATAAGGCACCCAAATGCGTCGTGGCAGCGACCTTTTCAGGTTGAATTTGCACAGAGGTTTCCGTTTTCGAAGGTTGCTCCACTTCAACCAAAGCATCACGATCCGTCACCGCCCAAAAAACCAATGCAGCAATTAAACAAGCGAGCGCTAAAACTAGCCAGCTATATTGTTGAATATTTTGCCAAATTGATCGTGACACAGCCATGCTTTCCTTCGTGATTTATATTGCAGATTGATTTGCAAGAATAGATTGTTTCATTAGCTCAATATCAAAGTCTTTAGTGATCACAGCTTGCCCTAACTTTTGGAGCAAAACTAAGCGCAATTGACCATTTAAAACTTTTTTATCATGTGCCATATAAGCAAGAAACTCATCTAATGGAATTTTTGGACATGATATCGGTAAATTAGCACGTTGAATGATTTTTTTTGTACGTTCTACATCTTCAACCGCGATCCACCCTAAACGCTGTGATAAATCTGCAGCCATGACCATACCCGTTGCAACAGCCTCTCCATGCAACCATACGCCATAACCCAAATAAGACTCTATCGCATGACCAAAAGTATGACCTAAATTCAATAATGCTCGCTCACCTTGTTCTTTTTCATCATTAGCAACAATACGTGCTTTATGGGCACATGAGCGATAAACCGCTTCTGCTAGTAAATTTGCATCACGAGCAACCAATGCATCCATATGTTGCTCTAACCATAACAAGAAGTCTTGATCACCCAATAGTGCATATTTAATGACTTCAGCCAAACCCGCTGATAGCTCGCGATCAGGCAAGGTATCTAGCTGGGCCATATCCGCAAGCACCACCTGCGGTTGCTGAAAAGCACCTAACATGTTTTTCCCCAAAGGATGATTAATCCCCGTTTTCCCCCCAACGCTCGAATCTACCTGAGATAAAAGCGTGGTCGGTACTTGTACAAAATTCACGCCACGCTGAAAACATGCCGATGCAAATCCAGCCATATCGCCAATTACACCACCACCCAAAGCCAGTACCGTGCAGTCACGATTAAAACCAGACTCTAATAAAGCATCAAAAATCAAGTTGAGATGTTGAATATCTTTGAATTGCTCACCATCAGGTAAGATGCACTGCGCAACCTGCTTATTCAGTTGAATGAGCGCATCTTTGTAGCTTTGCAAATATAAAGGAGCGACAGTGGTATTGGAAACCAGCATGACTTGTCGCCCATGTAAATATGGCTCAAGCAAAGTTTTAGGATCTAAATGACTTCCAATAAAAATCGGATAACGACGCTCGCCTAACTCGACATATAATGTTTGCATAACTTAAACCAACGACAGATTACTTAACTTGTTTAGATAAAATTACTTGCAGAATTCGCTGAGCAAGATCACGTGCAGCACCTTGATTAGTTTCAATAATATGATGTGCGACCTCACGATACAAAGGATCACGTGTCTCCAATAAGTCACGTAACTTCTGTTCTGGGTTTTCGACTTGTAATAATGGACGATTTTTGTCGCGATAGGTTCGCTGTAGTTGTAGCTCTACAGGAGTATATAGATAAACAACAATGCCTCGTTGTTTTAAAAGTTCTCGATTGGGTCGTTGGGTCACTGCCCCGCCACCTGTAGCCAAAACAAGTGAAGAGCGGGCAGTTAAATCATTCAACACATTTGTTTCACGCAAACGAAACCCCACTTCACCTTCTTTTTCAAAAATCCATGGAATCGTCGCCCCTGTTTTACGTTCAATTTCATGATCGCTATCCATGAAATCTCGTCCTAACAGTTCAGCTAAGTGTCGACCAACAGTTGTTTTTCCTGCCCCCATCGGCCCTACCAAATAGATATTTGGTAGGGATTCAAACGCTTTGCTTGGCAAAGGCGCCACCTATATTAATTGCAATTATTGAAAATATATTAATGATTTCTGGTCAAAGTGTCATTAACAATTCTCGGTGTCACAAAAATAAGCAGTTCACGTTTATTGTCTGTTTTCAGATCACGACGGAAAAGTCGTCCCACATACGGAAGATCACCTAAAAATGGCACTTTAATTTGTGAGCTGATATTTTCCTGCTCAAAAATACCACCAAGCACTACAGTTTCACCATTATCAACCAAAACATTGGTATCAATTGAATTCTTACTAATGGTTAATTGACCCGTTGGCGTTGGTGCGCCAGGTGCATCTTTTGCAATGTTAAGTTTCATCATGACTTTTCCATCGGGCGTAATGCTTGGAGTCACATCTAAGCTTAAAGTTGCATCAATGAACTCCGTTTTAGGTACCGCATTTGCGCCCCCACCCGTCGAAGATGCATAAGGAATTTTGGTTCCTGACTCGATCTTTGCAGGTTGCTTATCAGCAGTCATCACTTTAGGCGTTGAAATAACCTCACCAAAACCATCCGCCTGTACTGCAGAAAGTTCTAAATCCAACATAAAATCAGAGAGGCTAATTAAGCCAAAAGCAATACGACTTGCACCCGGAGTAACTGCACCCAAATCTACATTTAAATTATCAGGACGTTCGATTTCATATTTCCAACCACCAGTATCACTATCCTTTTTCGGCTCTCTCAAATTCCACAGCGTAGTGTCACTTCCACCGACTAATAAATCATTATTGCGGGTGACACCTTGAGATAAGATTCCCCACTTGACCCCCATCTCCCGAGTAAAGTCTGTGCTCGCCCGAACAATACGGGCTTCGATCATCACCTGTTTAACTGAAACATCTAACAGATCCACCATCTTACGGATCTTGTCAATATTTTGGGCAGTATCATTTACGATCAAAGTATTAGTACGCACATCTGCGACAGCACTACCTCGCGGACTCAATAAGCTTTCTAAAGCAAGTGAATCTGTGTTTGCTGTCCGATTGGACATACCAGCTTTACCATCACGAGAATCTTCGATCAGTTTTAAAATATCTGCTGCTTTTGCATAGCTCAGCTTGATATATTCAGATTGAATTGGTGCAAGCTTTACACTTTGAGCAATGGCTTTTGCCTCTTCTTCCTCAGCCTTAATCAACTCTGAAACTGGCGCGATCCATATCACATTACCATTACGACGCTTATCTAGATTTTTGGTCTTTAAGACGATATCCAAAGCCTGATCCCAAGGTACATCTTTTAGGCGTAAAGTAATATTCCCTTGTACCGTATCAGCAGCCACCATATTGATATTGGTAAAATCAGCAAGTAACTGCAGCACACGACGCACTTCAATATCTTGGAAATCTAAAGAAATCTTATTGCCAGTATAAGTTTGAGATTTTGCTTTTAATGGTGATTTTTCTTCAGGTCGCTTTAAACTAATCGTCAGTTTATTTTCAGCTTGATAAGCCATGTATTCATAACTACCCGCAGACTGAATGGTAATCACACCATTACCTTTATCATTATAGGCATCAATACTTGCTACAGGAGTCGCAAAATCATTGGTATTTAAACGACGTGCTAAATGGGTCGGAATTTTATTCCCCATCGTCCGCACAACGATTTTACTCCCTTGCTGCTGTACATCTACTGGCGTATTACTACCCAATAAATCAATCACAACTAGACCTTCACCTTGATTGCCACGTTGGAAACCAATATTTGAAACCCCTTGTTGTACTTGACGGGCAGTCGCAGATACAGGACTCGCAATAGCAGGACGCGCAGAATTAATTTTTAGAATAAAAGTATTACCTTCTACACGTGTGGTAAAAGCGCCTGCATCTTTCAAATTCACAATCACGCGAGAACGCTGGTCATCCGCAGCGACTTCTACTGAACTGGCTTCATTGGTTGCAACAGGTATAGAACTCTGCTTTAAGGTTTGTTTAGCTTTATCAAAATCCAAAATCAAACGAGAGGGTTGTTCAAGTTGATATGCCTGCGGCTGTGGTGGCAGACCATTAAACATGACACGAATTTCAGTCCCCTGATCAGCCAAACTCATTGGCACAATGTTGGTCATGTTCACTTGTGCTGATGCTACCTGCATCACTGCTATTGCGACAGCACCCATTGAAAATTGACGGAATGCACGATTCATGGTCTTCGCTTCCCCAAATAAAGAATCTTTAAACTGTTTTTTCATTGTTATTCCCTTAATCTTACGGCGCAGGTCCAATTAAAACGAGTGTTCTTGGTCTCTCAACATAACCCTCTCGCCCATCAGGAACGATTTCAACCAAATCGATTTGTGTTGGACTAATTTTAATAATCCGCCCCTGATTCATCCCCAGATAGCTTCCCACTTGCACCCGTTCAATCTGCCCATCTGGTGTTTGAATCAGTGCAATGGTTTCATTAGCACGGCCACGCATACTGCCTTTCATATTCAAAGACTCTAAGGCATAGCTTTCTAAAGGCTGAGGCTGGCGATTAAAATTAGGATAAACACGTTTACCTGCCATAATTTTTAATTCAGCCGCCAACGAACTTGGCATAAATGGACTTTTCAGTTGGTGTGCTGCGTAATTAAATAGAGGAACTGGCGTAAAAATAGGCGCAGGTTCAATCGGTAACGGTGGCTGATTACGGATTTCAGCCATTTTTTGATTCACCGCATCAATGCGAGAGTCACACCCCACTAACCCAAGACCAACGAATAATGTAAGTAATAATTTATAATTATTCATTAGCGTTGCCCTCCTGAAACAGCAGTGCTATCAACCTGATCATCCGCCCCAACATAACGATAAGTTTTTGCTTTAACCGTATAATGGACAACAGGGATATCAGATTTTTTCTGAGTATCTTCTTTCGCTTCGACGATAAAATCATGCAAAGTTACGATTCGAGGCAAAGCGGCAATACCTGTCGCAAAAGCACCGAAGGCATGATAATCGCCTGTTGCTTCCAGACTAATTGGTTGCTCAATGAAGAACTCTTGTCTAACTTCTTTTTCTAAACGAATATTTTTAAATTTCAGACCCGAATTTACCCCAGTTAAGTTCATATCCTCAACCAAACTCGGAATTTCAGTTTCTTTTGGCAACTGCTCAAGCTGTTGATTAAAATTCGCTTCCATTTCTTGCAATTGAGTTTGGTATTGCTGCAAGTTACGTAATTTAGATTCCTTTTCTCTAAACTCATTTAATAGACTTTGTTCACGCGCTTCAGCATTAGCTATCGTCTGTAGCTGCTTTTGGATCACAACGAAATAACCCAATGCCGCAACAGCGAGTAAAATAAAAATCCAACACGTCACTTTTACCGACCATGGCCAACTGCCATAGTTGTTCATATCTAAAGTATTAAATTGCTGAAAAAATTGCTCAACTGTCATTTTCTTTTTCTTTACAGCTGCGCCTTCTTGATTGAGATCATTTAGTTCATCTTGACTCATTGTGCGCCTCCCACTGTTACTGATGCAGCTGATTCTGAAGCAGGATCAGTTGTCACCGTGGTTCCAATTTCACCCAAGTCTACAGTAACAACGAAACTGCCATAATTTTCTTCGACACGAGGAACTAAAGAGCTAACGGCTTTATCTTTTTTCTCTTCTGATGCCAAAAACGAATTCATAAATGCGTTACGATACCAAGGTGAAGCTTCCAAATTTCGTAACAGCTCGGCAACGGTATTTGGACTCTCTGCTTTTCCTTCGATGGTAAATTTATCACCTGTACGCGTAAACTTAGTGATGTACATTGTTGGAGGGGTTACACGCACCAACTCATCAACCAAACGTACAATGACTGGTCGTTGTCCTTGCAGTCCTTGAATCAACTTCATGCGTTCAATAATCGCATTGCGACGCTCTTGCAATCCCTCTAATGACTTCAGTTGAACATCTAAGTTTTGATTGGTACTCACAATAAACTGGTTTGCTTGTTCTTGATCATTCAGCTTGTGATCAAAATACATCCATGCTGTAAATACAGATGCGATTCCTAAAGCAGCCACCCCAACACAAAATGCAATAAATTGTTTCTTTCTTTGTTCTCTTAGCTCATCACGCCAAGGGAGTAAGTTAATCTTTGCCATTAATCAAAACTCCTCAATGCCAAACCACATGCAACCATCAGTGAGGACGCATCATTTTCAATTTTTTTAATATCGATTTGTGGAGAAAACCCCATTTGTAAAAATGGATTGGCAATCGTTACTCGGTAACCTAATTTTTGTTGTAATAACTTCGCTAGACCGGGAATATTCGCATTTCCGCCTGCCAGCAAGATGTGATCAATTTCATTAAACTGAGATGATGAAAAGAAGAACTGTAGTGAACGTGCTGCTTGTTGTACCACTGCATCCAAGAATGGCTCTAATACTTCAATATCGTAATCATCAGGTAAGGTTCTTTCTTTTTTTGCACGACCGGCTTCTTCAAAAGATAAACCATAACGACTTTGAATATCTTGTGTCAGTTGACGTCCACCAAAAACCTGCTCACGCGTGTAGATAATTTTCCCTTTCTGCATAACAGACAAGGTGGTCATCGTATGGCCAATATCTAATATCCCAACAGTATTGGCACCCATCGGCAAGGTATCAGAAAAGACGCAGAATGCACGTTCCATTGCATAGCTTTCAACATCTGCTTTCTTTGCTGTTAAGCCAGCCAGTTCCAACACTTCAACACGGGTATCTACATTTTCAGTACGTGTTGCAACCAGAAGTACATTCACCCGATTTGGATTATTTAATCGATCAGGCAGGACTTCAAAATCAAGACTCACTTCATCTAATGGGAACGGAATGTATTGCTCAGCATCCATACGAATTTGAACTTCACGTTCTTCATCCGTCATGTCAGCATCCATTTCTATAATCTTATTAATGACCATAGATGTCGGAATTGCCATCGCAACATTACTGGTGTGAGGATTCGCAAGGTTCACCACTCTTTCAAGTGCATCACCTACCGCCTCTGGGTTCAGAATGCTTTTTTCCACCACACTATTTTCAGGCAGCGGCATCACAGCATAACTTTCAACCCAATATCTACCGTTCTTTACAGAGAGCTCCAATAATTTAACAGTTGTCGAACTAATATCGACCCCCACTAACCCCTTATTTGGTTTACGATATAACCTGAGCACAGTACTTTCCTATTTATTTTTTTATCCCCAAAAAATACAACATACTAATTTGTTTTGGTCTTTAATTAATACGGATACAATATCTCATCTAACAATCCGCATGTCTAAAGGATATACTGACCACAATTAGTTTGCCATTCGCTCTTATTAAAACTTACTTATTATGAAAAAGCTATCCAGTTCTGGTATTGTTCGCCCATTTTTTTTGATCCTTATTATTATCTTAGTCTCACTTCCAATGGGATTCTATGGCATGTATCTCTATCTGGCACCATCTCTGCCAGATATGAGCTCATTAAAAAAGGCGCCACTTATAAAACCATTGCAGGTCTATACAGCAGATAATCAACTTATTGCTGAATATGGCGGTAACCTTTCCATTCCTGTTGAATATGAGCAAATTCCACCCACCTTTATCCATGCGTTTCTGGCTGCAGAAGATTCTTCCTTTTTTGAGCATAGTGGTATCAGTTTTAAAGGTCTCGGGCGAGCGATAACCGAGTCAATTACTGGATCTGATGTGCAAACGGGCGGCTCAACGATCACCATGCAGGTTGCAAAAAATTATTATTTAAGTCCAGAACGAACACTACGACGTAAACTAACAGAAGTCTTTCTTGCCAGAAAAATTGAACAAAATCTAAGTAAACAAGAAATTCTCAGTTCGTATGTAAACAAAATCTTTTTAGGTAAAAACGCCTACGGAATCGCAGCAGCAGCACGAATTTATTACAACAAAGAGATTGATGATCTAAGTATTGCCGAAATGGCGATGATTGCAGGCTTACCTAAAGCCCCATCTCGCTATAACCCTGTTGCCAATCCACAACGCGCACTGGAGCGCCGTAATTGGATTCTTGGGCGCATGTTACAACTCGGCTATATTAATCAAAATCAATACCAAAAAGCCGTCGCAGAGCCGATTAACTTAAATATGGTTGATCGCTCAGTGAGCAATGTATTTCCGTATGTGGGCGAAATGGTCCGTGCTGAATTAGTCAAACACTTTGGTGAACAAGCAACAGATTCTGGCTATAAAGTTTATACAACCATTGACAGTAAACGCCAACGCTACGCGGAACAAGCCCTCCAAGATGGTTTAGAAGCTTATGATCGACGTCATGGGTGGCGTGGTGCTGAAGCTCACGATCAACCATTGAATCAATTTATGGCTTTTGCCAACACATTTCCGGCTCAAGTGACCAAAGTCAATAACAACTCCTTTGAAGCCTTATTACAAGACGGCTCAACGGTTACTGTAAATTGGTCGGGCATGTCATGGGTTCGCCCATACCGCAATGTGAATAGCGTAGGCGGAGCACCTTCGAATGCCTCACAAATTGTTAAGGTTAAAGATATTGTTCGTTTACGTCCAAATAGCGATAAAACAGCTTGGGCATTAACCCAAATTCCGCGGGTTCAAGGCCAATTGATTGCTCTAAATCCGAATGACGGCGCAATAGAAGCTGTTGTAGGGGGCTATAACTTTTATCATTCAAAATTTAACCGTGCCATCCAAGGCTGGCGTCAACCAGGTTCAACCATCAAGCCGTTCGTCTATGCCCTTGCATTAGAACGCGGCATGACGCCATATAGCATGGTCAATGATAGTCCAATTACCATTGGTAGATGGTCACCAAGAAACTCTGACGGCCGCTATCTCGGTATGATCCCGCTACGACGTGCTCTATATCTTTCTCGAAATACAGTTTCAGTACGTTTATTACAAAATGTTGGAATCGAGCGTACACGTCAGTTATTCATGGACTTTGGCTTACAAGAAGATCAAATTCCACGTAACTATACCATTGCCTTAGGAACGCCACAGGTACTGCCTGTACAAATGGCAACAGGGTATGCAACTTTTGCCAATGGTGGCTATCGTGTTCAACCGCATTTTATCCAACGTATCGAAGATGTCACTGGCAAAGTGATCTATACAGCCAAACCTGAATATGCATGTATTCCATGTATCAACAAGAATTCATCAGATGCCCAAGCTATAGCGCCAACAGATGAACAGCAAAGTAATGTTACTGAAATCACCAATCAAAGCCTAGAGCAAGACAATGCCGCTTCTGAAGTAATGGAAAATACAACTCAAACTGAACAAATGGTCAAAACCAACAGTGACTATCGTCAAGCACAACGCATCCTAAAATCCAGCTCTGCCTATGATATGGCTAACATATTGCGTGATGTTATTCAGCATGGTACTGGTCGGGCTGCACTTCGAATCGGTCGTGATGATTTAGGGGGTAAAACAGGGACAACCAACGATGCCAAAGATGCATGGTTCGCTGGTTTCAATGGAAATCTTGTCGCGGTTGCTTGGGTTGGATTCGACCAACCACGAACACTGGGCCGCAGAGAATATGGTGGAGTCGCTGCATTGCCAATTTGGACGAACTTTATGGCAAATGCTTTAAAAGACACACCGTCTGCATGGGTAAAATTGGACAAAGATGCCAAAGACCCGATCTCACATGATCAAATGCAAGTTCAGCAAAATCAGGATCGTAAAGAATACCGAGCATCTCCACCTTTGGCTCGTCCACTTTATCGCCCTGCGCCGCCAGCGCCCACCACTTCAGCTCAAAGTGATTTTTCAGATTTATCTGAAACGACATCCAATACTGAACAGACGATCACCCCTGCGCGCAGACAGCCTCCAAACATGGGCTCTACCACCCAGAACCCACCACAACAAAGAGAGCGTGATGGTATCGAGAATTTAATTAATCAAATTCAATAGTTTCAAGTTTTAACAGAACCAACAGTCATCAATTTGATGGCTGTTGGTTTTTTTCAAATACATAAATCTGAAAAGCAGCAATGACCGAAAATTGCTGTACTTGTTCTAGCTTCATACGTCGCTCAGGATTGGCTTTATAAGCATAAGGCGTCATTGCAATTAAGTTTTTTAATGCATATTGATCAAGCAACATTGGTGCTTCGACGCATTGTGATTGAACCAGCTTGAACTGTGCAGCTAACTGTTCCACAAATTTCTGAGGCTCATGCAAAGTTACTTGCTCGAACAAAGCTTCACGCAACTCATATAAATGTCTTGGTGCAGGTGTCACTACGATCAGATAAGCTTTCTCCCTTAATACACGAACAATTTCACTTTGAGGAATTGGGCTAAACAAGCTGGTACACACATCAATAGTGCGGTCTCGTACAGGCAAAGTTGCTCCTGTACCAACAACCCAAGTGACGTTCGCATTGAGCTTGGCTGCACGCTGTATCGCTGTTTTGGCAATGTCTACCCCAACACATTGATCTGTGCACCCTTGCATTGCGCTCGTATAGTACCCCTCACCACAACCGATATCTAAGACTGATTTAGGTTGTAGTTGCTGTAACAATGCAACCACCGCCTGTTGTAAAGGTTGATAAAATCCTTCCTGTAAAAATTCTCGACGCGCCAATACCGATTCAGGTGTATCTCCAGGTGTCTTACTGTGCTTATGCTGCACCACATGTAAATTGACATAGCCTTGTTTTGCCACATCATAACTATGACTATTCTCACATCGCCATGCATTTTCTGCCAAGTGTAGAGCTTGGCGACACACAGGGCACATCAATAAACTCATTCATTTTCTCCAAACATAAAAAAAGCTGGCATTTTCACCAGCTTCTTTCTTTGAATCGTGGTTTAACGTAATTTTAAGGTCATTAAACCTAAAACAACCAAGAAAATCGTAATAATCCAGAATCGAATGACCACCTGTGTTTCTTTCCATCCCTGCTTTTCATAGTGATGGTGCAAGGGTGCCATTAAGAACACACGCTTATTTCGCATACGCAATGAACCAATCTGCAAGAAAACAGAAATTGCTTCCATGACGAAAACACCGCCCATAATCGCAAATACGATTTCCTGACGCACCATCACCGCAATCGTACCTAACATTGCACCCAATGCTAAAGCGCCAACATCACCCATGAAAATCTGCGCAGGGTGGGCATTGTACCAAAGGAAAGCTAAACCAGCACCCACCATTGCTGAACAGATCACCACCAATTCAGAGGTATATTTGATGTAAGGAATATGTAGATAAGTTGCAAAGCGAACATCACCAGACAAATAAGCAAATACACCTAAACCAGCAGCAACCATGACAATCGGCATAATCGCCAAACCATCTAAACCATCAGTTAAATTAACCGCATTCGAAGCACCATTGATCACCAAGTAAGTAAAAGCAATAAATGCTAAACCGAGTGGAATTGCAGAAAGTGGAATTGAAAGATTTTTAAAGAATGGTATCAACAAGTCCAACATGTTTGCCGTATGCACAGGACTATCTTGTTGTTTTGCAATCACATAAAGCGCAACACCCGCCCCAAGTGCAGCAAGTGAAGTCCAAAAGAATTTTTTTCGAGCAGGTAAACCAGCATTGTCTTTATAGCGAATTTTGATCCAGTCATCTGCCCAACCGACTGCACCGAACACCACCATCACCCCTAACACGATCCAAACATAAGGGTTAGATAGATCAGCCCACAACAAGGTACTTATCCCGATGGAGAGTAAGATCAAAATCCCCCCCATCGTAGGTGTCCCCATTTTTTTAGCATGGTTTTCTGGAGCAAAAGAGCTGACCGCTTGACCATATTTTAATGCTTGTAATTTACGAATCATCATCGGCCCAAGGAACAACCCGATCATCAACGCGGTCAATACACTCAATAAAGAACGAAGTGTTAAATAACGAACAACTTGGAACGAGCTGTTATACCCGGCCAATTGTTCAAATAACCATAGCAACATTTAAAGTTTCTCCATCAAATCAGCCATCAACGTTTCCATATGGGTATAACGAGACCCTTTAAAGAGGAAACTCATTGACTGGGGTTGATGTGTTTGGACTAAATTAATTAAAAACGGTAGAGCGTCTGCTTGTGTTGCAAATGCATGTAAATTTTCTGCACATCCAGAACCTTGTTGTGCTGCTTCAGCAAATTCACCAACCACCACCAAATGATCTAAGGGCAACTCAATCAAATCACGACCCAAATCATGATGTTCCTGCCAACTACTATCGCCTAATTCCCCAATATCCCCCATCACCATCACTTTTAAACCCTGCTGTTGTAGCAAGACCTTTGCTGCGGCGCGCATTGAGGTAGGATTCGCATTATAAGTATCATCAATGAACAGATAACTTTGATGTTGAATAAAGTTCAAACGGCCCTTGGCCCCTTGGGCTTGCTCTAAACCTTGAACAATATCATCTAAAGGTATACCTATCGCTAATGCAAAGGCAGTTGCTGCTGTTGCATTCTGCACATTATGTGCACCAGCAAATGGGAGATTGACTGTTCTCGAGCCTTCTGGCGTATGGAGGTTAAATTGTGCGGACTGCGGATTCAGCTGAATCTCCGTTGCGTACACATCACCACCCTCACCAAAACTCAGGATTGGATGATTGCCTGCATTTTGACGAATAGTGGCGGTGAAATCATCATCTGAAGGAACAATGGCAGTCCCGCTAGGTAGGATATGTGCATAAATTTCGGACTTAGCACGACAAATTCCATCACGCCCTCCGAACTCACCCAAATGAGCAGTTCCAATATTCAAAATCCCTGCAACATGTGGCTGGACTAAATTAGACGTGTAATCTATCTCACCTTGGTGATTCGCACCCAATTCCATTACCGCAAATTGGTGCTCTGGGCGGAGCTCAAGCAACATCATCGGCACACCCAGATCATTATTCAGGTTGCCACGTGTGATTAAAGTCGGTGCTAAACGAGATAATATGCTGCCTAACATTTCTTTAGTGGTGGTTTTTCCACTGCTTCCTGTTAAAGCAATAACCTTTAACTGTTGATTTTGCTGACGACGATAAGTCCCTAAATGACCTAAAGCCAATCGAGTATCTTTGACAATCAACTGTGCAATATCTGAATCTATTGGACGCTCAACAATCGCAATTTGACATCCTTGAGCGGCAACTTGCGTAACAAAATCATGTGCGTCAAAACGCTCACCTTTTAAAGCCAGAAATGCATCGCCCATTTCCGCATGACGTGAATCCGTTAAAATACGCTTAATTTCACTCTTCGGAAGATTCTGCCGAAACCATTCCCCTTGAGTCGCTTGTTGTAATTGTTCTGCTGTCCACGCTTCTAATGGAACAGTACTGGTTGTTGAGGTATGCATGGTTTTTATTTACCTTTTAACGCTATTGTGCAGAATAAGCAGAATCTAAGGAATGTGGTTGGGCTGCTATCGCAGACTGCACCTCAACCACATCATCAAACCAATGACGCACGCCATCAATCTCCTGATAGTTTTCATGCCCTTTCCCTGCAATCACCACAATATCACCCGCTTGAGCTTGAGCAACGACAAATTTAATTGCTTCTCTACGATCATGAATTTCATGCATGAGATGCTCAGTAAAATTCATCCCTTGTTTCATGTCAGCAAAAATCTGTGCTGGATCCTCAGTTCTAGGATTATCCGAAGTCAAAATAACGGGATTAGCATGATCAAGTGCTGCTTGCGTCATCAACGGACGCTTGCCACGATCACGATCACCACCGCAACCAAATACAGCCCACAGTTGACCTGTAACATGTCGCTTCAAAGTTGTTAGCACTTGAATTAAAGCATCTGGCGTATGTGCATAGTCCACCACGAACAGGCGATTTGAGTCTTGAATCACTTGCATACGACCCGGCGCGCCTTGAAGTTGTGGCACAAATTCAACTAAATCCGCCAAGTCAAAGCCTGCACACTCAGCAGCAATTAAACTGGCCAATAAGTTTTCAACATTAAAATGCCCAAGCAATGGACTGTGAACTGCATATGAACCTGTTGGTGCCAACAGCGTAAAATTCGCGCCGCTCAAACGATACTCTAAAGCATCGATATGATAATCAGCCGTTGCTTGGGTTAAGGAGTACGTCAGAATTTTCGGTTGAGATGGATTGGCTTTAGCCGCATCTAACATGAGTTGGGCATATGCATCATCCAGATTAATCACCACTGCTTTTAAGGTCGTAAATTTGAAAAGCCGCGCTTTTGCTTCAGCATACGCTTCTAATGTACCGTGATAATCCAAATGGTCACGACTTAAATTACTGTAAACCGCCATTTCCAAATCGCAGCCATTCAGACGACCTTGCTCCAATCCATGTGAGCTTGCTTCCAATGCCACAAATCTTGCACCTTGTTTTGCATAATCATGCAAAGCATGTTGAAGTTGCAAAGCATCTAAGGTGGTATGGGTAGATGGTGTTAAATTGGGCAAAATACCATTACCCGTGGTGCCCATCACCGCACAACCTTTACCTTGCGAGCTAATCAACTCAGCAATCAGGCGTGAAATCGTGGTTTTTCCATTAGTACCTGTGACTGCAACACCGCATATAGGCTGTACAGGATCAATTGCCTGTAAATATTGCTTTTGCCATTCACCCATTTGATAACGGACATCTGGACACACCCATTCATTCACAAAGCCTAAAGCAGTTTCACTAATAACCGCCAATGCACCTGCATCCAGTGCATTTTGAGCAAACTGGCGTGTTTTTTCAGGTTGGCTATAACTGCTCAGAGCAATAAAAATTTGCCCCTTCTGAACCTTACGACTATCCAGACTAAAGCCTTGAAAAGGTTGTGTATACCAAACCGCATCTATGCTGATCGGATGTATCTGTTGAAAACTAATCGACATAATTTACCTACGGATTGGTTTTTATAGAAGTATCTAATGGTTTATCTAATGGTACATTTAGCAAACGTAATGACTCTTGCATGATCTTGGCAAATACAGGCGCTGCAACTAAACCACCATAATAACGACCTTGTGGATTCTCGACGACAACAATCATTGCCAAACGGGGATCACTTACAGGTGCAACACCTGCAAACAAGGCACGATATTCACTGTTCGAATAACCTTTTCGGTCAGCACGAAGTTTGTGTGCTGTTCCTGTTTTACCGCCGACGCGATAACCCGGAATAACAGCTTGTTTAGCCGTCCCACCAGGTAAGGTCACTTGTTCCAACATCATCAAGACTTGATCTGCAATCTTAGGGTCGAGCACCTGTCGCCCTTCAGGCACCTGATCGAGCTTATGAAGACTCAAAGGCATTTCCACGCCATGGTTTGCCAACATGGCATAACCTTGTGCAAGCTGTAAGATCGTCGCATTCAAACCATAACCATAGGCCATCGTACCTAATTGTGATGAGTTTAATTTATCGGCAGAATAGAGTAAGCCTGCACTTTCACCGGGGAATTTTACATCTGAGCGTTGACCAAACCCAGCTCGACGGAAGAAAGAAGGCAATGCCTCCTTCGGTAAAGATAATGCCAACTTGGCAGATCCAACATTTGATGACTTGACAATGATTCCTGTCAGCGTCAATGCGCCATAGTTATGTGTATCACGAATAGTATGCCAACCTAAACGCATTGTGCCCGGAGCGGTATTCACAATCGAGTTCGGTGTGTATTGACCACTTTCCAATGCCGCAGCAACGGTAAACGGCTTCATGGTTGAGCCTGGTTCAAACATATCAATTGCACCGCGGTTACGCATGGCATCTTTATTGCTCAAACCACCTTTGTCATTTGGGTTGTAAGAAGGCCAACTGGTCATCGCCAAAATTTCACCCGTTTTGACATCGACTGCAATCGCAGTGGCAGAGCGTGCATTATTTGCCACGCCCGCAGCAGTCAGCTCCCGATACATGATGTATTGCAAACGCGAATCGATACTAAGGGTAATATTTTCACCAGATTCGACTTCTTTAATCACTTCTGAAACTTTTAAGCGATTACCCTTTTTATCACGAATAATTTTTTGTTCGCCATCTACACCAGCAAGTCGAGTATTCAACTGCATTTCTAAACCTTCAATCCCCCGACCTTCACTATTGGTCAAGCCAATAATCTGGGCATTCGGTTGCGGTTGAGGGTAATAGCGCTTATAACTTTTCTCCGTATAAACACCCTGAAAATTATGTTGAAGAATCAAATCTGCTTGCTGTGGTGGTACTTCACGCTGTAAGACTAAATAACGAGATCGTGCACGATCCGTCATGTGTTTTTTCAGCGTTTTACGATCCATACCGACAACGTCAGCCAACTCATCTAAATTCAGATTTTTATTGGGTAATTGGCGTCTTAATCGACGATTATTCGGATCCTTTTTCAGTTCAGCAGTAATCTCATCAAATTGGGTCTTGGCATCCCAATAATCTCTTGGGTCAATCACAATTTTCATGATCGGTGTACTAATCGCCAAAGGAACGCCATGTCGATCACTGATCACACCGCGCATCGCCTCTAAACGTTCAGTACGCAAAATATTGGCATTGGCCTTATTCTGAAGAAAGTCCTTATTAATAACCTGTACATAGAAAGCACGTGCAACAATCACGATAAAACAAAGTAATACCGTTCCCCAAAGCAAATAAAACCTCCACATATCCAAAGCCAGTGTCGGTTTAGCAGAAATGGATTGCTGTTTTTTTCGTGTTGGTTTATTTCGCTTGTCTACCATACAGCGTGCCTTATTTATCTTGCTTTGAAGTCGTTGGTAAAGAAATCACAACCGTTTGGGATGCAGGTGGTGAAAACATACGGAGCTGAGTCACAGCACGAGAGCCGATTTGTGCAGTTGCGCCAAAAGTTTGCTGTTCAATCAGCAAACGTCCCCACTCTGCATTCAAGTCATCTCTTTCTCTCATTTGCGCACTCAAGTCACGATAGTCATGTCGGTATTCAAACACTTGAAATACCACCATCAATGCACTTGTGAACACCAGTGCAACGAGTACAGCATAAACAACGACTTTTTTAAGTCCAGTTTTGCTGCTTGTTATTACCTCGTCATCATTTTTGTTGTCCATTATTTGCCTTTTTTCTCTAAACGTTCTGCCACGCGCAACCATGCACTGCGTGAGCGAGGATTTGCTTTTACTTCTGCTTCACTCGCACGAATACGAGAGACTTTCTTTAAACGGCGGGTATCAATTTGCGCTTGAGGCATTCCCCAACCATGATCTTCAGCCAAACTCGACTCTTTTTGAATAAATTGTTTAATCAAACGATCTTCCAAAGAATGGAAGCTAATCACTGCCAATTGTCCTGTTGGTTTTAATAATTCTACAGCTTGCGGCAAAAATATCTCAATATCATCTAGTTCTTTGTTAATTGCGATACGAATCGCTTGGAAAGTTCGAGTTGCAGGATGTTTATGCTTCTCCCATTTAGGGTGAGCCACTTTAACAATCTCAGCGAGTTGAGCTGTAGTTGTAATTTCACCGGCCAACTTAATCGCCTTGGCAATACGTCGGCTATAACGCTCTTCACCATATTGGTAAATAATATTGGCTAATTTTTCTTCTTCAATTTCGAGTAACCACTCTGCGGCAGTCAAACCTTGAGAGTTATCCATACGCATATCAAGAGGACCATCTTGCATAAAGCTAAAACCACGCTCTGCTTGGTCAAGCTGAGGGGAAGATACCCCAAGATCCGCCATAATCCCGTCAACTTCAACAATACCAATCTTGGCTAACTCAGCTTGAATGTCAGCAAAACTAGCATGGATGATTTTAAAACGAGAATCTTCTTGTTCTAACTGAGCTGCAACCTCAAGTGCTTGTGGATCTTTATCAAAGGCATAAACACGCGCATTTGGATCAAGCTTGGAAAGCAACAACTTGGTATGACCACCACGACCAAAGGTTGCATCGACATAAACACCCGTGTCGCGACCTGCCAATACGCCATCAACCGTTTCGTGAAGTAAGACAGAAATATGCGACATAAGAGATAAATCAACAGCTAAAAATGTAACTGCACATTATCACCTTGTTTTAAGCCAGCACCAAACGACTTTTTGTAGAGAATTCTTAACTTTTCATAGGTAAAACCGTTTTTTATACCATTCAAGCTATCAATCCATGTTTTCTACACATTTGCTTGCTAAATTCACCTTGTATACAAAGTAGACGAACTATTATAGTTAGTAGGTATTAATAGCTATAAATTTTATTATTTTTGTAAAAAGTGTGACGTAGTTCTACTTTTTTATTAAGATTTATGTTTGAATCGTATTATTAAAGCAATACTATATTTGCTTAGTTAGTCTTTTAGACTCAATTAATGAAGGGGATGTTAGCAATGCGAGCATTAGAAATGAAAAAAACATTATGCCTCAGTTTATTTTTAGTATGTTCTGTGCAAATGGGACATGCTGCCGCAATTAAAGAAAATAACAACCTAAAAACTATGGAAAAAACTGCATCACCAATTGTGAAGGCACTTGACCAACAAAAACGCAATACTGCGATGTTACCATCTACAGATGATGAGCTCAAAATGTTAAATACCATTCGGACAACACCGACTCAAACATTTTTTGCCAGTCAACATGAACGCTTTTCACGTTTTGTACAGACGATATTCCAACCACATAGCTCTTAGTTTTTAAATATGTAACCCTTCACATGTTTAAATGAGCCTAGTCATGTTGTGACTAGGCTTTTTCGTTATAATAGCTTCAATTCTAATTTAACGTCCTGATTACCTATGAAAGTTCGTACCCGTATTGCTCCCTCTCCTACAGGTTTCCCACATGTAGGTACTGCTTATATTGCATTATTTAATTTATGTTTTGCGAAACAGCACGGTGGTGAATTTATTTTACGTATCGAAGATACAGATCAACTGCGTTCAACTCCTGAATCTGAAAAAATGATTTTAGACTCATTACGTTGGTTAGGTCTGAACTGGTCTGAAGGTCCTGATGTAGGTGGTCCACATGCACCTTATCGCCAATCAGAGCGGATGGGAATTTATAAACAATATGCGCTTGAATTGGTCGAAAAAGGTCATGCTTTCTATTGTTTCGCAACTGCAGAAGAACTCGATCAAATGCGTGCGGAACAACAAGCTCGTGGCGAAACGCCCAAATATGATGGTCGCGGCCTTAAACTCACACAAGAAGAAGTACAACAACGTTTAGCCGCAGGCGAACCACACGTTATTCGTATGAAAGTGCCAGAAGACGGTATCTGCAAAATCAATGATATGTTACGTGGTGAAGTTGAGATCCCATGGGCACAAGTAGACATGCAAGTGTTGTTAAAGACTGATGGACTACCAACTTATCATCTTGCCAACGTCGTTGATGATCATTTAATGCAAATTACACATGTATTACGTGGTGAAGAATGGTTACCATCAGCCCCTAAGCATCAATTACTGTATCAATACTTTGGTTGGGATATGCCAACGCTTTGTCACATGCCACTGTTGCGCAACCCTGACAAATCAAAACTCTCTAAGCGTAAAAATCCGACTTCTATCAATTACTATCGTGACATTGGTGTCTTACCTGAAGCCCTCCTCAACTATCTCGGTCGTATGGGATGGTCAATGCCAGATGAACGTGAAGTATTTACGCTGCAAGACATGATCGAGAACTTCGATGTACAGCGTGTTTCATTGGGTGGACCAATCTTTGATGTTGAAAAGCTTAACTGGCTCAATGGTCAGTGGATTAAGGGCCTAACACCTGGACAACTCCTAGATCGTTTATTGTCGTGGAAAAGTGATCGCCAAACCCTTGAAGATATTGCTGCCGCTATTCAGCCTCGTATCAACTTACTTTCTGAAGCTGTGAATTGGGCAGGTTTTTACTTCAATCACATGCCGCAAATCAGTAAAGAACAATTTGAAAGTAAGAAATTAACTGAAGAGCAAGTTCGCCAAAGTTTACAGTTTGCGATTTGGCGTTTAGAAAGTCAGTTTACGTGGAATAACGATACAGTGAGTCAAACCTTAATGGACTTGGCAAATCAAATGGAGATTAAACTGCGTGATTTCATGCCAGCATTCTTTATTGCAATTGCGGGTTCAACCAGCTCTACTCCTGTGATGCAGGCAATGTTTACACTTGGACCAGATTTAACCTTTGCACGCTTACGTCATGCCTTGGAAATTGTAGGCTCTCCAAGCAAGAAAGAATTGAAAGTTTGGGAAAAGTTAAATGAATCGCTAAAATTGCCGAAAAATGATGCAACTAGTGAGAATTAATTCAATTTAATCATTGACGTGTGAGGGTAATCACCCTAATATTGCCCTCACACAAACTGGGGCCATAGCTCAGTTGGTAGAGCGCTACAATGGCATTGTAGAGGTCAGCGGTTCGATCCCGCTTGGCTCCACCAAATTTTAAGATTAGAAAAGTAAAACTTTTCCTTAAAATTTAAGCAAATAGCTACGCTGTGCACAGGCAAGCTCAGTTTAAATGTGTACAATATTTTATTGAACACAAACCATGCCTCATCTGTCCCTATCGTCTAGAGGCCTAGGACATCGCCCTTTCACGGCGGTAACCGGGGTTCGAATCCCCGTAGGGACGCCATATTCTTTCTCTAATAATTATATTTTTCTCACAATCTTTCCATTAATCGGATTGCACATTTCCGAATTTTACATAAAATAGCCGCTTCTCCATGTTTGGACAAATTGTCGTATGCAATCTTCCAACTCAAATACTCATCAGGATCAAAATGCGCCACAAACATTAAAACGCGCAATGAGTACTCGCCACTTAGTGATGCTATCTCTCGGTGGTGCGATTGGTACAGGGCTATTCTTAGGTTCGGGTGAAGTTATCGCCCAAACAGGACCGATTGGTGCAATTCTCGCTTATATTCTAGGTGGTTTAATCGCCTACATGGTGATGTTGTGCCTCGGTGAACTTGCCGTACATATGCCTGTAGCAGGGTCCTTCGGTACATACGCCAAACACTATATTGGTCCAGGCACAGGGTATATGGTCTCTTGGCTATACTGGCTCACTTGGACAGCAACCTTAGGTACAGAATTTACCGCTGCGGCTCTGCTCATGCAGGAATGGTTTCCACATATTTCGATGTGGATTTGGACCATTATTTTTGCAGTGACTATTTTCGGGCTAAATCTGAGTTCTACTCGCATCTTTGCAGAATCTGAGTTTTGGTTAGCTTTGGTTAAGGTTGTGACCGTCATTGCCTTTATTATCCTTGGATTGCTAGCCATTTTTGGTCTAATTCCTTTCGAAGGCAAAGAATCTGCTCCGTTGTTTCATAACTTGACCTCACACGGTTGGTTTCCTCAGGGTCTCATTCCAATTTTTACCACAATGCTGATTGTTAACTTTGCCTTCTCTGGCACAGAGTTGATTGGGGTCGCTGCGGGTGAAACTAAAGATCCAGCTGTAAATGTACCTAAAGCGATTAATGCAGCGATTTGGCGCTTATTAATTTTCTTTGTGGGTACCATTATCGTCATTAGTGCCTTATTGCCTTTTGAAATTGCAGGCTTGGGCGGTGAAGGCGTTAGTAGCAGCCCGTTCGTCACGGTATTTAATTATATTGGTATCCCATATGCAGATGACATCATCCGTTTTGTGATTATTACCGCATTACTTTCTGCAGCGAACTCAGGGCTTTATGCAGCATCACGTATGATGTGGTCTCTATCGGATCAACGCCAACTGCCAAGTATTTTCTCAAAATTATCTAAGGGCGGCACGCCGATTATCGCGCTTGTGGTGACCATGTTTGGTGCGATACCAGGGCTTTTATCAGAACACTATGCGCCTGAAACCATCTTTAAAAATCTCTTAGGTGTTGCTGCATTTACCATGGTAATCGTATGGATGTGTATTTGTTGGAGTCAATTTAACTTTAGACGCCAATGGTATAAAGCGGGTTATACGGCAAAGGATTTGAAATTTGCTGCGCCACTATATCCAATCGTGCCAATCTTAGGTTTTGTTTTCTGTACAATTACAGGGTTAAGTATGGCCGCAGATCCAGAAATGCATGCTGGTTTTATTGCTTGTTTAATCTTTATCGCAGGATGTTATTTGAGCTATTACATGTTCTACCGTGATCGCACATAATAAGCACCTATAAAAAAAATGCAGCTTAGTCTGCATTTTTTTATACCACCATAAAATCAGAATGATCATAAATTTAGATATAACTGCTTATTTTTGATTATTTATTCCTCAATATGTTTTATTTTTAGACACTCATTCTATTTTTTTAAATTTTATGCGGAAAAGTGTTTGACACCCCACTTAATTCACCCTAATATACGCCCACCTCTGAAACGTCCCTATCGTCTAGAGGCCTAGGACATCGCCCTTTCACGGCGGTAACCGGGGTTCGAATCCCCGTAGGGACGCCAATTTATAGTTTCAGATGTATGCCTCATATAAGTCCCTATCGTCTAGAGGCCTAGGACATCGCCCTTTCACGGCGGTAACCGGGGTTCGAATCCCCGTAGGGACGCCAAATTCTAGAAAGCCACTGCATGACAGTGGCTTTTTTCTATCTATATGTTGTATTTGCTATTCGATACCAATACCAACTTGCACTTCCAAACGTCCTGATTGAACACGCAACCCACGAATTTCAAATTGATCAACCAACTGCTGTACCAACTCACGGCTTTCTTGCAAAATATTCAAACCAGGTAAAATACTAAAGTCGGTTAAATTTAATAACTTATCAACCATCCATGAACGATTGTTAATAAAGTCAATAAAACCTGCTTCTTCAAGATCGATATACCAAATGCGATGCCCTTCTTTTTGAATACCAGGCACATCACGAATCAAATGATTGATCAGAAAAGGAATAGGTAATGAATTAATCAGATCAAAACTGATATTACCAACTCGCCGTGTTGCCCAGTTGGTGAGTGTACCGCCATGACGAACTTGTAGATCTAGATGTTCGTCAACCTGACGCAATCGCAGATATTTTTCTTGACCGATACGACACTCCAAGACATTAAACTCAAGTGATAAACGGTACAAGAAACGATGATAATGCCCATCCAATTCAATGTGAAAGCGATCATTTCCACACTCGACTTTAATATCATCGATCTCACTGCGATCAATCCGCTTTCTAATCTGATTATTGAGTAACATTTCGGGAAGATACAAGGTTAGGCTGCTTCGCCCCAACGAAGCACGAGCCATACTCAATGCAACTTGACGTGCTGCTTCACTGGTTTCAGTCACCATACCGCGCACAGAGTTTCGTACCCCCTCTACACCACGTTTAGTATGATGCGTGACGTGATCTAAAGCATCTAATGCTGCATCAGCCACCTCTGCGATATTACGAGATGTATCACTGGCAAACTCTACCGCATCCTGTGCGTGTTGTAGCGTTTTATTAATTAGGCGACGTGACAATGATGGCTTCTCATCAGATGATGCTGTGTCGGCAGGCATAATATCGAACATTGCCTTTTTATCATCTTGTCGATTCAAGATGTTCTCCCTCTTCCCTTTCTTACTCGTTCATTGTTATTCGTGACGATTCACTTTTTGAACAGTTCGAATCTTTCTTTCTAGATTAGCATGCAACAGAAAGCGATTTGCTTATTTTTGTTGCATAACATCAAGTTTTTAACCACTCAACATTGAGTTTTATTTTACCTACTGGTCATCATGCTGTTGTACAGGAGATATAGCGACCGTTGGTTGTACCATGACAATCTGTTTTAAACGGATTTGTCTATAGTGTTCTAAACTTCGCTGTAACTGTGCGATCTTTTCTTCTCCCTCATCCAAATGAAAATGTTTCAATTCCCTTAAGCTCACCCACGCAGCCTGTATTTTTTCGAACTCTGTGCCTTTGTCCAATTTTCGTTGTAACCAAACACATAAATCCTGTGCTCGTTGTTGCTTCTCGTATTGATAAGCAAATAATCCACTGGATAAAGTCATGTTATTCAATTGCTCACCCAAATGTTTTTGCATTTCCTGCACTTGTCGAGCTTGTTGGTCAGCGAACGGATAAAGAATAGTTTGTTGAAACCAAATCGCTAACCCAATCATTTCCGCAACCAACGCATCACGCTGCGCATACAATATAGACCGCTCAGGATGATGCTTATCAAGTCGAGCATCGCCTAGATAGGCCACTAAGCCTTGATTAAGAATAGTTTGAATGTCACCAAGTTCCAATGACGAAGTTGTCTTAAGCTGATGATCATTCAGCAACTCATGTAGTTGATTGCTTTGTAATGATTGAGTGACTAATGAAAGTGCTCGATTGTTTTGACTGAGCAATAGCCATAAATTCCCCAAAAGATGTGTCGAGACCGTTTGCTCAATTGATGATGATCCACATAGGCGCTGCATTGCAGCTTGCATGAGATCAGATTGAATTAAACTTTCTACAATATGTGAATCCATTAATAACTGGGGCGCACTTTCGATCACCTGCTGGCTGTAAGGAATATCGACATTTTTGCTCCCGAATATCCCACCCATCGATTTGCCTATAGCATTTAAACTGCGTCCAACATCTGCTAACACATGCGTTTCTACAGCGCGGCTTTGGAGAGTCGCAGGTGGTAAAAATGCGGTGACTGCATTTTGAATAGTTTTTCGATAGGCTTTTTGATCAATTGGCTTTTTATAGCGACATAGCAGATCAATCGCATAAGCCACATCACTTACATCAGCTCGATATTGTTGTTGCCGTTGAATCAAACAATTTACATAAGCAAAAAAAGCCACTTCATTGGGTTGGGTCGCATATTGCATTGCCCATTCATATTGTTCGATTGCCTGAGTATATTGTTCTGCACCAGCATAAGATTTTGCCAAAGCAATCGCATGTTGAGTGCTAGGATAATGCTGCTGAAAATACTTTAACAAATCAATTTTAGGTGCTTGATCTAAGCACTGATCCAGCTGTCGTAGATACGCATTGATTTGCTGCTGTGTGGGATGTAAAACCACGAAGTTCAAGAGATACATCAAGCACTGTTCATACCAAGCATATTTCCGTGCATGCATTTCATAAGCAGCGATCAACTCTGTCTCGATCAATTCGATCAATTGCGTTGAGTAAAAGATGTCTTCTGCTGTCTCATGTTTAAATTTCCATTGCTTTGGCAATGACATTTTAAATAAACGTAAAATAAAGTGAGCACTCAGATCTGGGCTTTCCATAGTGACTAACATGAGTTTGTTTTGTGTGGAAAGATGTGCTTTTCCTTTGGCAATCCGTGCCAAACGTAATTTGAGAATTTTGGTCGGTAACATGCCTTTCCTTGCGCACTATTCAGCCAATTTAGCTTCAACTTAGCATGAGTTCATGTCGATTAGCGACCATGTTTAGACGAGATGCAGGTGGGTTTAAAATAGTGAAATAAAGACTTGAGCAATTCTCTCCCCTTTCGGTCATCTAAATTTGACGATTTAAACATTTCTAGATTTTAGCTTTTGCGGTTTTTTCGCTAAACTACTCAAAACACAATAGGAAAAATCTATGCAATACCGTTGTCCTAAATGCCAAAGCGTAAAAATAATGCCTGCCAGTCAGGGTGCAAATAGTCCACGCCCTAACGTGCCAAAAAGCTTAGTTCTTTTGGTTCCTGCTATTTTTATTTTACTGATCTTGGTACTGATTAGTATTGCCATGTGGATTTTTGGTAATGGTGCAGGTCAAGGGCTTCAAATCACAACGATTGTAGTATTTGTGATCTGTGTGATTGCAGGTGGTTTATTTTGGCGTGATCTACCAGATTTTAAAATTTCAATGCAAGCTTTCATGCAAGCACAAAAACATTGGAAATGCCGTGACTGTGGCCATGACTGGCACAACTAAGTACCGTCAAAAATTCACATCAGCTTAATGCTGATGTGAATGATCTGTATCAGATTTGGCATCATGTTGATGTGTGTGTTCACAATTCATTTCTGCATCATCTTCGATTTGTATCGTCATTTCCCTGATTTCATGTTGATGTGCCAACATTTCCGTGGCCGCTCGATGTAATTGATTACGATCGGCATGAGGTGCAAATAGATGGACCGTCAGATGAATATTTTTAGAAGTAATCGCCCACACCTTAAGTTGATGAATGCTTTCAACGCCATCCAATGCCAATAAATCATTCCTTAATTTTTCAATATCGATTTCTTCAGGTACGCCTTCCAATAAGATATTGATACTCTGCTTCAATAAAATCCATGTTCTCGGAAGTACCCAGAATCCAATTGCAACCGCAATAATCGTATCCACCCAATACCAATTGGTGTAATAAATCACGATTGCACCCACAATAACGCCGACTGACCCCAAAGCATCACTGAGTACTTCTAGATATGCACCTTTGATATTTAAACTCTCTGAAGCACTGGACATCAACATTTTCATCGAGATCAGATTCACCACTAAACCCAGTGATGCCACAATCAGCATACCTAAACTATTAATTTCAGGTGGTTGAGTAAAACGCTGATAGGCTTCATACAAAATATACATCGCAACAAAAAACAGCATACAGGCGTTAAATAATGCCGCGAGAATTTCAAAACGCTGATAACCAAAGGTACGTTTATTATCTGCTGGTCGTTTTGCGATTTGGATCGCAGCCAAAGCAATCGCCAGTGCAGCAGCATCTGTAAACATATGTGCAGCATCGGACAACAGTGCTAAACTTTGTGTGATTAAACCTGCAATCACTTCTACAACTAAAAACGTTGATGTCAGAATAAGTGCGATTGTGAGTTTTTTTATATTGCCTTCAGTTACAGCTGCATGGCTGTGATCATGACCTTGATGTCCACTCATGTTGGACTCCTTATAATTATGTAAGCAAGAATATTGATTTTATCTTGCTACACTGCCTCGAATTAAAGGTTAAATCAAATACATTATGTATAGGCGTTTTCCTACTTTGAAGGATCAAAGTAGGCAAAATCCCTTGTTAGACAGAGGGTACATCCCTGTAAACCCTGTCTAACAGGCGGCATCCTTGCCGCCTATCACGATAGCCAAGGCTGTCATTCCTCCAAAATAGCCTGACTGGTCGCTTTCTCATTCATCCAACGATAGACCACAGGCAAGATCACCAAAGTCAGTAAAGTCGATGAAATAATTCCACCGATCACCACTGTTGCTAGTGGACGCTGAACTTCAGCACCTGTACCCGTTGCGATCGCCATCGGAATAAAACCCAGTGATGCCACAAAAGCAGTCATCAAAACAGGGCGTAACCGTAAAATCGCACCTTGCCATGTGGCAATATGCAGGTCAAATTGTTCACGAAGCTCTTTAATAAAACTGAGCATCACCAAACCATTTAGGACTGCGACACCTGAAAGCGCAATAAAACCGACACCTGCAGACATCGACAATGGAATATCTCGCAACCACAACGCCACAAGACCGCCAGATAAAGCAAATGGCACACCACTAAACACCAATAAACTCTCTTTGAAATTATGGAATACCGCCATTAACAAAGTAAAAATTGCAATCAAGGCCAAAGGAATGACGATCTGCATACGTGCCGCCGCCGATGCCAAGTTTTCAAACTGTCCACCGTATTCCAGCCAATAGCCCGCGGGTAAAGGTTGCTGTTTTAATGTGGCTTGTAACTCTTGCACAAATGAACCTAAATCACGACCTTCCACATTTGCAGTGACAATGACTCGACGTTTACCATTTTCACGACCGACTTGACTCATACCAGAAATCGTTTCGACTTTGGCAACGTCTTGCAATTGAACTAAACCACCATTCGGTAACTGGATTGGGAGTTGTGCCAAGCTTTGTGCGGTACGTTGGTTGTCTGGCAAACGAATTTCAAAATCAAAACGACGATCTCCTTGCAAGATTTGCCCAACATTTTGTCCACCTACACTCGCAGCAACAACATCCTGAATACTTCTTACGGATAAACCATACTGCGCAGCCAAAGCGTGATTAATCTCCACATTTAATACAGGTAATCCACTGGTTTGTTCGACTTTTACCGCTGTCGCACCGGATATATTCTGTACTTTTTGCGCAATTGCTTGAGCTTGCGTATTCAATACATCCATATCATCACCAAAAACCTTGATACCAACATCACTACGTATGCCTGAGATCAACTCATTAAAACGCAATTCAATCGGTTGGGAAAACTCACTGTTATTACCAGGAATCGTTGCCAAAAAGGCTTGCATTCGTGTACGTAATTCATCAATGCTCTCTTTGGGATTTTCCCATTCCTTTTTCGGCTTTAATAAAATCACCGCATCTGAAATATTAGGTGGCATCACATCGGTTGCCACCTCAGCCGTCCCTGTTCGTGCAAAAATCGCTTTTACTTCAGGGAAGTTTTTCAAAATCAACTTTTCAGTGGTTTCTTGCATCCGCAAAGACTGCTCTAAACCCGTACTTGGAGAACGCATTTGCTGCACGGCAAAATCACCCTCACTTAACTGTGGCGCAAACTCACTCCCGATCTTGGTGCTTAAAATTCCCGTCAACAGTAAAATGCTGATCGCTAAAGTCACCACGACCAACCTAAACTGATAAGCCAGATCTAAAAGCTGTTGATATTTTCCTTTTAAAGCTTGCATCCAACGCGATTCTTTCTCTTTCACCTCACCCGTGACAAATAACGCAACCGCAGCTGGTACAAACGTGACCGACAGAATCATTGCACCTAGCAATGCCATGACTACGGTCATCGCCATTGGATGGAACATCTTCGCCTCAACACCTGTTAAAGCGAAAATAGGTAAATACACCACCATAATAATGGCTTGCCCAAACAATAAAGGTTTCCGTGCCTGTTTTGCAGCAAGAAAGACTTCTTTAAAACGCTCTTGTCGGGTTAATAACCGCCCTGCATGATGCTGTGCTTCTGCCAATCGCCGAATACAGTTCTCTACAATAACAACTGCGCCATCGACGATAATCCCGAAATCCAATGCACCCAAGCTCATCAAGTTGGCACTGATGTTCTGCTCTGCCATTCCTGTAAGCGTAAATAACATTGAGAGTGGAATAACGCAGGCTGTAATTAGTGCTGCTCGGAAATTTCCCAAGAAAATAAATAGAATGACGATGACGAGAATCGCACCTTCTACTAAGTTTTTTTGAACTGTTTTAATGGCTTTATTCACGAGACTGGTACGATCATAGACCGTTTCAATCTCAACACCTTTTGGCAAGGTCATTTGAATTTCTTGGATTTTCGCATCAACAGCTTGGGCAACGGTACGGCTATTTTCACCCATCATCATCATGGCAATGCCAAGAACGGTTTCCTCGCCATTATAGGTTGCCGCACCTGTGCGTAAATCATGACCAATCGCAACCGAGGCAATATCTGCAACACGAATGGGTAGACCATTTTTAACACTGACCGTAATATTTTGAATATCTTCAACGCTGCTCAACATCCCCGGTACACGCACTGTGAGCTGCTGACCATTTTCTTCAATAAAGCCAGCACCACGGTTCTCATTATTTTCCTGTAACGCCGTTTGGAATTCGGTTAAGGAAATCTGGAGTTGCTGCAACCGCTTTAAATCTGGGGAAACAATATAGGTTTTGTTATAGCCACCAATACTATTAATTTCGGCTACACCTTTGACTCGCTGTAATTGAGGCCGTACGATCCAGTCTTGGATCTCTCTCAAATCCATAGCCGTATAGGGTGTTCCGTCCTCTTTTTTGGCATCGGCTTTGGCTTTAATCACCCATTGGTAGATCTCTCCAAGTCCTGTGGAAATCGGTGACATCACAGGATCAACTGCATCAGGCAACTGCCCATCAGCCTCCTGCAAACGCTGATTAATCAACTGTCGTGCCCAGTAAATATCCGTACCATCTTTAAAAATAATGGTCACTTGGGATAGACCATAGCGCGAAATTGAGCGCGTCTGTTCCAGATTCGGAATACCAGCCATCGCTGTTTCAATCGGATAAGTAATCCTTTGCTCAACTTCTAAAGCAGTATAACCATTGGCCTGAGTATTAATTTGTACCTGCGTATTGGTAATATCAGGTACCGCATCAATCGGCAGTTTTTGATAACTCCAGACACCAATGGCAATCCATGTCATCACAAAGAGCATAACCCAAATGGCATTGCGAATCGCAAACTGGATCAAACGATCAAACAGCCCTTCGGGTTTAGGTAACTGAGAAGAATTAGTGGTCATGTTCCGCTTCTCCTTTCTCAAGTTCCGATTTCAGTAGGAAACTGCCTGCTGCGACATAGGATTGCCCAACACTTAAACCTTGCTTAATTTCAACCCACTCACCATCCTGCCTCTCTGAAATGTTTCGCTGCCCAATTTGTACTGGAACTGCTTTAAACTCAAAACCTTTGTCCTGATTTTTCTCTGCAACGAATACCACCTGCTTGCCATCAACTTGTTGAATTGCCTCTGCACTCACACGCATCACTGATGCAGTTGAACCAGATTGCAATTCCACATTCACCATGAGATTTGGACGCAATTCAGTCGCATTGGATTGCACTTTGGCACGAACCTGTAAACGACCTGTTTGTGCATCAGCTTCTGTTGTCAGGCTTTGTACTTGAGCATTAAAAATATTGCCTGTTTGTAGTGACTTAAATCGAATCTGTTGGTTTGGTTGCACATTGACATTCGCTATAGTCGGCAACACAAATTCCAACCACAATTGATCTAGCTGATCAATGGTAAATAATTGGTCAGCGAGTTGAACATTTTCTCCAATCACAATATCTTTATTGCTAATTACACCACTAATGGGTGCGGTTAAGGTGTACCGACCATTCGAGCCAGAACCAGCGCCAAAAGCCGTTAAACGTGAACGTGCAGCTTGAACTTGGATTTGTGCTTGGCGATAGGCATTGTAAGCACGTTGATATTCTTGCTTAGCTGAAATTCCTTGTGACCATAAGCTTCGTTCACGCTCATAATCTTGCTTTGCAAGTTCCAAATTGGTTTGCGCAATTTGCAAGTTGGCTTGTTGATCAACCAAATCTGGCACGAGAAGATTTGCCAATGCTTGACCACGTTTCACTTGCTGCCCTAATTCGACATAAACCGATTCAACTCGTCCCGCAAAACTTGGCGACACATGAGCTTGTCGATCCGTATTAACAACCAATTTTGCAGGATAACTTTGAATCTGATTGACCTCACCCATAGCCACTTGAGCAAGCTTCAAGTTATGCTGTTGCATTTGCTCTAAGGTCAAACTCAGACCGTCTTCATCATGCTCCTCAGTTGATGCCTCACTTGTATGTTCATCTGCCTCATTTTCCTGATGAGAATGACCTTGTTCACTTTGTGGCTTACTGCCTTTTTCCCAGAGTAAAACTGTTGCGAGAAAACCTGTAACAACAAGGATGACTGCAATCCAAACCCATTGCTTAGGCATTTTTGATTTCATCTTCATTACATTATTCTCCGACTTGGCTTGGGAAAGCACTTGCTTGTTGCCACATGCGTTGGTTGAGTTGCATCAATGCATCTTTAGCAGTGATCTGATCTGAGGAAAGCCCCATACGTGCCGTTTGCACATCGATATTGAGTTGCCATGCTTGCTTGAGCAGTTGGACTTTACGCAAACGAACGTCTTGTAGCTGGATTGTGGCTTGCTGAACATCTGTCACGGAAAACTTACCCAACCGGAAACCTTGCAAGGTTTTTTGTTGAACTTGTATCGCTAACGGTATTTGCTGATCACTCAATTGTTGATATTGGCTTTGCAAGGCTTTTAACTCAGTCATGCGAAGATCGATATCCAACTGATTTTGCTGACGATAAAAACGCTGCTGTTGTTGAATTAAAGTCTGTTTAGCTTGCGCAATTTGGATTCCATATTTTTGTGAATTAAAAATATTGAGTGGGATCTCTACGCCTAATCGAATTTGACTTTCAGTATTTTGGTCTGCCGAACGCGTACGATTTACCCCCAAAGTCATCGTTGGTTGAGGACGCGACTGCGCTTTGAGCTGTTCAATATGCGCCTGTTGACGCTGCGTTTCGAGTTGTAAACCTTGTTCAAAAAGGTTCTGATTTTGTTCAGACACAGTTTGAATGGTCATTGCCTGCGTCCAAAGCTCATTTACATTGGGCTGAATCGAAAAAGATGGCGTGCTTTCCCCCCATAATCCAGCCAACTGTTTTTGCGCAACTTGGAGCTGTAAATCTGCTTGTTGGCTAAGTCGCTGGTTCTCAAGATGTGCCATACGAACCCGCTCCACATCAACCTGAGCGATACTGCCCGCTTGATAGCGCTTTTCAGTTGCGTCTAAGTTTTGCTGACTCACTTGCAATTGCTCAGCAATCGCTGTTTTTTCCAATTGCAATAAAGCCACTTGAGACCATGCATACTGCACGATCAATTCCAATTCAGCGTTATAACGCTGCTGTGACAAATCTACTTGGTGAGCAGAAAGCTTCGCGACCTTTTGCGCGGCCTTTCGCTGCCCAAATAGATCTAAAGGTTGTGAAATACCAATGGACAGTTCGCGATCCTGATCACTTTGCAAGCCTGTTTGTTCGACCGAAAGACTAGGATTGGCCCACAGAGCACTTTGCTTAAGTTGCACACTCGCCATTTGTTGCTGTGTTTGCCAACTGGATTGTTGATTTTGATAGTTGCGAACACGCGCTAACACCCCATCAAAGCTCGCATTTTGCTGTACGATAGTGATCGATGATTGATTCGCATTTAATAATGATTCCGCCAAAACCGATGGGCTGGAAAGCACCGCAATTAAAGCCAATACCGAATATTTCAAAGCAATGGAATGCGTCGCAGGATTGAGCGTGTGATTTTTCAACGTACCGATACGCTGAGATAGATTAAAAGACATATAAAGCCCCGCAAATAAATAAAGTTGCGGTGGGCTATTTTTTGGCTACCCCACCTATAGCGGGGTTAGTAGCGGCGGCGGATTTAATCCAGATAGATGCGGAGACTGATAAGAATTAGACCAATAATATTTTTGTTTTGTTTCATGATCACTCAAAACAAGATGATCAAGCTGTTGCTGTGCTTCAGTAACCACCACATGAAAACAAGATGGCAAATGATCATGGTGATCTTGCAAACTTAATGGCATCGGCAAATCACTTGAATCTTGATTTACCTTCAAGACAGATATTTCCGTCACATCTATATTTTCTGGTACATGATGACCGAAATGACCAACAGAAACAGTTTGCTGCGTTGTACTTTCATGACCACAATACGCTGCCGCCACATTCCAAAGGCTTTGGAATATGAAAAGGCTGAGCAAGACGGTTATAAAAATACTTGATCGACGCAAAGTTTTCTCTTTAGTCAAAAATTGCACAACTGAACTATAGCAAGGAAGTTTGATGTAATAAAATTACATCTCTCCATTCAGCACTAAAATCTTTTTAAAAACACAAGATTCACAAAAACTAATCAATACATTTTGACAGTCGGGGACTGCTCACTTGCCAAGCAGTCCCCTAAAAAATTAACCCGATGATTTACACTTATGCTTGGTATTGCTGTGCTTCATGTCATGTTCGACATTTGCTTTCATTTCTTGCTGAGACTGAAGATTTCTTTCTAAGAAAATCAAACCTCCATCTGCATTTGCCAAGCTTGCTGAAAGGAATAACACCATAAAACATAGTTTTTTATTAAATTGAATCAACATTATCTTCACCTGATTTAAATGTTTTTGATTCATCTGATTCGAGGATTTGACCTCCAAACAAAATGAATAAAATTGTTCATTTATGATCTACTTCAATCATTTACCTAGCAAAATGGTAAAATGATGTATTGAAATAGAGCGCTTTCTGGTGAGTATTTTGAAACTATCCCACCAATAGCAGGGCAAAGACTGGAGGGGGATTTAAGCTTGTTAGATATGGCGACTGGTAATGATTGGACCAGTTATATTTTTGTTCTAATTCATGTATCCGTAGAATTGGTTGCTTCAATTGCTGTTGTTCTTGAATAACAATTGCATGAAAACATGTTGGCAAATGATCGTGATGATCTTGCACATCAACCAACCATGAAGCATCTGCCTCTTGAACTGCGACTAAAGAACTTTGTTGCTCTTTAGAGTTATCCAACGCATGATGACCAAAATGATTAACCGAAACAGCCTGCTGAGTTGCACTTTCATGACCGCAATACGCTGCCGCCACGTTCCAAATACTTTGGAACATGAACAAACTTAGCAAGAGTGTCATGAATACAAGTGAACGTCGCAACAGCACACCATTAACAGTAAATTGCAGAAAGGTACTATAGCAGCCAAGCATGCTGTAATAAAATTACAATAGGGTTGTGAGTTGCGCTTTTATTCAATCAAGCAACACAACTTAACACTTCATGAGATAGACAAAAATAATTTCTTTAATGGTTCGAGTAATATTTATGTATAAAACTTTTTTTATTTTCGCAGTAACAGCATGTTTAAGTCTTGGCGGTTGTGCGACGACATTGCTTTCCGACGCTTTACCCAATGAAACAACACAGACGCAAACCACGACCTTAAAAACAGATCAAATTATTGCATTGGGCCAAGCAGTCCAAGATCAGAAGGAGTACGGTTTTATATTTGTCGGTCAAGACTATAATTATTTGATGACGGAAGGCAGCTCAAACTTACTCAATATTATCAAAAGCATTCCAGCAGAACAGAGAACGTTAAAAACACCATCCCCAATCGAGCTAGTGATGGATGATGCTACCCATTTTCATGGTGAAATCACGATTCGATATAATACAACAACGTCGAAAATGGATGAAAAGCAGAAAGAGTTTTTAAAATCATTAGGGTTTATCAACCATTACATGGCGATGGAAAATCAACAACAAGTTTTTTACCCTTTCACCATCATTCGCTTTAAGGGCAAGATTTATCAAAACACAGAAGCACAAAAGATCCAACAGAAACTCCCAGTGCCCTACGCGATTACCTTACAGCAAAAGACTGAGATAACGACAAAGCATCCATTTAAAAAGGCAACGCGCATGGCTTTATATCCATTAGCCATGACCTTTGATGTGGTTACTGTCGCTCCGTCACTGATCTGGGCAGATCTAAATGGTGATTTTAATAAATAGCCTATTATAGAACTCAAGACCTTATTCAGCCTAAAATAAGGTCTACATCATTACTCAAAAATATTAAATTAAAAGCATGCATATCAACCCCGACCACTATTTAGAAACTGTCTCTGGTAGAGTCTTCACAAGTGAACGAAATCAGATGGCATGGGCAAAATGCTTTCATGACTTGGAAAATGAAATCATTAACAACTCAAACGTACAAATCGTTTATGTCCTGATTGGTTGCCAAGCTGCTGGTAAAAGTACTTGGGCTGACGAAAAAATAAAGGAAGAGCCTTATAATATTATTTTTGATGCCATAGAATCCCCAACACTAGATGAAGGATTTGCAAGTATCATTCATATAAGAAATTAAAAAACCAGCCCTCAGGCTGGTTTTTTTTATCAATCAGGTCTTAACCCGAAATTTTCTTATATTTAGAACGTTTGGTCGTAGCGGCATCACCTAAACGTGACTGGCGATAAGCTTCGTATTCTGCATAGTTACCTGTGTAGAATTCTGGCTGTTCGTTCTCAAATGACAGAATATGCGTTGCAATACGGTCAAGGAACCAACGGTCATGCGACACCACCATCACAGTACCAGGGAATACAAGAATTGCATCCTCAAGTGCGCGTAAGGTTTCGATATCCAAGTCGTTTGATGGTTCATCCAGTAAGATGACGTTAGCACCCATTTGAAGGATCTTAGCAAGCTGTAAACGGTTACGTTCACCACCAGACAATTCACCTACGCGTTTCTGCTGATCTTGACCTTTAAAGTTAAAGCGACCGATATATGCGCGTGATGCAATTTCGTAATCACCAATTTTCAGGATATCTAAACCGCCAGAGACTTCCTCCCAAACCGTTTTGTTGTTATCCAAGGTGTCACGAATCTGACCGACATAAGCGACTTTAACTGACTCACCTAAAGTCACAGTACCGGTATCTGGTTGCTGCTCGCCAGTCATCATACGGAATAAAGTGGTTTTACCCGCACCGTTTGGACCAACAATACCCACAATCGCTGTAGGCGGTACACTGAAGCTTAAGTTTTCATACAATAAGCGGCCGTCGAATGATTTGCTGATACCTTCTACTTCCACAACCTTGTTGCCTAAACGTGGACCAGGTGGAATGTAGATTTCAGACGTTTCATTACGCTGTTGGAATTCTTTAGAGTTCAACTCTTCAAAACGTTCCATACGCGCTTTGTTTTTCTTTTGCTGGCCTTTGGCATTTGAACGAACCCATTCAAGTTCTTTTTTCAATGCTTTAGCAAAAGATTCTTCTTGTTTCTGTTCCTGCTCTAGACGGGCATTCTTTTGTTCCAACCAAGAAGAATAGTTACCTTGGTAAGGAATACCATGTCCACGGTCAAGTTCAAGAATCCACTCAGCCACGTTATCCAAGAAATAACGGTCATGCGTAATCGCAACGATTGTGCCAGGGAAATCTTTCAAGAAACGTTCTAACCAAGATACTGATTCAGCATCCAAATGGTTCGTCGGTTCGTCTAGAAGCAACATGTCTGGCTTAGAAAGCAATAAACGGCACAATGCAACACGACGACGCTCACCACCTGAAAGCAATGATACATCGGCATCCCATGCTGGAAGGTTCAATGCATCAGCAGCAATTTCAAGTTGGTTATTGAGGTTGTGTGCATCCCATGCATGGATGATTGATTCTAATTTTTCTTGCTCTTTCGCAAGCGCATCAAAATCAGCATCAGGATCCGCGTATTCAGCAAAAACCTGATCAAGACGTTCTAAAGCGTCAAGTGCTTCACGTACACCATCTTCAACGTTACCACGAACGTCTTTAGTTGGATCAAGTGGTGGCTCTTGTTCTAAGTAACCGATTTTGATTCCTGGTTGTGCACGAGCTTCACCTGAGAAATCTTTATCTACGCCCGCCATAATACGGAGCAAAGTAGATTTACCCGCACCGTTTAAACCAAGCACACCAATCTTTGCACCTGGGAAAAATGATAAAGAGATGTCTTTTAAGATTTCGCGCTTAGGCGGAACCATTTTAGACACTCGGTTCATCGTATAAATATATTGGGCCACGCAGGACTCCTCAATTGAAAAACCAATACATCGCTAATCAGAATAAGCGAAAAATAATCGGACGTATTATACGCTGAAAAGCCCTTTAACTTGAAGTTAAGTTGAGATTTGTTTGTTTGCTTTAAAAGGATTTTCTTTTTCAAGACATTACACGATCAACCCAATCACAGTATCTCTCTGGATAAATGCAATTTTATTGAGATTGATATGAATAAAACTGCTAAAAATTGCATCATTTATGCACCATTTTGGATAGCTTTTAAGCTACACTCGCTTATTATTTAACTCACGTAGATGATGTAATTATGACCTATAAAGATGAAACTTTAGCCATTCATGCGGGATATTCACCAGAAGCAACCACCAAAGCAGTCGCAGTACCCATTTATCAAACCACGTCTTATGCCTTTGATAACACACAACATGGGGCAGACTTATTCGATTTAAAAGTTCAGGGAAATATCTACACTCGAATCATGAATCCAACCACCGCTGTGCTGGAGCAACGTCTCGCAGCGCTTGAAGGTGGTATTGGTGCTTTAGCTTTAGCCTCTGGTATGGCAGCAATCACTTACTCGATTCAAACCATTGCTGAAGCAGGCGACAATATTGCTTCTGTTTCAACTTTATACGGTGGGACCTATAATTTATTTGCCCATACTTTACCGAAACAAGGTATCGAAGTACGCTTCTTTGATTATCAGAATCCAGAAGCATTACGTTCAATTATTGATGAGAAAACCAAATTAGTTTTTGTGGAATCAATTGGTAATCCACTCGGTAATATTATCGACCTAGAAGCCATCTCAAAAATTGCGCATGAATATGGCGTACCCGTGATTGTGGACAATACCGTGGCAACGCCTGCCCTACTCAAACCATTTGAATTTGGTGCCGATATCGTAATTCATTCACTCACTAAATATATCGGCGGTCATGGCAATAGCATTGGCGGCATCATTGTGGATAGTGGGAAGTTTCCTTGGGGTAAATATCCAGAACGTTTCAAGGCATTAAATACCCCTGACCCAAGCTATCACGGCGTCAATTATGTGGAAGCACTTGGAGAAGCTGCTTATATTGCACGCGCGCGCGTCGTTCCATTACGTAATACAGGCGCAGCAATTAGCCCTTTGAGTGTGTTCTTAATTCTACAAGGATTAGAAACTTTAAATCTTCGTATGGAACGTCATACTGAAAATGCAATCAGAATTGCGGAATATTTAAAACAACACCCAAAAGTAAAATGGGTGAACTATGCAGGTTTAGAAGATCATCCACAGCATGATTTGGCACAAAAATATGTGAAAGGGAAACCTTCTGCGATCCTCTCATTCGGTGTCCAAGATGGATTAGAAGGTGGAACTCGTTTTATTGATGCATTACAGCTATTTACCCGCCTTGTAAACATCGGCGATGCAAAAAGTTTAGCGTGTCATCCTGCAACCACAACTCATCGTCAATTGAATGCAGAAGAACTCAAATCGGCAGGTGTCAGTGAGGACCTAGTGCGCTTGTCTATTGGCATTGAGCATATCGATGACCTCATTGCTGATCTTGAACAGGCTCTCGCACAGGTTTAATCGCATTGAAATCAATGAGCCTCCTGATGGGGGCTTATTTTTTGTTCAAATTAAGCAGAATATGATTGCTTTTTCAACTATTACAACAGCTTGTTTTAGAGTTTTTACTCTAAAAAAGCTATTATTTTTCAAACATTTACACTAGACAAACAAAAAATATCGGTTAATATTAATACAAAATAAAGTGCAATGTTTAATCGCAACAAGGATACATTGCAAACAACAGCTCGATTAATGTAGGACACTTACATGAACGCAAAACTCAAAAAACTTTTTCAGCAAAAAGTCGACGGGAAAACAATCATTGTCACAGGTGCTTCAAGTGGTATTGGTTTAACGGTTTCAAAATACCTTGCTCAAGCAGGCGCACATGTCTTATTGATTGCTCGTACCAAAGAAAAGTTGGATGAGGTAAAAGCTGAGATTGAAGCTGAGGGCGGCAAAGCAACTGTATTTCCATGTGATTTGAATGACATGGAATCTATCGATGCCGTTTCAAAGGACATCTTAGCGGCTGTAGATCATATTGATATTCTTGTAAATAATGCAGGACGCTCAATCCGCCGTGCAGTTCATGAATCGATTGACCGTTTCCATGATTTCGAACGCACCATGCAACTCAATTATTTTGGTGCAGTCCGTTTGGTATTGAATCTTCTTCCACATATGATGCAACGCAAAAATGGGCAAATCATTAATATTAGTTCAATCGGTGTTCTCGCAAATGCAACGCGTTTTTCTGCTTATGTTGCATCAAAAGCCGCTTTAGATGCTTTTAGTCGTTGTCTATCAGCTGAAGTACATTCACATAAAATCGCGATTACTTCGATTTATATGCCTTTAGTACGTACGCCAATGATCGCACCGACAAAGATTTATAAATATGTACCAACGCTTTCTCCAGAAGAAGCTGCGGATCTGATTGCGTATGCAATCGTGAAACGTCCGAAGAAAATCGCAACCAATCTTGGACGCTTAGCTTCAATTACTTATGCTGTTGCTCCAGACATTAATAATATCTTGATGTCGATTGGTTTCAATTTATTCCCAAGCTCAACCGCATCTGTCGGTAAGCAAGAGAAGCTCAATCTTATGCAACGTGCCTATGCACGTTTGTTCCCAGGTGAACATTGGTAATCTGATGGTGAACAAAGACCTTTCTCTCTGAGGAAGGTCTTTTTTTATTGATCTTCAAAATGTGTATAAGTTTAAACTTATCCACAAGTTTGTTGTTTTAATCGGCAACTAGCTATGTTGATAAATCCATTGACTGGTCTTTGCTAAAGATTTCTCCAAATCAGACTCTTGGATATTCCACTTTTGAATCAAAGTTTTTAGTTCAGAAACATTCAATGGTTCTGTTCGAATAAAATCCAGCATTTCTACAGACATTTCTAATTTCTGCGCCAGCCATTTCCATTTCAAAATCATTCTTAATAAATCTAACGAAACATATCGAGTTGGAGCTTTTTGACCCACTTGTGCAGCCATAATATTAAACATGTCTGCAAGCGTTAAACGTTGTTCATGAGCAACCAATAATTCAGATCGAGCTAAACGAGTTTCAGTCGCTGCATAACCTATTACTTTGACTAAATAATCAATACTAACCAAAGGCAAATAATGTTGTGGTGTTGCTGGAATTGCACTCATTTTCTTTCGCTTTAATAGACTAATCATGTGTGCAATCGGTTGATTAACTGGTATTTCCCCAGTGACTTCATCACTAATCACCGTTGCAGGATGAATAACGGTCCAGTCTAAACCCAAGCTTTGCGCTTGTTTAATCCACGCATAATGCGCTTCGATCTTAGAAGCTTCATATGTACCTAATTGCTGATAAACCCTTTGCCAATTGGTTTGTTCAGGTTGATCAATACAGACACCAGCTTGGCGTAAATGATCTTGTAATGTCAGCATATAACCAGACACATGTACCACACGTACTAGATCACAATGTTGATTTACACAGGTTAATAAATTCAAAGCACCTTCTACATTTACCTTTCGTCCTTCACGCATACTCAGATTCCATGCAAACAATGCACTTGCGTTATATAAGATATTGACTGTTGTAAGTTTCTCCCAGTCTTTTGAATTAATTGCCAGATCTTCTTGCGTAATGTCCCCTTGAATGAATCTAAGCTGATCAAATGCGATATTTTTATTTTTTAACCAGTTTTCCATATCTTTTTGCTGCTTTGCTCGATCACGAACAAGTGCGAAGACCTGATGGCCTTGACTAAGTAATTCAGCAATGAGGAAACGTCCAATAAAGCCTGTTGCTCCAGCCACTAAAGCGATCTGAAACTGATTAAATTGGGTTTGCTTATTCTCCATCTTTATAACTCCTATTTTTAAAGATAGGTATAGGCTAAAGGATGGAGTACACTCAAAGGTCAAGTAGTTTTTATCACAGACATATAATAATGGTGACCTCATGTTGATTGGAGAATTGGCAAAACAAGCTCAGTTAAGCAGAGATACGATTCGCTTCTATGAAAAAATAAAATTAATTCAATCTATTACACGAAATAATGGATATAAAGATTATCCCGAGCAAACACTGCAGCAATTACAATTGATTCGTACCGCTAAGCACCTAGGTTTTTCATTAAGCGAAATTCAACAAATTCTACAAATGACTGAACAAAATGAAATTCCAGCCCCCCAAGTTCAAAATATCTTTCAAGAAAAACTAAATATGATTGATCAAAAAATTGCACAGTTAAATCAAATTAAAAATATGCTCAATCGATTTACACAAGGCGAAGCCTGTCCCTTAAGAAGAGATTGTACAGTTCCCCAAATAGATTGATTCATTTCAACCCAATACCTAATCACATCGTTTTCATGCTGATGATCTCTGTCTTGAAAAACTTATAATTTAAAATACGATCACCCTTGTGACTGAATCATTAAGCTAAACCAGTTTTGTTCTCACAAGATCATTTTTGCCTCAATCATGATAAGGATTAAAACGTACCAAATGCTTAAAGCCACTTTGTACCACCATTGCTGTACGCGATTTTGGTCGAACAAGTGCTTCATGTTGGGTAAATTCAATCATCTGCTGATTAAAGTCCAAGCGCGGATATTGCGCATATAATTGTTGTCTAAATTGCGTAGAAAACTCGAAACCTCGACTTCCAATCACATCACAACTGGCTGCTTGTTGCAGTAAATGTGCTTCGATCCCTTCATGAACCGCAACATAAGGATTCATGTGCATACTGATCACATCAAATAATTGCTCAGCACGTGGTGCTTGCCATCCTTGCACTAAAGACCAATCCTTTGCAGCATAAGCCCCTTGTCCTGCAAAACAACGACAATTTTCATGATGCTGATAATGCAGTTCAGTCATCCCCAAGTCATGTAGTAAACACGAGACTGCCAATAACTCCTCATCATGGCTCAAGCCTTGTAACTTGGAAAATGCCACGGCGTAATACCATGTTCGTAAACAATGATTCTGCAAACTTACTGAACTACAGGATCGCATCTTTTCGGTCGCCTGTTTGACATCACCACTATCAGGCAAATGTAAATCCTCTACACTCAAAAACTGCCGAGCGTTCAGCTTAGAATGACCTGCTAACGCATACATCTTGATGCTTTGTTTAAGTACTGGGAATAGGCTATGACGTAATAAAGCCATCCGATCTTTTAAAGACAAATCACCTGAAGTTTGAGCCATCCATGCTTGTCGACCAATCTGCATTTTTATCCACCTATAAAATTAGAGTAATTACTCTAATTTTTAGTTTTACTGTAAATTTTTCTCCATGTCAAAGTGATCTGAGGTATTGTTCTTATAGAAGTTAAAGTAGTTTTTTTAAATGTTGCTCTAACCACTCGATAAAGTCTTGGAAATATTTTGGGCGATATTGTCGATCTGTCAGCAAAATATTTACTGGCGATTCCAAGCATGGAATATCTGAAAAAAGCCGCTGTAATTGTCCTTGCTCCACATAAGTTTTCGCATCGAATTCAGGGATCTGAATCAAGCCAAGGCCAGCTAAACCTGCTTGAATATAGGCTTCTGTATTTTCAACCAGTAAACGATAAGGCATGTTAATCCGATGATTTTGAAATGCTAATTCACTCCGTTCTCGATAATGTTTTGCCACATGGTAATCCACAGCAAAATGCCGTTCTAACGCATCAAAATGCTTCGGTTCACCATATTCCGCCAAATATTGTGGCGATGCCAAAGTCCAGATTTGCGTCTGTTTAATCGGTCGAATCAGTAAATATTCATCCTGAACCTGCCCAACTCGCACCACACAATCCAGTTGTTGTTCAATCAAATTTGAAAAATCATCGCTGCCATTAATCAACACTTTGACTTTAGGATAGCGTTGATAAAATGCGGATAGATGAGGAATCAACACTTGTGTTGCCAAGCGTTTCGGCATACCAATACTGATCTTGCCCTCTTGACTACGCACCTGTGTTTTAAAACGATTTAGCTCTTTAAGTTGGGCAACCAGACGTATTGCCTCCTCATAAAACAAACTGCCTTCATGTGTTAATGCAACTTTGCGTGTGGTTCGATAAAACAGTAATACTTCATATTCTTTTTCCAAAGCTTGAATCGCATAAGTCACATTTGAACGAGGCAAACCCAATTGCAGTGCAGCTTGGGCAAAAGATTGTTTCTCAGCCACCAGACAAAAAATCTTTAAACGCTCAATTTTATCCATTTTATTATTCAACTTTTTTGCACAATCAGTTCAATACTAACAACTATTTCAAACAAATAAATTCAATTAGGATGTTTTTTATGCAAAACAACATGAGGAATAAAGCAATGTCACAACATGATCTAAAAGGAAAAACGGTACTGATTACCGGCGGTGCAAAAAACTTAGGTGGATTAATTTCACGTAAATTTGCTGAACAAGGGGCAAATTTATTGATTCATTACAACAGTGCAGCAACGCAATCAGATGCAGAAGAAACCTTACAAACGGTACAAGCACTGGGGGTTAAAGCAATTTTGGTACAATCAGATTTATCTAATATCCAGAACATTGAAGACTTATTTGTAAAAGCCAAAACAGAGTTTGGCGGTGTAGATATTGCGATTAATACTGTCGGACGTGTACTCAAAAAACCGTATCTAGACACCACTGAACAAGAATTTGATGGCATGAATGACATCAACAATAAAATTGCCTATTTCTTTATTCAATCGGCTGGCCGCCATCTCAATCCAAATGGAAAAATCTGCACCATTGTCACCAGCTTACTTGCCGCTTATACAGGTCTTTATTCAACCTATGAAGGATTAAAAGCCCCTGTGGAACACTACACACGCGCTGCATCGAAAGAGTTTGGTGAACGCGGTATTTCTGTTACTGCTGTTGCTCCTGGCCCGATGGATACACCATTTTTCTACGGCCAAGAATCACCTGAAGCGGTGGCGTATCATAAGTCAGCATCAGCGTTGGGCGGTTTAACCAAGATCGAAGATATTGAACCCTTAGTCCGTTTCTTAGTCACTGATGGTTGGTGGATCACAGGGCAAACCATTTTCGCCAATGGTGGGTACACCACGCGTTAAGGCATTGGCAATGAAAACTGGGAGTATAATCTATATGCTCCCAAGCTTTTAATTTAACCAAAACACCAATCCATAAAAACATGCCAAACTCAAAATAATCGTCAACAAGGTATGACGGACTTTATACGCAATCAAAATCGTTAGAATCGTCGCCAGAAAATAAGGATTCAATAAAGTTTCACGAAATACACCATGTTCATCCATAAATACAATCGGTGTTGCAATAGCCGTCAATAAACACGGTGCGGAGTATTGCAAAGATTGTTGAAACCATTTGGGTAAACGCAAAGGCAGATTTGGTTCAAGCAAAATATAGCGATTCATAAACACCACCAATGCCAGAATAATCAGGACAAACCAAGTCATGCTTTACGCTCCCGAAAATTCTGTAAGCAGGTTGCTGTAAACATTCCAATCACCCCTGCCATAATCGCCGCACTTTTAAAGCCTAAACTTAGGAATACCACCGTTAAAGTGACTGACACGAGTACTCCAACCAAAGTATTTAAGTTTTTTATAAATGGAATCACGATTGCGATAAACGTCGCAACGATAGAAAAATCGAGATGATATTGGTCTAAATTGGGAACGGCAGAGGCTAGAAAGACTCCACAAATACTAAACAAGACCCAACACAAATAAAAGCAAAGCCCAGCACCAAGCAGATAATGAATATAATGCGGTTGCTTTTTAATACTCACTGCAAACAATTCATCCGTCAGCAAAAAGCCCAACATTAACCGATCTTTTAAAGGTTGCTTAGAAATATCTTCACGTAAATACAGTGCATATAAATAATGCTGCGTGGTAATCAGAAAAACGGAAATGATAATGGTGATTGCAGGTGTTCCTGCCATGACTAAACCTAAGGTCATCAATTGTGCAGCACCAGCAAAGACCAGTGCCGACATCCCAATAGCTTGTAACGTCGTAAGCCCCGCTTGAATCGCCATTGAACCTGCCAGCAAGCCCCACGGCAATACCGCAAAACACAATGGCAGTATCTTGATTGCGCCATTCAAAAATGCCCGTGATTCGGACATCTGCGTATCATCTATGCTTTCACCTAACATTTACATCACAACAGTTCATTAAAAACCTAGTAACTATGCCAAAAATCAACCGCTGGAGATTGCATAAAATTGCTATTTTTATTTGAGGTAAGCGATATAACCGCCCGGTGTAATTCCAAAAGTTTGACGAAAATGTCGACTAAAATGACTTTGATCCGAGAAACCACACTGCTGCGATACCTCGGATAAATTCAAACCTTGTCTTAATAATTTTTGTGACTTCTGTAAACGTGCTTGGATCAACCATGCATGCGGCGCAAGTCCGACATGCTTTTTGAATTGACGTAAGAAATGCCACTGACTCAAATTTGCTATTTCCGCCAATTCGATGAGTGAAAACTCTTGCTCAGGCATACTCGCCATTAAATCTTTAATATTTAGAATGCGCTGTTTGGCATTGCTCTGATCATTAGCTTGAGGCTTGGTTTGACTATATTTTGAGATTAGCCAAGCAATTGTCGATAAAAATAAAGTTTGTTTAAGCAGCTTATTATTCGGTTGTTCAAGTAAATCAAAGAGTAATCGGAGTTGCTGTGCTAAACCTTCATCGTGCAACACTGCTTCTCTAAACCACGGTGCAGTACCATGTATGGTAGTCAAATCACGTGTCAGCTCATGAAAAATTTCTGGTGTTGGATAGATCGCACGGTAACGCCAACCTGTTTTGACGGCTGATGAGCCGGTATGCACCTCATCTGCATTCACTAAAATAATATCGCCTTGTGGTGCAACATGATTACCGCCTGTGCGATAGAACCGTTGTGCCCCCTCTTCAATCACACCAATACAAAATCCTTCATGAACATGCCGAGAGAACTCCTGCTGAAAGTAACTGGCTTTCAACATTTCTAAACCACCGAGTTCTTCGAGGTGTAAGTAATCGACTTGTTCTCGAGGTCTACGTGACATCACGACCTCCTTTAGATTTTTGCATCAAATCAGGTTAACGTAATGGGATAAGATTTATAGAACAAAATTGCTGTTTTATCTTCCATTATCAATCTATCACTTTATCCGCCCAAACAAAAAACCTTCCCGAAGGAAGGTTTTGTAAGTGGGCTAAATTAGATTATTTAGATCCTTTAATGCCAGCTTGTAATAACAAGGCACCCAAACCACCAATTTTTTGCTCTTGCGGTTTTTCATTTTTTGGCTTGTTATGTTGTGGACGCTTAAAGTCACCGTCTTTACGTGGCGGACGTTGACCTTGTGGCTTACGTTCTGAACGTTCAGTACGCTCTTGCTGTGGACGCTGCTGCTGACGTGGTGCTTTAGCAGGCGCAGAACCTTCAGCACGCATACTCAAGTTCACACGATTACGTTCCACATCCACTTGCATCACACGGACTTGCACGATTTGACCTGGTTTCACCACTTTATGTGGATCAGAAACAAATTCATTCGCAAGTTCAGAGATATGTACTAAACCATCTTGATGTACACCCACATCCACGAATGCACCGAAGTTCGTCACATTGGTTACAACACCTTCAAGCTGCATTCCTTCAGTGAGTTGAGCAACTTCAGTAATGTCTTCACGGAACTTCGCAGTGCGGAATTCTGGACGAGGATCACGACCAGGTTTTTCCAATTCTGCTAAAACGTCTTGAATGGTTGGTAAACCGAATTTGTCATCAACAAACTCTTCTGCTTTCACTTGGCGAATGATTTCAGTATTGCCAATAATGTCTTTTACCGTGGTTGCTTTTGCTGCGACGATTTTTTCCACTAAACCATAACTTTCAGGGTGAACTGCTGACGCATCTAATGGTTCAGAACCATTTTGAACACGTAAGAAGCCTGCTGATTGTTCAAAAGTACGCTCACCTAAACGTGGTACTTTTTTCAAGGCTTGACGGTTATCAAAACGACCGTGCTCTTTGCGGTATTCAACGATTTGCTGAGCAATTGCTTTGTTCAAGCCTGCAATATACGCCAAAATCGCTGGTGACGCGGTATTCACATCAACACCGACCGCATTCACACAGTCTTCAACCACAGCATCCAATGTTTTTGCTAAACCTGTTTGATTCACATCATGCTGATATTGACCAACACCAATTGATTTAGGGTCAATTTTTACCAGCTCAGCCAATGGATCTTGTAAACGGCGCGCAATTGAAACCGCACCACGAATAGATACATCAAGTTCTGGAAGTTCTTGTGCAGCCAGTTCACTTGCAGAATAAACAGATGCCCCTGCTTCACTTACAGTGATACGTGTTAATTTCAGATCCGTATTTGCTGCCATCATTTCAGCAACAACAGCTTCGGTTTCACGGCTTGCTGTTCCATTACCAATCGCAATAAGTTCCACGTGGAACTCTCTGCATAAACGCGCGAGTTCTGTAATAGAACCTTCCTTGTCTTCTTTCGGTGCGAAAGGATAAATGGTGCTGTGTGCCAGAACATCACCCGCATCACTCACCACAGCAAGCTTCACGCCTGTACGAATACCAGGATCCACACCCAATGTCGTGCGGCTACCTGCTGGTGCAGAAAGTAACAAATGGCGTAAGTTTTCTGCAAATACATCCATCGCTTCAGCTTCAGCAGCCAAACGCTTATCCGTGAGTAATGAGTGCTCAATTTGTGGACGTACTTTACCCAGCCAGAATAGTTTTGCAGTTTGCTTCAAATAATCCTGACGGCTTTGTGGTTGAATCTGTTCAAGATTATACTCAGTCTCAATACGTGCTAATGGTGCATCATCTTCACCATCCACTTTTAAGCCTAAGACATTTTCTTGACGACCACGTAACATCGCCAATAAACGATGTGAAGGTACTTTGTTTAAGTTCTCTGAAAACTCAAAATAATCACGGAATTTCTTACCGACTTCTTTCTTCTCTTCAGAAGCCACTGCACTTTTCAAGACCGCAGTTTTAGCGAAGGTTTGTTTTAATTCAGTGGTCAACGCAATATTTTGCGCCCAATCGTCAATCAAGATATGTTGAATCGCATCCAGTTGGCTTTCAACATCTGGATAATCTGCATGGCTAAAACCAGCCAATGCTTCGGTTGGGTCAATTTGTTCAGCAATAATTTTTTCTGCGATCGGACCTAAACCCGCTTCTTTTGCTTTAAAAGATTTACTGGTGCGTTTTGGTCGATATGGCGCGTAAATTTCTTCTAATGCATTTTTGGTTTCTGCCGCATTAACACGTGCCAATAAATCATCACTTAATTTATCTTGTTCTGTTAAAGACTGAATCACTTTTTCACGACGTTCGTATAAATCACGCAAATACGTTAAACGTGTATCGAGTTGGCGCAATTGGGTATCGTCTAAGCCTTGCGTGACCTCTTTACGGTAACGTGCGATAAAAGGAACACTGGCGCCTTCATCAATTAAACGAATAGCAGCTTCTACTTGGTTTGGACGTACGGCAAGTTCATTTGCCAACTGCTGAACTATGTCAGTCATCGTGATTGATTCCACAAGGGTTAAGTCTAAAAGCACTGATTATAAAGTCCATGACCATAAAATCCACTATTGTTTTTTTAAAATATTGTGCACAGGCCCCATTCTTTTCTGAAAAAGCCTACAGTTTATGCTAATTCACCAATGTTTCTAAAATACTGTGCTTTTTTTGCCTATCTATTGAAAAATAGATTGATTGTCATAATTTTACCTGTATATATTTGGTATCTTTCTCTTGATTTTATTGGCAATATTTGTTGCTTTATAACATAGTCAAATCTGTGCAATGAATCGTATACTCGTGGGTCTACGGATACTTCATAATTGAATTATCAATACTTCATATAGCATTGCATAAAGACGATGACAATAAACGATAAAGGAGCACAGCATGAGTTTAGTTGTACCTGCCGAATCGACGGAAACTGTTCAGCATGAAACAGACCGCGTCGAACGCATTTTAGTGGTCGATGACGATGTGCGTTTGCGTACGCTTTTACAACGCTTCCTCGAAGACAAAGGTTTCGTCGTTAAAACTGCCCATGACGCAACACAAATGGATCGTTTGCTACAACGCGAATTATTCTCGCTGATTGTTCTTGATTTTATGTTACCTGTTGAAGATGGTCTCAGTATTTGCCGTCGTTTGCGCCAATCCAATATTGACACTCCGATCATCATGCTGACAGCACGTGGCAGCGACTCGGATCGTATTGCAGGCTTAGAAGCGGGTGCTGATGATTATTTACCAAAGCCATTTAACCCAAATGAGTTACTTGCACGTATCCGTGCGGTATTACGTCGCCAAGTTCGCGAAGTTCCAGGCGCACCGAGCCAACAAGTTGAAGTGGTCAGCTTTGGTCCGTGGGCACTTGATCTATCTACCCGTACCTTAACCCGTGAAGGTCAGGTCGTCACCTTAACCACAGGTGAATTTGCAGTATTAAAAGCATTGGTTCAGCATCCACGCGAACCCTTAACCCGTGATAAGTTAATGAACTTAGCCCGCGGTCGTGAATGGGGTGCCATGGAACGCTCAATTGACGTTCAGGTTTCTCGCTTACGCCGCTTAATTGAAGACAACCCTGCTCGTGCTCGCTACATCCAAACCGTTTGGGGTGTAGGCTATGTATTTGTTCCAGATGGTGCTGAATAAGTTCAGGAAATTTAGACGTTGAAACTTGAACCTATCGATCCACAAGAGTTTACTGATTTCGTGGCCTATTCAGAGCGGCCACGGACCAAATGGGAACGCTTTTTAGATAAAATCAAACCTCGTTCCGCAGCCATGCGTACCACGATCTTGGTACTGCTCATGGTTTTTTTCAGTCTTTTCATGTCGTTATGGTTCTTTTGGCGTACGCTCTATTTACCTGAATTACAGCAACATGCACGCTATCTCGCGATTGAACTTGAACTGGTTAACAATCCTGATATCCGTATCTTGCATCGTGATACCGAAGTCGATGTGGATACATGGCTTAAAAATCGCATTGGCATTGAATACATTACCGACCCCAAAGAGTTTCCTAAAGTTGAAGATAAGTTTTTAGCTGAACTATTTACCAACCAAATTGAGGAAAAACTTGCCAAAGAATTAGGTGTCGATGACGTTACCGTCTATTTTAAATTTAAACCGATTCCACGGATCTGGATTCAAACTCCAGAAATGAATGGCAACTGGGTACGCGAGCCATTAAAAACCTATGCCAACTACAGCGTTGAACTGATCGCAACGTGGCTATTTGGTGTGCCGATTCTTTCTTCGATTATTATCCTTATTTTGGTTCGTCAGATGAATCGTCCATTACGACGACTACAAAATGCGGCGAATACCTACAGTAAGACGGGCAAAGCCCCTTATTTAGATACCAATCACGGCCCACTGGAGATTCGTCAGGTCAATCAAGCCTTTAATCATATGGTGTATACGCTTGAGCAGACCGAACGTGATCGTCAAATCATGCTCGCAGGTATCTCACATGACTTACGTACACCACTAACACGTATCCGTCTCACCGCGGAAATGTTACCTGATGAGTTTCTGCGTGAAGGTCTGGTATACGATGTCGATGATATGGATGCGATCCTAAATCAATTCATCTCGTATATGCGTGATGGTTCAGATGAAGAACTCAGCGACACCAATATCAATACTTTATTACAAGAACTGGTGGTGCAATTCCAGCCTCTCGACATCCAGTTTGAAATGCAAGAATTGCCGATTATTCCTGCACGCAGCTTGTCATTAAAACGATTGATTGCAAATTTATTGAATAACGCTAAACGCTATGGCTCAGAACCAATTGAACTATCAGCAAGCCATGTTGATGACCATATTCTGATTACAGTTGCAGATCATGGCGAGGGTATTCCACCGGATCAAGTTGAAGAACTGATGCAACCTTTCGTTCGTGGTAATTCGGCACGAACAATCCAAGGCAGTGGACTCGGATTGGCAATCGTGAAACGAATTGTGGATATTCACCAAGGTCAGATCAATATTCGTAACCGTGAACAAGGTGGTTTAGAAGTCGTGATTTCATTACCGATCCCATCACCTGAATCAGATGAACCACAAAGTAATACCATTGATAAAATTAGACAAACACTAACAGGGCACTTTTAATCAGACAATTTTTGATCAAATATATTGTTACTCACCTTAGACCTTAGCCTAAATTCAATACACTTTTCACATTTTAGGTCTAAAATCCATTACTGATAAAAAGCAACATTGAGAATGGATGATGTCACTAAGTCGCATTCGCCTTCACAGTCTACATAACAAAGTTATGAGTGCTGATGAGGCTTCCAACTTTATTGAAAATGATATGACAGTTGGCATGAGCGGTTTTACGCGTGCAGGTGAGGCAAAAGCCGTTCCGCAAGCACTGGTCAATCGTGCCAAAAAAAATCCGTTAAAAATCACATTAATTACCGGTGCAAGTTTAGGCAACGATTTAGACAAGCAGTTGACTGAAGCAGGTGTATTGGCGCGTCGTATGCCATTCCAAGTGGATAGTACATTACGTCGTGCCATCAATCATGGTGAAGTCATGTTTGTCGACCAACACTTATCTGAAACTGTTGAACAGATGCGTAATCAACAGCTTAAACGTCCAGATATTGCCATCATCGAAGCGGTTGCGATTACTGAACAGGGACATATCGTTCCGACCACGTCTGTGGGTAATTCGGCAAGTTTTGCGATTTTTGCAGAAAAAGTAATTGTCGAAATCAATACCTCATTAAGTGAGAACTTTGAAGGCTTACACGATATTTATATCCCAACCTATCGTCCAACGCGTACACCAGTACCGCTAACCCAAGTCGATGATCGTATTGGCTCTACAGCAATCCCGATTGATCCCGCTAAAATTGTAGGAATTGTTTTCAATGATACGGCGGACTCTCCATCCACCGTGACTGCACCAGATGTAGAAACACAGGCGATTGCCAATCACCTAATTTCATTCTTTGAAAAAGAAGTTGAAGCGGGGCGTTTGACTAAAAATTTAGGGCCATTACAAGCTGGCATTGGTTCAATCGCCAATGCTGTGCTCACTGGTCTAAAAGACTCTCCGTTTGAAGATTTAGTCATGTACTCAGAAGTACTTCAAGACTGTACTTTTGAACTCATTGATGCAGGGAAAATCAAGTTTGCCTCAGGCAGCTCGATTACGCTTTCTGCAAAATGTGGCGAACGTGTTTTTGGTCATTTGGAACAATACAAAGACAAGTTGGTATTGCGCCCCCAAGAAATTTCAAACCATCCTGAAATCGTACGACGTTTAGGCATTATTGGGATCAATACTGCACTTGAGTTTGATATTTATGGAAACGTAAACTCAACACACGTTTGCGGCACAAAAATGATGAATGGAATTGGCGGTTCAGGCGATTTTGCACGTAATGCACACTTGGCTATTTTTGTGACCAAGTCCATTGCTAAAGGCGGTGATATTTCGTCAATTGTTCCAATGGCAAGCCACGTCGATCATTGTGAACATGATGTAGATATTTTAGTGACCGAGCAAGGATTAGCAGATTTGCGAGGCTTAGCACCACGTGAACGTGCTCGCGTGATTATCGATCATTGCGTACATCCACTGTATAAAGCAGCATTGAATGACTATTTTGATCGTGCTTGTGAGCGTGGCGGGCATACGCCTCATATTTTACGTGAAGCGCTGTCATGGCATGCCAACTTTGAAGAAACAGGTCATATGCTCAATGCTTCTCAAGTCGCTAAAACAGCTTAAAAACAACCTCTACACTAAAGAAGTCGCTACATAGCGACTTCTTTTGTATTTAGCGTTATTCGATAGCTTCACCATCGAAATCATCCAACAAAACCAACAAACTTAGAGTTTACTGCATCTATAAACAGATACACGCTTATAAAATCTCAACAATCCGATAACTTGCTTGAGCAATCGGCTTAAGTTGATCATGCATTTGATAAACCTTGACATCATAAATACCTATTTGCCATCCAGTTGGAGGCGCAGCACTTACCCAGTTCTGGGAAACATCTTGGGTAATCTTTCGTGGTGTAAACATCAACACTTCGCCAGTGTCACGGTTTAACCAACGAATAAATATTTGCTCATCTGCAGGAAACTTACCCAAGGTATCAAAATGCGCAAAAATGCTTTGATTTGAATGGACCTGACTTAAATCTTCAGAGATTTGCGGCATCACAGGGGTACGTCCTAACACTAAACGACCAGATAAAGTCTGTTGATCATTATGCGAACTCAATTCTTCTAAAGCCCGCTGAGCAAACAATTTTTTATTTTGGATCGCAGTGAAATCCTGTTTAGGAAAAGCTTTATTTAAATATTCATCGATTTGCTGTTCAGATGCATTTTCAATAATTTTAGACACTTGTTCGCGTTGTTGCTCTGACAAGGTCTTGATTGATGATGTTGCGCTGTTGGTTATCGGTGATGGCACTGAAGCGACGATTGCTTGTAAATCGTTAACGACCATCGATGGACTCTTTGCATGTTTATCGAGTGGCGCAGATGAAGGTACGATTTGCTTAAAATCAGCCACTAGATACCCTAGACCAAAGCCAATGACTAAGAACAAAATATATAAATACTTTTCCATGATGGACCCCAAAATTAAAGGTGAACGCATCACCTTTAATTTTCATCAATATATTTAATGAGTAAGTTAGCTACAGCTTACTTTAATGCCATTTAATATGACGCTACCCGCACTAAATGTTGCGCCTTCAGCAATTACTTTCTGTTTAGTATGACCTGTACCTGTTAGCATTTTCAATGCAGTTCCTGAACAGACACTGGTTTGTTGCCCGTTACCAATGGTTGCAATACATCCATTTTCAGTCGCTTTGACTGTGCCAGCTCCTGTAACACACTGCGCAGTAATTACTACACCCGGTGTTGAAGTCTCACAGGCGGTACAATCGTTATTATTTTCACACGCATTGGCAGCAGACTGCGATTTACAAACATAGGTCACCCCATTTTTAGTAATGGTTTTAGAGAAAGAAGAGTTAAAATCATCACCATCTCCTCCTCCACATGCCGTTAAAGCACCCAATAATAATGCAGCAGTCGCTAATTTGATTTTGGATAACATACTAAGACCTTTATCATTTTATCTAATTAAAAGTTTTGTTTGTTTGAGTTGTTGTACTCAAGTTTTTAATTCCGCACGCTTATTATTTTTTGAGTTCACATCGTTTCACATAAGCATACTCAGCGAAATACAAGCCGAAGATTAGCTCAAAGATACATGATTAATCAACAAAATAAATTAATCAAAGGGTTAAAAATCATTTTTCTAATTCAGTCAAAGCAATAAAAAAAGCCCCAAACTTTTGTTTGAGGCTTTTTGAATATGGTGGCGTGACCCAGGATCGAACTGGGGACACACGGATTTTCAATCCGTTGCTCTACCGACTGAGCTATCGCGCCAATGGCCTGTATTAAGCCGTATCTAGCCAAAATAGTCAATCAATATCATGAGCTTTTGATTTAAATGCTTATTTTTCAGACAAGCACTAGGCAAAAAAAAAATCCCTGATGGGATCAGGGATTGAAATTTGAATCTGTGGTGGCGTGACCCAGGATCGAACTGGGGACACACGGATTTTCAATCCGTTGCTCTACCGACTGAGCTATCGCGCCAAAGTGGGCGTATTAAACAATGTTTGTCAAAATCCGTCAAGTATATTTATGGATTTTTCGATTGAGCGCTTAATTTTACTGCAACCCATTATCCAAGCGATTTAAATTTTACCAATATGCGATAAGCAACGATGAATTGCACCACACCCTGGTTCAAACAATTTCACCCCTTGTTCTTCCTCTATACGACACACCTCTTCTACAAGGCGCTCAGCTACGCCACGGCCACGATTTGCAGGGTGCACCACCACATATTCCAAAACTCGGCTTTCACCTTGTCCTGTCACCCAAATTGCACCTATAATTTTGCTGTTAAATTCAGCGGTATAAACTGTGGTATATTGCTGTAGATTTTGTTCAAGTTGCTCCACAGCATCTTGCCCATCACCAAACTCTGGGCTGGTGTCATAAAGTCGCTCTAGCTGGGTGCGAATTCCTAGATTTTCTAGTGAACTGTAAGCATGTACGCTAATAGGCATTGATTAACCCTCCTGAGCAAACTATGATGCTGTCACTTTTTCGTCACAGCGAAACTATTGGTTTTTAATTCAATCATTTTTGACGTTTTTTGAGGAACGTGTCCATGACGCAACGTATTAGTGAAGTGGTAAGAAATACCAACGAAACAAAAATTCGAGTTCGTCTCAATCTCGATGGTACTGGTCAAGGCACACTCAACACTGGAGTTCCATTTTTAGACCATATGATTGATCAAATCAAGCGCCATGGTCTATTTGATATCGATATTCATTGCGATGGCGACTTAGAAATCGATGATCACCATACTGTTGAAGATTGTGGAATCACCTTGGGACAAGCCTTTGCTCAAGCGTTAGGCGATAAAAAAGGTTTAAAACGCTACGGTCATTTTTATGCACCTTTAGATGAAGCCTTATCTCGTGTTGTGGTTGATCTTTCTGGTCGCCCTGGTTTGTTTATGGATATTCCATTTACTCGCGCACGTATCGGAACATTCGATGTCGATTTATTTTCAGAATTTTTCCAAGGTTTTGTCAATCACGCACTGATGACCTTGCATATTGATAACCTGAAAGGTAAAAACAGCCACCACCAAATTGAAAGCGTGTTTAAAGCATTGGCACGTGCGTTACGTATGGCATGTGAAGTAGATCCTCGTGCAGAAAATACCATTGCGTCAACCAAAGGTAGTTTGTAATGACGCGTATTGCTTTACTTGATTATGGCATGGGCAACTTACACTCTGCTGCGAAAGCACTCGAACATGTCGGTGCAACTGTTGATGTCACTAATGATCCTAAGTTAGTTGCGAAAGCAGATAAAATCGTATTTCCCGGTGTAGGCGCAATGCGTGACTGTATGCAGGGCATGCACGAAGCTGGAATTGATGAAGTGGTCCGTCAGGCTGCTTTTAACAAGCCTGTTCTCGCAATTTGTGTAGGCATGCAAGCCTTATTGCAAACATCAGAAGAAAATGGTGGTGTGGATGCACTTGGAATTTTTGATGGTGTGGTGAAGCATTTCCCAGAAATGCCAAACTTAAAAGTCCCTCACATGGGTTGGAATCAAGTACATCAACTTGACCCAAGCCATCCGATGTGGAACAACATCGAACAAGATGCGCGTTTTTATTTTGTCCATAGTTATTATGTTGAACCAAATGACTCGTCTGTGATTGCGGCAACTTGTGATTATGGGGTGAATTTCTGTACTGCGATTCACAAAGATAATTTATTTGCCACACAATTCCACCCTGAAAAGAGTCATACTGCTGGTTTGCAATTGTTGAAAAACTTTGTGGAATGGAAGATTTAGATCACTCAAATATACAAAAAAGCTCACATTAGTGAGCTTTTACATTTTAAGAAATTAGTTTTTTAATAATCTCCGCCCCTTTTTGGGGATGGTAATAACTCATGTGTGGAATACCTATAATTTTTATTGGATGATCAAATAAATATCCTGAAAAGGTACGAATTTTCCATGAACCATGTTTTGCATCAAATTCTTCTATTTCCGTTTTATTCCTTATAAATTGCTGTATATAAGTAAAACTAGAAACAGCACCATTGCCATTACAAAAAATAACTTCAGGTTGAATAATGTTTAAGAAAACTTCATGTGCTTTCCAACATTTTTGTGCTTCTTGTTGAAAACTTATACTTTTTGAATTAGGGCTTGGTAGAAAAATAAGATTCGTTGTAAAAATATGCTCAGGGTTAGTCTCAAGAATACTATCGCATAAGGATTTATAACGATTCTGTAAAGGTTTCATTTTTTCCTGTCCTTTATAAGGCACACAATAAAAATGCTTTCCTCCTCCTAACACATTTTCAATAGCTGTTTTTAAAGTTAAATTATCATCTTTTATTTCATCCCCACCAGGATTAAAACTTAAAAAGTAATACTTCCCTTTTTTTAGCGTCAAGTTAGGATCACTACAAATAATATCCCCACTCAGACTTTTTAGTTCATTTTGGTCAAATTTTTCAAGCAATTGCTGAATAATATTTTGCATTTTTCTACTCATTGATAATTTGATTAAACAACAACAGGCTTTAAACTATTTTAACGAAATAGAGATTTATTTTGCTCTAAGCATTTTAGAATAAATATAATCTGCTTTTTATCAAAATATTCTGTAATTCTTGCCTCATTTTCTTTATTATTTCAAACTATACAGATCCTTCCATTTTGAACAATTGTATAAAAACATCTAAAAAGGCATAAAATGAATTCATCTACTCCAACTGTGGATCATCCGCTCAGCGCTAAAGGCCGTTTTGGTCGATTATCTTTTGCCGCATGGACACTGTTAATGACGATCGTACTTTGTATCGTTATTTTCATTTTGGCCTTCGCAAGTTTTGGTGGCAATCTTCTAGCAAGCAGTGATTTTCCCTTAATCACCGTACTACTTTTCATTGTGATTTATGCTGCAATGATCTATGTATCTTTTATTTTCACTATTCGCCGTTTACATGATCGCAATCAAACAGGTTGGCTATCATTGTTAATGCTTATCCCCTTCTTCAACTTCATATTTTTAATCTATCTACTCGCAGCAAAAGGTTCAGATGGTGAAAATAGTTATGGTCCTCTACGAGAAACAGCAGGTTGGGAAAAAGTATTCGGCTGGATTTATATTGTGATTCTTCCACTGGCATTTGTTTTCGGTATTATCGGAGCAATCGCACTACCAGCGTATCAAGACTACGTTGAGCGAAGCCAACAAATTCAAATGCAATATCAACAGTACGACGCTGAATAACATTCTTTATCACCACTTCACCCAGCCAAGCTATGATGCTTGGCTTTTTTATGAGCACAAATTCTAAAGAAAGATGCAGTCGTCTAACATCCAAAGCTTAGCGATTGAACAATACTTTGCTAATATGTAGCCAATTTAAACTCCATGATGACGCAAGGAGCGAAAGCATGCTAATCATCCCTGCAATTGACCTGAAAGATGGCAAATGTGTTCGTTTAAAACAAGGTCGTATGGAAGACGATACCGTTTTCTCTGATGATCCTGTCGCAACAGCACAGCACTGGGTCAATGAAGGTGCACGTCGATTACACTTAGTTGATTTAAATGGTGCTTTCGCAGGTACACCGATTCATAAACCAGTTGTCGAAGCGATTGCGCGTGCACAACCTGAACTCCCGATTCAAATCGGTGGTGGTATTCGTTCACTTGAAACCATTGAACACTATCTTGATGCGGGCGTAACTTTTGTCATTATTGGGACAAAAGCAGTGAAAGAGCCTGAGTTTGTTGAAGAAGCATGTAAACGCTTTGCAGGTCATATCATTGTGGGCATTGATGCAATCAATGGCATGGTTGCAACTGATGGTTGGGCAAATGTCACCGATGTAAAAGCCACTGATTTAGCGAAACGCTTTGCTGATGCGGGTGTGTCTAGCATCGTTTACACCGACATTGCACGTGATGGCATGATGCAAGGCGTCAACGTAGAGCAAACTGTAAACTTAGCACAATATTCTGGCTTGCCAGTGATCGCTTCAGGCGGTGTCACCAACCTAGATGATGTACGTAATCTAAAAGGTCAAAAAGGCATTTTAGGCGCGATCACAGGACGTGCGATTTATGAGGGTACATTGAATCTTCGTGAAGCACAGTTATTGCTAGATGAAGACCGTCTATAATCGATCAGAAGCTCTAGTGATTTAAATAATGGCTAGAGCTTTTTAAGCTTAAATGTTATCCTTGCACCGATTTTTATTTTGCTCTTCAATTTTATAATGACACTTACGCCACCCTAGTTTTTACAGCCCTCCTTTTTGTAAATAACTCATCACTGTCTAGTGATGTGGTGTAGTCGTGTGTTTGTTATATATCACATCACTAGCCTTTAAAATATTTTTTAAAATAGGCTATTTCTATGTTTTCCAATGTACGAGAACAATGGTTCTCTAATATCCGAGGCGATGTCCTGGCAGGCCTGGTGGTCGGCTTGGCGCTGATCCCTGAAGCTATTGCATTTTCCATCATCGCGGGTGTAGATCCCAAAATTGGTTTATATGCTTCTTTCTGTATCGCCGTGGTGATCTCATTTGTCGGTGGTAGACCAGGCATGATCTCCGCTGCCACGGGTGCGATGGCTTTACTCATGGTCACTTTAGTCAAAGAGCATGGTTTAGAATACTTACTTGCTGCCACCATACTGACTGGGGTAATTCAAATCATTGCGGGTTATTTAAAACTGGCTAAGTTAATGCGATTTGTCTCCAAGTCAGTGGTGATTGGCTTTGTGAATGCGCTTGCTATTCTCATTTTTATGGCACAGCTTCCTGAACTGATTAATGTGACTTGGTATGTATACGCCTTAGTTGCATTTGGTTTAGCAATCATCTATTTATTTCCTTTACTGCCGAAAATCGGCAAATTAATTCCTTCTCCTTTGATGTGTATCATCATCATTACCCTGATCGCGATTAGCTTCGGTATTGATGTTCGCACCGTTGGGGATATGGGGCAATTACCAGATACCCTTCCAGTGTTTTTGTTACCTGATATCCCTTTAAACCTTGAAACATTGACGATCATCTTGCCTTATTCAATTGCACTTGCAGCCGTGGGTTTACTTGAGTCGATGATGACTGCCACAATTGTGGACGAAATGACAGATACGCCGAGTGATAAATTCCAAGAATGTAAAGGTCAAGGTATTGCCAATATTGCTTCGGGCTTTATGGGGGGTATGGCGGGATGTGCCATGATTGGTCAATCCATGATTAACGTCAAATCAGGTGGTTTAACACGATTATCTACATTTTCAGCTGGTGTTTTCCTTCTGATTCTGGTGGTATTTATTAGTGATTGGCTGAGAGTTATCCCAATGGCGGCTTTGGTTGCTGTCATGATTATGGTCTCAATCAGTACCTTTGAATGGAAGTCGCTCACCAGTTTTAAAGAAAATCCGCAAAGTAGTAACATTGTGATGATCGCAACCGTGATCGTTGTTGTGGCAACCCATAATCTTGCACTTGGGGTACTTACTGGTGTGCTGCTTTCTGCCTTGTTCCTTGCCAATAAATTGGAAAATGATATTCGTGTAGAACGCCACCTCGAAGGCTCAACCCGTGTTTATGATCTCAAAGGACAGATCTTTTTCAGCTCCGCAGAAAAGTTCATGCAGGGTTTTGACTTTAAAGAAAATATCAATGACGTCATTATTGATTTAACCCATTCTCATATTTGGGATGTCACCTCTGTGGCAATGTTGGATTCTGTGGTCAATAAGTTCCAAAGAAACGGGGTCAATGTCACAGTACGAGGGTTGAATGAAGCCAGTTCAATCATGATTGATAAATATGGTACACATGCAAAAATCTAACTCTTATCTTCCCCAAATGGCGCTGATTTTGATTACCGTCATTTGGGGCGGGACATTTCTAGCGGTGCAATATGCACTGAATTTTAGTACGCCAATGTTTTTTGTTGGCTGTCGCTTTGCAGTGGCGGCATTCGCAATCCTCCTGATTTCATTAAAATCAATGACAGGCTTAACCTTAAAAGAAACCTTTGCAGGTACAGCAATTGGAGTCATGATCGCAATTGGCTATGGAACACAAACCATTGGTTTGCAAAGTATACTCAGTAGTGAATCCGCCTTTTTGACGGCATTGTATGTCCCCTTGGTTCCAATTTTAATGTGGATTATTTTTCAGAAGCGTCCTGCTTTGATGACATGGATCGGCACAGCCTTGGCATTTATCGGTTTGGTGTTGCTAACTGGTAATGGTTTTTCGAGTATCACCTTGAGTTATGGGCAAGTCCTGACCTTGATCTGTGCATTTGTGATTGCCTTAGAAATTATCTTGATTGGCTTTTTTGCTGGCAAGGTCAATTTAAGACGTGTCACTGTTGTTCAACTCATCGTTGCCTCGGTTTTGTCATTTGCTTGCATGCCGCTTGTGGGTGAACATCAACTTCCTGCATTTTCATGGCCACTGGTCTTTATTGCCGTTGGCTTAGGACTTGCAAGCGCATTGATTCAATTTGTCATGAACTGGGCACAAAAAATGGTTGATCCAACACGTGCTGCGATCATTTATGCGGGTGAACCCGTTTGGGCTGGGTTATTTGGACGCATTGCTGGTGAACGTTTACCACTATTGGCTTTGTTTGGTGGATTACTCGTGGTCTTAGGTGTATTGGTCAGTGAATTGAAATTTAAATTCTTTGAAAATAAAAAAGAGAGCTAAAAAGCTCTCTTCACCAATTCTTCAATTAAAAATAAACTACGAATACATTGGTTTATTATCATTGAGTGCGATCAAACCACGAATGGCACGATAAACAATCCAAATCCATGCGACGAACACCACAGCAAACGCGAATGTAACCGCAGAAAGTGCAACACCTGCAAATAGGTTCGGATTATCACCTGTAAAAAACAGGAAAAGGAACGGAATAAAGGCGATAATATTCCATGCCAGATACCACCAGAAAGTGCGAATCTGCCATGTAAAATGACTCTCAAAAATTGAGCCTTGCACATCACGACGTTTGACATAGTTAATAATCAAAGCCACGATTGCCAACAAACCGCCCGTAAAAATCGCAATAATATAAAGAACATAAAGAATTAAGGTCAAGGTGCGATTCGGATCTTGATCAACAGAATAATTCATTTTTTATTTCTCCAGTACGAACCAACTCCCCTTAATTTAGTAAAAAACATTAAGAGGAGAAATTAACCAACATATCAACAATATATGAAAAGCTATGGTACAGAAATAAATCTGACGAAACGGTTGTTTTTGTGTTTTATGTCTCAGTTTTTGCTGAGCATACCAACCAGCGCACCATCCGCCCAAAGCATCGACAATATGTAAAGTCTGTTCAGGTACACGGCGATTGCCCAACTGCGCTGCTTCTTTATCTTGAGCATATAACCAATAACTTAGTGCATTCATCAAGCTCACAAACAGTAAGCTATATGGTGGCAACCATTTAGCCAAACTGGCAATTACCATAAAGCCGATATAAACCAAGATTCCAATTTTCATCGGCGTCCATGTCTGTTTTTGCTGAGATTTGGTCGGCGCAGCCTTATGCTCAATCACTTGCGATGCTTTCAAATAAGTGACTTGCTGTGCACGATAACGCCCACGTTCATCCAAAATCACAAGGTATTCCAACGCACAACCAACGATAGGACGAGGCCCAGGACGAGCAAAATCTTTGATATGTAAAAAAACACGATCTTTAAATGCATCATTGGGTTGAATAAAGCCATAGCCTTTGTCATCAAACCATTCCACTAAACGTCCTTGATCTCGCATGACTTCTCCCTAAGCTGTGATCTGTTGTAAACGGTCTTGCAACATCATGCGCATTTCCATCGGGTCTTTTTGCAAGATATCGCCACCTGTACGTCCATGTTCGGCATTTTTTTGGGCAACTTGCAAACGCATACTCCAAAAACGGCATGCAGCCATCGCCAAAAACACATCCAAACACGCTTTCTCATCTTGGGTGAGCATACGAATCGTTTGATAAGCTTGCAAAAACGCGTCGGCTTTGGCTTGATCAAGATGAGCTTGCGGATAGGCGGTACAAAAATCATTGATACTAATCGCAATATCAAACAGCCATTCATCCTGATTCAACTCATAAAAATCTAAAATACCCTGCAATTGATCGCCTTCAAACAGCGTATTGTCTCGAAACAAATCTGAATGAATAAAACCTGTTGGACGATCTGGATGCTGCTGAGTAATGTCTGCAAATTGTTGAAAAACCTGCGCCAATAAGTCCTGATCCGCTTGATTCATGTGAGGTTTCAACTGTTCAGCAACGTCAGTCCAATACTGATGATTGCGATTAAAATCACGCACTAAAGGAAAATCTTTTAAAGCCAAATGCATTTTTGCTTGAGCTTGAGCGATCGCTTGAATCTGTTCTATCGTGGCATCTTCGGGATGTACGCCCATCAAACGGGGTGCAATTTGGGCGGGTTTATTTGCAATACTATGAATCGCTTGACCATGGTGCTTGAGTGGCACCGCGACAGCAACACCTGCCTCACCCAAGCAGTCCAATACAGGGACCAACTCACCTGCACCTTCCGCATCTAACTCTTCAAATACTGTCAAAACATATTGCTTTTGTGTTTGATCCACCAAAAAATAATTGGTGTTTTGAATACCGCCTTGGATCGGAATCAGATCAATCACTGCCAAACCATAAGGCTCAGCAAAGGCTTGAACTTCTTCTAAACTCAACGGGGTATAAACCGACATGGAAAACCTGCAAAAAATAGCTGTGAAGTTTGATAGAATACCCTTTCCCACCATGAAGGTGTAGCACCTAAGTCGGTCTCCTTTCTTTATTGGCGATTTTTTGGAAAATTTTATGCTCGCAAAACGTATTATCCCTTGCTTAGATGTTGATAATGGTCGAGTCGTCAAAGGCGTTCAATTCCTTGATATTCGTGATGCAGGTGATCCTGTAGAAGTTGCTCGTCGTTATAACGAACAAGGTGCCGACGAAATTACCTTTTTAGATATTACTGCCACCCATCATGGACGTGATACGACTTATCGTACCGTAGAGCGAATGGCAGAAAGCGTCTTCGTTCCTTTAACTGTAGGCGGTGGTGTCCGTAAAGTTGAAGATATTCGCTTATTGCTCAACGCAGGTGCGGATAAAGTCAGCATTAACTCAGCGGCGGTGTTTACCCCAGAGTTTGTTCAAGAAGCATCACAACGTTTTGGTGCACAATGCATCGTGGTTGCAATTGATGCCAAGCAAACTGGCGAAAATAAGTGGGAAATTTTTACCCACGGTGGACGTAAGCCAACAGGTATTGATGCAATAGAATGGGCTGTCAAAATGGCAGACTTTGGTGCAGGTGAATTGTTAATTACCAGTATGGATGCTGATGGCACTAAAGCAGGCTATGATATTGCCTTGATGCGCCAAATTAATGATCGTGTCAGCATTCCAACCATTGCTTCAGGTGGTGTTGGCAATTTACAGCACTTAGCTGATGGTATTTTAAAAGGCGGGGCAGATGCAGTATTGGCAGCCTCTATTTTCCACTTTGGTCAACATACTATTCCAGAAGCGAAACAATATCTGGCTGATCAAGGTATTGAAATGCGTTTATAAGCATTAAAGTGATAAACAGCAGCCTCCCAGCATGATCGCTTGGGAAGTTTTTTATTCGAGAAATTTTAGTCAAAAAAATACCTTGCTATGCAAGGTATAGAAACTGCGTTTATTCAACGCCAGAGGGTAACTTCAACAACAATAACACTGGATTAATCTGAAACATTCACGCTGCTTGCACTAACATAGCGATAATCAAGTGGTAAATATTGACAGTAAAACCCTATATTATTGACCATTCACGACATAAGCACATGGTCATCATCATATTTTATCCCAAATACCCTCTTTGCGTTTTTCATCAAGATGCCACTGATACTGTTTCGGTGTCCTTTACCTGAGCGGTAGTCACTAATTTTGGTTTTTGCTCCACCCATTTAGCAGGAAAAATGGATTCAATGGCTTGCGTTAGTACTTTAGAAATAGGCGCTGGCAATGGCAAGCCAAGTGGATTGGCTTCTTTTAAATCAGCAGAAGATACCACCCGCGTTCCCATGACATAGTCAAACCAAGGACGTGTCACACACCAATTGGCATCTTGATTTGAATTCATATGATGATCATAGTGCCAAGGAATGGTACGTCGTGCCCAATCTGGCTCTAAATGCGCACGACGATGTACATAATAATAATTCCCAGCGCTATAAAGTGCAGCGAGTGACATTCCTTTTGAAAATGGATAGAACGCCACACTTGCGACTCCAGCCACAACGGCCAAGGACATCACTTCGTTACGTGTGCGCCAATGTTCAAATCCTTGTACATAGCATTCATCCGAAAATTCCTGTTTACGGACTTCACGATGATGTGCCCAGTGTGATTCCATGCTTTTTGGTACAGGGCTATAACGTGGCTGTCCTGGTCGATGAACACCATGCAAAATATATTTATGTGCAAACCACTCAAATGCATTGGCTACGGCTAAGCCTGCGATAAAACCCTTAATCATGGTTTTCTCCAAATGTTTCCTTATTTTTATTCAAGATATAAATTTTTGTAGGCGAAGTATTGACAATACGATATATTTATATTGACAAAACACGACAAGATAAGGAGTAGACAGGATGTCTCAACTCAAGAACTATACTGGCTCTGTTTTTGGTGGTTTGGGGCATTTATTAAAAGCCTACTGTGAAGCGAAACATATCGCTATTCCAGAACAATTACAGCGTGTTCAAAATCAAGAACGCTTCGATTATGTCATTTGGCGAGATTTGCTGGAAGACCTCAATCGCATACATCCCACCACCGCCTTAGGGCTGGAAATCGCTGAATATGTTCAGCCCAAACATTTAGGCATCATTGCTTATCTGGCACTGTCATGTGAAAACCTAGGCGAAGCGTTGGCTCGTTATCATGATTTTCATCGTCTTATTTATGATGGTAGTCCCTTGATTGTAGAGTTTGATCATCCTTATGCATCGATTCGTTGGGAAGCACCAGAGCCTCACCCCACCCAACTTACAGATGAAATTGCGATTGCCTTAATGGTGCAATTTCTCAAATTATTTATGTCTGGCGAAACAATTCATTTACACGAAGTTCATTTCGTCAATATTGCACCCAAGCACATACATATTTACGAGCAATATTTCCGTTGTAAAGTCCGCTTTGAACAAGCAAAAACACAGCTTCTTTTACCCGTGACCGAAGCATTTAAACCGCTAAAAACAGGTGATCACACACTACAGCAATTGTTATTGCAACAAGCCCAAGCCTTATTGGAAAAGCTGCCAAACTCCACACAACTGGACCAACGTTTACAGCATGCCATTTTGACAGGGCTGCAAAAGGACCAATACCAAATCGACTTTATTGCTGAAAAGCTAGGGCTTTCAGTTCGGCAGCTTCAACGACACTTGCAGCAACAGGACACTACATTTCAGGCCCGTGTTCAGCAAGTTCGCTTTATGTTGGCAGCAGAATATTTAAAAGACCCCCACCTTAGTCTGCAAGAAATCGCCTTGTTACTGTGTTATTCGGAACAAAGTGCTTTTCAACGTGCTTTTAAGCTTTGGACAGGGAAAACACCGCAACAGTGGCGGAACAATAACACAATTTACAATTCGTAATAAAACTCAATTCAAACTTACGGTTTCACAACTGTTCATTGTTTTTACAGCATTTATACAAGAGCGTAGAACCTGTGTGAATTAATTCACATTTTTTCACAGGTCATCAGAAAATCCATAATAAATTTTTTTGGATGTTTTTTTATTTTTTATACATGGTTTGGTGATAACAGGGGTGGCTTTCTTTGCCGAAACAGCGGCGTTAGGTCAACTTTGGTTATTCTGGGTTGCCCCAATTATCGGTGCTGTGATTGGTGCAGTGATCTATAAATTGGTTGGACGTGAAAATAACTAAATCATGATGAAGTTCCAACGATTTATGATTAAAAAATGCCCCCTTTAAAAGGAGGCATTTTTATTGTGCTTATAAAAATGGATTATCTATTTCCTTTTCAGGCAAACGCTCAATCTTTGCGGGTAAGTCGTCTTTCTCTAATGCGATGACCACATCATTGATGAACTGCTGTAGTGCTTTTGCTGTTTGCAATCCCACCTGATCTTTGGTGATCTGCAAATTCCCATACAAACTGACGCAATCCACCTGATTTTCCAAAGTCAGATCATCAATCGCCGAAGATTCATTGCCATTTTCAAACGGTTTAAACATTTCAGCCTCACATTGTTATTTTATTTGAGATAGCCTGCGCTGTGCATTCTTGCTTTGCAAGTGATCCTACATTATCTCAACACTTGTAAAAAATACTGCACCAGCATATCCACCAACTGTCGAATAACTTCTTGCTTTGCTTCCTCATCTATTGACGACACTGGGCGTTCAGCCGTTAGCGTTGAGTTATTCCTAAACTGACGTTGTTGTGCCTGAATACTGTCTGCGCTGGCATCTTCTGCGCATTGGCTTTGACCATCCCAATGCAAATACTTCAACTCGCTCTGTGCTTTGACCTGCTGTGCAGAGGTGGGTAGCTGATAGACATTACGCTTCTGTTGTTCTGTTAATTGGGGAAATAAATTAATGCCTAATTTCTCTTCCAAATAACACACACTGACTACTTTTACCTGTAGCGAATTATTATTCGGAGCATAATACGCCCCAATAATCCCCTGCTTCGGCAAATACACCGCTTTATAAACTGCGGTTGGAACAATGACACCATTACCAATGGTTTTTAGTCTTTGCCCTTCAAACACAGGCCCTGTAATCACATAAGCATCTTTATGCTGCTTACTCACCACTGCACGTACCGCTTCCTCAACTTTACGCCAGACTTCCTGATTATTTTTAGGCGCTTGCGGCACCATATTTGCCAAGGAAAAACTATCGTATTGTGCGGCTTTGTTATTCATATCACCGTTTGGCGCCATATGTCCACGATCATAACCTGAACCACGATAGTCCGATAACAAAGCACGATGACGTTCCGCTACACGTGTTTCTTCATGGAAATTGTCTTCACGCTTGATCTTGATACTCAAACGTTGTGGAGTCAGATAGGCTGCTGACCAAAGTGGTGTTTTGGACACCCCTGAATACATCACATTAAAATCATTAAAGCACAGTGCATAACTGTCTTTTTGCAAACTGGCTTTGCTGAGTAAGGGCGGAACATCACGATAAAACTGCTTTAAACAAGTGGGATTACTACTGCTTTGCAAGGGAATAAATTTGGCAATTTTTTCATTGCCAAAAGCTATTGCAAAACTACTTGTTGCAAGCAGCGCTAATACGATCTTTCCAAAATTTTGGCTCAAAAAAGCGAATTTCGCTTTACTCTTCCTGCTCGTTCTTCTTGCCATAACCATATCAAAATCAACATGAACGCGCAGCTTATCAAGTCAAACCCTTGCTGTACATTGAACAGCGGCTTAGAACGACACTTTATGTCGTAAATCTGAACACTCAATCACCAAACATAAAAAATGGCACCCGATGGTCACTGCTGTCCCATAGTTTTGTTTAAATAAAAAACCTGAGTCCAAAATAGTTAAAATATAAGTGCGAACAAACACTTTAACTACAAGGACTCAGGTTTTGTCACATCAGAATACCGTATTTCATCAATTACTTAAACCTATTTCACGATGTGATTTTGAACGTCTTGCCAAGCAGCATCATTGTGGACAAAAATTAAGATCAGCCACACGCTGGGATCAGTTTATTGCCATATTGATGTCCCAGCTGTCCTGTCGGCAAAGCTTAAGAGATATTCAATCCAATCTCGAATCACAGCAGGAAAAGCTCTATCACCTCGGTGCTAAGACTATTGCACGAAGCACCTTGGCAAGAATCAATCAAGAACAACCTGCCAGCCTATATCAGCAATTATTTACTCAGTTACTTCGGCATTGTGAAAACACAAAGATTGCACATAAATTTCGATTTAAGAATCCGCTGTATTCACTTGATGCAAGCCACATTGATCTTTCACTGTCCTTATGCGAATGGGCAAAAGTACATGAATCCAAAGCGAGCATTAAACTGACAGTTGGATTAAATCACAGCAATACGATTCCTGAATTTGTTGCACTCGGAGATGGTATTGAAAATGATATGGTGCAAGGCAGATTACTCAAATTTCCACCTGGAAGTATCGTAGTTTTTGACAAGGGGTATGTTGATTATCAGTGGTTTGCAGAGATGACTGACCGAAAAGTCAGCTTTGTGACACGGCTAAGACCGAAGACGGTTTATGAAGTAAAGTCAAAACGTGAAGTATACGCTTGCAAAGGAATTCTTGCGGATGAATATATTGAGTTGAGCAGTGATTATGCTAAAAAGCGTGGTGCACCGAAGCGATTAAGACGAATAGAATTTTATGATGTTGAAAAGAAAAGGACATTTGAATTTCTAAGTAACAACTTTCATCTAGCTGCATCGACTATTGCAGCAATTTACAAAGATCGTTGGAAAGTAGAATTATTTTTCAAAGCGATTAAACAGAATTTAAAATTGAAATCATTTCTAGGTCGAAGCCGAAATGCCATACAAACTCAAATATGGATTGCATTAATTGCCTATTTATTAGTGAGTTTTGCAAAACATATGGCTCATGAGGGATGGACTGTCCAGAGATTATTAAGAATTATTCAGGTCAATTTATTTGAAAGAAAACTTCTAAAGGCATTATTTTTACCCGATAAGAAGTGGCGAAAACAAGAAGAACCTCAATTGAGGTTCTTCTTGGAATAATTGTGGGACAGCAGTGACCCGATGGTGCCATTTTATCGATCCAAGTTTAGATTTCGATCTGACTTCCTAACTCAACTACACGGTTGGTTGGAATCTGATAAAAGTCGCTGACTGGACTGGTATTACGTTGCATCGAAATAAACAGCTTTTCGCGCCAAGGAGACATTCCGTCACCCACCGTATGTACAATACGATCTCGTGAAATAAAGAAACTCATTTGCATCATATCAAACTCAAAACCAAGCTCTTGATATGCTTGTTCCAACGCATTTGGAATATTTGGTTGATCTTTAAAACCATAATACATATAGATACGATAGAAATGATCATCGAGTTTTTCGACTTTGATTCGATCTTCTCGTGCCACATATGGAATATCTTGGGTATATACCGTAACGATTACATTGCGTTCATGCAGTACTTTATTGTGCTTGATATTATGCAACATCGCATGAGGCACAATATTTGGCGTTCCTGTCAAAAAGATCGCTTCACCCGGAACAAATTGTGTTTCCTTGCTCATTCCAATACTTTTGATGAACAATTCAATCGATAAAGCATTTGTCTCCATGCGCTTGAAAACAATCTCACGACCACGCTTCCATGTCATCAAAATAGTATAAACCACCGCACCAATTAAAATTGGCACCCAACCACCCGCCAAAATTTTTAGTGAGGTAGAAGCAACAAAGACTAAATCCAACAGTAAAAATGGGATGGCCAGCAACGCCACTTTCCACCACGACCAACGCCACACACCATATGCCAAAGTCGAAATCAGAATCGTGCCACACAACATGGTCATGGTCACCGCGACACCATAAGCACTGGCTAATTCGGTACTACTTTCAAAAAGTAAAATCAAAATGAAGACCGAAATAAACAACACCCAGTTGATAAATGGCAAATAAATCTGACCTTGCTCCACATCAGAGGTGTGATGCACAGTTAATCTCGGTAAATAACGGAGTTGCATCGCCTGATTAGCAACTGAAAATACCCCCGTGATCACCGCTTGAGATGCGATAACCGCGGCAGCCGTTGCCAATCCAATCATCGGGAATAACGCCCAATCTGGAACCAAAAGGTAGAATGGATTTTCAATTGCTGCTGGATTACGCAGTAGTAATGCACCTTGACCAGCATAGTTGAAGAGCAAACATGGCAGTACAATACAGAACCACGCTAATTTGATCGGCATACGACCAAAGTGTCCCATATCCGCATAGAGTGCTTCACCACCCGTCATGGTCAAGATCACTGCTCCCATGGTGATAAATGCAATGGTCGGCTGTTCATAAACAAAGTTAAATGCCCAGTAAGGATTGATCATCATCAAGACATAAGGGGTTTGAATAATACTCCACAATCCCACTAGACCGATCGAGATAAACCATAACAGGGTAACAGGACCAAAAAGTTTTCCCATCGTAGCAGTACCATGACGCTGTACCATGAACAACCCTGTTAGAATCCCTAATGCAATCGGAACTAACCATTGGTTAAACGCAGGGGTGACAATACTCAGGCCTTCAATTGCAGACAACACTGAAATTGCAGGCGTAATAATGCCATCCCCAAAAAATAAAGACGCACCAATAAAGCCTAGTGCAATGAGATATATTTTATTCCTATCTGAAAAAATCTTAGACCGAAGATTTAATGCCAGTAAAGATATGATTCCACCTTCACCATTGTTATCTGCTCGCATAATCACGGAAACATATTTAAAGCTGATGGTTAAGTTCATGCACCAGAAAATTAAAGATAAAATCCCAAGTACTGATGCTTCACTAATTGCCATGTGACCGGTGTTAAAACACTCTCGTATGGCATATAGCGGACTTGTTCCAATGTCTCCAAAGACCACCCCTAAGGCTGCCAATGTCATCACTGGCAATGCGGCTTTTTTTGCAGAACTTTGCATATATTTCAATCAAATCAACTTTGAGATCGTGCCATCTTACCACTAGCTCAAAACTTTTTCTGCAAATCTGTTTAGTGATAACTTGGCAGCTGGCTTTTTTTTAGTTACTATCGCACACCTTGGTGAGGTGTCCGAGTGGCTGAAGGAGCACGCCTGGAAAGTGTGTATACGTTTATAGCGTATCGAGGGTTCGAATCCCTCTCTCACCGCCAAGATGATTTTCTATGATATCTCATAGAGTCCTAAAAGCTTAAATCTAAAGGGTTTAGGCTTTTTTTATTGCCTTATGCTTTCCAATAAATACTATTGAATCCTGAATTAGTTGGGGGTATAACTGGGGGTATAATAAATTACTCCTATTTTTATACCCCCAAATTTCTACGGGAAGCGTTGCAATGCTTACAGATGCGCAAGTCAGAAAGATCAAACCTTCTGAAAAAAAAGTAAAATATCCTGATGGAAAATGAGTTATAAAAGAATTACTCTTTATAAGCTGTGAGATTTTTTATTGAATTCAGTATCTGTTATAATCAAACTAGTTTAAGAGGACGAATTTATGGATACTAGAAAACCGACCAAGAAAGTCAGTAAAACACGTATTTATCGTTCAGTGGCGAGTTCAAGTGCTATTGAAACTGGCACACCAATACAAGAAATCGAAACTCGACTAAAAGACAAAAATACAAAATACAACCACCTAACTTTAGCTCAATGAGCTTTAATCAAAATGTCTCTAACTAATCGTTCCATGTGTTGGTAGTCTCCTGTAACACCTGCCTGAATTGAACCAAAATAAAAGTCCTTATGTTGATCCCATAGAGAATAGTCTAAAGGACCAAAGCCTGCTTGTGTTGCCAATACATCCATTAATAATCGTGACATACGTCCATTCCCTTCCCGAAATGGATGAATCAAAATGAACTCAACATGGCTTTTTGCCAAAAAACTAACTAATTCTTCAAAATCAATTTGGTTTAATTTACTGTAGCAATTCAAAAACTCATCTTCAAAAGGTTGTATTTGTGCTTGTAAAAATTGAGCTGCAGCGAATCTAAAATCTCCTTTGGACATATCAACAGTTCTCAACTCACCAGCCCAAGCATAAATAGGTTTCAACCATTTCCTATGCCAAACCATAATATCTTGGAAAGACAATCTCTCTATTGAAAACTCGTCTGCAAAAATATAATTATACAACTGCAGCAACAAATACTCTTCAGCTTCTTGCATTTCTGTTTCAGAGGTAATACCAAGTTTATTCTTTAGTACTCGACCATCAGATCCTTGCTCATAATCACCCTCAGTCGTGCCGATAGAATATTTCAAGTGAGTTTCCCTTCTTAAACAATGTATCGCCTAGATTGAATTGAACTAACAGGTCTTCGAGCTACGCAAAATAAATTCTCTTAAAAATTTATCGGTTTTCACTTTAACTTTAAATGCTGGGATTGCCTGCTCTTCTTTCCTTTCAAAATACTGCTTTGCCTTAGCTTTATCAACAGTACTTAATAACGCATCAAAGCGTGCAAATTCATTGATATTATTTTCATTAACATGCGCGCTGATCAACTGTCTTAGTTTGGGCACATCTAAACCAAAAGAAGTCGCAATAGCATGTATTTCATCTTCTTTGGCTTTAAATTGATACTCTGTAATATAGTCTCTAAATGACTTAGCTTCTTGCAATTTCACGTCACCACGTTGAACATCATGCAAAAAGATATTTGCAATTCTTTGCTCATCATGCGTTAAAGCTGCAAAACTCTTATGCAGTTCATTTAATGCTTCTTCAACCGAGATTGTCTTTTCATTGTCATGTAATGCTTTTAAGTATTTGGTAAAGCGACTGTTCATGTAATCTGAATCAATTTTATCGGTATCAATTTCAGTCAAATAACCATCTATCTCAAATGGAACACTGCCCCCACCGCCACCACTTCCACCTTCAGAAAATAATTCCTTATAACGTAAAGCAAGAATGAGGTATGTTTGCTCATCTATTACAACTTGGAATAGTGGTTCATCAGTACCCTTAGCGTCAAAGTGATATGTCAGTGTGTTCCTATTAAAGACTATTGAATCCTAAGATAGTTGGGATTTACTCCAATCAACACAAATGAAAATTGATCAACAATCAAATTAAAGTTATTCATTTGCTCATTTTTTCGCTTGTCTTTTTAGCTAGATTAGGTAAAATGCTCGCCACGTTGCCGGCATAGCTCAGTTGGTAGAGCAACTGACTTGTAATCAGTAGGTCCACAGTTCGAATCCGTGTGCCGGCACCATCAAATTCAAAAAAGGCTTAAACTTTCAGGTTTAAGCCTTTTTTATTGCCTAGCTTTTCACTGCACTGATCTGAACATAACGTACCAAACCATCTCTGTAGAGTTTGCGGCACAGCTTGGCCGTCATATTGATTTTCAACTGAGCAAAGTCCAATGCTTTTTTGTCGATTTGCTGCATTTCAATATATCGCGCAAAACCAGCCAATACCGCTTCAGAAAAGTCCTGAATCTTGATCTGACTTAAACCATGTTGCGCTAAAGTTTGCGCAAGCTGTGGTTCATTCATTAAATGCTGCCAATCAACATCCGCCCCTTTTAATAACAAACGATATTGTTGCTTTTGCATATAGGAACACTGTTGCCACGCGTCAGACCACATTAAATAGTGAAAAACAACACGACCTTTTGAATTTAAAACGGGAATGACTGAATTCAGAAATAAATTCAAATGACTGTGATACGCCGCATCAATGCAGATCACGGCATCAAATGAATTTAAAAAATGAAGGGTGTTTAAATTCAAAAAAGATTGGCAATAGCTTTCAATCTGTGGCAAGTTTTTTTGAATTTGTTCAATGCAGGCGGGTTGTAATTCAACTACACAGAGCTGTTCGACGTGATAACGCTTGAGCCAATGCAATACACTCGCACCTTGCCCACAGCCGAGGTCTAAAACACGATCCTGCTGTTGCAATTGGATCGAATCTGCGGCTTGATCAGCGAGACTTTGGCATGCGAGTGGATAATCATCATATTGGGCTTGCCAATATCCTAAATTACTCCAAGCAAGCGTTGCATCATCACCGAGCCGTTTGGCATCAATGGCATACTTATGCCCAATGAATTTTTCAATCCATGCCTGCTTGAAGCGGGTCATCTTAGTAACCGAGTTCAGGTGCAACGGTAACTTTCGGTTTAAGCCCAACAAAAGGTAACGGCGCACCTAAGATTTCAGAGATATGCATCGCCGAAGTAACCGCTGATTCCAAGATTGGTAGACCATCACATGACCAAGAACCACAGTAGAAAACTTTACGATTTTGGTCTAAATGACGTTGCTGAATTTGCTTATTCAACGCCACCGTTTCTGAGTCCACCACCGCACGAGTAAGTTTTACTTTAGAAATAATTTTCTTCGGATCAATATCAATCACAGGGCACCATGTTTGGAACACGGCATTTTTACCCACTAGAGTTGGTTCAATCGCGTTGATCCACACCGTAAACTGTTGACGAGTAAATTTACGATCCATCATATAACTCAACACAGCCCAGTCTTTTCGGCGTGGTGGCATGACCACAGGATCGGTATGAATGACCAAATCCCCTTGTTCAAATCTGAATTTCTTTAACAAGGCAATATCTTCAGCAAATTGTGGCTGTTTCAAGAAATTTTCAATCGCAGGAGTAGGTGTTGCGATGACCACACGATCAAACAACTGGCTTTGACCGAGTGCATTTTCTACCAAAATCTTGTCGCCTTGCTCTTCGACTTTCTCAACCGCAGCGCCACTATGGATCTCAATCCCCTCAATCAGACGACTGACCAAAGCAGGTGTTCCGCCTTTCATTCGCAGTAACGCTTCACCTTCGGTCAACTGACGAATAAATTCTAATAAAGGTTTCGCTGGCCATTCTCCAATAGTTTTTGGATGGCAGGTGCAAATGGTATAGAGAACTGGCATGACCGTTCCATGCCAAAACACTTCTTCAATATGGTACTGATTCATAAACTCAGCAAGCGTGATGTCTTGATTCTCAGATTTAAAGAACTGATTGACGGCTGTTTTGAGCTGTAGCATTCCTTTGACCAAGCGCCAACCGTATTGCTGAATACCTTTGCGGTTATTAATAATCGGAAAATTACCGATACGACTACGAGAGGTTGTCAACCATGTGTCTGTTCTATCTTCAAATAACCAACTGCATGCCATAAAGGTACGGACAGGAAAAGTTTCTATGCCTAGATAACTGGCTAAACTTAACGTGTTCTTCCAAAGCTTTGGATTCATCACACGCAATGGAGCATCAATGATACCGCCATCAAAATCTATACTATGGCTATCCATACCCCGACCTGCGAGTGCTTCGAAGATCGTTACTTTATGTCCTGCATCATGTAGGATTCTGGCTGCAGCAAGCCCTGCCATTCCACTGCCGATAATTGCAATATCCAAAATTATGTCCCATCAGTTGATGATTTTTATTGATTATGACCGATCATTAACCTAAACACCTTATTAAAAAATACCAGATTCAGCATTTCAGGCAGACTTTTCTCTAAATATCGTATTCACACCTCGTTACATTTTACCAAGATGCATTTTTTACCATAAGCATATGAAAATATTAATTAAAATTTAAACACACCACAAAAATATACAGATCCTTCTACATTTTTTCATTTTTTAGGCTTGAAAGGCTTTGCAAAGTACAAAATTCAGGCTATTCTGTTTATACAACAATGAGAACTGAGTCACATAATAAACTGTATAATTATAAGTGACCTAACATTAAAAAAATCAATAGAGAACGTTATAGCCGAAGCCCATAACTCTAGCGGAGTTATGGGCTTTCTTATATAAACAATTGATACCTAAAACAATATAGATTACATCACGCCAAATTTACCACTATTGAAATCATGTATCGCTTCGGCAATCTCAGTTTTACTGTTCATGACGAATGGTCCATAACCTTCAATCGGTTCATTGAGTGGCTGACCCGTTAAAATCAAGAATTTACTGTCCTGCTCAGCTTTGATTGAAAAATCAATTTCTTCTCGGCTAAGCACCACTAAACTTGGCGATTGTATCTGTTGTACTTCATTTAAAGTCACCTCACCTGCAAGTAACACCAACAACGTTGTATGACCTTCAGTCACATAAAAATGATGTTGCTGACCTTCAACAATTGTCCCATCCCAAACATTGACTGGACTGAATGTCGTTGCAGCGCCTTGGGTGTCTTGATATTGCCCAGCAATCACACGTAACTCACTGCCCACATCATCAAGTGCAATACGTTGAATCTGTGCAGCATCAATTGCTTGATACTTGGCAGGGGTCATTTTGGAATGAGTAGGTAAATTTACCCAAAGCTGTACCATTTCAAATAGACCACCTTGCTCAGCAAAGGCTGGTGAATGAAATTCTTGATGCAAAATCCCACCACCTGCGGTCATCCATTGCACATCACCTGCTTTGATGGTACCACCACCGCCAGCAGAATCTTTATGCGTCACCTCACCTTGATAAGCAATCGTTACCGTTTCGAAGCCACGATGTGGGTGAGTACCCACGCCATGCTGAGCGGTGGTTGGTTCAAAGCGATACGGTGCAGCATAATCTAATAGCAAAAATGGGCTGATGCTTTGTCCTAAACGATCATAGGAAAATAGGTTATAGACAGGAAAACCGTCACCTACCCAGTGCATATGTTTATTTTGATAAATACCAACAATCTTTTTCATCTATATACTCCTATAGTGTAGAAGTTCTGATCTTGGTCTTTATTTTACGCCCCTCTATCCAAGGCTTATAGCATCAGTTTGACAACACATTATTCTATATACGGGACAATTCAAGTAATTATCACCAATAAAACTGATACAAACCTTAATCATCCCATTTTTGATATTGTTTATCCTATTTTTTAGACTTCATTCAATTCAATAATTTCACTAGCATGATTCAAAGCAATACAAACAGAGCAAATTAGGCTCATTTTTATTTTACAACAACATGAGGAAACAACGATGGCTAAAGACTATATTCGCCTTGATAAAGACAACGCTGCCGTACTCTTGGTTGACCACCAGACAGGTTTACTTTCATTGGTTCGTGATATTGATCCAGATAAATTTAAAAACAATGTATTGGCACTTGCAGATGCCGCAAAATACTTCAATTTACCGACAATTTTAACCACAAGCTTTGAAAATGGTCCAAATGGTCCACTGGTTCCTGAACTCAAAGAAATGTTCCCAGATGCACCTTACATTGCTCGTCCTGGTCAAATCAATGCATGGGACAATGAAGACTTTGTAAAGGCGGTTAAAGCAACTGGCAAAAAACAATTGATTATTGCGGGTGTTGTGACTGAAGTTTGTGTGGCATTCCCAACACTTTCAGCACTTGCAGAAGAGTTTGAAGTCTTTGTGATTACCGATGCATCGGGTACCTTTAACGAATTGACGCGTGATGCAGCTTGGGATCGTATGTCTAAAGCTGGCGCTCAGTTGATGACATGGTTTGGTATGGCATGTGAACTACATCGTGACTGGCGCAATGATATCGAAGGTTTAGGTGCATTATTCTCCAATCATATCCCTGATTATCGCAACCTGATCAATAGCTATAATCAAAATACATCACAAAAATAAAATACACACTGAAGATTAGAGTCCTGCATGCGACTCTAATCTTCTCTCGATATAGGACTACATCGACCTTGATTAATTCATTTGATGATTTCCATTATTTCTATCTCGTGGTGAAACACGGTGGCTTTAGTGCTGCCAGTGAGGCAGAACATATTAGTAAGTCAAAGCTCAGTCGTCGAATTATTGAGTTGGAAAACAAATTTAATGTCAGCCTCATCCAACGAACCACACGGCATTTTAAGGTGACTGAACTCGGTCAAGAGTTTTATGAAGAGTGCTGCAAAGTGATTGCACAAGTTGAATGTGCTGAAAATGTGTTACTCAAACAAAAAAGTGAACCTCAAGGTTTGGTCAAAATCAGTTGCCCACCACTGATGATGCATTTCCAAATCCGCAAGTTATTAAATGAATTTCTAAAAGCCTATCCCAAAGTCGAAATTGCCTTAGAACTGACCAGCCGTCGTGTCGATCTCATGCATGATGATATTGATATCGCCATACGAACCAGCTTTGAACCTAACGAAGACTCAAGTCTCATTGTCCGTGATGTGATTCAGACTGAACATTGTTTGGTTGCTGCACCAGAGCTTTTGCAGGGGCAACACATCCACCATTATTCAGAGTTATCACACTACCCAAGCGTGGCTTTAGGGATCCAAAAAAACCAATACTTTTGGCATCTGTGTCATGTGAAAGACGATAAAAGCGTGGATGTTCCCTATACGCCTCGCGTTAGAAGCAATGATCTTGCGGGAGTATATTATGCTGTCAGTGATGGTCTAGGCATCGCAGATTTGCCCTATCTAACCGTACAAGCTGATATCGAAAAAGGCAAATTGATTCATATCCTACCCGAATGGAAGTCTAATCGAGGTACGGTTCAATTGGTCTACGCCTCGCGTAAGGGGCAACGTCTCGTGGTGGAAAAACTGATTGAAAGCTTAATGACGGGGCTACGTGAATTGGCAAAAACTGACAGTGGCTATTCTTTATAGTGCAGTTTTTAATACAACACTGAATTTTCTTGTTTCAGCTCAGCAAATTTTTTCACCAGAAAATCGATCAATAATTTCATCGATGGGAGCAAGCCGCGTCTTGATGTGTACACCAAATGGATCAACTCTGCCTTGGGTTGCCATTCAGGTAACACATGAATCAAGCGCCCCTGTTTAATATCTTCAGCGATCATTAACTCAGGTAATTTAGCGATACCCAAACCTTGTAAAGTGGCTTCTCTTAATGCTGTTAAATCGGTGGTAGTCAATCGGGGATGACACTGTACTTTAATTTCTTGCTGATGATGCGAAAATAAATGCCAATAATACTCTGGTGCAAAAGATTCCATCATCAGCACTGGAAATTGTGTCAACTGCTGCGGCTCAGTAATCGAATAAAACTGATGCAGCAGATTTGGACTCGCCACAATAAATTGCCGCGCCAAAGCCAGCTCTCGTACAATTAAATCACTGTCCGCCAACGGCAAAGGACGAATGCGCACCGCCAAGTCAAAACGTTCGTTGATCAAATCCACACGGCGATTGGTGGCTTCCACATGCAGACTAATCTTCGGATAAAGCTGTAAAAACTCATTTAACATTTGACTGATATTGATATGCAACAAATTGGTCGGGCAAGATAATTTAATCAGCCCACGTGGCTCTGCTGTTAAAAATTCAATCGCTTCCTCTGCGGCCTCAGCTTCAATTAACATCGCTTTGCAATGCTGATAATAGATTTTACCCACTTCAGTAATAGAAACCTGTCGGGTCGTTCGATTAATCAGCTTGACTCCAAGGCGTTCTTCTAACTCGGCAATACGGCGGCTCAATAAAGACTTGGTGACCATCAGTTCTTGGCTCGCTGCCGAAAAACCGCCACAGTCGATCACTTTGACAAAAAAATATAAGTCATTTAAATCTTTCATATCTATCTACTCAGCCCCTATATTGAAACCTCATTGTTCTCTATACATGACAATATATCCTATATAAGATATTTTTCAGCCATCATCCTATCTATATTATCAATTATACCAACCATAACATGATGAGGATAGAACAATGACAACACCAGCAAATTTCAATGGTCAAGCACCAGTCATTGATGCCAATGATGCCGTAATGCTATTGATTGATCATCAAAGCGGCTTATTCCAGACCGTCGGTGATATGCCAATGCCTGAGTTACGTCAACGTGCCGCTGCACTTGCCAAAATTGCAAGTTTAGCCAATATTCCTGTGATTACTACGGCATCAGTACCGCAAGGTCCAAATGGTCCACTGATTCCTGAAATTCATGCCAATGCACCCCATGCACAATATGTAGCACGTAAAGGTGAAATCAACGCATGGCATAATCAAGACTTTGTTGAGGCAGTGAAAGCGACTGGACGCAACACCTTAATTATTGCAGGAACAATTACCAGCGTATGTATGGCTTTCCCAGCGATCAGTGCCGTTGCAGATGGCTATAAAGTATTTGCGGTTGTGGATGCTTCAGGGACTTATAGCAAAATGGCAGAAGAAATTACCTTGGCGCGAGTGGTTCAGGCAGGTGTCGTGCCTATGGATACAGCGGCTGTTGCTTCTGAAATCCAGCGTACATGGAACCGTGACGATGCGCAGGAATGGGCGCAGGTTTATACACAAATTTTCCCAGCCTATCAGTTGCTGATCGAAAGCTATAGCAAAGCGCAAGCTGTTGTTCAGAATCATGAAGTTTTGGACTCGGCACGCTAGTTCCAGACCTTATTGAAAAAAGCCAGTCATGAATGGGCATGACTGGCTTTTTATCAAACTTGTGCTGTGTAGAGCATAAAACGTTTTATGTCTTATTCAGATAAATCTACACAGAGATACTTCATTTCAACATATTCTTCTATGCCGAATTTTGAACCTTCACGGCCTAAGCCAGACTGTTTAACACCACCAAATGGCGCAACTTCATTTGAAATAGCTCCAGTGTTGATGCCAACCATGCCATATTCCAGTTCTTCACCCACTCGCCATTGACGAGCTGTACTTTGGGTAAATAGATAAGCCGCTAAACCAAACTCGGTATCGTTCGCCATTGCCACCGCTTCATCTTCGGTTTTAAAACGGAATAAAGGAGCAAGTGGACCAAAGGTTTCTTCTTTCGACACCTTCATGTCTTGGGTGACGCCCGTTAACACGGTCGGTTCAAAGAATGTTCCACCCAAAGCTGAACGCTGTCCACCAATCCGTACCGTCGCCCCTTTCGAGGTCGCATCGGCAATATGCGACTGAACTTTGGCAATTGCATCTTCATCAATCAATGGGCCTTGGGTTGATGTTTCCTGACGACCATCGCCGACTTGTAGCTTGGATACTGCTTCGACTAAACGGTCTGCCAAGGCATCGTAAATACCCTCTTGCACATAAATTCGATTCGCACAGACGCACGTCTGACCACTATTGCGATATTTGCTCGCCATAATGCCCTGAACGGCTTGATCGAGATTGGCGTCATCAAACACCAACACAGGTGCATTACCACCTAATTCAAGCGATAGCTTCTTAATGGTTGGCGCACATTGCTGCATTAAAATGCGACCCACTTGGGTTGAACCTGTGAAGCTCAGCTTGCGCACAATATCGCTCTCGCACAGCGTTTTACCGACCTCAATCGCGTCACCGCTGATATTTAACAAGATATCAGCAGGCAAACCTGCTTTGAGAGCTAAAACTTCTAGTGCGTATGCAGTTAAAGGCGTTTGTTCAGCGGGTTTGACCAACATCGAACAACCCGCAGCAATTGCTGGAGCAGCTTTGCGTGTGATCATCGCCGCAGGGAAATTCCACGGCGTGATCGCAGCCGTTACCCCAATCGCTTGTTTAATCACAAGCAAACGTTGATTTGGCAATGTCGGTGTTAAAACCTCACCATCGATACGACGAGCTTGCTCTGCAAACCAACGGATGAATGAAGCCGCGTAACCAATTTCACCTCGTGCTTCAGCCAACGGTTTGCCTTGCTCGGCAGTTAAAATCTGAGCAAGATTTTCTTTATGCTCAAGCACCAACTGATACCACGCCAAAAGCACATCAGCGCGAACTAAAGCGGTTTGCTTTTTCCATACGGCTTGGGCTTGGACTGAACGCTGAATCGCGGCTTCAACACCTGCACGGTCATAGCTTTTCACCCATGCCAGTGTTTCGCCGGTCGCAGCATCTTTCACTTCGATATCATTATGAGCTGCTGGCGCAGCGAATGAAATATCGGGGTGCTGTAATAAATACTGCAAATTGTTTTGAATCATGCAGATTGCTCCACTGTTTGTGCACTGTCTGCTGTTAATGCTGCAAAACCTTGTTTTAAAATATCGAGACCTTGACGGAATTGCTCAGCAGGAATGGTTAACGGATATAGGAAACGAATGACATTACCGTATTTACCACAAGTAAGAATCAATAAACCATGTTCCATTGCATAACTTTGTACTGCTTTTGCTTGCTCCGCTGTTTCTAGCTCGGCAGCGACCATTGAACCCAAAGCACGAATTTGAGTAACAACTTCGCCTGAAGCCTGTTGAATTTCTTTTAAAACAGTAACCAACGCTGTACCTAGCTGATTGGCACGCTCACATAAGTTTTCTTCTTCGATTGCATCAATCACCGCATGCGCAGCAGCAACCGCGATTGGGCTACCTGCATACGTGCCCCCTAAACCGCCTGGGTTTGGCGCATCCATCACTTCAGCACGCCCCACTACACCTGAGATAGGGAAACCTCCCCCCAAACTTTTCGCCATCGTGATCAAATCGGCTTTGGTTTCATAATGATTCATGGCAAATAATTTGCCTGTACGGGCAAAACCAGATTGCACTTCATCTGCAACCAATAAAATACCGTGCTTATCACACAAAGCACGTAAGCGCTTTAAGAATTCAGCAGGTACTACATTAAAACCACCTTCACCTTGTACAGGTTCAAGCACAATTGCCGCGACATCATGCGGGGCAATATCTTCGCTAAAAATATCTTCAACACTTTCAATCGCCGCTGCAACCGAGATGCCCTTTTCTGGCACTGGATAACGCGCATGAAATACACCTGCTGGCATCACACCAAAGTCACGTTTATACGGTGCTGTTTTACCGGTCATTGCCATCGTCATAAATGAACGACCATGGAAACCATTGCCAAACGTAATGATGCCATGACGACCAGTATATGAACGTGCAATCTTCACCGCATTTTCAACAGCTTCTGCACCTGTGGTAAAAAATGCCGTTTTCGCTGCACCTGCGATCGGTGCGCGCTGATTAATGCGTTCAGCCAAAGCCACATAACTTTCATAAGGTGTCACTTGATAAGCCGTATGGGTAAATTTAGTCAGTTGCTCTGTGACAGCAGCGATCACTTTCGGATGGCGATGCCCTGTATTGAGTACCGCAATACCCCCAGCAAAATCGATATATGGTTTACCTTCCTTGTCCCAAATCGTTGCATTTTCAGCTTTTTCTGCATACCACTGACACATCACACCGACACCACGTGGCGTTGCTTGCTGTTTACGTATATTCAGTGCAGAATGTTGAGCGTCCATTTGATTCCCTCATATTTCATCATCAGTTACAGCTTTGGTCTTACATCCTAGGAGTCGATTTTTGGGATGCGATACAATGGCTGCCTATAGCTGTAATTTCGCTTGTCTGATGGCAAGTGACGAGAGCCATTTTTAAACTGTAGGAGAGAGCCAATTGCGTAGCTTACTTGGAGATCATTTACTGCAAAGACTCCAACAAGACACTGAAGGGAAACTACATCAACGTCTTTTCCGTTGTCTGCGCGCTGCAATTATGGATGGTGTGATCCAACCGATGACGCGTCTACCTGCGTCACGTGATTTAGCTAGCGAAATTCATGTCTCTCGAAATACCGTATTGAGTGCTTATGAACAGTTGCAAGCGGAAGGTTATTTAGAAGCACGCACGGGACATGGCACTTGGGTCGCTGAAAAACTGCCTGAAACTTTTTTAAACAGCAGAAATAAAAATAAGAAGGCTGAAATAGCTCATATTGAAAGCTCTTATGCTTTATCACAGCGTGGCTCAAACTTATTGGGTTATGCAGCAGCTTCACCCCATCAATGGGGAGCGTTTGTGCCGGGCGCACCCGATGTAACTGAGTTTCCCCACCATATCTTTAGTCGCATTCAAGCACGTTTGAGTCGTGAACCTGATGTCAATCGGCTAATTTATAGCAATGCAGGGGGATGTATTGAGCTCAGGAGCGCATTGGCAGATTATTTAAAAGTCGCACGCTCTGTGCAATGCGATGCGGATCAGATCATAATCACTGAGGGTATTCACCAAGCCATTGATTTAGTATCTCGTGCACTCAGTGACATCGGGGACCGTGTCTGGATCGAAGATCCTGCCTATTGGGGCATGCGCAACACGCTCAGGATCAATGGTCTGGATATTCAGCCCATGCCTGTCGATGCAGAAGGCATTATTCCTGAAAATAACCCGACCCAGCCGCCAAAATTGATCTTTGTTACACCCTCGCACCAATATCCATTAGGCTCCCATCTCAGTTTAGATCGACGTCGACAATTGATTCATCTTGCACGCCAGCACAACAGTTGGATCGTGGAAGATGATTATGACAGTGAATTTCGATTCTCTGGGCAACCTTATCCAGCCCTGCAAGGCTTAGAACATAACGCCCCCGTGTTATATATGGGCACCTTTAGTAAAACCATTTATCCTTCATTGCGGATCGGTTATTTGGTAGTGCCTAAACCGCTATTTTCACCATTACGCATCGTAGCGGCAGAACTCTATCGTGGTGGACATTTACTGGAACAAAAAGCTTTAGCCGAATTTATTCGTGAAGGTCATTATGAAGCGCATATTCGACGTATGCGCCTATTGTATGGCAAACGTCGGGACTATTTGGTGAGCTTGATTCAACGTTATCTAGGTGCTGCGTTTTTACATGAATACGATGAGGCTGCGGGCTTACATCTGGTTTTAAAACTCCCCGATTATTGTGATGATGTCGCGATTGCAGCAACTGCGCTGGAACGTGGAGTCAAAGTCCGCCCCCTGTCCCAATACTACATGCAATCACATGCCCACGCCCAACGAGGTCTGTTGATGGGCTTTGCCTGTGTCAATGAAAAAGACATGGTGATGGCGTTTGGAGTCTTACTGCAATGTCTACGTGAAGCAAAAGTACCGACGCTTTCCGCATAAATTCAATAAAAAAAGAACCTCGATATGAGGTTCTTCAATTCGCTTCAACGTTTCGGATTAAAGCGATGGCTTTTCTTGAATCATTTCACTTTGTGCGCTCTTTCCCCAGTTGAATTTCTGAACCAGAAAACCTACTGCCACAATAAATAAGGCCAATAATGAAGTATAGGTCACTTCTTTAAAATATGTGCCTTCAATCAACATGGTAATGATCGAACCAATGATCGCAAAAATCACCAGATAAGTCAGCCAAGGAAATAGCCACATTTTAAAATCAATTTTGGCCCCTTCAGCTTCAAGTTTTTTACGCATCCGTAGCTGTGAAAAGGCAATGGTCAAATACACATACAACGCTGCCGTACCCGTTGCCAGCATGAAAATATCATACACATTCATACTCTCTGTGGCGGTCAAAAAAGTTGCGAACAAGGCAAATAAACATGATGCAATTACACCAATGCCTGGACTGCCTTTTTTATTTAAATAACCAAAACTTTTGGGTGCATCACCGCGTTTAGATAATGAAAATAGCATCCGTGAACAGGTATACAAGGCGGAGTTAAAGCAACTACACACTGAGGTCAGCACCACGAAGCTCACAATATGACGTGCTTCAGGAACGCCCAAGGCACTCAAGGTTACACTATAGGTTCCCCATGTCGGGTCTTTTAATAATGGGTTGTTATAGGGAATCAAACATACGGTAATCAACATCGAACCCACATAAAACAACATAATTCGCCATACAATCGAGTTGGATGCTTTGCGGATTTCCTTAGATGGATTTTTCGACTCTGCTGCAGCAACGGTGACTATTTCAGCTCCGATATAGGCAAACATCACCCCAAGTAAAGCGGTAATCACAGAGGAAAAACCATTGGGCATAAAGCCTTGTGCGGTGAGATTACCCACACCTGCGGCAGATACCTCTCCCCAAGGCCAGAGGTGCATAATGGCTAAACTACCGATCACTAAAAAGATCACAATCGCAATGACTTTAATCAATGCAAACCAAAATTCAAACTCACCATAATTCTTAACGTTTTGTAAGTTGATCCAAACCAGTGACCCAATCACCAACAGCATATAGCCCCAAATGGGAATAAAGGGAAACCAGTTATTCAAGATTTTGCCTGCAACATAGGCCTCCCATCCCATGAGTAATGCCCATGAACACCAATATAACCAACCAATGGTAAATCCCGCCCAACGACCAATGGCACGGTCAGCATAAGTTGAAAAAGAGCCACTGTCAGGGTTTTGAACCGCCATTTCCCCTAACATACGCATAATAAATAAAACCAGTAACCCACCTAGGGCATAAGCCAAAACGGCCGCAGGTCCAGCGGAGTAAATCACATTGCCCGAACCGATAAATAATGATCCACCAATCACGCCTGCAATAGAGATCATGGTCAAATGTCGTGATTGCAATCCATGTTTTAAATTTTGGGAGAGATTGGCTTCAGAACCGTGTTGATGTGCTGCCATATCATTTTCCTTAACCTATTGGGGATATTTGCAACCTGAGAACTGTTCATCTCAATGCCCCATATATCCCTAAAAATGGTGTTGTTCAAACCTGCTCTCCTCAAATAAAAGAAAGGACGAATGAACAACGCTTCCGTATGCATACTTGCTATGGCTTTAATTTGTCGTTTTGACTCTGAAGAAACGAGAGCCATTTTTAGAATAAAAGAGAGAGCCAATTGTAAAAATTATGCACAATTTTGGCGAGTTTTATGATCAACTTGGTCTGAGTCGCGATCAGTGAATGATCTTTTTAGGAGAATTTATATAAGGAATAAAGTTGTTGTCGTGGCATAACAAAAGCCCCTTTTCAATCGCTGAAAAGGGGCTTTTTGAGAAACTTGTTCGGTGGATCTACAAGTTAGAATGGCAAATCATCATCTAAATCAGCAGGTGCTGTCGCAGCAGGTTGTGGTGCAGACTTTGGTGTATTAAAACCATTACCCGCTTGTGGATTGCCTGCATAATTGCCTTGATTACCACCATTAAAACCACCACCTTGACCATAACCATTTTGATTGTTGTTATGACCTGTATTTTGGTAACCACCGCCTTGATTATTGTTAAAACGTGGTTGATTGAAATCACCACCGCTTTGTTCACTTTGCTGACGTGAATCAAGCATTTGCATTTGATCACCGCGAATTTCAGTGCTGTAGCGCTCTTGACCATTTTGGTCAGTCCATTGACGGGTACGTAGTGAACCTTCGATATAGACTTTAGAACCTTTGCGAAGATATTGCTGTGCAATTTCACCTAAACGGTTATGCAATACAATACGATGCCACTCTGTTTGCTCTTTACGTTCGCCTGTATTTTTATCTGTCCACGATTCACTTGTTGCAATCGAGAACTGTGTTAGCGAGCCACCATTCGGAAAAGTCTTTGTTTCTGGATCTTTACCCAAAGTACCGACTAAAATAACTTTATTCACACCACGCATTAGCTGTCTTCATCCTATCTATTTCTATGTTTTACTTTATAAGAGTTATGCTTAAATGGCTACCTCTTTGCCAATCAAGTGCGTTAAATCTTGTCGCCCAGCATCATCTAAACACTGTTTATCGACCTTAATATAAGCAACTTGTTGTTCGGGCATCACCACCACTTCTTCAATACCACGAATTGCCAAAAGTTTTGAAGTCCACTCGTCCGTTTCTTGCATTTCAGGCAGTGCAAGCACTACTGAAGTTAAATAACGCGGCTGAGCAAGACGAAAACTAATCAGCAGCCATAGTATAGCAATGACCGTGAGCACACTCCAACCCAGTGCAGTATTCTGTAACATGATCAATTGACCACCTAAAATCCCGCCACAGAATGCCCCTAAAAATTGGGCACTGGCATTGATCCCCATGGCGGTGGCTTTAGATTGTAAGGGTGCAGATTTAGACAGCCATGAAGGCAATAAAGCCTCCATCACATTAAACGCAATAAAGAAAATCCCCAAACCTGCAAGTAATACATATTTTGATTCATAACCAAAAATCAAAATAAATAAACCAACAATAATCCCTGCAATAGCGGAGAGAAAAATGCCACGCATTTTACGATACTTCTCTGCCACGATAATGCTTGGAAATGCAAAGAACAGACTGATCAACAATAATGGTAAATAAACCCAACCATGTTGTGATAATGGAATTTGAGCATACTCAATCAACTGCGAAGGCACATAGATAAACATGGCCGTTAACAGCAAATGTAAGGCAAATACAGAAATGTGCAGTCGATTCAGGTCGGCCATCTGAATCACTTGTTTAAGCTGTGGCAAATAACCTTGCTGGAAGTTGCGATGATGACGTGTGACTTTGGGAACCAGTAAGAGCATGACAATTGCAATCAAGCCCATTAACGTGGTCACCCAAAATAAGCCTGAAATCCCAACCAAACTGGTTAACCAAGGCCCTAAACTAAAGGCAACCACAAAGGATAAACCAATACTCATACCCATAATCGCCATGGCTTTGGTTCGCTGTTCTTCACGTGTGACATCTGCCAACAGTGCCATCACCACAGCTGAAACAGCCCCAGCCCCTGCGATCGCACGGCCAATAATCACGCCATAAATCGTTTCAGACATCGCCGCAATCGCACCACCCAAGGCAAAGAGTAATAAGCCAAGTACCACCAATGGCTTACGGCTAAAGCGATCGGCAAGCAAACTGAATGGAATCTGTAACAGTGCCTGAGTCAGCCCATATACCCCGACAGCCAAACCAATCAATGCAGGCGTTGCATATTGATAAGACTGCCCTGCAACTGCAAATACAGGGATAATCATGAACAAGCCCAACATGCGTAAGGCAAAAATGCTACTTAAGGCAAAGGTTGAACGGCGTTCTAAAGCATTCATCATTTTAAGACACTAAAACTGGCTGAACGGATTATAAGCCATCCGCTCGCAAAGCGTTGAAAAAAACATAACCAAAAAACAAAAAGGGACGTTACCGTCCCTCATCATCTTAGTCGTTTGAACTGAATCCAAACTTAAGAGAGTTGCTGCTGTCGCTTACTATACTGTATCGAGGCAATCACCGCCCAAACAATAAAGGCAACGCCAATCAAACCTGTCACAACTTCTGGCACATGTAAACCTGTACCACTTGCAATCATGATAAATGCTAAAGCACCAATCGCATAATGCGCACCATGCTCCAAGAAGATATAGGCATCCAATGTGCCTTTTTCGACTAAATAAATGGTCATGGAACGGACAAAGATTGCACCAATTGCAAGACCCAACATAATGATCACGACATCACTGGTAATCGCAAATGCTCCGATCACGCCATCAAAACTGAATGATGCATCGAGCACTTCTAAATACAAGAAACCACCAATCCCTGCTTTTACCACACCCTTCGACGCACCATCTGCACCTTGCGTCACAGCATTGCCATTGTCGTCCACCTCAGGCTCACCACCCAATAAGTGGCTCAGAACTTTCACACCGATGTATACCACGATGCCCCAGATGCCCGCCATGGTCACCACCAGACGCTTTGCTTCGTCCACATGTGCCGCCATGATCAACATCGCCACCAATGCAATAAAAACTGACATCGCAGGCACACTGGCTAAATGTGCCAGTTTGGATTCAATCCAACGGAACCAATGGGTTTCTTTCTCATCATCAAAAAAGAAGTTTAAAAACACCATGAGTAAGAATGTCCCACCAAAGGCTGCGATCTCAGGATGATGCTCCATTAAACGTTCAGAGTAGGACTTCGGATCATTGAGCGCCAATTTCACCACTTCCATCATGCCCATATCAGCAGTGACAGCAACAATCAAAATCGGGAAAATTAAACGCATGCCGAATACAGCAACGAGAATACCAACGGTGAGGAACAACATCTTCCAGAAGTGATCCCAATTGCGCAGGACGGATGCGTTGACCACAGCATTATCAAAAGATAAAGAAACTTCCATAATCGCCAAAATGACGGTAATGGTGAGTGCCTTTAACATGGTTGAAATGCCAGCTTCTGGGCCATGGGTATAACCCCAATACGCAGACAGTGCTAAACACACAATGGTGAAGAATATGGAAAAACGGAAATGCTTCATGAGCTGCCTTTTAGACAAAATTATTGGGTCATAAAAATGGCTCTATTGTAGGCGAGTTTTAACCGAAAGATAGAAAAGATTGTTGGACTTATTTGCAGATTCAAGCAGCATAAAACGGACTTCTGTTATAGTTTGGACAAAATTCATTTTTATCATTCTGCAGGTTCATTTCATGGCATTTTCACAAGCGCTTTGGCAGCAAAATCACGATTTATACCAAAAAATATTAGCCCTTCCTTTCAATCAAGAACTGGCAGCAGGCACATTAGATCCAAAAGCATTTTGCCACTATGTGATTCAGGATGCGCATTATTTATTGGCGTATGGTCGTGCACTCGCGATAGCCGCAGCCAAGGCTTATGAAGCGGATGATGTGATTCAATTTTCTGAAGCGGCAAAGATTGCCATCATTGTTGAACGTAGTTTGCACAATGATTTTATGCAAGAATTCCACATTAGCAAAACTGAGTTTGAAAACACACCTTTAACTTTGGCTTGCCATCACTACACCTCTTTCTTGACCGCCACAGCATGGTCAGAAAGTTATCCCGTGGTTTTGGCAGCATTACTGCCTTGTTTCTGGATCTATGCCGAAGTCGGCAAGGATATTATTCATCAATCTGTCGCCAACAATCGCTACCAAGCATGGATTGATACCTATGCAGGTGAAGAGTTCAATACTGCCGTAGCGAATGTGATTTCGACCGTGGATAAAGTTGCCGCGCGTTGCGACCAAGATACTTTAGCGAAAATGCATGCAGCCTATACCATGGGCGCAAAACTCGAATGGTTGTTTTGGGACAGCGCCTATCAGCAACGTCAATGGTTAGGTCTCGACCAAACCTAAGCCGTTCAGTTATTTTTTAGTTTTTAATCGACATAAAAAAGCCCCAATTAAGGGGCTTAGTCGTATATCGTATCGTCCGATATACTGTATGAGGCTCATCTCAAACTGAGGGCATTAAAACACAAAGCTCAAACGCTGCATAGCACCCGCATTAAAATAAATTGACGACAATTAAAGCGACCAAGGCAGGCAGTGCTTGGATATAGATAATCTTCTTACTGGCAGTCAACCCACCAAAAATTCCGGCCACCAACACACAAGCTAAAAAGAAATTCGCCAAAGGCAGTGCATAGTTTTCAGGTGCACACAATGACCAAAATAAACCTGCAGCAAGGAAACCATTATAAAGTCCCTGATTTTGTGCCAGTACCTTAGTGAGTTGTGCTTTTTCAGGCGAATTTCCAAATGCTTTCAAACCTGCTGGTTTATCCCACAAGAACATTTCCAACACTAAGATATAAACATGTAATAGACCAATCAATGCAATTAAAATATTTGCTAGCATGTTTTTCGATTCCTTATTCTGCTCATCCTATGATTGAAATGAATGTAGCACTGATCTAGCGATTTTGCTCGATCGGCAATTGGATTTGTGTGACTTTCCAGCTCAAGCCCGTTCTTTGCAAGATAATTTTGGTCGGCAAATGATTGTGTGGATGCTGAATTTGCACGGCGAATTGATTGAAAGACTGGTAGCGACCTTTGTAGTTCACTTTTTCAGCACCAGATAAAGATGCGGATTCGGATGAATGTGTGGTTTGAAAATCTGACTGCGTTTGCATAGGCAAACTGTCCTTGAGTTGTTTGCCTTGCATCAGTATCGTGATTCCCTGCGGTGACACCATAATATCCACCACCTTATCCAGCATCGATGACGCCAAAATTGCCCCAAGTGCAGCGAGTCCACGCTCCGAAGAAGGCGCTTGAGGCATGTCTTGCAACATTTGTGCGTTCACCTGATCTTTTAAACTCTGGCGTACACTTGGAAAATCAATATGACTGGCCAATGCTGCACTATCCTCTTGTTCAATTGCTTGACGGATTTGATAAATCGTTAAATAGGGTGAAGCAAATAAATAGCCGAAGACCAATAACACCAGCACAATGCTGGTCATCTTTAATTTTTGTGACATCTTATCCTCAGCAATGAACAATTTTTTTTACTAAATGGTCTGTGAAACTCACAGATAAACACTTGGGCAATATAAAAATTTCATGTTAAAACATGAGCCACACCATTTATCCGACACAAACTGACGCTTAAAATCGTTTTGTTACAGCTTGAACAATTTTAAATCGCTATTATATAGAGGGTTTGAGGAAACTTCACAATTCCTTGTAGGGAAACAGATTACACTCCCTATTTCAATTTTCACATTACTGAGATGTATTTATGAGTCAAAGTCATATCCGTATTCGAGGCGCACGTACCCATAATTTAAAAAATGTGTCACTCGATATTCCACGTGACAAGTTTGTGGTGATTACGGGACTTTCAGGCTCAGGAAAGTCATCCTTAGCATTTGATACCTTATATGCTGAAGGTCAGCGTCGCTATGTTGAATCACTTTCGGCCTATGCACGCCAATTCCTTTCGCAAATGGAAAAACCTGAAGTTGATTCAATCGAAGGTTTATCGCCTGCAATTGCGATTGAACAGAAGTCGACAAGTCATAACCCGCGTTCAACCGTTGGAACGATTACCGAAATTTATGACTATTTGCGCTTACTCTATGCGCGTGTGGGGACACCCTACTGTCCTGAACATGACTTACCGATGGTCGCACAAACCGTTTCGGAAATGGTCGATGCAGTAAAATCGCTTGAAGAAGGTACGGCACTGATGTTGCTCGCACCTGTGGTTCGTGAGCGAAAAGGTGAATACAGTAACTTATTTGAACAATTACAAAGCCAAGGCTTTGTGCGTGCGCGTGTCGATGGCGAAATTATTGATATTGATACCCCACCTGAATTAGATAAAAAGAAAAAACATACCATCGAGGTCGTGGTTGACCGTTTCAAAGTACGCGATGATCTTGGTAATCGAATTGCTGAATCCTTTGAAACTGCCTTACGTTTAGGTGGCGATATTGCAATTTTATCGTGGATGAATGGCGAACACCCTGAACGTGTCTTTTCAGCGAAACACTCTTGTCCTGAATGTGACCGTGCGGTTGCTGAACTCGAGCCTCGTTTGTTCTCGTTTAACAATCCTTTTGGTGCTTGCCCTGTCTGTGATGGTTTAGGGACGCGTAGTCATTTCAGCGCCGACAAACTTATTCCAAATCCAGAAGTATCGATCAGCCAAGGTGCAATTCGTGGTTGGGACAGACAGCGACCGTATTACTATACGATGCTTCAAAAAGTCGCAGATCATTTTGATATTCCACTCGATACCCCGTGGAATCAACTGGATAAAGAGACACAAAAGAAATTCTTACAAGGTACAGGCAAAGAAAAAATAGACCTCAGTTATATTGATGAACGTGGTCGTAAACATAATCGTGTGCAGCCTTTTGAAGGAATTTTGCCACATTTGGAACGTCGCTATCGTGAAACGGAATCGAATTATGTCCGTGATGACTTAGCCCAATACTTATCTAATGCCGCTTGTGATGCCTGTGGTGGTTCTCGTCTCAATGAAATCTCGCGTCATGTTCGTGTGAAAGACAAAACCATTGCTGAAATTACCAAGATGTCGATTGGAGATGCCGAAAGTTATTATCAAGATCTCAATCTCGAAGGTGCTAAAGGCGAAATCGCCGATAAAATCTTTAAAGAAATTCGTGAGCGTTTACACTTTTTAGTGAGTGTGGGACTCAATTATTTAAGTTTGGCGCGCTCGGCTGAAACCCTTTCAGGGGGTGAGGCGCAGCGTATTCGCCTAGCCTCGCAAATCGGTGCGGGTCTGATGGGCGTGATGTATGTGCTTGATGAACCGTCGATTGGTCTGCACCAACGTGATAATGATCGCTTATTACAAACGCTGATTCGTTTACGTGATTTGGGCAACACCGTGCTAGTCGTTGAGCATGATGAAGATGCGATTCGTGCTGCGGACCATATTATTGATATCGGACCAGGTGCAGGGATTCACGGTGGTGCGATCATCGCCGAAGGAACCTATGATGAATTGGCAAGCCATGCCGATTCGCTTACAGGCCAATATCTTTCAGGCAAATTAAAAATTGCAGTACCGAAACAACGTACTCAATCACCACGTCCTGATGAAGTAATTAAGCTTTCAGGCGCAAGTGGACATAATCTTAGAAATGTCGATTTGACCATTCCTTTAGGCATTATGACCTGTGTCACTGGCGTTTCAGGCTCAGGAAAATCAACCTTAATTAACCGTACTTTATTGCCTTTAGCAGCCACTCAACTCAATGGTGCAACCACTCTTACCGCAGAAAAGTTTGATTCGATTGATGGTTTGCAACACTTGGATAAAGTGGTCGATATTGACCAAAGTCCAATTGGTCGTACGCCACGTTCGAATCCTGCAACTTATACAGGGTTATTTACCCCAATTCGCGAGTTATTTGCGCAAACCCCTGAAGCCAAAGCACGTGGTTATAGCGCAGGTCGTTTCTCGTTTAACGTAAAAGGTGGACGCTGTGAAGCCTGTGAAGGCGATGGTATGATCAAGGTCGCGATGCACTTCTTACCTGATATGTATGTGCCGTGTGATGCTTGTCATGGCAAACGTTATAACCGTGAAACATTGGAAGTCGGCTATAAAGGCAAGAATATTTCCGATGTACTCGAAATGACGGTAGAAGATGCAGCAGAATTCTTTAGTGCTATTCCTGTCATTCATCGTCGTTTAGAGACATTGACTCAAGTTGGTCTTGGTTATATTCGTTTGGGTCAAGCTGCGACAACGTTATCAGGTGGTGAAGCGCAACGCGTGAAATTAGCGCGTGAGTTAGCAAAACGTGATACAGGGAAAACTTTATATATCTTGGATGAACCAACTACAGGTTTGCATTTCCATGATATTTCCAAGTTACTCGACATCTTGCATGAACTACGCAATAAGGGTAATACCATTGTAGTGATTGAGCATAATCTGGATGTGATCAAAACTGCCGATTGGGTGATTGATCTAGGCCCTGAAGGGGGTTCTGGTGGTGGTCAAATTATTGCAGAAGGTACACCTGAGCAAGTCGCTGAGGTTGAAATCTCACATACAGGACGTTTCTTAAAACCGATGTTGAAGTGATTTTAATGGGCTCGGAAGAGCCCTTAATTTTCCCTTAATATTGATATAATAAGTTCAATATTTTTTCTAAGATAAGTATCACCATTATCTGCTTTTTCTTCTAAGATTTCAAAAATCATGCTTTTAATTTGAGGGCTTAAACTAGTATCTATCTGCTGTCCAAATATCTTATTTATTAATGACATTTTATGAATTTGAGTAAATCTAGGATCGTTAGGAATTTTATCCCATATTAAAACTTCCCAATCACTTTTAGTTGCATTTTTTAGAGTCACTTTATCTCTATCATTCCAACTTTTAGTTAGCAAATAATTACTCATAACATTAAATAAACTTGGTACAACTAGATCTTGGTTGTGATATTGCCAATATTTAAGATATCGATGAAACAAGTTTTTCCTATTATACCCAAAATCAAAAGCTAGATTAATGGTTCCTAAAGCATCTTGATTTAAACAGTGCTTTAAATTTTCTTTAACTCTTTGATTCAACTCTCGTGATAAATCATGTCTGCCAAACTTTTTCAGCAAATCACTATAAAAGTATAAATTCTCTAAAGTTTCTACACCTACAACTGCATTTGATAAGCAGAAAATCTGATCACAATAAGACTCATTAACTTCCAAATTTCTCCACTTATACATTAAATCATACAAATCATTTTTGGATTTATTATTTTTTTCAGATATTAGAGTTGAGTTAGCTAATTTATTTAACTCATAAAAATCAACTCTATCGCATTGTTCAAACCATTTCTTGAACTCTAAAAACCATAAATCATCATGAGCAAATGAATAGGATACCTTTTGTAAACTTTCATAAGTTTGCTTTTTTCTATCCGACCAACTCTCTTTTGTCTGTTCTGAATAATATTTGCAATCATTCCAACCATATTCAAAATTAGTAAATTCATGAATTAAGTAGCCTTGAAGAACTCTTACTAAAATAATTTCTTTAGTCGACAGAGCAATATCAACTGATAGTTCACTCCTAAACTGCTGATACAATTTAATTACTTTTTGAAAAAATCGAAAATTATGAATTTCTAATTTATCAGCAAAATCAATCATCAGATTAACTAATGCTTCATCAATATCTTTCGCATTTTCCCTTATCAAAGGCTCAACAGAATTAATAACAATCGTTTCATCGATTAACTTTTCTTTATAGTCCGCATACTTTTTCTTATTGTCACCTTCAGCTTTATCTTCATCTAAAATCAATATGACCTGACAATTCTTTTCTAATTTTAAATAGTTGGCTAGCCCCATGACATCTTTAATATCAAGTTTATTAGACATACGCTCAAAGTCATCAAAACAAATAATTGCATCTTTGACTTGCAAGAAAAGCAAAGACTCTAAAATTCTTGCCGAAGCACTGACACCATAGTTGGATACTTTTAAATCTCTAAATTGAGCAATTGTATTTTTTAAAAGCTGGATGAATTCAAACCTACCAACATCTAATTTTGCATAAGGGTTAAGACTAAGTTTTGTGCATATCGTATTCTTCAAATCACTTAAATTTTCAATACCAAAAAGAGAAATATAGGCATATTTGTGACAATCAAAAATACTTTTATAACTAACTCTACTCGCTTCGTAAAAAAAATCTTTCTTATCTTCTTTTTCTTTCTGTGTAACATCCTTTAGAAACTTATTCCAAAAGAAAGTCTTACCAACACCCCAAGATCCAGTAATCGCAATTGCGGTACCAATTTTCTCATTTTTTATATTATGTTCTAATATGCCTTTTAATCTTTCTTCTTTCTCTGAGATATTCATCAGCTACAACACTATAATTATAAAATTCTATAATAATTAAATAATTGAACGAATCAAGTCTCAACAATATTCTTCCCTTTTGCCTTAGCCCTTAACATCGATTGATCCGCATTTTCTAACAGTTCAAGCCAGCTTTCTGCACCGACTGCGACACCAATACTCACCGAAACTTGAATGATCTCACCCAAACTTGAAACCTCAATCGATGCATTAGAAATTTCAGTACGAATACTTTCCGCAATTTGCTTTGCTGCATCCATTTCAATATTTTCAATAACCACCAAAAACTCATCACCGCCATAACGGACGATTAAATCTGAGGCACGTACATTGTGCTTTAACTGTTCCGCGATCATTATAATCACCTGATCACCGACAATATGCCCATATTGATCATTCACAAATTTAAAATTATCAATATCAATCACGATCACACCCAAATGCCCAAGAAGCTCAGGTTTAGATTGAAGTAGATCAAGATACTCATCTAGTGCAAGGCGATTGGATACCCCTGTCATCGGATCCGAGTTGGCAATCTGCTTTAATTGCAACTCCATCGTATCCCGTTGACCTAACATGATTTTGAGTTTGTCTATCGCTTCAAATAAAGAATAAAACTCATTTTGAGATTTGCGTGGATTCACAGGCTCATCGCTGACATCAGACAATCCAAGAATCATATTTCGGGCCTTAATCAATGGACTAAACACTTTTTGCTTAGCATAAATCATCGTAAAAAGCGCAATCATCAAAGAGAGACTAGAAATACCAAGGGTAAAAAGAAACTGTTGTCGAGCATTTTGATTTTGGGTAGTCGCAAATTCAATGCTGTAATCCAAAATATAGTTTTGCAGATCAATCACCGTTGTAAACTTGTCTACGATTTGCTCTGTTAGCTCCGTCCCAGAAATAAAATAATCTTCATTATTATTTTTACTCTGTAATAATAATCGAGTTACGATCGGAAGTCCTTGATCCAAAAACTCAGTTTTGACTCGTTGATGCAACCGACTATATTCAGGTGTTTTGGATTGTTCTAAATGAATGGTGTCCACCAACGCCCATAAATAGCGTGTTTGATGTTGTGTTTGCAAAGATCGAGCAAGATTTTCATCTGAGATTTTTTCATCAAACGTAACGGGAGCCATAATATTAGAAGCAACACGTCCCGCCTGATCACGCATATCCGTTAAGATCAGAATAGAAGTAAAGTAATTTGAAATTTTACTATCTTTGCTCTCTGATAAAATCATCCATTTATTTAAAAGTTCACGTGCTTTATCCCATGCAGTAAACATCGACAAAATCGCTTGATCGAACTGCAAAGATGTTCGTTGATGAGGTGGAATAAGTGCATAAGCATCCACTGTAATTCGCGCTTGCGCCAATTCTGCTTTTAAATCAGTCTGCAAAGACTGAGCTATTGATGGAAAGCCACCTTGCTCCAAGATTGTGACTGTTTGATCAATTTCAGCATCTACAATATCTCTAAAAGCGTGTAACTCTGCTTGGTTTGCAGCCAGCTCATCGGGTGTGCTGGACATTACCTTATTTGCCGGCGCACGTTCCCTAGAGATTTTATTCACAGTCTTAACCAGTGCTCGTAAACTGGTCGTATCTGTCAGCACTTGTTTGGTTTCGGTATATTCTTGACAACTCCGGATAATCAGCGGAATAGAAATATATAAGATCGATAAAATGATCACAGCCATACATGAAAACAAACGGAGGCTGATCTGCTCAGAACGTAGTTTTGAGTTTTTTAAATCACGTCCCATGAACATACCTTGCTTTTCTCACCCATTGTTTTGGTCAATTCATAACCAAATAAACATTTTAGCGATGTTCTAACAATCACAAAACCTTTATACAACCAGCATCATATACGCCCACCCACTTCATTGCCGAAACAGATTGTAAAAATGAAAATTATCAATTTTACAAATCAGCCATCAAGCCACATACTTTGATCAATGAATATATGACTTACTACTCACTCGTTACCCTCTAGGATGTTTTCTCCCCCCAAATGTAAACATCCTATTTCTCAGCCCAACTCATGCTAAGAGATTGGGCTTTTTTTTTGCTTAAAATCAGTGGATTACGCATTACAATAATTTCAATTGCGTAAGTACCTGATAAACAATTTCTTTACGTGCAGTTGCATGCGCAGGTTGATTCATTTCCATATTGAGAGAAAAAGCGATCACTTTTCCGTTCGGATCTTCAATCCATCCAGTCCACCATCCTACTTGTGGGGTAATATCCATTCCCCAACCACTTTTGGCGTAAACTTTAGTTCCCCGTATTTCATCCACCAGCAGCATATCAATCACTTGCTGTTGTGTTTTTGGGGTAAATGGTAACTTCTGTTTCGCAAGCCTGTAAGCAAATTGAGCTTCTTCGATTGGCGTGATCTTTAAAGGTCCAATGAGCCAGAAGTTATCAACTTGTGTTCCGATGCGTGTATTACCGAAGCCGACTCTTTTGACTTCCTTTGCCATCAAATCCAATCCGATTCTCTGGGCAAGCGCTTGATAAACAGGTACAGCAGAAGCTTGCATGGCTTCAGCTAAAGTCAGATCTTTTTCCCAACTTTCAAAAGCACGTTTCTGACCATCCCACTTAAATACTTCATTTGGTGAAGTTTTATCATGTTCAATGCCAATCAAAGCATTTAATATTTTGAAAGTAGATGCTGGGATATACGCAGTTTTGGCACGATTCAGATCATTACCGTAAGCTTTATACGCCTGTCCATCAAAGGTAATTAGAACACCTGTTGTTTGAACATTCTCAAACAAGGAAGCGATCTGCTTTGTTTGATCGTTTTCAATTTGATTGAATAAGACTGGAGTATGGATATGCTGGCAGGCGACACCGCTTAATCCAAATCCTATGAGCACAGTGAGGGTGTATAATTTTGATAGCTTCATTTTCTGTATTTAAAATTATCGGAGTTTAGTTGTCACTATAGACCTTTTTATACAAATTACTTTGTGATATTTATTGATCTAGATCTTCTACTATAAGTAAATAAAAAAAAGCTCGACCTTGGGGAAAGCCGAGCTAGAAAACTTAAAAAATACACAAGGAAAATGTTAGGAGATCGTAAAATGCAAATTACATATCTCTTGATTCGTATTATGTGAACTATGCCTCAAAAAGTAAAGTAAATTAAATAAATTATTTTCTGTTTTTTAATCGGTTTATTAAATACTGATGATTATTTAAGCTTGTCCACAACCAATTTGGCTGATTTTATCAACAAGATTACTGCTATTTTTTTGCTAATTTGATCGCATATTTGTGAAATAAACGCATTAGAAACACATTTTTCATGGCAATTTTATGACAAATCACCACAGCAAATAAACGTAAAAACCGATTATAACAATCGAATTAACCAATCAATATCCTTTCATTCCCTACATGCATAAAGCATTTATTTTTATAACAAAATGATCATATCTAACTGTTAGTTATATATTTTCTTTCAGGTTGACAAGAAATGATGCTTTTGTTTGATTTTTAATCAACCTATTGTACTGATTTTACCCTTGGTCGAGTAATTCGATTTATGACATTGACAACATACTTTGTTACAATACAATGACTCCAACTTAACTCAATCACTGTTAAAGCTGGAAATTATTATGAAAAAACTCGGTTTAGCCACTGCTTTATTATTAGCCATGACCGGTGCCAACGCTTACCAAGTAGAAGTTCAAGGTCAATCTGAATTCATCAACGCAACTGATGCAAATGACAAAGACTTTACTGGTGCTGGCCAAGCAACTTATTACTTCAAAGATGTAGACGCTTCTAAAGGTCCTTTAGCTGAAGCTGCGTTCTTAAACCAAGCTTCTAATGTTTCTGCAGCATATAGCTTTGCAAAATTAAGCGGCGATGAAGTTGTAACATCTAAAACCCAATCTTATGGTGCTAAAGGTGAAGCTTATATTCCAACACCTTACCTACCAGTATATACAAGCGCATCTTATAGCCACACTAAATCTAAAAGTGATGATGAGCGAGACAATGGCGACCGCTTCGCATTAGAAGTAGGTACTATGCTTACACCTAACTTCTTAGTTGCTGTTGGTTATACTAACATTGCTGACCAATTTGCTTTAGATGCTAACAGCGTACTTTCTAGTGGTATTGCTAAATCATTTGCTCAACCATTAGTTATTGGTGAAGACCAAGACGCAATCACTGCACGTACTAAATACGTTGGTAACATCGACGGTACAAACATGGCTGTAGGTTTCGAAGCAGGTCTTGTTTATGGCGACACAACCGCTTATGAATTAAAAACTGACTTCTATGTAACACCTAAGTTAAGCGTTGGTGCTTCTTATGCAGAAGTAAGTGCAAGCTCTAACCAAGCAAATGACAAATTCTCTCCAATCAAATCAGCTTGGGGTGCAAATGTAAATTACTTCATCACTCCAGCGATTGCTGTTGGTGCAAGCTACGTAAATGCAAATGCGAAAAGCTTCCTAGATGAAGATGCTGAAACTGTAAACTTAGATACGCAAACTATCGGCTTAAACGCGAAGTTCCGTTTCTAATTTTGGATTTTGGTTCTTTCTATAGAACATATGATTCATAATAAAAAAACCAGTTCTTTTGAACTGGTTTTTTTATGCAACGATTTGCAGAGTAAATTGATAATAACTGAAAAATAAAATCAGGAAATTTTCTTCTCATCAATATTTAACGCACTGATTGCTAAAACAGCTTGGGTACGATTCTGCACGCCCAATTTACGGAAAATTGCCGTCACATGTGCTTTAATTGTTGCCTCAGAGACATCAAGTTCATAAGCAATTTGTTTATTTAATAAGCCTTCAGCAACCATCATGAGTACGCGAAATTGCTGTGGCGTTAAGGACTGCAAGCGTTCTGCCAAAGCAGTTTCATCTGCTGCTCTTGGGTCAAAGCTCGCATGCGTCGGTAAATTTGGAGGGAGCCAGATTTCGCCATCTAAAACATGCTTGATGGCTTCACCAATATGGCTTGGATGAGATGATTTGGGGATATATCCCATTGCCCCATGTGCAATGGCACGTTGAATAATCGAAACTTCTTCATGTGCTGAAACTACAATAATTGGAATCGCCGGATATTGCGCTCGCACATAAACCAGAGCAGAAAAACCCGATGCACCAGGCAGGTTTAAATCAAGCAAAACTAAATCAGGTTCAGCACCATGCTCTAAACGCTTATAAAACTCATCTACATCAGCCGTTTCTTGAATCTGCGCTTGTGGCAAACTGTAACGCACCGCTTGAATTAAAGCGTGTCTAAAGAGAGGGTGATCATCTACAATTAAAATATTCATAAGCGCTATAAGCAATCTGCTGTTTTAGTACGTCACTGTACGGTGTTTATTAAAATTAACCTATCTAAGCCTATTTTTAAATAAACCATTGGTCAAGCACTCTGACATTTTTTCTTTCTTTTTCCAGTAAAATAAATCATATATTTGTATAAATCATCACGATGATGGTTCGATCTTAAAAATTTTGAATAGAAACATAAAATTAAATCATCGTAAATTTACGATTTTGTATGCTTACGCGATATATCTTTAAATCAGATAAGCTTGCAGCATTTCCTTATTTTACAGCACGACATCAGACGTAGATAAATAAAAGCCATTCGTAATGAACTTTTATTTAGGCAATGTCTATGTCCAATCGTAATACTGTTTCTACTCCGCTCAACATCGTTGCCGTTTCAGGTGGCTTGAATAGTCCATCAAAAACAGAAAGTCTCGTTCAAGCAATTCTTAATGAGCTTGCAGAAGCAACGCAGATCAAAGTCCATTTTGTAAAACTCAGTGAAATCGGACCTTTATTAGGTGGTGCAATCTATCGCAACCAATTACCACAACGTGTACAAGACGATTTGGCTGCGGTAGAGGCTGCAGATGCATTAATTGTTGGAACACCTGTTTATCGTGCTTCGTTTACAGGGCTATTTAAACACTTTTTTGATTTCGTTGAACAAACTGCCTTAGTTGATGTTCCTGTACTATTGGCTGCTTCGGGTGGTAGCGACCGCCATGCTTTGGTACTCGAGCATCAACTACGTCCTTTGTTTAGCTTTTTCCAAGCGCAAACCTTACCAATCGGTGTATACGCGACAGATCGTGATTTCACACCAGCGTACACGGTCAATAGTGAGCAATTGTCTGATCGCATCACCTTAGCTGTTGCCCGCGCCTTACCTATTCTGGAATGGGCGCCTGCCAAGGGACAACGCGCAGCAGTCATCAAAGCCAAAACTGAGCAGGCCAATCAGAACTTGGGGATCAACAAGCAAATTGAACAAGCAGAGGTTTTACCATCAGCGGCTGTTCCAGACCTCGATGCCGCTGAATCTCGCTTACACCCCAAACCTACAAAAAATTTAACCCACGTCGCTTAGAAGACTATTTAGAGGGTAAAAAAATGACTATTTCTTCATCTGCAATTAAATTTGCGTATTGGGTTCCCAATGTCAGTGGCGGACTTGTGGTCAGTAACATCGAACAACGCACTGATTGGAGCTATGACTACAATATCCGTTTAGCACAAACCGCAGAAAAAAATGGGTTTGAATACGCGCTCACCCAAATCCGTTTTACCGCGGGCTATGGTGCAGAAAATCAACATGAATCGGTGAGCTTTAGTCATGCTTTGTTGGCAAAAACAGAGAAACTCAAAGTCATCGCAGCAATTCTGCCGGGTCCATGGAAACCTGCACTTGCAGCGAAGCAACTCGCGACCATTGACTATTTAACCCAAGGTCGCATCGCAATCAATGTTGTGAGTGGTTGGTTTCGTGGAGAGTTTGATGCAATCGGTGAGCCTTGGCCTGAGCATGATCAACGTTATGTTCGCTCTGAAGAGTTTATTCGGACACTCAAAGGTATTTGGACTACAGACAATTATAGCTTTGAAGGTAAATACTACCAGTTTCAAAACTACACGCTAAAACCAAAACCTTTGCAAAAACCTTATATTGAGGTCTTTCAAGGCGGCAGCTCCCGCGCAGCTCGTGATATGGCAGCTCGTGTCTCAGATTGGTATTTTACCAATGGCAATAGCGTCGCAGAGATCAAAAAGCAAATCGATGATGTACGTGCCAAAGCAAAACTCGAAAATCGCCAAGTGAAAATCGGAGTGAATGCTTTTATTATCGCCCGAGATACAGAGCAAGAAGCCCATGCTGTGCTAAATGAAATCATCGCTAAGGCAAATGTAGAGGCAGTCAATGCCTTTGGTGATGCAACACGTGAAGCAGGGGCTGCAGCGCCAGAACAAGAAGGAAATTGGGCTAAATCAAGCTTTGATGATCTTGTGCAATACAATGATGGCTTTAAAACCAATTTGATTGGTACACCACAGCAAATTGCGGAACGAATTGTAGCTTTAAAACAGGTCGGTGTAGATCTGATCCTGTCAGGTTTTCTACATTTTATTGAGGAGGTGGAATATTTTGGTGAAAAAATATTACCGCTGGTACGGCAATTAGAACAACAACAATTGTCTCAAGTCACTGCAAAATCAGCTTGAGTTTCCGTCATTTTTGAATAAGAAGAAAAATAAAGATAAAGGCGCAAAATTACCCCCAAGACTCGGCTTGGGGGCTTTTTAAGTTTAACCTTCTGCACTACTCACTTCTGGGTAAACCGTTGCGATTAACGCATCTACCACGGCTGGCTCAGCAAGCGTTGAAGTATCACCTAAGCTGTCCAGTTCATTTGCTGCAATCTTTCTCAAGATACGGCGCATGATTTTACCTGAGCGTGTTTTTGGTAAAGCAGGTGCCCAATGCAAGGCATCTGGCGTTGCCACTGGTCCAAGAACTTTACGTACCCAATTGACCAACTCCTTACGCAACTCCTCAGACTCTGACACATCTGCTTGTAAGGTTACAAAGGTACAAATTCCCTGCCCCTTAATGTCATGTGGCATACCAACAACAGCAGCTTCTGCAACCGCTTCATGGGCAACCAATGCACTTTCAATTTCAGCAGTCCCTAGACGATGTCCGGAAACATTAAGTACATCATCAACACGACCTGTGATCCAATAGTATCCGTCTTCATCACGACGTGCACCATCGCCAGTGAAATAGCAGTTCTTGAAAGTTGAGAAATAAGCTTCAATAAAGCGCTGTGGATCACCCCAAATCGTGCGCATTTGACCCGGCCAAGAATCCTTGATCACGAGGTTCCCTTCATTCGCACCTTCAAGTGGGTTACCTTCCCCATCAACCAATGCAGGTTGTACACCAAACATTGGACGTGTTGCCGAACCCGGTTTTAAAGCGGTTGCACCCGGTAACGGTGAAATCAAAATACCACCTGTTTCCGTCTGCCACCATGTATCGACAATCGGGCAGCGTCCTTCACCAACCACTTCGTGATACCAGTTCCATGCTTCAGGGTTAATTGGCTCGCCGACTGAACCGAGTAAACGTAAGCTACTACGATCACTCTCACGGACATAAGCATCCCCTTCACGCATCATGGCACGAATCGCAGTAGGTGCGGTATATAAAATAGTAATGTTATGCTTATCAATTACATGGCCAATACGTGCCCATGTTGGATACTGAGGAATCCCCTCAAACATCACCGTGGTTGTACCATTACACAGTGGACCATAAAGTAAATAGCTATGTCCTGTAATCCAGCCCACATCTGCGGTACACCAGTACACATCATCTTCTTTGAGATCAAAGACTTCTCTAAATGTGGTATTGACATAGACCAGATAACCACCCGTTGTATGTAACACACCCTTCGGCTTACCTGTTGAACCTGATGTATAGAGAATAAATAACGGATCCTCTGCCTTCATTGGTTCAGGTGGACAATGCTCGTCAACTTCCATGATTTCGAGGTGATACCATAAATCACGTGCTTCATTAAACTGAATCGGATTACCGGTGCGATGCACCACAATCACATGTTCTACACTTTCCGTACCCTGAATTTCTAAAGCGGCATCCACATTTTCTTTCAATGGAATTAACTTACCACCACGCATGCCAGCATCCGCAGTAATGACTAATTTTGCTTGACTGTCTTCAATACGGCTTGCCAGTGAATCAGGTGAAAATCCGCCAAAAACGACGCAATGCACAGCACCAATGCGGGCACAAGCCAACATCGCAATTGCTGCTTCAGGGACCATTGGCATATATAAAACAACACGGTCGCCTTTGCTAATACCTTGTTTCTTTAATACATTTGCAAAACGACAAACTTCGTCATGTAACTCAGCAAATGAGATGATCTTGTGACGTGAAGGATGGTCACCTTCCCAAATGATCGCTGGCTTTAATGCATTATCTTTTAAATGACGGTCTAAGCAATTTGCTGATACGTTTAGTTCACCATCGGCAAACCATTCGATTTTAAAATTCGCGGGGTCAAAATTAGTATTTTTGACTTGAGTAAAAGGTTTAATCCAATCAATATTTTGTGCTTCTTCTGCCCAAAAAGCATCAGGCTGCTCAATAGAGTATTGATAACGATTGAAATAGTCTGCTTCCGAGATCCTTGCCATTTCTTTAAATTTTTCAGGCACTGGGTAGATTTCTTTCATAACTTACTTCCTTGGTCTTTTATCTCATACCTTAGATGTACTCATCTATTTCTTTGGTATGTCTGTGCTCATTTGCAGTATGGCGATCATCTATAAGGGTAAACAATGCGGCTTTGGTCGTAGGAGTTTGCGACCTCTTCGACCAATTCGACACATAAAGTCCCTCAAAATAATTTAAATATTAACCGCTTGTCGATGTTTTTTATTTTCAAAAAAGATCATTGTTTTGATCATTGACCATCTATCAACAGACCAAAGTATAAAAAATAAACCGATAAAAATGTTTATTTTTGACAACAAATCTTCCAACAATCATCATAAACGATCATGCCCGATTCGGTATAAAATAAAACCATATCATGACAAACCAATTTCTCATGCGTGCCCAATATAAATTGATTATGATGGCGCACCTGATTCCTCCCTCACCGTGAAATAGAGATCTTACCTTGGCAAACGAACAAATCACCTTAACAAGTGTCGCCAAAGATACAGGCACATTGATCCAACAAGCTGGCAGCAAAACGACCGAAACAGTCCTAGCGCATACGGAAAAATATCAAGATGCATACAGTGCTATCGATAAAATGATCTATGCGTTTTGGGATCGTATCCCCTATATCGGTCTTGCGATTATTGTTTTTGTGATTTTTTGGCTACTCACAAAACTATTCAAAGTTTTTGTGAATAAAACACTCAGTAATCGTTCTTATGCACGACAAAACTTGGTTCTGGTATTACATCGTGTCGGTAGCACTTTCATTCTATTTTTTGGCTTCTTGATTGCTTTGGTGATCGCGATTCCTGGGTTTACACCGAGCCAGCTCATTGGAGCTTTAGGAATCGGCTCAGTCGCGATTGGTTTTGCTTTTAAGGATATTTTTCAGAACTTACTTTCTGGCGTACTCATCTTATTGGGTGAACCATTTCGCATAGGGGATGCCATCATCGTCAATGGCATGGAAGGTACTGTAGAGGATATTCAAATTCGCGCCACCTTCTTACGCTCTTACGATGGTCGTCGAATTGTGATTCCAAATGCGACGGTTTATACCAGTGCCGTAACGGTAAATACGGCTTATCAACAACGCCGCTGTGAGTTTGTCGTTGGCATTGGTTATGATGATGATGAACAGAAAGCGAAACAAATTGTCTTGGACATTTTAAACAATGACCGTAATGTGTTAAGCCAACCAAAATTTTCAGTCAATGTAACAGCACTGGCAGACTTCTCAGTCAACTTAACTGTTCGTTGGTGGATTGATACCACAGAAACCGATATTTTATCATCGACAAGCTCAATCCAAGCTCAAGTAAAACAAGCATTTAATGCTCAAGATATTAATATTCCATACCCAATCCAAGAACTCAAAGTTCAGGCAAATCAAGCCGCACAATTGCCAACAGTGATGCAGCCTTCAGATAAACAGCCGTCCTAAGATATGTGCTACTGCTGTTTCTGTGCGTAAGATTCGGTTGCCTAAGCATACTGCTTGGCAACCATTTTTTTGCATCAATTCAATCTCATATGGAATGAATCCTCCCTCAGGTCCAACGATCACACTACATCGATGTTGAATCGCATGAGGCATAACCGCTTCAGCATAAGGATGTGCGACATATGCAGCGGCCTCAGTCGTGATAAAGCAAGGCAAGATATCTTCAACAAAAGGCTTGAACCGCTTATACAATTGAATCTCAGGAGCAATCGGATCGCCGGCTTGTTCTAAGCCAAGCGTCACATAATCATCCAATTGTTGCAAAAACGGCGTTTGCCAATAGCTTTTATCGACTCGATAACTATGGATTAAACTGATCCGTTCCACCCCCAAAGTCACAGCATCCATCACCATACGGCGCAACACTTTAGGACGAGGTAAAGCCAAAATCAGATGGACTGGTAATTTTTCAGGAATTGCCTCAACTCGAATCGGTTTAACAATGATTCTTTGCTCGGAAACATACAACACTTCTGTTAAATAACGCTGCTCGTTGCGAATACCTATTTTTAATGTATCGCCGGCACTTAATTGCAGATGTTGCTGTAAATGTTTTAATTGACGTGGGTTGTCGATTAACCATTGATCAGCACTAGCCGTTTGATGTGGCTCCAATAAAACCATATTCATGACAAATCAGTTTGCTTCAAATAATGATCAAGTAATTGAATATGCTTTTGCAACGAACCTTGATTACGCTGTAACACCACTTGAGCCTGTTCGATTAACTGCTGACGTTGCGTTGAATCATTCAAACAATTGAGAAGTTGTGCCGTAACCTGCTCAGCATTCTCGCCAATCAAAATCGCCCGCTCTGCAACAAACTCATCCACGATGGTTTGGAAATTAAAATAACGGGGACCAATCACCGTTGGGACATCTAAAACCATCGGCTCTAGAATATTATGCCCACCACCTGGTTCATTCAATGATCCACCTACAAAGCAGGCTTGACTCAAGGCATACCACAACCACATTTCGCCCATACTATCAGCCAAAAAAACTTGCGTATCTGCTTGAATCGTTTGCTTAAGACTACGACGTTGCGTATTTAAATTTAAACTTTGGCAAGCCTTATACACTTCCTCGAAACGCTCTGGATGACGAGGAACAACGATACAAAGTAGATGAGGATTTGAATTTAAATATTGCTGTAATTGTTTAAGTAAATTTTCTTCCTCAGGGGCATGCGTACTGGCTAAAGTGATAATTTGCCGCCCAAGTAAATTCCAGTCTTGTTTTAATTGTTCTGCTTGCTCGATAAACTGCTGGGGAGCAGTAATATCAAATTTTATATTTCCTAAGACCTGACTTTTTGTTCGATCCAGACCTAACTCAATATAGCGTTGTTGGGTAGCTTTATCTTGTGCCAACAGCCAAGTCAGCTGTTGTAACATCGGTCGAGTTAAACGACTCACTTTTCCATAGCCTTTGGCTGATTTTTCCGAAAGGCGTGCATTGAGCAAAATACAGGGAATTTGTTGTTGTCTTGCTTCAGCAATTAAGTTCGGCCAAATTTCAGTTTCAACCAAAGCCAAGAGTTTTGGTTGATATAACTCAAAAAACTGTTTGAGTAATGACTTTTGATCAACGGGTAAGTAAACCGCCTGAAATAAATCAAGATAAGGCGCTTTTAAAAAAAGTGATTTTGCTCGAGCTTGACCTGTCTTGGTGGTATTGGTAACCAGTACTGGATGACCTAATTTTAAATAATGCTCAATCAAAGGCTGTGCAGCATTGGTTTCACCGACAGAAACCACATGAAACCAAATGGTCGCTAAATTTTTTGGTGGCTGGAAGGGACCAAACCGCTCCACACATTCTTGCTGATACAGCGCATCACTTTCTGCACGTTGTTTTATTTTCCAACGATATAAGGGTTTGAGACAGGTCAATAAAAAGTTATACCAAAATGGTGTTTGCTGTACTGCGTTTTGCTGCGCCATCCTAGACCATATTTCACGATTTAATATGTGCTTATTATGCGGAATTTCAATAAAAAACTCATGCCATTTTTGTTGGTTCTGTTAAGACGATTTAACAACCATTAATGACATGAGTGTTCGAATAGAAGCTTATGCTTCTAGTTTTTCAAAAACAGGATAATCCGTATATCCCTCTGCACCATCAGCATATAAAGTTTGAAAGTTTACCTGATTTAAAGGTAAATCATATTGTAAACGCTCAAATAGATCCGGATTGGCAATATACGCTAAACCAAATGCCACAGCATCCGCTTGCCCAGTCGCCAAAATGCGTTTTGCTGATGCAGGCGTTAATTTTTCGTTGGCAATCCAAGTACCTTTGAATTTAGGACGCAATTTTGGCATTAAACTGTCTTCTGCTTCATATTCACGCGTGAAAATGAATGCAACATGACGTTGATCTAACTGCTCCACCACATAACCAAAGGTTGCCAATGGATTTTCATCCCCCATATCGTGCGAATCAGCACGTGGTGCTAAATGTACACCGACACGACCTGCGCCCCACACTTCAATAAAGGCGTCCACGACCTGTAATAACAAACGTGCACGGTTTTCGATAGAACCACCATACTCGTCATCACGTGTATTGGTCTTACTTTGCAAGAATTGATCGATCAAATAACCATTGGCTGCATGTAGCTCCACCCCATCGAAACCTGCTGCTTTGGCTTGTTCAGCAGCATGTTTATATTCCGCTACGATTTCTTGAATTTCTTCATGTGATAAAGCACGAGGCGTGACGAAAGGACGTTTTGGACGAAGTAAACTCACTTCACCAGCAGGTTGAATTGCACTTGGTGCAACAGGTGTATCGCCATCCAATAGGTCAGGATGCGAAATACGGCCCACATGCCAAAGTTGAACAACTATTTTTGAACCTTGTGCATGTACGGCATCAACAATCTTGTGCCAAGCTTGAGCTTGTTCTTGTGACCATAGACCTGGTGTCTTGGCATATCCCACGGCCTTAGGACTAATCACCGTTGCTTCAGTAATAATTAAACCCGCATTCGCACGTTGTTGGTAATATTCCACCATCAAATCATTTGGAATACGTTCTTCACCACTACGTGCACGGGTTAATGGAGCTAAAACCAAACGGTTTTTAATTGTAAAATCACCTACTTGTAAGGTAGAGCTTAATTCTGCCATGATCGCCTCAACTTCACTATGAACCGAAGCTTAAAGACCAAGTCTTGACTCACGGCTATAGTGTTTGTTTTAAATATTCGATGTATTGCTGAATCAAAGCTTCATTACGTGTGAAGTATGACCATTGCCCATATTTTTCAACTTTAATCAAACCCGCTTGCTGTAATACAGACAAGTGATTCGACATCGTCGATTGCGCAACTTTGCCTAAACGTTCGATGTGTCCTGCACATACACCGCGTTCAAAACTGCCACCACATTCTTGTACAGGTAAAAATTGCTCAGGCTCTTTTAACCATTGCAAGATCTGTCGACGTAATGGATTGGCTAAGGCCTTGCTTATAACATCAATATCCATAGACTCACCATGTTTCTCAACAGGCAAAGCTTTGTTCAGCACCTAGAATCAGTATATCGAATTTTATAAATATTAATATCTATTTTTTTCGATATTAATATCATATTTTTCCGATTAACCTTAAGGTACTGAACGAGATTGCCGTTCTGAATTTCTTTATACCCCTCCTTCTGCTCTCTCAGAATACTGAGAAAGTTCATCTCTTCAAAAGAGAGGACACTCGATTAAACCATCGAAGACGTCTCCCTCTTTTAAGAAGTGATTGAGAGAGGTTCTTATAAACCTTGTTTCAAACTCGCTTCAATGAACTTATCTAAGTCACCGTCTAGCACAGCTTTAGTGTTGGAATTCTCCACACCAGTCCGTAAGTCTTTAATTCGTGAATCATCCAAGACATAAGAGCGAATTTGACTTCCCCAACCAATATCAGACTTCGAATCTTCCAATGCTTGTGCAGCTTCATTACGCTTGCTCATCTCTAACTCATAGAGTTTGGCACGTAATTGCTTCCATGCATGGTCACGGTTCGCGTGCTGCGAACGCTGGTTCTGACACGCCACCACAATTCCTGTCGGAGCATGCGTTAAACGCACCGCAGAATCGGTTTTGTTAATATGCTGACCACCTGCACCCGAAGCACGATAGGTATCAGTACGAACGTCAGAAGGATTAATATCAATTTCGATATTGTCATCAATCTCAGGTGAAATGAATACCGCAGAAAATGAAGTATGACGGTTATTGTTACTGTCAAATGGCGATTTACGTACTAAACGATGCACACCACTTTCAGTACGTAACCAACCATAAGCAAACTCACCATCGACACGAATTGTTGCTGATTTAATACCCGCAACATCACCATCTGAAACTTCCATCAACTCGGCCTTAAAGCCATGACGTTCGATCCAACGTAAATACATACGCAATAGCATAGACGCCCAATCCTGTGCTTCTGTTCCGCCAGAACCTGACTGAATTTCAAGGAAGCATGGATTCGGATCCATGGGATTGCTAAACATGCGACGGAATTCTAGATTACCTAAAGCTTGTTCTGCACTGTCCAACTCAGCTTGTACATCGAGCAATAGACTTTCATCATCAGCTTCAACAGCCAAATCAAGCATTGCTTTTGCATCATCAAGCTGTTCAGCAAGACGATCAAACACTCCAATGGTATTTTCTAAACTGCCCTTTTCTTTGGCGATGGCTTGAGCACGGTTTTGATCGTTCCAAATCGCAGGGTCTTCTAATTCTCTTAAAACTTCTTCTAAACGCTCAACTTTTAGATCGTAGTCAAAGATACCCCCGTAGTGTTTGGCTACGATCAGATAAATCTTTCAATTGAACTAAATACGGATTAATTTCCACGTGTGTTTTCTCACAAAAATTTTTCACTCAATTTGATATTTTAACATAACTGATATAGCCGACACAGCCTCTATCAGGTGAGAGCAATAATTGCGAAACAAGATCAACATCAACATTTTTCCTTATCGGTTTTATAACTCTCAAACGACACATTTAGCGACAATAGTGTTCAATAATTACACGAAGAATACCTAAACACACAATCCATCCTATGTTTTAATAAATCAAAACATTAATTTTTTACAATTAAAATCAATATCTTAAATAAAAAAACTTACAATACATTTACATTTGTACCATCTGATTACTGACGAAGGATTGACGCATGCTGGTTTTAGCCTAGACTGGAAGTTGTAACAAAACATGTAATCGAAATTTCATTTGGTTCATTATCTCAAAGGGGCATAACCATGAAAAAATTAGCAATTGCATCAGCACTTTTATCTGTATTTGCAGTAACAGCCACTGCTCATGCGTATCAAGCTGAAGTTGGGGCATCTGTAGGTTATATCGACCCTGACAAAGGTAGTTCAGGCAGTGACTTCGCGATTAATGGTAAATACTATTTCAATCCTGTACAAACTCGTAACGCGCCACTTGCTGAAGCAGCATTTTTAGATCGTGCAAGTAACGTTAGCGCTGAAGCAGTTTGGAAAGACAAAGGTGATACTGATGACAATACCTATGGTGTTGGCGTCGAGTACTTTGTTCCTAACTCAGATTTTTATGTCAGTGGTGATGTTAGCCGTAATATCTTGAAGCTAAATCATGCACGTGATATCAAAACTACTTATTACAGTGCTGAAGTTGGTTATTTACCAGCACCAGGTTTCTTAGTTGCTGTGGGCGCGAAAGGCTATGACAACAAGTTTGACGATGGTGTTGATCCAACTATTCGTGCGAAATATGTGACTCAAGTCGGCGGTAATGACATCAACTTAGAAGCTGGTGCAGCATTCGGTGACTTAGATGAGTTTAACCTAGCAGCGGATTACTACATCGATAAAACATTCAGTGTTGGTGCTGATTACTACGACAATGATCTCACTAAACAACGTGAATTTGGTGTGAATGCACGTAAATTCTTCAACCAACAAATGAGTTTAGAAGGACGTATTGGTTTCGGTAAAGACAGAACCGTTGCTAAAAATGACTACAATACATTTGGTGTTGCAGCAAAATATCGCTTCTAATGTAATTACTAAAATAGACGTTTTCGTCTAATACATAATCGCTCTGAAATAGGAATATTTCAGGGCGATTTTTATATACATAATTTCAACCAAATCAGAATAACAATCCAACTTCCCTAAAAGCATAAATGTCTTTTTTAAACGATAAATATATAATCAATTTGACCATTCATTTAATAATTGACGTATGGTTTTTTTTCACTAAACTACCCCGTGCAACACAATATTAATAAATGACTTATTTTAATAAGGGGTTATCAATCAATGAAAAAACTTAGTCTAATTACAGCGCTTTTATCCTCATTCGTTGGTTTTAATGCAAATGCATATCAAGCAGAAGTCAATGGTGCTTATGAATATACTGATATTGATGGAGGAGTAAAAGTTAATACAACGACTATTAGTGGAAAATACTACTTTAATCCAGTTCAAACTCGAAATGTGCCTTTAGCAGAAACTGCTTTTTTAGATAAAGCGTCAAATATTGGTTTAGGTTATACCTATGCTAAACAATCAATGAAAATTGGCTTTGAAGAAAATGAGTTATTTTGGAATAGCCCTGCCGTAACTGCGAACTTAAAACAAGAGTTTAATACTGTAGGTGTCAATGGTGAATTCTTTATTCCAGACTCACAGTTCTACATTTCTGGGAGTCTCCACAGAACTGACATAAAGAATAGCTCCAAGGTTTTTGGATATTCTTATAGTGAAAGTACTGATGGTGCTGGTTATGCTTTTGAAGCTGGTTTCCTTCCAATGAATGGCTTGTTACTTGCTATAGGTGTTGCGGATCTATCAGAGAGCTTTGATCCAATCCAAGCCGCAAAATATGGTTTTATTACGACTTATACAAATGCAGCAGTTGTCACTGGTGAAGATGATGATAAGGCTGTAACACTTCGTGCTAAATATGTCACTCAAGTTGGTGGTTACTATACCAACTTTGAAGCACAAAGTTATTTTGGCGATGAAACCACTTACCGCTTCGCTGCAGATCTCTATCTAGATCCAACACTTAGTGTCGGAGTTTCAATTGCTGACTCAACTGCAGATGAATCAGATAGTATTTTTAGCATTCGTGCACAAAAATTCTTTACACCACAAGTTGCTGTAGGTGTTGGTTATACTACGATTGACGGTGCAGACTCATTTGGTATCAACGGAACGTTCCGTTTCTAAATTACTTTAGAAAACAGTGAAGATCCGCTCAATATGAGCGGATTTTTTTATTGTTGAAGATGCACAATCTGTAATTGCAGACTGGTACTTCCATTAAATACATTGCGCTCTAAACTATAGACTAAATCGACATACCCTAGCATTGGGTTAAATTCGAAACGATCTATTGCGTTAAAAGCAATCGCGTCAATTGAGTGTGACCCTACTGCCAATTTTAGTTTTAAATGCTGATCTTTAAGCCAACGATAATCAACCACTTGGAATCGTCCTTCAAACTGCGGCAAAGGAAATTTTTGTCCCCAAGGTCCAAGCTGCTCAATCCAATCCAAAGAGCTTAAATGAAGAGCTGAATCCCCCAACTCTCCATCGGTCCACAAGGTGGCCTGAAATAAATCAGAATCCATCTCGGCGATCATTTGAGTAAAGAGGCTTTTAAACTCATCAAAATGTTCTTTCCTAAGCGTTAAACCTGCTGCTGCTGCATGACCACCAAAATGGCTCAGTAGATCTGGACGCTGCTCTGCCACGGATTCAATCATATCTCGGATATGAATACCATCAATAGAACGCGCAGAACCTTTGATGTGTATCCCATCTTCATCAGGTGCAAATACCAAACTTGGGCGATAAAACTGTTCTTTAAGTCGCCCAGCGACAATACCAATCACCCCTTGATGCCATTGTTCATCAAACATCACTAATGCTGGCGGTATTTGCTCAGCTGTTAATTGGATATGTTGCAAGGCAGAAAGTGCTTGTTGCTTCATCTCCGTTTCAACTTGCCGGCGCTCAAGATTTAATTGATTGAGCTGCTGTGCGATTGGATAAGCGGTTTGCATATCGTTTGCAAGTAAACATTCAATGCCGATTCGCATGCTTTCCATACGCCCTGCGGCATTAATACGAGGCCCAAGGACAAAACCTAAATCCTGTGCACGTAAACTCGCAGCATCACGTCCCGCAATATCTAATAAAGCCAGAATTCCTACACGACATTGATGCTGCTGGATCCGTTTCAGCCCCGCATCAATCAATATGCGATTGTTGTAATCCAAGGTTGCGACATCAGCATAGGTTCCCAATGCCACGAGGTCTAAATATTGAGTGACTTTACAGCTACTTTTTCCATACTGAGCACGGTAACTGGCTAATTTTGCCAATACATAAAAAGCAACACCTACCCCAGCCAAAGCTTTGCTTGGGAAATCACAACCCAATTGATTTGGATTAACCACCGCTTCAGCAGCAGGTGTTGGTTTCGTCGTGAGGTGGTGATCGGTAATAATCACCTGCATAGCTAAAGCTTGTGCTGTTTCTACACCAGCATGACTGGAAATGCCATTATCGACCGTGATCAGCAAATCAGGCTGATAACTCTGCTTTGCCAATTCAGCAATTTTGGGCGTGAGCCCATAACCATACTTAAAGCGATCAGGGACTAAATACTCTACTCTTGCCCCCATTTCTTGTAGAACCAAAACCATCAATGCAGTGCTGGTTGCCCCATCCGCATCATAGTCACCAATGATGACAATTTGCTTTTGTTGATCAATCGCTTGATCAATCAATTCAACTGCGGCATCGATCCCTTTTAAAGTAGGGGGCAATAAATGTTTTAACTTGAGCTCAAGTTCTTGCTCTGATTGAACACCTCGTCTTGCTAATATTTCAGCAATAAACGTAGGCACGCCCTGAAACTGTTCAGGGCGTGTAAGCAAAGGTCTTTGTTGAATTTTTATCTGTGTCATTTATGGCATCAAACGTTGTATAACCCATTGCCCATCCTGTTTTTCATAACTCAAGCGGTCATGTAAACGATTTGGACGCCCTTGCCAAAACTCATAATAGTCAGCAACTAAACGATAGCCGCCCCAAAAATCAGGTTTAGTGAGTTCACCGTGTTCACCCACTTGCTGCTGTAAGTCATAAAAACGCTGCTGTAACTCTTCTCGACTCGCAATTCTACCGCTTTGTGGAGTGCTGATATGCGCGGCGATTTGACTATCGCGGGGGCGCTTTAAATAATACTCAGTTGATTCATGTTCAGAGATCTTGATCACTTGACCACTGATACGAACTTGTCGCTCTAAACTTGGCCAGTAAAATAACAACTCAGCGAATGGATTTTCAGCAAGGTCTATCCCTTTTTGGCTGTCATAATTGGTATAAAAATCATAGCCTGCTTCTGTCGCACCACGTAATAATACAGTCCGTACATGTGGGCGACCTTGTGCATTTGCAGTGGCCAAAGACATCGTATACGGCTCATGTAAATGTGCCGCCAAAGCATGATTAAACCAATTCAAGAATTGCAGGTGAGGATGATCGCTGATCTGTGCTTCATGCAACTCACCTTGTTCATAACTTAATCGTAATTCACTCAGATCCTTAATCACATCACTCATTGGTATTCTCTCTTAAGCAACTTGAGCTTGCGCACGCACAGCATCAGCTAAACGGTTTGCTAACGCTTCAACTTCTGGTAAGTCATCACCTTCAACCATTACACGAATGACTGGCTCTGTGCCTGATTTACGAATTAATAAGCGTCCACGACCTTTCAACTGTTGTTCTGCTTTTTCAAACTCTTCAACTAAAGAAGGAATTGAATATGGATCAATCATTTGTTGTAAACGGACATTGACTAATACTTGCGGAAATAGCTCAAAACCATCTACTAACTCATGTAAGGCTTTACCTTGTTCAACCATGACTGTAAGTACTTGCAGAGCTGCAATAATTGCATCACCCGTGGTACTTTTATCTAAGGTTAAAATATGCCCAGATGGTTCTCCACCAATACTCCAATTCTGCTCCTCAAGGGCTTGCAATACATAGCGGTCACCCACTTTTGCACGGACAAATCCAACATTGGCTTTATCTAACGCAAGCTCAAGTGCCATATTGCTCATCACTGTTCCAACCACACCTTCTGGCTTATGGTTGGCTTGTGTTGCAAGAATATAAAGAATATGGTCTCCATCAATGAGATTGCCATTTTTATCCACCATTACGACACGATCGGCATCACCATCAAAAGCAATACCAAGATCTGCTTGATGCTCAACTACCGCTTTTTGTAAATGCTCTGGATGTGTAGAGCCACAGTTTTCATTGATATTTAAACCATCAGGATCATTAAATAGTGGAATAACTTTGGCACCTAACTCGCGGAACACTGATGGTCCAACACTGTAGGCTGCACCATTGGCACAATCCACGACAATTTTTAAATTATGTAGGTTGAAATGATATGGGAAAGTTGATTTGCAGAATTCGATATAGCGACCATTGGCATCTTTTACACGAACACTTTTACCTAAGTTCGCTGTATCATCAATAAGCAAATCTTGTTCAAGCTCTTGATTAATTTGATCTTGTATATTATCTGGAAGTTTCTTACCTTCACCTGAGAAGAACTTAATCCCGTTATCAAAATAAGGATTATGTGAAGCAGAGATCACAATGCCCGCGTGTGCATGCAGAGCACGAGTGAGGTGTGCAATTGCTGGCGTCGGTAATGGACCAAGCAAATGCACATACACACCAGCCGCATTTAAACCCGCTTGTAATGCAGCTTCTAAAATATACCCTGATAAACGTGTATCTTTCCCCAAGACCACAATTGGCTTATTTTTTGGGCTATTACGTTTTAATACTTTTCCTGCAGCAAAACCCAATTTTAAAGCAAATTCTGGCGTAATCGGCAATTGTCCAAATTTGCCTCGAATTCCATCAGTACCAAAATAACTCATTTTCTACTCACTTTCTTATCGTAATATGACGCTAAGTCACATCATTTATCATCTGTTTCACTTTACACTAAAACAAAAAAACCGTCAGCGAACTGACGGTTTTTCCAGCGACAAAATTACCAAAAATCAACCAACACGGTAGTTTGGCGCTTCTTTAGTAATCGTCACGTCATGTACATGTGATTCAGACATACCTGCTGAAGTAATTTTTACAAATTTCGCATTTTGACGAAGATCTTCAATCGCAGCTGAACCCGTATAACCCATAGATGAACGTAAACCGCCCATCATTTGATGTACGATGTTGCCCATTGGACCTTTATAAGGAACACGACCTTCAATACCTTCTGGTACTAATTTTTCAGCACTTGCTTTTGAGTCTTGGAAATAGCGGTCAGCAGAACCAGTCGCGCCTGCCATTGCACCCAATGAACCCATGCCACGATAGGCTTTATAGTAACGACCTTGGAAAAACTCAACTTCACCTGGTGCTTCTTCTGTACCAGCAAGTAGCGAACCTACCATGATCGTGCTTGCACCTGCGCCAATCGCTTTCGCCATATCACCAGAGAAACGAATACCACCATCCGCGATCAAAGGAATTTGATCTTTCAAGGCATTTGCAACGCTATCAATGGCAGAAATTTGTGGCATACCAATACCAGCAACAATACGCGTGGTACAAATAGAACCTGGACCGATACCCACTTTTACCGCATCTGCACCTGCATCAAGCAATGCCAATGCCGCATCACCAGTTGCGATATTACCGCCAATCACTTGAACTTGTGGGTAATTCGCTTTTACCCAACGTACGCGCTCAATGACGCCAGCAGAATGACCATGTGCTGTATCAACAACAATCGCATCTACACCAGCATCGACCAATGCTTCTACGCGGCTTGGTGTCTCAGCACCTGTACCAACTGCTGCACCTACACGTAAACGACCGAGTTCGTCTTTACAGCTATTCGGGTAGCTTTCTGCTTTACGGAAGTCAGTCACCGTAATTAAGCCTTTAAGTTCGTTGTTTTCACCAACAACTAAAACTTTTTCAATACGATGCTTTTGTAGCAATGCTTGGATATTTTCTTTCGACTCGCCTTCACGTACAGTGACTAAGCGATCTTGACCTGTCATGATGTTACTAACAGGTTGCTCTAGATTCGTTTCAAAACGTGTATCACGTCCTGTCACAATACCGACAACTTTGCCGTCCTTAACCACAGGTACACCGCTAATATTATTTGCTTGTGTAATTGCAATCAGTTCACGAACCGTCGTTTCTGGTGTTACTGTGATTGGATCTTTCACCATTCCAGCTTCAAATTTTTTCACACGGCGTACTTCAGCGGCTTGCGCTGCGATATCCATGTTTTTATGCAAAATACCAATACCACCATTTTGCGCCATTGCAATCGCCATACGTGACTCAGTCACTGTATCCATTGCAGCCGAAACGAGAGGGATATTGAGTTGAATTCCGCGAGTTAAACGTGTCTTTAAGGAGACATCTTTTGGGAGAACAGTTGAGTAGGCAGGAAGTAATAAGACATCATCGAAGGTTAGCGCTTCTTGAACGATGGTCAGCATAACAATCTCACTGGTAAATTCCGTGAGCTATTATAAACAAATTTCACAGTGAATTTCATTTTCTAGGATGAAATAATTTCAGAAAAACCGTTACCATCACGTTTCCCTGTTTTTTGAATCCAGTTTCACAGACTTTTAATCAACCCACCTGATCATAATCTTCATTATTTGCAGCATCTTGTTCTTCAATTTGAATCAAAGGAATCATATTGTGTGCAAGTCGAGCTTTATTACAATGATCATCACCAACCTGTACTTCTCGGCAGGTTGAGCTACGCACCGCATAAATTGAACAACTCACCTGCTGTCCAACCACGCCTTCTAAAGCAATACATCTAACCTGAGTTTGATTTGTTCCTTTCATGCATGAATAAACCGCTGTGAGCGGCTCAATCATCTCACTTGGCATGACTTCAGCCTCAGCCCAATAAAACGATACACGGTAATGCGCACAACATGCGCCACAATGGACACATGTTTCAGAGGTCATAATTTGAGACAACATTTTTGTTAAAATTCTCGTTATCAAAATAAAACTCTTTAAAACGCGAATCCTAAAAAAACTTATCTACAAAAACAAGAGAGATGAACCCTATTTTTTGTATTCGACCGTCATATTTATCCTATGTTTAAGCGATTTCTGTGGGCATACTAAAGACATATTCATTCATCAGGTCAACACCACATTCCAGCGTTTCAATCCAATCTAGAAATTGCTCAATCATTTCTTTTCCAACAAAGGCTGTGCCGTGTTGCGGGACAATCATTTCTAAATCCATCTGACGTACCATATTGACCCATAATCGGATCACTTTATTTGAGCACATATAACGCTGGTGAAAACCTTTCATTTTCTTAGTATGCGCTTCAAAATCTGCAATCGGCACACTCGCATCATCTACTATCGATGCTCCCATATCACCAGAAAATAAGATTTTTGCTGTCGGATCATAAAACTGGAAATTACCGACAGAATGTAAGAAATGTGCAGGTACTGCGACAATCGAGGACTGCCCTAAAGGAATAACCTGTCCCGTATCAGACAGCTCGATCAGTCGCTCTTCCCAATTTCCCTTCATACGATCACTCATAAATGCTGAATTGAGATGCGGTAGAAAACGTGCCCACAACTTTGATGCGACAACTTTGGCATCGGTATAGACCAACCAACGAGGCATCGAGGTAATAATGTCTGGGTCCTGATGAGAAGCCATCACATAATCAAGATTTTTCAGTTTGGTGTAGCGATTAAGCTCCATGGTTAAAGGCACATATGTGAGATCACCGCCTGGATCTAAAACCGCAGCTCGCTCATGGTCAATAATCAAAAATTGATTTGCTTGAATGCCTTCCCCTTTCACCAAACTGGTAAAACTAATGCATTTATGCGTACCATTATCAAATAATATCTGTGATGTTGTCCGTTCAAAACTCATAGAAACCCCAAAAAATCTTTTAAATATGAATTATTTTAATTCCATAATAAAATAATGGGATTTAAATCTAGATTCAATCACATATTGGATATTTATCATAATTTATCCAACAATCAGCTTTAGATTTATTGCTTGGTTTTAGAAAACGGATCCCTTAAAATAATAACCATTCTCATTCATAGCATTCACCTGCCATTTTGCTCCCTCCCTTGGACATCCCTATGCTTGTTACGCATCGTACTTTACTCGCAACACTTATCTTAAGCACTATGACCATGGCATATGCTAAAGAAGATCAAGACCTTATACTCCCAACTATTTCGGTCAAAGCCCAACAGCAAGATCAGGCCTATGCCGCCACGACAGCGACTTCAGCACTCAAATCCAATGCACCTCTATTTAAAACTGCTCAATCAGTTTCTGTTGTCACCCGTGAACAACTTGACCAAAAACAAGCAAGAACTCTTACGGATGCACTTGAAGGGGTTGCTGGTGTAGAAGCTGGAAAGCTTGGTCGCCGCGGTTGGGATGATTTTATTATTCGAGGCCAAACTTCTTCTGACTCGGTGTATGTCGATGGTTTAAGAATTGGTCAAAGTTCACCTACCCCTTCTGTAGCTGCTGAAATTTCGGGAATGGATCAAGTACAAATATTAAAAGGCCCTGCTTCGATTAATTTTGGTTTGGTTGCTCCGGGAGGTATGGTCAATTTAGTCACCAAACGACCTGAAGCAGAAAACTTTGCACGAGCTAGCATGACTTATGGTAGTTACAGCCTTAAAGAAGGGACTTTCGACTTAAACTATAGCCCAAATAAGAGTGAAAAAGGTGCCTTCCGTTTAAATGGTCGTATCTCTGATCAAGATGATCCAACTGACTACGTTTATTTTAAAAATTACTACATCTCCCCCTCTTATAACTTTGACTTAGGGGATAACACTGATCTTTCTGTCATCGCAAGCTATCAGCATCGAGAATATATTCGCCAACAAGGTTTACCTGTCATTGGTACATTAAAAGATAACCCTAACGGCGCCATAGACCGAAGTTTATATATTGGCGATCCTCATTTTGGTAAATATGAAGCAGATGTATATCGTACTGGTTATACGTTTAAGCACGCCTTTGAAAATGGATGGAACTTTAACCAAAACTTTGCCGTACAAAAAACTGAAATGGATGGTCAAGCAGTCTTTGCCCGTACAGGTAGTAACTTTTGGGCAGATAAAAACTACACCACGATCAGCCGTAAAAATAACAGTCGCCACCAAATTATTGATAACTTAAGTTATGCAATTGATAACCGTTTAAATAACCAATTTGAATTATATGGCATGCAGCACGACATCAATATAGGTGTTGATGCCTTCCAAGAAAAAAGTGATTACACCAACAACCGTTGTAATGTCGGTGATTTAAACATATACACTCCCGTATATGGACAAACTGTTACTTGTTCCAATCCTGTCAGCAACCACGATATTAACCGTTTAAAATACGCAGGTTTATATATTCGTGACCGTATTCAATTCAATGATCAATTACTGTTAAGTCTATCTGGTCGCCAAGATTGGGCACAAACTCAAACTACAAGTTTAATTACGGGAAATAGCAGTAAACAGTCTGATGAAGCATTTACTGGTAGTGCCTCTGTCATGTATACCCTCAATGACATTGTAGCGCCTTATGTCAGCTACGCGACTTCATTTACTCCAAACAGTGGTACTGATATCAATAGCAACCCGTTTAAGCCAGAAAAAGGAAAACAGGTAGAAGTTGGGATGAAGTTACAAAGCCCAGATCAACGTATTCAAGGTGCTATTGCTTGGTATGACTTAAAACGTCAGAACGTAGTTGTTAATGATTCAGTAAATTCAAATGAAAAAGTACAACGTGGTGAACAGTTAACTCGTGGTATCGAAACTGAACTCAGCTCAGAAATTTTAGAAGGCCTAAAATTAATAGCTGCCTATACCTACACAGCCGATGCCAAAATTAGTAAAGACGCCGATAGTAGCAATATTGGCAAAGCACTTAATAATGTCCCAGAACACAGCTACAGTTTCTCTGCACGTTATAAATTTGATCCCACATCAAAACTTGGCTGGTATATAGGTGGTGGATTTCGCGGCGAAACTTATAAAACTATGGATAAACTAGATGTCCATATTCCAGGTTATACCGTCTTTGATACTGAAGCAGGCTATGATGCGGCACATTGGGGTGCCCAATTGGCAATCCGCAATATGTTTGATAAAGACTATTATGCGGGTGCGCTCAATGAGAATCTCATCACCTTAGGCAATCCACGACAGATTAATTTTACTGTGAAATTTAACTATTAATCATTTAAAGCCCCTTCGATCAAAGGGGCTTTAAAATTGTAATGCGCTCTAATCAACAAAAACTCAACAACTTCTGCCAAAGCGTGTTTTTCAGATTACAACCCTAAAAGAAATAATGCTGAAGCAAAGTAGACACACCGATAATCAAGAAAATGGCAGCGCCGACTTTATGAATCAATGAAATCGGCAATTTATCAGCAATCTTGTGCCCAATGAACACCGCTGGCGCATTGGCAATCATCATCCCTAAGGTTGTACCCATCGTCACCCAAAAGATACTGTCAAAACGTGCAGCTAAAGCAACCGTTGCAATTTGGGTTTTATCTCCAATTTCTGCCAAGAAAAACAAGATAAAAGTCGCACCAAATACACCAAACTTTTGCCATTTATTAATGTTCTCTGATTCATCGCCCAATTCATCCGGAATCAGCATCCAAATCGCCATTCCAATAAATCCAAGCGCCAGAATCCACAACAAAATTTCAGGGCTGAGTACAGTTGTAATCCACTGACCTAGTACAGCAGACACACCATGATTGATCAAGGTCGCCAATAATATAGCAATTAAAATCGGAATCGGCTTACGGAATCGCGCAGCAAGTAACAATGCCAAAAGCTGAGTTTTATCGCCCATTTCAGCAAGGGCAACAATCGAAGTTGAGATGAGAAATTCATACATAATGGATTGCTCTGGCTAGCATATATACCGATGACCTATCCCTCCTGCTAGCCAAAATCAAATGAATTGATGCAGAGTGATAAATCAAAGGTCTTGCCAACAAAAGCACAGCGTGAGCTGCTTTGGTTCTTTGCTATGATGACCATGTTCGGTTGAACAATTATGTTGATCATCACCTCTTTACTTTGCGTAAAGAGCGGCTACTCCCCAATGAAGTTTAATTATTTTAACAAATCCCTTCTCCATTTAAAATCTCTAAATTTAGATTTTTTGATAACACCATAATCCATAACGTAATATACCCAACACACAAGCAAAAAAAAGATTACTCCCTATAAGACCCAGACTGCCCCAACTGCTTACACCACCCACTTGTTGTGCTTGATATTCCATTGTCATCGCGACTGTAGCAACCATTACTTCTAACCCCATCACCATATAGAATACCCATTCCCACGGGAAATGCAGAACACTCACCCAGAGCCCCATAGCAACAAACATAACCAGCAATAACGGCAACATTATTTTATATACCGCGAACATTATTACTCCACATCAGATCTCCTTGTTTAGCATTCATTTTAGATAAAAAATTGCACAAATAAAGCACTAGATTGATTCAGGCTATTCAAAAAAAGAAAACCCCGCAATTGCGAGGTTATTCCAAATCAAACCATTGAAATTACAGTAACAAAGTACGAATATCTTTCAATAATTTAGTCAATTTATTGGTAAAGCGTGCTGCATCGGCGCCGTTGATCACACGATGATCATAAGACAGTGACAATGGCAACATTAAGCGCGGATCAAAGTCTTTACCATTCCATACTGGCTGCATGGTGGCAGGTGAAATACCCAAGATTGCAACTTGAGGCCAGTTCACTAATGGCGTAAAGGCCGTTCCACCAATTGAACCTAAGCTGGTAATCGTGAAGTTCGCACCTTGTAAATCTTTTGGTGATAACTTGCGATCACGCGCTTTTTGACTAAGTTCAGCTAACTCTGTAGCAATTTGCTTAATTGACTTTTGGTCTGGATTACGTAGTACAGGCACTGTCAAACCATCTGGTGTTGCAACCGCAATACCCATATGGATTTCATTACGGAGCAATACAGACTTTTGATCATCCGCCAAATGACCTGCAAAATAAGGCTCATCTTTTAATAAGTGAGCAACCGCTTTCGCGATGAACGCTAAAATAGTTAAGCTAACGCCTTGCTTCTTAAAGCCATCTTTTAGTTCGCCACGCCACGCTTCAAGCTCAGTGATATCAGCCAAGTCAAACTGAGTCACTTGCGGGATAAAGTTATTCAATGACAATTGCGGTACCGAAACCTGTTGCAAACGCGTCATTGCTTTTACTTCACCACCACCAAATGCGGTGAAATCAGGTAGCGATGGCAAACCTGAAGCCACAGGTGCTGCCTGTGTGCTTGGAGCAACTTGCGGTGCAGTTAAACACGTTTTTACATAAGCAAAAACATCATCTTTCATCACACGACCATGTTCACCAGATGCTTTAACTTGGCCAAGTACCACACCCAATTCGCGTGCTAATTTACGCACGGCAGGACCAGCGTATACCTTGGCATTTTCAGCTTCTTGCTCTTTAGTTAACTTGTCAGTACCAGATGGTGCCGCAGGCGCAGACTGAGTTGGAGCAGGAGTTGGAGCAGGAGTTGCCGCTTTAGGTGCCGTTGCTGGTGAAGTAGATGCTACTGCTGCTTTTGCTGCTGGAGCTGCCGCAGTTGCTTGACCTTCAACTTCAATTGTTGCAAGCAATATACCTTGCGAAACTTGTTGACCTGCTTGTAAATGAATTGCTTTGACAACACCAGTAACCGTACTTGGGACTTCTACAGTCGCTTTATCTGACTCAACCACAACAAGGCTTTGGTCGACATCAACTTTATCGCCAACTTGGACCAAGATTTCAGCAACAACTGCTTTATCAACACCTAGATCAGGAACATTGATATCCACTGGACCAGATTGAGTAGCCGTCGCTGCTACAGTTTCTTGCTGAGCTGGTGCAGGTGCTGCAGCAGCAGCTGTGGTAGAAGCAGGCGCCTCAACTGGTGCACTAGATGCAGACGTTGTTTTCACTTGAAGAAGCACAACACCTTCTTTAACGGTATCGCCTTCTTTCACTTGAATGCTTTCCACAGTACCCGCAACACTACTTGGAACTTCTACAGTCGCTTTATCTGACTCGACAACCACAATACTTTGTTCAACATCGATCTGATCACCCACTTTAACGAGGATTTCACCAACCAGTGCTTTTTCAACGCCGATGTCAGGCACAGTTACGTCAACAGTTGCAGTTGATGTAGCAGCAGGTTGGGCTGAAGCTTGAGTTTGTTGTGCAGGTGTTGGAGCAGTTGGCTTTTCTTCAGCCGCAGGAACTGGAGTTGGCGCTGCTTGTGCTGCCCCTTCTGCTTCGACCTCGATCAAAGCCACACCTTCAGTCACATCATCACCTTGATTAATCAAGATACTTTTTACGACACCTGCCGAAGTACTAGGCACTTCAACAGTTGCTTTATCTGACTCAAGCACAACAATACTGTCGTCAACTTCAACACGGTCACCAACTTTTACTAAAATTTCAGCAACGTTTGCTTTATCTACACCAATATCAGGGGTCTTAATTTGCATGCTTAGTTCCCCTCACCTGTTTGCGTTTCATTGTATTCAGCAACAGGCTGAACTTCTGGATGTGCTTGTGGAACCCAGGCTACTGGACGATCCGTATCTAACTCAAAGTTAGAAATTGCATCTTTCACCAAACGTGCATCCACCTCACCTTCATCCGCTAATTTTTTCAAAGTCGCAACAACGATATGCGCAGCATCAACACCAAAGAAACTACGTAGGTTCGCACGGGTATCTGAACGACCATAGCCATCTGTACCCAATGCTACAAATGGGCGACCATCTGGAAGATAGGCACGAATTTGTTCACTATAAGCACGCATATGATCTGTAGCAGAAACGACGATACCTTCCGTACCTCGTAATTGTTTAGATACCCAAGATTCTTTCACTTCTTCAGCAAGTGGGTGTAGGCGATTGTATTCTTCACATGCCATACCATCACGTGCCAATTCGTTGAAGCTAGTGACACTCCACACATTTGAATGAATTTGGTATTCATCACGTAAGATTTTCGCAGCTTTAATCACTTCACGAAGAATTACACCTGAACCAAGTAATTGGACAGTTGCTTTTTCATCTTTTTCGAATAAATACATACCACGTTTAATGCCCTCTTCAACGCCTTCTGGCATTTCAGGATGTTCGTAGTTTTCATTCATTACAGTTAAGTAATAGAACACACGCTCTTGGTTCACATACATACGTTGTAAACCGTCGTGTACGATTACCGCTAACTCATAACCAAAACATGGATCATACGATACGCAGTTTGGAATCGTGTTCGCCAAGATATGTGAATGACCATCTTGGTGCTGTAAACCTTCACCGTTTAATGTTGTACGACCCGCTGTCGCGCCCAACAAGAAACCTTGAGCCTGTGCATCACCAGCAGCCCATGCAATATCACCAATACGTTGGAAACCAAACATTGAGTAGTACATGTACATTGGAATCATCGGCAAGTTATTGGTTGAATAACTGGTTGCCAAAGCAGCCCATGCGCTCATCGCACCTGCTTCATTGATCCCTTCTTGTAACATGTGACCATCTTTTGCTTCACGGTAATGCATGAGCTGTTCTTGATCTTCTGGTGTATATTTTTGACCGTGAGCGGCATAAATACCAAGCTGACGGAACATACCCTCTAAACCAAACGTACGTGCTTCATCTGGAACAATTGGCACGACACGATCTTTAATTGCTTTTTCTTTGAGTAAAGCAGAAATTAAACGCACCATCACCATCGTGGTGGATTGCTCTTTGCCACCCGAACCTTTCAACACTGCATCAAATACAGATAAATCAGGAATCTCTAAAGACTCACTCTCACGACGACGTGCTGGCAAGTAACCACCCAATGCATCGCGGCGCGCCTTCATATATTTCATTTCTGGAGAGTTTTCACCTGGACGATAGAATGGAAGTTCTTCTAACTGCTCATCCGTGAATGGAAGATTGAAACGGTCACGCACATATCGTAACGAGTCAATTTGCATCTTTTTGATTTGGTGCGTTTTATTCACCGCTTCAATTTCTTCAGACAAACCATAACCTTTAATGGTTTTTGCCAAGATTACTGTTGGCTGACCTTTTGCTTTCATTGCTTCTGCATAGGCAGCAAAGACTTTGTAAGGGTCATGACCACCACGGTTAAGGTTATCAATGTCCTCATCACTTAAGTCTTTTACAAGTTCCGCAGCTTCTGGGTACTTGCCAAAGAATTTCTCACGCGTATAGGCACCACCTTTTACTTGGTAGCGCTGGTAGTCACCATCAACAGCTTCTTCCATACGTGCTTTTAAGGCACCGCTTGTATCTTTAGCCAGTAATGGATCCCAATGACGGCCCCATACTACTTTAATGACACGCCAGCCTGCACCACGGAAGATCGATTCAAGTTCTTGAATAATTTTACCGTTACCACGTACAGGGCCATCTAGACGCTGTAAGTTACAGTTAACCACCCAGACTAAATTATCAAGCTTTTCACGGCCTGCCAATGAAATAGCACCTAAGCTTTCTGGTTCATCCATCTCACCATCGCCGAGATATGCCCAGACCTTACGATCTTCTTCTTTAATCAAACCACGGTTCATCAAATATTTCTGAATGTGTGCTTGATAAATCGACATGATTGGACCAAGACCCATTGATACCGTTGGGAATTGCCAATAGTCTGGCATCAGATAAGGGTGTGGATAACTTGGTAAACCATTGCCACCAACTTCACGGCGGAAATTACTTAACTGCTCTTCAGTTAAACGTCCTTCAAGGAATGAACGTGCATAAATACCAGGAGCACAGTGTCCTTGGTAATAAATCATATCTCCGCCGAAATTATCATTATTGGCGCGGAAGAAATGGTTAAAACCGACATCATATAGGGTTGCAGATGATGCAAAACTTGCGAGGTGACCACCTAAATCATCACCTGTTTTATTGGCGCGAAGAACCATCGCTAATGCATTCCAACGAATCAATGCACGAATACGACGCTCCATATCCTGATCACCAGGCATGGCAGGTTGTTCTTCAACTGAAATAGTATTGAGATAAGGTGTATTTAAGCGTTGAATAGGAACGTGTTTGGCAATGGCACGTTGATAAAGTTTCTCAAGTAAGAAAGCAGCGCGTTCCGTGCCCATATGTTGTAATACTGAATCAAAAGCATCTTGCCATTCTTGGGTTTCCTGCGCGTCCGAGTCGCCATAAAACGCCATATAATTCACCTTTTCCCTTAAGCTATATTGTTATTGCTATATTTATCATGTTTTGGCTTCATAAAGGTATCGCCCTAAATGAATACAAAAACGCTTAATATTTTTTTCCTAAATAGTCATTGACCCAAATCAAACAAAAAATATAAAAAATCGCCAATAAAGGCGATTTCTTCAAACATTTATATACAACTGTTAACAAATTACATTAAGGCAACAAAGCAAGATAAGTTGAAGGGTTGCGACGTTGACCATCTTTCACGACTTCAAAATGTAAATGAGGTCCAGTGCAACGACCAGTACAACCAACATTTGCAATATGCTGACCCGCACCAACACGCTCACCCGCATTGACCATTAAGCGTGATGCATGCGCATAACGAGTAACATAGCCATTACCATGATCAATTTCAACGTATTGACCATAACCCGTACCCCAACCTGATTTGGTTACAACCCCAGGACCTGTAGCATAGATAGGTGTGCCCGATGGTGCTGCAATATCAACACCTGAATGATGGCGAGTAGAACCTAATAGCGTACGGTTACCCCAAGTCGAACTGACACGACCATCTTGCAATGGATGACTGACTAACCAAGAATGGCCTGTACCCGCTGAGAATGAAGGTCCACTCTCTTGGCGACCATACTTCTTTTCAATACTGGCATTGTTTAGTTCAATGGTTTTTTCGCGTAATTTAACAGAGACATTTGATACAGCTGGCAGATCAATATCATCAGGATGGGTATAGGAACCTTGAGCTAAGGTTTTAGATAACTGCTCTAGACGGTCTGCAGCAGTGGCTTGATTGATATTTTGATAATCTGCAAAAGCAACCGAAGCGGCTGAAGCAGCAAGTGAAAATGCAAGTAAAATACGACGCGTATGCATAAAAAACCTCTTGAAACCGTCCTTAAATTGTTCCTTTATCATCTCTTCCTTGATCACAGCCGAACTAAACGCTTAAGATGGACAGGTAACCTCTAAGGAAGTTGACATGTCTGAACCTAACAACGTTTTTCAACAGAAAGGACAACATACAAAAACTGGAAACTTAACGTTTCTGACTACGCAAGTCACACAATGGCAAAAACTTACGAAAATTATTCAACCATTATTGCCCCAACCAGAGCAATGGCAGGTTGTTTGTTATCAACATGGCGTTTTGATCATAACAGGTGAAAATCAAGCGATGATTAGTCAACTTAGTTACTTACAAACTCACTATGTCGCGCAGTTCACTCAACTTGAAGTATTCCGTGATTTACGCAAAATTCAAGTTCGATTGAGAAACAAAAAACATGTTTCAACAGAACCTGCCCCCGCATCAAAGAAACTTAATTCAGAGACTCAAGCGCTTTTACGCAGTGCCGCTGAATATGTGAGCGACCCTAAGCTTAGCCAAGCTTTACTACTTTTGGCAAGCAATAAAAAGTAAACAGTACAACTTAAGTGATGGAATATCTTCTTATTTTCCGTGATTTCCATCTCACTTTCATTTGTTACATTATAACATAGGCAAGAAAAGACAATGACTTATGTCACACTTACGTAAGGAATTGGACAATTATTCTCGTCATCAAATGTTACAATTTCATAACTACTTGGATCATTCTGAACATTGCGTAATAACTGGTTATTCAGTGCATGACCTGATTTATAACCATCAAACTTCGCAATGATTTGATGACCTAAAAGATATAAGTCACCCACTGCATCTAATATTTTATGGCGTACAAACTCATCAGCAAAACGCAGACCTTCCTCGTTGACCACACCAGTATCATCTACACCTATCGCATTATCTAAACTCGCACCTAAAGCTAAATTATTGGCTTTTAGATAATCCAAATCTTTCATAAAACCAAAAGTTCGCGCCTCACTCACCTCATATACAAAAGTTTCAGTTGAGAAATCGATCGTTGCTGACTGATATTCTTTAGCAAAGGCGGGATGATCAAAGTCAATAGTAAAGTTAAGTTGGAAACCAGAATGCGGTGTAAAAATAGCGCGTTTATCTTCGATTAGCGCCTCGACAGGTTTTAAAATTCTTATAAATTTCTTCGGTGCATTTTGCTCAGCGAGCTCACCTTGCATCAACAAATAAATAAAAGGACCAGCGCTGCCATCCATAATCGGAACTTCTGACGCAGAGACTTCGACGATGAGATTATCGATTCCAAGCCCTGCAATCGCACTCATCACATGTTCAATGGTACCGACCTTGATATCTTCTCGAACGAGGTTCGAGCACATAAATGCCTCTTGGATCAGCATCGCATTTGCTGGTATATCAACAGGGGGATTCAAGTCGATACGACGAAACACAATTCCTCCATCTACGTGATGTGGAACAAAATTAATCAGCACCTTTTGACCACTGTGCAGACCAATACCGCTCGCTTTCACTACACGTTTAAGAGTCCGTTGTTTCAACATGCCATGCCAACTTTATTTGAAAAAACCGATATAAGTTAGCATATTTGGGGTGTTTTGGCACTTGATAAATCGAATCTGTTGTTGGCAGAAATGTCAATCAATACTTTATTTCAAAAAATTAAAAAGGGAGAAACAAGTTCTCCCTTTTATTAAACATCTGATTCTATTACTTTCTTTGTTGATTTTTTAAGTAATCTTGAATACTCATTGGAGATGAAAGTGGTGATGAACTTGGCGCTGCACTACTCGGTGCTTCTGTATTTGCACGCTTACTGATCGCTGGAACATCATCTTCATCAACACTTTGCGCACCTTGGGAAACGGCCTGTGCATGAGTGGTACGTTTCTTGGTTTCTACTTCAGATGCATTACGCGTTAAGCCCGTTGCGATCACAGTCACACGTAGTTCATCACGTGCATCTGGATCAAATACAGTACCGTAGAAAATTTCACCTTCATCCAAATCAACGATCTGGTTGACAACATCAGTGATAATCTCTGTTTCACGCAGGGTAATATCATCCCCACCTGTAATGTTGATTAACACACCTTTGGCATTGATAATATTAACATTATCAAGCAATGGACTACGAATTGCTTGTTCAGCCGCTTGGCGTGCACGATCTTCACCACGCCCTAGACCAGCACCCATCATGGCGTAACCACGCGTACTCATTGCTGTTTTCAAATCTGCGAAGTCGAGGTTAATATGACCACGATTAACCACTAAATCAAAGATACTGCGTACCGCATTCAACAACACATCATCCGCCTTTTTATAGGCATCTTTCATTGAAATATCGCCATAAACGCTGAGTAAGCGTTGGTTTGGAATAATAATCAAAGAATCAACATGCGCTTCTAAAGCATCGATACCTTTTTCAGCAGACTTTTGACGACGACGACCTTCAAAGTTAAATGGTGTTGTTACGACGCCCACAGTTAGGATGCCCATTTCTTTAGCAACCTCGGCAACCACAGGCGCAGCACCCGTACCTGTACCACCGCCCATACCAGCAGTAACAAATACCATGTCTGTACCTTCAAGGTGTTGACGAATCACCTCACGACTTTCTTCTGCCGCAACTTGACCCACCTCTGGATTTGCACCAGCACCTAAACCACGGGTACTTTGTTCGCCCAATTGAATTTTGAATGGCGCATTCATACAATCAAGTGCTTGCTTATCCGTATTCGCACAAACAAATTTCACGCCTTGAATATCTGACTGCACCATGTGCTGGACAGCATTTCCGCCCCCACCACCAACGCCAAACACTGTGAAACGGGCTTGACCGTTGCCATCGTCTAGTTCATCTTCTATAAATTCAAATGAGGCCATGACCTTTAGATTTCCTAATATATTAATGGCAGTTACTTCAGCCCGTTACTGCCCTGATTTTTAAAACTACTGATGTTTAGGATGCTGTTCAATAATCACTAGCTTGTCAAGTACAGTGACCTACTATTACAACTTCTTAACAAATTTTCCCAAAAAAAACTACAACTAAGGGTTTGTTTAGATTTCTACCCTGCCTTGCCTAATTAGCTAAAAAACCAATGTCGCAATGTGAGTTATAACGCTCAAGGCAGAATCTCAGCAAACCCTAAAATATAGCCTTTAATTTGCTATTCAATGCATTCCAACCATTGGCAACACGTTCGACAAAACTACGCTCGGTTGCTTCCTCTGGTTCTTCAACCACATCTTGCAAATCACTTTGGCTAAACATCAACAAACCCGCAGCCGTTGCATACATTGAACGACGTAGTGCTGGTAGATGTTGATCATCGGCATAGACCTGTAACGGTGGATTGCCCAAATGCGCAGAAACGCCCAACATACGACGTGCCAAATTCACCATGCCTTCAATCTGACATGCATCACCTGTTAATACAACACCATGATACAAACCATGAATCGCACCGCTATGCTCTAATTCCTCACGGATCATCGCAAAAATTTCTTCATAACGCGCAATGATAATCTCAGCCAATTCAATGCGGCTAATGGTTTGTGTCCCATCAATGCCTTGCACCTGAATCATATGATCAGGCTTCACCACACTGAGATCCACACAACCATGTAATATTTTAATACGTTCTGCTTCTTCTGTGGTGGTTTGTAGAACCGCAGCAATATCTCGTGTTACATTTTCACCACCACGCTGTAAAGTTCGCGCCAAAGCTAAACGACCATCTAAATACACCGCAATATTGGTTATACCAGCTCCGATATCCACCAAACATACGCCATATTCTTTTTCATCTTTGAGCAAACTCGCCTCAGCGGTCGCCAAACATGATACGACCATTTTCTCCACCCCAATATTCGCCCCTTTCATGGCGCGATCAAGGTTTTGCATGGTGCTGATTGGCATCATCATGAGCTGATAATGTCCTGTCATGCTGTGCGCTGACATATTGACTGGGTTTTGTACCCATTCACCAGAATCGCCAAGCTCAAAACCTAGCGGCACAGCACTCGCCAAATAATAATCAGGTGAAACATGGCTAGCTTTCGCCAGTTCTAAAGCGCGCACCACTTCATTGGTTGTAATAATATGATCGTGGTTTGCCACAGGCGTACGACCTGATGCATAAAAACTTTGTAATTCTGTACTTGGAATAGATACCCACGCACTATGAATACGGCACTCTGCCATATCCTCAGCTTCGGATACCGCATTTTTAATAGCCGCAATCACCTTGTCGAGACTGACAATCTTGCCTTTCACCATACCACGGTTACGAGCGGACGCCATGCCAATCACTTGAATCTTATCGGGCGCATGGATTTTACCAATTAAAACTGTGACCTTATGAGTCCCAATGTCAATCGTAACAACTGAGGGAACAGTTTCACTCATTACTTCAATACCATATCTTTTGTTGTTTAGTACGGGCAAACTGCCTGTTGTTTTCAAGCCACGTATTATGGCCTTGCCTGAATTCCACCTGCAAGGCTTGTGTCATCAATCGTTACAACAAACTGACCGTTGACGATCTTAGGCGGCGCTGCATTTCTCCACTGGATTGCCAGTCCATTTCGATAACGCAAATCAATCGCCGAGATCTTCGGCCATACAGGTTTAAGATCCGTTTGTGCCAAATGGCTTAAGCGCTGTAACTTATTCATGGTTTGATCTTGATCAACGATAATACGTAAACCCGAATCAAACTGCATAAACCATGTCATACGCTCGGTTAAATACAATTCTTTCAGACGTAAATCTGCTGGCTGAAACAATTGACTAATTTCATTATAACGACGCATCATCATTTTGGATTGGCTGACGGGCCCATGTAAAAGCGGTAGATTAGGATGTGCTTTTGGCACAGCCTCGCTAAACACCTCACCATTGTCACTGAGCAAACGCCCTGTTCCCCAACGCGCAATCGGATGGCGCGGCATGACCCGCACTCGGATTGCATTTGGCCAAGCTCGTGACACCACCACACGGTCAACCCAAGACACTTTTAACGCGTAATCTCGAATTTGCTCTAAATCCGAGGTAAAGTAATTATCTTTAATCACTGGGCTCAACTGCTGGATCAGCTGTTGATTTTCTTGTTTTGAATTTGTACCAACGACCTGCAGTTCCGCCACAGTCGCATCGGTCATCACTTTATATAAACCATAGATGCCCAATGCTAACACTGCAAATGCAACCACCAGCAATATCCAACCACCAGCATTCACCATTTTTTGTTTTGGTGTCGGTGGTTTCTCGTGGATTGAGCTAATCGCTGGTCGTTGCTTGCGACGCATAGATGCAGGAAGTTGAGCCATAAAACTAAACCGACGCTGCTAAGGTTTGCTCTAAAATCGCAACACAGAGCGCATCAAAACTATAACCTACCGCTTGAGCAGCCTTTGGTACTAAAGAGTGGCTGGTCATACCTGGGACGGTATTCACTTCTAACAACCAGAAATTGCCTTGTTCATCCTGCATTGCATCAATACGCCCCCACCCTTCGGCACCAACGGCTTGGAAAGCACGCAAGCAAAGAGCCTGTAATGTCTTTTCTTCTGCTTCACTCAATCCACATGGAATACCATATTCCACATCATTGCGTTGGTATTTTGCTTCATAGTCATAAAATGCGACATCAGCAGGTGGTTGTAGGCGAATCACAGGCAAAGGCTGACCATTTAAAAATGAAATGGTAAATTCACGTCCTGTAATCCATTTTTCGGCCATCACCACTGCATCATGTGCTGTGGCTTTTGCAATTGCAGCAGCAAAGTCTTCGGTTTTTTCAACTTTACTCATCCCAACACTAGAGCCTTCATGTACAGGCTTGATAATCACTGGCAAACCAAGATCAGCAATCACTGCATCTAAATCAGTGTCTTTCGTAATGATACGATATGGCGCTGTTGGTAAATCGCTACCCTGCCAAATTTGCTTGGTTTTGACTTTATCCATCCCAATCGCTGAACCTTGTACGCCAGTGCCTGTGTACGGAATATTCAGCCATTCAAGCACACCTTGAATCTGACCATCTTCTCCGCCACGACCATGCAACACAATAAAAGCGCGATCATAAGCAACCAGCTCAGTCACACTACGCTCTTGAGGGTCAAATGCCTCAGCTTGTACACCCGAACGCAACAATGCCTCTAGCACAGCCTGACCACTGTCTAATGACACAGCTCGCTCAGCTGACTTCCCACCCAATAACACAGCAACTTTGCCGAATTTTGCAGCATTTGACACGTTTATATCCTTAAAAAAACTTCATATATTCTATTAAATCCCTCCCCGCCTCCCTTTTCAAAGGGAGGAGTTCCCCCTTTAACAAAGGGGGTTAGGGGGATTCGGCATACAGACGATGCTGAGCCAATTCTACCGAAATTGCACCAACGTTACCCGCACCTTGTGTTAATAACAGGTCATTGCCTTGTAACACTTTTTGTAGAACACTCGGTAAATTTCCATCAACAGGGTCAACCAAAATCGGTTCAACCTCACCACGCAAACGTATACTGCGTGCCAGTGCTCGACTATCTGCGCCAACAATCGGTTTTTCACCTGCCGAATAAACTTCCAATAATAACAATTGGTCCACTTGTGACAACACTTCCACAAAGTCATCAAAACAATCACGTGTACGGCTGTAACGATGCGGTTGGAACAACATCACCAAACGACGATCTGGATGACTGGCACGTGCTGCTTTAATCGTCGCCTCAACTTCTTTTGGATGATGACCATAATCATCAACCAACTTCACGAGGCCATCGCCCACTTCAAACTCACCCTGAACTTGGAAACGACGCCCGACGCCACTAAACCCAGCCAATGCACGGCAGATTGCGTCATCAGAAACGCCTTCATCTGTTGCCACACCAATTGCTGCAAGCGCATTCAAGACATTGTGTAAACCGGGCTGATTCACGGTCACACGCAATGGCTCACGATCTTTGCGCAACACAGTGAAATGTGAACGCATGCCATCCTGCTCAACGTCGATTGCACGAATATCGTTATCTTCATCAAAACCATAGGTTAAGACTGGGCGACCAACTCGCGGTAAAATCTCACGAATATTGGCATCATCACCACAAACAACAGCCAAACCGTAGAACGGCAAATTATGGAGGAATTGAATAAACGTATCTTTTAACTTATCAAAACTACCTTCATAGGTATCCATGTGATCCGCATCAATATTGGTCACAATCGCTGCCATTGGCTGTAAATACAAGAATGATGCATCTGACTCATCCGCCTCAGCCACAATGATACGGCTATCACCCAGCGCTGCATTGACACCGGTGCTATTCAACAATCCACCAATCACATAGGTTGGGTCGAGATTGCCTTCCGCCAACATGGTAGTCAACAAGCTGGTTGTTGTCGTTTTACCATGCGTGCCCGCCACTGCAATCCCGTGACGATAACGCATAAGCTCACCCAACATTTCAGCGCGGCGCACAATCGGAGTACGTTGTTCAATCGCTGCTTTTACTTCAGGATTTTCAGGATCAATCGCCGTCGACACCACCAGTACATCAGCATGTTTAATATTGTCAGCAGTGTGACCGATATAAACTTTAATGTTATTCGCTTCGAGCTGTGCCGTAGTTTTCGAAGCTTTGATATCAGAACCAGATACTTTATAGCCTTGGTTACTCAACACTTCAGCAATACCGCACATCCCCGCACCACCAATACCAACAAAGTGGATATGTTTAATACGGCGCATTTCTGGCACTTTAATCAGCTTTTTGGCTTGGTTTGGACTTGTTGGAGACATAAATAAACTCGAATTACAATTTTTGAATCAGATCAACCACATGCTGCGTTGCATTTGGTTGCGCCTGTTGACGTGCTTTGATTGCCATTTCAGAGAGTAGCTGGCGGTTGAGCAGATGCCCAAACAACTCATCCAAAGCCGCTGGTGTCATCTCCGCTTGCTGGCAAATCTTGGCAGCCCCCACATTTGCTAAAAATTTTGCATTTGCTGTTTGGTGATCATCGACCGCGATCGGTAAAGGAACAAAAACTGCTGCAAGTCCCGCAGTTGCCACCTCAGTGACTGTTAAGGCACCTGCACGACAAATAATCAAATCTGCTTCACTATAGGCTTTCGCCATATCATGAATAAATGGTTCAACCGTAACATTTAGACCTTCAGGTGCATCCTGATAACGTGCACGCGTTGCATCTTGTTGGTTTTGACCACATTGATGAAACACATTCAAAGATACATTGACCTTTTTTAAGGCTTCAGGCAATCGCTCATTCAGCGCTTGTGCTCCCAACGATCCCCCAACAATCAAAATATTCAATGCTTGCTGTTCTTGTTCACGGGTTTGGTAGCGCCATGAAGGATTTAATATTGCAGTGATCTCAGCGCGGACAGGATTTCCCGTAGTCACCACTTTATCACTGGTCGGGAAAGTATTTGGAAAAGCCTGACACACGGTTGTGGCAATACGTGCCAATTGGGTATTGGTAAAACCTGCAATCGCATTTTGTTCATGGATTAAAATAGGAATACCCAAAATACGAGCAGCTAATCCCCCTGGACCTGCAACATAACCACCAAAACCAGCAACCGCATCAATATTGAGCTGCTTCATGTAGCGCATCGCGCTGAATGTTGCTTTTAAAATTTTAAACGGTGCGCTGAGCTTACGCAGTAAACCATTACCACGTACACCTTGAATATCAATTTGATAAATTGGAATATTTTGATCTTTGAGCAACCGATTTTCCATTCCCGCAGGCGTTGCTAACCACGAGACTTGACAGCCTTCTTGTTGAAGTTGTTTGGCAACAGCAAGTGCAGGAAAAACATGTCCGCCAGTACCTGCAGCCATCATCAAGACATGTTTAGGTTTGTTGTGTGGTGAATTGGTCACGGTCTAATTCTTCAACTCAAAAAAGAAGGTTATCGTCTATTGTTTTCGGGCGTTATTTTAATCCTAAAGCTTCATTCACGAAAAGCGAATTTCACTTGTTTACAACAGAAAGCTCGGCTTTTTTCAATTGTTTGCTAAAAACACGATGATGTCTACATTGAATTGCCTATTTAGTACCAAGTTCGGTAAAAATTCACATGGGCAATTCGGTCAAAAATATAGGGGCTGTTAACATTTCAGCCCCTCATTTTTTAGTGTGTACGACCCGCTTCGAGCACAGCAAAAAGATCATCCGCAATCGAAGTACCATATTGCGCGTCAATTTCACGAATACAGGTTGGGCTGGTCACATTAATTTCAGTGACATAATTACCAATCACATCTAAACCGACAAAAACCAAACCTTTTTCACGCAAGAAAGGACCGACTTTTGCCGCAATCAATTTATCATTTTCAGTGAGTGGTCGCGCCTGCCCCAAACCACCTGCCGCTAAATTACCACGCACTTCACCATTTTGCGGAATTCGCGCTAAGCAATAGGGAATCGGTTCACCATTGACCATCAAGATCCGCTTATCCCCTTCTACAATTTCTGGAATATAGCGTTGTGCCATGATTGGGCGCGTACCCAATTCAGTCAACATTTCTAAAGTCGAACCGATATTCACACCATCTTGGTATAAACGGAAAATCCCAGTTCCTCCCATACCATCAAGTGGCTTTACGATCACATCGCCATGCTCAGTAATAAACTCACGAATTAAGCTTTGCTGTGACGTCACTAGCGTTGGCACTTGTAACTCTGGAAATTGGGTCGCAAACAGCTTTTCATTACAATCACGCAGCGATTGCGGTTTGTTAATAATCCACGCGCCTTCACGTTCAGCTTGTTCCAAGATATAAGTGGTATAGACAAAGTTCATATCAAATGGTGGGTCTTTACGCATCAATACCACATCATAGTCAGCCAATGACTCTTTGCGCTGCTCACCCAACTCATAATAATGATCGTAATCTTCAAAGACTTTAAGCGGTGCAATCAAACCAAACGCTTTACCTTGGTCGATATATAAATCGTGTTGTAATGCATAACCCAGCTCATGTCCGCGACGACTAGCCGCCCATAACATGGCCATCGTGGAATCTTTCTTGAGATTCACCGTTTCTATTGGGTCCATCACGACAAGTACACGCATAATCTGACGCTCGTATTTTTAAATCTTGGCAAAAAGTATAGCGAAGTTCGTCGCTGATCGTGCAACAAGTTGTGTAATTATTAAACCCAAAAAATTCCAATTGATTCAGATGACTACATCAGGTTTATTTTAAAGAAGATTTTTATCTTTCATTATAAATAAAAAAATTACTGGCAAATGATTTCATCGCCAGTAATTCGTGCAACATTCGCTTTCAGCGTCGAATTAAGCCAAAAGTTTTTGAATATCTTTGCCAATTTTTTCAGGTTTGGTCGTTGGAGAATAACGTTTAATCACTTCGCCATTTTGATTAATCAAAAACTTGGTGAAATTCCATTTGATGCTTTCACTACCTAAAATACCTTTGGCTTCTGAGGTGAGGTATTTATAAATCGGATGTGCATTTGAGCCATTCACATCAACTTTGGCAAACATTGGAAATGATACGCCATAGTTGCGCTGACAGAAGCTGCCAATTTCTTCATTGCTTGATGGGTCTTGATTAGCAAACTGGTTACATGGGAAGCCTAAAATCACCAAACCTTGTTGTTGATAATCTTGATATAGCTTCTCAAGCCCTTCAAATTGTGGGGTTAAGCCACACTGACTTGCAGTGTTCACCACCAATAAAACTTTGCCTTGATAGTCTGCAAGGTTCTTTTGCTCGCCTTCTAACAATTGTGCCTGAAAATCATAAATTGTGGTCATACAACATCTCACTCTGATTCAATCAATCTTATTTACCTAATCGCTGTTTGCATTTATTCAGCTGCCAATATTAATATTGCACACAATTATCTTGCATGCAAGTTAATTATGCGCAATATACTTTTGCTGTTAATCAAACTATACTGTGATTTCACAAAGATGACGTTGAGGAGCAAAGCATGACTGAATTTTCTTACTTGGATAATCAAGTGTGTTTTGCGATGTATTCCGCGACTAATGCAATGATTCGTCAATATCGCCCACTACTTCAGGAATATGATCTGACCTACCCGCAATTTATTGTATTGTTGGCTTTGTATGAAAAAGACAATGTGACGTTGTCTGAAATTGGACAAAAGACCTTTTTTGATTCGGGAACGCTGACGCCAATTATTAAAAAACTCGAAGAAAAACAGTTTTTAAAGCGTGTTGCGGTGAAAGAGGATGAGCGTATGAAAAAGGTGATCTTGCTAGAAAAAGCGCTGTCGGCAAAAGATGAAATTACCTTAATTCCTTTTAAACTCGCCTGCTCTTTGGGTGTTGATCCGAATGATTTGGTGGCAATTCATAATCTATGCCATCGTTTTTTAAAGGGTTTGGAACACTCTAAACTTGAAAGTTTGAGTGAATAAATGCAACAAGCCATTGTTGGATTTCACCTCGATGATGAGAATCATTGGGTTGCTGATCTCGCTTGTGGTCATATGCAGCATGTGTGCCATGGCAAAATCGCTCTTGAGTGTTGACTGAACAAGGTAAAACAAAAAAACTTTCTAATATTAAGTACAAAACACATGAAATAATTTAATCTAAATAATTGACTTCAATATGATTGAATCAAAAATGCATAGATATTCTTGCATTTAAAAAAGGAATGACTTATTGAAGTAACTAATAAGTCATTAAAATAACCGTTTAGATATTGATCGAGCTACCAAGAAAATATTTAAGACGACAACATAATTTCTTTTAAGCCGACATTATCCATAATATAGGGCACCCATTTACTATCAGGAGAACCACCATGATGCTTATAAAATACTTCAGCACGATGATTTCCTGCCATGACATCCCATTTTAATCTCGCTCCACCTTGAGCTAGAGTCCAAGCTGCAACATGATGTAACAAGGCAGCTCCAAAACCCTTTCCTCTATGACGAGCATCCACGAAAAGTTCTTTCAAAATAATAGTTGGCCGTAAATCATAGGTGAAAGGAATAATCAATCCAACTGCGTAACCAACAATTCCGTCTATGCCCACGGCAACAAAGATATAGCATTCAGGGTAATCACCAAATGCACGTTCTAATAATGATTTTTCATCGATTTTAAATTCATCGATGTACTCCTCAAACTCTGCTAGTAACCTCATTTGCTTGATTAAATCAGGCACGTCACTTGGTTGAGCTGGGCGAACGGCAATAGAATGCTTTAACATTCACAAGAAATCCCTTCGGTTCTTGGCGAATTATTCTCCCCATCCAAAGAGAGTCCTTCATCAAGCCATCCTGCCACACCACCAATCATTTCTTTCACTGAAAACCCCAAGCTTGCCAAACGAACTGCTGCTCGGTGTACTCCATTACAATGGGGTCCAGCACAGTAGACCACAAATAATGTGTCTTGAGCATATTCAGCCATTCGTGCAGCAGTAATTGTACGAGTTGGAATATTAATAGCACCAGGCACATGAGCTTTAACGAATACTTCACTAGACCTAACGTCTACCAAGACATAATCAATATTACCTAATTGTTGGCTATGAAAAACATCAGAGCAGTCCGTCTCGAATGCTAAGCGCTGACTGAAATGCTTTAGGGCTTCAAAATGAGTTGCTGGTGGTATTTCACTGATTAAGCTAGACATAATAAAACTCCTTATTTGAAAGTGTTTTAATTGTAGGAAGTCATATTATTTTGATAAAGTGGCGTATTAGACAGTGATCGGTAGTTTTCCGCCAATGTTAAATGAACCTGGTTTAGTTGCTGTTCTAGCCTATGATGGGCTATGTACATTTGAATTCGGCATTGCTATGGAGATATTTGGGCTATCACGACCAGAGTTCAATTTTCCATGGTATAGCCATAGAATAGTAGCTGTGGATGCATGTCCAATGCGAGCTTCTGGTGGTATGCAAATCATAACTGACTTTAACTTGGAATCCCTTATCGATGCTCAAACTATTATCATTCCAGGGTGGCGTAATCGAGATGAAAACCCACCAAAGGCTTTGATAGAAGCATTGTGTATCGCCCATGAACGTGGGGCTCGATTGCTCTCTATTTGTTCTGGTGTATTCGTACTCGCCGCAACAGGTTTATTGGATGGACAACGTGCCACCACCCACTGGAAATATACTCATGAACTCGCAACTCGCTATCCTAGTATTGAAGTAGATCCCAATGTTCTTTATGTGGACAATGGCCAACTTATTACCTCTGCAGGTAGCGCCGCAGGTATTGATGCCTGTCTACATCTCGTAAGCAGAGATTTTGGTACGCATATCGCCAACACGGTAGCTAGACGCTTGGTCATGGCACCTCAGCGCTCTGGAGGACAAACGCAATTTATTCCTACACCTGTTGCAAAAAAAACTCGTGATGATCTAGCCCTTGTGCTGGAATGGGTGCTTCGACACCTAGATAGTCCTATTTCAGTGAAGCACATGGCGGATAAAGCTCTAATGAGCGAACGAACATTCCTTCGTCGTTTCAGAGATGCAACTGGTGTAGCGCCAAAAGCATGGTTACTGCAAGCACGTATAAATCTTGCCCGGGACCTATTAGAAAGCAGCTCTTTGAGTAATCAAAAAATTGCAGAAAGTTGTGGTTTTGCTTCCGTAGAAAGTTTTCGGACAGCCTTTCGAAAGGCGGTAGGATTAGCACCTATGTCATATCGCAAGCAATTTGGTAGTCACTGATTATTTTAAAATATACACATTAATATTTTAAAATAAGCCGTCCTATGGATCAGCACACTGGAACAGCTTTTTCTTCACTTTTCAGCTTCCATACTTATTTTTAAACACAACTTACCCAAATTGATTAATTAGCCTAAACACAAAACTCTCTTATTTTTTCCTAATAACTAAACTTAATCCTTGACCTCAAGCTAAGTTGAGCTTTTATAGTTGCCTTTTAATCCTAAATACTTGGGAAGAGTGATGAGCGATTCGAATAAAACATTTCTCATATATGGTGTTAGTAAAGGTTTAGGAAAAGCGATCGTTCAAGCTGTACCAAAACCAACAGATACCATCTATGGCGTATCTCGCACCCAACCACAAGAAATTCAAAATTTAAACTGGATCTGTACCGATCTTTCCGAACCTGAACAAGCTGTAAGTGACGTAAAAACAGCAATTGGACAGCAAAAAGTTGATGTGCTGATTTACAATGTCGGTATTTGGGAACAACAAGCTTTTAGCGACAACTATAATTTTGAAAATGTTCCTGCTACTGAAATCAACCAAATCATCAATACCAATATCATCACCTGTATCCAATCCATTCAATCATTACTTGAAAATCTAAAGCGCTCTGACAATGCCAAAATCATTCTGATCGGTTCAACTTGGGGTGTTGAAAATCATAACGGCAAAGAACTTGTTTTCTCCGCCACCAAATTTGCATTAAGAGGTATTGCACAATCACTACGAGAAATCTTACGTGAACACTTGATTGGGGTCAGTGTGCTTAATCTAGGCTATCTTGCCAGTGGATATGAGATAGAAAAACCTGTTGAAGAAATTTTAGAAGAAACGGAATATTCACTAATCCCATTAGCAGATGTTATTCATGCGATTAATTTTATTATTTCAACCAGTAAAGCTGCCTGTGTTAAAGAAATTTTGATGCCTGCGATGTTAGATCAGAATGTTTAGTTTTATAGATTTTTTAATACTGAGTTGAATAACTCTCCTTTCTCTAGCTTTTTCCACTAGACTTTGGAAGTTTACGTTGAGCAATGATATCGCTCAACGTAAGTATTTAGATAATTGTGTTTAACATTGATAGTTAAAATTTTAAAAACAGTCTTATGCCGAGTCTGAACTCATTAAATGAATCTTTAGCAGCCTCAAAAAAACCTCTATTTTCAAAAGACTTTATGTAAGCAGCTCTATAAATAAGCCATAACTCCAGCATAAAAACTAAAAAAAACAAGCTTAAACAAATATTAGTCACTAATTGGGTATCACCCATAAATAGAACTAAAAATATTTGGAAAATAAAAATTATAATTCCCGATGGGATAAGAAATACCAAATTAAAAAATAAATAATAAGGTAATGTCCAAAATAGAAGTGATACAAAAGGCATGATAATTCTCAGTTTTTTCCAATTATAAACAACAATTTGTATTAAAAATACTTTTTATCGCAAAATATATTTTAAATAATCTATTTTTTCTAGAATTAGTGTAAATAAACGAACAAAAAAGGAAGCCTTCGCTTCCTTTTCTCTTACACCTAAAACTTAGATACCATATTTTTCACGATAAGCCTGCATATTTGCCAATGCTTCTTTCTCGCCTTTTGCATCCAAGTAATCCATCAAATCTTTCATTGTGATTAAAGCATGCACTGGGATTTCAAGTTCTTTTTGCACTTCCTGAATCGCAGAAAGCTCACCTTGACCACGTTCTTGACGGTCTAATGCAACCAACACCCCTGCAATCGTTGCACCTGCATTTTTTAAGATGGTCACAACTTCACGAATCGCAGTCCCCGCGGTGATCACATCATCAATGATCCAGACTTTTTGACCTACAACTGATGCACCAACCAACACACCACCTTCACCATGATCTTTGGCTTCTTTACGATTAAAGCCCCAAGGTACACTCTTGCCATGTACTTGAGACAATGCCACTGCTGTTGCTGCAACAAAAGGAATACCTTTGTACGCTGGACCAAAAATCACTTCAACATTGTCACACTGAACCAATTTATCCGCATAGCCGTGAGCTAACAAAGACAATGCTTCACCATCATTGAGCAAACCTGCGTTAAAGAAATAAGGACTGACACGACCTGATTTTAAGGTAAACTCACCAAATTTAAGCACACCACGTGATAATGCGAGTTCGATAAAAGCTTGCGGATGAAATGACACAGGCGTTGTCATATAAGGTGCTCCAAATTCTTCAATTGAGGTTAAACAGACGTATGATACCAAAGGATAGCTATCCAAGTGATGTAAAAATTCTTCGAGTCGTTTCAATTAACGTGAATGGACTGCGTGCATCCGTAACCAAAGGACTCTTGGAATGGTTAGAACAGTCCGATGCGGATGTGGTCTGTATGCAAGAAAGCCGTATCACTCATGAACAATGGACTGATAAATTTAGACCAGAAGGTTGGTACACACACCTATTCCCTGCTGAACGTGCTGGTTATGCAGGTACAGCCATCTATAGCCGTCTACCATTTGTTTCAGTCACCAATGGTTTAGGCTTCGAACTGGCAGACTCTCAAGGTCGTTTTATTACCGCTGAATTTGATTTAGGACTGTCACATCCTGTTCATATTGCCTCGTTATACTTACCTTCAGGATCAAGTGGTGATGAAGCGCAAGCACGTAAAGATGTATTTCTCGAAGAATACGCAAAAATACTAAAACAATGGCGTGACGAGAATAAATCAATCATCGTGTGTGGTGACTACAATATCGTACACAAGCGTATTGATATTAAAAACTGGTCAGGTAACCAGAAGTCATCAGGCGTGTTACCGCATGAACGTGCATGGCTCGATCATATTTATGATGAATTGGGTTATGTTGATACCTTCCGTGAAGTACGACCTGAAGCAGAGTTGTACTCATGGTGGTCAAATCGCGGTCAAGCGCGTGCAAAAAATGTCGGTTGGCGTATCGACTACCATGCATGCTCTCCAGATTGGAAAGCGCGTACTGCAAATGCATGGGTCTATAAAGAACAATGGTTTAGTGACCATGCCCCTGTGATTATCGACTACAAAATACACGAATAAGTGAACACTTGTTCACTTTGGTCGCTTCTTTAGCTTACATATCATGTCGCTTTTTGTGTATTTTTATTTAACAACTGTGACGGCATTATAGCACCACGGCACAGGGAAGCGGTCAGGATGACCACAAAGGGATAGGACGCCGTAGGAAGATAAAATAAACTTAGTTTAAGTTTATTTGCAAGGATGAGACATTGGACGTTGAAATGAGACCCGCATGATCAGGATGATTAAATGCGGGTTTTCTCTTTTCTGAATATACAATTTTATCGATTTTCCCCTTCGCATTCAGCGCAAAGAACCAATCTACTTATCACCTACTCGATTGACACTTATTAATACCCTACATCGATCAACTTAATAAAAAAATTCGGCTGGCAAATCACATCGCTTTTCAGTTAGGCTGTGAAGAAGATGATTCACTGTTTTTGATGGTTTGAGTATGTTTAAAATTTACGGTATTAAAAATTGTAATTCGATGAAAAAAGCGTTTGATGCACTACAAGCCAAGGGTATTGATTACCAGTTTCATGATTATAAAAAACAAGGTATTGATGCTGAAACTTTAGAGATTTGGTTAAAGGAAATCGGTGCAGATAAAGTCCTTAATAAAAAAGGTACAACATGGCGTAAATTAACAGCAGATGAACAAGCGCATGCAAGCAGTAGCGAGCAAAACCTGATTGAGACTTTAATTGCACAGCCAAGTTTGATTAAACGTCCTGTATTAGAAACCCCGCAAGGTTTTATCATTGGCTTTGATGAAACAACGTATCAAAACCTATCGGCTTAGAATAGACATTAAAAAACCGAGTTCACATTAGGCGAACTCGGTTTTTTTATTCAACTAATCAACTTAGTTAGAACGCACCCAAGTTTGGTTACGACCAAGTGCTGCAACGCCGATATAACCGCGTAATTTCAGCTTTTGACCACCATCGGTAAGCTCTGCTTTAAGCTTATAAGTTTTACCATTTTTTGGATCTACGATAGAACCACCATCATAATTTACGCCACCTACATTTTTAAGGTTACGTACAATCGTTACGCCATTCAATGATTTGTTATGAAATGGACCTTCACATTTCGTACAAACACTTTCCTGACCTGGGACTAAATACTTCTGAATCGATGCAGATAATGAACCGTCCTTTTGTTCAGTAAACTTGACGATCGCTTTGGGTTGCTTGGTTTCATCGTCAATCGTTTGCCACACGCTACCGTGTAATGCGTCCGCTGCATTGGCAAATGCTGTCAAACTAAACAATCCTAGTGCTAAAGCAATTTTCTTCATTTTTGTAATATCCTTAATGGGTCTTTTAAGACTAAGAGTATTGAAAACTTCCATCAATATTGCAATTCTTGATTGTGACTATTAGGTACAACCTGATCAGGTGCAAAACACCGTACAGAACGCCATTGTATAGGTCTTAAAATCAAGTACTCTCTTAGTTGTATACTGCTCTAACAATATGGAAAAATTATGAAATTTGGTACTGTTTGGAAATATTATTTTACTGAATCCCTACTCAAAGCGACCATCCGGACACCAAGTCAATTCAATTTAGCACCGAATGCTTTACGTCCGCTATTAGACCAACTGTGTCGCTTATTCCCACAAAACCCAAACGCGCGAATCCGTCCTCTACGTTTGGCTGGCGTACGTGGTGAGGAAATCAAAACCAAAGCAACAGCAACACAGTTAATTTTCCATATTCATGGCGGCGCATTTTTCTTAGGTAGCCTCAATACACATCGGGCATTGATGACCGATATCGCTGACAGTACCCAAATGCAAGTCATCCATATTGATTATCCATTAGCACCAGAACATCCTTTTCCTGAAGCGATTGATGCAATTTTTGATGTTTACCAAGCGTTACTGGTGCAAGGGATTAAACCCAAAGATATTATTATTTCAGGTGATTCTTGTGGGGCGAATCTTGCACTCGCGCTGTGCTTACGTTTAAAGCAACAACCTGAGCTGATGCCAAGTGGCTTGATTTTAATGTCTCCTTATTTGGATTTAACCCTCACCAGTGAATCGCTACGCTTTAATCAAAAACACGATGCATTACTGTCGATAGAAGCCTTACAAGCGGGAATTAATCATTATCTGACTGCAGATATTCAAGCTGATGATCCTCGTGTCTCTCCTTTATTTGATGATTTAACGGGCTTACCACCAACATTGGTTCAAGTCGGATCTAAAGAGATCTTATTGGATGATTCCAAGCGTTTCCGCGAAAAAGCAGAGCAAGCCGATGTTAAAGTGATTTTCAAACTCTATACAGGCATGTGGCATAATTTTCAAATGTTCAACGCTTGGTTTCCAGAAGCAAAACAAGCATTGGCAGATATTGCAACTTTTGCACAACGGATTGATCGTGACTGAGTCCTTTGGGTTTTGTGTAAAAAATGGTCAGCTATGGCTGACCATTGTCATACTTAATTTATTTTTGTCATCATAAAATAAAATTGATCGATTATTTAGATCATACTCTATTTTTCTAAAAATTTTTCCCGTTCTGATTTGCACTCAAAGCTTAGAAGCAGACTTTCTTCGCATTCCAAAGATGCTATTGTTAGTTATATACGCATTTGATCAACATTTTGATGTCAAATTTACATTTATAAAGTTTCTTAGGAATCTCATTGCATAAAAGGATGCATGCCAATGACGAAGATTCATTTTAAGAGGACGGCGAATCGAGAGAAATGGAGTTTCTCACAGCTTTGGGAACATGAACCACTGATCAACTGGAACATGTTAAAGAAGTCGATTCTGCTACTGATCCTTGCTGCCTTTATGACCCTTTTCGGGATCGTTTGGGATGTACTGGTATTACTCAATCCAGTGACATGGCAATGGGTCAATTTACCGTTGATTTGGTCTAAACTTTGGACCAATTTGATTATGTTTTTTGTCTTTTTGGGCCTGATTGTTCCCTGTTATCTTTTTAAAGATCGGGCTTGGGCGTCTGAAGTTATTCCTATCTTAACCGTCCAATTGTTTACAGCACTGCTGTGTCATACCAGCTATTTAATTGGAAGCTTTAGCCCTGCCACGATGGTGGTTTATGTCAGTGTCGTCGCTGTTGGCTTAGTCCTGTTTAATCGTAAAATGATTTACTGTGCACTTATTCCTGCAACGATTGCATTGTTATTCTGCAATATTTTAAGTTTATATGGTGTGCTCCAGTACGCACCATTATTTAATCCAAAGATTTTGAATCAAGCCGAGATGCACCCATTTTGGGTGGGGAGCATGTTGTTTTTCCTGCTGCCTATTTTAATCGCTTGTTTATTCTTATTTGAGATCTTACTCACCCAATGGCGTACTCGCGAAACTGCCATTCAAGCACTTAGTCGCCTTGATCCTCTTACCAATGTTATGAATCGACGTAGTATTAGTAACCATTTGGAGAAACTAAATAAACAGCCAAATTCATTTTATTCGGTGGTGCTACTTGATCTAGATCATTTCAAAAATATTAATGATGAATTTGGTCATAGCATGGGCGATCAAGTTTTGGTGCATGTCGCAAAGTGCCTTTCAAACAATGTCCGTGATCAGGATCTGATTGGTCGCTTTGGTGGAGAGGAGTTCATTTTATTATTACCCAATACCACAGCAATCCAAGCCAAGAATGTTGCTGAACGTTGTCGATTAGCAATTGCTGACATGTGTTTTATTGCTGAGGATCAACAACAATTTTCTGTCAGTGCGAGTTTTGGGATCAGTAGCTCGCTCAATGCGAATGAACCACACTTAGTTGTCAGTCAGGCCGATCAAGCACTTTATGCCGTGAAAGCATCAGGAAGAAATAATATTCAGATTTTTGGAGATCTTTTGGCAGAGTAATGCAGAAGGGAAATTACTTTCTGCACGACATTCTCAGTCATTTAATCCCGCAGATATACGTCACGATTTTGACGGTACGGCTCATCAAAAGGAACAAACATTTGTTCTTGCTTCGCGTCAGCAATCCACTGTCGAACCGATGGCAAGGCCAAGATTTTTTGCATGTAAGCTTGGCTTGATGCAGAGACAGGCAGCTTGAAACACACAAAGCGCATGACTACAGGTGCATAAAATGCATCAGCGATACTAAACTCACCACATAAAAAGCTGTCTTCACTTGGACGCTCTGACCAGATCTGATCAATTCGTGCAACTTCAGCGCGCAACTGCTCATGCTCAGCCCACAATTGCTCACCAATATGGGTCAGATCAGCTTCAATATTCATCGGGCAAAGATTACGTAAGTTTTGAAAACTGCTATGCATTTCAGCGCTAATGCAACGCGCTCTAGCACGTAATTTCTGATCTTGCGGCAACAGTTTTTTCTCAGGCTGCTGTTCAGCTACATATTCACAAATAGCTAAACTATCCCAAACCGTAATATCTGCATCGACTAGAGTAGGTACTTTTCCTGTTGGATTGAGCTTTAAGATTTCTGTCTTAAACTGGCTGTCTGGTTCAAAGCTATCAAATTGAATTAAATGCTCATGAAAATCAATGCCTGCTTGTTTTAATAAAATCCAAGGGCGCATTGACCATGTTGAGTAATTTTTATTACCAATAAAGAGCGTATACATCGTTATGATTTCCCCTCAAATAAAGCCAGTTGTTGGAGTAACTCCGTTTTTTTAAATGCGCCAGTTAAACGTAATGAACGGAGTTCTTGTTGTTGCGCGTTTAAGAATAAATAAGTGGGTGGACCTAAAATATCCCATTGCTTTAACAAAGCTTGATGAGAATCATCATACTGACTCAAATCCAACTTAATTAAATAATACGGCGCTAAAGCTTGCTGCACTTCTGCATCTTTTAAAATACGATGTTCAATAGGTTGACATGCCACACACCAATCAGCATATACATCAATAACAATCCCACGATCTTTCGGTGCATTGGCAAGAATATGTTGAAACTCATCTGCTGTTTTGGCGACATGCCATTCAGCTAGTTTGTCTGCCTGAACTGAATTTAAATTTTGAATATGTTGATATTGATTGAATACAAGCCAAGGTGTCGTGATCATCAATAAGACAATATAAAGCCATTTCAGTTTACTGTTCTGTGCCAACAAACGAGAGGCGGCATAAATAATAAATGCTAAACCAAGGATTAGACTGAGAATTTGTAATGCCAACTCAGGTAATAATGGACGAATAAAATAAAGACTCAAAGCCAACATTAAAAAGGCAAAAATTACCTTAATTTGATGCATCCACTCCCCTGCTTTTGGCAACACTCGTGCACCTAAAACTGTAGCCAATAACAGTGGTATCCCCATCCCAAAGCCCAAGGTAAATAGCAATAATGCACCTTGCCATTGGTTCTGTGTTTGCGAAATAAATAGCAACACACCGGCAAGAGGAGCTGTCATGCAAGGGCCAACCAATAACGCCGAAATCATGCCCATGACACTCGCACCGACCAGCGTCCCACCTTTTTGTGAGGCTTGCAGATGATCCAGTCGATTTACCCATTTCTGTGGTATTTTCAATTCAAATAAACCAAACAGGTTTAAAGCAAACACCACAAATAACAGACTAAATGCGATCAAGGTGGCAGGTTGTTGTAACCAACGTTGGAAATTCAACCCAGCAGCGGAAGCAATAAGCCCCAGTAGAGCATAGATCATTGCCATACTGACTACAAAAGTCAGCGCTATTGCCCAAGCTTTGACCCCTTTATTTTCACGCACAATAAGTGACGTCAAAATCGGTAGCATGGGGAGTGAGCAAGGTGTAAAGGCCAGTAAAATACCTAAGCCTAAAAATAAAACAATGCTATACAACAATGAATGCTGTGCTAAACGACTCGACCATTTTTGGTCTTGTGCCATTTGCCCTGCCTCATTGGATGAACTTATTGCAGATGCTTGCTCTTGATCAGAAATATCTGCCAGATCGGGGCGTTGCGTATTGATTGCATTGGCAGAGCGAGCGACATCAAGAAAGCGCTTTTGTGCGTTTGGACTGAGGTTTTGTGTATTTACAAGACCATTGGCATCCGTATCAAATGCGATTGTTTGTGGCGGATAACAAATACGATCTTTGGCACATCCCTGCCATGTCACTTGATAGTGTTGAGATGCTTGTGTAGGAATCTCAAATGCAAGCTCATCATAGTACACTTGGCTATGACCATAATTTTCATCATATTGGTCCTTCGCCTTAGGTAAGTTTAAAGCAACAGGCTGATTGCCTTGCTTCACCTCAAACTTATGCTGATATAAATAATAATTTGGTTGAATTTCCCAATGTAATCGAGCTTGATCTGCACGAGATGATTCTACGGAAAATACAAATGCATCCTCAGGATTTAACAGTTGCGCGGAAAGATTCTCTTGGGCGTGGGTAAAACTCCCACATAACAACAGTAAACTACCAAGAAAGTAACGCACCAGTTCGCTACTGTAGCCACCCTGAGCATAGATTTTCATTCAGATTTCTCTTTTATCAACCCAATACTCCCGATGAGAAATGCAGGGATTCACGGGAGATTGAGAAGTGACATGGATTAAAATAAAACGGAAACGCCTAAACCACCGTTATAGCTTCGCGCATTGCCTTCTAAATCGACACCCACACTGGCATCGAGCTGCATACGATTGTTCACTGCATAAATCAGACCTGTACCCAGCCCATATTCATAATCTTGGCTTTCTGCTTTACGATAAATAAACTCTGAATATCCAGACAATTTTCCAGCAATTTTATAATCAATGGTTGGAATTGCAGTCACAGCCCAATTGCTGTTTTGCGCTTCGTAACGCATGGTAATCGAGGTACCAATGAGGTCACTAAACTCATAAGCCACCGCCGAAGTGAGGCTATAGATATCATCATGGGCAGTAAATTCGTCATTTCCTGTCGCAAGAATCGCTTCAGCTAACAATGCCATGCTCAGACGGTCATCTTTTAAATTAATCGCTTTTTTCAAACCGATGCTGACATCACCTAAACCATTGTTTTCTTTAGTTGCACCCGCACGCTTGTGTTGCTGCCAAACAGGACCTTGCCAACCCAACTGAAGCTCTAACCCTTTCGCTAAACCTGTACGTAACAACATATCGCCATTTAAGGTTAAAGTTTTTTCCTTTACCCCATCAATTGTTTGTTGCTGATAACTTGCGGTTGGCAGACCTTGTTCCCAAGCTAGTTGACCAACTGGTGTAATGCCTGTACCTATGCCAGCGCCAGGACGATCAAAAGAAAATTCATTCGCAAAGGCTGAACTTGCTAGCATTGATAGCGCGATCAAGCTTAATGTTTGACGTTGTTTCATCATTATCCCCTTTTATTCAATCGGCTAAACTCAAGTTGCTAGCTCTTTTGACATTTTTGCACCATGTTCCCGTAACAGTTCAAGTGTTGTACGTTCCTCTGCCAACGCCTGTGACCAGTCAATTTCATCAAAATCACAATCAAAGAAAAGCTGACTAATCGAGGATAAAATCGTAAGACCCTCTTCATCACGCGTATTTGGGTCAACTTTTTCATCTAGTAAACGCTTGACCACTGGTGCACATGCTGAACTTGCGGCATCCCACAATGGTCCATAAAACTCTTCCGCATCCCAAAGATGTAAATTCGCTTTGGCTTGAATCAGCGCATCTAAAATATCTAAGTAGACTTGAAGTTGTTGTTGTTTTTCAGTTTCAGTCAGTGGTTGATTAGCTTCATATGCTTCACAGATGGTTTCCCACCATGTAAATAATCCATCACATATCACCGAAACGGGTGGTCCTTGTTCAGGATCGATAAAATTTGGGTCGAGTCCCTCAGCCAGTAAAAATCGCACTTGGTCTAAATCGAGTTGTTGTATGGCTTGCACCAAGGCCTGCTGCTGATTGCTTAACATGACCAATTCTCACAATATATTTAATGGTTCTATTATGCCGAATATCCCGACAGGTTTTTATAAAACGATCTAAAAATCATGTATAAATTTGATACAGGCAAAAAAAAAGCCCAACTTCTGGGCTTTTTCTAAGTTGTTACTAAGATGCTTCATCATCTACGTCAACAAATTCAGGTAAACCACCTCGATGATGATCTTTTTTCTCATAGAGATGTTCCAGACTACGTTTTAATTTATCAATCGCACCATGAATAGAATGATCAATATTTGCAGCTTTGTGTGTTACTGCAACAGGCTTCATTCCTGCTGGACGGGCTTCGATCATACAGCGTTTGTCATGTTCGCCCGTTTTGTCCCCATTTTCATCACTAATATGAACCGAAAAGTGTGTAATACGCTCGCTATAACGTTGGAATTCTTGTGTCAGCTCTTCACGAACATAACTAATTAAACGTTCACTACCTTGAATGTTTTTATCTGTACGGATTTCAATATTCATAAATATCTTCCTCTCTTTTCTGTGAGACGGTTCTACAAAATTATCTTATTGAGCACACTTTTGAGCATGCATTCATTCAACGCAGTTGTATATTTTGTTTATGTAAATGCTTGTCGTCTCCTTGCTTTACATGTGTTGCTTTTCAGTATGAAAGAAGATCTTCTATGATTCCAATATCCGTCCATAATGAAAAATATGCAAGCTGATTTTTGACATTTTTATTAAAACTTGAGCAAAAAATAGTTAAATGACATGCAACTCCCTTTGATTTTCAGCACTACAATTCTTTTGAGCATTTGGTCAAATTTGGCTTTATTTTTGCTTGATTCCTTGTATGCTTTACACGCCTTTCAGGGGGGATTTTTTAAATGCAATTGAAACAACTTGCGGCAACATGTTTATTGGTATCTACAGCAGCTTTTACTCAAGCAAAACCGATCTGGCAAGATTTTAGCCTCACTGGTTTATACGGCGAAAACTATGAAGTTGTTGATGAAAAGCAAACAACTTTAACGGTTGAATACGCAGCAAAAGTAAAATATGCCGATGTATTTTTCTTCATGGATCGTATGCGTGGTAGTGACGACCATAAAAGCACTTATTTCGAGCTTTCACCGCGTTTTAGTCTAGGTGAAATTTCTGGTCAAAAATTAGCTTTCGGTCCAGTCAAAGACGTATTGATTTCAACAACATGGGAAAGCAACAATGATGATTTCTCTAGTTTTGATAACTTCTTATATGGCGTAGGCTTTGATCTTGATCTTCCATATTTCCAATATGCAAATATCAATTTCTACCGTGCAAACAATGAGAAAACAGCTGATGACTACCAGCTTACTTTTGTCTATGCATTGCCATTTAAACTCTCAACTGAAGAGTTCTTAGTCGATGGCTTCCTTGACTGGTCAACAGCTGAAAAAGATCACGCCAGTGAACTCAACTGGACCACACAGTACAAGTGGAATGTGGGTAAACACATTTCGCCTGAAACACGCTTATATTTAGGTGTCGAGCATTCAGTTTGGAATAATAAATTTGGTATCAAAGGCAGCGACGAAAACAACGTTAGCGCTTTGATCAAATATCATTTCTAAATTGGTCAAATCGTTAAAAACAGCAAGCTCAGTCTTGCTGTTTTTTTTTGATATGTAGAATAAAATAATCAAATCTATTTATTTAAATTTAAGATGTCATTTACTACCGTGACAGGCGACATGGATGTCGCCTTGTTGAGTTGCGGTATCAGGATGTACCGTCAACTCAACAGAAGATTTTTGTTACTTTTGATCTTTCAAAAGTAAGAGATTCCCTATACACAAACAATCCGCCTCATCATAATCTATGCGGCAGTAACACAATGTGAAATAAAATCAATTCACTGATTCGAATTCATCTTCCACCTAATTCAACCTATAACCTATGCCTATTTCTACTCAATTTATGCCTCACATATTCAATAAGTATTACAAGATTCGCTTGGCAACAATTCATGATCTTGAGCAAATTATCACCATTTACAACCATGAAATCATCACGGGTACAGCCAACTGGAATGATCAAGCCGTTTCCCTGACAGACTATCAGCAACGCTTCCAAGATTTACAACAGCAGCTATTTCCGATGATTGTGGTTGAAGATCAGCATCTGAAAAAAATTGCGGGTTATGCCTATTATTCAGCATTCCGTTCGATTAGTGGTTACCGACACAGCGTTGAACATTCAGTGTTTATTGACCCAAGTTATGCACGCCAAGGGCTTGGTAAAGCCTTGATGCAACAACTGATTCATCTTGCGACTCAACAGCATATGCATATGATGGTGGCTGCCATAGATAGTGAGAATCAGGGTTCAATCGTGCTCCACGAGCAACTTGGATTCATCCAAACAGGCTATATGCCTCAAATCGGACAAAAATTTGGACAATGGCGTGATTTAGTCCTGATGCAACTACAATTAAATACGCCATAAAAATTTAACAATACAGCACTGCTGTCCTGTGATTTGGCTGGTTAGAATGACAATTATCCGAGTCTATAAAGATAAATAAGATGAGAAAAATATCACTATATATAGCGATAAGTAGCGCATTTGCAGTTACCACAAGTTTTGCCGAATCATCTTATCAACAAGAATTACAACAAGGCTGTGCCAAAGTCAAAAATTATGCGCAGGTAGGAAAGAGGTTTTATGACCAGAAACAATATGCTAAGGCAGCAAAACAATTTGAGAATCAAGCCGCATGGGCACACTTCTGCCAACTGAATGCAGAAGAAAGTGGGATCAAGATTACTGGCCGAGATGTTGAAATTGCAAATAATAATGTAGGACTCAGTTATGCCAAATTGGGTAAACCGCAATGGGCAAGAGTCTGGTTTTTACGAGATAAAGATTCTAAAACCAGTCAATACAACTTAAAACAATTACCCAAACCCCAATTATCGACTGATCTACAAGGAAACTATGTCCGCGCCAATGGTTTTGGGCAATGGGATTACATTACGGTTAAAAAGCAACTGAATCGATATCTTATTGATTTTGAAGGTTACTATTTTGGACTGCGTGGACTTATTTATGGTCCAAACCTAGGTTCATTTGAAACCACGATGCCAATTACTGCAAAACAGGCCAATTATCGTTACGAAGACTGTCAAATCAAACTGCAATTTCTGAATGACCCACAGCATGGACCAAAGATTGAGGTGGAGCAAAATAATGGTGCTTCAACCTGTGGCTTTGGACACAATGTCTATGCAGGTGGGACATTTTATAAAGTGGAAAATAAATAATTAAAAGCCTCTTACGAGGCTTTTATTAAATCGCAACCAACTCCCGAATCCCCTTTTCAGGCATATCCGTACCTTGTCCTTGTGCAATCACCTGGCCACGTGCCATGACGGTATAATTATCAGCAAGTTCTTCAGCGAAATCATAGAACTGCTCAACCAACACAATTGCCATCTCCCCCTGATCTGCCAATTTACGAATCACTCGACCAATATCTTTAATAATCGAGGGTTGAATCCCTTCAGTTGGCTCATCCAAAATCAAAACCCGAGGTTCAGAGGCCAAAGCTCTAGCAATAGCGAGCTGCTGTTGCTGACCACCTGACAAATCACCACCACGGCGATGCTTCATTTCATCTAAAACAGGAAAAATATCATAGAGATGACTCGGTACTTTTCGGGTTTTAGCCCCTGAAAATTTCGCCATTCCAATTAAGATATTTTCCTCTACTGTCAAAGTCGAAAATATATCTCGTCCTTGTGGCACATAAGCCAAGCCTGCACGTACTCGTTGCTCAGGTGACATCTTGGCGATATCTTTTCCATCTAATAAAATCTGTCCTGATTTAATCGGCAAAATCCCCATTAAGCACTTTAATAATGTGGTTTTACCCACGCCATTACGCCCAAGAACCACACTGCATTCCCCTACAGGCGCGGATAAAGACACATCACGCAGAATATGACTGCCACCATAAAACTGGTTAATTTGTTTCACTTCTAACATGGCAGTCTCCTAGCGTCCTAAATACTTTTCAATCACATCTTCATTGGCTTGTACCTCTGCCAATGTACCCTCTGCTAAGATTGCACCTTGCGCTAAGACCGTAACTTTCTCACTGATGGTGTCAATAAAGCTCATATCATGTTCAACCACAACTAACGTGTGATTCTTTTTAAGTTCTAAACATAGTTCGGCTGTTCGTTCAGTTTCTGCATCCGTCATCCCCGCCACAGGTTCATCCAATAAAATTAGTTTTGGTCGCTGCATCAATAACATACCGATTTCTAACCATTGCTTCTGACCATGGGACAATAACCCTGCGGGCTTTTGTACAAATTCCTTTAAACGAATTTGCTCCAAACTTTCATCTAGTGCCAACTGCGCTTCTGGATCAAGTCGGCTAAACAAGCTTTTTTTCACTCGCTTATCTCGTGGCGCAGCCAGCAATAAGTTTTCCATCACGGTGAAATTTTCAAACACAGTGGGTTTTTGAAATTTCCGTCCAATGCCCACTTCAGCAATTTGCTCGGTGCTCATTTTGGCAAGATCATAGTTTTGCCCGAAAAATGCTGTGCCTGTGGTTGGACGGGTTTTGCCTGTAATCACATCCATCAACGTGGTTTTACCTGCACCATTTGGCCCGATAATGCAACGCAACTCACCCTCTGCGATATATAGCGATAAATCATTTAAAGCACGAAATGAATCAAACCAAACACTAACTTTTTCTAAATACAAGGCAATACCATGACTAAAGTCTGCACCTTGTGTTTTGGCGCGTCCGTAGCCCTCACCCAGTTGACCACCATGTTGAGCTGAGTTGTTGTGTAAATCACTCATTTAATTACGCTCCTTTTTAAAGCGGTCAAACAAACCAATGACACCTTTAGGAAGGAATAAAGTCACCACAATAAATAATGCGCCCAAAATCAGCAGCCATGCTTCAGGTGCAGCTACCGTGAAATAGGTTTTAGCGGCATTGATCAGACCTGCACCTAAAATTGGGCCAATCAAGGTACCACGCCCACCCGCAGCAACCCACACGGCCATTTCAATTGAGTTGACAGGATTCATTTCACTCGGATTGATGATGCCAACTTGCGGTACATAGAGTGCACCTGCAATCCCTGCGATCACAGCCGAAAGCACCCATGCTGACAGTTTGTACCACAGCGTGCGATAACCTAAATATTGCAAACGGTTTTCACTGTCACGGATTGCACCGAGTACACGACCATAAGGACGGTTCATCAACTGACGTAATCCAATAAAGCACAGCATCAACATCAAAGCAGTTACAAAACATAAGGTGGCACGCATCGGTGCAGAGGTAATATCAAAACCCAATAAGGTTTTAAAACCTGTGAAACCATTGTTTCCGCCAAAGCCTGTTTCGTTACGGAAGAACAAGAGTGCTGCGGCAAACACCATTGCCTGAGTAATAATCGAGAAATACACTCCTTTGATTTTCGAGCGAAATGCAAAGAAACCAAAAATAAAGGCCACAATTCCAGGGACTAAAATCACCAGTGCCATTGCCCAGAGAATATGTTCTGTTCCTGTCCAATACCACGGCAATTCAGTCCAACTGAGAAACCGCATAAAATCGGGTAAGCCATCGCCTGCGGATTGGCGCATCAGATACATGCCAAAAGCATAACCACCCAGTGCGAAGTACAAACCATGCCCTAAACTCAAAATACCGGCATAGCCCCACACCAAATCCAATGCCAATGCCACTAAAGCAAGGCACATAATTTTGCCAATCAAGGTGACCCAATACGCGGATAAGTAAAATGCTGAATCCGGAGGGAGCAGGTGCAGCCATGGTAAAAGTAGCAACACCCCGAAACACAGACCGATTGCAACCGCACTGTATGGCTGATCTGAAAACATTGTTGTCATTTTCATTGGCTTACTCCACAAAACGGCCTTTGATGGCAAACAAACCTTGTGGACGTTTTTGGATAAACAAAATCACAAGTACCAGTAGAATAATTTTTGCCAATACAGCACCCATGCCGATTTCCAACACCGTGCCACTGATCCCTAAACCAAGTGCTGCCAAAACTGCGCCCCACACTTGCCCCACACCACCGACGACCACCACGAGGAAAGCATCGATAATGTAGTTCTGTCCAAGATCAGGTCCCACATTTCCCACTTGTGCCAGCGCACAACCTGCCAAGCCAGCCAAACCAGAACCGAGACCAAAAGCCATCATATCGATACGCGCTGAACGAATCCCTACTGCACGCGCCATCTGACGGTTTTGTGTGACGGCACGAACGAATAATCCGAAACGGGTTTTATTGAGTAAGAACACCAACAACAGTAAAACTGCAATGGTGAATGCAATAATCGCAATGCGGTTATAAGGCAACATTAAACTCGGCGTAAGTGCAATACCACCACTGAGCCATGACACATTCGAAACTTCGACATTTTGTGCACCAAAAACCATACGTACCAATTGCATCAAAATCAGACTGACACCAAAAGTCGCCAATAAGGTCTCAAGTTGACGACCATATAAAGGACGGATCACCGTACGTTCAATCAGCATGCCGATCAGCGCACTAACAAGGAATGCAGCAGGAATCGCAGCCAGTAAATACCAATCGACTAAACCAACAAAATGGGTTTTGAAAAAGCTTTGTACAACGTAAGTGGTATATGCACCAATCATGATCAATTCGCCATGTGCCATATTAATGACACCCAGCAACCCGTAGGTAATAGCGAGACCAAGTGCTGCAAGCAATAAAATACTGGCGGTGCTTAAACCTGAAAACACATGTCCAGACCATTCACTGGCTTGTATTCTGGTTTTAATTTTACTCTTGGCATCCAACAAAGCCGTTTGTAATTCTTGGTTGGCAATCGGCTGCTCTAAGGTTTGCTCAATCATTGCCAATACATCAGGGCGATTCGATTCAGCGAGAACATTGACCGCCGCAATTTTTCCAAATACATCTGCATCATTAAACTCTAAGCGTGCTTTAAGTTGTGCTAAGCGTGCTTTGACTTTGTTGTTGCTCTCGTTGAGATAGAGTTGCTTGACCATTGCGACATCAATTTCAGCCAAGTTATTTTCCAAAATATCAACGGCTGCCAAACGCTGTGATGCATCTTCTGAATTGAGTTTCACTTTGGCTTGCCCGAAATTAAGCGCTTTGCGTAAGGTATTGACCAAAGTAACTTGAGATAAATCGGCGGGCCAATCTTCCAATACCTGTTTGGCAGGATAACTGAGTAAGACCTCATCATTTTGTAAAATGTAAGTCTGTCCCGCACGATCGGTATACAACTCATTTTGGTCAATATACGCAACCAGTTGGTCCAGTTGTTCAATACTGGCTGGCCACTGATTCAACATCGCACGACGTGTTGCAAAATCACCTTTCACAAAGCTTTGAATCGCATCTTGGCTTGCAACAGGCGTTATCACTGAAGAGGTGGTTGCTAGAGGATCTTGCTCTGCCCATGCAAGACTACAAAAAAAATGTGTCATCACGCAGAGCAATGCTAAAACATAGTGTTTTGCCATACGACTCGCCCTTATGGATCGTAGATTTTACGAAGAACCGAAAAAGAAAATGAAGAAACCTGCCATCGAAATAGCAGGTTGTAGAACAAGCTTATTTTGGGATATAAGGGCTCCAAGGCTCTGCCTTGATGGTTTCTGGTGTTTTATAAACCACGTCAAATTGCCCATCTGCACGAATTTGTCCGATCATCACAGGTTTGTGTAAATGATGGTTGCTTTCATCCATTTTTAAGGTATAACCTGACGGCGCTGCGAAAGTCTGTCCTGCCATTGCTTCACGGACTTTATCGACATCTGTAGTCCCCGCTTTTTCAACCGCTTGCTTCCACATATTGATCCCAACATAGGTTGCTTCCATCGGATCGTTAGTCACAACTTTATCGGCATTTGGAAGTTTGTATTCCACAGCAAATTGCTTGAATTTATTAACAAACTCAGTATTTTTTGGATTTTTGACTGACATGAAATAATTCCATGCTGCCAAATGCCCCACCAATGGTTTGGTATCAATACCACGTAACTCTTCTTCACCCACCGAAAATGCCATGACAGGGATATCAGCGGCTTTAATCCCTTGGTTACCCAGTTCACGATAAAATGGTACGTTTGAATCGCCATTGATGGTCGAAATCACTGCGGTTTTTTTACCTGCAGAAAACTTTTTAATATTGGCAACAATAGTCTGATAATTACTATGACCAAATGGGGTGTACTCTTCCATAATGTCCGCATCGGCAATGCCTTTAGACTTCAAGAAAGCACGTAAAATTTTATTGGTGGTCCGTGGGTAAACATAGTCTGTTCCAAGTAAGACAAAACGTTCAGCCTTGCCCCCTTCATCACTCATTAAATATTCAACCGCAGGAATCGCTTGCTGGTTTGGCGCTGCGCCAGTATAGAAAATATTCTTAGATTGTTCCTGACCTTCATACTGCACAGGGTAGAACATTAAACCATTTAATTCTTCAACGACGGGGAGAACTGATTTCCGCGATACTGATGTCCAACTCCCGAAAATCACGGCAACTTTATCTTGAGTAATCAGCTGACGTGCACGCTCAGCAAATAACGGCCAGTCTGATGCAGGATCTACCACCACAGGCTCTAATTTTTTACCTAAAACCCCACCGTTGGCATTGATCTCATTAATGGTCATCAAGGCTGTGTCTTTCAGTGAGGTCTCAGAAATCGCCATCGTTCCTGAAAGTGAATGTAAAATTCCGACCTTAATGGTTTCACCGCTTGCTGGTGCAGCTTTTGCTTCGGTTGTGCTCTGTTCTGTTTTCTCGGCTGGCTTTGAACACCCCACAAGCCCCACCCCCATCATGGCAGCCATCAGTACAGACATTGACATCATTTTATTTTGCATCTTTGTTCTCCACAGTTTGATCTTGTGATTTTGACTGAATGGAGTTATTCAATTTTCATGCCAATAGTTTAATATATTGTTTTATATATGTTTTTATAAGAATTGTTCTACAAAAATCCCATCTTGTATACAACATTGCATACAAAAAATACGCAGTGAACTAAAATGATGCATTTTTGATCTTCATAAAAAAGCCAAGCATCTGCTTGGCTTTTTCCGTTGAGCTTAGCCCATCATCTAAACCGCAATATCTGCCAAATTGCCTTTTTGCTCTAACCAATGCTTACGATCCGCCGCTCGCTTTTTCGCAAGTAACTTATCCAGCAAACCAGCAGTTAAATGTGCATCATCCAAGTCCAACTGAACCAAACGGCGTGTATTCGGATCCATGGTAGTTTCACGTAGTTGGCTGGCGTTCATCTCACCCAAACCTTTGAATCGCGTGATTTGTGGGTTCTTGTTGCCTTTAATATTTTTTAGAATCGCTTCTAACTCATCATCGTCCAATGCATAGTGCACATCTTTTCCGATATCAATTCGATATAACGGCGGCATAGCAACATATAAGTGGCCTTCTTCTACCAATGTCGGGAAATGCTTCACAAACAAAGCGCACAATAATGTTGCAATGTGCAGTCCATCCGAATCCGCATCGGCAAGGATGCAAATTTTTCCATAACGTAATTCTGATAGATCATCACTGCCAGGATCAACCCCGATCGCAATCGCAATGTCATGTACTTCTTGTGAAGCCAATACCTCATCAGAAGACACTTCCCATGTATTTAAGATTTTTCCACGAATCGGCATAATCGCTTGGAAATTCTTATCTCGTGCTTGTTTAGCACTACCACCAGCAGAATCCCCTTCGACGATAAAGAGTTCACTATCTTCACGGGTTAAGCCCACGCAGTCTGCTAATTTTCCAGGTAATGCTGGACCAGCTACAATCTTCTTACGTTCAACTTTCTTAGCTGCTTTTAAACGACGTCCCGCTTTGGCGATTGCCATTTCAGCTAATTGAGTCGCGATCTCGGCATGTTGGTTTAACCATAATGCAAATGCATCTTTGGCAATATTGAGAACAATATTCGAAGCTTCACGACTGGATAGGCGTTCTTTGGTCTGCCCTGAGAATTGAGGCTCTTGGAATTTCAATGACAGGATGAAATTAACCCCATCCCACACATCTTCCGCGGATAGCTTCATATTGCGCGGCAATAAATTACGTAATTCACAAAACTCGCGCAACGCTTCTGTCACACCAGATCGTAAGCCATTAACATGGGTGCCGCCTTGTGCAGTTGGAATCAAGTTGACATAACTTTCCTGAATCTGTTCACCACCTTCAACATTCCAGCAAATTGCAAACTCACAAGCAGCACGTTCCGCTTGTCCACTACTCACAAAAGCTGGGGCTGGCAAAATTTCACGATCTTCAAGTTCATCCATCAAATAGTCCACTAGACCATTTTCAAATTGCCATTCAATCTTTTCATTATTGATTTTATCGTCATAAATAATTTTTAAGCCTGCTGCTAACACCGCTTTGGCTTTTAAATTATGTTTAAGCGCTTTTAATGCGAACTTAGGACTATCAAAATATTTCGCTTCTGGCCAGAAACGTACCGTTGTCCCCGTCGCACGTTTCGCCACTTTGCCTTCTAAAACAGATAATGGCGCAACAGGCTCACCTTGCTCAAATGCCATCTGATACAAGTTACCATGGCGTTGTACAGCGACTTCAACCCGTGTAGATAAAGCATTGACCACAGAGATACCAACGCCATGCAAACCACCTGAGAACTGATAGTTATCTGTACTGAACTTGCCGCCTGCATGGAGCTTGGTCAGAATAATTTCGATCCCACTTTGTCCATATTCTGGATGAATATCAACTGGCATTCCTCGACCATTATCTTCCACCGATAATGAACCATCTTCATAAATCGTGACCGTCACTTGATTGGCATGACCTGCAAGCGCCTCATCGACAGCATTGTCAATTACCTCTTGTGCCAAGTGGTTTGGACGTGAGGTGTCGGTATACATTCCGGGACGACGACGAACAGGATCTAAACCAGAAAGAACTTCAAGAGATTGTGCCGTGTATTGTGTCACTTGGTCTGATTTCCTTTTTGCAGGGCTGCCGATAAAAATTCGAGTACTAGAGGTAATTTTTCTTCAAAATCATCCATTGCATGATTACCATTAGCGTCAGTTAAAATCAATGATGATGGATGCGCTGCACTATAATAGCCTTGTGCTTGACGATAATCCAAGACCTCATCACCTTGTTGCAATAGCACCAGAATTTTATCAGCATACGCTAAGCTGGTCTCAGCAATCGATTGTAATTGCTGCAATTGATCGACATCAAGTGTCCATGCGTCGGTCACTTTGAGTGGAATCTGTTCAATTCCGAATAAATCTTGAAACAACTGCCATGGTCGCATAGCGGGATTGATCAAAACAGCAGGACATGCATATTTTGCGACAAGATAGGTCGCATAAAATCCCCCTAAACTGCTTCCCACCAACACCACTTGATCGAGTGGTAAACTTTCCACCAATACCGAAAGATGCTTCAAAACCTGTTGTGGTGGGTGATTTAAATCAGGCAAATGCACGTGAATGTGATCATAATTTGCACAATACTGATACAACTGTTGCCCTTTTATTGACCTTGGGCTACTTCGAAAACCATGTAAATAAATAATTTGCATACGCACCTACAGCGTCATTTGCTTGACTTAAAGCCAGATAGATCACATTATCGATCACAATTGATAAATAAATAACAATATAATTTACAGATAAGCCCGAAATTGTCAGACACAAAAAACGATACTCTGCACCGTTCATCAGTATTCTAAAAAAAATACTGTTGAAACAAGAAAAGATGCATGCGTTTGCTGTAGTTTATCTAAACAATGTTAGGTCAATAACTTCAAACCTTCGGTATATATCAAGGATGAGGAAATCAATATGCCAAGTTTAACACCTCTACATGAAACCTACTGTAAATGGGACAGTACCCCTCCCAGTCAGGCGGATGTTTTGGAAGGTTTGGCACAACTCGTAAGCACTAGCTTAAGTGGGGTGCACGAATTAGTGCAATTGGTACAAACTGAAGTGTTACGGACAACGCTTGGTTTGAGTGCACAAAAGGCCAAAAAATTACAAAAGCACCCACAATTACAGAGATTTTACCAATTCTCCTATGTCGCGATTCAAAAATACGGCGTTAGCTTCCTTGCACCAAACTTGCGCAGAGTCATTGCAAAATTTCCAGTGCTGCATGACAAGCCGTTGAGTCCTTCTTTACACTTTGTAGTCGGCGCACTCAATGGAATCTTTGGTGATTTTTTCTTAAAACAGCATAACCCGATGGCACTCCCTATGGTGCTGTATGATCATTATGGTTCATTGCAACAAGGTGAACTCACAGGTCGTGTAGTCATTTTGACACATGGTCTTTGTATGAACCATTTAACTTGGTCGAATCATCGCTATGGTGGCATTGGTGAACGCTTGCTTGCGCAACGTGATAACAACACCATGCTGTATCTCAACTACAATACAGGGCGTCGTATTTCAGCCAATGGTCGTAGCTTTGCCAATGTGCTAGAAGATTTAGTTCAACGTAATCCACGCATCACCAGTATCGATTTGATTGGGCATAGTATGGGAGGATTAGTCTCTCGTAGTGCTCTGTTCTATGGTAAGCAGAACCTATGCCAATGGGTTCACATGGTTGAAAATTTGGTCTGTATTGGCTCACCGCATCATGGTGCAGTACTTGAACGTTTTGGTTTCATTCTGCAAGATAAACTCGGTGCATTTCCATTTATTAGCCTTATCGGTCAATTGGTCAATATTCGCAGTAATGGGATTTTAGATTTACGTCACGGTAGCGTACGTGATGATGACTGGGAACATAATGATGCACGGATTGGTTTTGAAGATGACAATCGTAAGCCAGCACCATTACCATCACATATCAACACCTTCCTCATCGCTGGTACACTTGAATTCGAAAAGCTTAGAACCAAAGCACTCACCGTAATTGGTGACTATTTGGTGAGTGTTAAAAGTGCTTTAGGTGAACACCCAAATCCTCGCTTCCAACTTAAACTTCCTGATACACATAAAGCGGTTTTCTATGGTTTGAACCATTTTGAGATTCAATACCACTCTAGTGTCGCAGAGCAAATTACCCGTTGGTTATATCCAGATGTGAGTGATAAGGTTGAAGCAGGTGTTCAAACCCATCTCATTAATATTCCAAATAATCATAGCTTTGAAGATCTGGAAGGAATTGTTGAAACCTAAACAGTGCTCCAAATTTTATCCAATAAAAAAGCCAACATCATGTTGGCTTTTTTACCAATTAAGCAGGATATTTTCTAAAGAGTTGCCATAAACAAATCACAAGGATCAGGCTGAAATAGATCAAAGACCAAACAGGTAGTGATTGTCCCAGAAAACTCCAATCAATCATGGCACACTCTCCTGAGCCAGACAGCACTTGCTGCAAAACTGCTTTCATCGGCAAAACATCAACCAAATAGTCTAAGCCTGGTCCACAACTCGGTACTTGATCTGGTGGTAAATGTTGTAACCATACATGCCGTGCGGCAACGCCAGCCGACCATCCAATCGCTAAAGTTGCCAACAAGGCATAAAAGCGCTTAAAAAAGTTTGAAATTGGGTTGTGAATAAATGCAACTAATGCAATTAAACCCATGCCAATTAAACCAATTCGCTGGAAAATACATAAAGGACAAGGTTCAAGACCTTGCACATGTTCTAAATATAATGCAAATGCGAGCCCAATAATGCTCATCAGTACCAATACAGTACTGACTAAACGGTAATTCCAGCGCATGGAAAATCCTCTAAAAAATGTCCTCTGTCGCAATAAGAATGATCACCCTTACGATAAAATATCGACAGACCCTAGCGGTATTGTGCAAGATATTCTGCAAAACTCATGTGATTATCTTGTTCGAGTTGAGACTGTTTTTGCAACGAAGTTTGTGCCAAATGTTCGAAATATTGTTTTCTTTCTAAACTGATTTGGTGCTGCTCATAATCCTGTACATGCTGTTGAGCCATGATACTACCAAAGTTCCATGTCCCTCCATGTTGCAAGGTATCATTGATTACCTGCTCCGAAAGCGTATTTTCAACCTGATATAAGCGGTGTTGCATCACCTGTACAGCATCTTGATATAGTGAAGTGCGGTCCATTTGATCCAATAAAATCGCGCAGGCTTGAATCTGACCAAGATGACGTTGTGCCCAATCTTGGAAAGGTACCTCAATCGGTCCATCTTTAATTTTGGCGTCTGCCGCACGCCCTCGATTGACAATTTCGGTTTGATTTAGATCTATCTGATCTTGTTCATCTGCCCACAATTCAGGGCTGTCATTCAACAAACAATACAAAGCTAAACTTTCCAAAAATCCAGCTGCAGTCTCATCAATACCAATCGCACGATAAGGATTGACGTCCACGGCACGTAACTCTACATAACCCACACCACGATTTTTTAACGCTTGGGAAGGTGTCTCACCTTGTTCTGGTACTTGTTTTGGGCGAATCAAACTATAGTATTCATTTTCAATTTGTAGAACATGATCATTGATTTGAATCGGCTCACCTTGCTCATCATCTAAGCCTAGGGCTGTAAATTGAGGGTAAGGTGTGTGCACAGCTTTTTGTAAACCCTCTAAGTAATCATGCAAATCGTTATAGTGAATACCAAGCTGCTTTTGGGCTGAATTCTGATACCCTAGACGTCCCATACGTAAGGCCGTTGCTTCTGGCAAATACAATGTCCCTTTGATCAATGCTTGTAAATGATGCTCACGACCAGTCAAAAAACAACGACATACGGATGGACTAGCACCCAATAAATACATCACTAAAGGCGTCAGTCGAATAAAGTTACGAATCAAACCAAAATAACGATGGCTACGATAATCCTGCAAACTGAGCTGCTTTAATTCAGCATTGGTTTCATGCTGTTGTAGGTCTTCAAACAGTTGATCGGGAAAAGACAAGTTATAATGTACACCTGAAATAGTCTGCATACGGCGACCATAACGCACACCTAAACCATGACGATATAAAGTTTTAAAACGACCAATATTGGATGTACCATACTGCGCCAATCTAATATTTTCTTCATGATCATCCAACATACACGGCATGGAAAGCGGCCATAACTTTTCCCCGTCTTGCAAATGCTGATGCACCACATGATGAATATCACGCAACTCATCTAACGCAGCCGCAATCGTACTATGCGGTGTCGTGATAAATTCCATTAATGCTTCAGAATAATCTGTCGTGATGTGCGGATGTGTCAGTGCTGAGCCTAAAGCAATCGGATGGTTTTTTTGTGATAAAAATCCATTGCTTTGCATACGCAAACTTTCACGCTCGATACCACGTAACATACCTGCCAATTGCGAAGCATCTACCCAAGTTGGTATCACAGAGGAAGAAAGTGCGCTGGGTTGATTCATAATATATATGCTCATTGATTCACTGGCCAAACACTGAGTAGTGGCTTGCTTTTGTCAATTATAACGACTATTGCCATCTAGTCAGCTGATTTAATTTGGCAATTTTTATCACAAACTTGTTATTTAAGACATGCCGAAATTGTGATTTTATTAAAAAATAATTCTGCTGATGGATAACTTCTTATGCAAGCACAAGACATTCTAAATTTTTGGTTTACTCCCGATCATCAACCACTTTGGTTTGCTAAAAGTGATGCCTTTGATGCCAAAATTCGTGAGCTTTTTCAATCAATCCATCATCAAGCTGCACAAGCAGAACTTTGGTCTTGGCGTCAAACTGCTGAAGGACGCTTGGCCGAAATTATTATTTTAGATCAATTTTCTCGCAACTTATATCGAGATCAAGCCCAAGCTTTTGCCTATGACAGCATGGCACTGATGTTGGCACAAGAGGCAATTAGTTTGCAACTCGACACTGAACTGAGCCCCGAACAACGTTCGTTTTTATACATGCCGTTTATGCATAGTGAGTCCAAAATGATTCACGATTATGCCCTAGCGTTATTTCAACGTTTAGGCAATCCCATCAATTTAAGCTTCGAAGAAAAGCATAAAGTGATCATTGATCGTTTTGGACGCTATCCACATCGTAATGCGGCACTTGGTCGAGTTTCAACAGCAGAAGAACTTGAATTTCTAACTCAACCGGACAGCCACTTTTGATCCGATCTTCCAGAGAGGAATAACAAATGAAATCGTTATTAATGTGTATGCCTGTACTCATCGCACTGACCTTTGCAGGATGTGCAACTGTTCCTAAACAGCCCAAGACGTTTGATCAACTCGGTCAATTTACCGCTTATCCATTAAATAACAAAAGCTTTCGTATCAGCTTCCAAGCAGGAAATAATCTGAGTTATGGTACAGCGGAAGAAATCACTTTATTAAAAGCAGCTCAGACCACGGTACAAAACGGTTTCAGATTTTTCACTGTCGTTGATGATCCGAGTAATGCACGTATTAAAGAGCAACGCCAAGCGGTGATTTATCCAAGTCGACCTTATTATCCGTATGGTTATTATCGTCGCCACCCTGCGTTTTGGCCGGATCCATTCTATGATATGCCACAAGTGGTCAATCTTGATCCAATCCAAGTGTCGTATACTATCGAATGCTTCAAGACTCAACAGCAATCGCCTGATGCCTTTGATGCGCAATTAATTCTACAATCCTTAGGTCAAAAATACGGATTGAGTCCAACAGGAGAAGTGTTGCAGCCACCTGCCTCACCTCAAAACAAAAAATGAATGAATAGGATGACTCAATGACTTCAGCCGAAGAAATCCACGTCCCAAGTCTGCAAAGAAGTAAAAACTTTGCCACCATCGCCTTGATTATTGCTGTCTCGGCATGGGTTGCTCTCATGATTGTGGCGCACTTTCTACCTGAATATAAATGGCTCATCCATATCTTCATGTTAGGTGCTGAAGCGGGTGTGGTCGGAGGATTAGCAGACTGGTATGCCGTCACGGTATTATTCCGCAACCCATTTGGAAAAATGCCCCTACCGAAATTGTTACGTGACCATACCGAGATTATTCCACGTAATAAGGCACGTATTGCTGAATCGATGGGACGTTTTGTGCAAGAGAACTTCCTCTCTCCTGTGATTGTACAGCGCAGCCTACAAAACACCGATATCAGTCTGGCAGTGGGTGAATGGCTTGCCAATCCTAAAAATAACGGGCAAGTGGTGCAGATCATTCAGCAAACGGTGCCGAAAATTTTTGAGTTTGTCAGTCAAGATCAAATTGCAAATTTTGTCCAAAATAACAGTGTGCAATGGGTTCGCAGTACCAAAATCAATACCCTAGCCAGTGAGATGCTACGTGCCGTTTTAGATAATGATTTCCATCAAGATGTGTTACAGCGTGGTTTGGATGTTGCTCACGAATGGATGGTTTCTCATCCCGAAGAAGCACGCGAATTATCACGTACATTGTTTAAAGAGTTAGGGGTGTGGAAATTAGCAAAAGGTGCAAGTTGGATTGGTATCGACGTACAACAACGTACCATTGACTCACTGATTGAACGAGTTGAATCCATGCTTGCCAACCCAGACCATCCGTGGCGACAGGATATTGAAGCTGTAACCCATAAACTGATGTTGGAACTTGCAGACAATGACAGTGAAGCCAGCCAACGTTTAAACAATGGTAAAGATGCGCTACTCGACAGCCCGCAGGTTTTGAATTTTATTACAGGTGCAATCGCAATCTTATGTGATGCAATCAAGACGGATTTGATGCAGGAAGATTCCGGCATTGCCACCAATTTACAAGCTGCAATCCAGCAACTTGGGGTGAGCTTGATCCAAAATGATAAGGTTCGCCAAGTCCTCAATACTAAAATGGTGGGCTTAGCGACCAATTTTAGTGAACAATACAGCGATAAAATTATTCGTTATATCAGTGAACGAATCCATGAGTGGGATTCACGAGAAATGATTGCCAAAATCGAGAGTGAAGTTGGCGGTGATTTACACATGATTCGTGTGAATGGTGTGATTGTTGGTACGTTTATCGGTTTGATCTTAGGGATCATACGTGCCGTTGTTGAAAATGTTCTGTAAAGGACAGGCATATCGCAAGATATCTCATTTTTGCCGTATTCGGCCCTAACGCGCATGTGATTAGGGCTAACTCTTGTAAACCGTTCATGGTGAAATAGATCAACAAGCCAATTGTTTACTTTGTTGATAGTATCGTACCAAAGTATCGGTATCTTGCTTCAAAAATGCGGTCAGGTACGTTTTCACTTGTGCCAATGAAATTTGATTAAAATGAATTCTTTCTTTGGCTTGAAAGGTAATCAATCCAAAAACTTGTTTTTTGGGTACCACCACTGCAATGTCCGTTTTTACGATAAAGCTCAGCTCTTGAGACGAAGAATAAGTATTCAAGATAATTTCAATCGTATGTTCCGTATTTCCATCTGTTATCGTAAAAGTCGGACTTGCTCCATCTAACTGTAACCAACGACTTAAGAGTTGTTTCCAAGCCATTCTATCAAAGCGAGTTAATACGCCTATCGTATTCAATGCTTCGAACTGATCGACATCTTTTAAATCGATATGATGTGGGTAGCGTATTTTTAGATCGAAATTGTCCATCTCTGAATGTCCTATTTCACAATAATTCGTATTTATTTTAATCACTCGCTATAAATTATATCGCTTAAAGATTAAAATTAAAACACATTATATAATTGAAAAATAACAATTTATTTGACAAATTTAAATAAAAAAAGACCAATTCCGTCACTATTGTTTTTATTCAGGCACATTTTCTATCTTTCTATTGATATAAGACACATTTTTTAAGATAGTAAGTGAAAGGCGCAACTTTTTCCTTTGGCATCGACCATTTGGAAAATGACCGTTTATCTCGATACAATCACATCAAAATAAAACGTAAATTAGGTTAAAAACAATGTTGCAGCTTCAGTCAAAACTTCCTCGTCAAGGCGTAACCATTTTTAGCGTGATGACTGAGCTCGCTCATAGGCTCAATGCATTGAACCTATCACAAGGATTTCCTGATTTTCCCGCTCCGCAGGCGCTACTTGAAGCACTCAGTCAAGCCACCCTCGATGGATACAATCAATATCCTGCTGGAGATGGTGTATTGGCTTTACGTGAGCAAATGGCACAGCAATTTTTACTACGTGATCAATTGCAACTAGATCCTATCACTGAAATCACGATTACTCCGGGTGCAACCATTGCGATTTTCTGTGCGATCCAAGCCTGTATTCATGCCGATGATGAGGTGATCATTTTTGATCCAAGCTATGACAGTTATGCACCTGCGGTACAGCTTGCAGGCGGAAAATCTGTTCATATCCATTTAGATGCACCCAGCTTTCAAGTGAATTGGCAAAAGGTCAAAGACAGCATCAATACCAAAACCCGTATGATCATTGTCAACACACCACATAATCCAACAGGTGCAATTTGGTCAGAACAAGACTGGCTACAATTGATTGAGCTGATTCAAGATAAAAATATTGTGGTGCTTTCCGATGAGGTGTATGAACATCTCGTTTTTGATGGACAAAAACATTACAGCGCACTGCACTTTCCAGAATTACGCGAACGTAGTTTTGTCATCGGATCATTTGGCAAAAGCTTTCATGTTACGGGCTGGAAAACTGGTTATTGTGTAGCCACACCACAGTTAATGCAGTTGTTCAGGCAGATTTACCAATTTGCCAATTTCTGTGGTACCACGCCTTGTCAAATCGCACTCGCCAATTATATGCAACACCATCCTGAGCATATCCAAACACTGCCTGATTTTTATCAAACCAAGCGTGATTTATTTAATCAACAGATTCAAAATTCTCGTTTTAATTTTATTCCCTCACCAGGCACCTATTTCCAAAGTTTGGACTACTCTGCCATCCGCCTAGATTTAGACGATGTGGCCATGTGTCAGTTCTTGGCAGAACAACATAAAATTGTAGCTATCCCTATTTCCGTATTTTATCAACAAGCCCCTGAATCACTGAGGCTGATTCGTTTTTGTTTTGCCAAGACAGATGCAACGCTTCAACGAGCAGGTGACATCCTAATGCAGTGTTAATCAACAAAAAATCAACTGAATACTCATAACTTGATGCTAGCTTATGCTATGTTGAAAACACAGCAGATCCATTTTCGGGACGAAGTATCAAGGAATTTGAATGACACCACACCAGCCTTTGGTGATGCAACCCAATCTATGGAAAACCTTTTTTGTTTTTCTCGTCCCACTGATTGCAACCAATATTTTACAAAATTTGTCGGGAACGATTAATACCATCTTTGTAGGTCAAATGATGGGGGTAGATGCTGTTGCTGCTGTCTCGGTATATTTTCCGGTCTTGTTCTTTTTGCTTGCTTTTATTATTGGACTCTCTGCGGGAACAACCGTTTTAATTGGACAAGCATGGGGCGCACAGAACCTAGAAAAAGTGCGTAGCGTTATTGGCTCTACGCTGTTTATGACCTTAATTGGGGGCAGTATTATTGCCGTCCTCGGGTTATTCTTTGCCGAACATATTTTAATCCTGCTAGGTACTGATCCTACTGTGATGCATCTGTCATTGCCTTATGTGCAATGGATGATGGCAGGTAGTCCATTGCTTTTTGTGTATATTATTTATACCTCGATCTTACGCGGTGTTGGTGATAGCGTAACGCCACTGATTGCATTGGGTTTAACCAGTTTGATTGGTTTAGCCGTCACCCCCATACTGCTAAAAGGTTATTTCGGCTTCCCTGCGCTTGGTATTGTTGCGCCCGCAATCGCCAGTATTATCGGTTATTTGGCAGTGCTGGTTTTTTTGGGCTTTTATCTGAATTATAAAAAACATCCACTCAAAATCGACCGTCAACTTTTACAACATCTACGTCATGATGCAGAGTTAAGCAAACTCATCCTTAAATTGGGTATTCCTACAGGGATTCAAATGGTCACCACTTCATTGGCTGGTTTGGTGATTATTGGCTTAGTCAATCGTTATGGTGCAAATGCGACCGCAGCCTATGGTGCAGTCAACCAAGTTCTGAATTATATCCAATTTCCAGCACTTTCCATCTCCATTGCCGCCTCTATTTTCGCAGCACAAGCCATCGGTGCAGGAAAAGCAGAGCTACTCAGTCGCGTTACTCGTACTGCATTAAGCATGAACTTCCTGTTTACAGGTAGCTTAATTGCTTTAGGCTATCTATTTTCCAAATATTTAATGGCACTGTTTATTACCGATCCTGAAGTGGTCGTTTTGGGTCAGCAGCTATTATTTATCGTGTTATGGTCATTGCTGTTTTTTGGTGCAAGTGCGATTTTTGCTTCGATTATGCGTGCTAGCGGAACGGTTACTGTACCGATGTTGATTAATATCTTCACCATCCTTCTGATCGAGATTCCTTGTGCTTATTGGTTTACCACACTATGGGGACTAACAGGAATTTGGATGGCCTATGCTCTGGCTTTTGTCTGCTTATGTGTATTCCAAGCCACGTATTATCAGTTCGTTTGGAAGAAAGGGAAAATCAAAGTTTTGATTTAAAAAAAAGCCATTCGGTTTAGAATGGCTTTCTCAAAGCGAATTAGAATTACATCATTTTGGTCGCCAAAGCCGCTATACGTTGATAGCCTGTTGGGAATAAGCGCTGGAATGAATCAACGATACGAGCATCTGTTCCAATTAATAAACGGCGTTTATCTTTCAATACTGCCTGAAGAATTTGACGAGCCGCCTCTTCAGGAGGTGTCCGCAAAAACTTATCAAACTGCTTAATCGATTTATTTGGGTCCATCCCCAAGCTCTTTAAGCTGTCATTCATTTTTGCAGCTTTTGCAATATTGGTACGGATACCACCCGGATGTACACAAAGTGAGCTTACGCCACTTTTCTCAATATCTAACTCTTGGCGAAGCGATTCAGTAAAACCACGCACCGCAAATTTAGTCGCATTATATGCAGACTGTGTCGGTTGTGAGGTTAAGCCAAAAATACTAGAGATGTTGATGATATGGCCATCTTTAGTTTGTTTAATAAATGGTAGGAATTCTTTAGTACCGTAAACCACGCCCCAAAAGTTAATTCCAACAATCCATTCTAGATCTTCGTAGCTTGCACCTTCTACAGTTGAGCCTAATGCAACACCTGCATTGTTGAAGATCATATTGACCGAGCCATGATCTTGTACGGTATCTTGTGCCCATTGTTTCACCGCATCACGGTCAGAAACATCAAGGACTTTGGTGGTTACGGTAACTGGATATTGTTTAACCAACTCAACAGTCTGTGCCAAACCTTTGTCATTGATATCACTCAATGACAAATGGCAGCCTTGTTGAGCCAACAAAAGTGCCAGTTGTTGTCCAATCCCAGAGCCAGCACCTGTGATCGCTGCGACTTTATTTTTAAAGTTTTTCATTGCCTATCCTTTGTATTGCGAATGATATGCACATATTCGCTCAGATCATGTGCCGTTTAACTTGTAACCAATATAATTTTGACAATACATGTTGTCAATATAGTACACTATGCTTTTAAGACAAATGGCAAGAACAAACATAATGCTTGTCATAAATGCTCGTTCTAAGGTCTGTTAGCATTTGAGTCATACATCGTGTTATTGGCTAAAGCGACAGAAACAAGACATATTATTTTTAAACAGTTTGCAATCTAAGCGCTGCTAGACATACGATATATAGACTTTTTTAGGGAACGGTTTTTCGATGACAACTGAGAAGCAAGCCAATACAAAGAAAAAAACGAACGAAACCAAAGAGCGTCAATTTAAAGGTCTGTCTTTAACTGAGCGCAAAGAAGCTCGTCGGGAAAAACTGATCGAAGCAGGTATTACGATGTATGGGACACAAGGATTTTTCTCTGTGACCGTCAAAGATGTTTGTAACGAAGCAAAACTCACTGAACGCTATTTTTATGAGTCATTTAAAAAGAGTGAAGAACTTTTCCAAACTGTTTTTTTACGCATGATCAGTAAAATGCAAAGCTGTTTGACCCAAGCTGTACTCATGGCTGCTCCTGAACCGAAAAATATGGTCACAGCAGGGTTATCTGCGCTACTGAATACCATTAAAGATGATCCACGCATGGCACGAATTATTTACATTGATGCGATGCTCGTCCAAGACCTACACAATCAAGCGACAATCCAAGAAACGCTGACGCAATTTGATCGGATTATTCAAGGCTTTGTGATGATCACGATGCCCAATGTACCGCAAACCACTGAGGAGGTATCTCTGATGGCGACAGGTTTAAATGGCTATGTCACTCATATTATTATCCGTTGGGTATCAGAAGGCTTTAAACAGCCATTGGAAGACGTCCTAAATGCCTGTTGTGCGGTGTTTTTATCATTTATTGAAAACACGACACAAAAAAATTAAAATCGTTTTACAGTTTTGTGACAAATGTAACTGCTACAAGACAGCGCTGTTAAACAGATGAATTTATTTGTTTTAATTTCAAGCAAACTGTCATCAATTAGTCACTCCTCTGCCCCACAATTGTCACAATTTATTGCTAAATTCGACTTTATTTACTCTTTTGCAATGATATTGTCATAATTAATCTTTGTAATAAGCCTGTCATAACAACAAAACGGTTAACCGTTACAGATTTTGAGGGTATTGCGCTGTGAAAGATGACTATATTTTAATTGTCGATGATGAGCTACCGATCCGCGAAATGATCCATACCTCTTTGGATATGGCTGGCTTCCAATGTTTACAAGCTGAGGATGCTAAGCAAGCGCATCAGATTATCGTTGATCAGCGTCCTGCTCTTATCTTGCTGGATTGGATGCTGCCAGGTGGCGTAAGTGGTGTAGATTTGTGCCGTCGCTTGAAACGAGATGAGAACTTGGCAGAGATCCCTGTGATCATGCTCACAGCTCGTGGTGAAGAAGATCATAAGGTTCAAGGTCTGGATGCAGGTGCAGACGACTACATGACCAAACCTTTTTCGACCCGCGAACTGGTTTCTCGTATCAAAGCAGTATTGCGTCGTGCCAATGCACTGAGCGGTGAAAAAGTGATTGATGCCAATGGCTTAATGCTAGACCCAGTGAGTCAGCGTGTGAGCTTTGGTGAGAGTATTCTCGATATGGGTCCAACTGAATATCGTTTACTGGCCTTCTTTATGACACATCCAGAACGTGCTTATACACGTGCCCAATTACTTGACCAAGTATGGGGTGGAAATGTGTATATTGAAGACCGTACCATTGATGTGCATATTCGTCGTTTACGTAAAGTGTTAGAACCTTTTGGTGTTGATCGCTTTGTTCAAACGGTACGTGGCACAGGTTATCGTTTCTCTACACGAGCTGATTTGGCAGCAGGTTAAAACCCTTTATGTATGAACCATATCCCGTCCCTGAGCTGGCGCGCGAACATCAACGTTTTCAATACAGCAGCTTATGGACGTTTGCAAAACAAGATTTAAGACTATTATTGTTTTTCTTATTGATTGCGAGCTTAATCGGATTTGGAGTTGGATACTTTTGGAGCTGTATTTTCGTCGCTTTTGTGGTGTTTTTCATCCTACAGCTTCGCTCACTTTATCTCGTCAATGAATGGATCTCTAATCGTCCTTACGATATGCCACCGAATCTGAATGGGATTTGGGGTGCATTATTGTTCAACGTTTATCGCGCTCAACGCCAAGAACGTATTGTACAAGCCGAAATGGTAGGTTTGATTGACCGTGCACAATCATCATTGGTAGCGTTGGCAGAAGCTGTTGTCTTAATTGATGATCAACATCAGCTCGAATGGTGGAATCCAGCCGCAGAAAAATTATTGGGTATCAATCCAATGGATCGTGGGCGTAACTTGCTGTCGATCTTGCGTCAACCCAATTTTATTGAATATTTTAACCATAGTGATCAAGCACCCGATGGCATCCGTCTACAAGCACAAATGGATGAAGAGCGTTATGTGCAAGTCAAAATTACCCGCTTTGGGGGGGAAAGCCGTCTTTTGGTCGCACATGACATCACCCGCATGCATAATCTTGAACAAATGCGTAAGGACTTTGTTGATAACATTTCACATGAGTTACGTACCCCGCTGACCGTACTCAGTGGCTATATCGAAACCTTTACTGATCAGGACGATATCACCCCTCGCTGGAAACGTGCTTTTACGCAAATGCAGTCACAAACCAAACGTATGAATGCATTGGTTAATGACTTATTGCTCTTGTCCAATCTCGAAAATAATAAAAAAGTTGCAAAAAATCAGATTATTGAGATGGCAAATTTGATGAATCAATTATTTGATGATGCTCGTGCCTACAATCTTGATTATGGTCACACACTCAACTTAGATATTGATAGTCACTGTGATCTGATCGGCTCAGACATGGAAATTGCCAGTGCTTTCAGCAATCTCATCACCAATGCGATTAAATACACGCCCAAAGGTGGCATTATTACCATTGGATGGCATGAGGATGGCGATCAAGCCTATTTTACCGTTCAAGACAATGGCATTGGAATAAATCCGAAACATTTACCTCGTCTAACTGAGCGATTTTATCGTGTAGATAGTGCGCGTAGCCGTCAAACAGGTGGAACGGGTTTAGGCCTTGCGATTGTGAAACACGTATTGATGCAACACGGTGCACATCTAGAAATTAGCTCCAAAGAAAATGAAGGCTCAACTTTTACAGCCGTTTTTCCAAAAGAACGTCTCTATATTGGATAAATGGGCAGTTGAATAACTACAGACAGCCGATCTAAACAGATCGGCTATTTTGATTTGGAATTGAATTAATTATTTACTGTTGCATTCAACTGCTTTGCTTCAAGTAAATGGCTCGGTAAGCCAAAAATATGATCAAAGAAATAGTTATACACAAAGGTATAACATGGGATGAGGATCATCAAACTAAAATCCAATAAGAATGCTTTGAGTAAACTGATCTGCATCCACCAAGCAATCAGTGGAATCAAAATCATCACGAGGACAATCTGGAAGCCAATTGCATGTGCCACTCGTCTTTTCACTGTTCGTGTTTTTGAAATTTGTCGTTTTTCCCACATTTCAAACACATAGTTATAAAAGAAGTTAACGATGACGGCGATGACCGCAATCAAAATCGACAAAGGTCCTGTATGACTGATCGTTGTACCCGAAAGCACCGCTAAAATCATGGCACAGATCAAAAAGCTAAATACTTCATAGAAAAATACGTATGTGACTCTTCTCTTGGTTCCTTGCATGACGACACCTTAAAATCAACAAGGAGTGGATTTTACGCCTTCATTCTGATAAAAAAAGTTAATCGTTATCAGATCTACTGACAAGGGAATCACCATGAAACTCAATAGTGAACAACTTGAGTTAATTCTTGAAGTTATGGATCGTGGAAATTTTTCCGCAGCAGCACGTGCCTTAAACCGAGTCCCTTCCGCAGTGAGTATGGCGATTGCCAATTTAGAAGCGGAATTAAATTTACAATTATTCGAGCGTAGCAAAAACCATTTACAGCCGACAGAAGTTGCACTTTCAATTGAGCCACATGCAAGATTAATCGTCACCAAAATGCGTCAGCTCGAAATGCATCTGACCGAGCTTTCAATGGGACTAGAAACACACCTCTCAATCGGTGTTTCAGCCGACATTAATCAAAAGTTCTTATTGGCAGGCATTGAACACTTAACTCAGCGTTATCCACTTTTAAATATTGAAATGGTTTGTGCCCCACAACAAGAGTTAAAAACACGTCTGCAAAACAATGAAATTGATTTGTATGTTGCTTATAGCTCATCGAATATTGATATCAATCAACGTTTTCGGTTATTGGGTGTTGAAAAATTTGTGGCTGCTATTTCACCCAAAGATGCGCAACAGCTCAAAGCTCATCATAAAAATGAACTCACCATGCTGTCTGAATTTAGGCAAATTATTGTTGCTACCAAGCATCTTCCTCTACCTGATCCTCGTATTTTGGTTTCAGATTCTTGTTGGTATACCGATAATTTATCCATGGCAATTCATATGGTAGAACAAGGGATGGGTTGGGGAAATTTTCCGCTTTCAGTCGTGTCGGAGCATTTTACCAAGCACAGTTTAGTTCGTTTAGAATTTAGCGATACCACCAATGGTCTAGATATGCCAATTCATGCGGTTTGGCCGAGTTATAAACCTTTAAGTAAAACAATTCAGCTACTGATTGAACTTTGGACTAAGGAAGTTTTTGAATAGGCATAAAAAAGCCCGACATCCTGTCGGGCTTTTTCGTATTTTGCTGCTAGGAACAACTCCTGTCGTACCTCACGTCCTGATGCTAAAACTTATGATTCTTGTTTTATGTTTTGGAACTTCCTGTTCCTGATGAGTTCATATTAGGTAATTTGATTGGGTCTGAATATGGGATATTGCCCTTAATCTTTGTAGGAAAAAGCGTACAGGATTAGGGCTAATGCTTGGCAAGAAATATCAAAATTGCTCAAAAAGAAGCCAACTTGTTTCCAAGTCGACTTTTTGTTGTTTTGTTAGGGTGGTGATAATTTTTTAAAATACTAATTTAAAATAACTTTTTAAAAATTGTTTCGCATAAGCGCCATTATGTTAAATTGAGTTCAATAAAAAATAGAGACTTAATCATCAATAAATTAAATTTACTTCTAAGTAAGTAATATATAATTAATAAAACTGTTTGAAGAAATTTAAAATGACTTGGAACTTAGTAAAAAAATTTTTCATGAATTACATTTGGGGGGGAATAGTTCTCTTACTGTTATCAATAATTCTTGAATTGATTTTCATACAACCAGATCGTCATTTCTCAGTTAACTTACTGATATTAATTTTTAATTATGTGGGAATAGCCATTATTGTATCTGCTATTTTTTCCTATGCATCTGGAACTTCCCAATTCATGGATCAAATAAAATCTTTGTTAGAAAGTATTGTTATTAAAAGAAACTTCCTGAACAACATTGATCCTAGTTCGAAAAAAGATGTTCTTAAAGCACTATTAGAGCCTTCCATTGCTGAAACAAATAACTATCCAAATATAGGAAATTATTATGGAAATTTTATTGAAAAGGCACTAGAAATTAGAAAAAAGAACGTGCGAAGTAACTATGCAGTTAATGCTCATGTTCATTTTGATAAGAGTTCTAAAAAGATAGCAATTGATAGTCGTTATAGTTATAGATTATATCCATCTATTGATGGTTATGGTGATGTTATTGTTGGGTTTGAAGAGCCAGTAGATGGACCTTGTCAATGTTCGCTATTAAGTATAAGTACACCTGACGGATATCGAGTAAAAAAAGAAAATCTAGAATTTCAAGAAGATATTAATGAAGGTAAAGTTTGCAAAGTTTCGAAGACATCAATTAATCAGGACCTAAATCTTAAAGATTGCAATCATTTGGATGTTGATTTGAATGTTAAGGAGTTTGGAGGTGATCATTGGGCTCTTTTATCATTTAAGGCTTTACAACCGACTGATGGATTCAAGTTCTACTTGAAATGTACTGAAGATATCGTTGTAAAAGAATTTTCCGTATTTGTAGTAGGAGCAACTTATGATGTTCAACAAAGCGATGATAAGAAAGAGATTACTATAAGCTGTAATCAGTGGATTAATGAGGGATCTGGATTATCTATTCTAATAGGAATACCTCATATATTAGACAATCCATCAGATTCAAAAGGAAAAAGTATTCTTAAAGTAGCGTAATAAGAATTTCTACAATTAACATAATACGCCTTATGCGAAATACGTAAAATAAAAAGCCCCAATTTCGGGGCTTTTTAAAAATTACTTATAAATTAAACCGAATGACCTAAACGCTCACCCATCACCACGGTCAAATTGGCTTTGAACTGCTCTTCCCAAACCATTTTATCTTTTTCAAATAAAACCACTGCAGTCGAACCTAGATAGAAACGACCTAACTCTGCACCTTTATCTAACTGCATTTGATGATGTTGCAATTCAACACGACCCGTCGGTTTTACCTTACCTGTCGCAACTGTTTCAATCCCTGCAACAATCATTGCACCAACCAACACCACTGCCATACGACCAAGCTCAGTGTCAAACAAACACACCATACGCTCATTACGCGCGAATAAACCCGGAACATTTTCAGCCGTGGTTTGGTTGACTGAGAACAACTCACCTGGAATATATAAAGTTTCGGTCAATGTACCTGCCAATGGCATATGCACACGATGATAATCTTTAGGTGACAAATAAACAGTTGCAAACTGCCCATCAATAAATGGTTTTGCTAACTGTGGGTCGCCAATCAATTTCTCAACAGAAAAGCTTTGACCTTTCGCTTGAAAAATATCACCCGCTTCAATCTTACCGAGCTGTGAAATCGCACCATCCGCAGGACAAACAATACTATCGGTACGCTCATCCACACCACGTACACCTTGTTTCAAAGCACGTGTGAAAAACTCATTAAATGATTTATATTGATTTGGATTGGTTTGTTCAGCAATGCTCATATCAATGCCATATTTTGCTTTAAACGCCTGAATAACAGCAGTTTTCACCAAAACATTTTCACTTGCGGCAACCTTGCCAACCACACGGCTAAGTTGATGTTGTGGTACTAAATTTTGTGCTTTGATAAAAAGTTGTTTTTTTAAATCTGCTGCGAAACTCAAGATGGTGACTCCCCTGTAGTAATAGGACTATCGAGGCGATTGCCCCATTCACTCCACGCACCATCGTAGGCTCTCACTTGCCAATCAAGCAATCTTGCTAAAATATATGCCAAACCAGAACGGTGATGTGACTGACAATACACCACTACAGGTTGTTGTAAATTAAAGCCGAGTTGCTCTAAACGTTGTTGAGTGCGTTCAAGCGGGTGTAATTTTAGATGATTTTCACGATTAAGGGCAGTACTCCACTCAAAATGCAGTGCATTTGGGATGTGACCGCCGCGTCGCGCAGCTAACCGTAACCCTGTATATTCCTCATTACTACGACAATCCCATAGTTGAATATCACCTTGTTCGACTTGCGCCAATAACTCTTGATATTCAACTCTGTACTGCTGTACCGCGTTCAAGTCAACTTGCACTAATTCCTGAACAGGGCTAAAACGCTCAACTTCAGCACTTGTTGGAAGTCCAGCACCTAACCAAGCATGAATGCCACCATTGATCAGACTGGTTCGCGTAAAACCAAGGCAATGTAAATTCCAAATTAAACGCCCAGCCCAAGCACCGCCTTCATCATCATAGACCACGACATGATGCTGAGGAGAAATATTTAGCTTTTCAATTAAAGCGCTTAAACCGTCATTATCTGGCAACACCCCATTGGCTTGTTCATTTTGAGCAACTAAATATTTAGGTTGCAAATGAATGGCATGCGGAATATGTAATTGTTCATAAACCGAGGCACGGCTTAGATCAACAACACGAATTAGCTCATGCCCTAAATAAGGAACAAGCTGTTCGGGCTCAATCAGTAAACCGAGTTTAAAATCAATATCAGTCATTGTTATGCGCTTGTGTCATCACATCATGTTTGATTTTAGCATAGCTCACTTTTTATCTTTGCTCGATTTTTTGCATTCATTTAGCAGAAAAGGAGATATACAGATAAATGAATGTCCATAAAACGCGTCAAATTTAATATGACCTATCGCATGTAATAGGATACTCGCAAACGTCATCCACAACCTGCGCAATATTTACAAGATATTGTTTCTGCGAAAGATAAAATAGTAGAAGGAAATGAACAGGTTTTGTGGATGACAATGGTTTTGCCTACTTTTCCCGAAAGAAAAGTAGGTCGAACCGAAGGTTTATCCAGATATTTCAATAATGCTCGGTAAGATACCGTGATCACTACTCTCTAAATCAGTTTGCTTAAAGACTAGCTTTCATTTTCCTCAATCTCAAACACCTGACGCAAATACGCCAAAAATGTTTCATTATCAGTCATGGTTTTACCAGAACTATCCGAAATCTTTGCGACAGATTGACGATTGCACTCGACCAACTTCAACACAATATTCAGCGGTGTCTGTCCCATATCATTGGTCAGATTAGTTCCGATCCCAAAACTCACCTGAAAGCGATCTTTAAAATATTGATGTAATGCCCAAGCTTTCTCTAAATTCAACCCATCACTAAAGGTCAACATTTTGGTTTTACTATCGATTTTCAACTTACGGTAATGCGCATAGGCTTTATCGCCCCATTCGTAAGGATCACCACTATCATGACGCAAACCATCAAACAGCTTGGCAAAATACAAATCGAAATCACGTAAGAATGCATCCATGCCAACCACATCGGTCAAGGCAATACCCAAATCGCCCCGATATTCTTGGACCCATGCTTCCAGCGCTGCTTTTTGGAAATTACGTAATCGTACATCTAACGCCTGAAAGGCTTGTAAAAACTCATGTGCCATCGTACCAATTGGGCTGATACCTAATTGCTTGGCTAACAGCACATTACTGGTTCCACGAAAAACTTGCGGCGCTGCAGTATGAAAAGCCTGTACCACATGCTTTTGCCATTCAAAGCTATAACGGCGGCGTGTGCCAAAGTCTGAGACCAAAAAGGGTGGATCATTTTCTTGTTGTTCTTGCGCATATTGTTGCAGTTGGACCAATTTCTGTTGTAAACGGCGCTCCCCTTCCTCCAACACAGCATCAGTACGAATACGGCGGAAATACAATTCATTGACAATGGCCAACACAAAAATCTCAAACATCATCGCCTGAACCATCGGACCTTCAATACGAATATCCAATCGACCTGCATCATCAAGACTGGCTTGAATAAAACGACGCTTAAGCTGGAAGAGTTCTAAATAATCAACAAAATCACTTTTGATAAAGCGTAGTGAACGCAGGTACTGTAGTTCGTCTTCCTTAAACTGCAATTCACACAATAGATCTAACTGATGATTTAACTCAGACAGAATGTCTGATAAAGGATAAACCGTATCATCCAAATTACGACAACGGAATAAATAAACACTATGCGTTTGTGGAAACTGATGGAGCACCACCTGTAACATGGTGAATTTATATAAGTCGGTATCCAGTAATGATTGAATAATAGGTGTAGACATGACTGACTTAGAATCTGCTTTATTCATAGCATTAAAACACACTTTTCCATAGAAAAAAGCGGATCTATACGCCAGATGTGGCAACGACAACATAATCGAACAGTCTTTATTTCACTGAGATAACCCGTGATATGAAGACTATTGCGTGGCTACCGACTGAATCTCTTTTAAACGCTGTTGTTGCCCAAATTGAATTGCAAACTGTTCTGCGGTCAGCTGACCTGTTTTTGCAGCATTGGCATCACAATCGACTTGACGCAATTGTTTAGCAATACCCCATTCTGCTTTTACGATGGCCCCCATTAATGCAGTATGTCCACGTTTATCTCTAAGACAACGATTGGCTCCTTGTTCTAGCAACACTTTTACTGCATCTTTCTGCCCATAATAACTTGCCATCATTAATGCGGTATAACCAGAATGATCCTGAACATCAATCGGAAAACCATAGCTTAAAAACTCTTGTAGAACGTCAACATTGCCGATTTTGGCTGCTGAAAAAAACAATTCAATGACTTCTGCTGGACCATTGTCCTGTGAAGATGGTATTGCTGCATAAACCGAAGCTCCTATACTGCTGCACAGCAGACAAGTTGCAAGAAATACCGAGCGTAAATGAACCATAACAACATCCTCAAAAATCTGAATAAGGAGTGCCTGTAACACTCGCCCTAGGTGCAGGAAAGGCTAATGAGGTTACAGGACTTTCTGGGGGTAACATTTAGGCACCTGTTACCACATGATTAAGATGCGTTATTCATCTTTAAGTTGGGCCGCTTTGGCTTGTACTGCTTTTAGATCAGCGCCCACCGCTTTTGCAAGGCGAGTCCCATAATCTGTATCTGCTTTGTAGAAGTAAGACACCATGATGGTTTTGGTTTCAGTATTCTTCACTTGGCCTAAGTCAGCAGCTAGATTACGGATTAAATCTTTTTTCTCTAGCGCAGAATAACTACGATATAAGTCACCAGCTTGCTTAAACGGTTGTTGTTTCTGGATTGCATGTTGCATCACTGTACCTTGTAAAGGTGTCTGAATAGCTCTTGCAATCTCAGTCGATGGCTTTGGTTCCATCGTACTTGGCTCATAATTGACATGGGATTCAGTTTGTCCCATGTTCATAAACCCTTCTTGGTTGTTGTTATTCACCACAACACGAGGGCGATTCACTGGAAGTTGTTGATGATTTGCTCCTAAACGATACAGTTGGGTATCTGAATAAGAAAAGACACGGCCCTGCAACAAACGATCTTCAGAAGGTTCAATCCCTGGAATTAAATTCCCTGGTGCAAAAGCAGATTGTTCTGTTTCTTGGAAGAAGTTTTTCGGCATGCGGTTTAAAGTCAAAGTACCCACTTTAAACTCTGGTACTAACTCATTTGGCCAGATCTTGGTTGCATCTAAAGGATTGAAATCAAATTTATCGAGGTCTTTTGGATCAAGTACCTGAATGTACAAATCCCATTTCGGATAATTTCCCGCATAAACATTTTTATACATATCATTGGTTAAATGGTTCCAATCACGCCCTTGAACCTCTCTAACCTGTTCTAAATTCAGCCCCTTCACCCCTTGCTGAGAACGCCAGTTAAACTTGACATATTTATAGTCACCTTTGTCGTTATACAGCTTAAAGGCATGTACCCCAAAACCATCTAAAGTCCGATAGCTCTCAGGTGTGCCCAGGTTTGAATAAACATAGGTCAACATATTGATTGACCATGGCTGACTTTGTAAGAAATCAAAAATACGGTTTGGATCTTGGACATTGGTGACTGGATCAGGTTTCATGGCATGAACAAAGTCTGGAAACTTAATCGCATCACGAATAAAAAACACAGGTAAATTGTTTCCCACCAAATCCCAGTTGCCCTGTTGGGTATAGAACTTCACAGCAAAACCATGCGGATCACGCGCAGTTTCTGGTGAACCTTTTGGATGAATCACCGTTGAAAACCGAACAAAAACAGGCGTTGTCGTTCCTGCTTTAAACATGGAAGCGACCGTTAAATCAGAGAGGTCTTTAGTCGCAACAAAGTCACCATATACCCCAGTACCTCGTGCATGTACGACACGCTCGGGAATACGTTCACGACCAAAGCGTTGTAATTTTTGAATAAGTTGTACATCTTGCAACAGCGTTGCACCATTTGCTCCCGCTGTCATTGAGTTTTGATTATCACCAACAGGTGCACCATTATCTTTTGTTAAAGGCGCTGCATACGCTGTGCCTAGCGTTGCCGCAATAATTGTGAATAAAAATGTGTGCTTCAACATGCGCTTTCATCCCAAATCTAAATACCTTTCCTGCCCCTGAACTATACAAAGGTTTTAAAAATAGATAAAAAAGATAATTTTAATGACTTCAATCGAAAAATAAGATTATTAGTTTTTGCCTCTCTCCAGCCCTATACTTTGCAGACTCACCAAATCTGCTAGACTGCTGAACCTATTGAATGGTTAATCTTAGATTGTTCTATGCGCGCATTAATTCAACGCGTCCTCGAAGCCAAAGTTGTGGTTGAGGGCCAAACCAGCGGTGAAATTCAACATGGCTTATTGGTATTCTTAGGTCTAGGCAAAGCAGATAACTTAGCAACAGGCCAAAAGCTAATTGATAAAATTTTGAAGTATCGCGTTTTTGATGATGAGAACGGCAAAATGGGCTGGAATGTCAGCCAAGCGAAAGGCGGAATTTTATTGGTATCACAATTTACCTTGATGGCACAAACCCAGAAAGGGCTGCGTCCAGACTTTGGCCCCGCAATGCCACCATCCGAAGCCAAGGCCTTGTATGAACAATTGGTTGAATATGCACGTCAACAATTTGCAAATGTCCAAACTGGCATTTTTGCTGCCGATATGAAAGTCCATCTCATTAATGATGGTCCAGTGACATTTAACTTGGAAGTTGAATAATACTGGACATAAAAAAACTCCCAAGCCATAGGAGCTGGGAGTTTTTATGCGCTCTTATTTGCCTGTTTTTTCTTTAATAAATGCACGCGCCTGACGAATTTTTTCTTTTACTGGCTTCGGTACTTTTGGTGGAATCAATTTCGCAGCTTGGTTAAACCACACCAATAAGCTAAAGTCACCTTCCATTTTGATGCTGCCATCTTGCATACCTGTCATAAAAGCCGTTGGATCACCTTTTAATAAGGTTTTCACGCCTTGTTCACTCGATGCAAATTGCAGGATAAAGTCAGCTTGTTCTGGATTGCCTGCAACCGTTTCAATTTTGCCACGATTGACCGTAATCTGACGAGCCATACCTAGATCTGTACCGATTTGAATACGAAACTCACGATCATGAACCAACTCAATAAACTTTGGGCTAGTGCGTGCCAACTGCTTCATACGTAACGCCAAACCCGCCACCAACAAATCAAGCGGATCAGTGCTTACATCAACGATAGGTAACTTAACCACAGGTAAAGAAGAAAGCTTCATGACATTTATGCCTACAATATTATGATGAAAATTAAGACAACCGTATCCTAGCACAATTGTAGATCGGACAGCCAAAGCTTTGTCACAGAAAGTTAACGCAACAAAGGCATGCGTAGCATGCCTTTGTTGTTGTTCAAATTATTATAAATTATCGGCTAGAACATTGTTGCTGATCATCCTTATATACAGGGGTATGTTCAATATACTGGCGATTTGCCAACTGTTTTTGTGCTTGTTTGTCTTCACGTAAAAGAATAAATGTCACCGTTACCATCGCGAGGCTCAAAGCAGTCAAATAGCTATAGGCGACTGATATATCGAAGATGCTTTGCACACCAAAGCGTACCACTTCTAACAGTCCCCAGCAGAGCATACCCGCCAACATAAAACCTAACCAACGACGATAAGGAGAAAAGAAAACAGCAATAACTGCGACAGCGATTAAGCCAAATCCAACCCACATGGTGAAATTCGCTGCTTCCATAGGAACCTCCGTCTTTAAAGGGATGGTCTGTGTCTTGCGCAGACCTCATCATAATTGTTCTGTAATCTCTAACAGTACTACGTATTGCATTTGCGTCTTTATGCATTATGGAGGGTTTTTTTTAGAAAAAAAGAGCTTGAAATTAACCGTACGACACAAGCTGTCGCAATATGCTTTTGTCATTACATTTTTTAAAATTACAAAAGTCATGAATCTCCATATAGCATCAATTGCAGCGTGTCATTACAAAAAACTATCGTTGTTTTTTGCCTTAAAAAAACTTTTTTTCGAATTTTTTTATCGTTGTTTTTCTATACATTTAGACATAAATATGACGAAATCGTGACGTCTTTAAAATGTACAATGCCGCTTATGAAAAGCGGCATCATTGGAGCCTAAAAGCAGTGCTTAAGCACGATTCAGATCTTTGTCATGCATACCCAATAGGTACAAAACACCATCCAAACCTACACTGGAAATCGCTTGATTCGCATTCTGACGTACCAACGGTTTAGCGCGGAACGCCACACCTAGACCCGCGATCGAAAGCATTGGCAAGTCATTGGCACCATCACCTACCGCCATCGCTTGCTCAAGTGAAATCCCCATTTTATCCGCCAACTGGCGCAATAACTCGGCCTTACGTGCACCATCGACAATTGCACCCTTCACTTCACCCGTGACCACGCCATCCTGTACATCCAAAATATTGGCATGTACCTCATCAATTCCAAGTTTGGCTTGTAAATATTCAGCAAAATATTGAAAACCGCCCGATAAAATTGCGGTTTTATAGCCCAGTGCTTTTAAAGTTGAAATGAGAAGTTCAGCGCCTTCTGTCACGGTTAAACGCGCTGCGATCTTAGGCAGCACCGAAGCATCCAAACCTTTCAATAAAGCCACACGCGCACGGAAACTTTGTTGGAAATCAAGTTCACCTAGCATGGCACGTTCAGTAATTTCAGCAACTTGCTCCCCAACACCTGCTTCTAATGCAAGCTCATCAATCACTTCTTGTTCGATCAAGGTTGAGTCCATATCGAAACAGACTAAACGGCGATTACGACGGTAAGCATTATCTTCTTGTACGGCGACATCAATATTTAACTCACCTGACAAACTTAAACAAGCAGCACGCATCGCTTGTGCATCGAGCATCTGCCCGCTTAGACCAAATTGTACACAAGCCCGACGTGGGAATGGGCTTTCTTCATCTAACCCTAAACGTCCCGACAAGCGTGTAACCGTTTCAATATTAAAGCCTTGACTCGACACAATTCGGGTAACAGCTTGCAAGTGTTCTGCGGTCAACTCTGGCGCAAGCGCAGTCACGATATAGCGTGTACGCCCCCCCTCACTCACCCATTGATCATATTCTGCGTTGGAGATTGGTTTAAATCGCACAGTGAGACCAATATCATGTGCTAAAATCAAAATCTCTTTCATTGCCAATGCTGTTGCAGTCTCATTATCCGAAGCTACAACGATCCCAAGGGTCAGTTGATTATGGATAACAGCCTGACCAACATCGAGTATTTGCAAAGAATGTACGGAGAGTACCTGCATTAATCGAGTAAACTGATTCGGTTGATCTGGTCCTAGAAAGGATATAAGAATGATTTCTCGCATGAATTGACTCGTGTTTGAGCGACAACTATTGTGTGTAAGAATCATAACATAACCGAACCTAAATCTATTTACCTTGGAAGTTTAACTTGAATGCGCCTCGCCAAGGGCTATTTGCTAGCCTACTGATCGTAAGTTTTGCATTGCATACCTTTTTATTGGTGATTGCAACGACACATCAACTCAATGAAAATCGTGCCAGCCAAGGACAGTTGATGACCAGTCAACTGGTGGCCGACAGTCTTGCTGAACTAGAACCAGCCAATACGGTTTCATTGGCATTGGTCGCCAATCGCTATGCAACCAATCCAAGTGTTGCATCTATTCGAATTTTAGATGCGAATAAACAAGTGCTGGCAACCAGTGGTATGGCAAAAACTCGCCAAGGTGAAGTGTTTGTCCGTGATGCGCTGCAAAATGAAAAGAAAGTTGGAACCGTTGAAATTACACTGATTCAGCCAAGTATTGGTGAAATCTTACGAACTCAGTGGTTAGCCATTTTTGCTTCATTATTCCTTCATTTCCTCATCTGGCTGGCATATCGAGTCATTGCGCGTCCAACCCGTAGTGAATATTTGACGCGAATCAACCAAGAAAATCATTTAAAACATGAGATTCAACGCTTAACTCAAGCCCTTGCTTTAGAAAAGCAAAATGCCATCACTTTGGTTGCACAAGCACAACAGCAAGCAAAAACCCAAAACAAAACTCCAGCTGAGAAGAAACCAAGAGAATCTACTCAATTGGATGATCATAGCTTGGCTTTAAACATTCAGTTTTATGATCCGAAACAGTTACTAAATAGTGTCAACCAATCTGTTTCTGTGCCTTATTTTAAACTATGCCAATTGTTTCTCGATAAAAGTATTGATCTGTCAACTAAGCATTATCAGATCGATTCAACACAAATCCATGTGGTACAAGAGTTTAGTGCGGAGGGTGCAACCTTGTCGACAACTTCGGAACAACCTGAAGCGCTTGAATGTCTGATGATGATCGGTGCTGTGTTCCAACTATTATCAGATGTTTTATATAAGCGTTATCGAGAAGACAAACGTTTTGCACTGCAAACACGAGGGGCTGTTGCCAGTGCCGTCGATGCGATGCAATTAGATGCAGTTGAAGCTGCAAAACGTTTAACACAACATATTCATGCCAAAGAAGCTGCTTTGCATTTGAACCATGAACAACTCAAAACCATTCAAAATCATTATGAACTGGTCGCAATGCCAAACCCAAGTAATATCATGACCCGCCATGCCTTTATGATTAATGGCATGAATGAAGATTGTGCAACCGTGGCGCAGACACTACGCACTGAAATCTTGATGGGCAAGAAAGCAAAAGCAGCAACCGAATCCTGATTCAAGTGCTGTAGCTGATTAAGATATTTGATCCAATTGCTCAATCTTTAATAAAAATAAGGCTTTGTTTTACGACAATGCCTTATTTTTTCCTGTGCAAATTCATCAAAAAATCATCATCAAAAGCCTATGACTGTGTATCCAGCCCAAGCCAATATTTGCTTTTCCACATCGCATTTTTGAATTGATCAAGAAGCACAGGCGAAATTTTTTAAAATGCGTTAAACTATGCCAGATTTATCGAATACTAGTGCCTGAAAAGGCAGCATCAAGGGTGAAAGCGAATGCCGCTGAGTCGTGTTGAAGAGCTTGTCGCAGATATTCGTGCAGGCAAAATGGTCATCCTTATGGATGATGAAGATCGTGAAAATGAAGGTGATTTAGTTATCGCTGCTACGCATGTACGTCCTGAAGATATTAACTTTATGATTACTCATGCCCGTGGTTTGGTCTGCCTAACCCTCAGTCGTGAACGCTGCAAACAACTCAATCTTCCGTTGATGGTTGATCAAAATGGTGCTCAACACGCCACCAACTTTACACTCTCGATTGAAGCAGCCGAGGGTATTAGCACAGGTATTTCAGCAGCTGAACGTGCGCATACCATTCATGCAGCAGTTGCAGCACATGCTAAACCAAGTGATATCGTACAACCTGGGCATATTTTCCCATTAATGGCACAACCAGGTGGTGTATTACACCGTGCAGGACATACCGAAGCAGGCTGTGATCTTGCTCGCCTTGCAGGTTTAGAACCAGCCTCTGTCATCTGTGAAATTATCAATGATGACGGTACCATGGCACGTCGTGCTGATTTGGAAATTTTCGCTGAAAAACATGGTTTAAAGATTGGAACCATTGCGGATCTTATTCATTATCGTATGACCAACGAACAAACCGTAGAACGTTTATCTCAAGAAACTATTGAGACAGAATACGGCACTTTCGATTTATATAAATATCGCGAAATTGGTGACCCTGATATTCATTTAGCATTGGTTAAGGGCGAGCCGAAAGAAGGCGTGACCACAGTTCGTGTGCATGGTTTCAGTCCTGTCCGTGATCTGCTCAAACTCAAAAAAGCAGATGGTTCAGCAGCGTGGAATCTTGATCTTGCCATGAAAACCATTGCCGCAAGTGAACGTGGCGTGTTGGTTTGGATTGGTCAAGATCATTTGGAAGATTTGGGTCATGCACTTCATCAGCTCAATCAACCAAAACCATTGAAATCAAATGCCGCACTATCGCAGCAATATCAAACCATTGGTGTAGGCGCACAAATTTTACGCGATCTAGGTGTGGAAAAAATGAAACTGCTCAGCTCACCGCTGCGTTTCAACGCCTTATCAGGATTTAATCTAGAGGTAGTGGAATATATCACTGCCGATCAAATCACAGCAAAATAATCGAGGTTGCTATGGCAATTCGCCGAATTGAAGGTTTATTACATCTCGCAAGCGAAGGTCGTTATGCGATCTTAGTGGGTCGTTTCAACAGCTTTGTGGTTGAACATTTACTTGAAGGTGCGATCGACACCTTAAAACGTCATGGTGTTGCAGAAGATGCAATTACCGTGATTCATGCACCTGGTGCATGGGAACTGCCTATTGTTGCAAAAAAATTAGCCGCATCAAATAAATTTGATGCCATCATTGCATTAGGTGCAGTGATCCGTGGTAGCACACCACATTTTGATTTTGTTGCAGGCGAATGTGCCAAAGGTTTAGGTGTGGTTGCACTTGAAAGCACAATGCCAGTGATCAATGGTGTCTTAACAACTGACAGCATTGAACAAGCAATCGAACGTTCTGGTACGAAAGCAGGAAACAAAGGTAGCGAAGCTGCATTAACTGCAATCGAAATGGTTAACTTATTAAAGGCAATTTAAAGCATGTCGCAAACACTTCAGGCCGCTTATGCAGCGAAACGCAAAGCACGTCGTTTTGCTGTACAAGGGATTTATGAATGGCAAATGAGTCAGAATCCTGTTCATGAAATTGAAGCACGCACGCGTGTAGAAAATGCCATGCACAAAGTTGACCTTAACTATTACCATGAATTGCTCACTCAAGTGGTTGCTCAACATGAAGCTTTAGATGAGTTACTCGTTCCTGTACTTGACCGTGAGTTATCTGCACTGGATGGTGTAGAACTTGCAACGTTACGACTAGGCGCGTATGAATTAAGAGATCACCTCGAAGTTCCGTACCGAGTAGTACTTGATGAAGCAATTGAGCTAGCAAAACACTTTGGTGGTGCAGACAGTCATAAATATATCAATGGTGTATTAGACCGTCTTTCATCAAAGCTTCGTGAAGCTGAAAAACAACAAGCAAAATAATAGGCTTGTGTACTATGGCTGAGTTTTCCATTATTGACCAATACTTTAAACGCCCATCAAACGTTGATGTGAGTTTAGGAATTGGCGATGACTCAGCCATTGTTACCCCTCCTCCCGCACAACAACTGGTGATCTGTACAGACACATTAGTTGCTGGCCGACATTTCCCCTTAAATACTTCTGCCCATGCCATTGGCTGGAAAAGTGTCGCGGTTAATTTATCCGACCTCGCAGCTATGGGTGCAAAGCCACACAGTATTTTATTGGCACTGAGTCTACCAACGATTGATCACGAGTGGTTAACTGAATTTAGTCGCGGACTATTTGAATGCTGCGATCAGTTCGGTGTCAGTTTAATTGGTGGTGATACCACCCAAAGCACACAACTCACGATGAGTGTCACTGCACTTGGTTGGATTGAACAAGGTCAAGCCGTTACACGGGCTGGTGCACAAGTGGGTGATTATATTTGTGTCAGTGGACAAGTTGGAGATGCCGCATTTGGATTACAGCATTTAGGGCATCCCTTACAGCAACGTTTGGATTATCCAACACCACGTTGTCAATTAGGACAACAGTTGAATGGTTTGGCATCGAGTATGATTGATGTTTCAGATGGTCTCGCCCAAGATCTAGGACATATTTTAAAAGCATCCAATGTCGGTGCAAAATTGCAGCTCGATCACATTCCGATAGATACATCACTAAAATTATTAGAAGCGCAACAAGCCTGGCATTATGCACTGGCTGGCGGTGATGATTACGAATTATGCTTTACAATATCACCGCAAAACTATGAAAAACTATTGCGACAATCTTTAGATGTTCCGCTTACAATAATCGGCGAAATTACCCAACAAACTGGATTGTTATTTGAGTATATGGGTGAAACTTACCCATTACATGTTCATGGATACCAACACTTTGCATAAGCCACCCATTCACTTTAATCAAATGACTTGGTTTGATCGATTCATCGTTTTCTGCGGTGTCGGTTTTGGTTCTGGTTTAGCACCCAAAGCACCAGGGACTTTTGGTTCTGCATTTGCCTTGCTTTTTATTCCAATTTGGCTACAGCTTGGATTCATGGGCAGCATCATTGCAATTGTTTTCATGTCATTGGTCGGTATTTATATTTGTGGACATACCGCAAAAGTGATTCATGTTCACGATGATGGTCGAATCGTTTGGGATGAATTTGCAGGACAATCCATTACTCTGCTGCCTTTAATTTATTTACAACAAGTGAACTGGTTATGGGTCATTACTGGTTTCATATTATTCCGTATCTTTGATGTCTGGAAACCCTTTCCAATTAGTTGGGCCGATCAGAAAGTATCTGGTGGTTTAGGGATTATGCTCGATGATATTATCGCAGGGCTATGGGCAGCACTTTGTATTTGGATCATTCATTTTTATTTTTTAACTTAAACCATTGATACTAGAGTTAGGCATGTCAACAACAGTTATTATTCTTGCTGCAGGGAAAGGAACGCGAATGCGTTCACAACGACCAAAAGTATTACAACCTCTCGCTGGTCGTCCCTTACTCGGCCATGTGATTCAAACTGCTAAAAAACTGAATGCTCAAAATATTATTACCATTTATGGGCATGGCGGAGAGCTGGTTAAACAAAGTTTTGCTGAAGAACACATTGACTGGGTTGAACAAGCTGAACAACTCGGTACTGGTCATGCGGTTCAAATGACACTGCCTGTATTACCACAAGACGGTACTTCGCTGATTTTATCGGGTGATGTACCTTGTATTCATGCAAATACCCTACAAAAATTATTAGATGCATCTACTCAGACAGGGATTGGTTTGGTGACACTTACCGTAGAAGATGCAACAGGCTATGGTCGCATTGTTCGTCAAGACGGTAAAATTCAGGCCATTGTTGAACATAAAGATGCCAGCGAGGCACAACGCCAAATTAAAGAATTTAATACTGGTATTTATTGTGTCAGCAACGCAAAACTACATGAGTGGTTGCCTAAACTATCGAATGAAAATGCACAAGGCGAATATTACCTGACCGATATTGTTGCAATGGCGATTGCGGATGGTATGGAAGTTGCCTCTGTTGAACCAGAGCTGGCATTTGAGGTGGATGGTGTCAATAACCGCCTCCAACTGGCGACTCTGGAACGTCAGTTCCAGCAACAGCAGGCCAAAGAATTGATGGAACAGGGCGTGCATTTGATTGACCCGAATCGTTTTGATTTACGTGGTAGTCTCAAGTGCGGTCAAGACGTGCAAATTGATATCAATGTCATCATTGAAGGTGACTGTGAACTGGGTGATAACGTACAGATCGGCGCAGGTTGTATCTTAAAGAATACCCGTATTGCTGCTGGTACCAAGATTCAAGCCTATAGTATTTTCGAAAATGCAGTCGTCGGTGAAAATACCCAGATTGGTCCTTTTGCACGCTTACGTCCAGGTGCAAACCTAGCCAATGACGTACATATTGGTAACTTTGTTGAAGTCAAAAACACGAATATTGGTCAGGGTTCTAAAGCCAACCATTTTACGTATTTAGGTGATGCAGATATTGGCGCAGATTGTAATATCGGTGCAGGTACCATTACTTGTAATTATGACGGTGCAAATAAGCACAGAACAATTATTGAAGATCATGTTTTTATTGGGACAAACAACTCATTGGTTGCACCGATCAAAATTGGTCAGGGTGCAACAACCGGTGCGGGCTCGACGCTGACTCGCAATGTGACTGAGCATAGTTTGGCTGTCGAACGATCAAAACAGTTCGAAAAAGCAAATTATCAACGTCCCCAAAAGCTGAAAAAATAAGAGGGTAATTATATGTGTGGTATTGTTGGTGGCGTAGCAGAACGTTGTGTAACCGATATCCTGATTGAAGGACTCAAACGACTAGAATATCGCGGCTATGATTCCGCTGGTCTAGCCTTATTAAATAATCAAAAAATTCTACGCGAACGTCGTGTTGGTAAAGTTGCAAATCTAGATGAAGCCGTATCAGAACAACAATTGACTGGTAATATCGGGATTGCACATACCCGTTGGGCAACACATGGCAAACCAACCGAAGACAATGCACATCCTCATATCTCAGGCAATGTGGCTGTCGTTCACAATGGTATTATTGAGAACTATCAAGAACTCAAAGATGCATTACAAGCGCAAGGCTATGTATTTACGTCACAAACAGATACTGAAGTTGTTGCCCACCTCGTCAATCATGCGCTCAAGAACACGGATAGCTTACTTGAGGCAGTTCAACAAGTTGTTCCACAGCTAAAAGGTGCCTATGCACTTGGTATCATTCATACTGAACATCCAGATGAGTTAATTACCGTCCGTGAAGGTTCACCTCTAGTGATTGGTGTGGGCATTGGTGAAAACTTTATTAGCTCAGATCAATTAGCATTACTTCCTGTCACCAACCGCTTTGTGTATTTAGAAGAAGGTGATATTGCACGCTTAACTCGTACTAGCATTGAAGTGTTTGTCAATGGTGAACGTGTTGAACGTCCAGTGAAGGAACTAGATGCAACAGTGAGTAATGCCTCAAAAGGTGAATATAAGCATTTCATGCTTAAGGAAATCTATGAGCAGCCTGAAGCAATTCAGCAAACCATCTCCCAAGCGCTTAATGGTAATGCGCTACGCGAAGATTTCCTTAGCCATGCGAATGCGGATTTTAGTAAAATTCAGCAAGTGCAAATTATTGCTTGTGGTACCAGTTATCATGCAGGCATGATTGCCAAATATTGGTTTGAGCAATTAATCGGTGTCTCTTGCCAAATCGAGATTGCAAGTGAGTTCCGTTATCGTAACCCTGTGATTGTGGCGAATACACTATATATCTGTATTTCTCAATCAGGTGAAACTGCGGATACCTTAGCTGCGTTGCGCGAAGTTCAGAAACGCGCCAAAGCACAAGAGATTTGCATTAGCACGATGACCATCTGTAACGTTGCAACTTCATCAATGGTGCGTGAAACAGATCATCATTTGCTCACCTTGGCTGGCCCTGAAATCGGGGTTGCATCCACCAAAGCGTTTACCACGCAGTTAGCTGCATTAATGCTTTTAATTCTAAAGATCGGTCAAGTCAAACAGCAAATTACTGAAACACAATTAACCGAGATTATCAATGGATTGTGGCATTGCCCTAAAGTCATTTTAGATACCTTACAATGCGATACTGAAATTCTACGCTTATCTACGCTATTCGTTGAGAAAAACCACTGTCTATTCTTGGGTCGTGGCACACATTTCCCAATCGCATTAGAAGGTGCTTTAAAACTTAAAGAAATTTCTTATATTCATGCTGAAGGTTATGCAGCAGGTGAGCTAAAGCATGGTCCATTGGCATTGGTGGATAACGAAATGCCAGTAGTCATTTTAGCGCCTCAAGATGACATGTTGGACAAATTAAAATCAAATATGGAAGAAGTTCAAGCACGTGGCGGTGAACTATTTGTATTTGCAGATCAGCATAGCGGCGTGCATGCGAAAGATCGCCAACATGTCGTTCATATTCCAGCAGTTTGCGAATGGTTAGCACCAATTGTTTACAGTATTCCTGTGCAATTATTGTCTTATCATGTTGCGGTCTTACGTGGGACGGATGTCGATCAACCACGCAATCTCGCCAAGAGCGTTACTGTAGAATAATCAGATAGATAAAAGGAGGTTTCAATGTATGAGAGTAATAAAGTATCATCCTAAGTAATATAGTTTCATCTTAGGTAATAAAGTATCATCTCATATTGCTCAAATAACAATCGCCTGCTATTCTTAAATTAATGAGAGTAGCAGGCGATTTGCTATGGCGACTGAAAAACAACAAGACAATTGGATTAAAGAAGGTCATGGTCAGGGCTACTTAAAGAACTATAAGCCTTGGGTGACTGTGCGTGATTTTGGCTCAAAAGGTCGCTCACATCGTGTATATGGACATACAACCAAACGTACACATCATTTATTGTCTGATTTAGAACTTGCAACCTTTTTACTTTTAGACTGGAATCCATCAGTTATTGATATTCGAGAACAGTTTCCCTTACCTCTCCAAACTACAACCCAAATTGCAGAACAGGCTCAAATTACTCACCCTAGAGTTCGTAATGCCTTACAAATTATGAGTTCGGATTTTTATATAGATCATAAAGATTCCAAACAACCCAATTTTGTTCTGCAAACGAAATACGTAGCAGATTTGGAAGATATGAGAACCATTGAAAAGCTGGAGCTGGAACGAAGATATTGGGAAAGTACAAAGATACCTTGGTACATTCTTACAGAAAAAGATATTCCTGCCACTGTACTTCACAATATCAAATGGCTCTATCCTGCTATGAGGGAATCTACTATCCCTGTTTATGAAAAGCTCAATGAATATATCCAGAAATTTACCCAATATCCTCATCTCACATTAATCGAATTAAGTAAAAAAGTAGATCAGGCATATGATTTAGAACTAGGTTCATCTTTATCAGAAATTCGGGAGCTTCTTGCTCAACGTTATTTTATCTTTGATATAACCAAAGACTATAAAAAGCTCAAATTATCTGAAATTACATTAGGTGATATTGAAGTGTGGGAGGAAATTCGCCATGTTTCGAATCAATGATGTTTATAAGCTGCACGATACATCTTTTCGTATCCTTAAAATGACACTTTATCACATCGTATGGATTGATATTGATAGTCAGAGTGCTAACCCCTTTCTGATCGAAAAGAATGAGTTAATTCAATCCATAGAAGCAAATGAAGCGGAATTGATTGAAGACCCCTTTGCAGATATCGCATTGCTAAAAGTTGTTGAGGGTAGTATCCAGCAGCAAAAACGTGATGCTGGAATGGCGTTAATCAGACCGCTCATTACACATGATCAATTTTTTGACCCATCTATTCGCTTTGATCTTGTTAAACGTATATTGGAGCAGCAGAAATCTACTCACCAGACGATTTACAGGCTTGCCCGCAGGTATTGGCAACGAGGTCAAATACCTAATGCTCTTATTCCAAGTTATCAAAATTCTGGTGCCAAAGGTAGTAAACGAATTGCCAAAGATAAAAAGCTGGGACGACCCAGAAAATCTATGCCAGGTACAGGGGCACTTATTGATGTAAATATTGAGCGATTATTTAGAATTAATATCAATAAATATATGTTAACCAAGAATAAACATTCTTTAGGTTATGCCTATCGTAAGTTCTATACAATGTATCATTCATTATTTCCTGATGTTCAGGATACTGAGATTCCATCAATATGGCAGTTTAAACATTTTTATGAACGTGAATTTCCTAAAGTTGCCCAGCTTACTGCCCGTAGTAATCCAATTCTCTATAACAAGGATATTCGGGCACTTCACTCGACGGTGAATACCCAAGTCTTAGGGCCAGGATCACGTTATGAGATTGATGCAACGATTGCCGATATTTATCTTGTTTCAGATTCTGATCGTGCCTGTATTGTGGGAAGACCAACGATTTACTTCATCGCTGATGTATTTAGCAGAATGGTAGTCGGTTTTTATATTGGTTTTGAGAATGCTTCATATGTAACCGCAATGCAGGCTCTACAAGTTGCCATGACCGATAAAGTTGAGTTATGCAGACAGTATGGTTATGAAATTACCATTGATGAGTGGCCTTGTATTGGATTACCTGATGCTATTTTAGCAGATCGTGGAGAATTATTAGGTCATCAGATTGAGGCACTAGAACATAGTTTTTCAATTCGGATTGAAAATACTGCGCCATATCGTGGGGATTTAAAGCCTATTGTAGAGCGCTATTTCAGAACTGCTCAGGCAACATTTAAGCCTTTTGCTTCAGGTGTGGTACAGCCCTTTAAAGAAAAAAAACGAGGTGGTTCGGACTATCGCCTAGATGCTACGTTAACAATTCATGATTTTAAGCAGATTATTATTGGTTCAATCCTCACTTACAACCTGACCCACCAATTAAAAAAGTATGATCGTGATATTGATATGCCAACGGATTTACCTTTAGTCCCAATTCATCTCTGGAACTGGGGTATACAACACCGAGTGGGCAGATTAAAACAGGTTTCCGAAAAGGCATTACGTGTTGCACTGCTTCCTAAAACCAAAACAACCTTATCTGATCTTGGGCTCAAAGTTTTTGGCGTATTCTATTATTGTGCGGAAATTCATCAACAAGGCTGGATGCACCGTAAAAAATCAATCTCAAGACCAGATACTTTACAAGTCGCTTATGATCCCAGTAATGCTGAGATAATTTATGTTTTTTATCAGGAAGATAGCCTACACTATTGGGAAGCTGTACTTGCACCAAGATCAAGAGAATTTACGGGTTGTAGTTTCTGGGAGGTTTGGCAGGTTCAACAGGAACAGAAGCAAACCCAAGCAATTCAAGAACTGGAAACCAATAAATCTAAAGCTGCTCTTGAAGAGCATATAGAATCTATTATTGCTCAAGCAAATGCTCAAAAGCCAAAGACAACATCAAGCAAAAAACAACGTGTTACAGGCATTAGGGGAAACCGTCAACGAGAAAAGAATTATGAACGTTTGGCGAGGAAAGCAGATCATCTGAAAAATCCACTTCCTGAACAACCAACTGAAACTATATCTGAATCAACAAATAACATTATTCAGATGCCTAAGTCCAAACAGAAGCTGGAACATGATGAGGATTACCAACTTACTTTTGGTATTTATCAGGACTTGCTGGAAGATATTGATCACTCTGATGATGATTAATACATCCAGCTCTACTCTAGGATATGTTTATGACAAATCAAAATGATTATGCAGTATATACGCCTAGCCCAGTTTCGGATTATCAGGGAAATCCTTTTATCGAGGCGTTGCCACCCATTTTTGAGGCACAGGACACGATTCAAGCGATCAAAGGTTCAATCGAATTTAAACAATCTGATCGGCAGTTACCGAATAATACTCGTGCCCATATTATTTCACAGCTATTTAATAACTTTTTTCATCCTATCCGCAGGCACTTAGAATTAGAGCAGAAAATCTCCATCATGCTGAGGAAAGGCTATGTAGGGAGGAATATTGTGACTGGCGACTTTAATCGAATTCTAAACCGTAGTCATCAAATCGCTTTATCCAACAATTTTGAACCAACACCCTCTAATGATGTACGTTCTACAGCACAGAGCCTTACCTTTATTGGTTTTTCTGGCAGCGGGAAAACCACCACACTGAACCGAATTTTAAGAAATTACAAACAAAAGATTTACCACCCTGAGCATAACTTTACCCAACTTGTCTATTTAAAAATCGACTGTCCTTATAATGGTTCACTTAAGTCGTTATATTTAAATTTCTTTAGTGCCGTAGATCGTGCATTGGGAACAACTTACGAAAAACAATATACGCAAAAACGCCATAATGAACAAAAGCTGTTACAGCTTATGGGGCATATTGCCCATCTTCATGCCATTGGCTTATTAGTCATTGATGAAATTCAACACTTATTAGCAAATCGATCCAAAAATTCGGATGAGATGCTCAATTTCTTTGTCACATTAGTCAATATTTATAGTCTCCCCATCGTCATGGTCGGGACACCTAAAGCAATTCAAATCTTTGAGCGGGATCTCCGTTCATCACGTAGAGCGGTAGGTTTGGGGTCAATTCATTGGGAACCGATGAAAAATGAGCCTGCAATCACCACACCAGATGGAAAAGTCAGAAAATCCGAATGGATGACATTTACTGACTCACTCTGGAAGTATCAATGGTTGAGAAAATCGGACCCTGTATTATCTGAAGAATTACGCCAATGCTGGTTTGATCTTAGTCAGGGTATTCTGGACATTGTGGTCAAACTGTTCGTTCTGGCACAGATACGAGCGATTGAATCAGGTTTGGAACGTATTACGGTTAAACTGCTTAAAACCACATTTCAGGAAGATTTTAAACCGATTCATAAAATTATAGATGTCTTACGCTCTGGTGATGCAAGACGAATTGCAGAATATTCCGACTTGATTACACCTGAAGTAGATCGACAATTATTAAAACTGATCTCTCGAATTGAAGAAAGTAGTCTAGATCAAAATGACCAACTGGCAGAATATCGGGGTCATGCTGAATCTATACGCTTGCATAATCTATTGCTTGAGCTTGGTTATGATTCCCAGCTTTTAATTCCCCTTGTGAAAAGAGCATTTAAAGAACATCCAGATCGAAAATTAACTGAACTACTCCCTATTATTATGCGTTGGTTAAATCAGGATGTTCCGCAAGACTCCAACTCATCGTCATCAAAACCAAAATTATCACAAGGTAAAAGTACCAAACCTGATCAATGGCAAACCTTAGATACAGCAGACTTACGTTTTCAATTCTCACAAAAAGAAAGTGAACATAGCTTTTATGAACATTTAAAAGCTCAAACCAATGTAGTTTTTGATCTTGATCACTGGATCAAACAGGTCAGTTAGCCATGCTAAACTTTCCTATGCCTTATGAACACGAGCTGATTTACAGTACTGTGGCTCGGGCAGGGACTCGTTTGGCTTTGGAAAGTCCCAAACAATTACTGGATGAAGTCTTTGAAAACCGTAAGGTGATTGCAACTGTAGATTTGCCTTGTCACCTAAACGCTATTATTTACCAATTTCCCAACCATCAATTTACCGTTGAGGAGATCGCCTATCAACATTCGCTGTTCCCAATTTATGCGCCTTTTGTTCCCGAAAAAAGACGACAACAATGCTTAAAGTGGATGGCTGATATTTCTCAAGGTTCGATTCATCTCGCATTAGGCATTAATGCCTCACGTATCCCACCTATTCATAAATTACGTTATTGCCCACAATGTTTAGCAGAACAATTAGAGGAATATGGTGAATATTATTGGTTTCGCTTATGGCAAATACAGGGAGCTTGCTGTCTCCAACATGGTCAACTCATTGACTCAGAAATGGATTTAAGATCATTACATCGGCATGATTTTTTGGTTCCGTCTCATCAATCATGTCCTAAAACAGAACAAACCATTGCCAATTCTGATCACATTTTTATTACGTCCAAATTGTTAGAGTTATTGACTTTGCCTCCCTCTGATTCACCCAGTTATGAACAATGGACCATGTTTTATTATGAATTGGCTCGGCAGAATGATTGTATTCGAGGACAACGGCAGGTTCTTCATGAATCTATTTGGGAAAAGATGACAGCACATTGGTCAAAGAAATTTTTAGAGCAGTATTGTTTAGCCGATTTAACTTCCGAAACATCTTGGTTACGCAACATTTTCAGAAAACATCGAAAAAGCTTTAGTTATCTGGAGCATATCCTTACGATTGAGGCTTTAATCAATAGAGAATGGTCTTTTGCTGAAATTCTCCAACAAGTCCGCTCTTTCCGTAAAATAAATCAAAATAATCATATAGATGCTCATAACAACCATACTACTGATCTCACCATAAAAAACAGAGAAAATTGGCTGAACTTGATCAGACAAAATGGCGTAAAGCCTGCCCGACGTTTAAATGCTGCTTTATATGCTTGGTTATACCGTAATGACAAGAATTGGTTATTAGATACCAATCGGGGGGTTCACCAGAAACATATTCCTCAAGGTACTAAAGTGGATTGGCATAGCCGTGATCTAGGTTTCGTAAAACAGTTGATTAAACTTAACAATGATTTACTTTGGGATTTAGATAGTCCTAGACGTTCAGCAAAATGGTGGATGAAACAAACCTTGCATAGCTCAACTATTGAAAAAAACCTTTCTCTATTACCATTAACACAGCTATTTCTAAGAAAATATAGTGAAAGCATAAGTTTCTATCAGATCCGTCGTATCAGTAGAACACTGATTAAAATGACGCTTGAGCATCAAAATAACCATCGATGGCGTGTATTAAGATTATCGGGTCTAAGTGAGGAACGACTTACCTACGAAGCCAATGCTTTTTTAAACTTTCTCATTCCTTAAATTTTCTCTTTTTGAACTTGCCTTGCCAGTTTCTCTATATGCTCTTTAATTTCATCAGGTGTATGTGCCGCATAACCAAACAGTACGGCTGCTTTTTGGGATGAAGTCTGACAATATCGGGATAATGGTTGTACCGATAAACCTACTTGTATACATTGGGCTATAAAATCCTGCTCTGTCCAATTTGCTTTTAGCCAACACACCAAATGAATCCCTGAATCGGTAGATTGTACATCCAATACATCCGAGAGATGATGTTGAATCGCTGCAATTAAAGTCTGCTGCCGTTCATAACATGCTTTACGGATTTTACGCACATGCCGAGCATAATGACCATCTTTTATAAATTCGGTTAGTGCTACTTGTTCCAGATAAGAACTACGAGTATCAGTATAATATTTTGCCAAACTGAATGTATCAATTAAGGCTTCTGGAACGACCATAAATCCAAGTCGAAATTCAGGAAACATCATTTTGGAAAATGTGCCTGCATAAATTACCCGTTGCTGTTGGTCTAAACCCTGCAATGCCTGAATAGGGTGCGTGCCATAACGAAACTCGCTGTTATAGTCATCTTCAAAAATCCATTTTTGCTGTTGAGCCGCCCAATCCAGTAAGGCAAAACGTCGGGCAAGGCTTAATGTGCCGCCAAGTGGAAACTGATGCGAAGGGGCTGTGTAAACTAATTTACTGGCTGCATGGTGCTGAATAATCTCTGGGACTTTCATGCCCTCATTATCACTTTCAATCGGCTGTACAGTCACGCCAAAGCTACGAAATATATGAAGAGCCGAATCATAACCTGGTTCATCTAAGCATACTTGGTCGTGTGGCTGTAATAAGGCATAAGCTGCCAGATGAATTGCTTGCTGTGTACCATTCACAATCAAAATTTGTTCTTCGTTACAGTTTAATCCTCGTGTTGATTGGACGTATTGGCAAATTGCCTGACGCAATGGCAAATATCCTCGTGGATCATGGAATTGTCCAAGTTGATAATAGGACTGTCGCCATGCTCGCCCTAATAATTTTCCCCAAAGTTGATGGGGGAATAAGTCCATACAGCCCACACCAATATGAAACATTTTCTTTTCTTGGTTAGAAAAACTCTGCTTATGCCAATGAGGTAATAAATTGGCTATATGAGGATTAATATTGAGCATTTGCGTGGACTGATATACAGCTTGTTGTCTATCGTTTTGAATTTGAATCAGTTGGTCAGGTATAATATCGGCAACATAAGTACCAGAACTGGGCTTGGTGACTAAATAACCCTCATCAAGCAAACGTTCCAATGCTGCCAAGACTGAGTTACGGGAAATCGACATCATTTCTGCCAAAGCACGGCTTGAAGGCAATTTTGTACCCGCAGATAGGCGCCCCTCTAAAATTGCATCACGCAAAATACAATATAAACCGTCTTTAATTTGTTGCCCTTTGGGCAAAATTAAGTGTGGAAAATAAGCAGATGGTGATGTTGCCATGGTTAAACTGGTACTTTAAAAAATATCCAAACTGTATCTTATGACAATACCATAATTAAAAATACACTCTGCTACTTAATTTTTAAAATTTTTAGGGGTTGGGTTATGTCTGGTCAATACTCATCTTTTCAGCGTCATTCCAATGATTTGCTGCCCCCAATTATGGCAGGTTTAATCTCAGTCATTGTCAATTATGGCGGTACATTTATTTTAATCTTTCAGGCTGCACAGATGGCAGGACTTAGCCCTGAGCTTACTGCTTCGTGGGTATGGTCGATTTCGATTGGTGTCGGTATAACAGGTATATTATTAAGCTGGTATACACGAGAACCGATTATTACGGCATGGTCTACCCCTGCGGCAGCTTTTCTGATTACTGCTCTTGTAACTGTACCCTATGCCGAAGCGATTGGGGCATATCTACTTTCTGCCTTAGCCTTTGTCATTTTAGGAATTACAGGCTATTTTGAAAAATTGATTCGCCTGATTCCGATTGGCATTGCCTCTGGTTTATTGGCAGGAATTTTATTACAGTTTGGGATTGCTGCCTTTACCAATATGACCATTGACCCATTTCTGGCGATTTCATTATTTTTTGTTTACCTCATCACCAAGCGTTTTTCAGCACGCTATGCGATTGTCAGCGTTTTAGTTTTTGGTTTTATTTTCCTGATGTTGCAATCACGAATTGACTTTGCAGGATTTGAGCTAAAATTGGCATCACCAATTTTTACTGCCCCTGAGTTTTCGATTAATTCGATACTCAGTATTGCCTTGCCTTTATTCCTGATTACCTTAACAGGGCAATATATGCCAGGTTTATTCGTGCTTAAAAATGATGGTTTTAAAACCAGTGCCAAACCGATTCTGGCGGTGACTGGTTTAGGTTCATTTGTCATGGCATTTTTTGGTTCACATGCGTTTAATCTGGCTGCCATTACCGCAGCAATCTGTACAGGTAAAGAATCACATGAAGACCCATCAAAACGCTGGGTCGCAGGAATTGCAGCAGGGATATTTTATATTTTGGTCGGGATTTTTGGCGTGACATTGGCCGCAGTATTTGCAGCATTTCCAACCGCATTTATTAGCACACTGGCTGGGCTTGCCTTGTTAGGCACGATTGCAGGAAGCCTTGCCAATGCCATGAGTGACGTTGATAGCCGTGAAGCCGCTTTAATTACCTTTGTTGCCACTGCTGCCAATATTAGCTTATTTGGAATTGGTGGGGCATTCTGGGGATTAGTTCTAGGATTAATTTCTTATCTTGTACTGAATGGTAAATTTAAGTTCAGTTCATGAGTCAGCCATTGATAGTCAGGGTATCACGCATACCCTTTTTGTAATTTAATCATCTTGAGGCAATCCATTGGAAAGAAGTGCTAAAGTTCTCTTAACTTACATCTCAATTGTTCATGCCATTAGTCATATTCATATTATGACTTTACCTGCTTTATTACCCATTTTACCAAAAGCTATCCATGTTTCCTTTATGGAACTGGGCATTGCAATTGGTGTGTTTAATGTGGTTTCTCTGCTGGTACAAGCTCCATTTGGCTTTTTAGTAGACCGTCTTGGGGCAAGAAAGATGCTGATTTATGCCCTATTATTGGGTACAGTCAGCTTCACTTTAGTTTTTATCAGCACATCCTATATTTCACTTATCGTTGCAATGGCATTGGCAGGTGTGGCAAATGGTGTATATCACCCTGCAAACTATGCTTTACTTTCTACAGGCATTCTTACAAAACAGATGGGTCGGGCTTTTTCCATTCATACTTTTTCAGGTTTCTTTGGTGCTGCAATTACGCCATTGATGATGATTGGTATAGGCATGACCTTTGGCATAAATTGGGCATTCGCTTTGGCAGCAGTCATCAGCTTTGTTGGTCTATTACTGTTGTTGAATCTCTCACAGATTCATATTCAGCCTCGTCAACATGATAAAAAACAACAACATTTCCATGCGGAAGTTCGCCCTCATGCGATCCATTTTTCAACTATTGCCATTCTGACCCTGTTTTTTACCTTGCTCAGCTTAAGTACAGGAGCGATTGAAAAGTTTTCTGTCAGTTCACTAATCGATGGACTACATATCGACCTCAACACAGCGAATTATGCTTTAACTGCATTTATGTTTTCAGGTGCATTTGGCGTACTGGCAGGTGGAATTATTGCAGATAAAGTTTAGCATCATTCAGCTTTTGCTGCGACAGCGTTTGGTAGTGCTGCCTTAGTACTTATCATAATTATTTGTATACCTATGTCTGCCTTAGCATTGGTGGCTTCATTTGCCTGTGCTGGATTTTTAATGGGCGTCATTGCCCCATCCCGAGATATGTTAGTACGCAAAGCATCCCCTGTCGGAGCAGAAGGGCGTACCTTTGGTATTGTTTCAACAGGATTTAATCTGGGTGGTGTAATTGGTCCGCTTATTTTTGGTTTTTTACTGGATAAGAAACTGGCGATCGGGGTAATGTGGTTAGCAGTTATATTTATTCTACTGACTGTCGTCATTATCTTTATTCAAGAGGTCATGAATAAAAAAATACAGAAATTTTCAGGTTATCCCTGAATATGAATAATTTAACCTCCCTATGGAGGTTGAATTATTCATATAGATCTTATTTTAAATCAGCAATGTCCGCACCAAAATTGATATGGAACACCGTATCGTCTAATACTAATGCAGGTACAGATTTCACCCCTATTGCTTCAGCTTGGGTAATACGGGATTTGTCTTCACCAAGATGGACGATCTCTACATCATAACGTGAACGGTCAAGAGCATTCGCAATACCGTGCTCTGCTGATACACAGACTGGACAGCCTGCATGATAGAAAATAGCTTTACCACTCATTACAGCACCTCAATAATCCATTAAGATAGTCTGTTAGCTACTGCCAACAATTTAATGGTAATGTCAGGATCAATAAACATACAAGCAGGCACAAATCCGTCTGGTAGGTACTTTTTGGTGTAATTTAGTGATTTTACAGGATAAAAAATGAGCAAAAACTATCAGAAACTAGAAGATGTCATTGGTTGCAAATGGTCTGTATCGGTATTGCTTGCAATTGAAGCTGGCATCAATCGCCCTGGTATGCTGGAAAGACATATTGATGGTATCTCTGCCAAAGTGTTATCAGAGCGTCTGCGTAAACTCACAGTGTATGGTTTACTAGAAAAGCATAGTTTTGCTGAAATTCCACCACGTACAGAATATACATTGACGGTTTTAGGCAAAAAGCTGGTCTCTATTATTCAGCAGATTCATGAACTTGATACCAATTCTACTGATACACATTAAAATATTGTTATGACTTAGTTGAGATTCAGAAAGTTTCACAACTGGTACTATAAAAAATATTAAAACTGTATCTTAAAACAGTACCATATCAATATTATGCTTTGCTCATCTATTTTTTAACCCACAAAATCATGGGAGTGGTCATGCAAAGCCAAGAAGTTCAGGTGATTCCTGTACAGCAACAGGATTATCAGCAATGGATACCTTACTGGTTAGCCTATCAGGATTTTTATAAGGTCTGTTTACCCACTAAGGTGACTGAAACCACGTGGCAACGCTTCTTTGACAAAGCTGAGCCTGTATACTGTGCTGTTGCCAAACAGGGTGATAAAGTTTTAGGCTTTGTGCATTATGTGATTCACCGCTCAACTTGGGCAGAAACAAACTATTGCTATCTTGAAGATTTATATGTGTCGCCTGAAACTCGTGGGCAGCATATTGGTAAACGCCTGATTGAATATGTACAAAAACAGGCAATTGCTCAACAATGTAACCGTTTATATTGGCATACTCAAGAAACCAATCATACCGCTCAGAAACTCTATAACTGGGTTGCTGAAAAGCCAGGGATCATTGAATATCGTATGCCTTTGGAATGAGGAAATGAAGTCCACTTTTAGATAAGGTGGACTCTTTCTTTGAACTATTTTTTGATAGGACCTTTTCTTTTCCTAATAGCTTTGGCTAATTTGCCTAACTCATTCTTAGGTTGATATAACTCAATCAAAATATGTTGCATTAATTCATAAGCATCAAATACATCATCTAGAGTAATTTCAGCAGAACTATGGCTTCCTGCATTTCCTAACCATTTAATAGCATAAAGAATATCTTCAAGTTGACCTAAAACCGTATTTTTTGTTTTTGCTTTTTCAATTCTTGTATCTAAATTTAAGCGAACTCTCTTTTTATGCTTATTAGTAGTGGTCTTAGGAATACTAAATTTAGTAAGTAAGTTTTCTATGGATACACGAACTTTATTAGCTGCCGAACTAGGAGAAAGTAGAGTTATAGAAAAAGCTTCAAGCAATGGATTTCTGATTTCTTCTGGGCAATTATCTGGAATTTTGAAAAAGTGTAACGTTGGTTGAAAGAATTTAGGATTATAAAAACATACATATTCTGTCGTAGTATATGTATAACGATCATCTTGGGTAAAAACTGGTTCTTGGCTAACAAAGCCAGTACCAGAGCTTACTACATGCTCCTCACAATTTGAGTTTTGGCAAACAAAAATTGCTGTATATATAGAAGATATCCACTCTTCTTCCCAATAACTCTCTTCTTTCATCATTTTTCGTGATGAAGAAGAATCAGAAGTATGAAACTTACTTTTATCAAGCTGTAAACTAAAATTTCCACATGTAGGACATGTGAAAGTTATTCCTTCATCTATAGTAAAAGGTCTTTTAAATAATTGTCTATCCATACATTTGAATTATCTGAATATTAGGTCATTCTGAAGTGGTACAACTGCATTCTATGTTAAATGGTATATTCTTGATCGCACGAATATGTCACAGTGAAAGTTTTATATAAGCATCATATTTAATTTTTCAAGGTCAATTTATCATCAAGTACATACCGATAGTCTTTATGCACAAAAACTATCGCCTATCTCTCCAAAAGAGCCTGATACAACATCTGAACAATGTGGGTTATTTCTTCTTCACTCAAAGCAGCAAAACCAAAGCGGATATGGAAATAATTTGATATATCTTGAAATACTGAACCAAATTCATATTCAGAGTCAATATGTAGCTGTTTAAGAATTTCTGCAAACTCCAAGCGATAAGACAGCTTAAATTTTACCCATAATGCCATTCCACCCGCAGGTGTAGTAATTTCAACTTTATCCTTAAAAATCTGTTGAAAGGTCATGACTGCAAAATCTCGACGACTTTGATAAATCTTCCGCATCTTTCGGGTATGTCGTTTGATTTCACCTTGCTGCATTAACTCAGCGATTGCAAGTTCGGTAATCGCATTGCCCTGTTTATCAATGAGTAAAATATCCTGTTTCATGGCGTGGATAATATTTAGATCTGCCACTACATAACCCACTCTTAAACTTGGGGCAAAAACCTTAGACAGTGAACCAATATGAATAACTTTATCGGCAGATGGCAAGCTGATTAGAGGTGGAATAGGACGGCTGTCATAATGAAATTCATGGTCATAATCATCTTCAATAATATAGAAATCAAAGGTCTTAGACAGTTCCAGAAGTTTTAATCGCCTATCCATCGACATGGAAACAGTGGTCGGATATTGGTGATGTGGCGTGGTATATACTGCTGCAACCGCATGATTTTCCAATATTTTGACTAGGTGGTCAGTGTCCAGACCATGTTGGTCTAATCGAACAAGAATAATTTGAAAATGATTGGATAAAAACGTTTCTACTGCTGGCGGATAAGACCATTGTTCCACCACAATGACCTGACGTTGCAGTTGTGATTTGGCAAGTACACGAGCCGCAAGAAATATCCCCATTTGGCTACCACGAACTACGCAGATATGCTCTAGAGTGGTTTGAATAAAGCGTTCCATTGACAGCATATTCAATAAGGCTTGACGTAACTCAAGACATCCTTGTGGATCACCATAACCCATAATTTGCTGTCGAGTCACCTTAATCAGGGCATGACGATAGGCACGGGAAAATAGCTCGTAGGGAATCAGTCTGGTATCTGGAACACCATCATTCTTAATGGCTTCCTGTGAGGTGTGTGATTCGGTATGAGGTTGAACAGATGTCATCATGATATATGGTGAATCAAGTTTGAGATCGGGCAAATGTTCAGAAACAAAAGTCCCTTGTCTCGGTTTTGATACTAGCCACCCTTGTGCTTCTAAGTCTTCATACACCGATTGTACAGTTTTTCGGTTAATCCCCAGTTCATCTGCTAAGGTACGTGAACCCTGTAAACGTGTACCTTGCCTTAATCGACCAGACAAAATTTCCTGAATAATTTGATTTGCCAGTTTAAGAAAAATGGTTTTTTCTTCACGTTCAGCAAGATGTAGTCGCATTTTCCACGGTTGTTGCATGATTTACTGGACCATATAAGTTTTAAGAACTGGATATTTTAAACCATCCACAGATTTCTTATTCTGCCCATGTCGCAATGACAAATCAACCGAATAGGAGATCTTATGGAAACTGCACTACTTGATAAGCAACAGTTGATGCAAAATGCCCAACAGAGTATGCAACAGCTTTTTCAGGATGAAGGCTACACCGATCAACAAAAACTTGCTTTAACGTGTCGCATCTTATTTGAGCATGGTCATGATTCTGGACTTGCTGGGCAAATTACTAGCCGTACCGAAAAAGGCAATACCTTTATTACCCAACGTTTCGGTTTAGGTTTTGATGAGATTACCGCAGCCAATCTACTGGAAGTTGACCAAGACCTTAAACCTTTAAATGGTGAGGGCATGGCAAATCCTGCCAATCGTTTTCATACATGGATTTATAAAGAACATCCTGAAGTGAACTGTATTATTCATACCCACCCAACGCATATCGCTGCCCTATCGATGCTGCGTGTTCCCTTGATTGTGTCACACATGGACACTTGTGCCTTATATGAAGATTGTTCTTTTGTCAGTGACTGGCCAGGTGTACCTGTTGGTAATGAAGAAGGGATTTTTATCTCGGCAGCACTAGGTCAAAAACGTGCAGTTCTACTCTCGCATCATGGTCAGTTGGTGGCAGGAAAAACCATTGAGGAAGCCTGTAATTTAGCCATTCTGATTGAACGTGCAGCACGTTTACAGCTTTTGGCAATGGCAGCAGGACAAGTTCAGCAGATTCCACACGAACTTGCCAAAGAAGCTCACGACTGGCTTTCAACCGATAAACGTAATAAGGTCAATTTTGCCTATTACGCTCGTAAAGCTTTGAAAAATCATTCAGATTGCATTGAGGGATAATCACGATGAAATTAGAAGGCATCATTGCTTATCCGATAACTCCCTTTAAAGCTGAGAATCAGGAAGTTGATTTTGACGCCCTGACCATTACCCTAAATGCACTACTGGAACATCAATGTGATGCGATTGCACCTTTAGGCAGTGCTGGTGAAAGTGCTTATCTGTCTTGGCAGGAATGGCAACAGGTTGCCGAAAAAAGTATTGAAGTGGTCAATCATCGTGTGCCTGTAATTTTAGGGATTTCCGAACTCACCACCACAATGGCAATTCAGAAAGCCAAAAAGGCAGAAGAATTGGGTGCAGATGTGATTATGGTCATGCCGATTTCTTACTGGAAACTGACAGATCAAGAAATTTATGATTATTATCAGCAAATCGCAGCAGCTACTAAACTGCCAATGATGGTCTATAACAACCCTGCCACCAGTGGCGTAGATATGTCACCAGAATTGATTGCCAAGATGTTCCAAGAGATTGAAAACATTTGTATGGTCAAGGACAGTACGGGTGATATTCAGCGTATGCACAGATTCCATGAACTTACGCAAGGAAAATTACCATTTTATAATGGTTGCAATCCTCTGGCACTGGAAGCATTCTGTGCTGGTGCAAGCGGTTGGTGTACTGTTGCTCCAAATCTGTTGGGTAAATTGCCAAATCAACTGTATCAGGCAGCGAAAAATGGGGATTTAGCTCTGGCACAAAGCCTGTTTTATAAACAGCTTCCTTTATTACGTTTTATCGTACAAGGTGGTTTACCAAAAACCATTAAAGCAGGTTTAAATGAACTAGGCTTTAGTGTGGGTGACCCAAGAAAGCCATTACAGAAAGCCAATCCATCTGAGGTGAATCAATTGAAGTCATTAATGAAAATGGCAATGGCAACTTAAACTGAGACAATATACTGCTACCTAGTCAAAATTTTTCCTTGTCTGGGTAGTAGTGATTCAAATTCATTTTTCAGGGAATGAGATGTATATTTTAACTATTGCAACACAATGGGCGATTGTATTTAGTGGTATTTTTTTATGGGTGGGGATGTTGACTGGGGTTTGGAAATATTACCAGATTCGACATACCGAACGAGCAAGAGCGCATTACTATGTCGATATCGCCCATCGCAGTAGCTTACTGTATGCAGCCGCAAGCTTAATCCTGGCAGCACTTAGCCATTTTACGGTGTTATCTCATTTGGTTGCCTTGCTTTGTGTACTGGCAAATTTGTTCTTTTTTACCTTTGCCATTCTGTCCTATATTTTGCATGGTCTTCTTCAAGACACCACCAATCAATTTAAACAACCTCATCAACTTGGACGCTGGTCACTTCCCAACTGGATGATGACCTTTGCAATGGTCGGTTTAATTGTTGCAGAACTCGGGGCAACAACTATTTTATTACTGGGAACAATTTTTAAATTTCTGAATTGAAAAACTGCACTACTCAGAAAACTTTATTCTTGTCCAAGAAAATATGTGCAAAATACTTGCACTTTTTTTTAAATTCCAATATTGTCCTATGACAATATATATATGTCATAGGTTGCAAGATGAGCCAATATAATACGCCACATAGTCTTGTTGAATTAAAAGAGAATATTCAAGAAATTCAGCAACAGGTTGATGCTGTTTGCCAAAGAATAGGACGTAGTCCAACAGAAGTTCGCTTATTGCCTGTGACCAAGACCTTACCTGCTGAGCGAGTTGAACAAGCCTATCAGTTGGGTTTCCACTGCTTTGGTGAAAACAAGGTATTAGAGGCCAAAGGTAAATATGAAGCCTTGCAGCATTTACCAATTCATTGGATCTTAATTGGACATCTACAGAGTAATAAAGTGAAGTATGTAGCGAAGTTTATTGATGAGTTCCATGCTCTAGACAGTATTAAACTGGCAGAAAAACTGAACCATCGTTTAGTAGAGGTTCAGCGAATACTTCCTGTATTTATTCAGGTTAATACTTCCAATGAACAGAGTAAATTCGGGGTAAAACCAGAACAGGCTTTAACTCTTATTGAACAATGCCAACAATTTCCACAATTAAAAATCATTGGCTTAATGACCCTCGCTATTCATAGCCAAGACCCTACTGAAGTCAGACGTTGTTTTCAAACTTTACGTTTATTACGGGATGATATTCAAAAAACTTATCCCGACATCCAGCGTTTATCGATGGGTATGTCAGGGGATTTTGAGATTGCCATTGAAGAAGGCGCAACCGATATTCGAGTTGGACAGGCGATTTTTGGAGCAAGGGCTTTACCTGATAACTATTACTGGTCGGAGCAATAAAATATGAGCCAAAGCTATCAACTGACAATCTATCAGCATGGCAAGTTAATGGGTAATTTTCAGACCAGCTCCTTGCAGCCGTTGAAAGACATGAAGACCTTAGTGGAATATTTACAACCCCATGATGATTTAAGTTTTGAACTTTATCAGGTCATTGAAGATACACGATTTTTAATGCAAAAAGATGGTGCAATGCAATTGCTGGGTAGCAAGCATCTTTATCAACCTTGTTCTATGGATATTTTGAAAGAGCTAACCACATGAGTTATTTAATGCCGATTTATCAACCTTTGGCAATCGAGTTCCAGCGTGGAGAGGGTTGTTATTTATGGGACACACAGGATAAATGTTATTTCGATGCCATTTCAGGCGTTGGCGTCACATTACTAGGACATGTCCATCCAGTGATTCATGCAGAAATCGTGGCACAGTCACAAACCTTTTTGCATCTTTCCAATCTGTTTAAACATGGTTGGAACGAACGCCTGGCAGAAAAATTAGCAGAGATTACAGGCTTAACACAGGCATTCTTCTGTAACTCTGGGACAGAAGCCAATGAAGCTGCGATTAAAATCGCTCGTGCCTATGGTCATCATCGGGGTATACAACGGCCTAAAATTATTGTGATGCAAAATGCCTTTCATGGTCGAACACTTGGGGCGTTATCTGCAACAGCAAAACCAGCATATCGAGAGGCATTCGGACCTTTATTAGAAGGCTTTGAGTTTGTACCTTTTCACGATCTGGCGGCTATTGAACATTATCAGGATGATCCCGATGTGGTTGCTGTCTTACTTGAACCAATTCAGGGTGAAGCAGGGATTAATATTGCCTCACCACTATACTTAAAGCAATTAAGAAAATTATGTGACCAACAACACTGGTTGCTCATCCTGGATGAAATCCAGTGTGGACTTGGGCGTACAGGAACATGGTTTTTCTATCAACAGGCTGGAATCTTTCCCGATATTTTAACTATTGCCAAAGGTTTAGCTAATGGTGTTCCGATTGGTGCCTGTCTAACCCACGAAAAATTGGGGCATTTATTGCAATCAGGTTTACATGGTTCAACCTTTGGAGGGAATCCATTGGCATGTCGAGTTGCTTATACCGTTCTGGATTTACTGGAAAAACAGTATTTACAGACTGTTAATGACAGGGGTTATAAGCTACTGGATTTATTACAGTCCAAATTAACAGGACTGAAAAACATTCAATCAGTGCGTGGTGCAGGTTTAATGATTGGAATTGAACTGATTCATCCTGTTGCCAATATTCCTCAATTGGCAAGTGAAAAATTCGGGGTATTGCTAAATGTGACACAAGGCAAAGTCATTCGCTTATTACCACCTCTGATTATGAGTGATGACCAAGTTGAATATTTAGCCCAACAAATTTCGCTGTTATTAAAAGAGTTAAGTCAGAATTATGTGGAGCCACAGCCATGAAAACGATTTATGCAATTCAAAGTTTGGCATTTGAGGACTTGGGAAGTTTTGTTCCAGTCCTGAAAGATTTAGGCTATCAAATTCAATATTTACAGCTTGGTGTTGATGTACTGAATGAGGCATTGGCATCGAAACAACCTGTCATTGTATTAGGCGGTCCTATTGGCGTATATGAAACTGAAACTTATCCCTACTTAACAGATTTTATTGCAGCACTGACTCAACGTTTAAAAAAGAATTATCCAACTTTAGGCATTTGTCTGGGTGCACAATTGATTGCCACTGCTTTGGGTGCAGAGGTCTACAAGGGACATGTCAAGGAAATTGGCTGGAGTCGTTTAGTCCTCAATAATCAGGGCTTAGCCTCACCATTAAGACATCTGGAAAATGTGCATGTGCTGCATTGGCATGGCGATACATTTGATATTCCCGAATCTGCAAAGCGTTTAGCAGGTTCAATGTATTACCCAAATCAGGCATTTTCTGTGGGTTTAAATATTCTGGCACTACAGTTCCATGCCGAAGTTGATCCACATACTTTTGAACGCTGGCTGATCGGACACACGGCTGAATTAAATCAGGCACAGGTTGATATTTTAACCTTACGCCAAGAGAATACATACTATGGCAAACCATTACAGGAAAAAGCGAACCTGTTACTCCGTGACTGGCTCAGCAATTTAATCCCTGTATAACCCCCTGAGATAGAAATTTTTATGAACATTACAGGCAATACCGCTCAAGATATTCAGGATAATATCCGTACACTGATTAAAGAGGGACAGCTTCAAGAGGGCGACTTTTTACCGAGTGTACGGGAATTAGCTGAACAGCTCGGTGTTAATCGTAATACAGTTGCGGCTGCCTATAAGAATCTAGTTGCGATGGGGATTGTGATCTCCAAAGGGCGTTTAGGGACACAGGTTAAATCCTATCAATCTTCACGTCTATTAGAAGGCTTTCAACCCCTATTACAAGGAACTATTGATTTAGCACATGGCAATCCAAAACGTGAATTGTTGCCTTCTCTCAAGCACATTAATTTAGCTAATTTTAACTGTGCACTCTATGGGGAAAATATTTACCATCCTGAACTATTAAAAATCACGCAGGAAAAAATATTTGCCGATATTCCACAGAACTTTAGCATTGAATTTACTTATGGTGCAGTGGATGCCATCGAAAGGATTCTAGCTACCTACTTGGTTTCATCAGATATGATTGCGGTAGAACAGCCTGGCTTTATCACCAGTATTTCTGCCATTGAACAACAACAGTTTAAAATGTATCCCTTTACAGTCAGTGAGCATGGTTTTGATCTCAATGAATTGCTGCAAGCATTACAGGCAAATGTGCAAGCAGTAATTATTACGCCACGCTCGCAGAATCCGACAGGTTATAGTCTGGACACAGTACAGGCTGAAAAAATTTATAATATCCTTGAAGACTATCCGCATGTACTGGTCATTGTCGATGATCATTTCTCATTATTAGCTCAGGCTCAATACCAGCATATTATTCCCCCCTCAACAAAGCACTGGGCACTCATTCGTTCAGTATCGAAATATTTATCTCCTGATTTTCGTTTTGCATTTGTATGTTGCGACTCTGAAACTTCAGAAAAACTGCATCTTAAACTAAATGCAGGTTCAACATGGGTCAGTCATATTATTCAGGAAATGGTTTATCAACTATTCAGCTCAGAACAGTTCCCTGAAACACTACAAACTGCCAAATCTTACTATCAACAACAAAATCAAAAATTTGTTCATTATTTACAAAAGTTTAGCATCCCCTGTGCAACCCATTATGATGGGCTAAATGTCTGGTTATCACTCCCTTATGCAGATAAAATGACTCAAATTCTACGGCAGCGAGGCTGGTTAGTACGTTCAGGACAAGACTTTAGAGTGAATCAAGATATATCAGCAATCAGAATCAGCACCTCAGACATGACAGAGGCACAGATGCAGGAATTTTGTCAGCAGCTAAGACAAATTTATGAGGTAGTGGTTAATTTATAAAAAGGTTTCTACTCTTAAAGAATCTGGCAATAGTGTTCTTATAGGGCATAGATCCATTATTTCTGACAATACAATTTAAGTAAATCAATAATAGGGACTGCAATATGATAAAGATTAGAAACTTTCCAGAAAATGCCCGAATTACCTTTCTCGGCTCTATTTTTAAGGATCATAAAAATAGTGAATGGAATATTCATATTGGTTTAGAAAATCACTATAACCATTTAGCCGATTATGAAAAATATATGGTAAGACATGCTCGTTTTTCCAATATGCCACTGTTGGCAAAAAATAGAAGATTTAATCAAACCAAAGACGTCCCCTCCTACAATGAATCGATCATCACCATTCAAATTGATGATTTTAACAATTGGAAAATAACAACAAATAAATCAGGACAGTACATATTTAGCTACATTTTGAGCGACTTAAAAGGTACACACAAGGATATTCAAATCCATTTACCACACATAGAACTGGCACGAGTCTTGTTTTTCCATAATGCTTATTTATCTAAGGCAGCTTTAGATCAAAGAAAGCTAACAACAGAATATTATATTGTCCCAGAAGAACATCAAACCATTATTCACGTTGATGAGTTATGCGACTTTCCACCCAATCAATATGATAGTGTTGGTATGCGTCGTCTACTGTCATGGATATTACTGGATACTGAGGCACGAGCATCTTATGAAAGTATTTCCAAACGTTTTTTGAGTGAGCAATTTAAAGCTAAAACACAAACCTTTTGGAATTTCAATTTTGCACCGCCCTCACTAATAGGTGCTGAAATTACAATGAAAGTTTATTTCAGTGAAAAGAGCCAACAATATTATGTGAATGAAATTATTGGGATTGCTAATTTACCGACTGATATTTCTAATGAAGTGATTTTTTGTAGTCCAAAATTTACCGTAAAAAATAGTTATGAGAAAACAGGTGAAAGCTCTGGAGGACGTAACTCCTCCAATGATGATCCAACCATTGATGATGAAAAAGAAGCGGATAGTGATCGGAAAATTATCAAAATTGAATCTCCAAAAGTTGCTATGTCCCTTGCCAGTCCTTATGGAACAAAAAAGGCGACACTGAAACGTTCAGGTAAAAAAAGTATACCGAATCAGAATGATGTTGAAATTCTACCTGATCATAGTGTGGGTACAGGTGAAGCCACGATTTTTGGTGAAATTGGTCGTGGGGAATTTGAAAATGTCCATGATGATAGTGATGACCTTGCATTTTTCATGAAAAGATTTGAAGCATTCAAAGTCATGGTTGAACAATTTGCATCACAACATCGTATTCAGCCCATCATTCATGTACATAAGCTGCCTGCGGTCAATCGTTCCAAGCTACATAGAACCCATGATGGTAATCCGAGGTGTATTATTGAAGTCCAACTTAGTTTTCAAGGCAAAAAATTTGTCATTCTGGAAATAGATACCAGTGATAATCTAAAGCCTCTTTCTACACTGATTCTCAAAATCTCAGATACAGATATCTGGAACGCACATTTTCCAACTTTTCGGAAACAAGTCGTTAAAGGCTCATTGCGTTGGCCAACAGCCAAGTCTTTACAAGATATAGGGATAAGGAAAACCTTTAATCACCCACGAAATCTAGCCGAAATGACTGAGTCTGATGAGGAGTTTAAAAATTGGGAGAAACGGTTTGGAGAGGTTTTACTATCATTATAAAAACCCAAATTAAGTGATTGGTTAGAGTAAGGCCATTTATACCACGAACTTTTCCTGTGAAATTAGACAGAACTGAGTGTGTTTGTTTATTTTTCTAGTATAATATAGCCGTACAATGTTAAGTGAATATATATGATTTATATAACAATTGATGGTGATGATATTGGTCAAATGATCACTTCTTCATACCTAAAAAATGACCTACATGAACTTTCTAGGATCAATCATGTGGTTAATGAGAAGACATTGTTAATATCAAATTTTTTACAAGAACAGGGATTCAGTATTATATTTTGTGCAGCTGATGGTGTTGCAGGTTATATAAATCAACCTACTATAGATAAGGTATTTATTTTTGACTCTATTAAGTCTTTAGCTGAGCCTGAATTGTATTTTTCTGCTGGAATTGGTTCAACTTTACAAGAAGCATATGTGGCACTCCTTTCTGCTAAAAGTAATGGGAAATGCTGTTTACATGATTTTGGTTGTTTGAATTCAAATGTTTAGAATTATTAATTTTAAATCGCTATTACGATATGTAGCTATAATTACAACTATCTTAAGTATCGGTGCCTATGAACTAGTACAAAGCTATTGGTTAAATGATCTCAAGATAGTGAAAATTTTAAGTATTGCTCCTTGGATAGCATTGTTACTAACTATTGCTTTAACTACTAGCATTACTGCTCGAGGTCTATGGAGGTTCTTAAAAAAAGTTAATCCTTCACTATATCCTGACTTGAATGGTACATGGGAAGGTGAAATTACAACTGAACAAGATCAAGTAATACCAGTCCGTGTATTGATTAAACAAACTTTGCTCGAAACACAAATCAATATCCATACTAAAACATCAAAGTCCTTGACCCTAGAAACTACTCCAACAATTGAAGGTGGTGAACCAAAACTTTATTATATATATCGTTCATTACCAAAAAACCCTAATTGGAGCTCATACACTGGTTCTACTATTTTTGATATACGTAAGGTTGATACCAATGAGAAGTGTACTTTAGAGCTGTCGGGATACTACTATACAGATCGTAAAACCACAGGAAGAATTAGATTTAGACAAATAGGAAGTTGTACTGAAAAAGATATTTCATTCTATTAATATCAGAAAGTGTTAAATAGATACCTAAGATGTGTAGTATTTTCCGATTAGCAACAAGATGAATAGAGATAATATTAATTAGTTTTATAAGGATTCATATCTGTTGTAAAATCTCAATTTTTTGATTAATTTTCTTACCTACCCAAAAACTTGTCCGACCTACAATAATCAGAATTAAAGGATATGATGATTTAAGATTTTTATGCCAACTGTTGTAATCTGTCATAGATGGTTTTGGTACATTTTCTGGATGTGTGTGCCACTCACCTAAGTAGTGCCATTCACCATTACTTTTTTTGAAAGCACTATCAACAGCCTTTTGGTGATGCTTACTCACACGATCTACCATGAAACGGCTTCTAATATCCCAACGACTAGGCACAGATAGAGTCTTAATAACGATATGAACACCCCGACGTTCACCAATAAGCACTCCAGCACTTTCTTGGCTAGAATCACTTAATTGACGGTATGAGATCAATGTATTGGCGACATCTACAGAGATTACAACTAATGATTTATCCTGAGCTTGGAATACTAGTTCTTTATCGACCATTGCAGATGTCACAAAAGTCTTGTTTTCTAATCCAAGTCGGTTTTTTAGTTCGGCCACCCATGAATATATATTCTTTATAATTCCAATCTCTTTCATACTCCAAAGTTGATAAAACGGCTTCTTGAATTAATGCTGATGTCATAACACTAACTGCTGCATCATATGGCGTATATGTATTACCGCATGAGATTTTCTTTTGATTAACATCAAATAGATTCTCAAAACGTCTATCAACACCGTTTTTATAGAAAGCTATATCACCACATAGACAGTTATAACAACCATCCAAGCTATCTATAAAGACCTTTGAAGCAATACCATTACCGTCATTGAACCCATGGATAATGATTGGTTTTTTTGTGCCATCAATTTGACGAACCAAATAGGCTAGACGTTTTGAAACAGGTGCACGACCTGTAGCATCAATAACAATATCATATAACGACAGATATGATTTTAAGAGAGGGAATCCAAACCTGTATGATTTGATGTTGGTTGCTAGATGAGTTGAATCCTCAAGCCTATTTTTAAGTGCTTCTGATTTGTACTTACCAAAATCACTACTACTTAATGTGTGACGACTGAAATTGTGTGGACCATACTTGTCATGATCATATAAATCTAAGCTTTTGGCTCCCATACCAGCACCAGCACGAATCAATAACTCAGCCACATATCCACCAATCGTTCCGCAACCAATTAGTGCGATTTTCTTGGTGCGTAAATCTCCAACCTCAGGTCGAGATCGGTTTCGGGAAAGAATTGAGTCTTTATCCGCTTTTACAAATGAAATTCGTTGAAATTTGTTGAAAGCATACTTACCTGTAAGGACTGAACTTGCTCTTCCTAATTCGAGTTTACGACCACCTTTTCCTTTTTTTCTAGAATTAGCATAAGTCGTAAACTGTACCGCTGTTTGGTTCAGTTCAAATATCACTCCAAAAGTATCTTGCTTATCTACCTCCAAAACAATCAGGTGATGTTTATAAGGATGTTCTACAAAATACTTTATCAAATGTGCCTTAGCATTATGATCTACGATAGATAGCCACTTGAATAAAGCTTTTGCATCTTTAGGAGGCCAATGAACTCCTGAAAGTCGTGTTGGTCTGACTTTGAGGATAAATACATTGATCTTTTGGGAACTGGATTCTTTTAGATATCTCTGGCTCAGCCATTTCTCTTGAATATTTTTTTCTTGTATTCCAAACAAAATAGATTCAAGGCAATCAGATCTATCAGTAGATATATTTAGAGTTAGATAGGCTACTTTACCATTCAGTACGTTTAAATCTGAAAGAGCATAGGTTTCTCTCTCAGCTTTCCAATACGCTACAAACTCGCCCTCTAATTCGATTTGTTCTAGATGACCATTTTCTAATGATTTGATGGAGTTGTCTAAAGTTCTTTGGATCTGGAGATCTACAGTCTTATACAAGTTGCCAATATCATTCGGATCCCAATCTGCTTCGAGTTGTTCTACATAGCAAAGATAACCACCATTATTAACGTGTGGAAGTAGAACATCTTCAAGTTGCTCAGGTTTGCTGATGATGTGTGCCCACGGCAAAATTGTATATGCATCATAGTCAAACTCTAACGCAATAGTAAAAGTACCCTCAGATGTAGAATATTCTTTAAAGTAGACAAGGGATTTATCGTCTATGTCAGCTAAAGCTTTATATTTTTGACGTTGCCTGACTGTCAGGTGTTGATACCCGCAATCAAGCAGTACTAAATGTAATTCTGACACTCAATCAACCACTTTTCATCGAAGGACTGATAATGGCAGCTTCTTTAGCTTTGAGTGGCATGCTTTCATAGGCTGGTGCAGCTGTCTGAGACACAATAAGACTTAAATCCTGAACACGGTTACCATACTCACCATTTAAAATATTCAAAGCATCTTGTTTAGTATAGGCTGCGTATGCAGATTCAAGTGAAGTTACCAGTTCTCCCAACTTTGTCATGACTTCCTTATGTTTATCTTCATGCTCATAGTATGGAGGAAACAATGGACGATCATCGTTTTCATCAGGGCTTTCAACACCGTTGCGGAAAGTATCTGGAAGTTTTCTTACAACTGTCAACATCAGTAATCCAAAATCTTTAGGATCTACAAAAGTACGATCCAAAATATCTACTACTGCTGCCATCAGTGAAATGGATGATGGACCATTACTTTCTTTCCAATCACCAGCATCACGCCATGCTTTAAGAATACGGCATACTTTTCGTAAATGTTGACCTGTACGTTGGCAAGCATCTTGGAACCATAAGTGAACATCTTTAGGATCACTTTTAATCCATTTCGCATCATCTTTACGTACTGCTAAATTTACGCAGTCTGTCTCAAGCTGATCGTAGAGTGCATGGTCCTCAACTGAGATACTATCGTACATTTCAGCAAAGACTTGAGAATTCGCAGCCTTTCGTAACAGAACATCTTTTTCTAAGAACTTTTCGTATGGAATAGCATACATTGGTACATCAATATGGACACTCTTTACAGGGATCTTAATACGACCACATGTATCCTTAGCTTCAAATGACCATCCTTGACGTTCAGCAGCCAAAGATTTAAGTGAGGCATCCACCAATAATAATAAAAGTTGATGTCCAATTGCTGGTTTATCCTCAAAGAACTGCATTGGCAGGTATGTACCATCATCAATGTCCATTTCTTGTATAGGCTTATATGGACGGTTCAATGTATCATACATGAAGCTACCTTGAGTCCAAAAACGTGGGCTTAGCTTCGAGAACTCTGTTTTTAGATCATCTGATAGTTCCATAATTAATTCAGACAGAATCTGTTGATCATTTGGTGATAGATACTTGAAATTTGTATTCACAAACTCAGCACGAAATGATAGAGCTGTGTAATAAAGTTTAGATGATTTCACAAGCTGTTTGGCTTCATCAAAAACATCTCGTGTACGTTCACGTACGATCTGACGTAAAGCCTTGAGAGATTCTTTCTCACCATCCGAAAGGAGTAGCTGACCGATCAACCCAGTATCACGATTGGTATAGTAACTGTGAAAATTCCAAGTCATGCTGCATCCCCTTGTGATGGTGTATCTGCTGTAAATGGTTTAACTGGATTGATGAAGAATTTTCGCAGTTCAGGATCCTCAGCATAACGTTCAGCTCCTAATTTCTTCCCCATCCCACGCAGTGCATCTAAACTGCTAGAAGTTGCATTATCCAAAGTGATTTCAGATGCTGCTTCATTTGGTATAATTGCATCAATTTCAACGTAATTTTTTTCAATATTGTATGCTTTAAATTCACGTAGAAGCATAAATCGTTGCAAATGCTGATTCGCTGTCATTGTGATTAGAACGATACGCTCACCCATATTCCATAGGCTCAAATAACCTTTACCGCAGTTTTTAGAAAGTACCGCAGGACTTACACAATAATCTTCGCTCAGCGTACCAATATTAAGAACATGAACATCTTCTGGTTTGGCATTCGGGAAATCAGTTTTCATATCAATTAAGACCTCACGGATTCCAACAAAACTTGGGTTATTTGCTACAAGTCCTCCATCGGCAAAGTAATGACCTAATTTCTCAATGTAATACGGTTTGAAATAGGTCGGTGCAGCAGATGTTGCCATTGCTGCATCAATTAGCCGAATTTCACGATCAAATGTGAACATAGGATTGTGAGGGGTTTTAAAGAACTTAGGCTTACCAGTGGAAAGGTTGACCGATGTGATCATTACCCGTTTATTGAGATCCTCAAATTTAATCGTATCGCCAATCATACTCTTAACCGTTTCGTATAATGGCTCATTTTCATAGATTGAACGACGTAGTAGGTGCCACCATTTTTTTTGTTTAAAGCGCTTTAATGGAAAAATATGTTGTGCATTGTCCTCGAATGCTTGTTTTAACTCCCTTGCACTTTTGCCACTTGCTAAACCAAGAGCCAAAATACCACCAATAGATGTGCCTGTAATTAGGTCAAAATAGTCGCCAATTTTAACATTTTCACGTTTTTCCCGCTTCTCGATGATTGATTCAAATTCCGCAAGAAGAGTAATGGTAAATAAACCACGTACACCACCACCATTTAAAGCTAAAACTTTTATTGGATCTCTTTGTTCAGTAAGCGGATTTATTGTTTCTGAATTTTGCGGTGTAATCATTATATTCTCATGATTATGAATTTTGTTTTTATATAGTGCTAAAAATATGCATTTCAAGAAAAGTACTGAGAATGACTCCACACAAAATGTAACAAAAAGTGAAATGATCGAGCTACAATTAGACAAGGCTCTGTAAATCATTTAACTCATAAATCAATAACTATAATATATATCTTGAGTGTTTAATTTTAGCTTTTAGGATGATACTTTATTACTAAGTTTAGTGAAATTTGAGAATTCAACAAATTTATACGATGATACTTTATTTTTTTTAAAGATCTGACTGAGAACGTATAATCAATGACTTGTGTTATTTTTAAGATGAAACTTTATTACTTTCGTACATTCAACACCACTGCTGTCCCACAATTATTCCAAGAAGAACCTCAATTGAGGTTCTTCTTGTTTTCGCCACTTCTTATCGGGTAAAAATAATGCCTTTAGAAGTTTTCTTTCAAATAAATTGACCTGAATAATTCTTAATAATCTCTGGACAGTCCATCCCTCATGAGCCATATGTTTTGCAAAACTCACTAATAAATAGGCAATTAATGCAATCCATATTTGAGTTTGTATGGCATTTCGGCTTCGACCTAGAAATGATTTCAATTTTAAATTCTGTTTAATCGCTTTGAAAAATAATTCTACTTTCCAACGATCTTTGTAAATTGCTGCAATAGTCGATGCAGCTAGATGAAAGTTGTTACTTAGAAATTCAAATGTCCTTTTCTTTTCAACATCATAAAATTCTATTCGTCTTAATCGCTTCGGTGCACCACGCTTTTTAGCATAATCACTGCTCAACTCAATATATTCATCCGCAAGAATTCCTTTGCAAGCGTATACTTCACGTTTTGACTTTACTTCATAAACCGTCTTCGGTCTTAGCCGTGTCACAAAGCTGACTTTTCGGTCAGTCATCTCTGCAAACCACTGATAATCAACATACCCCTTGTCAAAAACTACGATACTTCCAGGTGGAAATTTGAGTAATCTGCCTTGCACCATATCATTTTCAATACCATCTCCGAGTGCAACAAATTCAGGAATCGTATTGCTGTGATTTAATCCAACTGTCAGTTTAATGCTCGCTTTGGATTCATGTACTTTTGCCCATTCGCATAAGGACAGTGAAAGATCAATGTGGCTTGCATCAAGTGAATACAGCGGATTCTTAAATCGAAATTTATGTGCAATCTTTGTGTTTTCACAATGCCGAAGTAACTGAGTAAATAATTGCTGATATAGGCTGGCAGGTTGTTCTTGATTGATTCTTGCCAAGGTGCTTCGTGCAATAGTCTTAGCACCGAGGTGATAGAGCTTTTCCTGCTGTGATTCGAGATTGGATTGAATATCTCTTAAGCTTTGCCGACAGGACAGCTGGGACATCAATATGGCAATAAACTGATCCCAGCGTGTGGCTGATCTTAATTTTTGTCCACAATGATGCTGCTTGGCAAGACGTTCAAAATCACATCGTGAAATAGGTTTAAGTAATTGATGAAATACGGTATTCTGATGTGACAAAACCTGAGTCCTTGTAGTTAAAGTGTTTGTTCGCACTTATATTTTAACTATTTTGGACTCAGGTTTTTTATTTAAACAAAACTATGGGACAGCAGTGGTTTCAACACCTCCTTTTATCTTTTTTTATCTATGCTGCCCAGCTTTTAAGCCACATAGCGTGTGGCTTTATGATTCAATAAAATAATCGAATTTAAGATCACTACACCCAATATTGAAATTAAAATTAGATGCCATTCCACAAAAAATAAAGACGTTAATAAAATGGCAACATCTATTCCCATTTGTACCTTTCCAGCAGGCAACTGAAAGCGCTCTTGCAAATACAGCACCAACAAATTAATTCCACCTAAGCTAGAACGATGTCTAAATAGAATTAAAAAACTGACGCCCATCAACACATTCGCGAAAACGGTTGCATAGATCGGATGTACAGTCGAAAGCTGTACAAAGTGAGGAATGATTTCAGTAAAACCCGCCAATAAAGCGACTGCGATAAAGGTCTTGACCACCAAAGCCAGTCCCATTTTTTTATAGGCAAAATAATAAAAAGGGATATTAATCAAGAAAAATAAAATTCCGAACTGAACATCAGTAATGTAATGAATTAACAATGATAAACCCGCAGTTCCACCTGTCATGATTCCTGCTTGTTTCAACAAGATCATGGCAAAAGAAAGAATAAATGTGCCAATTAACATCGCAAGTGCATCTTCTATCTTGGAATGTTGCTCAATCACAGGCGTGACGGCATTTACCAAAGATATATTTTGCTCGGTATTCATACGGGAAAAACTCAATAGGAGAACAACACAGGGAGAGAAATCTTTCAAAGAAAGATGTGGCATATTTGATCATTTTTATTTAATTTTCGCAATTTATTCTTATATTTTTATCATAAATGCAATTTATGTTCATAATAATAGATTGGGTATGTACTGCCCCATTTTAATGCAATGGTGCTTTACGACCTATCTAGCCATCCGAGTTGCACGTATTATAATGTGGGTTACTTCGTGGCAATCCCGTTCTCTTTAAGCTTTTCTAAGACAATCGAGGTGTTTAAATTACTCACCCCAAAGTCACTTGAAGATAATGTTCCGATTAACTTGACCATGTCATCCAGATTTCGGACTGCAACTTTAAGTGCGAAGTCATAACTGCCTGTTAATTTATGAATATCTTTAACTGCAGGCTCGTGTAAAAGGAAATCAACAAATCGGTCATGGGTTGCATCATTATAATTCTGCAACTTCACTTCAATAATTCCCATGATAGGCGTCGGGTCGGCACTCAAAGCAACCTGAGCATAATAACCGGTAATAATTTTTTTCTGTTCAAGTTGAATACGGCGACGTGAGCATTGAGAGGTAGATAATCCCACCAATTCAGCTAACTCTTGATTAGCCAAACGTCCATTTAACTGTAAATGATGAATAATTTTTCGGTCAAATTCATCCAGCTCTTCAATCATAAAATTCTCAATTTTCAAATCTAGATAGGCATGGGGGGGTAAAGTGTATAGGCGATATTCAACACTTCTCAAAAGTTTAACCTTTTGAGTCTAGTTGTCACGAGTTTCGTTAAAAATTGGTCCCGACTGGATACGAATAATGCCTTTCGCTAACATCTGCTGCCATGCCTCGGATAAAGAGCCATTCAAATCAATCGCCTTACAAGCATCTTCAATCACATAGGTTTTAAAGCCAAAATCCGCAGCATCAATTGCTGTCCAAGCTACACAAAAATCTGTGGCAATTCCTACAATATACACTGTATCGATCTGATGCTCTTTGAGATAGCCATTCAATCCCGTTGGTGTTTGACGATCAGCCTCCATAAAAGCAGAGTAACTATCAATATGCTGATGAACACCTTTTCGAATGATCAACTGTGCTGTTGGGATCTGTAGTTCAGAATGAAATTCAGCATCATGTGTCCCTTGAACACAATGTTTGGGCCACAACACTTGAGTCCCATAACTCAATTCAATCGTCTCAAAGGGTTGCTTGTTTTGATGATTATCTGCAAAAGAAATATGCTGATCTGGATGCCAATCTTGCGTCAGTACCACATGTTCAAACTTAGGCGCAAGTTGATTAATCAAGGGAATAATTTGATCCGCATCGGCAACCGCTAGGTTCCCGCCAGGTGTGAAGCCATTTTGGACATCCACCACAATCAATGCAGCATTTTTCAATAACGTTGATGTTTGATGACTCACCCTCAGCTCCTTACGTGAATTGTAACCCTGCTTATAGATCAGACTACACCGATCATCGCATTGATCAAAACGAAATTCGTGGAAAGATGACTTAAAGTTTTCGACAGTTTCACCAAAGCATATTGTTCTTATGTCTCCGATCAGTCATAATTTGCATAATTGTCATTCAACTTCTACTCTATTGTTGAACGACGAATCAAAATACTGCATCCATCCCATATTCGTTTTTTAATTATCTCAATCTCGGATGGAAAAATAGGATATTTTTTTAAAATGACTCAGCTAGCACAGAATATTCAAGGCTCAATTGTCGCACTCGTCACCCCTATGTTTGAAGATGGTCGCGTAGATTGGAAGAGCCTTGAGAAGCTCGTTGAGTGGCACATCCAACAAGGTACACATAGTATTGTTGCTGTTGGCACAACGGGCGAAGCGTCTACACTAAGCATGGAAGAACATACACAAGTCATCAAAGAAGTGATTCGTGTTGCCAATAAACGCATCCCGATTATTGCAGGTACAGGTGCAAACTCAACTCACGAAGCGATTGAACTGACCAAAGCAGCCAAAGAACTTGGTGCTGATGCCGCATTGCTCGTGACCCCATATTATAATAAACCAACTCAAGAAGGCTTATATCAACACTACAAAGCGATTGCTGAAGCTGTTGATATTCCACAAATTCTTTATAATGTTCCAGGTCGTACTGGCGTTGATATGCAAAACGAAACCGTAATTCGTCTTGCTGATGTGAAAAACATTGTTGGTATTAAAGACGCAACGGGTGATGTGCCACGTGGTAAAGCACTGATCGATGGCTTAAATGGTAAAATCGCTGTTTACTCTGGCGATGATGAAACCGCTTGGGAATTAATCTTGCTTGGTGCAAAAGGTAATATTTCAGTTACTGCCAATGTTGCACCTAAACAAATGAGCGACGTTTGTGAAGCAGCGCTCGCTGGCGATAAAGAAAAAGCGCAAAGTTTGAATCAACAAATTGCAAATCTACACAATATTTTGTTTTGCGAATCAAACCCAATTCCTGTGAAATGGGCATTGCATGAGATGGGATATATTGGAACGGGTGTACGCCTACCACTAACCACTCTGGCAGAACAATATCGTGAACCTCTCCGCGCTGACTTAAAAGTTGCGGGAATTATTTAATACGAGCAATTTATGATGCAATTACGTGTTGGTATAGTCCTAGTCATTTCAGCATTGAGCTTGGCTGGTTGTGGTCGCTTTGCCTTAAATAATCACTCTTTAGATTATAAAAAAGCGGAAGCACTTGAACCACTCAAATTCCCTGAAGGAGCAACGGTCAGACCATTTACACCTTTGTATCCAGCTCCAACAGTGGATCCATTAGCGATTCAACACGCACCGACTTTTGAGAATAAGACAGGCAACCGCTACGCCTTACCACGTCCTGAGTCGATGCAAACGACAGCAAGTAATCCAGATGATAACGTGGTGACGCTAGGTCGACCACAACTCGTTATGGATGGAAACCGCAATCCATTACTGAAAGTGGAAGGTCCAACTGCTGAAGCATGGCAATATACCTTTGCTACATTGAATAGTCTTAACTACAAAGTGATTTCTCAAGCCAATAACGGCTATGAGGCAACAATCCAAGTTGACAATCAAACCTATGTGTTAAAGCTTTCTGCTGTTGGTTCAAACAATACCATCGCTCTATTTAAACCTGACGCCACCTTTGCAGACCAAGCGATTGCAACTGAGGTGTTAGCCCAGATTTACCAAAATTGGCCAGCCTAGTCGTTTACTAGGCATATTTTTCAAAAGGTTCCCCCATGTTAAAACAAACCTTGCTCTATACTGGTAAAGCAAAATCTGTATATGAGACAGATAACGCTGATCATCTGATTTTAGTCTTTCGTGATGATGCCTCGGCATTTAATGGCGAAAAAATCGAGCAGCTAGATCGTAAAGGCAAGGTCAACAACCGTTTTAACGCCTTTATCATGGAAAAGTTGGCTGAAGCAGGAATCGAAACCCACTTCGAAAAATTACTTTCTCCTACTGAAGTATTGGTTAAAAAGCTTCAGATGATCCCTGTTGAGTGTGTGATCCGCAACTATGCTGCTGGTTCACTCTGCCGTCGTCTAGGTGTTGAAGAAGGTAAAGAACTCACTCCGCCTACATTCGAATTGTTCTTCAAAGATGACGCTCTTGGCGATCCAATGGTCAATGAGTCACAAGCAATTGCTTTAGGCTGGGCAACAGCTGATCAACTTGAAAAAATGAAAGAACTTACTTACCAAGTAAACGACGTGCTAAAAGCATTATTCGATGCAGGTAATATGATCCTCGTTGATTTCAAACTTGAATTTGGTGTGTTCCACGATCGCATCGTACTGGGTGATGAATTCTCTCCAGACGGTTGCCGTTTATGGGATAAAGACACCAAGAAGAAATTAGATAAAGACCGTTTCCGCCAAGGTCTCGGTGGTGTGGTTGAAGCTTATGAAGAAGTTGCAGCACGTTTAGGCATTAACTTAGATGACCTTTAAACAACGCTAAAGTAAAAAAACCAGCATTTGCTGGTTTTTTTATGGCTATTTGAAAGGGGTCTTTTCATTTTAAAATATAGATCAATCTTTCCTTGTTCTTGTTGAAAACCAACATAAAATTGAACCAACACAAACCATAAATGCACCATACCAAAACGACAGCCCGAGTGGTGTACTCAATATAAGTGCCGCAAAAAATGCCGACAGTACTGGAATAAAATAAGACGCACCTGCCAATAAAGTTACATTGCCATGTAAAATCCCGACATTCCAAGCTGCATAGCCAAAGCCCATAGCTGCAGCCGCCATAACCAAGGAAACAGAAGATGACCAATCAAAATTTAATCCGCCTCCGCCCATCAAGAAATACTTAATCCAAAGTACAACTGCCACCAGAACAAAAAACAAAGTGATGCCATTCGCACCCTGTGCAATTCTGGCTGTCAATGTGCAATAAGCCGCCCACAACAATGTCCCAACAAAGGCTAAACCATAGCTTAGTGGGTTGCTTTGAATATTGCCCCACATATTCGGTAAATCAAAACCTTGCTCACCACCCAGCACCCAGCCAATCCCCAATAGAGAAATAGCAAAACCAGGAATAATTAAGACATCGGCTTTCTGCTGATTAAACAAAATTGCAGCAACCATGGTAAAGGTCGGCCAGAGATAGTTCACCATTCCCACTTCAATCGCTTGCCTGTTATTTTGGCTATATCCAATTGAAAGTGATAAACATATTTCATAGGCAACAAATAAAAAACTTCCCCAAATTAAATATGTTCTAGGGAAGGTTCTGAGGCTGCTCCAACCAACCGAGAAAAATAGAAAGATTGAAGCGAACGTATAGATCAGTGCTGCACCACCCACTGCGCCAAAATGACTACTAACATCCTTGATCAAAGCAACGATCAAACTCCAAAGCAAGATCGCAACTAATCCAATGAGTGTGGCTTTTTTTGAGTTCATTATTGTTGCTGTTGTTGCTCTTGATGCCAACGTCGTTGCTGCAAGCGTTCAGCCTCAACCTCTCGCTTATTTAAAGCCCGCTCATAGAGCTTGGTTCCTTGTAGTTCTGGCGGCAAATACGCTTGTAACACGAAATGTTCAGGGTAATTATGAGGATACAAATAATCTACGCCATAACCCTGCTGCTTCATGAGTTTGGTTGGCGCATTACGTAAATGTAACGGCACAGGTAAATTCGCTGTTTTTTCTGCCAGTTCTAAAGCACGATTAATTGCTAAATAAGTGCTGTTACTTTTTGGGCTGGTTGCCAAATAAACCGCACACTGTCCCAAGATAATACGCGCCTCAGGCATACCTACGGCTTGCACCGAGCGGAAACATTCACCTGCTAACAATAATGCATTGGGATTAGAGTTGCCGATATCTTCCGATGCCGCAATCAACATCCGACGCGCGATAAACACAGGATCTTCGCCGCCTTTGAGCATACGTGCCATCCAGTACAAGGTCGCGTCTGGATCACTACCGCGGATCGATTTGATAAATGCTGAAACCAAATCATAATGCTGCTCACCCGATTTATCATAACGGGCAATATTCTGTTGCGCCACTTTGACCACAATCGCATTGGTGACAACATTTTCAACATCTGCCTCAAAGGTGCTGGCAATTAAATCAATCAGATTGAGTGCCTTACGTGCATCTCCAGCAGCGAATTGAATCAGTGCATCATATTCCTCAATCTGGATAAAACGCTCTTTTAGAAACTTATCCGTTTGAATGGCTTTATTGAGTAAGGTTTGAATGGCTTCCGCATCCAAACTATTCAATGTATACACCTGACACCGTGACAGTAATGCACTATTAACTTCAAAAGATGGGTTTTCTGTGGTTGCCCCAATCAGGGTGATTTTGCCTTTCTCAACGGCATTGAGTAAAGCGTCTTGCTGCGATTTATTAAAACGGTGGATCTCATCAATGAAGACCACGGGTGTAAGTAGATCACCGCTTTCAGCAATCACCTCACGCAGCTCTTTCACCCCTGTATTGAGCGCAGATAAGCTAATGAATGGACGATCCACAGCTTGGGCCAATAACAATGCGATCGTGGTTTTCCCTACCCCTGGTGGGCCCCAAAAGATAATCGAAGGCAAATGCCCTTGATCAATCATCTGACGCAAAGGTGCATTGTCACCCAGCAAATGATCTTGTCCAATAATTTCAGACAAATCACGAGGGCGTAAACGTTCAGGTAAAGGAATATGCGTATCTGACATCATCACTGGCTTTATGCTGTTTTGTCCTAGTCTATTGTGTCTGACACAAATCTACAATTTGAATCTGCAAAACAAATGATCAGGCTATTGAGCTGCATTCTGTTTGAGAATTTGCTGCATCGCTTGATAGGTTGCGGTAATACGTGCTTCATTCGGGAAATTGGTATTGGCGAGCATCACCATACCGATTTTTTGCTGTGGAATAAAAGCAGCATACGCTCCAAAGCCATTGGTCGCCCCTGTTTTATTAAAATAGGTTGCTGGTGAAGCAATCTTCGGTTGTTTGATTGGAGTAATCGCATGACTTTCCAGTGCCATTTTGCTCGAATTGCCTTCTAACAAGGTTTCTAATTTCACAGGATAAGCATATTGCTCCCAACCCAAACCTTGTGTCATAGCACCCAGTTCAAAATAGCCCACATGGGTATGTTCAATGGCTTTACGGATAGGCTGTTGCAACTGTTGCACATTGATCTGCGCATCTAGAAACTTCAACATATCTGCACTGCTACTTTTCACACCATATGCTTCTGCATCAAACATACCTGGTGATACACGCATGGCTTGATCAGCTTTGTACCCCCATGCATATTGCGACATATATGGCTTAGGTACATTGATAAAACTTTGCGTCATGCCCAATTGAGGAAAAAGCGTTTGCTCGATCAATTCTACATAAGGTTTTTTCATGGCTAAAGCAGTCACATAACCCATCAAACCAATACTCGGATTGGAATATTGACGTGCAGCACCGATTTTTGTTTTTGATTGCCATTCTTGAAAATATCGAATCATATCCTGCTGTTTCACAACATCATCAGGAAATTGTAGTGGAAAGCCACCTGCATTATAGGTCCCAAGATTGAGTATCGTGGCACGATTCACTGCCGTATTTTTAAGTTCAGGAAAATACTGGGCTGGATGATCAGAGAATGACAACTGCCCTTGTGCCTGCGCATAGCCTGCCAAAGTCGCATTGAAGACCTTACTCACCGAGCCAAGTTCAAATAAGGTCTTATTGCTCACAGCTTGCTGGCTTTGTTTAGAGGCTAGCCCATAATTGACAAAATAGTGTTTACCATTCAAGGTCACTGCTACCGCCATTCCTGGTACTTTATATTGCGTCAATAAAGGCTTAAATTGCTGATCAATCACAGCTTTTACCTGTTGCTCAGTCAGGTTTTCAGCCCAAAGCGCTGAACTGAAAGATATTAGTCCTGCCACCATCAGCAATTTTTTAAAAGTTCTCGAAAAGTCATTCGGCTTAGTCATTCATCATTTCACTTTAAGTTAAGATTTAATTTGCATTGAGCTTAAGTAGTTTTGCCTGTGGTCCATCTTCAATGACCCAAATCGATCCATCTTGGGCCTGATGTAGACCACGGATTCGTTGTTTCATATCTAAACGTTGCACTTCTTTAACAGGCTGTGCGTTGAGATCTACCACAACAATAGATTTAGATGATAAACCTCCAATCAGAGCCTTTTGGCGCCATAGCGGAAATTGATCACCTGTATAAACGATCATGCTTGAAGGTGAGATTACTGGAGTCCAATCAATTTCAGGCGCTTTAAATTCGGGTCGGGTGCTATGGTCTGGGATCGGTAGGCCTGAATAGTGATTGCCATTTGAAACAATTGGATAACCATAATTTGCACCTTTGACAATCAGATTTAGCTCATCACCACCCTCTGGACCCATTTCAACGACCCAAAGTTGTCCTTGGGTATCAAATGCGATACCAAGCGGATTACGATGTCCTAATGACCAAATTTCAGCGCTTACTCCACCTTGTTGACTAAATGGATTTCCCTCAGCAGGTGTACCGTCTTCATTTAATCGCAATACTTTACCCAAATTGCTTTTCATATCTTGGGCAGGATCAAATTTCTGTCTCTCTCCTGAACTCACCCATAATTTTCCATCGGCACCAAATACCATGCGATGTCCATAGTGTCCCTGTCCTGATACCTTTGGAACTTGATGCCAAATTACCTTTACATCACTGAGTTTAGGTTGTGTGGCACTGGACAAATCGAGTTTGGCGCGTGAAATAACAGCTCCATAGCCACCTTGTCCTTTTACAGCATAACTCAGATAAATCCAGTGATTATTCTGAAAATCAGGGTGCAGAATGACATCTCCTAAACCACCTTGTCCCCCATAACTAACCGCAGGGATCCCCTCAACACTCAAGCTTTGTTTGGTCTTAGGATCGAATATCTTTAACTGACCTCTGCGTTCTGTAATGAGCAAGCGTTGATCAGGTAATGATGTGATTGCCCAAGGTTCATTAAATTGTGCAATGTTTTCTATATGGTAAGTCTGAAGACTCGCTTGTCTGCTATGTTGCGCTGTACTTTGATCTGTGGTTTTAGGATTGCTATTGTTTGTACCGCAGGCTTGTAAAAATATAAAACCACTACATAAAAGTGGGGTGACGATGTGCTTGATCATTCCTTTTCTCCCTCTTATTGTCTTTTCTCATAGTACGGGGATTTATCTGAAAAACTGCTATAAAAGTGTTGTTTTTATTATACGTGCCCATTCAACTACAAATGATCAACACCGCTAACGAACCCAGCGCACAATATATTCTTCGATTTGCTCTTCATCGACTTCAGTTTCTGAAATACAACGACCTGCGACTGATTTTTTCGCATTGATCACACTTTTGCGTGAGCCTGTCACCAAATAATGCCATGAGGGTAGATTTTTACCCTCGCTTAAACGACGATAGGCACAACTTGATGGCAACCATGAAATATTTTGTAATTGTTCAAAGGTGAGTTGGATACAATCAGGAACTTGTTGTTGCCGATGAGCATAATCTGAGCATTGAGCTGTTTTACAATCTAATAACTTACATGCCACCTTGGTGTATGCCACCTCAGCTGTATCTTCATCTTCCAGTTTAATGAGACAGCACAATCCACAACCATCACACAAAGCTTCCCATTCCGCTTGATTGAGCTGATCAAGCGAATATTGTTTCCAAAAGTTGGGGCGTAGCACAGTGGACATCATGATGTTTTCAATTTCAAACGAGCAATCCATTATAGCATTTTTGTGTCACATTCTTTATTTAAACAACACATTTCACCTATTGAACAGCGCGTGATCGAACATTAGCACCACAGAAAAACAATATAAGGATTAAAAAATATACAATAGGATAGATAGAGAAATAACTAAAAATAGGAGAATACAACATGTTCCGTTGGGCAATTATTTTTGCTGTGATTGCATTAATTGCGAGTTTACTTGGCTTTGGTGGTGTTGCAGGTTTATCCAAAGACTTTGCCGTTATCTTGTTGATTATCGCAGCAATCCTAGCAGTGGTGGGTTTTTTATCTCGCGGTAAGGTTTAAGTTTATTCATCCTGCAATCAAAAGAAGAATCGAAAGATTCTTCTTTTTTTATCACTAAAAATCCAGTTACCAAGAGACTCATTTTTGTTGTTTTAAGATGCCATCAATTACAATATTTTATGTTTTAATCGATACGTTTTAAAAAAAGACTAGGACTTTAAAATGAGCTCTCAAATTATAACTCGTGAAATTGAATATACCGCTCCAGATGGTCAACGCTTAATTGGTTATTTTGCAACACCACATACAGATCAGCCGATTGCAGGTGTCATTGTTGCACCTGAATGGTGGGGTCGTAACGAATATACTGAACAACGCGCACGTGAGCTTGCAGAACATGGTTTTGCTGCCTTAGCAATCGATATGTATGGTGATAAAAAAGTCACCACTGCTGTACCGCAAGCCTCAGAGTGGATGAATCAGACCTTTGAACAACCAGATACGATTGTTAATCGTGCGAAAGCGGGGTTAGCAACCTTAGCAGCTCAACCCGAAGTCAATGCTGAAAAACTAGCAGCTATTGGCTTTTGCTATGGTGGTAAGGTTGTACTTGATTTAGCTCGCTCTGGTGCAGATATCAAAGCAGTTGCCACCTTCCATGCCGTATTAGCAACAAGTACACCAGCACAAAAAGATCAGATCAAAGCTGAGATTTTAGTTTTACATGGTGAGCTTGATAGCATGGTCACCTTAGATAACGTCGCGAGTTTCCGCCAAGAAATGCATGATGCTGAGGTCAGCCATGAAGTCATCATTTTCGAAGATGCTAAACATGGATTCAGCAATCCTCTCGCGGATGAACGTGCGAAGGCGAATAATGTTGACCTCGGTTATAATGCAGAAGCAGAACGCCAAGGCCTTGAAGCCATGTATGAGTTGTTAGATAAACATTTAAAGTGATTTAAAAAACTATCTCTAAAAACTTCATAAATATGGAATTAAATGAATATCTCGTTTGTTTAATTCCTAACAATTTCGACTAGTGCAAGGCGACAAGGATGCCGCCTTTGCACAAGCAAATATGAATAAGGATTGAATAACAAATTTGTTTGGATGCACCAACTCCTCTCCGCTTTTCCGCTATACTAACCCTCTGCTTTTGATTGTTCTGATTCATGTCTGATTTTTCATTTTCTGATGCGCTACTCACTTGGTACGACCAACATGGTCGCCATGATCTACCTTGGCAAATTGCAGATGATCCTTATAAAGTCTGGGTATCAGAAATCATGTTGCAGCAGACACAAGTCAAAACGGTATTGCAATATTTTGATCGTTTTATCGAACGCTTTCCTACCGTACAAGACTTAGGACAAGCCAGTTGGGATGACGTTGCACCTTATTGGGCAGGACTTGGGTATTACGCAAGAGCAAGAAACTTACATAAAGCAGCAGGTATCGTCAGTCAGCAAGGCAAATTCCCTGAAACATTAGAACAATGGATTGAACTTCCAGGAATTGGACGTTCCACAGCTGGCGCACTGATGTCACTCGGCTTACGTCAATATGGCGTCATTATGGATGGCAACGTGAAACGTGTTTTAGCACGTTTTTTTGCGATTGAAGATGATCTATCTAAACCACAACATGAACGTGCTTTATGGCAAATTGCAGAGGATCTATGCCCTCAACAACGCAATCATGACTACACACAAGCCATCATGGATTTAGGTGCGACTGTTTGCACGCCCAAAAAGCCATTATGTTTATATTGTCCAATGCAACAACACTGTCAGGCCTATCAACAAGGATTAGAACAAGAGCTTCCATTTAAGAAAGCTAAAAAGCCTGTTCCGATTAAAACAGCCCATGTTTTGCTCATACAATCAGGCGATCAATGGCTATGGCAGCAAAGAGAAGCACAAGGTTTGTGGGGAGGATTATACTGCCTACCCATTATTGAGCAAGCAACCGAATTACAACAGATTGAGCAACACTTTAAACTACAAGCTCAAGTATCATCATTGCAGATTAGCCATAGCTTTACCCACTTTACATGGTTGCTAGACGGAAAAGTGTTCCACGTGGAACATGACCAAAAAGAACAACTCAGTATTGAGTTGAATGGTCACTGGCTTAGCCCAGATCAAGCCATAGCCAAAGGGATTCCTACTGCAATGAAGAAAATGATCAAGGCCGCAGATGCCTAAATAAGATTAAGTCATTATGAGTGTTAGCGCTGTGTTTAGTCGTTCCAACTTTCTATAAAAATGCAAGGAGCCAGTATGCATCATTCAATCCGCTATGCCCTTCTCGGTGTATTGACGATCTTACTCTCAGCATGTGCCAGCACACCTCAAAAACCAACACCGCTACCAAATACCCAAGTCAACAAACTACAAAATATGCGCCTCGATAGCCGATTACCAATACCGGTCAAAGGTGTCAGTCGAAGTGCGTTGAGCGACACGTGGGGAGCTGCTCGTAGCCAAGGTCGTCGTCACGAGGGAATTGACATCATGGCAGCACGAGGAACGAAGGTGTATAGTGCAACTGACGGGCTCGTCGCAGACTTACGCAACAACAATCTGGGTGGAAAAGTGGTCTGGATTTTGGGGCCATCAGGATCATGGCACTACTATGCACATCTAGATCGTCATAAACGTGGGCTCAATGTCGGTGATTATGTTCGCAAAGGCGAGCACATTGGATATGTGGGAAATACAGGCAATGCACGCCATACAGCTCCACATCTACACTATGGTATTTATTTAAATGGCAAAGGGCGTGGCGCAGTCAATCCATTCCCTTATTTACGTTAGGAACACACAATGTCAGAAGCATTGATTGAACGACTGGTTGAATTTGCAGAGTCAGGGAATCAACAAAAAATCATTCTCAATGGAACCAGTTATCAAGGCTGGATCATGGAGATTACCGAAGATGCACTGCTAATCAGTACAGGTTTTGCAGATAAATCAGGTAAAGACTTTTGGCTAAAGTTTGATGATTTGGATAGTGCCGCACTGTATTATTGGGATAATCATAGTGATGAGTGGGTTGAATTCAAACTCTAAAATTCACAGTATTCAGGAGCAACACATATGACGATTCAACGCTGTGGTTGGTGCTCTAACGACCCTTTGTATATAGCTTACCATGATGAAGAATGGGGCAAGGCTGAATATGATGAAGCACATTTATTTGAAATGCTTTGCCTTGAAGGTCAACAAGCTGGCTTATCATGGATTACTGTTCTAAAAAAACGTGAATGTTATCGTACTCATTTCTTTCAATATCCAGTTGCACACATCGCAGCACTCACCGATGATCAACTAGAAAATAAGCTCAATGATTCAGGGTTAATCCGTCATATCGGTAAACTCAAAGCCATTCGAGACAATGCGATCGCATGGCAAAAACTCAAAGATGAAGTTCAAGATGTCTCAGCTTGGTTTTGGAACTTCGTCAATCATCAAGCACCAAACAACGATGTGATCAATTATCGTGAAGCACCCGCCCAAACTGAAATCAGTCAAATACTTTCCAAAACATTAAAAAAGCGTGGTTTCAAATTTGTTGGGCCAACCACCTGCTATGCCTTCATGCAAGCGGTAGGTATGGTCAATGACCATGAAAACCATTGTCATTTTAAATAAAACGATCCCCTCCAAAGGAGTCCTTTCATGAGCAATAATCAAATTCGCGCTTATGCAGCGATGCAAGCAGGTGAACAGCTGGTTCCTTACCAATTTGATGCAGGTGAATTACAAGCCCATCAGGTGGAAGTCAAAGTTGAATACTGTGGTTTATGTCATTCTGATCTTTCAGTCATCAACAATGATTGGCGTTCTTCAACCTACCCTGTCATTGCTGGTCACGAAATCATTGGCACAATCACGGCGCTCGGCACGGAAGCAAAGGGGCTCAAACTGGGTCAACGTGTTGGGATCGGTTGGACAGCTGAAAGTTGCCAAGCATGTGATCCGTGTATTGGAGGCAATCAGGTGCTCTGTACAGGTGAAAACGTGGCGACCATCGTGGGTCATGCGGGGGGCTTTGCAGAAAAAGTACGGGCTGGTTGGCAATGGGTTATTCCTCTACCCGATGATTTAGCGCCTGAAAGTGCGGGTCCACTCCTTTGTGGTGGGATTACCGTGTTTGATCCATTACTTAAACATAAAATCCAAGCCACACATCATGTCGGTGTGATTGGTATTGGTGGCTTAGGTCATATCGCAATTAAACTGCTCAAAGCTTGGGGTTGTGAAATCACCGCGTTTAGTTCTAATCCAGAAAAAACGGAAGAACTTAAAGCAATGGGCGCAGATCATGTCGTGAATAGTCGTGATGCTCAAGCGATTAAAGCACAACGTGGTAAGTTTGATTTATTATTAAGTACGGTCAATGTCACACTGAATTGGCAAGCCTATTTGAGCACCCTTGCACCCCATGGCAGTCTCCATTTCTTAGGTCTTACTTTAGAGCCGGTTCCTGTTTCAGTCGGTGCGCTCATTGATGGTGCCAAATCTGTCACAGGCTCTCCAACAGGTTCTCCTTTGGCATTACGTCAGCTTTTAAAGTTTGCTGCACGTAAAAATATTGCACCACAAATTGAACTATATCCTATGTCACAACTTAATGAAGCCATTGAGCGACTTCATTCTGGTCAAGCCCGTTATCGAATTGTTCTCAAAGCTGACTTTGATTAGGCTGAAGGCGAGTCTAAGCTTTTTTTCACCCAATCCGCCAATTGCTGAATCGCTTGGCGGATTTCTTGTGTAAAAGCATGCCCCGCATTTAAACGGATAAAATGCCGATAGCGCTGATCTTCACCAAATACTTCACCCGGTACAATATTGATACCTTGAGCTTGTGCGAGATAATATAGATCAAGCCCTGTGATCGTGTCAGGCAGCTGCATCCATAAAGCATAGCCTCCTTGTGATTGACTTAATGCAATCGGAATCCCCTGAAAAGTTTCTAAAATACACGCACGATACTGTTCCACCTGCTGCATGAGCTTGGGTCTTAATTGATCTAAATGTTCTCTATAACCACGACTATAGATAAAATCAGCCAAACCAAGCTGTAAAGGCGTATTCACACCAACGTTATTTGCCAATAATTGGGGGCGTAAGGATTCAAGTTGTTGCCCCAAACAGAACCAACCAACTCGATAAGCACTGGATAATGACTTTGAAACTGATGCACACCAGACCACATAGCCCTGTTGGTCCCAATAACGAATCGGTAATGGGCGTTCCTTCTGGAAACTACACTCCGCATAAATATCATCTTCAATAATGAAACATTGATACTGCTGCGCCAGTTCAGCAATCCGTTGTTTCTGCTGGTTACTGAGACAATATCCTAACGGATTTTGAAAGTTTGCCGTCAATAAACACAGTTTGGCACTGCCCTGCTGCATAAAATGCTCTAAGCGTTCCAGATCTATTCCCTGATGGTCTGCGGGGATTTCAATAATTTTACGTTTTAAACTGGCCAGCATTTGTAGCTGACCATTAAAGGTCGGGGTCGGAATCAGAATACTATCGCCCTCTTTGCTCATTTGCTGAATCAGTAGCGAAATCGCAGGCAAACAGCCATTGGTAATAAAAATATCCTCTGCCGCAATATAAATCCCATCCTCACGCCAATGATCCGCAAGCGCCTGTCTCAACACGTGATGCCCTTGTTTATTGCAATACAGAAAATCTTCAGGCTGGCAATGCTTCAACGCCCGTTGCAAAGAACGGCGCAACCCATCAACAGGAATGAGATGAGGTGAAAGTTGTATTGCCCCGAGTGGTGTCAAATGGCTTTGAATGGAGGCAGTTTGAATTTGATTTTGTAGATCCAAATTGGAAACTTGTCGTGGCATCGATTCAAACTGAGGACTGTCAGGAACAGGACTTTGATACTGTCTAGAGCTGACAAAATAACCTGACTTGGCTTTGACATAAATCAGCCCTTTTGCTTCCAACAACTCGTAGCATTGTTGTGCCGTACTCAAACTGATCTCTTGCTGACGTGCAAACTCACGTAAAGAGCTGAGCTTCTGCTGTGGTTGCAGCTCATGGTGATAAATCTTATGTGCCAACTGTTCGGCGAGACGCTGATATTGAAAAGTCATTCTGTACTGCTTTTTTAAAAATTTCTGTATCTGTACTGGTTTATACAACACTATTAAGCTATAAAAATCAACTACAGGAGGATAAGGCAATGAAAAATAAACTCTTATTTATAATATGTAGCGTCCTATTTACTGGCTGCCAATTTACCGACCAGACCGTTTATCAACAGCAACAGATCTGTAAAAGACTTGCTGAGGGATATTTAACCACTCAAAACCAACAAATGTATGAGTTTTGGAAACTTGAACAAAGCCCAACACAAGGGCAGCAACATACAATCAAGTTGACCTATAAAAAACCCAATGAAAATGGACTGATTTTATCAGGTCTGCTTTTACCAACCGTTGAGTTGGAGTGTACTTTAGAACAGCAACAGATTATGGTGTCACTCATTCAGGCAGCAGGTAAACAGGTTCGTGTTTTAGAGGTTCAACTACCTGATGCAACTAACGACATACCGAGAAACCTTGTTCAAGTTGCTCAGTCAAAAATTCGATAAATAGGCGGACTCGTTTGGGTAAATGTTCTTGTTGATAATAAACCGCATGGATGCGTTGATAAGAATGTTCGATTTGGTCTTCAAATAAAGCCACCAAGCGACCCTCTTCTAAATCTTTCCAGATTTCAAACTCAGATAATCGGGCGATACCTAAACCACGTAAACATAATTGTCGTACCGTTTCTCCACTCGACGCTTTAATACTCGATTGCGCCACAAAGTATTCACCATCGACTATTATCGGCCATTTATTGATATAAAGTGGACGAGTAAAACCAATCACATCATGCATCACCAGTTGTTGCGGATGTTGTGGCGTACCACGCTGAGTAAGATATGCAGGGCTAGCAACAAGATATAAACGGCTTTGACACACCAATTTGGCATGCAAACTTGAATCATGCAACTCACCGAAACGAAACGCGACATCGGTTTTATGTTCAAGTAAATCAATCACCTGATCATTACTATTTAACTCAATCTCGATATTTGGGTAGCGTTGATGAAATAACTGCATTAACGGTGCAATCACATGCAAGATAAAGGGTACGGCTGAGTCTACTCGAATGATGCCAGATGTATCCTGATCAGATCGAAGTAAGGCTTCTTCGGCTGCGTTGAGATCATTGAGAATTTTACGCGCGTGATTTAAAAACTGTTGGCCTTCCTGCGTTAATTTTAATTTCCGCGTCGTACGCTCGAGTAAAGTAACATCTAATTTTGATTCTAAACGGCTGAGCGAACGACTGAGTCCAGATGCAGTTTGTCCTAACCGCTCTGCTGCAGCAACAAAAGAACCTGTATCGACAATGGTAATAAAAGCCAGTAGTTCTTCAATACTTGATTTCATAGCGGATCATTATTGATATTGAGTCAACTATATTTTGCAAATTCATCTATTTTTTAGCAACAATAATCGTCGCACAATCACATCATCAACAAAATAGGCTCAATCGAGCACAACAAGATGAGGTGAAGCATGCATATCCCACAATTTGGTTTAGGTACTTTCCGTCTTAAAGATCAAGTGGTGATTGATTCTGTTAAAACGGCGTTGGAAGTCGGTTATCGTGCAATTGATACAGCACAAATTTATGAGAATGAAGCTGCAGTCGGACAAGCGATTGCCGAAAGTGGTGTTGCACGCCAAGATTTATTTTTAACCACAAAAATTTGGGTTGATCACTTTGCAGAAGATAAATTGATCCCAAGCTTAAAAGACAGCTTACAGAAACTTCGCACTGATGCGGTTGACCTTACCTTGATTCACTGGCCCGCACCACAATTGGGTGTATCCATTCCAGCAGTGATGCAGTTGCTATTAGAAGCAAAACAACAAGGTTTGACCCAGCAAATAGGGATCTCGAACTTTAATATTGCCTTAACCCAGCAAGCGATTGACACCATTGGTGCCGAACACATCGCGACCAATCAAATTGAATTAAGTCCTTATCTACAAAATCTGAAGCTTGCGAATTATCTAACTCAGCAACACATTGATGTGACTTCTTACATGACGCTTGCCTATGGCAAAGTCCTGAATGATCCAACCTTGCTTGAAATCGCAGCACAACATCAAGCAACCACCGCACAGGTTGCATTGGCTTGGGCTTTACAGCAGGGTTATGCCGTGATCCCTTCTTCAACCAAACGTGAAAATTTAATCAGTAACTTAAAAGCACAAGATCTAACGCTGAGTTCTGAAGAAATGCAATTGATTGCTCAGCTTGAACGTAATGGTCGTGAAGTCAATCCTGAACAATGGGCACCTGAATGGGATCAATAATATGAACCGTCACGTTCATTTTACTTTGCTCGCGCTAGCGATTGGTGCATTTGCAATAGGTACAACCGAATTCTCCCCTATGGGACTATTGCCTAATATTGCCAACGATCTAGGGGTATCCATCCCCAGTGCAGGTCTACTCATCACAGGTTATGCATTAGGTGTCATGATAGGCGCTCCTATCATGACTCTCTGGTTTGGTGGCTATGCGCGCCGCAATGCACTCATTCTGTTGATGGCGATTTTTACCATTGGAAATCTTATAGCAGCCTTTGCACCCAGCTATATGAGTTTAATGGGGGCGCGGTTGATTACCAGCTTGAACCACGGTGCATTTTTTGGAATTGGATCAGTGGTTGCCGCAAGTGTCGTTCCTGCAAATAAACAAGCCAGTGCGGTTGCAAGCATGTTTATGGGGCTGACCATTGCAAATATCGGCGGTGTACCACTTGCCACATGGGTTGGACAAAATATTGGTTGGCGCATGTCATTTCTTGCGATTTCAGCGCTCGGTCTGATTACCATGCTGGCGCTGTGGAAAGCCCTACCCGTCGGTTCGGTCGGGCAAAAGCCCAATATAAAAATGGAACTGAAAGTCCTCACCCGTTTACCTGTGGTATTAGCACTGCTCACCACTGTATTCGGGGCTTCAGCAATGTTTACCCTCTACACTTACATTGCCCCAAGCTTGGTCGAATTTACCCATGCGTCACCGAGCTTTATCACCATGATGTTGGTCTTAATTGGAATTGGTTTCTCTCTTGGCAATCATTTTGGAGGAAAGTTTGCAGATTTATCGATGGATAAAACGCTGATCGGATTCTTAGGATTACTGATTGGCTTAATGGTAATTTTCCCAATCTTGGCTCAAACACAGTTAGGGGCAGCAATTGGTTTGGTACTTTGGGGGGCAGCAGCTTTTGCCATCGTACCACCACTGCAAATGCGTGTGATGTCTGTTGCACGAGAGGCTTCTGGACTCGCTTCCTCAGTCAATATCGGCGCATTTAACTTGGGCAACGCCATCGGTGCAGCAGCAGGAGGTGCTGTCTTAAGTTTGGGTTTAAATTATGCTGCAGTTTCAATGATTGGAGCAGTACTAGCTGCGATTGGATTAGTTTTAGTTTTCATCCAAATAAAGTTAGCCACTAAACCAAATATGCGGTATCAACAGTGTTCTCAAACTTAAACGAGTAAAAGCCTGATGTAAAATCAGGCTTTTTATTATGATTATTTTAGCAAATCCGGTAATGTCGGTTGCTTATATAAAGGGTTTTGTACTTCTTTTTTCATTTTCATTAGCATCTGATAAGGCTGCTGTTGTACAAACATATTCACAAAACTTAATGGAATTGCACCTGCTGGATCAGCATAACCACGGGTTGAAACTTTCACTTTGTTGTCAGCCACTTTTTGGAAAATCCAATCCCCTTCATAACGACTCAAACGAATAATATCGGGTTGCACTGGATAATCATGCTTAATTGCCTGATTTTTGATACTAATACTGCCATCCGCATTCTTATTCATTTTTCCTTTAATCACCACATCACGATCTTTTAGCGGAAATGGAAAATCCAAAACCATATATAAGATGAACTCACCTTTTTGATCGTCTCGTGATAACAATTGCACTTTGCCTACGTAGGGTACCCATTGTGGTGTGCGTTCAACATCCAACACCACAGCCACAGCACGTTCTAATGGCACATCAAAAGTGGTTTCTGCTTTGTATTGAATGACTGGATTATTTTCTGTTTGATAGGTCCAAACTTTAATGTCATTACGGTGTAAACTGAGTTTAGGCGCTGTTGCAGCACTGGCGACTAGACTCGCGGTACTAAGTAACGCAGCAAGAACGATATATTTTTTTTTCATGTCATGCTCAATTCTTTTCATCATTACTCGAGCTTGTATCGCCTAAAGATCGACATTACAAGCTCTTTTATCACGTAATATTTAAGGTTTTATACTTCAATTTCATTAAAACCCAAAACATCCTTCATATCATATTTTTGAGCTTTACGTCCTACTACCCATGCAGCAGCACGTACCGCACCTGAAGCAAAGTTCATACGATTTGTAGCTTTGTGTGTCACTTCAACACGCTCACCCTCGCCAATAAACATCACCGTATGCTCACCCACGATATCACCACCACGAATGGTTTCAAAGCCAATCGTTTGACGATCACGAGGTCCTGTATAACCTTCACGGCCATAAACCGCTACTTCTTTTAAGTTACGACCTAAAGTATCGGCAATCGCCTCACCCATCATAAAGGCTGTGCCTGATGGTGCATCTACTTTGTGACGGTGGTGGGCTTCAATAATTTCGATATCAACCGTATCACCGAATACCTTTGCAGCCAACTCAAGTAATTTAATTGATACATTTACACCCACTGAATAATTTGCAGCATATACGACTGGGGTATGTGTTGCAGTTTCATCTAAAAATGCCTTTTGCTCATCCGACATGCCTGTGGTCCCAATCACCATCGCCACACCGGCTTCACGACAAAGCTTTAAATGCTGTTCAGTCGCAACAGGTGCAGTAAAGTCAATCACCACATCACAGTCTTTCAGCACTTCACTCAAACTTCCCACAACTTTAACACCGATGTTGCCAATGCCTGCAAGCTCACCCGCATCTGCACCAACCAAGCTGCTTTCAGGACGCTCTACTGCTGCGGCAAGTTGATAGCCAGCCTGTTGTACTGCTTGAATCAGAATACGCCCCATGCGTCCGCCTGCACCCAAGATCCCAATGCGTGGAGAAGTTGACATAATATTTCCCAGTCTTTTATTTAAACAATCCTGCTACTATAGCAAAACTCTCACATTCCGCTAAAAAATTCCCATAAAAAAACCTGCCGAAGCAGGTTTTTTTGTTGATGCCGATTAATCAAATAGGCGATCAAAGAATGATTTTTTCTTTGGCGACGATGCATGACCATCTCCATCCAAAGATGCTTGTAATTCTTTTAATAACTCACGCTGACGACTGGTTAAGTTCACAGGCGTTTCAATAACGATACGACATAGTAAATCACCAACCATGCTACTACGTACTGGACGGACACCTTTACCACGTAGGCGGAACAGTTTACCTGTTTGCGTACCTTCAGGAATCTTCAAGCTGACGCGCCCTTCAAGCGTTGGAATTTCAATTTCTTTACCTAAAGCAGCATCGGCAATACTAACAGGCACATCCATATAAAGATCTGCACCATCACGCTGGAAGATTTCGTGTTCACGCACGACAACTTCTACATATAAATCACCAGACTGACCATCGCGAATCGCCTCACCTTTACCCGTTAAGCGTACGCGATCTCCATTATCCACACCCGCTGGAATGGTGACTTCAAGTGTTTGTTGACGGTCTGCTACCCCTGAACCATGACAGGTATTACATGGGTTCTTAATGATTTTTCCTTGTCCACGACAAGTACTACAAGTTTGCTGAACCGAGAAGAAACCCTGTTGCATACGGATTTGACCCGTACCGTGACATGTACGACAGGTTTCAACGTCATTTGGATTTTTCGAACCTTTACCATCACAGGTTTCGCATGGTGCAGGTGCAGTAAAAGTAATGGTCTTTTTCACCCCTTTTACCGCTTCTTCGAGCGTCAGTTCCATCACATAGCGGAGATCTGAACCACGACGTTGACGTTGTTGTTGACGACCGCCACCACCGAAAGCACCACCGAAAATATCACCAAACTGGCTAAAAATATCTTCTGCGCTAAAACCGCCACCGAAGCCACCGCCGCCACCAAAGCCGCCTTCAAAAGCACTGTGCCCAGCACGATCGTACATACTACGCTTTTCGCTATCGGAAAGTACTTCGTATGCTTCCGATGCTTCTTTGAATTTTTCTTCTGCTTCAGCGTTGTCAGGATTTCGATCTGGATGATACTTCATCGCCAACTTACGATAGGCTTTCTTGATCTCATCATCACTTGCGGTTTTCGAAACGCCTAAAACCTCATAATAATCACGTTTAGCCATGGTTGGCGATGCTCCTCACGGAATTTATTTAAATCTAAAAAAACATAAAATAGGCTCTGCTGGCATTTTATTTATAAAAGCCAACAGAGCCTTAATAAGGACGATCTTATCTATTTACAAGGGTAATTCCGATAAAAAAACAATAAATTTAGAAAACTGCCTTGTTTCTAAAATACTTAGCGATGCCTTTTAACCACGCATTGAGTAAAAATAGCCATGCAATTGCACTAAATACCACACCAGCAACCGTCAAGGCAGTTACCCAAAGTGTGCTGTCCCATGCAAAGAAGAACAATGGAATAAACCACAAAGCAGCAAAAAAAGCCATTATGATGAATAACAGCACATTACGCATAATCCAGAGCGCGTGCGCATGAATCCATACCTCTGCATCATCCACAACAGCAACTTTTCGCGCTAATACATAGGCGAAGGCCGCAAATACGATTGTAAACAATGCAAGAAACATGAACACGTAAGAAATCGCCACGTAACGGCGATGCTGCTCAACCTTATCTTGCCCCATGCTTGATATCACCTCATTCATCACATTTTGCCAAATCGACTATGCAATGGGATTCCATTATTTTTTAATATTAAAATATAGGTGCTACTATATTGAAATTTTCAATATTTCGCACCTCTATTCGCAAAAAAATTATGTGCTAGGTGTTGCTTTCTTAACCTTAAACCATGTTGCATAGAGTGCAGGAAGGAAAAATAAGGTGAGTAATGTTGCAACAATCAATCCCCCCATAATCGCCACCGCCATCGGCCCGAAGAAAATACTGCGGGAGAGCGGAATCATTGCTAACACTGCGGCAAGTGCGGTTAACACAATTGGACGAAAACGACGCATAGTTGCATCGATCACTGCGTCCCAAGCTGCTTGTCCTGCTCGGATATCCTGTTCAATTTGGTCAATCAGAATCAGCGAGTTACGCATAATCATACCAGACAGCGCAATTGTTCCTAGCATGGCCACAAAACCAAAAGGTTTATTGAACAATAATAAGAACGCGACAACTCCGATTAAACCCAGAGGTGCTGTCAGCAATACAATCGTTGCTCGAGACATACTACGGAGTTGGATCATTAACAACGTCATCACCACGACTAAGAATAATGGCATACCGGCATTGACAGAACTCTGACCTCGTGCCGACTCTTCAACCGTTCCGCCCACTTCAAGTAGATAACCACTTGGAAGATCCTCACGCAAAGTTTGCATCTGATCCGCCAATTGTTGAACCACGGTGGCTGGTTGAAGTTGTGTGCGGATATCTGCTCTCACAGTAATGGTGGGTAAACGGTTACGATGCCAAATCAATCCCTCTTCAAAACGCGACTCAATTTGTGCAATTTGTGCCAATGGTACCGTCGTCCCTTTGCTGGTTGGTACGGCTAAACTGGCTAAAGAGGCAACTTCAGCACGCTCCGTCTCATCACCACGTAAACGGATTTCAATCAATTCACGTTTTTCACGATACTGATTCATGACAGCCCCAGTCACCGAAGCATTGAGGAAGTTTGCCAAATCGACACTACTCACTCCCATCTGACGCGCACGATCTTGATCAATCTCGATTGCAATAATCTTACTCGGCTCTCCCCAATCCAGATGCACGTTGGTGGTATTTGGGTCCTCACCCACCACTCGTGCAACTTTTTGTGCCCATTGACGTACGGTTGCTAAATCTTCACCTGAAACTCGATATTGCAATGGATACCCCACAGGTGGGCCATTTTCTAACAGAGAAACACGTGTCCGTACTTGTGGCAGCAATTGCTTAATCTGTTGCTCTAAGGAATGACGAATTTCATCTCGATCATCCAAAGATGAAGCCAAAACGACAAATTGCGCAAAGCTCGCCTGCGGGAGTTGTTGATCTAAAGGCAAATAGAAACGAGGTGAGCCTGTTCCCACATAAGCCACATAATTATCAATTCCCTCTTGCTTGGCCAAGAACCGCTCTACTTTTTGTACAGCTTGCTCAGTCGCAGTCAGAGATGCACCTTCTTCAAGTTTTAAATCCACTAAAATTTCAGCGCGGTTAGAGGGTGGAAAGAATTGCTGTGGCACAAACTTAAACATCATCACTGAAAGTACGAATATGCCAACCGTCGTCGCAATGACCGTCTTGCGATAGGTAATACAGATTTCTACAGCCCTACGGAAAGACTGATAAAATTTGGTTTGATAGGGATCATGATGTGCACCATGTGCCTGTACGACTGGTGCTGGCTGCTTACGTAGTCTTGCCCACAATCGTAGATACCATGCAGCCTTTTGCTGTTGCTTGCTAAAATCAGGTAATAATTTTTCACCCAAGTACGGTACAAATAATACCGCTGCAATCCAAGACACCACTAAGGCAATCGTCACCACTTGGAAAATCGAACGGGTATATTCACCTGTTCCCGATTGTGCAGTTGCAATCGGTAAAAAACCTGCTGCGGTAATCAATGTCCCCGTTAGCATCGGAAAGGCGGTGGTCTGCCATGCAAAACCCGCTGCTTTGAGTCTGCTGTAGCCCTGCTCCATCTTAATCGCCATCATTTCAACGGCGATAATGGCATCATCGACCAACAAGCCAAGCGCGAGAATCAGCGCCCCTAGCGAGATCTTATGCAACCCGACATCAAATAGGCTCATGCCCGCAAATGTCATGGCCAACACCAGCGGAATTGACAATGCCACCACCAGTCCAGTGCGAAAACCCAAAGAGAAAAAGCTCACCAATAACACGATGATTACGGCTTCGGCCAATACTTTTAAAAACTCTTGGATACTGCGTTTTACTGCGACAGGTTGATCAGAGACTTTTTGCAGTTTCATCCCGAGGGGTAAACTTTTTTGTAGGCGGGTAAATTCGGTTTCAAGATTTTTGCCCAGAGCAATAATGTCTCCGCCTTTACGCATCGAGACAGCAATACCGATCCCATTTTCACCCATAAAGCGCATACGTGGCTGGGCAGGCTCGCTAAAACCACGATATACCTCAGCGACATCACCCAATTGAATGGTTTTGTCCCCGACCAACAACGGCATTTTTCTTAGTTCATCCACACTATGTAGATGCCCACTGACACGAATCTGAATACGATCTGTGCCTGTTTCAAAGAAACCAGCACTGGCCATGTCATTTTGTTTTTGTATCGCTTCTTGTATCGCAGTAACTGGCACACCGAGCTGCACTGCCTTGGTATTGGACAGCTCAATCCAAATCTTTTGATCTTGCAAGCCGACTAAGTTGACTTTGCTCACATCTTTGACGCGTTGCAGTTGTAATTGCAAACGATCGGCATATTCTTTCATCACCGCATAGTCAAAATCCTTGCCTGTCAGCACATAAATATTGCCAAACGTATCGCCGAACTCATCATTGAAAAATGGTCCTTGCACCCCATTTGGCAACTCAGCGCGAATATCATTAACCTTTTTACGGACGTTATACCAAACGTCAGGAATTTGTTTTGATGGCAAAGAGTCTTTTGCCACAAAGGTGACCAATGACTCTCCTGGACGTGAGTACGCCATAATGCGGTCATATTGACCTGTGGTCATCAGCTCTTTTTCGATTCGATCTGTAACTAGCGTCGAAACTTCTTTTGCGGTTGCCCCTGGCCAGAAAGTTTGCACCACCATCACTTTAAACGTGAATGGAGGATCTTCACTTTGAGAGAGTTTTGAATAAGACATTATGCCAATAATGCCCAATATCAACATGAAGTAGAGCACAATACCTTTATTGTTGAGTGCCCATTCTGAAAGGTTAAATTTCATGCTTAACCTCCCGTTTTAACAAGAACTTCACGATTTTCACGGTCGATTGGATGGATTTTTTGTTGCTCACGTAACAAATGTACCCCTCCAACGACAACCCAATCGGTTGCCTTCAAACCAGAAATAACGGGCACCCTGTCACGTGCATAAGCACCTAAAGTCACAGGAACTTTACGTAATGTTTTATCCGTATTGACCACCCAGACATAGGCCTGTTGATCTGTCGCGGTAACACTCGATAAAGGCACACTCAATACATCATTTTCATTCGATACAAAGAATACGCGAGCACTTTGACCTAACTGGATACTGGACTGACCTTCGAGCAAGGAAACTTTGACGGTGAAAGTACGGGATTGATCTGCTGCTGGTGATACTTCACGCACCTTTGCAGCAAAACGAGCATCTGGTTGTGACCATAAAGTTACCCATGCAGGTTGCCCAACTTTGATTGCACTGACCGCTTGCTCAGGCACGCCAAAGACAACTTCTCGTTCGCCATCAATTGCCAATTGATATGCTGCTTGTCCTGCAGCCACCACTTGCCCAACCTCAATTTGACGCTGAGTAATCACCCCTTTCTTATTGGAGATTAGCTGGTTATAACCGGTTTGATTTGCAGAAACTTGGTAGTTAGAGCGTGCTTGCTGCAGATTTGCTTGAGCAGATTCATATTGATTTTTCACGGCATCAAACTGTGAACGGCTCACCGCATTGACAGGTAACAATTGCTGATATCGTTGGTATTCTTCCGTAGCAATTTTGGCTGCCGCCTCAGCACTTTGTAATTGTGCCTTCGCTGCATTCATTTGCAATTGAGCATCTTTTACATCAAGTTTAGCCAAGACTTGCCCAACATTGACTCGATCACCCACCTCAACATACCGCTCCGTCACCTGTCCCCCGACACGAAACGCCAAAGCAGTTTGCTGTCTTGCTTGTACATCACCTGCATAACTTTTTTGATCTGTGTGATTACGACTCGGTTGCGTCACCATGACATAAGGAATTTCCTCGGTTTTAGGAAGCTCTTTTTGGCATGCTGATAAAGTGACACTGCTGAGTACGAGCAACCCCACAATGACATGATTTAGCAAATTCATCTTTTTTCGCTCTTATTCAAATAGATTTTTTAAGGCACAATAAGTTTATTGACAGTTACCATCATAAATTGTTTAATTTTTAATTAATATACCCGCAAGTACATTAATTAAAAATTAAATCTAGATTTATGATTTTTGGTTAAATTTAAAGAAAAAGATAACGTGCAAATTCAAAGTGGTCGTCCCAAAGATTTAGAAAAGAGAGCCAAAATCTTGCAGGCTGCAAAAGCTATTTTCTTAAAAATGGGCTATCACGCTGCCAATATGAATCAAATTGCCCAAGAAGCAGGTGTGACTAAACTGACGGTGTATAACCACTTCCAAGATAAAGCCAATTTGTTTATTTGTGCGATTGAGGAAACCTGTGAAGAATCAATTTGTGCAAAAGAGTTTGTACTCACAGCTGAAACCAATTTTGAACAAGCGCTTTATCTGATGTGTCATCGTGCCCTCAGTATTATTTATTTACCTGAAGCGATTAAGTTAGACCGCGTCCTATTTGAGTTAGCTGCCGAAAGTAGTCCATTAACGCAACAATTTTTTGATGCATCACACACCCGTATGAGCCATGTGTGGTGTGATTTTTTTGAGCAAGCAATTAAGCTGAAATTTATTCAAGCAGATGATCCACTCAAACAGACATCGCTCATCATATCGTTGATGCTAGGGGTACGTCACCACAGCGTTTTACTCGGGCTAGATACGGTTCCTTCAGCCGATGAATTAGATCAGGTGATCCAACAAGCAATCGAGATATTTTTGCTTAAATATCAAACTAAAAGTTAGAGAATTTTCACATTTTTTTACGTTCTGCTCTTGGATTGTTGCTCAATCACGCTATAGTCAAATGAGAACATCAGGAGAAATAGAATGATTCAGCAAATCACTGCTCCATTACGTGAAGATGTCCGCTTATTGGGCAATCTACTCGGTGAGACCCTAAAACAACATGCAGGGCAAGATTTGTTTAATCAAATTGAACAAATTCGCGCATTAGCTAAAGGCGCTCGTGACGGTCAAATCGAAGCAGAAAAGCAATTAGAACAACTTTTTCTTGGTTTAAAAGATGAAGAAATCTTGCCACTGACGCGTGCATTCTCACATTTTTTAAACTTTGCAAATATTGCCGAGCAGTACCATGTGGTACGCAATCGTCGTCAGGCTGAGTTTGACGAGCAAGTCCCCAACCCTAACCCTCTCGCACCACTATTCGAAAAGTTCAAAACACAACAAATTTCGGCACAACAACTATTCCAACAAATTTGTGACCTGAACATTGAATTGGTATTGACCGCTCATCCAACGGAAGTTAGTCGTCGCACCTTGATTCAAAAATATGATGATATTACCGATTGTCTTTCTCGACTGGATCAACAAAAATTAACACCAAGAGAGCGTCAGCAAGCCATCGCAGTACTCAAGCAGCTTATCAGTTCTGCTTGGCAAACGGATGAGATTCGACAACACCGCCCAACCCCAGTAGATGAAGCCAAATGGGGCTTTGCAACCATTGAACAATCGTTATGGAATGCAGTGCCTAAATTTATCCGTGAGCTGAATGAGCTTACTCAGCAACATTGTCAAAAAGCTCTACCACTCGACATCGCCCCAATCCGTTTTGCATCTTGGATGGGTGGAGATCGTGATGGTAATCCAAATGTCACGCATCAAGTGACTCAAGAGGTGCTGTGGTTATCACGCTGGCAAGCGGCTGATTTATATCTACGTGATATTGAAAATTTACGCTGGGAACTCTCCATCCAAAGTTGCTCGCAAGAATTAACAGATGCGTTGGGTTATGCCCATCCTGAGCCTTATCGAGAATATTTGCGTGACACCCGTGAACGTTTAAAATCCACCCGAACTTGGTTAGGACAGCGTCTTCAAGGCATTGAAGCGGATGACAGCAATATTATTCGAACCAAGGATGAACTGTTAGCGCCCTTATTGCTTTGCTACCGCTCACTGATGGACCGTAATCTCGCCGAGATTGCCAATGGACAATTGCTGGATTTTATTTACCGTGTGAACTGCTTTGGTATTGAGCTGCTAAAACTCGATATTCGCCAAGAATCAGGGCGTCATCGCCAAGCTGTTTCAGCCATTACTGAATATTTAGGCTTAGGTAATTTTGAATCATGGACAGAACAGGCACGACAAAACTTCTTAATTCAAGAACTTCAAAGTAAGCGTCCATTACTTCCAAAATTTTTTAATGAGCCTGAAGGCAGCCTCATTCAGCATCCTGATGTATTGGAAGTGTTTGCCACCATGCGTACTTTAGCTGAACAACCAGCAGAGAGCTTAGGTGCCTATATTATCTCCATGGCAGAATATCCAAGCGATGTATTGGCAGTTTTATTACTGCAAAAAGAGGCCGGCATTCAACATCCGCTTCGTGTAGTGCCTTTATTTGAAACGTTAAAAGATCTCGATGGCGCAGCCAAAACCATGGATACCTTGTTCAATATGCATTGGTACAAACAGCATATTCAAGCTAAACATGAAGTCATGATTGGTTATTCGGATTCTGCTAAAGATGCAGGTTTTATGTCTGCCAACTGGGCACAATATCGTGCACAAGAAGAATTGACTGCAATTGCCAAAAAACATGGCGTACAACTGACCTTATTCCATGGTCGAGGCGGCTCGATCAGTCGTGGTGGTGCTCCAACCCAACAAGCTTTATTCTCTCAGCCACCGGGGTCGATCTCAGGGGCGATTCGGGTGACTGAACAAGGTGAAATGATTCGCTTTAAGTTTGGGTTAGAAGGAATTGCCTTACAAAACTTAGAGATTTATACCGCTGCGACACTTGAAGCAACCTTGCTTCCCCCTCCTGTACCAAAGCAAGAGTGGCGCGCTTTGATGAATCAAATGACGGATTTATCGGTTCAAGTCTATCGTCAGACCGTACGTGAAAATCCAAACTTTGTGCGTTATCTTCGAACCGTTACACCAGAATTAGAGTTGCAAATGTTACCTCTCGGTTCTCGTCCAGCGAAACGTAAAGTCAGTGGTGGAATCGAATCACTTCGTGCAATTCCATGGGTATTCGCATGGACACAGATTCGCTTGATGCTTCCCGCTTGGCTCGGTACAGGCACGGCGATTAATCAAGTTCACGAACAACACAAGAAAACCTTGGATGAGATGCTGGAGCAGTGGCCTTATTTCCAAACGTTGATTGATATGTTGGAAATGGTATTGTCCAAATCCGATGCTGATATTGCCTTGTATTATGAATCTCATCTCACACAGGATCAGGATCTCAAAGTATTGGGCGTAGAACTGCGCCAACGCTTGCAAAATGCGGTGGATACCTTATTGAGACTCAAAGGTGAATCAAAACTACTGAGCAACAATGAGGTATTGGATCAATCAATGCAGGTACGCAAGCCTTATTTACTCCCCTTGCATTTACTACAAGCAGAATTGATGAAACGTCGTCGTGTTTATCTGGCTGAGCATCAGACCGAACATAGCCCTGTTGATCATGCCTTGATGGTGAGCATCGCGGGGATCGCAGCAGGCTTACGCAACACAGGCTAAGCCCTTATACACAAGGTTGCCATCAACAGAAATCATCGCTGTTGATGGCAGCATTGGCAAAATATTCCATTTCTATGAAAATTTTTAGAAAAAATTTAAAAAATTATTTTGAAAATAAGATAGTTAACTTTTCAAGCAATCTAAGCAAAATAAAGAATAAATCCGATAAGTTATTTTGAAACATATTTTACCAAAAGGTAAAAATATCAAACTTCAAAGCCTCATCTTCCCCACCTCTCCCAGATCAATAGGTTAAAGCGGGTTTTAATAAAGAGTATGATACGCGCTGATATCACATCATGAGTCTAATTTATGTCCAGTTGGTTTCCAAAATGGCAACCGTATCAGGGAAAGATTGATCATCGCCCTGTTGCGACCAATGAATATTTACCGCCCTTACAAAGTGCGGTGCTAGGGGTTCAACACGCATTTGCAATGTTCGGAGCAACGGTATTGGCACCGTTACTCATGGGCTTTAGCCCAAATCTGGCCATTCTGATGTCAGGGATTTGTACCATCCTGTTCTTCTTCATGACAGGTGGACGTGTTCCGAGTTATTTAGGCTCAAGCTTTGCTTTTATTGGTGTAGTCGCAGCTGCAACAGGACACATCACGGGTTCAGGAGCCAACCCCAATTTATCGGTCGCTTTAGGTGGCATCATTGCATGTGGTGTACTGTATACACTGATTGGTTTTGCGGTGATGCTGACAGGAACACGCTGGATTGAAAAATTAATGCCACCTGTAGTAACAGGTGCTGTGGTGATGATTATCGGTTTAAATCTCGCACCAATCACCATCAAAAGCGTTGCAGGACAACCTTTTGAAATGTGGATGGCATTGATCACGGTCTTGAGTATGGGACTGATTGCTGTCTTTACCAAAGGCCTATTACAGCGTTTACTCCTGCTCGTCGGTTTATTGGTTGCATATGCAATTTATGCGATTGCCACTAATGTTTTGGGACTCGGTAAAGCCATTGATTTCTCGCAAATCGCAGCGGCGCCTTGGTTTGGTATTCCAAGTTTTTCACATCCGACCTTTGAGTTGAATGCAATGTTGATCATTGCCCCTGTTGCCTTAATTTTAGTCGCCGAAAATTTGGGTCACATTAAAGCAGTCGGTGCGATGACTGGAGAAAATCTTACGCCTCATCTGGGTAAAGCTTTCGTCGCGGATGGCGTTGCGACCACCTTATCAGGGAGTGTCGGTGCACCAGGTATGACCACCTATGGTGAAAATATTGGGATCATGGCTGTCACGCGTGTTTATTCCACCATTATTTTTGTCATCGCTGGTGTATTCGCGATTTTCCTCGGGCTTTCGCCTAAGTTTGGTGCCGTAATCAGTACCATTCCAACTGCCGTATTGACGGGTGCTTCGATCGTGGTATTTGGTTTGATTACCATTGCTGGGGCTAAAATCTGGATCGAAAATAAAGTTGATTTCTCCAATAATAAAAATCTAATTGTTGCCTCTGTTACCGTGATTCTTGGTGCAGGAAACTTTGAACTACTGTTCGGTAACTTTAATTTAGGCGGAATTGGTACCGCTACTTTTGCAGCCATTTTATTAAACTTATTGTTTAGCATAAAAGATAAAAACTAAACTTCAAGGCAGCGCTAAGCTGCCTTTTTTATTCATATCATTATCCCGCTATCTTGCATTAATCTAAGGTATGATGAATTTTTAACTTTCAATACATTCGCTCATGCGTTTTGATTTCTTTGATTTGCAACTGGTTCTTCATATCGTCAGCACAGGGAGTTTGACCAGAGGTGCTGAGCGTTCCGCAATCTCGCTACAAGCCGCCAGTGAGCGGATAAAGAAACTGGAACAATATTTTGAAACCCCGTTATTTATTCGGCATGCGACAGGAGTTGAATTAACGACCGCAGGACACGCTTTCGTTGAACATGCTCAATGCCTTCTGTCACAAAAAAATCAATTAGAACAAGACATGCAACGTTTTCGAGACATTACACCTCAATCTTTGACATTGTGGTGTAATTCTTCCGCACAGAGTGAATATTTACCTACACTTTTGCCACAATACCTTGTCCATCATCCCGAAATCAATCTAGACCTGCATGAAGCGGAAAGCTCAGAAATTGTTGATGCGCTCACCCAAGGCATCGCCACATTAGGTCTAGTGTCCAGTTTTTTTGACACCCGACACTTACAAACCAAAGACTTTGCCAGTGATCCTTTGGTGTTGATTTGTCCGATCTCACATGCTTTAGCACAACATGATCATATCAATCTACTGGATACATTGAACTATAGCTTTATTGGTTTGATGCCACACCACTCTTTGCAGCAATCGATTGACACCCAAGCTAAATTGTTAGGTTTTGACATCCAATATCGTCTACGACTCCCCAACTTTTCTGCAATTGCTGAGGTGGTCACCAAAGGCGTCGGGATTGCCATCATGCCTGCACGTGCTGCACAGCGCTTACATGCAAATTATCATTTTCATTCGGTACAATTACTCGGTGCATGGGCAAATCGTAAACTGCTTTTGGCAACACAGGATTTCAAGCAACTTCCATTATGTTATCAACAATTTGCGGATTTCTTATTGCAACATCGCCCTTAGAGATCGCTCAATGTAAAAACATATAGCCACCCAGCGCCACTAAACCCATGAAAAAAATACGACGAAACTTCTGTTCATCTAACTGATAACGTATTTTTTTACCAAACCACATTCCGATCAATGCAGCCAACAACGCCAAAATAGACAATCGATAATCTAAGACTACGCCTGACATCGGGTTATGATGTAAAAAAACCGCCAAACAAATCGTAGAAACCGTGAAAGTAAGCCCAAGTGCTTGTACCAACTCATCCCGTTTAAGCTGTAAGGACTGCAAATACGGCACAACAGGAATAATGATCACCCCTGTTGCCACTGTCACAGCCCCTCCCAGATACCCAATCACAGGAGATAACCAGCGTTCATGCGCAGTCAATTGTGGAAGTTTATTCACACATAAACCATAAAGCCCATAAATCGCCAACATACTGCCTAGAAGTAACTCACTACTTTGACCATGACTTTGATTCAGTGTAGGTAGAAAACTCCAAACTGAACCAATCACAATCCCGAGCAACAAAGACCAAAAACGGCGAATAAACGCCCACACGTGTCCTTCAGCAAAAAGTTGCCAGATATTAGTGACCATAGAAGGCACGATGAGCAACGCTGCTGCTTGAAATGGACTCATCGCAATGGTGAGCAATCCCATTGAAACCGCGGGTAGACCTAGACCAATCATGCCTTTAATCATGCCCGCAAAAGCAAAAACCAACACGATAATGGCTAAAAAAGTCACTGCTTAACTCCGATCTGTTATCGAAATCATGTTAAGCAAAAACAGAAACTTACCCTATTCTTTATTTTGGAAGGAGGCCTCAATGAGAGCTTGAGGCCATTTTGTATTTTTCTTCGAGTACATTACTTAAAATACTTTCAATCATCCAAACTCGATACAAACTATTAAACACATAGCTTTGCTCATCAATACGTAGCTCTAAAACAGGAAAATCAGGTTGATGTTTCTGCTGACAAAGTTCATCATTTTGCTTTAATAGCAACTCAACATCCTGCTCTGTCAACTCCTTGATACCCAAGTGCCGCTGCATGCGTTGGAAGTGTGCTTTGAAAGAAAGATCTTTACCTCGCGTCCAAACTGCCTCCAAAATTTGATGAATACAATCCACTTGCTCGTCTTTGGGTACACTATAGAATAGCTTCGCCATATCATAGGTGGCTTCTTTGGTTGGACGACAAAATGGCGTAAACATCACTTCTGTTCGTTTTGAAACACGCGTCGCCAAGCTCCAGTCAAACCAATCACGCCCTTGATAACTCAATGGATAAATCGTGAGTTGAATATTGTAATAATCTGCAAGCTCTTCTTTGATATACGCCAATAATAACCAACTCATTGGATCTTCAAGCGCGATATACAAATCTAATTCAGCATGCATGGCCTGAATTTCTGTTAAGGATTCGGTATCGTTAATTAAATGCTCACGCCATTCGATATGATTAATCAGAAAAATAGGTGTTCCCGTTAATAATTTTTGTTGTTTTAACCGTCGTGTTAAACGCAATAAATCATCAACCGCGTGGTACTTCCGCTCACTCAATTCGAAATAGCTGGCAGCGACAGGAACATCTTTAAAAATCCGCTCAGGATAATCCTGTGGCTTTTGATGTCGACTCGCCATTGCATATAAGGTACGTAGTTTTCCATATTGCTGTTGCCATAACATATGAAAAACATCTTCCAGCAAGTGCAAAAAATTCTGTTCTCTTAACGGTGTATTTCTTAGAATCGTTTCTGCTTGTTGTAATGCTTCTGGACGAGGAATTTCGGGTGTTTCATCAAAGCCAAAACGATGTTGTTTCGCCAAAATCTTAGCGTCATTTAAACAGTAACGCTGCCAGTCCTGTGGTGACATTCCATTTGGTGGTTCAGCATCTTGTTTGGAAATGATGACCTTTAATGGCTTCAGCTCATCACTCAAGATCTCATTCAGTTGAGCCAATTGCTGTACAGCTAGATAGCTATAGACATCGTCTAAACGTAGGTAAATGCTTAAACCCTGCTCCGTAGGTAGTACCGCCTGACGCGAAGGTTTTTGGTAAAACCAACTCGATCGGATAGGATCAAACCAACGACGTAACAAAGACATGTCGATCGCCTCTAATGGTCTCAAATAGATGATGGGTAGGTTGTACTCAGACTTGCAATCAAACAAGTGAGTAAATAAGGCTATTCAGTATCTTATAAAATGAAAAAAAAGTCCCCCTGAGATGCGATTATAGCATCGCAAGTAAGAGGGACTGAGTTGGCTTACAAAACTCGTACTGCACCTTTGGCTGCACTGGTTGAATGCAACGCGTAAATCTTCAATGACTTAGAAACTTTACGTTTACGTTCTTCGGCAGGATGCCAACCTTTTGCCTCTTGAACGGTACGACGATGCGCCATGGTTGCATCATCAACATCGAGGTGAATGGTACGGTTTGGAATATCGATTTGAATAGTATCGCCATCTTCAACCAAACCAATTGCACCGCCTTCAGCCGCTTCTGGTGATACGTGACCAATTGACAAACCTGAAGAACCACCTGAGAAACGGCCATCGGTAATCAAGGCACAATCCTTACCTAAGCCTTTCGACTTCAAGTAACTGGTCGGATACAACATTTCTTGCATACCCGGACCACCACGTGGGCCTTCGTAGCGAATCACAACAATGTCACCTGCCACTATTTTATGATCCAAAATCGCTTCAACAGCAGAATCTTGGCTTTCAAAAACACGTGCTGTGCCTGTGAATTTCAGGATTGATTCATCCACACCTGCAGTTTTTACGATACACCCATCTAAGGCAATGTTGCCGTAAAGCACCGCCAAGCCACCATCTTTAGAGAAGGCATGTTCCGCATTACGAATCACACCTTTTTCACGGTCACCATCAAGTGTTGAGTAATAACGGTTTTGTGAGAATGCCACTTGCGTAGGAATACCACCCGGTGAAGAGCGGTAGAACTCATATACATCCGCATCTTCAGTGCGAATAATATCCCACTTGTCTAAAGCATCTTTCAGTGTTTTTTCATGTACAGTTGGGCATGAGGTATTCAATAGATTGGCACGATCAAGCTCACCTAAGATCGCCATGATGCCACCAGCACGGTGCACATCTTCCATATGCACATCTGATTTAGCAGGGGCAACTTTAGACAGTACAGGTACCTGACGTGATAAACGGTCGATATCATCCATGGTGAAATCAACTTCTGCTTCATGTGCAGCAGCAAGTAAATGTAATACCGTATTGGTTGATCCACCCATTGCAATATCAAGCGTCATGGCATTTTCAAAAGCCGCTTTGGTTGCAATTGAGCGTGGCAAAATGCTGTCATCATTTTGTTCATAATAACGTTTCGCAAGTTCAACCACTAAGCGACCTGCTCTTAAGAACAATTTTTCACGATTGGCATGGGTTGCCACGATGGAACCATTACCTGGAAGCGATAAACCGAGTGCTTCCGTTAAACAGTTCATTGAGTTGGCAGTGAACATACCTGAACATGAACCACAAGTAGGACATGCAGAGCGTTCGAAAGCAGCAACTTCTTCATCGGTATAGCTTTCATCTGCCGCAACCACCATTGCATCAACAAGGTCAATCGCCTTCTCATCACCACGGAATTTGACTTTACCTGCTTCCATCGGGCCGCCTGACACAAACACCACTGGAATGTTCAAACGCATAGCCGCCATGAGCATACCTGGTGTGATCTTGTCACAGTTCGAGATACATACCATCGCATCTGCACAGTGTGCATTAACCATATATTCCACTGAGTCCGCGATCAAATCACGCGAAGGCAATGAATACAACATGCCGTCGTGACCCATCGCAATGCCATCATCAACAGCAATGGTATTAAATTCTTTTGCAACGCCACCCGATGCTTCAATTTCTCGCGCAACCAGTTGCCCTAGATCTTTAAGATGCACGTGGCCTGGAACAAATTGGGTAAATGAGTTGACCACCGCAATAATAGGTTTGCCAAAATCTTCATCTTTCATACCTGTCGCACGCCATAAACCGCGCGCGCCAGCCATATTTCTTCCATGTGTTGATGTTTTCGAACGATAATCAGGCATTTTGTATTCCCAACAAGTTTGTGCTCGAGATGAATGGGACATTCTCTCTGGCGAAATGATACTGAGCTAAACCCATCATACTACAAGTTATCGCTTAACTGATGACCACAGAAACTATCTTTTTTTGCTCAAAAGCTATTCCTTCCGTTCAATTAGGGGCTATGGGCTTTTTGGCTTATAATTTGCGGTAAGTTTTCTTTGGATTATCTTCGTGAAAATCATTTTTGCTGGTACGCCCGAATTTGCGGCAACCGCATTGACGGCATTATTAAAAACATCCCACCAGATTATAGCGGTTTATACTCAGCCTGATCGTAAATCAGGACGTGGGCAAAAACTAACACCCTCTCCTGTAAAGCAACTCGCACTTGAACATGGCTTACCTGTTTTTCAACCCCTGCATTTTAAAGCGTCGACTGAAGAAGGTTTAGCTGCCCAACAAGAGTTGGCAGCTTTAGGCGCGGATGTCATGGTGGTCGCTGCTTACGGCCTAATCTTGCCACAATCCGTATTAGATACACCCAAATACGGTTGCTTAAATATTCACGGCTCTCTGTTACCTCGTTGGCGTGGTGCTGCACCGATTCAACGTGCCATTGCCACTGGTGACGATGAAACAGGGATTACCATCATGCAAATGGCAGCAGGCTTGGACACAGGCGATATGATGTATAAAACCTATTGCCCAATCACTGCAGCAGATACCTCTGCAACATTGCATGACAAACTGGCAACGCAAGGTGCTGAAGCGATTTGTACCGTGCTTGAATCAGAACAAAGCCTACAGGACTTCATTGCCAAACGTGAAGTGCAAGATGAAACACACACTGTTTACGCACACAAATTAGTCAAAACAGAAGCACGCATCGACTGGACACAAACGGCAATCCAAATCGATCGCAATATTCGCGCCTTCAATCCTTGGCCTGTGGCTTTTATCCAGCTTGATGAAAATAATGCGCTACGTGTTTGGGGATCAATGCTCTCTCAACATAGCAAAGCAGATGCGCAAATCGGTGAAATCTTGGCGATTGATAAACAAGGTGTACATGTCGCTTGTGGTGATAACAGTACCGTGTGCTTAACCAGTTTACAGTGGTCAGGGGGTAAAGCGCTTAATCCTGTACAAATTGCCCAAACACAAAAATTGAACATTGGACAAATTCTCCCATGAACCCATCAAATCAATCATCTGCAAAAAATTTGAATCTGCGTGCGCAGGTGATCAAAACACTTTTGGCTGTTCAAAATGGGCAATCTTTGTCTTCCGTTTTGAATCAACATATCAATATGGTGTCTGAACGTGACCGTGGTTTATATCACGAGCTTACTTTAGGTTGTTTACGCCAATGGTATTCTTTAAAAGCCATTACCTTACCATTGCTCACAAAACCGTTAGACAATGAAGCCCTAGAAAGTTGTTTATATCTTGGTTTATATCAAATTTTATGTACACGTATTCCTGTACATGCTGCAATTTCAGAAACGGTAAATGCTGCTAAGCAACTCGGTTTCGAGCCAATGAGTGGTTTGGTCAATGCGATTCTGCGTCGTGTTTCACGTGAAACAGATGAATTTGAAACAGCTTTGAATAATACCCATGGTTTACCAAGTTGGTTATTCAAACGACTCAAAAAAGATTGGCCTGAGCAAGTAGAGCCACTCTGCCAAGCCTTAAAACAAGTCGCGCCACTGACTTTGCGCGTCAATGAACGCCAAGTCAGTCGTGACGAATATCTAGATATTTTGGATGAAGAGCAAATCGATGCTCGTGAATGCGAATTTTCTGATGTCGGTATTGTTCTTAGGCAAACTGGCAATATAACGCTTTTACCAGGTTTCGAAGCAGGCGGATTTTCAGTTCAGGATGAACATGCGCAGTTGTGTGCCACTCTGTTACCCGATTTAGATGGCAAAGTTGTGGTCGATGCATGTGCTGCGCCAGGGGGTAAAACCGCACATATTCTAGAACGGTTTAATCCTAAAAAGCTGATTGCGATCGACCAAGACCCTAAACGTATTGTTCGTATTGGTGAGAACCTAGAGCGCTTGGCTTTAAATCTAGATAATGTTGAGATTTTAGTTGCTGATGCCACCACGTGGCAGGCGCAAGAACCTGTCGATTGCATCGTGCTGGATGCGCCGTGTTCTGCAACAGGTGTCATTCGTCGCCATCCAGATATTCGCCTACTCAGACAATCTACAGACATTGCTCAAACGGTTGCGCTACAGCAACAAATTTTGCAACAGATGTGGCAACAGCTTAAAGTCGGTGGCACATTGCTCTACATCACCTGCTCAATTTTAAAAACAGAGAATGAACAGCAAATGGTCAAATTCTTTGCTGAACATCCAAATGCCAAAGAGATTAAAATCACTGCGGATTGGGGCATTGAGCAGATGCATGGTCGTCAGCTTTTACCTTCTGATCAATCAGGTGATGGTTTTTATTATTGTCGTATCCAGAAGATTGCCTAACACAAACAAGAAAGCCATACATCGATGTATGGCTTTCTGAATTCTGATCTACGTATTTTTATACGCTATCGTCCTTTTGTTCGGGATGACGCATCAAATGTATAATTGAAAGTGCCAATCCGCCCCACAACAAGGTGATTGCAACGATCATCATGATTAAAGCTGAACTATTCATCCTAATCTCCTAGCGATTCTTTAAGCTGCTCATAAACAACGCACCGATTGCGCAGAATAAGATACAACCCCAACCAAACCAAAGCTGTAAGCTCATTGCATAATCACCATAGCCTTTTTGCAATAAAGCACTTAATGCAAGACCCAGTGTAGAAATCAAAACAACAGGTGTCACGATGGTTAATGTGATTTCCCAGACTGGACCCAGTTGCACTGTTGAAACACGATTAACATGCTGTTCCAATTGTTTCATCAATGAACGCTTGAACCATGACACCATGATGATTGACACTAATGCACCTGAAACAATACCCAAGTTATTGATAAAGTGATCAATAATATCGACGAGCTTAATCGCATTGGCACTTGAGAATAAGAAGATCGAAACAGCACCTGTACCACCACCAATGATCGTAACGGCTTTTGCACGACTCCAACTCAACTTGTCCTGCATCGCAGAAATCGGCACCTGTAAGATACTCACCATCGAGGATACGCCTGCTACAAACAGCGAGGCAAAGAATAAGATGCCGAACAACTCAGCCCCTGCACCCAAGCTTGAAATAATCTTTGGAAACGCAATAAATGCTAAGCCAATCCCACCACTCACAACATCCTGAACGCTCGTCCCTGCCGCATGTGCCATAAAACCTAAAGCCGCGAAGACACCAATACCCGCTAAAATTTCAAACGATGAGTTGGCAAAACCAATCACGAGGCCTGAGCCGGTTAAATTGGTTTTTGGCTTCAGATAAGAGGCGTAGGTCACCATGATCCCAAATCCAATCGACAAGGAAAAGAAGATATGACCATAAGCAGCCAACCAAACTTTATAGTTCTTCATCGCTTCCCAGTTTGGAGTGAAGAAGGCATTCAAACCATCTACCGCACCAGGTAAACGTAAAGCCTGAATGACTAAAATACCAAACAAGACAAGTAAGATCGGCATGAAAATACGGTTTGCAAGTTCAACCCCTTTTCGCACACCGCCATACAAGATGAACAGTACTAAAGCCCACACCCCGATCAACGGCCAAAACAAATGACTGATAAAGGTCATATCAAAGCCAGAGGATTGTGAAGTGGCTAAAAAGTTACTAAAGAAAAAGCTTTCTGGGTCTGTGCCCCAACTTTGACCAAAAGAGAAATAAATATAACTGCCTGCCCACGTCAATACACTGGCATAATACAAGGCAATCACGATACACACACAAGCTTGCCACCACCCTAAAGGTTCTGCTGGCTTGCTGAGCTGTTGATACGCTTTTGGTGGTGCACCGTTGCTACGATGTCCCACGGCATAGTCTAAAAATAACAACGGTAAACCCGCTGTTAATAATGCAACCAAATAAGGGATTAAGAACGCACCACCGCCGTTCTCATATGCAACATAAGGGAAGCGCCAAATGTTTCCTAATCCGATCGCCGAACCGATTGCGGCAATAATAAAACCTGATCGTGCCGACCAGTGCTCACGAGTATCTGTCATAAAATAACCTAATCCTAAGGCAACTTTTGATGCTGCTGTTATCTGTTTGTTGTACTGCTAGCAAAAAAGTACCAATGCAAATCCTATTATTGTTTGAACTAGAAAAAACCTTTTGAGTTTTATTTTCTTATATCCAAACCAGCAAAAATTAGAAAATCTTTCCTTAAAAAATTTCGCTAATTTTTGCCCGTTGATGATTGAACAATACCCTTTTTTATTTATTTTTACTGTAAATTCTGCAAAAAAAATCTGCCGTTCATCGCTAATTCCAACACAATTGATTATTTTTCAACTCAATCGAGGAGGTGCCGTTTAAATTTATCAATTGCTCCAAAAATTAAGCCTGTTGATCCTGATATACAAGCATTTAGTTTTTGATTCGATAATGCCCTGTGATCTTATACTGAAATAAAATATCGGATTCTTCTGTACCACGACCAATGTTATGCAAAATTAACGGTGTTTTCTGCAGAAAGCTTTTTTTATCCGAAACAATACCGATGTGTACCAACCCTTTTCCTAAATCCCACGTGACAATATCTCCAGCACGATATTGTTGGTCAGTGACTCGATAACCTTTTCGCTGGAAATAGGTCGCAATGTTGGGCACTCGCCGATGATCGATATTTTTATCAGGTGCTTTGAGTCCCCATTTATTTGGATACAGGCTGAAATGCTTACGCATGTCCTCATGGATCCCTTGTTGTAAATCGATGCCTTGCTGGCGAAGTGCCCGTACGACCACATCTGTACATACGCCTTTAATCAACGGAACATCTCCCATCGGGTACGCTAAACGTGTGTAAGCAGGATCATAATATTTGGTCACACCGATTTGCTTTCTGGCATCGGTTACCAGCTGTTGTGAAGAAAATGCCGATACAGACATCGTCCATGCAAAACAAACAGCCAGTAAAATTGGTTTACGCCATCTCATCATGATATCTCTTTAATCACCAATAAGCGTTCTTCCTGCATATCACGAATCGCAGCATGAATTCCCTCACGCCCCAAACCAGAATCTTTCACGCCGCCATACGGCATATTGTCAACGCGGAAGGTTGGAACATCATTGATAATCACCCCACCCACATGCAAATGATCCCATGCATACAGCATATGATTTAGGCTTTGGGTATATACTCCTGCTTGTAACCCGAAACGGCTTTGATTAATAGTCGCAATGCCCTGCTCAAAGTTTTTAAATTTTTCTAAAATTGCGACTGGGCCAAATGCTTCATCTTTATAAATCTCAAGCTTGGCATCAACATTTTCTAGCAATGTAGGTTCCAGTAAAACACCGTGTAGATTTCCGCCGATCAGTATTTTTGCACCTTTCTTTTCTGCCTTATCGATCCACTTTTTGAGACGCGTTGCTTCCGCTGATTTGATCATTGGGCCCACCAATGTAGTGGATAATGTTGGATCATCCGCTTTGATCTTTTTCAGCTTTGCCAAGAGTTTCTTTTTCACTTCAGCATAAATATCAGCATGTATTAAGATACGCTGCACACTAATACAAATCTGACCCGCATGCCCATATGCAGCACCAATCAAACGGTCAATCAAAGCATCATCGACTACAGTATCGGCATCGACGAGTACCGCAGCATTGCCTCCTAACTCTAAAGTTACTTTCTTGCGGCCTGCACGTGCTTTCATATCCCAACCAACTTGATCAGAACCTGTAAAGCTCAGCAATTTAAAACGGTCATCGGTCACGAGAATATCCGCAGCTTGTCGTTCACAAGGCAATATAGACCATGCCCCTTTCGGTAAATCCGTCTCTGCCAGTACTTCGGCAATTTTCAACGCACTAATCGGCGTTAAACTCGCTGGTTTCAGTACGAATGGACAACCTGCAGCAATCGCAGGGGCAATTTTATGTGCAACCAAATTCAGTGGAAAATTAAACGGACTAATGAGAGATACAGCACCAATCGGTACTTGCTTGACCATGCCACGATAGCGTGCTGCTGCAGGCGTAACTGCCAAAGGTAACACACGACCTTCATCGATTTGAGTGACTGCATCTGCCGCCAACTGAAAGGTATTAATCAAACGCTCAACTTCTGCACTCGCAGCATTGCGTGGTTTGCCGCCTTCAGCAATTAAAATTTCAGTCAATTCATCACGTAATTCATTAAATCGTTTCACACAATGCAGTAAGATTTTTTGCTTTTGATACGGTTTTAATGCTGCCATCTCTACTTCAGCTTTGACTGAGGCTACGATTGCTTTTTCTAGCACTTTGTCATCTGCCACAGCAACACGAGCAAAAATGGTCTGCTGATATTTATTCTGAACCTCTAGCCACTGTCCTGTACTCACCGCTTTACCCGCCACATACAGTGGATAATCCTTCACATTTTCTAGCTCTGTCATTGTTGTTGTCTCTTTGCAAAAAATTAAAAATAGACTACTGCATCTTTGCCTAGTTCACTATATGATGCGCCCAATCACAGATGAATTCACAACAATTCATTACGCTTTTGATATGAATTAGGACAATACGATGAAAGAATTAAAAATATCAATCTTGGCTTTAGGAATAAGCCTTTGTGGGCTAGCACAAGCGGATGTGATTGGTGTAAAAGCTGATGCCAGTTATTGGTTTTATGATGGAAAAGCTCAAGTTAAGCCAAATAATATAAGCTCTCTATCCAATCACACAGGTGCAGATAACCTTTTGTTAGATCCATATGCGGGTTATAGAGAATATGATTTAGAACGTAAAGGTTCAGCTCAGATCTCTCTTGCATTTGAACACCCTATCCCTTTACTACCCAATGCTAAAATTCGCTATGTAAATTTAAAATCACAAACTGAAAAAGAAGTCGCGGGCCAACCGATTTATGATCTTGATATCGATCATACCGATTTTATTTTATATTATGAGATCTTAGACAATATCGTCGATGCAGATGTTGGTTTAGGTGCAACCACTCTAAATGGCCATGTCAAAACCTTATCTGCAAGCAATACTGACATTGATAAAACCGTTCCTGTGATCTATGGATCTGCTGGGGTCAAGCTACCATTTACAGGTCTCAGTGCCAAAGGCGAACTGTTATATAGCAACTTCAATGATACCAAGATCACCGATGCGCTAGCCGAGCTACAATATAACTTTATTGATAATCTGCTGGTCGATGTCGGCTTAAAAGCAGGCTATCGAATCTTAGATATTAAATTGGATGACTATAAAAAAAATGATCTTAAATTTGATTTCAAGGGACCTTATATCGGAATCAACATTCACTTCTAACATCTGAATATCACATAAAAAGCCCTGAATCACTCAGGGCTTTTTTTATTTATAGTTGAATTGGAAATACCAACAGCAACAGTATCACCGTAATACACCCGATAAAGATATTCATCGGTAAGCCCACCTTGATAAAATCACTAAAACGATAATTTCCCGGTCCCAATACCATCAAATTGGTTTGATAACCCAGTGGTGTCGCAAAACTTGCCGAAGCTGCCATCATAATCGCGAATACAAACGGAATCGGATTTAAATTCGCCTGTTCCGTAATCGCTAGTACAATTGGCAAAGTCAACAAAGCGGCTGCGTTATTGGTGATCACTTCAGTTAATAAGGAGACAAAGAAATACGTCAAAATCAGCAATAAAATCGCTTCACCTGCACTAAAATGCACGATAAATTGTGCCAGCATCTCAGCAACGCCTGTCTTCTCTAAAGCAGTGCCTAAAGCAAATGAAGCGGCAATGGTTAAAATAACAGTCAAATCTAAACTTTTCTCAGCTTGTTTCACCGTCAAACAACGGCAAGCGAGCATCGCACCTGCGGCCAATAATGCTGCGTTTAGCATACTCAACACACCAAAACCTGCCGCAGTTACAGCCGCAAGTAAAATCCCCCAAGACAATAATGCTTTGTCATGTTGCAATGGCTCATGATCTAACTCATTTACCAATAGAAAATCTTTATTGTATTTTTGACGTGTTACAAAGGCTGGACGAGCTTCCAATAGCAGCGTATCTCCCGCCTGTAATTTGATATTACCCAAACCACCTTTTAAACGTTCACCATTACGTGCTACAGCCAATACAACTGCACCATAACGATTACGGAACTTGGAATCACGAATGGCGCTTCCGATCGCATCACAGTGAGGAGATACCACAGCTTCAACCAATCGGCGCCCTGCATGTGTTTCTTCTAAGGCCGACTTTTCATCAATACTATCTGGTGCGACTAAGCCATGGATTTTTAATAATTCAGTAATCGCCTCAGTGTCCCCTGCAAAAACGAGACGATCATTGCCAAATAAAATTTCATCTGAAGAAACTGCTGATAAAACCGTTTGTTGGCGTTCAATTTCAACCAGATAGACCCGTTTTAAACTTCTGAGACCTGCTGCTGCAACCGATTGCCCCACCAATGGCCCATTCGGGCTTACAATCACTTCTAAAGTAAACTCTCGCAGATTGGAAAATACATTTTGCTCTTGATGATTTGGCAATAACTTGGGTGCAAACCAATACATGATAAACATACCAATGATCGCAACAGGTAAGCCAATAATCGTGATATCAAATATCCCAAAACCCGCTTCGCCTGTAAGCGCTTGGTACTGACCATTAACCACCAAATTAGTACTGGTTCCAATTAACGTAATTGTCCCACCTAAAATCGCGGTATAACTTAATGGAATCATTAACTTGGAAGGTGCAATCCCAATTTTCTTCGACCAACTATTTAAAGCGGGAATCATCGTAGCAACAACAGGCGTATTATTTAAAAAAGCACTCAGTGGCGCAATCGGCAAAAAGATTCGCAACAGTGCCATACGTTCTGTTTTAGGTGTGCCCAATAGTTTATTCACAAAAAGGTCGATGCCACCGGAGTTGGAAATTCCTGCAGCCACCACAAACATCGCAGCCACAGTAATCAAACCTGAATTACTAAAACCAGCCAATGCCTCTTGCGCAGTTAATATGCCCAACACGCTTAATATCGTCAAAATTGCCAACATCACGATATGTGGGGCAATTCTTGAAAAAATTAGCGTAAGCAGTCCTGCTAGCGTCAATGCTAACGATAACCAACCTTCCCAACCCATGAGGCAGTCTTTCCACAACTATATAATTTTCCGAATTTTATATAGTTAAAGTTGATATACAAATGCGATTTACAGCTAACCTTAGCTAAAATTGTGATAAGAAAGCATATCTATATCGATTTATCTGGTAAAAATCACACAATCCAATCTAAGCATAATGTAAGCCTAAGCCTACATTAATCGGGGAAATTGACGAATATACAACGCCTCTGATTCATCTTAATATATAAATCATACAGAGACAGGAAGTCTCATTGAAAATAACAAGACCCACAGGAAGTGGTTGTTTATAGGAAGTAAACAACAATAAACTGAATATGAAGAAGCCCCATCAGGATGATGGGGCTTCTTTTTATGTTTGGCTTTTTAAATATTGAATAGTCTCTGTTTCCTTATTTCAAACTTTTAGACGACTACGAAATCCCCGCGTCGCATAATAAGATTGCGCACCATTATGATAAGTAAATACTCGACCATAGCGGCTATCACAAAATATCGCCCCGCCTAGTTCCCGAATATCATCCGGTGTTTTTACCCAACTCGATGTCTTTAAATCAAAACCCTCAATAGTTTGCAGTTGTCTATATTGGTCTTCCGTTAATAACTCAACGCCCATTTCTTCAGCGACATCAAGCGCGTTATTTTTGGGTTTATGTTCTTTACGTGCATCTAAGGCAGCTCGATCATAACACAAACTTCTCCGCCCTTTAGGGGACTCAACAGCACAATCATAAAACACAATAGTCGATGTTTTTGAATCAAAGCAAACAACATCGGGTTCACCACCTGTCATTTCCATTTGATTCAAGGACCATAATTTCTTTGGCTGTTGTTTTAATTGATCTGCTACATCCACCCAATCTAGCCCTTGATGTCGATGCATATTTTGCTCAAATCGTTGTTTTAAACCCATCATCAACGTATTGATTTGCTCTGCATTTAAATATTGTTTTTTCGTCATTTTAATTCTCTAAATATTTACTCTAATAAATTGGAGTTTAAGCTTAATTATTTACTCCAAAAATACTGACACTGCTGACATTTATAACCACTTGTATAAGAAAACAAAGGAAAACCTATTAATAAAAATAGCAAATAAGCTGGCTTTTTACCCTTAATATAAACCTCTATATCATAGCTTCCACACTGAGGACAACAGTCTTTCTCTCCTTGAAACTCTTGCTCTAGTAACTCACTAAAATCTTGGGTAAGAATCATTTTTGCCTCATCTTCATAAGCATTAGGTACCAGTAAACGCACACCACCTAAAGCATTCGAATAAAGCCAATTCATGTTAATCGTATGTTCATTTTCAATTTGGGCAGGAATGCCAGCAGCTTCTAATTGTGTTTTTGCAATTTGTGCTTCATATGGAAAAGAGAAGCTTTTTACGACGATCCAAGTCATTGCATAAAGCTCTCAAACTAAATAGGTAGTATATAAAATTCCGCCCAATAAAAAACACCCCTAACCGTCAGGTTAGGGGTGTTTGAATTTAAAAGCTGGCGATGACTTACTCTCACATGGCAAGTGCCACACTACCATCAGCGCGAAGAGGTTTCACTTCTGAGTTCGGGAAGGGATCAGGTGGTTCACTCTTGCTATTGTCGCCAGCAAACTGTTTTGGCTTTGGGTGGTCTTACTTTTGAACTTATTAAGTTCATGCCACTTAGTACCGAAAGAGTTATTAACGGATTAGTTAATCGAGTCGTATTGTAACTAGTTTTGACACTAAATCAAGTTATGTATTGAATTTATCTTGAATACAACAACTGTTTGGGTGTTGTATAGTCAAGCCTCACGAGCAATTAGTATTGGTCAGCTTCACACGTCACCGTGCTTCCACACCCAACCTATCAACGTCCTAGTCTCGAACGGCTCTTTAGAGGAATAAATTCCTAGGGAAATCTTATCTTGAGGTAGGCTTCCCGCTTAGATGCTTTCAGCGGTTATCCCTTCCGAACATAGCTACCCGGCGATGCGACTGGCGTCACAACCGGTACACCAGAGGTTCGTCCACTCTGGTCCTCTCGTACTAGGAGCAGATCCTCTCAAATTTCCAGCGCCCACGGTAGATAGGGACCGAACTGTCTCACGACGTTCTAAACCCAGCTCGCGTACCTCTTTAAATGGCGAACAGCCATACCCTTGGGACCTGCTTCAGCCCCAGGATGAGATGAGCCGACATCGAGGTGCCAAACACCGCCGTCGATATGAACTCTTGGGCGGTATCAGCCTGTTATCCCCAGAGTACCTTTTATCCGTTGAGCGATGGCCCTTCCATACAGAACCACCGGATCACTAAGACCTACTTTCGTACCTGCTCGACTTGTGGGTCTCGCAGTTAAGCGCGCTTTTGCCTTTATACTCTACGCGTGATTTCCGACCACGCTGAGCGCACCTTCGTACTCCTCCGTTACTCTTTAGGAGGAGACCGCCCCAGTCAAACTACCCACCAGACATGGTCCTCGTCCCGGATAACGGGACAGAGTTAGAACCTCAACATTACCAGGGTGGTATTTCAAGGACGGCTCCATTGGAACTAGCGTTCCAACTTCAAAGCCTCCCACCTATCCTACACAAGTAAGGTCAAAGTTCAATGTCAAGCTGCAGTAAAGGTTCACGGGGTCTTTCCGTCTAGCCGCGGGTACACTGCATCTTCACAGCGATTTCGATTTCACTGAGCCTCTGCTGGAGACAGCGCCGCCATCATTATGCCATTCGTGCAGGTCGGAACTTACCCGACAAGGAATTTCGCTACCTTAGGACCGTTATAGTTACGGCCGCCGTTTACTGGGGCTTCGATCAAGAGCTTCGCTTACGCTAACCCCATCAATTAACCTTCCAGCACCGGGCAGGCATCACACCCTATACGTCCACTTTCGTGTTTGCAGAGTGCTATGTTTTTAATAAACAGTTGCAGCGGCCTGGTTTCTGTGGCTGCCAATAGCTCAGGGAGCAAGTCCCATCACCGTCAGCAGCGTACCTTCTCCCGAAGTTACGGTACCATTTTGCCTAGTTCCTTCAGCAGAGTTCTCTCAAGCGCTTTGGTCTACTCGACCTGACCACCTGTGTCGGTTTCGGGTACGATTCCTGTGTAACTGAAGCTTAGAGACTTTTCCTGGAAGCATGGTATCAGCCACTTCACTGTACAAGTACAGCTTGCTATCAACTCTCAGCATAGAGCACCCCGGATTTGCCTAAGATGCATGCCTACTGTCTTCCACCTGGACAACCAACGCCAGGCTGACTTAACCTTCTCCGTCCTCTCATCGCATTACACAGAAGTATTGGAATATTAACCAATTTCCCATCGACTACGCCTCTCGGCCTCGCCTTAGGGGTCGACTCACCCAGCCCCGATTAACGTTGGACTGGAACCCTTGGTCTTTCAGCGAACGGGTTTTTCACCCGTTTTGTCGTTACTCACGTCAGCATTCGCACTTCTGATACCTCCAGCATACTTCTCAATACACCTTCATCGGCTTACAGAACGCTCCCCTACCACTTGACTAATGTCAAATCCGCAGCTTCGGCACATAGTTTTAGCCCCGTTACATCTTCCGCGCAGGCCGACTCGACTAGTGAGCTATTACGCTTTCTTTAAAGGGTGGCTGCTTCTAAGCCAACCTCCTAGCTGTCTATGCCTTCCCACATCGTTTCCCACTTAACTATGATTTTGGGGCCTTAGCTGGCGGTCTGGATTGTTTTCCTCTTGACTACGGACGTTAGCACCCGCAGTCTGTCTCCCGGATAGTACTCATTGGTATTCGGAGTTTGCATCGGTTTGGTAAGTCGGGATGACCCCCTAGCCGAAACAGTGCTCTACCCCCAATGGTATTCGTCCGAGGCGCTACCTAAATAGCTTTCGGGGAGAACCAGCTATCACCAGGCTTGATTAGCCTTTCACCCCTATCCACAAGTCATCCCCTGGCTTTTCAACGACAGTGGGTTCGGTCCTCCAGTTAGTGTTACCCAACCTTCAACCTGCTCATGGATAGATCGCCTGGTTTCGGGTCTACACCCAGCAACTAAACGCCCTATTAAGACTCGATTTCTCTACGGCTCCCCTATTCGGTTAACCTTGCTACTGAATGTAAGTCGCTGACCCATTATACAAAAGGTACGCAGTCACACCACGAAGGTGCTCCCACTGCTTGTATGCATGCGGTTTCAGGATCTATTTCACTCCCCTCACAGGGGTTCTTTTCGCCTTTCCCTCACGGTACTGGTTCACTATCGGTCAGTCAGGAGTATTTAGCCTTGGAGGATGGTCCCCCCATATTCAGACAAGGTTTCACGTGCCTCGCCCTACTCGTCATCATTGTGTGTGCCCTTTCGTGTACGGGAATATCACCCTCTACGTTCGCACTTCCCAGAGCGTTCCACTAGAACACACATAACTTAATGGGCTGCTCCCCGTTCGCTCGCCGCTACTAAGGGAATCTCAATTGATTTCTTTTCCTAAGGGTACTGAGATGTTTCACTTCCCCTCGTTCGCTTCAATAACCTATGTATTCAGTTATTGATACCCGCCTTGTAGCGGGTGGGTTCCCCCATTCAGACATCTCCGGATCAAAGGATATTTGCCGCCTCCCCGGAGCTTTTCGCAGGCTATCACGTCTTTCATCGCCTCTGACTGCCAAGGCATCCACCACATGCACTTAATTACTTGACTATACAACCCCAAACAGTCGCTAACCCTTACAAGTAAGGTTAGGACAGATTGCTATGCTTGTTTTTCAACTCACATCGCTCTCATCCAGTTTGTTGCCTCGTGCACTTAAGCACCGTACAGCTTCAATCTAAATTCATATACCAAAACGCTTGATTCAGTGTTTTTGCTAGTTCTCAATTTCATTCTTTCGAATGAATTGAGTGAACAATTTATTTCAGACTCAATTCTACTAATCTGTTAATGATTAACTACAGCCTCGTCAGCTTGCAGTAAACTGTGATAAATCACAGAAGTTAATAAACTCAAATCAAAATCTCTTTTGATTTATTTAGATATTTATTAATTTCTATAATTTACTTTAGCTTTGAATTAAATGTTTCATTTAATTCGTGGTGGAGACTAGGAGAGTCGAACTCCTGACCTCCTGCGTGCAAAGCAGGCGCTCTACCAACTAAGCTAAGTCCCCAGCTTTAATCATAATGAACGACATATCTTTCAGATTTGGTGGGTCTGACAAGACTTGAACTTGTGACCCCACGCTTATCAAGCGTGTGCTCTAACCAACTGAGCTACAGACCCTGAGAAAGTTTTAAAGCAACGCTTTAAAAGTTTTGCAAGACAAACAGCTCCGCTGTGCGTAGTGTTTGAGTCTCGTTTTTTCTTAAAGGCTTAACTCTAAATCTTTAAAGACATATCTCGAAGAACAACTTGTTGTGGATTCTTACCAGCCATCAATCTTTCGTTAAGGAGGTGATCCAGCCGCAGGTTCCCCTACGGCTACCTTGTTACGACTTCACCCCAGTCATCGGCCACACCGTGGTAAGCGTCCTCCTTGCGGTTAGACTACCTACTTCTGGTGCAACAAACTCCCATGGTGTGACGGGCGGTGTGTACAAGGCCCGGGAACGTATTCACCGCGGCATTCTGATCCGCGATTACTAGCGATTCCGACTTCATGGAGTCGAGTTGCAGACTCCAATCCGGACTACGATCGGCTTTTTGAGATTAGCATCCTATCGCTAGGTAGCAACCCTTTGTACCGACCATTGTAGCACGTGTGTAGCCCTGGTCGTAAGGGCCATGATGACTTGACGTCGTCCCCGCCTTCCTCCAGTTTGTCACTGGCAGTATCCTTAAAGTTCCCATCCGAAATGCTGGCAAGTAAGGAAAAGGGTTGCGCTCGTTGCGGGACTTAACCCAACATCTCACGACACGAGCTGACGACAGCCATGCAGCACCTGTATGTAAGTTCCCGAAGGCACCAATCCATCTCTGGAAAGTTCTTACTATGTCAAGACCAGGTAAGGTTCTTCGCGTTGCATCGAATTAAACCACATGCTCCACCGCTTGTGCGGGCCCCCGTCAATTCATTTGAGTTTTAGTCTTGCGACCGTACTCCCCAGGCGGTCTACTTATCGCGTTAGCTGCGCCACTAAAGCCTCAAAGGCCCCAACGGCTAGTAGACATCGTTTACGGCATGGACTACCAGGGTATCTAATCCTGTTTGCTCCCCATGCTTTCGTACCTCAGCGTCAGTATTAGGCCAGATGGCTGCCTTCGCCATCGGTATTCCTCCAGATCTCTACGCATTTCACCGCTACACCTGGAATTCTACCATCCTCTCCCATACTCTAGCTGACCAGTATCGAATGCAATTCCTAAGTTAAGCTCAGGGATTTCACATCCGACTTAATCAGCCGCCTACGCACGCTTTACGCCCAGTAAATCCGATTAACGCTCGCACCCTCTGTATTACCGCGGCTGCTGGCACAGAGTTAGCCGGTGCTTATTCTGCGAGTAACGTCCACTATCTCTAGGTATTAACTAGAGTAGCCTCCTCCTCGCTTAAAGTGCTTTACAACCATAAGGCCTTCTTCACACACGCGGCATGGCTGGATCAGGCTTCCGCCCATTGTCCAATATTCCCCACTGCTGCCTCCCGTAGGAGTCTGGGCCGTGTCTCAGTCCCAGTGTGGCGGATCATCCTCTCAGACCCGCTACAGATCGTCGCCTTGGTAGGCCTTTACCCCACCAACTAGCTAATCCGACTTAGGCTCATCTATTAGCGCAAGGTCCGAAGATCCCCTGCTTTCTCCCGTAGGACGTATGCGGTATTAGCATTCCTTTCGGAATGTTGTCCCCCACTAATAGGCAGATTCCTAAGCATTACTCACCCGTCCGCCGCTAGGTAATGTAGCAAGCTACACTTCCCCGCTCGACTTGCATGTGTTAAGCCTGCCGCCAGCGTTCAATCTGAGCCATGATCAAACTCTTCAGTTTAAAATCATTAGTAGCTTATGGCTACAAATCTTGACTCATCAATTTTCTGACATTAATTTCTCAAATAAACTTCGAGTAATTTCTACCATTCAATCAATGAAATATTTTCAATCGATTAACCAGTAAAAATCCACACAAGTTGTTCTTCTATTCTCTTAATGATCTTCTCGATGATTCGTCATCATCAAGCTAGGTCGGCTATATTACTCTTAATCTCTTAAAAGTCAACAGGTAATTTAGATATTTTTAAAACTTATCAACCAATCCAAAAATCTAACCACTAAAGCCAAATCCTTGTTTATCAACAAGTTTTTATCTGCATCACCGCCGATGGATGTGCATTCTACAGCATTCACAACCCAACACAACCCCTTTTCTTATTATTTCCTTTTGCATGTTTCTTTTTTCGACAAAACTAGTGTTTTCGTTGTTTTTATCATCTATTTACGTATAAAAAGCAGGCTCATGGCCTGCTTTTTATTTTTTTCTTTATGGTTTAATCGGTGAAAGTCACACGTGCAATGGCTTTTTTACCAGATTGGATGATTAAAGTGACATTCTCTTTTACAGAATAGCTCATATCGACCACATTCCAATCGACTTTAACAGCACCACGACCAACCGCATCTTTAGCTGATGCTGCATTTGGGTTTAAACCTGCAACACGAAGAATGGTAGCAATAAATAACTCTCCACCAAACTCGCCACGAGAAATGATTACTTCTGGTGTGTCTTCAGGTACTTCGCCTTCTGTTACACGGTTGCCTGCGCTCTTATGTGCATTTTCAGCCGCTTCTGCATCATGGAAACGCTCAACCAGCTCAAGCGCCAAAATACGTTTGATCTCTTGTGGGTTACGACCAGCAGCCATTTCATCAAGCAAGACTTTGATTTCATCGAGTGACTTAAAGCTAAGTAGATCAAAGTAACGTTCAATCAAGCTATCTGGCATCGACAAGATTTTTTGGTACATCGCACCTGGTGTGTCAAATACACCAATATAGTTGCCTAAAGATTTAGACATCTTATTGACACCATCTAAACCTTCAAGAATTGGCACAGTGATACACACTTGTGATTCTTGACCATAACGACCTTGTAAGGTACGGCCCATCAGCAAATTAAAAGTTTGATCTGTTCCACCTAACTCTACATCTGCTTCAAGCGCAATCGAATCATAGCCTTGCACTAATGGATAGAGGAACTCATGAATCGCAATCGGCTGGTGATTGTTATAACGCTTAGTAAAGTCATCACGTTCTAACATACGTGATACTGTTTGTTGGCTCGCCAATTGAATTAAATCAGCAGCAGTTCTTTGATTAAACCACTCTGAGTTAAAGCGTACTTTGGTCTTATTTGGATCTAGGATTTTAAAAACCTGCTCTTGATAGGTTTTGGCATTGGCTTCAACTTGTTCACGAGACAACGGCGGACGTGTTGCACTTTTCCCAGACGGGTCACCAATCATGGCAGTATAGTCACCAATCAAGAAAGTGACTTCATGTCCTAAATCCTGGAAGGTCTTTAATTTATTAATCAGAACCGTATGCCCTAAGTGTAAATCAGGTGCCGTAGGGTCAAAACCTGCTTTTACACGCAGTGGACGATTCTCTTTCAGCTTTTTGAGTAAATCTTCTTCAGAAATAATCTCGTGCGTGCCTCGTTGAATGAGAGCAAGCTGTTCTTCGGCGGGCAAGAAATTTGACATCACAAAACCTAAACACATCAGTTATTCAATTTGTGCGATATACTAACATTTTTTCAGCATCTTGCAGGGGAAGTTGTATATGAGCGCAATCTATATTGGTGTAATGACAGGCACAAGCATGGATGGTGTTGATATTGTTGCAACTTCATTTGATCCATTAACACTGCACGCAACGCTCACAGTACCTTTTGAACCAGAATTGCGTGATGAATTAATGGCATTAACGCTTCCTGATGATAATGAAATTGATCGTATGGGTAAGGCGGATGTCGCTTTAGCACAAATGATTGGAAACGGAATCAATCAGTTAATTGAAAAAAATCATTTAGATCGAGCTCAAATTAAAGCCATTGGTTCACACGGACAAACAATTCGTCACCGTCCTGAATATGGCTTTACTTTACAAATCGGTGATCCGAATATCATCACCGAGATCACTCAACTTCCTGTTGTTTCAGATTTTCGTCGCCGTGATATGGCTGCTGGTGGTCAAGGTGCGCCATTGGTTCCTGCCTTTCACCAAGCACTATTTCAACATGAGAGTATCCATCGTGTGATTTTAAATTTAGGTGGCATTGCCAATGTCAGTATGCTACCTGCTAATAATCCAGATGCGGTGTATGGCTTTGATACAGGTCCGGCCAATATCCTGATGGATGCTTGGTGCCAACGCCATACTGGACAGCCTTATGATGAAAATGGTGACTGGGCAGCATATGGACAACCAATTCGCTCATTGTTAGATCGTTTGCAAACACATGAATATTTTTCTAAAGAACCACCTAAAAGTACAGGACGTGAAGACTTTAATCTGGAGTGGTTAGATGACCAAATTAGTGATTGGCGCAATGATCTCGACTATGATGAACTGGAAGATACCCCAGAGAATGTGCAAGCAACGCTGATGAAACTCACCACACGTGCCATTAAAAAAGCCATTTATCGAAGCAAGGATTTAATGCCAACAGGTGAAGTTTATGTCTGTGGTGGGGGCGCATATAACTCACATTTGCTAGAACAACTACGTTGGCGTTTACGTAAGCATAATTGGTCAGTCCAAACGACAGATGCTTTAGGTTTAGCCCCAACATGGGTAGAAGCAACAGCATTTGCTTGGCTAGCAATGCGCTTTATTCAACAACTGAGTGGTAATTTAGCTACGGTTACAGGTGCATCTGGTGATCGTATTTTAGGAACAATTACGGCGGTCTAAGCATAAAAAAGCCTCTCAGACTTTCTCATTGAGAGGCTTTTAAACAAATCTATCTTAGATTGAAAATGACGAACCGCAACCACAAGTGGTCGTTGCATTCGGGTTTTGCACCACAAAACGCGAGCCTTCCAGACCTTCTAAATAATCAACCACTGAACCCACTAAGTATTGATAACTTAAAGAATCAACCAAAACTTTGACATCGCCATTGCTGAATTCCGCATCATCTTCGTTGACCGTTTCAGCAAAGTTAAAACCATACGAAAAACCAGAACAACCTCCACCCGTGACATAAACACGTAACATCAGGTCATTATTACCTTCACTTTCGCGCAGTTGGCGAACTTTTTTAGCAGCATTATCTGACAATTCGAGAGCTTGGGCGGTCATGGATGTTCCTCAGACTTCAATATGTCTTTCATAAATAAAAGACCCAATATTTAGTATAGCATACCTAATATCGGGTCGGTCTTTGAACTTTTAAAGTGTCGTTACAGACTTTTTCACAAGATTATTTGTAATTTTCGTCCTGTAAAGCGCACTCAAAATTCTTGGCATCTTCACGGCAACGGAATTGCCATAATAACTTCATCATACGCTTATCGTAGATACCGCGTTTGGTTAAATCAATACGTGCCTCACGCATTAATTTCTGATATCCAGGTTTGTCAGAAGCTGGTATTTCCATCCAATACTTTTGTGGAATGTCAGCTTTCATTTTGCCTAAAATATCAAAGGCCCGTGGTAATTGAGAACTCACCCATTGTCTGGATTTTTGCCCAAAACCTTCTGGGAATTTATCGGAACGAATAATAATATTTCCCGTTACTTGCAAAATTGGATAATTTACAATCGCACCTTTTGTACCTAAGCCTTTATGTAACTCTAGTGGTTTAAATGCAGCAGCTGGTGCGCCAATGATATCAACCTGACCATTGTTAAATTTTGCTCCGAAGTTAGTCACATCTGAACTTACCGCTTGCGCACCCACTTGAGCTGCCATAATTTTTTGAGCATCATCATAATCTAGTACAGCGATTTTCTTGCCTGCAGCCTTCGCGACCGTATTAATATTACGATCATTGACCATCAAGTACGCATCTCCGACAGGAATAACGCCCACCACTTCATATTGACCGTTCACCATTGCTTTAGCAAAGGTTGGGCTGGCTAAACCTTGCATGACTTTGACTGCAAATTTTAGGTCTGTAATCGCGCCAATCGCGTCGAGTGATCCTGTAAATTTGTTAAACTGACGACCACGCATGCCTGTGATACTGACGGCATCACATTTGCCAGCCTTAAAATCTTCTGCAAGTACGGCTTCATTTTGTCCCACACGCAACTCAATGTCCGCACCCCACGATTTCGCAGCAATCTGATAGTCTTTCATCAAAGCATAGACATCACCATTTCGACCCACTAAATCAAATACACAAAGGGTTTGCTTTGCTTGTGTAACGGCAGAAACAGTGGCGATGCTTGACGCAAGTAAAATTGTTTTAAACCATTGCATGTTATTTTTTCCTTTGCATCTAGTTTGAGTGTTGTTGCATAACCTTAAGCTTGTGAAGAACAAATGAAGTCCCTCAGATAAAGGCTTTCAAATGAATATATGTTTAAATTCGGTATTGTTTCATCATCCTGATCAAACATATTTTTAAATCATCACGATTTCATCTGATTTTTATGCTTCTATCATCACGGTGTTTCGTCATGAAGACAATGACCTTAATGACATAATCAAAAAAACAAAAAGCCTAGATAAATCTAGGCTTTAAGTATGCTTTTTTGCAATTCTGGATTATTCACCAGGTAATGCACATTCGAAGTTCGCTTTATCAACTGAACAACGTGCTTTCTTTAAAACAGACATCATGCTGGCATCATAAATACCACGCTTGGTTAAATCCATACGACCATCACGTAATAGTTTTTGATATTTAAGTTTGTCTTCAGCACTTAAATCCATTCTGTATTTTGCAGGAATTTCCGCTTCTAAACGCTTGATCATTGCAAATGCTTTCGGCAATTGTTTTACATGCCAATCACGTGACTTTTGACCAAAACCTGCTGGGAATTTCTCAGGACGAATTACTAAATCTGCAGTTACGTGCAAGACAGGGAAGTTAAACATCGCACCATTGGTACCTAGACCTTTGCTTAATTCTAATGGTTTATAAGCATAAGCAGGCGCACCCACCATATCTACCTGACCATTGTTAAACTTTGCAGCAAAGTTAGAAATATCTGAAAGTACTGCTTGCGCACCTACGCGTTGTACCATGATTTTTTGTGCATCATCATAACCAAGCACAGCAAATTTCTTACCTGCTGCTTTTTCAATTGAGTTGATACTCTTATCACGCACAAAGATATACGCAGAACCTAAAGGCGCAATACCAGCAACCTCGTATTTCTTCCCACTCAGATTGGTAGTCATTTTAGCAGCATTACGTGCATCTAATACAAACGTAATTGCGCGTTGCGCAATTTCATTGCTCGTTACACCACCTAATGAGTCAATTGAACCAGCGAATTTATTGTATGGACGTGCACGCATTGAAGTCATTGCTACAGCGTCACACTTACCAGCTTTGAAGTTGTTATCTGCAACAGCTTCATCAGTCAATGCAACCAAATTTACATCAGCGCCCCAACCCTTAGCAGCCAATGCCCAATCCTGCATCATTTTATATGACTCACCAGATCTACCCAATAAGTCAAATACACATACGTCTACTTTGTTTGCTTGAGCTGACGCAGAAAAACCCATGATAGATGCGGTGATCGCAGCGAACGCAATTTTTTTCATTTTTTCTTCCTTCTACAAACTTATGTCTGTCTCCTTGTACAAGGCAAATATTAATCATGTTTTATGGAAAAAAATAGAGTTAGTACTCTATTTTTTGTGTCAATATTGCTACATTTTGTCATTTTTTAACCAGTTTATGGTTTATTCACCGCTTAAAGAACATTCAAAATTTGTTCGTTCAACCGTACACCGCGCACGTTTCAACACATTCATCATGGTTGCATCGTATACACCTTCTTTGGTCAAATTCATTCGCCCATCACGTAACATTTTTTGGTAACGAACTTTATCTTCATTCGATAAATTGATACGAGCTGCATCCATACCCGCTTCTAAACGTTGTACCATCGCAAAGTTACTTGGTAATTTTCCAACAAACCACTGACGTGATTGCGCGCCAAAAGAACTAGGAAACTTTTCTGGGCGAATAATCAAATCTCCTGTGATATTTACGACTGGAAAATTAAACAAAGCACCATTTGCTAAACCTTTATTAATCTCTAAAGGTTTGTAAGCATAAGCAGGCGCAGCAATTACATCCACTTGACCACGGTTAAATTTTTGTACAAAATCTGAAATATTAGAGGGTACTGCAACCAGATCAATACTTTCCACGATGGCTTTTTGCGCTTGATCATAATGTAAATATGCGAATTTCTTGCCTTTGGCCTTTTCAATGGTATTAATATTTTTATCACGCACAAAAATATAAGCTAAACCAACTTGAATAATCCCTGCAACTTCAAATTTCTCACCATTGAAAGTCGCCACTAAACGACGTTGATTACGTTTATCGAGCACAAATGAAATCGCTTTTTGAGCAATTGCATTACTGGTGACTGCACCTACAGCATCAATCGAACCCGCAAATTTATTGTATTTTCGCGCACGCATAGAGGTCATATACACTGCATCACAGCGTCCTTGGTCAAAATCGCGTTCCGCTTTTTCCTCATCTTGATAAGGAATTAGTTCAATATTTGCTTTCCATGTTTGTGCAGAAAGACGCCATTCTTCAAGAAGTTTATAAGACTCACCTGCTCTTCCTAATAAATCGAATACACAAACTTTTTGTTTTGCTTGTACTTGTGAGCTCATCGCAAATAAAGCCGCAGCCCCCAATAACCAAAGTCCTTTTTTCATCTTGTTTTCCCTTCTGTGCTGTTCTGCATGTTTTTCCATCAATGCAAAATCAATATAGTCAAATTTTGATCAAATTAACAGTATTTTTATATACATACATCGGATTATTATCAGTTTTAATCATATTCATCACACTTTTTTAAAGCTCTTTTTCGATTGCTGTAGAAAAGTTTGCATTCATTGGGATAGCCCTTAAAATGCTGCTATCTATTCGCTATGCTGCATACTTATGATCCAGTTTGACCAAGTTTCACTACGCCGTGGTGGCCGAATTTTATTTCAAAAGGCCTCTATGCAACTTCATCCAGGTTGGAAAATTGGCTTAACGGGTGTAAACGGTGCTGGTAAATCGACCTTATTCGCAGCGCTCTTGGGTGATTTGGTTGCTGACGAAGGTAACTTAATCCGTCCTGCGGTATGGACAGTTGCGCACATGGCACAAGAAATTAAGGCCTTGGAAATGCCTGCGCTTGACTTTGTTCTTTCAGGCGATGAGGAATACTGGAGTATCAAAGAAAGATTAGCTCACCCCGATCAATTGAGTAACGATGATCTAGCCCAACTGCATGGGCGTTTTGATGAGATTCATGGTTATGTCGCTCCTGCAAAAGCGGCTCAATTGATGGCTGGTTTAGGCTTTTTAGATCATCAATTAAGCTTAAATGTCGCCAGTTTCTCTGGTGGTTGGCGCATGCGTTTAAACTTAGCACGTACTTTGATGAGTCGTTCAGATCTCTTACTACTAGATGAACCGACCAACCATTTAGATTTAGATGCTATCTTGTGGTTAGAAGACTGGCTCAAAGCTTATGAGGGGACACTGGTTCTTATTTCTCATGACCGTGATTTTCTTGACGCAATTACTGATCATATCCTTCATATCGAAAACCAAGAATTGACCCTGTACACAGGTAATTATTCAACTTTTGAAACCACCCGCAGTGAACGTTTAGCACAACAACAACAAGCTTTTGAGAAACAGCAAGAAACTCGTGCACATTTACAAAAATTTATTGATCGATTTAAAGCGAAAGCCACCAAAGCACGTCAAGCGCAAAGCCGAATCAAACAACTAGAACGAATGCAACAACTTGCTCCAGCCCATGTAGATACGCCCTTTACATTTAGCTTCCGAGAACCGACCAAAATGAGTTCTCCGCTATTAAGTTTAGATGCAGCCAGTATTGGTTATAGCGACAAAATCATTGCCGAAAAAATTCGCTTACAAATCACGCCAAGCTCACGTATTGGCTTATTAGGAATGAACGGTGCTGGTAAATCAACACTGATCAAAACTTTAGTGGGTGATTTAGCATTATTGTCTGGTGAACGTAAAGCATCTGAACTACTCAATATTGGTTACTTTGCGCAGCATCAAATGGATGCTTTAGATGCCAATGCCAGTCCGATGTTGCAACTTGCACGGATTGCGGATAAACAAATCAGTGAAGCATCATTACGAGCTTTTCTGGGTGGGTTTGGTTTTAGTGGCGAACGTATGGATACACCATGTGAAAGCTTCTCTGGTGGCGAACGTGCGCGCTTAGCGTTAGCACTCATCGTTTGGCAACGTCCAAATGTTTTAATTTTGGATGAACCCACCAACCATTTAGATTTAGATATGCGTCATGCACTCAGTATGGCCTTACAAGATTTCGAAGGCGCTGTGGTACTGGTTTCACATGAACGCCAACTCATTGCCAGTGTCTGTGATGAATTATTGTTAGTACATGCAGGGCGTTGTACTGAGTTTGATGGTGACCTACAAGACTATGCAAAATGGTTACGAGAAGCACGTCAACAACAAATCAATGCCCAAAATGCATTACAACAACAAGCGACCAATCAACAAGTAAACAGCGTGAAAGTTGATAAAGAAGCACAACGTAAAGAAGCTGCTCGACGTCGTGAAGTCACCCGTCCTTTGCGTAAAAATATTGAAAAAGTCGAAGCTCAAATTGAAAAGATTCAGCCTCGTTTAGTCGATATTGAACATTCGTTGGCTGATAGTGCATTGTACGAAGCTAATCGCAAAGATGATCTAATCAAGCTCATGAATGAACAAAGTGAATTAAAAAACAAACTAGAGCAATATGAAGAACAATTGCTCACCTTCATGATGGAGTTAGAAGAATTAGAAGCGTCATTTACGCATTAATTTAAAAATATAGATCCATATATTTACTGCATAGAAATATATGGATCTTAGATACATGTAGATATTTAAAAACCTTTAAGCCTGTTCCCAAGCTCAAATCAACATCCCCGTAACATAAATCTGTATTGAATAATGTTATTCTTTTATCTCACTTTTTAATCTCGATTAAAATTTGAATTTTCTCAAAAAATTGAGCTTTGGCTTCAGGCTAGATATACTCAAGCCCCATTATTGTAATGTTATCACCTACGAATGAATCTTGAGGGTTAGATTCGTTTAATATTTTTTGTACTGCAATTTGCTGAGTACGTTATTTGGGACACTACAAACTGAATGAACTCTTTAGACTTTCTTTTTAATTTCGAACACTTCCTGCCAATCCTAGTTCAAGAATATGGTTTATGGATTTACGCTATTCTCTTTCTGATTATTTTTTCTGAAACAGCTTTTGTTTTCATGTTCTTCTTACCCGGTGATAGCCTATTACTTGCTGTTGGCGCTTTGTGTTCAGTAGTCGAAATTATGCATCTTGGCTATATGATTACACTGCTTTTTTTCGCTGCTGCATTGGGTTATATGGTGAATTTCCATATTGGTCGCCATTTTGGTGATCGAATTTTCAATACAGAATCTCGCTTCATCAAACAAGAATACCTACAAAAAACCAATGTGTTTTTCTTAAAGCATGGTGGGAAAACTATCCTTCTTGCCCGCTTCATTCCTTTTGCACGCTCATTTGCACCGCTAGCAGCAGGTTCAAGCAATATGAATTATACGCACTTTGTAGTTTACAATATCCTAGGTGCGTTGCTGTGGATCAGTGTTCTAGTTACTGCAGGTTATTTATTTGGTCACGCGATTATTCAAGTGAGTGATTTGGTAGATAGTTAATCCTGTAGTGTTCCACGTGAAACCTTCCCTGCTAGTTTTCAAAAAAAAAGACGATGCTCCAAGGCATCGTCTTTTTTTACATCCAGAATTTAAGCGTCAATATCTGCATTGAGTGCATTTTCTTCAATGAAGGCACGACGAGGTTCAACATCATCACCCATGAGACATGAGAACATACGATCCGCCTCAATCGCATCATCAATGGTCACTTGCAACATATTGCGATTTTCAGGATCCATCGTAGTTTCCCAAAGTTGCTCAGCATTCATTTCACCCAAACCTTTATAGCGTTGAATCATCATGCCACGGCGAGAGTCTTGTAAAATATGCTGCCAAACCTGATGGAAACTTGCCACTTGGATACGACGCTCACCTTTCTGTAAGTAAGCCCCTTCTTCAAGTAACTTAAACCAGCTCTTTGAGTTTTTAAGTAAGCGCGCATATTCTGCTGAATTTAATAATCCAGCATCTAATAAATAAGCATGCGGTAAGTTATGGACGTACACCGTGACACGTGGCCAATAATGTGCTGATTTCTCACCTTGAGCATTTTCACGCTCAAATGCTTCTAAACTGATTTCAGGACGAAGGTTCGGCTGCAATGCTTCAATGGCTGAACGCAATTGCTCTGCCCAAGTCTCAACATACTCACGTTCGTGGTTATGATCGATTTTAAATGCATCTAGTTCTAACAGACCATCTAACAAACTTGCTGGATAACGTTGTGTTAAACGCTGTAAGCTCTTTTGTGAAACTTGATAATCTGCGATCACACTCGCTAACGCCTCACCACTGATCGCTGGCGCATCTGCACTCACATGTAACGCCAATTCATCAATTGCATTTGAAATAAGGAAGGTTTCAAGCGCTTCATTATCTTGAAGATATTGCTCTTGCTTGCCTTTTTTCAATTTATACAATGGCGGTTGAGCAATATAAATATAACCGCGTTCTACCAACTCAGGCATTTGGCGGAAGAAGAAGGTCAACAACAGAGTACGAATATGTGAGCCATCCACGTCCGCATCGGTCATGATAATGATTTTGTGATAACGTAATTTGTCAGGATTATATTCTTCACGACCAATACCACAGCCTAACGCCGTGATTAAAGTGCCCACTTCTTGACTTGAAATCATCTTGTCAAAACGCGCACGTTCAACGTTTAGAATTTTACCTTTCAGCGGTAAAATTGCCTGCATTTTACGGTTACGACCTTGTTTAGCGCTCCCGCCCGCAGAGTCACCCTCGACCAGATATAGTTCAGACAAAGCTGGATCTTTTTCCTGACAATCTGCCAATTTACCTGGTAAACCTGCAATATCCAAAGCACTCTTACGACGAGTCATTTCACGTGCTTTACGCGCCGCATCACGAGCACGAGCAGCATCGATAATCTTGCCAGCGATTGATTTCGCAGCTTGCGGGTTTTCTAACAAATAGGCAGAAAACTCTTTGTTCATCGCCTGCTCAACCGCAGGTTTCACTTCACTCGACACCAACTTTTCTTTGGTTTGCGAAGAGAATTTAGGATCAGGCACTTTAACTGAGATAATTGCCGTCAAGCCTTCACGGGCATCATCCCCAGACACCACAACTTTTTCTTTTTTGAGCAGGTTTTCATTTTCCATGTAGCTATTTAAGCCACGGGTTAATGCTGCACGGAAACCAGCTAAATGCGTACCGCCATCTTTTTGTGGAATGTTGTTGGTAAAACAACGTACATTTTCTTGATAGCTATCATTCCATTGCAATGCCACTTCCACACTAATGCCATTATCCGCATCGGTAGTGAAATGGAAAATCTCATTGAGATGTGTTTTACCTTCGTTGATGTACTTAACGAACTCGGATAAACCACCTTCATAATCATAGACATTTTCAAGATTGACACGTTCATCACGTAATACAATACGGACGCCTGCATTCAAGAAAGATAACTCACGTAATCGACGTGCCAAGATATCAACATTGAAAATGGTTTGGCTAAAGGTTTCAGCACTTGGCCAAAAACGCACAATCGTACCCGTACGATCAGTTTCACCAATCACACGTAATGGGTATTGCGGATCACCATGATGATATTCTTGCTGGTGTTCTTGACCTGCACGATGGATCGTCAGTTGCAATTTACTTGATAAAGCATTTACAACTGAAACACCTACACCATGCAAGCCACCTGAGACTTTATAACTATTGTCATCAAACTTACCGCCTGCGTGCAGAATCGTAAGAATTACTTCTGCGGCAGAAACCCCTTCTTCAGGGTGAATATCAGTTGGAATACCACGACCATTATCCGAGACACTCACAGATTCATCTTCATGAATCGTGACTAAAATTTCATCACAGTGGCCTGCCAATGCTTCATCGATGGCGTTGTCCACCACCTCAAACACCATGTGATGTAAACCTGTACCGTCATCAGTATCCCCGATGTACATGCCAGGACGTTTACGAACCGCGTCTAATCCACGTAATACTTTAATACTAGAGGAATCATAAGCCTTTTCATTTGTTTGTTCTGTTTGAGAGACTGATTGAGACTCTGAACTCATGGTTACTCCCTAGTAAATATCTAATCTATCCAAAGATGAGGAAATAAAATTATGGCGCAGCAGGACTGACTTGACCGTGAACAACGTGGAACAATTGAAAAGAAATCGACAAATCATGTAAGTGTTTTAATACCGACGTATGGTCTAAGGTGGTCATAAAAACCTGACTTCCTAATTGACTCAATCGCTCCATTAAACGTTGTTGTGCAGCTACATCTAACTCTGCTGTCAGATCATCTAATAATACCACAGTTTCCTTATTACTCGCATGTAGCATTGCAATTTGTGACAGTTTTAATGCCATGATTAACAACTTTTTTTGTCCTCGTGATAACACATGAGCAGCATCACTGCGCATGGCATCGCCCTTGGTTTTTAAGCGTAAATCAGCACGATGCGGCCCATACTCAGTATAGCGTCGATCCAAATCTTTTTGATGTTGCTGTACTAAATCTTGCAATAGCCCTTGCTCAGTATGAAACCCTGCATGGTATTCCAATTCGATTTCGATATCAGGCAAAAGTTGCTTTAAATCTTCCTTAAAAAATAAATTCCATTGCTCTAAAATACCAACCCGCTGCGAGTGCAAAATTTCACCATAATCGCTCAACATTTTGTTCCATGGCTCCAAATCAGCCAAAGTCAAATTCCGCCGTGTTTTAAGTAAGCTATTACGCTGCTTAAGTGCACGAGAATAATATTGCCAAGCAAAGTAAAACTCAGGTTCCACGTGGAACATCAACCAATCTAACAACTGTCGCCTAGGCTTGGCACCTTGATCAATAATATCGGTACTTTGTGGATCTAAATGTTGCAATGGTAATCGCTTGGCTAATTGTCCTTGTGTTGCGATGGTATCGCCATTGATTTTAATCAACTGTTCACCAGAAGCCAGTTTTCGCATCCCCATCCGCTCATGAACTGATTGTGCAAAGACAATCGCATCATCAGCCTCATACTGAATGTAATGCTTTGGAATATGAGTGCGAAATGAACGACCAGTAGCCAACAAATGGATCGATTCCAAAATTGAGGTCTTTCCAGAACCATTGGCTCCGTAAAAAATATTAAACGGTTGCAACTCAGTGAGTGCAACCGTTTTTAAATTTCGTACACGCTCGATATTTAAACGCGTAATTTGCATGCTTTAAACTCAAATGATCAATGTTGATTAAACACGCATTGGCATCACAACATAAGTTTGATCAGGATGAGCAGGATCTTGCACAAGCACCGATTGATTGGCTTCGGTCATGCTCATTCTTACATCATCCCCATCAAGAACACTCAATACATCCAAAATATATTGGGCATTAAAGGACATCTCTAAAGGCGCATCTTGATACTGGATAGCCAAATCTTCAACAGCTTCATCTTGTTCTGGGTTATTAGCGCGTAACTGTAATGAATCTTGATTGAAGTTTAAGAAAACCCCTCTCAGTTTTTCATTACTCAAAATCGCCACACGCTGTAAGGATTGTTTGAAAACATCATGTGCGATGAGAACATGCTTATCGCCACCTCTTGGAATCACACGACGATAGTCTGGGAACTTACCATCAATCAGCTTCGTGGTAAAACGTACTGTGATATCGCTCTGCTCTTTGTCTCGGCTCGGCGTGTTGATGGTCACATTTAATAATTCACGACCAATCAACAGGGTCAACTGTTCATCTTCAATACTCAGCAAACGTTGTAATTCACCAACGGCCTTACGTGGCACAATTGCTTGCATTGGAGCAGAGGCGGTCGAAGAAGCTAAAACTTCACACAATGCCAAACGGTGCCCATCTGTTGTTACAGTTCGCAATTGATTCTGATCAATTTCTAGCAAAGTACCTGTGAGATAAAAACGTACATCCTGAACCGCCATAGCAAACGCTGTTTTTTCAAATAAGCGTTTTAACTCACGTTGGGTCACTTGAACTTGTGTCCCCTGATTATTTTCAGTAGTGAGCAAAGGATAATCTTCAGCAGGCAAGGTGCCCAAAACGAAACGACTATTACCTGATTTTAAAATACAGCGCTGATCTTCCGTAATTTGTAGATCAACCAAGGCAGCTGTAGGTAGAGATTTACAAATTTCGACCAATTTACGCGCAGGAACGGTGGTTTCACCCGGCTCCAAACACGCACCTTCGGCTAAATTTGTGCTTGCCACTAACTCAACTTCCAAATCAGAACCTGTAATGGTTAACGCATGCGGTGTAGTTTGAATTTTGACATTCGAAAGAATATTCAATGTATGACGACGTTCTACAGCCCCCACCACATGAGATAAAACATTGACTAAACTTTCTTTAGCGATTTTCAAACGCACGGTTTATTCCTCTTACAACGGAAGCTGATTACGAATATTAGCAGTGTACTATGCTGCACTTAAAAATAGTTTGCAACTAGGAAAATAGAGTCAGTTGCAATAATGCTCAAAACTAGCTTTGCAACAAACGTAGTAAATTTTTATAGTCTTCATTAAAAATTGGATCTTCTTCTCGCAAACTGACAACTTTTTCACAGGCATGCATTACAGTACTGTGGTCACGACCACCAAAAGCCATACCGATTTCAGGAAAACTATCCCCTGTCAATTCACGTGCCAACCCCATTGCCAACTGACGAGGTCGAGCATAAATACGCGTACGCTTCGGTCCAATCAATTCTTTTAATGGAATACGGAAATATTCACTTACTACACGCTGAATATTTTCCACACTAATGGTTCGCGCACGAATCGCCAAGACATCTTTCAACGATTCTCGTACCACATCTAAATCGATTGCTGTCCCTTTAAAACGCGAGATCGCTACGACTTTATTCAGTGCACCTTCAAGCTCTCGTACATTGGCAACCACTTGTTGGGCAATAAATAAAGCACAATTTCGAGGTAAATCTACACCACTATTTTCAGCTTTTTTTAACAAAATCTCGATACGAGTTTCGATGTCTGGTGGTTCAACTCCCACTGACAATCCCCAAGAAAAACGGGAAACTAAACGCGGGTCTAGTTCAGTCAACTCTTTTGGATAACGGTCTGAAGTCAAAATGATTTGCTTTGATTCATCCAGTAAAGCATTGAAGGTGTAAAAGAACTCAACCAAGCTCGCTTCTTTACCTGCTAATAAATGAATATCATCAACCAATAATAAATCTAAAGAACGGCAATTCTTTTTAAACTCTTCAACTTTTCCTTTTTGCAATGAACTAACAAAGTCCTGCACAAAACTTTCAGAAGTCATATACATCACACGAGCGTTGGGTTTAGCTTGTAGTAAAGCATTACCTACAGCTTGCATAAGATGCGTTTTACCAAGACCTGTCGGTCCATATAAAAATAATGGATTATGTTGTGAAGCTCCCAACTGGGTTAAAACCTTACGGCAGGTTTCTGCTGCCATTTGGTTAGAGCGACCTTCAACAAATAGTGAAAAAGTAAATAATGGATTGAGTTGTCTTTTCTTTGGAATCTTGTTGGCATTTTGGCTCGGCTGTACCAAATCAGCCTCTTTCTTTATTTTTGTCGGAATTGGAATACTTGTATTCAATGCAGCAGTTGTGGTCGCAGGTTGTTCACTACTCGCTAGAATAGTACCAGGGCGCGAATCAACCAAAATCTCGACTTGGCGTACTCGACCTTCCGACAATTGCTCAGCCAAAATAGAAATCAACTCAAGATGATTATCTTGGATATAACGCGTCCAATAGGGGTTAGGTGCGTATAACCGCATCACATCATCAACTTCTTCCGCAACCAAAGGACGAATCCACATCGCAAAGACGTTATCAGATAGCTCTTGTCGCAAGCGAGTTAAGCAGTCTGTCCAGAGCATGTGCATCCCCTATTTATCCATTTTTAAATTTAAAAAACAAAAAAACCACCACCCTTGCATTCCGAAGGGGTCGCCATTCTAACCAAGTTATCCACATCTGTCAGGAAAATTTCAGATACTTTCGATGAAAAAGAAAGCATTCGTGAATTAAATTTAAATTCAAAGCACTTGTGAATAACTTTTAGCACATCCTGTGGATAGTTTTAACCACTAAGTTATCCACAATCTATAAAATCAATAAAAACAGAGTTACCCACAAGGTAACCATATGTTTAATGATGAAAATATGTGGTTCTCCACAGAAAATATCCACCCTAATAGTAATAAATTTAAATTTTAAAATTTGAATTTATTTATAAATCGAACCGAAGTGTGGATAACTGAGCATATCGAAATTTAAATTCAAAATCCAAAGAATAAATTTAAAACATTTGCTTTATTGTGGGTAAGTCTATGGATAGGCTGTGAATATATATTATTGTTGATATAATTTAAATAGATAGCTTGTGTATGTTTTTTGTTTTCAAGAATAGAGAAGAAAGTGCACGACCAAAATATGAAAGAAAAAGTACAAGATAAAATGTAAAGTTTTTGATTTTTGATTGACAGCGTAAACATTGCACAATAAAATCGCGGACCTTTATAGAAAGATCATTTTGGGAGTTTCGATATGAAACGTACTTTCCAACCATCTGAATTAAAGCGTAAACGCGTTCATGGTTTCCGTGCTCGTATGGCAACTAAAGCTGGTCGTCAGGTTTTAGCTCGTCGTCGTGCGAAAGGTCGTCATAGCTTAACTGTTTAATACTGTTAAGCTGACCAGATTTGGGTGATGACACTTTACAGTTTTGGCACTGAATTTCGTATTCGTTGTGCTGCAGATTACAAAAGTGTATTTGATGGTGCGCTTTTTAAAGTGCATCAGCCCCATTTCCTTTTTTTAGCAAAATTAACCGAACAGCCAAATAGCCGTTTGGGTATTGTCGTTGCTAAAAAAAAGGTGCGTCGTGCACATGAACGAAATCGGGTAAAACGTCTTGCTCGTGAGAGCTTTCGTTTACATCAAGCACAATTTAATGCTGATATCGATATTGTGGTAATGCCTAAAGTAGGTATAGACACAATTTCAAATCAAGAATTACATCAACAATTAGATTTTGCTTGGCAAAAATTACAACGTTTAGCAAAAAAGCATTCTAAAGTCGCTACCACCGCCCTCCAAAATTAGAGATCTCCAATGGTACGTATCCTGCATTGGTTGATAAGATGCTACCAAATCGCAATAAGTCCATTATTGGGGCCACGTTGCCGCTATATTCCAACTTGTTCTCAATATGCTATAGAAGCTTTACAAACGCATGGGGCAGTTAAAGGAGTTTGGCTGTCAACTAAACGCGTTTGTCGTTGTCATCCTTGGGGAGGGTCGGGTTATGACCCAGTGCCGCCTAAAGCAGTTCGTTTTATTTCGTTTCATCAAATAGATTCTCAAATGCATCACGTTGCTGTACCCTTTCGTGATCGTTTATGTAAGCAAAATTTCTCTAATCATTTGGGATATTAGTTATGCAACAATGGGCCAGATTTGCAATTCTTGGAGCCATGTTTGTTACCGCATATTTGCTTATTTTGGCTTGGCAAAAAGATTATGGTCATGCTGCACCAGCTCCGCAACAACAAGCGGCAGTGGTCAGTGCACATGATGTGTCTGCAGATTTGCCAAATGCTCAAAATGCAACAGCGGCTTCAGACTTGCCACAAGCAAATGTGACTGCATCACAACAAGCCACAGAAACTACCTCTGTGAATCAGCAACTGATTTCAGTACAAACCGATCTCTATCATCTTTGGATCAATCCAAAAGGTGGTGACATTGTTCGTATTGAGTTATTGAGCCATGATCAAAGCAAAAATGGTGATCAACCATTTGTCATGCTGGAAAATGATGCGAACCGTACTTACGTCGCTCAATCAGGCTTAATTGGATTAAATGGACCAGATAGCAGCCGAAATGGTCGTCCAATGTATGATGTTGAAAAAACAGCATATACAATGGAAGATGCCAAAAAAGTGGCGACGACAGATGGTGCAAGCAGTCAAGTTTTGACTGTTCCATTGGTCTTTAAAACACCTGAAGGCGTTGAAGTGATTAAAACTTTCACTTTCACTCAAGGTGAATATCCAATTACCGTTAAACACCAAGTCGTTAACCGCAGTCAGCAAAACTGGCAAGGTCAAATGTTTGGTCAGTTAAAACGTGATAACTCAGATGATCCAGGTAAATCTGACCAAGGTATCTTTACCTTAGGGACCTTCTTGGGTGGCGCATGGGGTACACCTGATGCACATTACAATAAACTCAAGTTTTCAAACTTCTCTGATGAGAAGTTAAATCTTGATGCGAAAAATGCTTGGGTTGCGATGGTTCAGCACTATTTCGTGAGTGCATGGATTCCAGGTAATTTAAAACTGACGCAAGCGGATGGTCAGCCATATACTGCTAAATTAGAATCACGTCAGTCTGCGGACAAGATGAATATTATTGGCTTTACTTCTCCGACCATTAATGTGCCTGCAGGTACATCGATGGAAGTTGATGCAAAGTTCTATTCAGGTCCAAAGATCCAGTCTGAGCTGAAAGATTTAGCTGTAGGTTTAAATCAAACCGTAGATTATGGTTGGTTATGGCCGATTGCAAAACTATTGTTCCTTGGCTTGCAATTTTTCCATAACATCGTGGGGAACTGGGGTTGGTCAATTATTCTTTTGACGATCTTAGTGAAGCTGATTTTGTGGCCACTTTCATCGAAAAGCTATCGTTCGATGGCAAAAATGCGTGTCATTGCACCTGAAATGCAACGCATGAAAGAAGAGTTTGGCGATGACCGTATGCGTTTCTCTCAAGAAATGATGGCATTGTATAAGCGTGAACAAGTAAATCCATTATCGGGTTGTTTGCCGTTGTTACTGCAAATGCCAATTTTCCTTGCCCTGTATTGGGTACTCATGGAAAGTGTGGAATTACGTCATGCACCTTGGTTGCTATGGATTCAAGATTTATCGGCGATGGATCCTTGGTTTATTTTGCCGCTACTCATGGGGGTTACCATGTATGTGCAGCAAATGCTCAATCCACAACCGACTGATCCAATGCAGGCAAAGGTTTTCCGTTTGATGCCAATCATCTTTACGGTATTTATGTTGTTCTTCCCAGCAGGTTTAGTCCTTTACTGGATCGTCAACAACGCCATTACGATTCTGCAACAGTCATTTATCAATAAGAGTGTAGAAAAAGATCGTCTCAACAAGATTGAGTCAGCGTCTTAATTCTCCAACTTTTACTGAATAAATCCGCTTAAGATGGTAATCTTAAGCGGATTTTTATTTGGCTGAATTTTAGGGTTGTGAAGTGAAAAATATGCAACATCAAACCACAATTGCTGCGATTGCTACACCGTTGGGTCGTGGAGGTGTGGGAGTCATTCGTCTCTCTGGACCGAAGGCTTATATGATTGCCGAACAACTCACACAAAAACAAATACCTACTGCAAGAATGGCGGCTTTTCGCCAGTTTTATGATGTAGATAATTCAGTGATGGATGAAGGCATTATCTTATGTTTTCCAAATCCCCACTCGTTCACGGGCGAGGATGTAGTGGAAATCCAAGGACATGGTGGTCCAGTCATTCAAAATGCATTGTTGGCGCGCTTGCTTGATTTAGGTGCGACAGCTGCAAAGGCGGGTGAATTTTCCATGCGTGCCTTTGAAAATGGCAAAATGGATTTGGTTCAAGCAGAAGCGATTGCAGATTTGATTGATGCAACCTCACAGGCAGCAGCACGTTCAGCGGTACGTTCTTTACAAGGTGCTTTTTCAACTAAAATTAATACTGTTTTAGAAAAATTGATTCACTTGCGTTTGCATGTGGAAGCCGCGATTGATTTTCCAGAAGAAGAAATTGATTTTTTAGCGGATGGTAAAATTCTAGCGTTATTGGATGATGTACAAGATTCTGTCAAAGCGGTACAACAATCGGCGCGTCAAGGTCAATTGTTACGTGAAGGTTTGCAAGTCGTGATCGCAGGTAAACCGAATGCTGGAAAATCGAGCTTATTAAACGCATTGGCTGGACATGAGCGTGCCATTGTGACCGATATTGCGGGTACCACACGTGATGTTTTACACGAAAAAATCAGTTTGAATGGCCTGCCGATTACCTTAACGGATACGGCTGGTTTACGCGAAACAGGTGATGTTGTTGAACGCGAGGGTATTCGCCGAGCGATCAAAGAGATTGAGCAAGCGGATTTGTTACTGTTGGTATATGACTTAAATCAAGGTGATGAACCGTTGCAATTGGCACATGAATATTTTGCAGATCATCTTGAGCCGAAACGGTTATTGTTGATCGGAAATAAATGCGATTTAACGGGTCAACCAGCAGAAATGACGGATTATCAAGGTTTCCGCCACATTCGGGTTTCAGCAAAACAGGATATGGGGGTTCAGGCGCTCATAGATGCGATTACAGCGCATGCAGGCTTCCAGCCCGAAGAAGATACCTTTATTGCCCGTACGCGTCATCTAGACGCAATGAAGCGCACTCAGCGCTATTTGGCAGAGGCTCGTGAGCAGCTTGTGGTGTTTAATGCGGGTGAGCTTGTTGCAGAGTCTTTACGTTTGGCACAAAACGCCCTCGGTGAAATCACTGGTGATTTTAGTGCGGATGATCTGCTCGGAAAAATCTTTGGTTCGTTCTGTATTGGGAAATGATTCCAATTAGAAAAGTGTTCCACGTGAAACATCTCGGGTATTGGTGTGATTTTGGTTGTGACTCAGTAAGTCGAGCTGTATAGCCTTGTGAGACGGATTACAATAGCGGCTGATTTTTGATTCGAGTGTCAGTCATGTTAAAAAAAATTGGGATATTCTCATTATTGAGCTGTGTTTCTATGATGAGTTTAGCCAATGTGGAAACCTTAAAAAGTAATCTAAATAAAAACTATCCCGATATCCAAGTGACCAATATTCAAGCCACTGAAATGACGGGTTTATATAGTGCAAATCTAGATAATCAAATCATCTACCTCGATGAAAATGCCGAGCATATGTTTATCGGTTCAATGGTGCGTTTAAAAGACCAAAAAAATCTCACAAAAGATTTAGTACTTAAGCAAAATTCAATTGATTGGCAACAACTCCCTTTACAAGATGCAATTAAAACGGTCAAAGGTAATGGTAAACGTCAGCTCGCTATTTTTTCAGATCCAAACTGTCCGTACTGTAAGCAATTAGAAGCAGAACTCGATAAGCTCAATGATGTAACGATTTATACCTTTATCTATGCCTTAAAACCGCAATCTATCGCTGTTTCTAAGCAAGTTTGGTGCGATGCAAATCCATCCTATACATGGAAAAATTTACTGCAAAAAAATGTTCAACCTAAAGCAAAAAACTGTGCCAATCCAATTGATCGAAACCTAGCTTTAGGACGTAAATTAGGCGTGAATGGTACACCGACTTTGATTTTTTCAAATGGCTTAAAGATGGTGGGGGGACGTAGTGCTGAAGATATTCAAATGATTTGGAAGGAATTGGGACTATAAATATAAACCTCCCAATTCATAACAATCATGAATTGGGAGTGATTTCTATGCCTCTAGCTCTTCTTGGTAACGAGGTTGTAGATGAATAAAATAATCACAGCACCGACCACAGATGCAATAAATCCAGCCGCTGAATTTTCACCATATAAGCCGAGTAATCGGCCGCCATAGGTTGCCAATAAAGAACCCGAAATACCGAGTAAAGTGGTAACAATAAAGCCAGCTTTGTCATCACCTGGATGAAGCGCTCGTGCAATTAAACCCGCAAAGAAACCAACGACAATTGCTACAATTAGAGACCACATTGTTATTTCTCCTTGTTTTAACAATAGTATTTGTAGTTATCCTGCTTGATGAGGAGAGCTTTTGTCTGTAGCGGATTGCTTATTTATGTCGTATTTTTGTGCAGTGTTGAGATATTTTTAATTAGGATTTAATAAATAAAAAAGCGACGAAATCGTCGCTGAACAGGTGCTTGAGCTACTTTTGCATGGGCAGTTCAAGCACCAATGATACAGATTGTTTTATTAATCAAAGACCAATTTCACCGATAAATGGAAGATGACGATATTTTTGATCAAAATCGAGACCATAACCCACAATAAATCGATCTTCGACTTCAAAACCTAAGAATTTTACGTCTAAATCAATCTCACGGCGTGAAGGTTTGCTGACTAAGGTACATAGCTCGATTGAGTTAGGATTACGGGTTTGCAGAATTTCCATAACTTTACTTAATGTCCGTCCTGAATCAATAATATCTTCAACAACGAGAACATCTTTACCACGGATTTGACCATCAAGATCTTTTAAAATTTTGACATCACGTGAAGAAACGGTTGTACCGTTTACATAGCTTGAAACAGTCATAAAATCGAGTTCATGCGGTTTTTCAATCGCACGGCATAAATCTGCCATAAAGATAACTGAGCCACGCAGTAAACCAATCAATACCAGTTCTTTATCACTTTGAGCATAGTGTGCATTGATTTTTTCACCTAGCTCTTTCACTTTGGCTTGGATCTCTTCACTGGAAATCATTACGCGCATCGCAACAGTCATCGATAGATTCCTAAAACTTTAAAAATGGGAAAATAAAAAAGGTGTTGACCTGCAACACCTCGAAATCTTGAGTTAATGTGAGAATTTTAAAACAAAATGAGTTTTCATGCATCTTTTGATGATGAAGAATATGTATCATTTTGCCGTGAAGCACTGTCTCGCTTCAACAAAACTGCGCAGCTCATGGCAAAGATGATCAATCCAATCCTACGCTTATTAAATACTCTAGTTGGCGCTATAGGCTTTTTGTCCATAGATATAGGTTGCCTCGATATTACGGTCATCGCCCATAGTAAACAGCGCAAATAAGCTGTCATCAATTGATTTAGAGCGTGACTGACGTAGTTGTTGTAAAGCCGTTGCTTGCAGATTCAGCACGACAAAATCAGCTTCTTTACCGATATTGAAATTGCCGAGCTTATCATCGAGATCAAGTGCTTTTGCACCACCTAAGGTTGCATGATACAGCGACTCAAAAGCAGAGAGTTTATCACCTTGTAACTGCTGCACTTTATAGGCTTCATTGACGGTTTGTAATAAGCTAAATGAAGTCCCTGCCCCAATATCTGTACCCAAACCAACTTTGACTTGTTGTTCCCATGTTTTCTTTAGTGGAAATAAGCCGCTACCTAAGAACAGGTTAGACGTTGGGCAAAAGGCAATTGCAGAGTTAGTCTCATGCATGCATTTCCATTCTGCATCTTCTAAATGTACGCAATGCGCGAATACCGAACGCTGACCTGTTAAGCCATAGTGATGATAGACATCGAGATAGCCCTTTTGCGCTGGGAATAAATCTTTGACCCATGCAATCTCATCTTTATTTTCACTTAAATGAGTATGTACATAGACATCAGGATATTCTGCTTTGAGTTGCCCTGCTTTTTCTAGCTGTTCTGGTGTAGAGGTTGGTGCAAATCGAGGTGTAATGGCGTATAAAGCGCGACCTTGGCCATGCCACTTTTCGATCAGGGCCTTAGAATCATCGTAGGCGCTCTCTGCAGTGTCGCACAGTGCTTCAGGTGCATGACGATCCATCATGACTTTACCTGCGATTAAACGCATTTGGTATTGTTCTGCGGCTTCAAATAAAGCATTCACAGATTCAGGATGAACAGTACAAAACACCAGTGCCGTAGTGGTTCCATTTTTAAGTAACTCTTGCACAAAGAATTTTGCAATTTCTTCGGCATAGGCTTGGTCTTTGAACTGGATTTCAGTTGGGAACGTATAGGTATTGAGCCAACTGAGTAATTGTTCACCGTAGGCACCGACCATTTCTGTTTGTGGGAAGTGGATGTGGGTGTCAATCATCCCAGGAATGATCAATTGATCTGGATAATGTTGAATCTCAACATCTGTAGGTAGGTGATCTTGAGCCGCATCCCAAGTGCCAAACCAACGAATTTTGCCTTGTTCAGTGATCAGAATACCATCTTCGATATATCGCACTTGGTCTGCGATTTCAGTCGCTTGGGAAACAGTTTTTTGAATATCTAAGAAGCGACCACGAATAACCGTGATCGAAGTAGCCAACGTCATAACAACCTACAGTTTTACTTTTTTCGGTTGATTGTACCTGATTTTGTCCAAGTTACTGGAATATTCGCCTAAATTAAGCCACTAAAAAGTGTATAAATGTGAGTAAATTTTTTGAGTCAATGAATTAAGTTTATCTTTGGTGAGAATGTATATATTCTTAGCAAAAAGAAGTACTGTTTGAGAGCAGTATATTGATAAGTCAAAATTAAAAAATTTACTAAATAATATTTTTTATAAGTTTTGTATTGTTGATGAAGGTTGCGAGAGTGATCTCGTTTAAACTAGATTTGCAGTATTTGAAATTTTAGAAATTGAGATAAAATTTATGAAAAAAATAGGATTAATTATTTTGTTGGCAATCACTATTTCAGCATGTGATTCTAACAATAAAACTTATCAAAGTACTTTTAAGCATACTCTAGAATGCCAAGATCAATTAAAAGACATTACGAAGGGAGACTTTAAACTAGATGATATTCCAAAGAAGAATTTGACCTTTGATATACAGCCGAGAGATAACAATATTGAAATAATTCAAATTAATTTTGTCCCAAAAGAGCAAAATGAAAGTAGATCAGCGGGTCGAATCAAAGTGAACAAAGCTGATAAAGAGATGTTCAATTCAACTTTTGACGATATAAACCTAATCCCAATCAAACTGGGTTTACATCAAATGTTTGTTGCCGAGTGTTTTTAAAAAGGTAGTTAGTCTTGTCAAAAGTTCTTCTTGCTATAACGCATGGTTTTAAAGCATTTAAAAATAGTTCTACCCTCCTTGAGGAAATGAAACAGCAAATTGAGACCATGTGGATATTATTTGAGTATAGAAATGATCAAGGAGAGCGAAGACAAAGCTTTGCACTGATTGAAGTAATTATTGATGATATAAGTGTCCCTAAAAATGAAACTTTTTTAACTTACCATTCAAATGATTTTTTATCAGAGGAACTTGTTGCATTTAATGATGATACTGATCAGGTTCTTTATTATCAGATTATTGAAAATGAACAATTTGACGTGAGAGAACTAGAGCTTTTTAGATGGAACAATCATAATGAAGAGCTTGATGGAAAGCTCCTATATTTTCGTGTTCCTATTACTAGAATGAATGATCAGTACAATGAAGTTTTTTTAGGATGGGCTGATTTTGAAAATGATCCTCCATGTTTAGAAATGTATACTGCTAGAGGTACGAAGTTGGTTGATGTGAATGATTATCCTGAAAGAGAAGATTTTTATTTTGCTTTTGTTCCTTTCTTGGAGGCGGAGTGATTAGCTATAGAGTTTTAATATTGAAATTTAGTCTTAAAAAAAGATACTCAGCTTAGTGAGTATCCTTCTGCTTAATTTGATATGCTATAGATATCGAGCTTTGTATAGGCTTAAAAAGGTATCAAGAGTGGATCATTAAGATCAAACCAATTAAAAATTAATTTATTCCGCTTGATGTTTATTGTGACGTAACGATAGATACGCCGTAATACTCAATACCAAGATGATAAAGCCGAGTGAGATCCAGATCGGCATGTGGAACACATCCAACAACAACATTTTCGTACCGATAAACAATAAAATAATACCTAAGCCATAAGGTAAATAATGCATTTTGGTTGCTGCACCAGCGAGTAAGAAGAACATCGCACGCAAGCCTAAAATTGCCATTAAGTTTGCAGTTAAAACGATGAATGGATCAGTCGTTACAGCAAAAATCGCAGGAATCGAGTCCACAGCAAAAATGACATCAGAAGCTTCGACCAGTACTAATACTAAAAATAACGGCGTCGCCCACAAAAGGCCATTTCGGCAGACGAAGAATTTATTGCCTTCTAGTTGAGGTGTAATGCGTAGGTGTTTACGTAACCATTTCAGTAAAGCATTGTCTTCGATATTGCTTTCTTCCTCCTGCCCTTTAAGAAATTTAAAGCCGGTGTAAACGAGGAAAGCACCAAAGATATAAAGAATCCATGAAAACTCTTGAACGAACCAAGCGCCAATAAAGATAAAGATGGTTCTTAATACGATGGCACCTAATACGCCGTAGAGTAGGATTTTACGTTGCAGTGCAGAAGGAATCGCAAATGCAGAGAAAATCATTAACCAAACAAAAACGTTGTCAATCGCTAAAGATTTTTCTAACAAATAACCTGCAAAGTATTCCATGGTTTTTTGATTGGCAATGTTCACCCCAACCGTTTGTTGGAGATACAGCCACAATCCACCACCAAACAGTATGGCGACAGTGACCCAAGCAATACTCCAATAAGCAGCTTGTTTAAAAGGAACATTTTGGTTTTGCTTCTGTTTAAAACCTAAAAAGTCGATGATTAACATCACCGACACAATGCCAAAAAAGGCAAGGTATAGCCATAAATTGCCGATAGTTTCCATCACTACTCCCTATCTGGCAAATGGACATAAAAAAACCTTGACCAGTTGCCAGATGAATTAAAAAAACATCTGTTTCAACATGATCAAGGTCTTGCCTACATCATCATGAGAGATGATGCTCAGAGTCCGACTTTTTGCAAAGTGTAATGACGGAGCTCTGACACCTGAGTTTTAATTTCAACACTCAGGTTTGGAGGAGGCTACTCCCCTTGTCAACAAATACGGTATGGATGATGCCATCCAAATCTGCGCGTAGCATTACATAATTTGAGTAAATCTGCAAATGGATACTTCATGGTTTCGCATTAAAAATGTTTAGAATTTCATGCCGTAAAAATTGATGGCGAGGGTTTTGTTTGACGTGGTCATGCCAATACATCCCCATCGTGATTTTTGGTAATTCGATAGGTAAGGCATGAATCTGTAATGTTTCCGCATAATGCAGATGATTCAGAATACTTTGTGGAATTGTTAATATCGCATTGGGGTATTGTGCCAAGACTTGTAGTGCGGTTGCGTAATGCTGGCAACGCAGAAAAACTTGTCGAGATAATTGTTGGCGATTCAAATAAATATCTTCCAATAAAACCCCAGTGCGACGAGAAGATACCCCAATATGTGGAGAGGATAAGTAGGTTGCTAGATCCATTTTACTTTGTTGGGTGCACACCACAAAATGATCTTGAATGAGTTGTTCAAACTGTAGATGTGCTTGATGAGGTTGTACTAGATCAATCACAAAATCGATCTGCTGGGCAGATAAGTCCGCCAGCATATTTTTACGATCGAGTTTGGAGCTAAGAAATTGAATATCGAGATTTAATTGTGCAAAGTGATGTACCAATCGAGGAAAAATAATCGGTTCAATTTCATCGTGAATCGCAATCTTAATACTTTGTAGCATGCTCGGAACAAACTCTTGCTGTGGCACAGCAATCTGTTGAATCGTCAATAACGCCTCTTGGATTGGATGATAAATTTGCTCTGCATAAGGCGTTGGAAGCATCTTTTGTCCACTTCGTACAAATAATTCGTCATTCAACTGTGTACGTAAACGTTGTAAGGCATGACTAACGGCAGATTGGCTAATACAGAGTAATTGAGCCGCTTTAGAAATGCTTTTTTGTTCAAAGATCGCAATAAAAAGTGGGTATAAATTAATATCTATGCGGTGGAATTGGCCGACTTCGAGAGGGTTTTGGTTATGAATCTGATTCATAGTTTTAAATAAAATAAAATCATTTCATTCATAATAAGTTTTCGCTTAAGGTGAAGTAAAGCAGCGAATCCAATTTCGTTAAATATTTACCTTGAGGGAAATAATGATGTTTGCATTATCTGAACGCGCGCAGGATTTTATTGCAAGAACGCAAACCTTTATTCAACAAGAAATAGAACCGATTGAAAAAGCCTTTTGGGATGAGGTCCATCATCTCAATGTCGATGGCGACTGGACCAAATGGCAATGGCCAGCTCAACTCGAACAATTAAAAAGCAAGGCCAAAGCATCAGGCTTATGGAATATGTTCTTGCCAGATGCGGAACTCGGTGCAGGTTTATCGGTTCAAGAATATGCGCATATTGCTGAGTTGACAGGACGTAGCCTCCTTGCACCAACGGTATTTAACTGTAATGCACCTGATACTGGCAATATGGAGGTGTTATGGCGCTATGGTAGTGAGCAACAAAAGCAACAATGGCTGCAACCACTACTGAATGGTGAGATTCGCTCTGTATTCTGCATGACTGAACCTGCGGTCGCGTCGAGTGATGCCACTAATATGCAAGCTACGGCGGTGATTGAGGGTGATGAAATTGTTCTGAATGGTCGTAAATGGTGGTCATCAGGTTTAGGTGATCCGAATGCTAAAGTGATCATTTTTATGGCATATACCCCTGATTCAAGCAAAGACCGTCACCATCAGCATTCGATGGTTCTGGTGCCGATTGATACCCAAGGTGTGACTATTGAACGGATGTTGCCTGTCTTTGGCGATTATGATGCGCCGCATGGTCATGGACAGGTCAGTTTTGACAATGTACGTGTACCTGTTAGTAATTTTATTGGTGGCGCAGGGCAAGGTTTTGAAATTGCTCAAGGTCGTTTAGGACCTGGGCGGATTCACCACTGTATGCGTTGTATCGGTGCAGCAGAAAAAGCGTTAGAGCTGATGATTGATCGTGGTATGTCGCGTAAAGCCTTTGGTAAAGAAATTCTTAAACTCGGTGGAAATTTAGAACGTGTTGCTGAAGCACGTGTGCAAATTGATCAAGCCCGTTTATTAACCCTTTATGCCGCTTATAAGATGGATACCTTAGGCAATATGGCAGCCCTCACTGAAATTTCTGCAATCAAGGTCGTCGCACCAACCGTATTGCAGAACGTAGTCGATATGGCGATTCAAATTCATGGTGGTGAAGGAGTATCTCGTGATACGCCATTGACTGCATTTTTTAATCAGGCACGAAGTTTACGTTTAGCCGATGGACCTGATGAAGTGCATAAGGGCATGATTGCTAAATTAGAACTGAAAAAACGTGGTTATGGTCGCGGATAAGGATATAAAAATGACAGTAATTGATGTGGGTGGTCAGGTTCGTCATGGCGAAGAACTCGATATTTCCGCTGTTGAAACATGGTTAAAAAAACAAGGTATCGTGCTCGAAGGTCAAGCACAAGTGACCCAATATTCTGGGGGAGCATCAAATTGGACGTATCGTATTCAATATGAAAATACCGATTTAATTTTACGTCGTCCGCCAAAGGGAACCAAAGCTAAGTCAGCACATGATATGGCGCGTGAATACAATGTACAGAAGCATCTTGCACCGTTCTACCCTGTCCTACCTGAAATGATTGCATTGTGTCAGGATGAAAATGTGATTGGTTGTGATTTCTATGTAATGCAGCGAATTGAAGGGATCATTCCTCGTGCCAATTTACCTAAAGAATTACAACTCGATGAGCAACAAGTTCGGCAACTTTGTTTAAATGTACTCGATAAGTTGATCGAACTGCATCAAGTGCCGTATCAAGGCACAGAACTTGAAAAACTGGGCAAAGGTGAGGGCTATTGTCGTCGTCAAGTGGAAGGTTGGGATGGACGTTATAGCAAGGCGCTTACACCGAATGTGCCTGATTTTAGCTTTGTGCGGGAATGGCTAAAGCAACATATTCCAACGGATACGAAGACCTGCGTAATTCACAATGATTGGCGTTTTGACAATGTGATTTTAGATCCACAACAACCAACTACAGTGATTGGCGTACTTGACTGGGAAATGGCGACATTGGGTGATCCACTGATGGATTTGGGTAGCGCCCTCGCCTATTGGATTCAAGAAGATGACGATGCTTTGATGAAATCTAGCCGCCGTCAACCAACCAATCTAAAAGGCATGCTGACACGTCAACAAGTCGTGGACTACTACTTAGAGAAAACTGGGCTGAAACCTGACAATTGGGCCTTTTATGAAGTGTTCGGTTTGTTCCGTTTAGCCGTGATTGCCCAGCAGATCTATTATCGCTATTACCATCAACAAACGGATAACCCAGCCTTTAAGGATTTTTGGATCATGATTCATGCCTTACATATTCGGGCACTCAAATTAATTGCAGAAAATAATGCCGAAGCTCAGCAATTAATTCCTGAATATGGCGCAAAGCTAAAGGATATTTTAAAAGGATGAGCACAATTTATTTGGTGCGACATGGGCAGGCTTCATTTGGTGCTGATAGCTATGACCTGCTCTCTGCAAAAGGCGAACAACAGGCACAAGTAGTGGGTAATTTTTTTAAACATACCTTAAAAAATCAGCCTTTAGTACTTGCAGGTTCAATGCAACGCCATCAGCAAACGGCACAGCTCGCTTTAGCGCAAGGTTTTGCAGATGTATCGATTCAAACCGAGTCGGCATGGAATGAATTTGACCATCAACAAGTGTTTGCCAAATACGATGCGCGCTTTAATCATCCTGAATTACTCAAACAGGATATTGCTCAAGTGGCGAATCCACGTGCCTATCTTGCCAACATCTTTGATGGTGCGATAGATCGCTGGATTGGAGAGCAGTATGACCACGAATATCATGAAACATGGTTAGGTTTTCAATCACGGGTCGAAGGTGCCCTACAGACGTTATGTCAGTACATTGACGTCACACAACAACGTCAGGCGGTGGTGTTTAGTTCGGGTGGCGTGATTTCTGTAGCAGTCGGCAAGGTATTAGGTTTGAATGCTAAACAGATTTTTGCGCTGAATTGGTCAATTGCCAATGCCAGTATCACCACGCTACGTTGGGCTGATGAGCGTTTGCAATTACTGAGTTTTAATGAGCATCATTATTTAAAAGCACACGACGCAGAACTTTTAACATGGATTTAAATAAGAATAGGTGAAGGAAATGACAAAGACGATTTTAATTACAGGTGCAAGTTCAGGTTTAGGAGCTGGGATGGCACGCGAATTTGCGGCTAAAGGCTACAATCTAGCACTGTGTGCACGTCGTTTAGAGCGTTTGGAAGCCTTACAGCAAGAATTGCAAAGCCAGTTTGCAATTCAGGTCAAAATCAAAACCCTTGATGTGACTCATTACAATGACGTCTTTACGGTTTTTAAAGCTTTTCAGCAAGAGTTTGGCAGTATTGATCGAATTATTGTCAATGCAGGTGTGGGCGAAGGTCGCCGTATTGGAAAAGGACATTTTGAGGTGAACCGTGCCACGGCAGAAACCAATTTCATTTCAGCATTAGCACAATGTGAAGCAGCAGTAGAAATTTTTAGGGCGCAAAATAAAGGGCATTTGGTGGTGATTTCTTCGATGAGTGCGATGCGAGGCTTGCCGAAGCATTTATCAACTTATGCAGCGAGTAAAGCAGCAGTGGCACATTTGGCTGAGGGGATTCGAGCGGAGTTGTTGGATACGCCAATTAAGGTCTCGACGATTTTCCCTGGTTATATTCGCACTGAATTGAATGAGGGTGCAAAAAAATTACCGTTTGAAGTGGATGAGAAAACGGGTAGTCAGGCGTTGGTGAAAGCGATTGAGAAAGAGCCTGTGAAGGCATATGTACCGCAGTGGCCGTGGTTGCCAATGGGGATTGCCATGAAGATTTTGCCGTTAAAATTGGTAAATAAATTGAGTTGATTTGGATGGTTATTGCTGAGTCTTATGGAGATCTCATTTTAATTTCAAGCTAAGCCACTACGTCTTGCACTTCAGTTGAAATATATTTCAACTTCGTTCAGGCTCGACCTGAGAAGCGTGTAAAGCTTCGTAAGTCTTTCGGGAAAAGTAGGCAAAACCTGAGGTACGAATAGCAAAGATTAATAATCTTTGCCGTACCGCAAGGTAAAAGCTCGGCTTGAGCAATAAACTACGCACTTTGTTTGTCTTGCGCTAGCCCAAAGCTTTAAGCGCTTTGGTTAGCTCAGGTTGTGGATGACGTTTACGCGTATCATCTTTTTTGTCGAACTCAGATTAAATTAATTTCTTGCTGATATTTACTATTGTGACGGCGGCATGGATGCCGCCAGTTTGGCAGGGGTTACAAGGATGTACCCTCTGCCAAACAAAGAGGTTTGGTTACTTTGCCCAGTCAAAGTAATAAATGCTTATACAAAAGTCATTTGTTCTTTCTTTATATACGAGGCCGTGCAAAGTTCATCTTCATTAAGACAAAGCTGTAATTAACTTTTGGTGTAAACCACCAAAACCACCATTGGACATGATCACCACAGCATCGCCCTCACCTGCCTCACTCACCACACGGGCAATGATCTCATCCAATGAACGGCTGACTTCTGCCTTGTTTGATGATGCCGCAATTACAGGTTGTAAATCCCAATCCAAACCTTCTGGTTGATACCAAATTACTTCATCCGCTAAACGTGCTGAATGTGCCAAACCATCTTTATGGCTGCCCATACGCATGGTATTTGAGCGTGGTTCAATGATTGCCCATAATTTACGTTCGCCTAAACGTTTACGTGCACCGTCCAAAGTCGTTTCAATTGCTGTTGGATGGTGGGCAAAGTCATCATAGACTTCGATGCCACGGACTGTACCTAAAAGCTCCATACGGCGTTTCACACCACCGAAGTTAGATAATGCTTCACAGGCTTGTTCAATGCTGACACCGACATGTTGTGCAGCAGCAATGGTTGCCAGAGCATTGGCAACGCTATGTTGTCCAGTCATGCTCCATTTCACTTCCCCGATCACTTTGCCATTTTCAAGGACTTTAAAATGACTACCATCGGCACTGATTAACTCAGCAGATAACGCGGCCTGATCATTTGGTTCAAGACTGGTGCGAACCACAGGCGTCCAACAGCCTTGTGCCAAGACTTCATCAATATTGGTTTCAGTAATTGGAGCAATAATACGACCTTCACTTGGAATGGTACGTACTAAATGGTGGAACTGTTTTTGAATCGCAGCCAGATCATCAAAAATATCGGCATGGTCAAATTCAAGATTATTTAAAATCGCAGTTTTTGGATGATAATGGACGAACTTAGAACGCTTATCGAAGAAAGCAGAATCATATTCATCAGCTTCCACACAGAAGTATTTCCCGCCACCTAGGCGAGCGCTTTCGCTAAAACCAAGTGGTACACCACCGATCAAGAAGCCAGGGTTTAAACCGGCCTGATCGAGTACCCAAGCCAGCATAGTCGTGGTAGTGGTTTTACCATGTGTCCCTGCGACACCTAGCACGTGTTTACCTTGTAGTACGTGATCAGCCAAGAATTGTGGACCAGAAATATAAGGAAGACCTTCATTCAGCATATATTCAATCGCATCAATGCCACGTTTCATTGCGTTGCCAACGATGACAAGATCAGGATGTGGTTGCAAATGGCTACGGTCATAGCCTTGCATCAACTCAATACCTGCATTTTCGAGTTGCGTCGACATCGGTGGATAAACATTGGCATCTGAACCTGTGACTTTATGTCCTAAATCTCGTGCTAATAGAGCCAAAGACCCCATAAAAGTGCCACAAATACCCAAAATATGCAGATGCATCGTGCTTCTCTCTTATTCAATCACGTAATAAACGTGTGTAATGCAATTAAAAATTTGCTTGAAAAGATAGCAAGGCTGTTATGGAAAAGATAGTCAAAATTCGTTGTTGTTTACTTAAAATTAAAGTCAGAAATGTTAAGATTTCAACGTTACCGTTGCAAAAAAATAGACACTATCCTCTTCACCATTTTGCATAAATTTAACAACTTTATTCAATGGGAATATAAAATTTTCACCATCCGTAAGTACAGCGGCAAGTTCAATTGAATGGGCTTTGTCTTTAAAAAAATCAGAATTTATTTCTTTTGCTGTTTCATAGTCGACCCAATACCACTTTCTATTTTTATCATTTTTTCTTATTACTTCCCCGACATAAGCTCCTGTGCGTAAAATCGTCTTAAAACTTTGATCATCTGAGATTTGATCTAAATTGGTCTTTCTTAAATCAGATAAATAAGTATCAATCAGTTTTAGGCTTTCAATAGAATAGTCTAGTTTTTTAGGGTTTAAAGTTTCAAACTGATATACAGGGTCATTTTTTTCACTATAAAACATGTCTGCTAAATCTGATAGCGCCTCATTTTGATTGTCGAGATCTAATTCTACTGAATGACTTATACTGATTGAGAAGCACAAAATAGTCGTTAAAAATAATTTTTTCATAGCATCCTTAAGTTTTTGAAACCTTATCCAGGAACTGATTTTAATATAAAATTATTGCAAAATTTTTAGAGTAAATACAATTGAGCCCTACTCTTTTAGCGCTGTGTTTATTGGTGATTTCCAATTGTTTTATGACCTTGGCATGGTATGGTCATTTGAAATATTTACATGATGCACCGATCTGGCAGGCGATTTTACTGAGTTGGTGTATTGCCCTACTCGAATACAGTTTTATGATTCCAGCGACCAAACTATTGAGTCAACATGGCTGGGGTCTGGGGCAAATGAAAATTACTCAGGAAGTGGTGACCTTGCTGGTGTTTGTCCCATTTTTACTATTTATGTTTAAACAGCCTTTTAAGTTAGATTATGTTTGGGCGATGCTCTGTTTATTGGGCTGCGTCTATTTTGTTTTCCGCAATCACAGCTAATTTTTCTGCGATCAGTTCAAGCGTTCTGTAGTTGGGGATGCTTGAAAAAACCGCTATAATATCTGCCAATTTATTCCTTTGTGTTTGGCGTAAGTCGAGACACTGCCCTCTTTTTTTATCAAGTTTTGGAAAAGCCAATGAATGCGGTCGCAACAGATAGCCAACCTTTAGTCGGGATTATCATGGGTTCTCAATCAGATTGGGCAACACTTGAACATACCGCTAACATGCTCAAACAATTGGGTGTGCCTTTTGAAGCTGAAGTGGTTTCTGCGCACCGTACACCAGATCGTTTATTTGAATATGCTGAAACAGCACGTGATCGTGGTATCCAAGTGATTATTGCAGGTGCTGGTGGTGCGGCACATTTACCAGGAATGTGTGCAGCAAAAACTGATTTGCCTGTGCTGGGTGTACCTGTTAAATCTTCGATTTTAAATGGTGTAGATTCATTACTTTCGATTGTACAAATGCCTGCAGGTATTGCAGTAGGTACATTGGCGATTGGTCAAGCGGGTGCAACCAATGCAGCCATCATGGCAGCGCAAATTCTGGGTTTAACACGTCCTGAGATCGCAAAAAATGTTGCGGATTTCCGTACTGCGCAAACTGAGAAAGTGTCGAGCAAAAATATCCCTGGTCATGAATGAGGATAAGCAAAGCAACGCTTTGCCCGAATGCAAGGCGAAGACTTTGTCTGAGCAAGTAGAGTCATATAAATGAATAAAACCATCGGTATTTTTGGTGGCGGACAACTTGGACGCATGATGGCGCAAGCAGCTCTGCCACTGAATATTCAATGTAGCTTTTTTGAAGCAGAAACGGATTGCCCAGCGGCGATTTTAGGTCCAGTCTTTTCAAGTAAAAATGAGCATGCCTTGCAGGATTTTATTGCCAGTGCAGATGTATTTAGCCTTGAATTTGAAAATACACCTGTTGCGGATGTGGACGTCTTGACACAAACCAAAACTTTACACCCTCCTCGCCTTGCTTTAGCAACAGCGCAGAATCGTTTGGCTGAAAAATCCTTATTTGATGAATTAGGTATTCCTGTTGCGCCGTATCGTGCAGTAGATAGCTTAGACAGCTTAAAACAAGCAGTAACTGATCTAGGTTTGCCAATCGTTTTAAAAACCGTAACTGGTGGCTACGATGGTAAAGGTCAATTTGTTCTACGTTCAGAAGATCAGATTGATACAGCTTGGGCTGAGCTTGGACCTGCGAAAAGCTTAATCGCGGAAAGTTTTGTGAAATTCAGTCGTGAAGTATCCATTATTGCGGTACGTGGTCAAGATGGTGATGTCAAAACATGGGCGCTGGCAGAAAACTATCATCATAATGGCATCTTGTCCCATTCGATTGTACCTGCGCCAAATAGCGTCGATTTACAGCCCGTGGCACAAGATTATATTACCCGTTTGTTAAACCACTTAAATTATGTCGGCGTGCTTACACTTGAATTGTTTGTAACCGAGCAAGGTCTCTATGCCAATGAAATGGCATGTCGTGTACATAATTCAGGTCACTGGTCGATTGAAGGTGCGATTTGCTCGCAATTTGAAAACCATATTCGTGCAGTTGCAGGCTTGCCACTCGGTGCAACTGATGTGGTGCGTCCGACAGTCATGGTAAATATCATCGGGCAACATCCAAAATCTGAGGATGTTTTAGCACTCAAAGGTGCACATTTGCATCTATATAATAAATCTGAACGTGAAGGTCGTAAGTTAGGGCATATTACATTGATGCCGAATAATCGTGATGAGTTAACGTCATTGTGTCGTCAACTTGCTCAAATTTTACCTGTGCCATTGGCATTAACAGATGAGATGACCATCTAACTTATCCACAGAACATCAAAAGCGATCTTCGGATCGCTTTTTTTATTACTTTAAATTCATAAAATAAAAGATATATCAAAAAGCGGGTGTGGATAACTTTTCTTTAAACTTTGAATTTAAATATTGTCTGTTTGTTTTGAATTTAAAACTTTGATTTGGGTGCGTGTGTTATTTTAAATTCAAAAAATCAAAGCTTTTTAAATTTAAAAGTTTGAAGGAGGTTGAGTTTTGAATTTAAAGTTGTGGTTTGTGGATATCTATTTGATCTAAAACAATAGGAATTAAGTCTATTTCTTTATTTTTTATAAATGTATGGTGTGAAATGAATTCATAAGTGGTTGCTCTTTTTGAATTCAAATGATGGTATAAGCTATACAGCTGCTTTTGAATTCAAAATATAGGTGTTATCTATTTTTAAATTTAAAAGAAATGATACTTTTGAATTTAAATCTTATGTTTTAAATTTAAAACTCAATTATGAATTCAAAAATTACGATTTCAAACGTTGTAACGTCAATGATCGTGTTATGTTAATCCTGAAATTTAAATTCAAAAATATGGTTTAGACATCATGCACCGTTTTCCTCTTTTTCTAGGCACTGCCTTATTGACCTTATCTTATAACGCTCATGCTGAGCTGATTATCAATGGCGCAAAAGTTTCAACCACGACGACGACGCCAGCAGTAAGCAATACCAGTACATTTAGTCCAACACGTGATTTTCAGAGCTGTATAGCCGGTTTACGATCTCAAGCAATTGCATCTGGTGTTTCGGCTGCAAGTTTTGATCGTTATACCCAAAATCTAAGTGCGGATTATTCAGTGATTGATCGTTTGAATTATCAGCCAGAGTTTTCTACACCGATTTGGGATTATTTATCAGGCTTGGTTGATAATGAGCGTGTACAAGCAGGGCAACAAAAACTTGCGCAACATCGTGATGTGCTTAGACGTGTAGAACAAGCTTACGGCGTGCCTGCTGAAACGGTGGTTGCAGTTTGGGGTGTCGAAAGTAACTATGGTGATATTTCTGGTCGATATCCTTTATTACAGGCATTAGGTACATTGAGCTGTGAAGGTCGTCGTCAAAGTTATTTCCGTGGTGAATTTTTTGCCACCATGCGTATTTTGCAACGAGGTGATGTGACTCAAGATCAACTTTATGGTTCTTGGGCAGGAGCATTTGGTCACACGCAATTTATGCCATCTACTTATGAACGTTTAGCCGTAGATTTTGACGGTGATGGTCGCCGTGATCTCGTATCGAGTATCCCAGATGCTTTGGCTTCGACAGCAAACTTTTTAAAACGTGCTGGATGGCAAACAGGTATGCCTTGGGGTTTTGAAGTGAAAATTCCACAAGGTATGTCAATTTCTGGCGAAAGTCGCCGCAATAAAAAATCACTTAATAATTGGATCGCACAGGGTGTAACACGTGCAGATGGAACAGCTTTGATCCAAGGCAATTTGACAGGAAGTACTCAAGCAGGTTTGATTTCACCTGCAGGTGCGAATGGCCCATTATTTTTAGTGTTTAGAAATTTTGATGCGATATATAGCTATAACGCTGCTGAAAGCTATGGTTTGGCAATCGCACATTTGTCTGATCGTCTGCGTGGTGGAACACCATTTTTAACGGCATGGCCTACAGATGATGCGGGAACATCAAGAGCAGAACGCCGTGAAATTCAACAATTTTTGATTCAGCGTGGTCATGACATTGGTGCAGTGGATGGTTTGATTGGTGATAAAAGTCGCCAAGCCATTCGTCAAGAGCAAACTCGTTTGGGATTAAATCCAACAGGACGCGCAGGGCAGCAAATTTTACGTGCTTTCCGCCAAGAGCAAGCGCGTAAAATGATGCAATAAGCTAATCATGTGAAAAGGTCTGCCAAGTGCAGACCTTTTTTTATGGCGCAGCGTCTAATTTGACGGCTTCTAAAATATCAAAAATAACCGCCGTAACATCCTGACTCAGATCCCGATCATTAAAAATTTCATAAGCCGTAATTGTGACATCAGTATCACTTGGCAGTTGTTTTTGTTCTTCTTCGATTAAATGTTCAATTGGAAGCAAGGTTTGTTTCACTTCCAAATGTAAAATCTCGTCATAAGGCACATTTTCATCTTCTAATTCAACAATTTGTTCGTTGAAATAAGGAATCAAAATCGAATGAAGAAAGGGGCTAATATCTTCAATATTTAGGATTTCGATATCACGAGTCTGCTCAATCGTACTGATGTGGTCGTTCACTTCAATGAGGATATGATAATAACTCATGCTGATCTCCATTTAGATTAAAATGATGCTTTCACACCACAATAACATGAATAAATCAAAACAATCGACCCATTCTTGTTATCTCATAAAAACATCAGCTTAATCGATTTATCTTCAGTGAGCCAAGCCTAATAGCGCTAAATCTGTGTCAGTTAACCTAAAGTCTTTTGCATCTTGTACTTTGATTCTCGGATACATCAAAGATTGTGGATCTTGAGTATGTTTCAGACCTAAAGCATGTCCGAATTCATGTGCCAAGGTGAGGCGTAGGTCATCAATTGAAGAAAACTCATAAATAAAGATTTGTTTTCCTTGAAATTGTCCCTTGTGTAAAACTTGTGGAGCAAACGTTTGATTAAATTGCTCGATGGCTTGCGTCAGTTGCTGATAAAGTTGTTTCGACTTTTGAGTTTGCAGATCAAACTGTTGGGTGAGTCGTTGATGTTGTTCTACGCTTTGTTGATAGATTGGCGTTTCTATTTGATGTTCATGTTTTGGTGATTCAAGATGTGCCGTCGAAATAGCAATTTGTCTTTTAAGTTCTTGTAGTTGTTGGTTTTCATTTAACCAAATTTGTTGTTGCTGTTCCAGTTGATGTAAATTTTCCGAACGTTTCATGCTGCGGATCTGGCGTTGATCCATCACCAAATGAATCGAAAATTCAGCATTTGGATCATAAACGAAATAGTTTTGACCCGTATCTTTTTCCCAAATCGCGGCTGCTTGTTTGCTGATTTCAATCATTTGCTGTTGCGTGATATTCAAGCGAGGATCAAAATCAGCAATACGATAACGGAGTGGATGACCAGTACCATATTTTATGGGCGTAGAATTCTGTACCGAGGAAATTTGAGCAAAAGAGGCTGTATGACCAAACATGAACATACATGTTGCCAATAGGAGAGGGAGCAAACGCATAACAGGAGAAATAAAACAAGAAAAAGGATGTATTTTAATCAGCTTTCATGATTAGTCAATTTGGGGAAAGGTATTTAAATTGATTGATTTAATAAAAAATCATTAAAAATAAATAAAGATACAAATGTATAAAAATTAATCTATTAAATATAATTTATAGTCAATTTTGGTGATGGATTAATCAAAAATAGCCCGATAACAGAGATTTATTTTTTATGATCTGAGATTTAAATAGGGATAAATCGTTAAAATTTTAGATCGTGCTATGCCAGTCGATTTCTAAAAATTATTTCCTATTTCATTTAATATAAAAAACTGTTTGCTCAAAAAATAATCAAAAACAACTGTAACTTTACGGTTTATTTGAGATTAGTACATGGCTTTAACTAGGGCTTTATCACTTTGTGTTAGTGCAAAGCGTTGTAAATTTTGTTGTTGTATAACAGGATACATGAGTGAAGTCGGATCATCGGTATGTGGCAAGCCTAAGGCATGCCCAAATTCATGTGCCAATGTTAAACGAAGATCATCGGTTGAACTAAACTCGTAAATCGTGATTTGTTTGCCATTAAAATTTCCTTTATGGAATAGACGCGGTTTGAATACCTGATTGAATCGCTGTGCTGATGATACAAGTAGCTGATTATTATCATTTAATTTTTTGATTTTTTGGTTGAGTTGTTGAGCTTTTAGATTGTGTAGATTCACCTCTTGTTGTAAAGCTTTGGACTGTTGATGTAATGCTTGCTGACGTTGTGCCAATTGATCGGCTAAGGATTTAGATGAAGAACGCTGTTGGTTGAAGTGTTTTACATCTGCATTATATTGCTGAAATTGGGCTTGTAGTTGATTCTGCTTGATGGCCAGCAATGCATTATTTTTTTCAAGCTCTGCTCTAGCTTGTTGCAACTGTTGATTTTGATGCTCCCATCGTTGCTGCTGTTGATGAATTTGATCGAGGCTTTGCAGACGATGACTGCTTTGTTGTTGTCGCTCATCATAAATCAAATGAATGCTGAAATTCGCTTCAGGGTCATAAATAAAATGCTGTTTACCCGTTTCTTGGTGCCAAATATCCGCAGCTTGTTGGGTAAGTTGAATCACTTGCTGAATACTTAAATTAAAGCGGGGATCAACCTCTGCGATACGATAAAATATAGGCGTTTGAATAGCTTTATGGTCATGTTTATGGGTGCTATGTGACGTATTTTGGGCATGGCCAAGGTGCGGAATCCCCATGCATAAACATGCAATGATATTCAGTGCGGTAGTTAAATTTCGCATGACCTTTATCCCCAAATAAAACTTATTTTTGGATAATTTTGTAAATAGGTCAAAAAGCTATCTAATTAATAAATAAAATAAAAAATGTGATTTTATTTGAGTAAATATAATAATTGATCGAATAATAGGCAAAATATAAAATCAAGAATTTGGCTTTCTATTTGCACATAAATTTATAAATATCAGTCCATTAATGCTAAAGAGTAGAATTTTAAGCGCAAAGTAGTTAAAAAATGCTCATTTGTTATCTTTTGTAAAAAAAATTATAAACTGAAAATATTTTGCTCTTTAACTGCAAAGTTGTTGATTTATGACATTAAAGGTCGCTGGCTGTTTTAGCTGTGAGTTACTTATTTGCTTATATTAATGCTTCAAAAGCAGTTGAATTTTTACGACAGTGTTAAGTCCGAGGTTTTATGCTGTCTACCGAGCCATCAATAGATCACGATCTGTCTGGGTTAGGTGAAAGTCAGTAAAGTTCTGTTCTTTCAAAATCGGATGCATCAATGCTTTGGGATCATCAGTATGCTGTAATCCTAAAGCATGACCGAATTCATGGGCTAGCGTTAAACGTAAATCATCTTTGGATTCAAATTCATAGATAATAATTTGCTTACCATTAAATAAACCTTTATGAAATAAATGAGGCTGAAAGCGTTGTTTATATTCTTTCACAGCATCATGTAATTGCTGGTCAAGCGCATTTAGTTCATCTACTTTTTGATTTAAGTTATTGATTTTTTGATTAAAGTTGGTGATTTCTTGTTTTAATGCATCGACGTTGTATTGTAAGTTTTGTTGTTTTTGCTGTAGATGTTGTTGATAGGCACCAGTCATTGAGTTGAGATGTGCATTTTTTTTCTCTTGATTATATTGTTGGATTTGCTGATCTAGTTGTTGACGTTTTAAGCTTAAAGATTGTTTCGTCTCAACTAGTTCTTGTTCAATATGATCCAATTGCTTTTTTTTATCACGCCACTGTTGTTGATTAAATTCTAATTGGCTTAAATGGGCACGTCGTTGTTCGCTTTCAATTTGTCGTTGATCGTAAATTAAATGAATGGCCAGTTGCGCATTTGGATCATATACAAAGTAATCTTTACCTGTTCCATCTTTCCAAATTTGAGCTGCTTGATGGCTGATTTCTTGTACTTGTTCTAGGCTAAGTTTAAAACGAGGATCAACCTCAGCGATACGATAACGAAGACGCGTATCAAAAGGATGTGTTATGCGATCAAGCAAAGAATTAAATTTAAGCTGCGGGTGCTGATGGCTTTGATAACCAGACCATAAGATAAGGAAGAGTAATCCTGAAAAAATCAACAGACGAATCATTTTAGTTTCTTCTGAAATACGACGCTCAATTGAGTTTATTAATCGTGCTTGCAGATCAGACTATAACAAAAATAGCGAGTATCGGGAAATGATATGATTAAACGGCAGATTTTGTTTTAATGCCTTATATAAGATAGATAAATAAAAAGATTAAGGAATAAAAATGCTGAAATATTTACTCAAAACTCCTGACATAGCATGGTCTGCGACGTCACCGGCCTTAGCAAATACTGAGAATTTGACCATTAAATATTTAGGTACAGCGGGTTTTATCCTTTCGGATCGAAATCGTACAGTCGTACTTGATCCTTTTATTAGTCGTCCCACTCTATGGCATACACTGACTCAACCTTTACTCAGCGATCCAATACTGGTTCAGCAATATATTCCTCGCGCAGATGATGTACTGATAGGACATGCACATTATGATCATATTTTGGATGCGCCTGAAGTATGTAAACAAACAGGGGCACGATTAATTGGTTCTCAAGCGAGTTTAATGTATGGGCGATCGGCAGGTTTGTCTGAACAGCAAATGCTTGAAACAAAAGGGCGGGAAATTATTCAATGTGGTAAATGGCAAGTTGTTGGGTTGCCTTCGATTCATGGCAAAGCATTGTTTGGTCGGGTGCCATTACCAGGTGATATGACTACACCACCACCTTATCCACCGAAATTTCATCACCTACGGCATGGACAGGTATTTAATTGGTGGATTAATACGGGGCATCTTCGCGTTGTACACATTGACTCAGCTGACTTTATTGAACAAGAATTACAAGGTAGGCAAGCAGATATTGTTTGTCTATGTGCGATTGGACGCAAATATCGCCCGAACTATGTCAAAGATGTCGTGCGCTTGCTGAAACCTAAATACATTATTCCATGTCATTGGGATACGATGGTAACGCCTATTGATCAATTACCTAAATTATTACCTGGTGTGAATATCCCTGAATTTTTAGAAGAAATAAAAGCTTCTGGAGTCGAACCATTATTTATGCCGATTTTAGGTGAACTATATTTCGATCAAAATAATGAATCTTAAAATAAAAAAACCGCGCTTTCGCGCGGTCCTTTTTAAAGAGACAAATTATTTTTTGTCATCTTTAACTTCTGTGAACTCAGCATCTACAACGCCATCATCCGCTTTTTGTTGTTGACCAGCATCACCACCTTGGAATGCATTTGGATCAAAACCTTCTGCGCCGCCAGCACCTTGTGCTTGTTCATAAGCACGTTGAGTGATTGGCATCAAGATGTTTTGTAAAGCTTCAGTTTTCGCTTTGATGTCTTCAACATCATTTTCTTTAGTTGCTGCTTCAAGCTCAGAAACCGCAGTAGCGATTGCAGTTTTTTCATCTTCAGTCACTTTGTCACCTAGATCTTTAACTGCTTTGTTAGAGCTAGATACTAAAGCATCAGCTTCGTTACGAGCTTTCGCTAACTCTTCAAATTTACGGTCTTCTTCAGCATTCGCTTCAGCATCTTTGATCATTGCTTCGATTTCAGCATCAGACAAACCTGAGTTTGCTTTGATCTGGATTGATTGCTCTTTACCAGTGCTCTTATCTTTAGCCGATACTTTCAAGATACCATCAGCGTTGATGTCGAACGATACTTCAATTTGCGGTACGCCACGTGGAGCAGGTGGGATATCGCCTAATTGGAAGTTACCCAACAATTTGTTTTGTTGAGCCATTTTACGTTCACCTTGGTAAACAGAAATATCTACAGCAGGCTGGTTGTCAGCAGCAGTAGAGAACACTTGTGATTTCTTCGCAGGAATCGTAGTGTTTTTCTCAATGATTGGTGTTAATACACCGCCCATTGTTTCGATACCTAAAGTTAATGGTGTTACGTCTAATAAAAGAACGTCAGTTTTGTCACCAGACAATACTGCACCTTGAATCGCAGCACCAATCGCAACCGCTTCATCAGGGTTTACGTCTTTACGTGGCTCTTTACCGAAGAATTCTTGTACTTTTTGTTGTACAAGTGGCATACGAGACTGACCACCAACTAAAATTACGTCAGAGATGTCTGAAGTCGAAAGACCAGCATCTTTAAGCGCGATTTTACAAGGTTCGATTGTACGAGCAACTAAATCAGCAACTAAACCTTCAAGTTTGGCACGCGTTACATTGATCACTAAGTGTTTAGGACCAGTTGCATCAGCCGTGATGTATGGAAGGTTGATTTCAGTTGCATTTGATGAAGAAAGCTCGATTTTTGCTTTTTCAGCAGCTTCTTTCAAACGTTGTAACGCAAGTGGATCATTTTTCAAGTTCACACTTTGTTCTTTCTTAAATTCTTCAACCAAGAATTCAATTAACGCGTTATCAAAGTCTTCACCACCAAGGAAAGTATCACCGTTTGTTGATAACACTTCGATTTGTTGGTCGCCATCAAGGTCTGCGATTTCAATGATTGATACGTCGAATGTACCACCACCTAAGTCGTAAACTGCAACTTTACGGTCACCTTCTTTTTTGTCCATACCGAACGCAAGTGCCGCAGCAGTTGGCTCGTTAATGATACGTTTAACATCAAGACCTGCAATTTTACCCGCATCTTTAGTTGCTTGACGTTGCGCATCGTTAAAGTAAGCAGGAACTGTAATCACTGCTTCAGTCACTGTTTCACCTAAATAGTCTTCTGCAGTTTTCTTCATCTTTTTCAAGATTTCCGCAGAGATCTGTTGAGGCGCTAATTTTTTGTCGTTTACTTCAACCCAAGCATCGCCATTGTCTGCTTTGATGATTTTGTAAGGTACAAGACCGATATCTTTTTGTACCGCTTGATCTTCGTAACGACGACCGATTAAACGCTTGATTGCGAATAATGTGTTTTTCGGGTTGGTTACAGCCTGACGTTTTGCACTTTGACCAACTAAGATTTCACCATCTTTATATGCAATGATCGATGGAGTGGTACGTGCACCTTCAGCGTTTTCGATTACTTTTACTTTATCGCCTTCGAGTACAGCAACACATGAGTTGGTAGTACCTAAGTCAATACCAATAATTTTTGCCATTTGGGATGTTCCTCTAAAATTTTGTGAATCCCCGATTTCTCCAGTAATAAAGGGGAGAGTCAAAAGGGGATTTTCTTGTTATTCGATATGAGAGTTAATCGGTTTTTTTCAAGCATTTTTGTGAAAAAAAATCAAAAAACTCTCAAAATTTTGCATTTTTGAGCAAATAAAGGCTTTGCTCCAGAGGGTTATTGACCCACCATCACCATTGCTGGGCGAAGTAGGCGACCATTTAAGGTATAACCTTTCTGTAACACTGTACCGATTTCATTTGCTTTGGCATTTGGATCGATACCTACAGCTTGGTGTAGATCCGCATTAAAACCATTTTGTGTATCTGCTTCGACTACCCCAAATTTTTCAAGTGTAGTGAGGAGTGATTTCAACGTTAGTTTGACACCTTCAAGCACAGGTGTTTCTTCTGCGCCAGCGGCTTGAATTGCACGTTCGAGATTATCGACAGAATCCAATAATTCTTTGGCGAACTTTTCCAGCACAGTATCTTTGTGCTTTTCAGATTCACGTTGAATACGTTCAACACTCTTTTGTGCCTCGTAAACCGCATTGGCCGTACGTGCTTTTTCGAGTTTCAAGCTTTCTTCAAGTTGGGTGATGTGCGCTTGTAAATCTTCAACGCTAAGCTCGTTAGCTTGCTCTACACCTTCAGCTTGAGTTTGTTCAGCTTGTTGCTCATTTTGAATGTCTTGAGCTTGCTCATTGTGCTCATTAGCCATTGATGATCTCCGTTTAAAAAAGTTCTCAAACATGTACAGTCCTTTTGGCGTGAATGCTCATCGGGTTAAACCTGAACTGCCACATCTTGGTCATTCATTGATACGGATGAGGTATGGGCAAGGCGACAAAATTCAAGCGTTCAGGTGAATTTAAATCTTTTAATTTTGCTGATTTAAGTAAAAATTTAAGTTTTCGATTACAAATGCAATAAATTCTTGGGTGATTTTGGGCAAATGTTGTCTTGATGCATAGACTAACGACAAGGTGAGATCGGGTGCAGAAAAATCTGTAAATACCTGTTGCAAGCGTTGTTGAGCAATATCTTGGCGTACAAGCAAGGTCGGAAGCATGGCAATTCCTTCTGCTTTGAGACACATTTGATAGAGTGCAATCACATCATTGCTTTTAAACGTAACATTTAAAGGATAGTTCTGCGGTTGCTGATCTGTATCAAACAGAGTCCAGTATTGATTATGAGTATGATGAGCAATACAGTCATGTTGAATCAATTGGCTTGGGTGTGACAGGGGAGTGTGATCTTGTAAATAATGCGGGTGCGCACAAAAGATAGACTCAATTTGACAGACGGGACGAGCAATTAAACCCTCTGCCACTTTTTGGGTAATTCGCAAAGCAAGGTCAACCTGAGCATCCATCAGATCAATTGTATTTTCAGTAAGATATACATCAAAATGAATATGGGGGTAGCGTTTTTTAAACTGTTTAATGCATTCATTCACACCGAGCTGAAATAGAAATAGACCACAAGTAAAACGAATCGTGCCACTATGCTGTTCGGGTGCAGCCAAACCTTCAAGTAACTGTTGTTGCTGTAGGATATTTTCACAATAAAGCAGCGCTTTTTCGCCCGCAGGGGTCAGTGAAACTTTACGCGTATTGCGTTGAAATAGTCGTGTCGAAAATGTGGCTTCAAGATGCTCTAAATAGCGAGACACCATGGCTTTAGAATAATTTAAATGTTGCGCCGCTTTGCTGAGATTACCTTGATGAGCAATACAGACAAACACTTGAATGGCTTTTAATGTATCCATATTAATGATCATTGTTGCAAGATATGCAACATTTTATCTTAATTTAGGGTGTTTATTTGGCAATAATTGCAACGTAAAGTGTGTCTTATCAGATAGGAGACATATAAATGAACCTTAAACCTTATGCATTGGCATTGACAGCATTTGCTGTAACTTCAACAAGCTTTGCGCAAGACTTAAAAATCCAAAATTTCTTAGCAAAACCTGAACACTTTGGCGTGACTTCAACCTTGATCGAAGGTGATAAAGAAGTGTTATTGGTCAATGCGCAATTTTCTAAATCAGAAGCTTTACGAATTGCTGCAGACATTCTGGATAGCGGTAAAACCTTAAAAACGATTTTCGTGAGTTATGGTGATCCAGATTTTTACTTTGGTTTAGATGTCTTTAAGCAATATTTTCCAAATGTTCAGATTGTTGCGACACCAGAAACGGTAAAGCATATTCAAGATACACAAGCACTAAAAGTAGCGTATTGGGGACCAAAGATGGGAGCCAATGCGCCGAGCAAAATTATTGTTCCGCAGCCTTATACGGCTAAAACTTTAAAATTCGAAAATGAAAATATCGAAATCAAGGGTAAAAAGGAACTGACTTATTTGTGGATTCCAAGTGCTAAAGCTGTTGTTGGTGGGATTCCTGTCTCGTCAGGTATTCATTTGTGGATGGCGGATACACCCAATACGAAAGATCGTAATGAAGTCGTACAAACTTTAGAAAATATTAAGGCATTAAATCCTCAAGTGGTTGTGCCTGCACATATGAAAGCGGGTGCTGCTGAAGGCTTAGATGCAGTTAACTTTTCAATTGATTATCTAAAGCAATATGAAAAAGCAGTGAAAGCCAGCAAAAATTCAGCTGAGTTAATTCAAATGATGCAAAAACAATATCCAGCTTTAGGTGAGTCAAGTAGCCTTGAGTTAGGAGCTAAAGTAGTTAAAGGTGAAATGCAGTGGCCTTAATCTAGTGCTCAAGATCAAAAAAGTCGTGGTTTTCCACGACTTTTTTTATTTGCGCTACATTTATTTTTAATCAGAATTACGCAATTGTAAGCTTATGAGAGGATTGTGCGGTGTTTCTATGAATTATAAAAACATAAGCTGATCATATTATTGGGTTATTCAAAATGCACCCAAATTGATTAAGTAATTAAATTATTGGTGATTTGTGGTGAACATTTAAAAGTATTAGAGTGTGAATAATAAAGTGAACTGATTTAATAAAAATTGCAAAAACATCCTGCATAAATAACAAACTGCAACTAATCCTCATCACGTTCTAGAAAAAAATTGTGAATCATAGGCAACGCAAAGACAACTTTGCTTTTTGTCATAATGAAAGGAAATACGTAATGAAAAAGTTAGCATTGATTTCTATGGTGGTATCTGGTGTTGCATTAACGGCAGTAGGTTGCTCAACTCAAGGTGGTCTAGAGGCATCAGGTTCAGCGCAAACAAGTGCAAGTCCAACGGGTGTTCAAGGTGGCGTTGGTATTCAAGCGGATACATCTATGGGCGTTGATCATAGCGGTGCATCGGCAGATGTATCTGGCGCAGTAGATGCTGAGGCTTCAGCGCAGTAATTTATCATGACCTTTAAACACAATAGATCATCACATTGATGCCAATAGATCGATCGAATCATATACTGCTATATATGCTGTGTTAGAGGTACTGAGTAAATTGAAAAAACTAGAATCATTGGCTTGATTCTAGTTTTTTGTTGTGGTGATTTAGCGTTTTATCAAGCTGCGAAATTTGCCAAACTGACAATAAATAAATCCAATCCGGTCTATACACTCATACTTAAAATCGTAATGATGAGGATGTGCAACAAAAGTGCACGTAGAAAATAGTAAAGGAAAAAATATGAAGCAATTTGCTCTAGTCTCTGTGTTAAGTCTAATGGTCATCAGCATAATTGGCTGTGTTTCTGTTGAAGCAACAGGTTCAACCAATGTTGGAGTTGGTTCTCATGGTGTTCAAACAGGAGGGGGCGTCAAAGCGCAGGTTCAACCTGGACAAGTTGGTGTTAATATTTCAGGTTCAGCTGCAGCAGGTCGAAAATAAAATTGTGTCTATAAAAACTCAAAAGTATTGAATATTCACTTTTGAGTTTTGTTTCCAAATACGTCATAGATTAATCAATTGGCCTAAATAATGATCATGGATAAGCATAATGGTTAATGACTTTTGAAAACCAACACTATAGCGTACAAAATATTTTTAAATTCTTGATCTATCGCTTTGGATAAGCATATAGTCGAGAGGAAAAGAACGATGGATAGCGTAAGAAGGGGACAAAAAGTGACGGCATTACCTCAAAAAATACAAACCATTTTAGATCATGGACAAGGTCCTGCTGCACGAGCACTCGATAAGTTACCTACATTTGTACAAGAGTCTTTAGCTAAAATTTTAGGTTACCCACACCAATATCCTGATTTGGATGCATTTACCAAATGTTTGATGGCTGTTCAAATTAAACAAGGGCGCATTGGTTTTATTGGAGATGATCCGATTGAGTCTCGACGCCAATTTGATGCGCAGATGCTCGCGATACTTAATAAATCCACATTTATTGAATCTGTTGAAGATATTCGTTTACCTTTGCAAAGCGGTACAGTTTTCGCAAGACATTATCATCCAGCACCCAATAAGAAACTACCGATGATCGTGTTCTATCATGGTGGTGGTTTTGTTGTCGGTGGTTTGGATACGCATGATGAAGCATGTCGCCTCATTGCCAAATATGCGAAAGTTCAGGTCATGAGTATTGATTATCCGCTTGCTCCAGAAGTTTCACCTAAACTGCTTATTCAATCATGTGAAGATGCTTTAGCATGGGTATATCAAAATCGCCGTCAGTTAAAGATCTATAAAAATCGTATTGCGGTCGCGGGGGATAGTGCTGGCGGAAATATTAGTACAGTTGTTGCACAGCATTCAGTGGGTAAGGCCTATGCGCCTCAAGCACAATTACTAATCTATCCTGTGGTTGATTTTAAAAGTAGACACCCATCATTTTATGCTTATGGTGAAGGTTTAGTCTTGACCAGTAAAGATGTGGATTATGTGACAGCGTATTATGCCACCCAACACAATGTTGCTTTGGATAACCCATTAATTTCTCCAACCTATGGTGGTTTAAGAAAACTTGCACCTGCTTATGTGATCACAGCAGGGCATGATTTACTTCATGATGAAGGTGAAATTTATAGTCATAAACTTAGACAAAATGGCGTTAAAGTGAAATATATTGATTATCCAGACCAAACACATGGCTTTATCAACTTAACGCCTATTTCATCCAAAGCAAGACGCAATACCGTCGAAATTGCACGGAACTTTAGAAAGTTCTGGGACAAACACAGTTAAGCCGCCACGTACAGTAGTGCTATGTTTCACGTGGAACATGGCACTTAACAAATAAAAATAGTAAAGACCGATATGTAAAACTAAAATTAGGCTTCACGGTTAATTCTATTCTTAGACTGAGAATATAAAGATGAAAAAGTTATTTATTACGGCTAGTTTATTACTCGCAAGCAGCCATTTATTTGCAAATACCATGGTTGAAATGAAAACGAGTATGGGGAATATCGAAATTGAGCTTTTTGATGATAAAGCACCAGTTTCGGCAAAAAACTTTGAGAGTTATGTAAAAAGCAATTTTTACGCAGGGACGATTTTCCATCGTGTGATTCCTGGCTTTATGGTTCAGGGCGGTGGCTTAGATGCCAATATGGTAGAAAAGACAACCAAAGCACCAATCGTAAACGAAGCAAGCAATGGTTTGAAAAATACACGTGGTACTTTAGCAATGGCGCGTACGCGAGATCCAAACTCTGCTACAAGCCAATTTTTCATTAATGTTGTAGATAATAGTTTTCTAAACCGATCTGCAATGGATGCAGGTTATGCTGTTTTCGGTAAAGTGACCAAAGGTATGGAGGTCGTTGATAAAATCGTGAGTGTGCCTACGGGTAATCAGGGATTGCATCAAAATGTACCTAAACAACCTGTTAAAATCATTAGCGTTCAAATAAAGAGCAAAAAATAGAAAAGTGAAGCAGAAATATAAATAAAGTATTTCTGCTTTTATTTCATGTACTTGCTATCGGTTTTAAATAGTTTGAATTGATTTTGTGCACAAAAAAAGAACACTCAATAAAACAAGGGTTTAAAAAAGCTTGCATGCCTTTAAAAAACTCCTATAATGCACCTCATCCCGACGCGATACACGAAAATATCTTAGCTTACAGGGTTAAGGTGATAGGTAGTGTTTTGCGTTAATTTCTTGCTGACGAAGTAAGAAATTAATCATTAAGAGAATAGAAGAACAACTTGTGTGGATTTTTACTGGTTAATCGATCGAAAATATTTCATTGATTGAATGGTAGAAATTACTCGAAGTTTATTTGAGAAATTAATGTCAGAAAATTGATGAGTCAAGATTTGTAGCCATAAGCTACTAATGATTTTAAACTGAAGAGTTTGATCATGGCTCAGATTGAACGCTGGCGGCAGGCTTAACACATGCAAGTCGAGCGGGGAAGTGTAGCTTGCTACATTACCTAGCGGCGGACGGGTGAGTAATGCTTAGGAATCTGCCTATTAGTGGGGGACAACATTCCGAAAGGAATGCTAATACCGCATACGTCCTACGGGAGAAAGCAGGGGATCTTCGGACCTTGCGCTAATAGATGAGCCTAAGTCGGATTAGCTAGTTGGTGGGGTAAAGGCCTACCAAGGCGACGATCTGTAGCGGGTCTGAGAGGATGATCCGCCACACTGGGACTGAGACACGGCCCAGACTCCTACGGGAGGCAGCAGTGGGGAATATTGGACAATGGGCGGAAGCCTGATCCAGCCATGCCGCGTGTGTGAAGAAGGCCTTATGGTTGTAAAGCACTTTAAGCGAGGAGGAGGCTACTCTAGTTAATACCTAGAGATAGTGGACGTTACTCGCAGAATAAGCACCGGCTAACTCTGTGCCAGCAGCCGCGGTAATACAGAGGGTGCGAGCGTTAATCGGATTTACTGGGCGTAAAGCGTGCGTAGGCGGCTGATTAAGTCGGATGTGAAATCCCTGAGCTTAACTTAGGAATTGCATTCGATACTGGTCAGCTAGAGTATGGGAGAGGATGGTAGAATTCCAGGTGTAGCGGTGAAATGCGTAGAGATCTGGAGGAATACCGATGGCGAAGGCAGCCATCTGGCCTAATACTGACGCTGAGGTACGAAAGCATGGGGAGCAAACAGGATTAGATACCCTGGTAGTCCATGCCGTAAACGATGTCTACTAGCCGTTGGGGCCTTTGAGGCTTTAGTGGCGCAGCTAACGCGATAAGTAGACCGCCTGGGGAGTACGGTCGCAAGACTAAAACTCAAATGAATTGACGGGGGCCCGCACAAGCGGTGGAGCATGTGGTTTAATTCGATGCAACGCGAAGAACCTTACCTGGCCTTGACATACTAGAAACTTTCCAGAGATGGATTGGTGCCTTCGGGAATCTAGATACAGGTGCTGCATGGCTGTCGTCAGCTCGTGTCGTGAGATGTTGGGTTAAGTCCCGCAACGAGCGCAACCCTTTTCCTTACTTGCCAGCATTTCGGATGGGAACTTTAAGGATACTGCCAGTGACAAACTGGAGGAAGGCGGGGACGACGTCAAGTCATCATGGCCCTTACGGCCAGGGCTACACACGTGCTACAATGGTCGGTACAAAGGGTTGCTACCTAGCGATAGGATGCTAATCTCAAAAAGCCGATCGTAGTCCGGATTGGAGTCTGCAACTCGACTCCATGAAGTCGGAATCGCTAGTAATCGCGGATCAGAATGCCGCGGTGAATACGTTCCCGGGCCTTGTACACACCGCCCGTCACACCATGGGAGTTTGTTGCACCAGAAGTAGGTAGTCTAACCGTAAGGAGGACGCTTACCACGGTGTGGCCGATGACTGGGGTGAAGTCGTAACAAGGTAGCCGTAGGGGAACCTGCGGCTGGATCACCTCCTTAACGAAAGATTGATGGCCGGTAAGAATCCACAACAAGTTGTTCTTCGAAGATGTATCTGAGGGTCTGTAGCTCAGTTGGTTAGAGCACACGCTTGATAAGCGTGGGGTCACAAGTTCAAGTCTTGTCAGACCCACCATGAGCAAGACTTAAAGCACTGCTTTAAGGCGAAGCGCAAGGCAAACGAACGTAAGTGAGTGCGCAGGCTATAATCCGATACATCGAATCACAGATGATAAGCTGGGGACTTAGCTTAGTTGGTAGAGCGCCTGCTTTGCACGCAGGAGGTCAGGAGTTCGACTCTCCTAGTCTCCACCACGTACTTTACGAAGTACGAGCTAAATAGATTATAGAGTTTAATGAATACAGTCTAAGTTGACTGATTTATTAATCTCTGTGATTTATCACAGTTTACTGCAAGCTGACGAGGCTGTAGTTAATCATTAACAGATTAGTAGAATTGAGTCTGAAATAAATTGTTCACTCAATTCATTCGAAAGAATGAAATTGAGAACTAGCAAAAACACTGAATCAAGCGTTTTGGTATATGAATTTAGATTGAAGCTGTACGGTGCTTAAGTGCACGAGGCAACAAACTGGATGAGAGCGATGTGAGTTGAAAAACAAGCATAGCAATCTGTCCTAACCTTACTTGTAAGGGTTAGCGACTGTTTGGGGTTGTATAGTCAAGTAATTAAGTGCATGTGGTGGATGCCTTGGCAGTCAGAGGCGATGAAAGACGTGATAGCCTGCGAAAAGCTCCGGGGAGGCGGCAAATATCCTTTGATCCGGAGATGTCTGAATGGGGGAACCCACCCGCTACAAGGCGGGTATCAATAACTGAATACATAGGTTATTGAAGCGAACGAGGGGAAGTGAAACATCTCAGTACCCTTAGGAAAAGAAATCAATTGAGATTCCCTTAGTAGCGGCGAGCGAACGGGGAGCAGCCCATTAAGTTATGTGTGTTCTAGTGGAACGCTCTGGGAAGTGCGAACGTAGAGGGTGATATTCCCGTACACGAAAGGGCACACACAATGATGACGAGTAGGGCGAGGCACGTGAAACCTTGTCTGAATATGGGGGGACCATCCTCCAAGGCTAAATACTCCTGACTGACCGATAGTGAACCAGTACCGTGAGGGAAAGGCGAAAAGAACCCCTGTGAGGGGAGTGAAATAGATCCTGAAACCGCATGCATACAAGCAGTGGGAGCACCTTCGTGGTGTGACTGCGTACCTTTTGTATAATGGGTCAGCGACTTACATTCAGTAGCAAGGTTAACCGAATAGGGGAGCCGTAGAGAAATCGAGTCTTAATAGGGCGTTTAGTTGCTGGGTGTAGACCCGAAACCAGGCGATCTATCCATGAGCAGGTTGAAGGTTGGGTAACACTAACTGGAGGACCGAACCCACTGTCGTTGAAAAGCCAGGGGATGACTTGTGGATAGGGGTGAAAGGCTAATCAAGCCTGGTGATAGCTGGTTCTCCCCGAAAGCTATTTAGGTAGCGCCTCGGACGAATACCATTGGGGGTAGAGCACTGTTTCGGCTAGGGGGTCATCCCGACTTACCAAACCGATGCAAACTCCGAATACCAATGAGTACTATCCGGGAGACAGACTGCGGGTGCTAACGTCCGTAGTCAAGAGGAAAACAATCCAGACCGCCAGCTAAGGCCCCAAAATCATAGTTAAGTGGGAAACGATGTGGGAAGGCATAGACAGCTAGGAGGTTGGCTTAGAAGCAGCCACCCTTTAAAGAAAGCGTAATAGCTCACTAGTCGAGTCGGCCTGCGCGGAAGATGTAACGGGGCTAAAACTATGTGCCGAAGCTGCGGATTTGACATTAGTCAAGTGGTAGGGGAGCGTTCTGTAAGCCGATGAAGGTGTATTGAGAAGTATGCTGGAGGTATCAGAAGTGCGAATGCTGACGTGAGTAACGACAAAACGGGTGAAAAACCCGTTCGCTGAAAGACCAAGGGTTCCAGTCCAACGTTAATCGGGGCTGGGTGAGTCGACCCCTAAGGCGAGGCCGAGAGGCGTAGTCGATGGGAAATTGGTTAATATTCCAATACTTCTGTGTAATGCGATGAGAGGACGGAGAAGGTTAAGTCAGCCTGGCGTTGGTTGTCCAGGTGGAAGACAGTAGGCATGCATCTTAGGCAAATCCGGGGTGCTCTATGCTGAGAGTTGATAGCAAGCTGTACTTGTACAGTGAAGTGGCTGATACCATGCTTCCAGGAAAAGTCTCTAAGCTTCAGTTACACAGGAATCGTACCCGAAACCGACACAGGTGGTCAGGTCGAGTAGACCAAAGCGCTTGAGAGAACTCTGCTGAAGGAACTAGGCAAAATGGTACCGTAACTTCGGGAGAAGGTACGCTGCTGACGGTGATGGGACTTGCTCCCTGAGCTATTGGCAGCCACAGAAACCAGGCCGCTGCAACTGTTTATTAAAAACATAGCACTCTGCAAACACGAAAGTGGACGTATAGGGTGTGATGCCTGCCCGGTGCTGGAAGGTTAATTGATGGGGTTAGCGTAAGCGAAGCTCTTGATCGAAGCCCCAGTAAACGGCGGCCGTAACTATAACGGTCCTAAGGTAGCGAAATTCCTTGTCGGGTAAGTTCCGACCTGCACGAATGGCATAATGATGGCGGCGCTGTCTCCAGCAGAGGCTCAGTGAAATCGAAATCGCTGTGAAGATGCAGTGTACCCGCGGCTAGACGGAAAGACCCCGTGAACCTTTACTGCAGCTTGACATTGAACTTTGACCTTACTTGTGTAGGATAGGTGGGAGGCTTTGAAGTTGGAACGCTAGTTCCAATGGAGCCGTCCTTGAAATACCACCCTGGTAATGTTGAGGTTCTAACTCTGTCCCGTTATCCGGGACGAGGACCATGTCTGGTGGGTAGTTTGACTGGGGCGGTCTCCTCCTAAAGAGTAACGGAGGAGTACGAAGGTGCGCTCAGCGTGGTCGGAAATCACGCGTAGAGTATAAAGGCAAAAGCGCGCTTAACTGCGAGACCCACAAGTCGAGCAGGTACGAAAGTAGGTCTTAGTGATCCGGTGGTTCTGTATGGAAGGGCCATCGCTCAACGGATAAAAGGTACTCTGGGGATAACAGGCTGATACCGCCCAAGAGTTCATATCGACGGCGGTGTTTGGCACCTCGATGTCGGCTCATCTCATCCTGGGGCTGAAGCAGGTCCCAAGGGTATGGCTGTTCGCCATTTAAAGAGGTACGCGAGCTGGGTTTAGAACGTCGTGAGACAGTTCGGTCCCTATCTACCGTGGGCGCTGGAAATTTGAGAGGATCTGCTCCTAGTACGAGAGGACCAGAGTGGACGAACCTCTGGTGTACCGGTTGTGACGCCAGTCGCATCGCCGGGTAGCTATGTTCGGAAGGGATAACCGCTGAAAGCATCTAAGCGGGAAGCCTACCTCAAGATAAGATTTCCCTAGGAATTTATTCCTCTAAAGAGCCGTTCGAGACTAGGACGTTGATAGGTTGGGTGTGGAAGCACGGTGACGTGTGAAGCTGACCAATACTAATTGCTCGTGAGGCTTGACTATACAACACCCAAACAGTTGTTGTATTCAAGATAAATTCAATACATAACTTGATTTAGTGTCAAAACTAGTTACAATACGACTCGATTAACTAATCCGTTAATAACTCTTTCGGTACTAAGTGGCATGAACTTAATAAGTTCAAAAGTAAGACCACCCAAAGCCAAAACAGTTTGCTGGCGACAATAGCAAGAGTGAACCACCTGATCCCTTCCCGAACTCAGAAGTGAAACCTCTTCGCGCTGATGGTAGTGTGGCACTTGCCATGTGAGAGTAAGTCATCGCCAGCTTTTAAATTATAAACACCCCTAACCTGACGGTTAGGGGTGTTTTTTATTGCACGGGAAAAAGATAACTAAAATAAATAATCCTAGATATTACTCTTGACAGTAATCTTGTTATTTTATATTGTGATTAAAATATATACAAAAATTAAGATAAGAAATCAAAAAAGTTTTAATGACCCACATAGGAGGGTGCAATATGAGTGAAGAAAATAAAAAACCGCTTCCTGCAGATGTTAGTAAGAAGTTGAGCGAAATAATTAAGGAGCTTGAGGAAAGTGAGGGTTTAGAGCGTTCGGAAGGGGGAGAAATCGAGTTAAAGATCAATAAAGATGAGGCCCTTTGGTTTGTGTCATATAAGACTATGTCAGCCTAAGTTTTTCTTTTTTTAAGTGCACTAGGAGTTTTATGGATCTTAGTGCCAATTTTGGGGACTTCTTATGGCATTAGCTACAGATTCAAATAAGGTATCTGATGAAGATGTTTGGTGCGGTGTAAATGCTTTATTAGACGATTATATTGGGATTTCTCTTTCTGATATTATTATTATTGGTTACACACCAGATTCAAGGGAGGCAGCCGCTTGGGTGAGGTTGGCTCTTGATGCTAGATCAATTAAATACAAGTCAATTCATATGCAGCCGCTAAGAGATAGTGGTTTTAGGGATAGGTTGATAAAGCTTTTACCAAGTATTCCTCCTCAAAAAGGACGATTGGTTCTTATTCTCTTTGAACGAGATACAATATCGCATAATGAAGTTATTAAAGAAGTAATTTGTGATTATAATAAAAATCAATATTTTGTAGTTCGAAGTATCAATTCTGATAGACATTTATTTGCTAAAGGTTTATCGGTAACACCAAAGAAATTGACGGCATTAAATACAGCTATTCTTGAAAGATGCATAAGTGCAAAAAAATTAAGAATCACAACCCCCTCTGGAACAGATTTGTCTATTGACCTCGACAGTAGATATAGGTGGGTTAGTAATAAAGGGACTGTTGAAGACGGTAAATTTCTCATTATTCCATGTGGAGAGGTCGCGACTTTTCCTGCAAATATCTCAGGCATTTTAGTCGCAGATTTTGCTATTAACGTTAACACTATGCTAGATATAGATGCTCGATTAAATCAAGAACCAGTATTTGTAAATATCGATAATGGTCAAATGATATCTTTTCAATGTAAAAATAAAGAAATGTCGGATTATTTAAGTCGTGCTTTTTCTAGAAATAACGCGACACGTGTAGGTGAACTAGGTATCGGTACAAATATTTCTGTAGATAATCCTATTTATGAAAACTCTCACTTGAATGAACGATGCCCTGGAGTTCATATTGGTTTTGGCCAACATAACCAAGATATTGAAACAGCTGGTTACTTTTGTGATATCCATATAGATTTAATTGCCAGAGGAGGTTTGATCTGGATTGATGATCAACCTAACCCTATTGATTTGGCAAACTTACAAGAGTCAAAGAATAAGCATCCAGACCTGATTCTATGTGAAGATATTTTTTCTACGGATAATTTTGAAGGGGATTGCTGTGGAATCGTCACAACTAATTGATGTAGAGAAAAGAGCTAGATATATTTATATTCTTGCAGCTTGCAGTATAGATTTAACATTTCAAAAGACAAGTATAGAGACTTCATTTGATCTTGAGTCAGTTATGTCTAATTATAACTGTCGCAATCCATGCGAGAGTAAAATTCGTTCTATCCAATTCCAAATTAATGAAGCCTATAAGTGGTGTATCGACAATGTTCCTTTAAGCTATGTCGATGGAGCTAGAACTTTGCCACTTATCAAGAGCATTATTGTAGGGGAGAGCATTCATAAGTCTGAGTTACTTACAGCTTCATCGATTCAAAGCGTTGGTAATGTAATATTATCTGCTGATTGGCCTTTACCATCAATCTATCGTCTAGGGTCGCTGTTTGTACATGAAGCGACACACCAAATATTGTTTTTACGAGAAGTAGAGGGGTATAAGGTTAGAAATAAATCTATAGGCTATTCTCCTTGGAAAGGTACCTTGAGACACGGCCGTCTTATTTGGCATTCTTTTTGGTCATTTTCGTGTCAACTTGCATTTTTATTTAGTCGCATTTTTTCTGAAAAGCAAATTATTAAAGAAGATGAAAGTATCATTGAATATCTAGCTAATATATTTGCAAAAATTTCAGTTTGCTATAAGGAGTTAGAAGAGAGAAAGATATTGGATTGCAAAGAACTATCATTTTGCAAGTCTGCTTTTAATGAAATATCAAAATTCAGAGATACTCTAGGAAGTATATTTTCAGTTGACTTGGTTTTTGAAAATGCTATTGACGTAGAACAGAAACTATATGAAAAATGGGCGAATTCGCTAATTCTAGAGTCCTTAAAGAACAATACATTGCGGTAGAGGGGAATCGATGAGGTTGTATGCCAATTTTATTCTTATCTCAAAAATATAAGGTCATATCAATGTTCTACTTGTTGCAGTTCAACATGATTGATTATTCAACAGTTTTCTAGTCTTGTAGCTTAGCAGAACTATTACTGATGGTTTTTCAAATTATCTTTGATACATGCAAAGACATTAACTGAAAGAGTATGTATAGGTAGTTATCTTAATTTTGGGGGGAATGGCAAGATATACAGTAAATACATAACACTGTGTTATGTATTTGATTAAATTTAGGTTTTAATTATAATTAGCACTGAAAAATTAGTTAATTCTTTCTATCGTGTTAGATGGTGATTAAGCCTATAGCGAAATAATAGGGGCTGCTGAGAACAATAATTTAATCGTAGTGAAGTTGCTGACGAGTAAAAGAGCTGATGTCGTGTATAAAAGCAAATATACCGTATTACAGCTTGCAGAAATAAAAAGAAGCCCCATCATCCTGACAGGGCTTCTTCATATTCAGTTTATTGTCGTTTATTTCCTATTAACGACCACGTCCTGTGGGTCTTATTATTCTGAATGAGACTTCCTGGCTCTCTATGATTTATATGATAGGTGAAAAGTTAGAGTTGGCCTATTCGCCAATGGCTACGATTGTTGTAGGTTTAGGCTTACATCGTTATTTAACATGATATTTCTGTAACTTCTCGACTAGTGGTTTGAGAGCCTTAATTTCAAACTCATTGGCTTCAAAGTTTTCGTTTTTATTACGTTTAAAGATGTCGCGAATTTCAATCACAGCATTGGGATCAACAATACCTAAGCTTGAGGTCACTTGGCGAATTTGACTGATTGAACGTGAGCCATTGGTTGAACCATAGCCGATAAAGGCTGCAGGTTTGCCTTGCCATTCTTTACCCACATAATCCAAGGCATTCTTCAGTGCTGGACTATAGCCATGGTTATATTCAGGGCTAATGAAGATAAAGGCTTGTGCCTGTGCGATTTTATCTGCCCACTGCTGTTGTTTCGGCTGATCATAAATGCCTGTCGCAGGTGGATGAGAACCTGCAAATAGCGGTAAGTCCCATTCCTTAAGATCAACAACTTCGGTTTGAATATCTTTTAATGCGAGTTCAGTTGTCGCTTGCTGTACCCAATTAGCGACTTTGATCGCTGTGCGACCTTCCCGAACACTACCAACAATAATATAAATCAGCATATTTAAATTCCTGTGTGTTATTGCTTTGATTTTAAAAATGAATGCTTTTAAATGATCTTATACTTTTTTTCGGATATAAAAAAAGCTCTCATTTGAGAGCTTTTATGTTACATCAGTTTAATGCCTTGCTGACCCGCAGGGGTAACTTTGAAAATTTCCACTTCAAAGGTAATATTTTTACCGGCCAATGGATGATTAAAGTCGATTTCAGTAATGTCTTCATTGACTGATTTAACGATGCCAAACAAGGTTGCTTTGGCTTTATCTTCAAATTCAATCATGTGACCAACGATAGGACGTTGCTCAAATTTCACCGTATCAAAACTTTGAACATTTTCAGGATTCCATGGACCAAAAGCATCTTCTGGTGGCAAATGTACGGTACGGCGATCACCTGCACGTAAACCAAATAAAGCCTTTTCAAAGCCTGGAAGTAAATTGCCATCACCAATCACTAAAGAGACAGGTTCTTCACGACCGCGGGTGTTATCGATTTCAACACCATTTTCGATCGATACTGAAAAATGCAAATCAACTTTTGAGCCGTCTTCAATCCGGATTTCTTCGTTTGGTTGGATAATGTCAGTCATTATACATCCGCCTTTTGGTTACGTTTCTTCTCTAAGAAGAAGGTGTCAATGAGAAGCAAAATCGTACCTAGGGTAATGGCACTGTCTGCGAGGTTGAAGGCAGGGAAATGACTATTCTGATAATAGACATGGATAAAATCGACAACATAACCCAGACTGACGCGATCAATCAAATTACCAACTGCACCGCCTAAAATCAAAGCAATCGCCATAGGTAAAATAATCATTTTCTTAGGCATACGCATGAGCCAAAATACAAAAATGATCGAAACAATTGCTGCAAGTGAGGTAAAGAAGTAGCGTTGCCATCCGCCTGCATCAGATAAAAAGCTAAATGCGGCACCGTAATTATGCAACAAGGTCCAATTGAGAAAAGGCAATACGGGTACAGGATCTGCATAGTTTAAATGTGAGCTTGCGATCCATTTTGTCCATTGATCCAACACAATGGCAAGGACTGAAAGTCCAAGCCACAGCAAGTTATAAGGATAGAATTGGAACAAGCCTTGTTTTGCTTGTGAATTAGGCATACTTTCTCACTTCGCCACTGCCAGTGACGTTGACAATACAACGCGCGCATAAACCCGCATGACCTTCATGTGTATTTACGTCTGGTAATACATGCCAGCAACGTACACATTTTTCACCATCCGCAGCTGAGACTTTCACACGTAAACCTTCAAGGTCAGTGCTTTCGCCTTGTTCTGCATAAGGGTGGACGATGACTTGAGAGGTAATCAAGACAAAACGTAATTCGTCAGCCAGTTGGTTTAGCAGTTTTTGTAAAGCTTCATCCGCCCAAAGTTCAACTTTGGCAGATAAGTTACTGCCGATCAGTTTAGCGTTTCGTGCTGCTTCGATCTGTTTATTTACTGCTGATTTTACGCTAATCAATGTTTGCCAATCTGCTTCAGAAAGCAAGTTTGCTGTTGATGCAGTTGGGATATCGTACCATTCAGCCGTAAATACATATTTATCTGTTTGTTCAGGAATCAATGGCCAAGCTTCTTGAGCGGTAAAGCTTAGAATTGGTGACATCCAACGAACGAAAGCTTGTACCAAATGATACAGCGCAGTTTGTGCTGAACGACGTGCTTGTGAGTCCGCTTTTGTTGTGTATTGACGATCTTTGATGATGTCGAGATAGAAACCACCTAAGTCATTGATACAGAAATTGGTCAATGCGTTAGTGACAATGTGGAAGTTCATCTCTTCATAGGCTTGCTGAATGGTTTTTTGTACTTCAGCCGCACGTTGTAAAATGTACTGATCCAATGCAATCAGTTCATCTACAGGTAATGCATCGGTTGATGGTTTAAAACCATTTAAATTCGCCAATAAGAAACGTAGGGTATTACGGATACGACGATAACCATCAGAAGCACGGCTAAAGATCTCTTTACCTGCGGTCATTTCATAGCGATAGTCAGCCGAAGCGATCCAGAAGCGTAAGCCATCTGCACCCATATCTTTGATGATATCTTGTGGCGTGATGATGTTGCCTAATGATTTAGACATTTTACGACCTTTCTCATCTACGACGAAGCCGTGTGTGAGTAAGCCTTTATAAGGTGCACGTTCATTGATTGCAATTGAAGTTAACAAAGACGATTGGAACCAGCCACGGTGTTGGTCTGAACCCTCAAGGTATAGATCAGCAGGGTCTTGCAACTCTTCACGTTCACGCAATACTGCGTAGTGTGTGGTTCCTGAGTCGAACCAAACGTCTAAGGTATCGCGAACAGCATTGTAATGTTCGGCATCAGCACCAATGAAGTCGCTGGCATCACGGTTATACCAAGCATCAATCCCTTCTTGCTCAATCAGTTGGGCAACTTCTTCGATCAATTCAGGTGTACGTGGGTGTAACGCATTGGTATCTTTGTGTACAAAGAACGGAATTGGCACGCCCCAAGTACGTTGACGAGAAATACACCAATCTGGACGACCTTCAATCATCGATTGGATACGGTTTTTACCCCAATCTGGAACAAATTCGATGTCATTTTCAATCGCATTTAATGCAGTTTGACGCAAGCCTTTGGCATCCATGCTGATAAACCATTGCGGTGTCGCACGGAAGATGATTGGCGTTTTATGACGCCAGCAATGTGGGTAGCTGTGTTTGATCGGTTGATGCGCCCACAAACGACCTGTTGCTCCCAATGCTTCGATAATTTTTGGGTTAGCTTTATAGATGTGTTCACCAGCAAAAATCGGTGCTGTTGGTAAATATACACCATTGCCACCAACTGGATTATCCACTTTTAGGTTGTACTGTAGGCCAACCTTATAGTCGTCCACACCATGGCCCGGTGCGGTATGTACGGCACCTGTACCACTGGTTGCGATGACATGTTCACCGACGATCACAGGGACTTGGCGATCTGTAATCAACGGATGTTGTAATAATAGGTTTTCGATGACAGCGCCTTTAAAATCAGCCAGTACGACTGGATTTTCGAGCTTGTAACGCTCGATCGCAGATTCAACTAAATCTTTAGCAAGAATGAAGTTTTGCGCACCACGATCGTTCTGAATTTGAACAAGTTGGTAGTCAATGTCGGCATGTACCGCAACTGCTTGGTTGGCAGGTAGTGTCCATGGCGTGGTCGTCCAGATCACGATATCCGTTACATCTTGAACATCAACACTTAGGCGTGCGCTTAAATCTTTGAGATCTACAACGGTGAAGCCAACGTCAATTGCATCAGATTTTTTATCTTCGTATTCAACTTCGGCTTCAGCCAGTGCAGAACCACAGTCCAAACACCAGTTCACAGGTTTTAAGCCCGGTTCAATATGACCAGCTTTAGCAATCGCACCAAGCGAGCGAACGATGTCCGCTTCTTGTTTAAAGTTCATAGTCAGATACGGATTGTCCCAGTCACCAAACACACCCATACGCACGAAGTCTTTCTTTTGTAATTCAACTTGTGTGTAAGCGTATTCACGGCAGGCTTTACGGAACGTTGATGCGTCTACTTTCACGCCAACTTTACCGACTTTTTCTTCCACTTTAAGTTCGATTGGCAGACCATGACAGTCCCAACCTGGTACATAAGGTGCATCGAAGCCATCCAATACACGGCTTTTAATAATAATGTCCTTGAGGACTTTATTAACCGCATGACCTAAATGGATTTGACCATTGGCATATGGAGGACCGTCATGTAGCACGTATTTCTTCTTGCCAATACGCGATGCGCGAATCTGCTGATAAATGTTGTCGGCATACCACTCTTCTAACCATTTGGCTTCACGCACAGCCAAATTTGCTTTCATCGCAAATTCAGTATGAGGTAAATTGAGTGTGGCTTTATAATCCACTGCATTTTCAGGAGTTTGCTTATCGCTCATGCAAGTTTTCTTCCAGTTTGATCAGTGTATAAACTGACATGTATTACAAATGAAAATTAAATTTAAAAAGGAAATTCTGAAGTACGATTACGATAGTCTCGTAATTTTTGCACATCATCATCTATTCCAGCTTTGAGTGCTTCAAGCGAAGGGTAATTCAGTTCACCATGTAAATAATGAAGAAAGGTTACCCGCATTAATAAGCCATACAGATTAGCAGAAACATCAGGGAAATGTACTTCTAATCGCCACTCAGGCTGAACTTGTTCGATCGCAGGACGAGTCCCCACATGGCCAGCACCGAATAAGCTATCACTTTGATACCCTGCAATACCGTTCAGGGCAGGGTTTGTATGTTTTACTTTTGCTGTCAGTGAGGCATTTTCACACACCACATCGACTGCATAGATGCCACTTAGACAAGGCTTATGACGATTTAGACGAACATTAATTGTTGGAAAATCCAGTGTACGTCCGATTTGATCGCCATATTGCACACGACCCGTGATGCTGTAAGGACGACCCAGCAGTTTAGCTGCTAATGCCAGATCACCTTCTTGTAGAACCTGACGAATACGGGTTGAACTGACACGTTCATCATTCAGTGCAATCGTATCTAAATTGGTGACATTAAAACCATAATCTCTTAAGAATTCACTGTTTCCTTGGCGGTCTTTGCCAAAATGAAAGTCATCTCCCAAAACGAGGGTTTGGGCATTGAGCTTAAATTTGAGTAAATCCGCAAATTCAGTCGCATTCAGGCTTCTAAAGTATTGATCAAACTTTGCTACCGCAATGTAATCCACACCCAGTTCAGTTAAATATTCTACTTTTTCTCGTAAGGAGCTAATGCGGGGTGGGGCATCATAACCTTTAAAAAATTCAAGCGGTTGTGGCTCAAAAATCATCACTAAAGTTTTTAAGCCTTGAGCAGATGCTAACGATTTAAGCTGGGCAATCATCGCTTGATGACCAAGATGGACACCATCAAAATTGCCAATCGTTACCGCAGTCGGAGGTAACTGAAAATTTGGCGATAATGCGTTGAGACGAAGCAACTTCATGGGCGTTAAATACAGTGATTTTTACAAAGGCTATATATTGCCATATTCTCAGCGTTTCGTCTTGTTGTTGTGTTTTTACACAGAGAAATTTCAATATTTAAGCATTTTTATATAAATAAATCTGATGGATTAAATAAAAATAAATCAATTTTTCTTATTTAAAAGCTGAACTAAAATCAATTCATGTTGCTGGATATTGAGATAGAGATGAAAAAGCCATTTTATCAGCTAGAACAAAGTCGAGATGTCATTCGCCATTTTACCCCAAACTGGTTTACTGCAACCATGGGAACAGGCGTTGTCGCAATGATTTTAGCACAGTTACCTTTTGCTTCTGCTCTATTATTCAAGTTGGCGACACAATTATGGCAATTGAATATTTTGCTCTTTATAAGTTTTAGTGTGCTTTATATGTTGCGATGGATTTTATTTCCAACGGAAGCAAAACAGATTTTTAGTCATCCAAATATGAGTCTGTTTTTAGGGGCTATTCCGATGGGGCTGGCGACGATCATCAATGGTTTTCTCAGCTTTGGAACGCATTTATATGGTGATATTGCGGTGCAAATTGCGGAGTATCTTTGGTATTTCGATGTATTTCTCGCTGTGATGATCGCATGGATCGTGCCATTTTGTATGTTTAGCTGCCAAGATCATTTATTACAACGGATGACCGCAGTATGGTTGTTACCGATTGTAGCTTGTGAAGTGGCTGCGAGCTCAGCGGGAGTATTATTACAACATTTAACTGCCGATCAGCACGCATTCAATATTTTAGTCACAGGCTATGTGCTATGGGGGATTTCTGTATTGCCGGCTTTTGCAATTCTGACCATCTTAATGCTACGTTTGGCTTTACATCAACTGCCTGAGAAAGAGGTGGCAATTTCTAGCTGGCTTTGTTTAGGACCAATTGGCACAGGGGCTTTGGCGTTATTATTATTGGGCGAACAAGCACCACGTATCATGCAGGCGATGGGCTTTGAAAATTTAGCAAACTTACTCCCTGCATTAGGCATTGTGGCGAGTTTGGTATTATTGGGCTTTGGACTATGGTGGTTTGGAATCGCGATTTTGACCACATTGCGCCATATTCGTACTGGGATTCCATTTAATTTGGGTTGGTGGGGACTGACTTTCCCCTTCGGCGTGTTTATTTTGGCGATTTTTAACTTAGCGCATCAGCTGCAAGTTGCTTTTTTACAAACTATCGCTGTGGTTCTAAGTTTATTGCTAATAGGGCTGTGGGCTTTGGTAATGAAAAAAACTGTAGCTGGCGCGTATAGCGGTCAACTGTTTTTCTCGCCTTGTCTGGCTGTGTTGCAACAGAAGATGCGATAATATCAAGGTGTGCTTTAGCACACCTTTTTTGTGTCTCTATTTTTATTTGAACGAGTCTTTTATGAATGCTGATATTGCCCTGATTATGGCGTTGCCGAATGAATCTAAAGGTTTGTTTGAGCAAGCTGGTATTGACGTTCATTACAGTGGCATCGGCAAAATTAATGCGGCATTTAAAGCCTTTGAGGTGATTCAAAAGACGGGGTGCAAAACGCTGATTAATTTAGGTAGTGCGGGTAGTTCGCATTTTGATGCACATAGTTTGGTAGAAGTGACGACATTTGTGCAACGTGATATGGATGTGTCTCCATTAGGTTTTGCCGTCGGGGTCACACCAATGGATGATGAGATTCCTGCGGAGATCCACACTCAACCCCATTTTGAGATTTTACCCAAAGGAATCTGTGGCACGGGTGATTCTTTTGAAACAGGTTTGCCAAAAGTGAGCTGTAATCTCGTGGATATGGAAGGCTATGCATTGGCGAAAGTCTGTCAAAAGTTGGGTGTTCGCTTGATCTCAGTCAAATATATTAGTGATGGTGCGAATGATACCGCGCATCTGGATTGGGAAGAGAACCTGTTGCTTGGAGCACAAAAATTACTGACGCTGTATCAAGCTCATTTTTAAATGCAAAGGTTTAACGTTGTGGTGTAGATGGGTGGACTTTTTGTGTTGATAAGCTGTTGAAATTAAAAATGATATTTGATGTTGAATTCGCATAAGCGCCATTATGTTAATTTTAGAAATACTAAAAGTCAAAATCTTAAATAAATTTACTTAGATCTTGAAATAAATTTGATATAGTAGAATTTATAATGAATAATCGATCTTATGGATAAGATATCCATAAAACTTAAGGTTTATATATGATTATTGACTTCACTGTACAAAACTTCCTATCTTTTAGGGATGAACAGACATTAAGTTTTGTCGCCGATAATAAAAATTCAGCACATAGTAGTCATCTATTAGAAACACCTATTGCAGGGCTTAAACTCTTAAAGGTAGTTGTTATTTATGGTCCAAATGCATCTGGTAAATCTAACTTTTTGTCTGCTTTACACCGCTTAAAAGAATTAGTCGTAACTTCGGTATCTAATGCTCCAAATGATGAATTGGATGTTATGCCATTCCGCTTAGACAAAGAAAGTAGTATTAGCCCAACTAGTTTTGAAATTAATTTCTTATGTAATGGTATTAGGTACAACTACTCAACGTTACTAGACTCAAAGAAAATTTATTCCGAATATCTTTCTTATTATCCTAAAAAATATAAGAAAAATATTTTCACTAGAGAGTTGTCTGATTCAGATGAATATATTTATAGCTTTGGCGATGACCTAAAACCTAAAAGAATCTATGATGATATTGCCTTAAAAACATCTGAAAAAGTTCTATTTTTATCAAAAGCTATCCAAGACAATAGCAAGTTTTTAAAACCCGTTTATGATTGGTTTGACAAGTTACTCTTAGAACAATCTTCATTAGAGGATGCAGCAAAGCAAATCGATACAGATAATGCTTTCAAACAAAACTTTCTGGAATTCATTCGTAAACAAGATATTGATATTATCAATGTTGATGTTGATAGTTCTTCATTAGCAGAAAAAATCATTAAAAGTGATAAGAATATGCCTCCAGAAATGAGAGAAAGAATTCTTAATAATTTCAATGATAAGATGGTTTATGATATTCAAACATTCCATAAGGATTCCGATGGTGACTTAATACCTTTTGAATTTGGGTTGGAGTCACAAGGCACTCATAAGCTATTTGCTTTATCACCTCTTATCTTAGAAAAAGCACCTAAAACATTTTATGTTGATGAGCTAAGTTCTGCTTTACATCCTCTTTTAGTTAGAAATTTCTTAAAAACATTTCATGAAACAACTGATAGTCAGATGGTTTGTGTAACTCATGACACTCATTTAATTGATGCAGAATTCTTGAGAAAAGATCAAATTTATTTTGTAGAAAAAGATCAAGAACAATCTTCATCCCTATACTCTTTACTAGAGTTTAATCCTAGGAATGATCGAGAGAACTGGGAACTACGCTATTTATCAGGCAGATATGGTGCTACACCATATTTAAAGTAATGAAAAAGAGATTTCTTAATGGGTACTGATGATATAGCTAAGAAAAAAATTCTAGCTAATAGAAAAGCTAGAGAAGATCGTAAGATTGCTAGTCGTTCAGCTGGTAATCGTAGTATTATTCCTAGGATATTAATCCTTACAGAAGGAGAGTCAGAGGAAATTTATTTTCAAGAACTGATTGACAATATGTCCTTAGATACGGTTTTTGTAAGACAAAGTATACATACAGATAGTGTTGGGATCATTAATGAAGCTATCAAATCTGCAAAGTCGGAAGCAAAAAAAGGGAATGAATATACCTATATTTTTTGTATATTTGATCTAGATACTGTTCATAATAAATGTTTTCTTGAATCAATAAGTAAATATAAATCAAAGACCACGGAAATTTTTCCTATATACTCATTTCCTTGCATTGAAGTTTTCTTCTGTCTTCATTTTGAACAATGTACTAGACCATTCAATGCTACTGAGAAAAAGTCTATAGGCGATACTGTAAAAGAATACTTCCAACAAAACTTTGATGGTGAATACTCTGAAACAAATAGAGAGAGTATTAAAAAGCTGATTCCTAAACATAAACGAGCTATATATAATTCTCAGAAATTGATAGAGCATCAAATTGCTATTGATTCTATTAATCCGATAAGTACAGTCCATAAGCTACTAGTTTTATTAGATTCTATATTTAAACGTGAAAGTCCCTATACTTTTGAAAGAGATATAGAAATTTATATCGAATCTAAAATATAAATTTAGACACCTTAAGAAGTGTCTTTTTTATTTAACATAGAATTTCTTATGCGTAATACTTGAACTTTTTCTTTTAACATCAATATCTTCACCAAAACTATTTTATAAGTCAGAATACTAGAACGGTTTTTCATTATGCACTGAATAAAAAAAGCGACTCACAAAGTTGCTTTTTAAGTGTACGTCAATCGCTAAAATTTTAAGCCTTTTCACTGAAGAAAACTTAACGAGGAATTACGCCATACAGCATCAAATGTACGGTGTGTTCAATAGTGCGTTGGTACATACTGCGGTTACGTAATGTTTTACCCGTCACCATCTCCATTTGCGTTGCAAAATCAGCATAGTTCTGAGTAATTGCCCAAATATTGATAATCAATAATTCTGGATCAATATCCTGAGACAGTTTGCCTTGTTCTTGCCACGTTTGAATCACTTTGGTTTTACGCTTGAAGAGCTTTTTCAAAGGACCTTTTAAGATTGGCAAAATATGTGGCGCACCTTGAATAATTTCCAGTGCAAATAAACGAGAAGCCTTAGGCTGGTCACGCGAGCTTTCAAGCTTTTGAATCAGATAGTGGGTCAGTGCTTCTGTTGGTTCAAGCTCTGACTCTAAAGTTTGTAAGGGAGCAAGCCACTTTTGCAATACGGTGGTCAAGACTTCCACATAGAGGGATTCTTTATTTTCATAATAATAGAAAATATTCGACTTATGCATATTCGCAAGTTGAGCAATCTCATCGAGACTAGCACCACTGAACCCATAGACAGAGAAAACATCGAGGGCAGCATTCAGCAGTTGATTGCGCTTTTGTGTACTTTTTTTCTGTTCCATCTGCGAGCTTGATTCAAAAAATGTCTTTGACATTGTAAGATAAATTGTCGGATTTGTGCACAACAACACAGTTTTTTTATTTAAAAAGTTGCGATTCTACGATCAGTGGTAGGGATCTATTTGATAATTATTAGAATCTAAACTCTAAAATACATATTTTGTTAATAATTTGATCATGATCGCGGCAGCATCTGCATGATGCTTGAGATATTTTAGTGCAATTTTGAAGAGGTACACGGTTTTAGCTAGCTAAAACCGCATCAAGGACTTGTTGTTCGAGTTGCGCAAAAGCAATGCTCTTTTTACGAGGGCGGGGGAGATTAACTTTGAAATCCTGTGCAATATGACCCTGATCAAGCAGGATAATTCGATCAGCCAATTGCACGGCCTCACTGACATCATGGGTGACTAAAACGGCAGTAAAGCCTTGCTCTTTCCACAGTTGTTCAATCAGATTTTGCATTTCCAAACGAGTTAATGCATCCAGCGCTCCAAGTGGCTCATCTAGCAACAAAATGCGTGGAGAATGGGACAATGCTCGTGCTAAAGCAACACGTTGCCGTTGTCCACCCGAAAGTTGTGCAGGCCACTGTGAGGCTTTATCTTTTAAGCCAACTTTTTCTAATAGCGTTCTTGCCAGCGTATGCTGATGTTTGGATAAGCCAAGTTGCACATTTGCTAAAACACTTTTCCATGGCAATAATCTTGGGTCTTGGAACATGACTCGAATATCTGCACTGCTAATGCCTTCACGAAAATTTCGAGCAGATTGAAATTTGATTTCACCATAGCTGGGTTTTTCTAATTGAGCGATAAGGCGCAATAAGGTGCTTTTCCCACACCCACTCCGACCAACGATTGCAACAAATTCACCAGCTTTGATCTGGAGGTCTAAATCTTCAAGCACCTTGACCTCTGCATAGAATTTATACAGCTGCTCGATCAGAATCTCTGCCCCATTGGCAGATGAGGGTGCTGTTTTTACTTCAGTAAGTGTTTTAATTTCATGGTTTTCATGAAAATTTAGGTTTAAATTACTCATTTTAGTCCACCCTTTTTATTTTTGATAACCCGCATGCCAGCGTAATAAATAACGTTCCAATGCTTGTGCCAGTACATCTGCTAATTTACCGAGTAAGGCGTAGAGTAAAATACCGACCAAGACGATATCCGTTTGCAAAAACTCACGTGCATTCATGGTCATATAGCCGATACCTGCTTGTGCTGAAATCGTCTCTGCAACGATGAGTAAGACCCATACCAAACCTAGGGAGAAACGTAGTCCCACCAGAATCGAAGGCATGGCACCGGGGAGAATAATCTCTTTATAGAGTTGCCAGCGATTGAGTCCGTAACTTTTACCCATTTCAATCAGTTGAGGATCAACGGAACGAATACCGTGATAGGTGTTGATATACATCGGGAAAAACACCCCAACAGCCACCAAAAACAGTTTGGCGGTTTCATCAATGCCGAACCATAAAATCACCAATGGAATCAGAGCAAGTGCAGGGATATTGCGGATCATTTGTAAGGTGGTATCAAGCAAGGTCGAAGCAATCCTTGATGAACCATTTAACAATCCTAAAATCAGCCCCAAGCCACCCCCAATCAACAAACCCAACAACGCTCGACCAGCACTAACTTTGACGTGTTGCCAAAGCTCGCCACTGACCAATAAATGCCAAAAAGCACTCACGACAGCTGTAGGGGCAGGTAGAACTCGACTTTGTAATAAGCCAGAACTAGAAGCTCCTTGCCAAATTAGAACCAGTAAAATTGGAAACAGCCAAGGCAATAAACTTTTGCCTATTTTTTGTGTTCCACGTGAAACATTATTGAATAGCGTCTGTGCACTCATACGCTCTCCTTAATCACTTTTCTGGGTTGTTTGACCTCAGGCACATAGTTATTGGCAATGATTTCTCCAAAAGGACCAGTCAAATGCGGTTGTGCCAGTTTTTGTCGTGTCTGTAAGGGAAGTAAAGGAAAGACTAACTCGGCAAATCGAATGGATTCCTCTAGATGTGGATAGCCAGAGAAGATAAAGGTATCAATGCCTAAATCCGCATATTCTTGAATGCGTGCAGCCACAGTTTCTGGGTCACCAACTAAAGCTGTACCAGCACCACCACGGACCAAACCAATACCTGCCCATAAATTTGGCGAGACTTCGAGTTGATCTTTACGTCCGCCGTGCAAAGCGGCCATTCGTTGCTGACCAACAGAGTCCATTTGCGCAAATTTTTTCTGTGCTGCTGCAATTGTTGCATCATCTAAATATTGGATCAGTTCATCAGCGGCTGCCCATGCCTGTTCATTGGTTTCGCGAACAATCACATGTAAGCGAATGCCATAAGTGAGTGTGCGGCCTTTAGCTGCTGCTTTGGCGCGGAGATATTCAATTTTCTCTTTTACTGCAGCAGGAGGCTCACCCCAAGTTAAATAGGTATCGACCTGTTCCGCCGCTAACTCAGTAGCAGCTTCTGATGAACCGCCAAACCATAACGGTGGATAAGGACGTTGTACGGGTGGGTAGAGTAGTTTGGCATCATCGACACTTAACCGCTCACCATGAAAAGTGAAGGATTCACCTGTATGTGAGCGGGTCAAGATTTCACGCCAGATTTTGACATATTCGGATGCGGTTTGATAACGCGTGTTATGGTCTTCATACAGACCATCACCTTTTAGCTCTTGTTCATCACCACCCGTCACTAGGTTCAATAAAATACGACCATTAGACAGGCGATCAAAGGTTGCTGCCATTCGTGCGGCCAATGCGGGTGTGGTAATGCCTGGGCGCAGTGCCACCAAAAATTTAAGTTGTTTGGTGGCATCAATTAAGCTGGCGGCTGTGATCCAAGGGTCTTCACAAGAACGTCCCGTTGGAATTAATACACCTGCATAGCCGAGATTATCCACCGCTACAGCAATCTGTTTCATATAAGCATGATCAACTTGACGTGCACCCTTGCTGGTACCTAAATAACGACTATCACCGTGAGTGGGGATAAACCAGAAAATATTCATGTTGATATTCCTTATAAAATCAATTTTTATTGAGTTGTCCAAACACTGTGCTGGATATCAATGTGCACAGGAATCAATTGCTCTTGTTTAAATAAATCGGCAATTTGTTGCTGATGCTGAATCACTTCTGTGGTCAGTGGTTGAATGGGAGAGGGTTTCGGTCTTTTATCGAGTACACGTTGTGCTACAGGAGTGCTTAAACCAGTACTATTTACATAGATCTGTAAGGCTTGGTCTTGGTGTTGCACAATCCACTGATCTGCAAGATTGATGGTCTTTATTAACTTGAGGGCAGACTCTGGATGCTTTTGGATGAAGCTTGGATTGCCAATATAAAAAGAATAAGTGGTAGGAAAAGCTGAGCCATCGACCAAGGTTTTGGTATGACCTTGTAACTCCGCAGTACCTAAGTAGGGTTCCCAAATCGCCCATGCATCTACGGCTTGTTTATCAAATGCTGCACGAGCATCGGCAGGCGGTAACCAAATTGGTTGAATGTCATGCCATGATAAGCCTGCTTTTTGCAATGTTTTTGCAAGTAGCTCATGAGCACTTGAACCTTTTTGTACAGCGATACGCTTGCCTTTCAAATCTTGAAGGGTATCGATTTGATCCTCAGCATGAACCAATACCGCTTGACCAGTGGCTGGAACGACTTCATAGGCAATGTAACGTAACGGTTTTGCTGCGGCTTGTGCAAAAATGGGAGGTGTATTCCCGACATAGCCAAAGTCAACCGCACCAACGGCAAGCGCTTCTAACATTTGTGGCCCTGCTGGAAATTCACGCCATTCAATTTTGGTCTTGGGAAATTCTTGTTCAAAGAGTTTTTGTTGTTTTGCAACCAATAAAGCGAGTGATGATTTCTGGAAGCCAATTGTCAGTGTTTTGATCGCCGTGTGTTGATTGCTTGAAGCCGCTTTTTCCGTATTTTGAGATTCGGTCTTTTGGCAGCCACTGATTGAAAATGCAGAGATCAGTAAGCCGAGAATAGAAACTTTCGCTAATAACGTCATGATGATCCCCTATTATCGAATGTTGTTCTTTAATACGGCATCTTGAATCACAAGTTGCTTTGGAATCAGTTGTTGTGCGAAGAACGCGTTAGCCACATCTTGTTGTTCTGTCACAACCTTTTCTGAAATAGGTTGAACGCCAAAACCCATACGAGATATCGAGGTCTTTAACACATCAAACCCAAGACCAATCGGCTTTTCGAGTAGTTTTGCTGCATCTTCAGGATGTGCTTTGACCCAGTCTGTGGTCTGATTCAGTGTGGTAATCACTGTTTGTAAAACTGCTGGATTGTTCTCCGCATATTGGCGATCTGCCAAATAAAATTGATGGTTGTTCACCAGATTTTCGCCGTTGGCAATCACTCGGGCTTGGATTTGATGCTCGGCTGCAGCAAGGAACGGATCCCAAATAACCCAAGCATCAACCACGCCTTTTTCAAAGGCTGCACGTGCATCTGAAGGCGGTAAATAAACAGGTTGAATATCACTGAGCTTGAGATTGTGAGCTTCAAGTAGTTTAAGGAGGAGATAATGTACATTCGAACCTTTATTGAGTGCGATGCGTTTACCTTTTAGGTCTTGGATCGATTGTATAGGTGAGTCTTTTTGAACGATTAATGCCTCAGCTGTTGGAGCAGGTGGTTGGTTGGCGACATAAATCAAATTGGGATTCGCTGCTTGTGCGAAGATCGGTGGCGCTTCGCCTGCTTCACCAAAAACCACACTTCCTACATTCAAACCTTCCAGAAGCTGGGGACCCGCTGGGAATTCAATCCATTTCACCTTGATTCCCTGAGCAGCAAGGCGTTTTTCTAATTCACCTTTTGTTTTAACGATCGGCAAGATGCCATACTTTTGAAAGCCGATATTGAATGTTGTGGTTTCTTGTTGTGTTGTTGCTTGCTGCTCAGGTTTCTTTGCACAACCTGTGACTCCCATCAAACTGGCAAGGCTCGCTGCAATGATGAGATATGACCATGAATGCTTGCTTGAAATGATCATGTTGGTTGTGCTCCCCAAAAAATCAAAGATTGAATTAAGATGAGCAACCACGCTAAAACTTTTTCTATGATAGAAAAAATAACGAATTAGGCTTTATTTATAAGGAAAAGTGCAAAACACAAGATTGCATAAGCTTAGCCATGCTTTGTATAAACGCGATCATCAGAAAAGTTTATAAGATATTGTTTTTAATTTAATTAATTTTGGTATTTCAAGAAAACGACTATTTTTTATTTTAGATCAATCAGTAATATTGATGTGTTGTAGATATCTTTATGAGAAATAAAAATATCTACAACCTAAATGAACTCAAACTAAAACTTTTTTAAAGACTAAGGAGTTACGTTGATAGTTATAGAGCGCTTGGCGAGCATTGGGTAAATCATCGATACTGGCCGCGATAAAGCCTTGTTCCAAGAACCAGTGGGCCGTGCGAGTGGTTAGCACGAACAGTTGTTGAATGCCTTGTTGTTTGGCTTTAGTTTCTAGAAATTGCAAGATCTGGCTGCCACGATTGGATTTTCGATAGTTTGAATCCACAGCAACGCAGGCAATTTCTGCTGAACGGATTTCATTTTCTCCTGTAGGGATGGGGTAGAGTGCCGCACAGGCCAAAATCATGCCGTCACGTTCAATCACGGCAAATTGCTCAATTTCGCTTTCAAGAAGTTCGCGTGAGCGATAGACCAGAATTCCTTCTTGTTCGAGTGGGCGAAGTAGGTTAATCAAACCACCGACATCTTGGATGTTGGCGATTCGTACCTCCTCATAGTGAGCATCTGTGATTAGTGTACCGACCCCATCACGTGTAAATAGTTCTTCAATCAATGCACCATCATACGCATAAGAAATTAGATGCACACGATGTACACCAGACAATGATGCCTGTTGAGCTTGTTTGAGGTGTAAGGCAAACTCAGGATATTGTGATTGGAATTGTTGAATATAGGGTTCAAGTTGACGCGGACTTAACTCGCGTAGCAGTTGTTGTTGATCATTGATTAGCCCTTGTTTTTCACCTAAGAAAATCAGTTTATCGGCGTTTAATGCAGTTGCCGTTTTGGTTGCGACTTCTTCAGCGAGTAAATTAAAGACTTCACCCGTGGTTGAATAGCCAGTTGGCCCTAATAAAACAATATTATGGTTATCTAAATGACGTTGAATTGCATCGGTATCAATCGAACGTACATCGCCCGTGAGTTGGAAGTCGATTCCTTCACGAATACCGTAAGGTTTTGCAGTCACGAAATTGCCTGAAACCACATCAATGCGTGCGCCGTACATCGGCGAGTTGGCTAAACCCATGGATAATAGAGCTTCAATTTCTAGGCGAATTGAACCCACGGCATTCATTACACCACGTAGAGATTCGCGTGTGGTAATGCGACGATTTTGATGAAACGGTGTTTCGATCTGTTGTTGATGTAGATTTTGATTAATCTGAGGACGTGCGCCGTATACGAGGATTAAGCGAATGCCTAAAGAATGCAGCAGGGCAATATCGTGAATAATATGCTGAAAATTTTCATGCTGAACGGCTTCACCACCGAACATCAGAACAAAGGTTTTATCTCGGTGTGCATTAATATAAGGTGCAGAATGGCGAAACCAATGTACATAATGTTGAGTGCTGTGATGCAATTTTTCTACAGGCTTACTTGGCATACCGATCTCAAATCAACAGATATGAGATGATTCTAAACAAAAAAACTCAAACTCACATGGTTTAGTTTAATAAAAAGCACTCAAATGAAATTTGAGTGCGATCTTGTGAGCCATCCATCTCGTATAGGACTATGTGGTGTAGTTAGAATGCTCGAATAGTGACAATACTATTATCATCTGAGTTAACTAAGATATAGTCGTTGTTGATTTTGTACCATTGTTGATTACGTCCCGGCTTCGGTAGATTATTTTCTTTATAATCTATTTTATAGCCATTGCCACGGTAGTGTTGGGGCATGACATATCCCGCTTGCCAGCGATGTTGTTTCAAGCGCTCTACACCACGTTCCTCACGCATCCGGCGTTCACGCATCCGGTTGTCATTATCTGAACGTTCAAAATTGCGACCATGTTTGCCTCGCGTATCTTCATCGCGATCAAATGGAGGACTCGCAAAACTTGTTACACTCCCCAATAAGGCAGTTGAACCTAACATCAAAATAATGAAAAAATTTTTCATGATACACCTAATATCGGATGTCTCTCATGTGAAAACTGTACCTTAAAAATGCAGAGAAACTGTGAAGATCAATTCATTGTTCCTTTAAAAAGATGAAGATAATTTACACGGCTCTCTGCATCAAGTTAGTCTTCAATGCTGTTTGGAATTATTCTCATAAAGTCTTAATCTTGCGCATCAATACTTTGCCCGTTCATGTCTAAGCTATCATCACCCATCAGATAAAGATAGGCAGGCATGATGCTGTCCGGTGTAGGTAACACTTTCGGATCTTCATCTGGATAGGCTTTGGCACGCATTGCGGTACGTGTTCCACCTGGATTAATACAGTTATAGCGAATGTTTGGGAAGCTATTTTCTAAGGCAAAGATTTTGCTCATGGCTTCCGTCGCAATCTTGGAAACTGAATAAGCACCCCACAATGCACGTGCTTCACGCCCAACACCTGAACTGGTAAAGATCACAGAAGAATGTTCTGATTTTTCGAGTAAAGGTAATAAGGCTTGAGTTAAAGCAAAAGGCGCACGTAAATTTACCGCCATGACATCATCCCAGACATCCACAGGATAATTGGCGAGTTCCACACGATCACCTAGCATGCCAGCATTGTGCAAAATACCATCTAAACGGCCAAACTGCTGTTCTAAGGTATCGACCAAAAGCTCATAATCATGACTCGATGCCGTTGAGAGTTGTAATGGGAGAATAGCAGGTTGCGGCGCACCTAAAGCCTCAATTTCATCATAAATGACTTCAAGTTTGTTTAAGGTACGACCGTGTAATACCACAGTTGCACCATGAAGGGCATAACTCATCGCAGCAGCTCGTCCGATCCCATCACCAGCACCTGTGATTAAGATAATGCGATCTTTAAGTAGATCTGGGCGAGGTTGATATTCTGAATATTTCATTGTTATGCCTCCTGTTGTTATCTGAGTTGTTTAACTCATCATACCCTGATTTTCTGCTAAAACTGTGATTTTCTGTTGGAGCAATTGTTGAAGCTCAGCAACAGTGTGAATAATGGCATCTGCTTGCCACGCACTAAGATCATCACGGGATTCAATAGGTAAATAGCCATATGCAGCTAGAATGGTGTACATCCCTGCATGACGACCCGCATCAATATCACGGGGATGATCTCCGACATAGATAATCTCTTTCGGATCAATCTGTAGTTGTTTTGCCGCTAAATACATGGGTTCAGGATCTGGTTTAGTTTTACTCACATCTTCAGGACAAACCAGAACTGCGCAACGTTCAGTCAGTTTCAGTTCAGCCAATAAGGATTCACTCAAACCACGCGGTTTATTGGTCACGATTCCCCAAGGAATTTGATTTGCCTCAAGTTGTTCAAGTAATGGATACATACCCTCAAATAGATCGGTATCAACGACGATGTTGTCACCATACACATCTAAAAAGCGTTGGCGATGTGCTAAGAAAATAGGATCAGTGAGTTCTAATTCAGGATAAACCAATTTCACCATAGCACGTGCACCCTCAGACACTTGGGTGCGAATGAGTTCTGCATCAACGACAGGACGTTGCTCGTCCCGACACATTTGCTGAATGATTCGAATAAAGTCAGCTGCTGTGTCAATTAAGGTGCCATCTAGATCAAATAAAACAGCTTTCATTAAGCACCTGTATTCGTAGTATGAACCATGTAATTCACATCGACATTTGGGGCAAGCCAATAGTGCTTGGTGATCGGATTGTAATGTAAGCCAATCATTTCCTTGAGGGTTAAACCTGCATTGCGAATATCATGTGCCATTTCTGAAGGGCGGATGAATTTATGATAATCATGTGTGCCCTTTGGCAGTAAGCGCAATACATATTCTGCGCCAATAATCGCAAATAAATAGGATTTTGGATTGCGATTAATGGTTGAAAAGAACACATGACCACCAGGTTTCACCAAATTTTGGCAAGCTTGAACAATTGATGCAGGATCAGGCACGTGCTCCATCATTTCCATGCAAGTAACGACATCATATTGACCTGCTTGCTCTAGTGCTAGTTGTTCAACAGGAATTTGGCGATATTCGATATTTTGTACATTTTCTTGTTGTGCATGTAGGCGGCCCACTGCAAGCGGAGCCTCCCCCATATCAATGCCAAGAACATCAGCACCACGACGGGCCATACTCTCAGCCAAAATTCCACCACCACAACCCACATCGAGGACTTTTTTACCCGCTAAACCACCAACGCGTTCATCGATCCAGTTTAGGCGTAAGGGGTTGATTTGATGGAGTGGGCGAAATTCCGAATGTTGATCCCACCATTTGGCAGCCAATGCTTCAAATTTTGCGATTTCTTGCGGGTCAACATTCAATTGCGACATGGTGTCACCTCTATATTAGGATGATTATTTCGGTTTAATCTTTGGGTAGTGTAGCGATTCTGGCAAAAAAAGCGATAAATCCTATAAAAAACTTCACAGAAGAAAAACGAATTAGTCGAGTTTGCTTTATAATTAGCATATAAACTTACGAAAAATGCTTAGAGGAAAAGCACAGGCAATGAAAAAGTTAGTACTCAGTGGTTTAGGTGCAGTTGCGTTGACGTTTTCAATGAATGCAATGGCTGCCAATTTTGTTGAAGGCAAAGACTATACAGTTGTGGCCAATCCTGGAAAAACGGTCGCGCCAGCAGGACAATACGAAGTCCGTGAATTTTTTTGGTATGGTTGTGGTCACTGCTATAACCTTGAGCCGCATATGCAAACTTGGTTAAAGAAAATTCCAAAAGATGTATATTTCCTTCGTACACCAGCAGCCATGAATAAAGTGTGGGAACAAGGTGCGCGTGGTTACTATGTGTCAGAGGCGCTTGGTGTTCGTAAGAGAACTCATATTCCACTGTTCCATGCGATTCATGAGGGGGGTCAGCAGATCTTTGACCAAGCCTCTCAAGCGAAGTTCTTTGCGCGTTACGGTGTGCCAGAACAGAAATTTAATAGTATGTTTAACTCTTTCCCAATTACTGCAAAAATTGCGGAATCAAATCAGTTGGCTCAACAGTACCAATTGACAGGCGTACCTGCAGTCGTGGTAAACGGGAAATATGTGGTACATGGTGAAGATGCAAAAGTCACCCAAGTAGTTGACTTCTTATTAGAAAAAGAGCGTAAAGGCAAATAAAATTGATCTTTAGTTAAAGTATAAAGGACTGGGGGTAATTGCCGCAGTCCTTTTTATTCCGTGTTATTCATTATCCAAAGCTTCTATGTCAATTTGCACTTTTTGTGTAGGCAACGATAGAGCCTGATTGACATAAAGGTTAATTAATTTTTCCCGTGAGCCGATTGAGCGTTGGTAATAGCTTGAATTTAACAATAATGCTGCACCGTAGGTCAGTGACCAAATATAAGACAAATAATCACGAATCGACATGTCATAATTTTGCGACTTTAAATATTTTTCGGTCATTTCTTTCAAAGAAACAATACGTTGCTGACGAATTTCATAGAGCTCATCAAAGAGATGTTTTAACTTTGATTCAGTCATGGTGAGATGTTCTTCTAATTGATGCAATAGAATCGTACGACTTGGTGCTTTTAGATGATAGAGCATATAGCGAGGCGCATATTCTTTGACATCAGTATTATATTTATCTGAAATTTTTAAAATTTCTTTTTCATTTTGAATAATAAGTTCCAGTAGCAGTTCGTTTTTGCTGCGGAAATGTTTGTATAGTGTACCTTTGGCAATGTCCAGTTCGGCAACCAGTTCATCTAGGGTCATTTCTTGGTTGTTTTCTAGTAATAGTTTTTCAGCAACCTGCAAAATTTTTTCTTTGCGAATTAAGAACTGTGTATGACGATCAGGATTCATGATGCTTATAAGCTCCTCATAGTGTTCTAAACGGCAATGCTTTATTGTCTAATGCATAATAACGCGAAGCAATGCTTTTATATATCAAACTTTAAGCTTGATATAGTCAAACGTTTTGTGGTTCCCAATTTGAGATCCCATTAAATAACAAACGAACCTGAGTGGTTGCGTTGTCTATAAATAGATTCTGTTGTTCTAATAAATCATCGATCTCAAACTGTTTGGGTAGATTGATCCACGTCATCGCCCATGTAAAAGACATATTGATTAAAATGGTGGATAAGACTTGTAAATGTTTGGCGTCTTTAATGTGCTTGAAGGTTTCAAGCTTGCAGAGATCAATAGCGAGATCTTCAATCAAAAACTCAATTTCACGTGCAATTGCGATTCTTACCGTTTCGGATCCCCCCCAACGTTCGGCAATCATAAACTGCCATTGTTGCGGACTATGATTGACCGCCTGCACGAATAGCTCAATACTGGTGCGGGTTTTAGCTGCTCCACTATGTTTTAGATAGCTTTGACCGAGTTGATGAATCAGACTTTTGAGATGTAAAGAGACTTGATCAACGAGCTCTTGCCCCAGTGCTTCCATATCTTGGAAATGACGATAAAACGCTGTTGGTACTAAACCAACTTCGCGAGCAACTTCTCGCAAACTAATACTACTAAATGAGCGCCCAGAGGTACTGAGGTGAAGTGCTGCATCCAGTAGAGCTTGCCGACTCTGTTGTTTTCGTTCATCTCTAATCGACATGAATAAGATCCATTAAAACCATATAGTAGGGTTTGTTGATATTTCAGCCATGCCTTGCGTTATAGGCTAAAACCACACAAACAAGGCATGAAACGCAGACAATGGCGGCTCCCTTGTCAAGCTTCATAACGAAGTTTGAGGCAGTTTTAGCCATAACCCTGCGGGACAGGTTCATCTTTTGTCGCTACTGCGTTATGCCTTACTCATTTAGAAGGGCTAAATTTCGTAAGTCAAGCCTTGTATCGTCAAAAAGATGTTCTCTGTCGCAATGAGAGCTGAATAGCTCGCAAGGTGAAATGCCAACAGACCCTATAGTCTAGCAAAAAAAATAGCTTTTTTTTAGCTTTAATCCATTGCTCAATCAGACACTTTTTAGCTTTTGGCAAATTCAGTCACATTTTCAGCAGGTTCAGTATCTCCTCAAGGCGTTGTTTTTTTCAAGAGAATTTAAGCATTTATAAAAAAGAGTAAAAAACACTCAGAAAATTAGTGAACAAGTGTTGACTCAGTGAACACAAGTGAATATAGTGTACACATGTTCACTACATGAACATTTGTTCACTCAATATAAATAGCCAGATACAAAACGAGGAACGTATGAACGCAAAGTTAGGGTATCAGCCACACTGGGTTAGAGAAGATTTTGTTGATTTTGTTTTGCAAAAAATAAAACCAACTTTTGCTTGGAAACGTATTCTTGCTGAAGTGACAGCAGTACGCTCATTAAGTACAGATATGGTTTTATTGACTTTAAAGCCAAATCATAACTTTGATCTTTCGCAAGTAAGTGCAGGACAAAGTATTTTGATTACCTTGATGATTCAGGGGATTTATCATCAGCGTAGTTATTCAATTATTGATATTACGCCGCAAGGAGAGATCCGTCTGGGAATCAAAGTGCAAGGTCTAGTCTCTAGTGCAGCTCAGCTTTTACACGTGGGTGATTGTGTTGAAATCTCGCAAGCACAAGGTGATTTTGTTTTGCACCAAGGGCAGCAACCCGCACTATTAATTGCATCAGGTTCTGGTATCACTGCCATCTATTCTTTATTGAAACAAGCGATTGCACAGAACTTAAAAGAAATTCATGTGGTGTACTTCAACCGTGCTGAAGTGTTCCATCAAGAGATCGTGGATTTGGCGAAACAATATCCACAGCTAAAATACCATTTCTTTAATACCTCTGTAGCCAAACAGCATTTAGATACAGCTTTGTTAGAGCAATTGGTACCGAATTTTAAAGAAATTCAAGCCTATGCATGTGGTCACCACAGCATGATGCGTCAAGCACAAGAGATCTATATGCAACATGGCGCAGCAGAAAATTTCCATCAGGAATTCTTCCAACCTGTGCAGTTGGAACAGTCCAATGAAGCTCAACAGATTACCTTCCGCCGTGCACAACAGAACTTTATTGCAACGACGAATCTCCTAAGTAGTGCAGAACAAGCAGGTTTACGCCCACAACATGGTTGCCGTATGGGTGTATGTAACCGCTGTAGCTGTACCAAAGTCAGCGGCGTGACACAAAATGTGATCACGGGTGAAATTGATGATCAACCGAACCGCGCAATCAAATTATGTGTGAGTCAGGCGCTTAGCCCAGTCACGATTGACCTATAAAAAGAAATATTGAGGATTATCACAATGAATATGGCATTAGAGTTTAAAACAGCATCCAAATCGGCCCATTTAACACCTGAGCAAGTTGCAGAGTTTGGTCGCCGTGTAGAAGCAATTCGTCTTGAGGTGATGCAAAACCTTGGTGAACAAGATTCGAAATATATCTACAAAGTACGTAATTTTGTGCGTTACACCGAGATTGCTTCACGTAGCATGTTGATGTTTGGAGGCTGGATTCCACCTGTATGGTTGGTCGGAACAGCAATGCTGGGCGTTTCTAAAATCGTAGAAAACATGGAGCTTGGACACAATGTTATGCATGGCCAGTTTGACTGGCTGAATGATCCAAGTTTACGTGGTGAAGACTATGATTGGGACAATACCTGTTCAGGTAATGACTGGCGTTATACGCATAACTATATGCACCATACTTACACCAATATCGTTGGTAAAGACCACGATGTCGGCTATGGTATTTTACGCGTAAGTGAAGATCAGAAATGGGAAGTCCGTCACTTGGCGAATATTCCATTGGCATTGCAATTGATGTTCTTTTTTCAGTGGTATGTGGGCGTACAAAATTTACATTTGGAAGATGCTTTAGTTTATAAAACCAAAACTTGGAAACAGGTCTGGGACGATGCAGCGGAGTTCCGTAAAAAAGCCAAACGCCAAGTGTTAAAAGATTATGTATTCTTCCCTGCGATTGCGACCATTAACTTTATTCCTGTGTTAGCTGGAAATGCAGTGGCGAACATTATCCGTAATCTTTGGTCATCGGCAGTGATTTTTAATGGTCACTTCACCGAAGATGCGGAAACTTTTGAAGCAGACAATACTGAAAATGAAACCAAAGCTGAGTGGTACTTACGCCAAATTCGTGGTTCAAGTAACTTCACCGGTGGGAAATGGATGCACTTTATGAGTGGTAATTTAAGCCATCAGATTGAACACCATTTATTCCCAGATATGCCAGCCAATCGTTATGAAGAAGTTGCACCTAAAATCAGAGTGTTATGTGCTGAATATGGTATCAACTATAACGAAGCGAACTTTATGAAGCAGTTTTGGACGGTTTGGGTACGTTTAGCCAAATGTTCACTGCCAAATGATGTCGGTAGCCATCTTGCTCAAGCAATAAGCAAACTGAAGGCAAAATTGAAGTTTGCTTAAATGGGTGAATTGTAACGAATAAGTAAAACGGAATAGGTAGGCAAATGAGCTATACTATGGCGCAATTACTTTTGTGCCATAGTTTTAAGGAATCATTATGCGTATTGACCAGAGAGCATTAGACCAATTACGAGAGGTAAAAATTACCCGTAACTATACCCGTTACGCTGAAGGTTCAGTTTTGGTTGAGTTTGGTCATACCAAAGTGCTGTGTACAGCAAGCATTGACAACTCTGTTCCACGATTTTTAAAAGGACAAGGGCAAGGTTGGGTGACTGCTGAATATGGCATGTTACCGCGTTCAACACATACCCGTAGTGATCGTGAAGCAGCACGCGGTAAGCAAAGTGGTCGTACTCAAGAGATTCAACGTTTGATTGGTCGTAGTTTGCGTGCCATGGTGGATTTGAAGAAGTTAGGTGAAAACACCATTACGATTGACTGTGATGTGATCCAAGCGGATGGTGGAACGCGTACTGCAGCAATTACAGGTGCAGCAGTGGCTTTGGTTGATGCAATGAATGTATTGCTCAGCAACAAAAAAATTAAACAAGACCCTTTAAAAGGTCTGATCGCTGCAATCTCGGTGGGAATGTATCAAGACGAAGTTCTCCTCGATTTATGCTACGAAGAAGATTCAAATTGCCAAACGGATTTAAATGTGGTGATGACACAAGCGGGTGAATTTATTGAAATTCAAGGAACGGCAGAAGATAAACCGTTTACTCGCCAACAGTGTAATGCCATGTTAGAGCTTGCAGAAAAAGGAATCGCGGAATTGATTCAGAAGCAACAGCAAGCACTCGGTTGGTAAGTTCCAGTTGATAGTGCGGGCGGTCTGGTTTTTTTAGACCGCCTTTTTTTTATTTGAATGCGACCCTAATAGATTATCATTGATAACATCATAGGATGTTTATCTTTAAAGACCTGTTACCGGAATAGCCTACAAAGATCAAGTGAATACTTTCATAAAGTAACAGAGCACTCTGATTTACCCCATTTTATTTTGATAGATTGAGCAAAAATTGAAATGAAGAATGATAGGGGAAATGATGCTACAGATCTTTCTGGTATTTCTAACAGCAGTTACGTTTGTATTAATGGCGGTTGATCCGCGACCAAATGATGTGGCGGAGTCAAAATCAGCGTGGACTGAACAGACCAAAGCATCTGATCATTCAAAACCAGATGCTTCGTTTACTGAGCAATCAACGATGAATAAAAACGACTCCGAGCAGGCTTAAGCATTAAAACGCATCGATAAATCAACAGCTCTTACATCTTTGGTGAGCACACCCATTGAAATGTAATCCACACCTGTTGTCGCAACTTCGCGTAAATTCTCAATGGTGATATTGCCAGAAGCTTCTAATTTACAGCGACCTGCAACATGTTTTACAGCATCAATCATTTGTTGCTGACTAAAGTTATCTAACATGACAATATCAGCACCTGCTTCAAGTGCCTGATTGAGTTCATCCCAAGTTTCAACTTCAACTTCGACAGGTTTACCCGGCGCGATTTCATGGGCCTTAGTAATCGCTTGTGCAATACCACCCGCTGCCATGATGTGATTTTCTTTAATCAGGAAAGCATCAAATAAACCTAAACGATGGTTTTGACCACCACCTACAGCCACTGCATATTTTTGTGCGATGCGTAAACCCGGTAAAGTTTTTCGTGTATCGAGTAGTTTGGTATGTAAGCCATCAAGTTGTTTTACATAACTGGCTGTTTTGGTTGCAACTGCTGAAAGTGTTTGGATAAAGTTTAAAGCTGGACGTTCCACTGTCAATAAACTACGGGCTGAACCTGCAAGCTTTAAAAAAGCTTCATTGGCAGCCACAACATCACCTTCTTGTTTTAACCAAGTGACTTGAACCGTGTTGTCATAAGCTTGAATCAGTGCATTGACCCAAGGTTGACCCGCCAAGACCATTTCTTCACGGCTAATAATGGTTGCAGTTGCTTGTTCATCTGCTGGTGTGAGCATGGCGGTGATATCACCGTCCCCAATATCTTCTTGTAATGCTTGTTGAATATTGATTTGAATAGATTGTTCAAGCAAAGATTGAGGAATACTCATACCATTTCCAGTAGATTTTGACTAAAAAACTTGGGGCTTATATTAGCACCCTCGGCTTAAAAAATAAGTATTTCATCTCGATTATTCTGGATAAAGCATGTCAAAATGGAAACATAAATATTAAATTGCTGATTCGAGTCACAATGTCACAATCTAGATTTACGCAAGTGCAAGATGGAATATTATTGGGTGCAACACAGATTGCATCACCAAATTTTAATGTACGCCCCCCTGATACCGATATTCAATTGATTGTGATTCATAACATCAGCTTACCGCCGTCGCAGTTTGGTGGTGGTTATATTCAGCAGTTTTTTCAGAATCAATTGGACTGGTCTGTGCATCCTTATTTTCAGACCATTGAAGGTATGCAGGTATCGGCTCATTTGTTGATTTTGCGGACAGGTGAAGTCATTCAATTTGTGAATTTTCAGCACCGTTCATGGCATGCAGGCCGTTCGAGTTATCTTGCCCAAAAAGAATGCAATGATTATTCGATTGGTATTGAACTCGAGGGGAGTGATGATCTGCCATTTGAGCCTGAACAATATCAAGCCTTAGTTGAGGTGGTGCACACACTGCGTCAAGCATATCCTAAGATTCAACGCCATATTGCAGGGCATTCGGATATTGCACCTCAGCGTAAAACTGATCCAGGCCCATATTTTGATTGGCAATTATTTCGTAATATGCTCGCGAAACACAAATGAAGTGAAAAAACAGCATCAGATTTATGATTCTACAACGAAATTTGTTTGAACTTTTATTACAATAACGCTTTTGAAAAATAAGCCGTAGGTGAGTGCGATGGCATTGTGGCGATCGACTGTTATTGTCAGTGCAATGACGATGTTATCTCGAGTACTTGGATTGGTACGAGACATTGTACTGCTCAATGTTTTTGGTGCAGGTAAGGACTTCGATACCTTTGTCGTGGCGTTTCGTATTCCCAACTTTTTTCGACGGTTGTTTGCGGAAGGGGCATTTTCACAAGCTTTTATTCCTGTTTTGACGGAATATAAAACCAGTCGTACCCATGCCGAAGTACAAATTCTCATTAGTCGTGTTTTTGGTTGTTTATTAACAGCGATGTCACTGCTGACGCTGATTGCAATGATTGCCGCGCCTGTGATCATTTATATCTATGCACCTGGCTTCCATAAGGATCCAGAGAAGTTTGCACTTGCAGTAGATTTGTTTCGCCTCACTATTCCTTACTTAATGTTTATGTCACTGACGGCTTTCGCCAGCAGTATTTTAAATAGTTATGGTTCTTTTGCCTCACCTGCATTTGCCCCCGTACTACTGAACATTGCAATGATCGCAGGTGCATGGTGGCTGACACCTTTTATGGCAGAACCGATCATGGCGCTAGGGTGGGCAGTGGTGGTAGCAGGTGTACTGCAACTGGCGATCCAGATTCCTGAATTATGGAAAAAGAAATTACTGATTCCACCAAAAGTTGACTTTAAACACGAAGGCGTGGATCGTATTATAAAATTAATGCTGCCCGCATTATTTGGTGTTTCTGTCACTCAAATCAATTTATTACTGAATACGATTTGGGCATCATTTATGCAGGATGGCTCAGTATCATGGTTGTATAGTGCTGAACGTATGACTGAGCTGCCATTAGGTCTGATTGGGGTCGCGATTGGTACCGTGATTTTACCTTCATTGTCGGCTCGACATGCGGAACAGGATCAAACGAAGTTTAGAGGAATGTTGGATTGGGCAGCAAAGATCATCATGTTGGTGGGCATTCCAGCCAGCATTGCTTTATTTATGTTGTCTACGCCGATTATTCAGGCCTTGTTTCAACGTGGTGAATTTACTTTAGAAGATACTCAGATGACCGCTTTGGCCTTGCAATGTATGAGCGCGGGTGTCATTTCATTTATGCTGATCAAAGTTTTTGCTCCAGGTTTTTATGCACAACAAGATACCAAGACACCTGTGCGTGTCGGCTTAATCGCAGTTGCTGCAAATGCGATTTTAAATGTCTTGTTTATTGGTTTATTTAAATTGAATGGCTGGGAAGCGGAGCACATGGCGTTGGCGATGGCATCTTCAGGTTCGGCTTTAGTAAATGCAGGCCTACTCTATTACTATTTGCACAAGCGCAATATTTATCGCTTTGGAGCACATTGGAAGAAACTCGCTCTCCAATTTAGTGTTGCCAATATCGTGATGATTGCTGCCTTGTGGTATGGCCTAACGTGGTATCAAGGTGATATTTCACAGTGGTTACGTGTTGCAGAGGTCATGGGTTTGTGCGTACTTGGTGTAGTTGCTTATGTTATTGGATTATTCGTAACAGGATTTAGACCAAGACATTTGAAACACTAAATTATAAGCATTAAAAAAATACCCCTTCTTTTTTCAAAGAAGGGGTATTTCAAATCTGAATTACTTAACTTCGATGAGCTCAATTTCAAAAATCAGTGTGCTGTTTGGGCCAATCGCATCACCTGCACCAACTTCACCATAAGCAAGATTCGACGGAATGAAGAAACGACTTTTGCCACCTTCCTTCATGGTTTGTAGTCCTTCGGTCCAACCGGGAATCACTTGACTGAGTTTAAACTCAACCGGTTGATTGCGGGCAATTGAGCTATCAAACACTGTACCATCCAGTAAGCGTCCTTCATAGTTAACCTTTACCGTTGCACTAGCTTTAGGTGACTTTCCTTTACCTGCTTGAAGCACTTGATACTGTAAACCTGATCTTGTGGTTACTATATTGGCTTTTTTACGATTTTCTGCCAAGAATGCTTTGCCAATTTTATCATTCTCTTGGGCAATCTCTTGAAACTCAACCAGTTGTTTGGCTTCTATGCGCTTTTTATACTGATTTAATACGTTTGCCATTTCTTCATCACTTAAGGATGCTGGCTTGCCTTGAGTTGCTTCTTTTAAGCCCTGTATAAAAGCATCAATATTCAAATCCTTGAGGGTATTGGCATTGCCTTTACCCATTAAATAACCGTAGCTATAGCCCAACTGTTCTTGTTGTGGGCTTTTCAAAGTGATTGGTGCCGCATAAGCGCTACCCATCAGCATACTCATTAAAATTAAACTTAATTTTTTCATTATTTCGTCCAGAATGCATTTGCAAAAATAAGGGAGAGCACATGCTCTCCCTATATTTATTATTTAACTGCGATGAGTTCAACATCAAAAATCAAAGTACTATTCGGCGGAATAGAGCCTGGAACACCTTGAGCACCATAACCTAAGTTTGCAGGAATATAGAAGGTTGCCTTACCACCTTCTTTCATCAATTGTAAGCCTTCAGTCCAGCCAGGAATCACTTGATTGAGTGGGAACTCAATTGGCTCACCACGATCATAAGAACTGTCAAATACTGTACCATCGGTCAATTGACCTTTGTAATGTACTTTCACCACTGAAGTCTCGGTTGGTTTTTTACCTGTGCCTTCTTTCGTGACTTTATATTGCAAGCCCGAATCTGTGGTTTTAACGCCTTCTTTTTTGGCATTTTCTGTTAAGAAAGTATTGCTGGTTGCTTCGGCTTTTTGAGACTCTTCGATTTGCTTTTGTTGCATATCTTGTTGGAATTCTACGTAAGCGGCTTGTAGTTCTTCCTCAGTATAAGCAGCAGGTTTATCTGCATGTCCATCACGAAAACCAGTGATAAATGCGCTTGTTTCTAACTCTGGTGGAGTCTGTTTCGCAACTTCATAACCTAAGGCGTAGCTAATTTTAGCAACTGGGGCTGCATTTTTATCAGCTTTACTACCAAGCTCAGTCGCAGGATGTTGAGTGGCATAATAAATTGGAACAAGGGCTGCACCGCCTAAAACGGCTGCGACAATAACAGGTAACGCTTTACTCATGAGATGTCCAAAATTGAGATTTTGATAAAAAATATGGCATTGATCTTAGCATGTCTCTGCTTTCGCATTGAATAACTGATCAGAAAAATGCGTGTATTTTTTATAGGCTTTATGTTTTCTAAAAGATGTTAGTATCTGGTTTCGCAATAAAGCCAGATCATTGATCTGGCTTTATCATCATGTAAACAAAGAGGGTTTAGTCGTCTTTGTTATTTGCTTTATAGGCATAAGCATAGTTATAACCATAGCCATAACCACCGCTTGCACGTTGAATATCATTCAAAATGAATCCATTTACTTTGACGCCAGCTTGATCAAAACGATTCAAACTGAGCTCAAGTTCTTTCATTTGTGATTTGGCATAACGAGCAACCAATAAAGTAACGCCGACGTATTGAGAAATGATAATACCATCCGTTACTGCCAAAATTGGTGGCGTATCGATGATGATATGGTCATACTGAGGGCTGAGGGTTTCAAGCAATGTTTTAAATTGCTCAGAACTTAGAATTTCAGATGGATTGGCTGGGTTTTTGCCACGAGTAATAATACTCAGACCTGAAACTTCCGTCTCATGAATCACTTGGCTCAGTTCAGCTTGACCAGTCAGTAATTCAGCAAGTCCTGGTTTCACGTCTTTGCTAAAGTATTTATGCAAATAGCCGCGACGAAGGTCCGCATCAATCAGTAAGATCTTTTTATTACTTTGAGCAAAGATCGTTGCAAGATTGGTTGAGATGAATGACTTCCCGACCTCAGGTGCAGGGCCTGCGATCATTACAATATTGTTTTTGGCATTATTTAATGCAAAGTGAATGGCGGTACGAATACTCCGTAAACTTTCGACAGCAATATCATCGCTATTTTTAACAGCAAGAATTGGAATGCTCTTTTTCTTTTTCAAAATACTCATACGAGTTTCTTGAACTGGGGAGTGTGGTACTGTTGCATAGACAGGTAGATCAAGCTCTCGTTCAATCTGAGATGAATCTTTAATCCCGGTACGTAACATATTGCGTAATAAAGCAATCAAAGTCCCAATGAAACCACCAAGGAAAATAGCAAGTATTAGAATTTGCAACTTTTTAGGTTTAATTGGTTCTACTGGTTCTACAGCGGTATCCACAATACGTACATTACCAATCTCGCCAGCTTTGGCAATACGAAGTTGTTGGTAAGAGTTTAACAACGCTGTGTACAATTGCGTGTTGACTTCAACTTCACGATAAAGCTGTAAATATTGTCTTTGTAGATCAGGTAATTGTTTTAATGTGCTGTTCAGATCGGCAATTTGCTTTTTTATCGCAGTGATTTGGGCATTAATTTCACGCATTGCTGGGTGTTCTGCCGTATATTTGGCTGCAATATCTGCTTGTTTCTGTTCGAGTTCAATCTTTTTAGTTTCTAATGTGATGCTCTGTGTGAGATATAGTTCAGACTCTTTGGTAACGTCCACAGTATTGTACTGTTGACGGAACTTATTGAACTCACGTTCTGCCTTATCGAGTTGTTGTTTTAACTCTGGTAATTGCTCATCCAAAAATTTAAGTGTTTGGGCTGTTTCTGCTGATTTACGTGCAACATTTTGTGCACTATAAGCGGATAAGATTGCATTGAGCACTTTGGTGATGTGTTGTTTATCTTCACCTTGATAAGTGAGTCCTAAAATTCCAGTCAATTTACCTTTTTCTGCCACGGAGTAGTTTGCACTAATCGCTCTTACAGCAGTAGGGAGTGAGCGTTTACGAATTAAATAATCCGTATTCAGTTGGTCTTTTGAAAAAATACTAAGCTTCCAGGTGCCGTAGCGATTGGAAAGCTGATTTTCCTGATTCAAAGGAGCCGATAACAGCACTTCATCTGCTTTTGTATCAATTAATTCGAATTGGCTCTCTTTAAAGTTTAATTTGAGCGTTTTATCTAGAAAAACTTGTGGAATGTCAAATTGACGAACTTCAAAGTTTTTTTGACCATCTTGAAATGTGATGCCTTTAGGACCATATTCGATTGCATCATCAGGTTTTCCAAGTAATCGTTGTGTAAAGGTATCATTCGGATTTGATATATTGACATCGAGGTTTAATGCTTGAATCACTGAGCCAAGAACCAAGCGGGATTTTAGAATTTCGATTTCAGACTGGGCTGGGGATTTTTGGTCGATAACCTGAGAGAGATCACCCAACAGTGCAGCCGAAGCCCCTTTACTACTTTCAACTTGTACCAGCGCATCAACAGAATATGTATTTGGTGTGGTGCGTAGATAGAGTAATGCACATACAAGACTGAGCATGATGCACAATGCGATCAGTTTCCATTGTGCCAGTAGCGCAAAGAAAAGTTCCTTTAAGTCAATCGTATCTTCAGTATTGGTATTTTGGCTCATAATCTTAAATCTAAAAGTTAAATATATTTTTTCCAATCAGCCACACACTGCTGAATCAGCTGGCATGTACTATCAAAAAAAGCTTGATCATGTTGATAGGGATCGGACACATTCTTATTTTGCCAATGCCCTAGGCGAAAGACTTTGCCTTTAGCAAATGGCCATGTTTGTTCAATATGTTTTTGTTGATTTTGACTCATCACCAAAACCAAATCCGCATTTTTAAGATGTTCAGCTTGTAGCTTTTTTGCAATATGTGCACTCATGTCGATATCAAGTGCTTGCATGCAATGCAGCGCTTTTTCATCTGCTGGATGACCTGTTAAGCCTGAGATACCAGCAGATTCAATATGAAGTTGGGGGTAGGCTTGCTTTAAGAAATATTCTGCCATGGGACTACGACAGATATTTCCCACACAGATCACCAAGATATTTTTAATCTGCATCAGTTCCCCAAACGATCAATATTATATAAAGCACTTGAGAAAGGAATAATTTGGTTGACCACACGCTGCCAACGCGTTAAACCAGTTGCATCCACATAGACAATATCGTTACTGCGCAATTTAAATTGATTGGCAAGACCAAAATCACCCAAGCTCATTAAATTCATATGATACAGTGCCGTGCTGCGGTCATTTGGATTGGTTCTGAGTACGTAAATACGACTAGCACTGCCTGATAGCGGGTTGATGCCTAAGCTTTCACCTAAAGCATCACTTAAGGTCATGCCTTGATCACGCATAGGTAACGCCTGATTCTTACCAGATTCACCCATCACATAAATTTTTTGATTCTCTCTGGTACTAACATAAATCGTATCATTCGGTTGTACTAAAAGTTTATGTAGTGAGTAGCCTGACTTTTCAAGCTCAATTGTGTTCAGATCGTAAGTTTGACCATTACGAATCAACTGAATATAAGTATTTGCGCCTTTGTCATTAATGCCGCCGGCCATACCAAGTGCAGTATAAATACTAGTTGGCTGGTCATTTAAATAGAATTGACCACCACGAAGCACACTGCCTTGTACTGAATAACGTTGGCCCTGATAAGATAAAACACGAACGATAACATCAGGATTTTTTAAATAACGTGCAAACTGGTTACGTAGTTCAGTATTCAGTTGTGCCAAACTTTTTCCAGCCGCTTTATAACGACCCACTAAAGGAAGTTGAATATAGCCACTCGCATCAATCGGGTAACCTAAAGCTTGGACAGCTTGTTCATTGTTTACAGCATTAACTGGTGGAGTGATTTCAGGGTAAGCCCACAGTTGAATGGAAAGCACATCACCTGCACTTAAACGATAGCTGACTTGTTGTTTTTGGAATAAAGCGTTGTATTGGTGTTGATAGTTCACTTGTGCAGGTTGCACAGCAGCTAGGTTTTCCTGATCTATCTTAATGACATTGACTGTTGTTCCCAGATCGGTGGTATACAGCCCTTCTGCTGGGATGTCATAGGTTTGTAAGCCCGAGGTAACAGCACAACTAGTTGCAGCGATACTCACCGCGAGAATAGAAAAAAGCTGATAATACTTCACACACGACCCTTGATTATTTATATCTAATTAATATCAGTAGCCTAAAAACTCACAGTCTTGAGGCCCAGAATTTGTCCAATTCTAGCTGAAAAAACTCAAAAAAGCATTGAGAAATATAGGGGCTTTGTATGTTTAGTATTACTGCAATGATCGGCATTTATAAACAGACTTTTCTTTCCTGTGAGGATTTTTCGCTTTGAACAGAACCTTTTTATTGTAATTGTAACTTAATGAAGTAAAACAGTTCTGAACAGTTTTCGTTGAGAGGATGTGTTGTATGATGGCTTTGAATGAAAAATAATAGGTGAGATCAAATGAAAAAAAGAATTTTACTGATATTCGGTACACGACCAGAAGCAATTAAAATGGCACCTTTAGCATTAAAGTTACAAGCATACGATCAAAACTTTGAAACCAAGGTATGTGTGACGGGACAGCACCGTCAGATGCTCGATCAAGTTTTAGAATTATTTAATTTAACACCTGATTTTGATCTTGATTTAATGAAACCTGGGCAAACCTTATCTGATGTGACATCTGGTGTTTTAAAAGGACTCGAACAGGTATTTGCAGAATGGATGCCGGATATGATTCTTGTGCATGGTGATACCGCAACAACTTTTGCAGCCTCACTAGCGGGCTATTATCATAAAATTAAAATTGGTCATGTCGAAGCAGGTTTACGGACAGGGGATCTTTATTCACCTTGGCCAGAAGAAGCAAATCGTCAACTCACTGGTGTACTCGCAAATTATCATTTTGCGCCAACTCAGTCATCTTATCAAAATTTGATTAATGAGAATGTTAACCCTGCAACAGTCGTGATTACTGGGAATACAGTGATTGATGCTTTACTTCAGGTTAAAACCAAAGTGGAGCAAGAGCAGAATCTCATTCAGAAGTTTGAGCAAGAATTTAGCTTTTTAGATAAAAAAAAACTAATCTTGGTTACTGGGCATCGTCGTGAGAACTTTGGGCAAGGTTTTCTCAATATTTGTACTGCTTTGGCAAACCTTGCAAAAAAATATTCTGATATTCAGATTGTTTACCCTGTTCATCTAAATCCAAATGTACAGCAGCCTGTAAATGAACTGCTGGCAAATATTGATAATGTCTTCTTAATCGCACCTCAGGATTATCTACCCTTTGTTTATTTGATGAATCGTAGCTATTTAATCTTGACCGACTCCGGTGGTATCCAAGAAGAAGCTCCTTCTTTAGGCAAACCAGTTTTAGTCATGCGAGATACAACAGAACGTCCTGAAGCTGTTGAGGCAGGAACAGTGCGTTTAGTAGGCACTGATGTGAATACAATTGAAAATGCTGTGATTGATTTATTAGAAAATCTAACAACCTATAAGACGATGTCTGAAGCACACAATCCCTATGGTGATGGCACGGCTTGTCAGAAAATCGTTGAATATATGAAAAGTAAGTTAGTTTGAACACTACTAAGTATGAAACTTACCATATTAATTTATAATATTGTGATGAACTTCACAATATAGGGTTGGCAGCGTATGGGTTCTGAAACTGTGTAAACACATTCATACAATTGAAATGTAGAGGCTATAAAAAATCTGCTATAGTACGCGCAATTATTTTATTGCTGTTCTATGCAGTATCTACAGATAAAAAATTGTAAGGGATAAGGCTTTATTTATGCTAACACTTGCCGAGTTAAAAATAGCAATTATTGGTTTAGGGTATGTCGGTTTGCCACTGGCAGTTGAATTTGGTAAGAAAGTCTCGGTTGTTGGATTTGATATTCATCAAAAACGTGTAGATGAGCTTAAAAGTGGACAAGATCACACGCTAGAAGTTTCGCCAGAAGAATTAAAGCAAGCCTCTCATTTGAGCTATACAGCAGATTTAGACGATTTAAAAGATTGTAATTTTTTTATTGTCACTGTTCCAACTCCGATTGATGACTATAAACAACCCGATTTGACACCTTTAATAAAAGCCTCTACTAGTATCGGTAAGGTATTAAAAAAAGGCGATATTGTTGTTTATGAGTCTACTGTTTACCCAGGAGCAACAGAAGAAGCGTGTATTCCAGTGCTTGAGCAGGTGTCTGGTTTAAAATTTAATCAGGATTTTTTCGCAGGCTATAGTCCAGAGCGTATTAATCCAGGTGATAAATTGCACCGTGTGACTAATATTCTTAAAATTACGTCTGGTTCAACGCCAGAAATTGCTGAATTTGTTGATCAGGTTTATAACTTAGTTATTGAAGCGGGAACGCATAAAGCACCGAGTATTAAAGTTGCTGAAGCTGCTAAAGTAATCGAAAATACGCAGCGTGATGTCAATATTGCATTGATTAATGAGTTGGCTGTGATCTTCAATAAGATGGGCATAGATACTGAAGCCGTACTTGAGGCTGCAGGTACTAAATGGAACTTCTTGCCATTCCGTCCTGGTTTGGTTGGGGGGCATTGTATTGGGGTTGATCCATATTATCTAACCCATAAAGCCCAAGCAATTGGTTATCATCCTGAAATTATTCTTGCAGGTCGTCGATTAAATGACAATATGGGTGCTTATGTCGTTACTCAGCTTGTTAAAGGAATGATTAAAAAGAAAATTCAGGTGGAAGGTGCCAAAGTCTTAATCCTAGGCCTTAGTTTTAAAGAAAACTGCCCAGATATTCGAAACACCAAAATTATTGATATAGTAGCTGAGCTAAAAGAATACGAGACACAAGTTGATGTGTATGATCCGTGGGTTGACCAAGCAGAAGCTGAGCATGAATACGGGATTACACCAGTTCAGTCAGTTGAAAAGAATACTTATGATGCAGTGATCTTAGCTGTTGCGCATGAGCAATTTAAAGAGATGGGCGCTACTGCTATCCGTGCTTTAGGTAAAAATAATCATGTTTTATATGACTTAAAATATGTTTTATCTCAAGCAGAGTCAGATATCCGACTATAAATCATAAGGAAATTAAAGATGGGCCAATATCAAACAGTATGTGAGCAATTAAAATATCAGCCAAAAACATGGTTAATCACTGGCGTTGCTGGTTTTATCGGCTCAAACTTGCTTGAGACGCTATTAAAGTTAGATCAGAAAATTGTCGGTTTAGATAATTTCGCAACAGGTCATCAACATAATTTAGATGAAGTGCAAAGCCTTGTTACAACAGAACAGTGGGCGAGATTCACATTTATTCAAGGTGATATTCGAAATCTTGAAGACTGTCAAAAAGCGTGTGCAAATGTTGATTACGTTTTACATCAGGCAGCTCTAGGTTCAGTCCCTCGTTCCATTGCTGATCCAATTACGACTAATGCCGCAAATATTACAGGTTTCCTTAATATGTTAGTAGCTGCTCGTGATGCACAGGTAAAAAGTTTTACCTATGCAGCAAGTAGCTCGACTTATGGCGACCATCCTGCACTTCCTAAAGTAGAAGAAAATATCGGTAATCCATTATCTCCATATGCTGTAACTAAATACGTTAATGAGTTATATGCAGATGTATTCGCTCGTACATACGACTTTAAATGTATTGGTTTACGTTATTTTAATGTATTTGGAAAGCGTCAAGATCCAAATGGAGCATATGCTGCGGTAATTCCAAAGTGGACAGCTGCAATGATTCAAGGCGATGATGTCTTTATCAATGGTGACGGTGAAACCAGTCGAGATTTCTGCTTTATCGAAAATACAGTTCAGGCAAATATCTTAGCTGCTACTACTGAAAATGAAGAAGCAAAAAATCAAGTTTATAATGTCGCTGTAGGAGATCGAACTACCTTAAATGATTTATTTAATGCAATTAAAAATGCATTAAAAGAAAATCAGATTATTTATGTTAAAGATCCAATTTATAGAGATTTTCGTAAGGGAGATGTAAGACATTCGCAAGCATCTGTTGAAAAAATTCAGAATTTGTTAGGTTACAAAGCCCAATATGTTATTTCTGAAGGCGTTGATTTAGCAATGAAGTGGTATGTAAAGAATATTTCATGAATCCTCGATTGTTAATAAGCAAATATAAATCGATTGGTGTTATAACATCAAGTTTATTGGTTGGTGCGATAATAACTTTTATCGCACTTCCTATATTAACACGTTTGTATAGTGTAAAAGACTTTGGACAATATGGCGTAGCATTAGCCATCGTTAGTGTAATGTCAACTATTGCTAATCTAAGATTGGATCAAGCAATATTAATTGCACAAGCTGAAGAAAAAAAAAGTTTAATTTTTGAAAGTATATTGTTAGCTATTTTATTTTGCATAATTTCATCCGGAGTTATGGTATTTATCTTTAATCCATTAATGATATTTGCAATTAATTTTGGAGTGTTGGCGAATATCCTCATTCAATGTATTTATAATTATAATTTTTCTATAGAGAATGAATATTTTTGCGCTAGTCTAAATATACTTCGCAGTCTAATTGTTGTTGTTGTCCAAGTTTCCTTCCCATTTTTTTATAATGCAAATCTACTTGCAAGCTATTTAATAAGCTCTTTATTCATAATTTTATTATCATTTAGTTATATATTTAAATATAAAGTATATAGAGTTGGATTTTCTAGTTTTAAGGGGTATAAAGACTTTATTTTCTCTAATACCCCCCATGCATTATTAAATAGTTTTTCACATAACTTGCCATATTATGTGGTCTCACATTTTTTAAGTTATCAAGTTGCTGGTTTTTATTCAATTGTAGAGAGAACACTTAGACTACCTATTAATTTAATGTCACAAACTATAAGACAATTTTTTATTCGTAAATTTAATACAAATGGTGATTATAGAGAGGCATTAAAAAGTAGTCTTTTTTTAAGTTTAGTATCTTTGCCTTTCTTTTTAATATTTTTTGCTTTACCTGAATCTCTTTATTCATTGATCTTTGGTAGCGAGTGGAGTGGTATCTCTACATACTTTAAGATTCTTACCTTAGGATACTGGGCTGTTTTTTGTAATCCTCCAATTTCAGGATTTTTAATTGCTAAAAGAAGAAGTGATATATTATTAAAGCTACAAATTGTAGAGTTAATTGTTAAAGCTTTGTTCTTTATAATTATTTATAGCTTATTGGATGATAAAAACAGCATGTTATATGCAATTCCATTAAGTCTAATTTTTTATAATTTTTCTATTTATTTTGCTGTAGGGAATATGAAAAAATGTTGATCCTGAAAGTTATGAAATTATTCTCGATATTTTTCACTTCATTTAGAACACTTTTTTATAGTTCTATTTTTAGGACAAAGATTAAAAAAATTGGTGTAAATGTTAATTTTGATATAAATGGAAAAATCACTTTTGGTGAAAATGTGGTCATAGAAAATGGCGTGACTATTATTGTTGAAAAAGGTGCCAATCTTCAAATAGGTGATAATACCTTTATAGGAGAAAATACTTATATTAAGTGCTACGGCGGAAGTATCCAAATTGGTAATAATGTTAGTATTAATTCAAAATGTTTTTTGAATGGTGCTGGCGGATTATCAATTGGTAATAACACAAGAATAGGTACACAGTCTATTATGATATCAAGTAATCATATATTTGAAAGATCAGATGTCTTGATTAAAGATCAAGGCACGAGTAGAGAGGGAATTTATATTGGAGGTGATGTCTGGTTTGGTGCTAGAGTAACGGTTTTAGATGGAGTGCATGTTACTGATCGCGTCGTTATAGGTGCTTGTGGTTTAGTGACAAAAAGTATTAATGAAAAGGGAGCATATGGTGGTGTACCTGTAAAGCTTCTAAGAAAAATGAGTTAAATATGTATTTGATTTATTTGCCATTTATTGTTTTTCTGGTAATTATATTTTTATTCTGCATAAGTAAATATAAATATAATATAGGTTTGCATGTAATGAACCTAACTTATTTATTTATTTATGGTTTAAGCGGGGCTTATAGTTATTATAGTTTTTCTGAAAATAAATTATTGTATATAAACTTAGAACAAAGTGATACTTTGTTCTTTTTCTCATATATTTTAGTAGTTATTTCTTATTTTTTATCTTTAATTTTTTATTTTTATTTTTTTGAAAAAATTAAATCATTTTCTTTTGAGCGAATAAATTTAAAATATCCTAGTATAATATCTCTTTTGTTTTGCTTTGTTTTTATTCTTATTTATATTGCTCAATACGGTGGTTTGCAAAATGCTTTATATTCTGCAGCTGCAATTCGTTCTGGTTATGGTGAAGTTGAAGATGGGAGTAAACTAACCTTTGTAAAATATTTAATGCCTATTGGTGTGTTCCCATTTCTTTATTTTTCTCTACAATGCATTAATGGGGAAGTGAAAAAAAATATAATTTTATTTCTGATTTCTGCATCTGTACTCTTCTTAGCCTTAATACTAATGAGTGGGAGAACTCGAATTGTAATGTATCTTCTCGCATTAGTTATATTAACTATATATGCAAAAGATGGGTTTAAAATCAACCTTAAGAAAACTATTCTATATGGTGGAGTTGGTACTCTTTCTTTTATTTTTATTACCCAAGGTAAGAAAATATTCTCTTCTTTAGAGGCTTTAATGAATGGTGAAAGTTTGTTAACAATTATGGGTGAGAATGAGAAATCGAGCTTCCTCGATTCATTTCTAGGGTACTTTGCACATAGAAATTATTCTAATGAAATGGCTTTACAGTATTTTTCTGATACAAATAACCTTTATTGGTTTAAGGATAATTTTTATATTCTTTTTTATTTGATCCCAGAGAGATTAACTGGAATATCTAAGCCAGAGAGTATTAGTTATATTAATACTCAAAACTTTACAGGGATTTATGACAGTACTATTCCACCAGGTATTTTAGCATATGGTTTATACTCTCTTTGGATTCCTGGAATGTTTTTAATGGCTATACTATATAGTTTCCTTTTCTCCTATTTTGATAAATTAAATTGTAATAATAAGAAAAATAAAGTGGTATTAGTTTTTACCCTGCCTTGTGTGCTTGTCTGGGGGATGTATGGCTCAGTAGGTGATTTTAGAATCATTGTTAATGGGTTTTCATATATATTGTTTTTTATTGCTCTTATTATTTTATTCAGGTTTTTGCAGGTGGTCAAAAAATGAAACTATTGGTGCTTTTACGTAAATTTATTGATTTTGCAGTTTATTTTATTGAAGGAAGTGTTAAATATGCTAGAAGAAAAGGTGTAACTGTAGGTAATGACTGTAGAATTTATATTAAAGAATGGGGGTCTGAACCTTTTCTAATTACTATTGGAGATAGAGTAACTATCACTTCTGGTGTACGTCTAGTTACACATGATGGAAGTACATGGCTAGTTAGTGATGAAAATAATAATAGATACCAAAAATATGCACCTATCACAATTGGTTCAAATGTTTTTATAGGGCTTAATAGCATTGTTATGCCAGGGGTAACTATCGGAGACAATGTGGTAATTGGGGCTGGAAGTGTTGTGACAAAGAGTATTCCAACGAATAGTGTAGCAGTAGGAAACCCTGCTCGTGTTATTTCTACCTATGATAAGTTTCATCAAAAAATTGAGAAAACTTGTATAACTAGTGGTGAGATTCAACATATTACTTGTTATAAAGAACGAGTGAATTTTGCAATTAAATTAGAGAAAGAAATAAATGACTAAAAAAAATCATCTTTTTTTATTTCCTACTGCCGTTTTGGGTGGGGCTGAGCGAGTAATGTTTAATATTATTTATTATTTATTATTGGAGGGGCATAACGTAACTGTAGTTATTATGTCACGTGGGAGGCAAGATGGCTGGGAGAGGCTGGAAAAATTTCAACGTTTTAACCTTGTTGTTTATAATTATAAATCTGAAAAAAAAGCAATAATTCCTTTGATTTTAGGTCTAATTAAAATAAGTTATAATAATTTTGATTATCTATTTTCTTCGCATACTCATATGAATGGGGTGCTTAGTTTTCTAAAAAAAATAGGGTTTTTTAGAAACTCTATTTTGATATCTCGTGAATCTACAGTAATATTTGAGCGATTTTTTGGTATTTGGCGTATTATTTTTAAATTTATTTATAATTTTATGTATGGGCGACAAGACTTAATTATTTGTCAAACTGAAAAAATGAAAAATTCACTTGAAACTGCTTTAGGCTATACTCCTGCTAAAAAAATGGAAGTTATTCCAAACCCAGTCAATATAGATTATATAGAGAATTCAATATCTAAAATTGAAAAGCAAGACTTGATTGTCGCATGTGGTCGTTTCATTCCTTTAAAGAAATTTGACTATCTTCTTCAGGCATTTAGTGAAATTAACTCACAATACCCCAACTATAAATTAGTGTTAATTGGTGAAGGTCCTGAGGAGTCAAAATTAAAAACACTGGTTGAGGCATTAGGAATCACGCAAAGCGTGATCTTTACTGGAAAAATCAGTAACCCAATACAATGGTTTGCAAATTCAAAACTAGGTGTCATTTCTTCAGAAATAGAGGGATTTCCGAACGTATTAATTGAAATGATGGCAGCTGGTATTGATTATGTCATTTCTACTCCTTGTACGGATGGTGTTTATGAATTGCCTCATATACACGTGACGCAAGAATGTTCTGTGAATGAACTTAAAATTGCATTGCAACACGCTTTAGAAAGTCAGTTTAATTATTCTCTTACTTATCAAAATTATATAGCTGAAAATCGTTCAGTTTCATCTTTTTGGAATAAAGTTTTAGAGCTCACAACACCATGAAATTTTTGATTGTCGCAAGTTACCTTCCCTCTGTTTTAAACTTTCGTGGCAAACTTCTTGAAGCGATTGCAAAACAAGGGATTGATGTACATATTGTATGCCCAGACTTTACTTTATTTCCTGAAGAAGCTCGCCAGCTTAAGCAGCTTGGCTATTCGTTGCATGAAATACCAATGCAACGTACAGGCACAAATCCAGTTGCTGACTTTAAAACTTTAGTCGCAATGTATGTGTTAATGAAAAAAATAAAACCAGACTATGTGCTGTCTTATACCATTAAGCCTGTTATTTACGGGACATTGGCTGCATGGTTAGCTAAAGTACCACATCGTTTTGCGTTGATTACAGGTTTAGGCTATGCATTTCAAAATGTAGAATCTGGTAAACGTAGCATTTTTCAAAAATTAGTTCATGGTTTATATGCACGAGCTTTAAAACATACAGAAAAAGTCTTTTTTCAAAACCCTGATGATTTGAAATTATTCCACGATATGCATTTGCTGAATGTTAATAAACCGTCAGTTGTTGTGAATGGTTCTGGAGTAAATGTTCAAGACTTTACAGTCGTTGAGCCACCTAAAAGTAATTCTGGACAAATTAAGATATCTTTTTTGCTTATTGCACGTTTATTGGTTGACAAAGGCGTAAGAGAGTTTGCTGAGGCAGCTAAACAGATTAAGCAAATATACCCAGAAACTGAGTTTCACTTGGTCGGATGGATCGATGAGAACCCAACAGCGATTACTCAACAAGAATTAGACGAGTGGATTGCGGATGGTAGGCTGAAATACTGGGGTAAACTTTCTGATGTACGTCCTGCAATCGAAGTTAGCTCTGTATATGTATTACCTTCTTATCGAGAGGGAACACCTAGAACTGTGCTTGAGGCTATGGCAATGGGAAGAGCTATCATTACAACGAATGCACCTGGCTGTAAAGAAACTGTAATCCATGGCGATAATGGATATTTAGTTGAGGTTAGATCTGTCCAGAGCTTGTTAGAAGCTATGAAGATATTAATTGATTCTCCTGAGTTAATTGCGAAAATGGGCAAAAGATCTCGTGAAATTGCTTTAAATAAATATGATGTTGATGCAGTTAATAAACATATGCTAACTGAAATGGGATTATTGAAATGATCAAACGTTTATTAGATATTGTAATTGCCTCTACTGCATTAGTCCTTTTATCTCCTTTATATGTTTTTGTGGCTTATAAAGTAAAAAAGAACTTAGGTTCTCCAGTCTTGTTTCGTCAGGTTCGTCCAGGTCTGCATGGTAAACCGTTTGAAATGATTAAGTTTCGTACCATGAAAGATGCTGTTGATGCACAGGGTAATCCTTTGCCGGATAGTGAGCGTTTAACCCCTTTTGGTAAAATGTTACGTTCCACCAGTCTGGATGAAATGCCAGAACTTTGGAATGTGATTAAAGGTGATATGAGTATTGTAGGGCCTCGTCCTTTATTAATGGAATATTTACCACTTTACAATAAAGAGCAAGCCAAGCGTCATGATGTACGTCCAGGTATGACGGGCCATGCGCAAGTCAATGGACGGAATGCCATCAGCTGGGAAGAGAAGTTTAAACTAGATACATGGTACGTTGAAAATCAGTCGATCTGGTTGGACTTTAAAATCATGTTGAAAACAGTGAAAAAAGTGATCGCTAAAGATGATATCAGTGAAGCTGGCGAAGCAACGATGACCAAGTTTACAGGTTCAGCATCGGACAATCAGAATGAACCACAATAATATTTATGCTGTTTATGGCGCCTCAGGTTGTGGCCGAAGTTTAATGCCAGTTGCCCGTCAGCACTTACAACGGATGGGCATCCAAGCCGAACTCTACTTTATAGATGACAGCTTGGTCGCGTCTCAAAAGATTAATGGTCATGTGGCATTAAACTATCAGACTTTCAAAGATTTAAATTACTTAAATAAACATGTGCTTGTCGCGATTGCCAATAGTAGTGTTAGAGAAAAGATAGCCAATCGTCTTGCAGAAGATGGAATGAATCTATGGTCTGTATATGCTGACAATACCTTGTTTATGGATGAGGTTGAGATCGGAGAGGGTGCTGCGCTGAGCCCATTCGTGACAATTACGTCAAATATCAAGATAGGTAAATGCTTTCATGCTAATTTGTACAGTTATGTCGAGCATGACTGTGTAATTGGCGATTACGTCACCTTTGCTCCTGGCGTAAAATGCAATGGCAATATTCATATAGAGGATCATGCATATATTGGGACAGGTGCTGTTATTAAACAGGGTACGCCTGATAAACCTTTAGTCATTGGAAAAGGTGCTGTTGTGGGTATGGGCGCTGTGGTAACCAAAAGTGTACCGGCAGGCGTAACAGTGGTTGGAAATCCTGCACGTATATTGGAAAAGAAATAATACAAACTGTATGAAAAAGACAGTTTTTTCATATAAGTAAATGATAGCGGAAAAGCATGCCATTTTTGATAATGGTCAATGAGAAGGTAAATTAAGATGTTAAACACTGCATTTGAACCATGGCCAAGTTTCACTCAACAAGAAGTAGATGCCGTATCTAAGGTATTACTTTCAAATAAGGTGAACTATTGGACGGGGCAGGAGTGTCGCGAATTTGAGAAAGAGTTTGCTGCATTTGCTGGCACTCAATATGCAGTCGCTTTAGCAAATGGAACCGTTGCATTAGATGTTGCCTTAAAAGCATTAGGTATTGGTATGGGTGATGACGTGATAGTAACTTCCCGTACCTTTCTTGCGTCCGCAAGTTCAATTGTTACAGCTGGTGCAAATCCTATATTCGCAGATGTCGAGTTGGATTCTCAAAATATTTCGCGACGAACCATTGAAGCAGTCTTGACACCTAATACCAAGGCTATTATTTGTGTGCACTTAGCCGGTTGGATGTGTGACATGGATCCGATTATGCAATTGGCTGAGGAAAAGGGTTTGTATGTTATTGAAGATTGTGCTCAGGCTCATGGTGCTCAATACAAAGGCAAACCCGCTGGCTCTATCGGACATATTTCTGCTTGGTCATTCTGCCAAGATAAAATCATGACGACAGGCGGTGAAGGCGGTATGGTCACCACCAATGATGAAATACTTTGGAAAAAAATGTGGTCTTATAAAGATCACGGTAAGAGCTACGATAGCGTTTATAACAAGCAACATCCTCCAGGTTTCCGATGGTTACATGATTCGTTCGGCACGAATTGGCGTATGATGGAAATGCAGGCTGTAATTGGTCGTATTCAGTTACAGCGTATGCCTGAGTGGACTCAGCAGCGAACGATTAATGCAGAAAAGATTTGGGCTGCTTTTGATGATTCGCCATATTTTACAGTACATCGTCCAAGTGAGGATTATGTGCATGCTCACTATAAATGTTATATCCAAATTAATGAACAGGCGTTACCTGAAGATTGGTCACGTGATCGAGTGATGCAAGAAATTAATGCTCAGCAAGTGCCGTGCTTTAGTGGGTCATGTTCAGAGGTTTATTTGGAACATGCTTTTGATGATACTGCTTGGCGACCTGTTGAGCGTCTGAAAAATGCACAACAACTCGGTGAAACGAGTTTAATGTTTTTGGTTCATCCAACTTTGAGTGAATTGAGTGTTCAAAAAACCGTAGATGCAATTGAGAAATTACATACATTGATGGTCAATTAGAATCGCAGACTAATTCATAAAAATAGTAGGATGTGAGGTGCATATCTTACTATTTTAAAGATAATGTACATCATATGTAAAAGTTATTTCGAGTGAGATCAGAAGTGCGTATAAAGATCGAACTGAATGTAGGATGATTAGAAGATCACTGTGAAAAAGATTATTCATCAATTTGCCTCAGCGCCAAGATTATATAAACAACTTTTTCTTGTTTTTTTAGACATTTTAGTCTTCCCAATCATTTTATGGTTGTGCTATTCCATTCGCCTGTTTGATATAGGTGCGCAGGTTATTCCTGGTATTGATCATGGGATTCTCCTCGTCAGTTTGATTGCGGTGATTAGCTTAGGTGTTACAGGTGTGTACCGATTTATCGTAAGAACCTTTGATGAGGTTTTTATTGTTAAATTGGCATTTGCTGTCGCATTGACCATGATTGCTTTATATGTGCTTAATGCATGTACTGAAGCTTATGTGCCTATGTCGATTCCATTCATGTTCGGTTTTATGATGTTTGCATGGGTCTGGGCGAGTCGTGCAATTATCCGTTTTGTGGTGAAAGCCTCTTTCTATTCTGAACTTGGGCGGAAAAGAATTGCAATTTATGGTGCAGGGGATGCAGGTCAACAAATTGCGGCTGCATTGAACCGTTCTGATGATCATTTGTCCGTATTTTTTATTGATGACTATGCATCATTACAAGGTCAGATTGTTGGTGGTTTAAAGGTTTATTCGGTAGAAAAGGCACTACAACGTTTCGAAAAAGATCGCATCGATGAAATTCTTTTAGCCTTGCCTTCTGTTGGTCGTGTACGCAAAACTGAGATCATTCAACAATTTGAATCTGCTCGTGTTAAAATCACCGAGCTGCCTGGTTTAACCCAGTTGGTGGATGGTGAAATTCGTGTTTCAGATATTCAAGAAGTCGATATTATTGACTTACTAGGACGTGACCCTGTTCCTCCAATCGCACATTTATTGGTTAAAAATATCCAAGATAAAGTGGTGATGGTGACAGGTGCTGGTGGTTCAATTGGCTCAGAGCTATGTCGTCAAATTATTAAAAACCAACCCAAACTTTTGGTGTTATATGAACTCACCGAGTTTGCATTATACGATATTGATAAAGAGCTAAGACGCACTGGAACTTGCGAGATTGTTCCTATTTTAGGAACGGTACAAGATCAGCAAAAGCTTGAGCGAATTATCGAACAATATCACGTACAGACGGTCTATCATGCGGCTGCGTATAAACATGTACCATTAGTTGAATGTAACCCAATTGCAGGCTTAAAAAACAATGCAATTGGTACGGCAAATAGTTTGAATGCAGCAGTGAAAAAGGGTGTAGAAACCTTTGTGCTTATTTCAACAGATAAAGCGGTGCGACCGACCAATGTGATGGGGGCGTCTAAACGTATGGCTGAGCTTTATTGTCAGGCTGTTGCCGAGACGAAGCCAAATACGCAAATCAGTATCGTTCGTTTTGGTAATGTTCTCGGTTCTTCGGGCTCTGTGGTGCCATTATTCAAGCAGCAAATCGCTGTCGGTGGTCCAATTACAGTGACGCATCCAGATGTAACACGCTACTTTATGACCATTCCTGAGGCATCACAGTTGGTGATTCAAGCTGGCGCATTAGGTTCAGGCGGTGATGTATTTCTGCTGGATATGGGAGAGCCTGTTCGCATCCAAGATCTCGCACGTCAAATGATTAAACTCAGTGGTTTAAAAGTGCGTGAAACAGGTTCTTTAGAAGGTGATATTGAAATCGCGTATAGTGGTTTAAGACCAGGTGAAAAACTGTATGAAGAGTTGCTGATTGATCAGGAAAATACAGAATACACCCAACATACGCGCATTCTTCGTTCTTTTGAAAAGCATTATCCGCTAGAAGAGATCCAAGATATCTTTGCTAGAATCAACCAAATGACAGCGATTGATCATGATGTGGACTGGGCTTTGACCCAGCTGGAACATTATGTGGACGGTTATAAGCGTAGTGGCGAAGTCAGAGTGAATTAATTCGAGAAAAGTTATGATCAAAAAAGCAATTTTACCTGTTGCAGGTTTAGGCACGCGTTTTCTGCCAGCAAGTAAATCCATTCCTAAAGAGATGGTAACGGTGGTGGATCGTCCAGCGATTGAATATGTTGTGAATGAAGCAGTAAAGGCGGGAATCGAGCAAATTATTTTGGTTACGCATTCTTCTAAAGCATCGATTGAAAATTATTTCGATCGCAACTTTGAGCTTGAAACAACGTTAGAGCAAAAAAAGAAATTCGATTTACTCAAAGAAATCACCGATATTCTACCAAAACATGTCAGCGTCGTGAGTGTACGTCAGCCGCAACCTTTAGGGCTAGGACATGCTGTGCTTTGTGCAAAAGATATCGTGGGGGATGACGCTTTTGCTGTTTTGCTGCCTGATGTGTTGGTGAAAGATACTGCGCCAGAAAATGATTTGTTGCTCATGATTCAACGCTTTGAGCAATCGCGAGCTGCGCAAATTATGGTAGAAGCGGTGCCCGACCATTTGGTCGATCAATACGGTATCGTAGATGTGGCAAACTCTCCAAACGAGGGTGAGAGTATTGTTATGCAAGGGATTGTTGAGAAACCCGCAGTGGGAACAGCACCTTCGAATTTATCGGTTGTGGGCCGTTATATCTTACCTGCCAAAATTATGACAATGTTGGAAAATACCCCTCGTGGTGCGGGTAATGAGATTCAATTGACAGATGCTATTGCAAGCCTGCAACAACTTGAACCTGTTGAAGCCTACCGAATGAAGGGGCAGACCTTTGATTGTGGTAGTAAGATTGGTTATCTTAAAGCTGTATTACATTATGGTATTGAACATCCAAAACTGGGTGAAGATTTTAAGGGCTTAATTCGCGAGTTAGCCCTATAGGTTTAGGGTTAACGGTTATGAAAATCGCAGTTTTTGGCAATACCTTATATGCTGGGGTGATGTCTGCACTTCTATCTGAATCTGGGCACTTTGTGTATTGGTGTTCAGATACTCAGAAACAACAAAATGATTTGCAATATGCATTTCATGATGAAAATGTCAGCCGCTTATTAGAAAAACAGTTGAAGAGTGGGTTTCTAAAATATGCTGCGCTTCAAAATCTTCCTTTAGATATCGATGGATATTTATTCAGCTTTAATCAAACTCAAGAAGCCTTCGTTTTTGAGCTTTTAGAGACTCTTAAGCAAAGAACCATTATTCACCCCAAGTTAATGATCAATGCTTCGACCTTTGGCTTACATGGCACTGAGAAAATGCAGCAGATCCTTTCAGAAGATGATTGGGTTTATTTACCTGATACAATTCAGGAAGGTAATGCTTTGCAAAGTCTAACTCAAGCGAAGCAGTTAATCGTTGGGTGCTTAGACAGTCGTGCCCAAAGCAAAGTCAAAGAGTTATTAAGACCTTTTTTTCCTCTAGAGCAACAATATTTGTTCATGCCAATTTTGGATGCGGAGTTTACCAAACTCAGTATTTCAGGCATGTTAGCAACCCGAATTAGCTATATTAATGATTTAGCGGTGGTTGCTGAAAAACTCGGTATTGATATCGCTTCGGTTAGACAGGGAATGGCTGCGGATAATCGAATTGGTGCTGCCTATTTGTATCCTGGTGCAGGCTTTGGTGGGGAGAATTTTTCTCATGATGTTTTGACGTTGGCAAGTACTGTTGCAAATACTGGAGTCAAAAGTCAATTACTCGCGCAAGTTTGGGATATTAATGAACAACAAAAAGAAATTCTGTTCCGTAAATTGTGGAATTATTATCATGGAGAATTACAAGCCAAAACCATAGCAATATGGGGGGCTTCATTTAAGGAGAATACTTCAAGTATTCAACAATCACCGATACATCAAATGTTAAAAGCATTGTGGGCGCAAGGCGTAACGGTTCGTTTACATGATCCACAAGCATTAGATGAAATCGCGATGATTTATGGTGAAAGAGCCGATTTAATTCTCTGTAATGATCAATATGATGCAGTACATCATGCTCACGGTTTGTGTGTCTTAACTGCTTGGAAGCAATACTGGAGTCCAGACTTTAAGCAACTCATTCAGTTGATGGAACATCCGTTGATTTTAGATGGGCGCAATATATATGATCCTCATTATGTGAAAGCACAAGGTTTTGCTTATATGGGTGTGGGGCGTTAATTATGATTAAACACATACAGCCTTTTCCTGTACAAGAGCAGGCTTCTGTTTTAGAGCGTTTAGTCTCTTTGCAAAAGCAATTTAAAGATGTCCACCTCAATACTTTGTTTGCAGATGATCCTGCGCGTTTTAGCCACTTCTCGGTTGAACATGATCAAATTGTCTTGGATTTTAGTAAGCATCGTGTTGATCAAAACATCTTAAAAGCGTTGGTTGAACTCGCAGATGCACAAAGCCTAGGGCGTTGGATCAAAACATTATTTTCATCTGAGCAAATTAATTATACAGAGCATCGCGCAGCGATGCATTGGGCATTACGACTGCCACGAGATTCAGCGTTTCAGTCTGAAATCACAGCACAAGTCCATGCACAACTTGATCGTATGTATGCCTTAGTAGAAAAAATTCATGCGGGACAATATCGTGGTGCAACAGGTGAAGTGATTCAAGATGTGGTCAATATCGGTGTTGGTGGATCCGATTTAGGTCCATTGATGGTGACTCATGCACTGTCTGATTTTAAAGTCTCGACGGTTAAACCTTTAGCTGTACATTTTGTTTCCACCATGGATGGAAGTCAGTTATCTGATTTATTACATCAGTTACGACCCGAAACAACGCTTTTTATTATTTCATCAAAATCGTTTGGCACCATTGATACGCTTTCCAATGCACAAACTGTTCGTCAATGGTTAGAAAAAGCATTAGGTAGTAATGATAAAATTCTGAAAAATCATTTTATTGGGGTTTCAACTAAGCCTGAAAAAATGACGGAATGGGGTATTGCAGCTGATAAACAATTGCAACTTTGGGATTGGGTCGGTGGTCGTTACTCTCTATGGTCTTGTATCGGTTTGCCAATTGCATTAACCATTGGTGTAGCAGGTTTTAAGCAACTGTTGGCTGGTGCGCATGCGATTGACCAACATTTTCAAAATGCGTCATTTCATCAAAATATCCCTGTCTTAATGGGCTTGTTAGGTACATGGAATAACAATTTCCTCGATATTCAGACCCATGCTGTATTGCCTTATGATGGACGCTTAAAATATTTTGCGGCATATTTACAGCAGTTAGAAATGGAGTCGAATGGAAAGTCGATTCAGCGAAATGGAGACAAAGTCGATACTGCAACTTGTCCAATTGTGTGGGGCGAGGTTGGGCCGAATGCACAACATGCATTTTATCAACTTTTACATCAAGGCACACATTCGGTGAGTTGTGATTTCATCGCACCCGTGAAACGCTATAACGGCAATCAGTTTACCTATGTGGAAAATGCAGATGCGTTCGTTGAACAACACCATTTAGCATTGTCAAATTGTTTGGCACAATCAAGATTATTGGCCTTTGGTAATCAAGCTCTTGCGGCTAATGAGTTACAAGACTTACCTGCTTATAAACAATATTCAGGTAATCAACCAAGTTCAACAATCCTATTAAAAGAATTGAATCCTTATAGTTTAGGGATGTTGATTGCAATGTATGAACATAAAGTCTTTGTGCAATCCGTACTTTGGAATATTAATCCTTTTGACCAATGGGGTGTTGAGAAAGGCAAAGAAATTGCCAATCAACTGTTACCGATTCTAAATCGTGAACAAGAGGATTTATCAAGTTTCGATGCATCTACTCAAGGTTTATTAAAAATATTATTAGGAAAGACAGATGGCTAAAATTTTAGTCACAGGTGGTGCTGGTTATATTGGTTCACATACTTGTTTAGAATTGCTCAGCGCGGGTCATGAGGTCGTTGTATTTGATAATCTTTCAAATAGCTCCGAAGAATCGCTAGTTAGAGTACAAAAATTAGCAAATAAAACCTTGGTTTTTGTACAAGGCGATATTCGTGATGAAACTGCATTAGATGAGCTTTTTCAGTCTCATCAAATTGATGCGGTGATCCATTTTGCTGGTTTAAAAGCAGTAGGTGAAAGTCAGTCTAATCCTTTAATTTATTTCGACAATAATATCGCAGGTAGTATTCAACTTGTGAGGTCGATGGAAAAAGCTTGTAAATTTACACTGGTATTTAGTTCATCAGCAACGGTATATGGTGAATTAAATCCATCTCCTTATCAGGAAGATATGCCTTTAAGTTTGCCCAATAATAATTATGGTTATACCAAGCTGGTTATTGAGCAGATGTTAGAAAAATTGGCGTTAGCAGATTCTAGATGGTCAATCGCTTTACTTCGTTATTTTAATCCTGTCGGTGCGCATAAAAGTGGGCAGATAGGTGAAGATCCACGAGGAGTCCCGAATAATTTAATGCCTTACGTGACTCAAGTTGCTGTAGGACGTCGTGAAAAACTATCTATTTTTGGTCATGATTATCCAACCAAAGATGGTACTTGTGAACGGGACTTTATTCATGTGGTAGATTTGGCGAAAGCCCATGTGCAGGCAGTGTCCAATCGTCTAAATAATCAAGGTTGTCGAGCTTGGAACATTGGGACTGGCGCTCCAATATCAGTTTTGCAAATTAAAGAAACGTTTGAAAACGTTAATGGGGTTCAGATTCCGACAGAATTTGCTGAACGCAGAGCCGGAGATTTACCCGCATTTTATGCTGATGCTTCGCGAGCTAAAAATGAGCTTGGTTGGCAGCCCCAATATACGCTGGAAGATATGCTGGCAGATAGCTGGAACTGGCAGAAGCATAATCCTAATGGATATCAGTAACTACTGTTTCAAATAGAACAGGGAGCAATTGCTCCCTGTTTTTTTAATTCTTAGATTACCCTTGAATCAGTGCAGTTAGCTCATCCACATAACTTTGCATTGGCTGTGGATTTCGATCTGCACGGCTTTCGATATTCAGTCGAAGTAATGGTTCTGTATTTGACGCACGAACATTTAAACGCCATGCACCGAAATCCAGACTCACACCATCGGTACGATCAATCTGTGGATTTTGGTCTGCATAATGATCAAAGATCTTTTGAACCGTTGCTTGCGTGTCTGCTACTTTAAAATTGATTTCTCCGCTACATGGGAACTTGGCAATCATATTTTCCACGAGTGTCGAAAGAGATTGCCCTGTTTCTGAGAGTAGGGCAATGGTGAGTAACCAAGGAATCATACCGCTATCACAATAAGCAAAGTCGCGGAAATAATGATGAGCGCTCATTTCCCCACCGTAAACTGCATTGTGTTCACGCATCACATCTTTAATAAAAGCATGCCCAGATTTTGATTGTACCGCAACGCCTTGATATTGATTGACAATATCAAAGGTATTCCAGACTAGACGTGGGTCATGCACGATTTTCTCACCTGATTGCTTGATCAGGAAGGCCTGTGCCAATAAACCGACGATGTAATAGCCTTCGATAAACTGCCCTTTTTCATCAAACAGGAAACAACGATCAAAGTCACCATCCCAAGCAATGCCCATATCGGCTTGATGTTGCAGTACGGCATTACGGGTGCTGTCACGGTTTTCAATCAGAATCGGATTCGGAATACCATTTGGGAAAGTACCGTCTGCTTCATGATGAATTTTAATAAATTCAACTGGAATATTGAGTTGCTCGAATTTTTGTTCAATGGCATCAATCACATGACCTGCTGCGCCATTGCCTGCATTTACCACCAGCTTGAGTGGTTTGATTTTTTGAGGGTCGATATAGGTTAATAAATGCTCGACAAACTCTGGCAGAATATTATAGTTTGCAGTTGTACCTTTTTGCTCAACTTCGGTAAAAGCACCTGATTCAGCGAGTGCTTGGATGTCTTTTAATCCTGTATCAGCACTGATTGGGCGTGCATTTTCACGAACCAATTTCATGCCATTGTAGTCCATCGGATTATGGCTGGCGGTCACTTCAATTCCGCCTTGTACATCAAGATGGAAAGCGCCGAAATAAACTTCTTCAGTACCCGTCATGCCTAAATCGAGAACATTGACACCTGCATCATTCAGACCACGAATGGTTGCTTGCTTTAAGCCTTCACTACTCAGACGGATGTCACAACCAATCACTACTTTTTTAGGTTGATAGATTTGTCCGTATGCACGACCAATTTTATAGGCGATTTCTTCATTCAGTTCTGTACCTAATTTTCCGCGAATATCATACGCTTTGAAGCAAGTTAGTTGAGTCATTTAAAAGAGCTGTTTGTAGTTTATCAATGTGTTGAAGTATACAAAGACAAAGCGTAATTGAACATTGATTGATACAGAATTAAGCAAAGAGAAAGTCTTATTTTTAGGTGGTTGAGCGTTTCTCATTTCAATCACTCTTAGCTTAGAAAATAAAAAAGGTTGTTTCACGTGAAACAACCTTTTTTTGATCCATAAAATCTCCCTTTTAAAAGGGAGATGAGGAGCGATTATAGCTCCGCAAGGGGATGTTAAGCTGATTTTGCTAGAACTTCAGCCATCGCTTTGGCAACTTTATACACATTGTTCATGTTGAGACCTGCAACGCAGATACGACCACTGCGCACAAGGTAAATTGCATACTCTTCACGCAGTGTATCGACTTGTTCGCCTGTCAAACCTGTGTAGCTGAACATGCCTTTTTGGTTTACAAGGTAGCTAAAGTCACGGTCAGGAAGCGCTTTCGTCAACTCATCTTTTAAGATGCTACGCATTTTGATAATACGCTCGCGCATCTCTTTCACTTCGCCTTGCCATTGTTGATTTAGATTAGCGTCATTGAGCACTTGATCAACCAACCAGGCACCAGTTGTTGGTGGGCTAGAGTAGATACGACGTACCGTTGCTTTTAACTGACCGAATGTGCATTGTGCTGCTTCAGCATCGTCACATACGAAAGTTAAACCACCAACACGCTCACCATAAAGTGAGAAGATTTTAGAGAATGAGTTGCTGACGATGAAGTTCAAACCAGCTTGGTCTAAAGCACGAATCGCATAAGCATCTTGTTCCATACCATCGCCAAAACCTTGGTAAGCGATGTCGAGGAATGGGATGAGGTTACGCTCTTTTAATACCGCAATCACTTGATCCCACTGTGCTGGATTTAAATCCGCACCTGTCGGGTTGTGACAGCAAGGGTGTAACAACACGATGCTTTGTTCAGGCAAAGTTTTTAATGTCGACAACATGCCATCAAAATCAACGCCACGTGTTTCTGCATCGAAATATGGATAGAAGTTGCTCTTGATGCCCGCACCGTTGAAAATCGCAACATGGTTGTCCCACGTTGGTTGGCTCACCCACACTTCTGAATTTGGGAAATAGGTTTTTAAAAAGTCTGCACCCACTTTTAATGCACCTGAACCACCCAGTGTTTGAATGGTTGCAACACGACCTTGTTGAATTGCAGGGCTATTTGCACCAAACAATAATGCTTGAATCGCATCACGGTAAGGTTTGAAACCTTCCATTGGAAGATAAAGTTTGGTTTTATCATTTTTAGGTGCAATACGTTTTTGCGCTTCGATAATGGTATCGAGCTGTGGAACGATACTGTCCTCGTTGTAATATAAACCAATACTTAAATTAACCTTTTCAGCACGTGAATCAGCATTAAACTGTTCCATTAACGAGAGGATTGGATCGCCTGCATAAGGTGGGATATGTTGAAACATTAACAATGTCCTTTTATTCAACAAGGTGCATGGATGTGTCTTGTGGAGCATGACTCCAGATGCCCAATAATGTACCAATAAAGCGATGATGAAGCACGCTGTTATTTACATTTCTAGTGTAGGGCCTGTTGACATTTCACAGATGCTTGCGACAGAGGACATTTTTTAGACGGTACAAGGCATGTTTAGCGAAATTTAGTTATTCTAAATGAGCGAAACATAACACAGTAACGACAAAAAATGTTCCTGTCCCGCAGGGTTATGGCTAAAACCTCCCTAAACTGCGTTATGAAACTTGACAAGGGAAGGCCATTGCCTGCGTTTCATGCCTTGTTTATGTTGTTTTAGCCAATAACGCAATGCATGGCTGAAATATCAACAGACCCTATTATTTACTTACAAAAATTCGTAGCAAAGTGCTCGATTATAAGGATTGTCTACAATCAAGCTGTCATACCATGGTCTTAGGATAAAGCCTAGTCAAAGTCAAAAAACGGAATAATCTAAATCAAAGAATAAAAAATTCATGCTATTAACCTATTGTTATGTAATGAAATTATTTATGATTTCCTCTATTTATCGTGTGTTGTAAATGTTGTATCTAGATTATAGGGTTGACTGAGCAAGTCTATTTTATTGTCGACAATCCTATTGCATTATTTGTATTATCTCGTTATAAAATCATCAAAACTGTAGAGATTGTCGACAATATGCAAGATACCCTTGTTCCACAAGATATAAGCACGAGTCAGGGAAGAACACTGACGGAACACGTATTTAAGCAAATTCAATCGGCGATTGTATTAGGACAAATTCCTGCGGGCAGTAAGATTTCTGAACCTGAGTTGGCGCGTATTTATGGGATCAGTCGAGGTCCATTGCGTGAAGCGATTCATCGTCTGGAAGGACAGAAATTGGTTGAGCGTACGGCCCATGTGGGCGCGCGAGTTGTTTCTCTTTCTCTACAACAGTTTCAAGAGCTTTACCAAATTCGTGCTTCACTTGAAGGCTTAGCCTGTAAGTTGGCTGCACAGCATATTGATAAAAAACAAATTTTAGCATTGCGTGATGTACTGCGAATGCATGCTGAAGATGAAAACTTTAAAGCAGGTAAGGGTTATTACTTACAAGAAGGTCAAGATGATTTCCATTACTGCATTATTAAAAGCAGTGGTAATAAAACCTTAGAAAAAATGTTATGTGATGAGCTGTATCACCTCATCCGTATGTACCGAATTCAATTTTCAAACACCCCAAATCGACCGAGCAAAGCTTGGGACGAACATATCCGCATTTTAGATGCGATCGCAGAAGGTGACGGTGAACTTGCCGAAATGCTAATGCACCGTCACATCAATGCATCTTACAAAATTGTTGAGCAAACATTGCTGCAAACCCAAGGAGAACATCAACATGGCTAAATCTGCTGGTCAGCTATTCCGCGACGCGGTCGCAAATGAAAAACCATTACAAGTGGTGGGTGCGATCAACGCCAATCATGCATTGTTAGCAAAACGTGCAGGCTATAAAGCAATTTATTTGTCAGGTGGTGGTGTTGCCGCAGGTTCGTTAGGTTTACCTGACTTGGGGATTAGTAACCTTGATGATGTATTGACGGATGTACGCCGTATTACTGATGTCTGTGATCTACCATTATTGGTTGATGTTGATACAGGTTTTGGTGCTTCAGCATTCAATATTGCACGTACCACTAAATCAATGATTAAGTTTGGTGCGGCAGCGATGCATATCGAAGACCAAGTGGGCGCAAAGCGTTGTGGACACCGTCCTAACAAAGCGATCGTGACGCAACAAGAAATGGTTGATCGTATCAAAGCGGCAGTGGATGCACGTACGGATGAAAGTTTTGTGATTATGGCGCGTACTGATGCACTTGCAGTTGAAGGCTTACAAGCAGCAATTGATCGTGCAGGCGCTTACATCGAAGCAGGTGCGGATATGTTATTCCCTGAAGCGATCACTGAACTGGCAATGTATAAGCAATTTGCAAATGCAACCAAAGTACCTGTATTAGCAAATATTACTGAGTTTGGTTCTACACCATTATTCACGACTGAAGAATTGGCTTCTGCGGATGTGAGCATTGCGTTGTACCCACTTTCAGCATTCCGTGCGATGAACAAAGCAGCGGAAAATGTGTATGTGACTTTGCGTCAAGAAGGCACACAGAAGAACGTTGTTGACACCATGCAAACCCGTCAAGAATTGTATGACCGCATTAACTACCATGCGTTTGAACAATATCTTGATGCATCGTTTGAAAAAGCAAAATAAGAAATCCCCCTAAATCCCCCTTTTCAAAGGGGGACTTCCCTCCCTTTGGAAAGGGAGGTGAGGAGCGGTTGTAGCTCCGCAAGTGGGATTTCAGAACTCATAATTCACATAGAAAGAACAGAAAAGGACAATCTTATGAGCAGTAATGAAACTCCAACAGGCTTCAAGCCAAAAAAATCAGTTGCGTTAAGTGGTCAAGTTGCAGGTAACACAGCACTTTGTACCGTAGGTCGTAGTGGTAATGACTTGCACTACCGTGGTTATGACATTCTAGACCTTGCAGTTGGAAGCGAATTTGAAGAAGTTGCACATTTGCTTGTACATGGCAAACTGCCAAACAAAGCTGAGTTGAAAGCGTATAAAGCAAAACTGAAAGCACTTCGTGGCTTACCAGCAGCATTGAAAACTGCACTTGAGCAGTTACCACCATCTGCACACCCTATGGACGTGATGCGTACAGGTGTATCAGTTTTAGGTTGTTTAACGCCTGAACATGAAGATCACAATGAAGCGGGTGCAAAAGACATCGCTGATAAATTGATGGCAAGCTTGGGTTCAATATTGTTGTACTGGTATCACTTCAGCAACAATGGTCGTCGTATCGAAGTTGAAACCAATGATGACTCAATCGCTGCGCATTTCTTACATCTACTGCATGGTGAAGCGCCATCGGAAGAATGGATTCAAGCCATGCATACGTCTTTGATTCTGTATGCAGAGCATGAGTTCAACGCATCTACATTTACTTCACGTGTTGTTGCAGGTACAGGTTCAGACATGTATTCAGCAATTACTGGCGGTATTGGTGCATTACGTGGTCCAAAACACGGTGGTGCGAACGAAGTTGCATTCGTGATTCAACAACGTTATGACAACGCTGACGAAGCAGAAGCAGACATCCGTAGCCGCGTAGAGAAAAAAGAAGTGATCATTGGCTTTGGTCACCCTGTTTATACGATCTCTGATCCACGTAACGAAGTGATCAAGAAAGTGGCGCGTGATCTTGCTGAAGCGCAAGAGAACACCAAAATGTACCTCATTGCTGAACGTTTAGAAGCAGTGATGAAAGAAGTGAAGAACATGTTCCCGAACCTCGACTGGTTCAGTGCGGTGAGCTATCACTTGATGGGTGTTCCAACAGCAATGTTCACTCCATTATTCGTGATTGCACGTACAGCTGGCTGGTCAGCACACGTGATTGAACAACGTCAAGACGGCAAGATCATTCGCCCAAGCGCGAACTATACTGGCCCTGAAAACTTAGAATTTAAACCATTGGCGGAGCGTGGTTAATGACAAATCAATACCGTAAACCGCTGCCAAATTATCAAGGTAATACCCAGCTCGAATACTATGACGTGCGTCAAGCCGTTGAAGATATTCAGCCAGGCGCATATGAAACTTTGCCATACACATCTAAAGTGTTGGCAGAGCAGCTTGTACGTAAAGCTGATGCAGAAAACTTAACTGATTATTTAAAGCAATTGATTGAACGCCGTCAGGACATGGATTTTCCTTGGTATCCTGCACGTGTGGTATGTCATGACATTTTAGGTCAAACAGCACTTGTCGACCTTGCTGGTTTACGTGATGCGATTGCTGACAAAGGTGGCGATCCTTCTAAAGTGAACCCAGTAGTTCCAACGCAGTTGATCGTGGATCACTCTTTGGCAGTTGAATATGGCGGCTTTGATCCTGACGCGTTTGAGAAAAACCGTGCAATCGAAGATCGTCGTAACGAAGACCGCTTCCACTTTATCGAGTGGACGAAAACCGCATTTAAAAATGTCGACGTAATCCCTGCGGGTAACGGTATCATGCACCAGATCAACTTGGAGAAAATGTCTCCAGTGATTCAAAACCGTGATGGCTTGGCTTTCCCTGATACTTGTGTGGGTACAGATTCACATACACCACATACCGATGCGCTTGGCGTGATTTCAGTCGGTGTTGGTGGTTTGGAAGCTGAAAATGTAATGTTGGGTCGCGCATCGTGGATGCGTCTGCCAGACATCATCGGTGTTGAGCTGGTGGGGCAGCGTCAAGCTGGCATCACGGCTACTGATATCGTATTGGCACTCACTGAATTCTTACGTAAAGAACGCGTAGTTGGTGCATACCTTGAGTTCTTCGGTGAAGGCGCAGACACCATGTCGATTGGTGACCGTGCAACCATCTCGAACATGACACCTGAATACGGTGCAACGGCTGCGATGTTCTACATCGACCAAAATACGATTGATTATTTACGCCTGACAGGTCGTGAAGATGCACAAGTGGCATTGGTTGAGCAATACGCAAAAGAAATCGGTCTTTGGGCATCGGATATGACCAAAGCGCAGTACCCACGTGTACTCCGTTTCGATCTTTCAACAGTCACTCGTAACATTGCAGGTCCATCAAACCCACATGCACGTGTATCTACTGCTGACTTGAAAGAAAAAGGTATTGCAGGTGTTGTTGAAAACCGTACTGATGGTTTAATGCCTGATGGCGCAATCATCATTGCTGCGATCACGTCTTGTACCAATACCTCAAACCCACGTAACACCGTGGCAGCAGGTTTATTGGCACGTAAAGCCAATGAACTTGGTTTAGTACGTAAACCTTGGGTGAAATCTTCATTTGCACCAGGTTCTAAAGCGGCTGCACTTTATCTTGAAGAAGCTGGCGTACTCAAAGACCTAGAGAAACTTGGTTTTGGTATCGTGGCATATGCATGTACGACGTGTAATGGTATGTCAGGTGCGCTTGATCCAGTGATTCAACAAGAAATCATTGACCGTGATTTGTATGCGACAGCGGTACTTTCGGGTAACCGTAACTTCGATGGTCGTATCCATCCTTATGCAAAACAAGCGTTCTTGGCATCGCCTCCACTTGTTGTCGCGTATGCGATTGCAGGGACAATTCGTTTTGACATCGAAAAAGATGCACTGGGTACAGACAAAGACGGTAATCCAATTTACCTGAAAGACATCTGGCCATCTGATGCTGAAATTGATGCACTGGTAAAAGAAGCTGTGAAGCCTGAACAATTCCGTAAAGTCTACATTCCAATGTTTGACCTCGGTGAAGTTGAGCAAGCGGAAAGCCCACTTTACGACTGGCGTCCTATGAGCACTTACATCCGTCGTCCGCCGTATTGGGAAGGGGCGTTGGCTGCACCACGTACTTTGACCAACATGCGTCCGCTTGCAATTTTGGGCGATAACATCACGACTGACCATTTATCGCCTTCCAATGCGATCATGATGGATTCGGCTGCAGGTGAATACCTACACAAAATGGGCGTACCTGAAGAAGACTTCAACTCATACGCGACACACCGTGGTGACCATTTGACAGCACAACGTGCAACATTTGCCAACCCGAAATTGTTTAATGAAATGGTGGTTCGTTCAGACGGCACGATTAAACAAGGTTCAAAAGCGCGTGTAGAGCCTGAAGGCGAAGTGATGCGTATGTGGGAAGCGATTGAAACTTACATGAACCGTAAGCAACCGTTGATTATTGTTGCAGGTGCGGATTATGGTCAAGGTTCAAGCCGTGACTGGGCAGCGAAAGGTGTTCGTCTTGCAGGTGTTGAAGCAATCGTGGCTGAAGGCTTTGAGCGTATTCACCGTACTAACTTAGTGGGTATGGGCGTGTTACCGCTTGAGTTTAAACCAGGTGTGAACCGTAAGACGTTGAAGTTAGATGGTACTGAGCTATATAGCGTGATTGGTAATATCTCACCGCGTTCGACTTTGACTTTAGTGATTGAACGTTCAACTGCTGATGGTAAAGAAGAAATTCTTGAAGTTCCTGTAACTTGCCGTTTAGATACAGAAGAAGAAGTTTCTGTATATGAAGCGGGCGGTGTATTACAGCGTTTTGCACAAGACTTTTTAGAAGGTCAAGTGGCTTAAGACTTTAGCTAAAAGTAATTGATATTGTTTAAAAGAAGCCCTACTTTAAAGTGGGGTTTTTTATAGAGAAAGGTGAGAATATGCCTGATAGATTAGATTTAACAAAAAATGTACAGTTTTATAAGACTAATGGCGGTTTAAATGACAACATCATTTCAGATGTTTTAAATGAAGCTGTTTTAAATCAAGAGAAAGACTCAAAATTTATAATTGATGTTTATCGAGATATAAAGGTTACACCTGAAAATATTGAATACAAAATAAGTATTAAGGTTTTTCCAACAGTAAGACCTGTATATTTTCTTAATGATGATAGTGTTAAAGATAGAATATATGCTTTTATTACTATAATTGAATTAGATGATTATTTGGTGATATTAAGTAAAAGTTGTTCAGGATTTTCACAAGTATTAAAGGAAAAATTCGAATTAATTCAAACTCAAGAGTTAAGTAAGTTGTTGGGTGAAAGTGTTGAGTTCCAAAAAATGTCACTTCGGAACATGACTGTGTCTGATAAAGCTGTGCGTAGTCGCTCGCTTGAGGCAGCAAACTTAAAGGGAACATTACCAACACATGCTGCTGGTCGCTCAATCCCGTCACACATAAAAGTAAGAGATGGGGGAAGTATAAAGTCGATTTCAGGAACTGGAAGATTAGTTGAGTCATCTGCTAGACAGCCAATTGATAGTATAGTTAATTGGGCTAACTTACAGATACAGTTGTTTAAGACTTCTAGTCAAAATGATTTTTTGTCGTTGTTCGCAAAAAGAGTTCACTTAAGAGAAGTACTTGAAAATACAAGTCCTTCATCATTATTAATTGATATTGGTCAGATTGTTGATAGGGTATTTAGTGGTCAAATAAAGCTTAAGTATGAACTTTTAAAAATAGAAGTATTGGACGGTAAGAAAAAACGTTCAAAGAAAACTATTGATCTATCTGAGAGATTTCAAGATAAGCTACTCACTAAACTTGAAGAGGTTTATGAAATTGATTCAGATCTAAAAATTATTGGCTTTGAAGATAACTCAAAATTAAGAGTTAATAAAAATACATTATCATTATTTACGAAAAGTATATTAAGAAAAATAAAAGTTGAAGAAAATAATAAGTCAGAAAGTTTTATGTCATATATAAATCGAAAAGGATTGTTTAGTGTAACTTTTGGTGATCCAAAATATATGTATTTTATGGATAGTTGTTTTGAAGATAGATCAGGGATATCTGAACTAGATAGTATTCTTGAAATGTTAGTGCCACAAAAGGATATTGAAAACGTTAAGTCGGAGAAAGGGTCTTTTAAAGATACTCATACAGCTTTTGATAGTGACTCTATGTTTGGCTTTATAGAAAATATATTTGCGAGTGAAGATTATATTTTTTGTGATGATTTAGGTGATGAGTGGGCTGATCACATAACTTTGAATTTGAATGAGTTCAGTATTAATTTTATTCATTCAAAATATTTAAATAAAACTACGAACTCTGCAAGTAAATTACATGATGTTATAGGTCAGGGAATTAAAAATTTAGGTAATATGCATTTTTCTAAAGATCAAATATTGAATAAGTATAACTCTACTTTAGTAGGGTATTATAAAAGTGGAAAGGATAGTGAGGGAGAGGCTGGAGTTCAGACAGTGATTAGTCGGATCCGTAAAGAAAAAACTGATTTCAACTTTGATATAGAAAGATTGTTAAAAAGTCATAAGTTACATAGAAAATGTATTCTGGCTTGCTCTTTTATTTCTAAATCAAAAATAAAGGCAGAATTCGAAAAAATAAAGGAAGGAAAAAAAGTTCGAGGTCACATCATTCAATTCTTATGGATTTTATCTTCTTTTTCTCATGCAGCTAAAGATGCAGGCGTTATCCCATTAATTTATTGTGCCGCTTAAGAGATAGAGAGGAGTCAAAGCTTGGTAAGATGAAAAATATCTAAATTCCATCTTTAACTTTTCCGCCACCACCATTTGTCATAAAGGTCAATAAATAATCAAAACTATCACGCTATAGTATATGAACCATTTCTAAAATCTATGGAGAACAAAGATGGTTACTGCTGGTGAAAAACCTGGAACAGGTTTCTATTTTTGTGTCCAATGCGGACATCGCGTTTATTTAGAAATTGGTACTGATCGTTTACCTCCGTGTACCAAATGCCTTGGCAATCAATTTAACAGTAAGATTGCTTAAGCCGCAGACACCAAACAGTTATCCGCTGTTTTGAAGAAAGCCCTATCACTCGATAGGGCTTTTTTGTGAGTGAAAATAAGAGAGCGAGCTATATCAGCAAACAATTTATTCAACGCAAAGCTCGAAAAATTACAATGAAACGAGTAAATTACATGCATATTTTAAGTGCCCATCCGCCTATATGACATTTACTTGGATTCTATTCACCCTGATGGCTGCATTTATGCAGGCATGGCGCAATGCATTTCAAAAACAACTCAGTACCACAGTCGATGTTTATGGCACGACACTGGCAAGATTTCTATTTGCACCGATTTTTGCCTTTAGTTATTTGGCTTTTCTCTATAACCAACAACCTGTGACGAGCGAAGTCAGCTTCACCCATAAATTTTGGTTCTATGTGGTGATTGCTGGGGTGAGCCAAATCTATGCAACCGCTTTAATGGTCAAATTATTTCAACAAAAGAACTATGCCATTGGGGTCGGACTTGCCAAAAGTGAAGCAATCTTAGCGGCATTGGTTGGTGTGTTGTTCTTACAAGAGCATTTAACTGCATGGGGATGGGTAGGCGTTTCGATTGGTGCAGTGGCAGTATTTTTACTGAGTAAAGGACGGCAACACACCGAACTTTCAATCAAAACACTCATGATTGGCTTAGGCAGTGGTTTATGTTTTGCGATTACTTCATTGTTAGTCCGTGAAGCCAGTTTAGAATTCGGTATGTTGCCATTTCTCCATCGCGCAGCGTGGGTACTTTGTAGCTTGATCAGCTTTCAATGCATCATTATGTTGATATATCTCGGGATTTTTAGCCGTCAGACCTTATATAAAATGTGGCAACGATTGGGGCTCACTTTCAAAGTCAGTGTTTGCAGTTTCCTTGCTTCATTGGGTTGGTTTAGTGCAATGAGTATGCAAAGCGTTGCGATTGTGAAAACGCTCGGTCAGATTGAGATTTTATTTAGCTTACTGATCTCAGCATTTTTCTTTAAAGAAAAATTAGCGAGAACAGACCACTTGGGCTTATGGTTGGTGATCGTAGCTGCGATTATGGTGATTTGGGCATAATTTTCATGCCTAAATGAAAAAATACACATGTAAATTTGAATATATCGGAATATAAATCTCATATTTTTATTGGCTGTGGGAAATATTTCCAATATTTAAGCATTGATTAGAAATTGTTTCTAAAAACATAAAAAATCTTTTGGTTTTTAGCAAAACAATCCCACCTCGATCTGCCTAAACTATGTCTCAAGGGTGTGAAAGGGATCGAAAAGAGTAGCATGCACCGATGCTTACAAAGCAAGTGTGTACGAACCCAGAAGGTCTCGATTCGGCTTAGGACGCTATAGATCAAAAGTTTATAGGCAAAGGTTATGGCTTACAAAGTCATAGGTGTTGAAGTAAACAACATGTTTTCCCTTGATACCCTCAAAATTCTGAAACTAAAAACTAAAAACTAAAAACTAAAAACTAAAAACTAAAAACTAAAAACTAAAAACTAAAAACTAAGCCTCCCTTCATTCTAATTTCTTCATCTTTGTTCAATATAAATCATTGATTATACAAAACTTCTATTGGCTACATATAATGTGACACTTTAATAAGTTTATTATTTTCAAATAGTTATATTATATAGACTCATTTTTAACATGCTTTACTTGATTGACAGTGTCAAACTGAGTTGCTAGTTTGAGCCTGACTTTGGTGTTTTGGAGGGTATTTACACAATTTATGAGATGAATCTTGGTATCTGATAAATCTCGATTGGGGGATGTTGGGAAGCCCTCAAATGCATGAAAGGACAATTCAAATGAAAGTGGGTATTATTGGCTTTGGTAAAACAGGCCGTGCAGTTGCATCAGTATTATTAGAGTCGAAAAAGACCAATTTACAATGGGTTATCCGTCAATCAAAACAGTTGGAACAGCAGTCGGTTGCTGATTTCTTGGGAATAGAATCCGATGAACCTAGCCATATTTTTTCAAAAGATGAATATTCTATAGCTGCACTTTTAGATCGTTATCCAGTTGATATTATTGTTGATTTTTCCTCAAAAAATGGCTTGGATTACTATGCTGAGGAAGCGGCGAGACGCGGTATCACGATTATCAGTGCGGTATCTCAATATCCTGAACAGCGAATTCAACAACTAAAACAGCTTGCAACTCAAACTTGTGTCTTACATTCACCTAATATTACTCTTGGGATCAATTTTGTCATTCTTGCAGCAAAGATTTTGAAAAATATTGCACCAGAGACCGATATTGATGTGATTGAAGAGCATTTTAAGGCAAAACCTGAGGTTTCAGGTACAGCCAAAGTCATCACAAGAGAACTTGATCTGCCTGAAGACAGCATTAAATCAGTACGTGCAGGTGGGATTGTGGGAGTGCATGAAATTTTATTCGGTTTTCCATTTCAAACGGTGCGACTCAAACACGAATCCATCACCCGTGAAGCCTTTGGTAACGGTATTTTATTTGCCATCGAAAACCTAAAAGATAAACCGAAAGGGTTTTATAATATGGAGGCATTATTATTGCCTTTTTTCAAATTGGATGATCAGCCTGAATTACAGGTTTTGACCTAATTAAATCAATTTAAATTCAGTTGAATAAGCTGTGGTTTCACGTGAAACCTCAACCAGATCTTTGCTTATTTGGTAGAAGAAATGCTTTTGCGGTATTGCCTAAATTTCTTTATGATTTGCGCTGATTTTCTCTTTGACTATTTTGATCTACATGGCGCTAAACGACAATTTTATTTACACACCACCGCAGCAACCATTAGAAATCCTCTATGAAGATGATGATTTGGTTGTGGTGAATAAACCCGCGGGTTTGTTGTCGGTTATGGGGCGCTTACCAGAGCATCAAGATAGTGCTTATTTACGTGTGTTAGAAAAATATCCATCTGCCAAAGTGACGCATCGTTTGGATATGGCAACATCAGGTTTATTGATGTTTGCCAAACATCGTGATGCGGAAGTGGCAGTCAGCAAAATGTTTCAGGCACGGACAGTCAAAAAATATTATGAGGCATTGGTACAGGGAAAGATTCAAGCTGAGGGCAGTGTCGAGGTGCCACTGATTACCGATTGGGAGAATCGCCCACGTCAGATGGTTCATTTTGAATTGGGCAAACCAGCGAAGACCCTATACCAATCGTTGCATTACGATGCAGAAACGGATCAGAGCCGCGTTCGTTTAGAGCCAGTGACAGGACGCTCACATCAGCTACGCGTTCATATGATGCATATTGGACACCCGATTATGGGGGATAAATTGTATCATCCCGAACCTGCCAAATTTCATTTGAAACGAATGGCCCTCCATGCGGCGTATCTGGCTTTTCAACATCCTTTTCATCAGCAAGACATAGAAATTCACGCTGAGGTAAGATTCTAGGACTTCGCCAAAAGGAGCAATCATGTATCCAGTCCAACGTCGTACTTGGCTTGAGTTGACAGAACTGCAACAAGCACAGCTTAAGTCGCTTTTGTTTGCAGCTGATCCGGATTGGGCTGTGATCTCGACTTATCTGTTGCAGGCAGATATTTTTGTGATGATAAATGAGCAAGATCAAATTATTGCTCAGCTTTGTTTGATTCAAAATGTAGATCAAGCCGAAATAAAAAATCTTGCGGTTGATCCAAGTCAGCAGGGACAAGGTTTAGCCAAGACCTTGATTTTGTATGTGGTTGGCGCTTTTCAGCAGTCTAGCATTCACACTTTATGGATAAAAACGGGCAACTCTAGCCTTGATCAATTGGCGCTGTATCAAAAATGTGGTTTTCGTATGTCCCATATCGAGCGCAATGTCTTTCAAAACTATCCCGAACCTATTTTTGAAAACGGTATTCGATGCTTGGATCAAGTGGTGCTGTCAATCGAATATGATCTTCAGACAAACTAATTTATGGGGATCATTTGGCGGGGGCGTTCGCTACAATTATTATATTGATGCGTCTAAAAACTGACATAAAAATAGGTTAATCTATAGCCAAACATTAACTAGACAACATAACAAAGGATATTCTTATGACACGCGATTATGACCAATTTCCAGATGATGATAATGGCAATGTACTGTGGCAAATGGTTGAAGATGGGAATGACCTAAGTGAGCCGCATGAGGTTGAATTTTCAATCGTGTTTGAAAAACAAGAACAGGTTGAAAAATGTGCCCTGCATCTTTTACACCAAGAACAAAAAATCTCCCTCTATCAAGAAGAGCTACATTCAGATGGTTCCGATATGTGGGTGTTAAATGTACACGTCAATATGATGCTGGAATATGAAGATATTGCTGATCTAGAAGAGTGGATGGTGCGTATCGCACAAGAGTTTTCAGGTGAGTACGATGGGTGGGGTTGTATGAGCTATATCTATGATGAAGATGAATAAACATGGATAAAATGTGACTCAGCCCTCAGTGGGCTGAGTCACATCGATTAAAACTTGAATTGTGACGATACTGAGGCATTCAAAGGTTCACCCGGTTGAACCCATACATCACTATAACTCGAAACATAATAGGTCTTATCAAACAGATTGTTCAGGTTGAACTGATAACGCTGACGATCTGATGGGGCGTAATAGGCATTTAAATTTACCAAGGTATAACTCGGTAAATTAAACCCATTATCCAGATTATGACCACTACGCTCACCGACATAGCTTAGGTTGGCACCGACACCTGCTTTCATTGCAGCTTGTTGTAAAAATTCATAGTTGGTACTGATTGAAGCTTGGTGTTTGGGAATATTGCTCAAGCGTGCGCCTTTGACCAGATCTTGGTCTTTCTTGATTTTGGCATCGGTATAGCTATAGTTGGCATTGAGTGACCAGCGATCTGTGAATTGGCTGTTGAAGTCCAGTTCAACACCTTGACTGCTGACTTCACCTGCAGCCGTTTGAAAACCATTGTCGATTGGATCTGTGGTTAGCACGTTCTGCTTTTGCATTTTAAATAAGGCAATACTCAGCAGGCTGTGGTCATTGATTCGATATTTACTTCCAATTTCATAGCTTTGACCTTTTTCTGGGGCAAAGTTCTCACCATTGTGGTCCATACCACTGTTCATCGCAAATGAACGACCATAGTTACTATAGAATGACCAGTGATCTGATGCTTTGAAATTGACACCAAGGCGTGGACTGGCTTGGTTAAGGTTTTGCTTATGCTGAGTTTGTTTTAGGTGATTTTCAAAGTTTTGTTCGACTCGATCAAAGCGAGTACCCAGCAAGATGCTCCATTGATCATTAAAAAACATCTGATCTTGTAGATTAATGGCGAAATAGCGTTGTCGCTCATCGATCTTGGTAAAGGTCGCGAGACTTGGCAGAGATTGCCCATAGTGAGGCTGATAAATATCAATGGTATTTGGGTGATCGGCACTATGGTTACGACGTAATTGATATTGGCGATAATCCAATTGTCCCAATTCTGTAGAAATAACGACTTCATGACGTGCCCATGACGTGTCTAATTTTCCAAGTAATTCGGTTTGTGCCAGCACATCTTCGCTTTGATAATCACGATAGCGACGTTGGCGCTCCAAAGTACGTCCATCGGCTTGTACACGTCGCGGTTCGGTGGAGAATCCAACCATTTGCGCATCTTTATAACTGAGCGCACTGTTAAGCTTCCAAGCATCATTAAATTCATGGCTTAAACGCAATTGATAAAAATGGTCTTTTACCCGCATGTCACCATCCCGTGGCTCACCTGTGAAGGTTTTCGGATTCATCACAAACTGTTTCTGAACAGTACTTACTCCGCGATCAAATGTACCTAAATGTTGGGTAAATTCGCTGTCAAAATCGAGTTGGGTCTGGTCTGAGATTTTCCAGGTGAGTTGGGGTGAAAAGAACCAACGTTCACTACTAACATGATCACGAAAACTTTGATTGTCTTCATGGGCGACGGCAAAACGATAAGCAAGCACATCATTGATTGGTGCCGTATGTTCAAGGCTAATGCGATATTGTTCTTGGCTATTGGCGCGAAGGTTGATCTGGCTTTGGCTTTCCCATTCAGGCTTTTTACTGTTGATATTGAGTAATCCACCTGTTTCTCCACGACCGTAGAGTGCAGCCATCGGTCCTTTGAGGAAATCCAATGATTCGATATTGACCATATCTTTCGGTGCACTTACCCCGCGATTGACACTTAAACCATTGCGAATGGTTGCAGCACCGAGATTTGGATCACTACTAAAACCTCGAAAGGAGTAATTATCCCAAAATCCACCGCCATAATTATTTTGATGAAATACACCGCTGACCAAGGTCAAGGCATCGTCTATGCGTTGCACATCTTGTTGTTCGAGCACTTGTTGAGAAATAAATGAACGGTTAAAGGGGATGTCGAGAACATCGTGGGAGAACTTGGTTCCGCTGCTATTTTGCTGCAGATCCTGTTGGGTTGTATCTGCTTGAATACGAATGGTTTCAAGTACTGTGGTACGATCTTCAGCCCATGTGATTGTTGATAAAAAACTAAACCCCAAACAAGACCAAAATCCAAGTGTGCGTTGCATAAATCATCAACCAAAGAAAGACAAAAAATAATTATGTAATGGTATAACATTACATTGAATTTTGAATCTTTTTTTAAGCGTTCTTTAGAAAAAATATGTCAGCGGTTACAGTTCATGAACGCCGTACGTACTTTATGGATTGGGGGCGTGGGCTTTACTTGCTTACATCTAAATAGAAACTTTCCTTGACCTCTTCCATGACCACATAGCTATGTGAGGATGCTGAAGCAGGTAGTTTTTTTAATAAGTCACCTAATAGTCGGCGATAGGCACTCATTTCTTTGAGTCGTGCTTTCACTAGATAGTCAAATTCACCAGAGATGAGATGGCACTCAAGCACTTCTGGAATATCAACTAAATCGCGTGCGACTTGATCAAACACATCACCTGACTTGGCTGAGAGTTTAATTTCTAAAAATACCAATAAGCTACGCTCGACATGAGCGGGATTGAGTCGAGCATAATAGCCCATGATGATGCCTTCACGTTCTAATCGCTTTACACGCTCAGAACAGGGCGTGGTAGACAGATTGACACGGGAAGCTAATTCACTAATTGCAATCCGTCCTTCGCGTTGCAAAATATCTAAAATCAAGCGATCAATACGGTCTAATTTACGCATAGATTATTTCCTTTTATTTTAATTTTTTCGCGACAAATCGATTAAATTACCTAGATTATACCTATAAAAACAGTCAAAAAAACTATTGGAGCAAAAATATACTAGTTAAATAAACTAGTGGACGAGAGGGACCTATTATGCGCGTTATCGTTTTAGGAAGTGGTGTGATTGGTGTAGCAAGTGCTTACTATCTTGCGCAACAAGGTGCCCAAGTGACTGTGCTTGATCGTCAGTCTGGTCCAGCAAAAGAAACCAGCTTTGGTAATGCAGGACAAATCTCGCCAGGATATTCAACCCCATGGGCAGCACCTGGTATTCCATTTAAAGCCGTGAAATGGATGTTTCAACATCATGCACCGCTTGCCATTAATATCGATGGTAGTATGTGGCAGTTACAGTGGATGGCACAAATGCTGAAAAACTGTAATCCACAAAGTTATGCAGTCAATAAAGAGCGCATGATGCGTGTGGCTGAATACAGCCGTGATTGTTTGCGTCAACTGAGAAGCGAAACAGGTATCAACTACGAAAATCGTTCCAAAGGTACCTTACAAGTATTTCGTAATGATGCACAACTTGAAGCAGTGCAACGAGACATCCAAGTCCTGAAAGAATGTGGTGTCGATTTTAATTTACTCAACGCAGAAGAACTCGGTAGTGTTGAACCTGCGTTGGCACACACCGATAAATTAGTAGGCGGTTTGCATTTGCCAAATGATGAAACGGGTGACTGTTATTTATTCACCAATGCTTTGGCAAAAGTGGCGCAAGACCTAGGCGTTGAATTTAAATTCGATCAAAACGTTGAGCAATTGATAGTTGAGGGTGATGAAATCAAAGGTGTGCTGGTCAATGGCGAGGTTTTAACAGCTGACCGTTTCGTGCTTGCCTTTGGTAGTTATTCGCGTGACTTCCTAAGACCATTGCAATTGAATCTTCCTGTTTATCCTGTCAAAGGTTATTCATTGACGATTCCAATTGTTGAGCCAAAATTTGCACCGCAATCAACGGTTTTGGATGAAACGTATAAAGTTGCGATTACGCGTTTTGACCAACGTATCCGTGTGGGTGGTATGGCGGAATTAAGCGGCTTTAACTTGGGCTTAAATGATGATCGTCGTGCAACTTTGGAAATGGTGACACAAGATTTATTCCCAGGTGGTGATTTACAACAAGCTTCATTCTGGACAGGTTTACGTCCAATGACGCCAGACAGCACACCGATTATTGGTGCAACCAAATATAAAAACCTGTTCTTAAATACGGGTCATGGCACTTTAGGTTGGACCATGGCATGTGGTTCAGGAAAATTGATCAGCGATCTAGTAATGAATCATCGTACCGAGATTAGTACCGACGGTTTATCGATCCAGCGTTATTCACACGCGGCATAATTTTAAGCTACAAGGAAGTTGATTATGCCTCGTCCAATTACTGCGATCATTCATACTCAGGCTTTACGCCAAAATCTTGAACTATTGAGAACGACTGTCCCAAATAGCAAGGTGTTTGCGGTGGTCAAAGCCAATGCCTATGGGCATGGAATCGAACGCGTCTATGATGCCTTTAAAACAGCGGATGGCTTCGCCTTACTCGATATTGAGGAAGCCAAACGTTTGCGTGCATTGGGTTGGAGAGGTCCAATTCTGTTACTGGAAGGGATTTTTTCACCCCAAGATTTATTTGATTGTGCTCAATACCAACTCAGTTTCACGGTGCATAGTGAGCATCAAGTTGAATGGTTACAACAGCATATCTATCCTGCCCAGTTTGATATTTTCCTCAAAATGAACAATGGTATGAACCGTTTAGGGTTCAAACCACAGCAATATCGCCAAGTGTGGCGACATCTTCAGCGTCTTAATAACGTCACAAAAATCACTCATATGATGCATTTTTCTGATGCGGATGGGGAGCGTTTTGGCCAAGCTGGTGTGGACTATCAACTGACAGAATTCGAGACGCATATTCAAGATTTACCTGGTGAGAGATCGCTCAGTAATAGCGCCGCCATCCTTCGATACCCGACACAACTCCACTCCGATTATGTCCGTGGCGGCATCATGCTTTATGGCAGCTCGCCTGATTTCCCTCAGCACAGTATCCAAGATTGGGGACTTGCGCCAACCATGAGTTTGCGTAGTGAACTGATCGCAATCCAGCAGCTAAAAACCAATGAAAGTGTGGGATATGGCTCAAGTTTTGTCGCTGAGCATGACATGAGTATCGGCATCGTTGCTTGTGGTTATGCAGATGGTTATCAGCGTATTTCCCCGACAGGTACGCCTATTTTAGTTAATGGTATACGTACCCGTACCATTGGGCGAGTCAGTATGGATATGTTGGCAGTGGATTTGGCTCCCGTACCGAACGCTGAAATTGGTAGTGAAGTTGTGCTTTGGGGAGCTTCAGCAACAGGAAGTATTTTACCCATTGATGATGTTGCAGCAGCCTCAGGCACAGTCGGTTATGAACTGATGTGTGGGGTGACTGCACGTGTCAAATTTATCAATCAAGACTAATATCTAACAAGGCGAAGGAAGTCATCATGTCTCATTCTGATATTCAGAAAATCAACTCGACCGAAGTGATGAGTGCAGTCACTGTTTTTAACAAAGTGGTGTATTTATCAGGACAAGTCCCTAAAAATCCAGACTTAGATATTGAAGGGCAGACTCGAGATATTCTCGCAACGATTGAGCAGCTTCTCGATTCGGCAAATACCGATAAATCACGTCTATTGTCTGTTCAACTGTTTCTAAAAGATCTCTCAGATTTCCCGACAGTCAATGCGATCTATGTCGATTGGTTAAAAAGTTGTGTTGCACCTTCTCGTGCCACGATTCAAGCGGATTTGGTCAATCCAAATTGGTTAATCGAAATTGCAGTGATTGCAGCACAAAAATAAAGCAAACAGAGATCGTTTTGCTTAAATAATATAAAAAAAGATGAAAAGTAACGTATTTGTTGTAGATAAAACAGCAGCAGATGCGTATTTTCTTGCAATGAATATGCGTCCGCCATTTTAAAAGAGAGCGAATTTTCGCAACAAAATAAAAAGGCTGGCGCATACACGAATAAGAAAAAGGGAACTTTTTTATGACGGTTATGCAACAGCATCCAAATGATCAACATGCGCCAAATGATTTACAACGCAAACTTTCCAATCGCCATTTACAACTGATCGCCATTGGTGGTGCGATTGGAACAGGCTTGTTTATGGGGTCAGGCAAAACCATTTCCTTAGCAGGCCCTTCGATTCTGTTTATTTACATGATCATCGGGACCATGTTTTTCTTTTTGATGCGGGCACTGGGTGAGTTGTTACTTGCCAATTTACAGTATAAATCTTTTGTGGATATGGCGCATGATTTGATCGGACCATGGGCAGGGTACTATATCGGCTGGACCTATTGGTTGGGTTGGGTACTGGTCGGAATTGCGGATTTGGCCGCAGTCATTAATTATCTTGGTTTCTGGTTACCTGAAGGTGTGTCATTTACGCCGATGGGACAAGCATTGATTAGTGCGGGTTGTGTGCTGTTTGTGCTGGGACTTAATTTGTTGACGGTACGTTTATTTGGTGAGATTGAGTTTTGGTTTGCCTTGATTAAAATTTTAGCGATCATTGCCTTGATCGGCGTCGGTGGCTATATGATTTTTAGTCACTTCCAAGCGCCTGAAGGTGCGGTAGCATCATTAAGTAATGTTTGGTCGCATGGAGGCATGTTCCCTAAAGGTTTGGATGGCTTCTTGGCTGGTTTCCAAATTGCGGTTTTTGCCTTTGTCGGGGTAGAGTTAGTGGGAACCACTGCGGCTGAAACCAAAGATCCGCATAAGAATCTTCCAAAAGCCATTAATGCGATTCCGATTCGAATCATTTTGTTCTATGTTTTGGCACTGTTGGTGGTGATGGCTGTTACGCCGTGGGATAGTATTCGTGCGGATAAAAGCCCATTCGTGGAATTATTCCTGAATGCAGGGATTGTTACTTCTGCAATTATTATGAATTTGGTGGTGTTATCGTCGGTGATGTCATCCATGAACAGTGGTGTATTCTCGACCAGCCGAATGTTGTTTGGTTTATCTAAAGATGGTCAAGCACCTGCGGCATTAGGACGTTTATCGAAGAAAGCAGTACCTGCCAATGGACTGTTTTTTTCCTGCGTTTTTATTATGGGGGGTGCAGTACTCCAGTATTTCGTACCGAATACACTGGAAGCATTTACCTTGGCGAGTGCTCTGTGCGTGATTTTATTCATCAGTGTATGGAGCCTGATTATGGTGTGCTATATCCGCTACCGTAAATTGCGCCCTGAATTACATGTGCAGTCGAATTTTAAAATGCCAGGTGGCGTTTGGATGTCCTATCTGGTGATTCTCTTCTTGCTATTTGCCTTGGTGATCTTGGCACTTGAACCTGATACCTTGAAAGCATTGTATGTCAGTCCATTGTGGTTGTTGATTCTGGCTGCAACATATCAGTTGGTGTACAAACCACGATTACGGAAACTTCAACGAGAATTGGTATAAAACAGTCTCAAGTCCTACATTTTGAGAGCTAGTCTAAGAGACTGGCTCTTTTTATATCTGCTATTTGAATCGTTAATCAATCAGCAAATGCTGGTATTGATCGGCTTGTTTGCGTAAGTAATCCCAAACCAGTTTAATCCGTGGTTCATGTTGTAAATCAACGAATGTCAGCATCCAAAAGGTATGGTTAAAACGAACTTGTTCAGCTAACACGGTTTCAAGCTCAGGTTTATCATCTGCTAGAAACTTGGGTAATATGGCTAACCCTGCGCCAGCACTCACCGCAATTTGCTGTGCCAAAATGCTACTACTGCGAAAATTTGCAGTGAGTTTTAAGGGTAAGCGTTCTAGACAATACAGCTCAGGGCTATAGACCAAATCATCAATATAATTGACAAAACGATGTTGGGTTAAATCTTCTAAACGACGAATGGGGGGAGTGTTGGCTAGATAATTTTTACTGCCGTAAATTTTTAAACAATAATCTGACAAGCGCGTGATGATATAAGGACCAGATGTGGGACGTTCAATCGAGACCACAATATCGGCTTCACGATGCGAAAGCTTAATCATTTTCGGCACCGGAATTAGGTCGATGGTGAGCAGAGGATATCGAATCGAAAACTCCGCCAGCAGTCGTGCAAGAAATGCAGTCCCGAAGCCTTCAGGTGTGCCAATTCGCACACGACCTTGCAAGGGTTGATGTGGTTTTTCAATCTGAAGAAAGGCTTGTTCCATTTGCTCTACCTGAGGAACGAGTGCTAAACCTTCAAACGTCAGTTCATAGCCAGAAGCTTCCCGTTTGAATAAAGTCGTCCCTAAAGCCAGCTCCAATGCCTGAATTCGTCGAGCAACCGTACTGTGCTCGACGCCAATGATGCGTGCCGCACTGGTTAAGGTTTTGGTTCGTGCCAGAACCAGAAAAAACTGTAGATGATCCCAATCCACTTTCATTGTTATTGTGTCCCTTGTGCATATTTGCACACCAATCGTGCATTAATTTGCGTTGGTGGTCAAAGATTTGTTTGCTAGTCTCAACCAAAGGTTAAAAAAAGAAAATACGACGAATCGCTATTTTCAAACATCTGAACACAATAAAAATAGGCCTATGGAGAGGTTATGAATACAATCCAGAAAATCGAGCTGGACACGGCTAAGTTGTTGATCAATGGACAGTTTGTCGAGTCTGAAACCCAACACTGGCAAGATATTGTCAATCCTGCGACGCAGGAAGTGATTGGTCGCGTGCCTTTTGCAACGGTTCAAGAGGTTGATGCTGCGATTCAAGCTGCACAAGATGCTTTTGCCACTTGGCGTCAAACGCCAATTCAAGCGCGTATGCGCATCATGCTGAAGTTGCAAGATTTGATTCGTGCCAACATGAAAGAGATTGCTAAAGTATTGACCGCTGAGCAAGGTAAAACCTTAGCCGATGCAGAAGGTGATATCCAGCGTGGCTTAGAAGTGGTTGAGCACGCTTGTTCTGTCGGTACTTTGCAAATGGGCGAGTACATCGAAGGCGTAGCACGCGGTGTGGATACCTATACTTTGCAACAGCCATTGGGTGTTTGTGCGGGCATCACTCCATTTAATTTCCCAGCCATGATTCCATTGTGGATGTTCCCGATGGCGATTGTTTGTGGCAATACCTTCGTACTCAAACCCTCTGAACAAGACCCATTAACCACGATGATGTTGGTCGAACTTGCGATTCAAGCAGGTGTACCTGCTGGTGTGTTGAATGTGGTTCATGGTGGCAAAGAAGTAGTCGATCGTCTCTGTACACATCCACACATTAAAGCGATTTCCTTTGTCGGTTCAACTGCGGTGGGTACTCATGTGTATAACCTCGCAGGGCAACATGGTAAACGTGTGCAATCGATGATGGGTGCGAAAAACCATGTGGTGGTGATGCCTGATGCCAACAAAGAACAAACCCTCAATGCTTTGGTCGGTGCGGCTTTTGGTGCAGCAGGGCAACGTTGTATGGCACTCTCAGTTGCTGTGATGGTGGGTGAAAGCAAGCAATGGGTTCAGGAGTTGGTGGAAAAAGCCAAAACCTTGAAAGTCAATGCAGGACATGAACCGAATACAGATATCGGACCTGTCATTTCTCAACGTGCCAAAGCACGTGTGATTGATTTGATTAATAGCGGTGTCGAGCAAGGTGCAGAGCTACTACTCGATGGTCGTGATGTGCAAGTTAAAGGTTATGAGTCAGGTAACTTTGTTGGCGCGACTATTTTTAATGGTGTGACCACAGACATGCGCATCTATAAAGAAGAAATCTTTGGCCCTGTATTGGCAATTATTTCTGTTGATACTTTGGAAGAAGCGATTGAGCTGATCAATGCCAATCCATTTGGTAACGGTGTTGGGCTATTCACTCAAAGTGGTGCGACAGCACGTAACTTCCAAAACTTGATTGATATCGGTCAAGTGGGGATCAATATTCCAATTCCTGTGCCTGTGCCATTCTTTAGCTTTACAGGTTCGCGTGGTTCAAAGCTAGGTGATTTAGGTCCTTATGGTAAACAGGCGGTACAGTTCTATACGCAGACTAAAACCATTACCAGTCGTTGGTTTGAAGATAGCCATGAAGTTGGCAGTGTAAATACCACCATTAGTTTACGTTAAGGGAGAATCAGGGATGAATATCGCCTTTATCGGTCTTGGAAATATGGGCGGCAGAATGGCCCATAACCTGCTCAAAGCAGGACTTACAGTCTATGGTTATGACCTCAGTGAAGTGGCGAATCAGCACTTTGCTGAAGCGGGTGGTGTGGTCTGCGACAGTCCACAAGCAGCAGCACAACAAGCAGATGTGGTGATCACCATGTTACCAGCGGCCAAGCATGTCAAAGAGGTTTACCTCGGTGAGGAGGGCGTGCTGGAGGTCTTGAAGGCAGGGGCATTATGTATTGATAGCAGTACCATTGACCCGCAGACCATCAAAGATATCGCTGCGCTTGCGCAAAGTAAAAATATTCACATCTGTGATGCGCCTGTGTCAGGTGGCACTATTGGCGCGCAAGCAGGCACTCTCACTTTTATGGTGGGTGCCAATGATCAGACTTTTGAGGAAGTCAAACCTGTGCTCAGCCACATGGGCAAGAATGTCATTCATTGTGGCGAGGTTGGTGCAGGACAAATTGCCAAGATTTGCAATAACTTAATTCTTGGAATCTCGATGGCTGCTGTGGCAGAGGGCATGGCATTGGGTGCCAAATTGGGGATTGATCCGCAAGCATTGGCGGGTGTGGTGAACACCTCAAGTGGTCGTTGCTGGAGTTCAGAGATTTGTAATCCATGGCCACATATCAATGAAAATGCACCTGCTTCACGTGGCTATCAAGATGGGTTTGCGACTCAACTAATGCTGAAAGATTTAGGTCTGGCAGTCGAGGCAGCAGGTCAGGTCAAACAGCCTATTTTGTTAGGTGGCATGGTACAGCAGATGTATCAGCAGATGTGTATGCGTGGAAATACGCATTTGGATTTCTCTAGCATTATCCAGCAATACCTCCCAGACCAAGTTTAAACATCAAGCCATTGGATGGCTTGTAAACCCATAAATGCAACTCTGTCGTGAATAACTACAAATCCAGACTGAGGGAATAGAGATGTTGAATTATAAAGATGTGGCAAACGCATTTGATTTTGAAAATACGGCTCAACACATGTTGTCAGGTTCGTTGGATGCACTCAATGCATGCTTTGAGTGTTGTGACCGACATGTAGATGGTGAAAAAGTTGCTTTGTACTGGCAAGGCAAAGATGGGCGTAAGGAACAATATAGCTTTGCTCAACTAAAACAGTGGTCCAGTCAATTTGCTAATTTTCTAAAATCACAAGGTGTACAGGCAGGTGATCGTATTTCGGGTTTATTACCACGAACGCCTGAGCTGATCGTGACGATTTTAGCCGCATGGCGAATTGGAGCGGTATATCAACCGCTGTTTACTGCTTTTGGACCGAAAGCGATTGAGCATCGTATTCAACTTGCACAAAGCAAGTTAGTCGTCACGGATGTGGGCAATCGCAGCAAGCTCGATGAAGTTGAACAATGTCCAGCTATCGTGACCGTTGCTGATACAGAAAGTTCAGTGCTCAAAGCCAGCGATTTTAATTTTTGGCAGGAGCTGAATCAGCAGTCTGATCAATGCGAATTAGTCATGCGGAATTTGCATGATCCGTTCTTATTGATGTTTACCTCAGGAACCACTGGACCTGCCAAACCGCTCGAAGTTCCACTGAAAGCCTTGATTGCATTTGGTCGCTATATGCAAGATGCAATTGGCTTAACTGAAGATGATGCTTTTTGGAATATTGCTGATCCGGGTTGGGCCTATGGTTTGTACTATGCGATTACGGGGCCGTTATTCTTGGGACATGCGACGTTGTTCTACGAGGGTGGATTCAGTACGGATAGTTTGTGTCAAATCGTCAAGGATTATCAAATCACCAACTTGGCAGGTGCACCAACGGCCTATCGTATGATGATGGCAGCTGATCCAGCACAAATGGCGCTGTTAAAAGGACAATTCCGTGTGGTCAGTAGTGCAGGTGAGCCGCTGAATCCAGAAGTGATTCGCTGGTTTAAACAAGTTTTAGACGCACCAATTTACGATCATTACGGACAAACTGAAGTGGGTATGGTGGTGTGTAACCATCACGGTTTAAGCCATGAAATACGTGCAGGCGCGGCAGGTTTTCCAAGTCCGGGTTATCGGGTTGCCGTGGTCAATGAGCAAGGCGAAGAGCTTCCGCCAGACACCGCTGGAATTTTAGCGGTGGATATCAGCCAGTCGCCAATGATGTGGTTTGGGGGGTATAAAGAAAGCCGTAAATCACCTTTTGTTGGCAATTATTACTTAACAGGTGACACTGCTGAGTTACACAGCGATGGCAGTATGAGTTTTGTGGGACGTAGCGATGATGTGATCACCACATCGGGTTATCGCATCGGTCCATTTGATGTTGAAAGTGCTTTGCTTGAACATGATGCGGTAATTGAAGCTGCGGTGATTGGTGTGCCTGATCCAGATCGTACCGAACTGGTCAAAGCCTTTGTGATTTTAGCGGCAGGCGTACAGTCTACGGTTGCTTTGGCAGAAGAATTAAGCCAATTTGTGAAAAAACGTCTTTCTGCGCATGCATATCCACGTCTAGTGGAGTTTGTCACCGAGTTGCCGAAGACGCCGAGTGGTAAAATCCAACGTTTTTTATTGCGTAATCAGGAAATTGCTAAGCAACAAGCAAAAGCAGGGTAAGGGAAATAACAATGCAATTTACCGAAGAACAATTGTTAATTCGTGATATGGCGAAAAGTTTCGCCCAAGAACAAATCAAACCGAATGCCAGTGATTGGGATCGAGATGGCACCTTTCCCAAAGCGGCGTTAGCCCAGATGGGGCAGCTTGGTTTTATGGGGATGCTCGTCCCAGAGCAATGGGGTGGGTCAGATACGGGCAATTTGGCTTATGTGCTGGCACTCGAAGAAGTCGCAGCAGCAGATGGTGCGACCTCGACCATTATGAGCGTGCATAATTCGGTGGGCTGTGTACCCATTTTAAAATTTGGTAATGACGAGCAAAAGGAGCGTTTTTTAAAGCCCTTAGCCCAAGGCGAAATGATCGGAGCCTTTGCTTTAACTGAACCTCATACCGGTTCGGATGCCGCAGCCATCAAAACCCGCGCGGTGAAAGACGATGATGATTATATTCTCAATGGTGCAAAGCAGTTTATTACTTCTGGTCATAATGCAGGGGTGATTATCGTCTTTGCTGTGACTGACCCAAGCGCAGGTAAAAAGGGTATTAGTGCCTTTCTGGTGCCACGTGATACACCCGGATATGAGGTCATTCGTGTCGAAGAAAAATTAGGTTTACATGCTTCAGATACCTGTCAAATTGCTTTGACCGATGTGCGTGTGCATAAAAGTTTGATGTTGGGTAAAGAGGGTGAGGGTCTGAAAATTGCACTTGCCAATTTAGAAGGTGGCCGTATCGGGATTGCAGCACAAGCAGTGGGTTTGGCGCGTGCAGCTTTAGAAGAAGCCACGCACTATGCCAAAGAACGTCTGACATTTGGTAAACCAATTTTCGAGCATCAAGCGATTGCCTTCCGTCTTGCCAGTATGGCAACAGAGATCGAAGCTGCACGACAACTTGTTCATTATGCTGCACGTCTCAAAGAAGCGGGTCAGCCTTGTTTGAATGAAGCATCGATGGCCAAATTATTTGCTTCTGAAATGTCAGAGCGTGTTTGTTCAAGTGCCTTACAGGTCTTTGGTGGTTATGGCTATCTGAAAGATTTTCCAATCGAGCGAATTTATCGTGATGCACGAATTTGTCAGATTTATGAAGGTACTAGCGATATTCAACGTTTAGTGATCGCACGTAGTCTATAAAACTCAAACAAGGATTGAATGATGCAGTGGCAAACTATTTTATTGGAAAAGCGTAATGGTGTAGGGTTAATTACCCTCAATCGTCCTAAAGCTTTAAATGCGCTAAACAGTGAATTGATCAGTGAAGTGAATCAAGCCCTCGACCAACTGGAAAAGGATCGTGAGATTGGTTGTATCGTATTGGCAGGTTCAGAAAAAGCTTTTGCAGCAGGCGCGGATATTAAGGAAATGGCACAGCTAAATTTTCCTGATATTTATTTTGATGATTTTTTCCATCTTGCTGATCGTATTGCCCAACGCCGTAAACCTTTGATTGCTGCGGTGAGTGGCTATGCTTTGGGTGGTGGTTGTGAATTGGCACTAATGTGTGACTTTATCTACTGCGCTGAGAATGCCAAGTTCGGCTTACCGGAAGTGACTTTGGGCGTAATTCCGGGAATTGGAGGAACACAACGTTTAACTCATGCCATTGGTAAAGCCAAAGCCATGGAAATGTGCCTCACCGCACGACAAATGGGTGCAGTAGAAGCTGAGTTAAGTGGTTTGGTTGCACGCGTATTCAACAAAGAAGAGTTACTTGAACAAACTTTACAAGCCGCTGAACAAATTGCGATACGCTCACTTACTGCAAATATGATGTTGAAAGAAACGATTAACCGTGCCTTTGAAGTCAATTTGACTGAAGGATTACGTTTTGAACGACGTATGTTCCATTCTATTTTTGCCACTGCGGACCAAAAAGAAGGCATGCAAGCGTTTGTAGAGAAACGGCAGGCAAATTTTAAAAATCAATAAGAGATCAATAAAATGAACAAAGAAAATCACTTAATGATTGAGCAACAAGGTGGTCTAGGCATGATCACCTTAGATCGAGTGACACATCTGAACGCACTATCGCTTGAGATGATTGAGGGGATTCGAGCCCAACTTGAGCTTTGGCGAGATGATGCTGCTATCCAAGCGATTTTAATCAAATCGAACAGCCCGAAAGCCTTTTGTGCAGGAGGCGATATTCGCTATCTGTATGATAGCTATCAAAAAGGCACGGCAGATCACCAAGGTTATTTTAGTGCCGAATACCAAATGCTGACCACAATCCGCGAATATGAAAAACCTGTGGTGGTTTTGCTGGATGGTTATGTCTTGGGTGGTGGTTTTGGCTTAGCGCAAGCCTGCCACATTATTGTCAGTAGTGAAAAATCGCGCTTTGCCATGCCTGAAACAGCGATTGGTTTTTTTCCAGATGTCGGTGCTACTCATTTCCTATCGCGCTTGGATGACATAGGCGTGTATATGGCGATTACAGGCGAGCAAATCAGTAGCAGTGATGCACTCTATCTAGATTTGATTGACTACCATGTACCGAGCGAAAAACTACAAGCCTTGCAAGATGCATTGGTTGAGACGTCTAGCTTAACGAAAGAAGAAATTGAACACGTTATTGCTCAATTTATTACTCGTCCTGCTGAAAGTGAATTAAAGCAATTGGCTGAAGCGATTCGTAAACATTTTGGTTTCCAACATTTAGATGAGATTGAGCAGAGTCTTGCAAATGAACAAGATGAGCATTTAAAAGCATGGGCGGACAAGATGCTCAACATTTTGCAACAGCGTTCATTCAGCGCGAAACAAACCAGTTTGAAACTACAATATTTAGGTCGTGGACTTTCCTTGCAACAGTGTATGCAACTTGAGCGTGATTTGCAGGATATTTGGTTTGAGCATGGAGACTTTATTGAAGGCGTGCGTGCGCTGATTGTCGATAAAGACAAACAACCCCAATGGAAACAAGCCAATCCGGAACTGGAGCAAATATTAGAGAAGCTGAGCTAAATTCACCTGATAAAAATAACAAAAGCTCACAGAACTATAGAGCGTTAAAACGCTTATGGTCAGGGTTGTCCATAAGCGTCAAAGTTAAAACAAAAAGATCTAAATAAGGATAATTGTGATGCAAGCAACAGATGGAAACGGTTCGTCCCCTAAAAAGTCGTCACATCGATTGGCAGGGATTTCTAGCATGGTTGGTACCACCATCGAGTGGTATGACTTTTTTATTTATGGTGCGGCAGCAGCACTGATTTTCAACAAATTGTTTTTTCCTAATCTTGATCCACTGACAGGTGTACTTGCTGCATTTGGTACTTATGCAGTGGGTTTCATCGGACGACCTTTAGGTGGCCTAGTATTTGGTCACTTTGGTGACAAGATCGGGCGTAAGTCCATGTTGTTACTGACTCTAATGTTGATGGGTATTCCCACCGTATTGATTGGATTGTTACCCACTTATGAAACAATCGGCTATTGGGCAGCGATTTGCTTGGTGATCTTGCGTTTTATCCAAGGTATGGCAATGGGCGGTGAGTGGGGCGGTGCAGTGCTTATGGCGGTTGAACATGCACCTGAGGGCAAAAAAGGGTTTTGGGGCAGTTTGCCTCAAGCCAGTACTGGTGGCGGCTTGATGTTGGCCTCAATAGCGCTTGGATTGGTGTCCTTACTGCCCGAACAAGCATTGTTTAGTTGGGGCTGGCGTATTCCATTCCTCGCAAGTATCGTTTTACTGGGTGTAGGATGGTATATCCGTGTCAAAGTGCCTGAATCTCCTGACTTTGAGAAGGTTAAGCAACACGCTGAAAATATTAAAGTTCCTGCTTTAAAAGTCTTTAAACAACATCCAAAACAGTTGATTACAATTATTGTGGCGCGTGCTGCTGAAAATGCATGGTTTTATATTGCATCAACATTTACCTTGGCTTATACCACGACCCAATTGGGTATTCCGCGACAAGATATTTTGTTTGCTACCATTTGTGGTGCAGCCGTGATTCTGTTTATGACACCTTTATGTGGACATTTGTCTGATAAGGTCGGTCAGCGCAATATGTTTATGTTTGGCTTATGTGTGCTGGCAGTATTTAGTTATCCATTCTTTAGTATGCTCAATACCAAAGATCCTGTACTGGTGTGGACTGCGATTGTATTGGCGATTGGTGTGGTGTTCCCGATTATGTATGCACCACAAGCTCAACTGTTCGCACGTCAGTTCCCTGCTGAAATTCGTTATAGTGGTATCTCGATTTCAGTGCAGTTGGCTGGTGTATTGGGTGGTGGTATTGCACCGTTGATTGCAACCAAGTTGTTGAGTGTCGGTGGTGGCAATCCATATTTGATTATGATTTATATTGGTTCGATGGCAATGATTGCGATAGTCGCAACAACCTTTATGCCACGTGACCGAATTGCTCAAACTTATCAGCAATCAAATGAATTAGATTTAAAAACGAAGATTACTGATCAATCCTAGTTGTGAAATCTATAGATAAGAAAAAAGCCCCAATCTTTCGACTAGGGCTTTTTAAATTTGGAGCGGGAAACGAGACTCGAACTCGCGACCCCAACCTTGGCAAGGTTATGCTCTACCAACTGAGCTATTCCCGCATATTGAGCAGTTTTTACGAAAACTTACACTTAAAAAAACCAATCTGGAGCGGGAAACGAGACTCGAACTCGCGACCCCAACCTTGGCAAGGTTATGCTCTACCAACTGAGCTATTCCCGCGTGCCAGCTATAATACATTAAGCAAAATAAGGGTCAACAACTTTATGCAGAGAATTGGCTTAATTGCATAAAATAAAAGCATTTTCGTGGTCAAAAATAGGAAAAAGCAAAATTTTGCACAAAAGTTTAACCAAACTATGGGTGATGTATACTAATGGGCAATCTAGATCTGACCTTAATAGAGTGACTGATGAACTTAGAACAACAATTGATTGAACGCTTACAAAGCCTTGCCCCAAGTCATCTTGAGGTAATCAATGAGTCGGCTGGGCATGGAGGGTATTTCCCAGGGAAAGAATCTCACTTTAAAGTGATTGTGGTGAGTGAAGCATTTCAAGGGTTACGTTTAGTTCAACGTCATCAGAAAATTTATGCGGTTGCTGCAGAATTAATGAGTCCTGGAAAAATACATGCACTTGCAATTCATGCCTATGTACCAAGTGAGTGGCAAGGCCAAGCACCTGCAAGCCCAGACTGTGCACATGCACCTAAACAATAAGGACTGATCATGGACGCACATTTACTTACCAAAATTATTCATATGTCGGCAGTGAGTCTGTTAATCATTGCTTTTGTTGCACGTGCCGCAACATTATTTGTCGGTGTTAAAAATGAACAACCGAATCCTACCGCGCGGAAAAGCTTAGTGGCGATGCAGCATTTATCCTTGACCGTGATTTTGATTACAGGAGTGATCTTATTGGTGATGAAAAACTATGATGTACAGCCTTGGTTCTATGCCAAAGTCATTTTATTCATCGTGTTATGTTCATCCTTGATCAAAGCTTTTCGTAAAGACGACAATATCTTATTGGTACAACGCCGTGCAGGTATCATCATTGGTGCGGTTGCCTTAGTGGGTACCTTAGGTTTAGTCATGATCAAACCTGTTTTTGCGTAATTGTTGGACATTGTCTTAGTAATTGTTTTGGCTCTAGGTTAAACTGCGTGCAGTTTACAAAAAATATTGTAGAGGGAAATCATGTTAACGCGTGTGGTATTTAACCAAAAAGGTGGTGTGGGGAAATCAAGTATTACAATCAATCTAGCTGCAATCAGCGCTAAACAAGGGCTAAGAACCTTGGTGATTGATCTTGATCCACAAGCAAACTCCAGCCAATACCTTTTGGGTGAAGATGCAACATATTCTGCGGATAAAGCGGCACTAGAGCCAAATATTGAAAACTTCTTTGAAGATATCTTGGGTGCAACCCAGCAAAAAAGCTTGATTGGCAATGCCTTAGGTTCAATCCTGAAAGTACCTCGTGGCAAAGGTCTAGACAGTTATGTACATCGTACATCCTTTCCAAATTTAGATGTGATTCCTGCAAGCCCAAGCTTGGGTGCACTAGAACACGCACTAGAAAGTAAACACAAAATCTATAAATTGCGTGATTCGATTCAATCACTGAGCGCGCGTTATGATCGTATTTTTATCGATACTCCACCGGCATTCAATTTCTTTACTTTATCGGCATTGATTGCGGCCGATCGCGTGTTGATTCCATTTGATTGTGACGTATTTTCTAAACGTGCGTTACAAACTTTGATTGAAAATGTGATCGAAACGCAAGATGATCATAATGATCGCTTAGAGATTGAAGGGATTGTGGTCAATCAATATCAATCTCAAGCAAAATTACCACGCGAAGTGGTTCAACAGTTAAAGGATGATGGTTTGCCTGTACTTGAAAGTATGTTGCCACCATCTGTATTGATGAAAGAATCACATCAGAAGAATTTACCTTTGGTTCATCTCGCAGCTGAACATAAATTGACCCTTGCTTATGTCACTTTGTTCAATGAGATTGAATCTAAGTAATAAGAGAACATTATGAAACGCTTCTATTGGATGCCAGTTTTGGCTGTCAGTTTATTATTGGGTGCTTGTGCATCGACGGTTAAACCCGCTTATGTTTCGCCTACCCAATATCAAGCTTTGAACTGCCAACAGCTACAAGCGGAGTACAATCGTATCCAACACTATATTGATAATGGTGTGCAAACACCAAAACGTACAGGTGTAGGGGTAGGCGTTGGACTTGGCGGTGGTTGGGGCAAAGGCGGTTGGGGCTTTGGTCCTTCTGTTTCGGTCAATATGGGTCAGTCCATGAATACCAAGAACACTGAATTGGCGAAAGTACTGGGTCAACAAGATGCAATCGTACAAGCTGCACAATTTAAGGGATGTCCAATTATTGTGAAACAGCGCACAAATTAATTATTTTCTATCGATTTGTCGCTGTAGTTAACTATGGCGATAAAACTAAATATTAGCAAAATGTTTCAAATAAAAATAATAAAAATCAAATATTTGCAGTTTATATAATCCATTGTTATCTCTTTCAGCCTTGATTGCTTATCTCTTAGTGCTTGTTTGTCTGCCCTAAATTCGTTTATCGTGGCGCCCATGTATGGCTGTTCGGTATATCTATGATTGAGAGTTGGTTTTTTGTTTTGGCGATGCTGGCGGTATTACTTATCCCTGGTCCAACCAATGCTATGCTTGCCAGTGCAACCCACCAACAAGGTGTTCCCAAAACGCTTGTTTTTATCCCAGTGGAATGGTTGGGGTATATTTACGGCATCAGTTTATGGGCGCTATTTATTCATCTATTTGAACCGATTTGGCCTGCTTTTGATGTGATGCTGCATATTGGCAGCTTATTATATGTATTGTGGATGGCATTTCATCTTTGGAAAAGCTCTCATCTACAAAAACATGATCAACGCCACCAACACATTCGTCCTACGCAACTGTTTGTATCGACCTTAAAAAATCCGAAAACGGTGTTGCTAGCAGCAGGGATTTTTCCAGCGGAAGCTTGGAATTCTGTTCAAAATGCGGCAATTGTATTTACCATCTTTAGTTTGATTTTAATTCCTGTTTCAATATTTTGGATGGTGTTTGGACGTGCTTTGTTGACTGGAAGTTTCGCAGGAATTAAAGCCGATCACTTATATAAAGGATCGGCAATGCTGTTGATTATTTGTATGTTACCTATGGTGTTTCGAGTATTTTAAGCCATTCAAACGAGTGCTTGGCATCATGAGGATGCTTTACGTTGATTCATTTTTTGGCGAGCAAAGCCAATCACACCCGGCAAAACACTAACAATAATGATACCGAAAATTAAATAGGTGAAATTATCTTTGACGATCGGCATGTTTCCAAATAAATATCCGAGCGTGATAAAAGAGGAGATCCAACAGAACGCACCAATCACATTGTATGTCAGAAAATATCTATAATTCATACTGCCTGCACCTGCGACAAATGGCGCGAAGGTACGTGCGAAAGGCACAAAGCGAGCGAAAATAATGGTTTTGCCACCATGACGTTCAAAAAATTGTTGGGTTTTCATGAGGTGCTGCTTGTTAATAAATCTGGAATTGGTTTCAAATACTTTAGGACCAATATAGTGACCAATATGATAATTAACGGTGTCACCCAAAACAGCTGCAATAAATAATAAGACACCCAGTACCCAAGGATCCATCACACCCGTTGATGCTGCTAATGCACCCGCAGCGAAAAGTAAGCTATCTCCAGGCAAAAATGGCATCACCACAAAGCCTGTTTCGACAAAGATAATTAAAAATAAAATGGCATAGATCCATACGCCGTAATTATTAATAAATTCGAGTAGGTGTTGGTCAACGTGTAGAATAAAATCAATGAGTTCCATGAAAATGTTAACGCTATAAATTTGAGCTAAATCCTAGCAGTGCAGGGATGGAATGTCAGTATAAAAAGCAAATTAATTGGTAACAGGGGGTGACGTGAACAGGCGCAATAATTTTATTTTTGTTTCAAATATAGAACGATGCATTGACTAATATCATGTTTATTGCAAAATAAAACATACATACACTGTTGTTATGTTAAAAAACAAACAGTGTGGAATCAATTATGTTTAATCCGAATGTTGTTGTCAAAAATATCGTAACGCAAACTGGCGTTGAAAATATCGTCACTTTAATTGCGCGAATTCTCATGGCATATATTTTTATTGTTGCTGGTTGGGGCAAGCTTACTGCTTATAGCGCGACAGCAGGTTATATGGAAGCGATGGGCGTACCTGCTGCCTTATTACCGTTGACCATTCTTGTTGAATTTGGTGGTGGTTTGGCGTTGTTATTTGGTTTCCAAGCACGTTTTGCTGCCTTTGGTTTAGGTGTATTTAGTATTTTGACTGCTTTTCTCTTTCATGGTGCAGATGATCAGGCACAGCAAATCAATTTTATGAAAAACTTAGCGATGGCTGGTGGTTTATTTTATCTGATGCTATACGGTGCCGGGCGTTTGAGCTTAGATCATAAAATCGAAAACTAATTTGTTGCCCCCTTAGTTAATGTGACTAATGGGGCTTTAATATTTAAATTTACCGATTATTACAAATGTAAGCCGACATGCAGCTATTTTTTTGTTTAGCTATGATCAGATTTAAAAACAAGGTAAGTAAAAATGAGAACAATCATTGCGGGATGTACGCTTGGATTGATACTGTCATTATCGAGCCAAACTTGGGCAGGTAAGGATGATCATGTACTTATACAGGAAGCTGCTCAAAATATTGTGACCGTGAGTCAGGTTGCTCAATTATCTGATGAAACTGGTGTTACGTTAACTGGACAAATTACCAAACATTTACACAGTGACCATTACGAATTTAAAGATCGTACTGGAACGATTAGCATTGAGGTCGATGATGATATCTGGCGTAAAGCTGGATTGAAGGTCGGTGATCATGTTCGTTTAGTTGGTGAAGTTGATACCCATCGTTATAAACCTACTGATATAGAAGTGATCAAGATCGAAAAACATCATCACTAAGCTTAAAAAAGGAAGCACTCGCTTCCTTTTTGTTTTCATGGGGCGCTTAGTTTAAAGCATAAACAAAATTTGCATCTCACCGACCATAAAGCCAAGTACTGCACCGACGATAATCAGTGCCCACTCATCTTCTTTAAAGGCAGGGCGGAGCATGCCTTCAAACTCTTCTGGGCTCAGCTTCTGCATGCGGTCAACCAAGGTATTGCGAACATTCATGGCATCTTCAGCATAGGATTCCACATAACGCATCGTCTCTGGTAGTTGTTGCAAAATACGTTCAGCAACGTCCGCTTTTAGGTTTTGATATTTTTCACCACCAATTGCATACACCACCAGTGGGCGAACTACACCCGCTTGTAAGTCAATTTCTTGTTTTACATGGCGGCTGACCAATTCAATCACTTTGTCAGAATGCGTACCTGAGAAAAGCTCTTCCATCATGTTACGAGAGGTAAGTAACTGTTTAGAAATCAAGGCAGCATAATCGGCGGCAACTTCATTTTGGCGTTTAATGAATAAACCTTGCCATGTAAAGCCCATCACCTTCTTTGGATGGAGAGGTCTAAACATCATTTGTAAGGCGATCCAGTCACTAAAGAAACCGACGAATCCACCAAACAATGGCAACATCCAAGGGTATTGTCCTTGTGTCACAACCCAGCAGAACATTTGGATTACACCAATCCCGAAGCCAAAAATAAAGCCGACATTGCTAAAGAATTTAAACTCTTGTTTGCCGACTTTCTTAAAGATTTCGTTGAGTAAGCGTTTATCTTTGAGTAGGTTGTTGACGACCATGTGTTTAATATCGAAGTACTTGGCTACATCTTTTTGTACTTCGCCCATAATATGTTCAACAATCTCAGGCGCTTTGGCTTGTACACGTTTAATGAGCTTTTGACGTGCAAACTCTGGCATTCCTTCCCATAAACCTGGTTGATACTGTTGAGCAACTTCACGGGTAATATCTTCTGCCGCTGCCATGAGAGGTTTTTCGATTTCTTGTGCGATGCGTTTTGGATCGAGCCGAGCAAAAATCTCTTCTGGTTTGATCAGCTTTGAGGTCATTAGCTCAACGGCTGTGGTCGCCATTTTTTCAGCTTTGCGTGGAACAATCCCTTGCCACCCAATGGGTAAACCAAATAGTTTAAGGCCTTTAAATTCAAGTGGTGAAAACATCATTTGAACAGCAACGACTTTCGTCACATAGCCAATTAAACCACTGATAAATGGGATGGAAATATATAACCAGAAATTCTGTTGAAAATCCGCAATCATTTCTTGAAACATTATTTTATTGGTCCTTCAAGTCCTAATTGTTGCTCATGAAGAAGCAAGCCATGGATGATAGTGATATGGTTGGGGTATTGGTCATTCACCAATAATAAAGTTAGGCTTTCAGTCCCCTTTAGTTTTCCTTTTTCTCAAGGACATCGAAACCCATTAAATCGGAGGAAACGATGGCGGTAATTGAGTACCTTTCCGTGGTAATGCAAATTTTCGCCACATCATCTTAGCACCAATTTTTGTTTTGTGTTGAGCAGAATTCACTAGAAATGTTGATTCGGCTCTCTTTTTATCGGTTGCCTTGCAAATTTTTAACTTAAATATCAGTGGCGATTGCATATAGAAACTAAAAAATCAGATAGATGATGAATTGCGATGCGCCAAAGCATGAAAAATGTTAGAATATGGCGCTTATTTCATTTGCCATTCTGATTAGCCATGACGACCAATACTCAAATTACTGAAGATCGTATCCTTATCTTGGATTTCGGCTCTCAATATAGCCAGCTCATTGCACGTCGAGTACGTGAAGCAGGTGTCTATTCTGAAATGTACGCATATGACATGTCTGAAGAAGACATTCGTGCATTTAATCCAAACGGGATTATTTTATCAGGTGGCCCTGAGAGTGTGCATGAAGAAGGCAGTCCACGTGCACCGCAGATCGTATTTGAATTAGGCGTGCCTGTTTTAGGTATTTGCTATGGTTTACAAACCATGTCTGAACAACTTGGCGGAAAAGTAGAGCCGGGTACAGTACATGAGTTTGGTTATGCAGAAGTCGATATTTTGGTGCGTGACCAATTAATCGGAAAATTACAAGATCGTGAGAACCAACTTCATGTATGGATGAGTCATGGCGATAAAGTCAGCGCGATTCCAGAAGGTTTCCAAGTAACAGCAAGTACACCAAGCTGCCCATTTGCTGCGGTGAGCGATGAAAAACGTCGTTTCTACGGCGTGCAATTCCATCCAGAAGTGACGCATACAGCGAAAGGTGCAGAATTACTTTCGAACTTCGTTCATCAAATCTGTGGTTGTCGTGGTCTTTGGACACCTGAACACATTATCGATTTACGTGTAGAACAGTTACGTGAGCAAATCGGTAATGAAAAAGTTTTATTAGGTTTATCGGGTGGTGTGGACTCATCTGTTGTTGCTGCACTGTTGCATAAAGCGATTGGCGACCAGTTGACTTGTGTATTTGTAGACAATGGTTTGCTTCGTCTAAACGAAGGTGATCAAGTGATGCAGATGTTCGCAGATAACATGGGGATCCGTGTGATTCGTGCAGATGCTGAAGAACGTTTCTTGACGGCATTGGCGGGTGAAGTTGATCCTGAGAAAAAACGTAAAATCATTGGTCGTGAGTTTATCGAAGTATTTGCTGAAGAAGCACGTAAGTTAGATGGTGTGAAATTCTTGGCTCAAGGTACGATTTACCCAGATGTAATCGAATCTGCTGCAAGCAAACAAGGTAAAGCACACGTCATCAAATCACACCACAACGTGGGTGGTTTACCAGAAGATTTAGCTTTTGATCTTGTTGAACCATTACGTGACTTGTTCAAAGATGAAGTACGTAAATTGGGTACAACATTAGGCTTGCCGCATAGCATGATTTATCGTCATCCATTCCCAGGTCCAGGTTTGGGCGTGCGTATCTTGGGTGAAGTGAAAAAAGAATATGCAGATATTCTTCGTCTTGCAGATGACATCTTCATGCAAGAGCTTCGTGCAAGCGGTTGGTATGACAAGACTGCACAAGCATTTGCTGTATTCCAACCTGTGAAATCAGTGGGTGTTGTGGGTGATGGTCGTCGTTATGCATGGGTGATTGCACTTCGTGCTGTTGAAACGGTTGACTTTATGACAGCGCGTTTTGCTCATTTACCGTATGACTTAGTTGATAAAATCTCAACCCGTATCATGAATGAAATCAAAGATGTTTCACGTGTTGTTTATGATGTGTCATCTAAGCCACCAGCAACGATTGAATGGGAGTAGGAATGAAACAGTTGCAACTTTTAGAACAGCTGCAACAAATTCGTTTTATCGACTTGTTTGCAGGGATAGGTGGTTTCCATCTAGCCCTTGCAAATCAAGGTGCGAAGTGTGTTTTTGCATCTGAAATTAATGAGAACGCAGTTAAAACATATTTAGCAAATCATCATTTATCATCCGAACAAATGCATGGTGATATTACTTTAATTCGGCCTGAAGACATTCCTGATCATGAGATTCTTTGTGCAGGTTTTCCTTGTCAGCCATTTAGTCAGGCTGGTCAAAAGAAAGGGTTTGAAGATGTTAGGGGAACGCTTTTTTTTAATATTTTAAAAATTCTAGAGGTTAAACAACCTAAAGCTTATTTTCTTGAGAATGTTCGTGGTTTATTGAAGCATGATAACGGTCGCACATTTAGTATAATTAAAGATAAACTAGAAGGTTTAGGGTATACTTTTCAAAGTTTTATCGTAAAATCAAGCGATTATGGGTTGCCTCAACATAGACCACGTTTATTCATGATAGGATTCAAAGATGGTGTAACCCAAATTGATATCCCTGAGAAAAAGCCTCTAAAACTCACGATGAGTGATATCCTCGGCGGAGATTGTGAAAAAGATATTGGTTTTACGCTCCGTGTTGGTGGTAGAGGGTCAGTGTATGGGGATCGAAGAAATTGGGAATTTTATAAAGTAAATGGGCAGATCAAGCGTATAACTTCTCAGGAAGGTAAATTAATGCAGGGTTTTCCAAAAGACTTTAAGTTTCCTGTATCTGAGGTTGAGGCCATGAAGCAATTAGGAAACTCTGTTTCAGTAGATGTCATTGAGGCATTTTATAATAAAATTAAGGAAAAAATTAGTGCTGAGCAATTTACATTTGATTGAGCAATATAATGTTGTGACAAGTGGTAAAGTTCTTGAAGCATATAAGTTTGTTTTGGAAAGAACTGAGAATATTGATGGGCGATTACCAAGTGAACAAGTTTCCCTATTGTGGGAAACGTATTGTCGGGATTATCCGCATCGAGAAAATAATCTGAATGGAAAGTTATTTGAAGCAGTATTAGCCACAATATTGCTGAGCAATGGTGTTTCACCTATTTTTGTGCAAGCGAAAGTTGTATTTGTACCAAATGTAAACTTTGATTTTATTGTATATAGTAAAGAATTGGGACCAATTGCGATATCAGCAAAAACCTCTTTAAGAGAGCGGTATAAACAGGCTGATTTAGAATCGGTTTCTTTGAAATATGTTCATCGTAAAGCGAGATGCTTTTTGGTGACTATGGATAAAGAAGAAGCTGCACGTTTAGAAAGAAAACGTATTAATGGTGATTTACTAGGGATAGATGAAATTGTTTTGGGTGATGAGGAAAGTTTTAATGGCATGGTTGCATTTTTATCAAACCTAAATTTAGAAGAACCCGCTCCAGTCGAGATTGTTAAGGCTTCAAAGATTTTAAGATGATGCATATAGTTTCTTTTTTATGAGAGAGATAATTCTCTAGTGTCCTATTTTAATAACGATAAATTAATCCATGAAAAAATGTGATTTGTCTTATTACTATATTATAGAATGGACTTAAAACATCGCTTTAGGTAAAGTGGATAGGCTGGATTTACTTCCTTATTTTATCTTCGAATTCTGACCATTGATCTGTTCGTGAAAAACCTTCCATATAAGTACTAAAATCAATAAATGTTGTAGGAGATATATTTTTCATATCAAACCATATAGCATCGCACTCATCACAAATAAAAATATGCTGTTTATTAAATTTTAGAACTTTTTCAAGAATTACACTTTGCTCGCATCGGGGACATATCTTCATATAGTTTGCCTCATTGGATACTCTTGACGATCAAAGACTGAATAGTACGTCTTAAATGAAAAATTTCCCATTTTTCTTATTATTCATAATCTGACATTACAGTAAAAAAGCTTTACCTAAAGAAGCCCCATCTCATCACTTTAAACATGAAACCTTTTAATTACACGCACAATCACAAATCCAAGTAAGTTTATTCTTGAATAAGCTATTGTTAATAAATAATAAATTTAAATAGATGAATTTTACTCACTTTTCTATGAAACTAAATCATTTTTATTCATGTTGTGAATCGGGTATAAATCACATCATAAAGAAATTAGATTTATCACGGAAATTAGGGTGTCAGATCAATGAGTAAAGAATTTAAATTTACGATAAAGAGTATTCGTTTCGATGAAGACTATCGCCCTTCGGACAATACTCGCATTACCACCAACTTTGCGAATTTGGCTCGTGGCGAAAGTCGTCAAGAAAATTTACGCAATACTTTAAAAATGATCGACAATCGTTTCAATACTTTGGCACATTGGGATAACCCAAATAGCGATCGCTATTCTGTCGAACTTGAAATTATTTCCGTTGAAATGAAAATTGATGCTGAAAGCAATACAAATGCATTGCCTTTGATTGAAATATTAAAAACCAATATTGTTGATAAAAAAACCAATCAGCGCATTGAAGGCATTGTCGGGAATAATTTTTCTTCTTACGTACGTGACTATGATTTTAGTGTGTTATTGCTTGATCATAATAAAAATCAGTCTGAATTTAAAACACCAGAAAACTTTGGTGATCTACACGGCAACTTATTTAAGAGCTTTATTAACTCTGATACTTACAAAGCAAACTTTAAAAAACAGCCTGTGATTTGCCTCAGTGTTTCGAGCAGTAAAGTTTATCGCCGTAGCGAGAATCAACATCCGGTTTTGGGTGTCGAATACCTGCAAGATGAATACTCTTTAACGGATGAGTATTTCCAAAAAATGGGCTTAAAAGTTCGTTACTTTATGCCGCCAAATAGCGTTGCGCCTTTGGCTTTCTATTTCTCAGGTGATTTGCTAAGTGATTACACCAACCTTGAGTTGATCAGCACCATCAGTACCATGGAAAGCTTCCAAAAGATTTATCGTCCTGAGATTTACAACGCTAACTCTGTGGCAGGAACGTTTTATCAACCGAGTTTGAAGAATCAAGATTATTCACTGACTCGCATCGTATATGACCGAGAAGAGCGTAGCCGATTGGCGATTGAACAAGGCAAATTCGTTGAAGAGCAGTTCATCAAACCCTATCAGAATATTCTTGAGCAGTGGACAAAGAACTACGCTGATCAAAACTGTGCTGCTGTTTAACTATTCATATTGAGAAGATGATTGACGATGAAAATATTATTACCGACTTCAACAGCTGGCAGCTTACCAAAACCATCTTGGCTTGCAGAACCAGAAAAGCTTTGGTCACCTTGGAAGTTGCAAGATGAAGAGTTGATTCACGGCAAACAAGATGCCTTACGTTTGTCCTTGCATGAGCAACAACTTGCAGGCATTGACATCGTTAGCGATGGTGAACAAACCCGTCAACATTTCGTAACTACATTTATTGAACATCTTGACGGTGTAGATTTTGAAAAACGTGAAACCGTTCGAATCCGTGATCGTTATGATGCGAGTGTGCCGTCAGTTGTAGGTGCTGTAAGCCGTCAAAAACCTGTTTTTGTTGAAGATGCTAAGTTCTTACGTCAACAGACTAAGCAACCGATCAAATGGGCGTTGCCTGGTCCGATGACCATGATTGATACACTATATGATGGTCACTACAAAAGCCGTGAAAAACTCGCTTGGGAATTTGCCAAAATTCTTAATCAAGAAGCGAGAGAGTTAGAAGCCGCAGGTGTAGATATTATTCAGTTCGATGAACCCGCATTTAATGTTTTCTTTGATGAAGTGAATGATTGGGGTGTTGCGACTCTAGAACGTGCACTTGAAGGTCTTAAATGTGAAACTGCCGTGCATATTTGCTATGGTTATGGGATCAAGGCCAATACTGATTGGAAAAAGACCTTGGGTTCAGAATGGCGTCAATATGAAGAAGCATTCCCTAAGCTGCAAAAATCCAAGATTGATATTGTTTCCTTAGAATGCCATAACTCTCGTGTACCAATGGATCTGATTGAACTGATTCGAGGTAAAAAAGTAATGGTGGGCGCGATCGATGTAGCAACTAATCAAATTGAAACACCTGAAGAAGTTGCCGATACCTTACGCAAAGCACTTCAGTTTGTGGATGCTGACAAACTCTATCCATCAACCAACTGCGGTATGGCACCTTTAGCACGTGACGTTGCAAGAGGCAAACTCAATGCTTTAAGTGCTGGTGCTGACATTATTCGTAGAGAGCTTTCTGCTTAAACTAGATACTGAAATAGTAATGTGTATAGGATTGCCGATTTTATTTGAGTAAATCGGCAATCATGATTTTGATGAAAAGCAGATCTCATTTTACTCAGCATGTCTGTAAATTAAATGCTGATCTGATCAAGTCGAATGATATAGCCAAGCACATAAGCGTATGGCTCAATTGCTGGAACTGAATGATGATTGAATCAATAGACTTTAGAAATGCGATGTCTTTGTTGACCAGTGCCGTGAGTGTTGTGACGACTACTGGTTTATCAGGTCGTTATGGATTTACTGCATCTGCAGTATGTAGTGTGACGGACACGCCGCCGACATTATTGGTTTGTATGAATAAATCATCGAGTTCACATGTACACTTTGTTGAAAATAAAATTTTAACTGTCAATGTCTTAGGCGCACATCATGAACATATTTCTAAAGTATTTTCGTCTAAATTAGCGCCCGAAGAACGCTTTAAACATGGTATCTGGACCGAGTTGGAAACAGGTGCTCCTGTTTTGGATGATGCTTTGGTAAGTTTTGATTGCGAAATTGATCAAATCCAAGAAATCGGGACGCATACTATTTTTATTTGTCCTATTGTGGCGATTCAACGTAGTCAGCATGACCAAAGTTTAGTGTATTTTAATCGTGCTTATCATCAGGTTGGGCAGGTGGAAGTGGTGTAAGATAGAGGTTAAACACTTGTTTTGATATTATTATTGCTTCAGATAAAAAACTTCTATGCTAAAAAAACTAAAAACAGCATGCCAAACCAGTTTGTTTATGAAAAACTTCATGCTAAATGTGAAGCGTTGATTTGATCTTCACTAACATGGTATTGAGAAGCGAAAATTGAAATTTAAAAAACTACCTGCCAAATATGCGGTTTGGATTGTACCATTCTTACTATCAGCTTTAATGAGCGGAATCATATCGTTTATAAATCTGTCGATGAATTTGGGTTTTATACCCGAATTTGTTTCAAAATGGTTTGCGACATGGATGTTATCTTGGGCAATCGCATACCCAACGGTATTGGTGTGTCTGCCATTGGTTCGGCGTTTGACGGCTTTGTTTGTGGACCTCCCACCACAGCATTAAAAATTTGTTGCACAAATGATCGTGAAAACAGATTTTGATTGTCTCATGAATGGTACTCAGCGTATTACCAAAAGACTATATTGAATCGTGTTTGTATTGTTAAGATCAATAAAACAACTCATTGCAATAGCATAGGTAAAAGAGAGCGAAATCATGAGCAATAATAACGACTATGATATTTCTGATTCAAAAGACTGTGAAACTTATATCAATCAATTTATTCAAGAATTTACGATTCGATCTGCAGAAATAGGCAAGGGCACCATGATTAAGCGTGCGTTGCCTAGTCGTCAAAAACGCTTGGTCGGAGCTTGGTGTTTTCTCGATCACGCAGGCCCAGTGAGCTTTCCCGCAGGCGATGGCTTAGATGTCGGGCCACATCCGCATATTGGTTTGCAGACTTTTACATGGATGATTGAAGGCACCATGATGCATACTGATAGTCTAGGTTCTAAGCAACTTATACGTCCTAAGCAGGTCAACTTAATGACAGCTGGCCGTGGTATTTCTCATACTGAGGTTGCACCAGAGATCGAAACCAAGATGCATGCAGCGCAACTATGGATTGCTTTGCCTGATGATAAGCGCAATATGGAGCCTAATTTTCAGCATTATCCAGAATTACCTGTTGTGGTTAAAGATCAAGTTGAATTTACAGTGTTGGTCGGTGAGTTTCTAAATACGCTTTCACCTGTTGAGGTGCATACACCTTTGGTTGGCGTGGATTTAACTGCACAAACCGATACCAAAACCCGAATTCCGCTCAATCCAAAATTTGAATATGCCTTTATGGCATTAGAAGGTACAGCCCGAGTCAATGGACATGAGCTTAACACGGACAATATGGTGGTTCTAGAAACTGGATTAACTGAAATAGAAGTTGAGTTAACCCAAGGTCACCGTGTGCTGTTAATTGGTGGAGAGCCATTTGAGTCGCCTATCTTGCTCTGGTGGAATTTTGTCGGACGTACCATGGAAGATCTAAAACAAGCACGTGAAGATTGGATTAATCATCATTCTCGTTTTGGAGAGATTCCTGATTATCAAGGTAAACGCTTAGAGGCGCCTACATTACCAGATCAAATGAGGGCTTCGAAATGAGTGTGATTGCAAGTGCAAAAGTACAGGCATTGACTGCGCCGTGGCAAGGTGAAGTAAGCAGTGGTACACATCAATTTTTGACCGATAAACCTGAAGCTGCTGGTGGGCATGATACTGGACCAGCGCCGTATGATTTTCTCACGGCTAGCTTAGCATCGTGCACGATGATTACTTTGCGTATGTATGCTAAACATAAAGAGATAGAACTCGGTGATTTTTTAGTTGAAGTTGATTTTCATACCAATCGTGAACAGCAGGAACATATTGAGCGTCGAGTAATATTTGCCCAACCTGTTTCACAAGATTTAAAAGAAAAACTTCTCAATGTCTGTAGTAAAACACCAGTAACTAAAACTTTGTTACGCAGTTTAGACATACAGACGGTGATTCTTTAACATGATAATGCTATTGTGCTTGGGCAAAATATAATTCTAAACGCAACTGTGAGAGGGATTTAAACAACAGTTACGTAGCACATGGCAGGCACAAAAATGATTACCTTACATTATCTGCAATGCTCACGTTCATTTCGAATACTGTGGGCATTAGAGGAGCTTGGTATCGATTATCAAGTTGAATACTACCAAAGGTCGCCCAACTACACCGCTCCTGAAAGTCTTAAGCAAATTCATCCGCTAGGCAAGGCTCCGATTTTGGTAGATGATGCACAGGTCATTGTAGAATCTGCCGTGATCTTGGATTATTTACAACAACGTTATGATGAGCAGCAACAGTTTAAACCGCAACACATGGAAGATCAGCATCAATATCTGTATTGGATGCATTATGCTGAAGGTTCTTTGATGCCTTTGTTGGTGATGACTTTAGTATTGAATAGTGTGAGTAAACACGTTCCTTGGGTAATTCGGCCAATTGCCAACAAAATTACGGATGGTGTCAAAGCAGGTTTCGTTCGCCCTCGTGTCAAAGAGCATATTATTTATTTAGAAGATTATTTGGCAGAACATGATTATTTTGCAGGAGCGTTTTCTTTTGCAGATATTCAAATGGCATTTCCATTGATGGCATTACAAAAGCGTTTACATGGTAAATATCCAAATATACAGGCTTTTGTTCAACGAGTTCAGGAACGTGCTGCTTTTCAGCGCGCTGAGCAGAAAAGTTTAGATTCTGAATGCGTTTAAGAGACACCCATTAAAAAAGGAACGAGTCATCGTTCCTTTTTTTGTTGAGTATATCGAATTAACGTTTAATGACGATGGAATCAATCCCACTGTGTTGCAAGGTTTGTTGTGCGGCAAGAGCAGCTTCTTGACTATCATAAGGACCTGAAATGACCCGATACCACGTTTGACCATTCTCAACACTTCTCACCACATCCGCAGATAAACCATTCAGAATGATCTCTGCACGACGAGCATCTGCACTGTCAGGATCCGGATAGCTACGAACTTGTAGAATATAGGTCGGTGCAGTAGGTTGAGTTTGTTCACTGGCAGTGATACCACCCTCAGATTCCTCTGTTGTGGTCGCTTCAACTCGAGGTGACTCGATAATCACGACATTACCTTGCTGTTTGGTTTCTGGTACAGCTTGTTCAGGAATAGGAGTGACTTGCTGTTGTGGAAGTAAGTCGTAAAAACGGTAGTCTTTATTGGTATTTTCTTCTTGATAATGTTCAGACGTGATCTGACTTTTAGCTGGAACGGGCTGCCATGGTTTCCACAACATCAGCATCACGATTACACATAAGATTGCAAGAATTGCAACAAGCATGCCCAACCACTTTGGAATCAGTGGTTTTTTGGGTTTATTTGGTCGTTCAGATACACCACGTTGCGTTTTTCCAAACACCGGAGATTCCTCTTAATCCTAAGGGGCTGTTTATTCAGCCATGCATTGCGTTATTGGCTAGAACCACTCAAACAATATGACGCGCTAAGAAAAGCGATTCCCTGATTGAGCTTATATTATTTGTAACTTGAATCTTGAAAGAAACAAAGCATTATCTTTAAAAATAATGCTTTGTTTGTCCGATATCAATCAAGGTTTTGTCATTATTTTGCTTTACAAAGTGCCATTTTATTTATAAGTGACACTTCGGGCGTGGCCCTCCGTCTTGCGACATGAGCAGCAACGCTGCGTAAGAGTGTTGCTTACATTGCCTCAGGAGCGGACACACCCAATAATTCTAAACCATTACGCAATACTTGCTGCACGTTGATTGAAAGTAATAAACGCGCTTGAGATAGTGGAATATTTGCTTCATCAACAAATTTAACGCCATCTTGTGCATACCATCCATGAAATAACGCAGCAAGATCTTTTAAGTAGTTGCCAATTTGATGTGGTTCACAGACATTCGCAGCACGAATTACAATTTCAGGGTAAGCTGCTAATTTAGCTAAAATTTCTGTTTCAGCATCCAATGTTAATAAGTTGGCAACTTGGCGTGCAGATGCAACGTCAAATGTAATGCCTTTCTCTTTAGCACGGTTCACAATACTGTTTACACGCGCATGCGCATATTGAATGTAATACACCGCATTGTCTTTGCTTTGTGAAACAGCAAGATCTAAATCAAAGTCGATATGTTGCTCAGATTTACGCATGACATAGTAGAAACGAGCAGCATCGTTACCAACTTCCTTACGCAAGTCGCGTAAAGTTACGAATTGGCCTGAACGAGATGACATTTGTACCATTTCGCCACCGCGCCATAAACTCACGAACTGAACCAAAAGTACGGTCAGTTTCTTCGAGTCATAACCCATCGCATCAATCGCTGCTTTCACACGTGAAATATAACCGTGGTGGTCAGAACCCCAGATATCAATCAGGTCGGTATAGCCACGTTGTAATTTATTCAGATGGTAAGCAATGTCCGAGGCAAAATAAGTGGTTTGACCATTACGACGTTTTACAACACGATCTTTTTCATCGCCAAATTCAGTCGATTTAAACCAGATATTACCTTCTTTTTCATAGAGGTAGCCGCGCTGATCAAGAGTTGCTAATGCTTCATCAATTTTTTCTGTTAAAGATGCTTCACTGAACCACTCATCAAAAGTCACACCAAAATCAGCAAGGTCATCTTTAATGTCGTCTAAAATGGCATGTAACGCTGCTTGATGGAAAACGCGATAGCCTTCGCCTAATTGTTGTTGTGAGTTGGCAATTAGTCCATCGATATGTTTTTCTTTGTCACCAGATAGCACAACCTTATTGCCTTCGGCATCTAATGCTTCAGCGTATTGCACGTCTTCTGGTACATCTTTATAGATGTTTGCTACTGCACGAACATAGGTATTGCCATCTTTATTAATAATTTCTTGTGCAATTTCTTTGACATAGTCGCCTTGATAGGCATTTTTAGGGAAAACCAGTGTTTGTCCCGTCAATTCTAAATAACGGAGATAGGTTGAAGTCGCCAAAATATCCATTTGACGACCAGCGTCGTTGACATAGTATTCGCGATCAACTTTTGCTCCAGTTGCTTCCAATAAGTTCGCAACAGTCATGCCATAGGCAGCTCCACGTCCATGACCGACATGTAAGCTTGACGTTGGATTAGCAGAGACGAATTCAACCTGAATTTTCTTGGCTGCATTGACTTGGCTACGACCATATTGATCTTTTTGCGCTTCAATCTGATCAAGTACAGCAAAACGTTGATCTGCGTTTAAGAAAAAGTTAATAAAACCAGGACCTGCAATTTCTGCTTTGCTGATGTCTGCAACCTCAGGTAGTGCTGCCAATATCTTTTCAGCAAGATCACGAGGCTTCATACCTGCTGCTTTAGAGCCGATCATCGCAATATTCGAAGCAAAGTCTCCGTGACTTCGGTCTTTAGTACGGGTTAAATGGCTCGTGTTGGTCCAATCTGAAGGAAGTACGCCTTGTTGTTGCAGGGTGTGTACCGCATGATCGAGAGCTGCTTGTATTGCCGTATTCATAGTTACCGAAATAAATGTCGCGGAAAAACGCTAAATATAGCAAATTTTGCAGCTTTAAGGGGAGAGGGATTTGTGAGGATTTAAGATATTCCTATAAATCTTTTTTTGTTCGGATTTCATCACATGAGAAAAAGGATGCTATGTCACTGCATTGACATAGCATCTGGTCATTCAGACTTCTAGAATTTCAGCTAACAGTTCATCACTAGGTGCAAAATAATAAGCACCATCTACCGCAGTGGTGAAGTGTAATAGACGATCATGGATACCATCTCCAGTGGTGCCAAACATGCGTTTTAACATTTCATCAATGATGTTTAAGTTATTGGTATATGCGACGAAGAATAGGCCTTGTTCACCCTTGCCATCACCATAAGGTAGGCTATGACGTAAAATTTCCATTTCTTCGCCAGCATCATCTTCGACAACAGTACGAGCAACATGTGCATTTTCAGGCTTTACATCGTCATCAAGTTCGATTGATTCGAGTTTCGTCCGCCCAATCACATGTTCTTGTGCATCAACTTTGAGTTGGTGCCATTTGGCTAAATCGTGGACATAACGTTGTGCAAAAATAAAACTACCATCCGCAAATACACCTGCGGAATCTGGGATGAGGGTTGCTTCTGCACGGTCTTCGGGGAATTGTGGGTTTTCCGTGCCATCAATAAAGCCAGTCAAATCACGGCCATCAAATTGGCGGAAACAAGCGCGCTCATCAAGCACTTCAACTTTATCTTGTATACCCGCAAAGAAGGCTTGGCTCATTGCAAAGCATAGATCCGCGCGGGCGCTGGCAATATGAATAAATACATCCGCAGGCACGACAGGCATATTAAATGCCCCTTGTTCAGGATTAAGTTGTTTAAAACCTGTGGGGGTTTCTGCGTAGAGTTTTGCCCAAAGTTCAGGGCCAAAGGCAATTGCTGTTTTAATTTGACCGTTTGGATGTTGGCTAATCAGGCGATCACGAGTTGAAAGTAGAGCATCAATCTGTTGTTTTAATTCAAGAATAGTTAAATCTTTTAAGCGCAAAACAATAAAACGGGCATGATCAGATGGTAGTGGAAGAATGACAGATTGAGCAGTCATTAAAAACTCCTTCATTATTTTTTAAAGGTCGGAAAATAAATCATTGTGCCTGATGTTGATTGAGCTTAAAAGTTTATTTGCTCAGTTTTATGGTCTTATCACATAAGATCATGGCAAAATAAAAACGGTATAATTCCACTTTTTATGTTGCCGTGTTGCTATGTCTTTACAAGTCTGGTTTGCGTTTATGTTGGCCTGTTGGGTGATTAGTATTTCACCTGGTGCGGGAGCAATTGTCTCCATGTCGAGTGGCTTAAATCATGGGTTTAAGCACGGGTATTGGAATGTGATAGGGTTGCAAATTGCATTGCTGCTTCAAATTATGATTGTTGCTGCGGGTGTTGGTGTATTGTTTGCGACAACACCTTGGGCGTTTCAGATGGTGAAATGGTTCGGCGTTGCCTATTTACTTTACTTGGCGTATCAACAGTGGACAGCACCCATTCAAGCCATTGAGATTGAAAAAGAGTACATCCACAAATCTGCTTCTGCTTTGATGTTTAAAGGATTTGTGGTCAATATGAGTAATCCCAAAGCGATTGTATTTTTATTGGCGGTGTTGCCGCAGTTTTTGGACTTAGGGCGACCACAGTGGTTGCAATATTTGATTATGGCGATCACCATGGTGACAATCGATTTGATTGTGATGGCGGGTTATACAGGATTAGCTTCGAAAGTATTGAGATTATTACGTTCACCAAAACAACAGAAATATTTAAATCGAAGCTTTGCGATAATGTTTAGTTGCGCTGCATTGCTACTTGGCGCAATCCAGCAATCCAATTAAAAAATGCGGATTAGCTTGTCTGTGACGATCTATTAAATTTTTGAAGCATAAAAATCACGGCGAAGATCAGCGCCATAAATAGGACAATACTTAAGCCGGTCGCGATATTTAATGCTGCACTTGACCATAAGCCAACTGTAATACCCAATTGTGCGAGCAAGAATGCCCAAAGCACCATTTGTTTAGGCGAGTGAGCAAGGAGACGTGCACTCAATGCTGGGATGACCAATAGCGCACCCATGAGTAATGAGCCTACAGCACGCAGTGCTAAGACCGTAAACAAAGCCAGAAGCAACATAAAAATTAAGCGTTGCCAATTGGCATTGATCCCTTCGCTCATCGCGATATCTGGATCAATTGCGATTTGAATTTGTGCAGACCATGAACGATATAACACCACCAGTGCGATCATAATGACTACCGCAAAAATAGGTAAGTCTGACCATTCAATACTGAGTAGATCGCCAAATAAATAGCTTAATAACTCTGGTCTTAGGCTTGGGACTTGTTGAATCAGTAGTAAGCCAGCACAGAGAAGTGTGGCTGAACACAACGCCAGCAATGCATCATTAGGTAGCCGAGAATCATGAAGAACCCATAAAATGGCAACTAACAATAGCGCTAAAAAACCAACGCCTAACCAAAAAGGAAGACTCAAAATTCCTGCGATTGCGACCCCGAGCAACGTACCGTGAGCCATCGTATCTGCAAAGAAAGACATTCTGCGCCATAGCATTAGACAGCCGAGTGGTGCGGTCAAGAACACCAGTAATGTTCCCATAATCCAAGCGGGTAATAGCAGTTGTAACCATTCCATCATGGCTTAGACCTTTGGTTCGGGATGAATATGGGGGCGAGGGTCATGCGCACATGGCTCAGCATGATCACTATGCACACAGTGGTTATGATGGTGCTGGTAAAACATCCGTTGCGTCCCAAATATAGCTTGATACTCAGGATGCTGTTGGATACTTTCAGGTAAGCCACTACAACAAATATGTTTATTTAAACAAACCACACGATGTGTTCCTTGCATCACCCATTGTAAGTCATGTGAAACCATCAGTACTGCACAGCCATAGCGTTCAGGTAGGCTGCGAACATATTCATACAACTCTGCTTCGGATTGGATATCTAAACCTTGCATTGGCTCATCTAGAATGAGAATGTCAGGTTGACGTAATAATGCACGAGCTAGAAGAACACGCTGGCGTTCGCCTCCAGACAATTGTTGGACTCTAGATTCTTGTAATTTTGAGATGCCAGTATCGTGGATAATTTCTTGACGAAGACGTTTCTCGCAAAACTCTAAATCCAATAGGTCTTGAACACGAAGTGGTAAACTTGCAGATGGATTGAATTTTTGTGGGACATAAGCCATTTTTAACTTTTTCGAAAAATGAACTTTGCCTTTATTGGGAGACATGATGCCCAGTAATACTTTAATGAGAGTCGACTTTCCTGCGCCGTTTGGACCGATGAGCGTGACAATCTCTTTGACATTTAAGTCAAAATCAACATTTCTCAAAATCTCTCGTTCATCACGTTGAACAGAGATATTCTCCAACTGGATGAGTGGAGTTGTTAGGGTGCTGTGCTGCACTGATGACATTTCCCAGAAATTTCAATAATGCTGTGCTGAGCAGTGAATTGATCGGAAGCAGCCAATTGATCAAGTTGCTGGATCAGTCCTTGAGCAGACGCCTCTTTAACCATATGGCATTCTGTACAAATTAGGAATGCAGCTTGATGCCCTTCACGTGGATGACAACAAGGTATATAGGCATTAATTGAGGTGAGACGGTGAATTAGGCCTTTTTCCAACAAAAAGTCGAGTGTGCGATACACCGTTGGTGGGGCAGCAGGACGATCAGCTTGGCCTTTTAATTTTGCCAACAAATCGTAAGCACCCATCGGTGCAGAGGCATTTAAAATGAGTTCAAGGACTTCTTTGCGTAAAGGTGTGAGCCGTGCACCAGTTGTGGTACACAGATATTCTGCTTCAGCAAGTCGTGCTTTGATATCATGATGACCATGAACACCGTGTAAAGCATTGTCATGTTCATGTGAACAAGAACTCATAAATGGACCTCATTATTAGCCAAGGGTCTATTGATCTTCACGCACACATTAAAAAGTGATCCAAGCCACTAGATTTAGCAAGCATCTAAAAAATAGAAATGTGTAGTGTGTTCAATAGACCCTACATCATACCATGCAATTCATTGAGAACTCACTATATAAGTCATACTTGTGATAGAAGCTGTGGCAAATATAGAAAATAGACATAGGCATTTTTGAACTTTTGTTATATTATAACATGCCTTGCCAAGTTGAGTAGTGTTGTAATGTTGCGCCTTGTTTTGTTCGTCACCTTTTCCTTATTAAGCACATGGGGCTGGACGCAAAGCTTAGTCGTGTCAACACAGCCAATTTATTTGATTGCAAAAGAAGTGACCAATGGTGTGGAAACGCCAACCCTTCTTTTAAATGATCAGACGGGACATGATGTCCACTTAACGCCTGCACATCGCAAAATCATTCAGGATGCTTCCTTGGTGATTTGGTTGGGCAAGGCACATGAAGCACCATTAGATAAATTGTTAAGTCAGAATAGAAAAGCCATTTCACTTTTAGATGCGGGTATTTTGACAATTTTACCACAGCGTAGTTTACGTGGTGCATCATTGGATAATACAGTTGATAGTCATGTTTGGTTAGAACCTAATAACGCGGTTCGAATTGCATTTTTCATCGCGGCCTTACGCTCGCAACAATACCCAGAAAACAAAGCGAAATACACAGCCAATGCACGAGAGTTTGCGCAGCAAATGCGACAAACAGCGCAACAATATGAAAGTAGTCATAAGTCAAAACCATATTGGTCTTATCATGATGCATATCAGTATTTAGAAAGAGCACTGAATTTGAAATTTGCAGGTGCTTTGACTGATGATCCACACATTGCACCAACAGCCGCACAGATTAAGTATTTGAATGACAATCGTCCAAAAACACAGATGTGTTTGTTGGCTGAAATTTCAGCGAATCAAAATGTCTATCGCAGGTTAAATCCCGTCATTTTTGAAACAGTGGATGAAAGCATGAACGGTGAGGGCAATTTTATTGCTGCTTGGAAAAAATTGGCTTCAAAAACCGATAAATGCGTGATAAGTGTTCAAAATTGATCAAAAAAATAAAAATGCGTTGACTCTATCGTCAAAAAATATGGTAACGAAAAAAGCAGACTTAGGTCGATAAAAGATTGCATGTTCAGGGGTGTAACTCTATAATGCCAGCGATTCGAAACGATCATGATTAAAACTTGTCAAGCAGTTATGCTGTGAGTGGGTAAAAAATGAGCCGAACTAGTCGCTTGATTGACCGACGATTAGCAAAAGCTTTGGTCTTCTTACAAGCATGTATGATTCCAGTTGCAGCTTTGCTGGCATGGATGATAAATGATAGAACTGCTGCTTTGAGTGCTGCGCTTGGGGCCTCGGTTTGTTGGTTAGCATATTGTTATTTTGCTTGGCAGTCGTTCAGGACGGCTGGTGCTAGGGCATCAAAACAAGTCATGCTCAACATGTATCGGGGAATGCTCGGTAAGTTTGCGATTGTGATCGTGGGTTTTATTTTGATTTTGAGCAATGTTAAACCGCTGTCACCGGTTGCATTGTTGGGTGGATTTATTCTCGTTCAAGCAATGTCGTGGGTTGCGCCATTTTGGGTGTCACGATTGCAACAACGAGAATAGGGCACATTTAAAGATTTTTGGAGGGTAGAGTGAGATATTTGCAGTCCGCAATATTCATTTTTCCTCTTTTTAATGATTGACATTGACCAGGTGTGATTTATGGCTGCTGAAGAACATGCCCTGACTTCGACCGAGTATATCAAGCATCACTTGACCAATATGACCTATGGCAAAATGCCAGATGGGACATGGAAATTGGCTGAGTCTGCTGAAGAAGCTCAATCGATGGGGTTCACTGCAATTCACTTGGATTCAATGGGTTGGTCTATCGGACTTGGTATTATTTTCTGTTTGATGTTCTGGATTGTTGCGAAAGCTGCTAACGCAGGTGTTCCAACAAAATTCCAGTCAGCAATCGAGATGATTATCGAGTTTGTGGACTCAAGTGTCCGTGACACCTTTCATGGCAAATCACGTTTAATTGCACCATTGGCATTAACCATCTTTGTGTGGATTTTCCTCATGAACTTAATGGACTTAGTGCCTGTTGACTGGATTCCTGTCCTTGCTCAACAAATCGGTGCTCACGTATTTGGTATGGACCCGCATCATGTTTACTTCAAGATTGTACCGACTACAGATCCGAACATTACCTTAGGTATGTCATTATCTGTGTTCGCCTTAATCTTGTTCTATAGTATTCGTGAAAAGGGTGTAGGTGGTTTTGTTGGCGAATTGGCACTTAACCCATTTAACCCAAGTAATAAATTTGCAAAAGCGTTATTGATTCCAGTGAACCTTGTATTGGAGTTAGTAACTTTCCTTGCTCGTCCAGTTTCGTTGGCTCTTCGACTGTTCGGTAACTTATATGCGGGTGAGTTGATCTTCATCTTGATCGCATTATTACCGTTCTGGATCCAGTGGGCGTTATCTGTGCCTTGGGCTATTTTCCACATTCTTGTAATCACGTTGCAAGCATTTATCTTTATGATGCTGACCATCGTTTACTTGAGCATGGCAAGCGAAAAGCATTAATGGTATTGCCTAACTATCAGTTGATGGTTGGGCTTAAATTTTTAGTTTAATTTGGTAATAACCTAACCTCTGAGGAATTTTTCATGGAACTCACTTTAGGTCTAGTTGCAATTGCATCTGCTATCTTGATCGCTTTCGGTGCTTTAGGTACTGCGATTGGTTTTGGTCTTTTGGGTGGTCGCTTTCTAGAAGCTGTTGCTCGTCAACCAGAATTGGCTCCACAACTTCAAACTCGTATGTTCTTAATCGCGGGTCTTCTTGATGCTGTGCCTATGATCGGTGTTGGTATTGGCTTGTTCTTCATCTTCGCTAATCCATTTGTAGGTTAATAGCTTAATTCCTAAATCCACATATTGAGGAATAGCGAAATGAATATCAACCTCACATTGATTGGCCAAGCGATTGCATTTGCGGTTTTTGTCGCATTTTGTATGAAGTTTGTTTGGCCACCACTAATCAATGCGATTAGTGAGCGTCAGCGTAAAATTGCTGATGGCTTAAATGCTGCTGAAAAAGCGAAAGCTGACTTAGCTGATGCGCAAGCACAAGTAAAGGCAGAGATCGATGCAGCAAAAGCACAAGCGGCTCAATTGATCGAACAAGCGAACCGTCGTGCGGCACAATTGGTCGAAGAAGCGCGTACCCAAGCTGCGGCTGAAGGTGAGCGTATTCGTCAACAGGCGAAAGAAACTGTTGATCAGGACATCAATGCTGCTCGCGAAGAATTACGTCAACAAGTTGCTGCTTTGGCAGTTGATGGCGCAGAAAAAATTCTGAACCAACAAGTTGACGCAGAAGCTCATAATGCCATGCTGACTCAGCTGGCTGCTAAACTTTAAGCGAGGGAAATATGGCTGAACTCTTGACGTTGGCACGCCCATACGCTAAAGCAGCATTTGCTTATGCATCTGAGCAGAATGTAACTGACGCTTGGTCAAATGCGTTACAACTGCTCGGTGCTGCGGTGCAAGATGAAGCATTTTCCGCTTATTTAAATCGCCCTGAGCTGACTCCTGCGGAACAAGTAGGTCTTTTTGCGAAGGTTTTAGGTGAAGATCAATCTCAAGCAGTGTCAAATTTTCTGACACTTCTTGCAGATAACGATCGTTTAACGTTGTTACCTGAAATCGCAGCAGAATATGAATTACTTAAATCGCAGAACAACAACACCTTGGAAGTAGTGATTGAATCTGCTTTCCCGATGGACGCGAAGCAAGAGCATATTTTAGCTCATGCACTAGAAAAACGTTTTAACAAAACAGTTCAAATGACTGTGACCGTTAATCCGGCGTTGATCGCAGGTGTTGTGATTCGTGCAGGCGACCAAGTGATAGATGACTCTGCGCTTAACAAGCTTGAAAAAATGCGGACTCGTCTTCTTGCGTAATAGCAAAAAGACTGAACTTAAAAAAGATTGAGGAATAGCGCAATGCAACAACTGAATCCATCCGAGATCAGTGCGCTCATTAAACAGCGTATCGGCGATCTGGACACCAGCGCGACCGCAAAAAATGAGGGTACCATTGTTATGGTATCTGACGGTATCGTGCGTATTCACGGTCTTGCGGATGCCATGTACGGCGAAATGATCGAATTCGACGGCGGCTTATTCGGTATGGCACTGAACCTAGAACAGGATTCAGTGGGTGCCGTTGTTTTAGGTAACTACCTAAGCCTGCAAGAAGGTCAAAAAGCTCGTTGTACTGGTCGTGTATTAGAAGTTCCAGTAGGTCCTGAACTTCTTGGCCGTGTAGTAGATGCTTTGGGTAACCCAATTGATGGGAAAGGCCCTATTGATGCAAAACTAACTGATGCTGTTGAAAAAGTAGCACCAGGTGTAATTTGGCGTCAGTCAGTAGACGAACCTGTTCAAACTGGTTATAAATCAGTTGATACCATGATCCCTGTAGGTCGTGGTCAGCGTGAGTTGATTATTGGTGACCGTCAAACTGGTAAAACCGCAATGGCGATCGATGCGATCATCGCTCAGAAAAACTCTGGTATTAAGTGTGTATATGTTGCGATTGGTCAAAAACAATCAACAATTGCAAACGTTGTACGCAAGCTAGAAGAAACTGGCGCTATGGCGTATACAACTGTTGTCGCAGCAGCGGCTGCTGATCCTGCAGCAATGCAGTATTTAGCTCCGTACTCTGGCTGTACAATGGGTGAATACTTCCGTGATCGTGGTGAAGATGCGTTAATCATTTATGATGATTTGTCTAAGCAAGCTGTTGCTTACCGTCAAATTTCATTGTTATTACGTCGTCCACCAGGTCGTGAAGCGTATCCAGGTGACGTATTCTATCTTCACTCGCGTCTTCTTGAACGTGCTTCTCGCGTTTCTGCTGACTATGTTGAGAAATTCACGAACGGCGAAGTTAAAGGCCAAACTGGTTCTTTAACTGCATTACCGATCATTGAAACTCAAGCTGGTGACGTATCTGCATTCGTACCAACAAACGTAATCTCGATTACTGACGGTCAGATCTTCCTAGAAACATCATTATTCAACGCAGGTATTCGTCCTGCTGTGAACGCGGGTATCTCTGTATCTCGTGTTGGTGGTTCTGCTCAAACTAAGATCATCAAAAAATTGTCTGGCGGTATCCGTACTGCTTTAGCGCAATACCGTGAATTGGCTGCGTTTGCTCAGTTTGCTTCTGATCTTGATGAAGCGACTCGTAAGCAACTTGAGCATGGTCAACGTGTAACTGAGTTAATGAAGCAAAAACAATATGCTCCATACTCAATTGCTGACCAAGCTATTTCTGTATATGCATCTAACGAAGGCTACATGGCTGACGTAGAAGTGAAGAAAATCGTAGACTTTGATGCTGCGTTGGTTTCTTACTTCCGCTCTGAACATGCTGCGTTAATGCAACAGATCGATGAAACTGGTGATTACAACAAAGACATCGAAGCTGCAATCAAAGCAGGTATTGAGAGCTTCAAAGCGACTCAAACTTACTAAGTTAAGCTTTAGTTAAGTTTGGTTCACGGATCAACCTTCGAAAGCTCGAAAGAGCTTTCGACTACTAGGTTAAGCGTATGGCAAATTTAAAAGAAATTCGCGCCAAAGTAGCTAGTATCAAGAGCACGCAAAAGATTACTCGCGCGATGCAAATGGTAGCTGCTTCTAAAATGCGTCGTGCGCAAGAGCGCATGGCTCAAGGCCGTCCGTATGCCGATAATATGCGCCGTGTAATTGCTCACTTGGTTCAAGCAAACCCTGAATACAAACACCGTTATATGGTTGAACGCCCTGTTAAGCGTGTTGGCTATATCGTGGTGTCTTCAGATCGTGGTTTGGCAGGTGGCTTGAACATTAACTTGTTCAAGAAAGTTGTGCAGCATGTCAAAGCACAACAAGAGCAGTCAATTGAAGTTGAATTTGCTTTGATTGGTCAAAAAGCGGTTTCGTTTTTTAAGAGTTACGGCGGTAAAGTGCTTGGTGCAACTACCCAGCTTGGTGATACACCGAGTTTGGAACAGTTGACAGGTTCAGTTCAGGTAATGCTTGATGCATTTGATAAAGGTGAATTAGATCGTATTTACCTTGTGTCAAATGGTTTCGTCAATGCGATGACCCAACAACCTAAAGTTGAACAACTTGTTCCTTTGGCACCAGCAGAAGAAGGCGAAGATCTTAACCGTACTTATGGTTGGGATTATATCTACGAACCAGAAGCAGAAGAGCTGTTAAATGGTTTGTTGGTTCGCTATATCGAGTCGATGGTTTATCAAGGTGTAATTGAAAACGTTGCATGTGAGCAATCTGCTCGTATGGTCGCAATGAAAGCAGCGACAGACAACGCAGGACAATTGATTAAAGACCTACAACTCATTTACAACAAGCTGCGTCAAGCCGCGATTACTCAGGAAATTTCCGAGATCGTTGGCGGTGCCGCTGCCGTTTAACATTATTAAGTTTGAATTGAGGAGACAGCAATGAGTAGCGGTCGTATCATTCAGATCATCGGCGCGGTTATCGACGTCGAGTTTGAGCGCAATAGCGTTCCTAAGATCTATGACGCTCTCCAAGTTGACGGTACTGAAACTACATTAGAAGTTCAGCAACAGCTTGGCGATGGTGTTGTTCGTACCATCGCAATGGGTTCTACAGAAGGTCTTAAACGTGGCCTGAATGTAACTAGTACAAATGCACCGATTTCTGTTCCAGTAGGTCCTGCTACGCTTGGTCGTATCATGGACGTTTTGGGTCGTCCGATTGATGAAGCGGGTCCAGTTGCGACTGAAGAGCGTTTGCCGATTCACCGTGAAGCACCTTCTTATGCAGAACAAGCAGCTTCTACTGATCTTTTAGAAACAGGTATTAAAGTCATTGACTTGCTATGCCCGTTCGCTAAAGGTGGTAAAGTTGGTTTGTTCGGTGGTGCTGGTGTTGGTAAAACCGTTAACATGATGGAGTTGATCAACAACATCGCTAAAGCGCATTCAGGTTTATCTGTATTCGCTGGTGTTGGTGAGCGTACTCGTGAAGGTAACGACTTCTATCACGAAATGAAAGATTCTAACGTTCTTGACAAAGTAGCTATGGTCTACGGTCAGATGAACGAGCCACCTGGTAACCGTTTACGCGTAGCGTTAACTGGTTTGACCATGGCTGAATATTTCCGTGATCAGAAAGATGAAAATGGTAAAGGTCGTGACGTATTGTTGTTCGTAGACAACATCTACCGTTATACACTTGCAGGTACTGAAGTATCAGCATTGTTAGGTCGTATGCCATCTGCAGTAGGTTACCAACCGACACTTGCAGAGGAAATGGGTGTTCTTCAAGAGCGTATTACGTCGACTAAGTCTGGTTCGATCACATCGATCCAAGCAGTATACGTACCAGCCGATGACTTAACAGATCCATCTCCTGCAACTACGTTTGCTCACTTGGATGCAACAGTTGTATTGAGTCGTGACATCGCTTCACAAGGTATTTACCCTGCGATCGATCCACTTGACTCAACTTCACGTCAGCTAGATCCATTGGTTGTTGGTCAAGAGCATTATGAAATTGCACGTTCTGTACAGAACGTATTGCAACGTTATAAAGAGCTTAAAGACATCATCGCAATCTTGGGTATGGACGAATTGTCTGAAGAAGATAAATTGGTTGTTTACCGTGCGCGTAAAATCCAACGTTTCTTCTCTCAACCATTCCACGTAGCTGAAGTATTTACTGGTGCACCTGGTAAATTAGTACCACTTAAAGAAACGATTCGTGGCTTTAAAGGTCTATTAGCTGGTGAATACGATCACATTCCAGAACAAGCGTTCTATATGGTTGGTGGTATTGACGAAGTGATTGCTAAAGCCGAGAAACTTTAATTAGCAACTCTAATTTAAGGAGATTCTCATGGCGACGATGCAATGTGATGTTGTAAGTGTGAATGAGTCGATTTACTCTGGCACGGTTACGATGTTAATCGCAAAAGGCGCAGGTGGTGAGCTTGGTATTTTACCAGGGCACGCACCACTTGTAACTTTGCTCCAACCGGGCCCGATTCGTGTTCAGTTGGAAAATGGTACAGAAGAAATCGTTTATGTATCTGGCGGTGTGTTAGAAGTTCAACCTCATGTTGTGACTGTACTTGCAGATACTGCAATCCGTGCGGACAACTTAGATGAAGCGGCAATTTTAGAAGCTCGTAAACAAGCTGAACAATTGCTCGCAAATCAAAAGAGTGATTTGGATTCTGCTGCTGCACTTGCTTCGCTTGCAGAAACTGCAGCACAGCTTGAAACGATTCGTAAAATCAAAAATCGCGCACTTTAATCAGTACCGATTTTCGATTGAAAAAGCCACCGTCAGGTGGCTTTTTTATTGGAAAATAAACTGGAAACAAAATTCAAATAGTTCTCATTTTCATATAAAGTACTGCTCGCAACATATAACTTCATGAGAATTATCATAATGAAAATTTTACTTCCAGCCATTCTTGCACTGACATTTGTTGGTTGTGCTTCCGTACCGCAAGCAACACCGCAATTGTCTCAACAAGCAAAAAAACTTGATGCACCTACAGAAGGTAAAGCTGCGGTTTATGTTTACCGTTCAAATAGTGTGTTGGGTGCAGCACTCAAAAAAGATGTTTGGATTGACGGAGAGTGTTTAGGTGAAACTGCGCGTGGCACATTCTTCTTAAAAGAGGTGGAGGGTAACCAGAAACATACGATTTCGACTGAATCAGATTTTTCACCGAATCATTTGACACTGAATACAGAAGCAGGAAAACAATATTTTATTCAGCAATATATCAAACCTGGTGTAATCACAGGTGGCGCGAACCTGAAACAAGTAGATTTAGAGACAGGTAAAAAAGCGATTGCTGAGTATAAATTTGCACAAGCTGGAAAGTGTAGTAAGCAGAGTATTAGTTTGGATAAAAAGTAAATTAGCGATTTTTTTAAATAATAACAACGCTTAATTCAGGTTTTTAGCACCTTCAATATCAATCTTAGATTGTTTTCAAGGTGCTTTTTTATTATCTCGAAACATAATATGATGAATGCTTAACGATGAAGGGATGACATCGTTGTAAGCTATAACGAATGCGTATATTAAAGAAAAAATTAGGAAAAGTATGTTAGCAAGTAATGTCTTAAAGTTGCGCTTGGATCGTATCGAACAACAAGGACATCATTTGTCTGTCAAAGATCAGATAAAACTCGTGACATTAATACAGCCTGATTTAACGGCTAATCTCTATACGCAATTTTTTAGTCTAAACTTACCTAAAGTTTGGAATTTCCGACACAGTACAGTCGATGAAACGCATTGTTCATTGCGTTTGATTCAACTCATCAATCAGGTTTTTATCCCCGCCTATCCACAACATGCTCATCGATATGCGTGGTTTGAGCAAGGGCTCAATTTTAGATTGCAACATGCTCAGTCACCGCTTGCGATATCTGAACGAGCCGCATTGTTAACTCAGTTACTCGCGTGCCAAGATAGTGATCTAAAACTGAGTATTCTTAACCAGTTACAAGATAAATATAATAATTCTTCCGTTACGTTAGCATTAGCCGAGTTATATTCTCGTTTAGAGGATTGGTCAGCTGCAATTAAAAATTATCGTATGCTATTTCAACAGCAAGCTTATCATCCTGAAAGTGTGCACTATGATTTTATACACTGCTTGTTGAGTCGAAATGATTATCACAATGAGCAAGGACAGCGTGATGCGGTTGAGGCTTTAGAATGTTTGACCAATCTTGATTATGTTCAACAACCGCATTTACATAAGCAATTAACACAAAGGGCTGTAGTGCTGTTATTACCAGCAAACTTGCAATCCCAGCCTAGCGAATTACCTAAATCATTGCTTGGTATACAGCATAAATTTAAATTTGTTGGATATTCCTTGAATCATTGGCTAACCACAGATGAGTTTATCGTTCCTTATTATAAAAATGTGGTGGAGAGTGCACCCAAATTACTCAATAACCATGAAATTACGATGAACTTAGATCGTCATAAAGCGGCGAATACGGCATTGCAAAAAATTCTCATGGGGCGTGATCTTAAGTTAGTCAGTGGGATTAATGCGGTCAATCATCGTATGGGATTTATTTGGAACTACTTACAAATAAATCCATTGGTACTGGATGCTTTGGTAACAGCCGCTCATCGTGAGCCCGATGCATTTTATAACTTAAAGCAAATCCCAGCGTCTGATTGCCAGCATGATGCAGCGTTGTTACAAGTGTCATCTTATCTTGCTAAACAACAAGTTGCGTATAATCTAAGTCAACAAGGACATTGCATCGAATTTGTTGAGCATACTGATGTTGCAAGTTTTGATTTGATCGTTGATGGCACACCCATGCAAGTAAAATGTAGCTTAGATGCTGATCAAATAGGAACATTTGCACGACAGCATCCGCATATTGCGATTATTGTGAATATTGAACTTGCGCATTTACAAGAAAAATATCCTTCAGTCTTTGCTGATTTTGCTTTGAGCTATGCTTCGGTGCAGCGCTCAGCTGTTGCGTGTTTGCAGCATTCAACTGGCAATGAAGAGTTTTTACCGATCCCATTGATGAATACTGGTTTTGCGGTATATCGTAATTTTAATACATCGATAAATTCACCCATATTGGGGATGTATTCGCAGGATAAATATTCGAGTTCAATATCAAAAAATAGTTTGGCTGTTGAAGCTACAATGGGGCGTGCACTTTCGGATTCAATTGGTGCTTTCTTTATTGGGGGGATTGCGGTATATCGAACTTGGCGGATACACAAGATTGAACAACGTCGACCTACTTCTGAGAAAGTTGCGTTGAAGGCGCAATCGGATTTGGTCATCGATTTGTTGATTCGATTTGCAGAATGGTTTAATCAGAATTTATTAAAATATCGAGTTGATTTATACGCGTTTCAACTGAGACAGATTGAAACAAAGTTGATGGGGAAGATCCCAGAAGCAATCATTTCAACAACCTTATATGCTTATAAGTTTGAGGCTTATCAACGTGCACAAAGGTTGTATATATGGATACAAAAACAATTAGCGCATGATCAACCTAAACGCAGAGCTCAGGCAGGCTGGGTTGCATTGGCACAGGCAGACCAATTTATATCGATAGAATTGAAACAGCATGTGAGACAGTTAAATGCTGAACTGCAAAAGTATAAGCAAATGTCACAACATGCGGAAAAGCTACCAGATTTGGAGCAACAAGCCCCAAACGATGCCAACCCGCCTTATTCAATTCAAGCTATCTAAGATTTAAAAATCAGAAAATTTATAGGATTAGTTTGGCTGATCTGCTTCTGAGGTTGAACTCCCTAAAACAAGGGTTGCAAGTTTCAACATATCGACCTGAATTTTATTAAACTGTGCTGCGATTTTTTCAAAATCTAATTGGCTAATGTCTTGTTGACCATGTAAAAGAGGTAGATTGAGTAACTGTTGATTTGCACTCAGCAGACTTTGACGGATTTGATCCACTTCAGTGCTTTTCAGTTGTAAAGATAACAAAACATCATGTAAGGCATGAAGTTCTTGTTTAAGCGTTGCAGAGCTTTCTTTGAGTTGTTGAACATTCTGGTTTTGAATCGCCTGTTCGAGTTGGTTCTGCGAACGTTGCAACAATGCTGTGTAGTCATCTGTTTTGAGTTGCAGTTGCGCAACATCACGGATGATATTAAACATATTGCCGTGACTTAGATTTTGGTTGTCAGCAATATTGGATAGAGCGTCTTGCTCGGTGCTCGAAGGGGTGTTTTGTTCTTGTTCAGTATATTGCTGAGCCTGTTCATTCTTTTGAGGAGGTTGGTCACAACCGACCAGCGCAATCGTGCTAATCAATGCTGCTGCAGAAAGAATCGCGGAGATTGGGCGGTATTTAAGCATGACAGAACTTCATCAAAATCTGAAAAGAGCGTCACTATAATCAGAAAGTGTGAAGAAAAATGTGATTTTTGCAATTCGTTAACATTTTCATGCAATAAGATAATACAGGTTGGTTTGAGCTGAAGTATGAGAAGAATAAGGCTATTCTTCTCAGTGATGATTAAACTTATTTCGCCAATTCAGCTTCAATCGCAGTCACAATGCGTTCATCATCTGCCGTGATATCAGGTGCAAAGCGTGCAACGATTTCACCATTTTTATTGACGAGAAATTTCTCAAAATTCCAAAGAACCTCTGGTGGGTTGTTCGGTGTTAAACCATAATCTACAAGATCTTTCCACCAAGGTCCTTCACCGATTCGTTCAGGAATCGCTTGGGTCAATGTTTGATAAAGTGGATGTTTATCATCACCGGCCACAGAAATCTTGGCGAAAAGTGGGAAATGTACATCATAATTGAGTGAACAGAATTGTTCGATTTCTTCATTTGAACCCGGTTCTTGTTCTAAGAAGTTATTGGCAGGGAAGCCGAGAATTTCCAAGCCTTGATCTTTTTTAGCTTGATATAGTTTTTCTAAACCTTCGTATTGAGGGGTCAATCCACATTTTGAGGCTACATTCACCAAGAGTAAAACTTTGCCTTTATATTGTTCTAAATCAATTTCTTGACCTTTAATGTCTTTAACTGGAATGTGATAAACCGATTGGCTCATGGAGGATGTCCTAATTTGTTGTTGTGAAATCACTTGTTTGTTTTAACTGCTAATCTTTTAGAGTGCAATGCTATTGATATGAATACATACAAAATATGCTGAAAAATGTATAACTTTAAAGCGTTGCATTTTTAAGTTGTATGGGGGTTTGTCCCGTGTAGCGTTTAAAAAACTCGATGAAACTTGAACTGTGATGATAGCCAAGTGCAAATGCCAATTGTTTAATGGTCATTCCTTCGCGAATTTGATTAATCGCAAAAATAATTTTTGCTCGATTGCGCCATTCTGAGAGTGTGAGTTGTAACTCTTGTTGACTCAGTCGCAATACATGTCGTTCGCTCACGTTAAAATGATGAAGAACTTGCTGTAAGCTCAAATGAAATAACTCAGGATCAGCAAGCTTTTCTAAAATTGGCGATAAAATAGGATGGTTGCTTTGAGGGAGATAATGTGAATACGTTGGTGCTTGTTTGAGTTGATCGAACAATACTTGGAGTAGATGTTCCAAATACTCTGGTGAATGGTTTTGCTTTTGTTGTTCTAAGATTTGAATGACCAATGCGCGGAAAAAAGGTTGGATACTGAAACAACGACAACTATTTCCTAAAAATTGCCCAAATTTAGGGTGTAGACGAATACAAATATAATGAATCTCATGCTCTACGGGCAGCGATTGATGTTCAGTACGCGGTGGTAACCACAGTCCATAGCTGGGTGGCGAAAGGTAATATTTCCCTTCAATATCAAACTCTAAAGTTCCATTGAGACTGAAGTTGAAGTCTCCCCAAAGTGAAGAGTGAGGGCTAACAACGTCATCTTTTTGATAAAGAAATTCATGCACTTCAATACCATGTAAAAAAGGAAATTGTTTAGCCAGATCATGCTTCATGGGGAATATCTCTATTCATTTTCACAGCTGAGTTGAGGATTATTTAAACCGCGTGCTAGCGTGAAAATCAAGACTAGAGAACAAAGTACCAGCGGAAGCATGGCAAAGAATAAAATGGTTCCATCAAAATGATCGACAATAATTCCACCAAACATACTGCCTAAGGCAATTAAAATGAGGAAGGTCAATGTCACCATTGGCATGCCTTTTTCTACCGATTCAGGTGCGTGGGTAAACATCCAGATATTCACTGCCGTTGGTACGATGCCATAAGCGAAGCCCCATAAAGCCGTCAACACCATGGCGGTCATAATATGTGCACCAAACATTGGCAGGCTTAGAAATGCCAAAAAGAATGCAAAGCCACTGACTGCAAAAGTATAGCGAATATTGATTTGCCCGAGATAACCCGCAAAGATATTGCCAAAAATCCCCGCAATTCCATATACCAAAAGTAAACGGCTAATCAGCCCATCAGAGAAATCAATTTGATGTTTAAAAAAGGCGGAAAAATAACTATAAACTGCGAAGTGTGCGAATCCCATAAAGATAAAAATAATCAGCCCTTTACGAGCAGCGGGATGTTGCACAAGAATTGGAAGTTCTTTCCAACGCAGCGAAGACGATGGTTTTAATTGAGGTAAATAGAGGTATTGGAAGATAAAAAGCAAGACTCCCATGAGTGATATGACGGTGAAAGAGGTACGCCAGCCATTATACTGTGCCAACCACGTGCCCATAGGTACACCGAGTACACTTGCTAAAGTTACCCCGAAAGCGACCCAAGCCGTTGCTTTGGCAATCGGTAAATGCGGCGGGGCTAAGCGACCACTGAGAGCAACTGCTGTTGCCCAAAAGCCACCAATCGCAATCCCTAAAATAATACGTCCAAACAGTAATAATACAAAGTTGGACGCAAAAGCTGTAATGAAATTGGCCAAAATCATGAGCAAGGTTAACAGTAGTAATAGTGTCCGGCGATCCAGTGTTTTGGCCGATATCGGGATCAATACTGCGGCAAACATTCCGACGATGGCCGTTAGCGAAACAGTTAAACCAGCTGTTCCAACGGACACTTGAAAATCTCGTGCGATCTCATTAAGCACGCCCACAGCAAGGAATTCGCCAGTGACCAGCGCGAAAGCACTTAAAGTAACAGAGAGCAGTGCAAACCAATTGCCTTGAGAACGGTTTGACTCAATGGGTCGTATATCAGTGGGAGATGATTGTTCCATAATAATTTCCTTTATTGTTAGATAGATAACAATAAAATTGAAAAAGATTGAATTTTTATAACGATCGTTAAAAAATAAAATAGTTGATAAAAGCGATGGCGTCAATTAATTTAATAGTGATCGTTATAAAAATATTTGTGATTGCCATGACCCATGCAGATGATTCTCTAATAACACCGAGTGACGACACGCTCAAAAAAAAGCGTGGACGTCCAAAGTGCTTTGATGAACAACAGGTTTTAGAAAAAGCAATGTTGTTGTTTTGGGAACATGGTTATGAAGCGACATCTGTCAGTGACTTAACACAAGCATTGGAGCTGACGGCACCAAGTTTATATAGTAGTTTTGGTGATAAAGCGGGGCTTTTCTATAAATGTATTGATTATTATTTGGCGCATGAGGCTTGTCCTATTGAAGCGATCTTCTTAGAAGCAAAGACTGCTAAAGTGGCATTCGAACTTTATCTTTATGAAAATGTACAACGTTTAGCACAGCCAGATAAACCAACAGGTTGTATGTTGGTGGTGGCGACCATTAACTGTTCGGATAATGCACAACAAATTCAGCATAATATTTTAGAAAAACGTTTAAAAACCAAGCAAAGACTACTAGAACGTCTGCAACAGGGGGTTGCCGAGGGTGACTTGGCAGCAACTGCACCCGTAACGGAAATGGCTGATTTCTATGCCACGGTGTTACAAGGCTTAACCATGCAAGCACGGGATGGTGCAACGGTCACCCAATTACATAAAGTGGTTGAGCATGCGATGCGGACATGGGAATTATTCGAATGATCGATGTCTAAAGCGCGATATAAATGTCTGATATACGATATTTCAATTATTTTGGACATCTCTCACAATATTTGCATGGTTGTAATAAGGTGAGACAAACTGATGGGTCGGTTATCTAAATATCAGAAATGGGCATTTGTATTGCCATTGATTGCGGTGTTGATTTGGTCGCTGAATATTGCAGTAACCCGCTATGTTGCTGATTATATTTCACCAGTGAGTATCAGTTTCTATCGCTGGTTGGTGGCATTTCTGATATTAACGCCGTTTATGTTACCTAAGATTTGGCAGCAACGCGCTTTGATTCGCCCTCTTATTCCAAAATTGGCGGTATTAAGTGCTTTTGGTATGGTGCTATATCAAGGTTTGTCCTACGCGGCAGCGCATTACACCACTGCCACCAATATGGGAATCGTCAATGCTTTCGTTCCTATCTTTACCATTTTTATCTCATATCTGATTTTAAAAGACCGCCCAAATCGATTTGCGATTTTAGGAAGTGTACTGTCATTTGCTGGATTGCTTTATGTTATGGGGCAAGGTCATATTTCCAGCTTATTTATGCAGGGCGGGCATTGGGGCGATGCTGTGATGGTACTTGCAGTTGGATTTTATGCTTTTTATGGTGTATTCCTTAAAAAGTGGCAGTTAAAGCTGCCGCTCATGACCAGTTTATATGTTCAAATCGGATTTGCATTGGTATACCACCTGCCATTTTTACTTTGGTTTGGGCTGGACTGGATCAATGCTGAAAATGCAGCAAGTATAATTTATGCAGGCGTCTTTCCATCCTTAATCGCGCCTTTGCTATGGATGTTGGCTGTTCAGGTCATTGGACCGAATCGAACCAGTATTTTTATGAATCTGATGCCAGTGTTTACAGCAATTATCGCGAGTTTTTGGTTAGCGGAAAGCTGGACAATTTATCATAGTATTGGTGGTTTGATGATCTTGGTTGGGATTATTCTGGCGCAGAAAAAAAGCCTAAAACTGCCATCTCGTGCGTTAGAATCGACAACATAAGATGTAAATAAAATGCGTGTTTGTATAAAAAATAGACAAACGCGCATTTTATTTGGTATGAAGACGATTCTTTCTATTTGATATTACAAGTATATTTTGAAGAACAGCTAAAATTATCATCAAAAAAAGCTCAATAAAAATAAAAATATAATTTTATTGAAAATCCAAAGGTGACAAAAATGGTATGCTTTTCACATTTTTTGTTAGGAGAATAATATATTTGTATAAATGAGATGATTCCGCCATAATAAACACCGAAGCAAATTGATACATTTTTTATTTGCTGACCGAATTTTCGAACCCTCTGGATGTGATTATACACATCCTTTTTATGCTCAGTTATCCCTATATAACTGAGCTTTTTTTTGCCTATTTTAGGCGCGAACAACTTCACCTGTTAACGCATTGAGAATCCGACTCGGTTCTTGACTCAAGCCTAAATTGCCTGCTAAGTAATGTAGGGAATGACCAAAGTAGTTATGTGCTTCTTCTAAGCTGCGAGCTGGTGCTAACCCAGCAGGATTAGCGCTGGTAGACACAACAAATCCACCAAAATGGTGACAAAGTTGGACACATAATGGATGTGTAGTGACGCGCACCGCGACTAAAGGGTGTTGTCCTTTGATCCATGTCGGAATATGTTGGTCTGCGGGTAATAGCCATGTCGTTGCGCGTTCTGTTTCAACACGATCTGACCAACTATTAATCACCTGATGCCGAATCGCGGGTTCAAGGTCTTGTAATAAATGCTCTACTTGCTCGATACAGCCTGCTAATAAAATGACACCTTTCTCAATTGGACGATGCTTGCATTCAAGGACATTTTGAAAAGCCTGTTCATTGAATGGATCACAACCTAGCCCCCAAACGGCTTCTGTGGGATAGGCGAGTACTTGTCCTTGTTTTAAAAGTTGAGCAGCATCAGCAACAGAGGAAGTAATCATGTTATGTATACGAAAAAAGGAGGAGACATCGCTTAGTTTAAAGCATTGGACGACAACGTAAATAGCGTCCGCCTTGTTGTGTACATAAACCTAATAGCTCAAGTTCCATGAGGTGTGAAGTAAGCTCAGCAATATTGCTTTGCTGTTGTTGTGTGAGTTGGTCTATGTCTTGTCCAACCCAGTCTAAACATTGATATAGACCAACCAAGTGTGAGGGAAGGTTTGGGGCCGCATTTGAGGATTTTTCTGAAGATTGCTGTTCAGATTGCCATTGAGTAGGTAAGGCTAAGTCCTCGATTACTTGCTCAGGATGATCGACTAAGATTGCACCTTCTCGAATGAGTTGGTGACAGCCTTGATGATGTTCACTATAGATATGCCCAGGAATCGCAAACACCATTTTTCCTTGGCTAGCCGCCTGATTGGCAGTAATAAGAGAACCACTTTTTATTGCAGCTTCAACCACAACAACACCAAGACTTAAGCCACTGACAATTCGATTACGACGAGGGAAATGTTGTTGTAAAGGCATAGTGGAGGGAAGGAACTCGGAGATGATAGCACCCGACTGTGCAATTTGCTGGGCTAGTTGTACATGTTGAGTTGGATAGACACGGTCTAATCCTGTTCCAACAACAGCAATGGTACGTTGATGAGCCAATCCACCTTGATGTGCAGCATGATCAATACCATGGGCTAGACCACTACTAATATAAAAACCTTTTTCACTTAAATAATACGCAAAATCATAAGCGACTTGGCGCCCATGAGGACTCGGTTTGCGGCTTCCTACCATCGCGATTTGTGGCTGTAATAAAGCGTGTGGATTCCCTTGTCCAAAAAGTATCGGTGGATGGTCTGAGTAAGGGAGCAGTTGTGTCGGATAGCCAATATCTTGGGGTGTTAAAATAAAATCACTATGTTGACAGATTAATTTTACTAACTGAGCAAATTGTTGTTGCCCGTCAGGTGTTTGAAATTCAGCTAAACGTTTTAAATGATTGGCATGTAAACCCAGTTGTTGCCATTCAGGGAAGCGCTCAGTTTGGGTGGCCTGTTCGCAATTGCCAAAATAGTCGACAATTTTTTGAAAGCTAGAAAGTGAATGTTGAACCAAATACCACACCAGCACGGTAGAGTAATGGTGTGGTAATAATTGGTTCAACATACGGCATCTACTTAGTTATCTAAACGAGGTGGTTTGATACTTGAGCCCATTTTTATTGGTAACTCACTTTCAAGCACATACGCATAGCTGATACGGTCAAAGCTCTTAAAGATCATCACACTACCTACATACTGTCCTGGTAATTTGACATTTTCTTTCGTTTTCGGATCTTTAACTGTTTCACCGTCTTGATAAGCATTAAATACTTGTCCGATTTCGATCCCATCAGCTGTACCACGATCGACGGTGACAACACCATTTTTAGCGGCTGTACCAATTGAACCCATGACACGAATGATTTTACCACCATCAGTGACTTGATTTGCATCGGTTGGGTAGAACAATGTTGGTAACATGGCATCTTGTTCAGGCATGACACGATCACCACGACGAACTTCACCGTTATAACTATCGGTTAACTCAACCGTGGTAATATCCTTTTCAGTGCTAATAGCAACACCTGAAGCAACTTGGGTCAATTCAACGCCAAGAATGTGCTTTTTACCATGTTCATCAAGGATGGTGTACGGTTCACCTTCACGGAATACGCCATAGCGTTGACCATTTTCAATGCCGTTACCGCGGACATAAACACGTTGACCTTTACCAGCGAGTACACGTTGATCGGCTGTACCTAAGATATAAGGTGTATGCGCAATTGCATCAGCTGGAAGAACCGAAGTACGCTCTAGCCATTGTTGAATGTGCGCCAGTGGAATAACTGGAATGCTATTGTTGAGTGCTTCGACACGCACCTGTGGGCGTAATGTTGAGGTGTTGCCTGTATAACGGCGAATAATACCCGCACAGCCATCTCCCTCATCTTTACCCACCAATGGTTTGCCATTCAAACTACAAAGCAATAAGCGATCGCCTGGATAGATCCAATGTGGGTTTTTAACGTGTTTATTGCTTGCCCAAATCTCAGGCCAACGCCAAGGCTTGCTTAAAAACTTACCTGAAATGTCCCAAAGCGTATCGCCTTTTTTGACCACATAAACGTGTGGTGCACCCACTTTTACTGAGGGTGGACTAACGTTCGGACTTGCAGCATGTGCAAGATTGACACTCATGCCTAGTCCTGCACATATTGCAGCGGCAATCAGTTGTTTTTTTAACCCCAAGGCATGAAATGATTGTATGCCGTTTAAAACCTTTTTCATTATCATAATTCCTAAAAATTATGTATGTAGTTGCGTTATAATAACGACTTTACACACAATTTTTTTTGATCAAGCATTCCCTTCAGTCGGTTTTCTGATCAACGGCATAAGTTGAGGATGTCAGTATGGCCTTATTACCTATTCTAAGTTTCCCTGATCCCCGCCTTCGTACCATTGCCAAGCCAGTCGAAGAAGTCACTGATGAGATTCGTCAGCTTGCAGCAGATATGCTTGAAACCATGTACGAGGCACCGGGTATAGGTTTAGCGGCAACTCAGGTTGATCATCATATTCAGCTTATTGTTATGGATCTCTCTGAAGAGAAAAACCAACCGATGGTGTTCATTAACCCCAAAGTCACTCCGCTGACTGAAGAAACGCAGCCTTATGAAGAAGGCTGTCTCTCTGTGCCTCAAATATACGATAAAGTTGAGCGTCCGTCACGCGTAAAAATCGAAGCAATTAACCTTGAAGGTCAAGCATTTGAGTTAGAAGCTGACGAACTTCTCGCTGTTTGTATCCAACATGAAATGGATCACTTAAATGGCAAACTTTTTGTTGATTATTTATCACCACTAAAACGCCAACGTGCGCGTGAAAAGGTGGAAAAAGTGGTTCGTCAACGTGAAAAAGAGAAAGTTGCAGTTAAACGCTAAACTGTAAAAATCATTTGAAGATGCTTTCTTTGTTTCGTTGTGGGTTATTGCTTGCGTTTACCGCGGTCTGTTTACAGATTGCGGTATTCTTGCAGCCATTACTGCCGAAGCAATATCAGATTGCACCGGTCTGTGAAACGATTACACAGGCGTTGCTACTACCGAAAGTCATAACAGCGCATAATCAACATGCGCAACACTCTTCGCATCATGGTCATCAGTTTGATCAGACTCAGGCATCGGTGTCACAGCACGATCACCACGATCCCAATCATCAATGCCAATATTGTACCGTTTATGCCAATTTGATCTTGCCACCTGAGCTTGGCGTCAAAGAGGTTTTAGTTCGGATTCAAATCCGTTTAGTTGCATATCAGCAAGCTTTTAAGCATGTTTATTTTGCACTACAACGATTGTTCTTATTGCCCCAAGGGCGGGCTCCACCTCTTTCAGCATAAATTAAAACTTTATTTTATTAGGGTTTGCATAACTCTAGCCCAGTTTTACTTATGTTTTTAAGAGAGACCAATCATGGCTCAACCTAAATTTTTATTACAACCGTTAACGGTTGCGATTCTTGCTGCCTCAAATACTGCGATGGTATGGGCAAATACTGAAGTTCAACCACAATCTCAAACGGCTCAAGTGATACTTACACCGATTGTCGTCACCGCACAACAACCCAATCAAAACAATGGTTTGGTGGTACAGGCCGATCCGAAGAAGCCCATCCAACCCGTACCAGCAACAGATGGGGCAGATTATTTACAAAGCATTATGGGTTTTAATGCGATTAAAAATGGCGGAACCAATGGTGATGTAACGTTCCGTGGAATGTTTGGTTCACGGATTAAAATGCTCGTTGATGGTAGTGAAAATCTAGGGGCATGTCCGAGTCGTATGGATGCCCCAACCTCTTATATTCAGCCTGAAAGCTTTGACAAAATTACCGTGATTAAAGGACCACAAACGGTACGGTATGCAACACCAGGTTCGGCTGCCACGGTGATTTTTGAGCGTCAACCAGAGAGTCTCAGCAAAGATCAGCCTTATCGTGGGCAGGCGAGTGTGGTGACAGGGTCATATGGACGTTTAGATCACAATGTCGAAGCCGCAATTGGGGATGAGACGAAATATGCACGTTTGAATGCCAATCGCTCTGTAGCCGACAACTATAAAGATGGTGATGATCAAACCGTTCATTCTAACTGGGAGCGTTGGAATGCTGATCTTGCCTTGGGTTGGAAACCAACTGAGGATTCGTGGTTGGAATTGCGCGCTGGTAAAGGTGATGGTGAAGCTGCTTATGCAGGGCGTAGTATGGATGGTTCGCAATTTAAACGAGAAAGCCTTGGTTTACATGCTGAACAAAAGAATCTAAATGAGGTGATTAAAAAGATCGAAGCCCAATTGGATTATAGTTATAACGATCACATCATGGATAATTTTAGCTTGCGAGATGTGCCAGCAGGTGGTATGCCTATGGCAATGGACGTCACTCGCCGTACGCTTAATGCGAGAGCAGCGATCACGACAGATTGGGATAAAATCAGTCTCGTTTCAGGACTTGATTCCCAGCACAATAAGCAAGCGGGCAATATGTACATGCGTGGTCAGTTACCACCAGCAATGGATGAGACTCTCAGCTTTCAAAGTTATGGTGCATTTACCGAAGCGACCATTCCTGTAAATGATAACAATAAAGTGATCACAGGTGCTCGTATTGACCATGTGGAAATTGAAAATCTAGCGAGCAATAAATCGCGTAAAAATACTGTACCTAGTGGTTTTATTCGTCTAGAAAATCTCATGCCTCAACATGATTTGAAAAGCTACATTGGTTTAGGGTATGTAGAACGTACGCCTGATTTTTGGGAAATTTATCGAACAGTATTACCATCGACAAACATGGGTATGGATGACATGAATGGTCATGGCGGTCATGGCGGTCATGGCGGTCATGGCGGTCATGGCAATATGCCAATGCCGAGTGTAACCAGAACGATGGATGACTTGGAATATCTAGACAATGAAAAAACTCTCCAACTTGATTTGGGTTATCAACTTGATCATGGGAAATACAATAGTTGGGCATCTGCTTATGTTGGTGTGATTAAAGACTTTATGTTAATTAGCTATGATGATCCTGATAAGAAGATGCTTACTCCAAAAATTCGTAATGTGAATGCAACGATTGCTGGGGTAGAAGCGGGTGTAGGTTACCAATTTAATGATCAGATCCAAGCGGATGTATCCACCATGTATGCTTGGGGAAAAAATACCTCTGATGATCGTGCCTTGCCACAAATTGCACCTTTAGAAGGACGTATTAATATTCGTTATGTTGAGGATAAGTATAGCTTGGGGTTATTGTGGCGTGTGGTCGCTAAGCAGAATCGTATCAGCCTAAATGAAGGGAATGTGGTGGGTTATGATATGAATGAAAGCAAGGCGTTTAATACATTAGCAGTGAACGGTAGTTATCAATTAACCAAGGCAATGGATGTTTCGGTTGGTATTGATAACCTTCTAGATAAAACTTATACCGAGCATCTTAATAAAGCAGGCGCTTCGATGTTTGGTTATGGTGCCAGTGAACAGTTCAATAATATTGGACGAAACTATTGGATGCGCATGAGCATGAAGTTCTAAGCAACAAAAAAACAAGGTGGATATTTCCACCTTGTTTTTAAAATCTAAGCCAAGCAATCTTGTTTTGGCATTAGGCTATCGCAGTACAACGGATTGAGAGCACATTGTAAGTCATCAATCTGTTCTTGAGTGACATACCCATTGGCTTTGAGATATTCGGCGACACGATCATCACGTAGACTTAAGAATGCAGCATCATACACCCCTAAATCAACAAATAAGGCTGCGGTTTCAAGACTATTAAAATGATCTAGGAATACATCATTTTCATACATCAAGAAAATATGCCCAAATTCAGCTGTGCTACGAATTTTTAAATGTTGTGCCAATTGTTCAGGGCGTGTTTTGATGAACAATAAATCTGAAAGCTCATCAAATTGAGTACGATCGAGTTGGTTAGCCCCTGCTTTGACATGACCCAGCCATGCTTTAAAGACGAGCACCGCACCGCCACGTAATAACATACTCCACATTTGATATCGTGTTTCTTCATCGAGATGTGCTGATTCAGTTTCTAATGTATTTAAAAACAATTCTTCCTGTTGAGCCAGCTTTTCAAACAGTCCAAGTCCCTGAGGCTGATATGCAGCAGGTGCAAATACATCAAAATTCAATTCATCAAAGACCTTTAAAGCCAAAGGAATTGCTGTTTGATAAAGCGTATCAAGTGCACGTATATGCGCGTCATCTAATTTATTTTGTACAAAAATCGCTTTCCAATCCAATTCTGGTAATAACGCATTGGCACTGTATTGGCGATAAAATTGCTGTGAACGAAGTTCTGTTGTGGGCTGCTGGTTCATGTTCAATGTCCTTTCTGATAATAATGATGAGAAACCCATGAAACATGAACCTAGGTTCCTCGTGATTCGCATAAATTTATGCGCTATTCAGAAAGCAAGCAGAATACGACTAAAGTCTTATGTGTTGATTTTTGCATTTAAAGTCTAATAAAAACAATAGGATGATAAATTGTAAATAAATATACAAATGTTCTGTAATGTAAGTGAACATTTTTGCCATAGTCAAAAAAGCTTTGAGCGTTTTGGTCACTTAATCATCAGCTAAATCCAATTGTTTTGATGCTTTCCGCCTATGTTGCAAAATATTTTGCTAGTTTGTGGAGAAATCCTCCTTTCGAAACATGAGTCATGTCAAATCAGTTCACACATTTGATTACATCGGCATAATTTTTAATCCTGATAACCATGCCCGTAAAGCAGCCGGTTTTAAGGGTTTTCGAAGTAGCACAATATTTTGCTCTTTGAGTCGTTGCGGTAATTCAGGATCTGAATCTGCGGTGATCAACGCAACTGGTACATGGGTAGGTCGATGTTGCTCAATAAAATCTAAGCCGAGTTGGTCATGGTTTAAATGCTGATCGATCAACCAGACTTGGATATCTTCTTGTTCAATCAATTTAAGCGCCTCAACTGGTTCGGTGGCAGTGAAAATTTGATAGCCCCATTTACCGAGCAGTGTGCGCATACCTTCTAGTATGTTTTCATCATTGTCTAAGCACAGTACCTTGTAAGCAGTATGCTGTAACGCCGTGTTTTGTGTCGGTGCGAGATGAGGTTTCTTGGCTTCGGCCAAAGGCACTTCGATCATGAAGCAGGAACCTTTGCCTAACTCAGAGTAAACATAGACTGGAAAATCCAATAAATGAGTCATGCGTTGGACAATTGCTAAGCCAAGCCCTAGTCCTTGCTCTCCCCAAGGTGAGGTATGTCCACAGCGTTCAAATTCTTGGAAAAGTTTGATTCGTTGTTGTTCATTAATGCCCGGACCTGTGTCCCATACACCAATCCGGATATGATGTGGACGCTGGGCTGAACGTAGAACACCGACCACGACACGACCTTGGGCAGTATAACGCAGTGCATTACTGACAAAGTTTTGGATAATACGTCGCATCCATTGTGGATCCGTATCGACCCAAAATTTTGTATCGTGGACATGGAGCTGAATCTTTCGTTGAGCGGCAATCGATTTAAATTGCAGTTCAAGATCGCTGAGTAAATCATGTAGTGCGTAGGCTTGACGTTTAGGCTGAATCGTTCCGCCTTCCAATCGAGCAATATCTAATAATGCAGACAACATACTCTCAGCTCCATATAAGGCGCGATCAAGTTGTTGCAGTGTTTGTTGGTCTTCGGCTGAATGTACGCTTTGTTCTAATGCAGTACTGAACAACCGTGCAGCATGCATAGGTTGTAATAAGTCATGGCTGGCTGCGGCAAGGAAGCGGCTTTTGGATTGATTGGCTTTATCGGCTTGCTCGAGTGCTAATTGCTGTTCTTTTAGTGCATCTGCAAGCTGCTGGGTTCGGTCATGCACACGTTCTTCGAGTACCGCTTCATTGGTACGGAAGGCTGTAATATCTGCAAAGGTGGTGACAAAACCACCGCCTTTAATTGGATTGCCTCGCATTTGAATGACACGCCCATCTTTACGAATTCGCTCAAACTCATGTGCACTTCCAACCTTCATCCAGTGAAGGCGTTTACGTACATGTTCTTCAACAGGACCAGGGCCACATTCACCACGTTCTGCGTTATAACGAATCAAATCGGCAATCGGGCAACCGACATAAACCAGATCTTTGGGGTAATCAAAAAGTTTTAAATATTGATTATTCCAAGCGACCAAACACATATTTTTATCGACCACGCTTACACCTTGTGTCATGTGATCAATCATGGTCATCAACAGGTTTTGATTAAAACGTTGCCATTGTGAGGCCTGATCCAAAATATTGGCCACTTGTCCCAAGGCCAAACCATTATTGATGAGTGCTGTGGTCAATAAAGTTCGTGCTGAGGCGGCCCCAATAATGCCAGCGAGATATTGTTCAGTGAACCGCCACCACATACCATTGGCGACATGATTTTCATTTAAAACAATGTGGTTTTGTTCGCAGAATTGTTGGAAGGCTTGGTTGGTTGGTCGCTCACCTGTAATTCGTTTGGCAAGTGCTAATAAGTCTCCAACTTTGAGTCGAGCTGCGTTTTGATGTAAGTCATTCAGATCTACAGTTGCATGTGTAGAAGCCACGGGTTTGGTTTCATAGTAAAAGAAGCTTTCAGCTTGAATTTGTTCGGCAATACTTGGGCGGTAAAGTCTTGAAATCCAGATATATAAAATGAGATTCAATCCTAAAGACCAAAGCACACCGTGTGTTAATGGCGCAAACGACTCAAAACCGAGTAGCGCTTCAGGACGGAGGCTATGAATGTTAAACGGCCCAAACAATAAGATATGTTGGGCAATGTTCTGATAATCTTCAGGCAGACTGCGTAATAGGGTCGGAAAAAGTAGAGTATAACTCCACATGAAAAAACCAACGATTAATCCGACATAGACGCCTTGGCGACTCGCACCACGCCAATATAATCCGCCGATGAGAGAAGGGGCGAACTGTGCTACGGCACTAAATGCTAAAAGACCAAATACTGAAAGTTGATTAATATCATTAAAGAAATTAAAAAATAAAAAGCCAAGTAACATCACACTGAGAATACTGATACGCCGTGTTAGCTTAAGCACTTTGGGGAGCTGAGGATCATGTCGAGAAATCACTTTGAAATGCCAAAGTGCAGGCATAAACAAATCGTTACTCAGCATGATGGAAAGTGCGACTGATGCAACCAGCAACATCCCTGTGGATGCGGAAAAACCACCCAAGAAAGCTAACAGAGCCAGCCAATCTTGTTGATAGCTGAGTGGTAATGCTAAAACAGCAATATCTGAGGTGCCCAATGATTCAGGAAGGGCATTTAAAGCCCAACTCGCAATAGGGATGATCGCGAGTGTTGTTAAAATTAAATAGATGGCAAACCAGAGTCGTGCGCCATGAATATGCTTTTCATCACGAAGTTCAACCACAGCAACATGAAATTGGCGTGGAAGGCAAATCATCGCAAGGGCAGCAAGTAAAGTTTGAACCCAGAAGGTTTCAGGTACGCCGAGTTGCTGTACATTATAAAAATGCTGCGATACATCATGGCTGACCTGTTTAATGTTTTCAGGTGACTGCAACAAGAAAAATCCAGCAACACAGAGTAAAGCAAACAATTTGACAAAAGATTCAAACGCGACGGCAAGCATGAGACCACCGTGTTGTTCGGTATTTGCAATATGACGTGTTCCGAAAATCATTGCCAAAATGGCTAACAGCGCTGTAAGCATCAAGACACTGTTGGTCGTGGTATGAATTTGTGAGTTGGGTTCTAAAATTACTGCCGCACTTAAGGCAATCGCATGGAGCTGAAGGGCGAGATAAGGTACGATCGCGATTACTGCCAATATCGTCACTAAGGCTGCCAAACGACCACTTTTGCCGTAGCGAGCAGCAATGAAATCAGCGATGGATGAAATGGAATGGTACTGTCGGATACGTCCTAAACGTTTCCAAATATCATAACCAAACCAAATAAATAATAAGGGCCCAAGATAAATGGGTAGAAACAGGATTCCATCACGGACAGCTGCACCTGTTGCCCCGTAAAATGTCCAAGATGAACAATATACCCCTAAGGTCAGGCTGAATAGCAGCATTCGACCACGCGCACTGAGGCGACTGGCGTGTTTTTCTCCAAAAAAAGCACAGCCAAATAACAGCGCAATATAAAGTGCGAGTATGCCAAGAATAAGCCAACTGTTCATATTGCTCACGTGATCAAATTCCATTTTTTATCATACCCGAAGCACGGGCTTGGAGATGCTTATCAATGCGTTTGTAGCGACCAAAGTCTAAGTTACGGCATCATCATAAACTTGCTAACTTGGATAGTGAAGAATCCCGTAGAGAAAAAGGGGTCCATGGTCGGACACAAAAATAAGGAGTTGGTTATGGATGATTCACAAGTAGATCAGATTCTACGAAATCCAAAATTTAAGGAAATGGTGAGAAGGAAAAGCATCTTAAGCTGGACGCTCACAGGAATTATGCTGTTTATCTATGTCGGTTTTATGCTTTTGGTCGGCTACAACAAAGAATTTTTAGGAAGCTCATTTAGCGGAGGAGTAACCACTGTAGGTATCCCCCTTGGTTTGAGCATCATCGTGTTGTCATTTTTATTATGTGGTGTCTATTCCTATATTGCCAATAATAAACTTGATCAATTAAACGAAGAAGCACTCAAGGAAGTTGAGGCGATTACGCATGAAAAAGGGATGCACTAAGATGAAAGGAATGTCATTTACAGCAAAACTTTTCGCGGTGATCAGTTTTTGTTGTTCAAGTATTGCATTTGCAGGACCTGATTTGGGCGCGGCAGAGCAACAAGCAACCAACTGGCATGCGATTATCATGTTCGCAATTTTTGTTGGTTTAACGCTATTCATTACCAAGTGGGCCGCAAAGCAAACTCAATCTGCTAAAGATTTCTATACTGCGGGTGGCGGTATTAGCGGTTTCCAAAATGGTTTGGCGATTGCTGGTGACTATATGTCTGCCGCATCGTTTTTGGGTATTTCTGCCATGGTCTTCATGTCAGGTTTCGATGGTCTCCTTTACTCACTCGGTTTTATGGTCGGTTGGCCCATCGTATTGTTCTTAATTGCCGAGCGTTTACGTAATTTAGGTAAATATAATTTATCAGATGTGGTGTCTTTCCGTCTGGAAGAGAAGCCTGTACGTACTCTTGCGGCAATGAGTTCATTGGTGGTGGTTGCATTTTATCTGATTGCACAAATGGTAGGTGCAGGTCAGTTAATTAAACTACTCTTTGGTCTGAACTATAATGTTGCGGTAGTGATTGTTGGCTTGCTGATGATGGCGTATGTCATGTTCGGTGGGATGTTGGCAACGACATGGGTACAGATCATTAAAGCAGTGATGTTACTAAGCGGTGCAACTTTCATGGCCTTTATGGTGATGAAAGGTGTTGGGTTCAGCTTTACCAATATGTTCAATCAAGCGATTGAAGCCTATGGTCAAGCGCATAACTTAAGCTGGAATGAAGCTTTAAGAATCATGAGTCCTGGTTCATTGACAGCAAATCCAATTGATGCTGTTTCACTTGGTCTTGCACTAATGTTTGGTACGGCTGGTTTACCACATATTTTAATGCGCTTCTTTACAGTTAAAGATGCGAAAGAAGCACGTAAATCTGTTGTGGTGGCCACAGGTTTCATTGGTTACTTCTACCTTTTAACCTTTATCATTGGTTTTGGTGCAATCTTATTCGTTGCCAACAATCCGCAATTCCTTGATCTTGCAAAAATGGCAGTCACTGGAAAGTTAGAGTTGATGGGTGGGAATAATATGGCTGCGGTGCATCTGAGTGATGCCGTCGGTGGCGATTTATTCATGGGCTTTATCTCAGCGGTTGCCTTTGCCACAATTTTAGCGGTGGTTGCTGGATTAACTCTGTCAGGTGCATCAGCGATTTCACATGATCTTTATGCAAACGTATTTAAAAAAGGGAAAACTACGCCTGCATCTGAGCTACGTATGTCAAAAATTGCAACTTTAGGTTTAGCTGTTTTTGCGATGGTACTTGGTATTTTATTCGAAAAACAAAACGTTGCATTCATGGTCGGTTTAGCATTCTCGGTTGCATGTTGTGCAAACTTCCCGATTTTAGTGTTATCTATGTTCTGGAAAGGGTTGACTACACGTGGCGCAGTTATCGGTGGTTTAGTAGGCTTGATTGGTGCGGTCAGCCTCATCATTCTTTCTAAAGCTGTTTGGGTTGATACGTTGGGTATTTCTGACACTGCACCAAACCCATTCAACGGTCCAGCATTATTTGCGATGCCACTCTCATTCTTCTGCTGCTGGTTCTTCTCTGTAACGGATAAGTCAGCACGTGCTGAAAAAGAGCGTAAAGCATTTGATGCACAGTATGTTCGTTCAATGACTGGGGTGGGTGCTACAGGTGCATCTGATCACTAATCAACATGTTGATATAAAGATAGAGCCCTCAATTGATTGAGGGCTTTTTCAATGGTTATTGATGCATACTGGCAAGTTGTTGTGATTGCTTTCGATATAACGACAGCCCCGTTTTCTGTAGTTGTCGTCCATTTCGTTCAAGAAATTGGTTGATTGGCGCAATATATTTGGCACTGGTATAGAGGGTGAGATTACGAAGTATCAGATAGTAAGCAAACCATGACGCAGACTGAGCATCTAAACCAAGAGATTTCATTTTCTTGCGACCAATAAAAAACTGGGTAATTTCTAAATGTTGTTTATAGGCGAGTTTCTGTTGAAAAGTACGTAAATAACGGTATTGACGTTCAAAAGGTTCTTTGGAAAGGCTAGATCCCAGTGAAATACTGCTCGCATCAGATTTCGGATGGGCAAACTGCATCCAATAAATGAGTTTCCAACCATCACGTTCTTGATCAACCAGCCATTTCTCTTCAATTCCCATTAACCAGCCTGCATATTTCCAAAAATGTAAAAAACTATCGACTTCCTGTTTATTTGGGAAAATACCGAGAGCGCGGATACCAATTAAAACCACGCCACTAAATGCAATATTGGTCATTGCTTGGTCATATTGATTGATTGGAAGACCCCATGTTTCAGCATCCCATTTTTCTGATTTTCTCAGTTGATGGCGAACCAGAGCGTGAATGAAACGAACGTAGATCGTTGAGGTAAAACCTTTACCAAAACGTGTAAAGCCATCTGGTTCAGTGATATCCACCCACCATTTCGTGGTTTCAGCAAGACGAGTGCCAGCTTGTTTTTTTAATGCACCTGTCAAAATCAATGGCTGATTAAATCCAGGATACATGTAGCCTGTCATTAATGATAAATCTCTTAAAATCAAACCATTATTGATACCTAGTCGATAGGTAAATTTGATTGCAGCGTCAATTTTATGTTGCTCATACCAAACTGGTTTTTGTTCAACCAAATGAAAAAAATCAGTAAGCTCTGGAATGTTATGGGGGAGTTTATCGAGTCCTTCATAAAGTGCGGTTTCAAAATACTTACGGTGTAGTTTGGGGTTTTGCAACATCCACTGCATCACTTGATCCATTGGCTCGTCACCACTTTGTAATGCTGTATTGAGTGCCAGATATTCGTCATAATTTGGCTGTATGTCTTGGTTAACTAAATAACTTAATACTTTGCTGGTGATACTGGATTGGACCATTTTTTCATAGGAAGCCAAACGCTTAGGTTTATTTAGATTTAGCATTGCATCACGCCTCAGATTATTATCTAATCAAAGCTTAATACGAATAAATATTCGCATTCAATTCGCATTTAAATCGAGGCTGTACATGAGAAAACGCCCACAGCAACAACGTGCCAAAATGATTGTGGAAAGCATTTTAGAGGGTGCTCAAAAATGCATTGCTGAGCATGGGGTGCTACAGGTCACCACGCCTAAAATTTCTGAAAAATCAGGTGTTGGTGTTGGCTCGATTTATCAATACTTCGAAAATAAAGAGCAAATTATTGCCGAGTTGCTATTACGTAAAAGTGAAAATTTGGGGCAGGCTTTAAAACAGTTAGTGGTCTTGCAAGAGCAAGCTTCTATTCAAGACATCATCACATTAAGCATTGCCTTTGGTTTCGAAACATTAAAGTCTGATCAAGGCTTTTTTATTGAGATTTTAAAAAATTGGCATGCCTATAGTGAGTCTGAAGCAGCTCAGGTTTTGGAACAACATTTTCTAGAAATAGGGATGTATTTGTTTGGGCGATATTATCCCCAGTGGGACTTTGAAACCTTAAAGCATAAATCTTTTGTGATTATCAATAGTACTTTATTTACCATGATGCGTTATGCCAGTAAAAATACATTTTTAATTGAAGAACAAAGACTTCAACAAGAATTAGCGAAAATGATTATTGCCTTTTTAACGACGGATTAAATGCCACATTGTGATTATCAACGCACAGCAATGTGTAGTGTATTGGTGAGCAAAGTGGTTGATGATTAGGTGTTCAGTACATTCTTTGTTACCCTAAAAAATAACCGACATAGTGGTTTTTTATTGGAAAGTTATCATTTCTGTACCCACAGCTTTGATAATTCCTTTTATAAACTCTGATGAGTTTTTTTATAGTTTAGACGTTTTTAATTATTCACTTTCCGTCTTCTAGTGTGCCGAAGCGACGCAATAGCTATTAGAATAGTATGGAGAAAATATGCATTCCAAAACATCATCTTGGTTGTCCAACGTCAACCGAAATGTTTTCTTTAGCACGGTATTGATTATTTCCGTATTCCTTTCGTTTGCAATCTTTACCCCTGGTATTTTTGAGAGTTTATCTGCCCAAGCAAAACAATGGATTACCGATTCTTTTAGTTGGTTCTATATTTTATGTGTGGCGATTTTTCTTGTTCTTTTGGTTTATATCGCCTGTTCTGCGAGTGGCAATATTAAACTAGGCCCAGATCATAGTCAGCCAGACTATAGTAAGGGTTCATGGTTTGCGATGCTGTTTACTGCAGGTATGGGCGTCGGACTGATGTTCTTTGGTGTGGCTGAACCGGTCATGCATTATGTAACCCCACCAAATAGTGATCCTGAAACAGTGCAAGCAGCCAAAGAGGCATTGAGAATTACTTTCTTCCACTGGGGGGTACATGCATGGGCTGTTTATGCGTTGGTAGGTTTATCACTGGCATATTTTGCTTACCGTCATAATTTACCGCTTAAAACACGTTCTGCCTTATATCCGATTATTGGTAAACGTATTTATGGGCGTTGGGGAGATGCAATTGATACCTTTGCGACCGTTGGTACGATTTTTGGTGTTGCGACTTCATTAGGTTTTGGTGTGTTACAGGTCAATGCAGGCTTAAACTATTTGTTTGGTCTTGATCAAAGCACATCTACACAGATTATGCTGATTATTTTTGTCAGTATTTTGGCAGCTTTATCTGTATTTGCAGGTCTAGAAAAGGGGGTGAAACGCTTATCTGAGCTGAACTTAATCCTTGCCGTCGTTTTGGTTACCTTTGTTTTTTTAGTTGGACCGACATTACATCTATTACGTACTACGGTTGAAAATACTGGACAGTACCTTTCAAATCTATTTGTGATGACCTTTAATCTTCAGGCTTATGAGTCAACAGGTTGGATTGGTGGTTGGACCGTATTTTATTGGTCTTGGTGGATTGCTTGGTCTCCATTTGTAGGGATGTTTATTGCTCGCGTATCCCGTGGACGTACCATTCGAGAGTTCATTCTTGGGGTTATTCTTATTCCAACAGGCTTCACGATTGTATGGATGGGATTTTGGGGGAATGCCGCACTGTTTAGCATCATGCAAGAAAACAATATTGCTTTGATGCAAATGGTACAAGAAGATTCATCAGTTGCTCTTTTTGAGTTTTTAAATCATTTGCCGCTTTCTGGTGTCATGAGCTTATTGGCTGCGATACTAGTTCTACTCTTCTTCGTGACCTCAGCCGATTCAGGTGCATTAGTGGTGAACTATTTAACTGCCAAAAATGAGGAAACGCCTGCATGGCAAAGAGTATTTTGGGTGGTGCTGATTGCAACACTGACGATCTGTTTATTGTTGGTTGGTGGTTTATCAACTTTGCAGGCATCAATGTTAGTCAGTGCGCTGCCATTTGCGTTGATCATGTTGCTGATGAGCTGGGGTTTATTAAAAGCATTAAATCTTGATGCGACCAAAGCCAAAATGTTGACTGAGGCACGAACAACACCGAGAGCGATGAACAATCCGCGCAGTTGGCAGCAACGTTTAGGTTTGATCATGCATTACCCGCATACTGAAGAAGAGGTCAAGCAATATATTGCGACACAAGTAAGAAAAGCGTTTGAGGCTGTACAAGCTGAATTTAAACGCCGTAAATTACAAGTCAGTATTGATGAAACTGAACAAGGTTTACGCTTACGTGTGGATCACCATCAGGAAATTAATTTTGAATATACGGTTTTTTCACATCAAACCACGCCACCTAGTTTTATGTTGGGGCAAAGTGAGGCTGAGGATGAAGACCGAGAATACTTTCAAGCTGAAGTATTTCTACGAGAAGGTGGTCAAAATTATGATGTGATGGACTGGACACAAGAAGATTTGATCCAAGACATTATTGATCAATATGAGCGGCACTTATATTTCCTCAATGTGGTCCGTAGTTAAGCCTAATCGATCAATCAAAATAAAAAAGATGTCCAATACGGGCATCTTTTTTCATTCAGAACGATAAAAAGTGCATATTTTCGCGGATAAAATAGACAAACCCACCTTTTTTGTAGAAAAAAGAAGCATGCAAAAGGAAATAATAAGAAAAGGGGTTGTGTTGGGTTGTGAATGCTGTAGAATGCACATCCATCGGCGGTGATGCAGATAAAAACTTGTTGATAAACAAGGATTTGGCTTTAGTGGTTAGATTTTTGGATTGGTTGATAAGTTTTAAAAATATCTAAATTACCTGTTGACTTTTAAGAGATTAAGAGTAATATAGCCGACCTAGCTTGATGATGACGAATCATCGAGAAGATCATTAAGAGAATAGAAGAACAACTTGTGTGGATTTTTACTGGTTAATCGATTGAAAATATTTCATTGATTGAATGGTAGAAATTACTCGAAGTTTATTTGAGAAATTAATGTCAGAAAATTGATGAGTCAAGATTTGTAGCCATAAGCTACTAATGATTTTAAACTGAAGAGTTTGATCATGGCTCAGATTGAACGCTGGCGGCAGGCTTAACACATGCAAGTCGAGCGGGGAAGTGTAGCTTGCTACATTACCTAGCGGCGGACGGGTGAGTAATGCTTAGGAATCTGCCTATTAGTGGGGGACAACATTCCGAAAGGAATGCTAATACCGCATACGTCCTACGGGAGAAAGCAGGGGATCTTCGGACCTTGCGCTAATAGATGAGCCTAAGTCGGATTAGCTAGTTGGTGGGGTAAAGGCCTACCAAGGCGACGATCTGTAGCGGGTCTGAGAGGATGATCCGCCACACTGGGACTGAGACACGGCCCAGACTCCTACGGGAGGCAGCAGTGGGGAATATTGGACAATGGGCGGAAGCCTGATCCAGCCATGCCGCGTGTGTGAAGAAGGCCTTATGGTTGTAAAGCACTTTAAGCGAGGAGGAGGCTACTCTAGTTAATACCTAGAGATAGTGGACGTTACTCGCAGAATAAGCACCGGCTAACTCTGTGCCAGCAGCCGCGGTAATACAGAGGGTGCGAGCGTTAATCGGATTTACTGGGCGTAAAGCGTGCGTAGGCGGCTGATTAAGTCGGATGTGAAATCCCTGAGCTTAACTTAGGAATTGCATTCGATACTGGTCAGCTAGAGTATGGGAGAGGATGGTAGAATTCCAGGTGTAGCGGTGAAATGCGTAGAGATCTGGAGGAATACCGATGGCGAAGGCAGCCATCTGGCCTAATACTGACGCTGAGGTACGAAAGCATGGGGAGCAAACAGGATTAGATACCCTGGTAGTCCATGCCGTAAACGATGTCTACTAGCCGTTGGGGCCTTTGAGGCTTTAGTGGCGCAGCTAACGCGATAAGTAGACCGCCTGGGGAGTACGGTCGCAAGACTAAAACTCAAATGAATTGACGGGGGCCCGCACAAGCGGTGGAGCATGTGGTTTAATTCGATGCAACGCGAAGAACCTTACCTGGTCTTGACATAGTAAGAACTTTCCAGAGATGGATTGGTGCCTTCGGGAACTTACATACAGGTGCTGCATGGCTGTCGTCAGCTCGTGTCGTGAGATGTTGGGTTAAGTCCCGCAACGAGCGCAACCCTTTTCCTTACTTGCCAGCATTTCGGATGGGAACTTTAAGGATACTGCCAGTGACAAACTGGAGGAAGGCGGGGACGACGTCAAGTCATCATGGCCCTTACGACCAGGGCTACACACGTGCTACAATGGTCGGTACAAAGGGTTGCTACCTAGCGATAGGATGCTAATCTCAAAAAGCCGATCGTAGTCCGGATTGGAGTCTGCAACTCGACTCCATGAAGTCGGAATCGCTAGTAATCGCGGATCAGAATGCCGCGGTGAATACGTTCCCGGGCCTTGTACACACCGCCCGTCACACCATGGGAGTTTGTTGCACCAGAAGTAGGTAGTCTAACCGCAAGGAGGACGCTTACCACGGTGTGGCCGATGACTGGGGTGAAGTCGTAACAAGGTAGCCGTAGGGGAACCTGCGGCTGGATCACCTCCTTAACGAAAGATTGATGGCCGGTAAGAATCCACAACAAGTTGTTCTTCGAGATATGTCTTTAAAGATTTAGAGTTAAGCCTTTAAGAAAAAACGAGACTCAAACACTACGCACAGCGGAGCTGTTTGTCTTGCAAAACTTTTAAAGCGTTGCTTTAAAACTTTCTCAGGGTCTGTAGCTCAGTTGGTTAGAGCACACGCTTGATAAGCGTGGGGTCACAAGTTCAAGTCTTGTCAGACCCACCAAATCTGAAAGATATGTCGTTCATTATGATTAAAGCTGGGGACTTAGCTTAGTTGGTAGAGCGCCTGCTTTGCACGCAGGAGGTCAGGAGTTCGACTCTCCTAGTCTCCACCACGTACTTTACGGAGTACGGGCTAAAGATTACAGAACTTAGTAAGTTAAACGCTTATTAACTTCTGTGATTTATCACAGTTTACTGCAAGCTGACGAGGCTGTAGTTAATCATTAACAGATTAGTAGAATTGAGTCTGAAATAAATTGTTCACTCAATTCATTCGAAAGAATGAAATTGAGAACTAGCAAAAACACTGAATCAAGCGTTTTGGTATATGAATTTAGATTGAAGCTGTACGGTGCTTAAGTGCACAGTGCTCTAAACTGTAATGTTGGTAATACTACTTGTAGGTATTAACGACTGTTTGGGGTTGTATAGTCAAGTAATTAAGTGCATGTGGTGGATGCCTTGGCAGTCAGAGGCGATGAAAGACGTGATAGCCTGCGAAAAGCTCCGGGGAGGCGGCAAATATCCTTTGATCCGGAGATGTCTGAATGGGGGAACCCACCCGCTACAAGGCGGGTATCAATAACTGAATACATAGGTTATTGAAGCGAACGAGGGGAAGTGAAACATCTCAGTACCCTTAGGAAAAGAAATCAATTGAGATTCCCTTAGTAGCGGCGAGCGAACGGGGAGCAGCCCATTAAGTTATGTGTGTTCTAGTGGAACGCTCTGGGAAGTGCGAACGTAGAGGGTGATATTCCCGTACACGAAAGGGCACACACAATGATGACGAGTAGGGCGAGGCACGTGAAACCTTGTCTGAATATGGGGGGACCATCCTCCAAGGCTAAATACTCCTGACTGACCGATAGTGAACCAGTACCGTGAGGGAAAGGCGAAAAGAACCCCTGTGAGGGGAGTGAAATAGATCCTGAAACCGCATGCATACAAGCAGTGGGAGCACCTTCGTGGTGTGACTGCGTACCTTTTGTATAATGGGTCAGCGACTTACATTCAGTAGCAAGGTTAACCGAATAGGGGAGCCGTAGAGAAATCGAGTCTTAATAGGGCGTTTAGTTGCTGGGTGTAGACCCGAAACCAGGCGATCTATCCATGAGCAGGTTGAAGGTTGGGTAACACTAACTGGAGGACCGAACCCACTGTCGTTGAAAAGCCAGGGGATGACTTGTGGATAGGGGTGAAAGGCTAATCAAGCCTGGTGATAGCTGGTTCTCCCCGAAAGCTATTTAGGTAGCGCCTCGGACGAATACCATTGGGGGTAGAGCACTGTTTCGGCTAGGGGGTCATCCCGACTTACCAAACCGATGCAAACTCCGAATACCAATGAGTACTATCCGGGAGACAGACTGCGGGTGCTAACGTCCGTAGTCAAGAGGAAAACAATCCAGACCGCCAGCTAAGGCCCCAAAATCATAGTTAAGTGGGAAACGATGTGGGAAGGCATAGACAGCTAGGAGGTTGGCTTAGAAGCAGCCACCCTTTAAAGAAAGCGTAATAGCTCACTAGTCGAGTCGGCCTGCGCGGAAGATGTAACGGGGCTAAAACTATGTGCCGAAGCTGCGGATTTGACATTAGTCAAGTGGTAGGGGAGCGTTCTGTAAGCCGATGAAGGTGTATTGAGAAGTATGCTGGAGGTATCAGAAGTGCGAATGCTGACGTGAGTAACGACAAAACGGGTGAAAAACCCGTTCGCTGAAAGACCAAGGGTTCCAGTCCAACGTTAATCGGGGCTGGGTGAGTCGACCCCTAAGGCGAGGCCGAGAGGCGTAGTCGATGGGAAATTGGTTAATATTCCAATACTTCTGTGTAATGCGATGAGAGGACGGAGAAGGTTAAGTCAGCCTGGCGTTGGTTGTCCAGGTGGAAGACAGTAGGCATGCATCTTAGGCAAATCCGGGGTGCTCTATGCTGAGAGTTGATAGCAAGCTGTACTTGTACAGTGAAGTGGCTGATACCATGCTTCCAGGAAAAGTCTCTAAGCTTCAGTTACACAGGAATCGTACCCGAAACCGACACAGGTGGTCAGGTCGAGTAGACCAAAGCGCTTGAGAGAACTCTGCTGAAGGAACTAGGCAAAATGGTACCGTAACTTCGGGAGAAGGTACGCTGCTGACGGTGATGGGACTTGCTCCCTGAGCTATTGGCAGCCACAGAAACCAGGCCGCTGCAACTGTTTATTAAAAACATAGCACTCTGCAAACACGAAAGTGGACGTATAGGGTGTGATGCCTGCCCGGTGCTGGAAGGTTAATTGATGGGGTTAGCGTAAGCGAAGCTCTTGATCGAAGCCCCAGTAAACGGCGGCCGTAACTATAACGGTCCTAAGGTAGCGAAATTCCTTGTCGGGTAAGTTCCGACCTGCACGAATGGCATAATGATGGCGGCGCTGTCTCCAGCAGAGGCTCAGTGAAATCGAAATCGCTGTGAAGATGCAGTGTACCCGCGGCTAGACGGAAAGACCCCGTGAACCTTTACTGCAGCTTGACATTGAACTTTGACCTTACTTGTGTAGGATAGGTGGGAGGCTTTGAAGTTGGAACGCTAGTTCCAATGGAGCCGTCCTTGAAATACCACCCTGGTAATGTTGAGGTTCTAACTCTGTCCCGTTATCCGGGACGAGGACCATGTCTGGTGGGTAGTTTGACTGGGGCGGTCTCCTCCTAAAGAGTAACGGAGGAGTACGAAGGTGCGCTCAGCGTGGTCGGAAATCACGCGTAGAGTATAAAGGCAAAAGCGCGCTTAACTGCGAGACCCACAAGTCGAGCAGGTACGAAAGTAGGTCTTAGTGATCCGGTGGTTCTGTATGGAAGGGCCATCGCTCAACGGATAAAAGGTACTCTGGGGATAACAGGCTGATACCGCCCAAGAGTTCATATCGACGGCGGTGTTTGGCACCTCGATGTCGGCTCATCTCATCCTGGGGCTGAAGCAGGTCCCAAGGGTATGGCTGTTCGCCATTTAAAGAGGTACGCGAGCTGGGTTTAGAACGTCGTGAGACAGTTCGGTCCCTATCTACCGTGGGCGCTGGAAATTTGAGAGGATCTGCTCCTAGTACGAGAGGACCAGAGTGGACGAACCTCTGGTGTACCGGTTGTGACGCCAGTCGCATCGCCGGGTAGCTATGTTCGGAAGGGATAACCGCTGAAAGCATCTAAGCGGGAAGCCTACCTCAAGATAAGATTTCCCTAGGAATTTATTCCTCTAAAGAGCCGTTCGAGACTAGGACGTTGATAGGTTGGGTGTGGAAGCACGGTGACGTGTGAAGCTGACCAATACTAATTGCTCGTGAGGCTTGACTATACAACACCCAAACAGTTGTTGTATTCAAGATAAATTCAATACATAACTTGATTTAGTGTCAAAACTAGTTACAATACGACTCGATTAACTAATCCGTTAATAACTCTTTCGGTACTAAGTGGCATGAACTTAATAAGTTCAAAAGTAAGACCACCCAAAGCCAAAACAGTTTGCTGGCGACAATAGCAAGAGTGAACCACCTGATCCCTTCCCGAACTCAGAAGTGAAACCTCTTCGCGCTGATGGTAGTGTGGCACTTGCCATGTGAGAGTAAGTCATCGCCAGCTTTTAAATACTAACACCCCTAACCTAACGGTTAGGGGTGTTTTTTATTGCAATGAGAAAAAGGAAATAAGCGCTTAGCAATTTTTATAGTGATGCTAATAAATTGTATTAAAAACACTTTATTGTCATATCTAAATCAAATATAAATATTTAAATAGAACAAACGAAGTTAATCCTAAGTCAGTCTAAGTTTTTAATCTGAAAATTATAAAAAGGACGTTTTTGTGCTCAATGTCATTGTTCAATTAGTAGGTGGAATTGGTTTATTTCTTTTGGGCATGTCTTTGATGACAGATAGCTTAAAAGCAATTGCGGGTGAAGCATTACGACAATGGCTGGTTCGATTTACCAATTCACCGACGAAAGCTGTTTTATCAGGGATTGGTCTAACAGTTGTGGTCCAGTCTTCTACAGCAACGACACTAGCTACCATTGGCTTTGTCAGTGCGGGTATCTTAAGTTTTAGTCATGCAATAGGTGTGATTATTGGTGCAAATATTGGGACCACGAGTACAGGCTGGATGGTTGCACTATTAGGCTTAAAGTTTTCAATTGCGAGTTTTGCTCTGCCGCTTGTTGGTGTTGGGGCGTTACTTAATTTATTCGGTAAAGAAAAGATTGCTTTTATTGGTCTAACTCTAGCTGGTTTCGGACTACTGTTCTTAGGGATTCAATTTCTACAAGATGCCATGAGTGGATTGGCATTACTCATCGATTTATCACGTTGGTCAGAACCAAGCTTGATGATGAAGCTTATTTTACTGCTCATCGGTGTGTTAATGACCATCTTATTACAGTCTTCGAGTGCTGCGATTACAACGACATTAGCTGCATTGTCTACTCAAACGATAAATCTGGAACAGACATTGGTTTTGGTGATCGGGCAGAATATTGGGACGGTTGCCACAGCTGTATTGGCTGCAATTGGTGGTACAACAAGCGCAAAGAGAACTGCTGCTGTTCATGTGATTTTTAATGTTGTGACTGCTGTATTTGCTTTTATTTTATTATCGCCTGCCTTTATTTGGGCATATCAACATTTTGAAAGTGTTCAGCAATTGGGACCTGTATTGTTGGTGGCCGCATTTCATACCACTTTTAGTTTATTAGGGGCATGTATTTTTATGCCTTTCTTGGCTAAATTTGAACAATTGATTATTCGTTTACTACCAGAAAAAGAGCATGCCACTACACGTTATTTAGATGAGTCGCTTTATAGTGTTCCAGCACTTGCAATTGCAGCCGTTGAACGTGCCTTGTTGAGGTCAATCTCGGATATGTATGGAATCTTTGTACGTTGTATTCGTGGGCAAATGGTGGCTGAATTAGTTAAAACTGATGAGTTTGACTATACGTTAGGCAAAATTGAGAACTATCTTGATAAAATGTCTGCCCCACAATCTATAGCAGATCAACATCGATTATTGATTTTGCTGAGATTAGTTGTATATGTACGGGTGCTTAAAAATGATTTAAGTAGTGTGGCTCATATAGAAAGTATTCAAAATCAGAGGAATATTGAGGAATTAGCCAATCGTTTTGCCGTGATTCTTGAGCAATTTATTCCTTATTTGCTGAATGAACCTTTTACCCGAATTCCTAACGCTTTGGTCGATGAGTTGGCTAATTTTTCCTCAGAAATGCAGGCTCATCAAGATTTAGTTCGACAAAAAATAATTGAAGAATCTTCGTCAAGAATGGTGTCAGCGGCTTATACATTAGAACAACTGGCAGCACAGCGGTGGTTAGAGCATTTGGTGATTCATTGTAGTCGTGTCGCAATTTTATTGGGGGACAATGAGCAAGTGTTGGTTAATGAGGAGTTAGAGGCTACCCAAGCATGATCGTACTTGATATATCAGTCTGAGAAGTAAAAATGAATCGAAAATACTATTCGACTTATGTCTTTTATGCAGTGATGAGTTGCTTCATCGTGGTGGGATATGCTTATTTGCGAGGCGAATCTTTTCAGTGGTTAGGTGTTGGTATCGCGTTGATTCTTGGAATTATTTTTATATCATTTATTGTTAGGCTGCCTGTATTTAGTCAATACTATATTCCAAATAAACAACGCAAAAATGCAATTGTTCGTCGGCATTCTATCCATTACGCGAACCGAAGGGCTGCACCTGTGATGTCAGGCTTAGTATCGGCAATGTTACTAATCGGGGTTTTTTATTTATTAGGATTTGAGACATTTAAAATTGAATGCTTTGTGGGAGCTATTGTCTCAGCAATCATGAGTTTTTATTATGAACCCTAAGCTTTCATGTTCTAAAAGGATAATTTTTCGTAAAAGCAGTTGCTTTAAGCTTTCTTCATTTGCTGACAAGCCTATAATGATTGAGAATCATTCCAAATCTAATAAGGAAATAACATGTCAACTGATCAACAATTTCCGACACCAGCCAATCTTGGTATCGCAGTGTATTCAAATAATGCCGAAGCAATCGGTAACACGCCTTTAGTACGCATTAACCGTGCTATTCAAACAGGTGCAACTGTACTGGCAAAAATTGAAAGTCGTAATCCTGCATTTTCAGTAAAGTGTCGTATTGGTGCGGCATTGATTGCTGATGCAGAGAAACGTGGCGTACTTAAAGCTGGTATGCATATTGTTGAGCCAACCAGTGGTAATACTGGGATTGCGTTAGCATTCGTTGCAGCAGCAAAAGGCTATCCAATTACTTTAACAATGCCATCAAGTATGAGTTTGGAGCGTAGAAAAGTTTTGAAGGCGTTGGGTGCAAATCTCGTTTTGACTGATCCTGCGAAAGGTATGAAGGGTGCGGTAGATGAGGCAGTACGTTTAGCCACTGAAAATCCTCAGCAATATTTTTTACCACAACAATTTGAAAATCCAGCTAATCCTCAAATTCATGTGGATACCACTGGCCCTGAGATTTGGCAGGCAACCAATGGTCAAGTCGATATCTTAGTCGCTGGTGTGGGGACGGGTGGAACGATTACAGGAATTTCTCGCTATTTTGAGCAAGTTCAGAACAAGCCATTATATTCAGTCGCTGTTGAGCCTGCTGAATCTCCAATTATTACCCAGACTCGGAATGGTGAGAGTATCAGCCCTGCACCACACAAAATTCAAGGGATCGGCGCCAATTTTATTCCTAAAAATTTAGATTTAGATTTGGTCGATGAGGTTGTGCCTGTAAATAGTGCCGATGCAATTGAGTGGGCAAGAAAATGTGCAACTCAGGAAGGAATTTTGGTGGGTATTTCAAGTGGTGCAGCATTAGCAGCAGCAGCAAAAATTGCTGAACGTCCTGAAAATGCTGGCAAGACCATTGTGGTGATCTTACCTGATAGTGGTGAGCGTTATTTATCTTCAGTCTTGTTCGAAGGGATGTTTGAAGAAGCTTAATATCTTTTTAAAACCAAAAACCATGCTTGATCAGCATGGTTTTTTATAGATTACAGCGCTCTTTTGAGCTCTTTTTTATGTCGTTCAACGGAGCGAGCATATTTTCTGGCTTTGTGCCGATTGCTAAAACTGCGTTGATAGCCTGTCGGACCTACATAATAATAACCCAATGCTTTGTGCCAACTGCCTGCGGATTTGTAATAGGTTGCAAGGACATGTGTACCACAATTGATATTAATATATTCATTGTATAAATCACCAGGACAATCTTGTCTCCAATGACTTGGGATGATTTGCATGAGCCCAAGTGCTCCTGTTGGTGAGCGTGCATTTGAGCGATAACTGGACTCTTGACGAATCACCGCTGCCACTAAGAGGGGCGGAACATCGTGTTGCTTAGCACTTTGGAGAATAATGGGAGAGAGTCGATCAGCTGTGGTCGGAGAAACAGAATAAGCTTGCTGGATACCTTTGGATAGTTTTGGGGCATTTAAACTACTACATGCGGTTAAACTCACAATGGATAAAAATATGATCAATTTGAATGGAATCAAAAAGTAATTTTTGAGTGTAAAAAGAGTCGTCGTGTTAAAAACAACCAAAGTAATTCATCCACGTGCCAAAAGTTGGTCCGATGTTAGAAATTATGAGGTTGAAGATCAATAGAGATTCTGTTGTATAAATAATAAAACAAGAGCATTGTTTAGCGTTTTTCAATCGCTTCAGGATAGGCGTATACTGTTTCCAGTCAAGGAGTCACGATGTCTAAGCCTGAAGCACTGTCTGCTCATATTGAGTATGGGTCTAAATCATTTACTGCAATTCTATGGTCGTTGTTCTTTGCAGGTTTTGCCTCATTTTCATCTTTGTACTGCGTACAACCGATGATGCCGATTTTTGCAAAATTCTTTCAGGTTTCACCTACACATAGTAGTTTCCCACTTTCTTTTTCCACCGTGGCTTTAGCCATAGGTTTATTGTTTACGGGTTTTATCTCTGATCGTTTTGGGCGAAAACCCATTATGGTTTTTGCTTTGTTTTTGGTTTCTCTTCTCTTGCTCATCAGTGCCTCATTTCCGATTTGGGAAGTCTTTTTGACTACTCGTATTTTTATTGGATTGGCGGTGAGTGGCGTTGCTGCGGTTGCGATGACGTATATCGGGGAAGAGATTGCCCAGCAAGATATTGGTTTTGCTATGGGATTGTATATCTCAGGCACCGCCATTGGTGGGATGGGTGGGCGTTTGATCGCAGGTGTTTTAGTTGACTTTATTTCTTGGCAATCGGCTACTTATATCATTGGATTTTTGAATCTGGTCATCGCTTGTTTATTTTATTTGTTATTACCAAAGTCTCAACATTTTCAACCTTACCCATTTCGATTTTCCCGTTTTAAAGCTGCATTTGAACAGAACCTTAAAGATCCAAAATTACGGATTTTATTTGCTCAGGGTTTTATCTTAATGGGCTGTTTAGTGACGGTATTTAACTACATTAGCTATCATTTATTAGAAGCGCCATTTCATTTATCACAAGCATGGATTGGTGTGATCTCAATTGCTTATCTAGCAGGTATTTATAGTTCACCTAAAGCGGCACAATGGGGCTTTAAATATGGACGTGATAAGGTGTTGCCTTGCTTGTTATTGAGTATGATACTGGGATTATTCATCACGCTCATTCCATCGCTATGGGCGGTTTTACTCGGTTTAACGATTTTCACTTTTTCCTTTTTCGCAGCACATTCAACAGCCAGCAGTTGGGTTTCTGTGCAAGCGGTGCAATATCGTGCGGTGGCCTCGTCCTTGTATTTATTCTGCTATTACGTTGGTTCAAGTTTGCTTGGTAGCAGTGGTGGTTTGATTTGGGAAAAATTTGGTTGGATAGGAATTAATTTGGGTGTAGGGATGGTGTTGGTGCTTGGTCTGGTTTTGGCAGTACATTTAATGCTTAAAGAAAAAAATTAAAATAAACCGACAATTAAAGTCGCATTAACTTGATAAAAGTCTTTGAAATTTAGTAAGTTAAACCAGTGTCATGTTGGCACAATTTTGATATTAAAATTGGGGAAAATAAGATGGAACTGCACAGTCGCGTTTACTATAAGCATCCTGATACCAAAGTAATGGGGCTATTAGAATCATTATTTAAAAATCATGCAGGGAGTGCAGAAAAGTTTCTAGAAGCTGCACTAGAAATTAATGCTGACAGTACGGAACTAACGCAAGCTTTATTAGATCAGATTGATTCAATTCAATACGATTTAGATCCAGAGCACTTAGATTATATTGCGGGTTATGCTGTTTTAGAATTTACACATGGCTCAAATGGCGATGAAAATATTGAGAATATTCTATTATTTTTGAAAGGCTTATTACCTGATATTCATGCACAAGCTTGGGGTTGTGGAGATGATGATCCATGGGAGTTTTGGTTCAAATTTGATGGTGATGAACTTATTCGTGAAGATGATGAACCTTATAATGACCCTGATGAAGATGAAGAAATTAAAGCTTCTATTTACGTATGGTGGCATCAAGACTTACCTGTAGAAATTAAGGAAGGTTTCTTGAACGAAGACGAATAATTATCAACGCTTTATATGTGTATTTCCTCGAATAGTTACAAATTCTTTTTGAGGAAATGCTTTTGTTTATTTTTTAATCTATAAAAATGAATGAAATTCATGTTAAAATGATCGGCTTTCATCTTTGATGCTATCCCAGCATTTCAGCTAGCCGAGATTCGCAAGCCATGTCTACTGCCTATACCAAGCAAACTGCGCCAAAAGCGCTGTTTGATTACGACAAATATTGGGCGTCGTGTTTTGAACCTGCACCATTTTTACCGATGTCACGAGAAGAAATGGACTTACTCGGCTGGGATGCCTGTGACTTTATTTTAGTTTGTGGCGATGCTTATATTGATCATCCTTCATTTGTATCGGGTGTGATTGGACGTGTGCTTGAGGCACAGGGCTTTCGTGTGGGGATCATTGCTCAACCCGATTGGACCAATGTCGAAAGTTTTCGTGTTTTAGGGAAACCGACTATTGCATGGGGTGTAACCGCAGGCAATATGGATTCGATGATTAACCGTTATACGGCTGATCGTAAGATCCGTTCGGATGATGCGTATTCGCCAAATAATGAACCGAATAAACGTCCTGACCGCGCAGCAACAGTATATTGTCAGCGTTGTCGTGAGGCTTTCCCAGATGTACCTGTATTGCTCGGTGGGATTGAAGGTAGTTTACGTCGTATCGCACATTATGATTATTGGTCCGATAAAGTCCGTCGTTCTATTTTGATGGACTCTAAAGCGGATTTATTAATGTATGGTAATGGTGAGCGTGCCATTATTGATGTGATGCACCGTTTAGCTAAGGGTGAAAAAATCCACGAGATTACCGATGTTCGTGGTACTGCATTTATTATTAATAAACACAATAAAGCATCAAAAGCACAATTCGTTGAAATCGCAAGTAATGACGTGGATAGCATTGGTCGTGTTGATCCAATTATCAATCCTTATGTCATGACTGAAGATATTGATGGCTGTGAAGTTGAAAAAGAAAAAGGCAACTCACTGGCACAATATCAAAACTTCCAAAAAGAAATTGTGACCAATCCAATCGTTCGTGAAGGTGATCAACTCGATCCAGATACACAGATCGTACAGTTAAAACCTGCACCATCTAAAGCGATTAAACATAAATTACCGCCACGTGAATTGGCTGTGATTCGTTTGCCTTCATTCGAACAAGTGGCAGATGATCACGTGCTGTATGCGCATGCCAACCGTATTTTGCATTTGGAAACCAATCCAGGAAATGCTCGTGCACTGGTACAGCGTCATGGTGAACGTGATGTTTGGATTAATCCACCTCCAATTCCGTTAACAACGGAAGAAATGGATTATGTATTTGATTTACCATACGCACGTTTACCGCATCCAGCTTATGGCAATGCGCGTTTCCCTGCATTTGATATGATCAAATTCTCTGTGAATATCATGCGTGGTTGTTTTGGTGGTTGTACTTTCTGTTCGATCACTGAACATGAAGGGCGTATTATTCAAAACCGTTCTGAAGAATCAATTCTGCGTGAAATTGAAAAGATCCGTGATACTGCACCTCAATTTACAGGCATTATCTCAGACTTAGGTGGTCCAACAGCAAACATGTATCGTTTGCACTGTAACGACCCTGAAATCGAGAAGAACTGTCGTAAACCGTCTTGTGTTTATCCAGGTGTTTGTCAAAACTTACATACTGATCATGCGCCATTGGTTCAGCTTTATCGTAAAGCACGTGAAATCAAAGGTGTGAAGAAGATTTTGATCGGTTCAGGTCTTCGTTATGACCTTGCTGTGTTAAATCCTGAATATGTCAAAGAATTGGTACAGCACCATGTTGGTGGCTATCTGAAAATTGCGCCTGAGCATACAGAACATGGTCCATTATCCAAGATGATGAAACCGGGCATCGGGACTTATGACCGCTTTAAGCAGATGTTTGAGCGTTTTAGTAAGGAAGCAGGGAAGGAACAATATTTAATTCCTTACTTCATCGCTGCACATCCTGGTACAACGGATTACGACATGATGAACTTGGCGATTTGGCTGAAAAAGAATGGTTTCCGTGCCGATCAGGTACAAACCTTCTATCCATCGCCAATGGCAACTGCGACCACCATGTATTATTCAGGCAAGAATCCATTGTCTAAAGTGGCGCGTTATACCGAAAACGTTGATATCGTGAAAGGTGAAAAACGTCGTCGTTTGCATAAAGCCTTCTTGCGTTACCATGATCCAAATAACTGGCCGTTATTACGTGAAGCATTGAAAGAAATGGGTCGTTCGGATTTAATTGGTAATTCGAAACAACATTTGATTCCAACCTATCAGCCACAAGGCACGGCTGAAGGTGAATATAAGTCAGCTCGCAAGAAAAACTCGAGTGTTGCTGGAGATTCTGCTAAACGTGGTCAATCATCTCGTCCACAGTCTCATTCAGGTCAAAAACGTCCACAAAAAGGACAGGTGTTGACTCAGCACACTGGTTTGCCACCACGTGAAACTGGTGAGAAAAGACCTTTTTCGGGTAAACCAAAATCGAAAGTAAAAGCGCATCGTTAATTACGGTGCTCAAATGAAGAGAAGAGGACATCCAAAACGATGTCCTCTTTTTTATTCAAAAGTGATAATTGTGTCGCAGTTCAATTTCAAAACTATAATTTATAGAAACATATACTGACAATATTGACTTGAATATTCAGTGTATGCTGATTATAAGTAGAGCTAGGGTAAGCTTTTACGACTTTGGTCGCCTAGTATAAAACGATTAAAAAATTTAAGTTTACGCTGTTGAAATAACTTTACTATCGTTTGTTATTGATTAAAAAATTGGCATAAAGCCAAAAAATGATTATAAAAAATCTAAAGGGATTAGTTAGAAATGTATTATTTCATAACCATTATTGGTTTGCTGCTCATTACAGCACTTGCACTTCGACGTTTACATCAAAATCGGCGTCAAGACAGTCCATTAAAGCGACGCGGCATTCTCACGATTTCTGAACAAATTACACTTATGCGCTTACAGGCTGTTTTGCCACGTCATACTGTACTTGCACACGTGTCTTTTAATGCTTTATTGACAACAAAATATGCACATACACGCCGTAAGTATCAAGGACTAGTGGCAGATTTTGTTGTGCTTGATCAACAATATCAGGTTCTCGCTGTGATTGAGATTGTAGATGAGTCTTCAATTAATCGTTTAAATCAAAAATACTATCAAGATAGTTTGTTGGAGTTGGCTGGTTATCGCGTATTGCGTTATAGCAGTATTCCAACTGAGCAAGAGTTGCGAGAAGATTTGTTACCTGACTTATTTGATCCTATGGTTTCATCGACTAGCACATTTACTGCCATGCCTCATACCGATCGGATGATGAAATATAATGTGCTTGTGGCTAAATCTTAATGGGCATCAGGTCTTACAGCCGTGACAGTCATTTCGACTAAAACATCAGGTGCATAGAGTTTAGATTCAACACAGGTACGTGCTGGGGGATGTCCCTCAGCAATCCATGCGTCCCACACCGCATTCATTGCTGCATAGTCTTTTTCAATGTCTTTCAAGAAAATCAATACAGACAAGATATGAGTTTTATCGGTGCCTGCTTCTGCCAGTAAACGATCAATATTGTCTAAGGTTTGTTGGGTCTGTGCGCTCACATCAACGCTGGTATCATCTGCCAGTTGGCCTGCTAAATGAACGAGATTTCCTGAAATTGCGACTTCGCAAAAACGTGATGTAACATGCAATCGTTGCACAGACATAGTGAAACTACCTAATTAAAACTGTATCAATAGGATTGTACTTGAAGCATTCTGAGCACAGTGTAATTTTGTATAAATCAAGCTGAAAAAGTTTCTATTTCCATTAAATTAGGTTGTTGAATAAAGTCGTGCGGCAAGACAAGAAAAAAGTTATCGTGGAAATTATTGTTTTGAAAAACTGAACAGATGAGAGGCTTTTGAGAAGACAGCTAAAGTGCCCTGTAATATTCGGATTTGATCGTCACGCCAACCACAGGAGCAAATGCTAAAAGCGAGGATTTCTTTAGCAAAGCAAATAACATGGATAATGTTACTGCGTTGCTTAGAGTACTGAAAACTGCATAAAAAGCAAACATAAATTTGAGCTAAAATCGTACTGTTGTGTAAAAAAACAACATTACCATAGGGAAAGTTGTGATTCTTGTTGCAGAGCTTGCAGTTGATAAACACCAACGCCGACGAGACGAAATTGAAAGCTTGGATCAATGTGCATTTCATTGAGCAGTTGTAAAACCACTTGCTTTAAATCTTGTTGTGAGCGAAGTGGGAGTTTAAAGCTTTTACTATGCTGTAGGGTTTGGAAGTTTTTGAGTTTCAGTTTGACGTTAACGCCACGAGCTGTCAGTTGTTTTCTTTCTAAACTACGCCAAACTTGTTCAGCTAGAGGTTGCCAAGCATGATTGCATTCAGCGAGTGTATAGTCATCATCAAAGGTAATTTCTTTCGAGATTTGTTGACGCTCACGCTCTGCTTTGACAGGACGATGATCAATACCTTGAGCATATAAGTACAATTGTTTGCCGTATTTACCAAAATGATGAATGAGTACATTTTCTTCTATTTTTTGTAGGTCGCCTAAGGTGTGCAAGTTTAATTGATTTAATTTTTCATAGGTGACTTTGCCAACACCAGGGATTTTCTTTAGTGCCAAGTCTTGTATGAAATGTTGGATTTGATGAGGTTTAATTACAAATAAACCATTTGGTTTGTTCCAATCGGAGGCAATCTTGGCCAAAAATTTATTCGGTGCCACCCCTGCAGAAGCTGTTAGCCCTGTTGCTGCAAAAATATCTGCACGAATTTGTGTCGCAACTTCAGTTGCACTGGGTATATTCTTTAGATTTTCTGTCACATCCAGATAGGCTTCATCTAACGACAATGGTTCAATGATGGGTGTATATTGCTGAAAAATTTGATGAATTTGTGCTGAAACTTTTCGGTATTTTTCAAAGTTGGGTTCAATCACAATCACTTGTGGGCATAGTTTTTTGGCTTGCCCCATCGACATGGCAGAACGTAAGCCAAACACACGGGCGGGGTAGGACGCTGCGGCAATCACTGCACGAGGGTGATGAGAAGAAATCACCACAGGCAGATCTTTAAGATCTGGTCGATCTAGAAGTTCGACTGAAGCAAAAAAGGCATCCATGTCGATGTGAATGATTTTACGTATTTCATTTACCATCGAGGATGCCTTGTTTTTCTAGAAAAACATGCCACTGCTGTGGTGACTCTACGTAAACATTTAAGTCGACTGCTTTAGGAATACCGTCAATTTTTCCTGTTTGGCTATGTTGCCAAAATAACCATTTTCTGCCGTCTTTTAATTCGGGCTTAGCCTCGTAATCACGTACCCATAATGGTGTGTCATTAAAGCTGCCCATCAATACGATATGATAAAAGCTCTTCGAAATATAGAAAATTGGCTGTTTGCCATAATGTTGATGCAACTGATCATGCATGATCTGAATTTCTTTGAGTAGCTGCTCTTTGGTATAGGTATTAATACAGTTGCTGTCATATTCCAAATCAATGACGGGTGGGAGAGCATCCACTTTGTTCGGGACAGTCGCAATAAAATTTTCTGCTTGTACCTTGCCATCACGGCATAAACGATAGAAGTGATATGCACCAACATGAAAACCTTGCTCACGTGCTTTGAGCCAGTTGTCTTGAAATTTTCGATCTTTAAAATCGCCGCCTTCAGTTGCCTTTATATACACAAATTGATATTGCAGCGGAGAGATCTTTTTCCAGTTAATTTCACCTTGATGATGTGATACATCAAAACCACGAATGGCATAGTCTTGTGCCGATGCTTTTTGCTGGTAAAACAAACCGAAATAGCTCAGTACCCCCAATATGACAGCCAAACCAATACTGACATAAGTTGGATAATGTTGAGCATGTGGACGTTTCGCAGCTTTCTTTGCCATATTGTCTTTAAGGTTATAAGCCCGCGATGAGCTAAGTAGAAATATCAATTATAGAATGATTGTTGCGCTTTGGCTCTATTTTGGCCCACACAGCATAGTATTATTTTAGTCAGCAACTTCTTTAGGAATTTGCCAAAATACCATCGCAGTAATGATATTAATACAACCTAAGGCAATGAGGGCTGCATGAAAAGCACTGGTCACAGAGGCAGTTGGATAATGCTGACCAAAGAGGTTGATCAATGTTCCAGCCAGAGCGACCCCGATACTCATCGACAGCATCATGATCATCGACAAGAAACTATTGCCACTACTAGCATCATGCTGCGGTAAATCTTTTAATGTCAGCGTGTTCATACCGACAAATTGTAAAGAGTTCAGCGTCCCAAAGATAAAGAAATGCAACACTTTTAGCCACAACGGTGTGTCTGCAGTCATCAGTGAAAAACTGGCGATACATAAACCCACTAATACGGTATTGGTCAGTAAAAACCGACGATAACCGACACGTTGAATAATTGGACGAATAATCGGTTTGGAGAATAATGATCCTAGCACCAAAGGAATCATCATTAAACCTGTGATAAAGGGTTCAAAACCAAAGGCGACTTGTAGCATCAGGGGCAAAATAAAGGGAATAGCATTGCTTCCTAAACGCGCAAAGAAATTGCCTAAAATGCCGATTGAAAAAATTTTGTAGCGGAACAATCGTCCATGAAATAAGGCATTCTGATGGTTATGTGCATGATACGCATAGCCAAGCGTTGCTAAAGATCCGATTACCAGTAGACTGATGCTGATCCAGCCAGAATATTGTGGCGCAGCGATATTTTCAATCCCAAGCGACAGACCCACCATAGCAATCATCAATAAGATAAATCCACCGAGATCAAAGGATTTGACGGTTGGTTCTTTTTGATTTGGCATGACTTTAAGCGCCATGATTACCCCAAGCACACCCATGGGGAGGTTAATCAGGAAAATCCAGTGCCACGTGGCAACTTCGACTAACCATCCACCCAAAGTCGGCCCCATCAAAGGACCTATGAGACCAGCCAGACTCATTAAACTCATCGCTGAAAGAAATTGGCTACGTGGAATAATTTTAAGTAAAGCCAAGCGTCCAACGGGCATCAATAATGCGCCGCCCATCCCTTGAATAACACGACAAATCAAGAGTTGATCTAAGGTCTGAGACAGGCCACAACCGAGTGATGCCAGACTAAAAATCACCATAGCAGCAAGATAAGTATTACGGATACCAAAGCGGTCTGCCAACCAACCACTTAATGGGATAAAAGCAGCAACTGATAGGACGTAGGCAACAATTACCCCATGCATTTGTAATGGATTTTCATTGAGCTGAATTGCCATCACAGGAATCGCCGTGTTGACAATCGTGGTATCCAAGGCCTGCATAAAAAAGCCGATAGAAACCAATAGCACCAGTAAACGAAATTCAGGCTGTACGGCTTGATGAGTGGTTGTTGTCATGAGTGGTGACGTGTGAAATATCTGCTTTAGTTTAATGGAATTGTATTTGAAATAAAGCCCAAAATTGTCAAAGACTCGTCATCGAACTGACATGAAAATGTCATCGTATTTGCACCTCGAATGACTAGATTAGCTCTACAAAATAAAATCTATGGAATTTGATCATGAAATTTAAGATTTCAGTGTTATTCACTGCAATGCTGTCAGTGGGGTTGGTGGCGTGTAATGATGATGACAAAACAGAAAAATCATCAAATCCTGATCCTAAACCTGAAGTAGTAGAGCCTACACCAGAGCGAATTCAGTTGAGCTTTTTAAGCCGATATGAATCAGGTGTTTTTGGAAAGAGTGCAGCTGAAATTCCTGCCTATGACCCTGCGACAAAACGTGTTTTTGTGGTCAATGCTGAGCTGGGGGCATTAGATGTACTTGATCTTGCTGATCCAGCTAAGCCAACTTATTTACAATCACTAACTGTTGATGACATTGCGGAAGGTGCAAAGGTGAATAGTGTCAGCATCCAAAATGGCATTATTGCTTTGGCTGTTGAAGCTGCGAATAAAACAGATCTTGGTTTTGTTGCCTTTTATCAAGCGAGTGATCTTAAACGTCTAAGCCATGTGCAAGTGGGTGCTTTACCCGATATGTTGACGTTCACACCAGATGGGAAAACGGTATTGGTGGCCAATGAAGGTGAACCCTCTGATGATTATAAAACCGATCCAGAAGGCTCTGTCAGTGTGATCAATGTGACTGATATCAGCAAGCCAAAAGTCAAAACTGCTGATTTTAAAGCGTTTAATAGTCAAAAAGATGCGTTACTTGCCAAAGGAGTTCGTATTTTTGGACCGAATGCGACAGTCGCTCAAGATCTAGAGCCAGAATATATTGCAGTTTCGGATGATGGTAAAACCGCTTGGGTTGCACTACAAGAAAATAATGCGATCGCGGTTTTAGATATTGCGACGGCAACGGTGACTTCGATTGAAGCAATGGGATTCAAAGATCACGGGCTTAGCGACAGTGGTTTTAAGTCGATGCTGGATCCAAATAAAAACTCAAGTAATGCTTTGGATGTGAGTGATTTTGACGGTAAAAAAACAGTTCAAGATATTATGATCAAGGCATGGAATGGACTTAAAGGGATTTATCATCCTGATGCCATTGCTGCTTATACTGCCGCGGATAAAAAAACCTATTTAATTTCTGCAAATGAAGGTGATGCGCGTGCATGGGGTGAAAATACAGCCGAATATTTTGGGCTAACTAAGCTGAAAGACTTTGAAAAGAATAAATTGCAGCGCTGTGACAATGACAATAGCAAAGGATTCGTTGAAGAGTGGCGCGTAAAACATCTCGTGCACAAGGATGGTTTTGATCGCCGTTGTGCCGATGATCTTCCTGCACAATTACGTGATTTAGCTGCTGGTGCGCACCTGAATCCGACCACTTTTGCCTACTGTGGTGCGAGCAAAGGTGATGCTGGTAACTGCCGAGATGACAAGCAATTGGGCCGTTTAAAAATTACCTGGACACAAGGTTACCAAACTGAAAATGGTAAACCTGTGTATTACTCAAAAGCTGGCGATAAAATTGGTATCAATGGTAATCCACTTACCGATTATTTGATGTACGACGACTTGTACCTGTTGGGTGGACGCTCATTCTCAATTTGGGATACACAAAATCAAGTTAAAATCGCTTATGACTCGGGTGATTTCATTGAACAATATTTGAATAGTGATCAATGTAAACTTGGTAAAGCACGGAATATTCCATGCCAAGATTGGTTCAATAGCAATCATGAAAAAGGTAACACATTAGGCGGACGTAGCAGCAATAAAGGACCTGAACCTGAAGGCTTGACGATTGGCAAAATTGGCAACAAACAATTCTTGTTCTTAGGACTTGAGCGTATGGGTGGGGTCATGGTATTTGATGTCAGTAATCCTAAACAGCCAATTTTCCAAGATTATTTAAATACACGAGAAGTATGGGATCAGGCTGATCCGTCGACGGCATTGTCTGCACATGGTGATCTTGGACCAGAAGGTCTAATCTTTATCTCTGCCAAAGACTCGCCAAATGGCAAGCCCCTATTGGTTGTAGGTAATGAGGTGAGTGGTACCACTAGCATTTATCAAGTAAATCTACATTAAATTTAGACATAAAAATGCGGATCTAGATTGATCCGCATTTTTTATAGGTGATGTTTAAACTTCAATGTGTGATGGTGCATTGAGGTTCTTGATGACATTAGAGATTTGTTCTGGGTTTTCACAAATAATAATTTTGGCGCGATGCTGTGGTGGTAGGAAGCCTTCTTCAACAGCATGATCGAGCTGGGCGATTAAAGCATCATAAAAACGATTTACATTGTAGATAATCATTGGTTTCTGATGTTGATTCAATTGTCCCCACGTGGCAATTTCTAAAATTTCCTCGAAGGTACCCAATCCGCCCGGTAAAGCGATAAAAGCGCTGGCACGTTCAGCCATTAAAGCTTTACGTTCATGCATGCTTTGAACAATGTGCAATTCGGTCAGTTGGTTATGTGCAATTTCATAATCCAACATAAATTCAGGAATAACACCAACGACTTCACCACCATGCTCTAGGACGGTATCTGCAACTTGGCCCATAAGTCCGATACTTGCTCCGCCATAGACGATACCAAAGGATTGATTGGCAATATGTTGAGCCAATTCAATGGCAGTGTCACGATAAATAGGCTTGTTACCTGTGCGGGAGCCACAGTACAACGCGATGAGAGGTTGGGTTGTCTTTATAGGAGTAGATATAATCGTTTTCTTTTCAGTCATTATTAAAACACTATTCATTTGGTTTATTTTTACCTTATCATTTTCATTGTGCTTGTCTAGTTTAAATCACAGATATGACAGTTTTATGCACATTTCGCATACAAAGTATGGAAGCGTATGGCGTAATGAATTGCAAAAAACATCCCTATAAAAAATGATGAATTTTATTTTGTTCTTGCCTATACTGAAAATCCGTTAAGTAAAAAATGTACTTCTATGAGTAGTGGTTGTTGTCACTCCGCTTTGATATTTTATATTTCTAAAAAAAATGTTTTGGCTGCCAATGCCGATCTTTTCAATCAGCAAATCCATGCCGATCTTTATGATTCTGTAGGGGAGTCACATCTATGATTTTTGAATGGATGTCTGATCCCGCAGCGTGGGTCGGTTTGGCGACTTTGGTGGTGCTTGAAATTGTACTGGGTATTGACAACCTTGTTTTTATTGCAATTTTAGCTGAGAAGCTGCCCCCTGAACAACGTAATGCCGCACGTAGAATTGGCTTGATTCTCGCATTATTGATGCGCTTAGTCTTGCTGGCCTCCATTGCTTGGGTGGTCACCTTAACAGCGCCATTATTCCATGTTTTTGATCATGCCTTTTCAGGACGAGACTTGATCTTATTGTTTGGTGGGGCGTTCCTTTTATTTAAAGGGACTATGGAATTACATGAGCGTATTGAAGGTAAGCAGGCTTTAAGACAGGAAAATCCTGTACATGCTGTGTTCTGGGTCGTAGTGGTTCAGATCGTCGTACTTGATGCGGTTTTCTCGTTGGATAGCGTGATTACAGCTGTTGGTATGGTGAAAGATCTCTCGGTGATGATGATCGCAGTCACGATTGCGATTGGTATTATGCTGATTGCTTCTCGACCATTAATGGATTTTGTAAATAAACATCCAACCGTTGTGATTCTGTGTCTTGGCTTTTTGATGATGATTGGTTTCTCATTGATTGTCGAAGGCTTTGGATTCCATATTCCAAAAGGTTACTTATATGCCGCAATTGGCTTCTCGGTTTTGGTCGAGGCGGTCAATCAAACCATGCGACGCAATCAAGAGAAATTGGTAACGACCACGGATTTGCGTTATCGCACTGCTTCTGCGGTGTTGCGAATGCTCGGCAATAAAGGCATTAACAGCGATAATCAACACAAAGAAACAGAAGATGTATTGGCAACACAGGCCTATGCCAAAGAAGTGTTTGATGAAGATACAGGCGTTTATCACAGTGTCTTAGTACAAGGTGTATTAGGTTTGTCTGAGCGCCCAGTGAAATCGGTGATGACGCCACGACCAGAATTGGAGTGGTTGGATCTCGATGCAGATCCAGCTGAATTAAAAGAACGTTTAATGGCAATGACCCATTCACGTTTAATTATTGCTCGCGGTGAATTGGACAATATTGAAGGTGTTGTTCTTACTCACAAAGTGTTAAATGAATATATTGAAACAGGAGCAATTGATTTCGATAAACATTTACGTGAACCTGTGATTGTGCATGAAAATGCACAAGTTCTCATGGTCATGGAGCAACTGCGTCAAGCACCATTGCAAATGGCGATCGTACTCAACGAATACGGTTCGATAGAGGGGATTGCAACACCAATTGATATTCTTGAAGCGATTGCTGGTGAGTTCCCAGATGAAGATGAATTAGAGGCAGCGGCTGAAAGTCTAGAAGATGGCTCACTTTTATTGGAAGGCTCAACGGATATTCGACACGTTTCACTTTTGTTGGCGAAAGATTTGGTTGATGAGAGTGAAGAATACTCAACATTATCCGGGTATATTTTATTCCATCTAGGGCGCTTACCTGAAAATGGTGAAGCGGTGGAAGCCGATGGATATTTATTTGAAGTGGTTACAATGGATGGGCACAAAATTGAAAAAGTGCGTATTGTTGCTAAAGAAAAGCCTGAGCGAGGTTGAGCAAACATTTAAGTATGGCTTAGACGTATAACGTTAGAAAGCAAGGCTTTGTTCTATTGTATTGATAAGTGACGAAAGCTTTTTAATAAGATGAATCGCTTAGCTGTAATTAGAATAGTAAATAAGTTAAATAGCCCTAGGGTTTGGCCATCGTGACATGATGATGGTTTTTACTCGGGCTATTTTTATTTGAGAAAGAAACATGACACTGTTAAAGAACTGTCCATGTGGACGCGGCTTATATGTAGAATGCTGTCAACCGCTTCATTTAAAACAGCAAGTTGCTGAAAGTGCTGAGCAATTGATGCGCTCGCGCTATAGCGCCTTTGCCCTACAGCAAATTGACTATATTTTGGAAACAACGGCTCTGGGACAACAAGCATTGTTAGATCGAGAGGCGATTGCTGACTGGAGTCAGTCTAATCAATGGTTAAAATTAGAGGTGCTTCGACATCAACCCAAGCTCGATAAAACACATGCCTTGGTTGAGTTTAAAGCGCATTACTGTGATAAAAATCAGGATGGAAAACAGCCACATATTCATCATGAAGTTTCGCATTTTGTCTTGTATCAACAGCGTTGGTATTTTCTTGATCCTACTTTAGATATGCAAATCACCATGAAGCAAGCATGTATTTGTGGATCAGGGAAAAAATTTAAGCAATGTTGTGCACAATTCATCTAAGTTTGTCTTAAAATAGCGCACACTTTTCCGCCTTGTTTAAGGATTCAGGCAAATGTTACTCACCGTGATTTATATTATTGCCATTACTGCAGAAGCAATGACAGGTGCACTGTCAGCAGGCCGCCGTAGTATGGATTGGTTCGGTGTGACATTGATTGCTTGTGTGACTGCTTTGGGCGGTGGTTCTGTACGTGATGTTTTATTGGGGCACTATCCTTTAACTTGGGTGAAGCATCCAGAATATTTGGTTTTGACGTGTTGTGCTGCCTTTGTCACGATCCTTATTGCCAAATGGATGAAGCATTTACGAAATATCTTCTTGGTACTTGATGCACTTGGTTTAATCGGATTTACGATTATTGGCTGTCAGATTGCTTTAGAAATGGGACATGGCTTTGTCGTCTCGGCAGTTGCTGGCGTATTAACGGGGGTCTCAGGTGGGATCTTGCGCGATATTTTGTGTAATGATGTACCTTTGGTATTCCGCCGTGAGTTATATGCCAGTATTTCTTTTGTTGCGGTGATTTGCTATTGGGTGTGTTTACAGTTAGGGCTTGGTCTCGAGCTGACTGTGATTGCAACTTTAGTTTTTGGTTTCTCACTACGTTTGATCGCGATTTATTTTGGTCTGGAAATGCCAAAATTTATTTATAAAGATGATGATGCGGAGTCGGCTTCGTCAACTGATGAGCATTGATCAGACACCATTTGACGTTTAAACAACAACAAGGGCTTGTCACAACGCTTTCATCCACATAGCATACAAAATATTGACGATAACAAATAATTTTGGATGAATCGCTGAAATGACCAGCCTTGCACATCATGCAACCGAAAACCGTTCCGTAGCTGAATTCACAGAACAAGCTTACCTTAACTATGCCATGTACGTGATTATGGATCGTGCATTGCCGCATATCAGTGATGGTCTAAAACCTGTACAGCGTCGTATCGTTTATGCGATGAGTGAGCTCGGTTTAAAATCGACAGGTAAACCGAAGAAATCGGCACGTACCGTTGGTGATGTACTCGGTAAATATCACCCACACGGTGACTCTGCTTGTTATGAAGCAATGGTGTTGATGGCACAGCCATTCAGCTATCGCTATCCATTGGTTGAAGGTCAGGGTAACTGGGGTTCACCTGATGATCCAAAATCATTTGCAGCAATGCGTTATACCGAAGCTAAACTCTCAGCGTATAGTGAACTATTACTGAGTGAGCTTGGGCAGGGTACCAGTGAATGGCAAGATAACTTTGATGGTTCAATGAAAGAACCAATCACGCTGCCTGCTCGTATTCCGAATATTTTACTTAACGGCACAACGGGTATTGCGGTCGGGATGGCAACCGATATTCCACCCCATAATCTACGTGAAGTGGTGAAAGGAACGATTGCGCTGATTCGTAATCCTGAAACTACAGATGAGAAATTGGCTGAATATATTCCCGCACCAGATCTGCCAACCAAAGCAGAAATTATTACCCCACCTGAAGAATTGTTAAAAATTCAAACCACAGGTCGTGGTAGTTACCGTATGCGTTCGATTTATACGGTAGAGAAAAATGAGATTGTGATTACTGAACTGCCTTATCAAGTTTCAGGGTCAAAAGTGATTACTCAGATCGCAGATCAAATGATTGCGAAAAAGTTACCTTTGGTCGCAGATATTCGTGATGAGTCAGATCATAAAAATCCAACGCGCTTGGTGATCGTACTCCGTTCTAATCGGGTTGATGCAGAAACGGTGATGAGCCATTTATTTGCAACCACTGATCTAGAGTCAAGCTATCGCGTTAATCTGAATATGATTGGGGCGGATGGCCGTCCACAAGTCAAATCGATTCGTCGTATCTTATTAGAATGGATTGAGATTCGTAAGCAAACGGTGACACGCCGTTTGCAATATCATTTAAATAAAATTGAAAAACGTTTGCATATCTTGGCCGGTCTTTTAATTGCCTATCTTGATATTGATACGGTGATTCGAATTATTCGTGAAGAAGATCAACCGAAACCTGTGTTGATGCAGCATTTTGGGATTGATGAAATTCAGGCCGAAGCGATTTTAGAACTCAAACTACGCCATTTGGCTAAACTTGAGGAAATGGAAATTCGCCGTGAACAAGAAGAGTTAGAAGCAAAAGCGGCAGTAATTCGTGAGCAATTGGCAAATCCTGAATCATTGAAAAATTTAATTATTACTGAACTGAAAGAAGACGCGAAAAAGTTTGGTGATGATCGACGTTCGCCGATCGTTGCCCGTGCTGAAGCGGTACAAATTCGAGAACAAGATTTGATGCCAGCTGAAACGGTCACGGTTGTATTGTCAGAAGCAGGTTGGGTCCGCGCTGCGAAAGGTGCGGATGTCGATGCTGCCAATTTAAACTATCGTGCAGGTGATCAATATCTCAGTCATGCTGTGGGTAAAACCAATCAGCGAGTCTACTTTTTAGATCAAAAGGGTCGAAGCTATGCTTTGCCGATTAGTAGCTTACCTTCGGCGCGAGGTTTAGGAGAACCGTTGAGTTCAAAACTTTCGCCTGCAAGTGGTGTGTCGTTTATTCAAGTCTTGGTCGAAGATGATGCGAATGAATTACTGGTGGCGAGTTCGAATGGCTATGGTTTCAAAACTCAAGCAACACAGTTAGATACCAATGCCAAAGCAGGTAAAGCTTTCCTAACTGTGATGGAGAAGGCAAAGGCATTACCATTGTTGCCAATTCAGCAAGCAACGCATGTTGCAATCTTGAGTTCATCGGGTCGTTTACTGATTATTGATTTAGCAGAACTTCCAGTTCTGAATAAAGGTAAAGGTAACAAGTTGATACAACTTGATGAAAAAGAGCAAATTTTATCCATGACAACGCTGGCATTAGATGAAATAATCCAAGTCGCTGCAGGACAACAGCACTTAAAACTGAAGGGAGATGATCTCCAAAAATATCTAGGAAAAAGAGCAACAAAGGGCCAACTTTTACCACGGGGATATCAAAAAGCAAATAGACTCTTCATTCAGAGATAGGGCTAGTATTCTGTGATATAAATACGTTATATATGACGATGTATTCATATTGTTTGGATAGATGAACAGGGCAATTCAAAAAGTTAAAAAAAATGTTTTGCCATGGAAAGTAACGTTGTTACATTTTTAAGGATTACCACTCGGAGATAATGGCATTATGGAAAAGATTTGGTTTGCAGAATACCAAAAGACAGGAATTCCAGAAACAGTTGAACTGCCTGCTGAAAACACCTCACTTGTTGATATTTTTGAACGCAATTTCCAAAAATTTGGGTCACGTGATGCCTTTATCTTTATGGATAAAGTTTTAACGTTTAATGAGTTAGAGGTTGCCAGCCGAAAATTTGCAGCTTATTTACAAAGCTTGGGATTGGCAAAAGGAACGCGTGTTGCGGTGATGATGCCGAACGTTTTCCAATATCCAGTGGTTGCATTGGGGGTATTTCGTGCGGGTTTGGTTCTTGTGAACGTCAACCCACTCTATACAGCACGTGAGTTAGAGCATCAATTGAATGACTCTGGTTCAGAAGTATTAGTGATTATTGAAAACTTTGCCAGTGTGTACCAGAGTATTATTGGTAAAACACCAGTGAAGCATGTGGTGGTTGCGACTGTTGGTGACATGCTCGGTACGTTAAAAGGTACGATTGTTAACTTTGTTTTACGTAAAGTACGTAAGCAAATTCCTGCATGGAACATTCCAGGTCATACCAAGTTTAATACTGCGCTGAACAAAGAAAGCCCAAGTAACTATAAGCGCCCAAGCTTAACTTTGAGTGATACGGCTGTACTCCAATACACAGGTGGTACAACAGGTGTTTCTAAAGGTGCTGAGCTTACACATCGCAACTTAGTGGGCAACCTTTTACAGTGCGAAGCAATTTTCTCAAGCAAATTTGGTGCATCTGATAGTGAAAAAGGTGATCGTATTGTTTGTGCATTACCGCTTTATCACATCTTTGCATTCATGGTTTGTGCAATGTACGGTATGTACAAAGGTCAAGCAAACATTTTGATCCCGAACCCACGTGATTTACCTGCGGTTATTAATGAGCTACGTAAATATCGCCCTTCTTTCTTCCCAGCGGTAAACACTTTGTTTAATGCATTGGTAAATAACGAAGAATTTAAGCAACTTGACCATAGTAACCTTAAGATGGCGATGGGTGGTGGTATGGCAGTATTGCCATCAACTGCTGAAGCTTGGAAAAAAGTGACAGGTACAATCATTATCGAAGGTTATGGTTTATCTGAAACTTCTCCTGTTGCAACTGCAAATCCACCAGCAACAACTGAATTCAGCGGCACAATTGGTATTCCATTGCCATTGACTGATGTTGCGATCTTAGATGATGACGGAAATGAGCTTCCTCAGGGTGAACAAGGTGAGATCTCAATTCGTGGTCCTCAGGTCATGAAAGGTTACTGGAATCGTCCTGATGAAACTGCAAAAGTGATGACTGCTGACGGTTTCTTCCGCACAGGTGATATCGGTATCATGGATACACGTGGTTACTTCAAAATCGTGGATCGTAAAAAAGACATGATCTTGGTTTCTGGCTTTAACGTATATCCAAGTGAAATTGAAGAAGTCATTGCGCAACACGAAAAAGTATTGGAAGTTGCTGCGATTGGCGTTCCTGATGAAAAATCAGGTGAAGTTCCAAAATTATTTGTTGTGAAAAAAGATGATTCTTTAACAACAGAAGAAATTCTTGCTTTTGCGAAAAAGAACTTAACAGGCTATAAATGCCCACGTTATGTTGAATTTATTGACGAGTTACCAAAGTCAAATGTAGGTAAAATTTTGCGTAAAGATTTACGTAAACCTGCTTAATACTTTAATGGTCAACACCATCTAAAAAAATGCCGCAATTCAGATTGCGGCATTTTTTTTTAGATCTTCTAGTTTGATTTTTTCATAAGCCAGCGATCAATATAAGGGCGACCAATGCCGACGATACCCACAAAAATAAACATCGTAATTAACTGAAAGCGCAATCTAGTTATATCAAAGCCATTGAAACTAAAGTAGTTATCCGCAAAAACATAGAGCACAATAATAGTTAACCAGTGCCAAAGCGTGAGGCGTTTAATTCCAACGGCATAAAAAGCGATGGTTAAAATCAAAAATGTACCTAATGTTGATTGCCAGTTAAGATTTGCACAGATCACACTCAATAAAAATGCAACGATAGGCAACACAATTTTTAGAATACGATCAACTTTGAGTTGGTGTTGACGTTGTTGTGCGAGAACATCCAACATTTCTTTTTGATCTTGGTTTTGCATAAACGGATCCTAAAAATAAAACAACGAGACTTTATTCAGCTTAGACTGCAGTCCATACAGAACCGCAAAAATGCTTATCGAACAAGTACAAATGAAAGTTTAAGTTATGATAGCATGATGAGACGAACTTCAAAGATGGATGTCAACGCATGCAAGGTATTAACGGTATTATATTGATTATTATCATCGCATGTTTATTACCTTATGTTTTTACCTTGATTGCAAAATCAACGGGTGGTTTCCAAGCCAAAGACAATCAGAATCCTCGTGAATTTTTAGCAAAAACCACAGGTCTTTCCGCTCGGGCAAATGCAGTTCAGCAAAATAGCTTTGAAAGCTTACCTTTGTTTATTGCTGCCATTTTGATGGCGGAATATATGGTGATTCCTGAACGCTTTATTTTGGCGTTGGGGTGGGCTTATATTGTTTTCCGAGTCATTTATGGAATTTGTTATCTCGCAAATTGGGCAACTTTACGTTCAATCATTTGGCTCTTTTCTATACTTTGCCCAATTTTATTATTTGTGATTACCATAAAAATCACTTAAATCAAATGGAATGTAAAAATTCATTCGCTCTAATACCAATATACAGCATCATTTTGCTGGTATTCACGTTATAATCTGACCGATTTTTTATATTCAATTCAAATACACGAGTGTTGATATGAGTTATAGCAATATTCCTGCGGGTAAAGACGCACCAAATGATATTTATGTCATTATTGAAATTCCTGCGAATGCAGCACCAATCAAATATGAAATCGATAAAGATTCAGATGCATTATTTGTAGACCGTTTCATGGGTACAGCAATGTTCTACCCAGCAAACTACGGTTATGTACCAAATACATTGTCTGAAGATGGTGATCCATTAGACGTACTTGTTGTAACTCCACACCCTGTTGCTGCGGGTTCTGTGATTCGTTGCCGTCCAGTCGGTAAATTGAACATGGAAGATGACGGTGGTATCGATGCGAAATTGATCGCTGTTCCACATGAAAAATTATCTCCATTGTATAAAGACGTTCAAGAATACACTGATCTACCACAACTATTGATCAGCCAAGTTGAGCATTTCTTTGCTCACTACAAAGATTTAGAGCCTGGTAAATGGGTTAAAATCAGTGGTTGGGAAAATGCTGATGTTGCAAAAGCTGAAGTGTTGAAAGCAATCGAAGCTGCTAAAAAATAATTTTAAAAGATAAAGTCTGATTTTATCACCCTAAAATCAGGCTCATAAAAAAACCGCCATTCAATTGAATGGCGGTTTTTTTATGAGTTGATCTAAATTGAATTAGAATAGTTTCACAGGAATATCAAGGAACAAACGCCATTCATTGGTTGAGCCAATGACATTGCTGACATATTGACCAGAAACATTATTATAGGTATCACTTGAACGTAAGTAAGAATAGCGAACACGTAGGCTTGCATCTTTCAATGCACCTGTTTGAACTGTATATTTGACTTGGTTAAACAACTCATGTTCTTCGGCTTGGTCAATGATTTTTGAGCGATCTGTTATTTTAGCGATATCAATATCCCAGCCATAAACAAATGCAGTTGTCCAGTTTAGACCAGGTAAACCGTGATTTTTAAAGTTATAGTTATATTGTAGCCCGACAGATTTTTCATCATTACCATTAAAGTCACCTAAATAGGAATTAGGCACATAGATACTTTGTAAACCATCAGCATTATAGCCATAGTCATACCCAGTATTACCTGTGTTATCTTGATAAGAAAGCATGATGTTATGTACATCTTTGCCATAGCCCACTGAAACAGCCCAAATCGAGTTTTTACGGTTTGCTAGATCATCTGTGGTATGTGAATCAGTGAGCGCATCTTTATCCCATTTTGTATGATAACCCATGGCATCAAGTGTTAAGGTACTCTTGTCTTTTAAGCTTTGGGTAAAGTTTACATTGGCATAATGACGTTCTAGCTTATCTTGAACATCTAAGCCATAATACGATGAATTGAGTTGATCATTAAATTTATATTTAGCACCCCAAACTACTGCACGATCAAGCCCTTGACCTGTCACATCTTTATCGGTACTAATTTGGTTTGACATTTGGTTTTTTGTGAACTTACCTGCAACCACATTTAGATTTGGAATTTCATTACTTTCAACGAAAACACCTGTGTAATACTCAGGTACTAAACGGGCTTGATTACTTGCCATGACAGGAAGTGTTGATACCTGTGTACCATAAGTCACGGTTGTGTTGGAAATACGTGCTTTCACATTGGCACCACCACGAGCCCAATGATCATAAGCAAATCCACGATCATCTACAGGAATCATTTGATTACCCGTATTATTATTCGCACCAAGCTTAAAAGATGTATCACCTACTACGCCAACACCAAAGCCAATAATACCCTTTGTAAAACCTGATTGAAGATCAAAAATGGCAGTTTGCGCTGTTGAGCTTGTATCATTTGTTAAACCGTCTTTTTTATCACGATTTAAAAAGCCTGTGCGGAACAATACTGAACCATTTGCATCCTCAACAAATCCTTTTGCTTCGCTTTGTTCGCTTGCATATGTTGAAGTGATTAACGCAGCATTAATTAATACCGCTAAAGTAAGTTTCTGTGCCTTTGGCATAGTTAGCCTCATAAAATAAATTAATTTGGGAAGAAACCGAAATTTTGACCAATTGTATAAGTTATACATAAAAAATATAGATTTTTATTAAAATATTTTAACTAATTTTAAATAGAATACTTATAAAATATTATGATTTATTTCTTGTTTAAAAAGTAGCCTAAATAAAATTAAGTATATGAATATATTGTATAAAAAACTATATATTGGTCATAATATTGTGTGGTATTTTTTGATTTTATTCAGCATATAATGTGTGATTAAGGTATGTATTTTCTCTTTAAATTTAATGATTTATTTATTTTTTGGTTAAAAAGTTATCGATTTGATTTGCAAAAAATTACATCCCGACGAATGGTATCTTTTCATTAATAAGAGGGCACTATCCCTGCAAATCCAACTAATACCTAGATATGCACTTTTATTGCGCATTTTTGATATGTGGAATATATAACTTGGATTTCAAGCATTTTAGTGGTGTGTATTTTTTAATGGTGCATCTTTATTGTGCAACAAATGACCTGAAATTGTTTATTGCTTCTAAATTGATCATAAAAAATTGGAAAATCATGTGTTTTAGGGCGGTTGTGGCACATTGTTGTACTTGTAACAGCACTTTTATGGGACAGACACTATATTTTATAAGAAAAATTTGAAGTTGGCACAGCATTTGCTAATTACATTCTGATGCAATTTAAAACATAAATCAGTCGAATATCCATCATGGGGGAGATCAATATGATGAAATTTGCATGTAAGGCACTTGTACTTAGTATGGTTGCTGGACTATCAACAGTAAGTTTCGCTTCAGAAGATAACGCACTTGCTAAAAGTGGTTTAAGCTTCTCTGGAAGTGCTGCGTTAACAACCGATTATCGTTTTCGTGGTATCACCCAAACGGAAAATGATCCAGCGATTCAAGGTGGTTTTCAATTAGATCATGAATCAGGTCTCTATGCTGGTGTGTGGGCTTCCAATGTCCATTTTGGTTCAGATGATCCAACACATTTAGAGCTTGATCCCTATATTGGCTATGCAACAGAGTTACCATTAGCTGGTAAACCAACTTTAGATGTGGGTTTATGGTATTACGGCTATCCAAGTTCGTCTGACTTAAATTGGTTAGAAATCTACGCGAAACTTGGCTTTGATAATGCAATTGTGACTGGCGATAACCTATTAGCGGCAGTGAACTATAGCAATGATGTGGCAGGTTCAGACGAAGATGGTTGGTATCTAAATCTTGCTTATAGTGTTCCTTTTGCTGATACTGGTTTTGGCGGTGTAGCAAGTGTAGGTTATACCAAAGTAGATATTGATGATGCTTTTAATGGAAAAGACAACTATGTTGACTGGAAAGTTGGTGTAAGTTATGACTTTAAATCAGTTGAAGGTTTTAGCGCAGAATTAGCAGCGATTGGTACTAATATTGATACTGATGAGTTAGCAAAGTTCGAGAAGCGTGGTGTAAAAACTGGTGCAGTCTTTACATTAACTAAGAGCTTCTAAGCTTTTTGAGTTTTAAAAGCAGAGCAACGGCTCTGCTTTTTTATGTCAGAATTTTTGTTGAAAAAATATACTTTATGTGTTTTCAGATTTTGCTCAACTAAATGATCAGCCAAGTAGAGCTTTAAATCAGATTTGTTATTGAAAAATAAGAATATTTTAGATTTAAGGCATGCATGTATGTTCCATTATTTTGCTATTTAAGTGTGAAACGCCCCATTAAGTTCTAAACTGCTTCAGTTTGGAGATCTCCTTCAAATCAAAATAAGATTTTTTAGATTAAAAAACTTTAAATTCGGTATTTTTTTATTTAAGTTGTTGTTTTTAATTTAATTAATTTGTTTGGCATAGCACTTGCAAATTACACCATGATGCACTTTTAAACTTAAATCATTTGAATGTCTAAATCATGGGGGAAATCAATATGATGAAATTTGCATGCTCAGCTGTTGTTTCAGGGGTTGTTGCAACAGCATCAACTTTTACATTTGCGGAAGAATCGAAGCTTCCATTTCCTGGCTCGATTTCAGGAAATATTAGTGTTGTATCAAGTTATAACTTACGTGGGATGACCAATTCACCTGAAAGTGATACACCTGCGATTCAAGGTGGGTTGGATTATACGCACGACAGTGGATTTTATTTGGGTTATTGGTTTTCGACTTTGACAGCGGCTTATGCTGATTTTAATACTTCTCCAACCTATGTACCTCAAGAAAAGAAATCTTTCGAAAATGATTTTTATGCAGGCTATAAAGGCAAAATTACTGAAGATCTCGGTTATCAAATTGGAGCAACTGTTTATTACTATTATCCAGGTTGGGAGTCTACAGGTTACGAAACAATTGTAGGATTGAACTATAAAGATTTTAGTATTACTGCTCAAACCCTATTAAATAATGTGACCTTTGGTAATAAAGGTGATACGTATTTCTTAGCGAGTTATACACCACGGTTGCCAGGTGGGTTTACTGGTAAAGCGCAGGTTGCAGCGTATTACTATGGAGATGATGATGAATATTTAACCTATCAAGCGAAGGCAGGCGACGTCACCAAAACGGATTTTGCTTTCCGTCATGCGACATTAGGTCTGTCTCATCCCTTAGGTGCAACGGGTGCAACTTGGAGTCTGGATTATATTTTTGGTGGTTATACTCGGGATGAAGTCAAACATAAGAACAAAGTTGTTTTAGGTCTGGGTTACGCTTTTTAATGATAAGAAGAATTGAAGCGACCTGAGGGTCGCTTTTTTAGGTGTATTTAATTTGAATTGCCTCGATAAGATAAGGCTTCTGTTAAGTGACTGCTTGAGATAATTTCACTTTCTGCTAGATCTGCAATGGTTCGAGCAACGCGCAGTACCCGATGGTAGGCACGTGCAGAAAGATTCAAACGTTGTTGTGCCATTTCAATAATTTTGGCAGAGCTTTCATCTAAACGAGCGTATTGTTCTAATCGTTTTGGTGAAAGTGCTTGGTTTAAGCATTGCTGTCTATCGATTTGTTGGTGATAGGCTTTGATGACGCGTTTGCGAACGGTTGCAGAGTCCTCACTTGCTGTTTGATCTTGTAATTCTTGTGCTTGTAATGGAGGGACATCAATATGAAGATCAATACGATCTAATAATGGACCTGAAATGCGATTTTGATAGCGTTGAATGCTTTCTGGAGAACACTGACAGCGACTATCCTGATTGAACGCATAGCCACAAGGACATGGATTCATAGCTGCAATAAACTGGAAATTTGCTGGAAAAGTCATTTGTCGTGCAGCACGAGAAATCACAATTTCCTTAGATTCAAGAGGTTGGCGTAGAACCTCAAGCACTTTACGGTCAAACTCAGGGAGCTCATCTAAAAATAATACACCTAAGTGAGCTAGAGTAATTTCTCCAGGTTTAGGTTGTGAGCCGCCTCCGACCAATGCAATTGCAGATGCAGTGTGGTGTGGAGCACGAAAAGGGCGTTGCCCAAAATGGTGCGGGGCATTTGCCACAGAGTAAATACTCGCAACTTCTAAATTTTCTTGAGCATTGAGGGGTGGCAAAATAGAAGCTAAACGCGAGGCGAGCAAGGTTTTACCCGTACCTGGTGGACCTTTGAACAGTAATGAATGACCACCTGCGGCCGCAATTTCGAGTGCACGGCGAGGGCGAAGTTGCCCCTTCACATCTGCAAGATCAAATTGATATTGTGAGCTGTTGATATTTTCTCGTTGTGGTGCAGCACTGAGCTTGGTGTTGCCCAAAAAATGTGCACAAACTTCTTGAAGATGTTGAGCCGCATATACTTCGAAGTTTGGGAGTTGACTCGCTTCATCTAAGTTTGCAGTCGGGAGTAACATACGATGCTTGGCTTGCTGACAGGCCATTGCTATGGTCAATGCACCAGAAATTGGGCGTAAATGACCATCAAGTGCTAATTCACCAATAAATTCAAACCCATCCGTACATTGTTCTGGTAATTGCCCTGATGCAATCAAAATACCCAGTGCAATGGGCAAATCTAGGCGAGACCCATCTTTGGGTAAATCTGCTGGCGCCAAATTAATAGTTAAACGTTTGGTTGGAAACAAGAATCCACTATTGATAATTGCTGAACGAACACGATCTTTACTTTCTCGGACAGCAGCTTCGGGTAAACCAACGATGGTCAAAGAGGGTAGCCCTGAACTGATATGAACTTCGACCTCGATTTGAGGCGCATGTAGCCCCAATAATCCCCTCGTATAAATTTTTGCAAAAGACATTTTATTGTTGTTCCATTGTGGTGCTTTATTTTTAATCATTTTGAGGTGCTTTTTGCACCGAGTTGGTGCTTATTTTTTGTTCTGCACCATTTCCTCTAAAGTTTTCATTTGTTGCTGTAATTCGGTTAGGCGCTGATTTGCTAAATTCAAAGCTGTTCTTTGGCGATCAAGCTCTTGCTTGGAAACCAGATCTAATTTTTCGATACTTTCATTTAACAATGCTCGCAAGTTTTTTTCCAAGTCTTTTTTAGGTTGATCAACTTGCTGCAAAATCGCTTGTAAAAGAGTTTCAATCATAAAGTGCTCAATAAGTTATGTATATTTGCTGCTCAGTGTACCACTGCTTGTTGGAATCCTCTAGCACTGCTGAGCAGCTTGGGATGTGACTGAGAAATCTAGTTAAATCTTGGCAAATGATACTTATTTTCTATTGATGATCTACTTCTATTCGCTTAAATAGGTTATAAAGAAGCCATATGTCCAATATTTAAAAACCCCCAACCTTTGAATATTGGCATGAAAATTGAACATAAAACCTTACTGGTGAAAATAAGCCGAAGGAAAACACACATGAAGCTTGTAACTGCAATTGTTAAACCATTCAAGTTAGATGATGTGCGTGAAGCACTCTCTGATATTGGTGTTCAAGGGATTACCGTAACTGAAGTCAAAGGTTTCGGGCGTCAAAAAGGTCATACTGAATTGTACCGTGGTGCTGAGTATGTGGTTGATTTCTTACCGAAAGTAAAAATCGAAATCGCGATTAGCGATGAGATGGTTGATGCGGTTATTGAGTCAATCACTCGTGTCGCAAGCACTGGAAAAATTGGTGACGGGAAAATCTTTGTCACGAATTTAGAACAAGTTATCCGTATCCGTACGGGTGAGACTGGACCAGATGCTGTCTAAATTGGCACAAACTTTGCTGAGTTAGAAATTAAGAGAAATAGCTCACAAAATGAGGTTGGGGGACACGAATGAAAAAAATGCTTATGGCGCTCAGTCTATCTGGCGCACTCTTAGGTGGTTCGACTGTCGTTTGGGCAGAACCAAATCCTGAACAGAATGCTGTTACCACCGAAGCAGTTGTCTTATCTACGACAACTGACGTTGCGGATGCACCTGAGGCTGTTGAAACAGAAGTTGTTGCAGTTACAGAAGAGGCAGTGGAAGCTGTAGATAAAGCTGACACAATGTTGATCTTTGTATCGACAGCTTTAGTCTTGTTTATGACTTTGCCTGGTTTAGCACTGTTCTATGCAGGTATGGTACGTCGTAAAAACGTTCTATCTACCATGATGTATAGCTTTGGTGCAGCAGCGATCGTCAGCGTAGTCTGGGTCATTATTGGTTACTCTATCGCTTATGGCGAAGGTAATGCCTTTATGGGTGACTTCAGTAAAGTCATGCTCACGGGTATTACGGCAGAAACAGGTGGCGCACTCCCTGAAATTATCGATGTCATTTTCCAAATGACTTTCGCGATTATTACTGTTGCCATTATCAGTGGTTCTGTTGCAGAACGTATGAAGTTCTCAGCATTTATGGTCTTTGCCGCACTTTGGGTGGTACTGGTTTACGCTCCAATCTGTCACTGGGTTTGGGGTGGTGGTTGGTTAACTGGTAAAGCACTTGATTTTGCTGGTGGTACAGTTGTCCATATTAACTCTGGTGTTGCTGGTTTAGTTGCGGCATATATGATTGGTAAGCGCGTTGGCTTAGGTCGAGAGTCTATGGCACCGCATAACTTAACCTTAACTTTGGTTGGTGCAAGCATCCTTTGGGTAGGTTGGTTTGGTTTCAATGGTGGATCTGCGTATGCAGCAGATGGTACCGCAGGTATGGCATTGGTTGTTACTCAAGTAGCAGCAGCAGCAGCGGCACTATCTTGGTTGGCGGTTGAGAAAATTGTACGCGGTAAAGGTTCTGCTTTAGGTGCAGCGTCTGGTGCAGTTGCTGGTTTAGTGGTTATTACTCCTGCTGCTGGTTTCGTAACAGTCAGTGGTGCTTTAATTATGGGCTTGATCGGTGGTGCTGCATGTTTCTGGTCAGTGACTGTTCTTAAACGTATGCTTAAAGCGGACGATTCTTTAGATGCATTCGGTCTACATGGTATCGGTGGTATTATTGGTGCGATCTTGACGGGTGTTTTTGCAAGCTCGTTCATTATGGGCGATGATGCGCCAACCAATATGTTGGCACAATTATGGATTCAGGTTGAAGGCGTGCTTGCAACTATCGCTTATAGTGCTGTGATGACCTTCATTATCCTGAAAGTGATTGATCTTGCGATTGGTATTCGTGCTAGCGCTGATGATGAGCGTACAGGTCTTGACCTTAGCCAACATGGCGAACGTATTGAATAATCAGAATAATTGATCTAAAAAAACAGCTCCAGTCAGGAGCTGTTTTTTTATGCATTGTGGCAGGTTGAATGTCCTCTAGTTCAGCAATTGCAGAAACTTTGCTACACTTAAGCAAAGTGAGGAAATAACGCACCATTATGCATTGTCCATTTTGTAACGCCGCTGATAGTAAAGTCATTGACTCCCGTTTGGCTGCCGAAGGGTGCCAAATTCGGCGTCGTCGTGAATGTGTGGTTTGTGGTGAGCGTTTTACAACATTTGAAAGTTATGATGTTGTGATGCCACGTGTGTTAAAGTCAGATGGTAAAAGTGAGCCGTTTGATGAAGCAAAATTACGCCGTTCATTAATGCATGCACTACAAAAACGTCCTGTGACCCAAGAACAGATTGAAACGGTTCTCAGTGATATTCAATCGCAAATCCGTCGTCTCGGTGAACGTGATGTGAAATCGAGAATGATTGGTGAAATTGTAATGCAAGCATTGTTTGCATTGGATCATGTTGCTTATGTTCGGTTTGCCTCTGTTTATCAAGATTTCCAAGATGTTGAAGCTTTTCGCCATCAGATTGAGCAGATGCAACAACGTGAAAATGAAGTCTAAGTTAGAGAGATTATGTCTGAGTTAACCCCAAATCATTTATCTCAAGCGCAGTATTGGATGCAACGGGCAATTGATTTGGCTCGACTTGGGCAATATTCAACTAAACCCAATCCCAATGTAGGTTGTGTCATTGTCAAAGATGGGAAAATCTTAGGTGAAGGCTTTCATCCAAAAGCAGGTCAGCCTCATGCAGAGGTTTTTGCATTGTGCCAAGCGGGTGAAGATGCAAAAGATGCAACGGCTTATGTGACCTTAGAACCTTGCGCACATTATGGTCGCACACCACCTTGCGCTGAGGCTTTAGTAAAGGCACAAGTGAAGAAGGTTGTGATTGCTTGTTCGGATCCGAATCCATTGGTTGCAGGCAAAGGTGTAAAGATCTTGCTAGATGCAGGGATAGAGGTTGAAACGGGTGTTTGCACCGAGATTGCAAAAGGTTTAAATCTAGGATTTTTAAAAGCAATGTCTATAGGTTTACCTTATGTCCGTTTAAAAATTGCATCAAGTCTAGATGGGCGTACTGCGATGGCTTCTGGGGAGTCAAAATGGATTACAGGAACCTTGGCTCGACAAGATGTGCAACACTGGCGGGCGATCTCTGGTGCGGTGATTACAGGCATTCAAACGGTTTTAGCCGATGATTGTGAGCTGAATGTCCGAGTACTAGAGGGTGTTGATCTTTCTACAGTGGTGCAGCCAAAGCGAATTATTTTAGATCGTCAGGGGCAATTGCCGCTTACAGCCAAGATTTTGAAAAATCCTGAAACCGTGATGGTGATGACACCATTTCGCCAAGAACTTGCTGATTTAGGCGTGATACAATTGTCACCGCAACCTTTAAATCAATTATTACAGACCCTTTCTCAACAATACCAAATATATGATGTATTGGTTGAGGCGGGTGCAACTTTATCGACTGCCTTTTTACAACAGGGTTTGGTTGATGAAATGATTAGTTATGTTGCTCCAACTTTACTGGGTCAATCTGCTCGGGCGATGTTCAATGCTGAATTTAGCCAAATGGCCGAACAACGACGATTTGAGTTGGTCGATGTAACCCAACTTGGGCAAGATATTCGCCTGAGATTGCTCCCTATCCAAGAGATGATATGAATCCAGAACCATCGGTTTATCACAAACGCCGTCATGCTGCCCGTACGACTGATGAATATCTTTTTCATCAGCTTGTTCCATATCTTGGGAATAAACGTCGTCTTTTGCATCTTATTTTAGAAGCGCTTGAGATTACTGGGACGTTGAATAGCAAGAAAAAGAATCCACCGATTTTTGCTGATTTTTTTGCAGGGAGTGGGGTGGTTTCTCGTTTAGCCCGTCAAAATGGCTACCGTGTGATTGCCAATGACTGGGAACCGTATAGCCATGCGCTGAATCATGCGATTTTAGCTTGTGTTGATGCGCCAGCATTTAAAGAATTGGGTGGCTATCAAAAAGCGATTGATTATTTAAACCGTTTGCCTGAAGTCAAAGGTTGGGTTACCCATAATTTGTGTCCACGTAATGACGATGTCTATGATCCTGCTCGTGATCGTTTGTTCTTTAAGCGTCGTAATGGGATGCGAATTGATGCGATTCGTCAGCAGATTGCAACTTGGCAAGCACAAGGTGCGATTAATGATGTTGAAATGAGTGCTTTACTCGCACCGTTACTTTACTCAGCAAGTTTTGTGAGCAACACCAGTGGGGTGTTTAAAAGCTTCCACCAAGGTTGGGGTGGACGTACTCAAACTGCTTTGGAACGAATCGAATCATTACTTTGGTTAACACCAAGCCGTTTCTGTGAGATTGGAGATGCAAAACGTCCTGCCGCAGAAGTGTGGTGTGTTGATTCACAACATTTGGCTAATCAAATGAGTGGCTTTGAAGTTGATGTTGCTTATCTCGATCCGCCTTATAATCAACATGCTTATAGCAGTAACTATCATGTCCTGAATGCGCTGACTTTATGGGATCAGGTTGATTTGCCTTCACCTGATACTAAAGGTTTCAAGAGCGGGATTGATCGTGCGTGGCGCAAAGAACGTCCAAGTCCTTATAATTCTTCCAAGCATGCCAAAGATGCCTATGAGAAGTTATTGGAAACGATTAATGCGCGCTATATCTTGACCAGTTATTCGACTGATGGGAATATTGAGCCAAAAGATTTACTGACCGCAAATTTAAAACGTGGCAAGGTCACGTTGTTAACGCAAGATGTTCCTCGTTATCGCGTTAGTAAGCAGCGTCAGTCAGAGCGCGCACGCGTACTTGAATTTATTGTGATTACAGATACTCACGCAAAGTCTGGTCCGCCATTGCGGCAGTTACTTGGTCAGTTGTATCACTTTGCCGAATTGGGCGGTGTTGATACCACAGGAAATAGTACCCAACTTGCACTTTGGTAAGATAACAAAAACACCACTTTGCCATACAAAGTGGTGTTTTTTTATTTCATTCTCTTATTTAATCGGTTAATACAATAAATAGAATCGTTTTGTTAAATAACTCACTGTTTTTATGATAAATATCTTGTAATTTTTATTGTATTTCTAGATGGTGAAGCTTAATCTTTTTGAATTTATTTACTATGGTGTTTTATATTAATTTATAGATAAAACAAATAATTATGCATACTCTTTATGTGGTGGTTATTCGTTCTTTAAGTTTGATTTGGGTAGGGAGTAGTTTTATCAATCGTTCAAAAAACTATCAAAGATGATTGACCGATTTTAAAAATAAATATAGTTTTCCGAGCTGAATTTAGGGTCTTGCCTATGAGTAGCGATGACCAAGAGAGGTTGTTATGAGTCGCTCGGAACCCACATTATTGGGGCAATGTGTAGCTGAATTTTTTGCTACCGCAATTTTTTTATCATTTGGTATCGGTGTGGTGGCTGCACTTAAACTTGCTGGAGCAGATTTAGGTCTGTGGGAAATCAGTATTGTTTGGGGCTTAGCAGTTGCCTTAGCAGTTTATTTATCGGCAGGTATTTCAGGTGCACATCTTAATCCAGCGGTGACCATCGCTTTGGCTTTATTTGCAGGCTTTGATAAACGCAAAGTTCCTTTTTATATCATTGCTCAAGTGGCGGGCGCTGCAACCGGTGCGTTGATGGTATATGGACTGTATAGCAGTTTGTTTGTAGATTTCGAACAGACGCATCATATGGTACGAGGTAGTATTGAAAGCCTTGAGTTAGCTGGAATTTTTTCGACATATCCGCATCATTTATTGTCGCTTGGTCAGGCGTTTATGGTGGAAATGTTTATCACCATGCTATTACTTTGGTTAATCATGGCGATTGGTGATGACAGCAATGGTTTACCGCGTGGGCCATTAGCACCAATTTTAGTTGGTCTATTGGTTGCCGTAATTGGAGCATCTTTTGGACCGCTGACAGGCTTTGCCATGAATCCTGCACGTGATTTTGGTCCGAAAATCGTTGCCTATTTTTCAGGATGGGGACCCGTTGCGTTTACGGGTGGACGAGATATTCCATATTTCATTGTTCCTATTCTTGCGCCAATTGTTGGGGCTTGCTTAGGAGTATTGGGCTATAAACTGTTTTTTAGCCATTTCTTGTTGAGCAATAAAGTTGAAGAAACGCATCCTGTCGAAAAACAAGTATCAGAAATGCAATAGTTGATCACTTCATCTATATCTATAGCAACATGGGCGGTCAGAGGATCGCCCTTTTTATTCATCTGAATTTGAACTAAGCGTGCCTTGTTATCTGGGTTTCTTTGCTTTAAGGTATTTGCTTTACTGCGATGCGTACTGCAATAAAGGTAGGTTAAAAGTCCCATGTTTACAGGCATTATTGAAAGTTTAGGTAAGGTAGAAAGCTTACAAAGTGTAGGTGGTGATGTTCGTCTGCGTATTCAGACTGATTTAGACATGTCTGATGTGCATTTGGGCGATTCAATTGCCACCAATGGGATTTGTCTCACTGTGATTGAGTGGGGAGATCACTGGTATGCAGCCGATGTTTCACGTGAGAGCTTGAACCGTACCACACTAGGCCAATGGAAAGTTGGTCAAGCTGTCAATGTGGAAAAAGCCATGTTGCCAACGACACGTTTTGGTGGGCATATTGTGAGTGGTCACGTTGACGGTTTAGGTGAGATTACGCTGGTTCGTGAAGATGCGCGTTCCCTCTATTTTGAAGTTACAGCACCTGTTGAACTTGCAAAATATTTAGCAGAAAAGGGATCTGTGACGGTAGATGGAATTAGCCTGACCATTAATCACCTACGTGGCAATATTTTAAGTTTAAACTTGATTCCGCATACTGCAGAACGGACTAACATTGGAACATGGCAAGTGGGCACTAAAGTGAATTTGGAAGTTGATGTACTTGCGCGTTACATTGAGCGTTTGTTGCTAGGCGATAAGGCGGCCGAGCAAAAAGCTGAATCGAATATTAGTATGGCTTTTTTAGCTGAAAATGGATTTTTAAAATAAAAATCTAGCTCATTAAAAAGCCCAGTTTCGCTGGGCTTTTTAATATTTACTGGTCGTTAGAAAATTCACTATTTTTCAAGATGTATTCGATTTCGTCTTGCGCCACTGCATGTAGTTTAGCTCTGAATACAGTCACGGCTTGTTCAATTAAACTTTCGGCTTCTAATTCGAGTCGAACACGAACACTTTCTAATTCTGAAAGAATTTGCTGGTCATCAATTGTGAGGCGTTGTCCTTGAGCATAATCAATACTTGGTTGTTCAGGATTGCTTTGATAACGTTCGGTTTGTGCATTGATTTCCTGATCAATGTGCTCACGTAATGCCAAGAGATTTTCAGTTTGTTGTTGAAATTGTCGTACTTCATCGGCTTGAAGTTGGGCGGCGTAGGCTGCTTCAGCAGCACGTTTCTCAGCTAAGGCTTTTTCTAAGGTAAGTTGTTTGCGAATACGAGCTTGTTCAATCAACTCTGCTTTAAGATCAGCATAGGCTTGATCAATGCGTTGCTGTGAACGCAGTTCAGCTTGTTCTTCTTGCTGACGCCAAGTTTGAATGGCGGTTTGTGGTAATAGCAGATCACAAATGCGTGCTAAATCATCCTGATAGGTTTGACGTACAGCCTCAGGGGTATTTAACCAGCGTTTTTTAAAATCTTGACCTACATTTAATGCCACACCACACTCCTCAAATGATACGCTTGCTTGTCGATTTATAATTTAAAAGTTCGAGGCTCGATACCTAAACGACGATACGTTTTAAATTTTTCTCGTCCAAGTTGCTTCGCAGTTTCATTATTCTCGATAATTTCGATAATGTGGCGAAAATCTTGAATTTGTTCAAGTGCATGATTGTTAAAATTAAACACGATCCAATCATTGGATGGCGGTAATTGTTCTGAAATACAGACGGGACTATGACTTTCGTCGATGCCATGTGGAATAAAGCTGTTGGGATCAAAACTCCATAATTTGTCATCAAGCTCATTTTGAATCTCTGAATCAGTACAATACCACCAAATTTGTGGATGCTGATTCAGAATCTTTCGGCATAAACGGCAAGCACTTTCGACTTGCCGTTCGGTACTCTTTTCAAAGAGATAAAAGCTGACTTGTGTCATGTGTTAGTTTTTCGCTTCAACACGATTTGCTAAAAACTGCATCAGTAAAGGGACTGGACGTCCTGTCGCACCTTTGGCTGCACCTGATAACCATGCAGTACCAGCCACGTCCAAATGTGCCCAGCGATAGTCACGGGTAAAACGCTCAAGGAAACATGCGGCTGTGATTGCACCACCATGAGGGCCACCAATGTTGGCAATATCGGCAAATGGAGAGTCTAGTAATTCTTGATAGTCTTCCATGACTGGCATACGCCATACACGATCGTGTGACTGTTCACCAGCTTGTTGTAATGCTTGGGCAAGCTCATCATCTGGTGTAAATAAGCCACTCACGACCTTACCTAATGCAACAACACATGCACCTGTGAGTGTCGCAATATCAATCACCAACGCAGGATTAAAACGTTTTACATAAGTTAAGGTGTCACATAGAACTAAACGACCTTCTGCATCGGTATTGAGGATTTCAACCGTTTGACCACTCATCGTCGTGACAATGTCTCCGGGACGAGTGGCGCCACCTGAAGGCATATTCTCTGCTGCTGCAATTGCCCCCACCACATGAATTGGCAACTGCGCTTCACAAAGTGCTTGCATGGTGCCAAGTACGGATGCTGCACCGCACATATCGAATTTCATTTCGTCCATGCCTAAGCCAGGTTTCAGTGAAATACCGCCAGTGTCAAACGTTACACCTTTACCAACAAGAACGACAGGTGCTTGTTCAATTTTGGCATTATATTCTAGCGTGATGATACGCCCTGGACGGTCTGAACCTTTGCTAACGGCAAGAAATGCATGCATGCCCAAGTCAGCCATCTGTTGTTCATCCAGTACCGTTACTTTTAAATGGTCTGGATATTGTGCTGCAAGAGAAAGTGCTTGATCTGCTAGATATTCAGGAAAACAAATATTCCCAGGACGATTGCCTAAGTCTCGAGCATAGCTTTGGCCAGATTGAACTGCATGAATCAGATTGAGTTGGGCATCATCTAAAGTTGTCTGGCTCGCAATCAGGTGGATAGTTTCGAGTACAAACGCATTCTTTTTTGATTTGAACTCGTCATAGCCATAAGCAGCCTGAGTCAAACTTAAAGCAAATAGTGAATGAAGCTCTGCTGGTAGTGCAGATAAATCAACACTAATTTGTTTAAATTTATTTTGTGATGATTTGATAATCGTTTGTGCAAGTTTTGCTAATTTGGTTGCTTTGAGCTCAGTGGCATTTCCAAGTCCGAGTAGTTGGGTGTTACTGTGCTCCGCAACTTTTGCAATTAAAGCTAAGCTTTCATTAAAACTTGCTTTAAAGTGAGTTGCGGTTAAGACTTCTTCTAATTGACTGATTTGGTAGGAGTTTAGATTGGTTTGTAGTTGTTCTGAATCCACCAAAATCCATAAAGATTCACTTGCTGTTTGTGTTGGAAAGGCATGATCAAGAGTAAATTTCATTGTTTGTTTAGAACCTAATCGGTAAAAAATAAAGATAATCTCATTAAACACTTTCAGATATGAGGTTGCAATCCGCAACATGCGATAGGTTTTATATTTTTAACATTCGGGTAAACTAGCGATACCCCTCGATTGGTTTTTTTGGAAGCATTACTTTGATTATTCGACGTTACCTCGTCAAACAAGTGGTGTCCACCTCTTTGGTTGTGACGGCCTTGCTCACTTTGATTATTATGGGTGGGCAGCTCATCAAAATTTTTGGGCGCGCTGCACAAGGTCGTCTCGATGGTGGCGTGCTACTCAGTATTATTGCTTATCGTCTACCTGAGTTTTTAACGCTGATTTTACCTTTGGGCTTTTTCATTGGTTTAATGTTGGTGTTTGGTCGTTTGTATGTCGATCATGAAATGGCGGTATTAAATGGCAGTGGGGTGAGCCGTAATCAGTTAACACGTTTGTTATTACCGATGACTGCTGTATTTTTGATTGTACAGGCGGTACTCATGTGCTGGGGGGCTTCAGCGGGCATAAGAGGTTATCAGAGCTTGATGCAAACTCAAGCTGTACGAGCTGGCTTTGATTTGGTGCGACCCAAAGAGTTTATTTCTTCTGGTTCCTATACTATTTATGCTGGCTCTCTTTCAGAAGACCGAAAAAACTTAAAAGATATCTTTTACTATTATAAATCAGATCGTGAAGACAAGCCTGATCAAATGATTCTGGCGAAAGAGGCTACACGAGTTGAAATTGAAAATGATACTGCGAGTGTTGTCGACTTAGTGCAAGGTCGCCGTTACGAGATTTATCCCAATCAGCCAAGATATACGCAAGCCGAGTTTCAGTCTTATCGTTTACGTTTAGAAAATGACAAAGATGTCAACTTTGAAAGTGAAGATGTTGAAGCTTTATCGATGTCGAAGTTGTGGCAAAAGCGTGATGATTTCGTGGTAAGAGGAGAGTTAGGATGGCGTATCTTTGGTCCTTTCGTGATGGTTGTGGCGTTATTCCTTGCGGTCGCGCTCTCTGAAGTGAGTCCACGTCAAGGGCGATATTATCGTCTGATTCCCGCTATCTTTATTTTTGCCAGTTTAATCGTACTAATGATTGCGATTAAAACGCGTATTAGTAAAGAAGAGCTAGATATTTGGGCTTATCCTGCAGTGTTGTTGATTTATGGTATTGCGGCTGCCCTGTTTACGCGTAAACAAAAATTAGCACCTAAAATTAAGAAAAGTATGCAACGAGTGGGGTTGTGATGTTAGCACGTCGAATAGTCGCCAAACATGTAACAAAAACCACGGTACTGGCAATGCTCGGTACGACGTTGGTGCTGTCTTTTTTACAAGTCCTATTTACCTATCTGGGTGAGTTGGGCTCATTAAAGCCAAACTATAATGCGTGGCAAGCATTTCTGTATGTGTTATGGGGTGCACCGCGTTATTTATATGAAATTTTACCTGTCGCTGCTTTGATTGGCTCTGTTTTGGGGTTGGGTGCACTGGCTTCTAATAGCGAACTGATCGTCATGCGTTCGGTCGGGATCAGTCTCTGGCGAATCGTGGGGTGGGTGATGCGGTCAGCTTTATTACTGATTGTTTTATCCTTTACATTGAGTGAATGGGTGATCCCTTATACCAATGAAAAGGCCCAAAGTATTAAAAAACAACGAAGCGTCGCTGCACTAGGTGAAGTTAAAGGTTATTGGTCGAGAGAAGGGCAGCGTTTTACCTATATTGATTATGCTAACTCGCAAGGTCAGTTGCGTAATATCCAATCCATTGATTTTGACGAAAACTACCGTTTACAGTCTTTTGTTACAGCTGAACAAGGGAATTTTGTTAAAGATGGACAGTGGACACTTGAACAGTCTCATCAGATTGATTTATTGCCTCAAGGGAATGCGATTAAAACAGATCATGCCAACCAAGCACTGGCATTGGCATTGCAACCAAAATATGTCCATATGGTAACGATAGATCCTGAAGATTTATCTCCTACTCAGTTGATCAGTTTTATGCGTTATATGGAGGAATATAGCCAAGTGCCTAAAACCTATGAATTGGCATTTTGGCAGAAAGTGGCCTCACCATTTGCCTTGATTGCTTTGGTGTTGATCGCATGTTCGTTTATTTTTGGTCCCTTACGTCAACAATCTATGGGATTTAGATTGGTGATTGCGCTCTTTACGGGACTCGGTTTTTTCTATCTACAAGATTTTATGGGATACGCGAGTTTGGTTTATGCACCGTCACCTGCATGGTTTGTACTACTGCCAGTGGTGCTGATGTTTATGATCGGAAGCTATTTATTGTACCGAGCAAGATAGCGAGTTGATCGATATGCTTGCTCTATCGCGAACATTGGTGAAAGCCATCGTTAAGATCATAGAGAATTGATGTAAATTTCGGTAAACTATGCCGATCAAATGATAGACAAACAGAGAGTCCATTATGACGGATGCAAATGCTGGCAAAATTCCTCACGTTCTTGTAATTATGGATGGTGTAGGACATCGTGAAGCAGTTGAAGATAATGCGTATTTAGCTGCGCAAACCCCAAATTTGACTGCGATGAAAGCCAAGCATCCGAATAGTTTAATTTCTGGCTCTGGAGAAGATGTTGGTCTTCCTGATGGGCAAATGGGTAACTCTGAAGTAGGGCATATGAATCTTGGTGCGGGTCGCGTGCTATATCAAGATTTTACTCGTATTACAAAAGATATCCGTACAGGGGATTTCTTTGAGCATGAAGTATTGGTCGATGCGGTTGAGAAAGCCAAGGCCGCCAATGGTGCAGTTCATGTGATGGGCCTACTTTCAGAGGGTGGTGTACATTCACATGAAGATCATATCGTTGCGATGTGTGAGCTTGCACTAAAACGTGGGGCAACAGTGTATTTACATGCATTCCTTGATGGGCGTGATACACCGCCACGTAGTGCTCAACCCTCATTAGAAAAATTAGATGCTTTATTTGCTCAATACCCAAATCAAGGACGTATTGTATCAATGATTGGTCGCTATTTTGCTATGGATCGTGACAATCGTTGGAATCGTGTCGAAGAAGCTTACCGTTTGATGACCGAAGGTGAGGCTGTTCGTGTGGCAAACTCAGCAGTTGAAGGGCTAGAACAGGCCTATGCTGCTGAAGAAAATGACGAGTTTGTCAAAGCAACACGTATCGGCGAGATTGTTAAAGTACAAGATGGGGATAGCCTTGTATTTATGAATTTTCGTGCCGATCGTGCACGAGAAATTACCCGTGCCTTTGTGGAAAAAGATTTTGCGGGTTTTGAACGTAAGGTTGTTCCACAACTCTCAAAATTCGTCATGTTGACACGTTATCAAGCCAGTATTGATGCACCAATTGCGTATATGCCAGAAGAATTAAAAAATTCGATTGGTGAGTATTTATCGAGCTTAGGTAAGACCCAATTGCGTATTGCTGAAACTGAAAAATATGCACATGTGACTTTCTTCTTTAGCGGTGGACGTGAAGATGAGTATGTGGGTGAGAAGCGGATTTTGATTCCGTCTCCGAATGTTGCGACCTACGATTTAAAACCTGAAATGAGTGCGATTGAAGTGACGGATGAATTGGTCAATGCAATTAACTCAGGCGAATTTGATCTATTGGTGGTGAATTATGCCAATGGAGATATGGTTGGGCATACAGGTGTGTTTGATGCCGCGGTAAAAGCAGTAGAAACAGTCGATACCTGCCTCGGACGTGTTTATGATGCGGTGATGGCAAACAAAGGGCATATGTTAATTACGGCGGATCATGGTAATGTAGAGCAAATGCAAGACTATGACAGCGGTCAAGTACATACTCAGCATACAACTGAACTTGTTCCATTTATTTATGTTGGCCCTACTCAAGCAACCATTGCTGAAGGTGGTGTATTGGCAGATGTTGCACCAACATTATTACATTTGATGAATATCCCTGTACCGCAAGAGATGCAAGGAAAAAATCTAATTACTTTACAATAAGGTGAAAGAATGACCCCACGCAACAACATTTATCGCGCTGTATTTGCCAGTTTGTTGTTGTGTTGGGGGCATACGCTTGTTGCTGCACCATTATCGGGATGGGGGGAGAATCCACCATCCCGAAGTGCTGAAGTACCAATAGAATCAATTCAACAGTTTGTGCAGATCTATGGCATTGTCCGAGACAATTATGTTGAAAAAAAATCAGATGATGCATTATTTCAGCAATCGATCAAAGGTCTAGTCAGTGGCTTAGATCCCTATTCACGCTATCTGTCAGCTGAAGAATATCGTCAATTGATCCAATATACGGAAGGCGACTTAGCTTCAGTTGATTTCAATCTAGGTTTTGATCAGCATAGCAAATTATGGAAAGTTCAAGATCTCAAAACAGGGTCGGATTCAAATAAGTTAGGTCTGAAAAATGGACAGGCGATTTTTAAAATTGATAATCAAGAATTAAAAAGTTTAAATCAAGATCAAGTACAAGGTTTGCTGTATGGTTCGATTGGTAGCACAGTACAGATATTACCAGAGAACACCACAAGTACTGTGATTTTGGTGAGAAATAAAAAAGTAGAAACAGATATCGAGCCAGTATTGCTATCTAATCAAGTGTTAGTACTTAAAGTTAAAGTTTTTCAACAAGATACAGCTAATGAGATTAAGCGACTAATTGAAGAATTTGGTTCACCAAGATTGAAAGCAGTGGTCTTGGACTTAAGAAATAATCCAGGTGGTCTCCTTTCTGCTGCGGTTGAATCTGCGGACTTATTTTTAAATCAGGGCTTGATTGTTACCACAAAGAGTCGTTCTGAAGGTGATCAACAATTTCAAGCTTTGCCATCGAAGGAGTTTCAAAATCTGAAACTAGGTGTGTTGATTAATCGGCGTTCAGCTTCGGCAGCGGAAGTTTTTGCAGCCGCCTTAAAAGAGCATAAACGTGCATGGGTTGTTGGGGAAACCAGTTATGGCAAGGGCGTGGTGCAAAAGCTATTTCCGCTACCCAATGGCGCTGCTTTGCAAATGACGGTTTCACATTATTACACCCCCAATGGTTTAATGATTGAGGGGCAAGGAATTCAACCAAATCAGAGCTATGCTTTGCAGCCAGAAATGAAAGAGGAATATTACTTAGATCATATTTCAGATTTAGTGCTAAAAAGCAGACTTTAGATCAAAAAACCTCGATCCATAGTGAACTGCACCCCGAAAGTTGGACACTTTTAGTCTAATTTGAAGGGTGCTTTTCTATGGCTAAATATTCTCAAGAATTTAAACTTGAGGTTGTCCAATACTACTTATCCGGTTTTGGAAAGGCTGCTACAGGTCAAAAATTTAGTGTTGACCATATGGATGTTCAGAAATGGGTTACAGCTTTTGAACAATATGGTATTTCAGGTTTAAGTGTAAAAACCACTAAATCCCACTATTCTCAAGAATTTAAATTTCAAGTTGTACAAAGCCTTTTAAATGAAGGACTTTCAACTAAAGAGGCTTCACAACGGTTTCATATCAGAGAAAAAGCAACCATTCTGCAATGGTTAAATCTATATCATGAATATGGTATAGATGGCTTAAAAGCCAAACCTAAAGGGCGAGCCAAACAGATGCCAAAGCCGCAAAGAACCAGAACTCAATATTCTCAAGCAGATCGCGATAAAACACAGGAACAGTTGCTTGAAGAACTTGCATATCTACGAGCTGAGGTTGCACTTTTAAAAAAGCGGAGAGCCTTAAGACTGGAACAAGAAGCAAAAGAAGCAGCCGAACAGCAGCGTTTGCAGAACTTATATCAGGATTAAGGCAAGATCATGAGCTGAAGCATTTATTGCATGCAGCTCAAATGGCTCGAAGCACCTATTTTTATCATGAACAGCAACGCAAACTTGAAGATAAATATAGTGATCTTAAACAACAAATAAAGACGATTTATCATCAACATAAGGGACGATATGGTTATCGTAGGATTACGCTTGCCTTAAGGAATATGGGACGAATCATCAACCATAAATGTGTTCAACGGCTGATGCAGTCTATGCAGCTTAAATCACGTATCAGGGTGATGAAATATCGCTCTTACAAAGGGCAAGTGAGTAAGATTGTAGACAATGTATTACAACGTCAATTTAAAGCGGATCAACCAAATCTGAAGTGGGCTACGGATGTGACAGAATTTAAGGACTGAGTCCTGTACAGTACAGAACCCAGTCCTTAAAAGCGACTTAATCAAACCGTCCAACTTATTGGGGTCAGATCATAGATCGAGGTTTTTTAGTTAGGTGTCATCTTCTTCAGTATCTAATCCGAATTTTTTCAAACGATAACGCAAAGAACGGAAGGTCATCCCGAGTTTCTTCGCGGCGAGCGTTCGATTCCAATGGGTTAGATTTAATGCATTAAGTAGCACTTCTTTTTCAATATTTTCTAAATAACGCTCTAAACCTTCAGGTGGAAGTTTTTTCGAACTTGTGCTTGGGCTGGTGTATTGTGGCTGCTCAACTTCTTCTTGGCTATAAGATGGCGCTGATGGCATTGAAATTGGACTGCGTAATGGCGCTGTTTGTAAGTGCGCTAGATCAATCGCTTCATCATCGCTGAGCGTGATTGCACGTTCAATAATATTGCGTAGTTCGCGCACATTACCAGGAAAATATTGTTGTAATAAAAATTGCTCTGCACGAGACGATAACGTCTTGGCAGGCAGTTCCCATTCTTGGCAAATTCTTTGGATAAAATGATTCGCTAATAACAGGATGTCCTGTCCACGTTCACGTAATGGTGGGAGTACAATATCCATAACGTGGATACGGAAAAATAAATCCTGTCGGAATCGTCCTTGCTGAACCAGTAACTCAAGATCTTGGTGACTGGCACTAATCACACGGAAATCGACATCAATTTCTTGGTCTGAGCCTACAGGGCGGATTTTCTTTTCTTGCACTGCACGCAATAATTTTACTTGCATGTTGAGTGGCAGTTCAGCGATTTCATCGAGAAATAAACTACCGCCATGTGCTGATAAAATTAAACCTTGTTTATCTTGGGTCGCCCCAGTGAAACTGCCTTTTTTGTGCCCGAAAAGCTCGCTTTCCATCAGTTCTGTTGGAATTGCACCGCAGTTTATGGCAATAAAAGGCCCTTCACTACGATTACTTAAGCGGTGAACCAAGTTGGCAACAACTTCTTTTCCAGTTCCCGACTCCCCAGTGATAAAGACAGGCGCTTGTGATCGCGCGATTTTCTTTAATGCAATGCGCAGTTGTTGAATTGGCGCAGAACGTCCAATCAGGAGTTTATTTTCTAAGGCTGTTTCAGCCGCTTCTTGCTCAGGTCGTGGTCGATTCAATGCTTTTTGAATCAATTGATCCAAATGCACTTGGTTGACTGGTTTGCTAACGAAGTCAAATGCCCCAGCTTTTAATGCTGCAATCGCAATGTCCATATTGCCATAGGCCGTCAGCACAGCGATCGGAGTATTTGGGTAATTTTGGGTGACATGTTGGACGAGATCTAAACCGTTGCCGTCTGGAAGATTTAAATCAGTTAAACATGCATCATATTGAAATTCAGTAAAGAATTTTTTTGCTTGCTCTACACGATAAGCCAAATGTGTCTTAATTCCCATACGCGCAAGTGTCATTTGCATGAGAAGACACAAGTCCTCTTCGTCGTCTACGAGCAAGACGAGTGGTTGTTTAGTTGCCATTTCCCCGAAAAACCTAATCTAATCAATTAATTATTGAGCATTCAATCCTGAAGCATGCTCCTTGTTGTCGCTCTACATAAGTGAGCTTTGCATGATTCGCCTCACAGAAACTATGAGACAAATACAATCCTAAACCAGTTCCTTTGATTTCGGTACTAAAAAATGGTTTAAACAGTTGAGAAAGGTCTCTTTTTGCTACCCCTAAACCAAAATCGATAACATCAATTCGAACTTTAGTCTCTTCAGCGTGTACTTTAATTTCGATATAAGGTATATCCGATGCGTTGTGTCTTAATGCATTTCTCACCAAATTGATCAGCACTTGGCGCAACTGTTTGTCATCAAATAAGATTTGAATATTCTCTGAAAGCTCTAATTGGATCATGTGTTTGACATCGACTAGATCCTCTTCAAATAAACTTTCAAAGAACTCCACAAGATGAATATTTTGTGGTTCAGTCGGTTTATTGCGTGCCATTGCCAAAGTATCTTCTACAATCCGATCGATACGTTTTGCTTGTTTACGAATCATACGAGTGAGCATTTGTTGTTGATGCGCATCGCTTTCATTAAATAGCTCATTGGCTTGCACAATCGCGGCTAAAGGATTGCGAATTTCATGTGCAATACTGGCAGAAAGTTGTCCGAGCGCTGCGAGTTTAAGTTGTTGTACACGCTGAGTTAATTTCTGAGCATCTTTGAGAATTAATAAAACTAATGCTTGTTCAGGTACGACCAAATGTTTGACACGTACATGGACGGTATACAAACTTTGTTGTGACTCAAAAGTGAACTCTTCACCATCTTCTAGGTCACTGAATTTGATCAGTTCAAATAGATCGGGTTGCCATTTGATTAAGGGCGTTTTTTCATGGGAAACAGGTAAATGAATGCCTAATAATGTATTGGCAGCAGGATTGGTTAAAACAATATGATTACTTTCATCTAAAACCAGATATCCATCCTCAATTTGCTCCAAGATATAACGGTTAATGTTTTGGAGTTGATGAATTTCAATGGATTGATGAAAAGTAAGGGCTTCTAAAATTTTAAAACGCTGTACTGCAATGCGCCCTATGGCATATACCACCAAGAATAAAAATACCAACAGCAGGCTATTACTGAGATGGTTTAAATTGTTGTAGTCAAATAAATTTCCCAGAAAACGCTGATACACAATCATGATAACAGCGAGCAGCGTTACCACTAGAGAAAGCTGAGCATTCAATAAAATTGCCGAGGCAAAAATAATAATGACATAAAGCAAACTGAGCTGTAAGTTTGGCCCGCCTGTTGCAAAGGTAATGGTGCTTAAACAGATGACATCGACGAGAAAGATCGCAATCAGCTGTTTATTCACGTGGGCCGGAAATAATTTAAGAAATAAAAGCTGACTGACATTTAATGCAATATAGACAATCAGCGTATATGAATACAATGTTGGGTAAAGATAATTGGTGGTCAGTTGCTCAGCAGTTAACAAGAAAATGAGCAATAGACATACGGAAATAATGAGGCGATATCCGCTATACCACATCCCAAGCTGGTAAATGGTTTGTGACACCGAAGATGCAACTTTTCCCAACATAGGCAATTCACAACGGTTTTAAGGTTTGATCAGTCCATAACGAATCGCAAGATGGGTCAGTTTGACATCACTGTCAATTGCCAATTTCTCAAAAATACGATAACGGTAGGTATTTACGGTTTTTACACTAACAAAAAGTTTATCAGCAATCTCTTGAGCACTTATACAGTTTACAACCATCATTGCCACTTGCATCTCACGTTCAGACAATGCATCAAAAGGAGATTGTTGTGTATCAGATAAATATGAGCTGGCAAGCTGCTCAGCTATATCAGCACTGAAATATTTACCACCGAGCATGACTTTATTAATGGCTCGAACCATTTCAGCAATCGGTGCGCCTTTGGTGATATAGCCTTTTGCACCTGCTTTTAAAAGTAATGATGGGTAGGGTTCTTCAGCCAAACCGCTCACCGCAATTACTTTGGTATCAGGTGCGGTTTGTAACAAACGTCTTGTGGTTTCAACACCACCAATACCCGGCATGTTGACATCGAGCAGAACAACTTGAGGATGTTTCTGACGGACTAAAGCAATTGCTTCTTCGCCAGACTCAGCTTGTCCTACAACCTCAACATCGGGGTGGTCTTCTAACATACGACAAATACCAGTGCGTACGAGTTCATGATCATCAACAACGAGAACAGTGATCAAGAAGACCTCCTTTTTATCAAAAAATTGGTTTTTTGTTACATAAAGCAAAATTAGCTTGCAATGAAATGACAAAATTAGCAATGCTATTCTTCATTTTTAGAGAATAGTTGTACACAATTGTGTCTATAAAAGCTTTACCCAATATGCTCAAATGTAAGGCATAATGATAGTAAGCGCAAATGTGCAGCACCTTGAGTTGAGTATTGTGTCGTGAAAAATGCTAAAAAATCTGTCATGCATGTATTAGGCATGTCAATCTTGTTGGCGTGGAGTTCAACAAGTTTTGCTGAGTTAGTGGTCAATAATAATTCAGCAATTTCGGGTAATAATGGTTCAGCCTCAATGAGCTGGTCGGCGAATGACGCTAGTCAATTGATGAATGATGATGAGCCATTAGATTTGAGCCCAGTAGGTTCGACTTCGGTGACCACAACGTTACGTAGTGGTGGTTCAGCGACGATTACCTCTTCGACCTCACCTCAACAAAGCGTGCAGATCCGTGACACGGTGGACTATAGTAGTCAACCTTCAGTCAATGCACGTGCGGCATTGGTGATGGATGCTCAAACAGGTGAAGTATTATTTAGTAAAAATACCAACACAGCGCTACCTATTGCTTCGATTACTAAAGTGATGACTGCTGTTGTCACTGCAGATGCTCGTTTAAATATGTCTGAAGAAGTGACTTTGCAACAGATCGATTTTGCAGGGGCGGGTGGCAAGAACTCTAGTTCTACACTACGTGCTGGCGATAGTATGAATCGCGCTGAACTTTTGTTATTTGCTTTGATGAAATCTGAAAATCCAGCAGCAGCTGCATTGGCTCGTACATACCCAGGTGGGCGTACGGCTTTCTATGCAGCAATGAACAGTAAAGCTAAACAACTAGGTATGACTGCGACACATTTTATTGAGTCTACGGGTTTGCATCCAGGCAATGTTTCTTCGGCACGTGACTTGGGCATTTTAGTCAGTGCAGCTTCACAGTATGGTTTGATTCGTCAATTCTCAACCACACCGACCTATGATTTCAATTTAGGTTATCGTGTATTGAAATCAAATAACACCAATGCTTTGGTTCGCAACGGTGGATGGAATATTAACCTTTCTAAAACAGGTTATATCAATGAAGCTGGACGTTGTGTCGTGATGCATACTACAGTCAATTCGCGCCCTGCAGTTGTGGTGCTATTGGGTGCACCAAGTACTCAAGCACGTAATAGCGATGCAACTAACTTATTGACCTGGTTAAATACTCTACCAAAACGCGTTTAAGCTTTTTCAACGCATAAAAAAACCAGTTGCAGGCAACTGGTTTTTTTATCAACTCTATTTTACATATTTGAAAGGATAGAGTCTTTAACTTGATCCATTGTTGCATCGATTGACAACATAACGGCATCAGCACACTGCTTGATTGCTGTGTCAGGATCTTTTAGACCATTACCTGTCACTGTGCATACGATCACAGAACCTTCAGCAATTTTACCTGCTTTGATATCGCGAATCGCACCACCGATAGAAGCTGCTGACGCTGGCTCAACAAATACACCTTCATACATAGAAAGCAAGCGCTGAGCTTCTAAGATCTCGCTGTCTTGAAGTTCATCAAACCAGCCTTTAGAGTCACGTACGACGGCTTTTGCATGGTTCCAGCTTTGTGGGTTACCAATACGGATTGCTGTTGCAACTGTTTCAGGGCTTTCAACTGGCGCACCACGAAGGAATGGTGCAGCACCTGATGCTTGATAACCGACCATCGTTGGTAAGCCTTCTGGTTTTGGACCAGTAAATTGATCTGTTGCAGCATCATAGATCACTTGTTCAAACTGATCAGCCGGTTGGTTTGCGACGGCTTCTGTATAACCCATCCAGTGTGCAGTGATATTACCTGCGTTACCTACTGGCAAGCAGTGGTAATCAGGTGCGCGACCTAAAGCTTCAACGATTTCATAAGCAATGGTTTTTTGACCTTGTAAGCGGTATGGATTGATTGAATTCACAATCGTTACAGGTGCTTGATCTGCTACTTCTTTTACAAGACGCATACCATCATCGAAATTACCACGAATTTGCATAGTAATCGCGCCGTACATCATGGCCTGTGCCATTTTCCCCATTGCAATCTTGCCTTCAGGGATTAAAACAAAAGCCTTGATTCCTGCACGTGCTGCATAGGCTGCAGCTGCGGCTGAAGTATTTCCGGTAGAAGCACAGATAATTGCTTTTGAACCTTCTTCGACTGCTTTGGTCACCGCCATCGTCATACCACGATCTTTAAATGAACCCGTTGGGTTAAGCCCTTCGTACTTCACATAAATTTCTACGTTTTTGCCAATCAGACGTGGAATATTCTCTAATTTAATTAGAGGCGTGTTTCCTTCACCTAGAGAAATAGCACGTGTAGTTGCAGACACAGGTAAACGGTCACGATAACGATCAACAAGACCAGTATAACGATTGGCATTCGACATGATGGTGTTCCAATATGAGGTAGAGCGGGGTGAGGGAAGGCATTTTCCCTCAACCTGATTAACTATCGAGCGATTCTAAACGAATTCTCACAATTTCGCCATGAATTGCAGGCAAAGCTTGAATTTGTGCAAGTGCTTCATCCATTTTTGATTCAACAATTGGATCGGTTAAAATCACAATTGGGATGAGATCTTTAAGACGAGACTGTTGCATGATGGCATCAATACTAATCCCTGCACGACTTAGAATCGTTGTGACATCCGCTAGAACGCCTGTTTGATCTTCAGCATTTAAACGAATGTAATACCCAGTCGTCATTTCTTGGCGACTGAGGATTGGCATGTCGGTGAGTGCTTCAAATGCAAGCTGAGGAATTGTTCCAGCGCCATCTTCTGTGTAAGAAATATCACGTACAATATCAATGACATCTGCAACTACAGCAGAAGCTGTAGGCCCTGCGCCCGCACCCGCGCCATAATACAAGGTTGGACCGACGGCATTGGCTTGAACCAAAACAGCATTTTTAACGCCATTGACGTTAGCAATCAGTTCTTCTGCAGGAATTAGAGTTGGGTGTACACGTAACTCAATACCTTTTTCAGCACGACGTGCAATTCCCAAGTGTTTGATGCGGAAACCAAGCTCTTCAGCATACTTGACATCTTGTGCCGTAATTTTGCTGATGCCTTCGGTATAGACCTTATCAAACTGAAGTGGGATACCAAATGCACAAGACGCTAAGATAGTAAGCTTATGTGCTGCATCGATGCCCTCGACATCAAAGGTTGGATCTGCTTCTGCATAACCAAGTTGTTGGGCTTCAGCAAGGACATCCGCAAAGGCACGACCTTTCTCACGCATTTCTGTGAGAATAAAGTTACCTGTGCCGTTAATAATTCCTGCCAGCCATTCGATATGGTTCGCTGCGAGACCTTCACGAATCACTTTAATAATTGGGATACCACCAGCTACAGCGGCTTCATAAGCGATTTGTACGGCGTTATCTTCAGCAGCTTTAAAAAGTTCATTACCATGTTCTGCAAGTAATGCTTTATTCGCTGTTACCACCTGTTTACCATGTTTGATGGCTTCCATGATGATTTCATAAGCAGGGTGAATTCCACCCATCACTTCAACAACGACATCCACATCAGGTTGGCGTACGATTGCCATTAGGTCATCGCTTTGCTGAATTCCTTCAAGTTGTAGATCTGGACGTGGACGGCGAGTGCCTACGTGTGTAATTTGAATTTCTCGACCGGTACGGCGTTTAATTTCAGCAGCATTTTCTTGTAGTAGTTTAAGGGCTCCACCACCTACAGTACCAAGACCGAGTATCGCCAGACGAACTGGTTTCACGTCACACTCCATTTTATTCAATCATTTTAATGAAGCTTGATCATAGCTAAAAAAATGCGCAGACACTAGGGCTAAGATCATCTTTAATCTGTCGCCCGAGTCGTTCAAATTTTGAATGCAAAAAGCATCGATTATTTGTTTAAACGTTGAACGATTTCATCAGCCGTCATATAACCACCTAAGTATTCACCTTCAACGTTATAAATTGCTGGTGTACCATTCACGCCCATATTAAGACCCAGTTGATATTGGTCACGGACAGGGTTCTTACATTCAGCTGAGGCGACAGGTTGATCTTGAATTGCTTGTTCAAACGCTGCTTTGCGATCGTCACTACACCAAATTGCTTGCATGGTCGGCATAAATTGTTCACCACGAGGCCACGCGATATAACGGACTTCAATGCCTTTGGCTGTAATCTCTGGAATGTGTTCATGCAAGCGGTGGCAATAAGGGCAACTTGAATCGGTAAAGACGTAAATTACATGTTTGGCTTTGCCACTTTTAGCAGGATATACAATCAAGTCTTCAGTTTTGAGAGTTGCTAAATGTTTTTTATTCTCTATAGCTTGTAATGCATCACCGACATTATGCAGTTGTTTGTCACCTAGGCGAATGACATCGCCTTGGATAATGTATTGACCATCACTTGTTGCATAGACTGAACCCATACCATCGAGATTGACCCAGAATAGGTTAGGGACATCTGTTTTTTGTACGGCGATGATTTTGGCATTAATTTTTGCTGTTTTAAAATGTTTTTCTAAAGTCGAGATTAACCGTTGTTGTGCATTACGTTCATTTAATGTTGACGCTTCACCCGTTGCTGGTGTACTTGCTGTCAGCGTATCTTGTTTTGGCGCAGCATTTTCCTTTGAGCAAGCACCTAGTATTAAAGTCGATGCTAATGTACAAGCCAGTACTAATCTAGACTGAGTAAACACCATAAATAACCTTTTTTTCATACTGTATTTATAAACTTGCTCAAGCATACCAAAAAAACACAATAACTTCGTTAAATCTTGCATCAGCTCTGTGAACATCTTGCGATTTGTTTTTGCTGCTTTGTAGTATGCATTAACCTCTCGGATGATATTGGCTATGTAAGGCTTGCATTCGATGTTGGGCAACATGCGTATAAATTTGTGTGGTTGATAGGTCACTATGCCCAAGTAGCATTTGAACGACACGTAGATCAGCCCCATGATTAAGTAAATGTGTTGCAAATGCATGTCGTAAGGTATGTGGTGAGAGCTCAGCTTGAATATTGGCTTGTAGTGCGTAGCGTTTAATTGCATACCAAAAATTTTGGCGGCTCATAATTCCGCCATGCTGAGTTAAAAACAAATAATCCGTATTGCTTTTATACAATTGTGGTCGAGACTCAGCTAAATATTTTTCGATCCAATCACAAGCATATTGTCCCAATGGAACAAGACGTTCTTTATTACCTTTGCCTGTAATACGTAAAAAACCTTGTTTCAAGTTGATCAACTCTAAACGTAGATTGAGTAACTCTGATACTCGTAGTCCACACGCATAAAGAACTTCCAACATAGCACGATCACGTAAGCCTAACACAGTATTAATATCGGGCGCATTGATTAGAGCTTCCACATCTTGTTCCGATAAATCTTTGGGTAATGCACGACCAATTTTAGGCGAGTGATGTGAGGCAACAGGGTTATCTTCTCTTAATTTTTGTTCGCGTAAGAATTTATAAAATTGGCGTAGGGCAGAGAGGCAACGTGCGATTGAACGAGGGCTTTTCCCTGCTTTGGTTAATCCAATTAGGACATCTCCGATATCCTCACTGGACCACTTTGGCAAAGATGTAGTTTGATGTAACTCGCTGCATTGAATCAAATCAGATAAATAAGCATTACGTGTATGAGGGCTTACAGTTTGTGCAACTAAATAATCACGAAAACCCTGCAAAAAACTTAAATTTTCTGGGATAGAAACGGCAGTAGGAATACGTGGTTTTTTATTTAACATAATTGAATAAATTGAGGTTCTCTGTTGGCACTGTAAAAGAAAAAAAACATATTGTCGATCTGTGAATTGGGTAAATGCCATTGAGATTGCTTTTGGTAATTATTCTCATTTGTCTGTATACTTGGTGAAAACGGTTTATGGTGAAATGTGGTGCGTTTATCAGCATTAAAAGTCAAGCAAACAGCGATGATTACCAAAGTTAATCGCTTAGTCGATGATACGGAACAGACAGACCTTGTAGCTGTTCGTTTAGAGAGTCTAGGCTTTGTGCCAGGTACACAAGTACAGGTGATTACCAAAGGTATTTTTGGTGGTGACCCGATCCTGATCCAGATCGGTTTTACGCGATTTGCATTGCGTAAAGCTGAAGCCGATAAAATAGAAATTCAACTTGAAGGAGCACCTGCATGAGTGATGCGTTACGTGTTGCCCTTGTGGGAAATCCGAACTGTGGTAAAACTTCATTATTCAACCATTTAACAGGAACACGCCAAAAAGTTGCCAACTACGCGGGAGTGACAGTTGAGCGTAAGGTTGGGCATTTTCAACTTCCTTCTGGGAAGAATGTTCGAGTGCTAGATTTGCCGGGCACTTATAGCTTAAAAGCAACTAGCCCAGATGAAGAAATTACCCGTGATGTTTGCCAAGGTAAAATTGCAGAAGAAGGTCATCAAGATGCTTTCTTATGTGTTGTAGATGCGACCAACTTAAAATTGCATCTGGGTTTGGTCTTAGAAGTGATCGAGCTTGGACGTCCTGTTTTAGTGGTATTGAATATGATGGATGAAGCGCGACGTCGTGGCATTCAAATCAATACACAAAAACTATCGGAACGTTTGGGTGTTCCTGTGGTGGAAACTGTTGCTGTTCGCCGTGCAGGTGTCGAAAATCTATTGCATGCCCTTGATCAAGGTAACTACAGCATTTCAAAAACTGAATTGAGCGGTTTGACGGGCGATCATCATCAAAAGATCGAAGTGATTTCTAACGATGTGGTTAAGTTTGTTGATCAGGAAGATCAGCGCACCAATTTCCTCGACAAAATTTTCCTACATCCAGTGCTTGGTTTGTTGAGCTTAGCAGTCATGATGTTTGTGGTTTTCCAAGCAGTTTTTGCTTGGGCCGCACCATTCATGGATGGGATTGAAGAATTTTTTGCTTGGGCGGGAGAGATTTTAGGCGATCATATTAGTCAACCTTTACTCAATAGTTTAGTGGTTGATGGGGTTATTGCTGGAGCAGGGAGTGTTCTAGTTTTCTTGCCACAAATTCTGATTCTGTTTTTCTTTATTTTAGTATTGGAAGAATCGGGTTATTTACCACGCGCAGCCTTCTTGTTAGATAAACTGATGTTTAAAGCAGGGCTGAGTGGGCGTGCATTTATTCCTTTGCTTTCAAGTTTTGCTTGTGCAGTGCCAGGCATTATGGCGACACGTAGTATTAGTGATCCACGAGATCGTTTTACCACGATTATGGTTGCGCCATTGATGACTTGTTCAGCGCGTTTACCTGTGTATGCACTATTGATTGCTGCCTTTATCCCAAGTCAAACCGTGTGGGGGATTTTTAACCTGCAAGGTTTGGTGTTATTTGGTTTATATATGGCAGGGATCATTAGTGCTTTATGTGTTGCCTTTGTGACAAAATTTTTGCAAAAAGATAAGTCGCAACATGCATTATTGTTAGAGCTACCAAGTTATCGAATTCCTAACTTCAAAAGTGTGGCGATCGGCCTATTAGATCGCGCTAAAATTTTCTTAAAGCGTGTGGGTGGAATTATTTTCGCTCTTTCGATTTTATTGTGGTTCTTATGTACTTTCCCTCAAGCACCTGAGGACGCAACGCGTGCCGCAATTGATTATAGCTTTGCGGGAATGATTGGGCATTTGTTACAACCAATTTTTGCTCCACTTGGCTTTAATTGGCAAATCGTCGTTGCATTGATTCCTGCAATGGCGGCACGCGAAGTTGTGGTGGCTGCGTTGGGAACGGTATATGCATTGTCTGGTGTGGATGATGATGCGATTGCTGATGGTTTGGCGAATTTAATTAGTGCCGATGGTTCAGGTTGGTCACTTGCAACGGGATTATCATTATTGGTTTGGTTTATCTATGCCCCACATTGCTTAGCTACTCTTGCGACAGTGCGTCGTGAAACGGGTTCTTGGAAACATGTGGGTGTAATGACCGCTTATCTGTTTGGGTTGGCTTATTTGATGTCTTTCTTTACCTATCAAATTGCATCTCGCATTTGGGGTTGATTGGAGTGCCTTATGTTTGAATACCTGATTGTCGCTGTATTGGTACTGTGGAGCACTGTCGTTGTATTTAAGAAAGTGTTTCCTCAAACAGCAAATTCAGCGTTTAATGCTTTATCAAGCTTGTGCCAACGTTTGGGTTGGCAGCGTTTAGCAACATGGTTAAAGCCTAAAATGGCTGTAGGCTGTGGCGGAGGTTGCGGTTGTTCAACTGATGAAGCAGACAGTAAAAAGGCAGCGCCAATACAAACTGTCAAATGGCGTTAAAAAATAAGAATTGCCCATCTTAAGATATGGGCAATTTTTTTTGCAACTTTAATGTGTTGAGCTTTTACGCACTGACACAAAAAAGAGTGAATAAAACTAAAACTGAAAAAGCATTTAAAACAGTAAAGTGCTAACATTTTTGCCATTCTGTGATCCGTAACAAATGGGGCAAAAATGTTAATACAACGTGGTGGATTAAAAGTTGTGGCTGGCTTGGGTATTTCAGGCGTATCAGCAGTAAACTTTCTGCATGAACAAGGCTACCAAGTTGCAGTCACGGACTCCAGAGAAACACCGCCAGGATGTGATCAAATTCCTGAAAATATTAAAAAAAGCTTTGGAAAGCTAGATCTGGATCTATTGCTACAAGCCGAAGAAATTATTTTAAGTCCAGGACTGGCACCCCAACTACCAGAGATCCAACAAGCTCTTGAAAAGGGTATTCCCGTTATCAGTGATATCCAATTATTACGTCGTGCAACAGATGTTCCAATTGTTGCAATTACTGGATCTAATGCCAAAAGTACAGTTACAACTTTATTTGGCTTGATGGCAAAGGATGCAGGAAAAAAAGTGGCTGTAGGTGGTAATTTAGGTCGCCCAGCACTAGATTTACTCAAAGATCAGCCTGAACTCATTGTGTTGGAGTTATCCAGCTTTCAGTTAGAAACGACCTCTCATTTGAATGCGGAAGTGGCCGTGTTGCTGAATATGAGTGAGGATCATCTAGATCGTCATGGCGATATGCTCGGCTACCATAAAGCAAAACATCGTATCTTCCAAGGTGTGAAAAAGGTGGTATATAACCGTGATGACAGTTTAAGTCGTCCACTCGTTCCTGATGTCACACCGATGCAGAGTTTTGGTTTAAATGCACCTGACATGAATCAATATGGTGTACTTCGTGAAGCTGATGGGAGCATGTGGCTAGCCCGTGGTCGTGAACGTTTAATCAAAACCTCAGATTTGTATATTCAAGGAATGCACAATGTTGCAAATGCCTTGGCATGTTTAGCGCTAGGTGAGGCGATTGGTTTACCAACGCAATCGATGTTGGAAACATTACAACAATTTAAAGGATTAGAGCATCGCTGTGAATATGTACAGACGGTTGATCAGGTGCGTTACTACAATGATTCTAAAGGCACCAATGTTGGCGCAACACTCGCGGCAATAGAGGGGCTGGGTGCTGCAATCGAAGCAAAACATGGCAAATTGGCACTGATTTTAGGTGGTCAGGGTAAAGGGCAGGATTTTAAGCCTTTGCGTAATGCGATACAGAAATACGTTAAAACTGTTATTTTGATCGGTGAGGATGCTGCCATGATTGAGCAAGCCCTACACAATACAACCCAGATTCAGCATGCGAGTAGCTTGAAGCAGGCGGTCGATATTGCCCATCAGGCAACACAAGCTGAAGATGTGGTTTTGCTTTCACCTGCATGTGCAAGTTTTGATATGTTTAAAAGTTATAATGACCGTGGTCATCAATTCGTGGCATGTGTGCATGCCTTGAATGGTAATAAAAATTAGGAATAGAATTATGGCGGATTTAGCCCAAAACACGGCGCAAAAAATTTCGCAATTATTGAGTCGTTTACCAAAACTTCCAGCAGAAATGACGGCGCGAAATATTCTTATTTTTTGCGTGATTTGTTTATTGTGCTTTGGTTCAGTGATGGTGGCATCTGCTTCGATGCCTTATGCAGAGTATATTCATGAAAATCCATTTTACTTTCTAATCCGTCACGGCATTTCTATTTGTGTGGCTGGTATCGTGGCTTTTCTAACGTATCGAATATCGCTCAATCTATGGTTTAAGAATGCCTTTTTATTGTGGTTGATCACGATTTTATTATTGCTAGCGGTTTTGGTGATTGGTACAGAGGTCAATGGTGCGCATCGCTGGATCAAAGTCGGCGGTTTTACTATACAACCAACGGAGATTGCCAAAATTGTTATGGCAATTTTTACGGCAGATTATGTGGTTCGCCGTGCTAAAGAAGTACGTACACATTGGAAAGGACTGCTACGTCTAAGTGGTGTGATGGCGTTAACGGTAGGATTCATCGTTGCGGAACCTGATTTGGGGGCAACGGTGGTGATTGTCTTGATGATGGTGGGTGTCTTCTTTTTGGCAGGCGCACCAGCGACCCAGTTTTTAATCATGTTGGGTGCGATTCTCGCTGGCATCAGTGCGTTGATTATCTTCGAACCGTTCCGTTTTCAGCGATTGATTTCATTTACTAACCCTTGGGCTGATCCTTTGGGTGTTGGATATCAGTTGTCTAATGCTTTGATGGCTTTTGGGCGTGGGGAATGGTTTGGAACGGGTTTAGGACATAGTGTACAAAAACTGTCTTATTTACCTGAAGCACATACGGATTTTATGTTGGCGGTATTGGGTGAGGAGTTTGGTTTTGTTGGTGTAACCTCAGTGATGATTTTGTCATTCACCATGCTTGCATGCTGTATCAAAATTGGACACCGTGCATTACAGCATAACTACCTACGTGCGGGTTATTTGGCTTATGGAATTAGCATTATTTTCTTACTGCAAATTTTGGTTAATGCAGGTATGAATATGGGCCTTATGCCAACCAAAGGTTTGACATTGCCGTTCATTAGTTATGGTGGGACATCTTTAATGATGTGTGCAGCGATGATTAGTTTGATTCTAAAAATTGATGCCTCGACTCAAGAGCATAATCCTGTCAAAGAAGAGTCGAACTTCTAGTTGTTCTGAGCTAGGATCGAAACTAGAAAGCCCTTAATTCGAATAAGGGCTTTTTTTATTATTTATTTGTCCCGTCCTGAAATAAGTTTACCCCTTAAGAGGCTTATTTTATGGAATATGATAAAGAACAACGAGTTAAACGAACACAACGAGATTATAGTTTTGCCTTTAAAATGCTGATTGTCCATGAGGTAGAAAAAGGGCAAATCACTTATAAACAAGCTCAAGCAAAATATGGTATTCAAGGAAGATCAACTGTGCTTACATGGTTACGTAAGTACGGACAACAAGATTGGACTTCTAAAGCTATGCCTTCCACTTCAAAACGCCAACTCACCCCTCAACAACGCATTCGCCAGTTGGAAAAACAATTAGCCGCAGAAAAGCTAAAAACTGAATTTATCCAAGATGTGATTTATCACATAGACAAAGAATGTGGGAGTGATCTTGGAAAAAAGTATACCGAGCACGTTTCAAAGATTGGCAAGCCCAAAGAAGACTAAATGTCTCACGTTATTGTGAGTGGATAGGAATCACCCGACAGGCTTACTATCAATCAGAAAAACGTGCTCAAATCAAAGCTCAGGAAACCCAGCAAATACTTGAATTGGTTATGGAGTATCGTTATTTGATGCCAAGTATCGGTACGCGTAAACTCTATTGGCTGATCAAACCAAAATTGCTAGAACAAGGACTGAAGTTTGGTCGAGATCAGTTATTTAAGGTATTAAAAGAGAATGATTTATTGATACGCCCTAAACGTCGCTATACCAAAACTACAGATAGCAAACACTGGATGAAGAAACATCCTAATTTATTAAAGGATTATTCTCCAATACGGGCAAATGAAGTCTTTGTTAGTGATATTACCTATGTTGAAAGTGCAGAGGGTGTGCATTATCTATCACTTGTGACAGATGCCTATACCCGACAAATTAAAGGTTATAAGTTATCAAGTGATATGCGGGCAGAGAATGTTGTACAAGCCTTACATATGGCAATGAAGTCTATAAAAGATAGAGCAACAACCCTGATTCATCATTCAGATAGAGGTTCTCAATATTGCTCTGAATTATATCAATCGGCACTACAGCATTACGGTATAAGTCCCTCGATGACAGATGGAGGAGACTGTTACCAAAATGCTTTAGCAGAGCGAATCAATGGCATACTCAAACAGGAGTTCTTAACTACACGATGTAAAACGATGAAGGAGTTAGACCATTTAATTTCGGAATCTATAGTGATTTATAACTGCTACAGACCGCATTTAAGTTTAAATATGATTACTCCTAATCAGATGTATGAGAAAGCGAAAACCGAGCTAATTGCTTAACTCGGTTTGAAATGAAATACTGTCAATCTATTTCAGGACGGGACAATTGATATACACCAGAAAGATAAATACCGTGTGGGATGAGATTCACATCCCATTGTTGTATTGCTTGCTGAAGCATAATATTTGGTTGGTCGAGATCGACATGGGGCTGACCGAGTGCCAAAATGGCATGTTGTAATAATTCAGGCGCTTTTGAAAGTTCAAGCGGTTGAGCCATATTCTGCTTTGATAGTTTTTGGCCTTGATCATTCATTGCTAATGGCAGATGCATATACTGCAAAACTGGATAATTCAGCACCGAAGCTAACCAGATTTGTCGTGCTGTGTTATCTAGTAAATCTGCGCCTCGAACAACATGGGTAATCCCTTGTAAAAAATCATCAACGACAACAGCGAGTTGATAGCTAATAATGCCATCACGGCGTTTTAATATGAAATCGCCTAAATCATGTTGAAGGTTGGAGCATTGTTGACCTTGTAGGCGGTCTTCAAAACAGATGCGTTGATCAGAGACTTTTAGGCGAATAGCTTGTTGGGCAAAATCTAAGTTAAGCTCTCGACATGTACCTGCATAAATATGGTTCGAGCCGAGAATTTTCCGTGTGCACTGACATGCATAAATCGCGTGAGTTGTTTTGAGTTGTTCCAAAACCTGTTCATAGTACGCTAAACGATCTTTTTGAAATATTATCTCGGCGTCAGGTTGGAACTGGAAGGCATCGATACAAGCAAGAATATGCGCTTCGCTATTTGGATAGATGCGAGGAATGTCAGTATCTTCAATACGAACCAACCATGTCCCCTGATTGGCTTTAGCATCACAGTAACTCGCGACTGCGGTGAGCAAAGATCCAAAATGTAAAGGACCAGTAGGGGATGGGGCAAATCGACCTGAGTAGCGAATCAGCGAAACATCGTTTCGCTGATTCGCAAGAGCCGAGCTGTGCTCGGCTAGAGCATTCTCAACAGTCACAATTATCCGTTGTTTTGCTTTTCTTTGATTTCAGCCAAAGTTTTGCAGTCAATACATTGGGTCGCAGTTGGACGCGCTTCTAAGCGGCGTAAACCAATTTCGATACCACAAGTTTCACAGAATCCATAATCACCCGCTTGAATTGCTTCAAGTGATTGTTCGATCTTGCGAATCAGTTTACGTTCACGATCACGTGTACGTAATTCGATGGCAAACTCTTCTTCTTGTGTTGCTCGGTCATTGACATCAGGTAATGCTGTTGATTCATCTTGCATGGTATTCAAGGTACGATCAACTTCAGACATTAACTCAGCTTTCCACGCATCTAAAATTTGGCGGAAATGTTCAAGTTGCCCATCAGACATGTATTCTTCATTTTTCTTTGGCTGATAAGGTGCGATACCAAATAAACTTGCAGTGGTTCCACCTTCCGCAGCCTTGGCTTTGGTTTTACGCACACGTTTTACAGGCGCTTTTTGCTCATCAATCACTTCGGTTTGTTCATCCAAGACTTGATTTTGGTTGTCATTCGCCATAAAGGGCATTCCTCATCTTACACGTACTATCTATACGCAAAAAATATGGTGCTATGCAAGTGTTTTTATAGAAACCTGCGATGGTTTTTTCCATCAGGGGTCGTCATCATATAGAGTTTTTTCGCAAGATGGTAGTCATTCATGTCTAGATTTGGTGAGAAATCATCGATGTGATTTGTAATCAAAAGTTTAACAAACCACCGTTAATCATAACCCAATACCTCAGAGCTGCTCATGCGTTCAGAGGTTTTTAAGCGGTATACTTGTGTTTCCAACTCACCATTGGCTTTAAGGCAAATATAACGATAACCTGGATGTTCTTCATCCAATGCAAATTTTTCACTTCTTGGTTTAAATTGAATGCATGTTGATGGCGTTGATAAAAATTCAATCCCTTGCCACTGATGAATCGCATCTTGATGAACATGTCCACAAACGATGGCTTTGATATTGGAAAAGGGTTTAACGGTTTCCAATAAATCAGAGGCATTTTTTAGTTTATGTTGATCGATCCATGCAGATTGCATAGCAAATGGATGATGATGACAAGCAAGAATCACATAACGATCATGTAGTTTTAATAATAATGTGTGAAGTTGCTTTAGTTGTGATTCGGTTATTTTTCCATCAATACGCTGGGGTTGTGCGCTATTTAATAAAATAATGACCCATTTCCCAAGTTCAATCACGGTAAGTTGTGTTTGATCCACTTCGTGAAAAGGAAAATGTGCGACGTCATCATGATTGCCTGGTGTGTGGAAAAAAGGAATTTCCAAACTTTGCATATGCTGGATATAGCGATTGTATGTTACAGGTGTTGGTGTTTGTGCCAAATCACCTGTATGCACGATCAGATCGATTTGAGGATGTTGTTGACGCATCAAGTCAATTACTGCATGAAAGCTTTGTTCGGGTTGCATACCAACGAACTCTAAATGCGGATACTCCAATAAATGTGTATCAGTAATCTGTATCATCACAAAATCTTGTTGTGATGAGGTTGAGACTTGGTAGGTCACCGTATTTAGCCCCTCAGACTTGTTATCGTTGTTGTATATGTTGAGCAAGCCATTGTAATGCCATGATTACAGGTGCATTTCTCAACCGCCCGTTATTTAATAGTATGTTTAATTGGGAGTAATCAAATAAATGAAGTTGAATGTTCTCACCTTCATCCGCTACCCCAAAAACACCCCCATCCTTAGGTAATTCAACTTCTGCTACATATAAATGAAAAAGTTCAGAGCAAGCTCCTGCAGACGGGTAGAAGCTAAATAAATGTTTTAATGTTGTGATGTCACATCCAGATTCTTCTAATGCTTCTCGACGAATACAGCACTCCGGAGATTCATCGCCATCAAGAACGCCTGCTATGACTTCAAGTTGCCATGCAGATACCGTATCGTTGATCGCACCAATTCGAAATTGCTCGATCAGAGCGAAGCGTTGTTGTGCGTCATTGTATAGTAAAACGCCAGCAGCTTCAGGTCGATGAATTAATTCTCGTTGAATGACAGGTGAATACTCTAATCGATGAAATAATCGATGTTTGAGGCTCACTTTCTCTACTTGAATGAATCCTCGATATAAAAACGTTCGAGATTCTATCGTAACGTCGGAGGCTGAATAGCTGGCGTGGTCAAGAATATTCATCTTCAATCAGGATGAGATTGTACATATCTCATCCTAACCGAGAATGTTTCGCAGGCAAATCTTTTTTTAGTTGATTTACACTTTGTGGTACAATTTTTGACCATGTTCCTGATAAGCGGTTTTCATCGCATTGAGACCTGCTTCAACTTCTGTGTCGGCATCATTTGATTGTTTGGCATTGCGTTGATTTTGCGCATAATCTCGCACATTTTGCGTGATTTTCATCGAGCAGAACTTAGGGCCACACATTGAGCAGAAGTGTGCTGATTTATGTGCCTCTTTTGGTAGTGTTTCATCATGCATACTGCGTGCGGTATCAGGATCTAGGCTAAGATTGAACTGATCATCCCAACGGAATTCAAAACGTGCTTTAGAGAGGGCATTATCACGGACTTGCGCACCTGGATGACCTTTGGCTAAGTCTGCTGCATGTGCTGCAATTTTATAAGTAATAATTCCATCTTTAACATCTTTTTTATTCGGTAAGCCCAAGTGCTCTTTCGGTGTCACATAGCACAACATCGCTGTGCCATACCAGCCAATCATTGCTGCACCAATTGCAGAGGTGATGTGGTCATAACCTGGGGCAATATCTGTGGTCAGCGGTCCAAGTGTATAAAATGGTGCTTCTTTGCAGACTTCAAGTTGTAGATCCATATTTTCTTTGACCATGTGCATTGGCACATGCCCTGGCCCTTCGATCATCACTTGTACGTCATGTTCCCAAGCGCGGTGGGTGAGCTCTCCTAAGGTTTTCAGTTCACTAAATTGTGCTTCGTCATTGGCATCTTGAACACATCCAGGTCGTAGTCCATCACCTAAGCTGAATGAGACATCATAAGCTTTCATGATTTCGCAAATTTCATCGAAATGCGTGTATAAGAAGTTTTCTTCATGGTGAGCCAAACACCATTGCGCCATAATTGAGCCGCCACGAGAGACGATTCCTGTTAAGCGATTGGCCGTCATTGGAACATAACGAAGTAATACACCTGCATGGATAGTGAAATAATCGACGCCTTGCTCGGCTTGTTCAATCAAAGTGTCCTTAAAGATTTCCCACGTCAAATCTTCGGCAACGCCATCGACCTTTTCTAAGGCTTGATAAATTGGAACAGTACCAATTGGAACAGGGGAGTTGCGGATAATCCACTCACGCGTTTCATGGATATTTTTGCCTGTTGATAAGTCCATAATGGTGTCGGCACCCCAACGAGTTGCCCATGTCATTTTTGCAACTTCTTCATCAATCGATGAACCGAGTGCAGAGTTCCCAATATTGGCATTAATTTTTACTAAAAAATTGCGACCAATAATCATGGGTTCACATTCGGGATGGTTAATGTTGGCCGGAATAATGGCGCGTCCTGCTGCAACTTCTTGGCGTACAAATTCAGGGGTAATTTCTCTTAAATTTTGTGCCCCAAAGTTTTGGCCTGGATGTTGACGCATATCAACATCTTCACGTTGGCGTTGGTTTTCACGAATTGCAATATATTCCATTTCAGGCGTAATAATGCCTTGTTTGGCATAATGCATTTGCGTGACATTTTTACCTGCTTGTGCACGACGTGGATTTTGGATGTGAGCGAAACGAATTTCAGCAGTACGAATATCTTTTAAACGTGCTTGACCAAACTCAGAGCTCAGACCCGTTAAAACATCAGTATCGTTACGTTCTTCAATCCATTTTTGGCGAATCGAAGGTAAACCTTTGTTTAAATCAATTTGTACATTTGGATCAGTATAGACCCCAGATGTGTCATATACCATGATTGGGGGATTGTATTCACCGCCTAAGCCAGTGGGTGTTTCTGTTAAGCTGATTTCACGAAATGGAACTTGAATGTCTGGGCGAGAACCTTGGACATAAACTTTTTTGGATGCAGGTAAAATACGAGTTAAATCTTTAGCATCTTGCTCATGTTGAGCAGAGATATCAGCTGGAGAAAGATTCGTTAATTGGTTCATGGCATGATCCTTATGTTATGGCATTAACGAATCAAGCACGACCAAAAACAATGGCGGATTTATCCTTCAAAACGTGGATAAAACGGAGCTAGGTTTTTGCTGGGCTTGATTCCTACGCAGGTGTTAACCTGATCAGGTTCAACGGTACTCATATTTAAATCATGTGATTATTATGATCTCAGCAGTTGATTAACTGCGCTCCGTCAAGCTATGTATTAGATTATCAGATTTAAAAAAAAATGCAGGATTAATTCCACTTATGTCTAAAACAAATTGCATCTGTATAACAATCGCGTGAAGTATTCCAATCTCGAGGTTTAATATTTAGTGCCAAACGTAATTGTTCATGTGCAATTTGTTGTGGATGCTTTTTATGGCCATATTCATCAAATAATTCAATGGGTTGAAGTTTGAATTTTTCTTGACGTTGTTCTGTGGGGGTCTTTATAAAGCTGAGGAACTTTTGGGCTTTTTTGTTTAGCTGAGTATTGTGGTTTTTTGCGAGAAATTTAATTTGCTGAAGTGCATCTTCATCAATCCACGAATCTGTGGTGTAATTTTCGGATACAGGTGTATTATCCAGGCCAAAGAAAATAAAATTACTATAATCTTCAAATAGTTTTTTGGCATCAGGGGTGAAATATCCTTTAGGATATTTTTGGACATATCGTTCCCAAAATAACGCTCTTTCAACTAATTCCTGCCAAGAGATTGTTAATGATGCATCTCCAAAAGTGGGATCACGATTGTCTTTTGCCATGCGTTGAATAAAATCTTGTTGATCTTTGGGTAAAGTAGAAGCAAAAATATCAATTACATATTGTGGTTTACGGTGAAATTCAAATACACCTTCACTTAATGCCTGTAGATGGATATACGCTTGTTGTTGATGGTTAAATAAATATTGATCACGTGGGGCAAGTCCTCTAAATAATGTAATATCCCCTTGAACAGGTTCGTTTCTATCTAACTGTTCCCATACATTTTCATTATCTAATAAGCTGATTGTATATTTCTCAAAATGAGGGTAATAACGTGTGTAATACTCTTTAGTTTGTTGATGCCCTTCTAAAAAACGTTGATACATTTCTGTTGAGCTTTCTAACCACTTTAATTGTTGAGCATTTTCTACAGTGGCAATACATTGTTTGAGTTGAACGTTAATTTGGTTTAACGCCTCAATAGCGCTGTGATGGTCAATTTTCTGCATGATTTGATCTATTTTTTGACACTCTTCTTGAGAAGTTATTTTTTTTGCAGCTTGTTGGGAAGTCAGTTCATCTTCATTTTGGTGTGGTATTGGTTTTTGGCAGCCTAATAATAAAAGACTGCTCATAATAAAAAAAATAAAAATATGCATAAAAAGTTCTTGGATATAAGTTGTTATCACGGCATGATTATAAGGTTATAGAGATAGAAGATGAAATCTAATAGATAGATAGATAGACTGTCATAAAAACTTCATCATTGTTATGTTTTAATCATGCATCATTTTCCATGTGTCTAATGGAGGCATTCTGTGAGTCCAAGTAATCCTGTGTTAAGTCATCATATTTCTTCACAATTTAATGAAGACTTACAAGATGTACATACCAAATTTATGAGCATGGGGGGCTTGGTAGAGCAACAGGTAGCCAATGCCATCCATTCTTTATTAGATACAGATGCCAATCTCGCGATTGACGTTCAGTTTAAAGACAATACTGTCAATCAGCTTGAGCGTGATATTGATGAAGGTCTAACCTTGATTTTGGCACGTCGTCACCCAGCTGCGATTGATTTGCGTATGGTCATCGCAATGAGTAAGGCCAATACTGACTTGGAGCGTATTGGGGATGAGGCTGCAAAAATCGCACGTATTGCTCAAAACCTATGTGAAGAGGGTGAGTCTCCACGTGGTTATATGGAAACACGTCATATTGGAAACCAAGTACGTGTCATGATCCATGATGCCTTGGATGCTTTTGCACGTTTGGATGTAGATCAAGCTTTGAAAGTTGTGATGGCAGATGTTGATATTGATCGTGAATATCAGTCAGCAACACGGACATTGATGACTTATATGATTGAAGATCCACGTCATATTTCACGTGTGATGAATGTAATGTGGGTATTACGCTCTTTGGAGCGTATTGGTGATCATGCACGTAATATTTCTGAACAAGTGATTTATATGGCAAAAGGGACCGATGTTCGTCATACCAGTATCGAAGAAATAGAACAAAAAGTTAATCAAAAATAATTTTATTTGATCTGCCTGAACTCTATTGTTTACCAGTTTTGTAGGGATGCCTCTACCTGATCGTAGAGGCATTTCTGTTATAGTTTTTTGAAAAATTCTGTGTCTATATTTTAACGGATGGGTCATTCAAAATGGGATTAATCTCATTTGAAGGTGTGACCGCGATGCGCTTTTTAAAAAAGAATAACTCCGCAAGTTTTGTTTTTTTAATTATTACGCTCTATGCTTTTCTTGGCTTTGCGATTGGATTCGTAATCTGGGAATATTTCTTAGTGAGCTAAATGATACATAAAAAAATCCCAGACTTCGGGGGAAAGTCTGGGAGAGAAATATCATACTTCGGTGAGATCTCTAAGGGTCTCTTTGTCCTTCTGTATTAACTATAAGGGTGATCCGGAGTTGTGTCATGTAGACAAGTGTGTATGCTCTGTAAGACTTTATTGCTAATGTAAATATCACGTAAAAAAGAGAGCGAATTTGCTCTCTTTTTCAGTTGCTTACAGGTGTCTTCTTCGTGTCTTACAGAAAACTAAAGCGTTGCTTTCCTGTTTAACTCGAAGCATAGCTTCTCGCCTTGCGCAAGGGCAGAGCCTTAAAACGATGTTTTAAGTTTGCTTATCCTTGCACTCCGAGCATAGCTCTCCGTCTTGCGAAGTTAGATTCTTTTCGATTACAGCCTACGCGGACTTCGTCCTTGTCTTGCAGAAAATTAAAGCGTTGCTTTCCTGTTTAACTCGAAGCATAGCTTCTCGCCTTGCGCAAGGGCAGAGCCTTAAAACGATGTTTTAAGTTTGCTTATCCTTGCACTCCGAGCATAGCTCTCCGTCTTGCGACACAGGCAACGATTATTAATCGTTGCTTTCCTGTTTAACTCGAAGCATAGCTTCTCGCCTTGCGCAAGGGCAGAGCGCTGCTCTGCTTATCCTTGCTCAGGCTTCCAGCCTTCAGCTTTTTCTACGCTTTCGTCATTGTTAAAGAATTTCTCACGTTGTTCTTCAAGAAACTTTTTAGCTTCAGGTTCAAACACATTTAAGCGCTTTTCATTAATCAATGTAGTTTGGTGCTGTAACCATTCTTGCCAAGCTTGTTTGGAAACATTTTCAAAGAACTCTTGCCCTTTCGCACCAGGAAATGGTGCGAAATCTAGACCTTCAAGCTCTTTTTGATATTTACGGCAAAATACTTGTCGAGTCATTATGATGTCCTTATGCGTAAAGCTGTTCTAAGCGAGTGTGGGCACGAGTAATTGCTGCTTCAACCTGTCTTGGTGAGGTACCACCAATATGATCACGTGCATTGACAGAGGCTTCTAAGGTCAATGCTTGATCGAATACATCAGCACCAATTAAATCCGAGAATTGTTGAAGTTGCTCTAAGGTCAATTCCGATAAGTCTTTTTCTTCCGCAACACCTAAAGCGACTGCTTTACCTACAATTTCATGTGCGTCACGGAAAGCAACACCTTTTTTAACTAAGTAATCAGCAAGGTCTGTCGCTGTTGAGAAACCACGGAGTGCAGCTTCACGCATCATCTCAATATTTGGAACAAGTGCAGGAATCATATCTGCAAATGCCATCAATGAACCGCGAACTGTATCAATCGCATCAAACAAAGGTTCTTTGTCTTCTTGGTTGTCTTTGTTATATGCCAAAGGTTGACCTTTCATCAGCGTCAATAGGCTAATAAGATCGCCAAACACACGACCTGATTTACCACGGATCAGTTCAGGAACATCTGGGTTTTTCTTCTGTGGCATGATCGATGAGCCTGTACAGAAGCGATCAGGAATGTTGACGAATTTAAATTGTGCTGAAGTCCATAAAATCAGTTCTTCTGACATGCGAGATAAATGCATCATGATCAAAGAGGCAGCGGCATTAAATTCAATCGCAAAATCACGATCCGAAACGGCATCTAATGAGTTTTCTGAAACAGACTCGAATCCAAGTAACTCTGCTGTATACGCACGATCAATTGGGTAAGTTGTTCCTGCTAAAGCTGCTGACCCCAGCGGCATACGATTAACACGCTTGCGGCAGTCTTGTAGACGCTCTGTGTCGCGGATTAGCATTTCAAACCAAGCCAGCAAATGATGACCAAAAGTCACGGGTTGAGCCGTCTGAAGATGGGTAAAACCAGGCATGATCGTGTTGGTATTCTTGCTTGCAAGTTGCAAAATACCTTGTTGTAGACGCTGTAAAATTGTCAAAATATCATCAATTTCATCACGCAAATATAGGCGAATATCAGTTGCAACTTGGTCATTACGGCTGCGGCCAGTATGTAGTTTTTTTCCTGTAATGCCGATACGTTGAGTCAAGCGAGACTCAATATTCATATGCACATCTTCTAAATCAATACGCCATTCAAACTCGCCTGCTTCAATTTCTGCTTGAATTGTGGTTAAACCTTGAATAATGTCATCACGTTCAGCTTCAGTGAGAACACCCACTTTAGCAAGCATGGTTGCATGTGCGATTGAACCTGCAATATCTTGCTTATAAAAACGTTGGTCAAATTGCACAGATGCGGTAAATTCTGCAACAAAAGCATCTGTTGCTTCTGAGAAGCGACCGCCCCACATGCCAGAGGTTTGATGAGGGCTTGCTGAAGATGAGGATTGAGAAGATGTGGTCATGGCGGCTCAGTAAAATAAAAAAGAGTATAGCAAATCCAAACGCAGTTGCCGAAACTCGTGCGAAGAAGTTATCGCAATCACGTTCATTGAATCCATCAGGCTCCTATTTTTTTACGAAAATTGGGCAATGGCAATACTTATTAGAATTAATTGTTGCAAGTAATGTTCTGGCGATGGTGTTGGCTTTGGCCGAAGCGCAGTCGTGGCAGGCATTGCAGGGTATTCGTGTCTTGCAATATATGTTTTTTATTAATTGGGTGATTTTGTCTTTTGCTGCATTGGTGGATTACTTCCAAGCTTTTTTTTCTAAATTTAGTCAGAAAACCGCTTTAACTTTGGGTTTTATTCTGTTGCAGCTGATTGTTTTTTCAACCACCTGTGCAGTAAATGTGATTCAGTATTGGACAGTACGCTCAGGTGGCTTTAATGAACAGATCTTATTCCATGGTGTGGGATTGCATTTGAGTTATGGTGTCTTGCTTGGTGCATTTTGTTTACGTTATTTATATATGCGCGAACAATGGTTGAATCAGCAATATAGTGAATTGAATGCTCGAATTCAGGCGATGCAAGCACGTATTCACCCCCATTTTTTATTTAATAGTTTAAATAGCGTGGTGAGTCTAATTAGTATTGATCCTGACAAGGCTGAAAATATGCTGATCAGTTTGTCGCGGTTGTTTCGAGCAAGTTTCCAAGAGCTTAAATTGGTCAGTTTGGCCGAAGAAATAGATTTATGTCAGCAATATCTCAGCATTGAAAAAATACGTTTGGGTGAGCGTTTAAAAGTCGAATGGAATATTCAAGCCACACCGATTGAGCTAAAACGCGTTACGATTCCCTTATTAACATTGCAACCCCTGCTGGAGAATAGTATTTTTCATGGGGTAGAAAGGGTATTGCAGCAGTCAACCATTACGGTATTGGTTGAAATATTGCAAAATCAAGTCAGTATAGTCATTACTAACCCTTATTCTCGCGATACAATAAAACCGCGGAAAGGAAATGGTATTGCGATCGAAAATGTTGAACAACGTTTGAAAGCGTATTACGGTCAAACTGTAAAATTTCAAGTGTATGGCGGCACATCGTTATATACCGCTGTGGTGAATTACCACTACCGAGTAAAATAATAAGTCGAGTTAACCATAAAAAATATGGATGAAGTTAACAGTGACAAGGAGAAATGGATGAAAGTCCTCATTGCTGATGATGAACCACTTGCAGTAGAGCGCTTATCACGTTTGGTAACTCAAATGGGACACGATGTCGTGGCAACCGCGCATCATGGACAAGATGTGTTAAGCCAGATAGAACAAACTTCACCTGATGTGGTTTTGTTAGATATTCAAATGCCAGGCATGAATGGTTTAGAGTGTGCAGAACAATTGCGCCATTTAGATCCACGACCTGCTGTTATTTTCTGCACGGCTTACGATCAGCATGCATTGGAAGCATTTAAATTTCAAGCACAGGGCTATTTACTAAAACCTGTCGCACAAGAAGATTTACAACAAGTATTTCAACATTTAACTCAACTAACCCAAGCACAAATGACGGGTTTACAATTAGAAGATATGGACGATTCCAAAACCCAGCGTCACCAAATTGCTGCTAAAACGTATCGCGGCGTCGAGTTAATTCCATTAGAGAATGTATATTATTTTCTAGCGGATCAGAAATATGTGACCGTTCGCCACAAGAATGGCAGTGTGTTGGTTGATGAAACATTAAAAGATCTGGAAAATGAGTTTTCAGATCGTTTTATTCGTATTCATCGTAATGCGTTAGTCTCTCTAGATTATTTAGAAGGTTTAGAGTTGGTGGCTGCGGGGCAATATCAAGTCCGTCTACGTGAGTTGGATGAGCGTTTGTCGGTGAGTCGTCGACATCTACCGAGTTTAAGAGAATGTATGCACCAGCTATAGAGGTTGTTTTACCTGAGCTGAAAGATTGTTTGTGATTTTTTACTTGCAATTTTAGATGATCAAGTTAAGTTGGGAGCAATTGCTTTAATCAATGCTTGACGTAGATTTATGAAAACTCTAAAAATTGCGACTCGACAAAGTCCTCTTGCACTTTGGCAAGCGGAGCATATTCGTTCTCGTTTAAACGCACTTTATCCAGATTTAACTGTTGAGTTGGTTAAGTTTGTCACGCAAGGTGACAAAATCCTCGATACGCCATTAGCCAAAATTGGTGGTAAAGGCTTATTTGTGAAAGAACTGGAAGCCGCGTTATTAGATGGTCGTGCTGATCTGGCTGTGCATTCTATGAAAGATGTGCCGATGCATTTACCTGATGGTTTAACTTTAGCCGTTATTTGTGAGCGTGAAGATCCTTTAGATGCCTTTGTGTCGAATCAGTATGCGCGATTTGAGGATTTGCCGCAGGGTGCAAAAGTTGGAACTTCAAGTTTACGTCGAAAATGCCAGATTTTGCAGCAACGTCCAGATTTAGAAATTGTTGATTTACGTGGCAATGTGGGAACGCGGTTATCAAAGTTGGATGATGGTTTATATGATGCGATTATCCTCGCCAGCGCAGGTTTAAAGCGTTTAGGTTTGGCTGATCGGATTCGTCATTGTTTGGCTCCTGTCCTTAGCTTGCCTGCGGTGGGGCAAGGGGCATTAGGTTTGGAATGTCGTGCAGATGATGAAAAGCTTTTGGCATTGATTCAGCCCTTACAACATGAAGAAACCTCGATTTGTGTGCGTGCGGAACGTGCCCTAAATGCTTATTTGGAAGGGGGGTGCCAAGTGCCAATCGCAGGTTATGCCACTATAGTCAATCATCAATTACGGATTGAAGGCCGTGTTGGGAGCGTTGATGGAAAGACGTTACTTAAAAAACAATTGATTGGTTCAACGGATCAAGCTGAACAGTTGGGTGAGCAACTTGCACAAGATTTATTGGATCAAGGTGCAGGTGAATTATTGAAAGCCCTATATTAATGCGATTTATTAATACTCGCCCGCAAGATCGTGCAGATCGCTTGACTCAAGCGATGCAGGATGCGGGTTATCAAGTAGAACACTTACCCTTATTAGAGCTAATTGCTGTGCCTCTTTCTGAGGAGTTGCAGCAACTATATCAGCAATTAGATCAGGTACAGGTGATTGTTGTTGTCAGCCCAACAGCGGTTGATATCGGAATGAAGTATTTGATCAAGTCTGGGTTGAACTTGCATCAGCTCGCACATATTCGCTGGATTGCGGTAGGTCAGGCAACAGCTAAAGCGTTGGCCCAGTTTGGTATTCAAAGTGATGTACCTGAGGTGGAAAGCTCAGAAGGCATGTTGGATCTTCCTCTTTTAAAGCAACAGAACGATTTGCAGAAAATTGCTTTTTGGCGAGGATTAGGTGGGCGTCAGTTTATGATGCAGCAATTACAACAGCAAGGCGTCAAAATTGCGAACTTTGTGCTTTACCATCGGCAATGCCCTCAACAAAGTGTGTTTGAATTCCCTCGTTTATTAGAAAAAATGGAACTTGATCAACCAGTCGCGGTGCTGATAAGTAGTGAGGCGAGCTGGAAAAATTGGCTTCAACTTTGTGCACAAAATCCTTGTAAGCAGAAATGGGTGTATTTGGTGTTAGGTGAGCGTTTAACTGCTATTTTAAATCAAGCGCAACATAGTTTAGGCAATACAATTAACATTATTCAGCTTGAAAATTTATCTGCATCGGAGATTATTCAACGCATGAGCGATTGGCGAGGGGCGGTATGAGAAAAATTGTCTATTTAATATTATTACTTGGCTTAGTGTGGTTGGTTAAGCTCAGTTATGATATGGCTCAAAATGCTCAGACGATTCCTCAACTGCAACAGCAACTTTCGCAAACTGAACAACGTTATGCTTTATTGAATGATCAGTTAGTCGCATTACAGCGTCAGTTACAAAGTAGTAGCCCAGAAACACCTTCTGGTTTAAATATGTCTCCAATGGTCATTACTGGTGTAGCACCCGTGATTTTGATCCAACAACAACTGCAACTGGTTCAGTTCGCGCTAGATCAACAACAATTTATTTATGCTTTGGAGCATTTGACTCAAGTTCAACAGCAAGTGCTTCAATCGAGTCTGGCGCCTGCACTACAACACAGTTTGCTCAAAGCGATTGAACAAGATAAGCAGTCAATTCAACAATTCGTTTTGACTCAAACACAGCAACAACAACAACTTGAAGGTTTATTGCAAGAATTGGATCAGCGGATTCAAAAAGAAATACAAAATCCTCAGTTGAAAGCTACAAAAGGCGAATCTTCAATATGGCGGCATTGGTTTAATTTGGAAAAAGTGCAGCGCAATCCACCTGACTTAGTGCATCGTAATCTTACTTTGAAAGAGGCGCAATTACGGATGTTACTTGCGTCAGATGCGTTACATCGTGGTCAGCAGGCTGAATACAGAAAATCAATTCAAGAAGTGATGCAATTGCTGGCTGAACTACCAGATCAGAATAGCCAACAAATGAATCAACGTCTTGATAAGATTTTGCATTTACCAACAGTAGCAACGCCGAAACTGATTACACTCGGGTTAGTGGGGTAAGCACAATGAAACATTTGTTGCTTCGTTATGTGTTGATTAGCTTATTCTTATTCGCAATTTTTGCGGTTTTGAGTTATGGCTATGGGCATGGTTATGCTTATCTCTATTGGCGTGATTGGCAATTACAAAGCAGTGTTTGGGGCTTAATTGCATTATTTATTATTATCAGTTTGTTGGCACAATCATTTTGGTTATTGGGTAAACGCTATTTTGTACGTGAACAACGTAAAAAAGAAATAGCCCTCCATTTTAAGGATTTGCATCCTTATGAGCAATTAGGTGTTGTTTGGTTGTTGGATGCGGCTAAAGATCAACAGGTTTTTATTGAACGAGTGTATGCCCAATCAGGCTTGTTAAACCACATTGTTGCCGCCCAATTTGATTATAAAAATGGGAATTATGACGCAGCTTTGCAGCACTTGGAGCAATCGGCGCCGGTCGCGTTTGAATTGGCTGAATTGCAACGTATAGATATTTTTTTAGCGCAACAACAAGAAGAAAAAGCACTCACGCATTTAGAGTTTTTGACTCAACATCAATTATCTCCTTGGTTACTTCAAATCGAAACGGCTTATCAACAGCGTATCACTGCTTTATGGGGGAAATTGGCATTACAACGTCCGTGGTTGTTCCTGCAAGCAACGCAATATGGTTTGCTTGATGCTGAACATCGAGATCTATGGTTGCAGCAATTGCTGATTAAGTTTGATCAGGCATCCGTGGATGATTTAGCGGCATTGCAGCAGCGTTATTTAGCCTTGCAGAATGAAATACAGACTCGCCCATATACGAGTAAGGTGTTGTGGCTTAAATTATTGGCTCGAATGCCTGAGATGAGCATACAACATGAGCAATTGGCTTTGCATTTATTACAAGAGCATTTTGATCCGGAAGTATTTTATCTCTGGTTTCAACAGCAACTCCTGAAGCAAATCCCAGATTATGCTGATGTAGAGCAACGTATTTTGCTGTTTGAGCAACGTTATGCGGGTGTGCCGATGTTAAGTTTTGCTAAATGGCATATTTATGTGGCGACAGACCGTCAACAGGAAGCTGAGCAGTTATTAACTTTATATCCTGATAATATATTAATGAGTTATTTAAGGATTAAGTCAGTCCTAGGGGATAATTTTGATTTAATCAAACAGTTGAATTTAATATTTGAAAATGATGTTAATTTTCTGAACTTTAAGCTGTGAGTGAAAATATGAATGAGTTGTCTGTCTACCCTGTTATACATAAGCAAAGTGTTGCTTGGGGAGATATGGATGCATTTGGTCATGTAAATAATGTGCAATATTATCGCTATATAGAAAGTGCTCGTATTGCCTATTTGATGGCATTGAATATATTTGAGCAAGATATATTGACCGTAGTTGCATCGAGTCAATGTAAGTATTTAAGCCCTGTATTTTATCCAGATGTGTTGCATGTTGGTGCGCGTATTGAGGAGATCCGAAACAGTGCATTTAGAATGCAATATGTATTGTGGAGTGAGCAACAACAACAAATTGTTGCAACAGGCGATGCTGTAATGGTGTGTGTTGATAAAGTGAATGCAAAAAAAATAAATATCCCAGACCATATTAAGCAAAGGATCATTCAGTTAGAAAAGACTGTAGAGCATGATTTAATTTGAAACTAATCATCGTAAAGACAATTATGTCTGATATTGTGAATTTATAGAAAAACTTCATTTGCTATTTCTCTGTAACACATCTTACGTAGGCGTGATGGATTAAGGTTTGTAAATGGAGTTTTTCAATAATAAGTAAATAAAATTGAGCCATAAAATTATCGGGTGTGATTTTTTGTGAAGTCGAAATATCAGTGCTATGCACTATTTTGAACTGAGCTAAATTAAAAATAGATTAATATATATTTTATTTTGAGTTTTCATTTTAAGTTTTCTTGTAAATAAAAAGCATTTTTTTTGTTATAGTGTGATTAATTCAGCTATTCTTATATTGATTAATTAAATGCATATAAATTAATATTGAGCTGAATTTAGAATTCATTTTTTTTATTTTTGCGTGAAATATTTTCTTATTGAGTTGGAGTGGTTCGGATGAAACCAGATATTAGTGATTTATCAGTTGAAGATTTAAAGCGTTTGCAAGCAGAAGCTGAAGCTTTAATTGAAAGTAAAAAAGACCAAGCAATTGAAGATGCATATAATCAAATCATAGCAATTGCTGATGGTATTGGTTTAAGCGTTGAAGAGTTATTGGCTGTAGGTGAGCAAAAGCGTAAAAAGACTACGCGTAAAGCTGTAGAACCACGCTATCGCAATAAAAATAATACTGAAGAAACTTGGACTGGTCGTGGTAAACAGCCGCGTTGGTTGGTTGCTGAATTAGAAAAAGGCGCAAAACTTGAAGATTTCTTAATCTAAGTGAGTTTTAAAGTCATCGTTTTGTCATACCATGACTTTATCCTTTGTAAAAAACCAAGCTTAAAAGCTTGGTTTTTTTATATGAGAGAATTGGCGATGTTGAAAAATTATGCATAATGTCATTCAGAGCAAGTATTTTAAATGGATGATGTTAGCGATGTTGGTAAGGGTGGAATGAAGAAAAATACCAAACAATGGAGATGGTGGCTATTCGCCATTTTTGCATTTTTAATTTTTATTATTTTACAGATTCCAGCAACATGGCTTATTGCGAAATTTTCTAAAGATAATCAATTACTACATAATGTTAGTGGCAACATCTGGCAGGGACAAGCGGACTGGCAACGTGGGCAGTTACGAGGCTCTGTGCATTGGAAGACACGACCTTTAGATTTGTTGCTATTACGTTTTGGGGCTGATCTCGATATCCATAGTGGCAACACACAATTTAATGGTGTCTTTGCTTATGGCTTGGGGAAAAAAATTATTGTTAAGGGGTTGCAAGGTCAAGTGGCACCTGAGACTTTGCGTTATTTTGCCAATTGGCAATGGCCTGAGAATGCAATTCAACTCAAGGATGTACAACTTCATTATCACAATGAAAAAGGTTTTAGTGCCACTGAAGGGCAACTGAACTGGGGTGGTGGCGAATTGACGTATACTTTTGGTCAGCGTCAAGAGCGTATGACTATGCCATCTTTAATTGCCGAGTTAAAAGATGCCAATGGACAATTGCAACTGGATGTACGCGATCAACGCAGTCAAAAAATGGCAAACATAAGTTTAGATGCCAATCTTATGCTTGATGTACAACTGACACAGCGAATGCTGTTAAACGTTCCTTCTTATCAGGGTAAAGCAGGACTAGACACTTATGTGATTAGCTCACGCCAGCCATTGTTACAAGGTGGAATGTGATGGACGTATTAATACAAAAAATACAACGGTTAGATTGGCAAAAGCTCGATAAGCTCAGTCCGTTGATTTTGGCAATCTTGTTATTATGGCTGTGTTGGAAGCTCGCTTCGTTTTTTTGGTTGGTAGTTGCTCCTCCTCAAGCGATGCAATTTGATCGGGTTGAGTTGGGTTCACAACAAGCACAAGTTCCGAATATCAGTTCATTCGCTTTATTTAATGAGCCCGCTGCGAGTACAGTGCAGGATAATGTTAATTTGGAATTACAAGGGGTATTGCTCGGTTCTTCCAACTCATTGTCCTCTGCAGTGATCAAATTAAATGATAGTGCTGAGCATTATCGTGTAGGTGAAACCTTAGGTTCAACGTCATATCAACTGGTTGAAGTGTATTGGGATCGCGTGGTGTTGAAACAAGGCAATGGTGCAACACGAGAAGTGACCTTTAAAGGGTTGGAGAAAGGTTTATATCAGCCTATAGAACCAATCAATAATCGCAATAATCAGCCGCCGCCTGCACATATGCCAGAGCCTGTTCAAAACTCTCCTCAGTCTGCATTGGGGCAGGCAATTCAACAAATGCAGGATAACCGTGAGCAATATTTGAAGAATATGGGAGTGAGTGGTGGTGCAGATGGCTATGAAATCACAGATCAAACACCCGTTGGTCTTAAAAATACATTGGGTTTGCGTGCGGGGGATCGAGTTCTATCGATCAATGGCCAAACCGTTGGGCAGGGACTAAGCGAAGTACAATTACTAGAGCAAGTGCGTCGTCAAGGGCATGCCAAAATAGAAATAAAACGTGGTGATCAAGTGATGACCATTCAACAGAGTTTTTAGTGATCACACATCATCACAATAGTTAGGAATAAGTGCAGGTTATGGCTTTTTTGAATCATCAGCGTCCACTTTGGGCATTACTTGCCGCAGCACCGTTAGTTGCGACAATCAGTACCCATGTACAAGCACAGACATGGAAGATCAATCTACGTGATGCGGATTTGGCAGCATTTATTAATGAAGTTGCTGATATTACGGGGAAGAACTTTGCAGTTGATCCTCGTGTTCGTGGCAATGTGACGGTTATTTCTAATAAACCACTCAATAAAGATGAGGTTTACGATCTCTTTTTGGGTGTGTTGAGTGTTAATGGTGTGGTTGCCTTACCTTCAGGCAATACCATTCGTTTGGTTCCTGATAGTAATGTAAAAAATGCAGGTATTCCTTATGATGGGCGAAATCGTGCGGGTGGGGATCAAATCGTAACGCGTGTTATTTGGCTACAAAATACCAATCCAAATGATCTCGTACCTGCTTTGCGCCCATTGATGCCGCAGTTTGCGCATCTGGCGGCAGTGGCGGGAACCAATGCGTTGATCGTCTCTGATCGAGCAGCAAATATTTATCAGCTTGAGAATATTGTCCGAAACTTGGATGGAACAGGGCAGAATGATATTGAGGCGATTACGTTGCAGTCGAGTCAGGCAGAGGAAGTGATTGCTTTGCTTGAGACAATGAGTGGAACGGGATCATCTAAAGATTTGATGGGGTCTCGAGTACGTATTGTTGCGGATAATCGCACCAATCGTATTTTAATTAAAGGTGATCCAGATTCACGCAAGCGGTTGCGTCAAATTATCGAAATGGTCGATGTGCCGTCAGCAGATCGTTTGGGCGGATTAAAAGTATTTCGTTTGAAATATGCAAGTGCAAAAAATTTAGCTGAAATTTTACAAGGTTTGGTGACAGGTCAGTCAGTTTCATCCTCATCGACATCTAATAATAGTAGTTCAAATACTGTTAGTAATCTGATTTCGAATAATCAAAATAGCAGTTCATCCAATAACGCATCGGGAAATTCAGCGATTAGCCTAAATAGTGGTTTTAATAATCGTCAAAATAATGATGTGACCAGCTTTAATGGTGGTGGCGTGAGTATCATTGCTGATGGTACGCAGAATGCCTTGGTGGTTAAAGCTGATCCACAACTCATGCGTGAGATTGAGTCGGCAATACAACAACTGGATACACGCCGTCAGCAAGTTCTGATTGAAGCAGCAATTATAGAGGTTGTTGGAAGTGATGCTGATCAACTTGGTGTGCAATGGGTGTTAGGTGATTTGAGTAGTGGTGTTGGACTGGTTAATTTTTCAAATCTTGGTTCTGGACTATCCAAAATTGCAGCAGGTTATCTCAGTGGTGGTGCAGCAGGTGCAGCAGGCGCTTTGGGAGATGGTGCTTCAATAGGTGTCGGGAATTTTGAAAACTCACGCAAGGCGTATGGTGCGTTGATACAAGCTTTAAAAGCGAATACTAAATCTAACTTTTTATCGACGCCATCAATTGTTACGATGGACAACGAAGAAGCCTATATTGTAGTAGGACAAAATGTTCCATTTGTCACAGGATCAGTTGCAACAACAGCTGGTAGTACCGTCAACCCATATACCACAGTTGAACGGAAGGATGTCGGGATAACGCTGAAAGTTGTACCTCATATTGGTGAAGGAGGGTCAGTTCGTCTTGAAGTTGAACAAGAGGTTTCGAATGTTCAGCCTAATCGAGGGCAGGCAACGGATTTGGTGACCAGTAAACGGGCAATTAAGACCTCAGTCTTGGCTGATCATGGACAAACCGTGATTTTGGGTGGTTTGATTTCTGATGATACCAGTCTAACGCGTCAGGGTATCCCTGTGTTGGGTGATATTCCTTATTTAGGACGTTTATTCCGTGCTGACACGCGTAGTAATGAAAAACGTAACCTTTTAGTGTTTATCCATCCAACGATTGTGGGGGATTCAGATGATATTCGTCGTATATCACAGCAACGCTACAATCAGCTTTATAGCTTGCAGCTTTCGATGGATAAAAACGGAAATTTTGCCAAACTGCCTCAAAATGTCTCGGAGATTTACACTCAACCAGTGGTCAATAACTCACCATATCAGAACGTTCCAACAGCGACACAACAAAAGACCTCTGTGGTGACTACGCCAGTAGCGACAGCACAGCCACCTTTGCAAAAGCAATCGGTTGAGCGAAGTCAGAATACGGTGACAACCACAACGCTTCATCCGGCATCTTCACAGTAGATGCACACAAGCACTTCTGTCACAATGTTATGATTGCAAGAGCCGATAATCAATAAATCAGGATAAGGGTTGATGTTTATGACTTGGAAACTACAAGCCATTACAGGTGAATTTACGGGGAAAGAACTCACGATTGAACGTGATATGTTGGTAGGGCGTCATCAAGAGGCTGATATTTTATTGCAATCTGCCGATATTTCACGTCGCCATGCTGCTTTGTTGCTTAAGGAACAACAATTGTGGGTGCAAGATCTGAACTCATCAAATGGTACTTTTGTGAATGATGTGCGTATCACTCAAGATACTGAATTGCATGATGGTGATATTTTGCAATTTGCAAGTTTTGTATTTAGCGTTCTTGCCCCAGGAACTGAATTACCAGAAGTCGAAGTGGAACCTGTAAACACAGTCACGCAAGATCAAGGTATGCCAAGTATTGCAGAAAGAGCTGTTGAAACGCCAATTAGTCGCGATGGTATGCCTCAGCAAGTGGGTATTCCTAAGCCTGCACCGATCCCTGAAGGGGTGAAAGTTGAGGTTTCTGCTGAACCAAAATCAGTGCCTATGCCAGAGCCTGTGTCGCGAGTTGCGCAGGAAAAAGAGCAACAAAAAAATGCTTCAGTGGGCATGATTTCTCTGATTGTGTTGATCATTTTGGCGGTGATCGCTTGGTTGTTCTTTAAATAATTAGACTAAACTTTTACAATCAAGGCATGCTTCGAGTTGCTCTAACATTTTAGTAAAGTGGTGTTAGGGTTTAGTTGAGGGATGCCTTTTTCATTTTATAGGTGGAAATTTAATGTCCATTGCACAGTTACAACGTCGTGATCTTATCTTGTTTGATTTGGATGGAACACTTGTAGATTCTGCTGCTGACTTATATCGTGCAATGAATATGAGTTTGGAAAAATTGCACTTTCCTGTAGTTACTGAAGATCAGATACGAGCATGGGTTGGAAAGGGCGCCGCAAAACTTTGTGAAACAGTCCTTGAATATTTATTTGAGGATGCAAGCCCTCCGCAACATACGCTCTTGTTAAACACATTCGTTGATGTCTATGCACAAGAGTTATGTGTCAATACTCAGGTATATGAAGGTGTTTTACCTTTTTTGGATTATTGCCAAACACATGGGATTGCTATGGCATGCGTGACCAATAAACCTGAGCAGTTAGCGAGAGGTATTTTGGATATTTTGTCACTTTCATCTTATTTTAAGATGGTGGTTGGTGGTGATACCTTGCCTGAGCGTAAACCTCATCCCTTGCCATTATTGCACTGTATGCAGAGCCAAAATGTTGCTGCCGCACAAACACTAATGATTGGTGATTCAAGTAATGATGTTGAAGCTGCACGACGTGCAGGTATAGATTGTATTGTGGTCAGCTATGGCTATAATCATGGGGAGAATATTTACGATTGCCAACCGCAACAGGTGGTGGATCGTTTGGTGGAACTCGTTGAAGAAGATCAGATCAGGAGACAGGCATGAAAGTAGTTATGGTTTTTCGATGGCGGGCTTGAAAGAGCACTAAAGAAAAAACGCACAGAAATTAAAACCATAGAGAATATCCATGACTACCTTAGTACAATTTGAACAGTTAAAATCAGCCGGCTATAACACCATTCCCGTTTACCGCCAACGTTTAGCCGATACTGAAACCCCACTTTCCGTTTTTGCTCGATTTAAAACACATAAACATGCCTATCTTTTCGAGTCTGTTGAAGGTGGTGAAAATTGGGCGAGATACTCAATGATCGGTTTGGGTGAATCTACGGTTTTCTCATGTAATGCAGGTGTGCTTACCGTTCAGCAAACTGATGGTACCGTTACCCAACAAAATTGTACCGACCCATTTCAATATATTCGCGACTTTCAGCATCAATTTAAAGTACCAAGTAAAAAAGAATTGCCTGAACTACCGAGCTTTACAGGTGGTTTAGTGGGTTATCTGGGTTACGACGCTGTACGCTATATCGAGCCAAAATTAAAAAATGTTCCAGCAGACGATCCAGTTACATTGCCAGACTTATGGTTAATGCTGTCAAAAACAGTGATCGTATTTGATAATTTAAAAGATACTTTATTTTTAATCCATCATGCTGATGCAAATCAAGATGATGCTTATGCGCAAGCACAACAAAAATTGGATCAATTAGAGCAACTGCTTGCAACACCTGTGAGTTTGCAGGCAAAACCGCATACAGCTCCGCACTTTGAGTCGATCACGGGGAAAGAAAAGTTTCTTGAAACGGTGGAAACGGTGAAAGAGTACATTCGTGCTGGTGATGTCATGCAGGTGGTGCCAGGGCAGCGAATGGTGTCTGATTTTGATGGTGAGGCATTACAGGTTTATCGTGCTTTGCGTCATCTCAATCCATCACCATATCTGTTTTTAGTGCAAGGACGAACGCTTGTTGATGACAAGCCTTTTCATATTGTGGGTTCATCACCTGAAATCCTATCTCGTTTAGAGGATGGGGTCGCAACGGTGCGTCCTTTGGCTGGTACACGACCACGTGGTAAGACTAAAGAAGAAGATTTGGCACTCGAGCAAGATTTATTAGCAGACGAAAAAGAGATTGCTGAACATTTGATGTTGATTGATCTGGGTCGTAATGATGTTGGGCGTGTTTCAAAGATTGGAAAAGTCCAAGTCACTGATCGCATGGTAATCGAGCGTTACTCACATGTGATGCATATTGTGTCAAATGTGCAGGGTGAAGTCCGTGATGATATTGATGCCTTGGATGTATTTAAGGCGACTTTCCCGGCTGGAACACTTTCAGGCGCACCCAAAATACGTGCCATGGAAATCATTGATGAGGTTGAGCCTGTAAAACGTGGCGTATTTGGTGGTGCTGTTGGTTATTTAGGTTGGCATGGGGAAATGGACATGTCGATTGCGATTCGTACTTGTGTGATTCGTGATAAAAAGGTTTACGTGCAAGCGGGAGCAGGGTTGGTTGCAGACTCAAATCCTGAATCAGAATGGAATGAAACCCAAATAAAAGCTCGCGCAGTGATCAAAGCGGTTGAATTATCGTCAAACGGATTGATTTTATGAGTTTTTAGCGTTTTTTTTAAAAAAACCACTTGCATCGATTCAGAGTTTTGCTAAACTGCACACCGTTCCGATACGAAACGTACGAAACACTAAGAAGCGCCGGCATAGCTCAGTTGGTAGAGCAACTGACTTGTAATCAGTAGGTCCACAGTTCGAATCCGTGTGCCGGCACCATCTTAAGGTTTTGAGTTTGAAGTAAACGAGCTGCACTGTGCAAGTGTGATTTGGTGGGATTCCCGAGCGGTCAAAGGGGGCAGACTGTAACTCTGCTACGAAAGTTTCGAAGGTTCGAATCCTTCTCCCACCACCATATAACTTCGATTGAAGTGGTAAAGTATCAACGCGCGGGAGTAACTCAGTTGGTAGAGTGGCAGCCTTCCAAGCTGCATGTCGCGAGTTCGATCCTCGTCTCCCGCTCCATCGAAGAGATCGCTCTTATAGCTCAGTGGTAGAGCACTCCCTTGGTAAGGGAGAGGTCTCGAGTTCAAATCTCGATAAGAGCTCCAGATATACAGCTTAGTAGAATTTCTACAAAATTTTAAAGAAGCAGGCTATTATAGTCTGCTTTTCAAGTATTAGGTGTCTAGTTTTTTAGGCGAATGTCGATAAAGAAAGTTTTTCAGGGTTGTTTTTCTCTAAACTGGTGTCGACGTAAACGAGGAAAATCAAAATGGCTAAGGCTAAGTTTGAACGTAATAAACCACACGTAAACGTGGGTACAATTGGTCACGTTGACCATGGTAAAACAACTTTAACTGCTGCGATTGCAACGATCTGTGCAAAAACTTACGGCGGTGAAGCTAAAGATTACGCAGCTATCGACTCTGCACCAGAAGAAAAAGCACGTGGTATTACAATTAATACTTCACACGTAGAATACGATTCTCCAACTCGTCACTACGCTCACGTAGACTGCCCGGGCCACGCCGATTATGTTAAAAACATGATTACTGGTGCTGCTCAGATGGACGGCGCGATCCTTGTATGTGCTGCGACTGATGGTCCAATGCCACAAACTCGTGAACACATCCTTCTTTCTCGTCAGGTTGGTGTACCTTACATTCTTGTATTCCTTAACAAGTGTGACCTTGTTGATGATGAAGAATTACTTGAATTAGTAGAAATGGAAGTTCGTGAACTTCTTTCTACTTATGACTTCCCAGGTGATGACACTCCAGTTATCCGTGGTTCTGCGCTTAAAGCGTTGGAAGGTGATGCTGGTCAGTACGGTGAGTCTGCAGTTCTTGCTCTTGTTGAAGCGCTTGACTCTTACATCCCAGAGCCAGAACGTGCTATCGACAAAGCATTCTTGATGCCAATCGAAGACGTATTCTCAATCTCTGGTCGTGGTACTGTAGTAACAGGCCGTGTTGAGTCTGGTATCGTTAAAGTAGGCGAAGAAGTTGAAATCGTTGGTATTAAAGATACAGTTAAAACAACTGTAACTGGCGTAGAAATGTTCCGTAAACTTCTAGACGAAGGTCGTGCGGGCGAGAACTGTGGTGTTCTTCTACGTGGTACTAAGCGTGAAGACGTACAACGTGGTCAAGTACTTGCTAAACCAGGTTCAATCAAGCCACACACTAAATTCGATGCAGAAGTATACGTACTTTCTAAAGAAGAAGGTGGTCGTCACACTCCATTCCTTAACGGTTACCGTCCACAGTTCTACTTCCGTACAACTGACGTAACTGGCGCGATCAAATTACAAGATGGCGTAGAAATGGTAATGCCTGGTGACAACGTAGAAATGTCAGTAGAGTTAATCCACCCGATCGCAATGGACCCAGGTCTACGTTTTGCGATCCGTGAAGGTGGTCGTACTGTAGGTGCTGGTGTTGTTGCGAAAGTAACTGCATAATAGATTATGAAACTCAAATCGGAAGCTTCGGCTTTCGATTTGCATCATAGGTCAGTAGTTCAATTGGTAGAGCGTCGGTCTCCAAAACCGAATGTTGGGGGTTCGAGTCCCTCCTGACCTGCCACTTTTTTTAAATAAAAACGCTTGATTCTGGCTAAGTTGTCATATAATAAGTCGCGAATTCTACGACGAGTAAAAAAATGTCGAATGATAAATCGCGTGACGCATCGAGCGACGCGCCAATCCCTCAAAGAAATAACGCTGCAGAAATTGTAAGCTCAGGTTCTCCATTAGATGTTGTCTTATGGTTGATTGCATTGACTTTGCTGATTGGTTCAGCAATGGTAAATCAGCATTTACCTGCCTATTGGGCACCAGCAAATGATATTTGGGTGCGCATTGGGGTAATTTTGGCTTGTATCGCGGTCGCTTTAGGTTTATTATACGCCACCCATCAAGGTAAAGGCTTTGTGCGTTTATTGCTAGATGCGCGGATAGAACTACGTCGAGTGGCTTGGCCGACAAAACAAGAGACGATGACCACCTCGTGGCAAGTTCTTGTGGTTGTAATTGTAACAGCAATCGTATTGTGGTGTTTTGATTACGGGTTGGGCTGGTTTATTAAGTTAATTATCGGGTAAGGTGCGATGAAGCGTTGGTATATTATTCATGCCTATTCAGGTTTTGAAAAGCAAGTGATGCGTTCGCTTAATGAACGTATTCAACGTAGCACGGTAGCTGATAGCTTTGGTGAAGTTCTTGTTCCTACTGAAGAAGTAGTTGAAATGAAGGACGGTAAAAAGCGCAAGTCTGAGCGTAAATTCTTTCCTGGCTATGTGTTAGTCGAAATGGAAATGAATGATGACACTTGGCACATCGTAAAAGAGTGTCCAAAAGTTCTTGGTTTTATTGGTGGAACACCAGAAAAACCTGCGCCAATCACTCAGCGTGAAGCTGATGCGATTCTTGCTCGTGTACGTAATCTTGGTGAAGCACCTCGTCCTAAGACGATGTTTGAACCAGGTGAAGAATTGCTCGTTATTGATGGTCCGTTCACTGACTTTAAAGGGGTCGTGGAGGAAGTTCAATACGATAAGTCACGTTTAACGTTGACAATTAATGTATTTAATCGACCTACTCAGGTTGAGCTGGAATTTCGCCAAGTCGAAAAAACAGTTTAATTTGAACTGGTTGAGAAGCGCCCGATTTGATCGGGCATTGTTGTTCTAACACTTCGGTGTTGTTTAATTTTTGGGGAGCCTAGCGGCGCTTGTACCCAGAGGTAATTTTCAATGGCTAAGAAGATTGACGGCTATATCAAGCTGCAAGTTCCAGCTGGTAAAGCAAATCCATCTCCACCAATTGGTCCTGCTTTAGGTCAGCGTGGTGTAAACATCATGGCATTCTGTAAAGAATTCAATGCTGCTACACAAAAACTTGAAGTTGGTTTGCCAATTCCTGTCGTGATCACTGTGTACAATGATAAGTCGTTCACATTCATCATGAAAACTCCACCTGCATCTATTCTTCTTAAGAAAGCTGCTGGTATTCAAAAGGGTTCTTCTGTACCAAACAAAACTAAAGTTGGTAAGTTGACTCGTGCTCAATTAGAAGAAATCGCGACTACTAAAGAACCAGACTTAACTGGTGCTGATTTAGACGCTCGTGTGCGCACCATTGCTGGTTCTGCACGTTCTATGGGCTTGGAAGTGGAGCTATAAGACATGGCAAAGTTAACTAAACGTCAAAAAGCCATTGCTGCAGCTGTAGAAGCAAACAAAGTTTACACTTTGGAAGAAGCAGTACAAGTTCTTAACAGCTTACCAGCTGCGAAGTTCAAAGAATCTTTAGATATCGCTGTAAACCTTGGCGTAGACCCACGTAAATCTGATCAGGTTGTTCGTGGTGCGACAACTTTACCAGCAGGTACAGGTAAAACTGTACGTGTTGCAGTTTTTGCTCAAGGCGCTGCTGCTGAAGCTGCGAAAGAAGCAGGTGCTGACGTTGTTGGTTTTGATGACCTTGCTGAAAGCATTCAAGGTGGAAATCTTGACTTTGATGTCGTAATTGCTGCTCCAGATGCAATGCGCGTTGTTGGTAAGTTAGGTACTATTCTTGGTCCACGTGGCTTAATGCCAAACCCTAAAGTGGGTACAGTAACGCCTGACGTTGCTAACGCGGTTAAGAATGCGAAGTCTGGTCAAGCACGCTACCGTGTAGACAAAGCAGGTATCATCCACGCTGCAATCGGTCAGCTTGGTTTTAGCGAAGAAGCAGTACGTCAAAACGTTGAAACTTTAATTGCAGATTTAAAACGCTTAAAGCCTGCAACGTCTAAAGGTGTATACGTTAAAAAGATCACTTTGAGCTCAACTATGGGTCCTGGTTTGATCGTTGACGTAAGCAACGTTTCTAAGTAATTAGACAGAATTTTAAAGCCTTAGACTTTTTCTTTGAAAAAGTCTAAGCAAACTTTGAATTGATAAATGAATATTTATCAGCGTCAAAGACCTCAGGCGAGAAATATTTTCGAATGTTTTTCTTAATCTTCCAGTCTGAGTAGACGCGGTGGTGTGATTTATTCCTCCTCCGCGTGTAAGTCTTAGTCAGACTTACGAATTGGGAGTGCATCTTTTGGGATGCATAAATCACCGTTAGGAGGTTTTACGATGGCTCTTCTTATCGAAGACAAAAAACAGATCGTTGCAGAAGTAAACGAAGTTGCTTCTAAAGCGTTCTCTGCCGTTGTTGCTGACTATCAAGGCTTAACTGTAGAGCAATTAACAACACTTCGTGTTGAAGCTCGTAAGTTAGGTGTTACTACACGTATCGTGCGTAACACTTTGGCTAAGCGTTCATTTGAAGGTACTCAATTTGATATCTTGAATGACGACCTTGTTGGTCCAACAATTCTCGGTTTCTCTACTTCTGAAGACGACATGGGTGCTGCTGCACGCTTGTTCGAAGAATTTGCGAAAACTAATAAAGCATTTGAACTTAAAGCAGCTGCATTTGATGGCAAGCTTTATAAAGGTGCTGAAGTTAGCGTAATTGCAAACCTTCCGAACCAAGAGAAAGCGCTTACTATGCTTGCCTCTGTTCTTCAAGCTCCTATTTCGAAATTGGGTCGCCTCATTACAGCGCTCAAAGAGAAAAACGAGTCAGAAGCGGCTTAATCCTATTTTCACACCATTCAATATCCATTTGGAGTTATTCTCATGGCTTTAACAAACGAAGAAATCTTAAACGCAGTTGCTGAAAAAACAGTTCTTGAACTTGTTGAATTAATTTCTGCTTTCGAAGAAAAATTTAACGTATCTGCAGCTGCTGTAGCTGTAGCTGCTGCTCCAGGTGCTGGCGCTGCTGCTGCTGAAGAACAAACTGAATTCAACGTTGAGTTGACTTCTTTCGGTGCTAACAAAGTTGCTGTAATTAAAGCAGTTCGTGAAGCTACTGGCCTTGGTCTTAAAGAAGCTAAAGATCTTGTTGAAGGCGCTCCTGCTGTTCTTAAAGAAGGCGTTTCTAAAGAAGAAGGCGAAGAACTTAAGAAGAAGCTTGAAGAAGCTGGTGCTACAGTTACACTTAAGTAATGCTGTAGGGAGTCGATTTTTTGAAAATCGGCTCCAAAAAATGGCTGATGGCTCTTGGGTCATCAGCCTTTTTGCGTTACAATAATCGGCTCGTTTTTTGTTAGTTTTGCGTTTTTGACGCATATAATTAGAACAAACGGCTAAATATCAAACGCTTACCAATATTTTTTTGCTTATAAAAATATTGTTAAGCGTTTTAATACCACTAAAAATTGCAGCATTTGTAAACAGTGGTGGCCATATCGGCTTGCGTAATTCCTTCTAAGCCCGTTCTGCAGGCGGCTTAGTTTACTTTCCGAGGACTCCAGATGGCATACTCATATACCGAAAAGAAACGGATTCGTAAGAATTTTGGTAAATTGCCCCACGTAATGGAAGCACCGTACTTACTTTCGATTCAAGTCGATTCGTACCGTACTTTCTTACAAGGTGGCAAAACTCCAAAAAATCGCGAAGATATCGGTCTCCAAGCCGCATTTCGTTCAGTTTTTCCTATTGAAAGTTATTCTGGCAATGCTGCTTTAGAATTTGTTGAGTATAGTCTTGGTAAACCAGAGTTTGACGTACGTGAATGTATTTTACGTGGTTCAACTTATGCGGCACCAATGCGCGTAAAAATTCGTTTGATCATTAAAGATCGCGAAACCAAATCAATTAAAGACGTTCGTGAACAAGAAGTTTACATGGGTGAAATGCCACTCATGACCGATAACGGTACATTCGTTATTAACGGTACTGAGCGTGTAATCGTATCTCAATTACACCGTTCGCCAGGCGTATTCTTTGATCATGACAAGGGTAAGACCCACTCAAGCGGTAAAGTGTTGTATTCAGCACGTATTATCCCTTACCGTGGTTCATGGTTAGATTTCGAATTTGATGCTAAAGATTTAGTATTCGTACGTATTGACCGTCGTCGTAAATTATTGGCGACTGTGATTTTACGTGCTTTAAATTATACCAATGAGCAAATCCTGAATTTGTTCTACGAAAAAGTACCTGTCTATTTAGATATGGGCAGCTATCAAATTGATCTCGTTCCAGATCGCCTACGTGGTGAGATGGCGCAATTTGATATCTTAGATAACGATGGCAAAGCGATTGTTGAACAAGGCAAACGTATTAATGCACGTCACGTACGTCAAATGGAAGCAGCGAACTTAGCGAAGCTTTCAGTACCTGATGAATACTTGTATGAGCGTATTACAGCTGAAGATATCACATTGAAAAGTGGTGATGTGATTCCTGCAAATACGGTGCTTAGCCATGAAGTGATGGTGAAAATCGCTGAAGGCGGCGTGAAACAGTTTAATATTCTGTTCACCAACGATATCGATCGTGGTCCTTTCGTTGCGGATACTTTACGTGCAGATACAACAACAGGTCGTGAAGAAGCACTTGTTGAAATCTATAAAGTCATGCGTCCAGGTGAGCCGCCAACGAAAGAAGCTGCTGAAAACTTGTTCAATAACTTATTCTTCTCTTCTGAGCGTTATGACCTGTCTCCAGTGGGTCGTATGAAGTTCAACCGTCGTTTGGGTCGTCCTTACGAAGTGGGTACTGATCAGAAGTCTCGTGAAGTTGAAGGTATTTTATCACACGACGATATCATTGATGTACTTCGTACATTGGTGGAAATCCGTAACGGTAAAGGTGAAGTCGATGATATCGATCACTTAGGTAACCGTCGTGTACGTTCTGTTGGCGAAATGACAGAAAACCAATTCCGTGTTGGTTTAGTGCGTGTTGAACGTGCTGTTAAAGAGCGCTTGAGCCAAGCAGAAACAGATAACTTGTCTCCGCAAGATTTAATCAATGCAAAACCAGTTGCTGCTGCAATCAAAGAATTCTTTGGTTCAAGCCAATTATCTCAGTTCATGGACCAAAACAACCCATTATCTGAGATTACACACAAACGTCGTGTGTCTGCACTTGGTCCTGGTGGTTTGACGCGTGAGCGTGCGGGCTTCGAAGTACGTGACGTACACCAAACTCACTATGGTCGTGTTTGTCCGATTGAAACGCCTGAAGGTCCAAACATTGGTTTGATCAACTCGCTTTCTGTGTATGCAAAAGCGAACGACTTCGGTTTCTTGGAAACACCGTATCGTAAAGTTGTAGATGGCCGTGTAACAGATGACGTTGAATACTTATCTGCAATTGAAGAAGTAGGGACTGTCATTGCACAAGCCGACTCTGCAGTTGATAAAGATGGTAATTTAACTGAAGAAATGGTTTCTGTGCGACATCAAGGTGAATTCGTACGTATGTCGCCTGAACGCGTAACGCATATGGACGTTTCTGCACAGCAGGTTGTTTCTGTTGCAGCATCATTGATTCCATTCCTTGAACACGATGATGCGAACCGTGCTTTGATGGGTTCGAACATGCAACGTCAGGCTGTTCCTACATTGCGCGCTGACAAGCCGCTTGTTGGTACAGGTATGGAAGCGAACGTAGCGCGCGACTCGGGTGTGTGTGTGATCGCAAACCGTGGTGGTGCGATTGAGTATGTAGATGCATCTCGTATCGTTATTCGTGTCAACGAAGATGAAATGATTGCGGGTGAAGCAGGTGTAGATATCTATAACCTGATCAAATATACACGTTCAAACCAGAACACATGTATTAACCAGAATGTCATCGTGAACTTGGGCGACAAAGTTGCTCGTGGTGATATCTTGGCTGACGGTCCTTCGACTGACATGGGTGAACTTGCGCTGGGTCAAAACATGCGCGTCGCGTTCATGACATGGAACGGTTATAACTATGAAGACTCGATTTTACTTTCTGAGCGTGTTCTTCAAGAGGATCGTTTAACGTCGATTCACATTCAAGAATTGTCATGTGTAGCACGTGATACTAAGTTAGGTGCAGAAGAAATTACTGCCGATATTCCTAACGTTGGTGAAGCTGCACTGTCTAAATTGGATGAGTCAGGTATCGTTTATATCGGTGCTGAAGTGACTGCGGGTGATATCCTTGTAGGTAAGGTAACGCCTAAAGGTGAAACTCAATTAACACCTGAAGAAAAATTACTTCGCGCAATCTTTGGTGAAAAAGCGGCTGACGTAAAAGATTCTTCTTTACGTGTTCCGTCTGGTACTAAAGGTACGGTGATTGACGTTCAAGTCTTCACTCGTGATGGTTTGGAAAAAGATGAACGTGCTCAAGCGATTGAAAAAGCTCAGCTTGATGCATACCGTAAAGACTTGAAAGAAGAATACAAGATCTTCGAAGAAGCAGCACGTGAACGTATTGTTCGTTTGTTGAAAGGTCAAGAATCTAACGGTGGTGGTTCGACTAAACGTGGCGATAAACTTTCTGAAGACTTATTGTCTGGTTTAGAGCTTGTTGATTTACTTGAAATCCAGCCAAATGATGAAGCAATTGCTGAGCGTTTAACTCAAATTCAAGTGTTCTTGAAAGAGAAGAGCTACGAGATTGATGAGAAGTTTGCTGAGAAGAAACGTAAACTTTCTACAGGTGATGAATTAACAACTGGCGTATTGAAAGTTGTTAAGGTTTACCTTGCTGTTAAACGTCGTATCCAGCCTGGTGATAAGATGGCGGGTCGTCACGGTAACAAAGGTGTTGTATCAAACATCTTGCCAGTTGAAGACATGCCGCATGATGCAAATGGTGTACCAGTTGATATCGTGTTAAACCCATTGGGTGTACCATCACGTATGAACGTGGGTCAGATTCTTGAGACTCACTTAGGTATGGCGGCGAAAGGTCTTGGTGATAAAATCGAGAAAATGTTGAAAGAACAGCGTACAGTTTTAGAACTACGTGATTTTTTAGACAAGATTTATAACAAGGTTGGTGGCGAGCAAGAAGAGCTGAATAGCTTAACTGACGCAGAAATTTTAGCACTTTCAGGTAACTTACGTGCTGGTGTTCCATTGGCAACACCTGTATTCGATGGTGCTGAAGAAAGTCAAATTAAAGACTTACTTGAATTGGCAGACATTTCGCGTACTGGTCAAACGGTATTGTTTGATGGACGCACAGGTGAGCAGTTTGATCGTCCTGTAACTGTAGGTTACATGTACATGCTCAAATTGAACCACTTGGTTGATGACAAAATGCATGCGCGTTCAACAGGTTCTTACTCACTTGTTACACAACAGCCGCTTGGTGGTAAAGCACAATTCGGTGGTCAGCGTTTCGGTGAGATGGAAGTATGGGCACTTGAAGCATACGGTGCAGCATATACACTCCAAGAAATGCTTACTGTTAAGTCGGATGACGTCGAAGGTCGTACACGCATCTATAAGAACATTGTAGATGGTAACCATTATATGGATCCGGGTATGCCTGAATCGTTCAACGTATTGACCAAAGAGATCCGTTCTTTAGGTATCAACATTGAACTGAAAAATGGTGACTAATTAGCCATTAATCCCCCCTCAGCCCCCTTTATGAAAGGGGGAGTTCCCACTCGAAAGAGTAGGGGCTTCCCTCCTTAGAAAAAGGAGGGACTGAGGGAGGATTATTCAGTTAAAAAACAATATTTGTGACCCAGTTGAGTGAGTGTAGCTCCTCGACACACGGAGAAAAAAATTGAAAGACTTGCTCGATATCATGCGTAAGAAAACGGATTCAGAAGGTCATGCACCCGTTGAATTTGACCGTATCCGTATTGGTCTTGCGTCGCCAGAGATGATTAAGTCATGGTCTCACGGTGAAGTTAAAAAGCCTGAAACCATTAACTACCGTACTTTTAAACCTGAACGTGACGGTTTGTTCTGTGCCAAAATTTTTGGTCCAGTAAAAGATTACGAATGCTTGTGTGGTAAATACAAGCGTATGAAATACAAAGGCGTCATTTGTGAAAAATGTGGCGTTGAGGTTACAACAGCAAAAGTTCGTCGTGAGCGTATGGGTCATATTGACCTTGCATCACCAGTTGCACATATTTGGTTCTTGAAATCATTACCGAGCCGTATCGGTTTACTTCTTGATATGACATTACGTGATATCGAGCGTGTATTGTATTTCGAATCTTATGTTGTTACTGATCCTGGTATGACTCCGTTTGAAAAGTATCAACTTTTAACAGACGAAGAATACTACAATGCACTTGAAGAACACGGTGATGAATTCACTGCGAAAATGGGTGCAGAAGCAGTTCAGGATTTATTAAAAGATATCGATCTTGAAGCTGAGATTGCTCGTTTACGTGAAGAAATTCCGCAAACAACTTCTGAGACGAAACTTAAAAAAGCGTCTAAGCGTTTGAAGTTGATGGAAGCATTCAAAGATTCGAACAATAAGCCTGAATGGATGGTGATGAACGTACTTCCTGTACTTCCACCAGACTTACGTCCGCTTGTACCACTTGAAGGTGGTCGTTTCGCGACTTCAGACTTGAACGATTTATATCGTCGTGTGATCAACCGTAACAACCGTTTGAAGCGCCTTCTTGACCTTGCTGCGCCAGACATCATCGTACGTAACGAAAAACGTATGTTACAAGAGTCTGTTGATGCGTTGCTTGATAATGGTCGTCGTGGTCGTGCGATTACAGGTTCGAACAAACGTCCATTGAAATCTTTGGCAGACATGATCAAAGGTAAACAAGGTCGTTTCCGTCAAAACTTACTTGGTAAGCGTGTTGACTATTCTGGTCGTTCGGTAATTACTGTAGGTCCTACTTTACGTCTGCATCAATGTGGTCTTCCGAAGAAGATGGCACTTGAATTATTCAAGCCATTCATTTTCGCGAAACTACAAGCTTCAGGTCAGGCGACTACCATTAAAGCTGCGAAGAAAATGGTTGAGCGTGAGACGCCAGAAGTTTGGGACGTTCTTGCTTCCGTGATTCGTCAACATCCAGTGATGTTGAACCGTGCGCCAACACTTCACCGTTTGGGTCTTCAAGCGTTTGAACCTATTCTGATCGAAGGTAAGGCGATCCGTCTTCACCCACTCGTATGTGCTGCGTTTAACGCCGACTTCGATGGTGACCAAATGGCGGTACACGTTCCATTGACACTTGAAGCACAGCTAGAAGCGCGTGCGTTGATGATGTCAACAAACAACATCTTGTCACCTGCCAACGGTGAGCCAATCATCGTTCCTTCTCAGGACGTGGTCTTGGGTCTTTACTACATCACGCGTGATGCGGTAAATGCCAAAGGTGAAGGCATGGTGTTTGCGGATACTCACGAAGTGAACCGTGCGTTGGCGACTGGTAAGGTTGCGATCCATGCACGTGTTAAAGTACGTGTACACCAAACTGTAATTGATGAAAATGGTGAGCGTGAACAACAAACGATTATTGTTGATACGACACCTGGTCGTTGCTTGTTGTGGGAAGTTGTTCCACAAGGCTTAAGCTTTGACATGATCAACCTTGAGATGACTAAAAAGAACATCTCTAAATTGATCAACTCTTGCTACCGTAAACTTGGTTTGAAAGATACAGTTATCTTTGCTGACCAATTAATGTACTTGGGCTTCCGTCAAGCGACTCGTTCAGGTGTATCTGTAGGTATGGAAGACATGCTCATTCCACCTACTAAGCACACAATTATTGACAAAGCAGAAACAGAAGTTCGTGAAATCGAGCAACAGTTTGAGCAAGGTTTCGTAACTGCTGGTGAGCGTTATAACAAAGTGGTCGATATTTGGGCGCGTACCAATGACCAAGTTGCGAAAGCGATGATGGATAACTTGTCTTATACGCTTGTGAAAAACAAACAAGGTGAAGACGAGAAGCAAAAATCATTCAACAGCATCTATATGATGTCTGACTCAGGTGCCCGTGGTTCGGCAGCTCAGATTCGTCAGCTTGCAGGTATGCGTGGTTTGATGGCTAAACCAGACGGTTCGATCATTGAAACCCCAATTAAAGCAAACTTCCGTGAAGGTTTGACAGTACTTCAGTACTTCATCTCGACACACGGTGCACGTAAAGGTTTGGCCGATACGGCATTGAAAACAGCAAACTCTGGTTACTTGACTCGTCGTCTTGTAGACGTAGCGCAAGACTTGGTAATTACTGAACCTGACTGTGGTACAGCAGGTGGTTTAGTGATGACTCCGTTCATTCAGGGTGGTGATGTCATCGAGCCATTACGTGACCGTGTATTAGGTCGTGTAACAGCTGAAGATGTACGTCGTGCTTCTGATGATGAAGTGGTATTACCTCGTGGTACGCTCATTGACGAGAAAATCGCTGCTCAGCTTGAAGAAGCGGGTGTCGATGAAGTTAAAGTACGTTCTGTAATCGCATGTGAATCAACATTCGGTGTATGTGCGAAATGTTATGGTCGTGACCTCGCTCGTGGTCACTTGGTAAACCCAGGTGAGTCAGTAGGCGTAATGGCTGCACAGTCAATCGGTGAACCAGGTACACAGTTAACGATGCGTACCTTCCACGTCGGTGGTGCTGCGAGCCGAACTTCTGCTGCGAACAGTGTTCAAGTTCGTAACAAAGGTACTGTACGTTTCCACAACGTGAAAACTGTACAACATGCCAAAGGCCACTTGGTTTCAGTTTCACGTTCAGGTGAAATTGGTATTGCCGATGAGTTAGGCCGTGAGCGTGAACGCTACAAACTTCCTTACGGTGCAAGCATCTTGATCAAAGATGGTGAGCTTGTTGAGGCTGGTGGTATCGTTGCGACATGGGATCCGCATACGCATCCATTGGTAACAGAAGTTGCTGGTAAAGCACGTTTCAGCCAGATCGCTGATGGCGTAACTGCGACATCGAAAACTGATGATGCAACAGGTATGACCACTGTTGAAATCTTGCCTGTAACAGCGCGTCCTGCTTCTGGTAAAGATTTACGTCCTGCAATCGTGTTGGATACAACTGATGGCGGTGAACAGTTCTACTTCTTGCCACAAAACACAATTGTGACTGTCCGTGATGGCGAAACGATTGGTGTGGGTGACGTTATTGGTCGTGTACCACAAGAAACTTCACGTACGCGTGATATTACCGGTGGTCTTCCACGTGTAGCTGACTTGTTTGAAGCACGTAAGCCGAAAGAACATGCGATCCTTGCAGAAGTATCAGGTGTTGTAAGCTTCGGTAAAGAGACCAAAGGTAAGAACCGTTTAGTGATTACACCGGATGACGGTTCAGAGATCTACGAGGAATTGATTCCTAAATGGCGTCAAATCAACGTGTTCGAAGGTGAGCATGTAAACCGTGGTGAAACCATTTCTGATGGTCCACAAAACCCACATGACATTTTACGTTTGAAAGGTGAAGTGGCATTAACTAACTACATCGTGAACGAAGTTCAAGACGTTTACCGTCTCCAAGGTGTAAAAATCAACGATAAGCATATTGAAGTTGTTGTACGTCAAATGTTGCGTAAAGTTGATATTACTGATGGCGGCGATACAAGCTTCATCAAAGGTGAGCAAGTGGATTACATCCGCGTTGTTCAAGAGAACCAAGCTGTCTTGGCTCAGAACAAGTTCCCAGCGAAGTTTGAACGTCAGTTAATGGGTATTACTAAAGCATCGCTGTCTACTGACTCGTTCATCTCTGCTGCATCGTTCCAGGAAACCACACGTGTGTTAACTGAAGCGGCTGTAACAGGTAAAGAAGATGACTTACGCGGCTTGAAAGAAAACGTTGTTGTGGGTCGCTTGATCCCAGCGGGTACAGGTCTTGCGTATCACTTAGAGCGTCGTCGTCAAGAAGCAGAAGCTGCTGAATTTGAACTTCACAATGATTTTAGTGAAGTTGACCAAGCATTTAGTCAAGCGTTGAACTCAGACCAGTTCTAAGTCTTAACGAATTAAAAAAGCACCTTCGGGTGCTTTTTTAATGGAGAAAATACGCGCAAAATATTACAAAAAAAGGGTATAGCACTCGCATTTGGTTACTTGATCTGAGTAAAAGCTTCATCAAAGCATATTATTCTAGCGGCATATAAAAGCGGAGTATTTCAAATGAAAAAAATGATGATTCTAATGGGGGCGGTATTGATGTCATCGACAATCTTAGCGGGTTGTCAACATGCAAGTCCAGAAAGTAAACGTATTGGTGCTGCTGCAATTGGCGGTGGTGCAGGTGGTGCTGTAGGTAAAAATCTAGGTGGTAATTTAGGTGCAGGTCTTGGTGCTGCTGTAGGAGCTGGTGTTGCTGCGAATACGAAAGGTGCGAACAGTAAGAATACGCGTAATAGTGCAATAGGTGCTGGCGTAGGTGCATGGTTGGGTGGCGCAGTATTAGGTGGTGAAGCTGGTGCTGCAACAGGTGGTGCGCTAGGTGGTAGTGCTGGTGCAGCTTATGGTGAGAAAAAAGGTAAGTACTAATATCGGCTTAGTACTGCTTAAATAATTCAAAAGCTCTTATGATGATAAGGGCTTTTTCAGTTTTGCTTTTAGTGATGTGGTCATCAAGGCAACGACTTTACAAAATATCAATCGATTGGGACAGACTGGTAACACAATGTGATCAAATTCCCCATAAAAGAAGATTATGCTTTTCAGTAGAGCATAAAAGGAGTGTGTACGATCATGAAAAAAACAATCGGTTTAGTATCTACTTTAATGTTATCGGCGGTGATGTTTACAGGCTGTCAAAATATGAGTGCATCTGATCAGCGTATTGGTGCAGCAGCGTTAGGCGGAGCAGTTGGTGGCGGTGTAGGTAACCATGTTGGTGGCGGTTTGGGTGCAGGTGTTGGTGCTGCAGCAGGTGCAGGTGTTGGTGCAAATGCTAAAGGTGGTAGTAGCAGTACAACCACGAGCAGTGCAGTCGGTGCTGGTATTGGCTCAGTGGTTGGAAAAGCAATTTTTGGTGGTGACTCAGGTGCTGCGATTGGTGGTGCAATCGGTGGTGGTGCTGGTGCTGCTATCCAAGAAAAGAAATAGTGTTGAGTATATATCTACACACGAGAGCTAAGAAAATGCCTGAAAAAATAAATTTCAGGCATTTTGTTTTGAATCAGTGTTGGTTTGAACTGGCTTTGGGTTTTTTACGTCGAATATAAAGTACTTTTTCGACTTCAGCGATTCGTGTACCCGCCTCATCAATGATATTCAAAGTGTAATGTCTATAGACTGGTTCATAATTTGCGGTCAAGCATTTAATTTCCGCAATTTCATCGGCACTCAATTCTATGTCTGCATACACCGTATTTCGACCTGGAGAGAGGAAATTAATCGAAGCACTTTTATCCCACACAATATATTTGTGACCTAGATGATGCATCAGAAGAAGCATATAAAATGGGTCAACCATTGAATAAAGACTGCCTCCAAAGTGTGTGCCTACGATATTACGATTTTTTCGTGTCAGTGGCATTTTGACGCGAATAAAATAGTTCTCTAGGTCGATGGTGTCTATCGCGATACCTGCACCACGATAAGGTGAATAATGGTTGATGATAAATTTAGACACAACTGGAATGGTGCGAATTTTTTTGAAAAAGGCTTTCATGGTCAATTTTTTTTCTTGCAACACTATTCATACTCCATAAGTATCATTTTTATTGCATCGCTGGCAATGGCTGTTTTATGACCAAGCCACTTAAAAAACAAAATGGGAAAAAGTTATGCAAGTACAAGTAAAAACAGTGACCACATCTGACCAACAAACCTTATGTGTTAAAACATGGGGAGATCAGAAAAAGACACCATTGGTTTTGGTGCATGGATATCCAGATAACCAAGAAGTTTGGGAACCGATCATCGAGAAATTAGTAAATGATTACTTTGTTGTAACTTATGACGTACGTGGTGCGGGCTTATCGTCAATTCCAAAACGTATTAAAGATTATCGTTTGCCGCGCTTATCTTTGGATCTACAAGAAGTGGTTGATCAAGTTTTACCAAACCGTAATTTCCACATGGCAGCACATGATTGGGGATCTTTACAGTCATGGGAGTCAGCAACTGAGCCGAAACTCAAAGGTCGTTTGTTGTCTTATACAACGATTTCAGGGCCTTGTTTAGATCATGCATCTTTATATTTACGTGAAAAATTCAAATCCGCACCAAGCAATGTTTTGAAAATGTTAACGAAATCTTGGTATATCGGCGCATTCCATTTACCTTTGCTTGCCCCGACCGTATGGACATTTTTTAGCCCAGAAAGATGGGGGAAAATCTTGAGTGGTCTTGAGAAGAAGCAAGGTTTACCACTGAATGCAAATATTGTTGCGGATGGTAAATATGGAATTAATTTGTATCGTGCTAACTTTATTCCATCTTTAACTCAGCCACGTCAACGCTATGCCCAATGTCCAGTTCAGGCAATTGTATTGCGTCGTGATGCCTTTGTAAGTCCAGAATACATTACTGAATCGATGCCAAAATGGGTTGAAAATTTTGAGTATGTAGAGTTGGATGCAAATCACTGGGCGGTACTGAGTCAACCTGAAAAAATTGCGGATTATATTCGTCAATTTATCGTGAAAAATGCATAAATAAAAAACACCAGATAGCAATCGCTCAATTTAAACTCTGCTAAAATGGCGCCCTCGTTTCATTTAGTTCAGAGTTATGTTTGCAATTATTGCAGCGGTTGCTGTCATGTTCGGCCTCTCCTTGGGGCGTGTTCCAGTGGTATTTGCATTGGTCATTGGTGCTTTGACTGGCGGCTTATTTGCTGGTTTAGGGCTACAAGGCACTTTAGATGCATTCAACAATGGTTTGGGTGGTGGTGCGAAAATCGCACTCGCTTATGGTGTGTTAGGTGCGTTTGCCTTAGCTTTGGCTCGCTCGGGATTGCCTGATCTTCTGGCCTATAAACTGGTTAAAAGTCTTAAAAATGATGCAGATATTCGTGCGCAAAAGCAGGTGAAATTTCTCATTTTTAGTACCATCGGACTCGCCGCTATTGCATCGCAGAATGTTATTCCTGTGCATATCGCTTTTATTCCTGTACTCATTCCACCGTTACTCATTGTGTTTAATCATTTACGGTTAGACCGTAGAGCGGTAGCTTGCGTGCTTACATTTGGCTTAGTCGCAACTTATATGTTCTTGCCGATGGGATTTGGCGCAATATTTTTGAATGATATTCTCGCACATAACATCAATCATTTTGGTCAGAGTTATGGTTTGCAAATCAGCAATGATCAAATTCCTCGCGCTATGATTATCCCTGTGGGGGGGATGTTTCTTGGCATGTTGACTGCTTTATTTGTGAGTTACCGTAAGCCACGAGTATATGAAGATAAGCCCTTGCATAATGTAACACGAAGCATCGTGGGCGAAATGGCACAGGAGCAACAAGCACCGCAAATTGCACGATTTACTTTATTTATGGCAGCTTTTGCCGTGATTGCAACCATTATTGTTCAGCTTTACTCGGATTCTATGATTGTTGCTGGATTAGTGGGCGTTGCAATTCTGAGTTGTGCTGGGATTTTTAAATGGAAAGAAGCTGACGATGTTATCGTGAGTGGAATGAGAATGATGGCATTGGTCGGCTTTACCATGATTGCAGCTCAAGGTTTTGCTGCGGTGATTGAGGCAACACATCAAGTTCCTGAGTTGGTAAAAGTGACTGCAGGATGGATTGGGGATAGTAAGGCACTTGCTGCTTTTGTGATGTTGTTGGTTGGATTATTGATTACTTTAGGGATTGGTTCTTCATTTTCCACGGTGCCAATTTTGGCAATCATGTATGTACCTTTGTGTTTGCAATTCGGTTTTAGTCCTATGGCAACAATTGCGCTTATAGGAACGGCTGCTGCTTTGGGAGATGCAGGCTCACCAGCATCCGATTCAACTCTAGGGCCGACTTCAGGTTTAAATATCGACGGGCAACATGATCATATGCGAGATACGGTTGTCCCGACATTTTTACATTTTAATCTGCCATTATTGGTTTTTGGGTGGATTGCAGCGATGGTTCTATAGGAAAGAATAAAGAAGGCTCTTTTAGGGCCTTCTTATATTAAAAAATAATAAAGTATAAAACTCAGATTAAAAGATATTTTCTATTTGCTAATTAATAATCGAAACGATTTTAAAAGATGGAGGGTAAAAATAGATAGAAACTTAATGATTAGGTATTAAAGTGACATTTTTTGACTTTGTTGTGATTTGTTTTTCATTTATTTTATAAATTTAAACTAAAATATATAAAATAAATTCTATTTAAAATGATGTGTTTTTAATGATTAAAGTTGATAAAAAAGCTTGGTTTTCATATGTTTAAACCAAACTAAAATACTAGGTTTTAGTTTTTGTTACATATATTTGCAAATATATATCCTTTTGAATCATATGCTTGAAAATATGATTAAAATAGTCAGAATTAATATGTATTGCATAATTTTAAAACTCATGATTATTATAAATATGTAAGTTTTTATTTTTTATTAAAGAGGTTGTTTAAATGTTAAAAAAATTATTAGTTGTTAGTTTATTGGGGATGTCTTCAACTGTTTTTGCTGGAGGTTTCCAGGTTAAAGTCGGAGCAAGTGTTATTGCACCAACAGATAAAACAACCATAGCTGATGTGGGAACTTTAAAAGCAGATTATGAATTTGCTTTTACACCGTCAGTCGAGTACTTTTTTGGTGATACACCATTCTCAGCTGAATTATTATTAGCAACACCAATATCACATGATGTTTCTTTAGACGGAACGAAAGTGGTGAAGCTCAAACATTTACCACCTACCATTACTGCCAAATATAATTTTAAGAACTCAACTGCTTTTACGCCTTATATCGGTGTGGGGGGAACCGCATTTCTTGCATGGGATGAAAAAACAGTCGGTCCGTTATCAGGTGAGAAAATTAAAGTGAAAGATGACTTCGGTTTTGCGGGGCAACTCGGTTTTACTTTCCAGCCTGCTGATGCGAAAAATTGGGGGGTATTCTTTGATGCACGTTATGCTCAATTAAAGCCTGAAGTAAGATTAAATGGTACAAAACTGACTGACTTAGATATCAATCCAATGGTATATACACTTGGTTATAGCTATAAATTCTAAGCTTCATTCGTTCTTTAAAACCTCACAAATTGATCTGACCCCAATAAGTTGGACGGTTTGATTAAGTCGCTTTTAAGGACTGAGTTCTGTACTGTACAGGACTCAGTCCTTTTAATTTAACCTTGATTCTTTCATGGTTATAATAGTGTATATATTCTTTCACTGTCTGTTCTAGTTCATCAACTGAATTAAATTTCTCTCCATAGAAACATTCAGATTTAAGTATGCCAAAGAAGCTTTCCATCACTGCATTATCCAAGCAGTTTCCTTTACGTGACATACTTTGTGTTAAACCATGCTGTTTCAATTGTTGCTGATAATGACGCATTTGGTATTGCCAACCTTGGTCTGAATGTAAAAGAGGCTTGTCATCGGGCTTGAGCTTACCTAACGCAGTGTCTAGCATGTTTTTGACTAGAGCATAATGTGGTCTGCGCTGGGTTTGAAATGCAATGATTTCTCCATTGAATAAGTCTATGACTGGAGATAAATACAATTTCTCACCACGTACATTAAATTCTGTCACATCCGTAGCCCACTTCAGATTTGGTTGATCCGCTTTAAATTGACGTTGTAATACATTGTCTACAATCTTACTCACTTGCCCTTTGTAAGAGCGATATTTCATCACCCTGATACGTGATTTAAGCTGCATAGACTGCATCAGCCGTTGAACACATTTATGGTTGATGATTCGTCCCATATTCCTTAAGGCAAGCGTAATCCTACGATAACCATATCGTCCCTTATGTTGATGATAAATCGCCTTTATTTGTTGTTTAAGATCACTATATTTATCTTCAAGTTTGCGTTGCTGTTCATGATAAAAATAGGTGCTTCGGGCCATTTGAGCTGCATGCAATAAATGCTTTAGCTCATGATCTTGCCTTAATCCTGATATAAGTTCTGCAAACGCTGCTGTTCGGCCACTGCTGTCCCATAGTTTTGTTTAAATAAAAAACCTGAGTCCAAAATAGTTAAAATATAAGTGCGAACAAACACTTTAACTACAAGGACTCAGGTTTTGTCACATCAGAATACCGTATTTCATCAATTACTTAAACCTATTTCACGATGTGATTTTGAACGTCTTGCCAAGCAGCATCATTGTGGACAAAAATTAAGATCAGCCACACGCTGGGATCAGTTTATTGCCATATTGATGTCCCAGCTGTCCTGTCGGCAAAGCTTAAGAGATATTCAATCCAATCTCGAATCACAGCAGGAAAAGCTCTATCACCTCGGTGCTAAGACTATTGCACGAAGCACCTTGGCAAGAATCAATCAAGAACAACCTGCCAGCCTATATCAGCAATTATTTACTCAGTTACTTCGGCATTGTGAAAACACAAAGATTGCACATAAATTTCGATTTAAGAATCCGCTGTATTCACTTGATGCAAGCCACATTGATCTTTCACTGTCCTTATGCGAATGGGCAAAAGTACATGAATCCAAAGCGAGCATTAAACTGACAGTTGGATTAAATCACAGCAATACGATTCCTGAATTTGTTGCACTCGGAGATGGTATTGAAAATGATATGGTGCAAGGCAGATTACTCAAATTTCCACCTGGAAGTATCGTAGTTTTTGACAAGGGGTATGTTGATTATCAGTGGTTTGCAGAGATGACTGACCGAAAAGTCAGCTTTGTGACACGGCTAAGACCGAAGACGGTTTATGAAGTAAAGTCAAAACGTGAAGTATACGCTTGCAAAGGAATTCTTGCGGATGAATATATTGAGTTGAGCAGTGATTATGCTAAAAAGCGTGGTGCACCGAAGCGATTAAGACGAATAGAATTTTATGATGTTGAAAAGAAAAGGACATTTGAATTTCTAAGTAACAACTTTCATCTAGCTGCATCGACTATTGCAGCAATTTACAAAGATCGTTGGAAAGTAGAATTATTTTTCAAAGCGATTAAACAGAATTTAAAATTGAAATCATTTCTAGGTCGAAGCCGAAATGCCATACAAACTCAAATATGGATTGCATTAATTGCCTATTTATTAGTGAGTTTTGCAAAACATATGGCTCATGAGGGATGGACTGTCCAGAGATTATTAAGAATTATTCAGGTCAATTTATTTGAAAGAAAACTTCTAAAGGCATTATTTTTACCCGATAAGAAGTGGCGAAAACAAGAAGAACCTCAATTGAGGTTCTTCTTGGAATAATTGTGGGACAGCAGTGGCTGTTCGGCTGCTTCTTTTGCTTCTTGTTCCAGTCTTAAGGCTCTCCGCTTTTTTAAAAGTGCAACCTCAGCTCGTAGATATGCAAGTTCTTCAAGCAACTGTTCCTGTGTTTTATCGCGATCTGCTTGAGAATATTGAGTTCTGGTTCTTTGCGGCTTTGGCATCTGTTTGGCTCGCCCTTTAGGTTTGGCTTTTAAGCCATCTATACCATATTCATGATATAGATTTAACCATTGCAGAATGGTTCCTTTTTCTCTGATATGAAACCGTTGTGAAGCCTCTTTAGTTGAAAGTCCTTCATTTAAAAGGCTTTGTACAACTTGAAATTTAAATTCTTGAGAATAGTGGGATTTAGTGGTTTTTACACTTAAACCTGAAATACCATATTGTTCAAAAGCTGTAACCCATTTCTGAACATCCATATGGTCAACACTAAATTTTTGACCTGTAGCAACCTTTCCAAAACCGGATAAGTAGTATTGGACAACCTCAAGTTTAAATTCTTGAGAATATTTAGCCATAGAAAAGCACCCTTCAAATTAGACTAAAAGTGTCCAACTTTCGGGGTGCAGTTCAAAATGTGAGGTTTTTTTGTGGTTATGATCTTAATTTTGGATAGATTCGATGTAAAAATTCAAAAAAAGCATTGAAAAATTGGAGTTATCCACCATTCATAAATCATTCCAAATAGATAAGCCTCACAAATAAGGAGTGATGTATGAGTGAACAAGCCTCACAGAATTATAGTTTCCAAGCTGAAGTTGCTCAGTTATTGCATTTAGTGACGCATTCTCTCTATTCCAACCCAGAAATTTTCTTGCGTGAACTCATTTCAAATGCGTCAGATGCTTGCGATAAATTACGCTTTGAGGGGATTAATCACCCTGAATATTATGAAAATGATCCAAACTTACGTGTGCGTGTAACACTTGATAAAGACAATAAGACACTGACAATTTCTGATAATGGTATTGGTTTAAGTCAGCAGGAAGCGATTGATAACCTCGGAACGATTGCAAAATCAGGTACCAAGGATTTCATGTCTAAACTCACAGGTGATCAAAAAGCAGATGCACAGTTGATTGGTCAGTTTGGTGTGGGCTTTTACTCAGGTTTTATTGTAGCTGATAAAATTACCGTTGAATCTCGTCGTGCGGGTTTAGATGTAGCAGAAGGTGTACGCTGGATCAGTGGTGGAACAGGTGAGTTTGAAGTTCAAAACATCGATAAAGAAACCCGTGGTACCGACATTATTTTACATTTACGTGATGATGCACTTGAATACTTAGAATCTTGGAAAGTTAAACAAATCGTTAATAAATATTCAGACCACATCAGTTTGCCGATTGAAATGCAAAAAGAAGTCTGGCAAGAAGAAGAGGTCGCTGAGGGTGAAGAGCCAAAAGGCGGTCAAATGGTCAAAACTGATGAATGGGAAGCGATTAACTCTGCAAGTGCATTATGGACGCGTAGCAAGAGTGAAATCACTGAAGAACAGTATATCGAGTTTTATAAGAATTTAAGTCATGATTTTGCTGAACCTCTCGCTTGGACACACAATCGAGTAGAGGGAAGTACTGAATATACGCAATTGCTGTACATCCCAAGTCAGGCAAAACAGGATTTATTTACTCGTGAAGCCAAAGCCGGCATTAAGTTGTATGTAAAACGTGTATTCATCATGGATGAAGCAGACAACTTGATTCCAAACTATTTACGTTTTGTCCAAGGTGTAGTGGATAGTGCCGATTTACCATTGAATGTCAGTCGTGAATTACTACAAGAAAGTCGTGATGTGAAAACCATTCGTGAAGGGAATGCGCGCCGTGTATTAACCTTATTAGATGGTTTGGCAAAATCAGAAGATGAAAAAGACCAAGAGAAATTTAAAAAATTCTATTCAGAATTTGGTTCTGTACTTAAAGAAGGTTTAGGTGAAGATTTTGGCAATCGTGAACGTATTTTGAAACTATTACGTTACGCGACGTCAAATAATGATGAGATTTCAACTTCTTTTGCGGACTACAAAGCACGTATGAAAGAAGGGCAGAAAGCAATTTATTACGTGACTGCCGATAGCTTAACGGCTGCAAAAAACTCACCGCAGCTTGAGTTGTTTAAGAAAAAAGGCATTGAAGTATTGTTAATGGCAGATCGCGTTGACGACTGGGCAATGAATTTTGTGCATGAGTTCGATGGTACACCATTACAGAATGTCTCTAAAGGCGCCGTGGACTTAGGTGATTTACAAGATGCTGAAGAGAAAAAAGCACTTGAAGAAGCCGCAGAGCAATTTAAACCAGTCGTTGAGCGTTTAAGTAACTCATTAAAAGACAAAACTAAAGAGGTTCGTGTCACTACACGTTTAGTTGACTCTCCTGCGTGTTTAGTCACCAGTGAGGGTGAACTTTCTCCTCAATTGATTCGTATGTTGAAGCAAGCAGGACAAGCAGTTCCAGAGGTCAAGCCGACTTTGGAAATTAATCCAGAGCATCCATTGGTGAAAAAACTTGAGAGCTCAGCGCAATTTGATGATCTTGCGAATGTAATCTTTGACCAAGCGGTGATTGCAGAAGGTGGTTTACCTGAAGATCCTGCTGCTTATGTGAAGCGTATTAATGAGTTGTTATTGAAGTAAAATAAATTATTCGGAAAACCTCTGCTTTTGTGATCTGACCCCAATAAGTTGGACGGTTTGATTAAGTCGCTTTTAAGGACTGGGTTCTGTACTGTACAGGACTCAGTCCTTTTAATTTAACCTTGATTCTTTCATGGTTATAATAGTGAATATATTCTTTCACTGTCTGTTCTAGTTCATCAACTGAATTAAATTTCTCTCCATAGAAACATTCAGATTTAAGTATGCCAAAGAAGCTTTCCATCACTGCATTATCCAAGCAGTTTCCTTTACGTGACATACTTTGTGTTAAACCATTGAACACATTTATGGTTGATGACTCGTCCCATATTCCTTAAGGCAAGCGTAATCCTACGATAACCATATCGTCCCTTATGTTGATGATAAATCGCCTTTATTTGTTGTTTAAGATCACTATATTTATCTTCAAGTTTGCGTTGCTGTTCATGATAAAAATAGGTGCTTCGAGCCATTTGAGCTGCATGCAATAAATGCTTTAGCTCATGATCTTGCCTTAATCCTGATATAAGTTCTGCAAACGCTGCTGTTCGGCTGCTTCTTTTGCTTCTTGTTCCAGTCTTAAGGCTCTCCGCTTTTTTAAAAGTGCAACCTCAGCTCGTAGATATGCAAGTTCTTCAAGCAACTGTTCCTGTGTTTTATCGCGATCTGCTTGAGAATATTGAGTTCTGGTTCTTTGCGGCTTTGGCATCTGTTTGGCTCGTCCTTTAGGTTTGGCTTTTAAGCCATCTATACCATATTCATGATATAGATTTAACCATTGCAGAATGGTTCCTTTTTCTCTGATATGAAACCGTTGTGAAGCCTCTTTAGCTGAAAGTTCTTCATTTAAAAGGCTTTGTACAACTTGAAATTTAAATTCTTGAGAATAGTGGGATTTAGTGGTTTTTACACTTAAACCTGAAATACCATATTGTTCAAAAGCTGTAACCCATTTCTGAACATCCATATGGTCAACACTAAATTTTTGACCTGTAGCAGCCTTTCCAAAACCAGATAAGTAGTATTGGACAACCTCAAGTTTAAATTCTTGAGAATATTTAGCCATAGAAAAGCACCCTTCAAATTAGACTAAAAGTGTCCAACTTTCGGGGTGCAGTTCATTGTTGGCAGAGGTTTTTTTATATTTATGGATAAGTCTAAAGTTATCCACAGTAATGTCTAAAAAATCATCTTCGTTAGAATAAGGTCTCAAGACGGAGGAAGGTGCTCACATAATGATTACGATCTTCACGATGATCATTTAAATAGCTCATATCACCCTGTACATAGAACCATTCACGCCATAGCGGTTGCCGCCATGATACAAATGGGCCCCAGCTATTTAAACGTAGATCATTATCGTTATAGTAGCCCCCTGTATAGATGCCATAATTAAATCGATTATGTGCAAAGAATTGATGTTCTCGAAAGGTACGGTTATCCCATCTGAGGTCATCATCTTGTTTATCTGCATAAGTAAGGCTGAATTGATTAGACAAAAATGGTTGATTCGGACGAGCATGAGTCAATTCTAAATTTGTACGTAAATAATTTTCACTTCTACTGCCATAACGATAGATTTGTTCAGCATTAAAATAAAAATCATGCTCCAGTTCCCAGCGTTTTTCAGCTTTCAAACGTAAATAAAGGTCGTCTCGTGAACGTAAGCCGATGTCTGCATCTGTTTCAAAGGGAAGTTTTTTAGAAAAGTTAGACCAACGTAATGCGATTGAGCTATTGCTGTCTCGGCTTTGTTTAGAATCAAATCTTTTGTCCGAGTCTTGATTACTCTGTTGGTTAGTATTACCAAGATGATTATTAAATTCATCATCCAAGGAGTCATCGCCAAAAACTAAGCTTAACCGTTTTTCCAGAGTCGGTAATTTGATCTTACCGCGAATACGTGGTTTAACCTCATAGTTGTCATATTCATTCCAGTAATTATCAAGCATGACGCGAATTGTTGCTGAAGCTGGTTTATCTGGATCAATTTCACCAAACCAATTATCAATTTTAACTGAGGTACGATCTGCCCATTCTCGGATATGGCGTTGTTGTTTATCCACCCATGTCTTATCTTCTGTTTCCTTGATGGGTGGTACGATAGTTTGGTTCGATTGCTCAGGGAATACCGTCGGTGTTGCATCCACCCATTTGGGAATATAGCCTAACCAGCTTTCTGTTGGTACTGTCTTAGGAGCAGATGTTAGATTTTGTTGCTGCACAATCGTATCCAAATCTGTTTCTGCATAGCAGGTATTGATCGCAGCCAAAGATAATGTTGCGAAGCAATAAAATAAAGGTGTTGATACCGTTCTGATAGAAATTGCCATAATGTATGCTTTATATATTGTTCTTGGTTTCACTTTTGATGATTCATCTGTCAAAAGCAAGTTACAGAAACAAAAAACAGCAATTTAATTATATAAAACAAGGAAAAGGGCGGAGTAAATATATTTCTCGGCCCTTATTATCATGCTTGCTTAAAAGGTGTAAATGATCACGGTGTCGATACAAGAAAACCATAAAAATTAGGTACTGTTCTTTAAGAAGACTCAGAGATCGCACTATTTTCTAAAGCTTGATATAAATCGTGTACTGAGATGGGTTGTGGTAAACGACTAATCGCTTGGCGAATCAATTGCCAGGTATAACCATCTGCTCGATCTAATAACAAATAAGGATAAGCCTGATCTTCACTGGACAGTTTGACGCGTTCAGCACCATGAATCACACGGATTTTATGACGTTCTCTTAATAAGATAACTGGTGTGAAAAAGGTGGCGGCAGTTTCTTCAAATGGAATGAATTTTTGTGTATTGATAAATGATGCAGGAATATAAGGATAAGCACGTTGATCACGTTGCCATATCAAGCTGCCATTCATAATACATTCATTAAATAAGCTTTCATGTTGATGATAATGCTGTTTGAAATTTCTCCAGCTGGTTTGGTGGATAGAGCTGGTTTGAGTATGTTGTTGGTTGGTATAGGACTGCAAGATAGACGTTGCATATTCAGTATTATGTGTCCCTACCAAAACCACGTAATGTGAAAATTGTCCTTGAGCATACAGTTGCTCAGCAATAAAAATCTGTGTGGACTCCCAAACAGGTTGGGCTTCATTCTCCGCTTTGAGATATAACCAATCAATTTTGATGTTCTGATCCATCTCGTTGTGCATATCAACACGATATAAGGATGGAAAATGGCGAGCATTGACGCGTTCTAGGCGACAGAGAAAGCCATCTAAATTGAAATCATTTAGAGTTACAGGTTTCGCTTTGTTGAGATTGCTAGGACTACGATAAGATGATTTGATAGTCGATGGCGTGCCAGCGTGACTCTTGGAGGTGATTGGCTGAATTTTTTCTTGAATGATTGCGTCAAGCTGAGATTTGAATTGCTCGGTTTCTTCTCGGATTACCGATAAGATATCAGTTTGAGCTGGGTGATTTGTATTTGAAGATGCTTGTATAGGTTCTAAAACAGGAATCAGCGTTTCAAGTTCATGATCTGTTTTTATGTATTCACTGGCATGGTTTTTTAACCATTGTAATGCATCATGGGATGATGGCATCCATGGGCTTTTCAGAAAAGATAATGCTGGACGAATCACCCAAACTTGCCAAAGTTGAGCTTGTCGTAATGCAGCCCACCCCATATCTCCAGAGGCGAATAATGCATTTTCAACACGACCCATAAAGTTATAGGTGCCTCGATATGTCATGGCAAAACCATGGTGACTCAACTCTTCGTTGGAAAACTCTTCATTTTCAATAAATGCCTTGAACGGTGTAATTTGATCTTGAAAAGTAGGATCGTCGCAAGATGCGCAAATATCTTTAATTCGTTGTTTTGCTTTCGCAATTTCAAACAGTGATGCTTTATCATCACTGAGTCCCTCAATCAGACTTTTGAGCTCATCAACCAAAAGTGCTTTCTCTAATACGTCCATCTATTGTTTCCTTAGAGATAGGCTTGAGCCTGTTCAAATAATAAATTAACCGTATAAATCGCAATGGATATATATTTTTTAAGTCAAATTGGTTCTGTTTTTTCCATGTAAAAAGTGATTCACAATAGTGATCAATCGTCTGGTTTTAGAACAACCATAAAAGCTGTAAAAACTTGTATTTTCATCACAAAAGACGTCACTTTATGACAATTATAGAAGAAAAAAAGTCAAAATCTATAGTCTGATAGTTAGCAAATACTCTCATTTGGCTAGGTGAAATAGAGATGCTGTTCATGCTTTATCCTTGAAAACAAAAACATTTTAAAAGAATAAATCGGATAAACAGATGATCAAATAGAAATGTATCTGTAAATTTATGACTAAGTTGTGAACAGTCTCACATATCAAAGATAAAAAAATTAAACAAATAAAAAATAAATCTAATCTAATAGTGATTGTTATAGTTAAAATACTGAAATAAAAAGAAAATATACTGGTTTGTATAGAGGCAAGCAACGGTGTTACTTGTTGCTTGCTTATGGTTTAAACCACAATAATTATGGTTTTATTTCACATTGATCATCCTGACATTGGGCTGTCTCGGTTGATTCCACTTGCTGTGGAGCTGTAGATTGTGCTTGTTGCAGCGCCTGTAAGAAAATTTCACGTGGTTGAGCACCTGAAAGCGCAAGTTTTTGATCAAATACAAAGAAAGGTACGCCTGTGACATTTAACTGTTCACGTGCAATTTTTTCATCATGACGAACAAAATCAGCCAGTTCATCTGAGTCAAGGACGTATTCCACTTCAGCATTATCCAAACCAATGCGTGACGCAATTTCTTCGACTACTTCGCGTTCACCAATTGCCAAGCCTTCAGTCATATAAGCATGGAAAAAAGCTTCTTTTGCTTCGTTACCTAAACCTTTGCTTTGCGCCAAGTGAATGATTCGATGGGCATTGAAACTATTACCAGAATTGGCTTTCTGCCATTGGAAATCAATACCTTCGGCAGCTGCCATGGTTGCAATATTACGTTCCATTTCTTCCATTTCGGCAAAAGTACGACCATATTTCTGAGCTAAACGTTCGGTATTTGATGTGTCATGCTTTGCTGGGGCATTGGGATCAAGCTCAAAACTATGCCAATGAATATCGAGTTCAATTCCAGCTTCTTCTGCAACATGTTCAAGACGTTTTTTACCAATATAACAAAAGGGACAAACGACGTCCGACCAGATATCTACGCGCATGGTGTTATCTCAATAATGATCATTACATCTGATAATAAGGGTGATCATGTTGAATTTAAAGCGAACATTATGTAATGCTGCATTACAAGGACTGAAATAAAAACATCTAAAGGTAGATTGTTAAACGGATTAACATCAACTTTAGAACTAAAAATATAATTAAATTTGGAGATGATATGCGTCGTTTGTTGATATTTTTATTCATTATTATTGTCTGTATTGGTTCATTTTTCTTCTATCAGGATTATATAAAACAGCACCGACTGAATAATCAAAAAATGTTTGAGGTGGTGATGGCTGAGAAAATGCGTGAACTCTATGATCAGGCTCAAGATTGGTCAACGCCTGTAGAGTTTGATGTGCATGATGATCGCTTATCTGGTGATTACCAAAAAATGTCTGCGTTTTTACTAGGATACTGGATGCAAAATGTCGAAGCTCGAAATCATTATTTGCGTGAGTTAAAAGCAGCGAAATGGGATACTTTTCTAGATGTTGAACGATTAGATCGAGATCGTACAGAGAATTATAAAGAAACAACCCAGATGTTCGTTGAGGTACGAAATGCTTCAGTACAATATGAGCAACAGCGCCAGAAAATTTATTTGGATTCACTAGAACAAGTCAAAAAAATGTCGATTCAGCAAGATTTACGTCAAACTCTACTCACCAAGTTAGAAAGTAATCTGGAAATTGATTCAAATGAGGATATCTTCTCTATTGAACAGCAAATTATAGAAAAGGCCCAAGCGATGTTTGATTTATTGAAGGCACATCCATGGCAAATAAAAAATAAAATGATTCTGTTTCATGAAAATGCACCTGTGAAAAAATTTAATACGCTCTATCAGGAGGTACTTAAACTAAACAGTCAGATGAATAAAATTAAGAAAAATAATACAGAGATTTTGGAAGAAGCACTTTAGTTTTATCTGGATGTTTCGTGTCATTGCGTAGGTCTGTTTCAATGGATGGAAAATGATAACAATCTAATTGCTAATCAGATTTATAGAGGTATTGAGGAGAATAGACGTTAAAAATATGAATTTATGGCAACTTTTTACTAAAGTTAGACCCTTTGTTGCGCCGTATAAGTTATTGGTCATTGTGACTTTAATATTCACTTTGGTTGGGGCAATTACGGCGCAAGTAAATGCTTTAACTTTACAATACGCAGTTGATCAAATTAATCGTTTAGTTGAAGCCGGAGAGGGACTCGCTGAAGGTTGGTATATTTTAGTAACGATTAGCGTTATTTTGCTCACAAAAGAAATACTTAGTACATTGATTCAGTTTGGCCAAAAATTCTTTGGTGAACGTCTAAGAATTATGGTGTCCCAAGATGTAGCACAAGCAATCATCGAAAAATTTCTAACTTATCGGCTTTCATTTTTTACTCAAGATGATAATCAAGCAGGAAAATTACAAACCCGTATTGACCGAGGTATTGGTTCGATTACACGTTTGATTCAGATATTCTTCATTGACATTCTTCCATTGTTTAGCAGTGCAATTTTGGCATTGGCATTAATGTTCTATGCCAATTTCTGGATCGGGTTAGTTGCGCTGTGTATCGTACCGATTTACTTCTGGTTGACTTTTAAGCAGGCGCAAAAGTTAGGAGGTGTAAGGCGAAGTTTGCGTGATGGCCGAGAACGTAAAAGTCAGGGAATTTTGAGTATTATCAATTCGATTACGGTGATTAAATCTTTTAACCGTGAAAAAGTAGAGGCTGAAAAGCAACTGATTTTACAAAAGCAACTGACTGATAATCAGATGCATACGCGTCAAATTAGCTTTATTTTTGATGGGGTTAAAACCTTTACCGAACAAATTGGCATAGTTTTTATTATTATCCTGACCGCATATTTTGTTTTGATTGGAGATATGAGCATTGGAATGATCATGTTTCATATTTTGTTATTTAACAATGTTTCGGCTCCGATTCGTTCCTTGCACCGCATTTACGATGAGGTCAATGATGCTATGATTTATGCGGAAAGTTTTTTCCAAATTCTTCAAGCTGATGATGAAATAGAAAAGTCAGGGCAGCAAAAACCATCACTCTTGCGTGGAAAGTTTGAATTAAAGCAGGTTGATTTTTATTATCCCAACGGTTATCAAGCACTCAAGAATATTAATATGGTTATTCAACCCAATAAAATTACTGCGTTGGTTGGGCTGTCTGGTGCTGGAAAGTCGACTTTAATCAGTTTGTTGGATAAGTTTTATCTACCACAATCCGGACAAATTTTGATGGATGGTATTGATCTGAAAGATATGGATACTCAATATTTACGAGATCATATTGGTTTGGTACTGCAAAAAAATCATATTTTTCAGGGCACCATACAAGACAACATTTGCTATGGAAAAATGGACGCAACCGAGGATGAAATTATCCTAGCCGCAAAGAAAGCTTCAATTCATGAACAAATCTTAAAATTACCCAAAGGTTATCAATCCGATGCATTGCTGTTGTCGGGTGGTCAACAACAACGTATTGCTATCGCACGAATGTTTTTAAAAAACCCTCCGATTATCTTCTTAGACGAACCTACCGCCAGTTTAGATGCGATTGCTACTGAACAGATTAAACAGAGTTTGGATGAAATCAAACAAGGGCGAACCGTGATCATTATTTCGCATAGTCTTTCTCAGATTATTGATGCCGACTATACCTACGTAATGCAGGATGGTGCGATTGTTGAACATGGTGAACATCATCAACTTTATCATCAGCAAGGGGTCTATAAAGATATTTTTGATGCGATGGCGAAAAGTTTAAATATCGAAAAAATTGCCAAAACTTTTGACAATGAAGGTGAAGAAGAGACGCATAGTTGATGAAATAAGATGTTCATTTTTTAAGGTTTGGTCTTTAAGTTGATTGATCACACAGACTTAAAGACCATTTGTTCAATCTTAATCAAAAATCTTTTCAGCAGCTTGGAACGGCAAGCTGACCACATCAATTGCAACAGCAAAAGGCAATAACACTAATTTCTCTAATGGGTTCAGACTAGATCGAGATTTATAACTTTCTTGTTTTTGCGTATAAATGGTGACTTGATAAGGCTTGCTTAATGCTTTTAATGAACTGAGGTTATTTGCGGTAGGATAGACGACACCAGCAAGTTTTATATCAAAACAAAAACGTTGTGCTTGCATACGTGTATCACTTGAAGATGAACACTCTTTTGCACCATTTTCAATAAAAAATTCTAAGTCTTTTTTACTTAAATCCTCTTTGAGTTTGACATAAGAAATGGGCAATGTTCCTGAAAAATGACCGTCATTTTTTTCAGAAAAGAAATTTAGATCACGAGTGATTTGAATGTTCTTGGGATCAAGCTTATTGATAATGGTCGCAAACTGACTGCCACCTTGGGTCAAAATATAACTGTTTTTTTGACCTGCAATTACAATACTATCTCTTGGTAAATTGCTTGTTGCTTGTGCTGGTCGTCCAAACGCCACTACATTGTCTTCAACTAAAGTAACTTTGGCTGTCCGTGTATACGTTTTACTGTCTTTGGTGATTAGGGTTTTGGTGGCACAGCCTGATAATAGTATTCCTGTGGTAGCGAGTGCCAGCATTGTTTTAGTGTGTATTGAAAACATCCATCTCTCCTAGCAATATAAAAAAATAATTTACACAAGTGATCATCAGTATAGTAAGAATGAGCGGGTTATATGTTGCTATTTCCATACTTCATTTGTTAGCCCTATTGCTTGAAACGGTAACATAACCACATCGAATGCAATGGCAAGAGGGAGTATTGGTAACTGCTGCAATATCTCTTTCTTGGATCGTTTCACTGTTTCACTTTTATAGTAAAGGTATTGAATCTTGACATGGTAGGGTTTGGATAAGGGAGTTAATGTATCAATATTTTTTGCAACTGGGTAAACCTTGCCTCTTAGTTTGAGATCAAAGGTGGCAGGCCGTATTTTTTCTATACAACTACAAGGTTGGACACCGTATTTTTTAAATAATTTTGTTTCTTTTTCATTTAATTTTCCATTAGGGGGAGTATAAGAAAATCTAAAATTTCCATAAAAGTGTGGACTATTTTGTTCGGGAGCATTGAAATTTAAGTCACGGTCAATTTGAATATGCTTTGGATCAAGTTGGCTGAGCAGCTGGATAAGTTCAGTGCCACCTTGAGTAATTACATAACTATACTGCTTTCCTGCAATGACAATACTATCAGCGGGTTCATGAGGTAATGCAATAGAAGGCTTACCAAAAGCGACTACATCATCTTCAAGAATCGTGATCCATTCATGTCCAGATTCATATTTTGTAAAGAAGTCTCTTGTTGAGTCACCCACTCTATTTGATGCACAAGCTGTTAGAAAGAGGGTCGAGCATAGGGTACAAGTTAAAATATTTCGATTTAAGGATTTTAAATTCATTCTTATTTTACACTTCTAATCATTATAAAAGAGAATAAATAAAAAAATGTATGAAAGCCAGCAATTGTTTTATATACATTAATCAACTGAATTAGTTTTATGGAAAATTCTGATCCGAGTTGTTATTTATTGATAAGTGATTTCTTTCTAAAGAAACACAATACCCCTCAAACTAGACTTAATGTATTTAATTTAAGGGGAAATTCGTTTCTTCGATACAGATTTATTTGCTTGCCACTTCAAATAAAGGATTTAAAATAGCTTTAGCTTCAATCGAGTGATTCTTCCTAGAGTAGGGTTTACCCATGAGCATTCCACCTTTTGTCCACATGATCGTCTTACTATTTAAGTCGACAATGTGCACAACATATTGTTGACCTTCCTGTGGGATATAAGCGGTTACGAAACCACTACCAGCGCCGACTGTAGCTAGGCTCACACCGACACTTAATGCCCCAGCAGCAAACTTTTTACCAAATGAAGCATCTGTACCTGTAACAGATGCTATAAATACATAATCAGATTGAGTTAGATTTTTAAGTGCAGTTATATCCTGATCACTTAGTTCAAGTAGATTGCTTACAGGCTTTTTTTCTTTTGCATTTTTAAGTGCTAGGACCGCTTGTTTATTAAAGCTTTGTGTAAGATTTAATAATGCTTGCTGTTGTTGTTCTGACAACGTTTTGTTTTCTAGAGAAACGAGTGGATAGTTTTTAATTTCAGCACGTTTAGCTTCATTATCTAATCTATAGTCATATTTTTTAACTTGCTCTTCGGGCATGAAACCACATACAAAAGGCATGATTTTATGTCCGACCTTTACACCTTGTTCATTCAGTTGACTGGAGAGCAATTCGGCAAATTTCTGTGCAGTTAAACGAGATTGTTCACCTTCAATTAGACTAGTTCCTAACTCACTTCGAATTAAACATCCATCTGAGATGACAGCAACTGGATTGGTTTTAAGCAATGCTTGAGTTTGGTTTAACTTATTGCGTTCTTCTGTAGAGATTTTTGTGGTTGCGCAGCCCGTGATAGAAAGCCCAAGTGCTAAACATAGTAGGAAATTTTTCATGCGTACTTTAGTTGAGTAAATTTTTGTAAAATTATGGGTAAATAATGTATTTAAGTAAATAGCTATCATTAATTTTTACTGCATTTTGTTGGGTTATTAACTTGATATTTACCGTTTATCTGAGCCTTACTGAATCAAGTCGAACTTTGTTGTAGCCTATTATTAGATGCTTTCATTTAACTCATTATATTTCTATTGAGTGACTGATTTTGGAGCGAGCCATGAATTTTCTAAAACGATCAGCTTGTATTGCCGTATTGATTGCTATGGGGCTACCAACGGTTCAAGCAAATGACGTTGTGACATTGCCAACCATTAAAATCATGGCCGAATCTGAGCTGCGTGAAGAGGTTGGCTTTATTCCGTTTCAAGAAGATGAAAAAGTACGTGAAGCATTGCAACACCATATTTATAAAGTACATAGCGATATGCAGAATGCTGGTGTAAATGAGGGGATGACTACAGTCAATTATCAGCCTAAAATGGCTGAACCAGATTTATCTCAGCTTTCACCAATATTGCAGCAATATATTTTAGCTGTGGCAAGAGGATTTCAATCGTCTGATCCAACCACAGGTGTATTCAAAATGTTAGAACCTTTGAATATTGATCGAAATAATATCATGGGCATCCGAGATGGAACGATTAAGATCAATATGGATGATATCTTGAAATTGCAAAAGCAAATTGAAGATGGGTTAAATGCTCCACAGAATCCTTTGTTTCCGCGTTAAAAATTCTATTCTATTTTGAAAAAGAAAATCCCCGCATAGTGCGGAGATTTTCTGTCGACAAAGGGACATTTTTAGACTAATAAGTTATTAACACAAGAAGTATAACTTATACTTTGTATTCAAAATAAATATTACTATTTAGTATCTCTTTATAGATTTAAGGGACTTTTAAATAAATGTTTTTTGACTGACTTCCTCAAGAATATGTTGGATATGACGATTTGTATCAATTGCTATCCATGTCTCATGGTTACCTGAAGTCCGTTCATGCTTACTTACTTTTTTAATTTCGTTATCAGCCCAACTAGATGGGTCTTCTTCAAAATATGAAGAATTAACAATTTTCTTAGCTAAAGTATGCATTTGAGAGAAATTATGATCAATCGCTATCTTATGCCCTCTAGCGATATAGTAATGATTATCGGTCGTATAACGAATTTTTCCATTTGCATTATCTCCAGCTGGTACGCTTTCTTTTCCACTTGGAGCTTTGACGCCATAATCGCTATATTTGAATGAAATTTGTGGGAAAATTTTTATTAGATTCTGCCAGATTAAAGACTCTTTCCTTAATAAGAGACCGCAACTATCAGGTTCATCGACAGCTTTATCAATTGTTTCTGGAACACTTGAACCACTAATAATAATAGATAGAGGGGTTAGTTGAGTAAGTGCTTTGGCAATCCTTTGAGTTTTATCTATTAATTCAGGAAGTGATTTTTTAACAATACTTTTAAGATCTACAAGCATCACACATTGTTGAGGTGTAGCTTTAATTCCGTGAAGTATTTCTTCAATTTGTTCTAAAAAATATTCAGGTTCATCACTATCATCTAGTGCTTCGCCATCGAGACGAATAATAAAATATGGAGCATCTCTAAATTCCATTTTCGATAAGGTGGTTCGATAAGTTGAATCAAAGCTATTAAACCACCTATCATATCCAACGATAGGAATGACCCTAATGTCAAGTTGATATAAGGAGTTATAAATATACTCGAACACATGTCGACCATTTTCTAAAATTTGATCATTTTTACTATAATAATAAGTATCAACAGCTAAAGAGAAAAGTTGTGTTTTTTCAACTAATTTTTCAATAGTTTCCACTTTTCTATTAATAAAGTCTTCTTTAGAGGTTTTATCCCAATCCCCTACAGGGATTTCAAAAATAGGCATTACATGCTTTCGAACCTCACTTTGAAGTTTTGTTAAAGCTGTGAATTCACCACGTTTAGCTGGGAAAATAGGGAAATATGTATGTAGGGGATTCAAGTCTGTTACTCCATATAGGTTAATTCCGAATTAAAAAATTTCTTTACTTCATTTTGTCCTAACAGATCATTAAAGATTGTGTAATCATTTAATTCACTTCTTAGACGCCCTGCTATAACAGCAGGATGAATTCTTAGCTCATTTGCTAATGAATAAATATTTTCTCTAGTAGGATTTAAGAAAGCATCGCTTGTCTTCCAAATTCCTCTAGGAATAAATGCTTCTCGAGCTAATCTATTTGCTTCGGCTTCTTTGTGATCAACGGAGTTGTGCTCAAGATCATCTATAAAGGTGTCATTTTCATCTAAATGCTTCATTACATGAGCTAGCTCATGTAATAAAGTAAACCAAAAATTATCTAGTCGATCGTAACGTAATGAAAGAGCAATGATTGGTTTTCCATCAAAATCTTTTAAACAAGCACCATCAACTCTAGTACCTTTTAGATGAGACTCTATAACTATTGAAATTCCAACACTCTCTAGCTTCTTAACAGCTAAAAGAGGCCCATTATCTAACCAACTTAGTTGAGCTATTTCTCTTAAAAATTCTTTATTTACAATTTCTTTATGGAACAAATTGTTTCTAGTCTTTGTAGATCTACTCTTTTGTACAACTCGTGATAACCAAGCATGTAAAGCAAATTTAGTATTTGGAGAATATGCTTCACCGCTAAGCGTGCGTTTATATGAAGCTGCTGTAAAATTTAGCCCACTATTTGCTAAGTATTCGCTGACTATTTCTGCAATTCTTTCTCTATTTGGAATTTTTATCCAACCTCTACTTTCCATTTCTTTGACTGGAAACTTTTTCCAATCAATATCTGTGCTAGAAGATGGCTTAGTATTCGTTGGTGAAATTAGAGTTTCAGCAGGAATATTCAAACCTATAGATAGAGCTCTAATCATTTCTACAGTAAGCTTTCTTTTGCCATTTAGCACTTCTGAAACTCGGCTTGTAGTACCAAAATACGGGGCTAAATCAGCTTGTTTTAAATTTAACTCTTTCATTCGAAAGATGATTGCATCAATTGGGTCTGGGATATCCAATTGAAAATGTTTAGTTTCATAATCCTGAATTAATAAGCAGAGTAAATCTAAAGTATCTTTAGTGGCTTGATTTTTAGATGTATCGACATCCATTAAAGCTTCAACCTGCTCTAGGTAAGCTCTATATTGCTCGTCTGTACGGATGACTTTAATCTCAGTAGACATTAATTTAAACTCTTAACTTCTTTAATTACAACAATTTCATTGGCAAGACATATTTTAAGAATCAGATGAAGATTGGTGTCTAAAATAGGGATTCTGTATATATTCTTTTGAAGATATTCCATGCGAGGATACATCTTAAAAATATCTTCTGGGCGACGCCATGAAGTTTGAGTAACTTCATTTTCAAAAATAGAAATCCACTTAAGTGCTACATCTGATAAGTGATTTCTATTAATTCTCCCCAATAATCTCATAATGCTCTTAAAAAACTTCCCAATATGGGAACACAATAACAAAATATTCCCATATTGGGAAGTTTTATTGGGTTAAATAAAAAAATCCCCGCAAAGTGCGGGGATTTTCTTTTTATCTCAGTGTCGATTAAACACGTTCAATAATCGTCGCGATACCTTGACCAAGACCGATACACATGGTCGCAAGACCGATTTGAGTATCCTGTTGTTCCATCACGTTCAACAATGTAGTTGTGATACGAGCACCAGAACAGCCCAATGGGTGACCCAATGCAATCGCACCACCATTCAAGTTGATGATGTCTTGTTTGTCATAAACACCTAGACCTTTCATGACTGATAAGCCTTGAGCAGCAAACGCTTCGTTTAACTCGATGGTTTGGATGTCAGCCATCGTCAAACCAGCACGTTTAAGCGCTTTTTGAGTTGCTGGAACTGGACCGTAACCCATGATCGCAGCATCACAACCTGCAATCGCCATAGAGCGAATCACAGCACGTGGTTTTAAACCCAATGCTTGAGCACGTTCAGCAGACATCAACAACATTGCAGATGCGCCGTCAGAAAGAGCAGATGAAGTTGCAGCTGTTACTGAACCACCTTTAGGATCGAAAACTGGTTTCAATGCTTGGAACGCTTCAAGATTTGCATCTGGACGAATTACTTCATCGATGTCGCAAAGGATTTTGAAACCATTTGCATCATGACCCTCAACACCAACGATTTCGTTTTTGAAACGACCTTCTTGTGTTGCAGCCCATGCACGACGGTGAGATTCAACACCGAAAGCATCTTGCTCTTCACGAGAGATACCGTTCATACGACCTAACATTTCAGCAGTTAAGCCCATCATGTTCGATGCTTTTGCATAGTGTTTAGATGCTTCAGGGTTAAGGTCGATGCCGTGCATCATACCTACATGGCCCATGTGCTCAACACCACCGATGATGAATACATCACCTTGGTTCGTTGCAATCTGAGCTGCCGCAGTGTGGATTGCTTGCATTGAAGAACCGCAAAGACGGTTAACAGTTTGACCGCCAGCAGTTTTTGGAATATCAGCCAATAAACCAATGTTACGAGCAATGTTCATACCTTGCTCTAAAGTTTGGTTTACGCAACCCCAGATTACATCTTCAACTTCGTTGGTATCAAACTGGTTACGAGCAACAAGTGCACGTACTAACTCAGCAGATAAACTGTCGGCACGTACATTGCGGAACATACCGTTACGTGATTTGCCCATGGCAGAACGAACGCCATCAACAATCACAACGTCACGTGGATTTAAAGTAGCCATTCACGTCGCTCCTTAACCGTAGAATTTTGTGTTGTTAGCAGCCATGTCACGCAACATCTGTGGCGCTTCATAAGCTTTACCTAAGTGTGCATATTTGTCGCAAAGCGCAACGTATTCAGCAACACCAGTTTGGTCGATATAACGGCATGGACCACCACGGAATGGAGGGAAACCTACACCCATGATCATCGCCATATCTGCTTCAGAAGCAGTTGCAACGATGTTGTCTTCTAAGCAACGAACTGTTTCGTTACAGAAAGCAAGCATCATACGGTCAATGATTTCTTGTGGATCAAATTCACGTTTTTCGCCAGTCACGAAAGGCGCAATGATTTCGTAAGCTGTTGGATCAACAGTTTTCGCTTTCTTACCTTTCTTGTCTAACACATATTTGTAGAAACCAACGTCATTCTTTTGGCCAAGACGTTTTGCTTCATACATCGCTTCGATAGAACCTTTGTAGTCTGGCTTCATACGGTCAGGGAAACCTTCAGCCATCACTTCTGCGCCATGAACACCTGTATCAATACCAACAACGTCGATCAAGTATGCAGGACCCATAGGCCAGCCGAATTTCGCCATCACATTATCAACTTGCTGGAAGTCAGCACCGTCTTTAACAAGAAGGTCGAATGCACCAAAGTAAGGGAACAATACACGGTTTACTAAGAAACCTGGGCAGTCGTTTACAACGATTGGTGTTTTACCCATTTTTTGAGCTAGAACAACTGTAGTTGCGATTGCTTCATCAGAAGTCTTTTCACCACGAATCACTTCAACCAATGGCATCATGTGTACTGGGTTGAAGAAGTGCATACCAACAAAGTTTTCAGGACGTTGTAATGCTTTTGCTAAACGTGTAATTGAAATTGTTGATGTGTTAGATGCAATGATCGTGTTTTCACGAACATGCTTTTCAGTATCAGCAAGAACGATTTCTTTTACTTTTGGATTTTCAGTCACGGCTTCGATTACGATATCCACTTCTTTAAACTCGTCATAGCTTAAAGTTGGACGGATGCGAGCCAGTGTTTCACCCATTTGCGCAGGTTTCATTTTCTTGCGTTCAACTTGCTTGGTCAGCAAGCCATTCGCTTCTTTCATACCGAGCGCAAGTTGTGGGTTACCAATGTCTTTCATGATAATTGGTGTGCCTTTGCTTGCCGCTTGGTAAGCAATACCACCACCCATGATACCCGCACCTAATACAGCTGCTTGGTTAACAGGATGAGCACCTTTCTCATATTTCTTCGCAGTTTTCTTCACCACTTGGTCATTGATGAATAAACCGATAAGTGCGCCAGCTTGTGGTGTGATCGCAGCTTTAGCGAAACCTTGAGCTTCTGCTTTTAATGCGTCATCACGAGTTGAGCTTGCACCTGCTTGTAATGAGTCAAGCAATAATTTAGGAGCAGGGTATTGTGCAGGGTTTGCTTTCGCAAGAACCGCACCTTTCGCTGTATTGAACGCCATCATTTGTTCAAGCGGGTTCAATTTAATTGCGTCTAATTTTTCTTGACGCTTTGCTTTCCAGTTTAAACGACCAGCAATGGCTTGTTTAACTAAATCAACAGCAGCTTCTTGGAGTTTGTCAGCAGCAACAACCGCATCTACCGCACCATCTTTAAGTGCAGCAGCTGGCTTCTTCGGATTCGCCATTGCCATCCATTCAACGGCATTGTCGATACCGATCAAACGGCTTAAACGAACGCTACCACCAAAACCAGGATAGATACCGAGTTTGATTTCTGGTAAGCCGACTTGTGCTTGCTCAGACATGACGCGGTAGTCACACACTAAGCACATTTCAAAACCGCCACCAAGTGCCATGCCATTGATAGCAGCAACTTTAGGGATGTCTAAATCTTCAAAGCTATTGAAGATCTCATGTACAGGCATAAGCCAGTCAACAATTGCTTGTTCACCAGCAGCGAAGTTTTCGCCAAATTCAGTAATATCTGCACCAACGATAAATGTTGATTTCCCAGAAGTAACAACTAAGCCTTTAATATCGTTATTGGCTTTAACCGCAGCAATTGCTGCTTGGAAGTCTTCAATGGTCGCACGGTTAAATTTATTAACCGACTCACCTTGTAAGTCAAAGCGGAATTCTGCAATTCCGTCCGCAAGCATTTGGACGGTAATGGCATTGCCAGCGTGGATCATGCCTGATCTCCTTGTTGTGGAGGATTCTAAGTTGATGTCATAAAGCTTATGCGCCGGTTAGGTCGCAAAAACGCTTCGGTAATCTTACGATAACTATATCTAAAAAGGGCATAACAAAGTTGTATCAAGCCGTGACGCAGTGGTCATCAATTTATTCTAATTTTCAGAACATATTGGAAATTCAAAAACAAAAATGTTTTTATAGGGGCGAATATAAAGCTTAGTTTTTGATTGTTATACATAATTATAAAATACAATTGTTTTATCTAATTAAAGTAAATTGGTATTGCATAATATAAATTTGCTAGAATAATAGGCTTGTTTTTTGAGTGCGATTTTGAAATTTGGTTATCAAACTAGCATTTGATTTTCCTTTAATAAAGATAGAGTAATCTATGATTAAGTGGATCATATTAGCGATTTTTATCATTTCTGCGTTGTATATTCAGCGTCGTGGTAAAGTAAAGCATTCGTTTTATCGTCAGTTTTTTGACCATTCTACGATTCTCGCGCCAATCAATTTTTTAATGTACATGTTTTCCAAAGTGCCGAATCAGCCGTATATCGACACGCAGCATTTCAAAGACTTAAAAGTTCTAGATGAAAACTGGGAAATGATTCGTGATGAAGCAAAAGCATTGTATGACAAAGGCGGTATTAAAGCGTCCAGTACTTATGATGACTTGGGCTTTAACTCCTTCTTTAAAACAGGTTGGAAACGTTTCTACTTGAAATGGTATGACTCGGCGCATCCATCGGCAGCAGAACTTTGCCCGAAAACGACTGCATTATTAAAGACTTTGCCAACAATTAAAGCCGCAATGTTTACTGAGCTTGCGCCTGATAGCCGTTTGGTACGACATCGTGATCCTTATGCAGGTTCGTTGCGTTATCATTTAGGCTTAATCACACCAAATGATGATCGTTGTTTTATTGATGTGGATGGTGAGCGTTACTCATGGCGCGATGGTGAAAGTGTAGTATTTGATGAAACTTATATTCATTATGCTGAAAATACCACGGACCAGAACCGTATTATCTTTTTCGCAGATGTTGAACGTCCGCTTAAAACACGTTTTATGGAAAAGTTTAATCATTGGTTTGGCAAAAAAGTCATGACTGCGGCAAGTTCTCCAAATGAAGCTGGAGATCAAACAGGTGGTTTAAATAAAGCTTTTGGTTATGTTTACCAAATTCGTATTAAAGCCAAAGCTTTGAAGAAGTCAAATCGTCAGTTGTACTACTTTTTGAAGTGGTTCATCATGTTGGGCTTGTTCTTCCTTATCTTTATTCGCCCTTATGTGTTTTAAGACGTAGTCGAATCATTCATCGCTAATTTTTTCATATTTAGCCCTGAGATCTTATCGGTTTTCAGGGCTTTTTTATTGTTTAAGTTACAGTTCATCGGGACTTGAAATTCATCGATACAAACGACATCATCAAAAGCATTACTGATCATGAAAGTCTGCCGTGAATCCAAACGCACGTGAACACATTGAAAAAATACTTGCTCATATGACCCAATTGCCGGGCGTTTATAAAATGCTGGGCAAAGATGGAGAGTTGCTTTACGTCGGTAAAGCGAAGAATCTTAAAAATCGTGTATCGAGTTATTTTGTCAAAACCATTGAGCATCCAAAAACTCAAGCATTGGTTGCACGTATATATGACATCGAAACTTTAGTGGTCCGCTCCGAAACCGAAGCACTATTACTCGAACAGAACCTGATTAAATTGCATCGCCCACCGTATAACATCATGCTGCGGGATGATAAGTCGTATGTATATATCTTTGTTTCAGCAGATAAGCCTTACCCACGGATTGCAAGTGGACGGGGAAAAGGCAAACATCAAATCGGTAAGTTTTTTGGGCCCTATCCAAGTGCTTATAGTGCCCGCGATACCTTATTAACACTACAAAAATTGTTTAATGTCCGTCAGTGTGAAAATAGCTATTTTTCCCAACGTAAGCGCCCTTGTTTGCAATATCAAATCAAGCGTTGTACTGCACCCTGTGTTGGTTTGATTAGCCCAGAAGACTATAAGGAAGATGTAAATAATTCGATTCGTTTTCTACAAGGCGATACCAAAGAGCTGAATCAGGAACTGATTGGCAAAATGGAGCAAGCGGCTGAAGCTTTAGAGTTTGAGAAAGCAGTTTTTTATCGAGATCGCTTGTCCTTATTGCGCGAAGTTCAAGCCCAGCAAGCCGTTTTTAAAATTAAAGGTGAAGCTGATATTTTAGCGATTGCACACCAAGCGGGTGTTACCTGTGTTCAGATCATGTATGTGCGTAATGGTCAGATGCTGGGTGGAAAAAGTTATTTTCCAGATATGCTCGGGGATGATCTGGGGCAAATGTTGAGTGATTTTATCGCGAATTTTTACTTTCAAGTCGCGGATGAAATTCCAGTTGAACTGATCGTAAATTTAGAGGTTCCTGATAAAAAGCAATTGGAAGAAGCCTTGCAACAGACCTTTAATAAAAAAATCCAGATCAAACATAAGGTGCGTGAAACACGGGCTGAATGGCAGGAGCTTGCACAAATGAATGTGCAACATGCCATAAAAGGGAAACTCAGCAATCATCTCGAATTAAATGAGCGTTTTCATCAATTAGAGCAAGTGGTTGGTCGCCCAATTGATCGTATTGAATGTTTTGATATTAGCCATACCATGGGCGAGGCACCGATTGCTTCATGTGTGGTCTTTGATCAGGGTGGCGCAAGAAAACGCGATTATCGACAATTCGCAATTCAGGATATTACGGGCGGAGATGACTATGCGGCGATGCGGCAAGCTCTGATTCGACGGTATAAGAAGAATATGTTGCCTGATTTACTCCTGATTGATGGGGGAAAAGGGCAGCTACATATGGCAATGGAGGTCATGCAAGAGCTTGAGTTGGATGCTTTTATGATTGGTGTGTCTAAAGGTGAGGGACGTAAACCAGGGCTAGAAACCTTGCATTTTACCGATGGAACCAAGATTCAACTTGCTGAAGACCATAAGGCTTTGCATTTAATCCAACAAGTGCGGGATGAGGCGCATCGTTTTGCCATTACCCGACATCGTGCAAAGCGTGATAAACGTCGTAGTAGTTCAGTTTTAGAAGCCATTCCCGGCTTGGGACCAAAACGCCGTCGAGATTTGTTAACCCATTTTGGCGGTATTCAAGGTGTGCTGAATGCCTCTGAAAAAGAGTTGACTTTAGTTCCGGGTTTGGGTGAGGTTATGGCAAGGACCATTTATAAAATTTTGCATGAGTGATTTGACCAATTGACCAAATCTTTCAATGATTGATTGATCAATGACCATTCACAAATGACTAAAAACATTCAAAGATAGAATCTATTGAAGATAAAAGGAAAAATGATGTCATTGCTTCCACTGTATCAACAAGTTAAGCAACAAGAAACGATTGATATTCCATCAGGATGGTTACAAGGTCGAACCGTATTTGGCGGACTCATTGCAGGACTAATGATCCAAAAAGCAATGGGGGTGGTCAACGATCCAGCAAAACAGCTTCTCAGTTGTAATGTGACCTTCATCGGTCCTGTACAACATGGCGCAGCAAAGCTCACGGCTGAAATACTCCGTGAAGGTAAGTCTGTAACGAGTTTGGAGGTTCGTTTGTGGCAGGATGATGCAGTGCAAAGCATTTTGGTTGCGAGCTTTGGTTCGCAACGTGAGTCCCGCATTCATGTCAATCATCTGCCACATGAACCAGATTATCCATTGCCTGAAACCTTAGATAAAACGTTTTATATCGAAGGTTTAATGCCTGAATGTATGCAGCAATTTGAATTGTGTTGGGCTGAAGGTCATTATCCGATGGCAGGAAGTAAAGCGCCTGATTTTGGTGGTTGGAGTCGTTTTGCACCAAATCTACATGCTGATCGTGAAATGCAGCTTGCAGATTTGTTTGCATTGATGGATGTGTGGCCGCCAGGGGTGTTACCTATGTTTAAGACACCTGCACCAGCCAGTTCATTAACTTGGCAAATTACATATGTGCATCCGATTGCTCATCATATTCATGATTGGTTTAAATACAAGGTAACAACAGAGTATGCTGAACATGGTTACGCTACCGAATATGCTTATGTTTGGGATCGTGATCATCGGCTGATTGCGATCTTAAGGCAGACGGTTGCCGTGTTTGCCTAATCGACATTAGGCGGTATTTCGTATAAAGTTGCTTACAGATCGAAACAATCTCGGTACATCCTTTGCGCAATATGCAAATTTGATGCGAACAACATGGCGGTGTTTATGAGTACAGGGCGAATCCTGAACATTCCAAATATATTAACTTTGGCGCGTATTGCTCTCATACCTGTTTTTTTGGTAATCGCATATTGGCCACCAGCGATTGGCGCTGAACATCATGGTGGCATGCTACGTCATATCATATTGACAGCAATCTTCGTCCTTGCCGCACTGACCGATTGGTTTGATGGCTATTTGGCGCGAACATTGAACCAGACTTCTGCTTTTGGACGTTTTCTCGATCCCGTCGCAGATAAGTTAATGGTCGCGGCAGCTTTAATTGTACTTGTGCAATGGCAACCTACTATTTCAATGGCATTTGCAGCGATTGTGATTATTTCGCGTGAGATCACTGTTTCTGCTTTACGTGAATGGATGGCTGAGCTCGGGGCGCGAACCAATGTTGCAGTTTCTACAGTCGGAAAATACAAAACAGCATTCCAAATGATTGCGATCAGTGTATTTTTGTTGAACTGGCAACCCTTAGAAATGTGGGCATACGCTTTGTTATATGCTGCGGTACTGTTGACGTTATGGTCAATGTTTATTTATCTGAAAGCCGCATGGCCGTATTTAAAGCAGCCTTAATCTTTCCTTTTTTTGGTTGTTTCTTAAACCTTTCTTCGGGAAGGTTTTTTTATGCCTAGTTTACGATTTTTTAGAATAAATATAAGAAAAAAGCCCATCAGTTGATGAGCTTAGTTCTCTGAGGAAAATCATGCTCTTTTGGGAGAGTATGCTGAAGAACAAAATCATAATATGAGAATTTTTGCATATTTTCAATCTTTAAAAATGTAAAAATTTTTAAATATTCTCATAATAAGTTTTATCCATTTTCAGAAAGTAAGGCAAACTTGTGTTCAATTTGTGCTGCATTATTTTGTAAAATCTCGATCAGTTTCTGAATATTTAAAAAATCAAAGCGATTTTTTGAAGCGACTAAGGTGAGTGCAATGGGTGCTTCTTTGCTAGAAAAGCGAATAGGTACTGATAGTCCACAAACCATTGGGTCAATCTCACCTTGTGATAAATAGAAGCCTTGTTTTTTGATTTTTCGCATCTGTTGGGCAAACTCATCTAAATTCTGGGCAAAACCCACTTGAGCAAGTTCTTGATTGAACTGTTGGTAATAGGCTTGGATACGTTGTTTGCTCAAATGGGCAATCACGATTTTAGGAGAGGCACCAATATAAACAGGACGAGGGCAACCTCGACCAAAAGACAGCAGCTCTGCTTCTTTAAAAGTTTCATGATGTAAATCAATACAATAATCATGATTTAAATAAGTGAGTAAACAACATAGCTCAGTTTTATCCACGATATCACGCATAAATGGAATACTGATCTGAACCAATGGGTCGGTGCTATGCGAAATATAATCTAAAACAGCGATTTTGGAGCCTAAAGTATAATCTCCTGAAGTTCCGCTAATGCGTTTAAGCATATCGGCAGAAACCAATTCTTTAAGATAACGGTAGGCAGTCGGCTTGGACAATCCAAGTTCATCACAAATGATATCGACATTGATGATTGGGCGTGTAACCGAAAATAAATCCAGCACAGTGAGAATCTTACCAAAACTCGAACTTGCCATGATGATGTGCCTACTCCTTAAAAAGAACGTGAAAATCAAACTTTTATTGTTTTATAACAGAAAAGCGTTGAGTCTGATATGGGCCTTAGAATTTGTTGGGCTCACCTGAATAAATCTAAAGCTGTCTGAGAAAACTTAGCGAATTCAATAAAAACATGGTTATTAATTACATTAAATTATCAAATTATGATAATTATGTTGACTAATTTATCATTTTTTGGAAAAATTATCCATGCAATGTCTTCATTGGATAATTATTGTGCTAAGCAGTGATTTCCATAACGCTGTCCACATTGTGCCTCATTTCAAATTAATCAGCTTAGTGTTCATCGGCTGTTTTGGGTTAATCCTAAAATAGGCTGGATGTGTTGTCTCTTGATTTATATAGACCGCAATATGATGAGCAAAAACTGACCTAGCATTGAGATATATACATGTTACTTAAACAGTTGTTGGCTTTTAGACCAAGCCGACTAGACATCATTTTTGCCTCCAAAACCTTTGTGGCAGGTATGTTGGCACTGTTTGTTTCATTTGAACTGGATTTGATTAATCCGATGTGGTCGATTGGAACCGTTTTGATTATTGCTAATCCATACTCAGGAATGGTGTCATCAAAATGTGTTTATCGACTGGTGGGTACTGTTGTCGGAGCAATTATTGCTTTGATCTTAACCCCTCATTTTATTAATACACCGTGGTTATTCACGATTATTTTGTCACTTTGGGTTGGCTTTGCTTTGTACGTTTCTTTATTGGATCGTACACCTCGTAGCTATGTCTTTATGTTGGCAGGGTATTCAACTGCGATGATTGTTTATAACGCTATTACTTATATTGATAGCTACAATATTTTTGATATTGCTTTAGCACGAGTATTAGAGATTTCGATCGGTGTCATTGCAACTGCTGTTGTCTCTGCAACGTTCTTTCCAGTACATGTTGGGGCGATGATTAAACAAAGAGTAAACAAGGCATTACATGATCTAGAAAGCACATTTGAGAATTTGGTGACCATTCAGGAGACGCCTCAAGATTATACTCAGATTTTATCAGTGATTACCCGAGATGCCTCAGATATTCATGCGCTTGCTGTGCATTTAAATTATGAAAAAGGTGAGCTTAAAGGGATGACGAAACCGTTGCAAGAAATGTTGCATCAGGTTTCCCTCGTAGTGGCCAATCTAGTAGCACTTTCTCAACGTGTGAAACAGCTTGAAAAGATGCAAATGGTTGAGCTTGCACCACATCTAGATCGAATTAGACAGCGTACTTTATTATTTTTAAAGCAAGAAAAAGCATTGCACCCATCGGATTTACAAACGTTGCCGACAGGGTTTGAACAAGATTTTTCCGAATTAATTGCAATGGCAACATCCGAGCAGCAAGTTGTTTTGGGTGCTCTAAAAATGGATATCCGCCATTTTATTGCCAATATTTTGGCTGTGAAACTCATTTGGCAACACATTCAGCAAGGAAAAAAAGATATTCCAGCGGAAATTACCGCTATTAGTACCACCTATCCGAGTTTACATCGTGACCATGGTATTGCAGTTCGTGGTGGGATCAGTGCTGTATTAATTACTTTTATCGTCACTGGTGCGTGGATTATTTCAGGTTGGAAGGCTGGGTTTATGATGGCGCAGATGGGGGCAGTAACGGCATGTATTCTGACTGCCTTGGATAATCCAGTGCCTGTGTTGCGAATTTTTATTTGGGGCAGCTTGTTTTCAGCAGTCTTGGTCTTTTTGTATGCATTTGGAATTTTTCCACATGTGACACATTTTTGGCAATTGGCTTTGGTGCTTTTTCCTGTGTTTTTGGTTGCTGTGAGTATGATGGCAAATCAAATGTTGATGCCCGTTGGAATGGTGCTCGGTATCAACACAATGATGGGTTTGAATCTACATAATCAATACACCATGGATGCTGTGTCTTATTTAGACAGCTCCTTTGCGATGGTATTGGGTGTTTTGGTTTCATTGATTGTCATCGATCTGGTGAGAGCTGTTTCTCCAGATACCAGTGCAACACGTATTTTGGCTTTACATTATCAAGCCATGCGTCAAGCAATTCATATGGCTTACGGAAGTGACTTCAAGATCCACCTGCGCAGTATGCTAGATCGAGTGGGCGTATTGAATACCAAGATGGTACAAGATCTTGAGATAAAAACTTCGATTCAACATGCTTTGGTTGAGAGTAGTTCAATTGTTGATTTGGTTCGTTTGCAAGAAATTAGTCAGAAACTCCCTCAGTTTGAAACTTTGCAGAACCAAGTGAAGAGATTACAGCAACAATTGACTGATTATTTCAAAACCCAAGAAAAACGGTTGTCAGTGAATCACTTTCCAACAGAAATTGTTCAGCAAATAGAGCAATTGCAATTCATTTCCTCCGAAATTGAGGACGAGCAATTACGTCAACGTATGCGGATTTCATTGAACAATATTCGTGTCAGCATTGGACATATGCCTGCTGAAGAGATGTTCTCAACAATAAATGCTGTAGGTGTATCGCATGGGTGAAATAAATCTATATGGAATTTATATTCCGATTTTGTTGGTACAAGCCATTATTGCCTATGTGTTATTTAAGTTCTCTAGTCCGCTCACAGACCGTTTAATTGCAAAAGGTTGGATTGCCTTACCTAGCATTTTCAATCTGTGTTTTTACTTGGGACTATTGTTATTCGTACATGGATTGTTTGTTTGGCTGTGGGTTTAGTGGTTTCCATAAGCGCTCATTTTTGAAAATTGAATCGGTTAAGAATACGTACGAAAGGTGAAGAACATGAATGCATTTGATGTGCGAAAAGTTATACGTCCTGTGGTTTTGCTTCTCGCGATTTTGATCGCTGTCTATACAGTTGTGCATTTATGGAATTATTACAATGCATCGCCATGGACACGTGATGGGCGTGTCCGTGGTGATGTGATTCAGGTCGCTTCGGATGTGAATGGTTTGGTTACTGAGGTTTTAGTTCAAGATAACCAGACGGTGAAGAAGGGACAGGTGCTTTTCACCATCGATGTAGCACGCCAAGCTTTGGATGTTGAGCAGGCGAAATCTGATTTGGCCAAAGCCAATGCAGGATTGGCACAAGCGCAGGCGAATCTAGCTGGTGCAAAAGCAAGTTTGGTCAAAACTGAGGCCAATATGAAATTGGCTGAAAAGAATGCGGCACGTTATGCGAGTTTGATGGATGGTGCGATCTCAAAGCAAGAGCAAGATCAAGTTTTTGCCGCGCGTGATCAGGCACTTGCAGAACGTGAGCAATTGACTGCAACGATCGAGCAGGCCAATGCTGCGATTCAACAACAACATGCGTTGATCGAAGTTGCTCAGAGTAATTTACATTTAGCACAATTGAATTTGCAGCGCTCAGAAGTGGTTGCACCTGCGGATGGGACTTTGTCTAACTTTGACTTGAGCGTTGGTAATTATGTGAAGGTTGGGCAGCCTGTTGCGGCACTGTTGGATCGTCACCAGCTGTACGTGGTCGGATATTTTGAAGAAACCAAACTTAATCGGATTCATGTTGGAGACCAAGCGACTGTACAGTTAATGGGGGATAAACAGAAGATCCAAGGGCATGTACAGGGGATCGCTACAGGGATTGAAGATCGCGAACGTTCAGGAAGTTCTAATTTATTAGCAAACGTAAATCCAACTTTTAGTTGGGTGCGTTTAGCGCAACGTGTGCCTGTAAAAATTGTTTTGGATGAGCAACCGCATAATCCATTGGCTTTTGTCTCAGGACGTACTGCGACGGTCAGAATTATTGAGAAATAAGCTAAGGTGTAATCCCAACAGGATTGCGATACCAACTTTGAATAAGCAGTGCAGCGGCAAAGCTGTCTGCGGATAACCGCTTAGCTTGTCCTTTGCTTTGATAAAATTCGAGTTCTTCTCGTGCTTCTCGTGTAGTTAGGCGTTCATCTACCATCCAAGTGCTAATATTGGTTTGATGGCGTAGGCGTCTTGCAAACTTTCGAGCTCGGGCTGATAGTTCAGACTCACTGTCATCCATATTTAGGGGTAAGCCAACAATAAATAGATTGGGTTGCCATTCTTTGACGATTTTTAACAGTTGGTTCCAGTCGGGAATACCATCTTTCATGCTGAACAGTGGGAGTGGATTGGCACTTTCAATACTTGATTGGCCAATTGCCATTCCCATTTTTTGTGTTCCAAAATCAAAAGCCATAATAGATTGAGGGGGATTTAACTCAGGCATGGCCAATCTCTGAGGCAAGCCAAGTACGATCTACGCCGATTTTTTTATATGCCGCATCCCAACGATCGCCATAGGGTAGATTGAAAATCAAATCCATATCAGAATCACAAATCAACCAGTCGCCACGTGCCATTTCTTCTTCAAGTTGATTTTTTGCCCAACTCGCATAACCTAGCGCGATCTGATAACGGCCAACACCTTCATTGTGTGCAATCGCATCTAAAATATCTTTGCTGGTGGTAATACATACATTTTCACCAACGGCTATCGATGAATGCCAAGTCGGTTGTCCAGTATGTAATACAAAGCCAGCTTCTGGACGCAATGGTCCACCCTGCAAAACTGCATGGGGTTGTACATTATCCGCATCAATTTCTAAATCATTCAGTAGCTCTTTGATCTGTAATTCAGATGGGCGATTGATAATGATGCCTTGTGCACCGTCTTCATCATGGCGTGCAACATAGATGACCGTATTTGCAAAGAATTCATCAGCCATGTCTGGTGGAGCAATGAGACAACGATGTGTTAAATATTGTTTCGTCACCTAGGCGGTTCTCCATCAAAAGATTGAGTTAATCTATGTATATAGGTTCTTTTTATCAACATACAAGAGTTAATCGGATTTCGCCAATCATTTTCTGATAATTTGTTGCAAAGTTCAGGTTGATTGGAATTTAAGTTGGCGTAATTGCTTGGCGTGTTGCAGGGTTGTTTCGCTAATTTCTACCCCACCAGACATACGCGCGAGCTCTAAAATACGATGCTCTTCATCCAACTCAATGATGGTGCTACTCGCAGGATCTGTTTGTTGTTTTTTCACCAATAAATGCTGATCAGATTGTGCTGCCACTTGGGCTTGATGCGTAATACAAAGTAACTGGACGTGTTGAGCCAAATCAGCCAGTAACCGGCCAACAACTTCAGCTGTTCCACCGCTAATCCCCACATCGATTTCATCAAAAACCAACACCTCGGCTTCGGTTTTCTCTGCATTCATCACTTGCATGACTAAGGCGATACGGGATAATTCTCCGCCCGATGCAACGCGTGCCAGTGGTTGTGGTGGAATCCCTTTATTCGCAGTAAAGAGCAGTTGAATTGTGCTCAGTCCCTCGGCATTGGCTTGTTCCATCGGCTCAAATTTGAACTCAAAATGTGCTTCTGGTAGCGCAAGGGGTTTCACTTGTTCAGTCAGTTGTTTAGCTAAAGGAATGGCAGCTTCACGACGAATTTGATCTAGATATTCGGCTTTTTGCACAAATGCTTGATGAGATAATTCAACCTGTTCTGCCAACGTTTCAGGATCTTCAAGTTGATGTAGTTGTTCTAATTCTTGTTGCCAGGTTTCATATTCTTGTTTTAATAATTCAGGTTGGGTGCGGTATTTTCGTGCCAAACGATGAAAGACTTCTAAGGTGGTATTTAGTTGTTCCATACGTTCAGGATCAAAACTTTGGCGGTCAATGAACTGACGTAGACTTGCAGTTGCATCGTCAATTTCACTTTGAGCATTTAATAATGAATTATAAATATTAGAAAGATGCTCACTACGTCCAGCATGAGATTCTAAACGGCGGATAATTGATGCAATTTCTTGGGTAATATTTTGCTCTGCTTCATCTAAGACATTTAAGCTATAGCCACAGTCCTGCATGATATGTTCGTGATGGCTTAGGCGATCAAACTCTTGTTCTGTTTCTCGATAATCCGTCTGAATGACCTCTTCGAGTTCTTCAATTTGTAACTCCAAACTTTGAATTTTTTGGATGCGCGTGGCTTGAGCATCTAAAGCTGCTTGATGTTGGCGAATATTATTTTGCCATGTTGCATAGGCATCACGCACTGCTTGAGTAGGTTCTGCAAAGTTATTGTAGCGATCTAACCAATGTTTAGGATAGGGTGGTTCGAGTAATTGTTGCTGGCTGTGCTGACTATAAAGCTGAACCAGTAAACGTCCGATTTCTTTAAGTTCAGCTAAACTGCTCGGTCGACCATTGATCCACGCTTTACTTCGTCCCGTGGCAAAAACAACACGTCTTAAATGAATTTCCCCCGTGTCATCTTCAAGTTCATGCTCAGTCAACCAATGGGCTTCAGCACTGTCTGGTTGGTAACTGAACACAGCGGTGACATCTGCCTTGTCAGCGCCATAGCGAACATAGTTGGTATCGGTGCGTTCACCCAAACAGGCAGACAAAGCATCTAACAATAATGACTTGCCGGCACCTGTCTCACCTGTTAAGACATTGAAGCCTTGTTCAATGTCTAAAGCCAAATGGTCAGCCAGTGCAAAATTAATTAAAGTTAAATGGGTCAGCATGAATGCATCCAATGCATGAAATCTTTTGCTTAAAGATAGAGAAATTTTACCGAGGCGACAAGAGTATCTTGTTTGATCGAAACAAAAGAACGCTGAATTTATTTGCATTCAGGATTAGTGGAATATTGTTGTAAATAAATGACTTGATCATTTTAAAGCGCGCCCCTTGTTATATTCGTTGATTAAAGAGGTTGCGGGGTCATTTTATTTTATCTCAGCGCTGAGAAAATTGCGGAGAAAGCATGATAAAAATGGATTGATTCGTGGCGCTGGCACAATTAAACTAGCTCCATCATAACCTAATATAAATGCTGCATTATTTGGAGAGTAGGCATGAGTTCAGTGCAGTTTGATCATGTTACGGTCATTAAAAAATCAAATGTGTATTTTGGCGGGGCATGTATCAGTCATACCGTACAGTTTGAAGATGGAACGAAAAAGACGTTAGGTGTGATTTTACCCACTGAACAACCTCTAACTTTCGAAACCCATGTCCCTGAGCGTATGGAAATTATTTCAGGGGAGTGTCGTGTGAAAATTGCCGATAGTGCTGAAAGTGAATTGTTCCGTGCGGGACAGTCTTTTTATGTACCAGGTAATAGTATGTTTCATATCGAAGCAGATGAAGTCCTTGATTATGTTTGCCATTTAGAAGGCTAACCTATTTGGACCTAAATCGAGTACACTATATCTAAAGAGAATCCTGTAAAGCCATTTACAGGATTTTTTATTTTTTTAAATTTCCCCCTTAAGTTAAAGAGGTTGTTCATGGCAAAACCTGAATATTATTATGGCGTTCACTCTGTTGAGACGTTGTTAGAGTTAGAGCCTGAACGTGTTTTGACCTTATTTACCTTAAAAGGGCGTGATGATCAGCGTTTACAAAAGATTTTGCAGTTAGCAGAACCTTTTGGTATCAGTGTACAAAAGGCGAGTCGTGACAGTCTAGAAAAATTGGCAGGTCAGCCCTTCCATCAGGGCGTTGTTGCAGCTGTGCGTCCACACCCGACCTTGAACGAAAAAGATCTTGATCAACTGATGCAACAATCACCAAATGCTTTATTGTTAGCTCTAGATCAAGTGACAGATCCACATAATTTAGGTGCTTGTATTCGTACAGCGGCGGCAATGGGTGTACAGGCTGTAATCGTGCCGCGAGATCGTGCCGCTAGTTTGACACCGACCGCCCGAAAAGTTGCCGCAGGTGGTGCTGAAAAAGTTAAATTTATCCAAGTGACCAATTTAGCGCGTACTTTGGCACATTTGAAAGACACCACGCATACTCGTGTGATTGGTACCATGTTAGATGAAAAGGCTTTGCCGATTCAACAATGTGACTTTAGTGGACCTGTGGTGATTGTTATGGGGGCTGAAGACACAGGTTTAAGACCAATTACGCAGTCGCAATGTGATCAAACGGTTTATATTCCAATGTCAGGTGATTTACAGAGTTTAAATGTGAGTGTCGCGACTGGCATGGCGCTCTATGAGGCTTGTCGTCAGCGCAACCTGTAAGCTTGATGCATTACTCAGCCATCGATTAAGTGATTGAACATGACCTCGCGAACTCAAGGCTACATATTTATCTTGATCACGATGTGCATTTGGGGCGGATTTACTATTTTTTCTCGTCTCAATGCCCACTGGCATATTAATGCCTGGGATTTAGTGGCCATGCGTTTTGCGATTGCATCGATGATCTTAATGCCAATCTTAATTTATAAAAAGGATTTGGCTTTTTTATGGCAACCTCGTGCCGTGATTTTGGCATTGATTGGTGGGCTGGCGTATTGTTTTACGGTCTATATTGCTTTTTTACATGCACCAGCAGCACATGCCGCCATTTTCCTTAATGGTTGTATTCCTCTTTGTACCGCCGTGGCGGCCTATCTCATCTTTAAGCAACCTTTTGATAAACATACTTGGATGAGTTTAGTCATCATGTTGAGTGCATTAGCGCTGATGAGTTATTTGATGTTGCATGAACAAACCACTGTATTTGGGGTGGGGGATGTACTTTTGTTCATGAGTGCAGTCTGGTGGGGTATTTTTACCGTACTTCTTAAACAATGGAAAATGTCGGCGTGGCATTCTACGGCGAGTGTAGTGATTTGGTCAGCATTGATTTATCTACCAATTTATTTTTTATTTATTCCAAAGCATTTCCATGAGGCAGAACCTTTACATTTAGTTATACAAGGACTGTTCCATGGCGTATTAGTCGTCATTATTGCAACCTTGACCTATGTTGCTGCAATTGAGCGTTTGGGTGCATTTAAAACAGGAAGTATTGTCACTTTGGCACCCTTTATTGCTGCTGTGATTGCAGTGCCGTTGTTAAATGAGCCTTTAAGTCTTGCTGTTGCGTGTGGTCTAGTCGGGATGGCAATTGGTGCATTACAGCCTTGGAGATGGCGGAGACAAGACAGTTTAAGTCAGCAACTTTCCCAGCAAAATAAAAATTAGCTGTGTTTTTCAGCACGTTGCAAATAAGTAAGATGCAAGGGTCTCAGTTGTTCATGTAAATGTTCTAATAAACCATCATTCAACACAATATCATTGGCCAGTTGCTGTTTTTGATTTCTTGGCATTTGCGCTGCGATAATTTTTCTAATTTGTTCTTGGTTTTGTCCATCTCGTTGGCTAGCGCGTTGCAATTGCGTTTGCTCATCTGCATCAACCAGTAGCGTATGATGGACCAATTCATGTTGATTTGTTTCAAATAAGAGTGGTGAAACCAAAATGACATAAGGGCTTTCAGCATGCTGTAGTTGTTGGATAATAGACTGACGAATCGCTGGATGGGTAATCTGTTCTAAGGTTTGACGGGCTTCAGGAGATTTGAAAATATGCTCTCTAAGCGCACGTCGATTCAGATGACCGTCTTCAAGTAAGACCCAGTCACCGAAAGCTTGATGGATATCTTGCAGCGCCTTTTGACCTGGTTCGACGACCTCTCTCGCCACAACATCTGCATCAACGACTGTAATACCTTGGGACTCAAACCATTGAGTCGCAGCTGATTTACCGCTGCCAATACCACCTGTAATCCCCAAGATAAATTGCATATTAGCCACCTAAATAAACTTTCATAATTTGATCACCCCATAAAAATGCGATCCAGCCTGCAATTGCAATATAGGGGCCAAAAGCAAAGGGCTGATTTTCACCGCGCATTTTCAATAAGATGATACCAATAATTGCGCCGACAACAGAAGAAAGTAACACAATTAAAGGCAAGAGCATTGGACCCATCCAAGCCCCTAATGCAGCCAGTAATTTAAAATCGCCATAGCCCATACCTTCTTTGCCAGTAAAGATTTTAAAAAGATAATAAACAATCCAAAGGCAAAGGAAGCCAATCACATAACCCCAAATTGCTGAGTTTGCTGTGGTGTAAATCGCAAAACTATTAATGGCTAAACCGAGTGCTGCCAATGGGAGTGTAAAGCGGTCTGGAAGCAATTGTGTATCAAAATCAATAAAAGTAAGGGTAATTAACACCCAAGTCAGAACTAAACCGAATAGCATTTGGAGGGTAGGACCAAAAACAGCAACGACCACTAGAGAGCATCCCATGGTCAATAACTCGATCAATGGGTAACGAATACTAATCGGGTTTTGACAGGCACCGCATTTACCACGGAGTACTAACCAGCTGATCACTGGGATATTTTGATACCAGCGGATAGGGGTGTGGCACTTAGGGCAAGTTGATGCAGGTTGACTTAAAGTCAGCTTTTCTTCTTCAATGACAGGTTGTTCTGGATGGAGTAGCATTTGGCATTCTTGTTGCCATTCCTGCTCCATCATTCTTGGCGTTCGGAAAATAACAACATTCAGAAAGCTACCAATACATAAACTAAAAAGCCCAACTGCTAGATAAAGTGCAGTTGGGTTTTCGATAAAATAATTTAAGAATTGCTGCATTAGACCACAGAACCCATTTGGAAAATTGGAAGGTACATCGCGATAACAAGACCACCCACAAGTACTCCTAGAATTGCCATAATTAATGGCTCCATCATTGCGGTTAAGCCATCGACCGCATTGTCGACTTCATTTTCGAAGTGAGTGGCAACTTTATCAAGCATACTATCTAAAGCACCTGATTCTTCACCAATTGCGACCATTTGAATCGCCATTGATGGAAAGCGATTAGAAACACGCATGGCAAATTGTAACTGTTGTCCTGTAGCAACATCTTCACGAATTTTCATCACGGCTTCTTCATAAACAACGTTGTTGGTTGCACCAGCCGTTGATTCGAGTGCATCAATCAATGGAACCCCTGCTGCAAATGTTGTTGCAAGTGTACGACTATAACGCGCAATAATGGCTTTATAAACCAAATCACCAAAAATCGGTAAGCGTAATGCAAGTTTATCAAGAGTGTCGCGGAATTTTTTACTACGCTTTTTGGCTTCAAGAAAACAGGCAATAATCGCACCGACAACGATAATTAAAATAAACCAATATTCTTGCATCCAAACGGACATATTCACGACCATTTTGGTAAAAGCAGGTAAATCTGCACCAAATGAGCTAAATAGATCTTGGAAAACAGGGACTACCTTGACCATCAAAATAATCGTGACAATCACTGCAACCACGATAACTGTCGCAGGATATTTCATGGCTTTTTTGATTTTTTGTTTGAGTAACTCACTTTTCTCTTTATAAATCGCGACGCGATCTAGCATGGTTTCTAGTGCACCAGATTGTTCACCAGATTCAACTAAAGAGCAAAAGAGGTTGTCAAAGTATTGTGGGTATTTTCTTAATGCGCCCGCAAAGGTATTACCGCCTTCAACTTCGCCTTTGAGTCCAAGCACTACTTCCCGCATCGATGGATTCTCTAAACCTTCAGCCACGATTTCAAAGCCTTGCACGAGTGGGACACCAGCTTTCATCATGGTTGCCAGTTGGCGTGTAAATACCGTGATATCAAGGGTGGTGACTTTCTTCTTCATCAAACCTTCAAGAATGTTTTTGCGTTTTTCTCGAATGTTCTTAATCGTTACCCCTTGTTTGCGTAATGTGACTTTGGCTAAAGCCATATTACGTGCTGGTAATTCCCCTTTAATTTTTGCCCCTTTGCGATCTACCCCTTCGTAAGCAAAAGTAGGCATCATTTGCGCTTTTTTAGCTGCCATGACTGATAATCCTTTTTATTAATTTTATTCACTTGTGACGCGGTTAATTTCTTGCAATGAGGTAATACCTTGCATGACCTTCTTTAAACCTGAGCGTCTTAAATTATTAAATCCTGCTTTTTCTGATGCCGCTGCGATTTGTAAAGCATTGCCATCCTCCATAATAATTTTAGAGATCTCAGGCGTCACCTTCATGACCTCATAGATACCGACACGGCCTTTATAGCCTTCACGACATTCTGAGCAGCCGACTGGTTGAAAGATTTGCAATTCAGGGTCAGCTAAATCCTGTTCAGTAAAGCCGAGTTCTAATAAGCTTTGTTTGGGGATCTCTATGGGTGCTTTACAGTGTGAGCATAAACGACGGGCTAAGCGTTGTGCAATCACAAGATTGACCGAAGTTGCGATATTGAAAGAGGGAACGCCCATATTGCGTAAACGCGTCAGTGTTTCAGGTGCACTATTGGTATGTAGCGTGGACATCACCATATGACCCGTTTGAGCAGCCTTGATTGCAATTTCTGCTGTTTCTAGGTCACGAATCTCACCGACCATGATAATGTCTGGATCTTGACGTAAGAATGCTTTCAGCGCGGCAGAGAAGGTAAGGCCTGTCTTAGTATTGACGTTAACCTGATTGATTCCTTCTAAATTAATCTCCACTGGGTCTTCAGCAGTAGAAATATTGGTGTCTTCAGTATTTAGAATGTTGAGACCTGTATATAACGACACAGTTTTACCAGAACCTGTTGGGCCAGTAATTAACAGCATGCCTTGAGGTTTATCCAATGCTTCTAGGAATAACGCCTTTTGTTCATCTTCATAGCCTAAGGCTTCAATTCCGAGCATGGCGCTGGAAGGATCCAGAATACGGAGTACTAGCTTTTCACCAAATAGGGTAGGCAGTGAGTTGACACGAAAGTCAATCGCTTTGGTTTTCGAAAGTTTGAGCTTAATACGACCATCTTGCGGCATTCGTTTTTCAGAAATGTCCATTTGAGACATGACTTTTAAACGGGAAGCTAAGCGATTTGCCATTTGCAACGGTGGCGTCGCAATTTGTCTTAAGACACCATCTACGCGATAACGAACACGATAGGTTTTTTCATAGGGTTCAAAATGTAGATCAGACGCACCCATGCGAATGGCATCAATCAGTAACTTGTTGATGTACTTTACAATTGGTGATTCATCCCCTTGAGGCGTTTCATCACTTTCATCTTTTTGCGAATCTTGGCTGACATCAATATCTAAGTCAAAGTCTTCACTGTCACCAAAATCAAAACTTCCAGAGTCACCAAACTGCTGTTCAATCAGTTTTTCAAGTTTACTATGTTCGACGATAATCGGTTCAATATTGAGTTTGGTGTTAAATCGCATCGCATCAAGCGCGTCGATATTGGTTGGATTGCTTGTCGCGACATAAAGAATTTGCCCGCGTTGAATGAGAGGGGCAACCCGATGCTTTTGAATTAATTTGCTGTCAGCAAGCTCACGAGGTAATAAAGCAGTATCAAAAACAGCTAAATCAAAAATAGGTTCGCCAAACTCTGCCGAGATTGACTCTGCAATGGTCAGTTGAGAGATACGATGATGTTCAATTAAATATCCAACAATATCTTGTTGTGTTTTTTTTGCTGTATCGATTGCAGTTTGCATTGTCGATGCAGACATATGACCATCTTCGACCAACCGTCGAATAAACCCCGAAAATTTTGGAGACGTATGTAATCCTGACATCTGTCCGCCTTATATCAAAATGTTTATAATATGTATCCTAAAAATTATACTTTTGTTATGCAAAAATACTACTAGAGAAAGTGTCGTTTTTGACTTGATTCATTGCTAAAACTTTGAACTAATCGAGTTTTTTGTCAATTAATTTTGTTTGTTGTATTCGATATTCACAACAAGATAAAAAGCCAAACCTAAAATTTGTGTTTTATTTCAGAGATTCGCCATTAGAAATACTCAAAATGTGTTGTCTCCTTTTAATGAATCAAGAGGAGGTTTTGCTCTGATTTAAATTTAAACAATAGAAAAAAACTGAATTTTATAAAAATCCGTGTAAAATATGCAGCATTTTTGAGAAATTAACATTAAGGTAGGCGAAGTATGTCGAATTCGACTATTACCCCATGGGTTGTCGGTAATTGGAAAATGAATCCAATGCATGCGAATGCTGTCCAATTAGTACAAGAATTTAAGCAGTTATTACAACAGCAAGACATTGATCCTACAAAATGTCATATCGGCGTTGCACCGATTTCAATCGCATTAACTCAAATTCAAACTCAGTTAAAAGATGCTGCTCGACCGATTTATACGGTAGCACAAGATGTTTCTCGTGTTGCTGGAACAGGCGCTTATACGGGTGAAGTCAGTGCCGAGCTTTTAAAAGATAGCGCAATTGAATTTGTGTTGGTTGGGCATTCTGAACGCCGTGAATTATTTGGTGATGATGTTGCAATTTTAAAAGCAAAGTTACAAAACGCTTTGAATGCGGGTTTAACCGTGATTTATTGTGTGGGTGAAAGTTTAGAGCAACGTGAGCAGGGACTTGCTGAGCAAGTGGTATTGCAACAAATCTGTGATATCGCGCCTGTTGTGCAAGCAGAACAGTGGAAAAATGTTGTGATTGCTTATGAGCCGATTTGGGCGATTGGTACGGGTAAAACTGCTTCACCAGCAGATGCGCAGGCCATGCATGCTAAAATTCGTGAAGGTTTGAAGCAAATCACATCGTCGGGTGCAAATATTGCAATCCTATATGGTGGTAGTGTAAAAGCAGAAAATGCGGTTGAGCTTGCGGCTTGCCCAGATATTGACGGTGCTTTGGTGGGTGGTGCATCTTTAAATGCACAGTCTTTTTACCAAATCGCAAAAGCATTTGCACAAAGCAAATAACGAGGAATAGAGATGTATAGTTTTATACTCGTTGTACACATTATTTTAGCAATTCTGATTATTGCTTTGGTCTTAGTACAACAAGGTAAAGGTGCTGAAGCGGGAGCATCATTTGGTGGTGGCGGTGCGGCGACTGTATTTGGCGCTTCTGGCGCTGGAAACTTCTTGACACGTTTGACTGCAATTTTTACGGCTATATTCTTTGTGACCAGTCTTTCATTGGCTGTCATGGCGAAAAAAAGTACGACGGATGCGTATAGCTTAAAAACTGTTCAAAGTTCTAGCTCAGTTCCAGCTGCATCGACTGAAACTTCATCAAATGCACCGAAAACGACAGAATAAGTCGAATTAGCACTTTCCTTTTTTGAATTAAAGGAATAGAATGCGTCCCACAAAGAAAGCTGCGGTGGTGGTGGAATTGGTAGACACGCTACCTTGAGGTGGTAGTGCTTTCGGGCGTGGGGGTTCAAGTCCCCCCTTCCGCACCAAGCTTAATAACCAGTAAGTTTGGTGTATGCAGTGATTTGTTGATGCGGGATGGAGCAGTCTGGTAGCTCGTCGGGCTCATAACCCGAAGGTCGTTGGTTCAAATCCAGCTCCCGCTACCATTTGATTAAGGTGCAACTTAATCAAGCAATGGTGAAGAAAACTCAAATTGACTTTTTTTCATAATTGTATATAATTTTGCACGTTGATGCGGGATGGAGCAGTCTGGTAGCTCGTCGGGCTCATAACCCGAAGGTCGTTGGTTCAAATCCAGCTCCCGCTACCAAGTTTCTAAAAAGAGGCTCACAATAAGGTGGGCCTTTTTGCACAGTGGACTTCAGTTTTCTGTGTAACATAGGGGCGGTTACGCCCTTTTTTATTGGTTGTTTAGCTATCGTGTAGTGTCGATATGAGCCGGATACGGCGCAAGATCAAATTATCGTGTTCACTATACGGTTATTGATTGGCTCGCATGAGAGCAACGAGAGTAAATGAAACTATCAAATAAATCTCAAGCACTATTTGATCTAATCGCACCAGCGGTTGCTGCCTGTGATGTAGATTTGTGGGGAATTGAATTTCTACCACAAGGTAAACGCTCATTACTACGCATTTATATCGATAAAGCGATCGATGAAAATGCAGAACCAGTCCTGAATGAAGATGGCGAAGTTGAAGAAGGGCGAGGTATTGGTGTTCAGGATTGTGTACTTGTGACACAACAAGTGGGTGCTATGCTGGATGTCCATGATCCGATTTCAGGTGAATATGCTTTGGAAGTCTCTTCACCAGGTTGGGATCGTCCATTCTTTCAGTTGTCACAAATGTCTGGGTATATTGGACAACAAGTTGCTTTACGATTAATTGCTGCTGTCGAAAACCGTCGTAAATTCCAAGCGAAGTTACTTTCTGTTGATCTGGAAAATGAAATGATTCAGGTGGAAGTAGAGGGTGGTCAAGTGCTTGAAATTGATAGTCATAATATTGATAAAGCAAATTTAATCTATCAAGACTAATATTAACTTAATTTTATAAGAAATCGGTAGGTGACTTATGGGCCGTGAAATTCTTACCGTTGCAGAGACGGTTAGTAATGAAAAAGGTGTTAGTCGTGAGGCGATCTTCCAAGCATTAGAGCAAGCCCTAGTTGCAGCGACGAAGAAAAAGTTTTACGAAAATACACATGCAGAAGAAGCTCAACTCCGTGTTGAGATTGACCGTAAAACAGGTGATTACCGTACATTCCGTCAATGGACTGTCGTTGCGGATGAAGATCATGAAATGCCTGCATGCCAAGATGCGATTTCTGATGTAGACCCTGCACAGTGGTCGATTGGTGATGTGCGTGAGCTTGAAGTCGAATCGATTGAATTCGGTCGTATTGCTGCACAAATTGCAAAACAAGTGATTGTACAAAAAATTCGTGAAGCTGAACGTGCGTTGGTTGCGGATGCGTATGAGTCAAAAGTTGGCGAATTGATTTATGGTGAAGTGAAAAAGCAAACTAAAGATGGCTTTATCATTGATCTGGGTGACAACGCTGAAGCGTATTTGGCACGTGAAGAAACCATTCACAAAGAAATCTTGCGTCCTAAGCAACGTATCAATGCGATCTTATATAATGTAAATCGTGAAGGTCGTGGTGCACAGTTATTACTGTCACGTGCTCGTCCTGAAATGTTGATCGCGTTGATGAAAAAAGAAATTCCTGAAATTTCTGAAGAGATCATTGAAATCAAAGCGGCTGCACGTCAACCAGGTGTACGTGCTAAAATTGCTGTCAAAACCAATGATCACCGTATTGATCCAGTGGGTGCATGTATTGGTATGCGTGGCACACGTATCCAAGCGGTACAGCAAGAACTCAATGGCGAACGTATTGACGTGGTGGTATGGTCTGACGATCCAGCGCAATATATTGCAAGTGCTTTAGAGCCAGCAGATGTATCAGGTATTGTGCTTGATGAAGATGCACGCAGTGCAGATATCATTTTCGCGACCAATGATCAGTTAGCGCGTGCGATTGGTTCGCAAGGACAAAATGTTCGTTTAGCATCTGAGTTAACGGGTTATAAACTCGACATGATGTTAGAAGAAGAGTATCGTGCTCGTCAGCAAAATGAAGCACAACAATATCTCGATATGTTTGTATCGCGTTTAGATATTGAAGAAGACTTGGCAATGGCGTTGGTTGAAATGGGCTTCACTTCATTAGAAGAGATCGCTTATGTACCAGCAGAAACATTTGATGAGATTGAGCTTGATGCCGATTTAGTTGAATTGTTGCAGAGTCGTGCGAAAGAAGCTGCTTTAACGGATGCGTTGAAACAGCAAGAAAATATTCAAGAGCCAAGCGCAGAACTTCTCGGTATGGATGGTATGACCACTGAGATTGCATATGCATTGGCGGCACGTGGTGTGATTACAGTTGATGACTTGGCTGACCAAGCAACTGACGATATTTCTGATATCGAAGGTTTAGGGCATGACAAAGCGGGTCAATTGATTATGAAAGCACGTGAATCATGGTTTAACTAGGAGATAATAGATGACGGACAAGTCGATTCAAGAGTTAGCGCTCAGCGTAGAACGTCCTGTAGAGAAACTCCTAGAGCAGGTTCGCGAAGCAGGTCTACCACAGCGTAAAGCAGATGACATTATTACCACTGAACAGCAAGATACTTTGGTCAATTATTTGAAAAAAGTTCATGGTCAAGAAAGTGGTAACACAGGAAAGATCGCGTTGAAACGTAAAACAACGAGTACTGCTAAAGTAACCAGTACATCGGGTAAAGCAAAAAGCATTAATGTTGAAGTTCGTAAGAAGCAAGTTTTTGCAAAGCCAAATCCAGAATTAATTGCTGCAGAAGCAAAAGCGCGCGCAGAAGCGGAAGCAAAAGCACGCGTAGAACAGAGTTCACGTGCAGAAGCTGAACAAAAAGCGCGTAATCAAGCTGAACAGAAAGCCAATGCAACGCTAGAAGCAATGCGTGCGGCACACACTTCTGATAGCGCTACACAAGCACCTGCTAAAACTGCAGTGGTTGTGAAAAAGCGTAACAGCGATAAAGTAATTAAAGCACCTGTTGTGAAACCAACAGAAACTGCAGAGCAAAAGAAAGCACGTGAAGCACAAGCTGCTCAGTTGAAAGCGACTGAAGAAGCAGTACGTCGCAAAGCGGCTGAAGAAGCTCAACAGCGTACACTTGAACAGATGCGTAAAATGGCATCGAAATATTCAAGTGATGATGCAACGACTACGATTCGTGTGATTGATGATTCACCATTGGCTGCTGGTCTTGTTGGTCAGGCTTATGAAGATTCCTTTAATCAAGAAGACCGTGAAATCAAACGTGGTGGCGCAAGCAACACACGTGGTCAGAAGAAAGGTGGTCGTAATAACCAAGAAGAGCAAAGCTTTAACCGTACACATCACAAACGTGGCTTAAAAACCAGTCAATCGAACAAACATGGTTTTGAAAAACCGGTTAAGAAACAAGTTTATGATGTGGAAATTGGTTCAACGATTGTTGTGGCTGATTTAGCACAGAAAATGGCGGTTAAAGTCCGCGAAGTCATCAAAATGCTCATGAAAATGGGTGAGCTTGTTACTCAAAACCAATCGATTGACCAAGATACAGCAGTATTGGTGGTTGAAGAGTTAGGTCATAACCCAATTCTAGTTTCTGATACGCAAGCAGAAGATAACTTGCTTGAAGCGGCTGAAGAAGCACGTGGCGAGCAAACCACTCGTCCTCCAGTTGTTACCATCATGGGTCACGTCGACCATGGTAAAACGTCATTATTGGATCGTATCCGTCGTTCTAAAGTGGCAGCGGGTGAAGCAGGTGGTATTACGCAGCATATCGGTGCTTATCATGTTGAAACTGAGAAAGGCATTATTACTTTCTTAGATACTCCAGGACATGCGGCGTTTACTTCAATGCGTTCACGTGGTGCCAAAGCGACTGATATCGTTGTTCTTGTTGTCGCTGCTGATGATGGTGTGATGCCACAAACTGCTGAAGCCATTGATCATGCGCGTGCTGCAGGTACGCCGATTATTGTTGCAATCAACAAGATGGATAAAGAGTCAGCTGATCCAGATCGCGTATTAAATGAATTGACTACCAAAGGTATCGTACCTGAAGAGTGGGGCGGTGATGTTCCAATCGCTAAAGTATCAGCACACTCAGGTCAAGGTATTGATGAATTACTTGATTTGATCTTGATTCAATCTGAGTTGATGGAGCTTAAAGCTTCTGCTGAAGGTGCTGCACAAGGTGTCGTCATCGAAGCGCGTGTTGACAAAGGTCGTGGTGCAGTAACTTCGATTCTTGTACAAAACGGTACATTGAACATTGGTGATCTTGTATTGGCTGGTTCATCTTATGGTCGTGTACGTGCGATGTCTGATGAAAATGGTCAACGTATCACGACAGCTGGACCATCTATTCCTGTTGAAATCTTAGGTTTACCAGAAGCGCCAATGGCGGGTGATGAAGTTCTTGTCGTGAATGATGAGAAGAAAGCTCGTGAAGTGGCTGATGCGCGTGCTGACCGTGAGCGTCAAAAACGTCTTGAGCGTGCAAGCGCAATGCGTTTAGAAAACATCATGGCATCGATGGGCAAGAAAGATGTTCCAACTGTGAATGTTGTGCTTAAAACTGATGTACGTGGTACTTTAGAGGCATTGCATGTTGCGCTAGATGAACTTTCTACTGATGAAGTGAAAGTACGCGTAATCGGTTCAGGTGTTGGTGCGATTACTGAGTCTGATGTGACGCTTGCTGAATCTTCAGAAGCAGTCTTACTTGGCTTCAACGTACGTGCAGATAACACAGCACGTCAGAAGTCTGATCAAGATGGTATTGATATTCGTTACTACAGCATCATCTATCAATTGATCGATGATGTAAAAGCGGCAATGAGCGGTAAGCTTGCTCCTGAACATCGTGAAACGATCTTGGGTGTTGCGCAAGTACGTGAAGTGTTCCGTTCTAGCAAGTTTGGTGCAGCAGCAGGCTGTATGGTGATGGAAGGTGTGATTCACCGTAACAAGCCAATCCGTGTCTTACGTGATGACGTGGTTGTGTTCCAAGGTGAACTTGAGTCTCTACGTCGTTATAAGGACGTGGTTGAAGAAGTTCGTGCTGGTATGGAATGTGGTCTTGCTGTAAAAGGTTATAACGACATCAAAGAACTCGATAAGATCGAGGTTTATGATGTCCAATTGGTTAAACGGAGTCTTTAATGGCGGGTAGCCAACGCTTAAAGCGCATGGCGGATTCAGTACAACGTGAGTTGTCTGAGCTGATCCGTCAAGAGCTTAAAGATCCACGTCTGGGTGGTCTAGTGACCATCTCAGCCGTGAAAGTTAGTGCTGATATGGGATATGCTGAAGTTTATGTAACCGTAATGGGACGTGAACTTGGCGATGATCAAAGTGAAGCGGCGAATAAAGAAACTTTAGATGTCTTAAATAAAGCATCAGGTTTCTTGCGTCATGAGTTGAGTCGTCGTATTAAAACCCGTATCACACCTCGCTTGCGTTTTCACTATGACAAAACCAATGCTTATGGCAATTATATGTTTGGTTTGATTGCTGAAGCTGTCAAGGATTTGCCGGAACAAGAGCAAGATAAAGAATAAGTTTAAAAAGCCACCTTCGGGTGGCTTTTTAATATATGGAGTTTTGGGATGATTAGTAGATTCTATTTTTTGAAGAATAACAATCATTAAAGAGAATGAGCACTCACTTAAAAGAAATTTTGCTAGCTAAATCAAAAATATATACAGACTGATTTGTATGAAAAAGCAGCAAGTCAGCGTAAAATATTGCAGACGAAAAGCTGAAACAAAAATTTAAAATGCACATTCATTTTACAATCGAAGATGATCAAAAAAATATCGGGGAAGGACCAATTCAGGTTGGCTGGTTTTTAATAGAGGATAAAGCATCCATTCTATATGAACCACCTTATCGGATGCGTTCGCAGTCACAAACCAAACATGCCAAGTCAGCAAGCCGTTGTCCTGCGGTATTACAGTTGGAAAGCCGCTATTTCGCGGTGAATTGCCCATTTGACTTTCACCTACGTTTTGCACGAGATGCACAGGGCAAGCCGACTTTAGTTAATGTATTGGGTGATCAGTCACCTGTACGTGCCAATAAGTTGCGAGAACTGCTCACACTCGTTAATGAAAATGAATGGCGTATGCCTCAAGTCCCAATCTTACAGCTGAAACTTCCGTATTGTTTTATTGCTGATGAAGTGGTGTATCTCACTCAACTAGATGCTTTTGGACATTACCGTAAGCATCCATTGCCGGGAACAATATTTGGTGGACGTTTCCCAATCCATATTTGGCCTCGCCCACTAATGTGGGCATTTGAGTGGCATGACACTTCTAAAGATTTAATTTTAAAACGTGGTGAACCTTTATTTTACTGTCAGTTTGATGGTTACGATCCATCACGCACAATAAGACTGATTCAAGCTGAGAAAACACCTGAACTTATGCACTATATGGATCAAATTTCAGGTGTGGTGAATTATATGAATCAGACCTTTAGTTTATTTAAAGAGGTAGAAAAAGTGAGACCGAAGAGTTTGTTGGCGAGTAAGAAGTAAATTTTATGCGTAGTGGATTGATAAAAAAGATTCTATTTAGTTTGATTGTACTGAGTATGATAGGTTTTCAGTTTTGGATTATCTATTTTATATACTTCAAACCTTATGAACTTTTAGGGTTATGGGAAAGCTTTGGTATAGAGCAAACAGTATGGTCTAGTTTTGTGTTTGATACCGTACGATTTTGGTGGTAGTTACCAAAAATGAGTGTAGTTTTATGGGTATATACATTAAAAAACTTTCAAATAAAAACTGTGCTACTGATCCTAATATTTAATCTACTTATTATTTTTTCTTTGCTTTGGGCAATATATGAGCCTACGATGATAATTGGTTTATCTAAATAGTTATAAGCTTAGAGGAGTGAGTATAAATGAAAATAATAGTATATCAGTAGTACGTGTCGATGTGTTTATAAAATAGGTACAGGTTGATTCCTGTTTATATTATATCTCATTGCCATCTGCTCAATTCGCCTACTTTATCTAATAGGTAAATAAAGAAAGTTTAATGACCAATTAACTATAAATTAATTAGTGATTAAATTTAAGAGGAAGTGATATGTATAAAACGAAAATACTTTTATTAAGTATAATTTTATTATTCCAAGGAGCATGTATGCAGAAAAAAGAACCTCCGTATATACCACAGGAGGGTGAAGTTGTGACATGGAAACAAAATAATCATTTAATTGTTAAGGCTAAACTTGGAGAAAGAAGAAAACATATCGTTAATGAACATTGTCCTAAATGTGAGCGAGATTTCTACAAACCAGAACGAGAGCATTATCTAGGGCAGTTTCCGATAGATTATAAGCCTGAAAAATTTTCAGAAATCAGTATGGTAGAAGCAGAGAACTTACCACTGCCATATTCTGATGGACAACTTGAGTTTAACTTAATGCTTAATGGTTCAACTGTGCAGGCGACGGATAGTTTTCATGGATCAGACAGCTTGGATCATCCTGATCAAGTCAAGGTGCGAATGCGTAACCCGAGGTTTTTGGGAAAAAATTCAAAACAAATTTTTGAAACTGACTTAACCTTATCATTGGATAGAGATTTAAAAACGACTCAATATGGTTTGGACTGCTATCCAGATAAAGAGCGAGAATCGGTCGGGTGTTTTAGCGAATCGAAGAATAAAAAAGTTTCAGGTTTCAGGTTTTTTTATTCTCCAGATCACAGCAAGAGAATATATGTTTATAGTACAGAAAGAATATATGGAGGTATAGAAATTCAATGGATTACCGATATTAAAAATATCAATCAAGCCAAAAACATTGATGTTGCAATATGGCATCTTTTAGATGCCTGGAATGTTTCACCCATTAAAAATAGTAATGAAATTAATGAGGATTAAAAAATGACAATTAAATTATCAGCAGCCCAACTAGCAGAAATGCAATCTGAAAATGCGTTAAATTCAGCTATACCCAACTATGCAGGTATGTATCAATATATTTACGATAATTTTCACACTCAAATGTCCAATGCTCAAGCATATTGGTTTAGAGAGGCAGCACAGATTAATGCATATTTAAATGATACATCTATACCACCTAGCCAGTCTGCTTATTTTATTCAGCAGATTAATAAAGAGAGTTTGCGATTGGCAGGGTTAAATACTTCTGATGATTATATTTCAAAAATTAGTAATCATATCGCAAAGAATGTTTATGATGATATTGTCAATAATAATGGCATGATTCCGTTACTAGAGAATCAGGTAAGTCATGATATTAAAGCTGCCATAAATTTTGCGGGTCTTGATGTAAGTCAATGGGGCGGTGCATTCTACTTTTGGGATACCAAAATTACTGCGAGTGGTGAAGTAAATGGTGTCGGTGCGAAAAAAATAGGTCAAATTATTGTTGATGCTGGGAAATTGGAGCAGTTTGTTGAGATGACCAGTACTGCTATGGCACGTACTATTGATAAGTTTAGAGATCCTAATTCACAAGCAAGCATCGAGGCATTTAAGGGGGCAGTTGAAACCTTTTCATCTGGTTATTCAGATGGGTTAAATCCATTAGCTGTAGGAGGGATATTATTAGGCAGTCCACTACTAACAGCCTTATTGATACCACATAGTGATCAATGGGTAGGTTTAAAGGTTCTATTTAATACAATTAAAAAAAGTGAATGGGCGAGTGAGATCTTATATGGAAATCCAGAAAATATTGATATTAGCCATTTATCTTATGAAGATTTTGTAGAGTATTTATTTGATTATAATGAATTACTAGAAGTGGAGGGGAGAGGTACAGATATTACTATTTGGTCGAGCATTACACGATTAGTAAATGATATCATTGTTGGAACTGGAGAAAATGAAGATATTAATGGTGGAGTATTGATTGGATTAGGAAATGATACGATTTTTGGTTTAGGAGGAAATGATGAGCTGAGTGGTGGTATAGGTCAAGATACTTTAATTGGTGGAAAAGGTAATGACTATTTATATGGTGGATGGGGAAATGATAAATTGTATGGTGGGGTAAACCAAGATCATCTATATGGAGGAGATGGTGACGATCGTTTATATGGTGGTAAAGATAAAGATTATCTATATGGCGGAGATAATAAAGATCGTTTAGTGGGTGGGCTTGGTGATGATGAACTTTATGGAGGAGAAGGAGACGATATATTAATTGCAGGAGAAAGTGGCGATACAAATGGAAATTTGGGAACAGAAGCTGATTTTGAACGTCTCTCTGTATTGGATACAGATCAAAATATACTGATTGGTGGTGGGGGAAATGATAAACTTTATGGCAGTCATGGTAATGATATCATTTATACAGGTTCAACCGATCCAAATAAAACATTCTTTGGTTTTCCTGATGGCGATGACATAGGTACAAAAAATACGGCTTATGGCTACGCAGGTGACGATCAGTTATTCGGTGAAGATGGTGAAGATACCTTGTTTGGTGGTCAAGATAATGATGAGTTATATGGAAATCGTGGAAACGATATACTGTTCGGTGGGGATGGGGACGATAAACTGTATGGTGGTGACGATCATGATGTACTAGTGGGTGGAGCAGGGAATGATCTTTTGTCAGGCGGTAAAGGTGGGGATGTCCTGATGGGGGACATAGGCTACGATACTTATAACTATACAGTTAGAGAAAATAAAATAAGTCAGGGTTGGAGTTGGGTTGATCATATTTATGACCTAGATGGAGTGGGTGAAATCCGTATGGATACAATGCTCACGTTGTGGGGAGGGCAGCAACTTTTATCAGATAGTTATAAACTTCAAGTTGGTCAAAAGGTTGGTTATAACACATGGTTAAGTACCAACCAGCAATATTATATAACCCGTTATGAGAAAACTCGCCTTGTATTGGATTATGAAGGTTCAGATGAAACATTCAAAGATTTATATAGTCCACTTCAGAATGATAATCGTGAATATCATTTAATTATTCAAAGTGCAAATTACTTCGAACATCAATATCACGTTTGGTTTTGGAAAAGTGGTGACTTAGGTTTAGTTATACCAAACCAACCTGCTCCGCCAGCACCACAACCTCCTACACCTAGAGTTCCGAATCCACCACCGCCACCAAGAGACCCTTTAAGTCTGGATTTAGATAGTGATGGTAAGATTTCAACGCTTAGCAAAAATCCTGGGGTTTACTTTGATTTAGATAATAGTGGTTTTGCTGAAAAAACATCATGGATTGCACCACAAGATGGACTCTTGGTACTTGACCGAAATGGCAATGGTAAAATAGATGGTGGTGCTGAGTTATTTGGAACAGAAACATTTCTAGCTGATGGTAGTCTTGCAGGCAATGGTTATATCGCATTACAAGAGTTGGATGCTAATCATGATGGTGAAATTTCTGAAGCCGATGAAATTTATCATCAACTTCGTATTTGGCAAGATATTAATAGTAATGGTGTATCAGAAAGTAACGAATTAAAAACATTACAAGAGTTAAATATAAAATCCATTAGTCTTAACTATGAGTCAAATTCCACTATTGATGAGAATAATGTTGAACATCGTGAAAACAGTATATTCACGTATTTAGATGATACGACAGGAATAACGAATACACTTTGGTTTGATACAGATCGACAAGATAGTGTTCCTGTCGTGATTCATAATGGTGCAGAAATTCCAATTGATGAAGATATACAATTGTTGCCAGAGTTAGCAGGTTTTGGCAATGTTTATTCTTTACATCATGCGATGCAATTGGATACAACAGGCAAATTAAAAGAATTAGTCAAAGAGTTTGTTGCACAATTTGAAGATAATCAAGCTCGTTTAGACTTAGTGGAGCAAATTATTCTTCAATGGACTGGTGTAACACAAATACAAGTAAATAGCCTAGGTACAAATATCAATGCTCAACATGTACGAGCATTAGAAACACTATTAGGTAATCAACCTGCTACAACAGTAAGCCAAGCTGAGTTTGTAGGCATAGAGCAAGTTTATCAACAAAATTTTAAATATGTTTATACAATGCTAATGCAACAAAGTCATAGCGCACATTTATTTCATAAAATTGAGTTTATAGAACAAGAAAATGGAAAATGGAGTGCTGATTTTACAAAATTAAATGAATATATTATTAACACCGTTACGATGGAATCAATATCTGAAAACACACTCAAATTTGTAAAAGGTATGTATCCTATTTTGGAGGGGGTAGACCCTTATAATTCAAAAATATTTAATATATTTAAGCAGACACTCAATCAAGCATTAGAAAATAATTTAAGTCCTGAAGATTATGACCTTATTCAAAAGTACCTGAACACTGATAAAAATATTTTTGGAACGACTGAAAACGATGAGATTTCAATTTCTGAAAGTAAAGCCAACCATCCAATATTTTTACTAGATGGGGATGATATTCTAAATGGTGGTCAAGGAAAAGACTTGGTATATGGAAATAAAGGTAATGACCAACTATTTGGATTAGGAGGAAATGATGAGCTTTATGGCGGAGAAGGTAATGACATTCTAGATGGTGGTGAGGGCAGAGATGTACTTTATGGAGATTCTGGTGATGACCATTTAGAAGGTGGTACAGATAATGATTTGCTGTACGGCGGAATGGGTAATGATATACTTATCGGCGGTACAGGGGCAGATCAACTTGATGGAGGTACAGGAAATGATACTTATATCTTTGGTCTAAATTTTGGTCATGACATTATTAACAATTTTGACAGCACTACAAACCGTCAGGATGTCATTCAATTTATTGATGATTATGTACAAAGTGATTTTACCATCCGTAGAGATAATAATAACTTAGTCATCCGTACTTTAGATGCGAAAAATAGTATTACTGTTAATAACTATTTTGAAACTGATGCTTTAGGACATTATCGTATCGATCAAATTCAATTTTCTGATAATACTTTCCTTGATGTCGAGGCAGTGAAGGCACTAGTTTTATTGGGTACAGATGGAGCAGATATTCTAAGAGCTTATACAACAGGGAGTACAATTTCAGGTCAAGCTGGTGATGATCAAATATATGGTGATATAGGATATGACCAGCTTTATGGTGGTGAGGGGCAAGATAAGCTATATGGCAATAATGGTAATGATCAGCTTTATGGTGGGCAAGGTGATGATCAACTTTATGGTGGTTCAGGAAATGATATTTTAGAGGGAGGACAAGGAAACGATATTTTAAATGGTGGTTTAGGAAATGATACTTATATTTTTGATATTACTTCTGGACAAGATATTATTGATGATGCAAATGGTTTAAACTTTATTAAATTAAAAAATATATTAAAAGAAGAAGTTGTAATAGATTTTTCACCCACAAATGAACGAGATATACAAATTTCTTATGGAGAAAATACGATATTGATAAAAGATTTCTTTAATAGAAATTTTTCATTAGTTTTTGACGACACAACGGTTTGGAATAAAAATGAAATAGCAAGTAAGATTTCTGTTGAACTTATAGGAACGGCCCAACAAGATGAATTGCGTGGACATTTTTATGTTTCGGATCATATTCAAGGTTTAGAGGGAGATGACCTATTATATGGCTATGCAGGTAATGATACCTTGGTTGGTGGTTTTGGAAATGATCAGCTATTTGGTGGGGCTGGTAATGATACCTATATCTTTGCACCGAACTTTGGACATGATGTCATTAATAACTTTGATGACACAACTAACCGTCAGGATGTGATTCAGTTTATTGATGGCTTAGTGCAAAGTGATTTTACTTTTAGACGGCATAATAATGATTTAGTCATTCGTACTTTGGACGGTGAAAATAGTATCACGGTACAGAATTACTTTAATGCGGATGCTTTAGGACATTATCGTATTGATCAAATTCAGTTTTCAAATAATACTGTACTTGATGTTGAAGCCGTAAAAGCTTTGGTTCTACTTGGCACAGCCGAAGCTGATATTTTAAGGGCCTATACAATAGGCAGTGTGATTTCCGGTGAAGCTGGTGACGATGTTATTCATGGAAATATAGGTTCAGATCAGCTGTATGGTGGTGAGGGACAAGATCAGCTCTATGGTGACAACGGAAATGATCACTTGGATGGTGGCGCTGAGGATGATCAACTCTATGGTGGAGCTGGAGATGATGTATTAATTGGCGGTTCTGGCGATGATCTTTTAGATGCAGGAGAAGGCACAGATCAGCTTTATGGTGGCACTGGGAATGATGTTCTAAATGGAGAGGCCGGCAATGATCTTTTGGACGGTGGGGCTGGTTCAGACTTACTGAATGGTGGCACTGGAGATGATGTTTTAGTTGGTGGATCAGGTGGTGATGTACTGATTGGTGGACAAGGAAACGATATTTATCGCTTTGATTTGGGTTGGGGGCAGGACACGATCCAATACGAATCCAAGAATCAAACCGATATTGACACAATTGAGTTCATTAATATCAATTCAGATGACCTGATTGTCCGAAAAGTGGGTCAGGATATGGTTATTATCCACCGTATCACGGGAGACCAATTGATTGTTGAGTCACAATTTAGTGACTATCTAGCCAATAAGCCAATCAACACAGTTCGCTTTGATGACCAAACAGAATGGGATGAGGCTGCACTCAATATTCAAGCAGTTAAGGGAACTGAATTAGACGATATCATTGAGGGAACAACCGATCATGATGTGATTCATGCAGGTGATGGTGATGATATTGTTTATGGTCGTTCAGTCTATTCGGAATCACCAGAAACCCAATACTTTGTTTATGGTGGGAACGGTAACGATAAAATCTATGCCACAGGTTATCTAGATGGTGGTGCTGGTGATGATGAAATTGAAGGCTCTGGATACCTGCTTGGTGGTGACGGCAATGACATTCTAACGGGACAAGGTATATTAGAAGGTCAGTCAGGTAATGACATCATCACAGGACAAGGCAAACTCTATGGTGGTGATGGACAGGATCATCTCACCTTAACAGGTTTGTATGGTGATGAACTCGGATTGCTTTCAGGTGGCTCAGGTGATGATGTTCTCGTCGTCGATGTGAATCAAATGGATTTCGTTGATACATTTAATCAAGATCAATTTCATCAAGATGCGGACGGCTACCATCGCATTCAAAATACTGAACTCAGTGAAGCTCAACGAGCGGTTTATGTTGAAGGCGGTCAAGGCAACGATACCATCTATGGCTCATTTGGTGATGAAATCTACCTATTTAATCTAGGTGGTGGTCAAGACACGATTATTGAACGTCCAGCAGGTCAGAACTATAGCAATGTCGCCGTCTCATTTGATGTATTACGTTTTGGTCAAAATATTGCAACGACTGATATTAGCCTCCATCGTTATGGCACTGATCTCGTCATTAAGCATACTAATCAGACAGATCAAATTACCATTCAAAATTACTTTGTGGGTGGACATCATAAGATTAATGAAATTCAGTTTTCAGATTCAACCAAGTGGGATAACACCTATATTGAAAACCATGTGACCTATCATGGAACAAGTGATCATGATGAGGTTTGGGGCTATCGCAATACCCATGAAACCTTTGAAATGGGCGATGGTGATGACAAGGTTTATTCAGGTGCAGGCAACGACATTATTTATGGTCAGGCAGGCAATGATACCTTGTGGGGACAAGCAGGCAATGACACTTTATATGGTGGTACAGGTGCAGATTACCTCGAAGGCAATGAAGGTGATGACATTCTGCATGGCGATGAAGGTAATGATATTCTTTATGGTGGTGATGGAAATGATACCCTGTATGGTGGTGATGGTGATGACACACTCCGAGGAGGAGCAGGTCATGACATCCTAAATGGTGGTGCAGGCAATGATAAATATTTCTACTACCTTACGGATGGTCAGGAAACCATTGATCAAACAGGTGGTGGAACAGATGTGCTTTGGTTAATGGATCAGGGAATTACCGAAGATCGAATTAAATTTACCAAAGAAAATAACGACCTGCTCGTCACAATTGATAACAACTCAAATCAGTCGATTCGAGTAAAAGATCACTTCTTAGGTGGTGAAAAGGCGATTAGCAGTGTGCAGCCAAATGGTGGTTATACCATTACTGCTGCACAAATTGCAGTCAAAGTGAATGCATCTTCTGGAGGTTCATCTGATCCTGTAGGTGATACCATTTACCAATATAGTTCTGGTTCAATGACAATCACAGAACACTCTGGTCAGGATACAGTTCTATTTAAGAATGGAATTACTTTTAGCCAAGTTGGTAATTACCTGAATAAATCGGGTAATGACCTTATACTCAAAGTGAATGGTAGCAATATCAACAAAGTGACGGTGAAAAATTTCTTCTTGGGTGGAGATCATTTAGTCGAAACATTCCAGTTTGAAACAGGTGGACAACTGACAGCAGAGCAAATCTTTAGCACATTTGGATTAACCATTCCAACAACGCCAACTGAACCAGAGAATCCTGAACCTCCTATTCCTGAAAATCCAGAGGTTATAGGAGATACGACCTATAATTATACCTCGGGTGCTTTAACGATTACTGAACATTCTGGAAATGATAAAGTTATCTTTAAAAATGGCATTACGTTTAGTCAGGTTGGGAACTACCTGAATAAATCGGGTGATGACCTAATTCTTAAAGTGAATGGCAGTAATACCAATAAAGTCACAGTGAAGAACTTCTTTTTAGCTGGACAATATTTAGTCGAAACATTCCAGTTTGAAACAGGTGGGCAAATTACAGCTGAACAAATTTTTGGAGTATTTGGTATTACGATGCCAACAACACCAGAACCTGAGACGCCAACGGAGCCAGAGACACCAAATGTAGTTGGTGATACGACCTATCATTATACAACTGGTGCTTTAACCATTACTGAACATTCTGGAAATGATAAAGTCATCTTTAAAAATGGCATTACTTTTAATCAAGTTGGCAGCTATTTGACTAAATCTGGCGATGATTTGATCCTCAAAGTGAATGGTAGTAATACCAATAAAGTCACAGTGAAGAACTTCTTCTTAGGTGGACAGTATTTAGTCGAAACATTCCAGTTTGAAACAGGTGGACAAATCACAGCCGAGCAAATCTTTGGTGCATTTGGAATGACGGTGCCACAACAAAGCTCACCAGCAAATGTACCACCTGAATCAACTGATTTAGATGCTTTTAATACTACCTATAACTATAGTTCTGGTGCGATGGTCATTGATGAAAAGTTGGGAACAGATCAAGTAATCTTTGGAAATGGAATTACCTTTAGTCAAGTTGGTAACTACCTAACGAAATCTGGTGATGATCTGATTCTAAAAGTGAATGGCAGCAATACTAATAAAGTGACGGTCAAAGATTTCTTCTTAGGCGGTGCGCATGAGGTTGAGTCTTTTAGCTTTGAGACAGGTGGTAGTATTTCTTCAGATCAACTTTATCAGGTATTTGGTGTTGATCGCCCTGTAAATGCTGAAGATGAAGTGACCAGTATTATCTTAGGTGACCAAGGTGATAATATCTTGAGCAGTGATGCAGCAGTGAGTGAGTTATTTATCCTAGATGAAGGCAACGATATTCTTCAATTATTGTTAAATGCTTCTGGTGAAACTGCTGTAGATTATGTAAGTGATTTTAATCTCGTAGAAGATCAGATTGATCTGTCACAAATATTAGATAGTCATGCCAATGACTCGAATCTATCAGGTTATATTGAAATTATTTATGACACTGTTGCTAAAACGAATACATGGAATGTTCGTAGTGAAGCGAATGGAGACTATCAGGAGTTATTGGTAATGACCAATCAAAGCGAGCAAGTATATTTGCAAGATCTTATTAATAATCAGAATATTATATATTGATTACTCATTCGAATGCATTTTGAAAATATAGACTGAAAAAAGCCACCTTCGGGTGGCTTTTTTTATGTAAAGTCTTTAGAGTGGATAATTGCGGTATCGTATTGAATTTTTTAAAAATTAAATATCATTAAATCAACTATACGAGGGTATTTGTGTTTTGGCGAAAATATATATTAGCTATTTTGATTTGTTTTTTGTTGGTTTTTATTCCAAGCATCTATGAGGATAGAAGAGCTATCGAATCAAACTATGGAAGTATATGTGGAACATATATTGGGGATAAAGTTGTAGTCATAAATAGATATAGATCAATGAAAGAGATATTTTTCGAAATCTTGACTGTAGAGGGAGATAGTAAATACTTCTTAAAGAATATAAGTTTGTCTAAAAAAGCATCATTATTTTTTTGGGAAGAATCATCAAAGGAAACTAAGAAAATATTATCAAACATGATAATTGGTAATCGTTACTGTGTAACTTTTAGCAATAGTTATACTGAAGAAACTAGCGCTAAATTTCAACCTGTTTCTTATTTAATTAAAATCGATTAGCACAAAAGCGGCAGTGTAATTTGGGGCAATGCATATTTGTGATTTAAGGTAGGATAAATTTTTAAGTAAAAAAGCCACCTTCGGGTGGCTTTTTTATTGCTTCGATTTTTGTATAAAAGATCAATCTTTTTTACGACGATAATGCTGCCAAGGAAGCGGGCGATTCAAGGCTTCAGGGACGTCTCCACTATTTGAACGTAAGCGTAAATGGATTGCTGCTTGTGCCATCAAATTTGCAGATACAGGTGCTGTGATAAATGCAAAGAAGGTAATCAGCAATTCAGCAGCGCCAAAACGACCGTGAGCAGCGCCGAATACTATTGCTGCAATCAAAAAGCTACCTAAGCCCAATGTACTTGCTTTAGTTGGCGCATGAAGACGCATAAATAAGTCAGGTAAACGAATCATACCAATTGATCCGACTAACATAAAAAATGCGCCAAATACCACAAAAAAAGAAATGATGATTTCTACGGTAAGTTGCATGATTTATCTCCTTAATCAATCACATGCCCAGTTGTGAAATAACGAGCAAGTGCAGCGGTAGAAACAAAACCAAGCATTGCAACTAAAAGAGCACCTTCAAAGAAATTGGTACTGGCCCAGTAAATTCCTAATAGTACAATAAGACATGTCGCATTGAGGAATAATGTGTCCAGTGCAAGCAAACGATCAATCACAGACGGGCCTGCAATTAGACGGATCAAACACATGAACATGGAAATGGTGATTGTAATCAAACCAATGCCCAGTGCATACGGTAAAATAGTCATTTGCTCGCTCCCTCTGGTATCTTCGCGCTGAAGATTTCAATTAAAGGCATTTCATAACGCTTTTTAATTTCTTGAACATCAACCTCTGTATCCTCACAGTTAAGTGCGTGAACAAGAATATCACCACGTTCTTGATCGATTCCTGCAGAAACCGTACCTGGTGTCGTGGTGATAATCATCGCGAGTAAAGTGTTGACTTGTTCATGTTCAGTGTCTAAAGGAACACGATACCATTTGGGTTGCAATTTTTTCATTGGACCCAACACCATTCTTGCGACACGGAAATTTGAAATCACAATATCCCATAGCACCACAAAGAACAGTTTGATTGCTGCCCCAAACTGAATACGCGGGGTGTAGGCGATAAAAGGTCGCACCAACACTGGAATGATTACGGCTAATATGAAGGCAAATGTAAGACTCGATATATGCACGCTATTTGCCAACATTAACCAACTGACAAAAACCAAGCACGAGACAAATGGATGTGGAAAACAACGATGAAGCAAATTAAGTTTTTGCATTAGTGTTCCTCCATTGGCTTGAGCTGGGCTTCATTTGGAATCGTAGGAGCTTCTAAAATCTGTTCAGCAATTTGACGTTGCTTATACTCAGAAATATGTTCGCCTTGTAAGCTGGCTTTTGAAATCACATCAGGGATGAGTATCGCATTGTGATCTTCAACTTCACCGCCATATTTTGTTTCAGGAATATAGCTTGGATCAAAAGGTTGTACGCTGATCGCGCGTCCTTGAGAATCCTTTTTCAAGATGGCTTCATTATAAAGTGCGTGGTCTTGAATTTGCTGTGCTGTCGCAACGGCATATTGCTGAATTGGTGAGGCAAATACCACATATGCCATCAAACCAGCGAGTAATAGATAAATGGCTTTATCATTGCGGTTTGGTGCAACCTCTGGTAGTGCCAAATATTCAGCATGTGCAGGCTCTTTCGGGTTCTGTTCAGGTGCACTCGCACGCCAGAAAAGAATGAAACCGACACGGGTAAAGGCAATAATACTCAGTAAGCTCACGATCAATACGATGGCAATAATCCACGCTTGATAAGGACTTTCTGCTGTTGCTTGCAATATAAAAACTTTGCCTAAGAAACCACTAAATGGTGGTAGACCTGCCATCATTAGCGCAATCGTAAAGTAGGTAAATGCAGCCGCTTTTTCCTGTTTCATCTTTGGCGAGACTTTTAAGTGATCTTTGAATGCTCCTCGTTGAGAAGTGATCCAACCACAAAACAGGTAGAATGCAGCAGCAATTAACGTACTGTGAACAACATAGTACAATGCGGCTGACCATGCTTGCGTATTAAACATCGCAATTGCAATCAAGAGTGTACCAATTGACGACAGGACCATAAAGCCAACAAAGCGGCGTAAACGATCCGCGCCGAGCGCACCAATTACCCCATAAATCGAAGTAATTAGACCAATTACCATTAAACAGTTCTTAAAAATACTTTGTGCCATGGCATCATCAAAGACCGTGCCATTTACACGTAAAATGGCATAAATTCCGACTTTGGTCATGATGGTAAAGATCGCTGCAACAGGCGTGCTGGCAACAGCATAAGTTTTTGGTAGCCAAAATCCAACAGGAAGCATTGCGGCCTTAATTCCAAACACCACAAACAAGATTAAGCCACCAGCAATTGCTAGTTTATGTTGATCACTATCTAAAGTTGACATCAGGCGACCAACATCCGCCATATTCAAACTTCCTACGCTGCCATAAATCATTCCTAAACCAACAAGGAAAAGGGCAGAGGCGAGTAAGTTGATTGTGACGTAATGAACACCGAGCTGGAAACGTTGACGACCTTGACCATGCAACAGGAGTACATACGACGCCATCAATAAAATTTCGAAGAAGACAAACAGGTTAAACAAGTCACCTGTTAAGAAGGCGCCTGAAATCCCCATAAGCAAGAAATGGAACATGGCATGGAAATAACGACCACGTGTATCCCAATTTGCGCTGGCATACCACAGCACAGGTACAGCAAGTGCATAGGTCAACGCCAACATAAATGCGGATAAGCGATCAAGGACCAATACGATACCAAATGGTGCCGACCATTCACCCATCTGGTAAACGGTGATTTGTCCAGTATTGGCAATCACTAAATAACTTAGTGCTGTGATCAATCCTAAAATAACAGAAACCAGACTGATGCCACGTCGCCAAGGTTGTCGCCAATCTTGTTTTAAAGACCCTGAACCAGGATTGCCCAATATTAATAACAAAAAGCTCGTAAAAGCAGGAATTAAGATACTAAGAATTGGAGTATGAGTCTGCCAGAAGTGGTAGAAATCAAACATTATGGCTCATCCTCACGTGGTTCATAAGTCAAGGTTGCTTCTTCTTTGGAGTCAACATGGTCTGACCCCGACTCATAGCGACTGCGTAAAGCAAGTTGCACGATAAATGCTGTTGTCGCAAAGCCGATCACAATGGCAGTGAGTACGAGTGCTTGTGGTAAAGGGTCAGAAACTCTTGCCGTTTCAGTTAGCACTGCAGGTGCATTGACTTGGGTTCGTCCCATTGCAAATAAAAATAAGTTAACGGCATAGCCAATCATGACCAGCCCGAGAACCACAGGGAATGTTCTAGCACGCAGAATCAGATAAATTCCGGTCGCAATCAGTAAACCAATTCCAGAAGCGAGTAAAAATTCAATACTAAGCATATTATTTGTCTCCACTTGGGATTGGTCCAGACATACCAGAGTGACGCGAGTCACCTAGGACCGAAATCAACAGCATGGTGGCACCGACTACGGTGATATAAACCCCTAAGTCAAATGGCAATGCAGAAGCTAAATGCATTTTTCCAATCAATGGTGGCTCTACGTAGATATGCGCGCTGGTGAGGAATGGGCGTGCCCAGAACCATGCACCAACACCTGTCAAGCCAGCAATCATTAAGCCTGAGCCAATCCAAATTTCGTACAAACGCCCAGATTTGGCTTTAAGCATGCGTTCTGTTTGATCCTGCCCCAACGCAATATACTGAATAATGATTGCCATTGAGGTGACTAGACCTGCAATGAATCCGCCTCCTGGGTAGTTATGCCCACGCAGAAAGATGTAGACACTGATCACCAAGGCAAGTGGTAGGATCCACGACGCTGCAATACGTAACATGAGCGGAGATGGGTTGAAACGATAGGTAAGACCTTGAGTCACGGTCGTACCATGCGCACGCATACCATCCATGAGACATAAAGCACCAATCGCAGCAATACCAAGAACAGCAATCTCACCGAAGGTATCGAAACCACGGAAATCGACGAGAATCACGTTGACGACGTTAGAACCGCCTCCCAGTGGGATGGATTGCTGTAAGAAGAACCATGAGATTGAATTATGTTCGCGGGTAAGCAATAGCCACGTAATCCAACCAATGCCTAAACCACCTGCAATTGCAAGACTCGCATCTCGCCAACGACGTGGTCGGGTAGATTCATACGGTGTTAACTGCGGCAATAAAGACAAGCTCATTAACAATAGAATCGTAGTAACGACATCTACCGTGATTTGGGTTAAAGCTAGATCTGGCGCAGATAAACCGATAAACGCCATTGTCACCACTAAACCAACTGCACCACTGATGAGAATGGCTTTGATCCGTTCGTGATGGAACCACAACATCATCCAACAGCCAGAGAACAGTATCAACCAAAGCACGATCGCTGCCCAAGGTGCGTGATTAAGCTCACGCGTACCTGTGGTTAAACCTTGATTGAACAAAGGTATTGCGACCATCACAATGCTGAACAGTACGATTAAAAGTAGATAGAGCTGTAATGAACCAGTCTCAGTTTTTTGTTTGATTTTACGGCTTGTGAGTAATAAATGTTTTAGGAACAGTTCAAATAATACTTTTCCTTGCCATTTACCCAAATGAGGATCCAAATCAATTTTGCGAATACGGCCATCTTTCGCGAGTGCAAAATAAAAGATCGTACCACCGACGAGAGCGATTAAACTCATAATTAACGGCGCATTCACACCATGCCAAATCGCCAGATGTGTGCCAGCAAACTCAGGTTGAGCTAAGCTTGCGCGTGTAACGCTATTGACAAAGGTTTCTGCCAGCAGTGCAGGGAAGATACCCACCAAAATACAAAGCACAGCAAGAATAATGGCAGGTAAACGCATACCAATATGAGGCTCGTGAGCATCTTTATGCGGAACTTGTTTACCAATCTCGCCATCGAAAAACACACCATGGACTAAACGGATTGAATAACTCACCGCAAAAATACCGGCAAGAGTTGCAATCACAGCTGAAACCAACATGACTGGGCCTGACAAGTTTGCCAATAACTCCGTAAAGAACATTTCTTTGGAAAGGAAACCATTGGTCAGCGGAACACCTGCCATTGATGCAGCTGTGATCATGGTCAGCGTTGCAGTAAATGGAAGGAGTTGCCAAATTCCACTAAGTTTACGCAGGTCACGTGTTCCTGTTTCATGGTCAATGATACCCGCAATCATGAACAATGCTGCCTTAAAGGTTGCATGGTTGATGATATGGAAAATGGCAGCCGCAACTGCAAGGGGCGAACCGATACCGAGTAGGCACACGATCAAACCTAAGTGACTGATGGTGGAGTATGCCAAGAGACCTTTTAAATCTTCTTTGAAAATGGCAAAACCAGCAGCCATACAGAGGGTAAACAGACCGACAAAAGTTACGATATTGTGATACAACGCTGCACCAATAAAAATAGGTGCTAAACGAGCGAGTAAGAAAATACCTGCTTTAACCATCGTCGCTGAGTGAAGATAGGCCGAAACAGGTGTTGGTGCAGCCATCGCATTGGGTAACCAAAAGTGAAATGGGAACTGTGCGCTTTTGGTAAATGCACCAAGTAAAATCAGTAATAAAGTTGGTACGAAGAGTTCATGCTGTTGAATCACATCTTTCATCAATACCAATTGATCGATTTGGTAGGTTCCTGTGATTTGTCCCAATAGAACAAAACCACCCAGCATTGCTAGACCACCCATACCTGTAATAGTGAGTGCCATACGCGCGCCACGTTGAGCTGCATCGTATTGACTCCAGTAACCCACCAACAAGAAGGACGAAATACTGGTAAGTTCCCAAAAAACCAACAATAAAATGAGATTGTTAGAAAAAGAAATCCCCAACATCGCTGCCATAAACAACATCAATAATTGATAAAGTTTACTCAGGGAGTTTTTAGGACTGAGATAATAATAGGCATATATAAAAATAAGGGTGCCGATACCGCTAATCAGCAGACCAAACAATAAACCTAAGGCATCTAGGCGGAAACTTAAATTAATACCTAACTGTGGTAGCCAATCCCAGCTTTGTAGTAAGGCATTGCCTTGAAGAACTGTTGATGCCTGAGTTAACAGTAAAATAAAACAACTCAGACTGATGCCAATCGCCCCAATCGCAGCCATGCCACGTGAAATACGGTGCAAGTATGGGATTAGGGTGGTGCCGAGTATGAGCGGTAATAAGATAATAATCGGTAGCACACTGGTATCCATGTCGATGATATAGGTCAGAAACCTAAGGGTGAAATTTATTCAAGACTTACAGGCGTTCAAAGAGAATGCCAAAGCTTTAAATCTTGAAGCCCAATCAAGTTAATAGAGCAGTAAGTTGTATTGCGCAACTTAATAATAAAAAGCAATTTATCTTACTATAAAATGAACAAAAAAGATTGGCTTATTACACGAAAAACACAGATCAATAGGTAAAAAAATATGCCGAGCGGTTGGATTTTTTGGTGATTAAGAAGAGCTTCGTTGCGGTGTGTCGTCGATTCTTAATAAATTGAGCAACTCACTTTTTTCTTGTGGGTCAAGCTCTTGAATTTGATTAAATAATGTATCCACTTTATTGGGCGGTGTCGCTGCCTCTAGTAAGTTCGGATTGGGCGGTTCAGTTGGCTCTATGGGTTGGTATAATTCGTTATAAAGTTCAGAAAATTGCTGTTGGGACTGTTCTAAGTCGATCGGGAAAATTTCCTTCATATCGAGTTGTAAGCATTGATAATGTAAAGCGTGTTCAAGTAACTCATCACGATTGCCTGTGGCAATGATTTGCAGACGTGGGAATGCTTGATGCAAGCGCTCCAATATTTCAGCACATAGATTTTGATCGAGTTGCGTATCAATTTGATCAATCAACAAGATGCCTTCACCCTCTAAGCAGGGTTCAAAACAATTTTGGTTCAGTAAGCAGAGACGGCGACTAATATCCCCGACGAGTGCGATCCATGTCTTTTGTGATGCTGATAGCTGCTGGAATGGTAGTACCTGATCGTGATAACGAACCATCAGTTGTAACTTTGGCACATATTGAACGTAGATATCTTTCAGTTCTGGAAATACAGTGGTTAAGCTTTTTTTAAGGGCGTATAAGTTGGGTGCAGACAGTTGTTTGGGGTGATTCACCAGTTCCTGCTGTAATTGTTCCAACATCTCAGATTGATTTTGTTGGTTAAAATCATTGCCCATTAAACGTCTGACGATATGAGCTGAGTGAGCATTTTCAACATCACTAATTTCCCTAAACCATTCGAAGAAACGTGAAAAGGTGGTGTAGGGGATGGCGGTCAAGTCATAGGCTGACATTTTTTGTAAGATGCCCGGTACATTTTTACTTTGTAAATTTATCTCTTGTACAAAACGTTCAGCAGGATAATAGGCAATCAAAGGTAAACCAAAAAGTGGGTCTTGTTGATTGGTTTTTTGATATAAGCTTACCATTTGATCGAGTTGTTGGGTTTCTACTTGGCTAATGCCAACACCTTGATTATTATAGGTTTTGAAAAGCTTCCAGATACAGCTCTGAGTGTTAATCGCTTGTGCTGAGCTACTCTCGGTTAAGTTGCTGTTTAGCTCACTGCTGAGTTGGACTTGGATTTGGACTTTAGCTTGTAATCGAGTCAGCATGATGTCTTGGTCTGCAATCACCACACCTGCCGTCCGAATATCTTTATAGCGTGCTGAGAACCAAGATAGAGCGTGATAGATATTTTTTAAAACTGTTGTTTTACCTGTGGCTTGATCACCCAAGATTAAAGTGATCGGATGTTGTGCAGGAAAAAATTCAATTTTTAAATCACGAAACATACCGACATGTTTAAATTGAACCGATTCGATTTGCATATGCTCACCTTGGGATTTATGGTTTTCTTCAACCAGCGTTGCCTGATCAGCTAAAACGACATAAACAAGGCATGAAGCGCAGGTAATCGAAACAGACCCGAGTCAAGTGCGCTTTTAACCTGCGGACTGACGAAGCGTTGAGGGAGCGCGTTGTTTTAGCTTTAATTGTTGTATTAAGTCATAAAGATGATGGATATTTAAACTTACTTTAGCACGAGTACAGGCCACGTAAAGTAATCTTAATTCTTCATCTGTAATTTTATGTTCTAGTCCATTTATTTTAAATTGGTAATCATCTTCGATATGAACACGATTCCACTCCAATCCTTTCGCTTTATGCGCGGTTGAAATGACATAATCCGCTTGTTCAATGGGAGTGATTTTTGCCAAAGCTCTTTTGAGCGGTTCAGTTCCATGATCATCGACAAGTTTAACCAACGGTTTGATATCACTGCCATCATTGGTTTCGCAGTATTCATGTACATCATGCCAAGAGTTAAACCAAGCCAGCTCAGGGACATCGGTGATGCGTTTACCTTGTTTAAGCAAACTGGCAGCATCAACAAAACGACTCAGCTTCTGATGATCGGCTTGTAGACTGACTTTATCTCCATGTACCAAACCGGACAGTAATAATTCCATGGCTCTAGCATTGGTACGGCATAAAATCGCATCACGCATTTTGGTATGTGGTTTATTGACCACGCTTGATTTCATGTTTGGATTGCCGAGCAGCGGAACCGTTTCGTTTAACGCACCCAGTAGGCAATTTGCTACATCAGCAATTGCCTCACCAAAACGAAATGATGTGGTCAAACGACTTTCATGTAATGGCATCTGTTGCATTGCATTGACGGCGCCACGCCATGCATAGATTTGTTGATGTGCATCACCAACATAAATGACTTGTGTACTTTTCTGGCGTAACAAGATTCCAAGCATCAGTGGGTCAGCATCTTGAGCTTCATCAAACAAGACATAGTCCGCAGGGATATTGGGTTCTGATAGAGCCCAAAGCTTTAGATAAATATCATGTCCAATACCAGCTTGATGATTCTGATCAATTGATTCTAACCAACGACGTTCTACCGCAGGGTAAAGGTGCTGTTGTAATGCTTCGATATCATCTTGGTGTAACCAACTGGGTGCTTGGATATGGCGAGGTGCTGGGTATTGTGAACTGGTCGAGCAAAAATAACTGACAGCATTCGCGACGAGACTCGCAAGACGACTTGGCATCAACACATATTTTTCATAACGCCCGCCCATGAGACGACGAAGAGTAATCGGCTGTAGGCGATATTCTTTGGCAATAAAACTTGGACTTAGGCGTGGTAAGCGTAATTTGTCGGTCACACCACGCGGTACGCTACGAAAAGCAAGTGAGTGAAAAGTTCTGCAATTCACATTGCCATGAAATTTGCTTTGCGCTTCAGATGCGATGGCTTTATTAAACGCCAAGTACATACCACGCCGTTCAGGCATGGCATCACTGATCATTTGTAAGGTGGTGGTTTTACCTGTGCCTGCATACGCAATCACTTTAAAGGATTGTCCTAGGCGAGCATTGTCTATGGCAATCGCTTGCTCATAGGTGGCTTTGGGTTTCTCGATAGTCGACACAGGTTCTCGTTACGCTTCTTTGCTACGGTTGGCTTTTTCAACAAGGCCTGATAGTCCCTGACGGCGAGCCAGTTCATCCAATACTTCTTGTGGTTCAAGGTCGAAATAACCAAGCATAACAATACTATGGAACCATAAGTCTGCAACCTCATAAATCAGGTCATGCTTGTTTTCCAATGAGGCTTGGATAGCATAGTCTTTGGCAGCAATAATGCTTTCGACGCTTTCTTCACCGACTTTTTCTAATATTTTATTGATGCCTTTTTTATACAGGCTGGCGATATAAGAATTATCTGCTTCGGCTGTTTTACGCTGTTGCATCAAACGACCCAAATAAGCAAGTACATCGACTTGTTCATTTTGATTCTGCGTATAGGTTTCTGTTTTAGCAGATGCACCGTAAATAGCAGTTGGATCTTTCAGTTGAGCATCAACAACTTCCCAGCCTTGTGGCGTGAGCTTACGATAGAAACAAGACTCACGACCTGTGTGGCAGGCGATTCCACCATGTTGTTCAATTTGCAGAATAATTACATCCGCATCGCAATCCAAACGAATTTCATGCACAGTTTGGAAGTGCCCTGATTCTTCGCCTTTGTGCCAGAGCTTTTGACGTGAGCGTGAGTAATACACTGCCTGATTTTTTTCAGCAGTTAGTTGTAAAGCCTCACGATTCATCCACGCAACCATTAACACTCGACCAGTTTGATGATGTTGTGCAATGGCAGGAACAAGACCATTGGAATCAAATTTAACTTCATCTAACCAGTTTGACATGAGTGAAAAATCCATTTGGTGGAAAGCCGTTAGTGTAGCGTTTGTGGCTAGGGTTGGCTATGCTTATAGGGTAAAAAGTCGAAGATAGCACGTTAAAGATAGTTTGAGATTTCAATCAAATTCTGATCTGGATCACGAATATAAATCGAAAGGATTTTCCCCATCGCACCTGTTCTTTCGATTGGACCTTCAATGATTTCAATATTTAGCTGTTGCAGATGTTCAATCACTTTTTCTAGTGGTGTTTCAGCAATAAAACATAAATCGGCTGAACCCGCAGTCGGTTGAAATGCTTTGGGCTCAAACGTTTTTCCGACTTGATGTAGATTGATTTTTTGATTGCCAAATTTTAGTGCTTTACGGTTTTCGCCGAAAGTAATGACTTCAAAATTCAGGGTTGATCGATAAAACTGACAGGTGATTTCAATATTAGCGACGGTCAAAACCAAGTGGTCTAAATGGCTAATTTTCATATTTAATTCAACTCTCTTTATTTTTTATTCACATTCAGGTAAGGATTGATTGTTTGTAATTAAACGATTTTCATGGCGTTGATACTCAGCAATTTGCTGATAACTCATTTGTTGAAGAGGTCCTTTTTTTAAGCCTGAAATGGTGATTGCCATTTCTTTACGGAAATAGGGGATTTGATACATCCACGGGAAAATCAAGTCACGTAAACCACCCGCCCACCAGTGATCTGACTGATATAGTGGTGTCAACAAACGGCTGAGAAATTGATAGAACTGGGTCGATGAGCTGCGTTGTAGATGATAGTGTTGCCACAATATCGACCACTCAATTTGCTGATTTTTCTTGGCAGTTTGTAGCGATTGCGAAAAAGCCCATGCATCTAACAGCGCCATATTGGCACCCTGTCCGAGTTGTGGGCTCATGGCATGGGCTGCATCCCCAATCACACCAATTCGACCTTGTCCAAATTGTGACATCACTACATCACGATATTGAGCTGATAGCCATTGCGGTTGATTTTGCTGGTCTAATAAAAGCTGCTTGAGCCATTCTGCGACTTCAGGCCAACGATCTGAGACTTGTTTTAACCATTGTTGTTTTGCAGATTCATCATTTAAAAATGAGTGCAATTGTGAGGTCGGTAGGCTCCAAAACACACTGGAAAGTCGTTGTTGTGGTGCTGATGGGATCGCACCGGTAGGAAGAATCCCCATCATAATTTTAGCGCGATCATAAAACTGATGCAGGATTTCAGGATTTAAGCTTAAACATTCAGGTACGATTGTCCATGCGGCACCCCAAGGATAAGGCTGATCGATTTTAACCCATGCTTGGGGGCGAAGTTGGCTGCGTGCACCATTGGCAATCAATACAGTGTCAAAACAATCATCAAAACTGTGCTGTTTGAATAAACCCAATACTCGAACTTCGTTTTGTTGCTCTTGGATTTTTTCAATACAATGGCTCATTCGCCAAGTCACTTGACTGGAATATTCAGTCAACTTTTCAGTTAAGACATGACATAAAGTGGCACGATGAATCCCGAGACCAAAACGGTGAGCTTCGGCTTGATGATAATGACTATTTACCAATAGACGCTTATCGGCAAGTTGTCCTTCTAAACCTATGACTTTTGCACCGAGCTTTAAAGCTTGATCAAGGATGCCAAGATGTTCAAATACAGCTAAACCCGCGGGTTGTAGCAGTAAACCTGCGCCAACAGGAGAGAGTTGATCCACCTGTTCAAAAATAGTGACTCGATGACCTTCACGAGCCAGTAAAATGGCTGTCGCTAGTCCCGCAGTACCAGCACCAATAATGGCAAAATGAGCTGTGTGCATGTATGTTTAAATCAACTTTTTGCGTCGTTATCTCTGTTATTAAATAATAATTTTGTCTTATGGTCGGTTAGGATGCCGTATTTGAATAGTACTGGTTTTAATAGAGAAGTCAAAGTCTCGCAATAGATAGATACAGTGCGCATTACAAAAAAGCCTGCATGGCTCGTCTCATAAAGACGCATCATACAGGCATATCTAAATCAGTAGATACTAAGCTTCAGCGTGTTTATGCTTATGATGCAAGAAAGCAAGTACTTCACCTCGATAATGATTGAATTGCGCATCTTCAGCTAATGCGAGACGATCACGTGGTCGGGGCAGATCAACTGTTAAAATATCACCGATGGTTGCCGCAGGACCATTGGTCATCATCACAATTCGATCAGATAGTAGCACTGCTTCATCCACATCATGTGTAATCATGATCATGGTGTTATTCAGCTCTGCCTGAATTTGCATGAGTGCATCTTGTAGGTTACTGCGCGTGAGGGAGTCCAATGCACCGAACGGCTCATCGAGCAATAAAACCTTGGGTTTCATGGCGAGGGCACGCCCAATCCCGATACGTTGCTTCATGCCACCTGAAATTTCATTGGGTAATTTGTCTTTAGCATGCAACATATTGACTTGATTAAGATTGTGAATGATCCAGTCATGGCGTTCGGCTTTGGTCATCGTGGTTTTGAATACCGAATTCACTGCAAACTCAATATTTTCATAGCAGCTTAACCAAGGCAGTAACGAGTGATTTTGAAAGACCACAGCGCGATCACTGCTTGGAGAGTTGACTTCTTTACCATCGAGTAGAACCACTCCTTGAGTGGCTTGGTATAATCCCGCAACGATATTTAAAACGGTTGATTTACCGCAACCTGAATGTCCAATTAATGAAACAAACTCGCCTTGATGAATGTCTAGGTGAATATCCTGTAAAGCGGTGAAGGTTCCACCACTGTCTTTTTCGAACACCATATCGAGATGTTGTAAAGAAAGATATGCTGTACTCATGAATGAACTCCTTAGCGCGTGGCAAGTGATTTGTCCCAGCTAAAACGGCGTTGTAGCATGAGCATAATGCGATCGAGGGCGAAGCCAATAAGACCAATGGTAATGACCGCGACAAAAATTCGTGAGGTAGAAAGACTGCTGCCATTTTGGAACTCATCCCAAACAAATTTACCCAAGCCAGGATTTTGAGCGAGCATTTCCGCTGCAATCAGTACCATCCAACCGACACCGACGGATAAACGTAAGCCTGTAAATACCATCGGAATAATGGCTGGCAATACAATTTTGGTGAGATGGGTATACCACGATAAATTCAGCACTTTACTGACATTCATAAAATCTTGGCTAATTTGTCCCACACCGACCATAGTGTTAATGAGGGTAGGCCAGATGGTGCACATGGCAACAGTGATGGCAGAAATGACAAATGATTTTGATAACCCTTCGATTGGGTGGACATATAAAGAGGCCACCAATAGGCTCACGATGGGTAGCCAAGCAAGCGGGCTAATGGGTTTAAAAATTTGAATCAGTGGATTTAAAGCGCGATAAAAATTAGGACTGAGCCCACAAAGTAAACCGACTGGGATCGCAATCATCGAAGAAATGAGACATGCAGTGAGAACTGTCTTTAAGCTCGTCAGAATTTGATCAATAAAGGTCGGTGGCGCGCTAAAGATTGCGGTTGATCCTTCTGGTAAATTGGCATAAAAGGTTTTTGCGGCTTCACGTTGATTCGAGAACTCCGTCATTAAGCCCTTAAAGGCGTTAAAGACTTCAACTGGACCTGGTAAATTGCCAATATTGGTTTGTATTTGTTGCGATGCACCTTGCCAAACCCCTAAAAAGACCAGAATTGCAATCAAGGGTAAGATGATACTTAATGCAGAATGACGTGCTTTTGTTGATAGTTTTTTCATGAAAATTCCCCCGATAACATCAATATAAATTTGGCGGGATAAGTGCACCTTTAGCTGAGGTAGCACTTATCCCATGTTCATAGAGAATTATTTCAAGCCAATTTTAAAGGATGCCAAGAACGCATTGGGTTGGTTCGCATCAAAGGTAACGCCATCCAAAGCGCTGGTTGCTGGTGCCTTGATATAGGTTGCAGTGCTAAAGTCAGGGAAGTCTTCTGCTTTCATTTTGCCTTCAGCGATTAACTCTTTTGCTGCTTGTGCATAGATTTCTGGTTGATAAGCTTTTTTCGCCATGTCTAAATACCATTGGTCAGGCTTGGTTTCTGGGATATGTCCCCAACGACGCATTTGGGTCAACCACCAGACAGCATCTGAATAATACGGAATGCCGTATTGACCTTTATAAAAGGTATTGAAATTCGGTACAGGGCGTTTATCACCTGCTTCAAATTCAAATGTTCCTGTCATACTGTTGGCAATCACTGCCTCATCTGCACCCACATAGTTGGGTCTTGAAATAATTTTGACGGCTTCGGAACGATTGGCATTGTTGTCTTGATCTAACCAATACGATGCACGGATTAATGCTTTGACAACTTTAACTGTGGTGGTTGGGTTTTTCTCTGCAAAGTCTTTGGTCATACCAAATACTTTGTCTGCACCATCTTTCCACATTTGATCAGAGGTGGCGACAGGGACTCCAATTTTTCTAAATACAGCTTGCTGGTTCCACGGTTCACCCACGCAATAGCCCATAGTTGTACCCGCCTCCATAGTAGCGACCATTTGTGGTGGTGGTACCACTGAAAGCATGACATCTGCACCTTTATTGCCTGAGGTGTCGTTAGCATCATAAACACCAGGATTGACACCTCCAGCAGCTAACCAGTAGCGCATCATGTAGTTATGTGTACCTACAGGAAAGGTCATCCCTAAATTAAATGGCTTCCCAGATGCTTTGGATTGGTCGGCTGCTACTTTTAATGCTTCGGCACTAATAGGGTGCTTCGGTTTGCCATTCTCCATACTCAATTGTGGTTTCATTTGTTGCCAAACAGCGTTGGAAACAGTGATTGCTGCGCCATTATAAGAAAGGGTAAATGGGGCAATGATTTCTTTATTACCTGTGATGCCTGTCATTGCACCAAGAGGCATCGCCGCGAGCATATGTGCGCCATCTAACTCACCGCCTGCAACACGGTCATACAAGACTTTCCAGTTAGATTGTGCTTCAAGCTGTACATTTAATCCTTCATCTTGGAAATAGCCTTTTTCATGGGCAATTGCTAATGGCACCATATCTGTCAGCTTAATAAATCCAAGTTTAAGATTGGTTTTTTCAGCGCCAGTTGCTGTGTTTGAAACGGCATCCTTTGCTGTTTCTGGTTTTTTCCCACATCCGCTGAGCGATAAGACGACAGCAGTCATACACATCGTTAGACATGTTGATTTGACGAAATGTGACATAATCGTTAGACCCCTATTTTGATATCTCTTGGTCATCAGCTTGGTGATCTATGCTGATTGATATTTTATTTTTGCTTGTGAGCGGTGTGATCGGGGCGTGCAAAAAAAGACAATACAAAATCATGATGACGCCCTCACAACTCAATCCATATATATGGACAAGCAGTTCTACGGGCATCATTGGCCGTGAATTAAAAAATCACCTTTGATTTTTTATAATTATGAAGTAGCAACTTGTATGCCAAATCATCAAAGGTCTATACATTATTGTTTTATAATTTAAGTGTGAAATACCAAAACTACTATTTAGTCATACGCCAAAGCGCTAGTAGACTGCTTAAAACGATCAATACAATTGAGATAAACCAAGGGCTTATAATTGCAATCGTCAGCATAATCAACATGGTGCTACCAAACATCCAGCTGCGACGTTGTTGCTGTTGCATTTGTAAACGCATTTGTTGAATTTCTTTGAGCTGTTTGTCATGCCATGCAGATTGATTTTTTAAACCATTGAGACTATCAATCAGCAGACTCGGTAGATCCTGAGCGCCCAATAATAGATCAGGAATTTGTTGTCCAATCTCTTTAACATTTTTCACTGGGTTCATGTTGGCTTTGACCCACTCTGTCAAAATAGGTTTTGCCAATTTCCAGATATCAAGCTGAGGGTAAAGGTCTGTGCCTAAGCCTTCAACATGAACCAACGTCTTTAACAACAACATCAGTTGTGGTGGAATTTCCAAATGGAAGCGACGTGCAATATCCATCACCTGAATCAAAATGCCTGCGAAATCCAATTGATCCATTGGTTTTGACACCATTGGACCGACAGTACGACGCATTTCTCTTGATAATGCATCTTGATCAGTGCCCGGTGGAATCCAGCCTGCTTGATGCACGATCTGAATCAACTGCATGAAATTACTATTCATGACGGCAAGTAGCATCCGCGCAACCGTCATTTGATCGGACTTGGATAATTCGCCCATGATGGCACAATCTAGTGCAATAAAACGCGGATTACTTGGGTTAATGGTTTCAACAAAGACATTACCCGGATGCATGTCAGCGTGGAAAAAGTTGTCACGGAATACTTGCGTAAAGAAAATGGTCAAGCCTTTTTCTGCCAAATCAGCGCGATCCATGCCAAGACGATCAAAGGTCGCAATATCTGAAATAGGAACACCTGTGATACGTTCAGCCACCATTACATCTTTACTGTCCATGTACACTTCAGGCACATACATCATGCTTGAGCCAGTAAAGTAGTGTCGCATACGACGGGTATTGTCTGCTTCTAAGCTTAGATCCAGTTCATTTAAGATAATTTGGCGATAATCTTGAATAATTTCAGATAAATGTAAGGCACGAGCAGCTTCTAAACGATTTTCTAGCCAATCACCAAGCCATGTTAAAATTTCAAAATCTTGTAGGATTTGACTGCGAATATCAGGGCGAGTGACTTTAACTACGACTTCACGACCATCATGCAACGCCGCGGTATGCACTTGGGCGATGGATGCGGCGGCGAGCGGTTGCTCATCAAAGCGCAAGAATAAGGTGTCAACATCCGCCTTTAGAGACTCTTGGATACGCTGCTTAGCCAGTTGTGTGTCATAGGGTTTTACGCGGTCTTGTAATAACACCAGTTGTGATAATACTTCAGGTGGAATTAAATCGCGGCGAGTTGAAAGTAATTGACCGAGCTTAATCGCTAACGGCCCCATATCTTCTAATGCTTCTTTGAGCTTAAGTGGATTCTTTTTCTCTCGACTAGACCACGCAGCAGGGTGCATTTTGATGACATTTAATGCATGGCGTGCTTTTACTGGTAATTCTTCCGCAGGGAACAAGGTATCAAGGCGGTAATGTGCTGCAATACGCCAGAGTTCAAGTAACCGTGTAATATGCGGAATCATATGAAATTTTACCTAGTCTTGTGTGGGATTAAACTGAGATTGTAACTGCTGAAATTTTGCTTCTAAACGATCTAATTCTTGATTGAGCTGACGAGTCTCTCGATTCAGATCATCCATTTGCCAACGCGGAGCAAATAAACCACTATCTTCTTTGAGCGCATCTTCGACAAAGAATAAATGACTTTGTAACGAGCGTTTTATGTGTTGAGACGCAAGCTGAACTTTCCCTAACTCATGTGCGAGTTGTGGTCCAATCCAAGGGGATAAATGTGCTGCCAGATCTGGTTCGGCTTGTTGCATGATCCGTTGAATATCTTGCAATAAGTGATAATCACCTTCCAGCGGAATGTTACCTATCTGATCCATATCACTGAGCAGGAGCTTGATCAATTCAACCACGTTTGTAACGTGCAGAGTGGCTGTAGCATCCGTAATTTTATTTTGGACATCGTATGGACGTTGCTCAAAAATAGATGGGGTTTGACTTTGTCCTGTCACGGTCGGTTCTAGTCGAATTTTATTCTCATCAAAAAATACATCAACTGAGAGTTGTGGGCTATCAATCACAACACGTAATAATTGACCTTGTAATTGATTGAGCTGAATGCGAGTAATCGCATCCAAGTCAATCATTTGATGAATGATACGCTCGACTGCACCGAGTGCTAAAATCGACCACATATCTTAAGCCTTACAATTTGAATCCGCGGTGAACTGCAACAATACCACCGGTTAAGTTGTGGTAGTCACAGCTTTGGAAGCCTGCATTTTCCATCATGCCTTTGAGGGTACGTTGGTCTGGATGCATACGAATTGATTCTGCAAGATATTTATAGCTCTCAGAATCATTTGCCACTAATTTACCCATGATTGGAAGTGCGGTGAATGAGTAAAAATCGTAGAGTTTTGAAAATGGTTCAAAAACAGGTTTTGAGAACTCAAGTACCAATAAACGACCACCTGGCTTAAGTACGCGGTACATCGCTTGTAAAGCCGCATCTTTGTCCGTCACGTTACGTAAACCAAAACTGATTGTCACTAAATCAAAACTATTATCGGCAAATGGTTCTAAAGTTTCTGCATTGGCCAGTACGAAATCAACATTGGTACAACCTGCATCAATTAGACGATCACGACCAACGTTCAGCATTGATTCATTGATATCTGAAAGAACAACATGTCCTTGAGGACCCACTTCACGGCTAAACACTTTGGCTAAGTCACCAGTACCGCCAGCGATATCTAGCACGTGCTGACCACGACGAACGCCTGACATATTGATCGCAAAGCGTTTCCATAAACGGTGAATACCAAATGACATCAGGTCATTCATGATGTCGTATTTGCTCGCCACGGAATGAAAGACTTCTGCAACTTTTTGTGCTTTTTCATCACTGCTTACGGTTTGGTAACCAAAGTGTGTGGTTTCACCGACATTGCCTGTATTGGCACCACGCGGCAAGTTGTATTTCGGTACTGAACCTGTAGGTGTCGAAGCAAGACCTTGTTGTAATGATTGTTGCTGACCTTGTGGTGTGCCTTGAGGCAGTGGCGAGCTTAGGAATGGACTGACTTTGTCTGAACTTGGTTTTTGCTCAACTTCTGGGGTAGGCTGTTGGTTTTCGTTAGACATTGTTTTCTCCTAAACTTTCGTTCTAGCGGCACGAATCAGCATGCATAATGACAGATTTTGTATTTTTTTACAGGCTTTGCTGCGTAATTGTTATGAATAATATACAGAAACTCATTTTCCCAAAAGTTTTTTTAAATTGAATTGGCGAGTGATAAATCTCCCTCTACATTGAGAGGGAGCAATGCATCACTTTAAGCTTGGAACGGGTTTGGATGTCCAGCATGGACTTTATCAATAATTTCACGTTCTTTTTCTGTAAAGGTTTGGATAAAGCTGGCTGCTGACTTCATCGGTTTCATCGCTGCAAAACCTTCTTGAATAAAGGCATACATGCGTTCAAATTGATATTTATTGGCGATCCCTTTACACATTTTAAACGCAGCATACATCATGGTCGAGCGCATATATTTGTCTAATGTTAGGCCTAGCTCATCCAGTAACTGTAATTGTTCATATCGAGCTTCACCTTGATCCAATTTGATTAAGGTTTGACGCATGATTTCATCTGTGAGCGGTGTGTCCAAAGGGTAATCTTGTAAGAGCTGAATCGCGACTTGTTCATCCAATTGTGTTGCGAGGACTGCAAGACTGACCGATTTGGTTCCTGTTTTGATTGCATTTTCAGGGAGCAGGCTTTCTGCTTTATGCGCATATTTCAAGAGACGTTCGATTTGCTGAGCCATGGCATCAAAATCAGGCCCGCCATATAAACGATTTAAAAAATACTGAGCCATCAGTTGATTCTCAGGTAGGGCAAAAAACGCTTGGTGTGTAGCCGCGATACGAGTCTTCATCCATGCTTGAACTTCATGCAGACGTTGTGCAATCGCTGGATCTTGGTGGTAATTTAAATTTTGATATTTTAATAAAAGATCATCAAATGCAGCGAGTTTTGACATATTTGAACTCTATGAAAATAAAACCATGAAATCATAGGCTGCATCATACCCAAGAACTATGACAGCATAAACGTTAAATGTTTAACAATTGGTCACTGTGGCTATACACTGACAATATCTACAGAAATTGTACATTTGTGTTTCTAAACACCAAAGCAGTTATGACTATACTCGATGTTATTAAATCATGCACTTAGGGTGAAAAATGAATGCGCAAACCCCTGTATTTGAATTGCGAGATGAAGATGAGCTGTCTTTAGATTTGATCGAAGCACAATATGCTTTAAGAGAGAGTCGGGACCAGAAAAATGCAAAAAGTGTTTTGGTCTTGGTGAGTGGGATTGAGTTGGCCGGAAAAGGTGAAGCCGTTAAACAATTGCGAGAATGGCTGGACCCTCGTTATTTGCGAGTAAAAGCGGATGCTCCTCAGCGCTTATCAAACGATCAGGCATTTTGGCAGTCTTATACTCGATTCATCCCCGCAGAAGGACAAATTGTGGTGATGTTTGGCAATTGGTATAGCGATTTACTTGCAACCGCGATGCAGGATCCCAAAGCATTCAAAGACAGTACCTTTGATCAATATGTTCAGAAGATGCGTGATTTTGAAAATGATTTGCGACAAAATCATGTCCATGTGATCAAAGTTTGGTTTGATCTCTCATGGAAATCCTTACAAAAGCGTTTAGATCAGGTTGATCCATCTGAACAGCATTGGCATAAATTGCATGGATTAGATTGGCGTAATAAAAAACAATACGATACTCTGCAAAGTTACAGTCAGAGATTTACGGATGATTGGTTCATCATCGATGGTGAGGATGAAAAGCGCCGTGATCAATACTTTGCTCAATATATATTACAAACCTTACAGGCTTTACCAGAGCATCCAACACAAGTCGAGCAGACATGGCAACAGGCCAGTATTCCTAAAGAATTATTAGTACCAGATCAGAACATATTGGAAAAAGAGCAATATAAAGATCAGTTAAATGAACTCACCCGTAAAGTCGCTGAAGCGATGCGTTGTGATAAGCGGAATGTCATTATTGCCTTTGAAGGCATGGATGCTGCAGGTAAGGGTGGGGCTATCAAACGTATCGTCAAGAAACTTGATCCACGCGAATATGAAATTCATACCATTGCAGCACCAGAGCGTTATGAGTTACGTCGTCCATATTTATGGCGGTTTTGGAATAGATTGAATGATAGTGGCAAAATCACCATTTTTGACCGAACTTGGTATGGGCGTGTCTTGGTGGAGCGAATTGAAGGTTTTGCATCCACAGTGGCGTGGCAACGTGCCTATGATGAAATCAATCGGTTTGAACAGAATCTAACGGATTGTCAGACGGTGATTGTCAAAATCTGGTTAGCAATCAGTAAGGATGAGCAAGCGCGTCGTTTTAAAGAACGCGAACAGACCTTGCATAAGCGCTTTAAAATTACGGAAGAAGATTGGCGTAACCGAGATAAATGGGATCAATATTTAGAAGCCGCCGCAGATATGTTTGAACGAACGGATACTGCAAATGCACCTTGGCATGTGATTGCGACAGATGATAAATACACTGCAAGAATTGAGGTTTTGAAAGCGATATTAAAACAGCTGAACGTTGATTAAGCGTTCAGCTGTAAAAGGTGCATACGCTTTTATTTATCAGAAATAAGTGCAGCGTGTTGATCAATTGAATGTTGATGGGTTGAGACGTTGCCACGAATCATTTGCTGTTGGCGGAAAATGATTAAGGTGGCAATCAAGCTAATGATTGCAGCAAGCATTAACCAAAAGGCTGGCATACTTTTGCTACCAGAACTTTGTACCAGATAGGTCGCAATCATTGGCGTTAGCCCACCAAATACCGAGGTCGCTAAACTATAAGCAACCGAGAAACCTGCGATTCGAACTGAGCTTGGCATGATTTCGGTGAGAGAAACCACCAGTGCGCCATTATAAAAACTATAAAGTAGTGATAACCACAGCAATGCGAGCAGCATATGAGCCAAACTGATGTCATGGGCTAACCAGTTCAGTAAAGGATAGGCACTCAGAAAAATCAGTACCGAGGTGATAATCAGTAATGGTTTTCGACCAAATTTATCAGAAAGATGACCACCAATAGGGAGGAGCAAGAAGTTACTTGCGCCAACCATGACGGTTGCAATTAAACTTTCAGTGCTGCTGAGGTTGAGGACTTCTTTACCATAGGTCGGTGTGTAAACAGTAATGAAATAAAACATGGTGGTGGTGGTTGCAACCATGCACATTCCAAGCAACACAATTTTCCAGTTTGCTGCCAGCGTGCGCATGATTTGTCGCGTGGTTGGATGTTCCTTACGAGCACTAAATGCTTCGGTTTCTTGCAATGATTTTCGTAACCAAAAAATGAAAGGAATAATTGCGCAACCGACGAAGAACGGAATACGCCACGCCCACGCATCGACTTGCGCCTTGGTGAAAATGAGACTGACAATATAGCCCAACGTGGCGGCAAAAATGACAGCGACTTGTTGGCTAGCGGATTGCCAACTGGTAATAAAACCACGATTATGAGGTGCTGCGATTTCTGATAAATATACTGAAACACCGCCAAGTTCTACGCCTGCTGAAAATCCTTGAGCGAGTCGACCGATGAAAATAAGAACGGTGGCTGCAAACCCAATGCTGGCATAACCAGGCGTCAGTGCGATCAATAATGAACCGGCTGCCATAATACTTAAGGTGACCATTAAGCCTTTGCGTCTTCCGATGCGATCAACGTATGGACCAAGGACCAAAGCACCAATTGGACGCATTAAAAAACTCACCGCAAAGATCAAAAAAGTTTTCATCAGTGCGGCATAGCTACTATCAGCGTGGAAAAAGGTTTCTCCTATGGCTTTTGCGTACAGCCCAAATAGAAAGAAATCATATTGTTCGAGGAAGTTCCCACTTGTGACATTAAAAATGGCACGTATTTTTGACGTTGTTTGTCCGTGTTGCACAACGACTCTCCATCATTTATTTGTCATCGTGGGATGGAGAATAAAAATATAATCTTGATCTAAACTTAAAAAATTAAGTGAATATTAACGTTTCTGTAGTTTTTGTGTATGTGATCGCCGTCCTTTGAATCTATCGTTTCAAAGGACGGCTTTGATGAATATTTTTATTAGGTCGAAGCAAAGTTAGTTCGGTGCAAGACTTTTCTGTTGGATTCTTTTCGCAAGGTTATAACAGTCTTGGATGTGTAATTCGGTAATTTTTTTCATCATAAAATAACCTAAACTTGCAGCAACGATTTGCCCGCCTAAAGGAATAAATTTGGTGACTTGCTTGGTTGCGATTTTTGCAAAAAAGCCGTTAAAGGATTTTTTCATAGCAGTACGCGCGACCAATAAGCCTGAAAACTCAAATCCACGCTTACGAAGTTCATTCCAATGAATTTTTTTAGTTTCAGGGTCATATACACTGATGTGTTCGGGTGCAAGACCAAAACGGGCATTAATCTCTGGAATAATGTGAGTGAGCATACTGAGATCGACCACCACATCAAAGAAAGGAATCGGAACAATCGCTGCTCCTGCTGAGTAATAAGCAGTTTTTTTGGTACGTTCTAAGCATTCTTGGCGAATTTGTTCCAAATTTAAATTTGGGTCAATAAAGTCAGGCGCTTTTTCAATTTTCATAAAGTAATACCTAAGTTTGTCCCTTGAATATTGGATTTTGAAGTGTATATATAACGAGTAAGCAATCCATTATTCAATCGTATTTAAAATAAATTTATATTTCATGTTGCCTAACGTGACATAGTTCTACAAGCTTGTATAGTGATGATTGTGTACGAATTTGTGCATAAATAGGGTGTTTTTGATCAATGGGGTTCAGTTAAGCATGGGTATTCATGTTATTCAAAGTCAAAGCCTTGAGGTGTTATTAAAAGGCGTGATGACAGCAATCACCCAACCAAGTCACTCTCCATTGCAAGTATTTCATACGCAGCATTTTATTGTGCCAAGTCCTGCTCAAGAACAGTGGCTGACCCAGAAGATTGCTGAACAGCAGGGAATGACGGCAAACTATCAGTTTCATCATCGTATTCGCGGATTTCAATGGTTTGCCTATCAACAGGTCCTTGATAATAAGGAAAAAGTACGTAAAGCCAATATTCCACGTCTGATTTTAAAATGGCGTATTCATCAAGCTTTGCAACCCTTTATTCAGGCTGAACAGATCACTCTTGAGCCTGAACATCCTCTCTATTCGATTGTGCAACGAATTTATAATAGTGCGGACCAGTTGCAACAAAGCACTGAAAAGCAACTCAAAAAACAAAGCATGTTGTATTGGGTCGCTGAACAAGTTTCGCATTTATTTAATAACTATATGATCTACAGGGGACATTGCCAAAGAGGCTGTGGTGATGCTTGTACATGCTTGACCAATTGGCTTTCGACTTGGGGGCAAAATAAAGCACTCGATATCGAAAATTTGATCTCAAAAACGGATCAGCAGATCTCAGCATTTAGCTTACAACAAACGCAACAATTAGAAGCATGGCAGCGTTGGTTATGGCAAAACCATTTTCATGATGACTATGTGGAAATGCAAACGATCGATGCGGAGTTTTGGCAGCTTTTAGACAACCAACAGAGCCGTGCACAAGCATTGGAGCAATTACCAGCACAAGTGATTGTGTTTACCTTATTAGATTTGCCGCCCAGTCAATTACAGTTTTTACGCCGTTTGGGACAATATCTAGACGTGTTGATTTTGCACTATAACCCCTCTCAGGAATATTGGGCAGATAGTGTCGATCCGTTGTGGAAGCAGCGTTATGACTTGGGGGTGAAAGAACGTTTTATTGGCAAAAATCCAAAAGCCACTGACGCTGAAATCTCAGCATTTTTTGAAAGTTTTAGTTTAGGTTTTAATGCGTTAAATCGTGAATCGCGACATCCGCTTTTGACGCGTTTGGGTAAACAAGCACGAGATCATTTCTCCTTGTTGTCACAATTGGCAACGGGAGAGGAAGGGAAGTGGGTCGATGCTTTTATTGATCATTTTCCTGAAACTTTACTCGGAAGAATTCAGTCTGATATTTTTTATTTAGCCGAACCTAAAGCCGAACAATATGAATTGGCTGCTGAAGATCATTCGGTTCAAATTCATGTGTGTCACTCCAGTTTAAGGCAACTGGAAGTCCTCAAAGAGCAATTAATTCACTGGTTATCACAAACGGATGCAGTACCACGCCGTCCGAGTGATGTCTTGATTTTAACGCCAAATTTGGCGGAATTAGAACCTCTGATTCGCAGTGTATTTCCTGCGGTTCCAAATGAACACGATGTATTTTTACCCGTCAAAATTGCAGGCGTGGCACAACTGGATGCTTTAAATGCTTGGCGTGCAGTAGTAGGTCGGTTGCAGCTGACACAAGGTCGTTTTACACAAGATGATTTTGCCGATTGGCTCAATCTTGCTGCGACCCAACAACGCTATGGTTTGGATTACACACAAACCCAGCGGGTTTTAGATTTACTCAATGATGCAGGCTTTAAACGTGGTTTAGATGAAGCACATCTCAAACAAACACTTAGTGCTGAGGATAGGGATTACCGCTATAGCTTTAAGTTTGCTCTAGATCGCTTGGCCTTAGGTATTGCTGTACCTGCACATGTGATGGTGCAGCAAACCTTGAGTTATGCGTTGGTGCAGCCCAGTGATTTTGAATTGATTGGTATTCTGATTCAGATTTATCAGGATCTGTCTGCGCGCCGAGATTGGTTGGTGGTGCATGAACAGGGACAGCGTTTACCTGTAGAAATATGGTTAAAACGACTTAAAGAAGATATACAAGAATTTGAGCAAGCTGACATTGTGGCATTAAAAACCGTTCGTGAGATTATTCAAAAACAAGAACGTATGCTGACTTTGGCAAGCTATTACGATGATGCTGAAACACAGCTTCGCGAAATATCTTTACCGTTGCCTTATATCCTCGAGGAAATCCAACGCACTTTAGAGAGTCAATCTGCGCAAGTGGAACCCACAGGACAAATCACGTTTAGCCAAATTGGACAGATCCGCCCGATTCCTTATCGCTTAATTGTGTTGTTAAATTTAGATACAGGTAAATTTCCAAATCGCGATAGCCATATTCCATTTGATTTGATGGATGCACTACGCCAACAACTGGGTGATCGTTCTCGTTTAGAAGATGATCAAGGGGCTTTTCTGGATGCGGTGCTATTGGCGCAAGAGCAATTATGGTTGTTCTATAATGGCTTTGATATTAATGACGGTGAGGTCCGAGAACCTTCAAGTATTTTGCAAGGTTTCCGTGATCACTTGGCATTGGTTGTGAAAGCCCCTCTCTCTAAATCTCTCCCAGAGGGAGAGACTTCCTTTAATTCTTTTGGGGAAGACTATGAGAAACTCCAGATTCCACCACAGCTCTACCCACTTTATCATCTGCATCGCTTGCAACCTTTTGATCCACTCGGTTTTTTAGCAGAGCAAAGTTATACGCGTTTTCAAGATCATTGGTTTAAAGTGGCATCACAAATTCAGCAAGTCAAAGGTGAGCGCCAAGCTTGGGTCAATAGTACTTATCCAATTGAGCTGAATGAAATGGTGATCTTAGATAGTCAGCAATGGATTCAGGATGTTACCTTTCCAGCAAGACTATATCTAAAAACATTAGGGGTAGAGAATCTCAGTGCCACTGACTTGGTTGATCAAAACGAGCCTTTGCTATTAGATGGTTTAGGTAAATATACAATCCGCCATTTTTTACAACAACAGGATAATCAAGCGACGCCAGCAGTTTTGCAAGATCAGTTGCCTGTAGGGAAAGTGCAGCAAAGTGCTTGGCAACAAAGTTGTCTAGAACAACAGCGTTTGTTGGAGCGACTACAACAATATGCAGTCGCACCGACTGAAACAACGCAGCGAGTTTGGCGCATTTCCAAACAACTTCAGATGAGTTGTGTAGTCCCAAAACAAAATACACAAGACTGGGTTAGCTTAGATGCATCGAGTGCACGTGCTAAACGCTTCGCTAAAGTGTGGCTGGAATATTTACTGTGGTTGGCGATATTGAATCATGATTCAGCAGTCTCGAAACGCCGTATCGTAGTGTTTAGCGATCAGACTGTGATTTGCGAAGGTTTAAGTGCTCAGCAAGCGCAGCAGTATTTACAAGCATGGTTACAACTTTGGCAAACTGGGCAACAACAACCAGTGGTGTTGCCAGCAGCTTTACTGCTTAAGCCGCTGGAAAAAGGCAAACACTATGATTGGGTTGAACAGGATAGCCAGCAGGTTTTAGTCGACGACAGCCAAAGGCAGGTGTTGAAAGATTGGAATGATACCGGTGATTTTTCAGGTTTTGATATGACACAAAATGAAGCCTGTAAACTGCATCGAGATTGGCAATTTATTCTACAAGAACAAGATGCGAGCGCATTATTGCAATACGCCTGTGATCATTATAGCTATGCGCTGTATCAACCCATTTTTGAATTTTTACGCGTGGAGTAAGGCATGAGTTCAAAATTTCCTGTGTCTTATCAACCCATCTGTGATATTCAATTTGAAGGTTTGCATCTGATTGAAGCATCGGCTGGAACAGGTAAAACGTATACTTTATCGAGTTTGATGGTTCGCATTTTCTTAGAAAAATATTTACCGAATCAAGTGATTGCCACGACCTTTACCCGCGCTGCTGCTGCGGAGTTAAAGAGCCGTATCCGTGCTCGATTGATTGAAGTACAACAATATTTAGAACCATTACGTACGGTATTGGAAAGTGATATTTACACTCGTGCAGCACAAGAATCTGATCCGTTAAAGCAGCATTTACTTAAAACTTTTGCTCCGCGTATTGCCTATGCCTGTGAACGTTTAAAACTGGTGGTCGACCAGTTAGATGAGCTGTTCGTAGGAACACTGGATAGCTTTAGCCAAAAGTTATTACGTGAGTTTGCCTTTGAAAGTGGCAAGATCGAACGTGCTCAAATCACTGAAGATGCGAAAGCTTATACACGTCAATTGATCCATGATGTATTACGAGAATGGATTCAATCACAACCCCAACATGTCATTGATGCACTTTATAGTGTGGGTGCGCTTAAAAGTGTGGATCATTTTGTCGGGATGGTTGAGAGCTCTTTAAATTTTAGCTCCGCACACTTTAAATTACCTGACATGCCTGAAATTGAACTGGCTCAATTACAACAGTGGCAACAACAAGCACAGCAAATTGAACTCAGTGCTTTGACCGAATATTTTAATTTAGATGGGGCATATTATTCTCATATTAATGGCACCTCTTTTCGTAACAATGCTTTTAATAAACTCTTTTGTGAGTCTTTACCGCAGCTATTAAAAGCGCTTGCAGATTCGCAAAATGTACAGGTTTTTGATGGTTATCTTTCTGATGCTCGAGAGACTGTTTTTAAATTCTTAGACAAGCTCGACAGTCAGAAGATTTTTAAAAAATGTCCCGCTGAAGTTTCGGATGGGTTTTATCAGCATCCTACGATTCTACACATTCAAAAACTTTGCCATTCTTTAAAAGAAACACAACAACAATTTGAACAACTCCAGGTGTATCTAAAAGCGTATCTGTGTATTGAAGTCAAAAAACGCTTACCGCAAGTGTTACAGCAAAAAGGCGAAACCACTTTTGCACAACAAATCAAAACCTTGTCAGAAGCATTAAAAGGTGAGCAAGGTCAACGTTTTGCGGTATTTGTACAGGCACATTATCCCTTGATTTTGGTGGATGAGTTTCAAGATACCAACCAAGATCAGGATGATATGTTGGCGACCATTTGGCGACATCCACAACGTTACCAAAAAGGCTGCATGATCATGGTGGGCGACCGTAAGCAGGCAATTTATGGTTTCCGCGGTGGTGATATGCTGACCTTTTTAAATGCTTATCAAGATATTATGTCGAAGCAGGGTCGTGAATATAAGCTGATTCATAACCATCGCTCAGTCAAAGAGTTAGTTGAAGTTGTGGATGTGTTGTTTCAACGGCAAATGGATTTTGGTGAACAGGTAGTTTATGACCCAATTCAAGCGGGGGCACGTCCGCATCCAGCATTGATTGAAAATGAACAAGTCAATCCTGCACCATTACGTTGGTTACAACTACAAGATGGCAATGAACAAGCAACCCAAGTGGCTTGGAAGATTCAAAGTTTACTCAATCAAGCCCATTTGCAACAGTTATATCTAGATGGAGAAAATCACCAAGTCATCAGTGAAGATGACATTGCGGTACTTTCACGTAGTCATCGTCAGCTAGATGAAGTTCAATATGCTTTAGAGCGATTAGGTATCCGTGTCAATCGTCCATCAAAGCGCAGTGTGTTTGATTCAAAGATCGCGCAAGATGTTGGCGCATTACTCACCGCATTGTTGCATCCTTATGATGAAGCGAAGTTGAAGCGTGCTTTACTCAGCCGTTTATTTGGTTTTGATCTGTCACAACTAGTCGCACTTGAGCAAAGTGCAGAAGGGCTGAGTCATTATATTCAGCAGTTCGATGACATCCGCGAAATGTGGCGCAATCAAGGCTTCTTGGTGGCATGGCAACGTTGTTTAAATCAATTTGAAATTTGGCAGCAATTGGTCGCAACGCAAAGTAAAGATAATGAACGGGCAGTGGTCAACTTACGCCATCTCACTGATATTTTGAGTCAGCACAGTGAGCATGTTCAAGGTATTCACAACCTCTATCATTGGTATTTAAAACAACTCCACTCTCCAAGTGACCGAGAATGGGAGTTGGAGCATAAGCTATCCAGTGAAGCGGGTGTGCAGTTGATGACCATTCATCAATCCAAAGGTCTAGAATTTAAAATTGTATTTTTACTTGGCGCGAACAAAGCATTTTCTGAAATGCAGAAGACCTTAAATTTCTCCACCACTGAAATTCAAATCCCTGAGACAGGACAGACTCGAACCCAGCGTGTAGTGGCAATTGCAGATAAAAACTTTTTGCAACAAAATGAACTCGATCAGCATAAGCAACGTGCGCAGGCTGAGCAAAATCGATTATGGTATGTGGCATTAACGCGTGCGAGTCACCGTGTTTATGCGATATTTGAACCTGAAAAAGGCGATAAAAATAAATTATCAGGTTTGGCATTTTGGAAAAACCAAGGGGATATTTTTCAGCATCCATATAGTGTTGAAGATCATTTGTTGTTGGAACAGCCAGCTTCATTACGAACACAAGAAACTCAGCCAGAGCGATTATTAGCCGCTGAGCCTTTACCTACACAACGTTTTTATGCGCGCGGAAAAACCAGTTTTAGTTATTTGGCGCAGCATCTTAAACATAAAGCCAATCGCCTTGATCGTTTAGCGAATGCAGATCAACAGTTTGATCAGGCTGAAGATGAGTTTGATCTTTTAACAGTTGAAAGTGGTGCGGTATCACAGCCGATTGCTTGGATTAAACACTATTTTCCAAAAGGAACATTGGCAGGAAATTTCCTGCATGAGATTTTTGAGCAGATTGACTTTCAGCATCCTGAAACATGGATCGAGGAAATTCGCCGCCGTTTTAAAAATACTTATCAAGGTTTATGGGTCGCATTATTAGAACAATATCAGCAACATTTTCCTGAGCAAGAGAATGGTGAGCAGCAGTTATATCAATGGATTGCGTTGTGGTTAGCAGATGTACTGCAAACACCACTCAACCAAGGTTTTCAATTACAACAATTAGTCGCAGGACAGTATTTATCAGAGTGTCCGTTTTACTTAGCGTTATCTGATCGTGTGTTAGCGATGCAGCGCGTACAACAGTTATTTGAAGAATATGACATTCAAATGCCTGAGTTTATTGATGCGAAATCAGCACGTTATTTGAATGGTTCGATTGACTTAGTTTTCTTTGATGGACAGCGATATCATATTGCTGATTATAAGAGTAATTATTTGGGTGAGAATCAAGCAGATTATCAATCTACACAAATTGCTGAAAGCATGTCTTTATCCAGTTATTGGCTTCAAGCCGCTTTATATTTGGTGGCATTGCACCGTTATTTAAGCGTGAAATTACAAAATTATCGTATTGATCAGCATTTAGGTGGTGCGTCTTATTTATATTTGCGTGGTATGAATGGACAAGCAGATCAAGGCTATTTTTATTGGAAACCTGAGGATGAGTTTGTCTTGCGTTTAGACGCAATATTGGGATATTTCTCTGAGGATAAACTAGGAAAAGGTGTGTAGATAAAATGGCTAAATTTAAATTAAACAAAATCTTATCTTGTGGATAAGCTTGTTTATAACCTTGTGGACAAGCGTGTGGGTAAGTTTGAGGATAACTCTGTGGACAAGCTAATCAGTGATCAGTCAGAACAAATGACTTGGATAAATATGTGGAGTCGTTATCTCACACAAGCTCCATTTTCTCAATCTGCTCAAGCAGATAGCGCTGCACATGTGTTACAACAACTGATTGAAGCCAGTTTAAATGGCGATAGTTGTATTCAAGTTGATTTAGTTCAACTGGAAGCCTTGGGTGATTTAGCAATTCCAAGCGAAAAAGCAGCCACTCAAGTTGCCCCATGTGTCTACGATCAGCAGGGCTTGGCATTATACCGATATTGGCAGTTAGAACAACGCCTCGCACAGCAGATTTGCCGATTAAAGCGACAAATGACACCAGTAATCGATATTTCTGAGTATGAATCATTGCTTGAAGATGAATTTCAACAAGCCGCTCTGAAAATGGTATTGCAACAATGGCTCAGTATCATCACAGGTGGACCAGGTACAGGTAAAACTTATACCTTGGCACGTATCATTGCGGCACTCAACCAAATGATTCCTGATATCCGAATTGCTATGGCTGCACCCACAGGAAAAGCTGCGCAGCGAATGCAAGAAGCACTACAAAATTCATTTAACGATCCAAACTTGATTGCATCGGGTTTAGTGACTGATGAATTGCGTAATCAAAGCACACAAACCTTGCATCGTTTATTGGGAATGGGGAATCGACAAATTCCTCGCTTTAACGTGAAGCAGCCTTTGCCTTATGATGTGATTGTTGTCGATGAAGCATCGATGTTGGATTTAAGTCTTGCCACTGCATTGTTTGAAGCTGTGCCTGATTCTTGTCGAATCATATTGTTGGGGGATGCTAATCAGTTGGCCTCCGTCGATGTCGGGTCTGTTTTAGCTGACTTACAACAAGTCGAGGGTTTGGCAGAGAATCGTGTTCAACTGCAAAATAGTCGCCGCTTTTCAGATAAAGCAAAAATTGGTCAATTGGCGCGCTTTATTCAAGCACAACAAGCTTCATCTGAATCGGTCTTAACTCAGCTTGAACAGGAAATTGTAAAGCCAGCTTCTTTGCAAGAAATGAGTTTGAGTACAGCAATGCCTGATGCGATTCAGTTGGAATATCTACCTGAGCAATTGGATATAGAGATTGAACAATATCAGCAGAAATTAATGTATGGATTCAATGATTATGCTGAAATATTAAAATCTTATTTACATGCAGATCAACCAGAACAATACATTCAAGACGTGATACGTGTGTTTGATGATTATCGAATTTTGGCGGCAGTGAAACACGGCGCATTAGGTATTGAACAACTCAATCGCTATGCTGAGCGATGGTTGAATCAACAGCTTAAACAAATCGCTGTTGCAGAATGGTATGTCGGTCGTCCTGTAATGATGACTTATAATGATTATCAGCTCGGGATCTCAAATGGTGATATCGGGATTTGTTTTAAACATCGGACTCAAGCACAGCAATTTGAAGTATTTTTCCCTAGTTTAAATAAATGGATTGCAGCGCATCGTTTGCCACGTAATATGCAAACAGCTTTTGCATTGACTATTCACAAGTCTCAAGGCTCTGAGTTTACACATACCGCAATTGTGTTAGATTCAAATGCGAAAAAACTGCTTAGTCAGGAACTGATTTATACAGCAGTTACACGTGCTAAAAAAGTGGTCACGTTGCTGGCAGATCCAAATGCGCTGTTACAAGCCCTTACAGTACGCACAGTTCGTCGCAGTGGTTTAGTACAAAAGATCAATTTTCAAGGATTGTAAACTTATTCTTCAAAATTCACATTTTTGTAAGAAAAAGCTTACAAGGATTCGAGATATTGTCGCTAGAGCAATTTGCTGGTTTTTGAGATTATGGACACACAAAGAACCTAGCATGGAAAGTTAGGTAAATCGCAAAAAGAATAATAATAATGTCGTGATGACAGCGGGCTTACAGTGAAGTAAGTGATAAAAGAGGAAATTTACAGCCGCTAAGCCTTGTAGTTTTGGGAGAGACTACAGGGCTTTTTTATTTTTATCATTTCTTGAAGCAATTATCTAACAAAATATCGTTCATCAAATTCCATAAAGAGAACAGATAATATTGTGTACAGTTTTTGCATAAAAAAATAGGGGCTGTAGTAGATTATCACAAGGCTAATCTACTACAGCCCCAAATATTTTTACGAGATTGCAATGCTTTAAAACAACAATTTAAGTGGCAAACCATTGTTAGACAGTTTTTTTTAATTATTAAGTTAATTGTTATACAGAATCGTACGTTTTTGCTTACACGCAGATAAGAAAAAAGCTATTTTTCTCCACAATTGATTGTGACAGAATAGTCGGTATAAAGAGAAGAGATTTTTTAATTAAATAACAAAAACGATGTGTAAATTGCATGCAGAGGGTAAAAGGGCAAGCGAATACAAAAAAGATAAATCATAAAAAGAAATTAAAATAAGAATAATAAAAACTTCAGCGCAAAAGCCCGAGTGTAACTTGGGCTTTTTTGTATGCTTGAATTATAGATTACACCAAATCATTTTCCGTACGATCAGTTGCAAACAATGAACGACGTTGATCCTTTGGAATCTTTGGACAGTTGGTTGAGATTTGATAGAGCGTTTTGGCTAAGGCGGGTAAATGTGTTCCTACTACAGATTTTCCTGTCGTGAGTAATGACACACTGATGTCACGCTCAGGATCAGCCCAACATAAAATGTTAGAAAAACCAATATGACCGAATGCTTGCCCTGTCATTGGGCCAAATAAGCCGATCGGGTTACTGCCTAACATTGGTCCAAGCGCATAACGCATCGGCGCGAGTAAACTGCGATCAATGCTAATTCCTGATGTCGGTAGTGTCGAACGGAAAACGGTCTTGGCACTCATAATTTGCTTACCTTGATACTCTCCACCACTCAGTAACATTTCAAAAAAGCGTCCTGCTTGCTCTGCACTGGTGTAAATATTTCCAGCAGGGCAAATGGTATCCATGAAACGGCTATCATTGGTAATATCGACTGCCATCTGTAGTCCAGCGCCGAGTACGTGCTCCAAATAACGATCTGTGCCTAAACTCGGATGAATCCCTGTTGCATAGTTCATTGCAACATCAGCACGATATTCTGGTTTCAAACCATAGTTGAAATAGTCCAATCCCATCGGTTTTTCAATTTGTTCAGCTAAAAATTCACGTACAGTTTGCCCTGTCACACGATGAACAATCTCCCCCAAAATATAACCAGCGGTAACCGCATGATAGGCAAGGTGAGTACCCGAAGGCGAAACGGGTTTAGCTGCACATAGGCGTTTTAAAATTTCTTCTTGATCAAACAATAGTTCTGGTGTGACTTCGCCTTCAACGCGAGGAATACCTCCGCGGTGGGAGAGTAAATGAAATAGTGTCGCGCGGCGTTTGCCATTCACTCCATATTCAGGAATATAGTAACTAATCGGGTCAAGTAAATTGAGATCACCACGCTCATCTAACATATGAATCAGCATGGCAGTGACCATTTTTGAAGCTGAAAATAGACAGATTGGGGTATCAGGTGTTCCAATTTTAGCATCGGCAGCCAAACCATCAGGCGAATTTCCCTGTGCATGGCCTATACTGCGATTAATTAAGATTTCCCCTTTGCGACGTAAACACAACGTAATCAGTGGATAGTTGCCTGTTCGATATAATGATTCGACACTGGTCCAAATTTTGTCAACTTGAGCATGACTCATTCCACCAAGTTCTGCTGAAACTTCATCCTTTGAGCGAATGACTTGGCTGAGATCATGAGGAACATAACAGGTGTTAGCGGATAAAAGTTTCACGATTCCCTCGCATTTTTTCGTTTTCTTTCGTATCTGTCATAAACTGAAAACAGATTCCGGCTAGTGTGCATCTTTTAATCTGAGTTGTCAGCTGCCGAATTGCCCGCCAAGTTAAAACATTTTTGCAATATAAGGACAGATCACTTAAAATAGGCGACTTGCTGTAGTGATGCACGGCAGTCAGTTCTCGTAACTGATCAATATCGTTTATTTTATTAAGCATCTCGGAGAAATCGAATGGCTTTAACTAACGCAGATCGCGCAGAGATCATTGCTAAATTTGCTCGTGCTGAAAATGACACTGGTTCACCAGAAGTACAAGTTGCTTTATTGACTGCACAAATCAATGATTTGCAAGGTCACTTTAAAGAGCACAAACATGACCACCACAGCCGTCGTGGTTTGATTCGTATGGTTAACCAACGTCGTAAATTACTTGACTACTTAAATGGTAAAGATCACGGTCGTTATGTTGCTTTGATCGGCGCATTAGGTTTACGTCGTTAATTCGATTTGGCTTTGTTTTCGGTATTTCGCATGTTGCTATGCTTTATCGCTGAAAAGAGAGTTTCATCTAATTCACATTAGATGATTGTTAGAAGGGGCGCTTGTTCGCTCCTTCTTTGCGTTTAACTTTTTTAAATTTTGGTCTAGTGTGATGGCTTCTAAGCTTTGTCATTTATCTATAATCGTTGTAGTCTGAATGCCAAACCTTAGGGGTCTCACTAGAATTAAAACTAGGAAAATACAATACATGTCTATGTTTAATATCATTCGTAAAGAATTTCAATTTGGTCAACACCAAGTTGTTTTAGAAACGGGTCGCGTTGCACGTCAAGCAAATACAGTTTTAGTCACGATGGGTGGTGTAACTGTTTTAGTCGCAGTTGTTGCGCAACCTAAAGCAAAAGCGGGTCAAGATTTCTTCCCACTTACTGTTAACTATCAAGAAAAACAATATGCGGCTGGTCGTATCCCAGGTGGTTACGGCAAACGTGAAGGCCGTGCTTCTGAAGCTGAAACCTTAATCTCACGTCTAATTGACCGTCCAATTCGTCCGTTGTTCCCAGAAGGTTACTTCAACGAAATCCAAGTGACTGCAACTGTGGTTTCTTCAGACAAGACCATGGATGCTGACATCGCAGCGATGCTTGGTACTTCTGCAGCATTGTCTATTGCTGGCACACCTTTCCGTGGTCCAATTGGTGGTGCGCGTGTTGGTTTGATCAATGGCGAATATGTTTTAAACCCGAACTTTGAACAACTTGCACAGTCTGATCTTGACCTCGTAGTTGCAGGTACAGAGTCAGCAGTATTAATGGTTGAGTCTGAAGCGAAAGAACTTTCAGAAGACCAAATGTTGGGTGCTGTGCTTTTCGGTCATGACGAAATGCAAATTGCGATTCAAGCAATTAAAGAGTTTGCTGCCGCTGCAGGTGCAAAAGAGTCTGATTGGGTTGCCCCAGCTAAAAATGAAGCGTTGCTTGAACAATTGAAAACTGCGTTCGAAGCGAAGATTTCTGAAGCATATACCATTGCAGTAAAACAAGATCGTTATGTGGCACTAGATGCGCTTTATGCAGAAGCAGTTGCTCAGTTCGTTCCTGAAAATGACGAAACGGGTATTGCTGACGAAGTAAACGAATTATTCGAAGACCTCAAATACCGTACCGTACGTGACAACATCCTATCAGGTAAGCCACGTATTGATGGTCGTGATACGAAAACTGTTCGTGGTATCGACGTTCAAGTCGGTGTATTAGATCGTGCACACGGTTCTGCATTATTCACACGCGGTGAAACTCAGGCGTTGGTAACAACAACTTTGGGTAACACACGTGATGCATTGATGGTAGATACCCTTGCTGGTACTAAAACTGACAACTTCATGTTGCACTACAACTTCCCTGCATACTCTGTAGGCGAAACAGGTCGTGAATCAGGTCCTAAGCGTCGTGAAATCGGTCATGGTCGTTTAGCGCGCCGTGGCGTTCAAGCAGTTCTTCCTGCAGCTGATCGCTTCCCGTATGTGATTCGTATCGTATCTGACATTACTGAATCTAACGGTTCATCTTCAATGGCTTCTGTATGTGGTGCTTCATTATCACTTATGGATGCAGGTGTTCCATTAAAAGCACCAGTTGCGGGCATCGCAATGGGCTTGGTGAAAGAAGGCGAACGTTTCGCAGTTCTTTCTGACATCTTGGGTGATGAAGATCACTTAGGTGATATGGACTTTAAAGTCGCAGGTTCTGCAAACGGTATTACTGCGCTTCAAATGGACATCAAGATCGAAGGGATCACTGAAGAAATTATGGAAGTTGCATTAAACCAAGCATTTGCTGGTCGTATGCACATCCTAAATGAAATGAATAAAGTGATTTCACGTGCGCGTGCAGAGATCAGCGCAAATGCGCCGACTTTTGAAGTGATTAATATTAATCCAGATAAGATTCGTGATGTGATTGGTAAAGGTGGTGCTACCATCCGTGCTATTACAGAAGAAACTAAAGCTGCGATTGATATCGAAGACAATGGTACAGTTCGCGTATTTGGTGAAACTAAAGCTGCTGCTCGTGCTGCGATTGCAAAAATCCAAGCACTGACTGCAGAAGTTGAACCAGGTAAGATCTACGATGGTAAAGTGATTCGTATCGTTGAATTTGGTGCGTTCGTTAATATCATGCCAGGTACGGATGGCTTACTTCACATTTCGCAAATCTCGAATGAGCGTATTGCAAATGTGACTGACGTATTGAAAGAAGGTCAGGAGTTGAAAGTACAGGTTGCTGATGTCGATAACCGTGGTCGTATCAAGTTAACGATGAAAGACATCGAACAAGCTTAATCACTGTTTGAAATACAAAAAGTCCGCTTCGTGCGGACTTTTTTATGGCATGATATTTTTAATTCCAACCTAAATATGAGCACTATGCAGCTTTATTATTTCTATCGCCACAATAGTGAAAATACAATTTTTATGAGCGTACAAGAACAACAACAGCATACGCTTGAATTTCTATGGGTGGATAGCTTAAGGCAAGATTTAGTGAATCACTCAGAGACTTGGCAAAACAATATTTACGAGCAGACAGGGATTGTCTTGAATGAATTTCATATGCGAGATTTGTTGAATATTGAGCATCCATGTGCTTTTGATACCGTCGAAGAATATGATTTATTGGTCTTTCGTAAGCTGATTAGTGCGGATGATCAGATTTATGAAAATGATCCTGTGCTAGATGTACATGAGAGTGTATTTGGTCTTGCAACAACCCCAATGAGTTTTATCTTGACGCCACGAATATTGGTGAGTGTTCGTGAACAGGGGAATATGGCAGTTGAAAACTATGTCCAACGTTTACAAATGGTCATGGAACGGGAAATTTTAGAACAAAACAAGCCTCGTAAATTACCGACTACCCCAGCAGATTTGTGTTTGCGATTGCTCAATAGCATGATTGATGGTTATTTGAATTTACGTACTCCTTTAACTCGTCGTGTGGAATATTGGCAGCAACAGTTATTACAGGGGAATCGCCGTTTTAAACAATGGCATCAATTGTTTCATGAAGATATGGCATTTCAGCAAATCGAAAATTTATGTGAAGAACAAATCGAAACTTTGCAGGAGTTTCGTGATGAGTTGATTGATAACTATCATCATGTTGTGGGTGAACGAAAATACAAAACGCAAGATATTCTTTTGGTTCGCCTAAATGATTTGATGAGTCATATTGAGCGTGTGCAAAAGCATACGCTTCGGTTGCGAAATGCGATTCAATCAGCAATTGATTTGCATTTTTCTGCAACGGCAAATCAGACCAATGAAAACATGCGTATTTTGGCGATTATCACAGCTGTATTCGCACCATTAACCTTATTGACGGGGATTTATGGAATGAACTTTGAGTTTATTCCTGGATTAAAATCACCTGTTGGATTTTGGATTATGCTGGGCGTGATGCTGATGACCACCATATTGCTGTTGTACTATTTCTATCAACAGCATTTAGTTGGACGAGGCGAGCGTAGTGTGATTGATTTATTGGCACAGCAGCACAAGCAACGTAATATTAATTTATTGTGGTTCTTGGATTATGAACCGATTAAGCAGACGCTGAAAGAAGTGGAGAAAATGACCAAGCTGAAATAGCTTATCTAAGCTCAGTCATTTTCTTTTGTTCAATGAAAATGTTTGAGCTGTTTACGCAATTGTTGTACTTCATCAATCAAATCCAGCATGACAGCAACTGCTGATAAGCTCGCATCGAAATCACGTTGTAAGCGATATGCTCGACGAGCACGGGCAACATCTTCACCGATGAATTGATAATTTTGCGGCTCGACTGTGATTTGCAAAATATCGTAATCAATCAATTTGAGTACCCATTCAGTACTTTGACCACATGCTTCTGCGAAATGTTCAAGATCAAGTGCCAATTGTTCATCAACGATTTCAACTTGGCAATGACCGTCATATTGAATTTCTTTGTATTGAATAGTTGTCATGATCTTGCTCCTTATGAGGTACGAGCTTTGAATGAAGAGAACGCTTCAGCGAATTGTTGATAAGCCTGTTGTTCTTGTTCACTCTGTGCAGCTGGTAAAACAATATTAATGATCAAATAAAGGTTACCTGCGGTTTTGCTAGGAATTCCTTTGTCTTTTAGGCGAAGTTGTTGACCATTTTTTGCATTTTTCGGTAAATTGACTTTAAGCTGACCCGCAGGGGTGCTGACTTCGATGCTTTGACCTAAGCCCGCTTCCCAAGGTGCAACATCAATGGTTTGATAAACGTCAGCACCTTCGACGCGGATTCGGTCGGTATCTTTGTATTGAATCTCAATATATAAGTCGCCATTTTCACCGCCATTGATTCCACTTTGTCCTTGACCTGTAAGGCGAATTTGTTGACCTTCTTTCATTCCTTTAGGGATTTTGACTTCTAGGGTCTTGCGCTGAATTTCAGGTTCACCATAAACATTATAGGTTGGAATCTGTAAGGTAATTTGCTGTGTAGAACCTTGATAAGCAATACTTATATCCACTTGAATTGAGGCATGTTGATCTTCACCCCGATAACTGCGTTGCTGACGTTGTGAGCGTTGTTGACCACCACCAAATCCAGCACCGAAGCGACCAAATAGATCTTCAAAACCGCTAAAGTCGGCACCATCGCCTGAGTTTTGACGATAAAATTGAGAGCCATCAAATCCACTGGCACCTTGGTTGAATCCACCTGTTCCTTGTCCAAAACCAGAAAAACCCTGTGGATGGTCCAGCGTCTGGTCATATTCAGCTTTTTTATCAGCATTGCTTAAGGTGTCATAGGCGACATTGATCGCTTGCATCTTCTCTTCGGCATCTGCTTCTTTGCTGATGTCGGGATGATATTTGCGTGCGAGTTTGCGATAGGCTTTTTTGATTTCATCTGCTGAGGCATCGCGGGTCACGCCTAGTTCTTCGTAGTAATTCTTTGTCATTGTTTATCGTCATAATCTATTACTTTTCATTCTATTATTTGACGATTAAGCAGGAAAAAACAGAGGGGATGTGTGTTGATATTGTTTCAGCAAGAACCTTTATACTTCACAGCATAAGGGTCATCCCAAACATCTTAAATGTAATTTAAAAGTAGGTTATCAAATGAATTCTCAAGAATTTGCAGAGAAAATAAACGAATATATTGTCGATGAAAATTTAATTCTTTATAAGAAATTATTTTTTAATACAAAAATAGAGGATGTGAAAGATCCATACTGGCTAAAGGCACAATCATTATTTGATTCTTTGCCTGAGGATAATAAAGAAGTTTTCTTTGAAATAATTCATCAAATTATGGTTGATACTCTTTCAACCTTTTTAGGAGTGCTTGATGGTACTACTGATTTAGGTGAAGCTGATTGTGAGTTTAATCCAAAAAATGGAGATGAAGCATTTGATGGTTATTTACAAGATTATTTTCTTTCTTTGATTGAGCAGAACAGAAAAAAATAATTTCAAAATATTGTTGAATTAAAAAGTATAAAAATTGAAAGTTGGTTACCACATGATTATATTTGAATGGAGTAACCGACTTTTGAATATCACTTCAAGCTAATATCAATTAACTCAAATGCTCACCAAACAAACCTAAAGCTTCTTCCGCAGTAAACTCATAACGGGTATTGCAGAATTGGCAATCCATTTGAATCGGATTTTGTGCTTCTAAGGTTTCATGTACTGCATCAACACCGATTTGAATCAGTGCATTGGCACAACGTTCTTTGGAACAGGTACAACCAAATTTTAGGACTTCGACTTCAGGTAAACACACTTCTTCCTCATTATACAAACGATAAAGAATTTCATTGGCTGACAGGTCGGTTAACTCTTCAGGTTTTAAGGTCTCAGTGAGCATAGTTAAACGTGGCCATAAGTCTTCATCAACGAACTCTTGTTCCTCTTCATTACGAGGAAGTAGTTGAATCAATAAACCACCTGAACGTTGACTATTGGTTGCTAGCACAATATGAGTTGGGATTTGTGCTGATAAATCATAGTATTGTATTAAACAACCTGCCAAAGTTGGTTGATCAAGTGGAACAATACCTTGATAACGCTCGCCATGTTCAGGTTCAATATTAATGAACAGAACAGGATTGGTTAATGATGCAAGCACAGTGCGACTATCAGTACCTTCAGCGAAACGAGGATCTTCTTCATAATCAGCCAAAGCACGGACTTCACCTAAATGGTTACACTCAGCCATTGCCCATTTGAACGTACCAGTTGCTTGAATTTGTAAGCTAATACGCCCTTGGATTTTCAAGGTGCTTGCAAGTAAAGCTGTTGCACTTAACATTTCACCCAATAAGCTTTGTACCGCAGGCATATATTCACGTTTCGCCAAAATGGTTTGTAGTGCTTCTTCCAAATGAACTATTTCACCGCGAATAGGACTATCTTCAATAAAAAAGCGTTGGCGTAAATCAGACATTTTTTTCTCCAGCTCCTCAAATGAGGAAAACAAAGCGGTGCTTTGCCTTGAAAGCTTATACGATGGTGAACGGTTATCCATTCAATAATGGTGTCATTTTACGAAAACTCAAGTTGTTCCATGCGGTGAATTTGCATCACTTTGTTGGTTTTGTTCATTGCTCATTCGATCAGTATTTAAAGTTTTTGTATTTTCAAATAAATATTCCAACTCTGCGATTACACTCGGATAAGCTTCAATTGAGTCAAAATCATCACCAGTCGAATAGCGTAAATCAAATAATCGCTGATCATGGCTTTGAAATTGTTCGATTTGGGCTTTAGATTCTTCACTTGAAAGTCCTGTCTCTGTCAAAGCCTGTTGCGCCATACTCAAGGATGAGGCATAGGTTTCACGCCAGATATGCTGAATCCCCATATCTTTTAATAAGTGCGCATGATGACGATCACGTGCCCGAACAAATAAGACTAAATCAGGATAGTTTAGACGGAGGTGACGCGCCAGATTCATGCTGTCTTCAACATCATCAATCGCAAGGATCAGCAATTTACAATATTCGATCCCTGCTGCTCGTAGGTTTTCGACCTGAGTGACATCTGCATCAAAAAAACGATGTCCGTATTGCTCAATAAAATCAGCATCTGGTTGATTGCTATCAATCACACTCAACTGTTGACCTTGTGCATGTAAGGCACGTGCCACCACTTGACCAAACCGACCAAATCCAACAATCAAAATTGGATGTTGGGGAATATCTGGTGTCTGTGCTGCTATTTTCTTATGCAATATTGGTAGTCGTTTGTTATTCACCAACCAGAAAACTAGAGGCGTCAGAAGCATCGAGCCAAAGATCACCCATAGCGCAGATTCAAAAATCGGTTGAGCAAGAATTTGTTCTGCGACAGCAATATTCAACAGGATAAAACTCAACTCGCCACTCTGAGCAAGGGCAGTAGCAGAAAGAAGGCTGAGTTGTTTGTGGCGCTGGTGATAATAGCTGATCGCTGCGATGACCACAGTTTTGATCAATACTAAAGAAAAGATTGATCCCAAAATTAAAAGTGGTGATTCGAATAAAGGAAGTACTGAAAGATTTAAGCCGATTGCAAGGAACAAGAGTCCTAGCGCTATATCTTTATATGGATGAACAATACGTTCAACTTCAGTGTTGAATTCAGTATCTGCGAGTAATAATCCTGCTAAAAATACGCCAATTAAAATATGAATATTTAAAATATCCATGATGACAATAATAGAGAGGATTGTTACAAGACCTAATACAGGAATAAGTTCAATACTATTGCGCTTGGCTAAATAGCGAAACGCAGGTCGTATCAGAAAACGACTGGCTAAGAACAGTCCTGAAACTGTCGCAATGATGGCTGCAAAATACGCGATACCATGTCGTGTGGTCGCCGTATCATCCCACACAGGAAACAAGACAATAAATAATATCGCTACAAATACTTGCATCTGTATAGCACTTAAAATGGATTGTCCAAGTGTGCTATTTGATTTTTGTTGGTAATGCAGTAATTGTTGAACCAAGGTTACAGCGGAAAGTGCTAGTGCTACACCAAGAACGATACTGCTGGCAAAATTATCAAAGAGGAAAAAGCAGATACTGGTTAAAATTAAACTGATGATCAGTAAACCTAAACCACTATTTTTTAAAATGGTATAGCGTTGTATCCACAGCTGGATTGGGCGAAATGCTAAACCGAGAAAGAACATCAGCAAGAGCATGCCTAATTCGGTAATTTGAGTAATAAATTGGGTATCTGTGATCAGTGCAAAGCCACTTGAGCCGAGTAAAAGCCCAGCAATTAGATAGCCCAAAACAGTATTTGAGGTATATCGTTTTGTGAGTGGGACAATAATTAAAGCCGCAGTTAGTAAAAAAATGATGGATAGCAGTAAGGACATCTATTGCCTCAAATTTTTCTGTTTTGCATATGGAATTAGACTAACTAAACTCTTGTGGATCAACATCGATGGATAGCCTGAGTTGGTGCTGACGAGGTAAATGTACCACTTGTTGCCACCATTGACGCAAATAAAAATGCAGTTTGGCGCGATCGGCCGACAAAATCACCATGTGGGCACGATAACGTCCAGCTTTACGTTCCATCGGTGCGGGAATTGGCCCCCAAATATCAACTAAATCGCCAGCCATTGTTCTCAGTTGTTGCGCAATATCCGCCAAAAAGTGCTGGCTATATTCTCGATCTTTCGACTCCACACGTACCAATACTGTATAACGATACGGAGGGAGCATTGCAAGTTTACGCTCAGCCAGCATTTGTTTGGCAACCGTACGATAGTCATGTTCAATTAATGTGGTGAGCATAGGATGATCAGGGCGAAGACTTTGTAAATAGACATTCCCTTTATGTTCGCCTCGTCCTGCGCGTCCGGCCACTTGTACTATTAATTGTGCGGTACGTTCAGGGGCGCGGATATCCACGCTCAGTAAACCAGCGTCAATATCTAAAATAGCCACTAAGGTCACATGTGGAAAATGATGCCCTTTAGCAAGCATTTGTGTGCCCAATAAAATACTCGGTTTATTTTGTTGGATACGGTCATAAATTTTCTGCCAACTTCCGACGCGGCTGGTACTGTCACGATCAACTCGAACCACTTCATTATGAGGAAATAACTCTTGTAAATGCTCTTCAAGCTTTGCCGTTCCAGCACCAATCGTTTTTAAACTTTGTTTCTGGCATGCTGGGCAATGATCAGGGAGGCGATTGATGGTGCCGCAATGATGACAATGTAAATAATGATAAGGCTGAGAATGAAGGGTGAAATGCGCATCACAATGGGGGCAATTGGCTTGCCAACCACAACTTTCACACATCAGAATCGGTGCATAACCCCGACGGTTGAGAAAGATCAACACCTGTTCTTTGCGTTCTAAGGTGAGTTTGATCTGCTCAATTAAATTTTGGCTGATACCATGTTTTTTCTTGGCAATTTTTAAATCAATCACATGCATTTTAGGCAGGACAGCGACGCCAGCACGTTGATTGAGTTCCAGTAGATGTAGTTTGCCTGACTCGACCAGATGATAGCTATCGATACTCGGTGTTGCAGATCCAAGAATCACAGGACAGTGTTGTAAGTATCCTCTGTAGAGCGCTACATCACGGGTATGATACCGAAAGCCTTCTTGCTGCTTATATGAAAGATCATGCTCTTCATCAAGGATAATCAGTCCGAGATGAGGAAGCGGCGTGTAGATCGCAGAACGAGTCCCGATCACAATCGAAGCTTTACCTGTTTGCGCGTGTTGCCATGCTTGTAAGCGTTTCGAGTCATTTAAACCTGAATGTAATAAAGCAATATCACAATGAAAACGTGATTTAAAGCGAGCGACAGTTTGAGGGGTAAGACCAATTTCCGGAACCAGTACCAACACCTGCTTACCCTGCTTTAATACGTCATACATGACTTGCAGATAAACTTCAGTTTTGCCACTGCCTGTTAAGCCATCCAGTAAAAATGCTTGGTAATGATGCTGCTCTTTGAGGATTTGTTGAATCGCTCTTTTTTGATCCTCATTGGCTGTGAGTGGTACTTGCGCCAATTGTACAGGTGTGGGGCTAAAATCATGCGGTTCCAGACAACATTCAACTAACCCTTTCTTCTCTAAAGCTTTCAGTGTTGCAGTTTCAACACCACTGAGGTTCAAGACATTTTCAGTGGTGCCATGAGGATGTATTTTTAAGATTTGATACGCATCGTATTGTTTTTGTGAGCGTTTTAATAATGCATTCGAATCATCATTAGGTACGATTTTCCATAGATGAAATAAAATGTCTAATGCACGCCCTTGTCTGAGTAGTGTGGGAAGGGCACTTTGCATCACTTCGCCAATTGGGAATTGATAGTACTGGGCAGACCATGTCATCAAAGTTAAAACGTGTTGATCTAATATTGCTTCTTTATCAAGTAATTCAGTAATTGCTTTCAGTTTAAATTGACCTGTGAAAACTTCATTGGGATCAATTTTTTCAACAATGATGCCTACGAGATTTTGTCGTCCGAACGACACTGCAACACGCGCTCCAATCTGTGCTTGTTGATACTGTTCGGCACTGACCGTATAGTCAAACGTGTCATACACATATACGGGTAGGGCAACTCGAATACGGTACAAAATGGCGTTAGAATTTTCGCTAGGCATATTGGTTTCATTCACGTGTAAAATGGCATGACTGTATGTCATATAATTATGCTAAAGTGCTGAGCGTTATGTATAAATGAATATGAATGATTCCAGCATATGGATGCAACAGTAACGACAACTATTTTGGGACAATTAGAACAGAACCATGCCAGCTTATCAATTTACTGCTATTGATGCTTCTGGAAAGCAACATAAAGGTGTGCTTGAAGGAGATTCTGCACGTCAAATTCGTCAACAGTTACGAGATAAAGCATGGACGCCAATCGCGGTCGATGCCGTTGAGCAAAAAGACAAACAACAACATCGCTCATGGTTTAGAAAAGGTTTTAGTGCTTATGATCTGGCTTTGATGACACGGCAACTTTCTGTTTTAGTGGCGGCGGGTATTCCATTAGAAGAGGCATTGCGTGCGGTTAGCAAACAGAGTGAAAAATCGCATGTCCAAAATCTATTGATCTCAGTGCGTTCAAAGGTGTTAGAAGGGCATTCGCTGGCACAAGGGATGCAACAATCAGGTCGTTTTCCTGAGCTGTATATTGCCACAGTTGCTGCCGGTGAACGATCAGGGCATTTGGATCTGATTTTAGATCAGCTTTCAGATTACACTGAAAATCGTTTTGCCATGCAAAAGAAAATTCAGGGTGCAATGATTTACCCAATTATCTTGATGCTGATGTCCTTTGCAATTGTTATGGGACTGATGACCTATGTTGTACCCGAAATTGTGAAAACATTTGAGCAAAGCAAAGAAGCCTTGCCTTGGATTACCGTTGCCCTGATGAAAGCCAGTGCTTTTATTAAACAGACCTGGGTGGCAATGTTGATCATTGGGTTTATTGCTGTGATTCTATTTACCCGTTTCTTAAGAACGACAGCAGGTCATTATGCATTTGACCGATTAACGCTCAGATTGCCACTATTTGGTAAACTTTCACGTGGTATAAATGCAGCACGTTTTGCCAGTACTCTGTCTATTTTGACACGTTCTGGTGTTCCTCTGGTTGAGGCTTTACGTATTGGCGCAGAGGTGAGTAATAACTGGGTAATTCGTGATGCAATTACTGTGGCGATGGAACGTGTCACCGAAGGGGGGAATCTAGCAACACAACTAGAGCGTTGCGGCTATTTCCCACCAATGATGGTACAAATGATTCGCAGTGGTGAAGCTTCTGGTGAGTTAGATCGAATGTTGGATCGGGCATCAACCATGCAAGATCGAGAGGTCACCACATTTATCTCCACCTTGTTGGCATTACTTGAACCTTTAATGTTGATTTTTATGGCAGCAATTGTGTTGGTGATTGTGATTGCGGTAATGTTGCCAATTATTAATATGAACAATATGATCTAATGAGTGACATGAAAGAGATGAATATGAATAATTCAATGAATAAGCACAATGTTGAACAAAGCTTGAATACTTGCACTCAAAGCATAGCGGCGCGGTCGAGCGTTGTTCGAATGAAGCGTGCCTCAGGATTCACACTCATCGAAGTGATGGTTGTTATTGTAATTCTTGGTGTGCTTGCTGCGTTGATCGTTCCGAATGTGATGGGGCGTGGTGAAAAAGCAAAAGTGGATACCACACAAATTACTTTAAAAGGTGTGGCGGGAGCGTTAGATCAATATAAGTTGGACAATGGTCGATATCCATCAATGCAAGATGGTGGTTTAGATGCTTTAGTGAATCAGCCTGCATCTGCAAAAAATTGGTTGCCTGGTGGTTATGTGAAAGGTGGTTATCCAAAAGACAGTTGGGAAAATGATTTACAGTATGTCATTCCAGGCCGTGATGGACGCTCATTCGATTTATATTCATTTGGTGCAGATGGTAAAGAAGGCGGAGAAGGTAATGATGCCGATATTTATTATCAACCATAATTTTTAATTAAAAATATCACTTCACTCTTAAGTTAGATGAATAAGGAGTGAAGTGATAATGTTTCTTAATAATAAAACCAATCATAAGTTTTTGAAATAAAAAGAATTGATAAAATATTATAGATTTGAGATTTATAATAAGAATTATTCCTATATTTAATGGTTACAAGAAAAAAGAAATAAGCGTCAAAATAGACTTTTTCTTTAGATCAAAGCTTTGCATAATAAATTTAGATCATTGAGTTGATGTGTGGAGATAACAGATGAAAGCATTTTTTGTGTTGGATGAACTGAATCAGTTTCATTGGGCAATGCTGAAATCTGTGTTGCTTATTTTAACTTTATTACCGATTAGTCAAGGTGCTTTGACTTTATGGCAAACAACTGAAGGCAGTAGCCAAATTATGATTGGCTTTTTTGCACTGAGTATGTTGAGTGCATGGTTTGTCTTATGTTTTTTAAGTGCTTTGAAAACCAGTGTTTGGCATCATGCAGACTTGATTTCCAAATATGAGCAATTTTTATTTAAAACATATCGCTATATTCCCATGTTATTTTTGTCTAGTTTAGTTGCGTATTTATCTTTGCAATTGTCGTTGGTACTTTAACTCTAATTCGAGCTTTTACATCGTCTATTTTTTCTGAGGCAAATACAAAAGCTATTCGTAATGATGTAAATATTTTTGGGTAAAAAAAGAGCGTTTTACAATAAAACGCTCTTTTTCATATTATCGACGTGATTTGAAAGAAACATCGACCTTACGTGGACGATAGATCCAACCTAAGATTAATAAAAGTAATGAGAAGATCAGTATTGGATAATCACTTAAACGACTATATAAGGTTTGCCCTTGCATAGCAGGTAATTCCCCACGTAATACTGCTTCTTCATCGATAGGTGCTTGTTTAACAATATGTCCATGATGATCGATAAATGCGGTGACACCGGTATTGGTTGCACGAATAAACCAACGTCCATTTTCTTTGGCACGCATTTGAACCATTTGTAAATGTTGCCAAGGGCCTGCTGTACCTGTAAACCATGCATCATTCGAAACTGTAATGAGAAAGTCACTATTGAGTGCATTACGACGGGTTAGATTTGGATAGGCAACTTCATAGCAAATCGCTGCTGCTAAAGCATGACCTTTAACCATCAATGGTTTCTGGTTGGCTTCACCACGAGAAAATCCAGCCATACTGACATCATTTTGCATGGCTGGTAGTACCCACTTCAACATTCCTGATAGTGGAATGTATTCGCCAAAAGGAACTAAACGTTGTTTCTTGTATAAACCAGAAGAATCACTACCTGAAGCCATAATACTGTTGTAGTACATTGGCTCACCCGCTTGTTGCGACTGAGGGATATCCCAGTATGGGATACCTGTAACCCAAGCCGTGTCGGTCTTTTTGGCCTGAGCAGCCATGGCTTTTAGAAACTCAGGAATATCGGTTTGGAACAAAGGAATCGAAGACTCTGGCCAAACGATGAGGTCTTGTCCCCATTCTGTACGTGATAAATTGGCATAAATCTCAAGGGTCTTAATCTGATATTCAGTCAACCACTTGAGATCTTGGGGAATATTCCCTTGAAGTAAAGAAACCTTGAGTGGTTTTTCATCTTTAGGTTGAACAAATTGAATAAGCCCTGCACCCCATGCACCGATCAATAATAGTGCAGAAGGAATCGCCCAAAACCAGCGTCGATTCAGAATTTCCACCAGCGCGCAGGCAAGTACGATCACTACAAATGAGACGGCATAGATACCAAATAATGGGGCATAGCCATCTAAAAAGCGTTCAGTGAAGGCATAACCAGCAAATAACCACGGAAAACCAGTGAACACCCAAGTTTTGGTCCATTCAAACAAAACCCAAAGTGGGGCAAAGGTCAGAGGTGTTTCTGGGAAAAAGCGACGATATAGCCATGTTTGCAGGGCAGTAAACAGCCCCATTAACAATGCCATGATGCTGATCATTAAGACACTGAGAACTGCATTGGTATCGCCGTAGACATGAATGGACGTATAGAGCCAAAAAGCGCCTACAAACCATAGCCCAAAACCATAGGCCCAGCCTAATATGAAGGCTTGTTTAGGGTTTCGTTGTCTCAAAGTCGCATATAACAATGCAGGCGATAGAATCGCAAGCCACCAAAAATAATAGGGTGCCAGTGCCAAACTAAAGATCGCACCTGAAATGAGAGCAATCAATAAGGGAATAATAAAGGGCAACTGTTTTTGATTGTTAGCAGGGCTTAACAGCTTGTCAAAAAAGTTTCTCATTGACGGACTGCTCGAATCAGGTGAATCGTACGCGCATCTGCTTCAATAATCGTAAATTGCCATGTTCCAAGTTCGATGGTTTGACCTTGTAAATCACTAACAAGACCAATTTCTTGGAGTAATAGTCCACCCATGGTTTCAACTTCATCATCAGAAAAGTCTGCGTTGAGCACCGTATTGAAATGTTCAATTGGTGTTAATGCTTGCACAATCCATGTATTTGAAGTCGTAGGATCATTATCAGGAACGATAAATAATGCTTCTTCATCAGCAATATCATGCTCGTCTTCAATTTCACCTACAATTTCTTCGAGAATGTCTTCAAGTGTGACTAAACCAGAAGTTGAACCATATTCATCAATAACAATAGCGATATGCGTTTGTGTATTTTTAAGCATCCGCAGAACTTGATCGGAACGTGCACTCTCAGGAACAAATAAAGGTTGTCGCATTAAAGCACGAATATCAACTTTCACATTGCGATCTGTTAAGAACGGTAAAAGATCTTTAGCTAACAGAATCCCGACTACATTATCGCCTTGTTCCGATGAAAAAACCGGAAAGCGAGAATGTGCTGAGTCGATAAGAACATCTAAGATATCGAGTAATTGGTCATCTTCCTGCAAGCTAATAATCGCTGTACGAGGGGTCATGACTTCTCGAATCTTTGTTGCTGGCAGATCGAGAACACCCTCAAGCATAGCAACAGTATCTGGCTCTAAAAAGCGACGGGAGTCTTGAACTAACTTGAGTAATTCATCGCGGGTTTCGGGTGCGGTTCCTAACCATTTTCTTAAGCCACGCATACCCCACGACGGACTGGATTCCTCGATCATGATCTTTCCTAAAGACTCTCTATATCAATTAGATGATTTTCATCATACCGAAGATAAAGCCGATATGCATCAATAAAACGATGCAAGAAATGTACAGTTTTTCAAAATGCTGTTGATGATTTTTAGAAGTTCACTTTATGGTAAAATGTGAATATGAAAATATTTGAGCTTTATCATGTCTGAACAATCAAAACTTGCTACTGTTCAACTCAATACTAGAGGGTTACGTTGCCCTGAGCCTGTGATGATGTTGCATCAAGCGATCCGTAGAGCAAAGTCAGGTGATATTGTTGAGGTGTTTGCAACCGATCCTTCCACCTCATGGGATATTCCAAAGTTTTGTATGCATCTTGGACATGAGTTGTTACTCAAAGAAGAAAGTTTGGATGAAAACGGCAATACTGAATATCGTTATTTGGTGCAGAAAGGCTAAGCATCTCTTTTATTTTCAAAAAATATATAAAAAATCCGAGCTGTTCAGCTCGGATTTTTTATAAGGTCTTTACATATTCGGGTATGAGAAGCGACTAAAGCTTCGCAAGGACTACCTGAATATTACATATTCGGGTAGTTAGGACCACCGCCGCCTTCAGGCGTTACCCATGTAATGTTTTGTGAAGGGTCTTTGATATCACAAGTCTTACAGTGAACACAGTTCGCTGCGTTGATTTGGAAACGCTTCGAGCCATCATCATTTTCCATGACTTCATAAACACCCGCAGGGCAGTAACGTTGAGCAGGCTCGTCCCACTTCGGCAAGTTAACCTGAATCGGTGTTTCTGGATTAGTTAACTTTAAGTGCGCAGGTTGGTTTTCTTCGTGTACCGTATTTGATACGAATACTGAAGATAAACGGTCAAACGTTAACTTACCATCTGGTTTTGGATAGTTTGGTTTGAACGTCGATGCATCAACAGTCTTAAGCGCAGCAAAGTCTTGTTTCAAGTCATGCAATGTGAATGGGACTTTAAAGATATTTTGATCAATAAAGTTAAATGCACCACCAATCCATGTACCGAATTTATGCATTGCAGGACCGAAGTTACGCGCTTTATATAACTCTTCTTTTAACCAAGAATTGTTATATTTTTCAGTATAAGCAACCAATTCTTTTTCGAAGTGGTCTTCACCTTCAGTAACGCGTGCAATCGCAAGGTCACCACCTTTTGCAACACCCGCAGCGATCGCTTCAAATACTGCTTCACCACACAACATACCTGACTTCATTGCGGTATGTGAGCCTTTGATTTTTGAGAAATTCAAGAAACCAGCATCATCACCGATCAAGCAGCCGCCTGGGAAAGTGAGTTTAGGTAAAGAGTTAAAACCACCTTTTACAACCGCACGTGCGCCGTAAGAGATACGTTTACCGCCTTCAAGGAATTGTTTAATCGTTGGGTGTGTTTTCCAACGTTGCATTTCCATGAATGGATACATATGTGGGTTTTCGTAAGATAAGTCTACGATCATACCCAAAGTCACTTGGTTGTTTTCAGCGTGATATAACCACCAACCGCCTGCAGAACCTGTCTCAGACAATGGCCAACCTGCACCGTGCATTACAAGACCAGGTTTGTGTTTCGCTGGATCGATTTCCCAAAGCTCTTTGATCCCGATACCGTAATGTTGTGGATCAGCATCACGATCAAGTGCAAAACCAGCAATCAGGCGTTTACCTAGATGTCCACGGCAACCTTCTGCAAATAAAGTATATTTAGCATGCAATTCGTAGCCTGGTGCAAAGTTATGCGTTGGTTGACCATCTTTGCCGATACCCATATCACCAGTTTGAATCCCTTTTACCGTACCATCTTCATGGTAAAGGATTTCTGATGCGGCGAAGCCAGGGAAGATTGATACTTCTAATTCTTCTGCTTTTTGACCTAACCAACGAACTACGTTACCTAAAGAGATAACATAGTTGCCTTCGTTATGCATAGATTTTGGAACCATCCAATACGGCATTTTTTGTGCTTTCGTATCAGACAATAAGAAATAAGTTTCGTCTTCAGTAACAGGTACATTGAGCGGTGCACCTTCTTCTTTCCAATTCGGAAAGAGTTCATTCATGGCACGTGGTTCAAGTACAGCACCAGATAGGATATGCGCACCTACTTCAGAGCCTTTTTCAACAACACACACAGAAAGGTCAGGTAGGTTGTTTTCAATCGCTAGTTGACGAATTTTAATCGCAGCAGATAAACCCGCAGGGCCTGCGCCTACGATCACTACGTCAAACTCCATCGCTTCACGTTCGATGTGTTCCATGTAGGACTCCTCATATTTTATAGGGTGGCAACCGTAATGATGTAATTCGGTGCTGCCATGAGTATTCTCAATTACCAAACACAAATGCGACTAGTGTGCTTGCAAGTATTTGGGATAGTATAGTTTTAAACCTTGATCCCGCCAATTGGCTGAGCGGTCATATTTTTTCGTCAGCAAGGCATAAACTATGATAAATGAAAATGATTCTTCACAGAATACAGGAAAAATCGTGTTTTCTGATGATAAAAACTTAATGAACATTGCACAATACTTAAAAGATGTACAGCAAAGTCACAAAAGGTCAATTCCTCCGTTAGAGCAGTGGCATCCAAAGCATTGTGGCAAAATGGATTTGAAGATAAAAGCCAACGGTGAATGGTGGCACGAAGGTCAATTGATCAAACGACAAACATTGCTTGATCTGTTTAGCAAAGTATTGTGGAAAGAAGAAGGCAAATTCTATCTCAAAACACCCGTAGAACAGATTGAAATCGAAGTCGAAGATGAGCCATTATTGATTAATCAAGCGGATCAGGTTGAGATCGAAGGCAAGACTTATTTACAACTCACGACCACCAACCAAGATGTGGTGATTGTGGATGAACAGCATCCTATTTTTATGCGTGAGTTTGCGGGCGAATTACGTCCTTACGTTCATGTGCGATTTGGAATGAATGCATTAATTCAGCGACAAAGTTTTTATCATCTCGTTAACTATGGCAACTTGTCTGAAAATCAGCAAGGTGACACGGTTTTAACATTAAAAAGTGGTGATTTGGTCTTGCATTTAAGCACCTGAGGTTTAAGCTTGAAAGAGCAAATAAACCTATGTTCGTGTGTATGACAGCAGTGCAATTTTTAGCTCAATTACGTGACCCAATGCCGCAAGCATCAGCAGATGCACCGATTGGCATTTTTGACTCAGGGATCGGCGGACTATCGATAGCACAAGAAATTGCTCTGCATCTACCCAATGAGCGTATTCTTTATTATGCGGATACAGCACACGTACCGTATGGTGCGCGTTCAGATCAGGAGATACGGAATTTAACCGCACAAGCAATCGAATGGCTTTATCGGCAGGGATGTAAGGTTGCTGTAGTCGCGTGTAATACGGCTTCTGCATTTAGTTTGGACTATTTGCGAGATCATTACGGTGAGCGCTTTCCGATTATTGGATTAGTTCCAGCATTGAAACCCGCGGTGATTCAGACACAAACGAAGGTTGTAGCGGTTTTGGCAACACCAGCGACATTTCGCGGGCGCTTGATTAAAGATGTCATGTTAAATTTTGCTGAACCTGCAGGGGTAAAAGTACTCACGGTGACCAATTTGGCATTGGTGCCTTTTGTTGAAGCTGGGGAGCAAATGAGTGAGGCATGTAAAACGGTACTCAAACAGATACTACAACCTGTCATAGAGCAGGGTGCTGATTTTTTAGTACTTGGTTGCACACACTATCCATTTCTCAAACCCGCAATTCGTCAGGTTTTTGATGAAAAGTTGAAATTAATTGATTCTGGACAAGCAGTTGCGAGACAAACAGCGTATATTTTGATTAAAAATGGGTTATTATCTGACAAAATGCGTCATAATGTTTCACGTATTGAATGTTTTGTCAGCGGTAACAATGCTGCCGTACTAGAACCTGTACTTCAGCACCTTATACCCAAACAATTAACATGGACGATTCATAATTTGGGCGATGAAATACGTGAAAAAACGTAGTCAATCGAACTCTATTTTACAGTTTATCGGGGTTGTCTTTTAATAAAAATCAAGATTAGAACTTGATGCTATTGATAAATAAATTGGGGCTTCGCCTATGCAAGATACTCGTTATCAAGTCTTTATTTCTACCTCTGGCAATGAAATGCAACCAGAGCGAGCGGTTTTAGCACAAACTTTAGTTGGTATGGGTTTTTTCTCTTGGGGGTTGGAGCAACGTACGCCATTAAGTACTTCGATTGCACGTCGTCAGATTGATGATTGTGATTATGTGGTGATCTTATTGGGTAGTCAGTATGGTGAGCAATCTGTTTCAGGTGTGGGTTATATGCATTTAGAGTATATCTATGCAATGACCAAGCAAAAACCCGTAATTGTATTTATGCATGAAGATCCAGAGTCTCGTGAAGCCAAATTGCATGATCACAAAGCCGAACTTAAAGAGAAATTCAAAGAGTTTAGAAAGCAGTTACAACATGAAGTCGATCAGGTTTTTTGTTACCGTAGCTTAAGAGATTTAGAGCTCGCAGTACGCTCAAGTATGCCGCAAATGTTAGAGCGCTACCCTGTGGTGGGTTGGGTACGTCCACAAAATACCCAAGTATTACGTGATGAGATAGACAACTTACGTGCCAAAGTCAAACAACTTGAGACAGAGTTGGGGAGCCGTGAGGCAGATCCTCTCACCAGTTTGCCTAAAGTTTCAATGTATGAACTTTATTCTTTTGAATATCGTATGCATGCTTATCAAGATGGGAATTTTAAAGAGATTAAGCCACATCGTAAAATGACGTGGGCACAGTTATTACATGTCCTCGGTGCGACTTTTGTGGTTCCTACGCCAGAAGAATATTTTTCTAAACGTATGAATGAATATTTGAATGAAACGGGTTTGGATGATGCACGCAAAGAAATGCCCAGAGCACATGCGGTGTCGCGTGCACAAGTCAATATTCGAGCTTTGCATGAAATCAAATTACAAATGCGTCAGAATGAATGGATTATCCCAACCGGTCGAGATGATCGTCAACGCATGTTATGGCAATTAACCGCAAAAGGTCAGAAGCTTTTAGAGAGTAATGTCTTGGATAGTCATCGTGTTTTTCAGTTTAAGACGATGCATTAATTCAATTTAAAAAAGGGTGTGAAAACTGCTAAAGTAATTGAATAAATTCAGCTATAGCGGATGCGATCTATGTCAGCGACACCAAAACCCAAAGTGACTGTGGTTCTGGCAAATCTAGGTACGCCAGATGAAGCCACTGCGCCAGCAGTACGTCGTTTCCTTAAGCAGTTTTTATCTGATACGCGTGTCATTGAAATTCCCAAATTGCTTTGGTGGATCATTTTAAATTTATTCGTGTTGCCATTTCGCCCAAAACGAGTTGCAGAAGCCTATGCTTCGGTTTGGTCAAATGACTCCCCAATGCGTGAAATCGTACTTGAGCAAACGCGCTTGATCAAACAACGTTTAGAAGATGAAAATCATCATTTTGATCTGACCGTTGTTCCTGCGATGACTTATGGGCAACCCAGCATATATGGGGTTTTGTCCCAACTTGAAAAATCACCACAAGAACATGTGATTCTGTTACCTCTGTTTCCGCAATATTCTGCAACTTCTACAGCACCGCTTTATGATGCCTTTGCTAGATGGATTCCAAAACAACGTCATTTGCCCGGTCTCACCATTATGAAGGACTATCACCAACATCCGATGTTTATTCAGGCATTGGCAGATAGTGTGTTGAATTATCAATCCCAGCACGGTAAAGCTGAAAAGTTATTGATGTCTTTTCATGGGATTCCACAGCCTTATGCAGATAAAGGTGACCCCTATGCGGACCGTTGTCGAGTGACGGCACGTCTAGTGGCAGAAGCGTTGCATTTAAATGAAGATGAATGGGCAATTAGTTTCCAATCCCGCTTTGGTAAACAAGAATGGGTGAAACCATATACCGATGTACTGCTTGAGCAATGGGGGAAAGCTGGTGTGAAATCGGTGCAGGTATTAAGCCCCGCATTTTCAGCAGATTGTTTGGAAACGCTCGAAGAGTTGGCGATACAAAATAAAGAAATCTTTCAACATGCAGGTGGTGGCGAATATGCCTATATCCCTGCTTTGAATACAGATCCAGCACATATAGATTTGCTTGCGAGTCTGGTTCAGGCTAATCTTGATGGCTTAACTCATACCTTAGCCCACCGTTAACTGCGTTTTAGCCAGAGGTTTCTATGCTGCAAGTCAAAATTGTTCCTGTTACTGCTTTCGCCCAGAATTGTTCTATTCTTTGGGACAGTGAAACCAAAGAAGCGATTTTGATTGATGCGGGCGGTGATGCGGCTGTACTTAAAAAAGAAGTCGAGGATCTAGGCTTAAAGGTAAAAGCTTTATGGCTTACGCATGGCCACCTTGATCATGCTGGCGCAGTGGGTGAGCTTGCTGAAGCGTGGAAAATTCCAGTGATTGGCCCACACAAAGAAGATCAGTTCTGGTTAGACATGATTCAAGAAGTCTCAGCACGTTATGGCTTTCCGATTCCACAACCTGTCAAAGTAAATCAGTGGTTAGAAGGTGGTGAAGTACTGAAACTGGGTGAAGATGAGTTTGAAGTCCGTTTTGCTCCCGGACATACGCCAGGTCATGTGATGTTCTATAACAAGAAACATGGCTTGCTTTGGACAGGAGATGTACTGTTCAAAGGTTCAATCGGACGTACTGATTTTCCGAGAGGAAATCATCAGCAACTTTTAGATTCGATCCAACGTGAGTGCTTTAGCTTACCTGATGAGACTCAATTTATTTCAGGTCATGGTCCAATCAGTACTATTGGATATGAAAAACAATTCAATCCTTTTGTGGCGAGTAAAGCTGGTTAATGGGTTGAGTTATGCTTCTGTATCATCTCTATACAGAAGCATATCGATCGGTCAAATCGTTTCTAACCATTTTTGATTGGCAAGACTCAAATCAAAATTCAAACTATTACAGATAGTTTGCAAGTCAAAAGATGCCCTATCTTCTGGAATCTCAATCAAAATCGGTAAGCGCGTGATTCCATTATCGCCTGTTGGGAAGGCGTAGTGACGTTCTTTGTGGTTGACCGAAATCAGTGATTCAAATTCTAAATAGACGATCAAGGACGGGAAGCGTCGTTGCATCCGAATAATTTCCTGATGTGCATTTCTCTTAATTTGAATCGTTTTCTCTTTTAACTTGGTAATATTATCTTTAATTTTTTGCGGTTTATTTAACAACTTATTCAAAAATGAAACACTTTGCTTTAATAAGCGTTGGTTTTCCTTAAGTTCAGAAAAGGCGTCTTTGTATTCCTGAAGAGAATTAAGACTAAGGTCTTTTAGGAGATTGGTGGGTTCTAATGCTTCGGCATGGTGTTGTTTCCACGCTTCATAGGAAAACACAGTGAAAATATCAGTATGTCTTTTTTGTAATAGGGTCGCGTAAGATTTTAGTCTAGCAATAAACAAGTGAACTTGTTTATTGAAAATAATGGATGGCTGGGATTGAAATTCCATAAAGTGTCGAATTAAATCATCCAGTATTTGTTTAATATTGATATATAAATAATGACACTCATCAGTGTGATGCACAGAATGTTTTAATGCATCTGCAATGGGTTCAAGTACATGATTAGATAGTTTTTGCTCAAAATCGATGAGTCTTTGTTCTACTAACTTTTCAATAAAAATACCTCGTGGATTGAGCGGCGCCATAAGGAAAGGAATCAGCTCTTTGTGACAATATAACTCGATATTACGCACGATATCAGATACATATTGGTTCACTTGTTTATCAATGGTTATGATGTGATTGATCTGCCATTCAAAGTGTTGCTGATGGATAGGATCATCTATTTTTTCAAGTATTAAGATCGCTGCATTGATATAGATATTTTCACAGGCTTCGAATTTTTCTTCTTGTAAGAATCGTCGGATTGAAAACGTATTTACCATCCCTTCGGAGCTTGGAGCAAGTGCAAAAATATATTTGGATGTTTTTATAATATCGAGCTGTCTGGTTTTCTGTTGTTTATAAAGGAAATATTTAAGGATATGATTTTTTTCTTCTCTGAGTTGTTGCGAACGTAGGATATTAAAACTGTATTTCAAAAGTTGTTGTTTTAAGAATACTTCAGTAATAAAAGTTTTGATTACATCATTATTAATGTGACGGTGATTGATCGGTAAGGCAATATGATCTTTTTCAAAAATGATTTGTGCTGCCGCATAAATAAACTCTTTCAGAATCCTTTGCTTTTGTGCCTGTAAGTCAAGATCATCTTCAGTATCAATTTGATTGATTTGACCCAAAATATTTTCTAAATAATCAGATATTTGATAGATGTCATCATAAGTTTTCAATTTATCCAATGAGTCCGCAATTTGTTTGATTAGAATCTTGGTATAGGGAGAGTGCGTGTTTTCAATCAGTGAGTGAAAGTCATGTTTGGCAATGTAGCAAAAACTATTCTCTTTTCTATTCCAGTGGATTTTCTTTTGTTGCAGAATATGTTGGCAAATGATTTCACGCTGATGAGGTTGTATTTCTGCAAATAAGCGTTGCAAGGTGATCTGCCAATTTTGATCTAAATTTGGATCAACTTGGGTTGCCAATAATTTTAGAGGGTAAGGAATATCATTATTCATTTTAACATCCTGTTGAATCTAAATATTTTTATTAAGGCTGATCGAAAATAATGATGATTGAATCAGCTGAATACTTTGGTTGTTATGCATCATCTGAAAGTTTAGTGACAGATAAAATTGTTTGAATAAGATTTGCATAACGTCATGGAAAAGTAAATTACTGTGATGTAAGCCACATATTTAAAATATGTAAATTTTTATTAAATTTGAGTTGCGATTGAGTTTTGTTGATCAATGCTAAAAGTATGCTTTGTTAAATACTAAAATTTAGACAAAAATCACAATTATCGAACAATATCTTCAGTAGATACGGTCTACAAAGTTGAGTTTTTTATTTAGAATGAATTTTTGAATGCTTTATTTAAGTTGAATCAGATGTTTAATCTCAGACGATAAATACTGATTGGAGACGATTTTATGCAATGGACGAAACCCGCTTTTACTGATGTTCGGATTGGTTTTGAAGTGACAATGTACTTTGAAGCACGTTAATTATTCATATTTTCATTTGTCATAAGCCCTAGTTATTTCTAGGGCTTATCTCTTTCTAATAAGAACTTCATTTTTATGTATATTTATATTTTAGGTTCAGCTGCTGGGGGCGGATTTCCTCAGTGGAATTGCAATTGTCCTAACTGTCGTGGTGTACGTACAGGCACGATGAATGCCAAAGCTCGCACACAATCTTCGATTGCGATTTCTGAAAATGGAATGGATTGGGTTTTACTCAATGCTTCCCCAGATATTCGCCAGCAATTGTTTGATTTCAAGGCTGCACAGCCTGCCCGACAGTTAAGAGATACAGGGATTCACAGTGTAATCTTAATGGATAGCCAACTTGACCATACCACAGGGCTGTTGACTCTACGGGAAGGTTGCCCAATCGATGTGTGGTGTACTGACATGGTTTATCAAGATCTCACCACAGGTTTTCCAGTATTTAATATGCTGAAACACTGGAATGGCGGTCTTCAGTATCATCCTATTGATCCTAAAAAAGCGTTTAAAATTGATGGCTTTGGTCGTTTGGAATTTATCCCTTTTATTATTCAAAGTGCTGCACCGCCATATTCACCCCATCGCCACGATCCGCACGAAGGTGACAACATTGCCTTAATCATCAAAGATCATAAAACACAGAAACAGTTGTTTTATGCACCAGGGCTTGGAAAGATTGATGATCAAGTTATGCAGATTATGCAAAATTCTGACTGTGTCATGATTGATGGCACACTTTGGACCGATGATGAAATGCAGCAAACTGGTGTAGGTAAAAAAACTGGTAGTGAAATGGGGCATTTATATATTAGTGGTGAAGGTGGTTCGCTGTCTTATTTGAACCAACTCAGTACACCGAAGAAAGTACTGATTCATATTAACAATACCAATCCGATTTTAAATGAAGACTCTGCTCAATTTGCTGAATTAAAAGCAAATGGTGTAGAGGTTGCCTATGATGGCATGCAGATTGAACTCTAAGGTGCAACATGACTCAAACACCTGAAGCTTTAACAACTGAGCAATTCAAGCAGGCTATTATTGATAAGGGTCAGTATTATCATATCTATCATCCATTTCACGTGATGATGTATGAAGGGAAGGCCACTCAACAACAAATTCAGGCTTGGGTTGCGAACCGCTACTATTATCAGATCAATATTCCGTTAAAAGATGCTGCAATCATGGCAAATTGTCCTGATCAGCGTGTGCGTCAGGAATGGATTCAACGCATGATTGATCAGGATGGTGAATATCCTGATGGCGGTGGTCGAGAAGCATGGTTGCGCTTGGCAGAAGCGGTTGGGCTTAGTCGTGAACAGGTTATCTCTGAAGAATTAGTTTTGCCGGGTGTTCGCTTTGCGGTAGATGCTTATGTCAATTTTGCACGCCGTGCCTCATGGCGTGAGGCAGCGAGTAGCTCTCTAACCGAACTATTTGCACCTCAAATTCATCAGTCCCGTCTTGAATCGTGGCCACAACATTATCCTTGGATTGATGACAAGGGCTATGAATATTTCCGTTCTCGTTTAAGTCAGGCACGCCGAGATGTTGAACATGGTTTAACAATTACCCTTGATTCATTTACCACACATGAACAACAACAAAGAATGCTGGAAATATTACAGTTTAAACTGGATATTTTATGGAGCATTTTAGATGCGTTAACACTGGCATATGTACACAATCAAGCACCATATCACAGCGTGACCCAAGAATGTGTATGGCACAAAGGACTATTCAAATGAATAAAGAACAATTTGATGTAAATCTTGTGCCGACATGGCGACAAGGTTATCGCTTTCAATTTGAACCTGCTCAAAATGGTTTTGTGATTTTATATCCTGAAGGCATGATTACTTTGAATGAAAGTGCAGGCGCCATTGGACAGCATATTGATGGAAACAATAATGTTTCCGACATTATTACCCAGCTCAAACAGCAATTTGGCGATATAGCTGAAATTGACAATGATATCATTGATTACATGTTAGTTGCCCAGCAACAACATTGGATTGATTTTAGATGACCCATGGTGTTGGTTTGCCTCTATGGCTATTAGCGGAGTTAACTTATCGGTGTCCGCTACAATGTCCATATTGCTCAAATCCTTTAGACTACGCACAACACAAAAATGAACTGACCACGCAAGAGTGGTTTGAGGTTTTTGATCAGGCACGTCAAATGGGGGCTGTCCAACTAGGGTTCTCTGGCGGTGAACCTTTGGTGCGTCAGGATTTAGAACAACTGGTTGCACATGCACACCAACTTGGGTTCTACACTAACTTGATTACCTCTGGCATGGGACTTACCGAGCAGCGTATTTCTCATTTAAAACACGTTGGTCTAGATCATATTCAAATTAGCTTTCAAGCGAGTGATCCAGTCGTCAATGATGCTTTGGCAGGTTCAAAGCATGCTTTTGAACAAAAGTATGAAATGTGCCAACTGGTGAAGAAATATGATTATCCCATGGTCCTTAATTTTGTGATTCATCGGCATAATATTGACCAGATTGATAAAATTATCGAACTTTGCCTTGAACTTAATGCAGATACAGTCGAGTTAGCAATTTGTCAGTTTTATGGATGGGCTTTTTTAAACCGCCAAGGTTTATTACCGACACAAGAGCAATTGATCCGTGCTGAACGTATTACCAATGAATATCGGGAAAAGTTAAAAGCACAAAATCATCCTTGTAAACTTATTTTTGTGGTGCCTGATTATTACGAGGAAAGACCAAAAGCCTGTATGAATGGCTGGGGCAAAATCTTCTTTACGGTCGCTCCAGATGGTATGGCGCTGCCTTGTCATGCAGCAAGACAATTACCGATTTCTTTCCCGAATGTTCGTGAGCAGAGCCTCTCTAAAATTTGGTATGAATCGACCGGTTTTAACCACTTCCGTGGCGATGCATGGATGCCAGAAGGTTGTCGTAGTTGCCCTGATAAAGATCGTGATTTTGGTGGCTGTCGTTGCCAAGCCTATATGTTAACCGGCGATGCAAGCAATGCAGACCCTGTCTGTGGCAAATCGCCGTATCATCAAGTGATCGAACAGGCACGTGCCGAGAGTGAACTCGATTCAACGCTAGAAAGACTGGTGTTTCGTAATAGCCGAAATTCAAAACAATTTACGGTTCAACAAAACATTCCTGTTCAAAATATTGCGGATGAATAGCGGTGAGAACGTAAATATGAACCATGGCACGTTTCCTATTTTTGATGGCCATAACGATGTACTCACGCGTTTGTGGTTAAGTGATCATAGCAATCCTGCTCAAGCTTTTATCCACGATCGTTTAGCAGGACATCTCGATTTAACACGTTGCCAACAAGCCGGTTTTGTTGGTGGCATGTTTGCGATTTTCTTACCTCCATACAGCTATGTTCAGCAGTACCATCCCAACAAACTTTTTGATCCTACTGCATCTGACTTTACACAACAGCAAATTGAACAAATTTGTTTAGAACAACTCGATTTAGCAAAACAACTTGCTCAGTATTCCAACAATATCCAAATTTGCACAACGGTTCAGGATATTCAGCACTGCTTAACACAGCAAAAATTAGCGATGGTACTGCATATGGAAGGTGCGGAAGCTTTACAGCATAACCCCGATTTACTCGATGTATTTTATGAGACTGGGCTTCGTAGTATCGGTCCACTTTGGAATAGACCCAGTCGATTTGGTCATGGTTTAAATGCCAAATTTCCTCATTCACCAGATACAGGAGCGGGCCTTACACACGAGGGCAAAGTATTTATAAAACGCTGTGCTGATAAAAAAATGGCAGTGGATGTCTCACATATGAATGAGCGTGCTTTTTGGGATACAGTTGACATTCTTCAACAGCCAATCGTCGCGACCCATTCGAATGTCCATGCTTTATGTCCACAAGCGAGAAACTTAACAGACCCTCAGCTCAGTGCAATTCGAGATTCTAAAGGCATCGTCGGCGTAAATTTTGACGTTGCATTTTTGCGTAAAGATGGGCAGCGTGAAGCGAACACGCCCATTGATGTACTTTTAGAGCATCTCGAATATTTAATAGATCGAATGGGTGAAGATCATGTTGGCTTCGGCTCTGATTTTGATGGTGCACTGATTAGCACTGAAATCGAAGATGTTACTGGTCTATACAGACTTATCGAGCGAATGCAGGAACGTCGTTATTCAACAGAATTGATTACCAAAATTTGTTGGCATAACTGGTTGAATGTGTTGAATCGAATTTGGATGTAATCAAATGAGGACATTTAGTCCTCATAATCATCTTCACCACGCTTTAAATCCGCTTGAGGTGCATCTTGGGTTGGCAGTTTATATTCATCACTGGCCCAAGCACCTAGATCAATTAATTTGCAGCGTTCTGAGCAAAAAGGGCGAAATTCATTGCCTTCCCAAGTGCTGTTTTCGCCACAACGTGGGCAGGGGAATGTACGAGGCATAGAAAATTCCTAAAACAAAGAGGGTTTGTTGACATTTCAACCATGCATTGCGTTATTAGCTAAAACGACATAAACAAGGCATGAAACGTAGACAATGGTGATTCCCTTGTCAAGTTTCATAACGAAGTTTAGGGATGTTTTAGCCATAACCCTATGGGACAGCAGCATTTTTTGCTGCTACTGTGTTATGACTTATTCATTTAGAATAGCTAAACTTCATAAGTCATGCCTTGCATCAGCTAAAAAATGCTCTCTGTCGCAAGCATCTGTGAAATGTTAACAAACCCTAAATAGATTAGGCAAAAGTAAGGTGAGTTGTTAGACTTATGCCGATTTAGAGATAGTTTGATGTGAATATGTCGATTCGTCAATTTCAAGCCCACCGAATGCAGGCACCTCGAGATTTTGCTGTGATTCCCAATACGCCGATTTGCGTTGAAATCGGTGCTGGAAAAGGTAAACATGCATTGTTGTTTACAGGGCAGAATCCACAAACAATACTGTATGCAATTGAACGAACCAAAGAAAAATTTTTAGCGATGCAAAAACAGCATCAGCTCGAAGTACGTGAACACCTATATCCGATTCATGCCGATGCTTTACCTTGGATCGTACACGCATTATTCCCTGCTCAAGTAGAACAGGTTTTCATTCTTTACCCAAATCCAGAGCCGCATAACCCAGCACAGCGTTGGTTGAATATGCCGTTCTTTGAGTTTTTACTGTCACGTCTTCAGCCAAATGGTACGATTACCTTGGCGAGTAATATTCCTGAATATATTGCTGAAGCAGAGCAGCAGTTAATTGACGTGTGGAAGCTACCCTATCAGAAACAAAAAATTGCAGCGGATTCTGCAAGAACACATTTTGAAATTAAATATTTGGAACGTGGGGAACCTTGCCAACAGTTAGTCATCACAAAACCTGTTGCCTACTCAACCCGATTTGATGATTTTGCACCCTTACAAGGGAAAAATGAGCAAGAGCAACATGAAGTCTAAGCGTATTGCCATTATTGGAGCTGGACCTGCAGGTTTAATGGCTGCGGAAGTCCTTGCTCAATATGGTTATGAAGTTGATGTGTTTGAACAAAAACCTTCAGCTGCTCGAAAATTTTTAATGGCAGGTAAAACTGGTCTTAATATTTCTCATGCTGAGCCTATACAGGCATTCATCCAACGTTATGACCATGCTGAATGGCTAAGCCCTTGGATAACGCAATGGGATGCAAAGTGGATTCAAGACTGGATGAAAGGTTTGGGAATTGAATCTTATATCGGTAGTTCTGGGCGGGTATTTCCAATAGAGATGAAAGCCGCGCCGTTACTTCGCGCATGGTTAAAACGATTAGCTGTAGATGGGGTTAAATTTTATTACCGGCATCGCTGTGTGGGTTTATCTCAGAATCAACTGACCATCGAAAACCAAAGCCAACGCTTTACTGCAACTTATGATGCGATTGTGCTGGCTTGTGGTGCTGTGTCGTGGTCGCAATTGGGAAGTGATGGAGCGTGGCAGCAATGGTTGTCTAGTGATGAGATTACCCCCTTCCAAGCAAGTAATGTTGGTGTATTGAAAACATGGTCGCCATTTATGCAGGATTGTTTTGGTCAGCCCCTCAAGCGTGTTGATGCGTGGGTCGTCCCTGGACAAAAGACGCATGGTGATATTGTGATTACCCATTATGGTTTTGAAAGTGGCGTGATTTATAAATTAGGGCGTGATCTAAGATCACAGCTTGCTCAAGATCAAAACTTGCAGCTTCATTTAGACTTGTTACCTGATATCAGCCTTGATCAATTAACTAAAAAGTTACAAGGCAATAAGAAGCAGTCACTTACCAATCTTTGGCGCAAAGCAGGCTTGGATCATGTGAAAATTAATTTAATTCGCGAAGTGGTTGAGAAAAATTTATGGTCAGATGCGCATCAAATGGCCGAGCAGATCAAAGGACTTACAATTCCCCTTAGTGGATTTCGTCCAATCGAAGAAGCGATTAGCTGTGCTGGCGGGATTAAGCAAACGGCATTGTCATCACAGTTACAATTACAATCAAATCCTTACGTGTTCTGTTGTGGTGAGATGTTGGACTGGGATGCACCAACGGGAGGATATTTGTTGACCGCTTGTTTTGCAACAGGACGTGCAGCAGGTGAAGGGATACATCATTTGATCAAATGATATAAAATAGCTACTTTTTTCAAAATATTCGATATTATGCCTGAATAAAAAATCTAAATGAATTTTAAGAGGGTATATGAATACTGAAACAGCTGTAGACGTTTACGATAAACAAATCATTAAGCCATTCCAACCTAAGCAATTGCTGAGTTTGTTTTTTCAGCCGAAGCAATTTTTCTTACAATCTCCTCATTATCATTATAAAAGTATTCTGTTGATTGCATATCTCATTGGCGTTGTGGGAGTTATGGATCGGATTGACCAGCAATTACTGAGGGCTGAGTTTGGATCTCCTACGGCGATGGTGAGCATGATTCAAGCCTCATGGTGGAATTACTGGTTGTGGGTGCTAGGATTGGGATTTCTGGGGGCGGCACTTATTTGGTTAGTGCAAGGCTGGTGGTACAAGGTTCGTTTACAATTTTCTGGTGCGACCCATATTGATCCTCAGCTTGCTCGACAGGTATTTGTATTACAATCATTTGTTTATGTTCTACCTATCCTGATTATTACTCTCATTCAAACTAAGCTATATACAAATTATCTCGATGCTTTTAGTCATTCTTCAACTTTATCGCTAGTTCCTATTCCTTTTTTATTTTTGTCTTGTTGGGTCAGTTATCGAGGTGCAACGGTAGTTTTTAAAACAAATGGCTGGGCAAAGTTCTGGTTTTTGGGACTTCCTGTCATTTTTTATCTTTTTATCGCAGGATTATTTGCGATGATTATGGGGTGAGCCTTAAGGTTTTTTACTATTAGCTGGATAGATGATGGATTGTTGCTATAAAAACTTATCCACATATATGCTGGATGCTAGTGCGCATTTAAAAATGTTAGGTTTAAAAGATTAACAAGGAGAATTGCAATGTCTCAGACTTCACCTGTATATCATGGTAGTTGTTTATGTGATGGAATTCATTATGAGATTCATGGTGAAATAGGCGAGATCATTCAATGTCATTGTCAACGCTGCCGTAAAGCAAATGGAAGCGCTTTTGCCACGAATGCACCGATTAAAATAGCTGATTTTAAAATTACCAAAGGCGAGCATTTACTGAAAAAATTTCAGTCTACTGACACGACACAACGTTGTTTTTGTATGGAGTGTGGCTCCCCAATTATGAGTATAAAAACCGATACGCCTGAGTATTATCGTTTGAGAATTGGAACTTTAGATACACGGTTACAGCAAAAACCAAGTCTGCACATTTTTACGGCGTCTAAAGCGGAATGGGACAGCATCACTGATGATTTACCACAATACGCTGAGCGTCCTTAAAGTAGTCTTTAATTATGATTTTTGAAACAGCAAATTTACAAGCAAATGAAATCTATCGTTTGTTAAATGGTGGGGTTACGCCTCGTCCGATTGCTTGGATTAGTACCTTATCTGTGGATGGTGTAGCGAATCTGGCACCTTATTCCTTTTTCAATGTGGCAAGCTGTAATCCGCCGATCCTTTGGTATTCACAAGTGAATCCGAGAACAGGGCAGGACAAAGACACTTTGCGGAATTTAATTGAAACCAAAGAGTGTGTAGTGCATATCGTGAATACTCAGTTACTTGAGCAAATGAACTTGTCATGCGCGGCACTGCCATCCGAACAAAGTGAATTTGATTTTGCTGAAATCGAATCTTGTCCAAGTCATGGCGTAAAACCTTTATCGGTTAAAGGTTCTATGATTCGGTATGAATGTCATTTGCGAGAGGTGATTCAACTCAGCTCCTTGCCATCTGGTGGAACGGTTGTCTTGTTAGATGTGAAATCTATTTATGTCGATGATCGATTGTGGCAAGCCGATACAGGCATGATTGATCAACAGCAATTGGATAGTGTGGGAAGAATGGGGGGAGAGTTTTATAGCTTCACCACGGAATTACAAGCCCTCAAGCGACCATAAAATCAGATAGAAACAATAGGAGGTAAAATACCTCCTATTTTGTGATGGGTAGTTCATCCTTAAGCTGTGTTTCATTCCAGTGATGGTTGATAAATTCGTGAATTGTATTTGATTGTTCGGGTGGACTAATACGTGAAATGATAATGAATTGACAGTGATTAAAGTGTACAAATCGGTGTAGTGTTTTTAGAAATGGTGTTAGCCATGAGCTAAGATCAATTTCTGTATTTTCAATATGTAGGTGCACTAATTCAAATACACCACTTTTACGATGAGCTTTGCAATCAACTCTACCAACAAAAACATCACCAAACAAAATGGGTAAACAGAAGTATCCATATCACTGCTGTCCCATAGTTTTGTTTAAATAAAAAACCTGAGTCCAAAATAGTTAAAATATAAGTGCGAACAAACACTTTAACTACAAGGACTCAGGTTTTGTCACATCAGAATACCGTATTTCATCAATTACTTAAACCTATTTCACGATGTGATTTTGAACGTCTTGCCAAGCAGCATCATTGTGGACAAAAATTAAGATCAGCCACACGCTGGGATCAGTTTATTGCCATATTGATGTCCCAGCTGTCCTGTCGGCAAAGCTTAAGAGATATTCAATCCAATCTCGAATCACAGCAGGAAAAGCTCTATCACCTCGGTGCTAAGACTATTGCACGAAGCACCTTGGCAAGAATCAATCAAGAACAACCTGCCAGCCTATATCAGCAATTATTTACTCAGTTACTTCGGCATTGTGAAAACACAAAGATTGCACATAAATTTCGATTTAAGAATCCGCTGTATTCACTTGATGCAAGCCACATTGATCTTTCACTGTCCTTATGCGAATGGGCAAAAGTACATGAATCCAAAGCGAGCATTAAACTGACAGTTGGATTAAATCACAGCAATACGATTCCTGAATTTGTTGCACTCGGAGATGGTATTGAAAATGATATGGTGCAAGGCAGATTACTCAAATTTCCACCTGGAAGTATCGTAGTTTTTGACAAGGGGTATGTTGATTATCAGTGGTTTGCAGAGATGACTGACCGAAAAGTCAGCTTTGTGACACGGCTAAGACCGAAGACGGTTTATGAAGTAAAGTCAAAACGTGAAGTATACGCTTGCAAAGGAATTCTTGCGGATGAATATATTGAGTTGAGCAGTGATTATGCTAAAAAGCGTGGTGCACCGAAGCGATTAAGACGAATAGAATTTTATGATGTTGAAAAGAAAAGGACATTTGAATTTCTAAGTAACAACTTTCATCTAGCTGCATCGACTATTGCAGCAATTTACAAAGATCGTTGGAAAGTAGAATTATTTTTCAAAGCGATTAAACAGAATTTAAAATTGAAATCATTTCTAGGTCGAAGCCGAAATGCCATACAAACTCAAATATGGATTGCATTAATTGCCTATTTATTAGTGAGTTTTGCAAAACATATGGCTCATGAGGGATGGACTGTCCAGAGATTATTAAGAATTATTCAGGTCAATTTATTTGAAAGAAAACTTCTAAAGGCATTATTTTTACCCGATAAGAAGTGGCGAAAACAAGAAGAACCTCAATTGAGGTTCTTCTTGGAATAATTGTGGGACAGCAGTGGTATCCATATTTTCTTTTTAGTTCAGGGGTGTAACATTCAAGACGGAAGTCAAACTCGAAACAGGCTTTTATGCGTTCTCGATGGATGATTGAATTATCAAAAGGGGAGAGTAAGTGAAGGTTGCTATGATCGGTGTTATACGTTTTTTCAAGTAAATCGGTGCGCACATAGATTGTTTGTATTTCATTTCCTTCAAACTTTTGGATGATTTTATCCTCAAGCATTTGACTTAGAATTTTTTCAACATTTTGACGTAATATTTGTCCCTTTTTTAAATGTGTGATTTGCTTGATGGTGGTAAAGCCGTACGCTCTAAGATAAGTCTTGACGAGATATTCTGCGTATTCTAATGCGGTTGGTGGTGTTGTATTGATCGTGCTGGGCAGCACCCTTTCACTAAGATCATAAACTTTTTCTATACCATTTCGAGCGCTAATCATGAGATCCCCTTGCATAAAAAGCTGCTCAAGCGCGATTTTTGTTGGTTTCCAATTCCACCAACTACTATTACTTTTACTTAAGCTTTCAAAATCTCTAGCTTTTTGTGGTCCCTCAATACGGATTTTGTCGTACACATTGTGCATGATTTGAGAATCAGCTTTAAAATAACGAGATTCACCATTTTTAATGCTCAGCATTTGCGGTAAAGCATAACGAAAATCTTGCATGGGCAAATACGACGCAGCATGAAACCAATATTCAAATATCTGACGTTCTGCGACTAATTGATCAAGAAGTTTGGGCTGATAATCTGGGATTCGTGTCCAAAAAGTATGGTGATGTGCTCGAGAAACTACCGATAAAGTATCAATTTGTACATAGCCAAGCTGTTGTATGGCCGCAAGAACAGCCACTTTTCCTGAGCCAAAAGGTTTTTTGTGATTCAGACCTTGCGCTTCTAAAGTAATTAGTCGTAGTTTTTTTAATAGATCAGCTTGGTTAATCGTCATGATTTCCCTCAGGTATTTTTATTCAAACATTTGTTATTTCGCTGAATATTACATTTCTAAATTTCACACCTTCAGAAATCATTCAGGCGAAACTAAAAAAGTATTTCACGATGAGATGTGCGGTTGGTAAAGGCGTGCATTATTTTATCAAGTGATAAAGTGAAACTTCTTTTTCTACGCGGTATTGGCTATTATTAGAACATAAAATATTTTAAATCAAATTATTAAGAGTATTTATGAATACTGAATTATCTTTAGAGAAACAAGAGCAAAAAGAAATTTTACCATTTTCGCCCAAAAACTTATGGATGCTGTTCTTCCAACCGAAGACATTTTTTTCTTTGCCAGCAATCTATCATCATCGCAGTATTATGATAGCTGCCTATTTAATAGGTGTGTTTTCTGTCATGGATCGAGTCGATCAAAAGTTGCTTCAAGCAGAATTTGGAAATCGCACCTCGTTAATGCTTGATATTACAGATGCTTGGTGGAGTTATTGGTTATTCGTTTTAGGGCTGGGGACGATTTCTGCTGTAATTGTTTGGTTGATACACGGTTGGTGGTATAAAAAGCGTTTACAGTTTTCAGGCGCCAAAGACGCAGACCCACAACTGGCCCGACATATTTGGGCTTTACAATCTTTGGTTGCAGCTTTGCCTGTTATGATTGTCGTAATATTACAGACATTGATGTATAGCAGTTATCTTGATGCCTATCAAAACTCATCAATTTTGAACTTGGTGGTAATTCCTTTTATATTTTGGTCATGTTGGGTGAGCTATCGAGCAGCAACCTCAGTGTTTAATACCAACGGATGGGCGAAGTTTTGGTTTCTGGTATTTCCGATCACGTTTTATGTGCTAGCAATGGGGCTTTTGACCGCTTTAATGGCAAATGCGTGATCGGTATAGGATAGCAAGCAGGAAGGTTTCCCTTCCTGTCTTTTCAATATCAACGGGCAGTTAGTGCCTCACTTTCAAATTTCACACCATCCCAACCATTTTGCATAAATTGACGAATGTTTTGGTGGTCCGTTCCTTCTGGTGTTGCAAGCACAGAAGCATAATGCTCAGCAAATAAACTTAAGGTATCTTCAGCATTTAAGCCTTCAATTTTGGCGAAAGAGAAAACTTTGGCACTGCCTTGATTTTCCGTTGCAGCATTAAATTGTGCACCATTTTGAAAAGCAGTTGGGGTGTGTTGATAGCGTGCTTCAATAAATGCCAACACATCTGCAAATTTTGCTGAGCCATCTTTTAATTGTGCGAGTAAGCTTTGTGCCATGAGGACTTTCCATTGTTATTTCGTCAGCGGACAATCATAACATGATGTATCTGTGGATAACTTTGCCTTTATACACAGATTCAAAGATTCATTGAGTTGTTTAAAAATTATGTTATTTTAGGGCAAAGGAGATGGCATTCCTCCTGTAACAAACCGCCATTGTGGCTAATGATGCCTACGTTACTCTAAACAGGGGCGTAGGATCGTGCGTGCTCTGTTCTTTATTTAGAGGGCTCGCAGATGCATACTATCGATAAAAAAATTGATCACACCATGTCTTATCTTTGTTGTACTCCACATTTGGTTTTGGAGTAATTATGTATTATTCCTTGATTTCAATTGCATTAGGTTCTGTGCTCGGCGCATGGTTACGTTGGTTTATTGGCTTAAAACTCAATCCAATTTTTCCGCATATTCCACTCGGGACCGTAAGTGTTAATTTGGTTGGTGGCTTTATTATTGGTTTTGCGATTTCATATTTTTCGCAAAGTGCTTTAAGTCCAAATTATAAACTATTTGTGATTACTGGATTTTGTGGGGCACTCACCACCTTCTCAACCTTTTCCGCTGAGATTATTACGCTGTTGCAAAGTGGTAAATTGGAATACGCAGCACTAACCATTTTGATCCATGTATTGGGATCATTGTTGTTTACGATTTTGGGTATGAGTCTACATCAATGGTTGAATGCTGCTTAGTTTGGGAGGGTTAGATCGATGAATGGATTTTTAATTAGCTTTTATACTGCGCAAAGTCGTCAGTATGATGGACAATCAATCGTTGACTGGTTGCTAGCGATTGCAAAGCAAATGGATCTACGTGGTGCGACAGTGATGAATGCCAGTCAAGGGTTGGATCATAGAGGGCAGTTTCATTCAGCGGGGTTCTTTGAGTTGGCAGATCAGCCCGTACAGATCCAGTTTGCAGTCACTGAACAACAGGCCACAGCCTTACTTGACTATCTCAAGACTCAAGATATTTCATTATTCTATGTCAAAAGCCCAATTGAATTTGGCTTTATTGGCACTGCTTCTGCTTCGGATTAAACAATAATAATAAGTTTCAGACATAAAAAAAGAAGCCTAAGAGGAGGAGATTAGAGCCTTAGACTTCGAATTTTTTTTACTTTAATTGCTCAACCTTAAAATAAGATTAAGCCTTACGACTAAAACGACCAAAACGTTTGTTAAAGCTTGCAACACGGCCTTCATTACTCGCCTGACGTTGCTCACCTGTATAAAACGGATGTGAAGCACTTGAAATATCAAGCGTCACATAAGGGTAAACTTGACCTTGATATTCTTTGGTCTGTTTGGTTTGAATGGTGCTACCAATCAAGAAATACGCATCTGCATTGGTATCATGAAAAAGTACTTTTTGATAAACAGGGTGAATATCTTTACGCATATTGAATACTCCTACGAATTATTGAAATGTTATAACATAACTTAAATTCCGTCAATCAGAGTACGCTGTGTGTTGAGTTGTCAAAGCCTTTTCACGGCATGGGCACTAACTCTTCAAATAGATCATTTAGATTGTCATGTACCTTGAGATGAATAAGATTCCAGTAGTGACCAGAAATGGTACGGTTGACCATTAAGGTATCTGGCGATGGTTTAAAGACATCCCAATATTTCAATGATTTTTTAACCAGACGCATCCCATCATGATGTGAGGAGTTTTCTTCAAAGTCATAGTGCGTACTTAAAGGACGAAGCAGAATTTCGATCCATTGCAGATACAACTCACTTGGGAATTTCTGTTTTTCTGCAATTGAATGGAGTTCGACCAATAAATCTTCAACTTGATCAATGTCTTCTTGGCGAGCAGCATTCACCAGTGCTTTAAAGTGCTGAATAATTTCAGGTGAAAGGGTTTTGACGCTACCGTAATCGTAGATGATGACACTTCCATCTTCACGGAAGGCAAAATTTCCAGGATGCGGATCGCAGTGGAAACGTTTCAAGAAGAACATTTCCTGCCCTAAAGCACGAATCAAGCGACGACCGATCTGATTGCGGATATCAACTGACCAGGTACTTGCCGTTTCAATCGATTCACCTTGTTCAAGACTTAAGGTCAATACGCGCCGTGAAGAGTATTCTTTATATACTGTTGGGATAATGATTTGGTCATCCAATTTTTCATGGAAGGTTTTAAAAACTTCGAGATTCTGTGCCTCGATTTCATAGTTTAATTCTGCTGATAAACTGTCTTGGATCTCTTGGAATAATTGGTCTTGTAGTTTTTTGTCAATTTTGAGGACACCCATGAGACGTAAGGCAAGACGGACTTGTTTAAGATCACTCTCACATGCGTCATCCACTCCAGGGTACTGAACTTTGACTACCACAGCTTGACCATTTGGAAGTACTGCACGGTGAACCTGTCCAATTGAGGCTGCTGCAAAAGGTTCTGCTTCAAATGAGCTAAAAATTTGATTTAAAGGCTTGCCGAGTTCTTTTTCAACTTGTTGTTGAATGGAGGAGAAGGGCATTGCGGGTGCTTGGCGTTGTAACTTGGCAATCGCTTTTGCAACTTCAGGCGGGAAAATGTCTTTGTATTGTGAGGCGATTTGCCCAACCTTCATGACTGCGCCTTTCATTTCTCCTAGTGTGTCAGCGATTTGCAAGCCAATGTCTTGGAACAGTTGGCTACGTGCTGCATTTTTTTGCTCTTCGTCAGCAGTGAAGTTGCGAATGGAGTTTGCTACACTTTTACTGGCAATGCTTGCGGTCATGCCAGCCAGTTTTAAAAAACGTTTACTGGGTGAGCTTGCATGTTTTGCCATTTTGCTTGACCTCGGGTGATCCGCTGTTATCGTGATACTTTGATCATAGGCGACAAAGCTTAAATTGCCTATAACAAAATGTTAAGTCCTGTAAGTATTAAACCTTGCTGCCTTCATGATCATCATGAAACGTAATTTATGTGGTCTCTGCTAAACGTTTATTATTTAAGTATAAGCGCCCAATCAAGAGTACACAGGCAATGCTTAAACCAATAATCAAACCGAGCCAAACGCCTGCGACGCCCCAAATGGTATAACGTGCTAAATATAAGCCAATCGGAAAAGCAATGACCCAATAAGCCATGAGGGTAATCCACATCGGTGCTTGGGTGTCTTGCATGCCACGTAGACAACCTGCCGCACCGACTTGCCAAGCATCCATGAGCTGATAAGCCATCGCAAACCAGAGTAAATACATGGCTACAGGAATGACATGAGGGTCTGTTGTATAGATCGCAACGATATATGGACGTGCAACTGCAATCAACAGCATGGTACAGATTGCAAAGAAAGTCGCACTCATTAGTCCGATTTTCTGAACTTGACGCATGGCATGCCAGTTTTTCTCTCCATAGTACATTCCAACACGAATCGTAAGTGCAATCGCGAGAGATAACGGAATCATAAATAAGACAGAGGTTACAGAGATTGCAATTTGATGTGCAGCAATCGCATTTTCCCCTAATGGACTTAATACCAATGCACCTGTGCTGAAGATACTCACCTCAAAGAAAATCGCCAAACCAATCGGCAGACCTAGCATCAAGATGCGCTTTGCCCACATTGGGTCAAGTTTTTCCCATGTCGTGAAGATCGGAGTTTTTTGATAGGCTTTGGCTTTAGAAATATAAATGGCCAAGGTGATAAACATCAACCATTGTAGAATTGCTGTTGCGAAACCACAGCCTGCACTCCCTAAAGCAGGAATCGGCCCAAAACCATACATGAAAATTAGGTTCAGTGGGATCAGTATCACAAGCGCGGCTAAACTAATGACGGTGACTGGACGAGGATGCCCCAATGCCTCTGAGTAACTGCGTAATGCGGCATACATCATCACTGCAGGCATCCCAAAACCAATTGCATGCAAGAATAAGCTTGCCTTGGGCAATAAGCTTTCAGGTACGCCAAACAATGGCAATAATAGTGGCATCGCTTGCAAAATGAGCATAGCGATTACACCGAGAATGGCAGCAACCCACAATGATTGGCGTGCAATGGTGGGAATCTTCTCGGGTGTCTTGGCACCTCGTGCTTCGGCAACGAGAGGTGTCGTTGCAATCATAATGCCTGCAAAGAGCAGCATAATGGGCATCCACAATCCAACCCCAACGGCAATTGCCGCAAGATCACCTGCGGATAGATGCCCCGCCATAATGGTATCAATCAAACCAAAACCAGCTTGAGCAAATTGGGTGATCAAAATAGGGAGCATTAAATGAGACAGTTGTTTGAGTTCAAACCGTGTGTTGGTAACGTGAGCCACTAAATATACTCTTCAAAAATTAACGCTGTAGTGTGAGTAAAACACCAATAAAAATGACAATACTGCCGAGTAGGCGTTGCCAATTTACGGGGATTTTTTCTGTGCCTAACCAACCAAAATGATCTAATAAAATTGAGATGGTGAGCTGGCCAAAAATCACAAGGCCCGAAAAAGTCAGAAATCCGAGTTTAGGCGCAGTATAGATACTCATACTGATGGCATAAACCCCAAGAAAGCCGCCAATCCATAGAAACCATGGAATTTGTGAAAGTTCACCTAAACTAGGTTTGGCTGTGCTTTGAAAGTAAACCAATAACGCCAAGATAATCGTACCGACTAAAAAAGACAGAAAGGCTGCCTGTAATGGAGAGTGAAGATGCTCTCTGAGTTGAGCATTAATTGCAGTTTGAAATGCCATTGCCACGCCAACGCCGAGCGCTAGGGGAAGCATCAGAAGCAATTGGCTTGAAATTTTCATCATATGATTTGGTCTAATTGTTCTTTATTTTTACAGTCTAACTGAATCCAAGCATGATGATAAGCAATAGCATTGTTGCAACATGCAACCGACTTAAAGGGAGTCATGATAAAATAGAGTGGTTCTTTTATTGAGCCGCTATTTTGAGTCCGTTAAATCCAGCAAATATTCCTTTATCCCTATATATTCACATGCCTTGGTGTGTGCGTAAATGTCCTTACTGTGATTTTAATTCACATGCTGTTCCTGATGGGCATTTGTCTATGGATTTGGAACAGCAATATCTTGCAGCCTTAGTGGCTGATTTTGAGACGCAAATTGAAATGGCACAAGGGCGATCAATTCATAGCGTGTTTATAGGTGGGGGAACGCCATCGCTGATTTCTGCTCAAGGTTATCAGTGGTTATTTGAACAACTGAAAGCACGGTTGAGTTTTGAAGCTGATTGTGAAATTACCCTCGAAGCCAATCCCGGTACGGTTGAGCATGATCCATTTGCAGATTATCTTGCGGTTGGTATTAATCGGTTATCGCTTGGTGTGCAAAGTTTCGATACAGAGCATTTGCAGCATTTGGGACGTATTCATACCGCCAGCAATGCACTGGATGCGATTCAACAAGCACGTCAAGCAGGTTTCGAGCGTGTGAATGTCGATTTGATGCATGGTTTACCTCAGCAAACAGAGCAACAGGCATTAACTGATCTAAAATTGGCTGTAGAGCATGGTGCGACGCATATTAGCTGGTATCAATTGACTATTGAGCCGAATACGGTTTTCTTTAGAACTCAGCCTGTGTTGCCACAAGACGAAGTCTTAGAACACATCCAAGCGGAGGGTGAGGCATACTTAAAAGCCAATGGCTATGTAAATTATGAAGTTTCCGCATGGCGAAAGGAAAAGCCATCAGCACATAATTTGAATTATTGGCAATTTGGCGATTACCTCGCGATTGGAGCCGGCGCACATGGAAAGGTGACACGTCCTGAAGGTGTCTATCGGTTTCAGAAAACTCGTTTACCGAAAGATTATTTAGCTAAAGTTCCTGCTGAACATGTGCAAATGAAGCGTATTGAAGCAGATGAGTTAGCATTTGAATTTATGATGAATGCTCTACGTCTCAATGATGGTGTTGAAGCGACTTTATATGAACAACGTACTGGTTTAAGTTTGGCGGAGTTAGCGCCTATTTTGAACACATTACGCGAGAAGAAACTTTTGGTGGCTGATGCAGATCGTATTGCATGTACTGAGCAGGGGCATATCTTTTTGAACTCAGTATTAGAGGCATTTTTATAACTTGATCATCATTTACGTTGAGCAAGGATGCTTAAAGTAAGTTAAATATTATAGCTGTCATCTTTTGGAAAGATATTCCATACAAAATAAAAAACCTCATCATAAATGATGAGGTTTTTTAGAATCTGGTGGGTCGTCCGCGACTCGAACGCGGGACCAACGGATTAAAAGTCCGCTGCTCTACCAACTGAGCTAACGACCCTGAAATAATTTTAGAGTAACACTCTAAAATTGTTGCAAGACAAGCGAAGCGCGTAGTCTTACAAATCTTGATAACTTTCGGTTATCAATCCTTTTCAGGAGTATCAAAACTTAAAGTGGTGGGTCGTCCGCGACTCGAACGCGGGACCAACGGATTAAAAGTCCGCTGCTCTACCAACTGAGCTAACGACCCTGAGCGCGGAGAAGTAAAACAACGTTTTACCCGAGTGCAAGAGAAAATCTGTGATTTTCTTTAGCATTCATACTCGAACTGACTCAGAGAGAAGTAAAACTTCTAAACACTGTATCGTTTTGATGATGCGTATTCTAGCAACTTATTCAGCTAACACAAGAGGAAATTTAAAAACATGTGCATGATTGTTTATAAAAAGCACGATTTCCTCTTGTTTAGCTAAAAAATAAACTAGAAACGGTATTGATAACTTTGAATATTATCAAATATCTCAGTGTTTACATCACAATAGCTTGATGCACCAGGTAATAAAACCAGTAAACGTTCAGAAGTTTTGCTTGGATCAAATGAATCTTCTTTCAGCTTATTTTTCTGGTATTTAAATGTACCTGTAGTTTCAACTTTCTCTTGTACACGTAAGAACACTGGAATCGCATAAGATGGTAGGCATTTTTTAAATACATTGACCATTTCGCTAAGATCGGTTTCAGTGAGTTCCTGTCCATCAACTAAGGTGATCGCTGCCATACCAGCACGACCATTGGTATTTGGAATTTCTACACCGTATACGACAGCTTCAGCAATCTTGTCATATTCGCAAACCATGTTTTCGACTTGAGTTGTTGAAACGTTTTCACCTTTCCAACGGAAGGTGTCGCCAAGACGGTCCACGAATTGTGCATGGCGGAAACCGATATCACGAACTAAATCACCTGTGTTGAAGTATGAGTCGCCTTTTGTGAAGACATCTTTCAATATAACAGATTTGTTTTTTTCAGGATCAGTGTAGCCATCAAAAGGAGAGCGGCTGGTAATCTTACCTACCAGTAAGCCAACTTCACCTGTTTTTACTTTCTTGCAATAGCCTTTGCTATCACGTACCAGTTCATTTTTCTCTTTGTCATATTCAACGATTGCATATGGTGTTGGAGAAAAGCCAACGGTGTTGTCAAAGTTAAAGATATTACTAAAACCAACGTTACCTTCACTTGATGCATAAAGTTCAAGGACTTCTTGCACACCAAAGCGTTCTTTAAACTTGCCCCAAATATTTGGACGCATACCGTTACCAATCATTTTAGTGACACGATGTGCGCGATCAAGCTCAGTAACAGGTGCATCCATGAGGTAGCGACACAATTCACCAACATAGCCGATTGCTGATGCATTGAACTTTTGTACGTCTTTCCAGAATGCGCTGGTTGAGTATTTACGGCGTACCGCCAGTGTTGCGCTACCTGCAATCACACCACACCAACACACCACTACACCTGTGGCGTGGTAAAGCGGTAAAGTCACATACATGACATCATCTTTACCTAGATTGAGGATATGGCCATAGGTACCGTAAGCCAGTGTCCAGCGGCTATGTGTAAAGATCACAGCCTTTGGTAGACCTGTTGTACCCGAAGTATAAATGTAAAATAAACCATCTTTGCCTGTTACTGTACGTGTGGTCGATGGATTGAATTTTGGAAATTGATCAATTTGTTGAGCTAGATTGACGTAGTCCTGAGGCGCAGTCCCCGCATTCTTGCGTGTCTCTTGATCAGCAAACCAATGAAAACGGTCTGGCGCGACGGTTAAGTCTTGACGAATTTCATCAATTACAGCGCGAACTTCTTCACCGGCAATCACTGCAATTGGATTGACTAGATTAATACTATGCGCGAGTACTTTACCAATTTGTGAAGTATTAACGAGTGCAATGGTTACCCCAATTTTTGCCAAAGCAACAATCGTTGCAATAAGCTCAGGACGATTCTCAACCATTACCGCAATCACATCACCTTTTTTTGCGCCGATTGAAAGGTAGTAGTGCGCAATTTGGTTGGCCCATTCATTGAGTGCCTGATAGCTATAGCTTTGCTCTTCAAATAATAGTGCTGTGCCTTGAGGATTACGTTTTACAGCTTTTTCAAAAGCGATGCCTAAACCTGCTGGTGAAGTCGGAGTGCGTATATACGCCTGCTTAAGTCCATTGAGGATATGAGGTACTTTGGTGATGAAGTTCGGGAGTCGAGTCGCGACATCACTTAGGGTAATAATATCGGTTTGTGTAGTTTGGCTCATATCAATCCTATTTATTTTTTGATCAATCCAAAATGGCTATCTATTGGAACACAACCATTTACATCACTGTTGTTGATGCTGTTTTTAATGGTAAGTTCCTAGAGCAATCAACCTAATTTTGACAAAATAACAAAAAAGCCCAGTCATCGAAATGACTAGGCTTTTGTTTATTGTGCGCAATTTAGCAAATTATTCATTGCCAGGCGTACTTTTCTTCGGCGGACGTCCACGCGGGCGGCGCGGGCGACTTGATTTTTCTTTTTCAATTTTAGCAGCTTCGTCTTCCTCAGCTTCAGTTGCTTCCGTTTTTTCTACAGCTTCAGCTTTTTCAGTCACTTTTTCTGCTTTGGTTGCTTTTTCTACAACCTCTTTCGCAGGCTTAGGCGCTGGTTGTTGAGGTTCTGGTTGCGTTTCTTCAACAACGGCTGTAACTGTTTCTGTTTCAGCGGCTTCTACTGCTGTAGCTGCAAGTTCCAAAGGTTGTTGCTCTGGTACTGGTGTTGCCTCTACTGAAGGTTCTTCAAGAGGTGCGGTTTCTTTCACCTCTTCAGCAGCGACTTCAGTGTTCTCTACAACAGCAGGTGTGGCATTTGAAGCAAGATGTGCTTCTTTTGCTTGTTCTGCAGCAAGTTTTGCTAAACGGCGACGCTCACGAGGATCGTTTGCGACACGAGCAGCGGATGCTTTAGGCGGTGTTAGGTCTAACACTGGCGCAGGTTCTGCTTCTTCCATTGCCTTTTGAGTTGGAAGTTCTGCATCTCGTGTTACAGGACGCTTTTCTTCAACAACTGTATTTTCCACAACAAGTGTGCTTGCATATTGTTCAGTGAACTTTTGCAAAGCACGATTGAACGTGGTGATTAAACCAAACTGCTCAATCAAGATTTTGCAATCTTCACCGTATACATGACGGATTAAGCTGCCAAGCGTGTATTGTCCCAATGTTGGGATTTGTGACGGCGCTATTTTAACGGAAGTTTCTTTAGCAACAGCTTGACCACCACGTTGGCGACGGCGTGAACGTGGATCATTGCTGGCACGTTTCGCTGGAGTTTGAGTTGCTTTAGTCTCAGCTTCTTGTTCAATAACTACTGGCTCGGCTTCGGCAGTTGGAGTCACCTCAGCTTTTTCCACAACAGCAGGTACAGCTTCAACTTTAGTTGCTGGTGTCGTTTTTTGTTGCGGATTCAGTGCAATAATTTCACTTTGTCCTTGATCGATATTCACGACCAATGCAGTATTCATCGGCTCAGTGCGAGGAGCATCGATCACATCTACTTTGACCTGTTGAGGGTTAACCGCAGTTTCAGTGACAACTGGTGCTTCATTTAAAACGCTTTGATCGCGGTGGCGATTTGGGCGATTTGGACGCTGTTGATTACGCTCACGGCGTGGAACAGGAGCAGACTCATTGCCTTGTGCAGCATCGTGATGCTGTTGCTGGTTTTGAGGCTCTTGTGTTTGCTGACGTTTTTGTTGACGTTTTAGCTCACGTTGCTCATGGCGTTGTTCTTGGCGCGATAGTTGTACAACTTCTTCATGCACTTGATTTTGTTGTTCATGGGCATGTGCATGTTGTTCACGTTGCTCTTTATGCTTGCGCTTCTTCTGGTTTTGATTTGGACGATGTGTTTTTTCGTCTTTTTCAAAGCTTTCGCGTGCTTCATGTTTCACAGGGTTTTGTGAAATATAGGCATTGTTCGTTGTTGACGCAGGTGCTGGTGTTTCAGTGACAACAGGGGTGTTGACTTGACCAAATTGACCGCGGCTGACCGCACCACCATTGACCAATTGCTCAATCGCTGCTGCCGCATTTTGTGCAGAACGAGATTGATCAATCGTCTGTGCTTGTTTTTGAACAAATAGATTTTCTAACCAAGCACAAGGACTTGCTGACTTCTGTGCAGGCACTTGTGCTTGCTTCGGTTGAGCAGCCTGTGGCTGAGCAGTTTTTTTCTGTGGAGCGGCAGTTTGAGCTTGTGCTGGAGCAGCATGAACGTGTTCTGCATCTTCTAAATGCCATTCAGATGACTCATAGCCCAGTTCTTTTTCACTTGAACGTGTTGCTTCGGTACGTTCATAGCTTGAAGGTGCAAAGCCTGCTGGATTGTATTGGATTTGGTAATGTGGTGTTTCTAAATGCGGATGAGGCAATACAGTGACACGTACATTTGAAGTTTGTTCAAGATAAACAAGACTATGACGTTTTTCATTCAATAAGAAGGCTGCGATTTCTACAGGAACTTCAACTTGAACTTCACCTTGGCGCTCACGTAATGCAATTTCCTCGACCTTACGCATGATCGATAGTGAAAGTGAACGTAAGTCACGTACCATACCTGTACCATGGCAACGAGGGCATACATAACCAGTTGCCTCTTCTAAGGAAGGGCGTAAGCGTTGACGACTCATTTCCATGAGGCCAAAACGTGACAGTTGACCAAACTGGATACGTGCGCGATCGCTTTGTGTTGCTTCACGAAGTTTCGCTTCAACCATGCGTTGATTACGGTCTTTGGTCATGTCGATGAAATCGATCACAACCAAGCCACCAATATCACGTAAACGAAGTTGGCGTGCAATTTCTTCAGCTGCTTCTAAATTGGTATTTAAAGCGGTTTCTTCAACATCATGACCACGTGTTGATTTCGCTGAGTTGATATCGATTGAAACCAATGCTTCAGTTTGGTCAATCACGATAGAACCACCAGACGGAAGTTTTACTTCACGTTCATAAGCGGTTTGGATTTGGCTTTCGATACCAAAATGAGCGAATAACGGTTCATTTAAAGTATAGGTTTTTAATTTGTCGAGTTGACGTGGCATTACTGCTTTAACAAAGTTATACGCTTCGTTATAAGCTTGTTCACTATCAATTAAAATTTCACCCACATCATCGCGTAAATAGTCACGAATCGCGCGCGTAACAACACCAGCTTCTTGATGAACGAGCATTGGAGAAGGGCCAGTGCTTGCAGAGCTTTGGATTTGTGCCCAAAGGTCAAGTAAGTGTTGTAGGTCGAGTTGTAATTCTTCTTGCGTACGCCCGATACCTGCAGTACGAACGATGACGCTCATGCCACGAGGGATGTTTAGTGTCGCTAAAATTTCTTTAAGCTCTTCACGGACTGAACCCGAAATTTGACGACTAATACCGCCACCTTTCGGATTGTTTGGCATAAGAACTAAATAACGACCAGCAAGTGAAATAAATGTCGAAAGCGCAGCACCTTTGTTGCCGCGCTCTTCTTTTTCAACTTGAACTAATAATTCAGTGCCTTCAGTAATGAGTTCACGAATATTAGAAGTTTGGCGAGGATCCGCTTTGAAATATGAGTTTGCGATTTCTCGCATAGACAAAAAGCCTTGACGCTGTGCGCCGTACTCAACAAAAACCGCCTCTAAAGATGGCTCAACGCGAGTGACATGGCCTTTATAGATATTTGATTTTTTTTGTTCACGAGTACGATTTTCTAAATCGAAATCGTAAAGACGATTACCAGTGATAAGTGCAACGCGGACTTCTTCTGCGTGGGTTGCATTAATCAACATACGTTTCATGGGTGTGACACCTAATAGTGATGCACACAAACAACTGGCCCAATATTTTTGAGCAAACATCAAATTGGCGCGATCAAGACTCAGAAGCAACTATATTTCGGATGCTCTGAAACCACTGACTGTAAATCCAGCTTGGGCTTTGATACGGTTGTTTCGATGTCAGCAATACTGCTTTAATCTTCGATCTATTGACATTTCATTCATGTCTTACATCTGTGAAATATCACTAGATCCGACATAATCAAAGTTTCCTGTACGCTTCACTGGCGGGTGAGCGGTGCATTGGATGGTGACTTTCACTGTCATTAAGCATTGAAGTCGATCCATCTGGAAGTCTTGATACGGAATGATCATCGTATCTCTGCTTAGCAGTTCCAATGCATCAACGCTTTAGCCTGAATGCGACATCAGGGAGCAAATTGTCTGATGTGGATCAGTTTACGTTTAATAACCAACAAGAGTTGGCGACATATTTTTTCTGAACAAACTGTATGTGCAGATGCACAATTAAACGCAACAGTTTGTCATTTTGCCGATATAATAAGCCTTCGGCGTCGGCATAATTCTTTAGGACCTATTCGAGCTGTTGGTGAATATCTCATCGATTTAAAATTTTATCTAAATAAAATTTTTGATTTGATGCTCACTTACGGTGGTATCCGTGCGCTGAATATATCAAACCTTGCGGCATCTGCCTATGGGCTAAGTTTAGGTTTCTTGTGAAATAACTTAGCTAAATGATCATTTTTTAATCATATTTAGCAAATCTTGGATAAATCGAGCGTATGAATTCTACACAACAATGGCAAAGTGTCACTTGGTTTGACGTGGATGAGCATCAAGACGGGCAGCGAATAGACAACTTTTTATTTACCCGATTAAAAGGTGTCCCAAAAAGTCGAATCTATCGTTTGATTCGTGAAGGACAAGTACGTGTCAATAAAAAAAGAATAAAAGCAGAAACACGGTTGCAGATTGGTGACCAGATTCGTGTTGCACCGATTCGTTATGAGCAAAAAGATGAAACGGCTGCGCCTGTGAGTGATAGCGTTGCTCAAAGCTTATTGAGCCGTGTCGTCTATGAAGATGAAGGTTTATTGGTAGTTAATAAGCCTTCCGGCATTGCAGTACATGGCGGTAGTGGTGTCGCATATGGCTTGATTGAGGCTTTGCGTGCGGCGACAGGAAAAAAATATTTAGAACTGATTCATCGTATTGACCGAGATACTTCTGGCTTGGTGATGATCAGTAAAAAGCGTAGTACCTTAAAATTGCTACAAGACCTACTGCGTGAGCATAAAATTCAAAAAACCTATGCTGCGATTGTCAAAGGACAGGTCAGCTTGGATAAGCAGTTGATTGACGCGCCTTTATTGCGTTATGAACTGGCCAATGGTGAACGCCGTGTGCGTGTCACCAAAGAAGGTAAGCCAAGTAAAACAGAATGGAAGGTGGCTGAACGTTTTAAAACAGCAACTCTGGTGCATGCTTCGCCTTTGTCAGGTCGTACCCATCAAATTCGTGTACATGGTTTAAGTATTGGTCATCCACTGATTGGTGATGATAAATATGGTCACAATACATCATATTCAGGGCCTGAGGCGAGACGTTTGTGTTTACATGCCATGCGTTTAGAGATTCCAAATTATCCAACCATTGAAGCACCTATGCCTGAAGATATGCAGCAGTTAATTGATGAGTTGAGAAAGCAATCATGAATCAAATTGAGAACATCATCATGCGTCAAAATGTGGAATTGGTGATTTTTGATTGGGATGGAACCTTGTTTGATTCTGTTGGGCAAATTGTGGCAAGTTTGCAGCATGCTGCACAACAATTTGAACAGCCGCTGAGCAGTGACGCTGCGAAAAGTATTATTGGTTTGGGCTTGCCTGAGGTTATGCAAATCTTATTTCCACAGGTACCCCATTTACAGCAGGATATTTTGCAATGTTATGCGGATCATTATGTGGCGAACTCGAAGGGTGATGTCTGGTTTAATGGCGTTGCTGAACTACTCACTGATTTAAAGCAACAAGGTTTGAAACTTGCTGTTGCGACGGGCAAAAGCCGTAAAGGCTTGGATCGAGTGCTTGGACAAACCAATAGCCATGACATTTTTGATATTACCCGTGCGGCGAGCGAAACAAGATCGAAACCAGATCCATTGATGTTAAAAGAAATCATTTCAGAGATGGATGTGGCTGTGGATCGCGCCATTATGGTGGGAGATACCAGTTATGATCTTGAGATGGCACAAAATCTGAATATGCCAAGAATCGGCGTCAGTTATGGCGTGCATAGTGTTGAAACGTTACAACGTTATCAACCGCTTACGATTGCGGATAATGTGCAACAATTGCATGGTTATTTGCAAGGGATGATACAATCGACGGCACTCTCAGAGAGTTAAGTGGTTTAAGCATTACACCAAGGTGGGGGAGTATGCTCTCCCATCAGACAATAATAACAAAGCAATAGGGAAGCCATGAGTCGCTCAATTCGTTTGCTCAATCTTTTGCAATTATTAAGAGAATATCGATATCCAGTAACAGCAAAGGTACTGGCGGAACGTTTACGGATCAGTCAGCGTAGTGTTTATCGTGATATTGAGAGTTTGCGAGAGCAAGGGGTAAATATTGATGCTGCTGCGGGTCTAGGTTTTCAACTTAAAGAAAACTTCTTACTTCCACCGATGACATTAAATGAAACCGAAATTGAAGCTATTTTCTTGGCATTAAACTGGTTAAGTGAGATTCCTGATCAAGCCCTAAAATCAGCATCAACTTCTGTATTGGCAAAACTGAATGCGGTACTACCCGCGCATTGTCAGCATCTATTAGAACAAACCACGCTAAGATCAATTCAAACATGGTTGCCTGTAGATGAGCAGTTGGTCGAGCAGGTTCGAATCGCGATTCGTCAACAAGTCAAAATCATGGTTGATTATGTCGATGAGCAGCAACGAGTCAGTTCAAGAGTATTGTGGCCATTTGCATTAGGATATTTTAATGATCGTATCGTTTTAGCAGCATGGTGTGAACTGCGTAATGGATTTCGACATTTCAGAATAGATCGCATACAGCAATTGAGTTTAAGCCAAGAATTATATCCTCATTTTAAACAACAACTTTTTCAACAATGGTGGATACAAGAAGTTTGCCATTCGACTACTGACAAAAACTGACAATCACAAGTATTAAATTTAAATAAGACCAAATAAACAAGGAAATATCAAAATGGCTCTAAAACTATATACAAATTCTTTTTCACGTGGTGTTGTTGTCGATTGGTTGTTAATCGAACTGGGTATTGAATGTGAACGCATTGAAGTTGCTTTTGATACGGAAATGAAAACACCTGAATATTTAAAAATTAATCCTTTTGGGAAAGTACCTGTTCTGGTTGATGATGATGTGGTGATCTATGAGTTGGGGGCTATTTGCGCTTATTTGACCGATAAGTTTGTAGAGAAAGGCTTAGCGCCAGCGTTAAATGATCCACAACGTGGCGTTTATTATCGTTGGTTATTCTTCATTTCTGGACCATGGGAAGCTGCTGCAACCGACCGTATGCTTGGTGTAGGGGTGAATCCTGAACAAAAGTCTTCAGTTGGCTATGGCGACTATGATGATGCTTATAATGCCTTTGTGATTGGCGTGGGTGAAGCTGCACCTTATTTATGTGGTGAGCAGTTTACAACGGCGGATGTGTTGGTGGCAGCTATGTTATTTTGGCAACTGAAAATGGAAGAAATACAACCTCATCCAGCAATAGCGCGTTATCTGGATCATGTGAGTAAGCGCCCTAGTTATGAGAAATTTGCTGAATTTTTTAGTCATGCTGGTTAAGGATATAGAATTGTTAGAAACAGTCGCTTGATGCGGCTGTTTTTTTTATGTGGTAAGGACATTCGTGAAAATGCCCGTGTATATCATCTGGAATAAAATCAACCACCAAACCGTATGATAACGACGTGAAAATGGTATTGACTCGGTCAAAGAAAATCAGCATAACTAACAGCTTATGTTAGGATCAGAGCATCATTAAATTTTCTGAGATTGATACTTTTTGTATATGAGAAAAGCTTGGATTGACTTGATACTTAAAGCCTAAAGATCGAAATATTCCTATTATCCCATGCGATTGGATTTCACCATAGAAGACGTACATGAAAGATAAGCCGACATTAACCTATCAATTGCCGACACAATCTTGCTTGAGCCATACATGGATGAAGCCTCCATTTCCGCATGAGGCATCTGAGCATAGTGGTCTTGATCGTTTCTACAATCTAGAGCGTCCTTTGTCACCACTAGGTCGTAAAGGCTTGGTGAAATGGCTTGCCACACGGAAGTCCTTTACATGGCAGGTTGATCGTGCTCATGAGTTGAATCAGCGTAATCAAATTTTGGAGTTTCCCCAAAACCGTCCGCATGCAGATCTGAATGATTGGCAAATATGGTTTGTGGGGCATGCGACTGTTTTGATCCAAATAGGTCCGTATAACTTTTTAACAGATCCTGTTTGGAGTGAATATGCAAGTCCGCGGCAAGGACGTGGCCCTCAGCGTGCGTGTACAGCTGGAATTGCTTTAGAGCATCTGCCTTATATTCATGGTGTGCTATTGAGCCATAATCATTATGATCATCTTGATTTGGCGACTTTAGAATGGCTTCATCAGAAGTTTGAAATGCCGATCTATACGGGTTTAGGCAATGGTTATTATATGCCTGAACATTTGCATGTGATTGAAATGGATTGGTGGCAAGAAATTCCATTTCATGATGAATTGAAAATTGCGTATACACCTGCACAGCATGCCTCTGGGCGTGGATTGAGAGATCAGAATCGTGCATTGTGGGGCGGATTTTCGTTGCTCACAAAAACAGGACATTGTTTTTTTGCTGGTGATACAGGATATGCTGGGCACTTTAAACAGATTCATGAGCGTTATGGTGATGCGAGAGTGGCATTGTTACCTATAGGCGCTTATGAGCCTCGTCATTTGATGCGTTATGTTCATATGAATCCACAAGATGCATTCCATGCACATTTAGACTTACATGCCCATCGCTCTCTCGCAATACATTATCGAACTTTTCAGCTCACGGATGAAGATCGTGATGCGCCAGAACAAGAGCTGATGCATGAGATGAAAGCATCCTCAAAATTAGTGAGCCCATTTTATTGTATTCGTGAAGGGCATTTTATTCGAGCTTAGTGTGTTGAAGCATATTCATACACGAAAGTGAAATCATTGAACGACTTGCATTGTTCTTCTCATCATCAGGGTTCATTTTATTCACTACAAATGATGAAGACCCTTTACAGGGCCTTCAGCTTAAAACCTATTTTATTCATGATGCAAGATCAAAACGATCTGCATTCATCACTTTGACCCAAGTTTTCACAAAGTCTTTGACGAATTTCTCTTTGTTATCATCTTGAGCATATACTTCTGCATAAGCACGTAGAATTGAATTTGAACCAAAAACTAAATCCACACGGCTTGCTGTCCATTTAACTACACCGCTGTCACGTTCGACGATGTCATAACTATTGCGGCCTGTTGGCTTCCAGTTATATTTCATGTCAGTGAGATTCACAAAGAAATCGTTACTAAGTACGCCAACACGATCCGTCAAGACACCTTGCGGGTTGTTACCATAGTTCGCACCGAGTACACGTAGGCCACCAACCAATACTGTCATTTCCGGTGCAGTAAGTCCCATGAGTTGTGCTCGATCTAATAGCAACTCTTCTGGCATTGTTGCATAGTGTTGCTTCTGCCAGTTACGGAAACCATCATGTAACGGTTCTAATGGTTCAAATGAATAAACATCAGTTTGTTCTGCGGTTGCATCACCACGACCTGGGGCAAATGGTACAGTGATCTGTACACCTGCTTTATGTGCAGCTTGTTCTACGGCAGCCGTACCTCCAAGTACGATTAAATCAGCAATACTGACTTTTTTGCTTAAACTTGCTTGGATTGACTCCAATACACTTAACACACGTTGTAAACGCTCAGGTTCATTGCCAACCCAGTCTTTTTGAGGTGCTAAACGGATACGGGCGCCGTTGGCTCCACCGCGGAAATCTGAACCACGATAAGTACGTGCACTGTCCCAAGCAGTTGTAATTAAATCTGAGCTAGATAAACCACTTGCAAGTAACTTCGCTTTAAGCTCTGCAATTTCGCTATCTGTCAAAGTATAGTCAACAGTTGGAATTGGATCTTGCCAAATTAAATCTTCTTGAGGAACATCTGGACCTAGATAACGGCTCTTTGGCCCCATGTCACGATGGGTCAACTTAAACCATGCGCGCGAGAATACTTCCGCTAAATAAGCTGGATCACGATAAAAACGTTCTGAAATTTTACGATATTCAGGATCGATTTTGAGTGCCATGTCGGCATCGGTCATGATCGGATTACGACGGACATTTGGGTTGTGGGCATCGACAGGCTTGTCTTCTTCTTTAATGTTAATGGGTTCCCACTGATGAGCACCTGCTGGGCTCTTGCGCAACTCCCAATCATAAGTGAAAAGTAGATAGAAAAATTCGTTATCCCATCGAGTTGGGTGAGTGGTCCAAGCGCCTTCGATACCGCTGACCATCGTATTTGCACCATTACCCGTTCCTTCAGAGTTATGCCAACCTAAACCTTGGAATTCAACATCTGCACCTTCAACGTCAGCACCTAAATTCTCTGCTTTACCATTTCCGTGTGCTTTACCGACAGTATGACCACCTGCAGTTAATGCGACGGTTTCTTCATCATCCATTCCCATTCGATCAAATGTGGTACGCATATCTTGAGCTGTGCGTAAAGGATCAGGTACACCATCAACGCCTTCAGGGTTGACATAAATGAGGCCCATTTGAACTGCTGCAAGCGGATTTTCTAAAGATTCACGGTCTTGATCATTGTCATAACGGTTTTTGGTTGCATCTAACCATTTTTTTTCGCTACCCCAGTACACATCTTTTTCGGGTGCCCAAATGTCGACGCGACCACCAGCAAAACCAAATGTTTTCAGTCCTGCAACCTCATAAGCGACTGTACCTGCAAGCACAATTAAATCGCCCCATGAAATTTTATTGCCATATTTTCTTTTGATTGGCCAAAGCAGACGACGGCCTTTATCGGTATTGACGTTATCAGGCCAGCTATTTAGAGGTGCAAAACGTTGGTTACCAGTATTTGCGCCACCACGCCCGTCTTGTTTACGGTAGCTACCGGCAAGGTGCCATGCTGTACGCACCATCATACCAACATAACTGCCCCAATCGGCAGGCCACCAGTCTTGGCTCGTATTGATGAGTTCTCGTAAATCTTGCTTGACGGCTTCTAAATCAAGTTCTGAAAAAGCTTTTGCGTAATCAAAATCAGGATCCATTGGATCAGTTTTTTTATCATGTTGATGTAAAATATCGAGATTTAAGGCATTTGGCCACCAAGCCATGGGGCCGCCTTGCATTTCTGTATTGCCGCCGTGGAGAACAGGGCATTGTCCTGATGATGTATTGGTTTGTAATTTATCGTCGTGGTTCATATTTTCTCTCCATGAAGATGGCTCGTGGGTTATAGACCATCTCAACTGATTGACCGTTCTAAGATATGAATGTTTCACCGTTTCATGTACAAATTGGGTATCGAAATTTCAGATGCCTAAGTTGGTTTGTAATGAATGAGTTCACATCCTTTGTATTTTTACTCTAGGTTGATGAAAGCTTTTTTTCCAATGGATTAAAGTTGATGTCATAAATGCTTTATTCGATTGAAATTGTTTAAAGCTTAAACAGGAATAGGAGATTTGTGGATGTGAAAATTGTTAAAAATGATAAAAAATGTTGAAAAATAAAAAGCTTAATTCATTTTTAATTTTTTATATAAAAAGTCGTTGTGATGATTAATGACCTAACTAAAAATAGATGAAATCGGTAAAAAAGCATGAAATAGACCTGTTGCAGTTATGTAAAAATAGTGAATTTATGCATATTTTTCTACACTTATTTTAATAAAGAGGCTCATTTAAGTTTCTCAATGAAATGCTAGGTAGGAGATGTGTAAGTCACAGGAATTTGCAGATTTACTATGATATTTTTGATTTTATCTTTTGGGGAGATTAAAAAATAATGAAAGCATTCGCAATAGGAGTTGGCCTATCATTAACAGCACTTGCAGGTTGTACATCTATGCCTGAAACAGATGGAGGCAAAGCTAACTCATTACAATCACTCAGTGTTGAGTTTGTGGGGCAAGGAACTTATGGCGTCTCGCCACAGCAAGGTACGGCAAGTTTGTATGCAGTAGATAGTCGTATGGCTGATGTGCCAGCAACGTTGATTCAGCAAAAGAAAATTCAAGTTTCTCAGATTCCTTTTACTGTGGATTTTACAATTCCAGCAGATCATAAAAAGCTGATTCAACCAGCGGTTCGAGCGGATGCTGAAATTACGTATTATGTGATATGGGAATCTGATCGTAAAAATCTTGCAGCTAAAGATATGATTGTGATTGACTATGATCGTCAATTTCCTCGTGTGAGCTTAAATCAAGGTAAGCAGCAAGTTTATCTTCGTGCTGCAAAATAATTAGATTGATAAAGGGGACTCTGTCTGAACAGCATCCCCTTTGATGATGTTGCGTTTAGGCGCCGACTAAACGATTCGATTTGACCATATCAGCTAAACCATGTGTTCTGAAATAGTGTTCTAACCAACTTTTAATGACTAAAGGGTTATTCATTTGCAGAACGTCATCCAGTAGACGCTTCGCGTCACTCATTGGGACATGGCAAATCGCTTTACGTACTCTTAAAATATTACTTGAACTCATTGACAGTGTGTCAAAGCCCATTGCAATTAATAAAATAGCGGTTAATGGGTCACCTGCCATTTCTCCACAGACACTCACTGGTTTTTGGTGTGCCTGACAGTCGAGTGCTAAACGCTTTAAGGCTCTGAGGACTGATGGGTGATAATGTGAATAAACGTTGGCAACATGAGGATTGTTACGATCAACAGCGAGTAAATATTGAGTTAAATCGTTTGAACCCACAGAGAAAAAATCGACTAATTCTGCAAACTCATCAATTTGAAAGAGTACACTTGGGACTTCAACCATAATCCCAATTTTAGGTTTATTGATTTTGACTTGTTCTTCTTCTTGAACTGCAATCCAGTCACGTTCCAATAAATACAGAACTTCCTCGACCTCACTGACACTGGTCACCATCGGCAAGAGGATGTGTAGATTGTTTAGACCAATACTTGCCTTTAGCATTGCCCGAATTTGAGCTGAGAAAATTTCTGGGTGGTCGAGTGTAAAACGCAGACCACGCCAACCTAAAGCGGAGTTTTCTTCTTCAATGCTAAAGTATGGTAGATCCTTATCTGCACCAATGTCGAGAGTTCGCATGGTGACAGGTTTATTGGCAAAATGGCTGAGCTGTTGACGATATATTGCTCGTTGTTCTTCTTCACCAGGAAAGCGATCACGGAGCATGAACGGGATTTCACTACGGTATAAACCAACGCCTTTTGCACCACGTTGCACGCCACGAACTACATCAATCATTAAACCCGTATTTACAAATAGCGGAATCGCAACGCCATCTGGGGTAATCGCATCTTTGGTTTCGTATTGCTTTAAATCTTTGGCAATTTGCTCTTCTTCTTTTTGTACTTCTTTATAGCGTTGGCGCAAACGACGGGGTGGATTGACAAAGATACGCCCTTGATAGGCATCCACAATCATTTCAATATCATCGAGCGTGGTAATGGGTAACTCAGTCACACCCACTACTGTAGGAATGCCTAATGCACGCGCTACGATGACCATATGTGAATTGGCTGCGCCTTCAGATGTGACAATCGCTGCGATATTATCGACAGGTAGTTCAACTAATGCAGCAGTACTGATTTCTTCACCGATCAGGATACTATCTGGGCTCAACTCTCGATGACTAGTATCATTTTCTTGTAAACAAGCGAGGATTCGACGGCCTAGATCTTTTAGATCAGATACGCGTTCACGCAAATAATCATCTTCCATTTGTGCAAATAGAGCAGAGTGCTTGTCGATGACTTTTCGTACGGCACCTTGTGCCCAGCTACCATCACGAATATGATCTTTGATCTCACTTGGAAGTGCATTTTCATCTAGCATTCGTAAGAACACACTAAACAGTGCACGTTCTTCCGACATCAATGAATCTTGCATCTTTTCATCAAGTGATTGGATTTCTGCGCGAACAGCAACGATTGCTTGATCCAAGAGTTCCAGCTCTTCACTGATATCATCAGCCTCACGATCTGGAATCGCAGTGAGATCTGCGGGTGGATACAATACGATAGCACGTCCTAAGGCAATTCCCCCAGCACCTGATACGCCTTGAAAGGTTTTGTAGCTAGGTCCATTACTTGGTTTACGGAATACATCAATATTTCCCACCGCATGCGCATGGGCAATAACACCTGAGAGCTGTGCACAAAGCGTAACGAGAAAAGATTCAGCCGCTTCACTAAAGTCTTGGGGCTCTTTCTTTTGTACAACGAGAACGCCCATTACCTTACGACGGTACATGACGGGAACGCCGAGGAAGGAGTTAAATAACTCTTCACCTGTTTCGGGTAAATAAGCAAAACGATCATGTTTCGGTGCATTGTCTAGGTTGACGATTTCTTCGCGTTGACCGACTAAGCCAACAAGTCCTTCACCTACATTTAATGCAACTTGACCAACAGATTCTGGATTTAGACCTTTAGAGGCCATGAGCACATAACGTTTATTACGCTCATCCAGTAAATAAATCGAGCACACATCCACATCCATTGCTTCTGCAACATGGTTGACCATAATGTCCAAAGAATCATGCAAACTGACGGACGCATTAATTTCTTGGACAATGCGTCTAAGGGTGTCGAGTTGCATGTTTGACATGGATGTTTACTCCAATTTATAAATCGTTATTGCCTAGTTATAACAGCTCTCTTGTCAAAAATCATTGCTTAAAGTGATGATTTATTAACGTTTAACGCTGAGGTAATTGTAAACACAACTCCATCATGGCCTTACGGTAAACATCACGTTTGAAGTTGACCACTTGACCCAAAGGATACCAATAACTCACCCATTGCCATTCGTCGAATTCGGGTGGGTCAGAGAGGTTTAACTGAATATGATGTGGCGATGCCGTCAGCTTCAGTAAAAACCACTTTTGCTTTTGTCCAATACATACCGGATCTGAATCTGACCGAATGTACCGATGTGGCAAACGATAACGCAGCCAACCTTTTGTTTGCGCTATAATTTGGACGTGTTCGGGCAATAAACCGACTTCTTCTCTCAGTTCACGATAAAGTGCCTGTTCAGGGGTTTCTCCAAACTGGATTCCTCCTTGTGGAAATTGCCAAGCATTGTGACCAATGCGTTTTGCCCATAAGACGTGTCCGTCATCGTTTGCCAAAATGATCCCGACGTTGGGTCGGAAACCTTCTGAGTCGATCATTTGGCTACCTAAATTTTGTCTATATCGTTGACTTTGATCTCGGGGACAGTCACGCTTGCACGTCCAACTCGTAAAAGATCAAAGTAAAATGTTTAAAATTGCTATGATCTTAACGAATTTTTAGTGACTTACGGAAATAGATTTACGTTTTTTTTCTTTAATTTGCATTTAAATGAGCATTTATATGAAATTGGCTTTGTTTGATTTAGATCACACCCTGTTAAATACCGATTCTGACCATTCGTGGGGTGAATTTTTGGTCAATGAAGGTTTAGTTGATCCAGTTCATCATCGTCAAATGAACGATAAATTTTATGAAGATTACAAAGCAGGGCAACTGGATCCGATTGCTTATAACGAGTTTGTTTTTGAGTTTTTAACCAAGCATGACAATAACTACTTAACTGATCTTCATCAGTTGTTTATGCAAAAAGTTATTCGCCCTAAAATGCGCCCCAAAGGTTTTGATGCCATTAAAAAACATCAAGATCTGGGACATGCCATTGTGGGAATTACCGCGACCAGTGATTTTATTACAGCACCAATTTTCCGTGAATTTGGCATTACTGAAATTATTGCGACCAATGCAGAAATATCCGATGGCAAATACACCGGCAAGGTGACAGGGATTCCATGCTATCAAAAAGGCAAGCTTGCACGTTTAGATCAATGGTTAGCAGGGCGCACGGTGAGTGAGTCTTGGGCCTATTCCGATTCAATCAACGATCGGTTCTTACTTGAATATGCGACCCATGCCATTGCTGTAAATCCAGATGATCGTTTGGAAAAACTTGCACAAGAACAACAATGGGATATTCAGGACTGGTCAATTTAAGTCATCATTTGGATCAGTTCCTCAGCCGCTTTCGATTGGATTCGTGCTGGATGCCAAACCATTCCTAACTGGCGATTCATGTTTAGATTCAAATCTAAGCGGGTGAGTTCATGATTGAGTAAGGTTTTTGGCAAGACTGACCAGCCTAAACCGATCGAAACGAGCATTCTGATGGACTCTAAAGGATTATTACTCATGGTAATTCTGGGTTTTAATCCTTTTTTCTCAAACTCAGCCAAAGTGATTTGGCTGGTATAGGTATGTGCCGCAGGTAATAGGCTCGGATAGGCAATCAAATCCTCAAGTTGAAGATCATGTTGTTGGGCCAGTGGATGAAATGGTGCGGAGACGAAAACCAAAGGATCTTCCCAGATCGTGACATAATTAAGACGATCATCGCCGACAGGCGGCAAGGTCAGAAATGCCAGCTCCAATTCTCCAGCCAGTACTTGTTCATGAGCCTGTTCAGAATCAACAAAATGAACATCTAAAGTGACTTTGGGATAATGTTGCACAAACTTTTTTAATGGTTCGGCAAGATGATGCAGGCCAATATGATGGCTGGTACCGATTTTGAGGCGACCCTGAACTTGGGCTTGCTCATGGCTCAATGTATGATGAATCTCACCGAGTTCATTTAACCATGTTTTGACTTTGGGTAATAATGAGTGAGCAGCATGAGTAGGCTGAATTCCTCGTCCAGCCGATTCAAATAGTTTGACGCCAAAATAATCTTCTAAACTATGAATTCGTTTAGTGACCGCTGGTTGAGTAATGAAAAGCTGTTCAGCAGCAGTTGAAATTGAACTTGTTTCCATAACTTTAACAAACGCTTCAAAGGCGGCAAGATTCATAATTTAGGCTCGAAAATCATTAAAATTTAGATGTTTATTTTTGATGGCTAAGCATATACAGCAAACTATTTTAGGCAAAAGCGGTGAACGAAGATAGTTTAAGCTGTATATGTATAATTAAAAGTTAGGCTTTTTGTTCTGTTTTATTCCAAATTTTTTCATGGAAGAAGTAGGCAAATGCTTGTACGGTTGGTTCAAGTAAACTCAAAGTTACCGCCATGATGAGATTTCCAGTAACTACATAAGCGACCAACATGGCCACTGTGATATGCATGAAGTAGTAGCTCAAGGTTTTTTTTAAAGTTCGCTGATTTTTAATCACAAACTGTTGGACATTAGCCATGCTGTCACCGTCTTATCAAATTAGATTTATATAAATAATAATCATTATCATTAAAAATGTAAAAAAGAATTTTTGATTAATGATGATTGGATTTTTAGATGGTTTAACCAAATTTAAAGGAATGAACTGTGAGAAATGAATTGGTTAGAAATTTACAAGTGCTAAGTGACGAATGTATTACTTATGAAATACCTAAAAAATACATGTATTCTAGTAAAAGTAGAATCCTCATAAAAATAATTTGTCTTAGTGTATTGAGTGTTCTCTATCTAGACCTATATAAATTCATGTATTTTTTCTTTTATTCAAAAATGAGTATAGATATTAGTATTTTCTCTTATTTAGGTATAGGCGTGTTCATAGCTGTACTTACATTGATCATGCTTCAAAGTAATGGCAAGCACAATTTAAAAGTTAAATTAATATTTAGCCGTCGTTCAAAAAGATTGACGATTTATTTAAATGATAAGAAAAAAACAGTTTTTTATCCTAACTATGTAGAAGTAAAGTATGACCACATTCCTGCTATGACAATGACTCAATTACCTACTCTTGTATTCTATCTTAACTTATATAGCTTTAACCGATTAAATAAGTATTCATTAATAGCAATTAATTGTACGGATATGATGATCGCTAAAAATTTATTTGATCAATTTATTCTTGAGTCTCAGCCTTTGATTAAATGGCTTAATCTACCTTTGCATAAGAATGCTAATTGTGAGCTAATGAAATATTATTTTAAAGATTAATCATTCTAAAAAGTTTGTTAATTTATAAAAACGATAAATTAGATTTATGTGAAAGCATTGCTATAATCATTTTAAGATTTAGATACCCAGTCCTATGACAAGCACGATGGAGAGCGATGACATGGCAGGCAAGACATTGTATGACAAATTATGGGATGACCATTTAGTCACTGAGCGTGATGATGGATCGTGTTTAATTTACATTGATCGTCATTTATTACATGAAGTGACTAGTCCACAAGCATTTGAGGGTTTACAGCTTGCAGGACGTCAACCATGGCGTTTAAGTGCCAATGTCGCAACACCTGACCACAATGTACCGACCTCTAAAAAAGAGCGTGAACAAGGCATTGCAGGGATTGAAGATGATACGTCTCGTATCCAAGTTCAAACCTTAGATGATAACTGTAAGACCTTTAATATCGTTGAATTTGGTATTAATGATATCCGTCAAGGTATCGCACATGTTGTTGGTCCAGAACAAGGTTTAACATTACCTGGGATGACGGTGGTATGTGGTGATTCGCATACGGCAACGCATGGTGCTTTCGGTTGTTTAGCACATGGTATTGGGACATCTGAAGTTGAGCATGTTTTAGCGACTCAATGCTTGGTACAGAAAAAATCGAAGAATATGCTTGTTCGCGTTGACGGTGTATTAGGTAAAGGTGTAACTCCAAAAGACGTGGTTTTAGCGATTATTGGTAAAATCGGTACAGCGGGTGGTACAGGCTATGCCATCGAATTTGGCGGTCAAGTATTCCGTGATATGTCGATTGAAGGTCGTATGACGGTTTGTAATATGGCGATAGAGGCTGGCGCACGCGTGGGTATGGTGGCTGTCGATGATAAAACTATTGCTTATGTGAAAGATCGTAATTATGCACCTAAAGGTGAACAGTGGGATCAAGCAGTAGAATATTGGAATACGTTACATTCGGATGATGATGCTGAGTTTGATGCAGTCGTGGTGTTAAATGGTGCTGAGATTGAACCACAAGTATCATGGGGAACTTCTCCAGAAATGGTGATTCCTGTTTCACAGGCTGTTCCGACATTAGAACAAGCCAAAGATGATGTACAACGCAATGACTGGACACGCGCATACCAATATATGGGATTGAATGCAGGTCAGGCATTGGCAGACATCCAGTTGGATCGCGTATTTATTGGTTCATGTACCAACTCTCGTATTGAAGATATTCGTGCAGCGGCTGAAGTCGTGAAAGGTCGTAAAGTTGCTTCTAGCATTAAACAAGCCATGATTGTTCCGGGTTCTGGTTTAGTCAAGCAACAAGCTGAACAAGAAGGTTTAGATCAGATTTTCTTGGAAGCAGGTTTTGAATGGCGTGAACCAGGTTGCTCAATGTGCTTAGCGATGAATGCTGATAAATTGCAACCAGGTGAGCATTGTGCATCGACTTCAAATCGTAATTTTGAAGGTCGTCAAGGTAATGGTGGACGTACTCATTTGGTTAGTCCAGCAATGGCAGCAGCGGCAGCAATTGCAGGTCATTTTGTTGATGTTCGTTCATTCTAAAGGAGCTAAACCATGGAAAAATACACTGTAGAACAAGGTATTGTTGCACCTTTAGATCGTGCCAATGTCGATACAGACTTAATTATCCCAAAACAGTTTTTGAAATCAATTAAGCGTACTGGCTTTGGTGACAACTTATTTGACGAGTTACGTTATTTGGATGAAGGATATTTGGGACAAGACATTAGTCAGCGCCCCAAAAATCCAGATTTCGTATTGAATCAACAGCGTTATCAGGGCTCTACTATTTTATTGGCACGTACCAATTTTGGTTGTGGTTCAAGTCGTGAACATGCGCCTTGGGCGTTGAATGAATATGGCTTCCGTACGGTGATTGCGCCTAGCTTTGCTGATATTTTCTTTAATAACTGCTTTAAAAATGGCATGTTACCTGTGATCTTGTCTGAAGCAATTGTAGATCAGTTATTTAAAGAGTGTGCTGAGACTGAAGGGTATCAACTCACCATTGATTTAGAGGCGCAGGAAGTACGTACACCGAATGGTGATGCATTTAAATTTGAAATTGATCCATTCCGTAAGCACTGTTTATTGAATGGTTTGGATGATATTGGCTTAACTTTACAAGTTGCAGATGACATTCGTGCCTATGAACAAAAAGTCAAACAAGCGCGTCCTTGGGTGTTTGAAGAAATCAAAGCCTAATTGTTTGAATGCAATTTGAACATAGTCATAGCATAGCGATACAACTCTTGCTAACATGCAAACAAAGATTATTTTTGCTTGCATGTTTGATATGACATGAGGACTGGGCCTGAACAATGAGAAGGATATTGGCACGCAATATTTTGTTGTGTTTATCTGTTGGAACAATTTTAGCTGGATGTCAAAACAGACCGAATATGGTTGACCAAGTTCGTATTGCTCAAAATACTTTAGAGCAAAAAGCGAATAATGCAACTTTACATTGTTCAGGCGTAGAGAATTGTGAGTTTGCGCGGATTGGTGATATTGAAGTCATTAATGCAACTTCGCATCGAATCAGTCGGCAGGCGATGGAGCGCGGTATCGTTAGATTGCAAGGTTCGGTGTTTAGCCGAAAACAGCAAGTCTATCTCAGTGTTCCTGCCAAACAATATGAAATCGTGATTCGTTTCTACCCGATCTCTCTTGATCGTGCAGAAACTTTCCATGTCATACATGAGTTTAAGCCGTCTGTACGTTATACATTTAAAATGTATCGAGATCGAACACCGCGTTCAGGTAGTTTGTTGAATGTGTCTGTACCTGAGCCCTTATGTGTTGATTTACAGCAAGAGCAACAAACAATTCGCCGTTTTTGCAGATCTTATGATGTCAGCAAAGGCTTAGGTGAATTTATTGAAAAAAAGATTTAATTCGCTTGCAGTGAGAACTGCGCATATCAAACTGGAAAAATAGATGTCTAAACATATTTTAATTTTAGCGGGTGATGGCATTGGTCCTGAGATTGTTGGCGCTGCTGAAAAAGTACTAACTAAGGTCAATGATAAATTTAATTTAGGTTTGACATGGGAGCATGGTTTACTCGGTGGATCAGCGATTGATAAACACGGTGAACCTTATCCAGCCATCACGAGCGAACAAGCTAAAAAAGCTGATGCAATTTTATTGGGTGCAGTGGGTGGACCGAAGTGGGATACCATTGAACGTTCTATCCGTCCTGAGCGTGGACTATTAAAAATTCGTAGTGAACTCAATCTATTTGCAAATCTACGTCCAGCAATTTTATATCCACAATTGGCTGATGCTTCGAGCTTAAAACCAGAAATTGTTTCGGGTTTAGATATTTTGATTGTTCGTGAATTAACGGGTGGGATCTATTTCGGTCAACCACGTGGTATTCGTGAACTCGAAAATGGTGAGAAACAAGGCTATAACACGGACGTTTATTCAGAAAGTGAAATCAAGCGTATCGCAAAAGTAGCATTTGAACTTGCAGGATTGCGTGGCGGAAAAGTTTGCTCAGTGGATAAGGCCAATGTGCTCGAAGTGACTGAGTTGTGGAAGCAAACTGTTACTGATTTACAGCAAGCACAATATTCAAATATTCAGTTATCACACATGTATGTTGACAATGCTGCGATGCAATTGGTACGCGCGCCTAAACAGTTTGATGTGATTGTGACTGGTAATCTATTCGGTGATATTTTATCGGATGAAGCGGCGATGTTAACGGGTTCAATTGGTATGTTACCTTCTGCATCGTTGGATGAGAATGGCAAGGGAATGTATGAGCCTTGTCATGGTTCTGCGCCAGATATCGCAGGTCAAAATGTCGCAAACCCGCTTGCAACCATTCTCTCTGTAGCGATGATGTTGCGTTATACCTTCCGTGAAGAGGCTGCTGCCAAAGCAATTGAAGATGCTGTTGGTCAAGTATTGGATCAAGGTTTCCGTACAGCTGACATTATGTCAGAAGGTATGAGCAAAGTAGGTACCGATGCGATGGGTGAGGCGGTAGTTTCTGCACTCAACTAAATGCTTATAAATAAAAAAACGCAGCTAAGGCTGCGTTTTTTTATTTGGGATATCGCTTTAGCAAGCTTTGCCTTCATAGCGAATTGAGCGCGCAATTTGTTGCTGATCGAGCTCAAAAATAATATGGCAGTAAAAATTGACATCATAAGACTGTTGTCGGGTAGAGGCTGAGTTTAATCGCACTGAACCTCCCATATTTGGCCCTGAACCACTTATAGACTCGGCAATGGGTATAGGAATGTTAATTGGTCGCAAAACCGTATACGTTAAGGTATTTGTTGTCATTTGAGGATGTTTAAGCGTTTGAAAGCCTAAGTCATTCAAGTTGAGATTCTGTTGAATGTTCTGAGCAGATTGTCCGATGTAAGGTTGGAGATAATCTTGTAATTGAATAGACTGCCATTTGGGTGTTGCACAGCCTTGCAATAGTAATGCGAAGAAAATAATAAAAAATTTATAATGCATTGCGACTATTTCCTTATTTTTGGAATAAATAATTTTTTATATTTGATCGAAGAATATGAGATGCGTATACAAATCTATCGGTTCTGGAGACGATATTATATTACAGTGATAATTACTATTGCTCTAAACAACTAAGTGAGTGTTAGATCATTAAATAGCGTATTCGCTTATAGCTTATAAAAAAAGCCACATGAGTTGTGGCTTTTTTGCATTCACGAATTCTTAGCGCGCACGATAAGTAATACGACCCTTTGTTAAATCATAAGGTGTCATTTCAACTTTTACGCTGTCGCCTGTCAAAATACGGATATAGTGTTTACGCATTTTACCAGAAATGTGAGCAATAACTTCGTGACCGTTTTCTAAACGTACACGGAACATAGTATTAGGAAGCGTTTCGGTGACAACGCCTTCGAACTCGATGAGTTCCTCTTTATTGGCCATGGCCTACCTGATGATCAAATTGGAAAGGCGCAAATTATAGTCAATTTATTTAAAATTTACAAGATGAAGTCACGATAAGGCAGCCAGATATTAGCCGAAAGAAATTGTTAGACAATTTATAAATTTTTTTTACAAAAGAAGCAGAATATTGTTGTCAGTTTGGTCAATCAACGTTAATCTAAATTTATTGTTCATTGTCACAATAACGTACTTACAGGGAAGGGCACTGCGTGGGTCAGCTAACAGATGCATCAGTTGTATTGCGCTTTGGTTATCAGGCAATTCGTAAAGCAGGATTACCGACTGAAGAGATTTTAACCAAGGCTGGAGTGGCTCTCAATCAAGTTGATACCAATGCACGAACGCCATTAAGTGCACAGAATGCATTTTGGATCGCTGCACAAGAAGTAAGTAACGATCCTGATATTGGGCTACATCTTGGTGAGCATTTGCCTTTGTATCGAGGGCAGGTCATTGAACATTTGTTTATTAGTAGCGAAACTTTTGGTGAGGGGCTAAAGCGTGCTTTGGCTTACCAACGTTTAATCAGTGATGCTTTTGATGCGAAATTGATTATTGAAGATGGTCGTTGTTATCTCAGTAATGGCGAGCAATATTGGCCAGATAACTTGGTGAATCGTCATTTTTCTGAATGTGCGATGTCGGGTATTCTACGGTTCTTTAAGTTTATTACTGAAGGTCAGTTTCAGCCGATTTATATTGATTTCAATTTTAATGAAGGTGCTGACGATGATGAGTATTTTCGTGTTTTCGGTTGTCCTGTGAGCTTGGGTCAAAAAGAGACTCGACTTTATTTTGATGCAACTGTATTAGATTATCCGTTATGGCAAGCTGAACCAGAACTATTGCAGCTCCATGAACAATTAGCGATTGAAAAATTACAAGAGCTAGCCCGCTATGATTTAGTGGGTGAGGTACGTCGTGCCATTGGTTCAACCTTGGAAAGTGGTGAGACAACTTTGGAGACAGTTGCCGCACAATTGAACATCACACCTCGCCGTCTAAGAACTCAATTGAGTGAGGCAAATACCAGTTTTCAGCAAATTCTTTCTGATTATCGTTGCCGTTTAGCCAAAAAGTTATTGGCAAACACCAATGAGAGTGTAGAGCGTATTGTGTATTTAACTGGATTTTCAGAGCCAAGTACTTTTTATCGCGCATTTAAGCGCTGGACCAATGAAACGCCTGTTGAATATCGTAAGCGTAAACAACGATAATCTTTCCTAAATTCTTAAAAGTCTTATCCTTAATCGATAAGGCTTTTTTTATTCAGGGAGATTTAACCACTGTGGTCCTAACGGTGGTTGGGGGAGATCAAACTGTTCAGGATACTCTGCTTGAATGAAGTACAGTCCATCGGCAGGTGCCGTAATACCAGCGGCTTTGCGGTCTTGTGCAGCGAACATGTGATCAATATGGTCGATCTCATACATCCCTTGTCCAATCTCAAGTAAGCAGCCCATAATATTTCGCACCATATGATGCAAAAAACCATCCGCTTGGATATCAAGAACTAGATAGCGGCCATGTTCAAACAAACGACAATGTTTGACGTGGCGTACAGGTTGATTGGATTGGCATGCTGCAGCGCGGAAGGTCTCAAAATTGTGCGTGCCTTCAAATTTTGCAGCAGCAGCAATCATTTTCTGTACATCAAGGGTTTGATAGAGATGGGTTACTTGCTTATACAATAACGCGGGGCGAGTTGGGGCGTTATAAACGATATAGCGATAGCGTCTTGCGCGAGCTTTAAAGCGAGCATGGAAGCTTTCATCCATGCGTTTAATCCACTGAAGTGAGATATCCTTCGGAAGTTGGCTGTTTGTCCCCATGAGCCAACCACGATCTGGGCGGATTGCGGTAGTATCAAAATGCGCAACCATATTGGTTGCATGTACTCCTGCATCCGTACGTCCAGCACCATGCAACATAATAGGGTGATCTGCAATTGTGCTTAAGACTTTTTCAATGGTTTCTTGAACACTTGCAACGCCTGCTTGTTGTGTTTGCCAACCACGGTATTGAGTACCGCAAAATTCAATACCAATTGCATAACGTTGCATGTCTTAACCTCAGAATTAGTGTTGCTGCCAATGAGTGAACCATTGATCGTGGGTCGGGTATTTTAAATACATTTGCAGGGCTTTTGCATATAAATCGGCATGGCTATGACAATCATTGAGCAAAACTTTGGCGGAATGAATCCATGAACTAACTGCATAACGTTGATCTATTTGCCCGAAGGTGACTTGAGTACTAACAATGGTGAGGCATTGGCGCTGATAGAGGGCTTCAAATAACGATAGTATCTCATCATTGACAGCAATATTGCCCGTCCCAAATCCTTGTAAAATTAAAAAGTGAGGTGGGTTTGCAAGAATATTCTTTAGCTGTAGGGTGAGCTGCTCTTGCGCGATGGGTTGTAACATCAAGTTGAGTACGCTGAGCTGTGTGGCTTGTTCAAAATGTTCATTTTGGACCACAAAATAATCGGCGACAGTATGACATTCTTGAGTTGCTGCAACACCTGCAAATGCATTCAATTCAGTCGTATGAACTTTTTGTGCTGTTTGTGCATGGAAAATCTGTTGATGAAAGGCAAGATAGACACCAGCAGGGAGTCGAAGGACTTGCTCACATGCGAGAGTTAAATTACTCAATGCATCAGTAAACTCTCGGATGTCATTTGCATCAATGTTGAGTAGAGGATACTGGCTACCTGTAATCACGACATGGCAAGAATGCCCTATGAAACGCGCAAGTGTTGCTGCTGCATAGCTTAAAGTATCTGTACCATGGATGATGACAAAATGCTGAAAACCGTCAAGTTGTAGTTGCTGAACTTGTTGTATAAGTTGGAGCCAGTCTGTTGCAGTACAAGCGCTACTGTCTTTGATGCTTGGTGCAGCAAAACACTCTACCGAGAAATGTGTAGGGATTACTTTTTTCAGTGCAGGTAAAAAGCTGTGTTCAGGCATCGGCATTAAAGGATCACCAACGCAGCCAAAGGTTCCACCCATATAAATTAAAGCGATTGTTTTCATAATAGAAATTTTTTCATCATAAAAAAAGCAGTCATGGAGACTGCTTATTTTAGACCGATCTGCTTTATGACGCTATTTGATTCAGTAATTTTTGTGAACGTTGTTGTTGTTCAGCATTAAACTGAGATTGGCTGCTTTGTAGCAATGCTTGGGCAGACTCGTATGCCCCAAGTTCGATGTATTGCTCAGCAAGATCTAAGTTAAGTTGAGCTTCGTCTAGCTGCTGCAAATCTGGAAAAGATTGGGCAAGTGGATCAGTTAGCGTAACAGCTTCTGGTACGACCTGTGCAGGAGAATTTGCTGCTAAATCAACATTTGTTTCGGTTGTACCAAAGTCCAATTCAGCTTTTTCTAGTTCAACTGGACTGTCTTCAAATGCCACTTGTTCAGGTGCGAGGTTCGGGGATAGATCCGCTTTAGATTGAGTCTCCTCAACTTTATCTAAAGGTTGAGTGGGTGCTAACTCTAAATTACCAAAGCTAAAATCTAGGGCTGGTTTTTCTTCAGGCTGTTTTGTTTCTTCGATACTTGGTGTTGAATCAATACTTGGGGTAAATGCCAGCGCTTGCTGGTCTTGAACATCTACAGCAGTAGTGTCAGTTTTGGCTGTTTCTTTTTGCTCGAAAGAGAAGTCAAAATCTAAAGGTTCAACGGCTGATTTCGGCTCTGCAACCTTTTCTTGTTCAGCAGGTGCAATATATTCAGATTGCAAGTCATCAAAACTTTGGGGAGTATCTTGTGCTAAGCCATCAAACTCAGATTTTTGCTCTGATGTCGTGTCTATCGTAGGAGCACTAGCTTGATGGTCGAACTCAATACTGTCAAATGAAGTCGCTTTTAACCCTTCTTTTTTCTTAACTTCAGCAGCTTGAGCAATATCGGCTAACTTTAATGCATGCAAATGTTTGATCAATTGATCAATTGCGAACTCATCTTTTTGTGCTAAATGAATATCTGCTAAAAATAAATATAATTCATGTTGAGCATTATCTTGTTTTAACGCTTGGTTAATCTGTGCTTCAGCAGTCAGATAATTACCCTGTTGAATTTCATGACTCAGTTTTTGACGCAGACTTTCCGAGATTGGTGTTGTCACTGCTGGGGCAGGTACATGCTCTTCTTGAACCAATGTAGTACGCGATGAAGCTTTTTTCGCAGTTTTGCTAGCAGTTTTTTTTGCTGCGGTCTGCTTTTGCTGACCTTCACGCTTTTTAAGAACGATTGCTACAATCAAAACGATGACGAGCAATACGATTATTATAGTTGACATGATCTATACCCCTTAAAGCCAGAACCGCTTTATACAAATCTATAAATGTTTTCGTAACTTAGTGCGCTGAATTCTTCGCTTCCTGTTGCGCTTTCAACTGATCTTGTAGTGCAGCGAGTCGAGCATTGAGCAGTTGAATCCGTTGTTCCTTTTGGCGTAAAGCCAATTCTAACTGCGTTACGTTTTTTTGTAATGTAACGGTTTTTTCTCGTGCTGTCATAACTTTTAATGACAAGTCTGCAGTGCTTTTTTGCTGTAATGTGTCTTTTTTGGCACTTCCAGTGCTTGAATCTTGATTGCTTTCCGCAACTAAGGTCATTTCAGCCTGTTGCAAGCGATATTTCGCTTTCTCAGCTGGTATACGTGATTGTGCAGTTATAGTTGATGTTGGTGGTGTTTTTCTCACTGGAACTGAGTTGAGATTGAAGTTTAAATGAGAACCTTGTCTTAAGCGATTGGCATTGCCGCCGATAAAAGCATGTTCGTTCTGTTGCTTAATTTGATGCATCACTTGATGTAATGGTTGTTGCGTCTGCGCTGAAATGCGTTGGGCAATACTCCAAAGTGACTCATTTCGCTGTACGACATGCTGTTGAGCATTGGCTGATGCTGGTTGTTGATTGGTTGGCGCTTTAGGCTTTGTTGCCTCTTTTAACGGCTGTTTTTGGGCCTTTTCAGATGCTTGTTCTATTTTTACTTCTGCTTGGGCAGTTTCTATTTTGCTTTCATTTGCTGTGGTATTGCTTTGCGTAATGGCTTCATCTGTAGCAGTTTGAGTTGCTAACGTATTTGTATTGGCTTGATTTTTAGCTGTAGAGTTGATTTCTTCTTTTATTTGAGCTTGCTCAATAGTTGCAGTTGCAGTTGCAGTTGCAGTTGCAGTTGCAGTTGCAGTTGCAGAATGACGTGTCTCTGAAATATTTAAGACGGGAGGGAGTACAAAGGGCGCGTTTAAGAGCTTTTCTTGTTTCAAACTGGGCTGGGTTGTTGTATTAAATTGAGTACTTTCAGGCAGGTTTAAAGCAATGTCTTTTTCACTTACGATGAACTTGGGTGTCAAAGATTTTTCATAGCTGCTTTTAGCATTGTTTGCGACTTTGGCATTTTGTCGAATGGGTTGTCGAATATGCTTTAAATGTGAGGCACTACCTTCTTGTATTTTTAGAATAATATTTAGCTCAGGATCTAGCATTGGGCGGGTAGAGGTAACAACGATAACACCCTCGCCGCGATTATTACGACGTGTAAAAAAATTGAGATGTGCAGGTGGTTGATGTGTTGCACCTAACATACGCAAGTCATCTGGTGTTGCTAATGAAACCTCTAATCTTGCATTTGAATCTGCTTGATGAAAGCTCATTTCAGCATAAAGTAATTCACCAGGTGCAGATTGAATTTGCAGCGGGTCAAAGGTAATCGCATAAAGAGATTGCGAAGATAAAATGGCTAAAATGGCAATTTTTAATTTGTTATTAACAGTCATCTCGATCCATGAATAGTGGTGTTGTAGTCAGGTCTAGGGCCCGTTGATATTTCAGCCATGGTGAAATGCCAACACTAGCTGAGTATACATTACCGTGATGTAAATGGATTGTAAATTCCTTATCTACGGTAATAAAAAAAGCCGATCAAATGTGATCGGCTTTTGTTTTTTATCAGTTTTTGCTTACGCGTTCTTGAATTCCACAAGAATGCGTAACATACGACGTAAAGGTTCAGCAGCGCCCCAAAGTAGTTGGTCTCCTACCGTAAATGCACCGAGGTATTCTTTACCCATGTTCAATTTACGTAAACGACCAACAGGTACAGTTAAAGTACCAGTAACTGCAACAGGGGTCAGATCGGTCATTGACGCTTCGCGTGTATTAGGAACAACTTTAGCCCATTGACTCGAATTACGGATCATATCCTCGATCTCATCAAGCGGTACATCTTTTTTCAATTTCAAAGTAATTGCTTGAGAGTGACAACGCATCGCACCGATGCGGACACAATGACCATCGATAGGAACAATTTGTTGATTACCTAAAATCTTGTTGGTTTCAACTTGACCTTTCCATTCTTCTTTTGACTGACCACTTTCGAGTTGTTTGTCGATATAAGGGATCAATGAACCTGCCAATGGCACGCCAAAGTTAGCTTTAGGGAAGCCTTCACCACGTTGTAAGTCAGCAATTTGACGATCAATATCAAGAATTGCAGACTTAGGGTCATCTAATAATTCTTTAGTATTGTTGTACAAATAACCCATACCTGTAATGAGTTCACGCATGTTTTGGGCACCAGCACCAGAAGCTGCTTGGTAAGTCATAGAGGTCGCCCACTCAACCAAATTATTTTGGAAAAGTGAACCTAAGCCCATCAGCATCAATGAAACGGTACAGTTACCACCAACGAAAGTCTTTGTTCCGTTGACTAAACCATCTTTGATCACATTTAAGTTTACTGGATCAAGAACAATGATTGCATCATCTGCCATACGTAGTGTAGATGCAGCATCAATCCAGTAACCATCCCAACCCTCGGCTTTAAGTTTTGGGAAAACTTCAGAGGTGTAGTCTCCACCTTGACAGGTCAAAATGACATCCATTTGCTTCAGACTATTAATGTCCGTTGCATCCATAAGTGCTGGGGCAGTCTTACCACCAAATGAAGGTGCTTCGCCACCTGCATTACTGGTAGAGAAATAAAATGGCTCAATGTGAGCAAAATCATTCTCTTCAACCATACGTTGCATAAGGACAGAACCTACCATCCCACGCCAACCGACCAGACCTACTTTCATGTCATTTTGCCTCGGTATCTAAAAAACTTTAAGGGGCTTGAGTGTATCAAAAGTGAACGCAACTGCAAGCGTTACATGAATAAAACAGTTGATTTATTGTGTGGAATTATTTGTTTGTGTTAGATGGAAAACTGATAAAGCCACAACTTTATTTAAAATTTATCACCTCCCAAGAGAAAAATGAACATGATATGGATTCAGGTTGGTGCGGTACTGGTTATATGGCTGACGTTTTGGTCACTGATCCCACGAGATGAATGGTGGTTTCGAGGAACGGATTTCCCTCGATTGCAAATCTTAGCCGTTGGTCTTTTTATTTTCTGTGCGATGTTATTTGTAGTCGCAGATTGGACGATCTGGAGTGAGGTGCTGTTTGTTCTATTAGTTGCCGCAATTGCTTATCAATTAAAAATGGTTTTGCCGTATACGCCATTGTGGAAAAAGCAAGTGCTTAAAGTGAAGACTGGTCAATTAAAGTCTGAACAACAAATCTCATTATTGGTGGCTAATGTTTTAACACCTAATGATCAATATCATTTGTTGTTAAAACAGATTGAAAGTTTAAAACCTGATGTTGTACTAACACTTGAATCTGATGTAGTGTGGCAGCAAGCATTGAGTTCAATTGAAAAAGATTATCCTTACCGCGTTCCTGTTCCTCTGGATAATTTATATGGTATGCATTTATATAGTCGTTTACCACTTAGCCATAGCGAAGTTAAATTTATTTTAAGTGATGAAATTCCATCGATTCACACAACTTTAACTCTGCCATCAGGTTTGCATGTGCAATTATATTGCTTGCATCCTAAGCCCCCAAGTCCAACTGAAGCAAAAGATTCAACGCTGAGAGATGCTGAGTTACTTATTGTTGGGGATCAGATTAAAGATCTGGATCAATCTTGTATTGTGATGGGCGATTTAAATGATGTTGCGTGGTCCAGAACTACACGATTATTTCAAAGAATTAGTGGTTTACTCGATCCACGAGTTGGTCGCTATTTTATGAATACTTTTCATGCTGATTATCCTTTGCTGCGCTGGTCTCTCGACCATATTTTTCATAGCACCGATTTTGGTTTGGTTGAAATGAAAAGACTTGCTCATATTGGCTCTGATCATTTTCCTATCTATGTGGTTTTGCAAACAGATCGCATTTTTGAGCAGCAACACCAAGTGTTAGAGCAAAGTGCAGAAGATGAGCAGGATGCAAAGGAAGCGATCCAAGATGGTATAGAAAAAGCTGAAAAAGAAGAGAAAATAGTTGTAGATGAGTTGGCTCAGCCACATAAACGTGAGATGGAAAGTGAAAATAGACAAGGAGTATTGTAAGCATTATCGTACAGGAATTTAGGTCTACAGCGAATAGTCTGACAAGATTAAAAGGTTTATTCTAAATACATCAGTACAAGGAAGCAGGAATGGATTTCCGTTTAAGGATAGCAACGCTGAGATGGATAAAAGCATTATGGATATGATGCATGCGATGGACGCAAGAGAATAAAAAAGATGTGAAAGCACAACCTCATTTGCCCGAGTTTTGCAGGATGCGAAACTCGGGTTTTAATTTTTTTAATAAATATCTTCATACCCTTCAGCACGGGTTTTAAAACGGCGATGGAACCACATCCATTGCGTTGGTGCAATGCGTAGTTGAGCTTCAATGATTTTATTGACACGAATCGCATCATCTACTTCATCTTCACTTGGCATATTTTCGACGATTGGTTCGATAAGGACTTTATATTGTGGATTGCGGATATCACCATAACGGTAAAAATACAATGGAATCGCAACGGATTTAGAGATTTTTAATAAACGACGATGCGCAGTCACGGTTGCAGCAGGTACACCAAAAAAGGGAGCCATCACACCTTGTTTTAAACCAAAATCTTGATCTGGACTATACCAAATAGCACCGCCATCTTTTAAACGACGTACTAAGCCTCGCATATCATCATGATCAATTTGTTGTTGGTAAATGGTCGCACGACAACGATAAATTAACATATCGAGCATTGGATTGTTTTGTGGTCGATAAACTACATCAGGTTCGAAATATTGAGCACAAATAAAACCACCAGCATCAAGTAGAGTGCTGTGTGTGCCAAGTAGTAGAATACCTTTACCTTGAGCCTTTGCGTTGGTGATATGTTCTAGTCCATCTATGCTATGACGACCCTTAAACCAATTTGGGCAATACCATGCATTTAAAGTTTCAAACATACCGATCATCATATCAATGAAGACCTGTTTGGCTTTCGCCTCGACTTTCTGAGCTGACCATTCAGGAAAACACAGCTCTAAATTCCTTAGCGTGGTTTTACGACGTGATTTAAGCAGGTGCCAACACAAAGCTGCTAAAACATGCGCCAAGCGCCATTGAATCACCCAAGGCAGGATAGCCAAAAGCATAAGAAAAGTAAGGGCGATCCAAATTTTCCAATATTTTGGAAGTAAAAATTCCCATCGAAACTCGCCAGGAATATAAGACTGTTGTTGGCTCATAGACTTAGATGCGTAAATTAATTGAATTTTTGTGAAGTGTAACACGAAGTTGCTTGTGAAATAATTGTTCTAAGGGGTTTGTTATATTGCTTATAAAAAACATAAACTGGTGTTCGAGTTTTGGCCTACTCCTATGCAAATGAAAGGAAAACATCTTGATCTGGCCATATTATCGAAAATTTAAAAACAAAAACTAAGGAAAAATAGATGAATATCCTAGAGTTGCTGCAAGGGAAGAAAATGAATTCTCAGGAGATGGTGGGCTTCTTTGATCATTTGGACGAGATAGATTGCGAGTTTATGCATGGTCAATGGAAAGGTTTAGAGGTATTCACTGATCATCCAATGAATGGTGTACTGGATCATGCAAATTGGTATGGAAAATTATTTGTAGACAATGAAACCGTTTTTCCTCTTGTTTTGTTTAATCCCAAAAGAACCGCATTGTTTTCGATTGATCCTAAATGGTTGCCACTAAGCTTGGATTTTAATCTTCTAAAAAGAAATAGTCAGTATCTGGTCGGTGCTTTGAGATTACTCAAAACAGATAAAAGCAAAGCAAGACTAAGGATGATTGAGTTTAGAGGTAAATCATCTGCAACCATGATTTATGATGAAAAGCCGATTCATGATGTATTTAGACGTATTGACCAAAATACAGTGCTTGGGTGGATGGATTTAAAAGCTCAAGCTCAGCCTTATTTTTTTATTCTTATACGAGATGATATGAGTAAACTAAATTTAGAATAGACCAATCTTCAAATTGTTATTTAAAACAATTTGAAGATTGGGTGATCGAATTGAATTATAAGCCTTTGCTAAGATTTTCTAACACATCCCAACGTTCTAACTTTTCTAGCAGTAACTCTTCAATTTCTGCTAGACGTTGGCTGGCTAAGGTCGCAGCATTGGCATCGCTCACAAACCATGAACCATCCGCTAGTTTGTCTGAAAGTTCAGTTTGTTCTGCTTCTAATTTCTCAATCTCAGCAGGAAGTTGCTCAAGCTCACGTTGATCTTTATAGCTTAACTTTACTTTTTTCGGCGCTGGGGCTGCGGCGGCTAATGCAGCAGCTTCAGCTTTGGCTTGCGCTTTTTTTACATCACTTTTTTGATCAACGACTTTCTGATCTGGACGTTGTTCCAAGTAGTCTTGATAACCACCAATGTATTCATCAATATTGCCTTTGCCATCAAACACCCAAGTTGAAGTCACGACATTGTCCATAAATGCACGGTCATGTGAGATTAACAGGAGAGTACCTTTATACTCAGACAACATTTCTTCAAGTAACTCAAGTGTTACCATATCCAAATCATTGGTTGGCTCATCCATCACAATTAAGTTTGATGGTTTGAGAAGAAGTTTTGCCAACAGAATTCGGTTACGCTCACCACCAGAAAGTGCTTTCACAGGTGTGCGTGCGCGTTCAGGTGAGAATAAAAAGTCTTGTAAATAACTATAGATATGACGACGATTACCATTCACATCGACAAAGTCTGAGCCTTCCGACACGTTAGCCATAACGGTTTTTTCGAGGTCGAGTGCATTACGTAATTGATCAAAATAAGCAACTTCGAGTTGTGTCCCTGTTTTAACCGAACCACCGTGTTGGATTTGACCTAAAATCGCTTTGATAAGTGTAGTTTTGCCGACGCCATTATCGCCAACTAAACCAATACGATCTCCACGTAACACGATTGCAGAGAAATCTTTAATCAGTGGTTTACTGTCATAGCTGACGCTTAAATTCTCAATCTCAAACACCAACTTACCTGAACGGTTGGCCTCTTGGGTCGCCATGCTGACTTTGCCTTGTTGTGAGCGGCGTGCTTTGGACTCTTCACGTAATGCTTTTAAGGCACGAACACGTCCTTCGTTACGGGTACGACGTGCTTTAATACCTTGACGAATCCATGCTTCTTCTTCAGCAAGCTTTTTGTCAAATAAAGCATTTTGCTTTTCTTCGGCTTCCATTTGTTGTGCTTTGAGATCAAGGTAGCGTGAATAGTTACCTTCATAGCTGCGCAAAATGCCACGATCAAGTTCAACAATTCGTGTAGCGATACTGTCTACAAATGAGCGGTCATGTGAGATAAATAAAAGCGTTAGATTATTTTGGTCCAGTAAGAATTTTTCTAGCCATTCAATACTTTCGACATCCAAGTGGTTGGTTGGTTCGTCGAGTAATAATACATCTGGTTGGGTGAGTAGGGCGCGCGCGAGGAGCACACGACGTTTACGACCACCTGAAAGGTCAGCCAAATCTGCATTTGGGTCGAGTCCCATTTTGCCCAAAATAGTATTTACTTTGTTTTCTAAAGCCCAGCCATCTAGCTGATCTAGTTTGTGTTGTAGCATGCCCATACGATCACAGGCATCCATATCACCGAGTACACAGGCATCGCTTGCCTCATGGTATTCTTTTAATACACTGGCGGCTTCACCAGCACCATCAGCAACAATATCTGCTACTTTACCCGAATCCATAGGTACATCTTGGGCTAACATTGAAACAGTTAAACCATTTTGAATCGAAACTTCGCCACCATCAGGCAATAAGCTTCCCTCAATGAGTTTAAGTAAAGTAGACTTACCTTCACCATTACGACCGATTAGACACACTCGCTCACCTCGTTCTAGGTTAAAGTTCGCGCCGTCGAGTAGGGCTGGTCCGCCAAATGCGAGATGGACATCCCTTAAAGTAATATAGGCCATAATGTTTCCTAAAAGCTCAGATGAGGTCTGAAATGACTAAACAACAAAATTTCGATGATCACGCGTCATTGTCCGCACCCATTGAAGATTTGCAAGTGCGAATTGCATTTTTAGACGATTTAGTTGAACAACTCAATCAACAGCTCGCTATTCAGACACAAGAAATCGCAGTTTTAAAGAAACAGATGCAAATTTTGTATCAACGTGTTGAGGCTTCTGACTTGTCTGAAGGCATTGCACCTTTTGATCCGGTGAGTAACAAACCACCGCATTATTGATAAAATAAATCTTAAACGCTAAAGTGATGAAATTAGGGGATTTTACATTTAGAGATAAAAATGAAAAAAGTCTTGCTCTTGGATATTGAAAATATTCATAAAACTGAAAAAGAGCTATTACAACTATTGAAAACTTATGCTTGCGTGTATTTAGTCTATGCAAAGTCTCCTGTGACTTTAAGTTTAGACGCATTAATTAAATTTTCTCCTTTTGTCATGGATAAAAAGCTGGTTGTCATTAAAATGCCTAAAATTGGTAAAGATGCTGCTGATTTTGGTCTTGCATTTTTAGCAGGACAACTTTCAATTCAAATGGATAAAAATCAGACTTGTTTTGATATCATGTCTAATGACGGGGCTTTAGAGTATATTGTTGATTTATTGAGGATAATGGGTTTTAAAGCATCGCAACTTAAAATGCTTGCGGAGGTGAAAGAGGTTGAAAAAATAAAAGAACAACCATCACTAGTCTTAGCTCAAAATAACTTAAGTGATTCTGACTTTACATTAAAATTAAAGCATCTTATTAGCATTCTTTCAAAACTAAAAAATATGCCAAGTAATGAAAAAGCATTATTAAATGGTGTTAAATCATGGGCAAATGTCACGACTAAAGAGGCTGAAAAATTAATCAAGGCGTTAATGAATTTCAAGATGATTAAATTTAGCGCACAAGGAATTACGCTTAATCGAGAGAATTTAAAAACTTTTTTAAATAAATCTGAAATAGCACACAATGAAAGTCCAAATGAGTCTGAGATAATTGAAGAAATTCCTGCAATCCAAGATATCTCAGAAAAATTTCATCTACGGCAAATTAAAGAATATTGTGATTATTTAATTAAGCAACAAGGAAAGCCGTCGAGTTTATCTAGCTTAAATAATTCAATTAAATCAGTTTTAAAGTTAGAAAGTGATAGTTTAGTTAAGAATAGATTTAAGCTTCTTCTTCGTTATAGCATTGTGAAGAACTTAGATAATGAGAAAATTATTTACATAGATAAAAATATTAGAAGATGGTCAAATTTGGAATTATTGCCACAGCATCCTCCTATGGATATGGTGATACCTGACTTTGAGCTTTGTCAGAAAGAGTCTAAAGAAAAACTGATTCAAAAAATCATTTATGTTTTGAGTGAAATAAAAATACAGAAATCGTTTGTGATGAAAACATCAAATAATTTTTATTTGGAAGAGATGTAAAAACTCAACTTGCGTTTTTGATTCAACTTATGTAACGCTAATAAAAGGAAGTTTTGGGCACCTTAAATGAGTAATGTTGGAATTTGGATAACGGCAGCGATTGTACTTTTTGTACTTGGCTCTATTTTTGGTTTACGTGTGAGTCCGCGCGAAAAAGCGCTTGGATCAATGCGTGATCAAGCTAGAAAAATGGATTTGCATCCTCGTATTATTGTTGCTCCAGAGTGGACCAAAGTTCCAATGGCAACCGAAAAACGTGCCAGTATGGTGGCCTATTATAGTGTATTGATTCCAGATGCACGTTTAGCACTTATGCGAGCAAGAGTTGTTGATGGAAAGCTTCAAGTCGTGCAAGGTGATCAGAAATTTAATGATTTAACCATTGCATTAAAAGGAGTTTATGCTATTGATATGCAGGCAAACTGTGTTGGGTTGTATTGGAATGAAGAAATTGATTTAAAAGCCACACAGCTTGATGAAATGAAAGCTTATTTATACCAATTAGCTCAACGCTAATTATCTGATTAATTACAGGAAAAACGATTTATTATGGCGAATACTCCACGCTCTGCTTCAGAAAGCACAGCAGCTTCCGCATCTGCTGCAAAGAAACGTGCCTTAGTGATTGTGGAATCGCCTGCAAAAGCGAAAACAATTAATAAATATTTAGGCTCACAATATGTGGTGAAGTCTTCCGTTGGTCATGTGCGTGATTTACCGACAGGAGGTGGGGCAAAATCCACCGAAAAGAAGCCTGCAACACGTGTTAAATTAACGGAAGCACAAAAAGCTGAAAAAGCACAATCTGCCTTAATTAATCGTATGGGTGTCGATCCAGAACATGATTGGATTGCACACTATGAAGTGCTTCCAGGTAAAGAGCATGTAGTCGCTGAACTTAAAAAACTTGCTAAAGATGCTGACGCAATCTATCTCGCAACGGATTTGGATAGAGAAGGAGAAGCGATCGCTTGGCATTTAAGAGAAGTGATTGGAGGTGATGACAGTCGTTATCATCGTGTGGTCTTTAACGAGATTACCAAAAATGCGATTCAGGAAGCCTTTAAGCAGCCAACACGTCTTGATTTAAATCGTGTCAATGCACAACAAGCTCGCCGATTCCTTGACCGTGTTGTTGGTTTTATGGTTTCACCATTGCTGTGGGAAAAGATTGCCCGTGGCTTATCGGCAGGTCGAGTTCAATCTGTTGCGGTCAAACTGGTGGTCGAACGCGAGCGTGAGATTCGTGCTTTTATCCCAGAAGAATATTGGCAAGTCTTTGCGGATACGTTGTCTAAAAAAGACGACATCCGTTTAGAAGCCGTTAGACAAGCAGGTAAAACGCTTAAACTCAAGAATAAAGCTGAAACAGATGCGCTATTAAGCGTATTAAAAGATGCTGAATACAAAGTCGCATTACGTGAAGATAAACCGACCAAGGTTAATCCAAGTGCACCATATATCACCTCAACCTTACAGCAAGCGGCTAGTACACGTTTAGGTTTCTCAGTAAAGAAAACCATGATGTTGGCGCAGCGTTTGTATGAGGGTGGTTTTATTACCTATATGCGTACCGATTCAACCTTCTTGAGCGATGATGCTGTGAATATGGTGCGTAATCATATTCAACAAAACTTTGGTGAAAAATATGTGCCTGCTAAGCCAAATCGTTATGGCAACAAAGCGGGAGCGCAAGAAGCCCATGAAGCCATTCGTCCATCTGATGTTGGCTTGACAGGGGATAAGCTTGCAGGTGTTGAACGAGATGCACAGCGGTTATATGATTTAATTTGGCGTCAGTTTGTGGCTTGTCAGATGACACCAGCAGAGTATTTATCTTCAACGTTAACGGTTCAGGCGGCTGATGTTGAACTTAAAGCCAAAGGTCGTACCTTAGTTTTTGATGGTTTTACCAAAGTTCGTGGTGCAAATAAATCAGACGATGATGTATTGCTGCCAGCAGTTAAAGTGGGTGAGGTGCTCAAGTTAGAAAAGCTTGATCCGAGTCAGCATTTTACCAAGCCACCTGCACGCTTTACTGAAGCATCACTGGTTAAGGAATTAGAGAAAAAAGGCATTGGTCGTCCATCAACCTATGCAGCGATCATTTCAACCATTCAAGATCGTGGTTATGTGAAGTTGGAAAATCGTCGTCTCTTTGCTGAGAAGATGGGAGAAATCGTCACGGACCGCCTTGATGAAAGCTTTAATAACCTGATGAATTATGCATTTACCGCTGATTTGGAAGGCCAGCTAGACCGTGTTGCTGTGGGTGAGCGGAATTGGAAGGAGCTACTTGATACATTCTATGGTGACTTTAAAAAGCGTTTGACCAATGCGCAAGGCGAAAACGGTATGCGCCGTAATCAGCCAGTTGAAGTCGCGGATGTTGCTTGTCCTGAATGTTCTCGTCCAATGCAAGTTCGTACAGGAACAACAGGTGTATTCTTAGGATGTTCAGGTTATAACTTGCCACCTAAAGAGCGTTGTAAGGGAACATTGAATTTAACCCCAGTTGAGTCTTTAGCTGCGCTATCGGATGATGATGGCGCTGAGACAGCCGATCTCATGTCTAAACATCGTTGTCCAAAATGTGGTACAGCAATGGATAGTTATGTGATTGATGGTGGACGTAAGCTTCATGTCTGCGGTAATAATCCAGACTGTGATGGTTATGAGCTTGAGGAAGGGCAATTTAAGATCAAGGGCTATGATGGCCCAACCATTCCTTGTGATAAATGTGATGGTGAAATGCAGCTTAAAACTGGACGTTTTGGTCCTTATTTCGCATGTACCAGCTGTGACAACACTCGTAAGGTCTTGAAGAGTGGTCAACCTGCGCCACCGCGCGTAGATCCGATCAAAATGGAGCATTTACGCTCAACCAAACATGATGACTTCTTCGTACTGCGTGATGGTGCTGCAGGTCTATTCTTGGCAGCAAGTAAATTTCCGAAAATTCGTGAAACACGTGCGCCAAAGGTTGCAGAATTACGGAGCGTTGCAGATCAACTGGACGCTAAATATCAGTTCTTATTACAAGCACCAGATGTAGACCCTGAAGGAAATCCGACAGTGGTGAAGTTTAGCCGTAAGAACCAAGTACAATATGTGGGTTCTGAAACTTTGGAAGGGAAGCAGACCAAATGGAGTTTGGTGTTCCAAGATGGGAAATGGGTTGAGGCTTAAAAACTGAGATCATCAAAATGCTAGCAATCGCTAGCATTTTTTATAGCCAAAATAAAAAATAGATAAGATTTAGTTGAAGGGGGAGTACATGTGGAAAAATATTCGAGTTGCCTGTTTGCTGCTGGTGTTATTGATCGTCGCAGTTAATGCGTATCGTGATCAAAATCAGGATTGGAATCAGCCGATTCAGGTGTTGTTGCATCCGATTAATGCCGATGGGTTGCCTACAACACAGCAGTATATTCAACAATTGCAGCAAGATGATTTTGCTGAGGTGAAGCACTATCTAGAAAAAAACAGCCAGCAATATCGAGGGCAAAGTAGTTATTTTATGCTTCAGATTGGTCGTCAATTGAGTCAAAAACCGCCTCAAATGCCAGCACAACCAAGCCTTCTGAATAATATTTTATGGAGTTTAAAATTTCGTTTTTATGCATGGAAACAACATCAATCTGTTGATGGTTCACCGACATTAACGCTGTATTTAAATTTCCATGATCCTAAGCAAAGCAATGAATTGAAGCATTCAACTGCTTTAGAGCGTGGTCGGATTGGTTCAGTGAACTTATTTGCTTCGGATAGACAAGCTGCACAAAATAATGTGGTCATTGTGCATGAGTTACTTCATGGATTCGGTGCAACTGATAAATACAATTTAGCGACTGGAGAGCCACTTTTCCCAATTGGATATGCACAACCAGAACAGCAGCCGTTATATCCACAAACACAAGCTGAAATTATGGGTGGACGAATCCCGCTATCAGAGCATAAAAGTAAAATGCCGAATGGTTTGGAGCAAACCATAATCAGTGCGCTGACTGCACAAGAAATTGGCTGGATCAAGTAATTTGTGGATAAGTTCTGACTTATCCATACCTGCTGGATTACGCTTACTTAAAGAAAAATGATGCAATAAAAGCCTACTTTTTCTGACATTCCGTCATTAATTATCAACATGCCTTATACAGAGTTTAGGGAAAAACTTGCTCAATATAGAGATATAACATTGATGATAAAAGAGTAAATAAATATGAAAACAGTGGGCAATGATTTGATTCGTAATCAGCTGCACGCTGATCGTAAATGGTATTTATTATTAGGCATTTTATTGGTTGTCTTTGGCTTCATTCTTTTAGCTGCTTTACCGTTTGCAACCCTTTCAGCCGTTCTATTATTCGGTGTGCTGATGATGTTAAGTGGTGTCATGCATTTGGGTGCTGCATTTATTGTATTTAAAGGTGGAACCCGATGGTTATGGGCAATATTTGGAATATTGTATTTAATCGCAGGTTATTTTGCTTTTACCACACCTGTGATTACGGCTGTCGTGCTAACGAATTTGTTAGCGATTGCTTTAATTATTGCAGGCATGATTCGCTTAATTAATGCATTTATCCTAAAACCGCTTTCTGGGTGGGGCTGGATTTTGTTTTCGGGTTTATTGACATTGTTGACTGGTATCTTGATTTTGTCGTTACCAGGATCACCTTTTTGGGTATTAGGTATGTTTCTTGCGATTGATATCCTATTCCAAGGAATTAATTACCTCACCTTTGCAAATGCGATTAAACAATTACCGCATAGTTCAACCGCTGTTTGAGTGAAGCGATCATTTTAAAATTAAGAGCATGCATTGACATGCTCTTTTTGTTTTGCCGCAAGGCGGATTGAAGCATTCTAGTCTGCTAAAATAGTAATTCATTTTTAATTGACCATTTCTATGACGCTTGCCAAGCTAATTGATGAATTAAACCCACAACAGCGACTCGCTGCAACAACAGTTGCTCAAAACTGTTTGGTCTTAGCAGGTGCAGGTTGTGGCAAGACCAAAACCATTGTGGCGAGAGCAGCGTATTTAATTGATCAGGGTCTACCAGCTCAACAGATTCAGATTCTCACGTTTACGCGCCGTGCCGCGAGTGAAATCGTGACGCGTGTTGAACAACATATGGGGGCACAGGCGAAGGGCTTACGGGCTTCGACATTTCATACCTTTTGTATGTATTTATTGCGTCGTAATCCGCGCGCATTTGGTTTGACCCAATTCAGTATTATTGATCGTGATGATCAGCTACTGATGTTTCGTTTGTTACGTGGTAAAGATAAAGGGAATGTACTGCCTAAAGCGGCTGAGCTGTGTGATTTGTACTCGTATGCACGAAATACCAAGACTAAACTATCAGAAGCCTTGGCGGCGCAGCTACCACAAGCTATCGAGTATAAAGCACAAATTACTGAACTCATGAAAGCTTATGAGCAGCGTAAGCGAGAGCGAAACTTCCTTGATTACGATGATATTTTGGCGATCGTGGCGGTACATTTGCAGAATTCACCTGAATTGGTGAAGTGGGTAACCGGTTTTTGCTCAGCGCTTTTGGTCGATGAGATGCAAGATACCAATCCTTTACAATGGGCTTTGTTGCAGCCCTTGGTCGGTAAAGTGAAATTATTCTGCGTAGGGGATGACGCACAATCTATTTATGGCTTTCGCGGTGCGGATTTTGAAAATATTCATCACTTTAAAGAGCGTGTGCCTGATGCAGAAGTGCTGACCTTGCAAATGAATTATCGTTCGACACAAGGCATTTTAGATTTATCCAATTGGTTACTCGATCAAAGTCAGATTGAATATGATAAACATTTGAAAGCCTATCGTGGGCAGGGCTTAAAACCCCAACTTCATATTTTAAGTAATGAGTTTGAGGAAGCGAACTGGATCATTCAGGATTTAAATCAGCGTCATCTACAAGGCGCTGCGTGGTCTGAGCATATGGTGTTGCTGCGTTCTGGTTTTAGTGGGCGTTATTTGGAAGGGGCATTGATCGCGGCCAATATTCCTTATCGCTTCATTGGCGGTGTAAAATTACTTGAATCTGCACACGTCAAAGATGTATTGAGCCTGCTGCGGGTGAGTGTCAATCCACAGGATGATTTGGCTTGGATGCGCTTTTTGACTTTATGGGATGGGGTGGGGGATGTCGGTGCAAGTAAATTAGCGCAAGAGTTGATTCAGCTTCCTGATATTGAGGCTCGCTGTCAGCGCTTAGAACGCCACGGTAAAGTTCCACAACAAGCGATTTTGATCTTGATGCAGTTGGATGTGTTACAGCAACATGTGGAAGCCTGTATTGGTTTGGCGCTTGATGCGCTCAATGAACAATTAGAGAATAACTATAAAAACAAAGATTGGTCTCGTCGTACGAAAGATTTTGATTTGGTTAAACAATTGGCACGTAAGCATCGTTCTCTCGGGGAGTTTTTAGAAGAATATGTCCTCGATCCAATCTCTGTTTCAGAAATTGATAAAACACCTGATCAAGATTTGGTGACTCTGATTACGATCCACTCGGCGAAAGGAACTGAGCAAAAGGTCTGCTACGTCCCACATGTGTCGCCAAATCAATATCCACACGCTAGAGCACAAGGTGATTTTGATGATGTTGAAGAGGAACGGCGTGTATTGTATGTGGCATTGACACGTGCGGAAAATGAATTGATTTTGACCAAACAGAATTTAAATCTATGGTCACAAGATCAATATGATGAGTTAGGACGGAAGATAGAAAGCTACTTTCTAAATGATTTACCTCAACATTTTGTGGATGTGCAGATTCATCGTCAGGTTCCATCGTCATTTAATAAAAGTAATTGGCAGCGTAACTCAGCAATAAGTTTAGGTTTTGGTATTGATCTCGATTAAACTAGGCATATTCAATTATTTTGATTCATTTCTTTAAAAATGAATCATTTTTTAGGTTTTAGCATGAAAATTTTAGTTCGTAATTTAGATCGTTCCGTGACTGATGCAGAAGTCCTTGAGTTATTCAAGCAATATGGCAAAGTCGAATCTTGTGTCGTAGTGAAGGATGAGGGAACAGGGAAATCTAAAGGTTTTGGCTTTGTAGAAATGACCAACCCTAGAGAAGCTGTTAAAGCGATTAAAGGCTTAAATACCTTACGTGTCAAAGATGTGGGTATCCGAGTGAAAGCTGCAGACGATAAAGCTTAAATTATTCTTAAGGAATCACTTCCTCGTCTTTCTTTGATGTAATCTCGGCTATTTGTTTCTCACATATTTCGTTTTACAATCGATCATGCTTTAAATTATTTGAAATAGGGATTTATCTATGTCTCGTGTTGCTCGTTATCATGCTGATCGGACCAATCAAAAACTGTATTTTGCTCGACTCGCATGTCAACAAGCAGAGCAAACTGAACATATTCAACAAGTGCAAGCGCATCGTGAAGCTGCTGTATTTCACTTACATGGTGCGATTTTAGCGTTCTTACAAGAATTGGTACGTTATTATCGTCTGAATGATTTGCAACCAACTTTCAAGTCAATTGAAGAGCATATGGCTGACAAGGGGCAAGTTTCACCTGAAGTTGCGGTGTTACAACAATTAGCAAAAGATGGTTTTATTGCTGAGTTAAAACGAGCTTACCGTATGTGCCAATATGCCCCTGAGCCGACTGCGCCTGAACCTGAAAATGAGACTTCTTCAAATCTAATTATTAAAGTTACGCAAAGCCCTCAAGCATGGTTACCTGATGTAAAAATCTTGCGTGAATGGCATCGTGAACTCAGCCATTTAATTGATGGTTTTCGTAATGAAATGGTTGAGTTTTAAGTCTTAGCAGTGAGATACTTGAAATCTATGCACATCGTACTTATATAAATAAGACGTGAGAGAGTAAAGCACATTTGTGTTTTGCCACCATGGTTGAAGCATGGAGAACTTATATGTCAATGCAGCAGTTAAAAGAATTATTTGGTAATCAAGAAGCCGTTCTCGAATTAGTTCAACTCGAAGGTGGTGTACTTGCTTTGCGTAATGCAGGTTCTGAGAATGAACCTTTAGTAAAAATTCAATTTAGCGAAGAAGTGAAACAAATACTCGGTGATCAAACACCTACTGTCGCACAACACATGATACAAGCGGCGCTCTTTGGTCTGTTGGAAAAACAGATGAATCAATGGCAAGCTGAAGTGGTGGATGAACAACCACAGCATTTCAGCTGATCAAAGCAAAAAAAAGCGTACTTCAAGTACGCTTTTTTTTGCTTTAGGAATTAATGTCCAGCAGGGTGATGGGCAAGTTCGATTTGATTGAGAATATGGTGGCTCATATTCTTTGCCATTTCTTCTTTGGCATAGAACACCTCACCAATATTTTCCTCTCGAATAACGGCTGCTTCCTCTTTACTTTCAGCACAGATGAGAACTTGAATTTTCGGATTAAGCTTTTTAGAAATATCGACAATGCGATGAATATCTAAGATATCCATTGGTGAGATCACCAACAAACGAGCATGATGTATGTGTGCTTGAATTAATACATTTGGTTCGGTTGCCTCACCACTAACCGCAGCAACACCTTCAGCTCTTAGCTTTTCTACTATTTCTCGGTTTTCCTCTGCGATCACAACTTTGATATCTTGTGCGATGAGATTCTCCGTAATACGACGTCCAACACCGCCATAGCCGATAATCACGACCTGATCACGTAAATACTCCTGATCTACTTCATCTGGAAGCATGGCAAGCGGGTCACCGCTACGCTCTAACAAACGTGCTAAATGCGAACGTTGACGAATCCAGCGTTGTGTCGGTTCAATTGCTGAGAACACAAAAGAGTTTAATGTGATCGAGAACAAAGCTCCCGCTAAAATAAGATTTTGTGCTTCGAGCGTAAGTAATCCTAGTGCGACCCCCATGGTTGCTAAAATAAATGAGAATTCGCCAATTTGTGCGAGACTTGCACCGACTGTTAAAGCTGTATTGAGGGGATAACGGAAAAACAAAACCAGAGCAATCGCTGCAAGCGTTTTACCAATCATAATGATCGCAACAACTGCGAGAATATGATGTGGTTCTTTGAGCAAGATGCTTGGGTCGAATAACATGCCGACCGAAACGAAGAACAAAATGGCAAAGATTTCACGAAGAGGAAGTGTTTCCTCTTCAGCACGATGACTAAAGTCTGACTCTTTGACCACCATACCCGCAAAGAAAGCACCCAGTGCCATAGAGACACCAAATACCGCATAAGAGCCATAAGCAATCGAAACCGCGGCAGCCACAACCGTTAGGGTAAATAACTCACGTGAGCCAAGACGAGCAACAAACTGCATGATCATGGGTACAAGGCGCTTACCTACAATCAGCATAAAGGCAATGAAGCCCGTTACTTTTAAAAGTGTTAAGCCAATTGTGACCCAGATACTCTGTTCGGGATCTGTGCCATGCAGGGCTTGCCCACCGAGTAATACAGCAACAGCAGGTAGTAGTACCAAAGCTAAAACCATAACCAGGTCTTCGACCAAAAGCCAACCCACGGCAATTTTGCCGTTGACCGAGTCGAGTAAACCTCGATCTCCTAGGGCTTTAAGTAGAACAACGGTGCTCGCACACGATAAGCTGAGACCAAAAATGAGTGCAGCTCCAAAGTCCCAGCCCCAGTACATGGATACACCAATACCAAGCAAGGTGGCTACAGTGATCTGTAAAATTGCACCAGGTAAAGCAATTCGGCGAACTTGTAATAAGTCATTGATCGAGAAATGCATGCCCACGCCGAACATGAGAAACATCACTCCAAGTTCGGCGAGTTGATTTGCGAGTTTCATATCGCCCACAAAGCCTGGGGTGTTCGGGCTAATAATAATCCCGGCAATAAGATAACCAATTAAAGGAGGTAGGCGTAAACGTGCTGCGATAAAGCCAAAAACCAGCGCCAAACCAAAACCAGCAGCAAGTAATATAATTAAACCAACGTCATGTGGCATTGTCGCTCCTTAATCATTGCGGTTAAGGTATAAATAAATGAGCATAAAACATGCCAAGAAAATTTCGAATAAATTGTAACAAGTAAAATCGGATTTGTTGATGTCAATTTTTTTAATTATCAAAAAAAATTATGTAAATTTTCTCTAACTTTGAGCGGTATTCTGAGTTTCATAGCAATAGATGCAGAGTAGAAATGTTAAGCAAAAAAAACGACTTCAATAGAAGTCGTTTTTTTAAAGAACTAAAATTATTTAATTTTAGCTTCTTTGAAGATTACGTGTTGACGGATTTTTGGATCAAATTTTTTGATTTCCATTTTTTCCGGCATAGTACGTTTGTTCTTAGTAGTGGTATAGAAATAACCTGTACCAGCTGTAGAAACGAGGCGAATCTTATCACGCATTGTTCAGACTCCTTAGATCTTTTGACCTTGAGCACGGAGATCAGCAACAACTTTCTCGATACCCAATTTATCAATAATACGCATACCTTTAGTGGTTAAACGAAGACGTACAAAACGCTTTTCGCTTTCTAACCAAAAACGGTGGTGGTGCAGGTTCGGCTCGAACCGGCGTTTGGTTTTGTTGTTTGCGTGCGATACGTTGTTACCAACGATAGGACGCTTGCCGGTAACTTGGCAAACCTTAGACATGGTGAACTCCATTGCTAGTTCATATAGCACGGTTTCGTGCAACTAGCCATTCAAGTAAACGGATGAAATCATTCAAGGGGCGTTTTATACCAAAAATACGATTAAAAGACAAGCGAATTTGGTAAAAACTCGGCATGATCTCGTGTGATAGATCATGCCTTGATCATCTTAACGGAATAGTGTTTTCAAAAGCAGTTTGTGTGCTGCTTTATTGTACGGAGGTAAAATAAATTTCAGACTATAAAGTTTAGGGCTGACTGGATTTGACATCATTGAGCGTTCATGAGAGAAGCTAAAGAAGCCTTCTTTACCATGATATTTACCCATACCTGATGCGCCAACACCGCCAAACGGTAAGTCATCCTGAGCAACATGAGTTAAGACTTGGTTGATCCCGAAATGCCCAGAATGGGTACGACCAGCAATATATTCAGCACGAGCGCTATCGACATCAAAATAATAGAATGCGAGCGGGCGAGGGCGGCTATTGATAAATTGTAGTGCGTCTTCAATTTGCTCATATTCTAAAATCGGAAGAATTGGACCAAAGATCTCATTCTTCATGATTTCCATGTCAGTTGTTACACCTGTGACTAATGTCGGTGCAATTTTACGTGCTTCAGTGAGAGATTCATTGTTATTGTTTAATTCAACAATGGTTGCACCTTGCTTATGAGCATCTTCAAGATAGCCTTGGAGGCGATTGTATTGTTTATCGTTCACAATCGAGGTGAAGTCTTTGTTATCAGCAAGTGTTGGATACATGCTATTCACAAAGTCTTGATAATGTTTGGTGAACTCTTGAGTTTTTCCTTTAGGAAGGAACATATAATCAGGTGCGACACAGGTTTGACCTGCATTCCACAATTTACCAACAGCAACACGTTGTGCGACATCGCGAATATTCATGGAAGAATGTACAAGCGCAGGTGATTTACCACCGAGCTCCAAGATCACAGGTACGAGATTTTGAGAAGCAGCAGCCATCACTGTTTTACCGACAGAGGTTGAGCCAGTGAAAATCATTTTGTCGAATGGTAAATGACTAAACGCATCAGAGATTTTACCGCCGCCGTTTACAACTGCGACAAGTTCTTGAGGAAATGCTTCTGAAAGTGCATTTTCAAGTACATATCCAAAATTAGATGAGGCACTTGAGATTTTGATCATGGCGTGGTTACCCGCAGCCAATGCACAGATTAGTGGTCCAACCGAAAGCAATAGTGGATAGTTCCACGGTGCAATAATTCCGATTACACCGAGTGGTTGATACTGTACCCAACCTTTTGCGGGTTGATGTAACATGCTGATATGGCGTTTAGAGGGCTTCATCCACTCGGTTAAGTTCTTGCTATAGTACTTAATATGTTCTAAACAAGTTAGAACTTCACCAATTTTGGTTTCCATAACGGCACGATTGCCATAATCTTGACTAATTGCATCCGCAAATTGATCTTGATATTTTACCAAGATGTTTTTTAATCGAGCCAAGCGTTCAATACGTTCTTTTGCGCTTGGTACAGGATGGCGTTGGTAAGCTACTTTTTGTTGCTCAAGCAAATCATGTAATCGTTGCACGTCAACATGAGGTGTCATTGCGGTTGTTTTTGTTTGACTGTTCATAGGAGTAGACCAAAAGAAATCTTATTACTTTTTAATTTTTAGAGTAAATACTCTAAAGTGTCAAGTCGCTTTTATGGGCTTGTTTTATAACCTATTGATAATGTTATAGATGGTTGAATTCAATGTCGCATGCTAAACCAAACAAAACCAAAGACAGAATTTTGCAAATCAGTTTGCAATTATTTAATGAGCGTGGTGAACGTTCAGTCACAACCAATCATATCGCGGCTGAACTCGGCATTAGCCCAGGCAACTTGTATTATCACTTTCGTAATAAGCAAGAAATCATCAAAGAACTAGCATTGCAATATCAGGCTGAAACTTTGGAAATGTTAGCGCTACCTGATGATCGTCCTCTCAATGCCAATGATAAAATTAGTTATTTTCAGGTATTAAGTAACCAGCTTTGGGCTTATCGTTTTATTCATCGTGATGTTTACCATCTTGTTGAAAATAATGAAGACTTTAGAAAGATTTACCCTCGCTTTGCAGGGCAGGTCATGCAGCAAGGACAAAAAATTTATCGTGCCTTTGTGGATGCAGGATTGATGAAAATGACTGACTCAGAAATTGAGGCATTGATCATTAACTTGTGGATCGTACTGACCAACTGGACCAACTTCTTATATATGTCGGGTCATATTAGTGACAACAATCGTTTGGAAGAAAAATGGGTCTGGCAAGCATTGCGACAAATGGTGTTCTTAGAAGGACCATATTTAATGGGTGAAAGTCGTCAAACCTATGAGCAATTATTGCAATCGCTTGGACCTTCAGAGTTATTTGCTAGTTTATCGAATCTTAAAAATGATGATGATCATCTGTGACTAGCTATTTAGTCGTAGGCAAAAAAGCGTTAGAATGCTCGGCTTGATTTTTTTAATTTGATTCGAATAAGTGAATTAACAACATGAACACGACTACTGCCCATACAGCACGACTACTGATTACTTGTGAAGACAAGCCAGGAATTGTGCAAGCTGTATCGAGCTTTTTGTATCATCAGGGAGCAAACATCACCGCACTTGATCAGTACGCAACAGAAGCTCAAGGCGGACGTTATTTTATGCGTGTTGAATTTGAGTTGGATCATTTACAATCGCGTAAAGAAGCATTGATGCAAACCTTTGCAGCAAATGTTGCTGAACGTTATGGCATGCAATGGAAACTAAATTTTGTTGGCGAGCTAAAGAAAGTCGGCATTTTGGTTTCTAAAGTAGATCATGCTTTGTTAGAGCTATTATGGCGTCATGCACGCGGTTCATTAGCTTGTGAAATCACTCAGGTGATCTCAAATCATCCTGACTTACGTGAAGCAGTGGAAAATTTTGGGATTCCATTCCATGTTGTGCCGGTGAATAAAGACAATAAAGCAGAAGCTTATGCACAAATTAATGACATGATGCAAGGCAATGATTTATTGATCTTAGCGCGATATATGCAGATATTGAGTGAAGACTTTGTTTCTCAATGGGAAATGAAAATTATCAATATTCATCATTCATTCTTACCTGCTTTTGTGGGCGCAAATCCATATAAGCAAGCGTATGAGAAAGGGGTGAAGTTGATTGGTGCAACAGCGCATTATGTGACTGCTGATCTTGATCAAGGTCCAATTATTGAACAAGATGTTGAGCGTGTGAGCCATGACTACAATGTTGAGCAGTTACGTGAGTTAGGTGAAGATGTTGAACGTAATGTGTTAGCACGTGCGGTAAAGTGGCATCTTGAAGACCGTGTGATTGTTGATGGCAATAAAACGGTTGTGTTTCAATAAGCGATCAAAAATTTTAAAAGTATGCTTTTTTAGGCATACTTTTTTTATGTGAATGTGTTGTTACATTATAACGTTACTTTTTTGTGTGGCTTATCAGTGATTTGAAGTATATTCACAAAAAAACAGTTGCAAATGAAAACACTTCTCATTTATTATTACGGCACTTTAATTGTTCTATCCGATGTGTGTAATCGTTTTTTAGACTAACACCATCTATATAGGTACTTAGATTCTTATGAGTCCATCTCCTGCATCATTTAACACACCAAACCCGATGAAAAAGAAAATCATCACTGCTTTAGTTGCAGTTATGATTGGACATGTGGGAGTCTTGTGGGCAGTTAGCCACATCAAAACGATTGAGTTAAAACCAATCGAAAAAGAACCGCTTAAAGTCAAATTTGTTAAAATTAAAGAGCCACCAAAAGCTGAGCTTCCTAAGCCAAAAGAGCTGCCTAAACCTGAACCGAAAAAAGAGGTAAAAGAGGTTAAGGTCGTTGAAAAGCCTGTTGCGCCACCTCCAAAGAAAATTGAGAAAGTGCAACAAGTTAAGACTGAAGCACCTAAGCAAGTGATTCAAAAAACTGAACCAAAAGTTGAAACCAAAATTGAAACGACTGTTGTTAGTACAACGGTAAAAGAAAAGGTTGTTGAAAAACCGCAACCAGTCCAAGAGGTGGCGAGACCTCAGCCAGCAGCTGATCCGTCACCGAGAACCGTATCGATTGGTGGTTCAGGTGTACAATGGAGTCGATCTCCAAGAATTAGCTTCACACCTAAAGAGTTAGACAACCAAGCACGCACCATTATGGTTATGATTGAAGCGGATGAAAAAGGCCGTGTGACCAATGTGCGTGTGACACGCAGTTCGGGCATACCTGCTTTGGATGAAAAAGTAGTACGTGCTGTGAAAAGTGCAAAGTTTAAACCGTATATGGAGAATGGTGTTGCTTACCCAATTCGAGCAGAGCAACCGTTTGATCTTAATCCTTAATAAATTTGAGTCCTTGTGACAGATTAAATCAGGAGTTCGTATATGAACTTTTCAGTTTATTGGCAACATGCAGATGCAGTAAGTAAAACACTGTATTTTGTTCTTCTCGCAATGTCGATTGCAACGTGGACGATTTTTATTCTACGTATTTTAGGAACACGCCAATTAAAACAACAAGCTTATGCTCAGCTTGCTCAGGCTTTGGCTACACTGAAAGCAAAGTTACAACCACTCACCTTTGAACAGCGTAAAGCGGTTGCTGAACAAGCTTTGCTTCGTCAGATTTCTGCTGAAAAATCGCAAGCTGAAAAAGGCGTTTCAGTCTTGGGTACGATTGCTTCACTTGCACCGTTTGTGGGTTTGTTCGGTACGGTGTGGGGGATTTTCCATGCACTTGTCGCTGTTGGTAAAAGTGGTCAGGCAGGCTTAGCGCAGGTTGCAATTCCTGTCGGTGAGGCATTGATCATGACGGGTCTTGGTCTTGCTGTTGCGATTCCTGCGGTATTGGCTTACAACATTTGTATGCGTTTTAACCGTGGTTTGGCACATGAACTTCAAGATCAAGCACATCTGTTGCTTATCGATACGATGTTGCAACAAGAGACAACGGTAAAAACTGAAGCTAAAGCAACGCAACAAAGTTTAGTTGGAGGTCAAGCTTAAAATGGGCTTTCAATTGGGTGAAGACCACGACAGTGGCATGAATGAGATGAACCTCATTCCTCTGATCGATATTATGTTGGTATTGATGATTATCTTTTTAGTCACAGCAACGGTTGCAAACCCATCAATTCCATTAAGTTTACCAAAAACAACTGCTGAAATTATCGATCCACCACCAAAAGCAATTACGATTAGTATTAATGCCAAAGGTGAAGTTGCTTGGGATACTCAGATCATTAGTTTGGATGAGTTAGAAACACGCTTTGCAGAAGCGGGTCAAGCAACTACAAAACCGACAGTGCAGTTACGTGCAGATAAAGAATCAAAATATGACACGGTTGCACAAGTTATGTCGCGTGCCAGTGAAGCTGGATTGAGTGATATTGCTTTCGTTAGTGAAAACTAGAGCTAGCGCCTATCATTGAAAAATTAAAGCAACTCTTTCGAGTTGCTTTTTTTATTGCTATTCAGTTTTGAGTAAATCTAAAAACTTAGAGCGTAGCTTGGATAATTTGGGTGGAATACTAAAGTTGCAATAACCTTGGGAAGGATTACGGGCATAGAAATTTTGATGATATTCTTCAGCTGGATAGAAAGTCGGTTCAGGACTTAGTTCAGTCACAATGTTGAGCCCTTCATCCTCTAAATTTTGGATGACCTGTTCGGCTTGTTGTTTCTGCTCTTCATTGAAATAATAAATAACAGAACGGTATTGTGTTCCAATATCATTGCCTTGACGGTTTAATGTGGTTGGATCATGGGTGGTAAAAAACACATTTAAAAGTTGGGTGTAACTGATTTGTTGCTCATCAAAATCGATAAGCACAACTTCAGCGTGTTGAGTATTACCTTGGCAAACCTGCTCATAGCTTGGATTCTGCACAATACCGCCAGCATAACCACTGACTACTTTTTCAACGCCTTTGAGCTGTAAAAAAACTGCTTCTACACACCAGAAACATCCACCACCAAATAGTGCTTGTTGCATTTAAGTCCCCAATTTCTAATTTTATGAATGCCTTTAAAGTAAACGATGTCGACAAAAAGTAAAAGCCCGTGTTTGCAACGGGTTGTGGCTTTGATCAAGGTGAATTACGGTAATGGTTGAACCACCGTAACGAAAGTTACAAGAACTTGTCCAGAAGCATCGAGGAATTTTAGTTCATGTCCTTTCAGCTGGTAGTTTGTAGTTGCAGCTAAGGCATTTGCGTATTGACGTGATAGGTCATTGTTGTCTTTACCAATACATGCCATCTTGGTTGATGCGACAGCACCTAAGCGTAAAATAGCACCTTGGCTTTCGAAGCTTCCTTGAATATTGTTACAACCATCTGCACCCAAAAAGCGTTTAGCTTGAGCATCAAACTGAATCGAAGGTCGTTTTATTGATAACTCATTACTTTTGACTTCGATACCGTTAATATGTGTAGCAATCCACGTGCGATTATATAAATTGATTGTTTCTTTCTGTGATGCGTTTGGAGAGGTGCTTAAAGATTCTGTGGTTGTACAACCCGTCATGATGATCGTAACTGCCAAAGTACAAGAAGCTAATAATGGTTTTAACATAAATGAAAGATCCGAGTCTTTGAGTTTAATGATTTTAATTAAACTTAATAAACGTGGATCTGAGCCGCATATTACGTATCATTTTGTAAATATTGAGATAGGTTTGACTAAGTGAGCAGAAGAATTATTCAGTTTTGGGTAGTCCTGCGCGAATGACTTCAGAATAATATTCACTACTTTGATTTGGTTGTTTGGCATATTGTTCGGTACGTGGATTGATATGTGCCAGTTGATACCATTCTTTCATGCTGTAATTCTGATTCAATGCTTTGAGATCATGTAGATAATTTGGCAAATAACCAGAAGCCAGTAAGCGGTAATCTTTGGGTAATGCTTGCTGGCTAATGGCTTGTGCCATATCAAAGATTAAGGTGGTACAGTTACTGGTCAGGGTGTTATACCATTTTGCTTCCGCACGCAGTTCATCTGCCTTTTTAAGATATTCAATAAATAATGCTTTACGTTCCGCAGCAGGAATTTTGATCGGGAATAAATAAACCTGTTCATTACGAATATTGCTACGTGTATAGACAATATCTTTCTCATCGGATGCAATTAGGCTTAACTCATATTTACGAAAGAATCCTCCGATCGCAGAGAAAGATTCGCCTTTTTCTTTTCGAATTTCGATCGAGAATACCAGTGGTTTTTGATCTGAGAAGTCAAAGCTCACGAGAGTATGTGCGATTTGGGGACCCATCCAGTAGGAGGCAATCACATTAATTCCTGTGATTTTGTTCAGATCAATTGTCCGATCCTCCCAGTGAATGTCATAACTTCCATCGGGGTACCAATTAAAGTTTCGTACCTTGTGCAACGTTACAATATCGCCTTTTTTCTCATAGCTGAGTTGCTCAGATACCTCTGGATCCCAGACGCGGTCTTGACGTGCATCTAAAGAAAAATACCAGAACAAAGAACAAGCGAACGCAAAACAATAGAGCAGAATATCTGTACGTCGACTAAAAATATGTCCGCTGACATAGAAACCAAGCAAACTCAGTGCGAATAGTCCCCAAAGAATAATGATAATGCGACTAAAGATCGGACCAAGGGGTTGCTGTATCCATAAGGCTAAACATAGCCAAATACTGGAAAGGATCACGAAAAGAGTAAAGGTACTATGTAAGAACCATATCCCTAATCCAATGAAGAACTCACGTGATCCAATCTCATGCATAACAATTCGCAGTCCATTTTATTTTTGGTAAGTTGCGAACTCGAAGGCGATATTTGATTTTTCATCAGTATGTAGTTCTGAGTTCACTTTTTGAAAATTCTCAGAGATTTTTGGGTAATGTGCATCGCCTTGAACATCTAAATCTACATGGGTCAGTTCTAGGCGGTCAGCAAAGGCAAGTGTTTGATTAAAAATCTCTCCTCCACCAATAATAAATAAGGATGCTTTTTCAGAGTGTTGTACGTCTGTAAGTGCAGCATCTAAAGCCTCCTCAATACTATGCGCAATTTTTACACCATCAAATTGCCAAGATGGATCTCGCGTAATCACCCAATTTACGCGATTCGGTAATGCACGTCCCATTGACTCAAGGGTTTTACGACCCATGATAACCACACCACCTTGAGTGATGGCTTTAAAATGTTTGAGATCTGCAGAAATATGCCACGGCAGGGCATTTCCTTTTCCAATACAGTTATTTCTATCCATTGCCACTACGTGGACAACTTCTGTGCCTTGCCATGCCATAAGTGAGCTCTCTTATCGTTTTAAACTGCAACGGGTGCTTTAATTGCTGGGTGTGATTCATAACCCACGATTTCGATATCTTCAAATTTAAAATCAAAAATATCGGTAATTTCTGGATTCAGTTTAAGCTGGCACAACGGTAGAGGATCACGGCTAAGTTGTAATTTCGCTTGTTCAAAATGGTTCGCATAGAGATGCGTATCACCACCTGTCCATACAAAATCACCGACGCCTAAACCGCAAACCTGTGCAATCATATGTGTCAGCAAGGCATAGCTGGCAATATTAAATGGCACACCTAAGAACACATCAGCACTGCGCTGATACAGCTGGCATGACAATTTATTATCTTGTACGAAAAATTGGAATAGCGTATGACAAGGCGGTAAAGCAACCTTTCCAGCCTCGTTAGGATTCCATCCAGACACGATTAAGCGACGTGAATTTGGATTGGTTTTAATTTCGTTAATCAGCCATTTGATTTGATCAAAACCATTTTGTTGATAACTACCATCCTCATTTTGAGTTGCACCAAAATTACGCCACTGATGTCCATACACTGGACCTAATTCACCTTCTGGACGACCAAAGCGAGCGGTTTGTTCGGCAGTTGCCCATTCATCCCAAATGGTGACTTTATTGTCTTTGAGATATTGAACATTAGTATCACCTTTGAGGAACCACAGTAGTTCAATCACGATGGAACGAAAATGGACTTTCTTGGTGGTGAGTAAGGGGAAACCTTTAGAAAGATCAAAGCGCATTTGATGACCAAATACTGAACGTGTACCCGTACCTGTACGATCACCTTTGTCGCCGCCATTGTCGAGAATATGTTGTAAAAGGTCTAAATATGTGCGCATAGCTTTCTCTAAAATCTTGTGTGAACTTTCAGTTTGAGTGGCATCGATGGGTTCAATCAATCGAGTGTAGTTCCATTGACTGGGTATAGAATGATACTTGATTATTCTGATTAAGGCACTTATCTCTGTTGCTTCGATGATGAAATCCTACAAAAGAAAAGAGCGCTTTATATTGAAAGCGCTCTTTCGAATTCATAATGTTGCTTATTCAGTCACGAAGGTTACTTTACCATCGCTGAGGGATTTAACGCGTGCCAAAGACTCTACACGATAGCCTTTTTCGAGTAAGACATCACGACCAGGTTGGAATGATTTTTCAATCACGATTCCTACTCCAACCACTTCAGCATTGGCTTGATGAATAAGGTCAATCAGGCCCAATGCCGCTTGGCCATTTGCCAAGAAGTCATCAATCACAAGTGCTTTATCACTTGAACTGATGTGCTTGTTAGAAATAGCAATTGTACTTTCAGTTTGTTTAGTAAATGAAAACACTTTAGAACGATAAAGATCATCTTTTAATGTTAATGACTGATATTTGCGAGCAAAAATCACAGGCACACCAAGCTCTAGACCCGCCATGATCGCAGGTGCAATACCTGATGCTTCAATGGTAATAATTTTGGTAATGCCAGCATCTTTGAAACGAGCAGCAAATTCTTTGCCGATCTGCTGCATGAGCACAGGGTCGATTTGGTGATTCAAGAAAGCGTCAACTTTCAAGACTTGATCAGATAGAACGATACCTTCATTTAAGATTTTCTGTTCTAGAGCGTACACGGGAGAATCCTCTAAACGGATGCTTTTTCAAGCAAAGGCATATTTTAAAAAGCATCAAAAAAATTGCAAGCCATAAATTAAAGCTTTGTTGATATTTCACAGAACTTTACGATGTTTGGTATATGGCTGCAATTTTAGCGCTGATTAATTAGTTTTACCCGTATAGCCCGTTAATAAAAGCCCATACGAAGATTTTCCGTCATTATGTGTCACCTTGACAGGGAGATAATCAAGTTTTGGCGCGAGCCAGAATACCGTGTTGCGTTCTGGTTTGTCGTGCTGAAGTACGACTTTAATTGTGTTAAAAGTCCCATAATTAGTTTTGATGGTTTCAGTACCTTGGCGAATAAAACGGCGCTCATCCACTGCTTTACTATCTGCAATGAAATAGCGTGTTTGTAAGGTGTTACCATTTTTGAGATCTTCACGAACTTGTAATTCGGCATTCAGCTCATCTAAAACACCATCTTTCCAAGGGAAAGAGCGCTTTTTGTCATCTTTCTGGGTGTTAATTACTTTCGCACTAGGATTAAAGTTGATGTTCATAGTATTGTTATGAATCAAGATCTTACTGGTGCGACTAAATTTTTGCGATGTGATCTTATTGTCAGCAAAGCTAAATTGACTGGTTTCAGAGGCAGAGGCGATACCACCAGCACGTGCGTTAAAAGAATATGTCCAGTTATTACCTTGTTGAGCGAGTGTACGTGTTGCAGAACCTAGGTTTTTGTTATTGTAGCTAAATTGATAGTTTGCTTGGAATGGGGTCATTGCCAAAGCATGACTAGATAAACTGCCGCATAGAATCGCTGCAGATGTTACTGTTGCAATACCGAGCACTTTTGATAATTTCTGTGTCATAACGTTGAGTCCTTAGAGCGAATACGAGGTATTTGCACTCATTTATCAGGAAAATTTAGATTTATTATGCCTGTAGATTGTGAAGAAAAGTTCAGCCTTTTTACTAAGCGCTTGTTAATTTTCGTATAAATCGTAAAGGTGGAGGCTCAATGGGGTAGGTGTAAAGTAATAAGTAAACCCATTGAGCATTTTATTTATTTTCTTTTCGCCTTCTTCTGTTGAATGGGCGTCACAGTACTATCTTCTAACTCATCTTCACCAAAATCATCATCATTCGGTGGGTATAGAATCGCAGTGAGATTGACATTGCCCCACACGATGAGCTCAGCAGGTCGGACCCTTGCTCGGTTGACATGAACCTTACTCAAAGTTTCAATAATGCTTGGCTTTTTCCCAAACCAGCGATTTAGATCGAGATAGAGTAAATCATCTTTCACCGTTACAATTTCAAAATGCGCTAAAATTTTGCCTAAAGGATCTTCTTCCTTAAATTTTTGGTAATACCAAATCGCAATATGGAAGCCCCATTTTTGAAAAATGTTTTTGAATTTTGCTTCGATCACTTGAGTATTACTAATTTGTTCAAACACCATCAGTTGAACATCCTGATTCATTTCCATTTGAATCAGTTTTAAATCAACGGATAGCGTCGTGTGTAAGCCTTTTACATCCAAAGTGGTGTATAGACGTAACCAACCATCATATAGATCTGCATGTAAATCTTGCATGATTCCGACATTATTGGTGACGTACCGCTCCATTGTGGCATTTACAAATACTTGTGAAAGTGGGAATTCTCTTTCTTCTTCAATGAAATCTTCGGCTTTTTGGTAAACTTTACGTAGACGTTTAACAACAGATGAAAGTAGCGTTTGCATAAAAGTTGTTCCAGAAAGTGAATGGTGTATTCGCCATCTTTGCTTAACTAAAAAGTAAAAATTAAATTTGTGGCTTGCAGTGTAGCAAAATTAATTGCTACATTTTCATAAAATGATGCGATGGAAGCACTCAAGCTATAAGTGGATCACATTTTTTCGTACTTTTGAATATTGGTTTGGTTTTTTATGCGGTAGCTGCCGTTGGGGATGAGACATTTTTGTCGCTTATATACCATGTGGAATAAAATAAATTTTCGTACTCAGATGACTTCCTTTTGGTGGCAAGATCCGATTTTTGTTGGAGCAGTTGTTATTGCAATCATGGTACATGGACTCGTACTGATAACACAATTTTCAATGCCTGCACCTACTGATACATCAACCAAAGAAATCGCCGTGTCTGTACGTCCAAGTCAAGATAAGGTCGAGCATGCAGATTTTTTAGCGCAAACTGATCAACAAGGATCAGGTGAATTTCATCAAGCACATCGTATGTCTAGTGATATGCCCACGCCAATGCAAAGTGATGCAACCACAGGAGAGCATGAGCTAGAAAGTCTCGAAACCATACAACAGAAGCGTGAACTCCTCTTTGAGGAAAAAGTGTTAATGACAGTGTTAAGTTGGCAAAAGCAAGCTGAACAGAATGAACGTAAGAAAGCATTAGAAGAATTACAAAGTCAATTTCAAGCCAAAGCTGCGATGGTGGCAAGTTTAGAAGCGCAATATTTACAACGGCAACAAAATTTTAGCCGTAAGCAACGTATTAAAACGGTTGATGGGATACAAGCGAAACAAGATGCATCGGCAGCGTATCTCGATAAATTCCGACAAAAAGTTGAGTTGTATGGCAATCGTTATTATCCCGATGCGGCAAAACAGCAACGCTTAGCGGGTGAAGTCCGTTTAATGGTGATTTTAAATGCGCAAGGCGGTATCCGAGCCATTCGTTTAATTGAGAGCTCAGGACATCCGATTTTGGATGAAGCAGCTCGTGCTTCTGTTCGCCGTGGTGCACCATTTGGAGCTTTTGACAGCAGTATGGAAGATATTTCTGAGTTACGTATTATCCGAACATGGCGTTTTGATCCAGTGGATGCTGAATTTGAAGTGCATTAACTAAGACAGAATTTACTTTGTTGTATGTGTTGAAATATCCATTAAAATTAATATCTTATATTTTATGAGTCATCTTTTTTAAGTACAAACTTCATAGTCATAGCTGCTTTTGGTTTATAGCTCTTGAATTGATAATAAAAACGATTATCATTCGTCTTGTAATTTCTTTAATTCTCCTTTAGGGCATTCATACATCCTTCTTTAAAATTTCGGGGGGAAGTGGTGTGTGTCTCCAAATGCTCTAAACTTTGTGAAAAGGATAATTTTGCATGCAACACGATTCTGAATTGAGCTTATTTAAAGCACACCCGCTTGTTCTGGCAATGGCAGCAATATTTTTACCCTCATTGGCTTCTGCTCAGTCAAATATTGAAAGTACACAAATGCCAACAATTACAGTAAAAGCTAAAGAAAATAATGATGCGACCACTGAAGGTACGGGGAGTTATACAGCAAAAAGTACCAATACAGCGACTAAACTGAATATGTCTTTACGAGAAACACCACAAGCAGTGAAGATATATACTCGGGAATATTTAGATGATCGAAATATTGAGTCGTTTCAAGAGTTAATGAGTAATGTCACAGGAGTAACAGTTTCTCGAACAGATGAACGTCAAAGTTATTTTGCTCGCGGTTTTCAGTTGGATTATCACTTAATCGATGGGATGCCAAGTACATCATCACTTGCAGAAGGTGATTTAGATTTGGGAATTTATGATCGTGTTGAGGTGGTGAAAGGAGCAAATGGTCTTAACTCTGGCGCAGGTAACCCTTCAATGGGGATAAATATGGTGCGTAAACGAGCGAATGCCACAGAGTTTACAGGCAATGTTAATGCAGCTGTTGGATCATGGAATAATTATACAAGTTCTGCGGATCTTTCGAATTCATTAAATGAGGATGGTTCATTACGTGGTCGCATTTATGTGAAACATTCAGATGAAGATTCCTTCATGGACTACTATTCAAGAGAGCGAAATATTGTTTATGGTGTAATTGATTACGATGTGACTGATAGAACAAATTTATCATTGGCTGCAACCTATCAGGAATTAAAGCGCGATGGAATCCGTTGGGGAGGATTACCAGCTTTTTATAATGATGGGACAAGAACCAAATTTGATCGTTCTTTGACTGTAAGTTCGGATTGGACTTATTGGAACGTTGATACGAAAGCGGTTTTTGCTAACTTGAAACAGAACCTTTTTAATGATGTTGCTTTAAATATTGCTTATTCATACCAGCAAAACGATAACCAATCAGCTCTGCTCTATGTCGCAGGTAAAGTCGATAAGGAGACGAACAAAAGCTTAGGGGCTGTGTCTGTATATTCTTCTGATAAGCGGAATGAAGAAAATAACATAGATATGTATATATCAGCACCTTTCACCATTGCCAATCGTAAGCAAGAAATTATATTGGGCAGCTCATGGAATAAAAATGAATTGGTTTATAGCCGTTATGGAACGATTCAGGGAAAAGATAAAGGAACCAATGATTTGGATATTGATCAATGGGAACATTTAGATTTTTCTAATATGAATACTCAATTGTTAACGCCTATTACTAATCCCAATAAATTAGCTGGAAATGAAACCACGCAAACAGGATATTACATTGCAGGTAAATTCCAAGTTCTTGATCCATTAAAGATTGTGGCAGGGGCCAGATTGACGAACTGGGAATATAAGTCTGAAGATCATAAAGGTAATCGACAATTTAATGATCAACTCACGCCATATTTTGGTGTTATTTATGACTTTGCTCAAGATCATTCTCTTTATGCAAGTTATACCGATATTTTCACGCCTCAAAATCGTCGTGAAGAAAATGGGAACTATTTAGACCCAATCATTGGACGGAATTATGAAACAGGAATCAAAAGTGAATGGTTTGGTGGTCATTTAAATACAGCTCTATCTATCTTTAGAATTGAACAAACCAATTTCGCTGAAGCAATTTCAGGTAAGTTCGTTAAGAATGCGCAAGGTATAGATACTTCTGAGCAAGCTTATCGTGGGGTTGATGGCGTTGTAAGTAAAGGGGTTGAGCTCGAAGTTGATGGGGAGATCAATGACAATTGGGCAATCAACTTTGGCATCGCGAACTTTGAAGCAAAAGATGGTAAAGATCAGAAAGTCGCTACAACAAGCGCCCGCACAACATCTAATTTATTCGTTAAATACAAACGTGATCAGTGGAATACGGGTGTTGGGGTAAATTATCGTGGTAAAACCTATACAGGGACTGGAGCAACTTTAATTGAGCAAGATGAGGTTTTCTTATTGAGTGCGATGCTAGGTTATAAAGTTGATCAAAATATCAGTGTGCAACTGAACTTGGATAATTTATTAGATAAAGAATATTTTGATGGTATTGGTGAAAATCGTATGAATTATGGCGCACCACGAAATGCAACATTGACTTTCCGTTATCAATTCTAAAAGTTTAATAAATAAAAAACGGCTGAATTCAGTCGTTTTTTATTGAACATGTGGATAACTTAAATGTTATTCACAATCCATTTTGACTAGAGTAAGCACGCTCAACTTTGCAAATTTCCACGCTAAAGTGTTGGTACCATATTTCTTTACCTAGACGCTGAGCAACTTGATGTTCAGCGTCTTGTTGCCAATATCTGATATCTTCATGGTTGTGCCAATAAGACAACGCAATTTCAAAGCCATTTTCACTACATGCTTCGAATTTGATACAGTTAAATTGGCTTAAAGCTTTATTTCTCAGCTTTTGTGCCATTTCAGAGTAAGTTGCATCGAGTGTATTGATTGTGGCTTTAAAAATCACAACATACATAAGCGTTTCAACTAGATTTCATCAGCTTGGTAAGGATTGGCAATGTTGAGTTTCTTCAAAATTGCTATTTCTAATCCTTCCATCTCTTCAGCATCAGATTCACTGGTTTCATGGTCATAACCGAGTAAATGCAAAATGCCATGTACCAATAAATGTGTGAAATGATCCATCGGTGTTTTTTGTTGCTCTTCCGCTTCTTGCAAAACCACAGGCATACAAATGACCAAATCACCCAAAGGTTCAGCATCTAGCAAACTTAGCATTTCCTCTGGAATGTCACTTGGAAAAGAAAGTACATTTGTTGGTTTATCTTTTTCCCGATATTGCAGATTTAGTTCATGGCTTTCTGCTAGATCAACACAAGCAATGCCAATTTCACAATCAGCATCGAAACCGACATGACGTAATGCGGTTTCGATGTGTTTTTTGATTTGACCACGTTTCAGTGGTAACTCAGCAGTTTGAAAGTCTTGTTGCAGACTTAAATTGATTTTCAAAATAAACCCTTAATCATCTTAATGCTGTGCATCCGCTTTTTCATCGTTCTCAGCAATTAGAGCTTCTTGCTTGGCTTTACGTTCGGCACGAGCTTCAGCTGACAAGCGCTGTTGTTCGCTGTCCCAACCTTCATAAGCTTCTACAATTTTTTGTACTAACTGATGACGAACCACATCGCGAGAGTGGAAGCGGGTAATATGAATTTCGTGTACATTTTCCAGTACACGGAGTGCTTGTGCTAAGCCTGATTGCTGTCCACGTGGTAAGTCAACTTGGGTCACATCGCCCGTAATCACAGCACGGGAACCAAAACCTAAACGCGTGAGGAACATTTTCATTTGCTCAGGTGTAGTGTTTTGTGCTTCATCCAAGATCACGAATGAATGATTGAGTGTGCGTCCACGCATGTAGGCAAGGGGTGCTACTTCAATCACTTGACGTTCAATTAGTTTGGCAACTTTCTCAAAACCGAGCATCTCATACAAAGCATCGTATAGTGGGCGCAAATATGGATCGATTTTTTGAGTAAGATCACCCGGTAAGAAACCTAGTTTTTCCCCAGCTTCGACAGCAGGGCGAACCAATAAAATACGTTGAATTTCATTGCGTTCTAACATGTCAACCGCAGCGGCAACCGCTAAGTAAGTTTTACCTGTACCTGCGGGACCAATACCAAAAGAAATGTCGCTTTGCAAAATACGTTGTACATAACGCTTTTGGTTAGCGCCGCGAGGATTAATTCGTCCTTTGCGTGTTTGAAAATACACATCTATCGGCGCGTCATATTCATCCAACTCCTCACCCACCAACTCGAAATCACGTTCGGATTGTGAGGATTGAATCATGAGATGTAACAGATCAGCGCTGATTTGTTGTGATGTTTCAGACTCTTGATAGAGCCGTTGCAATAATGCTTCGGCTCTTTCGACCGTTTCTATATCACCATCGAGATAGAACGCATCTCCTCGGTGAGTAATTTTGACATCTAAACGTTGTTCGATTTGTTTTAAATGCCCGTTATATGCACCGAGCATGCTTTTTAAGCGTTCCATGGAAATCTCAGGGAACATTACTGTACGTCGAATCGCTGCAGTCAAGAGAAGCCCTTTTTGTTGACTTATAAGAATACCTCTACATTACGCCACGTCAGGTTCAAGATTCAAGAGTTCACCATAAACTAAATTTAAAGTTTTAATTTCAGTAATCTCGATTTCAGCAAAACGACCGACCCAAGCTGCATCGCCTATAAATGTAACCAGACGAGTATTATCTGCTGTCCCAATCAAGATATTTGGATCTTTATCAGATACTTTCTCAATTAAGACACGTTCGATCTTACCGAGCATAGCATCAGTTTTATCGATGCTTGAGCGTTTAATCACCTCTTGAACTTGTGCGAGACGATCCTTTTTCACTTGTTCAGGTGTGTCATCTGGAAGATCAGAGGCTGGTGTCCCCGGACGTTTTGAATAAACAAAACTATAAGAGTGATCAAAGTCTAAATCTTTAATGAATTGTAGGGTTTCTGCGAAATGTTGATCCGTTTCACCAGGAAAGCCAATAATGAAGTCACTTGATAAATGCATATCAGGGCGAACTTTACGGAGTTTGGCTATTTTATCGATATAGACATCAATGGTGTGGTTACGTTTCATCGCCTGCAGCACATCATTCGAACCGCTTTGTACGGGCAAATGCAAGTGTGAAACCATTTGCGGTAAATCACGATAACATTGAATCAACTCATCTGAAAATTCGAGTGGGTGAGAAGTGGTGTAACGTAAACGTCCAATACCTGGAATTTCTGCCACTAAGCGAAGTAATTCTGGGAATGTACAAATTCCGCCTTCAAAAGTTTCACCACGATAACCATTTACGTTTTGACCAAGTAGGCTGATTTCACGAACACCTTTTTCAGCCAACCCAGCGATTTCTGCTAGAACATCATCTAATGGTCGTGAAACTTCTTCACCACGAGTATATGGTACCACGCAGAAAGAACAGTATTTTGAACAGCCTTCCATAATCGAAACAAATGCTTTAAAGCCTTCGACGCGAGGTTCTGGTAAGAAGTCAAATTTTTCAATATCAGGAAAGGAGATATCGACCAGTTTAATTTTTTCTTTCTTTGGTTTTTCAACTTGCGCTTGATGTTGATCTAACATTTGTGGCAAACGGTGCAAGGTTTGCGGACCAAATACCATATCGACATAAGGCGCACGTTTTTGAATGTTGTCACCCTCTTGAGAGGCAACACAACCACCGACACCAATCACGAGGTCAGGATTTTTCTCTTTAAGTTTGCGCCAACGGCCGAGTCCACTAAATACTTTTTCTTGCGCTTTTTCACGAATAGAGCAAGTATTCATTAAAAGGATGTCAGCTTCATTTGGTTTGTCAGTGAGCACATAGCCATGTGAATCACCTAACAAATCTGCCATACGATGACTGTCATACTCATTCATCTGACACCCTTGCGTTTCAATATATAACTTCTTCATTGAAACATCAGCGGTGTGCATTGGCTGGGTAACAGTGTTTTCTGAGGCAGCGTGTGTCGCACTTGGAATGAATGTTTGAACCGTCATGCAGGCTCCTAAACAAGATGGGTTTAAATAAACGGCGGATTATAACAGTATTTTTGTCAGAACGCAGAGAATAAAAAACTGACAAAAATGGACAGTTTGTGAATAAAATTGTATGCATTTTAATGAATATGAATCAGTAAGTTACATAACACAACAATAGTGGAAAGCTAGACTTATTACACTATATCACTAGGGTGAATAGGGCATATTGATTGATGAAGATGAAAAAGCAACGTGATTTGATAACAATGGATGCTAAAAAAGTGAAGTATAAGAACAGTTTCCGTTATTTTTTCGCAGTGGGAGGTATGTTCGCATGTTCATCCCTATACGCTTTAGATATTCAATTCAATGATGCTTTGCGTGCGGCAAATGCCAGTAATATAGCTTTACTCGATCAATTCCAAGAACAAATGCAGAATGATGTATTGGGGTATTACCCTGAATACTGGAAACTCAATACCAATTTAGCCTCACAGCCTGCCTCTGCCATTATTAGTTTTGCTCAACGCTACCCACAATCAGCAATGGCTGAAAAGTTGGCAGCTGACTATGTTGAAGAAAAAGTGAAATACGCCAGCTTTGCTGAAGCCAAGCCCGTACTCAGTTATGTCACAAACCCTGATCAAGCAGAAAGCTGTGCTGTTGCCCAAGTTCGAGCACAAACAGGAGATAGCCTTGTTTTTGCAGAGTACAAAGACATTTGGTTAACCACCACGACACAACCTGAATCATGTAATGGTTTAGGGCGATTGATGCTGGCTAGCCCGTTGATGACCGCGCAAGATCGCCAACATCGCTTGTGGTCACAACTACGTGCGGGGCAATCTGGTTTTGCGATCACCACAGCACAATCAATGGGGCTGAATTTATCGCTTGCACAGCTCAATCAGATTCAAGCCAATCCATTGGGCTATCTGTGGAGCGCTGCTAAAAACAACGACGCAGATTATGCATATTTGATTTTTGCTTTGGGGCGAGTCGCGGATAGTGATCTAACCAATGCATTGGCGAATCTTCCTCGTGCGCTTCAAGATACGCCACAAGCTGTACAACAATATCTATATCGTACAGTCGGTTATGTGGGAGGTACGACTGTGATGAAAAATGGTTTTAATCGTGAAGTATTAACTGCATTTGATCAAAGCTATGGTTATCCATTTAGTCCTGAGGAAGCCGAAATTTATGCAAGACAATCCATTCGATTTGGTTCTTGGGAAAGTCTGATTCGGGCAATAGATGCGATGTCTGTGACGCAAAAACAAGAAGATCGTTGGCAGTATTGGTTAGCAAGAGCGTCTGAGCAACGTGCCGATGCTGCGTCTAAGCAAGCAGCACAGCAGATTTATCGTAAATTGGCTCAAGCTGGTGATGATTATCATCATTTGTTGGCCAAAGACCGTTTGGGCCAGCGTTATCACCATCAACCATTTAATGAGCAACCCTCTGCCCAAGATACGCAACGACTTAATCAAAATATCCATTTTAGACGTGCATTTACCCTTAGAGAAATTAATGCACCAGCCACATATATCAATCGTGAGTGGAATTGGGCAGTACGCCAAGCTTATTTACAGCATGATGATGGTTTGATTCTCGCTGCTGCAAAACGCGCGCATGATATGGGATGGTATGATCGGGCAATTTATGCTGCGGATCGTACGACCACCCGTCATAACGATACCTATCGATTTGCTACACCACATCGTGCGAATGTCACGAGCCATAGCAATAATGCAGGTGTAGATCCTGCTTGGGCATATGGTTTAATGCGCCAAGAAAGTCGTTTTGTCACCACAGCACGTTCTCATGTCGGTGCTGGTGGTTTGATGCAGATCATGCCAAATACCGCAAAGTTAATTGCGCGACAAATGGGCGAAACCTACAATCCAGCTGCGCTGAGTGAAATGAATACCAATATTCGTTATGGTACTTTCTATCTTTCAATGATTCAGGGGCAACTCAGCGGCAATGCAGTGCTGGCTACTGCGGGTTATAACGCAGGTCCTAATCGAGCACGACGTTGGCAGCCTGACAATCAACCTTTGGCGGCAGATCAATACACAGAATCGATTCCATTGTTGGAAACACGTGACTATGTCAAACATGTCATGACCAATGCAACGCATTATGGTGTGGTATTGGGGCAAGGGCCACAGTCCCTAGAAAAAAGGATGGGTGTGATTCCTGTGCGAAATAGCCCTTGAAATATAAGCTGATATTAAATTTGAAGTCATGAAGTTTTGGTATTTGATGAAATCAATAGATTTTTTAAAACGACGGTTTACAAGGTGGGTACAGGCTTTAGGCTGTATGCTTGTGCTTTCGTTTGCCTCATCATTATATGCTGCGAGTAACCAAAATCTCACGGGCTATATTTTACATGTAGAAATGACGCCAGCGGTATGTGCTTTAGATTCATCAAAACAAAAACAACGTAAGTGTTTGGAAGGTTATTCTTTAACAATTTCAAGTTTATTGCCAGAAGTTCCAGTCAATCGGAACTGCGAAACAAAATCATCAGCCGCATTATCTCCATTGCAATCGACCGTGGTCGCACGTGTCATGCCGAATGAAACTGAGCGGGTACAACTTTGGCAAAATGTTGGAGGTTGTGTCCCGATGAATGCGAGCCAATATTATAGAACGATTATTAATTTCGCTGAACGTTTAAAGATACCTGCTGATCTGACCAGTCAAAACACGATTAGTGTACAAAAAGAAAATCTGAGACAACAATTTACTAAATTAAATCCCTCTTTACCTGCAAATGGTATTCGTTTTAGTTGTCAATCTTCACGATCAGACTCCATTTTGACAGAGGTCCGAGTGTGTTATCACAAAAATGGGCAGTATAAACAATGTGCAAGTCATGTTGTGACTGGTTGCCCAAGTGAATTTACAATTAAGGGTAGCTATTAACTTTTCTAGCTGCACTTAATTTGTATTTTCTATCAGACTTTTGTGGAAATTCATTCTCTTTTATATGCATATGCTGCTGCTTTAGAGTACAATCTTTGCCGTTTATGATGATTTGACTGGATAGAATCACTATCTAGTCCAATTAAGGACCCTCATTGGAGACAATTACATGAAGCAACCCGTTCGTGTTGCCGTTACAGGCGCTGCAGGTCAAATTGGTTATAGCTTATTATTCCGTATCGCAAGCGGTGAAATGCTTGGTAAAGATCAACCTGTAATTTTACAATTGCTTGAAGTTCCTGTTGAGAAAGCCCAACAAGCGCTTAAAGGCGTAATGATGGAGTTAGACGACTGTGCTTTCCCATTATTGGCAGGCATGATCGGAACTGATGATCCTAAAGTTGCATTCAAAGATGCTGACTATGCATTATTAGTTGGTTCTCGTCCACGTGGTCCTGGTATGGAACGTGCTGACTTATTGAAAGTAAACGGTGAAATCTTCATCGGTCAAGGTCAAGCATTAAACGAAGTTGCTAGCCGTAATGTAAAAGTATTGGTTGTAGGTAACCCTGCAAATACAAATGCTTATATCGCAATGAACTCTGCTCCAGATCTTCCTGCGAAAAACTTCACAGCGATGTTACGTCTTGACCACAACCGTGCGTTGACTCAAGTTGCTCAAAAAGCTGGTGTTGCTGTTGCTGATATCGAAAAATTAACGGTTTGGGGTAACCACTCTCCAACGATGTATGCTGACTACCGTTTTGCGACTGCAAATGGTGAAAGCTTAAAAGACAAAATCAACGATGCTGAGTGGAATAAGGATGTATTCCTTCCAACAGTTGGTAAGCGTGGTGCTGCGATCATCGAGGCGCGTGGTTTGTCTTCTGCTGCTTCTGCTGCAAATGCTGCAATCGATCATATGCGTGACTGGGCATTGGGTACAAACGGCAAATGGGTAACTATGGGTATCCCATCTGACGGTTCATATGGTATTCCAGAAGGCGTTATGTTCGGTTTCCCTGTAACAACTGAAAACGGTGAATACAAAATCGTTCAAGGTTTAGAAATTGATGAGTTCAGCCGTGAGCGTATTAACTTCACGTTGAACGAACTTGAAGAAGAGCGTGCAGCAATTGCTGATATGCTAAAATAATTTATCACTGATAAATTAAAAAATGCCTCCGATTGGGGGCATTTTTATTGTGTAGGAACCACACAAAAAACAACAAGAAAACAAAGTGCTTCACTGCAATAGTGCGTGCTTTATTGATACATTAAAAGAAGAAAAAAGCTAAGGGAGAATAAACATGTTTGAACAACAACCTACACTAGAACTGTTATTTGAACAGCTTGGGTTAGAAGCGGATGAAGCGGCTATGGAGCTTTTTATCCAAACGCATCAATTACGTGCCGAGGAAAAACTGCATGAAGCTGATTTTTGGAGTGCAGGGCAGCGAGATTTTTTAAAAAGTCATTGGGAAAAAGATGATGAATGGGCGATAGTGATTGATGAGTTAAATCAACAATTGCATGTAGACAGCACGGAATAATCATAAAAAAATAAATAAAGCTCACAAATCATTAGTGAGCTTTATTACGTAGAAGTGTTTTAAACCAAGCCTCTTGTCGTACTTGATCGAAAGCAGGGTGGGCTTGAAGCAATTCAAGATCATGATCTAGGCAAGACACATATTTTTTCAACCAATGTCGAGTAAGTGCATATTCTTGCTTTACAACAGATGCATAGGCGAGAAAGAAATAAATATCTAAGTGATCATGATGTGCTAAAGGTTTTAAGATCTGTTGTGTAATCAAAGCGAAACGTTGTTCTTTGTTGAGCTCAAAATAAATCATATATGCTTTAGCTAAATACAGAGACAAACTCAAATACAAGCTTAAAGGCATCTCTTCGTGTTCAATACGTGCTTGTTCAAGTAATACAATTGCCTCTTGTAGAAAATGTAATTGTTCCTGACGAACATGGCTGAGCATCACTAACTGCAAACGTAAGTCCGCACGTTCTAAAGCAAGCTCGGGGGTGTTGCCACTTAAATAAAGTTGGTCTGTTTCCCCAATCCGAGAAATTACCTGTTTGGTTTCATTCGACATGCATTGATCCACAAAAATCGTCAGTTAGGTAGGTTATATAAGGTTGTTTTGAGAAATTTAAAGGTTTAGTGTCCCTTGATATTCATTCGATCCTAATTATTCCAAATAGAATTTCCACTTCTTAACCATGCAGTAATAGAGAGACGCTGTTGTTTGGAGAGAAGAACTTCATGCAATATATCACTTTGGAAAATAGCAAGGCGATTGGGTGTAGGTTGAATGATATGCCACTCCCCATTCTTATCCTGTAAACGCAATTGACCACCCCAGTCTTCCTGCCAATGTTCGTGTAGATAGAAAACAGTTGAAATCATTCGATCATTTTTTAATTGCGGATTATCGCGATGTAACGCGTAAAACTCACCTGCGTTATAGCAAGCAAAATGTGCTTCTACTTCTTTAATCCCGAGATAGAATGCTTGATTTAAGGTTTGAGATAAGCTTTGTAAGGTCTTGATGTGTTGTTGTGCGATGGGCAGTTGATGATCAATCCATAAAATGTGGTCGCTTCGAATATGACTGACAACGCCATTCTGTATTCCCGCTGCTCGAAACTCCTCCAGATGAAGACTACATTCTTGAACCAGATCGATTATATATTCTTTAGGGTACGCGTCATTCACTAAAGCAAAACCAGACGTATTTAAATCATCTAAAATTTGATCAATATTCCAAGATGTAGGAAGAGAGGTGGATTGCATACAGCTCCAGTTAACATTCATTTGATTACAGTACAATTTTGGCTGATCACATCAACGCTAAAGAATAGCCTTTATTTTCATGATAAACTATCCTTTGAATTGAGGAATAATTGTCAACATGAATTACCGTCACCATTTCCATGCAGGTAACTTTGCCGATGTTATGAAGCATGTGCTTTTGCTTCAACTGCTTAATCGTTTAAATGCTAAAGATAAGCCATATCGATATATCGATACCCATGGTGGGGCAGGTAAATATGACTTATCTCTTGCACCAGCACAAAAGTCTGGTGAGTTTTTAACAGGGATCCATCGTCTCGTACAGTTGGGCGAGATAGAAAAGCGTCAAGCACCTGAGGGTGTGCAAGAATATTTGAAACTAGTTGAAAGTTTACGTGCCGAAGAAGGCAAAGGTAGTTACCCGGGTTCCCCATGGTTTGCTTTGCAAGGAATGCGTGAAATTGATAAGGCAACTGTTTTTGAAATGCAGCGTGATGTGTTTCAACAGCTACGCCAAAATATCCGTGATAAACGCATGGGTTTACATGAGCGAGATGCTTATGAAGGTTTGCTCGGCGTTATCCCACCAAAAGAAAAACGTGGGTTGGTCATGATTGATCCACCATATGAACTAGAGCGTAAAGATTTCCCACAATTAGTCGAATTGCTCCAAGCTGCTCATAAAAAATGGCCGACTGGTGTGTTTGCTGTATGGTATCCAATTAAAGATCGCGCCATGATTGAACGTTTCGAAAAGAAAATGTTTAAAACAGGCATTCGCCGCCAATTGGTTTGCGAAATCTGTGTATGGCCTGATGATACACCTGTGGGGCTAAATGGTTGCGGGCTTTTAGTGATTAACCCACCTTGGAAATTTTCGGAAGATGCAGATCAAGCATTACAATGGTTATTTCCACATTTGCGTATGCAAGAAATTGGCGGTCATGCCGCAGTGCGTTGGTTGGTGGGTGAATAACCCATCAACATCAAGATATTGTTGAGGAATTGAAAATAATGACAAATTCTCTGAAACCTGATTCTGATTTAAATAAAGATGGTCGAACTTTCGATGGCATTACATTTGAAGTGGAAGAGGAAGAGCATACGCAGGAAGGGCAAAAAGTAAAACGTCGTGGAATTTATTTGTGGCCGAATTTAATTACAACAGCGGCGCTTCTATCTGGTTTTTATTCCATCATTGCGAGTATGAATGGTAATTTTAATCAAGCGATTTATGCAATCTTTTTAGCTGCATTGTTGGATGGTTTAGATGGGCGTGTTGCACGTGCAATCGGGGCACAGAGTGCGTTTGGTGAACAATACGACTCATTATCTGATCTGCTTGCTTTTGGTGTTGCGCCTGCAATTTTGATGTATAGCTGGAGTTTACACGATCTTGGTCGTATAGGGTTGGCATGTTGTTTTATCTATACCGCTTGTGCAGCTTTCCGTTTAGCTCGTTTCAATGTACAGATTGGCGTGGTCGATAAGCGTTATTTTATTGGTATTGCAAGTCCACTCGCTGCTGTAGCTGTGATTTCGATGGTGTGGGTCGGGCGTGATTTTCCATTTATTTTTGATTTAAAAGACATTGTGATTCAAATTATTAATGCAGCTGTCATGGTTGGTATAGGTTTGCTCATGATTTCAAATATTAAGTATTACTCATTTAAACAAATGGACCGTAAGCGTGTACCTTTTGTTGTGATGTTGCCCGTGGTCTTGATTTTTGCAGCGATCACGTACAACATTCCAGTAGGGATATTGACAGTTTGTATTATTTATATCCTCTCTGGATTTGTAACGACTTTGTTGGCGAAAAAGAATGATTCAAAAATAACAACTTAAAAAATGGAGGTTCAGTATGCCAATATTGATCAGTAATAATCAATTAAAGCAGCTGAACCTCAATAAGTCAGATGCTCTAATCTTCTATCCACCTAAAGGTTTGTTTAAAATCGTTTATCAGGCATTGATCCTGCCGAATCTTCCAGCGCCCTTCCATTATCTGAATTTTATCAGCCTCATTGGACAACCACGCATTCCAGTTTGCTATAACGCGAGTGCAGTAATGACAACCGCAATTGATACAGCAACCGTATTGGTGAGCAGTAGTGTAGCAACGGTTGGGCATCTTAAAAGTTATAGCGCAAAAGATCAGTGCCAATTTGATGTTGATCGTTATCAATTTTTAAATATTGATCATATCCATGTTGATGCACCCAACTATTATTTTAAGCGCTTTGATGATGAACTTAGTTGTGAATTAAAAGTAAACACATTTGCTGAAGTTGAAAATCACTCTGCGTTACAATGGGGAGTTGCTGATTATTGGTACACACGATGTCAATGTGAAGGGGAGCTAGTATATAAAAAACAAAAATATCAAATCACAGCACAAGGGGTTTTAAAACATGCCCGCGCTGTACATTTACCTTTTATTGCATTTCACTTCTTTACCTATCAAATTATTCAAGTCCATGCTGAATTGCAAATTATTCTCACAGAGTTAAGAAATCAATGGAATCAGATTATTTTTACTCGAATAGAAGTTCAATATGATCAACAACCAAGCATACTTTACAATCAAAATGTGAGTTTTGATGTTATGCGAGTTTATCCAAAAGTACGAACGCCAAATGGACGTGATATGTACTTAGCGCGAGAATTTATTTGGCAGTACCAGCAAGGTGATCAGATTGTTTTTCAATTACATGGTCAAAGTCGTGGTGATTATAAATTTGGATTAGCTGCAGGTTATGTCGGAAGTTTTAACTATCAACTTTTTTGGAATAATGAGGCGTATCAAGGATCAGGCTATTGTGAATACATTGATTGTCGACCTTTACATTGGCAAGAAAAAAATAAAACCGAGCAAATAATAGATAAAATTCCACATTTTCAGCCCTATTTGTGCAAGAAGTAGACAGTCGTTCTGGTAAATGTGAAAAACCTCTTGCAACTCATTTCTAATCCTCTATAATGCACATCCATCGGCGGTGATGCGGATAAAAACTTGTTGATAAACAAGGATTTGGCTTTAGTGGTTAGATTTTTGGGTTGTTTGATAAGTTTTAAAAATATCTAAATTACCTGTTGACTTTTAAGAGATTAAGAGTAATATAGCCGACCTAGCTTGATGATGACGAATCATCGAGAAGATCATTAAGAGAATAGAAGAACAACTTGTGTGGATTTTTACTGGTTAATCGATTGAAAATATTTCATTGATTGAATGGTAGAAATTACTCGAAGTTTATTTGAGAAATTAATGTCAGAAAATTGATGAGTCAAGATTTGTAGCCATAAGCTACTAATGATTTTAAACTGAAGAGTTTGATCATGGCTCAGATTGAACGCTGGCGGCAGGCTTAACACATGCAAGTCGAGCGGGGAAGTGTAGCTTGCTACCTAACCTAGCGGCGGACGGGTGAGTAATGCTTAGGAATCTGCCTATTAGTGGGGGACAACATTCCGAAAGGAATGCTAATACCGCATACGTCCTACGGGAGAAAGCAGGGGATCTTCGGACCTTGCGCTAATAGATGAGCCTAAGTCGGATTAGCTAGTTGGTGGGGTAAAGGCCTACCAAGGCGACGATCTGTAGCGGGTCTGAGAGGATGATCCGCCACACTGGGACTGAGACACGGCCCAGACTCCTACGGGAGGCAGCAGTGGGGAATATTGGACAATGGGCGGAAGCCTGATCCAGCCATGCCGCGTGTGTGAAGAAGGCCTTATGGTTGTAAAGCACTTTAAGCGAGGAGGAGGCTACTCTAGTTAATACCTAGAGATAGTGGACGTTACTCGCAGAATAAGCACCGGCTAACTCTGTGCCAGCAGCCGCGGTAATACAGAGGGTGCGAGCGTTAATCGGATTTACTGGGCGTAAAGCGTGCGTAGGCGGCTGATTAAGTCGGATGTGAAATCCCTGAGCTTAACTTAGGAATTGCATTCGATACTGGTCAGCTAGAGTATGGGAGAGGATGGTAGAATTCCAGGTGTAGCGGTGAAATGCGTAGAGATCTGGAGGAATACCGATGGCGAAGGCAGCCATCTGGCCTAATACTGACGCTGAGGTACGAAAGCATGGGGAGCAAACAGGATTAGATACCCTGGTAGTCCATGCCGTAAACGATGTCTACTAGCCGTTGGGGCCTTTGAGGCTTTAGTGGCGCAGCTAACGCGATAAGTAGACCGCCTGGGGAGTACGGTCGCAAGACTAAAACTCAAATGAATTGACGGGGGCCCGCACAAGCGGTGGAGCATGTGGTTTAATTCGATGCAACGCGAAGAACCTTACCTGGTCTTGACATAGTAAGAACTTTCCAGAGATGGATTGGTGCCTTCGGGAACTTACATACAGGTGCTGCATGGCTGTCGTCAGCTCGTGTCGTGAGATGTTGGGTTAAGTCCCGCAACGAGCGCAACCCTTTTCCTTACTTGCCAGCATTTCGGATGGGAACTTTAAGGATACTGCCAGTGACAAACTGGAGGAAGGCGGGGACGACGTCAAGTCATCATGGCCCTTACGACCAGGGCTACACACGTGCTACAATGGTCGGTACAAAGGGTTGCTACCTAGCGATAGGATGCTAATCTCAAAAAGCCGATCGTAGTCCGGATTGGAGTCTGCAACTCGACTCCATGAAGTCGGAATCGCTAGTAATCGCGGATCAGAATGCCGCGGTGAATACGTTCCCGGGCCTTGTACACACCGCCCGTCACACCATGGGAGTTTGTTGCACCAGAAGTAGGTAGTCTAACCGCAAGGAGGACGCTTACCACGGTGTGGCCGATGACTGGGGTGAAGTCGTAACAAGGTAGCCGTAGGGGAACCTGCGGCTGGATCACCTCCTTAACGAAAGATTGATGGCCGGTAAGAATCCACAACAAGTTGTTCTTCGAGATATGTCTTTAAAGATTTAGAGTTAAGCCTTTAAGAAAAAACGAGACTCAAACACTACGCACAGCGGAGCTGTTTGTCTTGCAAAACTTTTAAAGCGTTGCTTTAAAACTTTCTCAGGGTCTGTAGCTCAGTTGGTTAGAGCACACGCTTGATAAGCGTGGGGTCACAAGTTCAAGTCTTGTCAGACCCACCAAATCTGAAAGATATGTCGTTCATTATGATTAAAGCTGGGGACTTAGCTTAGTTGGTAGAGCGCCTGCTTTGCACGCAGGAGGTCAGGAGTTCGACTCTCCTAGTCTCCACCATGTACTTTACGGAGTACGGGCTAAAGATTACAGAACTTAGTAAGTTAAACGCTTATTAACTTCTGTGATTTATCACAGTTTACTGCAAGCTGACGAGGCTGTAGTTAATCATTAACAGATTAGTAGAATTGAGTCTGAAATAAATTGTTCACTCAATTCATTCGAAAGAATGAAATTGAGAACTAGCAAAAACACTGAATCAAGCGTTTTGGTATATGAATTTAGATTGAAGCTGTACGGTGCTTAAGTGCACAGTGCTCTAAACTGTAATGTTGGTAATACTACTTGTAGGTATTAACGACTGTTTGGGGTTGTATAGTCAAGTAATTAAGTGCATGTGGTGGATGCCTTGGCAGTCAGAGGCGATGAAAGACGTGATAGCCTGCGAAAAGCTCCGGGGAGGCGGCAAATATCCTTTGATCCGGAGATGTCTGAATGGGGGAACCCACCCGCTACAAGGCGGGTATCAATAACTGAATACATAGGTTATTGAAGCGAACGAGGGGAAGTGAAACATCTCAGTACCCTTAGGAAAAGAAATCAATTGAGATTCCCTTAGTAGCGGCGAGCGAACGGGGAGCAGCCCATTAAGTTATGTGTGTTCTAGTGGAACGCTCTGGGAAGTGCGAACGTAGAGGGTGATATTCCCGTACACGAAAGGGCACACACAATGATGACGAGTAGGGCGAGGCACGTGAAACCTTGTCTGAATATGGGGGGACCATCCTCCAAGGCTAAATACTCCTGACTGACCGATAGTGAACCAGTACCGTGAGGGAAAGGCGAAAAGAACCCCTGTGAGGGGAGTGAAATAGATCCTGAAACCGCATGCATACAAGCAGTGGGAGCACCTTCGTGGTGTGACTGCGTACCTTTTGTATAATGGGTCAGCGACTTACATTCAGTAGCAAGGTTAACCGAATAGGGGAGCCGTAGAGAAATCGAGTCTTAATAGGGCGTTTAGTTGCTGGGTGTAGACCCGAAACCAGGCGATCTATCCATGAGCAGGTTGAAGGTTGGGTAACACTAACTGGAGGACCGAACCCACTGTCGTTGAAAAGCCAGGGGATGACTTGTGGATAGGGGTGAAAGGCTAATCAAGCCTGGTGATAGCTGGTTCTCCCCGAAAGCTATTTAGGTAGCGCCTCGGACGAATACCATTGGGGGTAGAGCACTGTTTCGGCTAGGGGGTCATCCCGACTTACCAAACCGATGCAAACTCCGAATACCAATGAGTACTATCCGGGAGACAGACTGCGGGTGCTAACGTCCGTAGTCAAGAGGAAAACAATCCAGACCGCCAGCTAAGGCCCCAAAATCATAGTTAAGTGGGAAACGATGTGGGAAGGCATAGACAGCTAGGAGGTTGGCTTAGAAGCAGCCACCCTTTAAAGAAAGCGTAATAGCTCACTAGTCGAGTCGGCCTGCGCGGAAGATGTAACGGGGCTAAAACTATGTGCCGAAGCTGCGGATTTGACATTAGTCAAGTGGTAGGGGAGCGTTCTGTAAGCCGATGAAGGTGTATTGAGAAGTATGCTGGAGGTATCAGAAGTGCGAATGCTGACGTGAGTAACGACAAAACGGGTGAAAAACCCGTTCGCTGAAAGACCAAGGGTTCCAGTCCAACGTTAATCGGGGCTGGGTGAGTCGACCCCTAAGGCGAGGCCGAGAGGCGTAGTCGATGGGAAATTGGTTAATATTCCAATACTTCTGTGTAATGCGATGAGAGGACGGAGAAGGTTAAGTCAGCCTGGCGTTGGTTGTCCAGGTGGAAGACAGTAGGCATGCATCTTAGGCAAATCCGGGGTGCTCTATGCTGAGAGTTGATAGCAAGCTGTACTTGTACAGTGAAGTGGCTGATACCATGCTTCCAGGAAAAGTCTCTAAGCTTCAGTTACACAGGAATCGTACCCGAAACCGACACAGGTGGTCAGGTCGAGTAGACCAAAGCGCTTGAGAGAACTCTGCTGAAGGAACTAGGCAAAATGGTACCGTAACTTCGGGAGAAGGTACGCTGCTGACGGTGATGGGACTTGCTCCCTGAGCTATTGGCAGCCACAGAAACCAGGCCGCTGCAACTGTTTATTAAAAACATAGCACTCTGCAAACACGAAAGTGGACGTATAGGGTGTGATGCCTGCCCGGTGCTGGAAGGTTAATTGATGGGGTTAGCGTAAGCGAAGCTCTTGATCGAAGCCCCAGTAAACGGCGGCCGTAACTATAACGGTCCTAAGGTAGCGAAATTCCTTGTCGGGTAAGTTCCGACCTGCACGAATGGCATAATGATGGCGGCGCTGTCTCCAGCAGAGGCTCAGTGAAATCGAAATCGCTGTGAAGATGCAGTGTACCCGCGGCTAGACGGAAAGACCCCGTGAACCTTTACTGCAGCTTGACATTGAACTTTGACCTTACTTGTGTAGGATAGGTGGGAGGCTTTGAAGTTGGAACGCTAGTTCCAATGGAGCCGTCCTTGAAATACCACCCTGGTAATGTTGAGGTTCTAACTCTGTCCCGTTATCCGGGACGAGGACCATGTCTGGTGGGTAGTTTGACTGGGGCGGTCTCCTCCTAAAGAGTAACGGAGGAGTACGAAGGTGCGCTCAGCGTGGTCGGAAATCACGCGTAGAGTATAAAGGCAAAAGCGCGCTTAACTGCGAGACCCACAAGTCGAGCAGGTACGAAAGTAGGTCTTAGTGATCCGGTGGTTCTGTATGGAAGGGCCATCGCTCAACGGATAAAAGGTACTCTGGGGATAACAGGCTGATACCGCCCAAGAGTTCATATCGACGGCGGTGTTTGGCACCTCGATGTCGGCTCATCTCATCCTGGGGCTGAAGCAGGTCCCAAGGGTATGGCTGTTCGCCATTTAAAGAGGTACGCGAGCTGGGTTTAGAACGTCGTGAGACAGTTCGGTCCCTATCTACCGTGGGCGCTGGAAATTTGAGAGGATCTGCTCCTAGTACGAGAGGACCAGAGTGGACGAACCTCTGGTGTACCGGTTGTGACGCCAGTCGCATCGCCGGGTAGCTATGTTCGGAAGGGATAACCGCTGAAAGCATCTAAGCGGGAAGCCTACCTCAAGATAAGATTTCCCTAGGAATTTATTCCTCTAAAGAGCCGTTCGAGACTAGGACGTTGATAGGTTGGGTGTGGAAGCACGGTGACGTGTGAAGCTGACCAATACTAATTGCTCGTGAGGCTTGACTATACAACACCCAAACAGTTGTTGTATTCAAGATAAATTCAATACTTAACTTGATTTAGTGTCAAAACTAGTTACAATACGACTCAATTAACTAATCCGTTAATAACTCTTTCGGTACTAAGTGGCATGAACTTAATAATAAGTTCAAAAGTAAGACCACCCAAAGCCAAAACAGTTTGCTGGCGACAATAGCAAGAGTGAACCACCTGATCCCTTCCCGAACTCAGAAGTGAAACCTCTTCGCGCTGATGGTAGTGTGGCACTTGCCATGTGAGAGTAAGTCATCGCCAGCTTTTAAATTCAAACACCCCCAACCTAATGGCTGGGGGTGTTTTTTTATGCACTATAAAAAATAAATTGGGGAAAATTACGGTATAACTATTGGGTGAAAAGATAAAACGTGATGTGAATATGCAAAATCATAATCTTGGTTCTTGGCAATCTAGCTTACAGACATTGGTTTATATTTTATTGTTTTTAATTCTCTTTGGATGGTTGTTGAAAGTTGGACAGGGTTTTCTATTACCTATCCTTGTTGCGACGATAGCGATGTATATCCTTATCACATTAAGCCATTGGCTTGTGAAGTTTCCCGTTTTGAAATCTACGCCAGAGTGGTTTAGAAGGATATTGGTATTAATTAGTTTTATCGTGGTTATGGTTCAGCTTATTAGTTTAGTAATTACAACTGGACAGAAAATTTTGGCAAAGATGCCAATCTATGAGGCGAATATTGAACAAGTTTTTTTGCATGTAAATGCATATTTAGGGTGGAGTAATAGTCCTGATTGGCAAATCTTTAGAGAAATGCTGATGAGTCAGATTAATCTTCAAAGTCTAATTACTTCGACGCTTACTTCATTTAGTGCGCTGACAGGCATGTTTTTTGTCATCATTGTATATGCCTTATTTTTATTGAATGAGCGAGATCAGTTTGTTAAAAAATTAATGATTGCATTTCCAGATGGTAAAATTGAACAAACACGGTTATTGATTGCGGATATTAATAAAAAAATTAGTGAATACCTTGTTGTTAAGACACTTATTAATTTGATTTTAGCAACGATTTGTTTTGTCATCCTTTGGGCTTGTGGTGTGGAATATGCATTATTTTGGGCTTTAATTATTGGTTTGTTTAACTATATTCCATATGTTGGTTCTTTATTTGGTGTAATTTTCCCTGTCCTAATGACATTGGCTCAAACTGGTTCGCTGCAATTAACTATTCTGGTTACGATCCTGTTGACGGTTGCGCAAATGTTCGTAGGTAATTTTTTGGAACCGCGTATGATTGGTAAACAAATTAATTTATCTCCGTTTGTTGTATTGCTCTCCTTGTCATTGTGGTCTTCATTGTGGGGAGTCGCAGGAGCGATTCTAGCAATTCCTCTTACTTCAATTTTTGTGATTGTTTTGGAGGCATTTCGATCTACTCGTCCATTTGCTATTTTACTCATGCAAAATCCTAAAAACTACGATCAAGCATAATTGCAACAATAGAGCTCAAATACTTACTTATAGAATTGGGCTCTTATTTTGAATAAATATATCAACGTTTTTAATAAATCATGACGGATAAAATTGATGCGCATTTTGCCAAGCGCTTGCTTGGTTTTTTCTTTTTTGATAAGGTAAAGCGCTTATAAATACTCTAATCGATTCAGAACTATTCAAGCCAGGAAGCAGAAAATGCAACTTAATCCGATCTACTATAATGAACAACACCAAGCTTTTGCGGACAATGTGCGTCGATTCGTGCAAAAAGAAATGGCACCATTTGTTAATGAATGGGATGAGGCTGAAACGTTTCCTCGAGAGCTTTATAAGAAAGCTGCTGAGATTGGATTATTGGGCTTAGGCTTTGGTGAAGAATATGGGGGTATTCCGGATGCGGATCCTTTTTACTCGTTACTCGCTGGTGTGGAAATGGCGAAAGCGGCTTCAGGCGGTGTGCATATTTCTTTGATGGTGCATACCATTGGCGCCCCACCAATTCAGCATTTTGGCAGTGAAGAATTAAAGGCTAAAGTTTTACCGGGCATTATTTCAGGTGAAAAAATTTCAGCGTTAGCAATTACTGAACCTGGTGGGGGGTCAGATGTTGCCGCTTTGCAGACCAAAGCAATTCGTGCGGGCGATTATTATATTGTTTCTGGTGAAAAGACCTTTATCACTTCTGGAATCCGTGCGGATTACTACACAGTAGCGGTGCGTACTGATCCCACCAAAACGGGTGCTGACGGTATTTCTATGCTGTTGGTTGATGCACATAGTGAAGGTATTACTAAAACACCACTAAAGAAAATGGGATGGTGGGCATCGGATACAGCTCATCTACATTTTGATCAAGTTCGTGTTCCTGTATCAAATTTATTGGGTAAGGAGAATGCTGGTTTTAAAGTGATTATGAATAACTTTAATATGGAGCGTTTTTTCTTGGGCGTGGTGGCTTATGGCTATGCGCTTGTCTGCTATGAAGAGGCATTAGATTGGGCACAACAACGCAAAACGTTTGGTAAACGTTTAGTTGACCATCAAGTGGTTCGTCATAAGTTGGTTGATATGGCAACGCAATTGACGACAACACGCGCTTTGCTTGAAGAAACGGCTTGGAAAATGACTCAACCACAATTACAGGGTGCTGATTTGGTTGCTCAAATTTCCATGCTCAAGAATGTCGCAACACGAACCATGCAGTTTTGTGCGGATGCTGCTGTGCAGACATTAGGGGGAATGGGCTTTATGCGTGGAACCAAGTCTGAGCGTATTTACCGTGAGGTGAAGGTGAATATGATTGGTGGGGGTGCGGAAGAAATTATGAAGGACTTGATTAGTAAGCAATTAGGTTATTAAACTTTAATGGAGCTTATTGAATTGTCTCAATCCAGTAGGCTCCTTTTCCATTTGGATGGGTTGCAATATGTCAAACTGATGAATCCTGAGTATAAATGAAAAATTGAAACCCTTGATCCTGTAATTTCTGCTTTGTACCCCGAGTCGTATCGTTTATTTTAATTGGAACTGCATCATGATCGATAAAATAGTTTAAGTCAGTTGGAGAGAAGGTAAATGAACCATGACCAACATTTAAATCAAGGTTATTTATTTCAATAATATTTTTTGTGCTTGGCGGTAAAATTGGAGGTAGCCAACCACGTTCAAAAGCATGTTCTGTTTGAGCATGCTGTAGATCTATAAATTTTGTTGTAACAGTATCATTTGTACAACCGAACATTAGGCTGGAAAGTAGGATTATAATTGTACGTTGCATATATTCTGCTTATAAAATTGGCATCACTTTATTTGTTTATTTTAAAGCTTCAAATATTTCAATCACTAGAAGACTTGATATTTTTTATCTGTCCAATTCGAATTTAAAATCGCCCAACGCTCATGATCTTTCCATTCTTTACCACCAACACGTAAATATTGGCGTGAAAACCCTTCTTTAACAAAGCCTGCTCCTGCCACAAGGCGAATGGAGGGGGAGTTTTCAGGTTGGATATTCGCTTCTAATCGATGCAAGTTCAGTGTTTGAAAAGCTTCTTGTAAAATAAGTTGAAGCCCATGTCGCATATATCCAAGACCTATATATGGATAAAAGGCTTCATAGCCTAAATAAGCTGAATGGAAGTGACCTCGAATAATATTCGAGATATTAAAGGTTCCTACAATGGCATGATTCTCAGTTAAGCAGACAAAATAATGATGTTCTTGTTGTAGGTATTGTTCAAAATCTTTAGGAGGATATGTCCACGGTTGATGTAGATGAATACTATTTTGGTAGGCTTGTTTGATTTCAGCTAAATCGCTGAGTTGAGGTTTACGCAAATAGACTCGACTCATTTCAAAGCCATTTCCCACACCATTTCAGTCAATTCATCAATTTTCACTTTACCTTCAGGTCGATACCAAGTCACTGTCCACGAAATAGAACCACCGACCAACCGTCGCCAAATAAATGCATCATGTTTGACTTTACCTAGGGTCCGTAATTTTTCAATCACATCAAGCCAGACTTGCTCATATTCATTACGCATTTTCAAAAGGTATTCTTGTTTTTCTTTAGAAAGCGCAAACCATTCATGAACCAGCACCGCCATAGCCGCACCAGTATCACCAGTAATTGAGATTAATTCAGCTCTGATTAAATCACGCAATTGCTGTTCAGGATCATTTGATCGTTCAGCCGCTTCTTTAAGCCGTGCAAAGTTATAAATAATAGTTTGTTCCATCACAGTAGCAAGAATGTCATCTTTACTTTTAAAGTGATGAAAGAGACTACCGGATTGAATACCAATAAATTCACCCAGTTGGCGAACCGTGGTTTTATCATAGCCTTGCTTGTAAAACAGATAGGCGGCACCTAAGAGTAAACGTCCACGTGGGCTATCGTCAAAACATACGATTTTAGGTATTTGCTCAATTGAAGTTGCGATCATGCCTGTCCGTCTATCCCGTCTTATCAAAGTGTATTGTAACAAAATTCATTTTATGAATTGTCTTATCTTTTTATAACAAGCATTTGCTTGAATTTGTCTGTTTTTGCTAATACAGCATATCATTCTGCACTTTACAAACCAAGCACTTGCTTGGTAATGTTGTGTTGTTTTTAATAATAATGAGAAAGCTCATGACAAGCGTCAAGCAGGATGACCAAAAGCCAGTAAAAATCGGATGTGCTTCAGGGTTTTGGGGCGACACCAATACAGCTGCTTTTCAGTTGGTACATCTGAGTGATATTGATTATTTAGTCTTTGATTATCTATCTGAAATTACCATGTCAATCATGGCTAAAGCAATGATGACTGATCCTAATCATGGTTATGCATTGGATTTTGTTAGTCGTGTGATGTCTCCACTGATTAATAAAATTGCTGAAAAGAAAATCAAAGTAATCAGTAATGCAGGTGGGGTAAATCCCTTAGCTTGTCGGGATGCTTTACAAAAAATCATTGATGAAAAAGGTTTAGATTTAAAAGTTGCGGTGGTGTTAGGTGATGATGTATTGCCTATGCATGCTGAATTACTCACACAAAATGTTCAGGAAATGTTTAATGCTGAGGCCTTGCCTGCGCATGTAGCAAGTAGTAATGCTTATTTAGGTGCTGTTGCTATTCGTGACGCTTTGGATTTGGGCGCGGATATTGTGATTACAGGTCGTGTAGTTGATTCGGCTGTAGTACTTGCACCGTTGTTACATGAATACAAATGGTCACTGGATGACTATGACAAACTCGCACAAGGTTCATTGGCAGGGCATGTGATTGAATGTGGTGCTCAATGTACAGGTGGTAATTTTACTGATTGGCGTTTGGTACAAGGCTTTGACAATATGGGCTTTCCAATTGTAGAAGTCAGTGCAGATTCCTCTTTTATTGTGACTAAACCACAAGGTACAGGTGGTTTAGTGTCGACTGCAACGGTCGCAGAGCAAATCGTTTATGAAATTGGCAATCCACAAGCCTATTTACTTCCTGATGTGACAGCTGATTTTAGCCAAGTCCATTTAGAACAAGTGGGTGATGATCGAGTTAAAGTCACAGGTGTAACAGGTCGAGCACCAACTCAACAATATAAAGTGAGTGCCACTTATGCCGATGGTTATCGTGTTTTAGTCAGTTTCTTGATCGCAGGTCGAGAAGCGCCAGAAAAAGCACAAGCCATTGCCAATGCCATTATCAATAAATGTGAGCGTGTATTGGCTTTACGTTCTGTTCCTCCATTTACAGAAAAATCGATCGAAATTTTAGGTATTGAAAGCACCTATGGGGCACATGCACGCATTAAAGAAAGTCGTGAAGTCGTGGTCAAAATTGCAGTCAAACATATGTTTAAAGAAGCATGTATGTTCTTCGCTTCGGAAATCGCACAAGCTTCTACAGGTATGGCACCTGCATTAGCGGGCATTGTCGGTGGTCGTCCTAAAGCTTCTGTCGTCGTGAAATTGTTCTCTTTCCTGATTGATAAAGATCAAATCAAGGTTGAAGTTGATTTTGCAGGCCAGCGACATCCTGTTGAGATTCCTACAGGCTCAGCAACACAGAATTTCGCTCCCCATCCAACTGGTGAAGTCGCAACTTATCAAGGCGATGAAATCGAAGTGCCTTTGATTGAGATTGCCCATGCCCGTAGTGGAGATAAAGGTAACCATAGCAATATTGGCGTGATTGCGCGTAAAGCAGAATATTTGCCTTGGATTCGAGCAGCACTTACTGAATCTAATGTTTCAGACTATATGCAGCATGTTTTAGATCCACAAAAATCAAAGGTCATTCGTTATGAGTTACCTGCGATGAATGCACTGAATTTTATATTGGAAAATGCCTTAGGTGGTGGTGGGATCGCAAGTTTACGCATTGATCCCCAAGGTAAGGCTTTTGCACAGCAGTTGTTAGATATGCCAGTCAAAGTACCGAAAGGGTTATTTGATTAAAAATTTATAAGGTAAAAATAATACTTGACTTGCTGTAATCAATTTTATAATTTTGCTGTGTGTTCTTATATCTTTAATATTCCTCTTGTTTAAATTGGTATTATTAAATTTATTTTAGAGCACAATAGCCTAATCATTTTTTATTAATTCTTATGAGGAATTGAATAATGGACTATAACACTGCTTTAGAAGCTGTTGTTTCTCTATGTTATCGTGACAAATTGCGTTTAGCTCAACTGCTCATCCAACTGGCGAGAAAAGAAGAGGAAGAACAGTCCGTAAAATTTGAACCTAAACAAGAAAAACAATCCTCTTCAAAAGAAGAATCACTTGACCTCAATTATGTCAAAGAACGCCTTTTAAAAAGTAAACCAAGTAAATTAAGTTCGTTAGAGAACTTTATTGATGCGATGTTTCAATTTAAAGGAAGTATCTCTGAATCTAATCGTAATCAACTTATTAAAGATTTACAAAAGAAGAAATTCTTGCGTATAGAAAACAATAAGGTTACGTATTTATAAATCCATTTTAAATTCATATCATAATGCAGTCATTTTTTATTGCATTTAGGATATTTATTTAACATTTTTTATAACTTAGATTTTTATATTTTGAGGTTGAGTATGTCGAATAATACACATTTACGTTTACTTGAAAAATACAAAGGATATGCTAATACAGAAGATTCTCGTGCTGTTGGATTCATAAAAGAGCATCTTAGAAAATCAGCAGGTCATTGGGTTGATATTGAATATTGTGAATCCTATGATCAATCTGAAAATAAATTTCACTTTAAAATTGTTGAGGGTGGATTATATAAAAGAAAACTAAAACCCCAATATCCACCGAAATCCGACTTTACTTTGAATGGAAAATTTGATGAAGAAAGATATTATCTGGTTGTACGAGCGATTACATGGAAAACAGCACATTTAGATATAGAGCAACAGAAAAAAAGCAGAGTAAAACCAATCAACTTTGAAGTTGCAGGCGTTTGTTATGATAAAAATCGTAACAATCCAAATTTTTTAGAGAAGATGTACCACCTGAAATAAAAGCACTTGCTAAGAATTTATCGGATCGTACGCATCGATTATGGGACAAAGCGATGCGCTATCTGCTTGAGCATGAGTTTATTTATAAAATAAAATATATTCGTTTGAATTAGCGTATTAGATTGGTCGTAAAATCTTTGGTATAAAGGTTTTACGACTTTGAAGACTTATTCTTCCAATGCCCAATTTTGTAGTTTTAACTCAGTAATCCGTTGAAACTCCTTGGTATTATTAGTGACTAAAATACATTCTAATGCTAAAGCATGGCTTGCAATCCATAAATCATTATTACCAATAATTGTGCCTGCACGCTTTAGGCGAGTAGCATGTTTTGCATAGTGTTCACACATGATCGGTTGATTATTATAAACTACAGGAATAATTCTGATTAACTTGGCGAGTTGTTGTAATACTTTTTCCTGTCTCTGGCTGTCATAAGCACCTTTGAGTAATTCAGCATAACTGACAAATGACATGCACAATTCATCTGAGGCAGGTAGTTGATTGACTCGTTGTACAACGTTCAAAGGTTTATTTTTAAGATAATAAATCAGAATATTGGTATCAAGCATATATTTCATAATGCTTCACGTTCCTGAATGATATTATCCTCTAAACGATTTTTTTCAAGAATTTCAACAAAATCATCATCAAAACCCTGCAATATTTGCAGTAGTGTTTCACCACGATTTTCCTGATTTTCTGGTAAAGGGTGGATGACTAAATCACCATTTTCAGCTTTAGAAATTGTAACCTGTCTAGTGTTTAAACGTAATTCTTGCGGAATACGAATAGCTTGGCTATTACCATTCATAAACACTCGGGAATTAAAGGCTGTATTTGACATCTTTGTTCCTTTTTGTGTGTACATTGATGTATGTACATTAAAGCATGTTTTTTAACTCGGGGCAATCTGTTCATAAAAGAGATCATTCTTAAGATAGCAAGATAAATTCTGTACTTTACAAACCAAGCACTTGCTTGGTAGTGTATAGGCATTCAAAAATAATAGATGAATGGATTTTATCAAAATGGGTTATCAATCAATTTTCAGAGCAGATGCATTTGACGACAAAGTGATTATCGTCACAGGTGGCGGCTCAGGTATTGGACGCTGTACAGCACATGAGCTGGCATCTCTGGGTGCTCAAGTTGTGATTACAGGTCGAAAAATTGAAAAGTTAGAAAAAACTGCAGCAGAAATTACCGAAGATGGTGGAAAAGTCCATTTTATCGTTTGTGATAACCGTGATGAAGAACAAGTCAAAAGTATGGTTGCTGAAGTCATTGAAAAATTTGGCAAGCTCGATGGTTTAGTGAATAACGCAGGTGGGCAATTTCCTTCGGCATTGGAAAATATTTCTGCTAATGGCTTTGATGCTGTGGTTCGCAATAATTTGCATTCTACATTCTATTTAATGCGTGAAGCTTATAACCAATGGATGGCTAAACATGGGGGCAGCATCGTCAACATGACTGCAGATATGTGGGGCGGTATGCCAGGTATGGGGCATTCAGGTGCAGCACGCTCGGGTGTGGATAACCTCACCAAAACGGCTTCGGTGGAATGGGGGAAATCGGGTGTACGCGTCAATGCAGTTGCGCCAGGATGGATTATTTCATCAGGTATGGACAACTATAGTGGTGACTTTGCCAAAGTGATCATTCCAAGTTTGGCAGGTAATGTTCCGTTAAAACGTATGGGTACAGAATCTGAAATTTCTTCAGCAATTTGTTATTTGCTTTCTGATGCTGCGGCTTTTGTTTCAGGTGTGACTTTACGTATTGATGGTGCTGCATCTCAGGGAACACGCATGTATCCATTGGCAGATGCAACCAATAGCCAGTCTTTTAATGGTTTCCACCGTGCTTTTATTCCAGAAATTTTTAAAGATGAGGCTGGAAAAGCAGAGCAACGCTCTGCCCAGCCGCAAGACGACAAGCTAGGCTTGGAGTGAGGAAAAACAATGACCATTCTCCAATCTGAAATTGCTGTCGGTAGTGAGCTTTACGAGCAAAACCGTGAAGCTTTGTTGAATCAAATTGCGGAAGTACGTGCAGTACAGCAAAAGAGTATTGATAAATCTTATGCGGCTAAACCAAAGTTTGATAAGAAAGGCAAAATCTTGCCGCACGAACGTGTGCGCTTACTATTGGATGCGGATTCACCTTTTGTCGAGTTATGTGGTCTAGTTGGCTACAACATGCATGATGATAAAGATGGCTCAGAAGCAGGTGGTGGGATTATTGCGGGTTTGGGTTTTGTTAGTGGTGTACGCTGCCTAGTCTCTGCTAGCAATAGTGCGATCAAAGGTGGAACTATGTCACCGATGGGTGTACAGAAAACCTTACGCTTACAGAAAATCGCACTTGAACAAAAACTACCGATTGTTACTTTAACGGAAAGTGGTGGGGCGAATCTTAATTATGCTGCTGAAGTATTTACCTATGGCGGTATGACCTTTGCCAATCAAGCACGGATGTCTGCGGCAGGGATTCCACAAATTTCGGTGGTACATGGTAATGCTACAGCAGGTGGAGCATATCAGCCTGGTCTGTCTGACTATGTGATCGCGGTGCGTAAACAAACCGAAATGTTACTGGCTGGTCCGCCATTGTTATTGGCTGCGACTGGTGAGGTGGCAACGGCTGAAGAGTTGGGCGGTGCTGAAATGCATACCCAAGTTTCAGGTGTAGCAGAATATTTGGCGGAAAATGATGCAGATGGGATTCGACTTGCTCGTGAGATTTTAGAGCATTTGAATTGGAAGGAACAAACCACTAGTCTAAATCAAAACTACAAAGAACCGCGTTTCGCGCCTGAAGAGTTGCTTGGCATTATTCCCAAAGATCCAAAGCAACCTTTTGATATGAAAGAGGTTGTAGCTCGTATTATTGATGATTCAGATTTTCTTGAGTTTAAACAGGAATACGATGCTTTAACCGTATGTGGTTGGGCGAAAATAGGTGGTGTACATATTGGCATTATTACCAACAATGGACCTATCACACCACAAGGTGCGGTCAAAGCAGCACAATTTATTCATCTGTGTGAGCAAACCAAACGACCACTTTTATTCTTGCATAACACCACAGGTTTTATGGTGGGAACAGATGCTGAACAGAACGGTATCATTAAGCATGGTTCGAAATTAATCCAAGCAGTTGCGAATGCGACTGTACCGAAAATCTCGATTATTGTGGCTGGTTCCTACGGTGCAGGCAACTATGCGATGTGTGGGCGTAGTCTCTCTCCAAGTTTTATCTTTGCATGGCCAAATTCACATGTTGCGGTAATGGGGGCAGCACAAGCAGGGAAGGTGTTGCGTATCGTCGCAGAAGGTAAACAGAAAGCTTCTGGAATGGAACCGAATCCACAAATGTTGGATTTCCTAGAGCAAAGCACTGCGATGAAATTAGAACAGCAATCGACTGCTTTGTTTAATACAGCAATGTTGCATGACGATGGCATTATCGATCCAAGAGATACGCGTAAAGTCCTGATCTTCTTGCTACAAACCATTTATGAAGCACAACAACGTGAACTTAATCCAACACGTTTTGGTGTATCGAGATTTTAAAAATCCCTCCCGACCTCCCTTCAAAAAAGGGAGGAGTTCTCCTCTTTATTAAAGAGGGGTTAGGGGAGATTAAATTTAAGGAAAAAAATAATGAAATTTACCGCAGAGCATGAAGCATTACGTCGTACGGCACGTCAGTTTGTAGAAAACGAACTCAATCCATTCATTCCAGAGTGGGAGGCAGCAGGACGTTTTCCGATCCATGATGTGTTTAAGAAAATGGCAGATTTAGGTTTGCTAGGTATTTGTAAGCCAGAAGAAAATGGCGGTCTGGGTTTAGATTATTCCTATAACCTTGTGGTCGCTGAAGAATTAGGGCGTGCTGCATGTGGTGGTGTGCCACTGGCGATCGGCGTCCAAACCGATATGGCGACACCTGCACTTGCTCGTTTTGGTAGCAAAGAATTAAGAGAAGAATTTTTGAATCCTGCGATTCGCGGTGAATATGTGGCATCAATTGCAGTATCAGAAGTGCATGCAGGTTCAGACGTGGCAGCAATCAAAACCACTGCGAAAAAAGTGGGTGATGATTATGTGATTAACGGCAGCAAAATGTGGATCACCAATTCATTGCAAGCTGATTTCTTCTGTTTACTTGCCAATACTTCAGATGACAAACCGCATGTCAATAAATCCATGATTATTGTGCCTGCGAAGACTGCGGGTATCAGTTTTTCAGAGCCGCTGAATAAATTAGGTATGCGTTCAACCACAACTGCTCAGGTCTATTTTGATAATGTTCGTGTACCACAGCGTAATTTGGTTGGTGCTGAAGGCATGGGCTTCATGATGCAAATGATGCAGTTCCAAGAAGAACGTATGTGGGCATGTGCCAATGCAGTAGGCGGTTTAGAAAAAGTCATTCAACAAACGATTGATTACGCTAAAGAACGTACTACTTTTGGTCAGCCCTTGATTAATAACCAATATGTACATTTCCGCTTCGCCGAGTTAATGACTGAAGTTGAAGCATTAAAGGCGCTGACTTATCAAGCCTGTGAACAGCATATTGCTGGGGAAAATGTCACGATGTTAGCTTCAATGGCAAAACTCAAATCAGGGCGTCTCACTCGTGAAGTCGCTGATACCTGTCTGCAATATTGGGGCGGCAATGGCTTTATGTGGGATAACCCTGCTTCTCAACTTTATCGTGATGGTCGCCTTGGTTCAATTGGTGGTGGAGCCGATGAAATTATGCTTGGAATTATTTGTAAGTTGATGGACATTTTGCCGAAGAAACAGAAATAAGGCAGGGGAAGATCATGACGCTTTCAACTTCTCTTACTGATCTACAAGTGGATGAAAGTATCCAACTTGAACAACAAGGCAGTATTTTAACGATGTGGCTTAATCGACCTGAAAGTCGCAATGCCATGAGTCTCAATATGGTCAATGCGATTCAACAGGTCTTTAATCAAATTGCAGATGATGTATCGATTCGTGCTGTGATTTTACGTGGCAAAGGCGGACATTTCTGTGCAGGCGGTGACATTAAAGATATGGCAGCACTCCGTGTAGAGGCGGCGAATGTGGGTAGCTTACAGCCTTATGTTGATTTTAACCGTCGTTTCGGTGCCATGATTGAACAAGTTGATCAAGCGCCACAAACCGTGGTTGTGATATTAGAAGGTGCGGTATTAGGTGGAGGTTTTGGCTTGGCCTGTGTTTCTGATGTCGCGATTAGTCGTGACAATGCTCAGTTTGGCTTACCTGAAACAGGCTTAGGTGTTTTGCCAGCGCAAATTGCACCTTTTGTAGTGAAACGCATTGGACTAACTCAAGCGCGTCGTTTGGCATTGTTAGGTTCTCGTTTCAATGGTGAGACTGCACAGAAGTTAGGTGTAGTACATGATGTAGTGCATGATGAAAATGAACTTGAGCAGTTACTAAGCGATACAGTTCAACAAATCAAACGTGCTGCACCATTGGCCTCTCGCAATACTAAAGCTTTATTACATCGGACTTTGAATGAACCTTTAAATTCTCTACTTGATGATGCTGCACAGCAATTTGCACAAGCTGTCGGTGGAGTAGAAGGTCAAGAAGGTACGATGGCATTTATTCAAAAACGTTTACCAACTTGGACTGATGAACAGTGAAATGCAAAGCATTGCTTTGCCACTGTGCAAGGCGAAAAGCTATGCTTTGAGAGGATAATATGAAATTTTCAAAAGTTTTAGTCGCAAATCGTGGTGAAATCGCAGTTCGTGTGATGCAAACTGCGAAAGCGATGGGCTATCAGACCGTTGCTGTATATTCAGATGCTGATGCCAATGCGCGCCATGTTCAAGTGGCTGATGAAGCGGTGTATATTGGGGCATCCAAAGTTTCAGAGTCTTATTTGTCGATCACCAGTATTATCGAAGCCTGCAAAAAGACAGGTGCCGATGCTGTTCATCCAGGTTATGGATTTTTATCTGAAAATACCGATTTCGCCCAAGCGTGTAGTGATCATGGCATCACTTTTATTGGTCCAAATGCCGCTGCGATTCATTTGATGGGTAGTAAGCGCTTGTCAAAAATTGCCATGATTGAGGCGGGTGTACCTTGTGTACCGGGTTATGAAGGTGATCGACAAGATATCGAATATTTAGCTGAACAAGCAGAAAAAATTGGTTTCCCCTTGATGGTGAAGGCATCTGCTGGTGGTGGTGGGCGTGGTATGCGTTTGGTTCACCAGTCTGCTGATTTACTCGAAGCTTTAAAAACAGCGCGTTCAGAAGCCGAAAATGCATTTGGTTCAGGTGAGCTGATTATTGAAAAAGCAGTGATCGCACCTCGTCATGTGGAAATTCAAGTGTTTGGTGATACGCATGGCAATTATGTTTATCTATTTGAACGAGATTGTTCAATTCAGCGCCGTCATCAGAAAGTAGTCGAAGAAGCACCTTGCCCAGTGATGACACCTGAATTACGTCAGCAAATGGGCGAGGCTGCGGTTGCTGCTGCCAAAGCTTGTGACTATATCGGTGCAGGTACGGTTGAATTCTTACTTGATCAATCAGGCGAGTTTTATTTCCTTGAAATGAATACCCGTTTACAGGTTGAACATCCTGTAACTGAAATGATCACGGGACTCGATTTAGTTGAATGGCAGCTACGTGTCGCAAATGGTGAAACTTTACCTTTACAGCAGCATGAGCTCATCTTAAATGGACATGCAATTGAGGTGCGTTTATATGCAGAAGATCCACGTCAGGATTTCTTACCTCAAACTGGAAAAGTGCTCAGTTGGCAACCTGTAAGCTTACCGAATGTTCGGATTGATCATGGTATGTTAGAACAGGGTGAAATTAGCCCGTTTTATGATCCAATGGTGGCGAAGGTGATTGCTTATGGTAAAACTCGTCAGGATGCGATTCGTCTATTAGCGCGTGCAGTAGATGATTGTGTGCTACTGGGTGTGAACAGCAATAAACAGTTTTTGGTGAATTTATTACGCCATCCGATTGTCGTGGCAGGTAATACCAATACCGCATTTATTCAACAACATTTTCAAGAGGATGTCAGCCTTCATCAGCAAGGGCCAAGTTTGGAAAATCTTGCGGTTGCTGCAGCATTGTTCACCCAACTGAACCAAGCGAAAGTTGCATGGCAAACAGGTATTTCTGTGCCTTTCCCATTAAAAGTGAAATGTGCTGATCAACATTTATTACTTCATGTCCAAACAGATCATGATCAACTCATCGCTACGCTGTGTGATCAGCAAGTTAAAATTAAGATTTTAGCGATTCAAGATACCCAGATCATTTATGAGGTTGATGCTGTACGCCGTAAATTGAATTATGTGCTTGACCAAAACCACCTTTATTTGGATACAGCCAATGGCAATCTCATAATAGAGAATAGCACTTACGCGGAACCAGAAGCGGTTGAGGTCATTGGTGATGGGAAGATTCGAGCACCAATGGATGGCGCGATTGTGAATCTACTGGTCAATGCTGGAGATACTGTTAGCAAAGGACAAACTTTATTGATTTTGGAAGCGATGAAAATCCAGCAACAGATTAAATCTGATGTGGATGGTGTCGTTGATGAGCTGATTGGTCAAGTCGGTCAACAAGTGAAAAAACGACAATTGTTATTAAATGTCACAGTTGCATAAAACGTATGAATTAAAAAGCTAGGCTAGACCTAGCTTTTTAATAATTTCTCTACAGCATTGAGTGAACTTTCCGAATTTCCCATTAATTCTTGTGTTGCAAACTCTGCCAAAGCTTGTTCATGTGCCAATAAATATTGCAGAAATGTTTGAGTTTGAGCATCGGCATGTTGATTCATTCGCTCGAAGGTTTCCATAAAAGGTTTGGTACCTTGTTTAAGCAAATGCATCGCAACTTTCCACGGAAGCTTTGCCATCGCAATCCCTGATGCTTTGGCTTGTAATTTGATATGTGCTCGTATCTTTGCGGTATGACCATTTTCAATTAGAAAATTTTGTAACTTATGTAAAGTTTGAGTTTCTAATTGAGCCAAGACATTCCATTTATATTGTTGTTCAGTCGAGCGGGTATGCTTTGCTGCATTCAGAAAAATTATTTCACCTAAGATTTCAGATTCAAGTGCAGTATTTAAGTCCTGTTGCAGTTTTGGGTAATTCATTCCATTGATTTCCAAAAATAAAGAAGCGTTCTTTTACAGCAGTATAGGTGAAAAAATTAGATGCTGAAATAGTCGCCATCTGTTTATCAGATGGCATTATTTTTTAAGGAAACAGATTCGATCGTAAGCTTTCTAGACGTTGTTGATACTGCTTTTGCCACTCAGTTTCGGAAAGCTGAGACTTAAGCGGTTGCATTTCTTGTTGCAGTTGTTTGAGTGCTTGTTGGTATTGATCCACTTTTTGTTGCTGCTGTTGTTCACGTTGTTGCTTAAATTGCAGGTCCAATTGCTCTTGTTGTGTGAGATAGCGTTGTTGTAACTCTTGTTTTAGACGTTGTGTTTCAGCAGTGGGCTGTTTCTCATCAAGTAGTTGAACCGCTTGCTCATAACGACCAAAACTACTTTCTTGTTCCATCAGTCGAGGGTATTTTTGTTGAAGCGTTTCTAATGCAGCCAATCGTTGTTCAGGATTCAATTGCGTATTCTGTTTAAGTTCTGCATAAGCAAAACGATAATCTGCATATTCACGTTCTTGTCCAAAACCTAAAGCCGCTTCATCTTTGCCTAGTGTCTGTTCTCTAAGTTTCCAAATTGCATCAAAGCGTTCTTTTGGTGATAGCGTTGTTGAAAGTACGGTGCTTTGCATTTGCTGTTCATATTGCGGCATACGCTTCAATAAATTCTGCACAGTTTGAGCAAATTTTTGATCAGGATAATTTGCCAGAGCTTTGGCTAAGGCAGCATCACAGCTTTCTAGTTGGCAATTAGCTTTAAACGCATTGATAAATTGGGTGATATTTCCAGGTTGATGCTGCAAGGATTTTAATTGCGTGGACAAAGACTCTTGTAAAATTTGATCTGCATTTTTATGTTGCATGTACTTATCTTGAGTTGAATTGGGTTTTGTTGATTCGGTCCGTGCTGCTTGTTCAATTGCAGCGGAAGAGGCGGTGCTCTTCCAAACTGCAATTCCGACCAAGACCAGTAAAACAAGAAATATTGTCAGTAGTAGTCTCTTATTCATTCGGCTTTCCGCTTTATGGGTTGTAATTAAAGTGTCCCATCACAGGGAAATGATCGGAAAGATCCCATGTCATAAACAATGGATCAGCAGCCGAACGTAGAATGCGAACATCGTTGCGAGATTGGGTCGGTTGACGGTGATTATTTGATGAAACAACATAATCTAGATATTCAACGGTGGTTCCCCCAGAGCCAGCTGCACCAGCAAGTTTATTGATACGTGGATCAAAAGTAGAGGCCGTATAGCCTGTGCTAACAGGTGCAGTCGCATTGAGGTTTGTCAGCATGTCTTGGTAATCTTGTGGCCATAACAGCTTATTTACATTGAAATCGCCACCCATCAATACTGCATCGAAGCTTGGGATATTTTGCTGATTAATCAATTGTCGAATTTGTTGGAATTGAACCTGACGTAACGCACGAGCTTCATTGGTATCAAATGATGCCGTGTGGGTTGAAGTCACATGGTAGGCTTTACCATTTTTGATGATTTCTGCATAAATCACGCCTTTATCCGCGAAGCAGTCCGTTCCAGTGCAGTCTGGATAAATCATTTCAGCTGTTTTAACAATAGGGTAACGACTTAATACCAATACGCCACTATCGAATAAGTTATAGCCAGATCCAATCGGAACATGTGTTTGATATGGATATTGCTGTGCGAGTTGATTGAGCATGCCGGTTCGTGAAGATGAAAATGCTTCCTGCATGAGAATGACATCGTAACCATTTAGATGTTGGGGTAACTCAGCTAAACGCTCGCTAATTTTGCTGGCGACCATAGGTAGGGCGTAAATATTATAGGACAAAACCTTAATTTCATTGGCATTGTTCGAGACAGGTTCAGGTATCGTATTTTGATGAATGGTGTAATGAAAATCATCATAGCCCCCTGTATATTCTGCTTTCACAGCAGTCTGAGCGGCTAAACCAGCATATACAGTATTGATGCGATATATATTACGATCCGTATACCAAGGTGAGGTTGTCGATGCGGTTTGCATACCATGTTTAATGGTGCTGCCATACCATGTTCCCGTCATGGATTGCTTAAAGGTCACTTGAGAGCTGCCACTGGAAACTACGGTATCAAAATTATAGGTTTGACCAGATTTAAGACCTGAATATCGATTCATGCGAAGTACGCGTTTGGTTTCATAAGGCGCTATCTGTGTTGCCTCTTGTGCCCATTGATTTCCATGTTGCAGAATTTGAGTGCCTGTATGGTTGACTTGTACAGATACCGTTTCAGGAGTGGTATTCGTAATAAAAACATAAGAATCTGCCAATGTATTTTGCATGGCAAATGTCCCCATCAGTAGTGCTGTACCGACACTGAATTTAATAGTGCTTAGCCCCATTAGATCTTTCTCCTTGTTGATCGTGTATTGCATAGATGATTAATAAGTTTCATCAGGCAATAGTGTTGATTTTCATTTTTGAACATTTATGTTGTTATTTGTTCGAAAATTATCATAATTAAAAATTATTGCTAAATCATGTAATTTTTATACCGTTCATCCGATTTAAATGAAGTAATTTATATAAATGATTCTCAAGTAGACATTCAGAAATATTGTACGGAGAGGAGTGATAGGTGTTTACAGTGTAGATTCGAATATGAAAATCTAAATTTATAAATAACTAAATTCGGGGCTAAAAAAAAATCTGACAGGAGGATTTTTCCTGACAGATTAAATGAAATTGATGAGGACGGATTAAGTTTGATCTGCTGCACTAATCGCTGCACTGGCTTGCTTTAAGCTGTATAACAGTTGTCCGAGAAGGACATCTTTATTGCTTAGTGTCACTAGCACCATTGGATGATGTGGTGCTGGGATGGCTGTTAGAATCGCTTTGCCATTTTCAGCATCTAAGGTAATACTCTGGCATCCTGTAAGTTGAATTTCATTGAGAAAAGCGCTGACCATTGCCAAAATAGAACTACTCACCGCAGCCAGTTTACTATTGTTATAAGGATTTTTTTTATAAATAGATGCCAACTCAAAACCGTCGGTAGAACAAATCATAATATAATCAATCCCACGAATATTAACGAGAATATCATTGGCTTGCGATTTTGCGAACTGAATCAGCTCTTTGGGTGCAGTGCGTTGTTGACTTGGGATACTGAACATAATTTTTCTCTTTATTAAAGTCGTTAATGGGTTGCTTTTAAATTTACTTCTAAAGTTGCAATCAGTGATTCAATCATCAGTAGAATATGTTCTTGTTTGCGGGCATCAATAAAAAAAAGTGGATATTGGTAGTTATTCTGCGTCAACCATTCTCGATACATCGTCGTGGATTGTCCTTTATTTTCGTCAACATGAGTAATACCAATCGAAATATTCTGTGTATAGTCTTTGAATGTGTCTAGATAGCCTTCAAGCTCTTCGATAGGCACTTTACTGTTATGATCAACTAACAGAATTACTCCTAGCGCCCCTTGACAGATGACGGGCCAAATAAAATCAAAACGCGTCTGTCCTGGCGTGCCATATAAACCTATCTTAACACCGTCATCTAGCGTGATTTCGCCGTAATCAATTCCTACAGTTGTTTCGGCTTTGCTGTGCGCTTGAGTGTCCGTATTAAATGCTTCCGTTGCTAGCACAGGAACTTCAGAAAGAGATCGTATTGCTTCAGTTTTACCTGCGCCCATGCTTCCTGCAAAAACAATTTTATATTGTTGTAGAATCATATTATTCCTTAAAGCCCAAAGCGGCGTCTAATTTTCCCAAAAAACTTATTCAAAAAACCTTGTTGTTCAGTAGGTTGTTCTACTGTATTTGATTTTAAGTAATGACCGTCAGTAGCTGAAATAATGCTGCCATTATTTGAGGCAATACAGGCGGCAATATATTGCTGCACTGTTTGAATTGGTATGTTTAAGTGGCTTGCAACGTGATTCAATTGAGCGCCTTGGATAAAACAAGCAGACAGCAAAAGAATGATTTTTCGATCAGTGCTTTGCATCGGCTGAGGCCAATAATCAATTTTGTAATATTCTTCTGCAACAGGTGCTAGTGTTTGAAACTCATGCGAGTACCATATCAAGTTCCATAGCCAGTCTTGTAAATTGTATTCAACTTTACGAGAAACTTTGGTGAAATCAAATGTTGTCGCAAATCCATAATTAAAACTGTGATTGGTATGTGTATGTATACGTGTGGGTTCTAGCCAAGCAACTTGGCTGCGTGTATCGATAATTGCCAATGTGCCGTGATCGTCAAAAAGATGTAGACGTGCATTTTCAGGATCTAACATATCCGTTAGAAACTTTGCATCTACGGCATTGTGCGTTGAAACTGTTTCTGTTTTAGGTTGCTGTGATTGTTGATGTGATAGATAGCTTAAAAGACGGAGTTGAATCCAGTTTTTCAATGCATCAGTTTGTTGAAAAGGTAGGTATAGAGTATTATTTTCTTCGATGTTACAGCTACCTTGTCCTTTTGAAACTTTTAAACAAGGAAGTTTCTTCTCTTTTAAAATACGCTGAATACCTTCGGTATCAAAAAAATTTTCATTTATTAATAATAAGTCTATATTTGGATCTGCAATATTAATCCAGTTAATTCCAAAATCATTGGGTATGGTTTTTCTAAGCTCTATTTTTAATTCATCTGAAACTTTTAAACTTATACCTGAAATTGCGATATTAATGCAATGCCCATTCATAGTATCACTTTAATAATGTTAAAATATTGGACTGCATGAAAATGGTCTTTATATAATATATAAAGACTAATACTAGACCTCTTATATTATTTTATTGTTTTAAATAAAAATAGATATAAGAAGTCTAATATACTAAATTTTTAGTTTTGCAAATTAAGCAAAATCTAATTCTTTTTCAAAAGTCTTGAGTTCGTGACGAGCCATTGCTAGGTTTGATTTTGTACGGTCAAGTACAACATAGAGGAAAAGGTTACCATTGCTTTCTAATGGTCGAATTAAGTGATATGCCTTACCAAGCGTGATTAAGATATCTTCGATATCATCGTTTAATTTCAGTGAGTTAGCAACACGGCGTTTTGCTCGTACAACTTCGGTATTACCCGCTGCTGCAAGCTCTAAATCAATTGCCCCACCACCTTGTGTTGCAAGGGCTAAGCCACTTTCCGTGTCTACTAATGCTGCTGCAACGAAACCATCAATGTTTGATAAGCTTTCTAGTGAAATTTTAGCCATGATATTATCTCTACTAATACATTATTGTTTATAAGTTTATATAACTTACTTTTGTTTTAATTGGTTTTCAAAAGTAGTTAATTTCATTATAGGAAAGTATTTTATTAAATCAATCATGCGATAGAATAATGGAAATATAAAGGATGTTAATAATTGACAATTTTTGTCATGATTGGAAATTAAAATATTAAATGAAGATGGTATTTTGATTTTATTGTGATTTTTGTCACGCTATTAGCTGGGTTTTTAATGAGATTGTGATTGTAAATAAATGTAAAATATTCTATTAACTTGCTTAAATATAATATTTATCTAAACTTTATTATTCCTAAGTATGTGATAAAGAAAGAAATCAATCTTTCTTTATCATGCGTCTATTTAAGCAACGAGCTGTGTATATGAGCAATACAAGATGCCTAAAATAAATAAAGCAACGAAAGGTGCTGTAATAGAAGACCATGTTGGCGTTACTGGTGGCTCAATATCAACGGTTTCTTGGTGGTCTACATTGGGTTGAGCCTGGTGTACCATTTTGTTGAATTCTTGCATGGTTGCTTCAAGTGAAACATCTTCTTGTTCAATTGGTTTTGAGCCAAGCAGTTCCGTTAATTGATTGGTTGACCAAACCCAGTCTTCTGCTTGACCAGATAAGTGCTCTACTTGGCCTAAAAGTAACTCAGTAAGACCAGTTTGGCCAAAGCTTCCTGTTTCATCTAACTGTTTTAGCTCAGCAAGTTGTAAGGATAAAACCTCAGCAAGGCTCATTTCTAATTCAGTTGCGCTGAGCGTTGATTGGTTATGCGCGGAAGTGGTTAGGTGGCGTGTAATTTCTTGGATATACAGTGGATCAGAGGTTTGAACCTCTTGATAATGCTTCTGAGGATTTTGTTTCCAGAGACTAATCAAGCGACCCAGTGCGAGAGCATTGATCTCACTGATATACAGCAGTTTTTCTTGTTGAGAATATTGACTGAATAGTTGCGGTTTTTGAATTTTAATTTGTTCAGCAAAATATTGAACTAAGTCAAAGGCCATTATATATATCCTCAATTAATCTAAAATTCTAAGCGAAGGTTTTTTCTTAGTTGTTTCAGCTTTTTGTTGTGATTCTTCGTTTGCAGTGCTGATTGTGTCTTCAATATCAGCATACTCAGAAGGATCGAAAAATAAACCTTGGCCGTTTTCTTTTGCATAAATACCGAGTACAGCTCGGATAGGCACGTAAATTTCTTTGGCAACACCGCCAAATCGTGCAGAAAAAGTAATTGCTTCATTGCTGATATGCAATTGATGGACGGCATGAGGTGCAAGATTTAAAACAATTTGACCATCTTTAACAAATTGTAGTGGAACATCAGTATGCGGTTGAGTTGCATCAACCAATAGATATGGCGTGAGTTGGTTATCGCAAATCCATTCATAAATGGCACGAGCAAGATAGGGGCGTGTAGGGGTAAACGTTATTTGCTCAGACATAATTAAAAACTTATTAAATCGTAGAAATCAATTTATTGTAGCTGTTTTTTTCTTGAGCTGTCATTGATTTAATGAAAGATGGGCGGCTAAAGATACGATGACAATACAAGAAAATTGGTCGACAGTGTTGTTGAGGTAAATCTATTCCCATACTTTTGAGTCTTAGGAAGATCGGTGCAAGCATACAGTCCAAGATGGAAAATGTTTCAGACATAAAAAAGGGATAGTGTTGAAATAATGGTGTAAGTGAAATTAAGGTATTCCTCAATTCCTTTTGTGCTTGTTGTTTTTGAGCTAAATCGAGGGTATCCGCATGTCTGAGCATATGATCAACGAGCTTAAACCAGTCTTGTTCAAAACGCCAAATATATTGGCGCTGTTCTGCTCTGGCCATCGGGGCATCAGCATAAAGCTTATTTTGACGATAGCGATCATCTAAATATTCAGCAATCACAGGTGCAGAGAAGAGTTTGAGGTTCTGCTCTATTAGCATTGGGAGTTGATTGTACGGGTTAAGATCGGCCAAATCTTCATCTTCATGATCAGTAAGAATCAGATGATATTTGATCTGCTTTTCGGCGAGTAATAAACGAATCCAGTGAGAACGGAAATCATCTGCGTGACTATAAAGGGTGATGCCCTGAACTGGTGTATTTTCAACCGATGACATATGACAAAGCTAGAGATATAAACGCTTTAGCATACTAAAAAAACGTAGAAAAAGCATCCATGAGATTCGACCCAAGTGATAAATAAAAAACCTCGGAATAATCCGAGGTTTTGGTCCAATTCGTAAAACGATTAACGTTTAGAGAATTGAGGACGCTTACGAGCTTTACGTAAACCAAGTTTCTTACGTTCAACTTCACGAGCATCACGAGTAACGAAACCAGCTTGACGAAGAGCAGGTTTTAAAGTTTCGTCTGCAGCGATCAACGCACGAGTAATACCGTGACGAATTGCGCCAGCTTGACCACCGATACCACCACCTTTAACAGTGATGTAAAGGTCAAACTTTTCAGTAACTTCTAAAAGTTCTAAAGGCTGACGTACAACCATACGAGCAGTTTCACGACCGAAATATTGCTCTAAAGTACGATTGTTGATTACGAGTTTGCCTGTACCAGCTGATAAGAAAACACGTGCAGTTGCGGTCTTACGGCGACCTGTACCATAATTAGTAGCCATGTGCTGTATCCCTTAGATGTCCAAAACTTGTGGCTGTTGAGCAGTATGAGGATGCTCGCTACCAGCGTACACTTTCATTTTTTTGATCATTGCATAACCAAGAGGACCTTTTGGCAACATACCTTTAACAGCTTTTTCTAAAACAGCTTCAGGTTTGTGAGCAATTAACTTCTCGAAGTTAGTCTCACGGATACCACCAGGGAAACCAGTATGGCGATAATACTTTTTATCAAGTGCTTTGTTACCAGTCACTTGAATGTTCTCAGCATTGATAACAACGATGTAGTCACCAGTGTCAACGTGAGGAGTATAAGAAGTTTTGTGCTTACCGCGTAAACGACGAGCGATTTCAGTCGCGAGGCGACCTAAAGTTTTGCCAGAAGCATCAACAACATACCAGTCATGTTGAACTTCAGCTGGCTTAGCGCTGAGAGTTTTCATTAAACCACTACCTATTATAGTTGGTTTGGACGGTGAAATCTGTCCAAACAAAAGGAGACCGAATTCTACATTAATTTATAAAACGGCACAACAAAAAATCATGCGAGAAGCATTATTTTGCTGCAAAGTGACTGATTTGGTCAACAACAAGACCATAATTTGAGCTTGTGCTGTTTCGCTTGTGATAGGGGAGAGTTTGACTTATTATTTTTATTAATTATTTGAAATAAATAGAAGTATTTACATGTTCTTTTGGGGATCTGGATGAGATTGTCGTTTTCTACAAAAATTGTTGTAGTGACTTTATTAATAGGTGTTTGTTCTACACAGACAAATGCACGACGACTTTATAAATGGGTGGACCAAAGCAGTGTGACCAACTATTCAGAGTTTCAACCTAGGGAAGGGACGACTAAAAAATTAGAAGTATTAGAAAGTCGAGGGAGTGATTATGTTGATCCAATAATGGCTGTCACGGCCGAGATGAAAGCAATCGAAATACCTGTAGACCTGATTACACCACAAGACCAAGTAACAACGCGTCCATCGACCACTCTTCCGCAATCGCAACAAACCTCGACTCAAACAGTAGTGAAGCAGGGAATGTTGGCTCCAACATATACTCAGCCTAATACCACAGTTGCTGTAATTCCTATGACTGAGAAAAAAGAGATTCAAGTTGCACAAACAATAGCTGTGATTGAGAAAAAAGAAATTACGATCAATCCTACTCTCGATAAAGTAAATAATGCAGGGGGAATTGCAGAGAAGAAGGCGGATTTGGCAGTAAGTGTACCCGCTGAAAGAAAACCACAGGCTACCATTAATCCTTGGACACGTGCGCCAAGCTTTGTCCCGTCAAATTTAGTGCCTCAGAATCTCACTAAAACGACAACCAGCCCTTAATTTGAATATAAATAAAGGCTGAAAAACTACAGCTGATTTTAGATTTTCGCTACACTAAGAAAAGTATCAAATGATCGGCGAAAAATATGCTTCCTTTATATGTCACTTCTGGTGAACCTGCAGGAATAGGACCTGATATCTGTTTGGGCTTGGCCGAACGAGTAGATGAGCGTCCTATTGTCATTTTAGCTGATTTGCAGATGTTACAGCAGCGCGCTGATCAATTAGACCTTGTTGTTGAGCTTATTCCATACCAAGGTCAATCAACATCTAGTCGAAAAGGACAGCTATTCGTTGAACATGTCCCACTGATAGAGACTGTAATTGAAGGACGATTAAATCCAATAAACTCAGGTTATGTCTTAGAGCAATTACGACGTTCAGCTGATTATGCGATGTCAGGTCGAAGTGTTGGTGTGGCAACAGCACCTGTGCAAAAATCCATTATTAATGAAGCAGGTATCGCCTTTAGTGGGCATACTGAATATTACCAAGAGTTCGCAGGTGTTGACCGTGTCGTTATGATGTTGGCGACTAAAAGTTTGCGTGTCGCCTTGGTAACGACTCATTTGCCGTTACGTGATGTGCCAGATGCAATTACCCAAGAGCGTTTGTATCAAGTGATTGACATCTTAATTCAGGACTTAAATCAAAAGTTCAAAATCGCGTATCCCAAAATTTTAGTCTGCGGTTTAAATCCACATGCAGGTGAGGATGGTTATCTTGGACGAGAAGAAATTGAGGTGATCAATCCTGTGTTGGAAGCGTATCGCGCACAGGGTGTGAAGATGAGTCTAAGTTTGCCTGCAGACACCTTGTTTACACCCGAAAACTTGAAAGATGTAGATGCAGTTTTAGCGATGTATCACGATCAGGGCTTACCTGTGCTAAAATCTCAAGGCTTTGGTGAAGCTGTAAATATTACATTAGGCTTGCCATTTATTCGAACCTCTGTCGATCATGGTACAGCACTTTCTCTTGCAGGCACTGGACAGGCTAAAGCTTCAAGCTTACATGTTGCAGTAGATTTAGCACTAGATTTGGCTCGTTAGTGACTCACGAGTAAATTATTCACGTTGGAATTATTATGTATCAAATTAATGCCCTAAACCCTAAAGATGAAGGGCATCAGGCTCGAAAACGTTTTGGTCAGAACTTTTTACATGATCAGCGTGTGATTGCCAAAATTGTACGCTCAGTGAATCCGCGTGCGGGCGAAAATATTGTGGAAATTGGTCCAGGATTGGCTGCGTTGACATCTCCGCTGATTGGTGAGTGCGATGCTCTGACTGTGGTTGAGCTGGATCGGGATTTGGCGGCAGGTTTACCTGGGCGGGTACCACATCCTGAACGTTTGACGATTATTGAAGCTGATGCTTTAAAGTATGATTTCACCCAACTGTTTCAAGATGGTCGCCCATTGAGAGTCGTGGGTAACTTGCCATACAACATTTCAACGCCATTATTATTCCATCTCTTAGAGTTTGGTGACAAAGTCAAAGACATGCATTTCATGTTGCAAAAAGAAGTGGTTGATCGCATTACGGCAGTACCTAATACCAAAGAGTATGGTCGTTTATCGGTAATGATTCAGTATTATTGTAAACCAACATTTTTATTTGAAGTGCCACCAGGATCATTTAATCCGCCGCCAAAAGTGACGTCAGCAGTTTTCCGTTTAGAGCCGTATGAAACTAAGCCAATTGTAGCGAAAGATGAGAAAGCGTTGGCTCGTCTTGTGAGCCATGTGTTTACACAACGTCGAAAAACTTTGCGTAACAGTTTAAAAGGCATGCTGGCTGATAATGGTTTTGAAAAAGCAGGTGTTGATCCGATGGCGCGCCCAGAAACTTTAAGCTTGGCTGACTTTGTTGCCCTGTCTGACCAGATGGTGTCTTAATGTCAAAACGCTATAACTATGTGATTGGTGATGTGCAGGGGTGTTTTGCTGCACTCAAAGCCTTACTCAAAGAAATTCGTTTTGATCCTGACCAAGATTTTATCTGGTTTACGGGAGACTTGGTTGCACGTGGTGAAGATTCGGTTGGTGCTCTACGCTTTATAAAAAAACTGGCGGATCGTGGGGCTGCTGCAACGATTTTAGGAAATCACGATCTATCATTAATTGCTTCTGCACGTGGTTTCAAAAAAATCAAAGCCAAAGATCGAGTTCAGGATGTGATTGATGCGATTGATGGAGATGAACTAATCGATTGGTTGCGTAAACAACCGTTATGTTTATTTCCAAATGCTGAAACGATGTTGACGCACGCGGGAGTACCTTGTATTTGGTCAGCAGAAAAAACTGCTGAACTTGCACAAGAGGTACAAGCTGCAGTTGGTCATGAAGATTTGATGGTCTTAGATGCATTCTTAGCTGAAATGTTTGGTGCTCAACCTGATTTTTGGTCTGATGATTTGACGGGTATGGCTCGTTTGCGTTGCATTACCAACTATCTAACTCGTATGCGTTTAACGACCGCAGAAGGTCAGTTAGAGTTTGAGTTTAAAGAGGGCTTGGATGCACCAATGCCTGAAGGTTACAAGCCGTGGTTTGATTATGAAAGTCAAGCTGCTAAGACACATCACCTCGTCTTTGGTCATTGGGCCGCTTTGCATGCAAAACGCATCAGTGATGATATTCAAAGTGTTGATGGTGGATGTGTTTGGGGGCATCAGTTGGTGGCTTTTCGCCTGGAAGATCAGCAACTTTTTGCTGTGGATAATCCGTTGGCTTAAAGAAAAATCCGATTATTGATTGAAAGAATTTTAAGCAGTAATGGTGGCCTTTTAAAAATTTTTCGTTGATATAGTATTTGTGATTGAATAGATGCGTTTTGTTTAAATTGCCGATATTTTAAAAAATCAATTTTATTGGCAAGCATCAGTTCTAATTTTGTAAAACCCGGACACGTTGTGGAAATATGATATTGGTTTTGCTGCCAAGATGTAATGATTAACTGATATTGCCATCTATGATTTTCATGACGGTTAGCTTCGATCTTTTGAATTGAAAAAAATTCTTGTGCAAAACAAGAGGGTATATCTTTGAGAATCAGTTTTTTTCGAGTGCGTAATGGATCCAAAAAATCAGAAGATAAATGTTGAAGATTATTTTGTTCAGGCAAGCCAATCAATTGTACGATGCGTTTAGAGTTGGGTAAAAAGCAAACTTCAACTTTTTGTCCAATCCATGAGATATTTGCATAAAATTTTGTATAGTTTGAATCAGCAACGAAAATATTTTGAAATAATAGGTTTAAATGCACATATTGATCTGTAATGATTTTATTTGATCCATCTAGTTGTAAAGTTATGGTGTGTAGCTGCGGTTTAAAAAATGCTCTGGATGCAATTTGAAGATCAATAACGGTTGCTGTAGTTTTTATATAGTGCAATGCTTGTAAATCTTGCACCAAATTTTGATCAATAAAGTGTTTTTCAAAAATAAAAGGCAGGCGATAATCTCTAAATTTTTGATGGGAGAGTGGAGAGGTAGTCGCAGCAATCCAACCGACAATAAAATATCCCCAATGAAATTGATAGGGTTGGCCATTGATCAAGTCCAAGAAAAAAAGAAAGGCTATAAAGAAAAGGCTAAGAATCATGAAAAAAACAAGATGTGATAAAACAGCCTTACCTTTATATATCGTTATAAAACGAAGGTGGTCGGCCAATTCTGAACGTGATTGGGCTTTAAGTGTTTGCATGATTTTAAAATTTTTTTATTTTATATGAATGTGGTGAATCATATCATTCGATTCATAAAACTGTCATCTATTGATCATTAAAGTGTCAAAAAATATTTTTATGCTTAAAGCATGAAAATAACGACACAAATGGATGGCGATATGCAAAGTACATACGCGACATCTCTATTAAAGCAAGAACAGTTTCCTGAAAGTTTGAAATTTTACTTTAAAAGGAAACATTTCAAAGATCAACAAGATCAATTGTCTGAACTTCAAGACCTTGTTCGCCCTCGTTTGAGAATTGCAATTGTGACCGAAACATGGCCACCAGAAATTAATGGTGTTGCGATGTCGATGATGCAATTATGTCAGGGCTTACAGCGCCTCGGTCATAAGATTTTACTGGTTCGCCCTGTACAGAAAAATGTCTGTACTGAGTTTCATCCAGATCAGGAATGCTTGGTGTTTTCACAACCTGTGCCGAAGTATCCAAGCGTCCAATTGGGTTGGCCACAATATCTCAAAGTGTCTAAAGCATTTGAAAAATTTGCGCCAGATGTGGTGCATATCGTGACGGAAGGGCCTTTGGGTTTAACTGCATTACAAGCCGCAAAATCTAAAAAAATTGCTGTATCAAGTGGTTTTCACTCCGCTTTTCATGATTTTAGTCGATTTTTTGATTTGGCATTTTTAGTCAAACCTATTCAACGTTATCTCACTTGGTTTCATAACAGTACCGATGTGACGTGTGTACCTAGCCAATATACAGAGCAGGCGCTGCGTGGTTTTGGTGTGACTTGTCCGTTAGTTGTTGTTGGACGTGGAGTGGATACAGCAAAGTTTTCACCCAAACATCGTTCGCAACAGTTGCGCCAGCGATGGGGTGTAGATGCTGATACGCGAGTCTTGTTATATGTCGGGCGTCTCTCACCTGAAAAAGAAGTGGATGTTCTAATTAAGAGTTTCCATGCACTACGGACTCAACAAGGTACTAATTTTAAATTTGTCATTGTTGGTGATGGTCCAGATCGCGCTCGCTTAGGGAAATTAGCTCAGTCCAATGATGTGATCTTTATGGGAAGTCTAAGTGGTCGTGAGTTATCAGAAGCTTATGCCAGTGCCGATGTTTTTACCTTTGCTAGCCAAGCCGATACCTTCGGGAATGTTGTGCTTGAAGCAATTGCGAGTGGACTGCCTGTGGTCGCTTATGACTATGTCGCTGCTCATCAACATATCAAACATGATGTTACAGGATGGTTGAGCCCACTGGGACATACCACTGATTTGATCCAATCGATTTGTCATTTACCTGCGCTCCCACAGCTTAGACAAATGGGGTTGCTTGCCAGTGAAAGCGTGCAAGAAACCAGTTGGCAGTTTCCTGTACAACAATTAGAACAAGCACTTTATCAAGTTGCCAAGGAGTCTCCGATGACTTCTAGCTAACGATTCTCATATAGGAGAAGATTATGAAATTTGAAAATGCAAAAATAAAAATACTTGATCTTGATTTAAAAGGGTGTTTATACCTAAATCATCTCTCACATTCACAGCGTGTTGCCTTGTTTTTTAAAACGATCAGTCGTTTAGGTGATGGGCCATTTTGGTACGTTATGTTGCTATCTGTATGGGCAACACAAGGTCTGGCATACGGCTTACAGATTCTGTATTTAATTCTCGCTGGTTCTGTTGGAACCTTGATTTATAAGTTTTTAAAACATAAAACCACACGACCAAGACCTTATCAGGTTCATCAGGTCATTGTACTCGGTGAGCGGCCATTGGACCATTTTAGCTTCCCATCGGGACATACTTTACATGCGGTGATGGTCACGATTGTATTGGGTTATATCCAGCCTGTACTGTTGATTTTGATGCTCCCATTTACGATCTTGATTGCCTTGTCGCGGATGGTACTGGGTTTACACTATCCAAGTGATGTGATTGTCGGCGCAATCATTGGTGCCTCAGTTGCAAGCGCGGTCATTTTACTAGCACCGAGCTTGAATATTATTTTGTAGTGAATCTAGGGAATAGGGCTATCGTTCAAATCGAATGATTTGTTAAAGTACGGGATAATCCTATTTTTTTATTCAGGTTGTCATATGGGCTTACGTTGGACAGATACGATCGATATCGCAATTGAATTGGTTGAGGCACATCCTGATGTCGATCCGCAATGGATTCGTTTTACTGATTTACATGCGTGGGTATGTGCATTGCCAGACTTTAATGATGATCCAAACAAATCAACTGAAGGCTTATTAGAAGCGATTCAAATGGCGTGGTTGGACGAAGTTCGTTAGAAATTCATCTGAAATCGTGGAACTTTTACAGATTCCAGCTGATTATTGGCGATGACATCGGTATAATGCGGCAAATTTTTTAATGTTTAGACCATAATGGGAGCCAATCATGGCGATTGAACGTACTTTATCTATTGTTAAACCAGATGCAGTTTCTAAAAACCACATCGGCGATATCTTTGCTCGTTTTGAAAAAGCGGGTTTAAAAATCGTTGCAACTAAAATGAAACACCTTTCTCAATCAGATGCTGAGGGTTTCTATGCTGAGCACAAAGAACGTGGTTTCTTTGGTGATTTAGTTGCTTTCATGACTTCTGGTCCAGTTGTTGTTTCAGTTCTTGAAGGTGAAAATGCAGTTCTTGCTCACCGTGAAATCTTAGGTGCGACAAACCCTAAAGAAGCTGCACCTGGTACGATCCGTGCTGATTTTGCTGTAAGCATCGATGAAAATGCTGCTCACGGTTCTGACTCAGTTGCTTCTGCTGAGCGTGAAATCGCTTACTTCTTTGCTGATAACGAGATCTGCCCACGCACTCGTTAATCCAAAGTATTCAAGCCAGATAAGTGGTATACTACTTATCTGGTTTTTTATTTTTTATAAATTGTGTTGTGTAAAGAATACACAGCATATTTAGCGCTGATATTGTTTAGGTAAATGTTCATGAGTTCTGCAGTGGTCGTTTCATCCGAAAATTTAGATGAAAAACAACAGTCTGTTTCTATGCCTGTGGTTCATGCTGCTGACAATAAAGTCAATTTACTGGGCATGTCACGTGCAGAATTAGAAAAGTTCTTCGAAGACTTGGGCGAAAAAAAGTTTCGCGCTGGTCAGGTGATGAAATGGATTCATCAATATTTTGTTACTGATTTTGCTGAGATGACCAATATCTCAGGTAAGTTACGTGAAAAATTAGAAAAAATTTGTGAAATCAAAGCACCTGAAGTGGTACATCGCAATTACTCAAAAGATGGTACCCGTAAGTGGGTGTTCCGTGTTGGCGATGGCGAAGGTTCTTTGGTTGAAACCGTCTTGATTCCTGCCGAAGATAAAACGGGCGCACGTAAAACCTTATGTATCTCGTCACAAGTTGGTTGTGCACTGGATTGTTCGTTCTGTTCAACAGGCAAACAAGGTTTTCAGCGTGATTTGACACCAGCGGAAATTATTGGTCAGCTTTGGATGGCAAACTATTCCTATATGGAAGAGGTGCCTGTTGCTGAGCGCGAACGCACGGTGACCAATGTTGTGATGATGGGGATGGGTGAACCATTACTCAATTATGATGCGGTATTGAGTTCAATGCAGTTGATGTTGGATGACTTTGCTTATGGCATGTCAAAACGTCGTGTAACCTTATCCACCTCTGGTGTAGTGCCAAAGATTGACCAATTGGCGCAAGATATTGATGTGGCATTGGCAATTTCATTACATGCACCGAATGATGAGCTGCGTAATGAATTGGTACCGATTAATAAAAAATATCCATTACAACAATTGATCGCTGCATGTCAGCGTTATTTAGCAAAAGATGGCAATGAAAGTGCGCGCCGTCATGTCACCATTGAATATGTGATGTTAGATGGGGTCAATGACCAGCCAGAGCATGCGCAACAGCTACTTAAATTGTTAAAAAATTTACCAAGTAAAATCAATCTGATTCCATTTAACCCTTTTCCGCATGCGCCATATGGTCGTTCAAGCAGAAATCGTATTATTGCATTCCAAAAAACTTTGTCTGATGCAGGATTTGTGTGTACGATTCGTCAGACACGTGGTGATGATATTGATGCGGCGTGTGGTCAATTGGTAGGGCAAGTTGCTGACCGGACTCGTCGTGCTGAACAATGGAAAAAGAAAGTGGCGCAGCGACAAGAAATTTTGCGCACACAAGGATAAAACTTGGGGACAATGCGTTGAATACAACTCGACTAAAAACGACCATAGCGATAACAGTTGTACTTATGGCAGGTGGCTTGACAGCTTGCCAATCGACACCATCTACGAAAGATCCAGAGAAAGCTGTTCAGGTTCGCACCCAATTGGCTGCGGAATATATTCGTACGCGTGATTTGGACTCTGCAAAACGTTCACTTGACCAAGCATTGAAACTTAATTCCCGTGATGCAAATGCCAATATGATGATGGGTATTTTGCTGCAACAAGAGGGAAGTAAGCTCAATATGGAAAAAGCAGATGCTTATTTTAAGCGAGCGATTTCATCTGAGCCAGACAATGCTCAAGCGCGTAATAATTACGGTACATACTTATATCAGATGCAGCGTTATAATGAAGCAATTGAGCAGTTCACGCGTGCTGGTGCAACCTTAGGTTATGATCAACGATTTCAATCACTGGAAAACCTAGGGCGAATCTATTTATTATTGGGCGATGTGACGAATGCTGAAAAATCATTCAAACAGGCGCTGCAAGCAAATCGAAATGCAACCATTTCAATGTTAGAGTTGTCGGAAATTTTCTATTTGCAACAAAACAATAGAGATGCATCCCAGTTATATGAACAATATGTTCGTAGCGTGGGACAGCGCAACCAAGGTGCTAGAGCACTTTGGATCGGGATACGCATTGCTCGAGCGAATGCGGATCAGTTAGGAATGCAAGTGTTAGTCAACCAATTACGCGCTTTATTTCCTGATAGTCCAGAATATCAACGTTATTTGCAATTACAGTACAGTACTGAGGCCGTATGGAAATAAATCCAAATTCACATCAGCCAACTGGCTCAACCTCGCCATCGTCAACATTGGGAAATATTCAACGACCTGGTGAGTATTTGCGTCAAATTCGTATTGCACAAAAGAAAGAACTTGAAGAAATTGCAAGCGTATTGAATATGCCGGTCAAAACGTTGACAGCATTAGAGCAGGATGAATATACCGCTTTGCCAGAGGCGACGTTTATCAAGGGCTATTATCGAGCATATGCGAAATGCTTAAATGCTGATGCGAGCGGGATTATTCAACGTTTTGATGAAATATATGCCAATGATACGGGGCTTAAAGCAAGCCATGCCTTGAATAACTCACCAATTAAAACCATGGGTAAATTGGCGGGTTCAAAAAGCGTACGTAATCGTAAATGGTTAAAACGTCTGGTGATTTTGGCTGTTGTTTTATTGCTGGGTTGGTTGGCTGTTATGGCTGTACAAAACTGGTCATCGAGTAGCAGTAAAGATGATGTCGATATTCCTAAGATTACCAATTCAGATATTGAAATTTTACCGATGGCAAACACATCTGTGGCATCGGGAGATCAGTTAGTATTGAACTTTAGCCGTCCGACATCCATTAATATTGTTGATGCAACAGGTAAAGTCCTTGCGACAGGTCGCCAAGCGTCAACATTAAATTTGAGTGGCGAATCACCATTTCAAATTCGCTTAGATGATGCGACTGCCGTAACATTAAGTTTGAATCAAGAACAGATTTCATTGCGTCCTTATACCGTGAATGGTAAAGCTGAATTCCGTTTATCTCGCTAATGCTAAATAGGTAGCTATACGATGATCGTGAACCCAATTAAGCGTCGCCCAACACGAAAAATCCGTGTGGGGTCGGTGTATGTCGGTGGTGATGCTCCCATTAGTGTGCAGAGCATGACCAATACTGAAACCTGTGATGTCGATGCAACGGTTGCACAAATCCAGCGCTGTGCAGATGCAGGTGCGGATATCATGCGTGTTTCTGTGCCATCGATGGAGGCAGCGGAAGCATTTGGTGCTATTCGTAAACGTGTTTCTGTGCCTTTAGTTGCTGATATTCATTTTGATCATCGTATTGCGTTAGCGGTCGCTGATTATGGCGCTGATTGTTTGCGTATCAATCCAGGAAACATTGGTTCGGATCAAAAAGTACGTGAGGTAGTTGCAGCGGCAAAGCATCATGGGATTTCGATTCGTATTGGTGTAAATGGCGGCTCTTTGGAAAAAGACCTGCAAATCAAATATGGCGAACCAACTGGGCAGGCGTTGCTTGAGTCTGCGATGCGTCATATTGATATTCTAGATCGCTTAAATTTTCACGAATTCAAAGTGAGTGTGAAAGCATCAAATGTATTTTTAACCATGGATGCTTATCGTTTGCTGTCACAACAGATTGATAATCCATTGCATCTCGGTGTAACTGAGGCAGGTATCTATCGTACTGGTACAGTGAAATCAGCGATTGCGCTCGGTGGGCTATTAATGGAAGGCATTGGTGATACCATGCGTATTTCCTTGGCTGCTGAGCCTGAAGATGAGATTAAAATCGGTTTCGATATTTTAAAATCATTGGGCTTACGTTCGAATGGCATTAACTTTATTGCTTGCCCAAGCTGTTCACGCCAAGAGTTTAATGTGATCCAAGTGATGCAAGCTTTGGAAGAGCGTTTAGAGGATATTCGTACTCCGATGGATGTATCGGTTATCGGATGTAAAGTGAACGGTCCTGGTGAAGCTAAAGAAGCTGATATCGGGATTGTAGGCGCATCACCGCGTTCGCTGGTCTATCGAAATGGTGAAAAAAGTCATTTAATTGACACCAATCAGTTGGTTGATGAAATTGAAACAATGGTTCGTCAACGTGTTCAAGAGCTTGAAGAAGCCAAATCTAAAGAAATTATTCGTAGTTCATCATGAGTTCAATCGTCGCTATCAAAGGTTTTAATGACATCCTTCCAACGCAAACTGCGGCTTGGAGAAGTCTAGAACAACAATTGGCATCTTTAATGGATGCCTATGGTTATCAGCAAATCCGTTTGCCTATCGTTGAGCAAACAGGTTTATTCAAACGTGCTATTGGCGATGCGACTGATATTGTCGAAAAGGAAATGTATACCTTTTTCGATAAGGGAACACCACCAGAGTCATTGACCTTACGTCCAGAAGGGACAGCGGGTTGTGTACGTGCAATGTTAGAACACAACTTACTTCGTGGCGCTGCGCCACGAGTATGGTATGTGGGACCTATGTTCCGTTATGAAAAACCGCAAAAAGGGCGTTATCGTCAATTTCATCAATTCGGTGTAGAAACTTTTGGTGTTGCAACGCCTGATATTGATGCTGAAATTATTCTCATGACAGCACGTTTGTGGAAACGTATGGGAATGGCGGAAAATGTGCGTTTAGAATTAAACACTTTAGGTGAAACGGATGAGCGCGCTGAGTATCGTGCTGCATTGGTTGAGTTTCTGAATCAACATAAAGATCAGTTAGATGAAGACTCACAACGTCGATTAACCACTAATCCTTTGCGCATTTTGGATTCTAAAATCGAATCAACACAAAAGATTTTAGAAAATGCACCTAAATTGCATGATTTCTTAAAAGAAGATTCGCTCAATCATTTCCAACAACTACAGCAATATTTAACTGATGCTGGCGTTGAGTTTGTGATTAACCAAAAGTTAGTACGTGGTTTAGATTACTACAACAAAACGGTATTTGAGTGGACGACCACCATGTTGGGCTCTCAAGGAACAGTATGTGCAGGCGGTCGTTATGATGGTTTGGTTGGTCAGTTAAAAGGTAAGCCAGATCAATCCGTACCTGCGGTTGGTTTCGCGATGGGGATGGAGCGTTTGCTGTTATTACTTGAGCAAGTAGCGCAGAACAAAGATACGCGTGATTGTGAAGTGTTCCTATTGGCAGAGCCAGCATATCAAGCTAAAGCATTGGTATTGGCTGAGCAAATCCGTGACCAGTTAGAAGCTGCGAATAGCACGATTCGCCTCAAAACTGGTTCTCAAGGTAGCATGAAAAGCCAAATGAAGAAGGCGGATCAATCGGGTGCTGTTTATGCTGTGATTTTGGGTGAGCGAGAGTGGGATTCACAGCAGCTTCTGGTGAAAGAACTTGCAACGGCTGAACAGTCTCAGGTTTCTTTGGCTGAGTTGGCGCCATTTTTTATCGAAAAATTTAAACAATAAAACATTTAGGAAAAGGACAATCACATGAGTTTAAGTGATGATGAACAACTCGACAGTTTGAAGTCGTTTGCTAAAAAATATGGTTCTGCAATTATTAGCGGGATTCTCATTGCCTTGATTGCCTTTTTCGGATGGGAATATTGGCAGAAGAAAACTCAGGCTGAAGCTCAGAATCAGACGGCTAAAGTGCAAAAGTTGATCGATGAGGCTCAAGCACTTGCTGGTCAACCTAATGCTTTTGAGACGATTTCTGAGGCGGCGGATAAGATTGTCAAAGAAGATGCCAATTCTGTGCATGCGATTCAGGTTCAATTGTTATTGGCAAAACTAGCTTATGACAAAGATGACTATGCAGCAGCTGAAAAGGCGCTGAAGAAAGTTGAAAACTCGACGATCAAAGATACTGGGTTGGTGCAAATTGTTAAATTACGTTTAGCAGATGCGCAACTGGCGCAGAAAAAATATGATGAAGCTTTGAAAACCTTAGATAAAGTGACTGAACCAACGTTCAAAGCGACTGCTGATGAGCTACGTGGCGACATTTATGTTGCAAAGCAAGAGACAGAAGCTGCACGTAAGGCCTATCAAAGTGCATGGGATAATGTGGTCGAGCGTAAGTTAGAGCGTCAGCTTTTACAAATTAAACTCGAAAGTGTTGGCGTTTTAGTGGATGATCCTGAAGTTGAGCGCCCGATCTTAGATACCAATGTGGATGAGTCTTAATGCAGAATAAACTAAAACTACCATTGGCAATCGCCATTGCTTCAGCTTTATTTGTAGGTTGTTCGAGTAATAAGGTAAAGCCTGTAAAGCCGAACCCATTACCGAAAATTACCCAAGAGCAAAGTTTAAACCTTGTGTTCTCGCAAAGTGTTTCATCGACCAGTGCTGCAGATGCTATTCGATTGCAGTTGGACACGGATAATGGTGTGATTTTTGCTCCTGATCCAGATGGTCAGGTGTCTGCTTACCAAGGCAAAGAAAGACTTTGGAAAAGTAAAATTACCAAACAAGAGCTGACCGCTGGTGTTGAAGCTGGTGAAGGTGTTGTGGTTATTGGTAACCGTAAAGGTCAGTTATTTGCACTTGACCAAGCAACAGGTGAGCAGAAATGGACTGCACAATTGTCGGGTGCAATTTTAACACCTTCTTCGATTCAGTCTGGTCGTGTGATTAGTTTGGCAAATGATGGAACTGTATTTGCTCATGATGTTGCTACAGGGCAGCAAGTTTGGGCGTATAAGTTGCCAAATGTACAATTCAGTTTACGTGGTCAAGCCGCACCAGTTCGTTTAGATGATCGTACTGTCCTGATCGCTTCAGCAAATGCATATATTTATGCAATTGATGTGATCAGTGGTATCCCAAGATTTCAACGTCGAGTTGCAATCAGTGAGGGACGCTCTGATATTCAACGTTTGAATGATATTAATGGTGATCCTGTTGTCGCAGGGCAGTACTTGGTGACTACAAGTTTCCAAGGACAAGTTACTGTTACTGATCTAGCAACCCAACGCGTGGTTTGGAGTGAAGATGCAAGCAGTACTAACCGCCCTGAAGTTGCTGAAGATAAGGTCTTTGTTTCAACTGTAGATGGCAAGTTAAATGCTTATGATCTCGCGACAGGTGAGCTTGTTTGGCAGAACGAAAGCTTGTTAAATCGTAAGCTTAGTAATCCAGTTATGCTTGGACAAAACCTTGTAGTTGGTGATTTGGATGGTGTTTTACATCTGATAGAACCTGCCACAGGACGTTTGGTTGGTCGTGCTAAAACACGTGGAGATGTTCGTAAATTACGTGTGATTAATGATCAGCTTTACGTTTCCACTCAAAAAGGTGCATTAAGCATTTGGCAGAATCGTTAATTTTATCCAAGCTTGTGGTAAAATTAGAAAATAGGGCATGGCAAAATACCATGCCCTGCATTTTTTATAGAATTTAAATTTCAACATAAATTTTTCAATCCGAATATGATACTCGTTAGGGGCATCCGCAACCTGAGCGAAGATACACAAAGCACTGCTTTGTCTGGGTGTAAGACGAGTAGCTCTGCTGCGAATATTGTATGCGAATTGAGTCTTGTAGTATGGATAACTGTCTTTGCCTTTACGAAGCTTCAAGTGCTTGTTTGGGTAAAAAGAAAGTCAGTCTAACTGAAAGCTTATCCAAGTATTGGGTGATAAATCAGCAAGACACCATTATGATGATTTTAAAAATCTAACTCAGATTAAGGTAATTTATGAAACCCGTTATTGCGCTCATTGGTCGTCCAAACGTCGGAAAATCAACGCTATTTAACCAAATCACTAAAAGTCGTGATGCTTTGGTTGCTGACTTCGCTGGTTTAACTCGTGACCGCAAATACGGAGATGCGGTATATCAAAATAAATCATTTATCGTCGTCGATACCGGTGGTATCGGTGAAAATGAAGGTGGTATTGACTCTTACATGGCGGAGCAGTCAAAAACCGCGATACATGAAGCGGATATCATCGTTTTCGTGGTAGATGCACGTGCTGGCCTATTGGCATCAGATGAACAAATTGCACGAGAACTACGCACCTTAGGTAAGAAAGTTTATTTAGTTGCTAACAAAGTGGATGGCGTCCATGCTGAAGCTGCTTTAGTCGAGTTTTATAAGCTCGGTATGGGTGAGCCATTGCAAGTAGCTGCAAGTCATGGTCGTGGCGTACAGCAAATGTTAGAAGATGTACTTGCAGAAGTACCTGAAGATGAAAATCCTGAAGAACATAATAAAAATACGGGTTTGCGTTTAGCGATTATTGGTCGTCCAAACGTGGGTAAGTCAACACTCGTTAACCGTTTATTGGGTGAAGAACGTGTGGTGGCTTTCGACCAACCAGGGACAACCCGAGACTCGATTTATATCCCATTTGAACGTGATGGCCGCCAATATACTTTGATTGATACGGCAGGCGTACGTCGTAAAGGTAAAGTGGATGAAATGATTGAGAAATTCTCAATTGTTAAAACACTACAAGCGATGAAAGATGCAAATGTGGTCGTAATCGTTGTAGATGCTCGTGAAGGTATTGTTGAGCAAGATCTACATTTGATCGGTTATGCACTTGAAGCAGGTCGTGCGATGGTGATTGCGATCAACAAGTGGGATAACATGACCGAGTATGATCGTAAGCAATGTAAACTAGATGTTGAGCGTCGCTTTGATTTTATTCCATGGGCGAAAATTCATTTAATTTCGGCATTACATGGCACTGGGGTGGGTGAGTTATATCCATCCATCCACCGCGCTTATGAATCATCGAATTTGAAAGTTTCACCAGCAAAACTCACTCAAATTCTAAATGATGCAACAGAAGCACATCAGCCGCCAATGATTAGTGGTCGACGTATTAAAATGCGTTATGCGCATATGGGGGGGCAAAACCCGCCGACGATCGTTATTCATGGTAATAAGGTCGATAAGACACCAGCAGACTATCGCCGTTATCTCGAAAATGTATTCCGTAAAGTCTATAAGCTTGAAGGAACACCCGTTAAGATTGATTTTAAAACGTCTGAAAATCCATTTGAAGGTCGTAAATCTCGGGTGGATGAGCGCGTTGCGGCACGTAAACGCCGTTATGTTCAGAAATTCAAAAAGGCTGAAAAGAAATTTAAGCGTTAATATAAATAGATCTAGATTAGCCCAAAGTTCGCTTTGGGCTTTTTTATAAGGAGGGACCAATGACCATACGTAAAATCGAAATACATCTACAGGCATTGGCGCAACTGCTGAAAAAAAATAAAACAGATTTTGCTGATTTAAGCAGCTTTAATTTTTATAAACAACAGCAAATAAGAGCTTACCGTGACCAGCTTTTGGCTGAGCACTTGCAGAGTGGTATTGAAGCGCTCAGCTTTGCTAAACATGAACATGGTAAGCCTTTTTTAAGCTCTCACGCTTTACATTTCAACCACTCACATAGTCGACATTATTATGCTTTAGCAGTGAGTAAACGTGTGCAAGATATAGGCGTTGATGTAGAGGAGTTAGATCGAAAAGTACGTTTTGATGCTTTAGCCCAACATGCTTTTCATCCTGATGAATATCAAATCTGGCAACAAGAGCAGAACAAAGAATATTGGTTTAAGGTGTGGACGACGAAGGAAGCAATATTAAAAGCTTCGGGCTTGGGGATTCGTTTAGATTTAAATAGTTTAAATACACAGGTTCATCCTGAACAGACTGGGGGAGTGTGTACGCACCCCCTGATCGGAACATTTGCCTATCAAAATTTTATCTTAAATCGTATTGTGATAACTGTGGCATGGCGAAGTGAGCAGTCATGCCGTGGGTTCCAGTTTCCACAGCTTCAAATTATTCAGCACTGATGTGAATAAAAAAATGCCAGTGGTTACACTGGCATTTGGTTTGAATCTAGAGAAGCCGAGATTTAAGGAATCTGATCATCTTCAAATTCAGGTTTGACTTGCACGATAAAGTCTTGACGGCTGAGACCACGCCATAAGGCATAGGCTGTACCAATATAAATCGATGAATAGGTACCTACAAAGACCCCAACAATCATTGCTGCAGAGAACCAATGTAAGCCATCACCACCCAAGATAAACATCGCAACGACAACCAATAATAAAGTTGCAGACGTATGAATGGTACGACGAAGCGTTTCAGTCAAGGCAATATCAATAATTTCTCGAGAGCTGGTCTCGCGGATCTTGCGGAAGTTCTCACGGATACGGTCTGAAACGACGATGTTATCGTTCAACGAGAAACCGATAATCGCTAGCAGGGCTGCTAAAACGGTTAGATCAAATGGCCATTGGAATAAGGCAAACGCACCGATAATGATGACAATGTCATGGAACAGTGACATTACTGCACCCATTGCAAGTTTAAACTCGAAACGAATGGTGACATAAATCAGCATTAAAATGAGTGCAAGAGCAACCGCACCAGCTGAACGCACATAGAGTTCATTTCCAACCGCACCACCGACTGCATCTACTTTATGTACATTCACCGTATTATTCGGTAACTGCACTGCTTGAGTGATGCTTTGGCTGAGATCATCGACCACGAGATCGTCCTGTACAGGCATACGTACAATCAGATCAGTATTACTTCCTAAGGTCTGAACTACAGCATCTTTAAAACCAGCTTGATTGAGCGCTTGTGTCACCTGTGAAGGTTGAACTGGATTTTGATAGTTCAATTCAGCAGAAACACCACCGGTAAAATCTAAGCCAAGATTGAGTCCTTTGGTTGCAATAAAGAAAATACTCGCAATGGTCAGTAAGATCGAAATAATCGCAGCAGGTTTGGCGATCTTCATAAATGGGATGATTTTTAAATCATCTGGACGACCGTATTGTTTTGAGTCACGTTGAGTCAGATCTGACATATCAATCTCCTTAAATACTCAACTTGGTCAAATTACGGCGTTTGCCATAAATGAGTTGTACGATTGCACGCGTCACTGTAATTGCAGTAAACATCGAACAAACAATACCGATCATCAATGTAACCGCAAAGCCTTTGATCGGACCTGTACCTATTGCAAATAAAATAAATGCAACAAGGAATGTGGTTAAGTTGGAATCAACGATGGTGTTATAAGCGCGATCATAACCTGCAACAATGGCTTGTTTCGGTGATGCACCCCATCGCATTTCCTCTCGAATACGTTCGCAGATCAATACGTTCGCATCGACTGCCATACCAATGGTAATGACAATACCCGCAATACCTGGCAAGGTGAGGGAAGCACCTAACCATGACATGACCGTTAAAATCATCGCAAGGTTAAAAATCAGGGCAAAGTTTGCAATCAAACCAAATAGACGGAAGAACACCACCATCCAAATTGCAACTAAGATAAAGCCAATAATGGTTGACTGAACCCCTTTCTCGATATTTTCTTTACCTAAGCTAGGACCAACCACACGTTCTTCAACGAAATACATTGGCGCAGCAAGCGCACCCGCACGCAACATCAGTGCAAGTTCAGCAGCTTCTTGAGGTGAATCTAGACCTGTAATACGGAACTGTGAACCCAACACCGCTTGAATCGTTGCTGCATTGATAACAACTGATTCAGTATAAGGTGTACGAACTTCGGTTTGTGCCCCTGTTTCAGGATCAGTGACGTAGCTAATGCGTTGTTTATTTTCAATAAACAAGACCGCCATACGTTTTCCAACTGCGTTACGTGTGCCATCTGCCATGAGCTTGCCACCCGCACTGTCCAAGGTAATATTTACCTCAGCACCACCTGTATCTTGGCTAAAACCAGAGCTCGCATTTTGTACACGTTCACCCGTTAAAATACGATTGCGGTTAAGCAATAAGTCACGGCCACTGTCTAGAGATTCAAAAGCAAAAACTTCTGTTCCTGGTGGCACAGGTTGTCCATTGTATTTACGTGTATAAGGATCGATATATTGATCGTTACTATCTGCAACCAAACGGAACTCTAGGTTGGCGGTACGACCGAGGACACGTTTTGCTTCAGCTGTATCTTGGATACCCGGTAACTCAACCACAATACGGTTGCTACCTTGAGTTTGAACCAAGGCTTCAGCAACCCCTAATTCATTGATACGGTTGCGAAGAGTCGTTAAGTTTTGGTTGACAGCGTAGGATTGGATTTCCTGACGACGAGCATCAGTATAATTCAATCTTAATGTTGCACCAGTCGCTGTCGCAATGGATTGCTGATTAAACTCATTACCATTACGACGTAAGAAATCAGCCGCTGCATCACGATCTGCATTGCTGGCAAATTGGATGGTAATTGTATTATTGTTTAAAGCGAGGTTATTGAACTTAATTTTGTTGTCACGGAACTGACGGCGTAAATCAGTTGCGGATGTTTCCATACGCTGACTAATTGCCTTATCCATATCAACTTCGAGCAAGAAGTGTACACCGCCACGTAAGTCCAAACCGAGTTTCATCGGTTTCGCCCCAATCTTTTGCAACCAAATAGGAGTGGTTGGTGCAAGGTTGAGTGCAATCACATAGTCATCGCCTAGATCACGACTGAGGATGGCTTTTGCTTTGAGCTGTTCTTCAGATGAGCTTAAACGGAGTAAAGCTGCATTATTGGAGAAACTACCATCATGACTGCTAATATTGGCCGTTTTTAAAATCTGCTCAGCTCTTTGCACTACGCTCTGATCAATTTGAGTACCTGCTTTTGCGCCCGAAATCTGGACAGCAGGTTCATCAGGATACAGGCTTGGAAGTGCATATAACGTACTGATCACAAAGACAACGAGGATCAGTAAATATTTCCATGCAGGGTAACGCATTCGCTTTCTTCTTAAATGAAAAAGTCGTGCTTAGGCACGACTATCTTAATGATTAAAGGTTATTGAGTGTGCCTTCAGGTAAGACTGAAATAACACTTGCACGTTGGATTTTTACTTCTACACCGCGGCTGAGTTCAACTGTTGCAAAGTCGCCATCTAAGCGAATAATTTTGCCCATTAAGCCACCCGCAAATACGATTTCACTACCAACACCTAAGCTTTCAACCAAGCTACGATGCTCTTTGGCACGTTTTGCTTGTGGACGCCAGATCAAGAAATAGAAGATCGCAACAAATACAGCGATCATCAATAAGTTTGCCATCAAGCTTGGGCCTTGGGCTGCTGCATCAGCAGCATGGGCAGTAGAAATGAAAAAGCTCATTTTAATTTCCTAAAGTTTAAAAGGTCAAAAAATTGACATTAAGTTCCAATTCGTTTTGCAATGTACCTTGTCTTGGCGTTACGTGCAAATCTTGATAGATTAATTTGGACAAGGTGGCACATCTAAACCACGACGTGCATAAAAATCTTCAACATAGGCATCAAAAGTGCCATTATCCAAGGCATCACGCATGCCTTGGGTTAAGCGCTGGTAGTAGCGTAAGTTATGGATTGTGCCCAACATAGATGCCAGCATTTCACCGCACTTCTCTAAATGATATAAATAGGCACGAGTAAAGTTTTTACAAGTGTAACAATCACAATGTGGGTCTAAAGGCCCTTTATCATGACGATATTTACTGTTACGAATTCTTACCAGCCCATCGGTGACAAAATAGTGACCATTACGTGCGTTTCGTGTTGGCATGACACAGTCAAACATGTCGACACCACGACGAACAGCTTCAACGATATCTTCTGGTTTTCCTACACCCATTAGATAACGTGGTTTGTCTTCGGGCATTTTATTTGGAAGATAATCCAATACTTTGATCATTTCTTCTTTAGGTTCACCTACTGATAAACCACCAATGGCATAACCATCGAAACCGACTTCTAGTAAACCTTTGAGTGATTCATCACGTAGGTCTTCGTACATCCCACCTTGAATAATGCCGAATAATGCATTTTTATTCTTGAGCTCATCGTGATGGTGCGTTTTACAACGTTTTGCCCAGCGCAATGAAAGTTGCAATGATTTTTGTGCTTCTTCATGAGTGGCTGGGTAAGGTGTGCACTCATCAAAGATCATTACGATATCTGAATTAAGCACATGTTGAATCTCCATTGAAATTTCTGGAGATAAAAATACTTTTGAACCGTCGATCGGTGAGCGGAAAGTCACACCTTCTTCTTTGATCTTACGCATTGCACCCAAGCTGAACACTTGGAAGCCACCAGAGTCAGTCAAAATCGGCTTATCCCATTGGATAAACTCATGCAGACCACCGTGCTCTTTGATGACTTCTAAGCCTGGACGTAAATATAAATGGAAGGTGTTACCTAAAATAATCTGTGCCTGAATTTCTTCAATATCACGAGGCAACATGCCTTTTACCGTACCATAAGTACCGACAGGCATAAATACAGGTGTTTCAACAACACCATGTTCTAAGGTAAGTCGACCACGACGGGCGCGTCCCGACTGACCTAATTTTTCAAATTTCATGACACTATCCATCAAGGCGAAAAAACAGTTCGCTGATCAAAAGCGGGTATTTTCCTTGATTATGGCGTGTAGTTCTACTACTAAATGTAGCTAGCGTTAAAAATTTGGTTTGTAGTCAAAATTACGGTCAATTACTTGATCTCGAAAAGGACGAATCGCTTTCTTTGCTAAGGTCATGGTATTGACTAAGTTGTTTGGAAAAATCTGAATGTGATTATTAAATAACTCGACATTACGGTTAAATATGGTGATTGCTGCACCGACATTTTCATTTTGTTCTTGAATATCATCCATCATTTTGCTGTACAGCGTGTCAGCTTTTAGTTCTGGATAGTTTTCTACAACGACATTTAGACTACGCATCAAATCGGTATTTAATTTTTCAATCTGCTGCAATTTAGCAATATCGGTGTCATTTACATTCAAATTCATGATTTGCTGACGTAAAGCCGTCACTTGCTCTAGAGTTGATTTTTCAAACACAGTGTATTTACTGAGTGTATCTTCTAAAGCCTCTAAGGTTTTGACTTTCTGGCGTTCGAAATTGGCAACTTCTGCCCACGCACGTTTGGTGGCATTGAAATATCGCACAATCGTATTGCGGATATGAATCCCCCAAACAATTAAGACAACGAAAATGCCTAAGAAAATAATTAAGCCTGTCATCGCCATACCCCTTTATCTTGTCCCTTTCGACTTATGCTATGTATGAGCCGTTGAGGGAAATTTTATCGAATTAAGTTAAGCATCAATTCTTGAAACCTTTGATATTGAGGCATGGTCATGGTGCGTAGATGTCCACGTAGTGCAGGAATATCATTGATTTGATCGCGCTTACTGGTTGTTTGTAATAGGTTTTGTTCCCCAACATAGCAAAGTATTTGCTCTTGTTGATGATAAATTAAATCACCTTTAAAGTGTTGAAAAAAATCATGTAATTTTAGGGTCATACTTGGACTAATGCTTTTAGCCAATTCATGTTGACTACGGCCAAAAATTTTTAGATTGCGATTCACCGAAATGTCACTACTTTCCCAAACACTACCGTAAGGTTCAAAAAAACGAGAGCGTTGATTGCTGACAGCGATACCTAAGTTGGGCATTTGGAAAATAAAAGCCCCCCACAAATCTTTGTGAATTTCCTTGACGATTTTTTTATCACTCGTTTTATCTTGGAGGATCGGCATTTCACTGACATAGTGATATTGAAAGATGAGAACTTGATGCTCAGTTGTTCCATCATGCCACGTCGTAGATGCATATTGGGTAATTTGATTGGATTCAGTACCACGATAAAACAATGGAAAGAGTTGTCGTAGTCGGCTGATGACTAAGCTGGGTTGTGCTTGGATTGGGAGATAGGTTGGGAGTTGCTGGAAATTTAACTGATAACGTAGCGTCATCATACGTTGTTCAAGAAACTCGGTCACCTGAATTAAAGGTTGTTTTGGCTCATAGAGAAGATAGGCTAAAAACCCTGTCAAAAATGCAGCTAAAAAGCTCCAAATGAACTGAATATGCGGATGAATAAAGTAGCCAAACACTAAGCAACAGAGACTAACGATGGTGAGGAGCAAGGGGAGTACATTAAAAAAATGTAGATCATGTGCTTCACCCCACGGGTGTAACTTGTCGAGTAACTCTTGATCATTGGTTGATTTGTTCCCAATATCCCAAAGCCGAGCGATATTACGGAAAACCTGAGCATTTTTTTTACGTCTTATATGAAGCGCTTGTTGTACAGTATCGATCGGCATGGAAAGGATCAGTTCATTATAATAGGTCGATGATGATTGGATTATGCTTTAAATTTCAGAAACTAAGAAGTACCTTGTGGGCTATTTTAATCGTTATAGATGGAATTAGAGAGTCTTGAGTAGACTGGTAAGTGCTTCTTGTAAACGTTGAAGTTTTGGCATTTGAAGTTGTTCTAGCTTTTCAGCAAGTTTATTTACCGTGATTGCCTGAAATAAATAATTACTCTCGATTAAAGGGGATTCATTGAATAACCAGTACATCACACTAGTTTGTGGAGGTACATAAAAATCCCCATGAAAAGTTTGCATCATTTTTTCCAGTGACAATAGCCTTTCTGGAGTTAAAAATTTAACAAACTCGTATTTATTTACGCCAGTTTGCTGATACTTCTTATTAAAGAGAATATCACTAGATTTCCACTCTATACCTAGATGACATTGATGTTTATAGTGAGCTGAGATGCTGATGCCTTTGAATGGGAAATTGTCCATCAGTACGCCCCATAGATCACAATGGGTCGTTTCCCAAAATTCTTTTCCCTGATCATCGGTTGTCCTTGTTTGATAGGTGTAGTGATAGTTAAAAACAGAATAATCATATGTTTTTTGTTTAATCACTAATTTCCCATCTAGCAATATTTTAACAGTATTGTCTTTATCACCTAGTTTAAATAAGGGATGATCTAGTAAGGCAGAATTTAAGGGTTTGTTATCAGGATGAAACTTAACCTGATAGTTCTGCTCCAGAATATAGAGTCTTAATTGTTCTTTTAGGCTGTCTAATTCAGTTGTCGGAATACGATAACGCACACCAATACTAAACAGAACAACACAAACAATTAGATAGTAGGCAGAGAACAAAAGGCCTGCCAGTAAAAAAATCAGACTCAGCGTGGACATTGTCCAGTACAGGTAATTCTTGATATACAGGTTTTGCTCGCCTTGCCAGTGTTTTAAGCGATTAATAAGTGTGTCGGGTGAAGGGTGTTCCTCAAGGAGGTGGCGAATAGCCTCAATATTTTCTAAGGTCACCTGATTATGCATAAATTGATTTTGAAAGGCTTTTTGAATTTTTTTAGATATAAATGGCATAAATTTTTTAAATCATCATATTAAAAAATAGGCTAAACCATGATTTAGCCTATGGAAATATATTTAAGCAAGTTTATCAATCAACATAGCATCGCCATAACTAAAGAAGCGATAGCGTTGCTCCACGGCATGTTTATACGCAGCCAATATGTTATCTCGATTCGACAACGCTGAAACCAGCATCAATAAGGTTGATTCAGGTAAATGGAAGTTGGTAATCAAACGATCCACGATACAGAACTGATAACCTGGATAAATGAAAATCTGAGTGTCGCCTGTCCATGCTGCGATTTTGCCATCATTTGCTTGTGCTGCACTTTCCAGCGCACGGGTCGCCGTAGTGCCTACTGCAATAACTTTATTACCACGTGCTTTGGTTTCCAAAATCAGATCAATCGTCTCTTGTGGTACATCACACCATTCACTATGCATAATGTGATTGGTAATATCCGTTGTGCGAACAGGCATAAATGTCCCTGCACCGACATGTAAAGTGACAAAAGTTTTTTGAATGCCTTTTGCTGCCAATTTTTCTAATAAATCTTGGTCAAAGTGTAGACTTGCTGTAGGGGCAGCAACGCTGGCAATTTTTTCAGGATTGTGAAAAACGGTTTGATAACGCTCCGTATCAATCTCTTCTGCTTCACGATTGAAATACGGTGGAATTGGTAACTGACCATATTGATCCAGTACAGATAAAATCGGTTGTGAAAATTCGACCACAAACAGGTTTTCATGACGACCTTGTACAGTTACTGGTACTGCATCTTCACCCACATAAAGTTCAGCACCTGCTTTCGGTGCGTTACTGGATTTGATATGGCAATGTGCTGTATGCGTGTCGAGCATTCGTTCAACCAAAATCTCGATTGCTCCACCTGTAGCACGTTTGCCTTTTAAGCGGGCTTTCATGACTTTAGTGTCATTGAGTACCAGTAAATCACCTTCTTCAAGTAGATCGAGAATATCGGTGAAAGCATGGTCGTAATACTGACCTTGAGTATCGATATGGAGTAGGCGTGATGCGCTGCGGCTTTCTAATGGGTAGCGAGCGATAAGTTCATCTGGGAGATCAAAAGAGAAGTCGGAGAGTTGCATATTTTTCTTTACCACATATGAAAAAACCCCAAACTTTTAGTGCTAGTTTGGGGTTTCGAAATTTTGGTCCCGAGGGTCGGACTCGAACCGACACGTCATCTCTGACAGCGGATTTTGAGTCCGCCGCGTCTACCAATTTCACCACCTCGGGAAGAGTGCGATGCTTTGTGTTGCGTATAATACCTTGTTTAAATCACTTGTCAATCATGCAGATTTAACAGTTGCTGAATTTTAGAGCAATTTATCGTTTTTTTAGGTTTTTTTATAAAAATTGTTCAAAAATTACTATTTTTATAATAATGAAATAAATTATTGTTGAAATTTCACGTTTTGTTGCGAAATTGTCGGAAGCAGCAATTGCCTTTTATGTTAAAGTTTGTTAATACTAAGGGATGGTTTTCACATTTTTTTTAATAAAACGTAAATAACCAAATAATGATAATATTCGAGAGGCGGGCATGGCTATTCAATTATTAGAATTACAGCAAGCCGATAAGCTAAGCGCTTGTAAAATTTCACTTTCTTTGGGTCTTAACTCAGAGCAAAACTTGATTGAACAATTCCTGCAATTTAATCGTAAATTGATGCAGGCAAGTACCGCATTGCTCGCATTCCACCAAGAACCCTATTTATGGCATCGTTGCCCAGAAAAGCTTCAAGCAATTGATTCTACAAAAATTGCAAAAAGTTTAAATACCTTATTTGTCAATAATGATCTGATTGATTGTGATCATCCTCGCTACCCAAGTTTGATGGCTTTTCTTAATGTTTTCAAGAAGAAAGTCCAACGTGCTGTTGCGTTGCATTTAAGACATCCAGATCAGACATCCTTGGGGTATGTGATCCTATTTGATGAAGAGGCACAGGCCTTCTCAAAACTACAAACAGAGTTATTGCAAGCACATTGTCGTAACTTTATGCAGCAGCTTGAGTTGAAATTTAATCATGATGAATTAAAGGAACTTTATGAGCAAGAAGCTGCGCTCAATGTTAGTAAAACTAAGTTTTTCTCGATTATCTCGCATGATTTAAGAGCACCATTTCATGGATTGTTGGGGTTTTCAGAGATTCTGGCGAAAGAACGTGAAACCTTAGATGAGTCGAGTATTCAAAATATTGCTGATTATCTGCATGATACCTCGCAATCAACATATAACTTATTAGAAAGTCTACTCAATTGGGCGATGGCTGAAGGTGGGCGTTTTGTTTATCACCCAATTAATTTTAAGTTGCGTCAAATAACCAATATTGTGACTGATATTTTAAAAACTTTGGCTTTGAAAAAGCATATTGAATTGGTGAATGAGGTCGATGAAAACCTCAAAGTTTATGCTGATATGAATATGATTACTTCTGTCATCCAAAATCTTGTTTCAAATGCGCTGAAGTTCACCGATGTGGATGGTTCAGGCAAAGTTTATATTAAAGCAAAGGCACGTGGTGACGTTGTTGAGATCTATATTAAAGATACGGGTTTAGGTATGACCCCTGATCAGCTCAAAGATTTGTTTCAACCACGTATAACCATCAGTTTAAAAGGCACTGCAGGTGAGAAAGGTGCGGGGCTGGGGTTGGCGTTGTGTAAGCGCTTTGTTGAAATGAATCACGGGAAGATCAGTGCCAGTTCAAAAGAAGGAGAAGGGACTTTGTTTAAGGTGGTATTGCCTGTTGCGCGTGAACATGTAGATTTGTGCGTTGAGCAAAATAAAAGTCAGGAAAAATTAGTCTAAACAGATTTTAATCCTTGGTCAGTAACTGATATAACTACAATGGTGTTATAGATCTTATTACGATGGCATCAGTTGAGCTTTTTTTATATGAATGTGGAACAGCTAGAAAAAACCTTAGTCGCAAGTCAATATGCAGAACAAGTTTTAAATTTATACACATTACAATTAGAACAAGATTATGCAGAAGATCAATTTCTTTGCTCACTTTCGACGGAAAATATTTTTGACAAGGTTCAACATGCTGTTGCGGATATAAGTGATGAACAGGCTTGGATGAAAGCCTTGCGTATCTTACGTGCTAGATTGATGTTCCGCTGGATTTGGCAGGATGCCAATCAACTTACAGATGTTGTGACATTAACTCGAGAGTTATCAGACCTTGCAGATGCTAGTATTTGTGCGGCAAAGGCATTTGCATTGCCTCCTTTGATTGCCAAACATGGTGAACCGATTGGATATTCAGGTCAGTTTCAGGATTTGATTGTGATCGGTATGGGGAAATTAGGCGCACAAGAGCTGAATTTATCCAGTGACATTGATTTGATTTTTGCTTTTGACGAACAAGGTGAAAGTAATGGTCGAAAATGTATCGATGTGCAGCAATTCTGTATTCTGTGGGGACAGAAACTGATTTATTTGTTGGATCATATTACTGCTGATGGCTTTGTTTTTCGTGTCGATATGCGCTTGCGTCCATGGGGGGATGGCTCGGCATTAGCCATTAGTCACAGTGGTTTAGAAAAATATTTAAGCCAGCACGGACGAGAGTGGGAACGTTATGCATGGATTAAGGCACGGGTCATCACAGGGGGACAAGCTGGCGATGATCTGATGGAAATGTCACGTCCATTTGTATTTCGCCGCTATGTGGACTATTCAGCATTTGCTGCAATGCGTGAAATGAAAGCCATGATCGAACGTGAAGTCATGCGCCGCAATATTGAAGATGATATCAAGTTGGGTGCAGGTGGGATTCGCGAAATCGAGTTTATTGTTCAAGTTTTTCAGTTGATTTATGGCGGTTCGAGACGTGAGTTACAAGATCGTCAATGTTTGGTGAACTTACAGCATCTTGGACAAGCTGAGTTGCTGGATGCGCAAGCGGTTATTGATTTAGAAGATGCTTATTTATTTTTAAGACGGGTTGAGCATGCCATTCAGGCCCTGAACGATCAACAAACACAGTCCTTACCAACAGAGCCAGATCTGAGACAGCGGATGCTGGATACGTTGGGCTTTGCCGATTGGTCTGCTTTTTTAGCTGAGCTCAATCAGAAACGAGACAAAGTTAAAGTTCAGTTTAAACAGTTGATTCAGGAAAAAGAATTCTCTGCGCCGATTGATGATTTTATCCAATTGGAACAGCAATTGAATGCAGTGCTAGATCCTGATGCGCAAAATTTGATTCAGAATTTTTGGCATGGACAAGCATTACGCAAGATTCCTGCCAGCGCGCTAGAACGATTAAAGAAGTTCTGGCCACATTTGATAGAAGCAATTTTACAGTCAGATCGGCCACAAGTGGCATTATTGCGTTTAATGCCATTGGTGGAGTCGGTGTTGCGCCGCACTGTGTATTTAGTGATGTTGATGGAAAGTCGTGGAGCTTTGCAGCGACTCGTAAAAATGGCAACCGTGAGTCCGTGGATTTGCGAGGAACTGGCGCAATATCCGGTGTTATTAGATGAGTTCTTATCGATGGATTTTGGCTTGCCACAACGCCAAGATTTAGAAGATTCGTTACGCCAACAGTTATTGCGCATTGAAATTGATCAAGTTGAAGATCAGATGCGAGTGTTACGACTCTTTAAAAAGAGTAATGTCTTAACGGTTGCTGCCAGTGATGTATTGGCAGAAAGTCCGCTAATGAAAGTATCTGATGCCTTAACTGATATTGCAGAAGTTAGTGTACAGGCCACATTGAATTTAGCTTATGAAGCAGTCGCACAGCGTCATGGTTATCCACTCAGCAATACAGGTGAACGTTGTAGTTTAGATGCCAAAGGCTTTGCTGTGATCGGTTATGGGAAATTGGGTGGCATTGAACTTGGTTATGGTTCTGATCTTGATTTAGTGTTTATTCATACCTTTGAAGAGCAAAGTGAAACGGATGGGCGTAAGTCAATTAGTGGCGCTGAATTTGCAATTCGTGTTGCACAGAAGTTCATGTCTTTGATGACTACCCAGACTTTGGATGGTCGTGTCTACGAAATTGATACGCGTTTGCGACCTTCAGGTGAAGCAGGAATGTTGGTGACAAGCCTCAAGGCTTTTGAGCAATATCAGCAGAAAAGCGCATGGTTGTGGGAGCATCAAGCATTGGTTCGTGCGCGCTCTATCGCTGGCGAAAAGGCTTTGTGTCAGCAGTTCGAACAGGTACGTTGTCAGATCCTGACGCAAGTCCGTGATGAAAATATGGTGCGTGAAGAAGTGATCAAAATGCGCCAAAAAATGAAAGATCATTTGGGTTCATCTTCTGAGCAAAAAAAACATGGGATTTTTCATTTAAAACAGGACTCAGGTGGTATCGTTGACATTGAATTTATGGCACAGTATGCGGTACTTGCATGGAGTGGGACGAATCCAGATCTCGCCCATTATTCCGATAATGTAAGAATTCTAGAAGATGCTGCTAAAGCAGGCTGCTTATCCAGTGAAGATGCCACAGCATTAATCCACGCTTATCTCCGTGAACGAGCTGAGAGTCACCGTCTAGCGCTTGCAAATCAATCTATGCAAGTCAATGCTGCGGATTGGCACGATACCCGTGAGATCGTTTGCAAGTTATGGCAAAGATTAGTTGATCCAACTGCAATAGCATTGGAAAGTGAATAATTGTGTAGAAAAAAATGGAGTATGTGCGATGAGTTTGGCTGATCGTGATGGTTTTATTTGGCAAGATGGAAAATTAGTTGATTGGCGTGATGCAAAAATTCACGTCTTAACGCACACACTGCATTATAGTATGGGCGTCTTTGAGGGCGTCAGAGCTTACGAAACACCAAAGGGTACAGCAATCTTCCGTTTGCAAGATCACACTAAGCGCTTATTAAATTCAGCAAAAATTTATCAAATGAATGTACCATTTGATCAAGCGACATTAGAACAAGCACAAATCGATGTTGTTCGTGAAAATAAATTGGCATCTTGCTACTTGCGTCCATTGATTTGGATTGGTTCTGAGAAGTTGGGTATTGCTGCAACTGAAAATACCATTCATGCTGCGGTTGCTGCATGGGGCTGGGGTGCATACCTTGGTGAAGAGGCAATGGCGCACGGTATTCGTGTAAAAACCTCATCGTTTACCCACCATCATCCAAACGTGACTATGTGTAAAGCAAAAGCTTGTGGTAACTACACTGTTTCCATCTTGGCACATCAAGAAGTGGCACGTGCAGGTTATGACGAAGCAATGTTACTTGATCCTCAAGGTTTTGTCTGCCAAGGTGCGGGTGAAAATGTATTCTTGATCAAGGATGGTGTATTACATACACCTGACTTGGCTGGTGGTGCATTGGAAGGGATTACTCGTCAAACTGTGATGACCATTGCCAAAGACCTTGGTTATGAAATTGTTGAACGCCGTATTACTCGTGATGAGTTCTATATCGCAGATGAAGCATTCTTTACGGGTACTGCTGCTGAAGTAACACCAATTCGTGAATATGATGATCGTCAAATTGGTTGTGGTTCTCGTGGTCCAATTACGACTGAAATTCAAAAGACATTCTTTGATGCTGTTCAAGGCCGTAATGAAAAATATGCACATTGGTTAACTTATATTAAATAAGCCCAATATGTGATGAAAGCGAAGCTTAGGCTTCGCTTTTTTATTGGCAGGACTGTCAACAGATTGCAATCAAAGTATCATCAATCTTTCATTTAACTCAATTAGCTTGGTCTTTAAGCAAAATTAAAAAATAGAGTAACAATGAAAATTACGGTGGTTGGTGCAGGATATGTAGGCTTATCAAATGCCTTATTATTTTCTAAACAACACGATGTGATGATCTTGGACATTGACAAAGCCAAAGTGAAGCAGATCAATCAAAAAATCTCCCCAATCAGTGATGCGTGTATTCAAAATTATTTATCTGAATCGCATATTGAAGCAACCTGTGATAAAGCGTTGGCTTATCAGAATGCCAAACTCATCATTATTGCAACACCGACCAACTATAATCCTGAGACCAATTATTTTGACACCTCAAGTATTGAGGCGGTGATTGCAGATATACAGGCTGTTAATCCCAAAGCCTTGATGTTGATCAAATCTACAGTTCCTGTGGGTTATACCCAAGAAATCTCGAAAAGACTCAAATTAAAAAATCTGATTTTCTCTCCTGAGTTTTTACGGGAAGGGCAAGCTTTGCAAGATAATCTCTATCCTGCTCGTATTATTGTTGGTGAGAAATCGAAGCGTGCAGAGAAAATTGCCAAACTCTATCTAAGAGCAACGATTAAAAAGGATGCGGTATTATTATGTGTGGATGCAACTGAAGCAGAAGCAATCAAGCTGTTTTCAAATACTTATTTAGCGATGCGTGTGGCATTTTTTAATGAGTTGGACACCTATTGCTTGAAAAATAGATTAAGTGCACTTGATATTATTAAAGGGGTCGGTCTAGATCAGCGGATTGGTGATCACTATAACAATCCATCCTTTGGTTATGGTGGCTATTGTTTACCCAAAGATACCAAGCAACTGCTTGCCAATTATCATGAAACACCACAGGAATTGATTTCAGCGATTATTCGTTCTAACCAAACCCGTAAACAGGCGATTATTGAAGATATTCTGAGTCGAAAGGTGTCACGTGTAGGTGTATATCGCCTAACAATGAAAGCAGATTCAGATAATTTTAGAGAATCTGCTGTACATGATGTTTTACAGGGGCTAGCAAATGAAGGTATTCATATTACCATTTATGAACCGACTTTGGATGTAAAGGAATACCTGGGTCATCCGATTGAGGCAAGCCTGCAAAAATTTAAGTCCACATCTGACTTAATTATCGTGAACCGAATAGTGCCTATGTTTAGTGATGTGATGGAAAAAATTTATACTCGGGATTTGTTTGGAGTGAACTAGTTTTTGAAAAATCAGACCTAGGAAAATCATGGCTGTTTGACGAATTTATAATAATCAATTTGATAATGCCTATGCTAAGATAGTCTAATATTCGGTGCATATTATTTAAAGCTTGCGATATTGGATGTGCAAAGCAAAATATTATTTCAGGCATTCAAGGTTATCAAATGGTCGATATTCAACAAAATTCAGAAACACACGAAGAAAATATTATTTTGTGTATGAAGTGGGGAACCAAATACGGTGCTGAATACGTCAATCGTTTGTATAACATGGTGAAGCGCCATCTTACATTGCCATTTAAAATGGTATGTTTGACGGATCGTACTGAAGGTATTGACCCAAATGTTCAATGTTTTCCGATTCCATCCCTAGACTTACCTGAAGGTGCACCCGAGCGAGGCTGGAATAAATTATCTACCTTTGAACCTGATCTGTATGGTTTAAAAGGCAATGCACTTTTTCTCGATTTAGACGTGGTGATTGTAGACAACATCGATGGTTTCTTTCAGGCACCAGGTGAGTTTTTAATTATCCACGATTGGAAACGCCCGTGGCGTGTCACGGGTAATAGCTCAGTGTATCGCTTTAAACTCGGCGAGTTTTCTGGGATTTTGCCGTATTTCCGTGAGAATTTTGATGAAATCCGTGAAAAATTCCGTAATGAGCAAGAATACCTCTCTTGGTTTGTGCACAAAGAAGGGAAGCTGAGTTATTGGGATAAAGATTGGTGTAAGAGTTACAAATACCACTGTTTAAGAAAAGTACCATTTGCGTATTTCCAACCGCCAATCAAGCCGAAAGGTGCAAAAATTATTATTTTCCATGGTGAGATTAACCCACCTGACGCAGTTTCTGGTGGTGGTGGTAAGTGGTATCGCTATGTATTGCCTTCTGATTGGATCAAAGAGTCTTGGCAGTAAGCAAGACGACATCATTACAAGAGTTTGATTTATGAAAGATACAATACAACCTATTGATATCGTAATTGCTTGGGTGGATGGAAATGATCCTAAGTTAAAAAACAAGCGTCAACAATTTATAAATCAAACTGCACCGTCAAATGCTTTAGACGCAACGCGTTTTGCGAGTAATGATGAAATTTATTTCTGTATTGCCTCCATACTCAAATTTGTACCGTATTGTGGGAAAATTTATGTAGTCACTGATCAACAAACACCCCAATGGCTGGATCAGTTTGAGCAGCAGAATCTCTGTGAGAAAGGCAAGATTAGAGTGGTCGATCACACGGAGTTGTTTAGAGGATACGAATTTGCGTTGCCGACGTTTAATTCTTTAAGTATTGAAACGATGCTTTGGAATATCCCGAGTATTTCAGATTATTTTATTTATTTAAATGATGATTTCTTCTTTAATCAACCCTCTGATCCACAAGACTTTTTAATTGATAGTCAAATGGTGATGTATGGGCATTGGGAAAGTAATCTAGTAAAAAAAATCAAATATATTGTTAGAAAGTTTGTGCAAAATAAATTTGGAAAGCTGGCACAACCCTCATATACAATGGCGCAAATGTTAAGTGCAGATTGTGTTGGCATGTCTCAATATTTTGAGATTCACCATCGTCCGCATATCTTGAGTCGGATACTTCTATGCAATTATTTTGAAAAAAATATGCAACAATTACAGAAGCAAATTAGCTTTAAATTTAGGAATATCGATCAGATATTACCTGTAGGTTTATCTAATCACCTAGCGATTAAAAATGACCAAGCAATTCTCAACGATGATGTTGAAATCGCTTATTTAAAAGATCATCGTGATTTAGAGTCGTTTACTCAGGCTTTATCTAATCCAGATGTGAAATTTGGTTGTATTCAAAGTTTGGACCAACTGCAACACAATGATGAACAGCATATACGCCATGCACTTATTCATAAATTTAAAGATGTTTTGCCTAGTCAGATCCAAGCGACGATAGCAGGATAAGCAAAGGAAGATCGGATGAAAGTTGTTACTTATCTCATAAATCTAGAGGGTAGTGATCAGCGTTTAGCAAATGCGACAGCTCAGTTGCAACAAGCGGGTTGGGCATTTTCTCGTTTCCCTGCTTATGATGGACGTGGCAAAGCTTTATCGGAGTTTGAAGATTATGACGATGTTGCGGCCCAAAAAATATTAGGTCGTAGTTTAATTAGCTCTGAGTTGGGGTGTTATCTCAGCCATTATGGTTGTGCTAAAAAATTTTTAGAAACGGATGCGGATTATCTTGTTGTTCTTGAAGATGATATTCAAGTGTTGCCGAACTTTAAACAAAATCTTAATTCATTAATAAATTATCTTGATCAGCATAAAGAACTCGAATGGTATGTGGTGAATCTTGCTGCAAAAAAGAAGAAATTGGCAAAAGACATTGTTCAGATTGATGGTTATACAATCTGGCATGCTTATTACTTTCCCATCCGTGGTGTAGGATTAGTATGGTCAAGAGCAGGTGCTGAGGCATTTGTTGAGCTGGGTAAAACCATGCAAGTTCCTGTCGATATCTTTTTTCAAAGCTGGTTAAGTAAAAATGGCAAAGGATTGGGGGTGTGGCAGCCTTTTGTCCAACCTGCAGGGATTGATAGTGATATTCTAGGCACTGTGGCAACACAGGGTATTCAACGTAAAGCACTGGAAAATAGAAGTGCTTCACATGGGTTCAAAAAACAGAAAAGAATGTGGCGTGATCGTTTTTATGCGATTAGGCATCTTTATTTTTAATTAAAATTGTTTGGGTAAATCACTTTGGAACAAAGATGGGCTGAAGTAATATAAAGATATGGCTGAGTGACCTGTATGAAAATATTTAAAAAAATATTCTATCTCTTAAAGTTCTATACGATGTATTCGAACAAAAAGAGAGGGGTTAATGCAGCCATAGACAATGAAGCAGATTTGATTGTGCTTAATCCGACTATTACTGATGCGGCCATTCCAAAGAAAATCTGGATGTATTGGGAAGGTCCGCTGGCTGGATTTGTGAAAGAATGTGTGGAACAAGTTAAAAAGACCAATCCAGATTATGAGGTCCATTTTCTCACACCTGATACAGTCAAAAACTTCTGTGATATTGATTTTGGCCGCTTCCCAAAGGCAACGCCACAACAAAAGGCCGATCTGCTCCGCTTTGAACTGATTTATCAATATGGAGGGATCTGGTTAGACGCTAGTATCATCGTGTATGAGTCTTTAGATTGGATTCAGGATCTGGTTAAAAAGACCCAGACCAATAGTTTTGCTTATTATCGTGCCAAGAATACTACCCTTAAAGCATCTCCTGTTCTAGAAAACTGGTTGTTGGCAAGCGCAGAAAAAAATCCATTTTTTAAGTACTGGTTTGATGAGTTGGTCACAGCGATTGAATTAAGTCCTAAAGCGTATTTGCAAAAATTAAAAGAAACAGAACCTGATTGTCAGGACTTATTTCAGCACATTGGTCGCCTCGAGTATCTTGTAGCGTATGTTGCCTGTCAGAAAGTAATGCGTAATCATTTGCCAAGTATGTGTTTAATTAACTGCGATAAAAATGCACTGTATTTTCAGGTGAAACATCAATGGATCAAAGAGAAAGTACTCATTGATATGGCAATTCATCATTCGCCTACTGAAATGCCAAAGCTGATCAAGCTTGCAGGCAAGGAAAGAAAGACACTGAGTCATTACTATAAAAAAGGAATGTATTTGGAAGGCTCTCTTCTAGATTTCTCTTAAATATCTGACCACATTTGTTGTCTATATTAATTGGAGGTGAAGCTTATTCAAAAAAATAGTAAAATACGGCTAATCTTCAGCTTTATACTATTATGAAAAAATTTGTTATCAGTCTATCTACAGCGAATGAACGTAGAGAGCATATTTCTAGTGAATTCGGTAAAAAAAGTATAAATTTTGACTTTTTTGATGCTTTAACTCCCGAGCCTGCAGCTCTTTTTGCGAAAGAACTTAACTTAAACGTTGATGAACAGTCTTTAACAAAGGGTGAGGTTGCATGCTTTATGAGCCATGTGTTCTTGTGGAATAAAATGATTAGCGAGAATATTCCACATATGGCAATTTTTGAAGATGATATTTATTTAGGTGAGAACGTTAAAACATTCCTGACAGAAACTTCTTGGATTGAACCTCATTGGCACCTGATTAAAATAGAGGAATTTACACCAAAAGTAGCTTTGGGTGAAAAAATTAAAGTGTTTCAAACTGAACCACAAAGAGCGTTGTTTGACCTTAAAAGTAAAAATCTGGGAACGGCTGGTTATATTCTGTCTTTACATGGAGCTAAGCAATTAATCAATTATATTCAATCATTGGATAAGTTGATTGCATTAGATCATTTAATGTTTGAAAAGCTTATCCAAGATAAAGTTTTAGCTGTATGCCAGATGAAACCAGCATTATGTATCCAAGATGTGACGCTCTTTTCTACAAAAGATAGTGTCAGATTTGCAAGCCATTTGTATAAAGAGCGCTTAACCAGAAGAAAATACGATAAAAAGAAGGGACTGGATAAGATTCTGTTAGAATTAAGTCGAATCCTTGTGCAAGTCAGAAACCTTATTTTCTTTAAGACAGTTGGGTTTAAATAAAAATATAAATATATATCAAAAATACCTATGTATTTTTGATTTTTTTATTTTAAAAGTTTACTTAATTTTCGCGCTAAATAGTGCCCCAAAACTCCATAATGAAGAAAAATAAAAAAAATTCTTTCTCGTTTTGTTTGCACAATTGTTGTATCCAGTTTTAATTTCCTGAGCTCTTTTGAGATTTTTCTCCAGTTGCTGTTGGTGACAAAATATCCTTTACATTTTTTGGATTCGTCTATATAGATGTATGAGAAATGCACTAAAGGAATCGTAAATACTTTTTTCTCTTGAGTATTTTGAATGAGTTCATTGATGAGAAGAGCGCAGCTATTTAATAGACGGTCTTTCATTAATAAATTTTTCTCTCTTGTCGCACTACTTTCTAAGATTCTGTATTTATAAATACTCTCTTTAATAATAAATATCGTTTGAATTTCAGTGAATATCTTTGAGACGATGAATGCATCTTCAAAGTGGGTCATGTTAGTTGGAAATGGATTGCTCAACAAAAGTTCGCGTTTATATGTTCTTAACCAAGAAAACCAATTGTTTTTATTAAAAATTTCATAAAGAATTTCATCATTCACAGTATATAATCCTGACAAGGCAGGTTGAGAAAGATGATAATTTTTTAGAGGATTGTTCTCGAAAAAACAATAGGCATTGAACTGAATAAGATCGGGACACGCTTGGATTGCAGAGAGGATCTTTGCAATATAATTATCAGCCACCTTATCATCCGAATCTATAAACGTTATATAACTGCCCTTAGCGTTCTTTACGCCATTGTTTCTTGCATGGCTTACCCCCTGATTTTTTTGATGAATAACAATAAAATTTTGTTTGAGTGAATCAGGAAGGTTATCTATAAATTCATTAATAATTTGTACTGAATGATCTTTTGAGCCATCGTTAACAATAATAACTTCAATTGTATTTTCTATTTGATTACATAAGTTTAGTAAACATTCTTGAATGTATTTTTCAACATTGTATACCGGAATAATAATGCTTAAACAAATCATTAGGTGGGGAGAGCGAATTTGAGTCATACCTTATTTTATCCTATAATCACACAAATAACAGTATGTTGTTAGTTTGATCCTGAGAAGAGAACATTGAATGGATATTTTTGTCGTTAGCTTAAAAAATGCGCTTGAAAGAAGAAAGCATATAAATAAGCAATTCATGACTCAGCAAATTGAATTTCAATATTTTGATGCGATTGAACCTCATCAAATTGAAGGGACACTCCAAAATATTGGCGTCGAACTAAAAAATTGTTCTTTAACCAAAGGCGAGATTGGATGTTTTTTAAGCCATGTTTCCCTGTGGAAAAAAATAATTGATAATAATTTGTCTTATATGGCAATTTTTGAAGATGATATCTATTTAGGCTCAAAAGCAGCATCATTTCTAAAAGATAATTCATGGATACCTGAAAATGTAGAGGTGATTAAACTTGAAGCATTCTCAGATTCAGTGCAAGTAGAATTATTTTCTAAAAAGGCTCTCATTGATGATCGAGCTTTGTTCCTTTTAAAAGGGAGGCATTTAGGTACAGCAGGCTATATTATTTCCAATGCTGGGGCGAGAGATTTATTTAAATACATCAATCAGTTGGATGTTTTAAAGCCGATTGATGATGTTATGTTTGATAGCTATATTGCGAAGAAAATGGTCTATCAGATGCAACCCGCATTATGTGTACAAGATTTTATTTACAACAAAGAAGTGAAATTTGAAAGTTGTCTTCAAAAAGATCGTTCTCAAAGACATATGAGTGAATTGGTCGTTCCTGTTAAAATTAATAAAATAAGTCTAAAAATAAAAAGAGAGATTTATCGTTTTTTTATTCAGATTTACAATTTACATTATAAATTTTTTGAAAAGAAAATAGAGTTCAAGTAGTTTTACTACTTGAACTTATACTTTATATAATAGCGAATTAGGTTGATTAAACTCTTTATATTTAACTTTGTGGCTAGATTTTTTAGAAAAAGTTTATCCGTAGCCACATCTACTTCTAATACCTTATTTTTATAATATGCCGTATGAACTCTAGCTTTATAACTTTCAGTTTTCTCTTTATCTAACCATGAACCAATAAAATGGTGAGTTGTATAATTAGGCGGAAGATCTAAACAAAAATAACAAGAGGAAAAAATATGAATTTTATGAGTCCCATCATTGCCAATCTGGTTTTCATCTTTATAAGGATCAATCTCATAAAAACGTGTTAGCAAATTACTAATAGTAACTGTATTTGGAGGTTCATCATTACTATAGGTCTTTGAATCATAATAACTGAGTATTCTTTTCGTGAGTGAATGCTGAGGCATACTCCCCCACACAGCAGAAGTAAAAGGGATGCTGTCGATTTCAAAGCTACTAAAAGCTTCTAACGTTAAAAACTCATCAATTGGATGTTTGATTTCAACGTCTGTATCTAAATAGACTCCACCAAATTTATGCAAAGCCATTGCACGCACATAGTCTGAGACAAAAGCATATTTTTTCTCTTCATAGGCTTTTTGAGTGAAAGGATGGCTATTGATATCGAAATTATCTTCATTCCAAAGTTTGATTTCCCAACCTGGGCATTTATCTTTCCAGCCATTGATATAGTGCTGTAATGATTCAGGAATATTCTTTCTCCCAAACCAACAATAATGAATAATTTTAGGAATCATTTAGGTACAGATTAGATTAAAACAGAAGTATAATATATCATTGTTTTATCAAGTTTTTGTAGTTCTAGCGTTTTAAAGGGATTCGTTTGTGGGTTAAATAGAAGATTAACCTGATAAAAATAATATTTGATTATTGATAATAATCTTTGTCAATTGTATTACCCCTAAACCTTTTATATCCCCACATGTACTCTGTAGGAAAGCGGTTGATCATCTGTTCAACTGCTTTATTCAGTGCAGTCGTTGCAACCTCAATATCTCGATCATAGAGTTGAGGATCGTTAAGATCGTCACAGTAGACATCAAAACCTTCATCATCTTCGCGACGAAAACAGCTTAAACCTACTAAACGACATTGGGTTTTTTGTGCCATTTTACTTGCTAAAGTGCTCGTAAGGCAGGGAATCCCGAAGAAAGGAACCACAACACCACCTGAAGGTTGGGGTACATGGTCGGGCAAAATTACACTAAATCCGCCTTGTTTAAGGTTTTTAAATAAAGCCTTTACACCATTGGCATCAGTTGGAACCAATGTTGCATTGAGTCGCTGACGAGCATGGAGAGCAAAGCTATTAAAGCCACTATCTTTCATTGGTTTGTACATGATGGTGGGGATACCGTATTGGTGTACCCAAGCATTCATCATTTCCCAAGTTCCAAGATGAGGGGTAATGATTAAAGCACCTTTAGGATCGTTGAGTGCATCGGTTAAGACTTCTAAATTATGCACAGTATGAATTTGCTGGATGCTCCACTCAGGCGGCATTGCCCAGCATTTTCCAGATTCAATATAGCTGAGACATTGCTTGGTGACGCTTTCCCGAGCCATTTTTTCTTTTTGATCGATCGTTAGCTCAGGGTAGGCGAGAGCTAAATTGACTCGAGTTTTCCATAACATACTTTTGTTTGGATTTTGATTGATAAAGTATGCCGCCACTTTTGCAATACTGCGTAAAAATGGTAAAGGTAAAACCCGAAGCAAGGTACGATAAAAGGACATACGAATTAATCTTGCTTATCTGCATTCCCTTTGAGCACCATATAAATCAGTGCTGCAAAAATCAGTAAGGCACCTGCCAAGCTACTGACACAAAAATATAAGATACGTTGATAAGTGGTCATATTGAAGAGTTCATTCGACAAGATGTAACGCATAAGGAACCATTGCGCGAGTGAAAACACAATAATAACAATGGTATGTCGACGAACATCTGGACGCATAGCCATGGGCAGATACCTTCAATAGAAAACTGGCTTATTATGCCACTAGCGAACATGATCTCAAAGTATAAATTACCTTGCCTAACCGCTTCCAAAAGAAGAGCGATCATATCGATATAAAAAACCCTGCATAGTGCAGGGTTCTTATCGAATCATAAACTCAAGGTTTATTTTTCTTCAGCTTTTGGTTTTTCACGTAAACGAATACCTAGGTCACGCAATTGGTTTGCTTCAACTGGTGCTGGTGCTTGCGTCAATGGACATTCTGCTGTCTTGGTTTTCGGGAATGCAATTACATCACGAATCGAAGATGCGCCTGTCATCAACATGATCAAACGATCAAGACCAAATGCCAAACCACCGTGCGGAGGTGCACCGTAACGTAATGCATTGAGTAGGAAGCTAAATTTCTCTTCTGCTTCTTCTTCGCCAATACCTAAAGCTTCAAAAATCGCTTTTTGCATTTCTAAGGTATAGATACGAAGTGAACCACCACCGATTTCAGTACCGTTCAATACCATGTCATATGCAACAGAAAGTGCTTCACCTGGATTGTTCTTCACTTCTTCAACACTTGATTTAGGCAGTGTGAATGGGTGATGCACAGACGTCCATTTGCCATCATCAGTTTCTTCAAACATTGGGAAGTCAACAACCCAAAGTGGTGCCCATTCTTTTGTTGCAAGATTGAGGTCATGGCCGATTTTGACACGAAGTGCGCCCATTGCATCGTTTACGACTTTGGCTTTATCCGCGCCAAAGAATACGATGTCGCCGTTCTCAGCACCAACACGTTTTAATAGATCAAGTACGATTGGCTCGATGAACTTAACGATTGGTGATTGTAGACCTTCGATGCCTTTTTCAAGCTCGTTAACTTTAATATAAGCCAAGCCTTTTGCACCGTAGATACCGACGAATTTGGTGTATTCGTCAATCGCACTACGTGGTAGTGAACCAGCACCTGGAACGCGTAACGCAACAATACGACCTTTAGGATCTTTCGCAGGGCCAGCGAATACTTTGAACTCAACGTCTTGCATTAAGTCTGCAACGTCAACCAATTTCAATGGAATACGCATATCCGGTTTGTCAGATGCATAGTCACGCATTGCGTCCGCATAGGTCATACGTTCAAATTTATCGAATTTTACATTCAATAATTCATCGAACATTTTAACTGTTAAGCCTTCCATTAAATCCATGATGTCATCGTCACTCATGAACGATGTTTCAACGTCGATTTGGGTAAATTCAGGCTGGCGATCCGCACGTAAATCTTCGTCACGGAAACATTTAGCGATTTGGTAATAACGATCAATACCGCCAACCATCAACAATTGTTTGAACAACTGTGGTGATTGTGGAAGTGCATAGAAGCTACCATTTGAAACACGGCTTGGAACCAAATAGTCACGTGCGCCTTCAGGAGTTGCACGCGTCAAAATTGGTGTTTCAACGTCTAAGAAACCATGATCTTCAAAATAGTTACGGATCAAATTGGTTACTTTAGAACGGAAGCGTAAACGTTCTAGCATTTCTGGACGACGAATGTCCAAGAAACGATATTTCAAACGAATTTCTTCAGAAATATTGGTGTTTTCATCATTCAATGGGAATGGAGGTGTTTCAGAAGCAGCAAGTACTTCGATTTCTTTACCTAAAACCTCGATTTGACCACTGACCATGTTGGCATTTTCAGTACCAGCATAACGACGGCGAACACGACCTGTAATTTTTAAAACGAATTCAGAACGCGCTTTATCAGCAGTTTCAAATGCTTCTGGGGTATCTGGGTCGATAACCACTTGTACGAGGCCATCACGGTCACGCATATCAAGGAAAATTACACCACCATGGTCACGGCGACGGTGGACCCATCCACATAGAGTAACTGTTTGATCGATTTGGGCTTCAGTAAGAGAGCCACAGTAATGAGTGCGCATCATATTGAATTATATATCCAAACTATATTGGCTAGAAGGTGAATGCGTAAACAGCGCAGCACCAATGAAGGGGAGATTATGCCTTGTTGAGCGTCTTGTCTCAAGTCTTAATATATGTAAACAGATGCTTTGAGAGAAAACTAAGCCTTATAAGCTTTACGATCTAAAAATAATAACAGGAGACATGCAACCGTAAACAAGATGAGACCAGTCTGTGTAAATTCATTGATCGATTTTCCAATAAAAAAATAAGGTTCACTTAACCAGATTTCAGACGCAATATGACGGCTATAATCCCAAATGGATAATAGTCCGCCAAGGACTGAAATAATTAAACTGACAACCACGAACGTTTTAATTTTTTGTGGAACCAAGCTGTTTTGCTTGTGACTTTGATAGTAATGCCAACACATCCAAAAAATAAAAGGGAGGGCGATAATAGATGAACCAATTTGTAAGATAAAATGCAATGGATAAGTAAAGCCGAACAACGAGATTTGCTGAGCAAGTACAGTTTTAAATGCAAAGGTGCGAAAGTCGAGATGCGTTAGTCCATCCCAAATCAAATGCGTTGCTGTTCCAATGATAATCGCAAAGCAACTCATCAAGCTAAAAGCAATAAAACTGTCAAATGAATGAATATTTAAATCATCTCGAATTGCAAATAGTCGATAGAGGACGGGACGATAAAGTAAATACCAAAGTAAACTAAAGAATAGTCCAATGGGTAGATTTGGAAATAAAACCCCGGCCCATTGATGGGTAAGAGCAATGCTTTCGGGTGTAAACAACCGATATAAATCTGGTGCCATACAGCCGATCGCCAAGGCTGCGATTGGTAAATGACCTTTGCTGAGTTTGGATAAGGGAGGTGCAAGAACAGCGTGAGACAAGGTAAAAGGCATATTGTTATAAAACAAGTTTTATAAAATCATGGAGACACAGTGTAGCAAATGTTTTTTTCAGCTATGTTTTTTATTGCAAAATAAATGAAATGTTATAGTATAACAACTAATATTTGAGCTGATCCGAGACACGGTATGTCATTTTCAAAAAATATTTTAACCTTATCTATACTTGCTGCTGTATCTGTATCGGCACTCGCAGCAGAAAATCAAAAAGTCCAAACGCTAGAAACGATAAGAATCAAAGCACATCCACTTGAGCAAACTTCACAAGACTTTGCGGTTGCAGATACAGTGGTTGATCAAAAAACCTTGACTGAAGGTGCTGTTACGATTGGGGATGCACTTGCCAGTGAAGTTGGCATTTATTCCAATCAATTTGGTGCGGGTTCTAGCCGACCTGTAATCCGTGGGCAAGATGGTGCACGTGTTAAGGTGCTTCAAAACTCTTCAGAAAATATCGATGTCTCTACATTGTCGCCTGACCATGCTGTGACCGTTGATCCTGCGCTTGCAACACAAGTAGAAGTAATTCGTGGACCCTCTACCTTATTATTTGGTGCGGGTACTGTGGGCGGTTTGGTCAATGTAAATGACAGTAAACTCCCAACAAAAATGCCAGAAAAAGGCTATGAAGGTAATGTAGGGCTACGTTACAACACAGGCAGTGACGAAAAATTAGCAAGTGCTGGCGTAACTGTAGGATTGGGAGATCAATTTGCATTACGTGTTGAAGGTTTAAAGCGAGAAGCTAATGATTATATTGCACCGAACTATTTCCATGAGGGTGAAAAAGAGCGTCGTGTAGATAATACTTTTGCTGAAGGGCAAACGGTAAATGTAGGATTATCTTGGATTTATGATCGTGGTTTTACAGGAATTTCATATAGTAACCGTCAAGATAAGTACGGTTTACCTGGACACAGTCATGAATATGAAAGTTGTGATGCACATGTAGTTGGTCGACCACATTTACATTGTGGAGACCATGGTCATGACCACGGACATGATGATCATGATGACGACCATGGACATGATGACCACGATCATGAGCATGAGCATGCACATGGTGGGCCATGGATTGATCTAAAATCTGAACGTTATGATTTCCGTACAGAATTGGATGATCCATTTGTAGGCTTTAAGAAGATGCGTGCTCAAGCGAGCTACACTGATTATCGTCATGATGAAATCGAAGAGGATACCATCACGACTCGATTCAAAAATAAGGGTTATGATGGACGTTTTGAGCTGGTTCATAATCCACTTGGGGCATGGGAAGGGGTAATTGGAACTCAGTACAGCCAACAGAAGTTGACTTTAACTGGTCAAGAAGCTTTCTTGGCACCAAATACCACGAAGAAATGGAGTGTATTTGCTTTAGAACATGCGCAATTCAATGATGTTCATGTTGAGCTGGCAGCGCGTGCAGAACAACAAAAAATTGATATTGAAGATTCAAGCAAGAAAGATTTTGATGGTTCAGCGTTTTCAGTATCAGGCGCAGCGAATTGGGAGTTTGCTCCAAACTATAAACTTTCATTTGTGACATCACATCAACAGCGTTTACCGCTTGCACAAGAGTTATATGCAAATGGTAAGCATTTTGCGACCAATACCTATGAATTGGGCAATGATCAGTTGAAGAAAGAGAAATCAAACAATGTAGAGCTTGGTTTCCATTATGACAATAACAAGTTTGATTACCATGTACATGTCTACCATAACTGGTTTGATGACTACATCTTTGCACAAACTTTAGATCGTTATGAAGACTTCCGCTTGGTTGAGTACACCCAAGATAAAGCTCGTTTCTATGGTGCTGAAGCTGAGGCTGGCTATCAGGTATCGCCAATCTATAAAGTGAGCGTATTTGGTGATTACGTTCGTGGCAAGATTGACAATGAGAACGCGCCTCGTGTACCCGCCGGTCGTTTAGGTACTAAAGTCAAGGCTAACTTTGGCGACGGATTTAGTGGCTCAGCAGAGTATTATCACGTATTCCAGCAAGATAAGATTGCTGCATATGAAACCGATACGCAAAGCTACAATATGCTTAATCTCGGTGTAGCTTACTCTGGTCAATACAGTAAAGCGGCTGACTATCGCGTATTCTTGAATGCGAACAACGTGTTAGATGAAAAGGTTTATCAACATGCGTCATTCTTATCAACGATTCCACAAGTTGGTCGTAATTTTACAGTCGGTGTAAATTTTAACTTCTAATTTTTCACTTAAATCTTATTGAAAAATCAAAGTATAAGCTCTAGCCTTAATTCATTAGGCTAGGGCTTTTTCTTTTTATATGCGTATCTTCCAACGAATCCATCAAAAATTAAACTGGTCAGGTCGGCGTTACATGGCAGTCATATTAAGTATTTTGGTGATCGGGTATCTTGCTTCTGCAATTTACCACACAGTAAAACCACTTCCGAAAGGATTGGATTTTACTGGACAAATTCGCCATGCCAATGTGAAATTTTTAGCGGATCAAACCTATCTAGATACACAAGGACAGCAACAGGTTGATCAACACATTTTTGATGAAATGTTGCAACTGATTAACGAGGCTAAAACCACCATTGTGCTGGATATGTTTCTTTTTAATCAGGAAGTCGGAAAGTCAAAAGTCCAGCAGCGCCCATTAATGCAACAATTAACAGATGCGTTGGTTGCCAAACGACAAGAAAACCCACAAATACAGGTGGTGCTGATCACGGATCCAATTAACTCGGTTTATGGTGGGATTGCTCCAACACATTATGCTCAATTACGCCAAGCAGGTATTCAAGTCATTGAAACAGACTTGAAACCCTTGCGCGCCTCAAATCCATTATGGTCTGGATTTTGGTATATCTGTTGTCAGGACTTAGGGAATAACCCAAATCGAGGATGGTTAAACAATCCATTCGGTGAGCAAAAAATAACTTTGCGTAGTTATTTATCGCTGTTTAATTTTAAGGCCAATCATCGTAAAACCTTGGTTGTGGATACAGATTCAGGTTGGAAAAGCTTGGTCACTTCGGCAAATCCACATGATGGCAGTTCGCGTCATAGTAATGTTGCACTAGTCGTAGACGGCGCAACAGCAATAGATATGCTGCAAACAGAGCAAACGGTTGCACAGATGTCACAAGGGGGAAGCCCGATCGTGATTATGGGCGGCCTAACTGAAGATAAAAGTCTCCCTCAAGTTCAAGTACTGACTGAAAAAGCAATTTACACAGCTGTTCTGAAAATGATTGAAGGTACTGAGAAAGATGAATATTTAGATGTTGCAATGTTTTATCTGTCTGAAAGAAAAATTATCAATGCGTTGAAACAGGCACAACAACGGGGCGCAAAGATTAGGATTATTCTTGATCCCAATAAAGATGCTTTCGGACGTCAGAAGAATGGCATGCCTAATCGACAAGTCGCTTCTGAATTGAATGCTGCAGGCATTCCAATACGTTGGTGTGATACCCGTGGCGAGCAGTGTCATAGTAAAATGTTATTAAAATACGATAAACAACATGCCGAGTTGATTTTGGGTTCTGCTAACTTAACCGCACGTAATCTAAAAAATTATAATCTCGAAACCAATATGCGAGTGTTTGGTTCTACACAAGCGCCAGTGTTTAAAGATGCTCAGCAGTATTTTGATTCATCGTGGGAGAATCAGAATGCACGTCAAATCACGGTTGATTATGTAAAGTATGCGGATGAATCGAAAGGAAAATACTGGTTGTATCGCTTTATGGAGTGGTCAGGTTTATCGACTTTTTAATGCTTATAACCCCTCTTTTGATAAGAGGGGGTGATATTTCTTTAGGCACTCGGCGGGATCAACTGATCCAAATCTTTATCTGCAAGTTGCTCTAATTCGCTTAGGTCTGTTTGAATTTTCCATTGTCCTACTTCGTCTACTGGATTGGGTAAACGTGCTTCTAACCAATCACAAATCACGTCTGGATTAAACTCAGGATGATTGCATTGAATTACCCAAGCCAAAAAGTCTTTTGGCTCACCATTCATATACGGTGGGGGAGAGACTGGGAAAAATTGGGTAGGTAAACGCTCGTTGGTCGATAAATAGTTCAATACATGTCCGAGTTCCTGAACGGTTTGCCATGCGAGTGGATGTTCTACATCGATATTGAATTTAAACCACCATGCATGTTGACCATCTGAGCCATGCGCAACAATACGTGATTCTTGAACGCTAGGAACTTTACAAAAAAATTGATAGAGACGATCAAAGTTCATTTCCGACACAGCTATTGACTCAAAACTCAAAAATAGATTCTAGCACATTCTAAAAGTCAGCTAAAAAGTGTCTCCTTATTTCATCCTAAATCAAATTGAAATGGCAAACAATGTAACAGTCTCTGTAGATTTTTTGTTCTAAAATATTGTAATGATAGTCCTTATGAGGATAGGGCAATGCTGCAATCAAAATATTATCGACATGGTATGATCGGTTTGCTGGGCTGCTTTTCAGCGATGACTTATGCTGATAATGCATGGGGTGGTTATAGTGGTGTAGAACGTCGGTCTTATCATCAAACTACACCTTCTTATCAGCAACCTGCGCAAGATCCTTTTGCATTTTCTAATCAGCGCTATACGCCAACTGCTCCACCTAAAGGCTATTACTATCAACCTTATCAAAATAGCCATCCATATCCGCGCTATCCACAACCTCGAGTACGAATAGAATATTATCCTGATACACAAACAGAATATCGCTATCGCCGTGAATCGTTTGTTGTTGGAAATGCATTACCTGCTGAGTTTAGAAATGAACGTTATGTGGTGCGAGATTGGGGATATTATTCATTACGTGAACCACCACGAGGCCGCCATTGGGTTGTGGTCGATGGTCGTTACTTTTTGGTGACGGATGATAATTACACCATTGAAATTATCCGTTGATATGCTTAGTGTATCAATAATAGACAGCTTCAATCAGTCTCCATAATTTCTTGGAAATGATTACAAAGTTTTGCAATGTCCAAGCTTTTGTTCATGGTTTCTCCCAGAGTTTCTTTTAACCTGATTTCAGATCAAAGAGCAGAGGATCAAAGAATGAAAAAGACATTAGCACTACTAGTTTCAACAATAATGCTAGGCATGTCTGCATGTGCTGTAGCAGAGCCGTCAAACCAATGGAAACATGATCATAGAGATCGTTATGACCATCGTTACGACCGTTATGACCATCGTAAAGACCAACGTAAGCCACCACATTGGTCAAATGCGGATCGTGGGAATCATTATGGACAACGTATTACATTTAAACGTGGTGAACGTGTACCTTCTCAGTTCCGCAATAGCCGTTATGTGATCTCTAATTATCGTCAACATCGTTTATATCAGCCACCACGTGGTTATCAATGGATGAAGATACAAGGTCGTTATATCTTAGTTGATTCTAAATACCGCGTGTATCGTGTCGCATAAACTAGAGACAAAATTCAAGCAGGCTGTGGCCTGCTTTTTTTTATGCTAATTCGTCATCTTGGGGTTTCGGGATTTTATTGGCGGACACAGTATGTTCTTGATCTTTACCGCGAAGTACTGATGGGTAGTGCCATGATGCAAAACGAACTACGAGAATTGCAAAAGCTAGGATTAGAATCGAACCAGTAATAATCACAAGATCCATGGATGCCTTATGATGGTGCTGAATGTCGGCAATCAATAAGCGAGTCAGGGCTGTAATGGCAATATAAATTAAAAAGCGGACAGGCATATGATTGGTTTTGAAGTAAATGCCAACCATTGCTCCCAGTTCAAGATAAATAAATAGTAGAAGAATGTCATCGATGCTTGCATATTGTTTGATGGTGAGCATCTCAATCACAGTATGCACGGCTGACCATGCGATCATGCAGCCAATGATGAATAAGGCAATATAATGAAAAGCCTCAACCGCATAATGACCAAAACGATCAGACAAGCGTTGTAAATTTTCCAGTTTTTTATCTTTTTGAGTAGGCATTGCAATAGTGACTCTCAGCGCGATGATAAGTCTGTTATGCAATTTCTATGCTGTTTTATAAAATTTGATGAAAAAAAACGCCTGAATTTTCAGGCGTTTTTAGTTTGCTTTAATTAGGCTTGATTAGTGAAGTAATCTTCACTAAAGCTCATGATTAAGTCAGAACCAGCTTCAACTTTCTTAATACGTGATTCTAGTTCAGGTAAAATACGTGTTACGAAATATTGAGCTAAAGCAAGCTTGCTTTGGTAGAAATCACCAGACTTGTCTTTCGCAGCAGCAGCGATTTTTGCGAACATATAGGCAAAGCTGAGTAAGCCTACAGCATGTAAATAATCAACCGCAGCTGAGTTCGGGAACTCTACATTTTCAGCAGCTTGTTCAATGATAAACTGAGTGACCGCTTCAATTTCTGTCGCTGCATCTAAAGTTGCATCTTTGATGAAGTTCAAATCTGCGTCTAATGTATTGGCAAAGTCACGGATTTCAGTGATGTATTCAGCGATGAATGCACCGCCATTTTTAATCACTTTACGACCAATTAAATCCTGAGACTGAACACCGTTGGTGCCTTCGTAGATTTGAGCAATACGAAGATCACGAATACATTGTTCCATGCCCCATTCACGGATATAACCGTGACCACCAAAGACCATTTGTGCATCTAAGGTTGCTTGGAATGCAGTATCTGTGAGGTACGCTTTTGCGATTGGGGTTAACAGCGCAACGCGATCATTGGCTTTTTTCACTGCTTCTGGATCAGTCGAGAATTTAGTGATGTCAAGTTGCTGACCAACGTAGACTGCAAATGCACGAGATGCTTCATTGTTGGCGCGTACATTGAGCAACATACGACGTACATCACCATGGACTAATATGCTGTCAGCAGGTTTGTTTGGTGATTGAACGCCAGCTGCGCTACGACCTTGTAGACGATCAGTCGCATATTGTGCTGCATTTTGGTAAGCAAATTCAGAAGCACCAAGACCTTGGATACCCATCGATAAACGTTCGTAGTTCATCATCACGAACATCGCAGCAAGACCTTCGTTTTCTTTACCAACGAGGTAGCCTTTTGCACCGTCAAAGTTCATGACACAAGTTGCAGAGGCTTTGATCCCCATCTTATGTTCGATTGAACCAGGACCCACTGGATTGCGTTCACCTAAAGAACCATCCTCATTTACAAGGAATTTTGGTACGATGAATAAAGAAATACCGCGAGAGCCAGCTGGCGCATCAGGGGTTTTTGCAAGTACCAAGTGAATGATGTTTTCAGCTAGGTCGTTGTCACCGCCAGTGATGAAGATTTTAGTACCAGTAATATTATAAGTACCGTCTTCGTTGCGCTCAGCTTTAGTTTTGATAATCCCTAAATCTGTGCCTGCATGTGGCTCAGTTAAGCACATGGTACCTGACCATTCACCAGAGTAGATTTTAGGTAAATAGGTTTCTTTTTGCGCTTGTGATGCATAGCTATTTAATGCCATACCAGCACCCACAGAAAGAAGCGGGTAGAGCATGAATGATGGGTTGGTTGCGAATAACATTTCATCAGAAAGAACGGTGAGCATTTTCGGCATAGCCTGACCGCCCCATTCCTCATCTGCACCTAAACCGATCCAGCCGCCGTCAGCATATTGACGGAAAGCTTCTTTAAAACCAGCAGGTGTAAATACATCACCATTTTCCCAACGCGCGCCTTCTTCATCGCCTGTACGGTTCAGTGGGTGAGTAACGTTTTGGGCAAATTTTGCCATTTCTTCTAAAATTGCTTCTGCGGTTGCAGCATCTACATGAGCAAGTTTCTCATTAGACTGCCAAAATTGTTCTGCTTTAAATACATCATTTAAGATGAATTTCATGTCTGCTAAAGGAGCATTGTAAATTGGCATAATCGTTCCCTTCTACGCACAGGTCATGTGCAAAGTGATCAAATAAAACGAACAAATAAATGAATAAGGTAAATTTAGCATTGATTAAACAAAAAAAGGACGGTCAAAACTGACCAGTCCTTTTTTTGTGATGAACGTTGCATCTCATTCTAATCTATGATTAGAACGCGAAGTGTTCCGCATCAAGTTCAAACAATGGCTCAACACCTGTTGAAAGAACGTCTACGTGAGAGCGAATACGTGGCAAGATCTTCTTGAAGTAGAAACGTGCAGTGGTAATTTTCGCATTGTAGAAGTCTACATCAGTTGTGCCTTCAGCCAATTTCTCTTGTGCGACAAGTGCCATACGTGCCCATAAGTACGCAAGCGTTACATAGCCAGCAAAGTATAGGTAATCAACCGCAGCTGCACCTACTTCATCAGGATTTTGCATTGCGCGCATACCGATTTGCATGGTGATGTCGCCCCATTCTTTGTTAGCAGCAGCCAATGGCGCAACGAACTCTTGCATTGCTGCATTGTCTTTGTTTGCTTCAACAAATTTATGGATGATCTTGGTGAAATCTTTTAGCATTGCACCTTGAGTTTGCAATACTTTACGACCTAACAAGTCAAGCGCTTGAATCTCGGTTGTTCCTTCGTATAGGCAAGCGATACGTGTATCACGTACGATTTGCTCCATACCGTGTTCAGAAATGAAACCGTGACCACCAAAGACTTGTACACCGTGCTTCGCAGATTCAGAACCAGTTTCAGTTAAGAATGCTTTAGCAATTGGTGTTAACAACGATAAGATGTTGTCAGCAAACTTACGCTCTTCTTCTGTTTCGCCTTTTTCAACGATATCAGCATATTGAGCTAATAGGTAAACCAACGCACGACCACCCTCAGCAAATGACTTTTGAGTTAAAAGCATGTTGCGAACAGCTGGATGAACAATGATTGGATCTGCTTCTTTTTCAGGTGCTTTAGGACCAGAAAGTGAACGCATTGCTAAGCGATCTTTCGCATAAGCCAAAGCGCCTTGGAAAGAAGATTCAGAAGCAGATAAACCTTGAACCGCAGTACCGATACGTGCAGTGTTCATAAATGTGAACATGCAGTTTAAGCCACGGTTTTCAGGTCCGATTAAGTAACCTTTTGCTTTATCAAAGTTGATTACACAAGTTGCGTTACCATGGATCCCCATTTTGTGTTCAATCGAACCACAACGAACCGCATTACGTTCACCAATAGAACCGTCTGCATTTAAGTTGAATTTTGGTACGATGAATAATGAAATACCTTTAGTGCCTTTCGGAGCACCTGGTAAACGTGCAAGAACGATATGGATGATATTGTCAGCCATGTCATGTTCACCAGCAGAGATAAAGATTTTCTCGCCAGAGATTGCGTAGCTACCATCATCATTTGGTTCTGCTTTGGTACGGATAATACCAAGGTCTGAACCTGCATGAGATTCAGTCAAACACATCGTACCTGTCCAAACACCTGAAACAAGGTTTGGTAAGTAAGTTGCTTTTTGCTCGTCAGAACCATGGTGTTCTAAAGTACGTACAGCACCGTGAGAAAGACCAGGGTACATACCCCAAGACCAGTTTGCTGTACCTACCATTTCAGAGATTGTGATCCCTAAAGAGTTTGGTAATGCTTGTCCGCCAAATTCTTCATCTGCAGAAAGTGATGGGAAACCGAGTTCGATATATTTTTGATACGCTTCTTTAAAACCTGTAGGCGTAGTCACAACACCGTCATTCCAAGTACAACCTTCACGGTCGCCAACTTGGTTTAATGGAGAAAGCTCATTCTCACAGAAATCAGCCGCTGCTTCTAAATATTGATCAACCAATTCACGGCTTACGGTGCCTTGAAATGCAGGCAGTTTTGCGTAATGTGCTTCAGCATTTAATAATTCGTGCAATACGAACTGCATATCACGTAAGGGTGCTTTGTATTGTGGCATAGCGGGTTCCTCAATACTGGTGAAACCAGAGTTATAATCTTAGTCAATGATAAATGTGCCCAATGGCACCATTTTGTACCGCTAATCGTGCAACAAGTTATAGTTCGGTACAAGCTATTACAGGTCATTTCTTAGTGACTGCTAAGTCAAAGATTGTTATGTAGCCTGTTTAAGCACTGAGATTGTATGTGTTTTTTGAGGTTTTTACTCAAATTCGATCGCTAAAATCGTAAGCAGCTGTGTAAAGCAGTAAAAATGTGATTTTTATACTAAATTACACCACTAAAAAAGGCGCTTCAATGCGCCTGTATCAACGGTGATTTGAATTAAGTTGTTGCATTACTTTGTCGTTTAAATTGTGATTTATCAGGCGTAAAGCGTACTTCACATGTTCCTTCGATTACACGATTATTCAACTGAACATTGACACGCTCACCAATTTTTTTCCCTTGGCAAGCTTGTTCTACTTTTGCTCGTTCCGCTTTGTGTTTCGCTCGCATTTGTTCACGATGTTCTAAGCGTTGTTCACGTTTGGCTTGCCACTCAGCACGTTGTTCTGGTGTAAGTTCACGTTTTTGGTGAGCATGACGCTGCTCTGCTTCTATTGACGGTTTTTGTGCTGTTGTTGATTGGCAAGCTGCTAAACCCATCGCAGAACCAAGTAGTGCCGTCATCATAACGAGTCTAGTTTTGTTCATCGCTATATCCTATATCATTGATTGTGATTTGATGGATAAAGATTAGATAATAAAGATGAAGAAACAATGGAGAGTTTTTTTGAAGCATGTTGGGTACAATTCATAAGTAGAACAATATTGAGACTTAAATTTTGAATGTTCGTCGTGTTCCGATCGCTTTGCGCTTATTTCTCACAGTGTTACTCACGACCTTGCTGATCGCAACGATTAGCTTAGGCGTGTTGCATTGGACGATGCAAAAAAACTTTGCACGTTATGTTGCTGACGTGGAAATGCAGAAGTTGGATCGTTTGATTGCCAATCTTGGTAACGTTTATAGAATATATCATGACTGGGGCAATGCGATTCAGGCACAAATTTTACAAATTGAAGGAACCGCCGCACCTGATGATTATGATCGTCTTTCACAGTGGTGGTTGCGTAGACAATATGATATTGCTTTACAACAACGTTATTTTAATGAACACACATTGTTAAACCTTTCACCAACGTTGACGCAAAATAATGCCGAGATCAGAAGTCGTCAGATCTTTAATGAAGAAGAATTACAGGTTTTAAAACAGAATTTACCATCAGAATATCAACCTTTTGAGGGGTTGCGTTTTCCACTCAGTCCAAGCCAATTTCGTTTGAAAAAAGAAGGCTCGGAGGACGAACAAGAAAGCAAAACCAACAGTGCTAATGTAAATACGCAAGCGAAAAAGCGTTTTGTATCAATACCTGATCGTTTAGGATTAAGCTCTCGTCTATCGTTATACAATGAAAATCAACAATTCATTGTGGGTGAACCATCATCGGATCAGTTGTCGTATCGCCCTATCATTGTAGATGAAAAGGTAGTGGGTTATCTCGGTCTGAAACCTGTTTTAGATCAGGATGATGCTTCTAGTATCAATTTCTTTAGTAACCAAAAGCGTTATTTATTTTTGGTTTATGTGCTGACTGTATTATCGAGTCTGGTGGCTGCATTGTTAATGGCAACCTATTTTAAAAAGCCAATTCAGCGCTTGCTTAAGGCAACTTTAGAGTTGACCAGAGGTAATTATCAGCATCAGGTGCTGATCAAGCGAAACGATGAACTCGGTGATCTATCGAATCAATTGAATCATTTAGCCGATATTTTACATCAGCATGAGCAATCTCGCCGTCAATGGGTGGCGGATACTTCACATGAGTTAAAAACACCATTGGCCGTATTGCAAGCGCAAATTGAGGCAATGCAGGATGGAATTCGAAAAGCGACACCAGAACATCTTGAGGCAATGATGCGTCAAGTATCCAGTTTAAAGAAACTAACTCAGGACCTAGCAGATTTAGCGCAGGCGGAAGCACAACAACTGAAATGTTATTTTGCTGAAGTCAATCCTTGGGATGTCGTACTACAAGAAGTGGAAAATTTTAAATCGACTTTTGAGCAACATCAGCTCGAGGTTGAATTATTAGGTGAGGGGGCATTGTTGTCCTTAGATCGTGATCGTTTTAAACAGATTATCGTGAATTTATTAGGAAACTGTGTGCGTTATACCGAAAAAGGCGGAAAAATACAGATTCACACTCAACAAGATCAGCAACAATGGATATTGTATGTGGATGATAGTCCTTTGGGGGTGAGTGATGAGCAATTGGCACGTCTTGGTGAGCGATTCTATCGGGTTGATGATTCACGTACACGCAGTACAGGCGGTACAGGTTTAGGCTTGGCACTCTCGACTAAACTCGCACAAGCATTAGGTGGTGCACTGACGTTCGAGCATTCCCCATTAGGTGGATTACGCTGTGTACTCACGTTCCCAAAACAAATTAAATAACGTCGTAGTCCTCGGTTTGAGGATCGTAAAATAGGATGAAAATCATGAAACATATAATGTTGGTGGAAGATGAGGTTGAACTGGCTCAGCTCGTTCGTGACTATTTAGAAGCTGCTGGTTTTGAAGTGAGCATGTTTCATGATGGTCAAGATGCTTATACCCAATTTCAGCAACGCAAACCAAGTTTGATGATCTTGGATCTCATGGTGCCACGTATGGATGGTTTGACTATTTGCCGTAAAGTGCGCGAGCAGTCAGATTTACCGATTATTATGGTAACCGCACGAACTGAAGAAATTGATCGTGTTTTGGGTTTGAACATGGGTGCTGACGACTATATTTGTAAGCCATTTAGCCCGAAAGAATTAGTTGCGAGAGTACAAGCGGTACTCCGTCGTTTAGAGCGTAAGGCCGAACCAGAGCAAAATGATTTATTCCGCATCGATAAGGCTCAGCAACGTATTTGGTATCAACAAAAAGCACTGACTTTGACACCAACAGAGTTTCGTTTACTGGAGTTGTTCTTAGAGCACTTAGGGCAGGTCTATTCACGTGCACAATTATTAGATCATATCAATCCTGACAGTTTTGATGTGGCAGATCGCGTGATTGATAGTCATATAAAAAACCTGCGTCGTAAGATCTCAGAAGCTGCGGACACAGGCAATCGCCATGAATGGATTCAAGCGGTGTATGGTGTAGGTTATCGTTTTGAATATCCTGAATAATCTAAAAGCTTGCCTTAGAGTCTTAATAAGGCAAGCTTAATCAACATATAAACTTAGAAACAAACCAAGAAACACATGATTTGGGATTTGTCTAAAATTATATTTACAGTATCACCATCTTTTGGAATGGTTACGGGTTTTTCAAAGGAAGTACCTTCTTTAATCACATAGCTCCAGTGAGCAATCTGATCATTTGAACCAATATGTTGATTGCCTACATAGACATCGGTTCTTCCTACAACTTCAGTACGGCTAACACTTTTTTCATAAGAAAAATTTGCAACGAGGATGTATTCACCTGCGGGTAGATTAGTGAATTTAAAATGTCCTTGATCATCTAAAATACGTGTAGACATAAAATGTTTAAGAATGTTTTCAGGAATTTGCTCAGGGATCTTTTGGTTGCGCTTAACTTGTTCGTACCATGCTTTAAACTCATCTGTCATCCAGATTAATCCAACTGCTTGACTTCCTTTTGGCGGGTATTGCTTTTTCGCAAGAATTGCACCTTTGTAAAAAGCTTGTCCAGTAATAGTTGAGTTACCCAATGGTCGAATTTCAGCTGTAGCCTGTTTCAATGTTTTGGTTTTGACTGTTTTACCTGCAATACAATCCAGCATGGCATTACGCGCTAGAGCAAGACCGTCATAATCTAAGCTGAAAATGGTTGCATGATTGAGGCGCAATTGTAGATCGTGTTCAGCATCACGCATGGATTTTAGGGTTTGATGAATGTCTCCGGTACTGACTGCAAGTATTCCTGTATTTTGACTCGGTAAAATTTGAGCTTTAAGTGGCGTTGAGGCTAATTTTTTTTGTACCAGTTCAACACGTGCATCTTGAGGGGAGCGGGCTGTTGGGATATTTTTTCCTTGAAACAAAATGGTCGCACTCGACGATTGTTTGGTTGGCCCGAAAATGGAAAAACTAGTCTCTGAATCCTGTAAGGGTATAAATCGAATCGCACAGTTCATGCGAGGTTGTTTTAAGTCTTGTTTTAGTACCCAAGCGCCTAGAGCGGATCTAGAAATTACTTGGGTATCTTCATTTGAGATTGACAATGGGGCGGCGAATGAAGAACAACTAAAACTTAAAAAGACACACGCAAAAATTGTTTTTATTAATGTTGTCCGATACATTTTTAAGATCTCATTTATATTTTGCTTATTTTGTCATAGCTACTCATTTCCTAAAAGAGAGGATGGATAACTATCTTAATTTGTTTTGAGTATCTAAATAGTGCTCATTTATTCTAATGCTCTTATCCTGTGGATAACCACAAGTTTATCCACAGAAAATGTGGATATTTTTCTGAGCTTTGTGCTGCTTATATCTACAGTTATTTGGGGTCATTTAGAGGATTATGGGTGGATTACGATTTGAGTATTGTTATCCACCAATTGCCAGATTTCATCCATATCAATATTTCTAACCGCAATACAACCAAGTGTCCAATCTCCCTGAGGGAAATAAGTCATACTGGTTGGTAAATTAAGATATTCCTTTGGCACACTACCATGAATCATAATATCTCCACCTGCTGATCGTCCTTGTTGTTTAGCATAAGCGGCATCTTGTTCATTTGGATAGGAAATATGCAACGATTTATAATAGGCGCTATTGGGATTGCGCCAGTCGATGCTATATGTCCCTTCAGGTGTTTTTCCATCCCCCTCGAATTGTTTATGACCCAAAGGATTAAACCCTAAGCGCATTGGATACTCACGAATAATCTCGTTGTGATGCTTGAGTTGTAAGATCCGTTGATGCTTAAACACTTCAATCTTGGTAATCGGGGTGTTGTCTCTAATGTATATGATTTCCTCGTCGGATAATGATTGTGGCATGACAGAGTCTGTCGGCATCATTGTGCTTGGAATATAGGCTCTGTAAACATATAGCCCTATCCCAATCAGCAAAATAATGATACTGGTACATATCGCTATCCAAGGTTTCATTGTTTTTATTCCTTTTGTATATTGATCCTTTAGGACGAACAACTGACAGAAATTTCAGGGACGTCACTCGGCAAAGGAGTAATATCTTCAGCCGTTTCTAGATCAGGTTGTTTGCTATAAGGTAGATTCAGTAACTTAAACAAACGATCAACTTCGCTAAAATCTCCACGCTGTGCAAGTTCGATGGCTTTTTGCGCCATATGATTGCGTAATACATAGTGTGGATTTGCTTGTTGCATAGCGTGATCTAATGCGTCGATATCCTGATGTTTACGTATCTCTTGATATTGTTGGAGGAAGGCATCAAATTGACGTAAATCCAAACAATCATCGCGTAGTATTTTATATTCCTGATTTTGTAAGCGAATAAAACTTTGAGTGTAGTCGAGTTGTTCTGTTTGAAGAATATTCAAGAATGCAAAACTACAATCCAGACTATCTTTGTGGAAATGAGGCAATCCCATCTTTTGACATAAACCTTGGCCGTAATGCTCCAAGAAAATAGGTTCAAATTGTTCCAGACATTTTGCTAAATCCAGTTTGAACTGTTCTTTATTTTCAGGTGTTGCCAGAGGAATCAGATTATTTAACCAAGTCCAAAGATTCCAATGGCCAATGCTTGGCTGATTTTGGTAGGTGTATCGACCTTGATAGTCTGAATGGTTATTGATCCAGTTTGGACGGAAGCGTTCCATAAATCCATAAGGACCAAAATCTAAGGTTGAACCTGTAATATTTAAATTATCGGTATTCATCACCCCATGCGCAAAACCAACCAGTTGCCATTTTGCGATCATGATAGCGGTACGCTCAATCACTTTCTGGGCAAAAGCAAGAATTGGATTATCTGCATCTAAGCATTCTGGATAGTGCCATTCGATACACTTCTGCGTGAAATCAGCTAAAAGTACTGGTGCATATTGGTTAATCCACTCGAAATGACCGAAACGAATATGGCAGTCAGATGTACGTAAAAGCATTGCACCGAGTTCTAATGTTTCACGTTGTACGCCTTGGGATGAGGTGGTGAAGCCCACAGCATGACTCGATGCGACACCAAGTGCATTTAACGCATGTCCAGCAAGATATTCACGAATCACGGAACGTAATACAGCTCTTCCATCCCCCATACGAGAGTAGGGCGTAGAGCCTGCTCCTTTTAGATGAAGGTCTATGGTTTGTCCATGCTGATCTAGGATTTGTCCGATCAGCAATCCTCGTCCATCACCCAGTTGACCTGCCCACTGTCCGAATTGATGCCCTGCATAAACCATAGCTAAAGGAGGAAACTCAGCAAAGGTTTTTTGTCCACTACAAATCTCAACCCAGTTGGCTTTATCCTCTGCACTCCATTGTAATTCATCGGCTAAGGCTTCATTGAAATGACCTGCTTTAGCACCGCGTAATGGGCTTGGTTGCTGTTGATGAAAAAGCTTTGTATCGAGAGAAGAGTAGCGTGGGTTAAACTGCATAAGACAAGCATCAAAAGTATGAGCGAAGAATGACTATAGCAAATTTTCAGCTTGGCAGCGATGAGAAGCAGGGGCGGATTTGCACCTGATAGATATAAAAAATGGCCTCTTTAAAGAGACCATTTTTTATCATTTATGTTTACTCAGAAACAGGTGCTTTTTTGATATTACGCATTAAAGTTTCTAAGCACTCACGATGATGAGCAAGACGATGCTCAAGTAATTGGAAATCAACTTTTAATTTATGGTCGATTTGATGAATCTTTTCTGCCATCGCTGCTTTTTTAGCTTGTAGCTCTTGCTCTTTAAGCTTTGCCCAATCATTTAATGTATGGGTAAATGCTTCGTATTCTTGAGCAATACGTTGCTTCATTTGCACGATATCTGTGTTTACATCATGTCCATAAATGGCCAAGTCTTGTTCAGCATATTTAAATTTCATCGCTAACTCAGCTTTTTGAATATTAAAGCTCGGAATACGACGTAAATTTTTAGCTAGACCTAATTTAGAGCTGGTCCAAATTAACCATTTTGTTGGGTCATATTGCCACCATTTCACACCATTACGATAGTCGTATTGGAAGATATGATGGTAATTGTGATAACCCTCACCCCAAGTGAAAATCGCTAAGACGAAGTTGTCTCGTGCCGTATTTTCATCAGTATAAGGACGTTTGCCCCACATATGACAGAGTGAGTTAATAAAGAAGGTAACATGATGACTGATAATCAAGCGCAGTAGACCACCTAGTAGAACTACGCCCCAAACATCACCAACAGCCCAGCCAATACCACCCAATAAACCAACATGAACCGCAATGACCATCGGGACATAGTACTTGTGTTGGAACATCACGAGTTTGTCATTGAGCAAATCTGGTGAGTTTTTGAAATCAGGTTGAGACGGTGAATGATCGCGGATCATCCAACCTAAATGTGCATACCAAAAACCACGTTTGATCGAGTATGGGTCTTGATCTACATCATCGACATGACGGTGATGGGTACGGTGTCCAGAAGCCCAGAACAGAATACTGTTTTGAACGGCAAAAGTTCCACCAATCATCAATAGAATTTTTAAGGGTAAAGATGCTTCATAAGCACGATGTGCCCATAAGCGATGGTAACCCGCTGTGATGCCTAAACTACTCAATGCTAAGAGGAAGAATAAACTTACCCATGCGCTTACACTAAAATCATAATAATAAGCGTATAAAGGAATTAAAATAGCAGCAAGAATTGGGGTTCCAATTAAGGTAATGCTAGCAGTCCAGTTAATGGGTGCTTTTTTGAGTGGGGCGGAATTCATATCCGGCAGCGCTCCTAACAACCTTGTTTGCACAAGATAATAAAACTAAACGAGATAGCAAGACCAATCTTTACGATATATTGCTATTTTAGTCCTGATATTAGCATGCTCAAATCAATAAGCACTAGTATTATTCTACAGTTGTATCGAAAGAACAGTAACAGAATTCGTTTGCCGAACAGGCTAATTTATTAAAAGGTGAAATAAATCAATGTCTGAGCAAATTATTGTGAAAAATCCTATTTTCTCTATAAAGGCATTTGTTCACAAAACTTTAATATTTTCTAGTGTTTTGATGGTGGCTGCTTGCCAGAGCCAACCTTCAAAAGTGCAAAAAAATACTTTACAACCTAAACCGTCACATACACTTCCACCAATGCAGGTTCGTAAGAGTAGTGATGGAATTCAAGATGTTGATTGGCAAATTACAATGATTCACAACAAACGTGCATTGTTCTTTAGTCAATTTCCAAGTTTTACATTGAACTCTGTGAGTAAAAGTGTTGCAGGGCATACTGGATGTAATAATATTTATGGGCGTTATCGCTATGATTTTGCTCAACGTAAACTTGATTTCGATGTGAGAGCAGGGCATTACAGTTGTAATAAGTCTTTGGCACAAGAAGCAGAGTTGATGGATGCGATTCAGCGAGTCGAGCGTTTTCAATATGATGGAACCAATCTCTATCTATTGGATGCTAGAGGGCAACGTTTGATACAAGCACAACGTAAGAAATGATAAAAAATGGTGGAGTGGTCTCCACCATTTTATTTTTATTGTGAAAAATGCTGCAACATTGTTTGAGGAATATCAGTAATCAAACCTTGAATACCAAGCTGTTGTAAATGCATAGCACGTTCAACATCATTTACTGTCCAAACACTAATATCTAATTGCGCTTGCTGGGTCAGTTGAATGATTTCATCTGAAGCGAGTTGATCTTTCCAACCGATTTGACGACATTGATACTGATGTGCAAGTTCGATTGCATATTCACCGATTGGAACTTCGACCAAGAGTCCTCGTTTAAAAGTGCTCTGATGTTGCTGTAATGCATCTAAAATTTTTGTATCAAAGCTGGTAATAGTTGCTGTTTTTTCAAAACCTTGTAGTTCTTGCTGTAGTTTTATAATCAGCCGTTCAGCCGCAACCTCATCAACGACTGATTTTACTTCAACTTCAATATGCTCAAAGTCGATTAAACAATCCATAACCTGCTTTAAACTCGGCGTAAATTCTTCAGTTTTCCAGTCTTGCCACTGATGGCGATGATCAAATTGTTCGGCTTCTAGCAGATTACAACTTTCTACATGTTGTAAGCGACCGGCAGTACGAACAAAATCATCATCATGAATTACGATGAGTTGGTCATCTTTAAGCTGACGAACGTCAAACTCGACTGCACGAATGCCAAGCCCATGCAGATAGCGGAATCCACCTAAGGTATTTTCAGGCGCTTCACCACGTGCACCACGATGACCAATAATTCTCATCTTTATTCACCTTGGAAATAGTTATGCTGGATCGATACTGTCATTAATGTTTTTTTGCCACAACACTTCGTTACCACCTTCGGCACGTTGCAAGGCACGTGAGGCAACAAACAACCAGTCGGATAAGCGATTCAGTAATTGTAAGGCTGTGGCTTGGATATTTTGGTCACGATTGTGTACCGATAATAAAGCACGTTCAGCACGACGACAAACAGCACGTGCTTGATGTGCATAGCTACATGCTAAGCTGCCTGATGGCAAAATGAAATCTTTTAGCATGGGCAAAGACTCATTCATTCGATCAATTTCTTTTTCAAGAAATTCAATGCAGACAGGTTGTAATAGATGATAGTTTGGAATGCAGACCTCACCGCCCAAATCAAACAACCAGTGTTGAATGAGGCTTAAGCTTTTATCCCAATGGGCTTTATTTTCAACTTGGCTTGCACTGATTTGTGCACGCAGTACACCAATCGTTGCATTGAGTTCATCGACATCACCTAATGCCGTAATACGTAAATCATCTTTGGCAACGCGTGAACCATCCCCTAGGCCAGTTGTGCCTGAATCACCTGTACGTGTATAGATTTTACTTAAACGATGTCCCATAGCCTTGTTTCTCTCATCCTAAAATAAAAAGGGGATAATGTCGGTCAAAACATTACCCCGAAAGTGAAGTTAAGAAAATATTTTTATTACTTTATCATGCGATTAATAACGGAAAGTTACACCAGCAGAAGCTTGACGGCCGCCATTGATGTAATAACTACCTCCACCATATACGGTACGGTATTTTGAATCACCTACATTTTGAATGTTCGCAAAAACATCAATATTTTTATTCACTTTGTATCGTCCATGCATGTCTACACGGAAGTGTCCAGGGATTTGAATATTGTCAAAGGCACTGTTGTCGTAATCGCCATTCGCTAACATTGTAGTTGAGAAGGTATATTGTTCATCGGTCCAACCTGTAGTCAATGCAATATTTTGACGAGGGCGACGACTTAAATCTTCATCATTTTTCTTGTCTTTAGCGCGAACATAGTTATAACTTAAATTGGTAAATAGGTTTTCACCTTGCCATTTCAAATAGAGCTCACTACCTTCCATTTTAGCTTTTTCAACGTTACTCATTTGATTCAGAACGCCATCAAAAGCAATCAGATTATCTACTTCTGTTGTATAGAGAGATAAACCTGTTGAAATATTGTAAGCCAGTTTTTGGTCTAGACCGATTTCATAAGACAAGCTTTCTTCTGGTTTAAGGTCTGGGTTACCACCATAAGCATACATATCATTGAGTGTTGGAGCTTTAAAAGCTGAACCAATATTTGCATAAATACTGGTTAACGGTAGCACTTGATAACGGACAGAGCCTTGAGCAACGGTATGTGTACCGAATTTTTCATTGTCTTCTACACGGATACCAACTTGAGTGTTCAATCCAGCTTGATCATATTTGTGCTGGATATAATATCCTGTTGAATCGATATCTTCTTGATATGGCGTGCCATAGGAAATCACATCACCATCAATATTTCGATGTGTTACACCAACTAGAAGCTTTTGATTTGGTGCAAAGCCCCATTGACCATAGATTTCAGATTCTTGCGTTTTGCTATGGACAAAATCTGTGGAATCATTTTGATCTATTTCATCTTTGAATTGAGAGAAACGGGCATGTAGAGCTAAATTCTCAAGAAGATTTAAACGTCCTTTAACGTTAATGATTTCATTTTTAAAGTCTTGAGAAACAAGTTTGCCAGAGCTATCGTAATCGCTATAACCTTGGTTCTCATTATAATCAACTAAAGCGGCATACTGTTCTTTTTCCACACCGATTTTTGCACTATAGCCTTTTTGATCAAATGAGGCATCGGGTGCATTTTTTATGTCTTTGACAGGTGTTCCATCAGTTTCAAGGCGTTGACCACGAATCTGTGCATAGAATCCATTTTCAGCCAGATCTGCACCAACTACAGATTTATAAGTCTTATTTTCACCAATTTCACTTGTTACAAAAGCAGAGGTTTTTTCTGGTGTTTTAGAAATCAGTTGAACGACACCTGAGATTGCATCAGTACCATATAAAACTGATGCTGGACCTTTTAATACTTCGATCTGCTTAATATCAGTTGTATCAATAAATGGTAAAGAGGCTGTGCCGGAAGTGGTCGAATTCAGACGTACGCTATCTCTTAAAACAAGCGTTTGGTTTGAATTACCTCCACGTAGGAAGATAGACGCAGTTTGCCCATAGCCACCGCTTTGTACCATATTGATCGAAGCATCTGTTTGTAATAATTGCGGTAAAGAAGCAATAGGAGATTGCTCAAGAATCTTCGGTTCAATAATATTGATGCGCGCTGGAACTTCGCTAATTTTTTGTTCACTACGAGAAGCAGTTACAACAATTGTATCTAACGTTGCAGTTTTATTGGTTGATTGCTCTTGAGCAAAAGCAGGTGAAGAAAACCCCATCGCAATAGCGATAGCACCAACGAGGCGAGTTGGTTGAAAGACAGTAGACATGCGTACTCCAGACATTCACCCGTCGTGAATGATAATGTGGAAATAAACAACAAGCAGGTCTCCGGACTTCACTATATCATCACAAGAATGATGCTATTAATCATCTTCCCACATCATTCTGATGCAGTGATTCGGCGTGGAGCTAAGATTAATAATACGGTGTTACCGTTGCGAGGGCAGTGTTGGAATTCCACCAACTTCCCTATAAGCAAAAGAATTTGCTTTAGACTTGTTGCAAGATTACGCAAAGTATAAAGTGTTAACGTTTTTTAAACAATTGCATTTCGAAATCAACTTTTCCCCAACTGGGTCAAATTGCTTTACAATGCGAAAGTTTTAAAATATTCAAATTAAAATTGGACAGAGCATGCGCCAACATCAACTGCGAACTCGCGCCAAAATTTGTGGTATTACTCGACTACAAGATGTTCAAGCTGTAGTACAAGCAGGGGCGGATGCAATCGGTTTTGTATTTTTCCCGCCAAGCCCGCGTCATCTCAGTATTGAACAAGCAAAAGTATTGGCAAATGCAGTACCCGCTTATGTTCAGTTAGTAGGTTTATTTGTAAATGCAAGCGTAGAAGAAATACAAACAGTGCTTGATTCAGTTCCTTTGGATGTATTACAACTGCATGGAGATGAAACTCCAGAACAGTGCCAGCAGATTGCTCAGCAATGTAAACGTCGTTGGTACAAAGCGATTCAGGTTAAACCTGATTTAGATATTTTGACCGAAATTCAACGTTATCAAGCTGTCGGAGCTAGTGCTGTTCTACTGGATGCATGGCATCCTGAATTAAAAGGTGGCACTGGTCATTGCTTTGATTGGAATAAATTCCCTCAAATTGAAATTCCACTAATCTTGGCAGGGGGCTTAACCCCTGAAAATGTGAGTGAAGCTATTGATGCTACAGCGGCTTTTGCTGTAGATGTCAGCGGAGGCGTCGAGTCCGCAAAAGGTATAAAAGACCAACAACTCATTGAAAAATTTATGCAAGGAGTCCAACGTGGATCAGCAAAACCTTAGTCAACAAAATCAGGCGATTGACTACACCCAGTTTCCAGATGCCCAAGGGCATTTTGGTATTCATGGTGGGCGTTTTGTGTCAGAAACGCTTATGGCTGCACTTGAAGACTTAGAAAGTCTTTATGGTCGTATGAAAAATGATGCTCAGTTTCTAGCAGAGTTTGATCGTGATCTTGCGTTTTATGTTGGTCGTCCTAGTCCTCTTTATTATGCTGAGCGATGGTCTCAGCACCTCGGCGGTGCGCAAATTTACCTGAAACGTGAAGACCTGAATCATACAGGTTCGCACAAAGTGAACAATACCATTGGTCAAGCGTTATTGGCAAAGTTGTCAGGTAAGAAGCGTATCATCGCAGAAACAGGTGCAGGTCAACACGGTGTGGCGACAGCTACAATTGCTGCACGGTTGGGCATGGAATGTGTGGTATATATGGGCGCTGAAGACGTAAAACGTCAAGCCATGAATGTATACCGTATGCGTTTGTTGGGTGCGACCGTAGTTCCAGTGCAAAGTGGTTCAAAAACATTGAAAGATGCCATGAATGAAGCGATGCGTGACTGGGTAACCAATGTTGATAGCACCTATTATGTGATTGGAACGGTTGCAGGGCCACATCCATATCCGCAACTTGTACGTGATTTCCAGTCGATTATTGGTCGTGAAGCGCGCCGTCAAATCCAAGAGCAAGCAGGGCGTCTACCTGATGCTTTGGTCGCTTGTGTGGGTGGTGGTTCAAATGCGATGGGCTTGTTCTATCCATTCTTGAATGATCAAGATGTGAAAATGTATGGTGTTGAAGCGGCTGGTTATGGTATTGAAACAGGTAAACACTCTGCGCCATTGAATGCTGGTCATGTGGGTGTTTTACATGGTAACCGTACTTATTTGATGTCAGATGCGCAAGGTCAGATCATTGAAACACACAGTATTTCTGCGGGTCTGGATTATCCAGGAGTAGGTCCTGAGCATAGTTTCCTCAAAGATATGAACCGTGTGGAATATGTGCCAATCAATGATGATGAGGCCTTACAAGGTTTCCGTGATTTGACTAAGATTGAAGGGATTATTCCTGCGCTAGAAAGCTCACATGCGATGGCTTATGTCACCAAACTTGCGCCAACCATGTCAAAGGATCAGATCATTATTGCAACGGTTTCAGGCCGTGGTGATAAAGACTTGATGACGGTTGCACGTATTGATGGTGTTGAAATGGTTGAGATGTAAATCTCACTGAAAAAATAGGGAGGCATTTGCCTCCCTATTTTTTGTAGAGCTATGGGATTAGTTTGATTCGATCTGTCTTTGGTGCGGTCAGTGGAGAGTTCTGGCTGATATAACGCTCTAACACGTCAATATCTTGACCTCCCCCAATAGGATTTTTACCCTGTTTTAAAACCGTGAAGTTATCACCACCATCGGCAATAAAGCTGTTCACAGTAACGCGATAAGTCTGGGTATCGACCAATGCTTGTCCAGCAATCATAATATTGCTAGCACGAGGTGATACTGAAGCATCTTGTTTATAGGAATAACTCAATTCTTTCGATGGTTGTAGTATTCGAGGAGTGCCTGCATTTGCCCCAGACCATTGTTGTTCTAATAGTTCAAGGATTTGTTTGCCTGTTAAGCTGAGTGTGACCAACGAATTTCCAAAGGGTTGGACACTGAACACATCCCCAAATGTGATTTGATTATTGCCATTTATCAATAGATCTGCGCGGACGCCGCCCGGATTCATCAAGGTAAAATCTGATCCTTGGTTGCTGGCTGCAAGCGCTGCTGCTTGTTGCGCATCTGCAATCAAATTACCCAACGCAGTTTCGCCGCTCTCAGTACGATTGCGATCAATTACACTGGTTGCTGAGCCGACCACACGTGCAGAAATGGTCGCTACCGCAGGGCGATATTTATCTAAAATTGCTTCAATGCTCGGTGTTTTGCTAAATTTTTGATAAAGATCTGTGAGGTTGACTGTCGTTGTACCAGAGGTATAGCTTTCACTTTGTACAGGAACTTGAGAAGCATCTTTTTTGATGACATCACCAGTTTTTCCATCGAGTTCAAGTTGGATATTGGTAATGATCGTGCCGTATTGACCTGCTGAAGTGAGTAGAAAAGGCTTGGCTGGATTTTTGGTTGCATAATCACATATATAGGATTGATGGGTGTGACCAGAAACAACGACATCTACGGCTGGATCGAGACGTTCAAGCACGTCGATCAGTGGCCCACTCAGACCTTCACATGTTTTTTGATTAAACTTGGTACTTGGAGCCACTCCTTCGTGTACCACCATCACAATTGCTTCAATACCTTGTTTTTTTAATTCTGGAATCAACGCATTGACGGTATCTGCTTCGTCATGGAAATTTACATCGGTAATACCTGCCGCAGAAACAATACTTGGCGTCGCTTCGAGTGTTAAACCAATGAAGGCGACTGGAATACCACCATACGTTTTGACTTTATAGGCAGGGAACAACGTCTTTTTGGGATCAGCTTTCATCGAAACATTCGCTGCCAAAAATTCAAACTTTGCCCCAGAGAAGTTTGGATTAATTTGACAAGGTTTTGTGGTGGTGTATTGCTGGCAACCACCATTTTGTAAGCGGCGAAGTTCATCTGTCCCACGATCAAACTCATGGTTTCCAACCGCATTGAAATCAATTTGAATATCATTCATTGCTTCAATGGTAGGTTCATCTAAAAATAGTGATGAAATTAATGGTGAGGCACTAATCAAATCGCCAGCAGAAACGACCGCATTATTTGGATATTGGGCACGAAGTTTCTTAATTGCATCGGCAAAATAACTGACACCACCAACTGGAATGCGTACTGTTTGACTATGATCATGTGGATCTTCAGCTTCAATAAACCGCTTCGGTGGCTCTAAATTTCCATGAAAGTCGTTGAAAGCAAGCACGTTAATCGTTTGATTTTTACGTTCAACTTTGGGTGACTGTTTATCATCATTGTCATTACAAGCAGTGAGTGCCAATAACATGATGCACAATGCATTTACCTTAAAAATAGTACGTGTTTTCATGATTTTTTGATCAAGTGGTATAAGATTGTTTTTAAAGATAAAAGATCAGTATGAACCTTTGATGAAATAGTGTGCGATGATGGCTGTGCGTAGGCAGTACATTGATTTGGGGGGTTACATCCAAAGAATTAATATTGATGCAAAAATGATAGTCAATTGTACAATTTCCCGTCTATTATTGGCGTGGATGTGATTAAGCAACACGAAGCTGCAAAATCAAGGAACGAAAAATGGATTTGATACAAGCTAATGGTCAGCCGCGTTATGGGCGTTTCGATCAAGTACCATCACGAATTAATATCGACGACTATATTTATAAAACGCCTTATGGTCAGGTGCTGAAAGGGTGGCGTAAGCACCTTAAGTATAAAAAATTCAAATTCTGTGGTTTGCAACATGCGCATTTTAGTATTGGAATTGCGATCGTTGATTTATCGTGGGCTGGCCATGGTTTTTTCTATGTTTACGATCATCTATCTGGCAAAGTCATCGAATGGAATGCAATTCAACCTTTGGCGATCAATACACAACTTGATGAACAACCACTCTTTAGCCAAAGTCATTTTAAAAAATCGTCTTATCAGTTTGACATGCAACATGCCAATGGCGTGCGCTATATTCAAGTCACGAAATATGGCGAGATACAACTGAAAGCACGTATTTTTTGTGCTGGAACAGATGCACTGAGCTTGTGTAGTCCGACAGGCATTAATGGTTGGACGTACACCCAAAAGCAAACAACGCTGGCGGTCGAGGGATTTTTTATTAGTCCTGATCAGCAACGGATAGAGTTCGATGCCCAAAGTCTGGCTGCTTTAGATGATACTTGTGGTTTTTTACGACCAGAAACGGCTTGGTTTTGGCTGTCCTGTCAATTTCGTGATGCGCAAGGGCGTCGGATTGGGCTTAATCTTGCATCCGGTGTCAATGAAAGTTTTGGCAATGAAAATGCGTTATGGGTAGATGGGCGTTTATATCCACTCACAGATGTTTTATTTGAACAGCAGAATGAAAAAACGTGGTCGATTCGTTCTTTGGGTGGCTGTTTAAACTTAGTCATCGAAACAGGTTGGTGTCGTTTTGAAAATATTAATCTACGTTTAATTGGCAGTCAGTTTAATCAATGGCAAGCCAAAGTCAGTGGTACGATAGAACGTGAACAAATTGAATTGGTGCAGTTGGATCAGCAATATGGCTTGTTAGAACAGCATTATGCGAAGTGGTGAATACAACAGTTTTTTTAATGGTAATGATTTGACTTACTACCTCTTTTCCCACAACAGTATGTTTTGTATACAGAATGTTCTGGATCGTATAGAATATAGTGCTGATTAGGGATAATTTTATATAATATTATGATTTTTAATATTTTAAATTTTTTAGATAAAATAGGGTTAACCGCACAAAAACGTGCGATACACATACAATTTGCCAATCCGAGCTTAAATCAACAAGTCTTCCTCCAAAAAATTCAAGGTCAGCATGCCATTAATCAGGGCATGACTGCAGAACTGATCTGCCTATCAACTAACGCCCACATCCCATTAAAACAGTTCATCGGCTGTCAGGCAGCGATAGACCAAGTCACCGATACTGGCACACTATTTAGAACCACAGGGATTATCACAGAAGCCGTACAAGGACAATCTGACGGTAGCCTCACGCTGTATAAACTCAAACTCCAAGATGCAACTGCACTGTGGCATAAACGCCGAAACAGCCGCGTATTTATGAATAAAAATGTACTCGACATCGTACAAACCCTATTCAAAGAATGGCAGCAACGCAGTCCACTATTTGCATCAAGTCTTACACTCGACCTTGGTGGGATCAAACAAGACTACGACATCCGTCCATTTGTGATGCAAGCCAATGAAAGTGATTATGACTTTATTACTCGCTTGCTCAGAAGCGAAGGTATTAACTGGCTGATCGATGAAGCCCAACTCACTATACCCAATAGCAACAGTCCAATCCAAGCACAGAAACTACGTTTGATTGACGATAATAACCAATACCAAGCTTTAGATCGAAGAATCATCCGTTACCACCGTAGCAGTGCGACTGAACAATACGACAGTATGACTAGCCTGATTGCAGAACGCAGCCTACAACCCACCGCAGTACATATCCAACGCTGGCAAGCCGATGCCCTAGAACAGGAAGATGGTGCAGGCAGTGTTCAAACGAAACATCGACATAGTGAACAACATGATGCAGCTTCTCTTGGACTGGAAGATGCCTGGCATTTTAGTCCAGCATGGGTGCAAGACCTGAATGGAGAAGATGGTGCAACTGCTTCAGGCAATCGCCAAATAGAAAAACTCAATCAAAACCTCAGTCATTACCACGATGCCCAAGCCAAACACTTTACTGCCAATACCACAGTACGAGATAGCCAAGTGGGTTACTGGTTTAAACTGACTGAACACCCTGAAATAGACCAACACAAAGGTGCAGATCAAGAATTTCTGATCATCAAAAAAGATTGGTTTAATCAGAACAATTTACCCAAAGACTTAAACCAACAAATCCAAAAACTGATTAACCAAAGTCAGTGGCAACAGGACAATACCCTTACAGCAACTAGCATAAGTGCGGAAGAACGCCAAGCCAATCAGCTAACCTTACAACGCCGTAACATCAAAACCGTACCTGAATATCACCCATTACAACACCGTCCAGCAGCCCATCCACAACGAGCCAAAGTTGTTGGTCCAGCAGGTGAAGAAATTCATGTCGATGAATGGGGTAGGATTAAAGTCCGCTTCCTGTTTACCCGAAATGATGATCATAGCCATGATGGCGGTGCAGGCAGTAATGACAACGACACCGATTCAGCATGGGTAGATGTACTGACCCCGTGGGCAGGTGAAGGCTATGGGGCTAGATTCTTACCACGTATAGGTGAGATTGTGGTGATTGACTTCTTTGATGGCAACATTGATCGTCCCTTTGTCACAGGACGACTACACGAAGCACAACGCAGTCCAACAAAATTCGATGACCAAGGACAACTACCTGATACCAAGAAACTGGCAGGGATCAAATCCAAAGAATACCAAGGCACAGGCTATAACCAACTCCGCTTTGATGACACCACAGGACAGATCAGTGCCCAATTACAAAGCAGTCATGCCGCGAGTCAACTCAATCTAGGAAAACTCAGTCATCCCAAAGCTCAAGCGGAAAGTGAAGACCGAGGAGAAGGCTTTGAACTGAGGACGGATCAATGGGGCGCAGTCCGTGCAGGTGAAGGCTTACTGATCACTACACATTCCCAAGAGCAAGCACAAGGTGATCACCTCGAAGCCCAAAGCGCTAAACAACAACTGGAAGGCAACCAAAATAATGCCAAAGCCTTGAGTGAAGTGGCCAAGAACCAACAAACGGATGAGTTAGAGTCGGTTGAACAACTCAAAGAATTCTTTGAGCTGATTCAGGAGGATATAGCACGTTTTAATGAAGCCGTACTTTTGCTGAGCTCGCCGAATGGAATTGGCCTTAGCACTTCAGAAGATATTCATCTTTCTGCAGATGGGCAATTAAACCAATTTGCAGGGGATAGTATTAACCTGACCACACAAAAGAACCTCATCGCCCAAGCCAGTCAAAAGATTAGTTTATTTGCAGCACAGAATGGGATTAAACAAGTCGCAGCCAAGGGTAAGTTTGAAATACAGGCTCAAGGGGATGGCTTAGATATATTGGCGAAAGTGGGGATTCAAATCATCTCGACTGAAGATGCAATTTATTTTAATAGTCCAAAGGAAATTGTATTTAAAGCAGATAGCTCTGAACTTAAGCTGAATGGTTCGGGAATCTTTCCAACCACAGGTGGGAAGTTTGAAGTGAAAGCTGGACAGCATTTGTTTAAAGGTGGAGCTAAGATAAAAACAAAAATTCCATTCCTTCCAGAGGGGACGACATATAATTTAAGATATTTATTTACGGATGATGAGGGAGTGCCTTATAAAAATACACCTTATATTGCTATCTATCCTAATGGAGCTGAAATCAAAGGTATGACAGATGATCAAGGATACTCATCTACATTTTTTTCGAGTGAAGAAAAAGATGTGAAAATTCATTTGGAGCTAAAATAAAATGGGGATTCCACCAAGACAGATATCAAATGCTAGAACTTCCTCTGAAGAAAACAATACACACCATATTCGGATTACAAGAAAAAAACAGTTATTTCTTTTGTTTTGGATAGCAGAAGAAGATAAAGGTAGAAAACTGTTTTCAGAGTCAGCTCAAACACGAATGCAAAATATCAAAAAAATGCAAGAGTATGATGAAGAAATACATAAGGTTCATTGCCCACCACTCCATACTTTTTCTGAGATACAAACTATTATCGATAATTGGATAGAACATTATGGTGGAACGAATAAAGTTGTAATTAAAGAAATTGCTATTTTTTCTCATTCAGGATGGGATGGACCGATTATCTATTCTGATCCAATTAATATGCAAATGCCTTTAGAAGGATGGAGCAGTCTTAATATTAACTGGCATTCTGGTAATGTGCGGTGTACTTTCTTTGGATGTAACTCAGCAGCTGATCCCAGTTTTGCTCAGAGAATTTCAATTTTAGCGAACTTTTTAGAAGTTGAGGTTGGTGGACAAAGTGCTTCTAGTTTTCCCTCTTTTTCTCCATCTAAAAGAATAACCTCCATTGGGCGAAGTAATAACTTCGCGTGGTCTGTAGCTGGTACTTATATGGTTGGGAGTAAAGCTGGTAAAGGTAGGCAAGCTCATCTTTGGGGAGTACAAGTAGAACCGATGAGATTTTATAAAAATGGGGTTTTACTTTATGAAAAAGATCAATCCTTCTTTAACCCAGGAGAGTAGAAAATGAAAAGTATTAAGTTATTGATTTTCCTTGCTTCTGTAATTTTTTTATTAACAATATTATTTTTCAACAAGGTACCAACCATGTCTACTGAACCAACATTAAAAATAGAAATAATGCCAAACAAAGAAATTGATAACGATCTACAGATAAATATCAGAACTATTAATAATAGGAATGATAAATATTCCATAAAAAATGGGCTATACACTCTTCTTAATAAAGGAAATATTTCTCCATTACCAAATAAAAATGATTTTTTAATGTATGAAATATTTATTATCAAAGAGGATAAATTTGCATATATTGCTGGTGAAAATATTTATTTCTCAGCAGATGAAACATCAATAAGAGGAGGCAGTAATAGAAAAGGTAAAATCCTTATCAGCCCATATATTGAAGATGATTTTATCACCTTAGAATATCAACAATACTATAAGGACAATGAAACTAAAACTTTCAAGAAATTTAAACTTTCTGAATCATATAGTCATAATAACTATGTTTTTGATGGAAAAACTGAACTAGAAGACTTTACTCGAATTAATAATCCTAGTTTTCCTAGATAAATATTAAATGGTAAAGAAAAGTTATTCAGGTGATCCTAGTCAAAAAAGTCATCAAACCAATGAGTCGTTGGCATCACCGCATTACAACCTAAAAAACTATATTGCGGATAGCACCCCTGAAAAATCTGGTGACAGTGCTTTTCCTACTGCCTTGGAATATGTACTAGAGCAGCTTGAGATCAGTATGTCGGGTAATATGCATTCTCGTCATGCATTACGGGCTTTGGGCAATGCTTTTCATGTGTTAGAGGATTTTTTTGCGCATACCAACTTTACCGAAGTGGCATTGATTAAACAAGGCTATCAAGTGGATGATCATATTCAACAGCCTTATGCAGACTATCGACAGATCCCGATTGTCTCTGGAACTTTTGGGTTCTGGGATACTTTGGCGAGTGTTGGGCCTAAACTCGGTGACTTGGTTGATCCATTGAAAAATATGGAAGAATATCAGGGCTTTATGTATGGTGAGCGTCGTTTAGAAGACTTTATTATTACTGCCATCGTGGAATGGGTCAATATTACGGAAATTAGCCGGATTTGGAACACTTATTTGAGTTTGCGAGATCAGTTGGCAGGTTTAAATGAGGCATTATATGTAGATAAGGCTAGAGAAATTGCTCAGTTTCTCCGTACTGCGAAAACGCTAGCATCGATTATAAGACCAATTGTATCTTTAGTTCTTGAGTTTATTGGTTCAGGGCTGTTGAAACATAGTCATGGGACGATTCGATTAGTACAAGGTTGGGGGCGCTATGGTGAAAATCCAACCCATACTCAATTAGGGAAGGATGATCATCATAATAGCTTACATATGTTGGCTGCAAAATTGGCGATCAAAGCGGTAGAAGATATCGGACGCCGTTGGATTGCTTGTCGTGAATCACCTACAGCAGCCAATAAACAGGCAGTTAAAGACACAGCGAAACGTTATTTTGTTCATCCAGCTCGAACCAACTGGATGGATGGTGATATACGGCAGTGGGCAAGAGCAAATCCACAGGCAATTCGGGCAGCAAGGTAAAGGAAAATAGATGAAAAAAGTCATATTGGGTCTGTTGATCTTAAGTTTAAGTGCCTGTTCCGATGCAAAACAGCAAGTTGTGATTCCTAAAGTAGACAAAAAGCTGAATACACAACATCAGATCAAAGTGGATGGTTGCCAGATTTCTTATAATAATAAGCCAATCGATTTTAATGCACCCTTAGCTGATTGGTTAAAGGTCTTTGGTTCTGATTACCGAAAAGTAGAACGAATTAAATATGGATGGGAGCATCATATAGATGTAGCGATGGAATATTACATCTATGACGATGTGGGACTACGTTTAATCTATGATACCAAAGCTGAACGAATGGAGCAGGTCATTTTTTGGTTAGAGCAGTCTAAGTGGAATAAAGATTTTGCATGGGAAACAAAAGAGCAGTATCAGGCAAGGATGAAGGACCCTGATTCAGCTCAAGCAAAACAACATTTTAAAGATGGTATCCAAGTTGAAGATGTGATTGTAGGTGCATATCCGATGGATCAAGAACTACGTTCTGTCTCTAAACATCGTCGTGGAACTAGCTACTATATCTTGGCAAAATGTAAGAATGGTCAGGATGGCAAGTCATTTGATATTGATCTGAGTACCAGTTATGACAATGATCCAGAGGTGATTGATGGAATGAGTTTTGAGAATATGATGGTTCATGATCTTCCTGAGGATGTCTCACTAAAGCAGCAATATGAAAATTGTAAGGGATTTACAGATAATGACATCATGTTTGGGATTGCTTGGGACTGTCCTGATATACGTAAACGTTACTATGAGAAATTTGGCAAAGAACAAGTAGAGCAATGATATAGATGCGGTTAGTGTTAAAATTGCTAATTACATTGAGCTAAAATAGATTTGCTCAATGTAATGTTAGCGATTCGATATATGAATTGGGTGCTTAAATCTAGATTATAAACCCGCTTGCCAAAAAGCTTCACCCGCAGCAATTGGATCATTGGTCTTAGCCAAAGTATCAATCCAGACATCGTATTGACGAATAACAGGGTGTTGATTTGGATGGAAGTCTTTTTTAAACCAATCGCTATATTGTGCTCTTTTTGCCGTTAAAATACCGTTACGACCAAAGAACCATGGCAAACCTTTACGCGCTAAATCAATACGTTGCCTTAGATTAAAACCATCTTTTTTCAACATTACATCAGTACGGTATAGTGTAAAACCAAACATGAGTACAGTGGTAAATACTAAAGCAAACCGACGAGTTGCTTCAGGCACTTCACCAACTTCACGCATGACATCAAAAGCAACATCTCGATGTTCCATTTCTTCAATCGCATGCCAAGCAAAAAGTGCTCTTACGAAAGGATCCGCCTCTGCCAAAGTTTCTTTTTTGCTATAGAACGTTTCTGCCATCAGTGCAGTTAAATGCTCTGCAGCGGCAGTCATGGCGATGTTGTATTGAGGGGAGCGATACTTTAATTCAAACTTAAAAATTTTCTTTAAACGATCAGTGAACTGATCAACAGGCATACCTTGTTGTTTCATGATCTGATTCATTTTGTCATGAGCGATACCGTGTTGAGCTTCTTGACGGATAAAATCAGCAACACGTTCTTGTAAGTTTGGATCTGTAATCTTGTCACGGAATAGACGAACACATTCAATAAAATAGCGCTCACCATCTGGAAAAGTGAGGCTCAATGCATCAAACATACGGGTACGAAATGGATCGCCACCAAACCAAAAGCGAGGAGCTTGGTCTAGATGGAAATCTAATTTTGTTCTAACGACTGGATCAACCTGATAGGAAACATGTGCATTCATTTGTACGATTCCTTGCCTTTTTCATAGATTCAGTATGGGAAAAGTCCGACGAAAAGTTTTGACAGTTTCAGCCAAGTTTTATACAAATAACGACAGATCAGGATGAGATCGACATATGTCAGTTAAAATTATCATTGGATATTTACGATTGTTGAATCGTGTTTTACAACAGGAACATATTGATTTGTCCAAAGTTGCTGTGCCTGAACTTTGGCAAGACTTCTATTCGTGCCTTGAAAATCCTGACCAACAAGATTTTGATGTCGAACGTTATGCTCAATTATTACAGGCGGCTCAACCCTATTTCTCACGCCCAATTACCTTAGTTCTAGCAGAGCGTGCCAATTTGCAAGATCTGGGCTTAATGGGATATCTAGCATCAACCAGTTTGGACTTACAGCAAGCATTACAACTTTTACAGCGCTATTATTCTCTGATTTTTAAGCAGACCAATTTAGAGCAGCTTAATGTTCAGCAGTTTTCGGACTACATTCAAATTGTTTGGAGTGCTTCTTATCCAGATTATCGTGAAATGTATGAGCTGAATTTGGCATTGCTTTTTAAGATAGCGCAATCCATTGTTCAAGATACTTTACATCCGCCACAGATGATTCAATTTGGCTATACACCACATACTGCTTTGTTTCATTTTGAGAAATTTTACGGCTGTCCAATCCAAGTTCAATCAGGGCAATATGCAATACGCTTTTCAAATCAGATTTTGAAGGCGAAAAGTATCGCTGCTGATCAGCAATTGAATCAGGTGCTATCAACGCAGGCACAGCAATCGTTAAATCATGTCACTTCTTTCGAGATTCAACAGCAGCAGTTGAGACAAAAAATACAAAGCTTTATTGAGCAAGGATTATTACAACAAGAAGAAGTTTTATCGAGTTATGTGGCAAAACATTTGCATTGTTCTGAACGGACCTTACAACGCCAGCTCAAAGCTTATCATTTGAATTTTCAAGATATTTTAGATCAATATCGGTTGGAGCAAAGTAAGCTTTATTTGCAGCAAGGCAAGTCATTTTCTGAGATTGCAGAGCGTTTAAATTACGCAGACCAAAGTGCATTTGGACGAGCATTTAAGCGTTGGACTGGTGTTACTCCGAAACAGTTTTTAAAGACTCTTTAGCGTTAAGCCTTAAAGAGTCTCATATGAATTTTACGATGTTTTTAAGCGTGGATAATGAAAGACAATTGCGAGAATTGCAAAAATCGCTAATACCCAACAGTAGTAAATATGCCCAATCAGCTCAATTGGCGAGATCTTGGCTATTGAACAAGCCAATAATAATTGTGCACCGTAAGGAATGATCCCTTGAGTTACACAGGAAAAAATATCGAGCAGGGCAGCACTACGTTTAGGATCAATCCCATATTCTTTGGCAACTACACGCGCCATATCACCTGATAAAATAATCGCCACGGTATTATTGGCAACAAATAAATTTGAAAATACCACCAAAAAGCTGATTCCAAACTCACCTGCACGTTGGGTCCCAAATTTAAATAAACGTGTGATGGCATAAATGCGCTGGATCAACCAATGTAATCCCCCAGCTTTTTGCATTAATGCAGATAAGCCTCCCAATAACATGGATAACAATGCAACTTCAAACATACCGACGAAGCCGTTATAGATCGAGTTATTGAGTTGCAGCAAATGGAAGTCAGGTTTATTGAGTAAGCCCATCATGCCTGACAACACCACGCCAATCATCAGCACAGCCAGTACATGCAATCGGGTAAAGGCCAGAAAGAAAACTGCGAGGTAAGGTAATATCAACCAAATATCATAAGGTTTGGTCTGTATCGCCTCAGACTGGTGACTGAGAGAAAAATAAACAATTAAGGTTATAATTGCGGCAGGTAATGCAATCCAAACATTGACCTTAAACTTATCTCTTAATTCAACGTTTTGACTGCGTGTAGCGGCAATGGTCGTGTCGGAGATCATCGATAAGTTGTCTCCAAACATGGCACCACCAATCACTGCACCAATGGCATAGAGGGGCGTAATGTCCGTTGCTTGGGAAAAGCCAAAGGCAATAGGTGCACACGCAGCAATGGTCCCCATTGAGGTTCCCATGGCGGTTGCGATAAAGGCAGCGATGATGAACAGCATAGGCAACACAAATTGTGCTGAAATCAATGAAAGTCCAAGTTGAACCGTTGCATCGACACTCCCGATTGCCCCCGAGACACTGGCAAATGCGCCTGCCAACATAAATACCATAAACATCAGAATCAGATTGGGATGACTCGCGCCTTGTAAAAATTCCTCAATAGCTGTATTGAGTTTTTGTTTATACAGTAGTAAAGCTAAGATGATTGCAGGTATGGCTGCAATCGGGGCTTTAATTTGATAGAAGGCAAATTCGGTCCCGATGATTGAATGATAGATACCACTCCCGAGAAAGATGATCAAAAATACCAATAGCGGTAGCAAAGCAAGTGCATTGCTTTGTACTTTTTCCTGAGTGTGGGCAGACATAAAATCAAAAGAAAATTTAAAAAGTGGACATAGTATAAAGGAGCTTGGCTCATTTCTAAAATGTAGAAAGATTGGCTTGAAATTAGGAAGCTTTGATCATTGAGAAAATAACGAAAATATAGATAAATGTGTAGGGGCTGTTGTTAGTGATGACAATCAGCACTGCAATCACGTCAAACTCTGTTCAATGAGCAAAAAATAGCGTTACAATGCAGTGTTTTTGTCTAACTACAAACAACTCCTCAACTTAGGGGGCTGCAAAGTGCATCTGTAAAATGTCAAGCAGGTCCCAATATAAATCAAGGAAAGCATAATCCTATGTCACGTCTTGCCACTCGTTTTGAACAGCTTAAATCTCAGCAACGTAAAGCGCTTGTTTCTTATGTTATGGCAGGTGATCCGCATCCACAGGTAACTGTTCCATTGCTTCATCAAATGGTTGAAGCCGGTGTTGATGTGATTGAGCTTGGTCTACCATTCTCCGATCCTATGGCCGATGGTCCTGTGATTGCTTTGGCTGCTGAGCGCGCTTTGGCTGGTGGAACCAATACACTTGATGCATTGGATATGGTGAAAGCCTTTCGTGAGCAAGATCAAACAACACCAGTCGTTTTGATGGGATATTTAAATCCTGTTGAAGTGATTGGTTATGAAAAGTTTGTTGCCTATGCGAAAGCCTGCGGTGTAGATGGTGTTCTTTTGGTGGATTTACCCCCAGAAGAATCAAAGCAATTTGGTGAAGTCTTAAAACAAAATGAGATGGATCAAATTTTCTTGCTTGCACCAACTTCAACAGATCACCGTATTCAACATGTGGTCGATCAAGCAAGTGGCTTTGTGTATTACGTCTCCCTCAAAGGTGTGACTGGTGCAGCGACATTAGATACTTCTGAAGCTGCAGCACGTATTGCGAAAATTAAAACCAAAACCAATGTTCCTGTGGGAGTTGGTTTTGGTATTAGTGATGCAGCGTCTGCAAAAGCAATGGGTCAAGTCGCTGATGCGGTGATTGTAGGAAGTGCTTTCGTTAAATCTTTTGCGACATTGCCAGCTGATGAGGCTGTGCAACAGACGGTGAATAAAGTGAAGGAGCTTCGGGCTGCGCTCGATGAGTTAGTATGAGTCAAGAATTAACAGCAGGGACGGTTCTAAACCCGTCAACGCCTTGGACTGAGCGTCAAGTTCCAGGTATTCAGGTTGCAAATGAGCAGCAGATCTTCAAGGCGACTTTTACTGAGCCTACGATTGAATGTCCAGAATGTCATGCTTTGGTGACACGTACAGCTATGTCATTTAATGCCTATGTCTGTCCGCAATGCGATGAGCATTTACGTATGCGTGCACGTGATCGCTTGAATTGGTTTTTTGACCAAGTGGACGCAGAACTCGGTCAAGAATTCAGTGCTAAAGACCCGTTAAAATTTGTGGATAGTAAAGCTTATCCTGATCGTATGCGTGAAGCGCAAGATAAAACAGGTGAGACGGAAGCGCTTGTAGTGATGCAAGGTTCACTCAAAGGTTTGGATTTAATTGCATGCGCCTTTGATTTCGATTTTATGGGCGGTTCGATGGGTACCGTTGTAGGTGATCGTTTTGTACAAGCTGCTGAACGAGCAATTGAACTACATCAACCGATGATTTGTTTTGCTGCATCTGGTGGTGCACGTATGCAAGAAGGCATGTTGTCTTTAATGCAAATGGCTCGTACCGCAGCTGCAATTCAAAAAATGAAAGAAGCACGGGTTCCTTATTTGGTGGTATTGACTCACCCTGTTTATGGTGGTGTAACTGCATCATTGGCAATGCTAGGCGATGTTCATATTGCTGAACCAAAAGCCATGATTGGTTTTGCTGGTAAGCGTGTGATCGAACAGACCGTGCGTGAAAAGTTAGAAGAGCCGTTCCAACGCGCTGAGTATTTGCTTGATCATGGTGTAGTCGATCAAATTGTTCATCGTCACGCATTACGTGATACTGTATATCGACTTGTTGCTAAGCTGATGAACTTACCTTGAAAGCACAAACTCCACATTCAACAGATACATTAACAACATGGCTCGATTATTGGAGCCATGTTCATGTTACAGGCATTGATTTAGGTTTAGAGCGCGTTATTCCTGTTGCTGAAAAATTAGGAGTAATGCGACCTAACGCAAAGGTATTTACAGTTGCTGGTACCAATGGCAAAGGTTCAACGACGACCACTTTGGCTGCAATTTTAAATGCGCACGGTTATAAAGTTGGTTTGTATCAATCACCCCATATTTATCGTTTTAATGAGCGAGTAAAATTAGCGGGTATTGAGGTTGATGATCAAAGCTTGGTTGATGCTTTTGTTGCTGTGGATCAAGCACGTCGTGATTGTGGTTTAAGTCTATCTTTCTTTGAAGCAACGACTTTAGCTGCTTTTGTGATCTTTAAGCATCAACAGTGCAATGTCTGGGTACTTGAGGTTGGTCTTGGTGGCCGTCTAGATGTGGTGAATGTCATTGATCCAGATATTGCAGTGATTACCAATATTGGGCTGGATCACACCGATTGGTTAGGCGATACCATTGAAAAAATTGCTTTCGAGAAAGCGGGCATTATTCGTCCTAATATTCCCGTTATTTTTGCGGGGCATCAACAGCTTCCACAAGCGATTCAAGATAAAGCTTCTGAAACACAAGCTCAGTTGTATGTATTAAATCGAGATTATTTTTATCAGCCAAATGACGATGGTGAGACATGGTCATTTGCCTCTTCAGGAACAACGTTAAAACTTCCAAACGGTCAGTTGGCACTTGAAAATATCTCTACCGCCGTGGCAGCAATATTGGTGAGCGGGATTACAATTGCTCAAGATTCAATTGCTACGGGTATTCAGCGAGCAGCGTTGCAAGGACGATTTGAGATCCGTCAGATTCAAGGTCAAACGGTTGTTTTTGATGCTGGGCATAATGCACATGGCGTTGAATTTTTATTGAAGCAGTTGCGAAATTTTCTAAAATACAATAAACAGTACACAGAAGTTGTTGCTGTATTTTCAATGTTGGCAGATAAAGACATCTTATCGGTCACGAATTTACTAAAAACAACAGTAAAAAATTGGTTTATTGCTACTTTAGATGTGCCTAGAGCCGCGCCAATGCAACAGTTACAAGATGCATTGCAAGGTCAACAGGTATGTGAGTTTGGCAGTATCCAGCAAGCATTTGAAACTACGCTGAAGAAATGTAATAACAATCAGCTGATTTTAGTCTGTGGTTCGTTTCATACCTTGGAAGCGGTCTGGGAGTATTTAGAACAATGTCAATGAATAACAAACAACGCTGGATGGGTGGCGTTGTTCTACTTGGAGGTGGTGTTTTATTGGCAGCATTACTTCTTAAAGGTAATGATGAAATAGAGCAAGATAAAGCTCAAGCAAGAACTGCACAACAAACTGCTCAAACAGAATCTAAGCCTAAGTTGGCACAACCAGCACAAGATAGCGAAATGGTATCGTTGCAACCTTTGGCAATCGATGTTGAAACAGAAAAACGTCTACTCGAAGAACAGCGACATGCTCGTGAAAAAGCGGTTGCGGAACAGGAAGCTCGCGCTGCCGAATTTTTGAAAATGCAACAAGAAGCCGAGGCAGCAGCTGCGCGTAAAGCCGCAGAAGAGTACGCGGCAATTAATGCAAGACGTATGGCAGCACAACAAAGCTCAGACAATATACCGCCTGAATTAATTGAAGATGATGCTGCGAAAGCTCAGCGATTGGCTGAAGAAAAACGTAAATTAGAAGAGAAGCGCAAGGCTGAGGCAGAGAAAAAAGCTGCTGAAGATAAGCGTAAAGCAGAGACAGACCAAAAAGCTGCCGAAGAGAAACGTAAGGCTGAAGCTGAGAAGAAGGCAGCGGAAGATAAGCGTAAAGCCGAAGCAGAGAAAAAGGCTGCTGAAGATAAACGTAAGGCTGAAGCAGAGAAGAAAGCAGCAGAAGATAAACGTAAGGCTGAGGCAGAAAAGAAAGCTGCTGAAGAGAAACGTAAAGCTGATGCTGAGAAGAAGGCTGCGGAAGACAAGCGAAAGGCTGAAGAAGAAGCAAAGAAAAAAGCTGAAGCAGAAAAAGCACGTGAACTCATGGAAAATGGCGATAAAAATTGGATGGTTCAAGTGGCCTTGGCTGCAAATCAGGCCAATGCAGATGCCGTGGTATCCAAACTGAGAGCTAAAGGTTATAAAGTCACGACCAGTCCAACCTCGAAAGGAATACGCATCATGGTTGGTCCATCTAAAGATAGAGAAACTGCTGATGCAGTCCGTAAAAAGATCGCAGCGGATGAAAGTTTAAATATGAAATCAGCGTGGGTGATTGATTGGGTTCCACTTGATCAGCGCTAAAATAAAACTGGGGCTTTTCGCCACTGCTGTCCCACAATTATTCCAAGAAGAACCTCAATTGAGGTTCTTCTTGTTTTCGCCACTTCTTATCGGGTAAAAATAATGCCTTTAGAAGTTTTCTTTCAAATAAATTGACCTGAATAATTCTTAATAATCTCTGGACAGTCCATCCCTCATGAGCCATATGTTTTGCAAAACTCACTAATAAATAGGCAATTAATGCAATCCATATTTGAGTTTGTATGGCATTTCGGCTTCGACCTAGAAATGATTTCAATTTTAAATTCTGTTTAATCGCTTTGAAAAATAATTCTACTTTCCAACGATCTTTGTAAATTGCTGCAATAGTCGATGCAGCTAGATGAAAGTTGTTACTTAGAAATTCAAATGTCCTTTTCTTTTCAACATCATAAAATTCTATTCGTCTTAATCGCTTCGGTGCACCACGCTTTTTAGCATAATCACTGCTCAACTCAATATATTCATCCGCAAGAATTCCTTTGCAAGCGTATACTTCACGTTTTGACTTTACTTCATAAACCGTCTTCGGTCTTAGCCGTGTCACAAAGCTGACTTTTCGGTCAGTCATCTCTGCAAACCACTGATAATCAACATACCCCTTGTCAAAAACTACGATACTTCCAGGTGGAAATTTGAGTAATCTGCCTTGCACCATATCATTTTCAATACCATCTCCGAGTGCAACAAATTCAGGAATCGTATTGCTGTGATTTAATCCAACTGTCAGTTTAATGCTCGCTTTGGATTCATGTACTTTTGCCCATTCGCATAAGGACAGTGAAAGATCAATGTGGCTTGCATCAAGTGAATACAGCGGATTCTTAAATCGAAATTTATGTGCAATCTTTGTGTTTTCACAATGCCGAAGTAACTGAGTAAATAATTGCTGATATAGGCTGGCAGGTTGTTCTTGATTGATTCTTGCCAAGGTGCTTCGTGCAATAGTCTTAGCACCGAGGTGATAGAGCTTTTCCTGCTGTGATTCGAGATTGGATTGAATATCTCTTAAGCTTTGCCGACAGGACAGCTGGGACATCAATATGGCAATAAACTGATCCCAGCGTGTGGCTGATCTTAATTTTTGTCCACAATGATGCTGCTTGGCAAGACGTTCAAAATCACATCGTGAAATAGGTTTAAGTAATTGATGAAATACGGTATTCTGATGTGACAAAACCTGAGTCCTTGTAGTTAAAGTGTTTGTTCGCACTTATATTTTAACTATTTTGGACTCAGGTTTTTTATTTAAACAAAACTATGGGACAGCAGTGGCTTTTCGCCCCTGTTTTTTTCTAAATTATGATGGATTCGACAATTGTTGTTGAATCCATTTTACATTGTCTGTAGTGAATAAATGTTCAATATTTTTCCAGATGACATGGTAGCCATAGCCGCCTTGTTTCATTTCTTTGACGGCATCTTCGATTGACCAATTTTCAAAAATAATTCGATACATCGCAATGGTTGCTCCCGTGCGATCAGAGCCATGATAACAATGGACTAAAACCTTCTGATTTTGTTGTTTTGCAGTTTGGATTGCTCGCATTGCGGTTAAGAGATCATCACGATTGATTGCCCACGTATAGATGGGGATATGTACCAGATTAAAATCTTGATCTTTAAATACATTCGCATCTTTATTACGTGCTCTGAGATTGATCACAGTGTGGATTTGATGTTGTTTTAAACTGGCAATCAGCTCAGTGTCAGGTTGCTCACTTCGATAGACATCTTGACTAATTTGATAGAAATTATGTGTGTTAGAAATCAATGTACCCCAATTGTTTGGGCGTTGTTCATCACTTAGGCCGGGATATTTCATACAACCATTCATGCTGAGCGTACTAATGAGAATGGTGCTGATCAATAATTTTTTCATTGTAAAGGTCATGATTGGATATGGAAAAGTTGTGCGCACAAAGTAACTGAATAATAAATAGAAGTTGAGCGAGAAATTGTAACGATAAAAAGCGGTGGAGAAGAATATCTAGAAAAATAGGTTGTTGTAGTTCATGCTTATTATCAATCAGGGATAGACAAAAAAAGCCCTTTTAACTAGTGAGTTAAAGGGCTGGTTGAATCATAAATCTTTGCTGTTTTTTATTATTCTGGTTGAGCAGTCAATCTTAAATAAGGTTTCACCGCCTTATAACCTTTAGGGAACCGTTGTTTGATTTCTTCTTCATCTTTAAGCGAAGGGATAATCACCACATCTTCACCTTGTTGCCAATTGGCTGGCGTTGCGACCTTGTGATGATCTGTCAATTGTAGCGAGTCTATGACACGTAATACTTCATGAAAGTTTCGTCCTGTAGAGGCTGGGTAGGTAATGATTAGGCGAACTTTTTTATTTGGATCAATAATCACCAACGAACGAACGGTTAAGGTTTCGCTGGCATTGGGATGGATAAAGCCATAGAGCTCGGATACTTTACGGTCTTTATCTGCAATGATTGGAAAATTCACTGTCGTATTTTGTGTCTCATTAATATCTTCAATCCAACGCTGGTGTGAGTCTACGTCATCGACTGAAAGAGCAATTGCTTTAACACCACGCTTATTAAATTCATCTTTGAGTTTTGCTGTAAAACCCAGTTCGGTGGTGCAGACAGGAGTAAAATCAGCTGGATGTGAAAATAAAACTGCCCAGCCATCCTCTAAAAATTCGTAAAAATCAATCGTGCCTTCACTTGATGCTTGTTGAAAATTTGGCGCGATATCACCTAAACGTAATGTCATGACTACTCCTTAACTCTATGTTATTTAATAATGCGATAACCCAATATGCAGTATTTTGCTTATAAACAAAATTATTGTTTTTTCATTTTATTATCATTTTTTAATATATGAATGTAGGCGCTATGGTATAAAAATCATCAGAAATTCACATTTAAATCGATGTAACGGAAAGGTAAATTTGCTACATTAACGATCTTTGGTTGCATGATGTCAGAATCATTTTGCAGTTTTTTTTGCTGTTTGAACGTAAAGCACTTGTAGTTCTTATTTCTGACTCCATAATAACAGCTAAGAAAAAATTAACCGACCTAAGGTTTGTTGATATTTCCAAACCTTATAACAAACAGGATTAGAGAGTTTATTCATGTTGGCAAGTCTGATCGGAGGTATCTTCGGTACTAAAAATGAGCGTGAGCTCAAACGCATGCGTAAAATTGTTGAACAAATCAATGCGCTTGAACCGACGATATCTACTCTTAACGATGCAGACCTCTCTGCAAAAACTCCAGAATTCAAACAACGTTTCCAAAACGGTGAAAGTCTAGATAAATTACTGCCTGAAGCTTTTGCGGTCTGTCGAGAGGCTGCTAAACGTGTCATGGGTATGCGTCATTATGATGTGCAGTTAATCGGTGGTATTACCTTGCATGAAGGTAAAATTGCTGAAATGCGTACAGGTGAAGGTAAAACCTTGATGGGTACCTTGGCCTGTTATCTCAATGCGTTGAGTGGTCAAGGCGTTCACGTCATTACCGTGAATGACTACTTGGCACAACGTGATGCGGAGTTAAACCGTCCATTATTCGAATTTTTAGGTTTGAGTATTGGTGTAATTTACTCTATGCAAATGCCTGATGAGAAAGCGCAAGCTTATATTGCAGACATTACTTACGGTACCAATAACGAATTTGGTTTTGACTATCTCCGTGACAACATGGTTTTTTCTTTACAAGAGAAAAAGCAGCGTGGTCTGAGCTATGCGATCATTGATGAAGTTGACTCAATCTTGATCGATGAAGCACGTACACCATTGATTATTTCAGGGCAGAGTGAAGATTCCTCTCATTTATATCAGCTAATCAACAGTATTCCTCCAAAATTAAAACCTCAGAAAGAAGAAAAAGTTGCGGATGGTGGGCATTTCTGGGTAGACGAAAAGCAACGTTCAGTTGAAATGACTGAAATCGGCTATGAAACTGTTGAACAAGAATTGATTCAGATGGGTTTGTTAGCGGAAGGTGAAAGTCTCTACTCTGCAACAAATCTAAATTTGGTTCATCATGTAACGGCAGCGATTCGTGCACATTATCTTTATCAAAAGAACGTGCACTACATCATTGGCATTAATCCACAAACGCAAAAAGAAGAAGTGATTATTGTGGATGAAAGTACTGGTCGTACCATGCCAGGTCGCCGTTGGTCAGAAGGTTTGCACCAAGCGGTTGAAGCCAAAGAAAACATGGAAATTCAACCAGAAAACCAAACGCTTGCAACGACGACATTCCAGAACTATTTCCGTCTGTATAAAAAGCTTTCAGGTATGACAGGTACTGCTGATACAGAAGCAGCGGAAATGAAAGAAATTTATGGCTTGGATGTGGTGATCATTCCAACGCATAGACCAATGGTGCGTATCGACCATAATGATTTAATCTATTTAAATCGCAATGGTAAATACAATGCCATTATTGAAGAAATTACCAATATTCGTCAGAAGGGTGTAGCACCTATTCTGATTGGTACTGCAACGATTGAAGCAAGCGAGATCCTGTCTTCAAAATTATTACAGGCAGGTATTCATCACGAAGTCCTAAATGCGAAACAGCATGAGCGTGAGGCAGATATTATCGCGCAAGCAGGTAGCCCGAATGCGGTAACCATTGCAACTAATATGGCAGGTCGTGGTACAGATATTTTGCTTGGTGGTAACTGGAAAGCTAAGCTGGCTAAAATTGAAAATCCGACACCTGAAGATGAAGCACGTTTGCAAGCACAATGGGAAAAAGACCATGAAGATGTATTAGCATCAGGTGGTTTACATATCATTGGTTCTGAACGTCATGAATCACGCCGTATTGATAACCAGCTACGTGGTCGTGCAGGTCGTCAAGGTGATCCTGGTGTTTCTCGCTTCTATTTGTCGCTTGAAGATGATTTGATGCGTATTTTCGCAGGTGATCGTGTTGTTGCCATGATGCGCGCAATGGGCTTGCAAGAAAATGAAGCCATTGAACATAAAATGGTGAGTCGCTCGATTGAAAATGCACAACGTAAAGTTGAAGCGCGTAACTTTGATATTCGTAAAAACTTATTGAAGTACGACGATGTTAACAACGAACAGCGTAAGATTATTTATTCACAACGTGATGAAGTTCTCGCTGAAAGTACTTTGCAAGATTACATCGAAGAAATGCATCGTGAAGTTATTAAAGGGGTGATTGCTAACTTTATTCCACCAGAGTCAGTTCATGATCAGTGGGATATCGAAGGTTTAGAGAATGCTTTAAAAGTGGATCTCGGCATTGAATTACCTGTACAGCAATGGTTAAACCAAGATCGCCGTTTAGACGAAGAAGGTTTGATTTCTCGTATTTCAGATGAGGTTGTAAACCGCTATCGTCAACGCCGTGAACAAATGGGCGCTGAATCTGCAGTGATGTTAGAACGCCACTTTATGCTAAATTCACTGGATCGCCATTGGAAAGATCATTTGGCAGCGATGGATTATTTGCGTCAAGGGATTCATTTACGTGGTTATGCACAGAAAAATCCTGAACAAGAATATAAGAAAGAAGCCTTTAATTTGTTTGTGAATATGTTGGGTGTGATTAAGTCGGATGTGGTAACTGATTTATCTCGTGTACATGTTCCAACAGCTGAAGAGCTAGCAGAAATGGAAGCACAGCAGCAACGCCAAGCTGAATCGATGCGTCTTTCTTTTGAGCATGATGAGGTCGATGGTTTAACGGGTGAAGTGACTGCTTCTGAAGAAACAGAACTGGCAAACAATACAGCATTCCCAGTACCTGAAAGTCGTAATGCACCTTGTCCATGTGGCTCTGGTTTAAAATACAAACAATGTCACGGTAAACTCTAATTTGGAGTTGCCTTCATTAAAAAGCAGAGCATAGGCTCTGCTTTTTTTACGATAAACTACTTGAGTCGAGTCAAGCTTTGTAGTTTGATTATCGAACTTACAGTTCTTGATTGAATTGATATTAAAAGCGGGAAGACAATGAAAAAACCATTACAACTTTTAATTTTGGCAAGTGCAGCAGTATCAAGTTTTGCATTTGCAAAAGATGCGCCTCAAACCACAACAGTGGAAAAAGTACAGGCTGCAAAAGGTGAGACTTCTGCTCAGGCACAAGTAAAGCACGATGTGACGACAGTGATTAGTCCTCGTACTGGGATTCGCTATACCTTAGGTGATACGGGCAACCGTCCAATCGTCTTGCAAACTGCTGCGATTGCACCAGCAAACTCAGCAAATATTAATCGTATTGTGGCATCAAATCCTGCTTTGTCTGAAAAAAGCCAAGAAAAAGCCAAGATTGCTTTAATTGGTGAAGCAGCTGTACAAGCTGCAAATGCAGCCGCTGGACAAACAGCCAATGCCCAAGCACCGCAAACAGCTAGTGCTCAAGCAGCAACAAGCAATTAATTGATTGTTATGTAAAAAAAGAGATGCATTCGCATCTCTTTTTTATTGCGTGCTTATCTTATAAAAAACTTGGCAGTAAGACCAAACCAATAATGATCGCAAACATTAACCATTTCAAAGCATAGTAGAGTGGGCGATTACGCGCTTTCAAGCCACGACCATAGTGGTGAATAGCATAACCATATTTGAAGATACGGTTAATAAATCCTGTTTTATCCTGATCATCGTTGGGTGAACTGGCTGCTGACATCACATTACGACCAAACCAATGATTGAATTTTTGCGCCCAGCCCCATTTCATTGGGCGCTCAATATCACAGAATAAGATGATACGAGTTTGATCCGTTTGATTATGTGCCCAATGTACATAGGTTTCATCAAAAACGGTTGCTTCACCATCTCTCCAGCTATAACGCTCTTGATCAACTTCGATAAAACAGTCATCACTATTGGGGGTGACTAAACCCAAGTGATAACGTACTGAACCTGCATATGGATCACGGTGTTTACCCAAGTAACTTCCAGATGGCAACTCAGTAAACATTGCTGCTTTAACCGATGGAATACTTTCAAGTAGTGCTACAGTCTTTGGGCAAAGCTGTTGCGCTGATGGATGGCTATCTTGATACCATTTTAAATAAAAACGTTTCCAGCCACGCTTAAAAAAAGTATTAAAGCCCGCATCATTATTTTTTTCGGATGCTTTGATTTGATTTTGTAGTTGAATGGCTTCTTCCCGAATCACCTCCCAATTATCTTGTAATGGTTTGAGTTCAGGGAATTGCGCCACATCAAAAAATGGCTGGTTTGGGAGTTTAGAAAAACCAGTCATAAACATGTTTACAGGCGCTAAAAATGTAGAATGGTCAAATAGTTGCCGAGATATTTTTAATCGTTCTTTACCACGAAAATAAGTATATAAGAAACTAACCAAAAATACGGCAATGATAATCACTGCGTACATAAGCACAATAGTCTAAAAATGGGAGGCGGTTAGTTTAGCACAAAATATATTTGGACGAGTATGGTTATAGATACAAGTTGGAAAGGTCTTTAATTGTACGATAAAAGGTCACTCAGGCGAGCATCGCTTGATGCTCACCTGATGTTTTATGCGTGATTAGATTTGGTTATTTACATCGATATTTTTAGTTTCTCGGATCAATAAAAAAGCAATCAGAGATAATAATGCCGCGGCACTGAGATAATAACCGACTGCTTGTAAACCAAAATTTTCAGCAAGTTTAGTGGCAATGTAGGGTGCAAAAGAGGCACCAAAGATGCCTGCTAGATTAAAGGTCAGTGCCGAACCCGTGTAACGTACAGACGTTGGGAACAGTTCAGACAAGATTGTGCCAATTGGACCATAAGTCAGTCCCATGATCGATAACCCGATACACAAGAATAAAAACACCAATACAGGACTACCAGAATCAAGCAAGCTTGCGAAGACTAAACCAAACAATGCAGCTAAAATACAGACAGCAATCGACGTGGTTCGACGACCGATTTTCTCCGCTAAAATCGCTGATAAAGGAATAAAGCCAGCAAAACATAAAGTCGCTATAAGCTGTAATTGCAAAAATTCAGTACGGGTATAGCCAAGCTGTGTAGTTCCCCAAGTCAGTGCAAAAACAGTGGTGAGATAGAACACCACAAATGTACAAATTGCAGCAATCGTCCCAAGAATCAATTTAGACAAGTGCTTGGTCATGACATCTTTAAATGGAACATTTACTTCTTTTTGTTTATCCAGAACTTTTTGAAAAGCTGGTGTTTCATGTAATTTCAAGCGAATGTATAGACCGACTAAAACTAAAACAGCACTCGCGATAAAAGGAATACGCCATCCCCAAGTCATAAATGCTTGTTCCGTCATGAATGCACCAAGCAAGAGGAATGAACCTGTTGCAAGGATAAATCCAATAGGTGCCCCTAATTGAGGGAACATGCCATACCATGCGCGTTTACCTTCTGGCGCATTCTCAGTCGCGAGTAACACCGCACCACTCCATTCACCGCCTAAGCCCAGTCCTTGTCCCAAACGGCATAAGGCTAATAATAGGGGGGCAGCAATGCCGATTTGAGCATAAGTAGGCAACAAGCCAATACAGACAGTTGAAACACCCATGGTCAATAGTGCTGCAACCAAGGTGGCTTTACGTCCGATCCGATCGCCTAAATGACCAAAAAGTGCAGCGCCGACGGGGCGGGCAATAAATGCGATTGCAAAGGTGGCTAATGACTGGAGTAAGGCTGCGCTTCCACTACTTGCTGGAAAGAACAGATGTGGAAAAATAATGACTGCGGCAGTGGCATAAATATAAAAGTCAAAAAACTCAATTGTGGTACCAACGAGACTTGCAAACAGTACACGTGTTTTTGAATTGCTTGCCACCTCACCAGTGGCAGCCATAGAGTTTGACGACATAGATGACCTTAATTCTAATGATCTAAGACAAAATACGAAGTGTTCGCCTTAGATGTTCCTTATAAAATGCGGGGCTTACTTCGGAATTGAATGTAATGAATGCCAGCAAAATGCTTGCTTACAGCACATACCAATAGATCGCTAGAAAATGTAAACCTGCTCCTAGTAGCACAAAGATATGCCATATTGCGTGGGTATATCTTACCTTTTTTAAGGCATAAAACAATGTACCGATGGTATAAGCCAATCCACCTGCAATCAGCAGTTGTAGAGCATCTTTGGATAAATAACGTTGCATGTCATCCATCAATAATACAGCTAACCAACCCATCACCAGATAAGCTACTAATGACAGTTTTTGAAAGCGATGAATAAACACCAATTTAAATAGGGTGCCAATAAATGCAATCACCCAAAGCGCAATTAGAAGATAGTGCGCCTTGGCTGTTGGAATGGCAATACTGAGAAAGGGGGTATAGGTGCCCGCGATCAGATAGTAAATCGCGGTATGATCTAGTTTCTTATACCAATATCGTCTGGTTTCATCTTGTGCGAAGTGATAAAGCATTGAACTGCTGAGTAGCAATACTAAACTAAAGCCATAGACCCATAGACTGATCCATTGGCCCAAGGGAAGATAGCTCCCTTTAATAATTAAAAATACCGAGGCAATTAAAGCTAATATTGCACCGATACCATGACTATATGCATTGAGTCGTTCTTCTTTTGGATCATAATTCAACATTGAGTTCATGTTCATCGCAATAAGCTTTGCATAAAAATACAACTGTATCGTAATGCAATTTCCCTTTTAAAGTAAGACGCTTTAGAATTTAGTTTCTATTTGTCAGGTTTTCATTATGTTTGCGCCGAAATTTTCTTTTGAACAAGAACAACAATTTTTCTTGGATATCCAGCAATCAATTGAAAATAAAAGCTTTGATCGTCTGATTTTGAGTCAGTACAAAGGCGAAATGACAGATTTAGAAAAAATGACATTTCGGATTATTGAGTTGCAGGGGCAAGCCACTTTATCTTGTTTATATCATCATAAAACCCAAGACATTACTAAAAACTATTCGATGAATGAAGGGATTGAGAAAATTGCTGAACTATTGGCACAATCTAAACAGGCTAATTTATTCGCGCTTGATCAAGAAGCCCAACTCAAGAAAAATAAAAAGAAAGCAATGCTCAATGTGCAAAAAAGACAACCCTTGTCGATGGAAATAGAGCAACGTCAGCATAATCGAGAAAAGCATCGTTATGTAGAGCAGCAAAGCCCATTCCTAAAACATCTAGGTATCACAGATGAAAAAGGGCAAGTCATTCCAAGCATGGCGCGAAAATGGAAACAGATCAATAAATTCATTGAGATATTTTCCAATGCTTATGCTCAAATTGATGCTTCTCAACAAGAACTGAATATCGTTGACTTTGGTTCTGGCAAAGGCTATTTAACCTTTGCTTTATATGACTATTTACAAGCCCAACAAAAAACGCCCCTGATTACAGGTGTGGAATTACGCTCGAATTTAGTTGAGTTTTGCCAGAAAGTTGCAGATGACGTTGGGTTTAATCATCTTGATTTTTTCGAAGGGGATGTGCGGAGTTACCAACCTGAAAAGTTAGACGTCATGATCGCATTACATGCTTGTGATATTGCAACTGATTTTGCGATTCATACTGGGATTCGTCTCAATGCATCAATGATCATGTGCGCACCATGTTGCCATAAAGAATTAAGACCTCAACTTAAGAGTCCAGAAGTGTTACAACCGATGCTGCAATTCGGTATTCATGCTGGGCAGCAGGCTGAAATGCTCACAGATACTTTGCGGGCTTTATTGCTCAAAGCTTACGGTTATGAAACTAAAGTCTTCGAGTTTGTCTCATTAGAACATACTAGTAAGAACAAAATGATTTTGGCGACCAAGCGCAAAGATATTCAGCAGCCTGATGCTAAAATTTTGCAGCAAATACAAGCATTAAAAACGATGTATGGCATTCAAAAGCAAAGTTTAGAGTTGTTATTGCAGGATCAAATGCTTATCGAAAATGTAGGTTGTAAGTGTTAATGGGACAAGAGATGAATCGTTTTGTTGTGAAACATGGTCAATGGGATCAATTGCAACTACAGCAGGATGCCCAGCGCATTCGTGAGTTTGTGTTTATCAATGAGCAAAACATTCCTGAGCAAGATGAATGGGACGATCAAGACCAAGTGTCGGAACATTTTGTCGTCTATGCACAAGATCAAGCGATTGCCACCGCTCGATTGTTACCTGATCATCATTTAGGGCGTGTTGCCGTATTGCAGGAATATCGAGGTCAGGGCATCGGACAATTGATCATGTTGGAAATGATTGCTTATGCTAAATCCCAAAACCGTCCATTTTTACAGCTTTCTGCACAAACGCACGCTACTTCATTTTATGAAAAATTAGGTTTCGTGGCACAAGGCGATGAATATGATGAGTGCGGCATTCCACATATTGAAATGATCATGCCGATCACAGGAAAGGTATAACCTATAAGATTGGCATTTATCGATCTGACTATTGTTTAGGTTGTGCAGCCACTTCGGAGCTTGCAGGAGCGACTTCCTGAGAAAGCTCTTGCTGTTGCTGTGCTTTACGTTGCGCGCCAGGCATATAATCAGGTTCTTGGGTCATCGCTAAATAGAAAAAACTTAAAAAAATGGTGCTGAGTACCCCAACAATAATGACAAACTTCCATCCCAATACTGTTTCATTTGAGTCTTTTTGTGGAGATGGTTGATTGCTCATGAAAAAATCCAAAAAATAAAGAAAACGTAATTTTGCGCCTTTTTTAGCTTGCTTGCCAAGTATCTATATGAAGTTCTTCTATGTGCTTCAATAGGGAGAGATATGTTATTGAGTTGTTCAATTTGGCGAGCGGCTGAAAGCAGCGTCATCTCGCCATTACATTAAAAGGTATTACATTGATTTCGAAGTTATAGCTTGTGCCAATCTTCTATCGCCTTTAGGCCAGTTTCGATACCAACATCATAGCTATAGCGGATTTTAGATTTGTTCTTGGTGAGTCGACCTGCCATATTTTTTAAATCTGGGGGGCATACTTCCAAGATTTTTTGTCCTGATGGTGTTCGAACAAACTGAACTGAATCATTATAGCGTTGGGTTCGCGTTAAAAGACTACGTGCAAAACCGTGTTGTTGTTTAAACAAATATTTCGCGAGGAACTGATCGCCTCTATTACTCGCTTTATAGTATTTTTTAGGGCGAGTACGTAATACCATGAGTTTAGAAACATGATTTTGTTGTGCTGCCCAATGGACTGGAAGGGCATCAGCAACGCCACCATCGAAATAAGGTTCACCAAACACTTCAACCGCTTGACGTGTCAATACAGGAATCGAACTCGATGCCCTTAAGCCATCCAAAATATTATCTCTAGATGCTTTGATATAAGTCGCCTCACCAGAAATAGCGTGAGTAAGCACCATATAAAATTCAGGATGATTGGCAAATAGTTGGGTTTGATTGAGTGGATTTTCTTTCTCAACCATATCCCACATCCATTTTAGATCAAGTAAATCACCGCCTTTAAAAAAGCGTCCATAATGAATGAATTCTGAACGAAGAGAATGATCTAAATAAATTTGTAGTGTTCGACCCTGTTGAGCAGCTAAGTAATTTGCAACATTAGTTGAGCCTGAGGAGACACCAACACAGAGATCAAAAGGATTAAATTGTTGCTGTAAAAATGCATCTAAGACACCGCTGGTAAATGCGCCGCGCATTCCACCACCTTCAACGACCAGTGCCTGACGATTTTGTTGAAGCATTGAAAATCTCGAATACCATGATAAACCCCTGTTTAACACGGATTTATCATGTTCGACAATAGCTCTTTAGTGTTGATGAGATTCTGCTTGGGCAGCTGTAGTTGCTGTTGCTGTATTGCTTTTAGCTGCCTCTAATGCTTCTGGCGACATTGCAGGTGCTGTTTTAAAAGCATGTTGTTGGCTGCTAGTTTGCTTTTGGCTTGGCATATAATCAGGTTCATTGGTGATGGCTAAGTAAAAAATCACCATAAAAATAAAGCTTAGAATGATCGTGATAATCAGCGCTTTCCACCCCCAAGGTGAAGTTTCTGGGCATAATTTCTCAGACATAAGACAAATTTCCAAAGGACAAAAAAGAAAGCAGAATTAGGGAGATTTATAGCACAATTTGTGATGAATTAGGCAGAAGTTTTGCAGTGATTTTGTCGAATAGTAAAAAGCTCATATCGGTAATCAATACTGACATGAGCTTTAAGCTTATAAAAAGAAATGAATTATTGAATAATTTCCTTCTTTTGCGCTTTGTCTTTCAGCAGTTGCGGTGGAGTGAAACGTTCACCATATTGAGTAGCCAATTCTTCTGAACGTTGCAATGATTTTTCAATCCCGTTTTGATTTAAGAATTGAATCGCACCGCCAGTCCAAGGTGCAAAACCGATTCCGAAAATTGAACCGACATTGGCATCAATCACTGACTCTAGAACACCTTCCTCATAGCAGCGTAAGGTATCCAGTGCTTGAACAAACAAGAAACGATCAATCATATCTTGTTCAGAAATATCATTTTCTTTTGTCCAGCGGCTGAGTCCATCCCACAAATGTTTTTTGCCATTTTCTGGATATTCATAGAAGCCTGCACCAGCAGCTTTACCTTTACGATTCAGCTCGTGAATCATGGTGTGGACCACTTCATCTACTGGAGTTTTCGGTAAGTCTTTCCCTTCAGCTTGCAGTGCTTTGCGCGTTTCGCTTGCAACATGCTCAGTCAGAGTTAAAGATACTTCATCCTGAATCGCAAGAGGACCTACAGGCATGCCTGCTTTGAGAGCTGCCATTTCGATTTTGGCTGGATGAACACCTTCAGCAAGTAGACGCATACCTTCTTGAATGAACGTACCAAACACACGACTGGTAAAGAAACCACGACTGTCATTGACCACGATTGGTGTTTTCGCAATTTGTTGAACAAAGTCATAGGCTTTCGCTAATGTTTCAGCTGAAGTTTCTTTGCCTTTGATGATTTCGACCAATTGCATTTTGTCTACAGGGCTAAAGAAATGTAAGCCAATAAAGTTTTTGGCATCTTTGCTTGCGGTTGCTAGACCTGTGATCGGTAAGGTAGACGTGTTCGATGCAAAGATTCCACCTTCAGCTAGATACTGTTCAGCTTCTTGAGTCACCTTGGCTTTGAGTTCTTGATTCTCAAATACTGCTTCAATGATTAAGTCACAGCCTTGTAGATCAGCTGCATCAGCGGTAGCAGTAATAAGCGCTAACACTTGATCACGTTTTTCTGCTGTCATACGACCTTGTGAAACACGTTTATCAAGTAATTTTTGCGAGTAAGCTTTGCCTTTCTCTGCATTTTCTACAGACACATCTTTGAGTACGACAGGAATGCCTTTGATTGCGGTTGAGTAGGCTATCCCAGCACCCATCATACCTGCACCTAAAACACCGACTTTCTTCGCTTGCCATTTAGCAACTTCAGCAGGACGACTCGCACCTGATTTAATTGCATTTAGACCATGCCAGAATGTACCAATCATGTTCTTCGATACTTGACCGACAGTCAGTTGTGTAAAGTAACGTGATTCAATACGAAGTGCAGTATCGACATCAACTTGAGCACCTTCAACTGCCGCCGCCATGATCGCTTCAGGAGCTGGATAACAGCCTTTGGTTTTGTCTCGTAACATAGCAGGGGCAATTGCAAGCACTTGCGCAACCGCAGGCGTTCTAGGATCGCCACCAGGGATTTTGTAGCCTTTCACATCAAATGGTTGCTGTGACTTTGGATTGGCTTTCACCCAAGCAATCGCTTTTTCTAACAGCTCTTGTTCATTCTCAGCCGTGTCATGTACCAAACCAAGAGATTTTGCTTTATCGACACCAAATTGCTTACCTTCCATGAGGAACGGGAATGCATTTTGTAAGCCCAGCAAACGTACCATACGGACGATACCACCACCACCTGGAAGTAAACCTAAAGTCACTTCAGGTAAACCAAATTTAGTTTTTGGATCATTGATGGCAATACGATAATGACAACCTAAAGCGATTTCCCAGCCACCGCCAAGCGCAGTACCGTTTAAAGCTGCAACAACAGGCACACCTAAAGTTTCGATTGTGCGTAAGTCACCTTTGAGTTTTTCAATCATCTTGAAAAATTCAGTGGCGTGTTCAGGTTGTACCTGAATCAGTTCATCTAAGTCACCACCAGCAAAGAAGGTTTTCTTAGCTGAACGGAAAATAATACCTTTCAGATCAGTTTCAGCTTTAAGCTTTTGACTGACCTCATCTAAAGCATCACGGAACTCTGCATTCATGGTGTTTGCAGATTGACCGGATGAATCAAGTGTAAGAATTACAATATTGTCAGCGTTTTTTTCGTATTTAATAGCGCTCATGTTGCTCTCCTTACACCAACTCGATAATGGTAGCGATACCCATACCACCACCGACACATAATGTTGCTAGACCACGTTTTTTACCTTGACGCTCTAATTCATCTAGTAAAGTTCCTAGAATCATGGCACCTGTTGCACCCAATGGATGTCCCATCGCAATTGCACCACCATTGACGTTGACTTTCTCAGCAGGAACTTTCAGTTCTGTAATAAAACGCATCACCACAGCTGCAAAAGCTTCATTCACTTCAAATAAATCAATATCGTCGATGCTCAAGCCTGCTTTTTCTAATGCTTTACGTGCAGCAGGGGCAGGACCAGTCAACATAATGGTTGGATCTGTACCGACTAATGCAGTTGCAAGCACCTTGGCACGAGGTTTTAAACCTTGCTCTTTGACTGCTTTTTCAGAAGCCAATAACACCACCGCAGCACCATCTACGATACCTGATGAGTTACCTGCATGATGAACGTGATTAATTTTTTGCGCTTCAGGATACTTCTGTAAAGCAACAGCATCGAAGCCCATTTGACCCATCATTTCAAAGCTAGCATTCAGTTTTGCTAAACCTTCAACTGTGGTATTTCCTTTGATAAATTCATCTTTTTCTAAAATTGTTACACCTGCATGATCTTTCACAGGTACAACTGATTTATCGAAATAACCATTTGCTTGAGCGGCAGCAGCCTTTTGTTGCGAACCGACCGCAAATGCATCTACATCTGCGCGGCTATAACCATCTAAAGTTGCGATTAAGTCTGCACCTACACCTTGTGGAACAAAAGACGATTTCAAATTGGTTTCTGGATCAAGCGCCCATGGACCACCATCAGAACCCATTGGAATGCGTGACATTGACTCCACACCGCCAGCAACCACAACATCTTCCCAACCTGAACGAACTTTTTGTGCTGCCAAGTTCACCGCTTCTAAACCAGAAGCACAGAAACGGTTGATTTGTACGCCTGCGACATCATCATTCCAACCTGCAGCAATTGCAGCAGTTTTGGCAATATCCCCACCTTGATCACCAATCGGTGTCACACAACCGAGAACGATATCATCGACTTTAGATGTGTCGAGTTGATGGCGTTGTTGTAATTCATTCAATAATGTTGTGAGTAAAGTAATTGGTTTTACTTCATGTAAGGAGCCGTCTTTTTTTCCTTTTCCGCGTGGTGTGCGAATGGCATCAATAATATAGGCCTCGCTCATAGCTGTTCCTTGTATTGCCTTAAATTAAAATCATTGTGCTTCGAGTGTACTCAATTTAGGTGTCAGTTCAATGATGATAAACATTGGCAGGTTTGATGTTTTTCGCCAATTCAGTTGACTGTTGAAAAGATGAAATATTAAGTAAAATATACGGTCATAATTCAACAAAATTATCCTGATGAAATTTATTAATGTTGTCGGAACATCAGCTTCTGGAAAAACGACCTTTGCTCGCCAACTTGCTAAAAAGTTAGGGTTGATTCATATCGAAATGGATGACTTGTTTTGGTTGGATAATTGGCAAGAAACGCCAGATGATGAATTTTTTTCTAAATTACAAAATCGAATGGATCAAGCCTCTAGTGGGTGGATACTTGATGGTAATTATTCTCGAACGCAAGATTTGAAGCTTAGATATATTGATACGATTATTTGGTTAGATTACTCATTTTCATTCAACCTTTATCGATCAATCAAACGAGCAATTACTAGAGCTGTGACACAGAAAAAATTATGGCCAAACTCGAATAATCGAGAAAGTTTTAAGTCCAGTTTCCTTTCTAAGGATTCCATTATTTTATGGATGATCAGTCATCATGCTAAAAATAGAAAAAAGTATCTCGCAATGATGGAAAATCCCGAATATCAACATATTCGCTTTATTCAATTAACTTCTCCGAGAGAAGCAGCAGAATTTCTTAATTCAATGAATGGATCGCCTAAATATTCTTAAACGATCCATGTAGTGATTTTTATGAATGATGCCCATGCAACTGACGATATAAACCAGGGGTAACACCTGTCCATTTTTTAAAGGCGCGGTGGAAGGTACTGGTTTCACTGAAGCCCACTTGTTGAGCAACATCTTCTAAAGTGAGATTCGGTGTTAACAATAAGTGAATCGCAGCATCACGACGCAGCGCATCTTTGACACCTTGATAGCTCTTACCTTCGGCAGCTAAACGACGACGCAAGGTTTGAGGAGATAAATACAACATCGACGCTACATCATTGAGTGTCGGCATTTCTTCACCAATTTGACTCTTCAATACATCGCGGATACGAGAAGTGAGCGAGTTGGTATTTTTGAATTTCACTAGAAGCTGCGCTGGCGCTGCTTTTAAGAACTCTTCTAAAGTGTTTTCATCTTGACGAATTGGCAAGTCAAGGTAATCTGCGGCAAATGTGATCTCGGTACGAGGTGCATCGAACTGCATCACTGGTGCGAAGAATAATGCATCATACTCATCGGCATGGCTTGGACGCTCATAACCAAAATGTACGCGTTCCAAGGGCAAACGACGTTCAATCAACCAAGATGCAAGACCATGCCAAATCATCAGCATACTTTCAGTAATAAAATGATCAGGATCGAGTGATTTTGGGATGTGAGGAACTAAGCGCGCTTCATGTTTGTCACGCTCTAAACTAACGGACCATTCGTCACCAAACAGTTTGTAAAATTGTGATGAAAGCTCTAGTGCCTGACCGAGTGTTTTAGAATGAATAATCAATTGGCACATAATTGCAAATGTACCTAAACGACGGGGTTGGATATCAAAACCGACATGTTCGTCTTGGGTCACCATCCATAACATTTTAACAAAGCGAGTATATTGCTCAGGGGAGATTCGAGCTTTAGGTTGCCGCAATAATTCTGCTTCTATACCGACATGTGAAAGTAATGTTTCAACGTCCATGCCTAGGCGTTTCACACCTGTTAAAGCCGCATTCACGAAGTGGATGCTGATCGTATCACGGCTCATATTGAATCCTTCAGTTTCTTTACTATTCACGATAATTGACCTAAATAACCGTCTAAAATAAAAGGGCTTGTTAGTTGATCAGATATAGTTGCGACAATAGACATTTTTTAGATGATACAAGGCATGGCTTGTGAGATTTAGTGCCTCTAAATGAACAAGACATAACGCAGTATGAGGAACAATGTTCCGCAAGTAAAATGTCTTTGTCCCGTAGGGTTGTGACCAAAATTGTCTCAGACTTCGTTATGAAACTCGGAAATGAATTGTCATTCCTTTCGTTTCATGCCTCGTCTGATAAAATTTTTGCCAACAACGCAATGTATATCTGATCAATTAACAAGCCCTATGGCAATTGACAAGAAAAAATAATTGCTCAATGCGTACATGTTAAATTGCCGAAACTATCAAGGTAAATGGCTGAACATGACATTGTTTTTATGTTTATCCCTACCTAGTATAAAAGAAAATTTAAACAAAATGAGTAAAAATTATCATGCCATCTGCATTAAAAGGATTGAAAGTTCTAGATTTTTCTACTTTGTTACCTGGTCCATTCGCAAGTATGTATCTTGCAGACATGGGTGCAGAAGTTATCCATATTGAATCACCGACTCGTCCAGACTTAGTAAGGATTATGCCACCTTATGCGAACGGTCAGGCCACTGCACATAGTTATCTGAATCGAAATAAGCAGTCGATTGCATTGGATCTTAAAAATCCAGCGAGTATTGAGCTCATTAAAAATAAAATCTCAGATTTTGATATTGTGCTGGAGCAATTTCGACCTGATGTGATGCGCCGTTTAGGTTTGGATTATGAAACGCTGGCAGAGATCAATCCACGCTTAATTTACTGCTCCATTACAGGTTATGGTCAAACAGGGAGCTATAAAGACCGTGCGGGACATGATATTAATTATTTAGCGCTTGCTGGTGTTTCGGGTCATTGTGGGCGTCAAGATGGTGGACCTCCACCACTTGGAATTCAGATCGCAGATGTTGCTGGTGGTTCATTACATGCAGTGATTGGTATTCTTGCGGCAGTGATTGAACGTCAACGTAGTGGTATCGGGCAATACATTGATATTTCGATGACCGATTGTGTGGCGAGTTTAAATAGTATGGCTGCTTCAGCGAGCTTGGCAGGACAAACGCCACAAGGTCCTGAACAAGGCATGCTCAATGGTGCAAGTTTTTATGACTATTATGAAACAAAAGATGGTCGCTATTTTTCAGTGGGGAGCTTAGAGCCACAATTTATGGCTGGATTAGCTACTGCTCTAGATTTACCGATACTTTTGGCAAAAGGTGCATCTTTTGATTCAGAAGATCGTCAAGCAGTGAAACAAGCTTTGAAGGATAAATTTAAAACTCAAGATTTCGCCGCGTGGCAGCAGGTATTTCAAAGCTTAGATATTTGTGTAGAACCAGTGCTTAGTTTAGATGAAGCATTAGTTTCACCAATGGCACAGCAACGGGGCTGGGTCGTTGATGTACCATTATCGGAAAATGCATCTCAAACAGAACCTCAGTTAGCTTGTCCGATTAAGTTTTCTCGCTCTCAAATGAAGTATCAATTTATAGGGCAAGCTTTGGGAAAAGGGAAATGGTAGAAAATATGCGCATATGATCACTGAATGTTAAAATATTGTACAGATCGTTAACATTTTGAATAAATTGTAATTTAAAAATAAGAGTAACCTTTTATACACAATAACATAAAAGGTTACGTAAACATGACAATCTCCAAATCTATGATTGTTTCTTGTTTATCCGTTCTATCATTGAGTCTTTTCACACACCATACTCAAGCAGCATCTCCCGCATTTGATCCAAATGGTCAATGGTTGTTTGGTGATTGGAACGGTCAACGCACAGCGTTACAAGAACAGGGTTATAACTTTTCTGCGAATTACACAGGCGAATTTGCAGGGGTTTTAGATTCTAAACAGTATTCTAATCGTGGAAATGAATACACAGGTCAACTGGCATTAGGTACTCACTTTGATCTAAATAAAATTTTAGGTTGGCAAGATACAGAGGCCCAAATCACTTTAACTTATCGTGATGGCCAATCTCTTTCTCAAACGGCAGATGGTCTACAAGGACATTTAAGTTCGGTACAAGAAGTTTGGGGGCGTGGTCAAACATGGCGTTTAACAGAGCTTTGGGTCAAAAAGAAATTTTTGGATCAAGCACTAGATATTAAAGTTGGTCGATTTGGCGAAGGTGCTGACTTTAATAGTTTTGACTGTGATTTCCAAAATTTAGCATTATGCGGTTCACAAGTGGGCAACTGGGTCGGTGATCAATGGTACAACTGGCCAGTGAGTCAGTGGGCATTGCGCGTCAAATACAATTTCCAACCTGACTTGTATGCGCAGATTGGAGCGTATGAATATAACCCTGAAAATTTGCAACGTGGCAAAGGCTTCAATCTAAGTACTGATGGATCACATGGTGCCATTATTCCAGCAGAATTGGTTTGGACACCGAAACTCGGTGCGCAGTCACTTTCTGGCGAATATCGTTTTGGCTATTACTACAGTACCGCCGATGCTGTGGAAATTGCCAACCCAGCGAAAACCTCACATAAACAAGGTGGTTGGTTTACTGCAAAGCAACAATTGACTAGTCACGACGGTCAGTCTGATCGTGGTTTGACGGGCTTTGTGAATGTGACGGTTCATGATTCAAAAACCAATGCAGTCAAAGATATGCAAAATATTGGTTTGATTTATAAAGGTCTATTGGATCAGCGCCCACAAGATGAGTTGGCGCTTGGTGTAGCGCGTATTCATGCCAATGATAAAAATAATAGTTTATTGGATGAAGAATATAACACTGAGTTGTATTACGGCATTCACGCTACGAATTGGTTGACGATTCGTCCAAATATCCAATACGTACATCACGTCGGTGCACTTAAAAATGGTGACAAAACTTGGGTTGGTGGAATTAAGTTCCAAACAGTCTTCTAATTTTTTGATTTGAATAATTTTGCAGATTTAGTTCATTTCAATGGATTACATCTGCAAGTTTTCATTGTGATTTGAATTTGACGATGAGGTGAAGTGATTTGCTTCATCGTATCTAAAATACTAAAGATGCAAGGGTGATCGTATGAATCAATCTGCTTCAAAATCTGGGCTTAGAACATTGACGGTAATTATCATTGCCCTCATTGCATTGTTCTTGCTCGTTGGCGGTATCTGGCTCGCAGCAATAGGCGGGTCTTTTTATTATATAATTGCAGGTGTGCTGTTACTTATTGTCGCAGTTCAACTTCATAAATGTGCTTCTGGTCCATTATGGGTCTATGCGGCTCTAATGCTAGGGAGTGTAATTTGGGGTGTTTGGGAAGTGGGTACAGACTTCTGGGCACTTGCACCACGCCTTGATGTGTTAGGTGTTTTAGGCTTGTGGTTGTTAGTACCAGCAGTTACACGTGGTATAGACAACTTAACCTCAAGTAAAGTGGCTTTATCATCTACTTTAGCCATTGCAATTGTGGTGATGGTGTATTCAATATTTAATGATCCACAAGAAATTAATGGCGTTATTGAAACGCCACAGCCTGAACAAGCGAAAGCATTAGAGGGGATCGCACCTGAAGATTGGCCTGCATATGGTCGCAGTCAGGGCGGTGAGCGTTATTCACCACTCACACAGATCAATGATAAAAACGTCAAAGATCTGAAAGTGGCTTGGACTTTCCGTACCGGCGACTTTAGAACTGAGCACGATTCAGGTGAAACAACGAATCAGGTGACTCCAATTAAAATTGGCAATAATCTGTTTATGTGTACTCCACATCAGCATTTAATAGCAATTGATCCTGGAACAGGTGAAGAAAAGTGGCGTTTTGATCCAAAGCTGAAATCGGATAAAACTTTCCAACACTTAACCTGCCGTGGTGTGATGTACTACGATGCGGATAATACGACTAAGTTTGCAACCAGTTTACAGGCTAAAAAGTCGAGTTCAACCGAGTGTCCAAGAAAAGTCTTTGTTCCTGTCAATGATGGTCGTTTAGTTGCTGTAAATGCTGATACGGGCAAAGCATGTTCAGATTTTGGTGAAAATGGCGAGGTGAATTTACAAGAATTCATGCCATATGCTTATCCGGGCGGCTATAATCCGACTTCTCCTGGTATTGTGACTGGGACGACTGTTGTGATTGCAGGTTCAGTAACAGATAACCATTCGAGCCAAGAGCCATCAGGTGTGATTCGTGGCTATGATGTGAATACTGGTAAATTGCTATGGGCATTTGATACGGGTGCTGAAGATCCAAATGCTTTACCGGGTGAAGGTGGAACATTTGTTCATAACTCTCCAAATGCATGGGCACCACTTGCTTATGATGCGAAACTTGATATTGTTTATGTCCCAACTGGTGTGGGTACACCTGATATCTGGGGCGGTGATCGTACCGAGTTGAAAGAGCGTTACGCAAACGCAATGCTTGCCATCAATGCAACCACAGGTAAGCTTGTTTGGCATTTCCAAACCACACACCATGATTTGTGGGATATGGATGTACCATCACAACCATCTTTAGCTGATATTCAAGATAAATCTGGTCAGACGGTTCCTGCGATTTATGTACTAACAAAAACAGGTAACGTATTTGTGTTGGATCGGAGAACAGGTGAGACTGTTGTACCGATTACAGAAAAGCCAGTGCCGCAAACAGTAAAATGGGGACCACAGACCAAGGGTGAGTTTTATTCACCAACACAACCATTTTCTGATTTCAATTTAGCACCAAAAGATAAATTAACCGATAAAGACATGTGGGGTGCCACCATGTTGGATCAGTTAATGTGCCGTGTGAAATTCAAACGTCTCAATTACGATGGCATTTATACACCACCTTCTGAGAATGGAACTTTAGTTTTCCCTGGTAACTTAGGTGTGTTTGAATGGGGCGGGATGTCAGTGAATGCTGACCGTCAAGTCGCTGTGATGAATCCAATTGGATTACCTTTTGTAAGTCGTTTGATTCCAGCAGATCCAAATCGTCAAGCTGTTGCGCGTGGTGCGGGTACTGAGCATGGCATGCAACCAATGTATGGTACGCCTTATGGGGTTGATATCAGTCCGTTCTTGTCACCATTTGGCTTGCCATGTAAACAACCTGCGTGGGGCTTTGTTGCTGGTGTGGATTTGAAAACTCACGATGTTGTATGGAAAAAACGTATTGGTACGATTCGTGACAGTTTACCAAATCTGTTCCAATTACCACCTGTGAAAATTGGTGTGCCAGGCTTAGGTGGACCGATATCAACGGCTGGTAATGTAATGTTTGTTGCTGCAACACAAGATAATTATATTCGTGCATTCAATGTATCGAATGGTGATAAATTGTGGGAAGCACGTCTACCAGCAGGGGGACAAGCAACACCAATGACCTACGAAATAAATGGCAAACAATATGTGGTTATTATGGCTGGAGGACATGGTTCGTTTGGTACCAAAATGGGTGATTATTTAGTTGCCTATGCTTTACCTGATTAATTCCTTTTAGAACCAACAATGCTCACTTCGGTGGGCATTTTTTTGGTTGATTTAGTGGTGATGCTTAAATACGACACTTTTCCATCAAAATAGACAGATCTATCTGGCTTGTATAAAATTTCGACCTAATAAAAAAGGAATACCATAACAAAATGCTTTTAAATATATTCCATGTACTTGAAAAGTTGGGGTTAAATGCACAAAAACGTGCAATACAAGTTCAATTTTCGCATCCGATGCTTAATGCGCAAGTGTTTTTGCAGTCGATTGATGGAAATCATCAATTGAATCAGGGGGTAATGGCTGAGCTGATTTGTCTGTCAACGAATGCCGCTATTCCATTAAAAGCGTTTATAGGGTGCCAAGTTGCTGTAGATCAGGTCACAGATACAGGGCTCTTGACCCGCACAACAGGAATCATCACTGCCGCAGCACAGGGACAAAGTGATGGTGCTTTAAGTCTTTATCGACTGACGCTACAAGATGCCACAGCGCTTTGGACAAAGCGTCGTAATAGCCGCGTATTTATGAATCAATCCGTGGTTGAAATTATTCAAACCTTATTCAAGGAATGGCAAACACGTAGCCCATTATTTGCTGCAAGTTTGACATTAGATCTGAGTGGGCTAAGTAAAGACTATGATATACGTCCTTTTACGATGCAACACAATGAGCTAGACGCTGATTTTATCCAGAGATTACTGGCTTCAGAATCTATAAATAGTTTGATCGATGAAGCACAGCATATTGTTCCTCACAATACTGCGCCAATCCAAGCACAAAAATTACGTCTGATTGATGATAATCAACCATATCAGGCACTCGAACGTCGAACCATTCGGTATCATCGGAGCAGTGCAGCAGAACAATATGACAGTATGACCAGTTTGGTTGCTCAACGGAGATTACAACCCACAACGGTACATATTCAAAGATGGCAAGCTGATGCATTGGATCAAGAAGATGGTGCGGGCAGCGTTCAAAGTACACATTCCCATAGTGAACATCATGACAATCTCAGTCTAGGATTGGAGGATGCTTGGCATTTTACACCTGCATGGATTCAGGATTTAAAAGGTGATGATGGTGTCACAGCATCAGGTAGTCAACAAATTGAACGTCTAAATGAGCACCGTAATCAATACTATAATGCTGCTGCTAAACACTTTATTGCGCATACAACGGTTCGTGATGCCTATGTCGGTTATTGGTTTGAACTGAGAGAACATCCTGAGATTAATTTACATACCGCCCAAGACCGAAATTTTTTAATTACAGCAAAACATTTTTATCATCATAACAATCTACCCAAAGAGCTAAATTTACAAGTTAGACAACTCTTACAAAATAGCCAATGGCAAGTCAGAGATTTTAATAACAACAGTGAACGCCACGCCAACCAGCTTACCTTACAGCGTTACCATGTTCCAATTGTCCCTGAATATGACCCCATTAAGCATCGTCCGATTGCATATCCTCAACGAGCAAGAGTGGTCGGACCTGAAGGTGAGAGCATTTATGTCGATGAATGGGGACGGATTAAAGTCAGATTTTTGTTCACGAGGAGTGAAGATCATCAGCATGATGGGGGTGCCGGCTCTAATAATAATGATAGCGACTCTGCATGGATTGATGTCCTGACACCTTGGGCGGGCGAGGGCTATGGTGCACGGTTCCTACCACGAATCGGTGAAATCGTGGTGATTGACTTCTTTGACGGTAATATTGATCGTCCGTTTGTGATGGGGCGTATCCATGAAGCACAGCGTTCACCGACCCGCTTTGATATTAAAGGACAATTACCTGATACCAGACGACTGAGTGGTATTCGTAGTCAGGAGATTGGTGGGCAAGGATTTAACCAACTACGATTTGATGATACATCTGGACAAATCAGCACGCAATTACAAAGTAGTCATGCAGCAACACAATTAAATTTAGGTCATTTAAGTCATCCTAAAGTCCAAGAACATAGTGCTGGACGTGGAGAAGGTTTTGAGCTGAGAACGGATGCTTGGGGTGCTGTCCGCGCTGGCAAAGGCATGCTGATCAGTACCTATGCACAAGAGCAAGCGATTGCAGATCACTTAGAAGCAGCACAAGCGCAGTCTTTACTCAATCAAGGCTATGAAAGCATGAAAATGCTCAGTCATATTGCTGAAAAACAGCAAGCGGATGCATTAAATGTCATCCAGCGACTGCCTAAATTTATTCAGTCGTTAGAGCTTAATAGCAAAACTCAAGCACTAAATAAGACCGTAAATCTGTTTAAGAATGGATTGAAAGACGATCCATTACATGCCTTGAAAGACTGTGGAGGTTTTATTAAGGATATCAGTGGTTTTGGTGGAGACACAAAAACAATTATTGACGAATTTAATCAACTCTTTGCCGATAGCAAAGATGCAATCAATAACTTAAAAGATTTCATTGAAAACGTTGAAGCACACGGGGCAGATATTGTTAAAGGACAACTGGCCAGTTTAAAAGATAAAATTAAACAGAATCCATTTGAGAGCCTTCAAGAAGTTGGGCAAGTGCTGGCAAACGTAGATATCAAAGATTTTGATTTGATGAGTACTTGCGGCACCTTCAAGAAAGGGAGTCAACTCAATGTCAGTCCTTTACAAGCGCTGAACTCCTTACAAGGTTTCATGGAAGGATATACACAAAACTTAGAAAATAGCGCTGATGCAAAACAACAAGAACAAGGAAAAATATTTAGACAAGCTTTAATGCTCCTTGCATCACCGAATGGGATTGCATTGACCACACCTGAAAATATTATTCTTCAAGCCTCACAAGATATAGCGGAAAGTGCTAGTGGTTCGATTAATTTGAGTGCTCAGAAAAATATTATTGGTCATGCGCAAGATAAAGTGAGTTTATTCGCTGCCACGAAAGGACTTAAAGCCTTTGCTGCAAAAGGAAAAGTTGAATTACAAGCACAAGATGACATGATCGAAGCAATTGCCCGTCGTGTCGTAAAGATTATATCGACCGAAGAAAAAATAGAGATCACTAGTCCTGTTGAAATTGACCTAAAAGCTGGTGGTTCACAACTCAAGATAAATAAAGAAGGGGTTTTTATAAACACAGGCGGATACTTCAAAGTGAAAGCAGGACAGCATGTATTTGAAAGTGGTGCAACCGTCAATGCAGAGTTACCGAGCTTGCCGAAGAGTGGTGTTTACAGTCGACGTTTTGATTTTAGTGGTTTGGTTTCACCTGAATTATTACAAGAGGGTTTTCTGTACAAAGTAATTAATCGAGCCAAAAAAACTGAATATGTTGGTGTTTTGGATGAAGACGCAAGAACTGAGCGAGTTTTTAGTGATAACCCGGATCAAATTGAAGTTGTTCTGTTAGGAAAAAATAAAGAAAGTGCCGATAAGCTTTTGTTAGTAGAGGAGACAATAGCTGATGGTGGGTCTTCGGAAGAAGCATGTTGTGGTGGTGATGAGCACCACCATGACGATTGTGGACACTCTCAAGCAGAGACAACGGATGAGTCAGATTTAGAACATGATTTTAAGCATTTTGGATGTGGGGAATAAGAAATGAGACTAGCGCAAGTATTGATAGGTTCACTGGTTTTATTCCAAAGTGTGAGCTTATATGCTGAGAGTTCTAAACAATGTTTAAAATATTGGAATGAGCCTGCTGTAAAGTTTGAATTACTACAGGATGTTCAATGTCCCCATGTGTGGGAGGAGAACTTTAATCTCTATGGTAAAAAAGTAGTGAGGACAATAGGATTTAATCTTAAGAATAATAATTGGATGTCTACAGGGATTTGTCATCATATTCAACATAATCATAAAAATTACTATGTTTATAGAGCCTATGTAAAACATAATAAAACGGATATTATTATGGTTTTTAATGATAATGCTTCATTTTTATATTCCAGGGAAATAGATAGAGCTAAAATTGGTGATAGTGGATATACAGATAAAGATATTCTTGATGTTAATTTGTCATGTGCTCAGGCTGGAAGTGATTCTGACCTAATATCTGTTTTAAATAGTTATATTATTAAAGAAACAAATATTAAAAATATTTCTAAATATCAAATTGCTGATTGGTTTAAATAATGAAAAAGAAAATAAAATTTTCAGATAATGATGTAATTGATTTTGATTGTAATCGAATTGGCTTTATTCAAGCTGTTAGTTATAAAGAATCGTCTTCAGATTTAAGTCAGCCTTTGAGTACAAGAAGAAATATATCTTCTGCACTACAAAAAAATGATAAAGGTTATATTGGACTATTTCAGTTCGGTGAAGCAGCATTGATAGATTTGGGTTATTATCAACATTGGGATAATAATATTACAGATAAAACAAAAGCAAATGATTGGACTGGGGCTTGGACTGGTAAAGCTGGAGTTAATAATTTATCTGAGTTTTTAAACTCACCGGAGAAACAACTCCAAGTGATTCATGAATGGATTGATTTTCTGTGTAATCGATTACGAAATCGTAATTTCAATGAATTTTATGGAAAGACCATCAATGGTATAGAAATTACTGAGTCTGGTGCGATAGCAGGTGCTCATTTAGTTGGAGATGGGGGATTAGGTTCATTCTTTGGGGTAAAGGGATTTAAAGGTGAATATAAAGAAACCGATGGAAATGGTGTGCATATCAGTAAGTACATTGATATGTTTAACCATTTTGACTTGGAGATTTGTTGTAAGAGAAAGCTTTATATTGGTTTAACGGACGCTGAGAAAAATGCTTTAGCGAATAAAGAGGTTATTGTCGTTTCTCGCTATGATGGAAAATATGTATCTGGTGAAACAAGAGTTAAGTTAAAGAGTGATGAGCAGGGAAATCTCCCAGTGATTGTGCGCCATCCAAATACTGAAATAAAAATTTTAGCAGATGGAAAAGAGTCGAATAGTATTGTACAGAAAGCCAATGAAAAGCAGAGAGCAACTTTAAGCGACTTTCCAATTTCTAGTTACGCTGCAACTTTAGAAACAGAAAGTACACCTCAGCCAAAACCACAAACGAACAAAACTCCTCAAGAATTGAGAAGTGAACAATCTCAAACAATGCCATCCACACCAGTTGAGCATTCTAGAATATTAAGAGATATCCCATTTAATATTCAGATTGTGGAAGGAGATTCTGGACGTCCTATTCCTAATATGACCTTTTTTCTGACGTATAAGGGGAATATAAAAAAACATACTGCGGATGGTACGGGGACTAGAAAAGGAGTAATTGCTGAAGAAGGGCAAGATATTGAACTATCAGTGGAAGGAGATGGTCATAAACAAGTGATTCATGATTTCAAAGTGGATGCAGCACTCAATAATCAAACCTTAAAAGTACGGTTACCTGTACATAGCTTTAGTATAAGAGTCACCCAAAACGGTCAACATGTAGCAAATACATTGTTTAGTATTTTTTATAGAGGACGGGAGATTCCGAAAAGAACAAATGTATCAGGAATTATTACTGTAAAAATGCTCACAGGCTTTGTTTTTGGCTTTGGAGTCAAAGGTAAAAGTTTGGTATTAAGTCGTGTTGAAAAATCTGCTGCAATCAAAGGTTTTATTGTGAATGCAAGTGCAGTAAAAGCATCAAAACTACATGAAACAGCGGACGAGCAACGGAAACGACAACAACAAGCAGAAACAGCGAGATTACAGCAACAGCAAAAAGAAATAGCAGAGAAGAAGGAAAAACAAGCTCAGGAGGAAAGTAACAAGGCGAAAACAGAAGCTGATAAAAACAATCAAGCACGACAAAATAATAGTTATACTCAGAATGGTGGTCGACCGATCACCACTGTGAGCCGTCAAGCGCCTGTAACCAGTGATACAACTCGTTATCATATTTATCATAATGGAAAAATTAAAAGAGAGAATAAAGCTGCTACAGGATATGCAGAGTTTATTTATTATGATCAGCAAGGCAATGCTCATAATTTGGGTAAGTCCAGATTTATTCTCGGTAAGAAATATGAGTTGGTTTATAAAAATGGTAAATTGACAGGTAATAGGGTAATAGCAGGTAAGACATATCTGATTGATCAGAGATTACATAGTTCATATCGTAAAAATAATATTGGTTACTCTTGGGTTGTAGTTAGTAATGAGGGTAGATATTATTTAAGTGGGTTATCTCTAGCAAGTATACTAGGTGCAATGTGTAGTATAGGATATGGTGAATATCATGGTTCAGGATTTAGTACAAAAGATGGTAGCTCAGGTGTAGAGAGTAAAACTCATATTAATGGTATTAACGGTGATTTTAGATATTTGGGGATAAATAATAGCCATATGGTTGCAACAGTGCATACCACGTATAATAATTTTGATTGGGATACTAATGTTAGATTCATTGAAACGCTACATAGGTTTGGATATAAACAATTTTTATCAAGACCTGTTTCTATTAAAAATGGTCAAATGCTTCCATATTCGAGTTCTGTTATAAATCATCATCATCATGTTCATTTACAGGGCTTTTCTCCAAAAATAGAGGATATATGAAATGTTAAAATTTATTTTGGTGATGGTTAGCTTTGTTTTTATACATGGTTGTAGTGGAAGTGAAGTGTTTAATCAAACGAAAGATGTATGTAAAATAAATTTTTCTGAAGATAAAAAAGATCTCGAAAATATACCTTGTTTAAAATTACCAATTTCAAGTCAGGACTTCTCAAGCTTATCTAAGCTTAAGAACGGTTGGTATGATTTAGATAATTTAAAATTTTTTATTGATAATAACGAACATTTAGCTCCAAAGTCACATTCTTTTGCAAGGGTTATAGGTTATTTTCCTGTTAGCCAAAATTATGTATATATGTTGTTGTTACAAAATATGGATATGGAAGGGGATGGCTTGGCACAAACGATAACCTTACTTAAGGTGTATATAGAAGATGGAATGTATAAGAGTATCGATAGGGGGTACTATGTAGGTACTCATCGATTTAATTTTTCAGAATCAATTGGCTATGATTCCGAAATGGAGGAGATTGACTTTAGAAATATTTTAGATGTTCCATATCATGGAGAGTGTAAACAAGATTTTGTAATCCAAGATGATTTTTCATTAAGTACTCGGAAGATTTGTACAAATAAAATTGATCTTGATGGAAATTATTTTGAAGAAAAACAATATGAACTGGATTCGGAGACAATGAATTTTGTTGAAGTAAGTAGCAAAAAGCAGATGAATGAAAAACTTCTTAAGTGAAAGTTTCCACCTAAATCTTTTTTGGAGAGAAGAAGAACTAACAGATCGTCTTTTAAACTATTATCTAGTGACTTCGTATAAAGTTGTTAGATAAGCGTATTATCAATACCTATTGATATTTTGGGTTAGGTAGAGAGGAGAACGATACAATTTTAAAGTTCTCTTTTTTATTGATGTTATCTGTTACTGAGTCCCGCCAAGCTTATCAATAAAACCGTTATTAAATATGCAAAAAAAGCATTTTATTGATGATAAAAAGCTCGCTATGCTAACTGCCTTTATCATGAATTTACTAGCCGTACGCCATGTATTTATATACTGATTTCGATCAACAACTGATTAATCAACGTGTTGCTCAGTTCCGTGATCAAACAGAACGCTATTTAGCGGGAAAATTGACTGAAGACGAGTACCGTCCTTTACGTTTGCAAAATGGTTTATATGTGCAACGTTACGCACCTATGTTGCGTATTGCCGTGCCGTATGGCTTGATGAATACAAAACAACTTCGAAAAATTGCTGAGATTGCGACTGAGTATGATCGTGGATATGCACACGTATCGACTCGTCAAAACATCCAGTTAAATTGGCCTGCGTTGGAAGATGTGCCAGATATTCTTGAGGAATTGGCAACAGTACAAATGCACGCGGTTCAAACATCTGGTAACTGTATTCGTAATACGACAACAGATCAGTTTGCTGGCGTTGTTGCGGGTGAGATTGCTGATCCACGTCCAACATGCGAATTGATTCGTCAATGGAGTACATTCCATCCGGAATTTGCATTCTTACCTCGTAAATTCAAAATTGCAGTTTCTGCACTCGCTGAAACCGACCGTGCTGCTACAGCATTCCATGATATTGGCGTGTATATCGTGCGTAACGAGGCGGGTGAAATAGGCTATAAAATCATGGCTGGTGGGGGCTTGGGCCGTACTCCAATCATTGGTAGTGTCATTCGTGAGTTCTTACCGCGTGAAGATCTAATTGCTTATCTTGAAGCGACATTGCGTGTTTATAATTTGCATGGTCGTCGTGATAACAAATATAAAGCACGTATTAAAATTCTGGTAAAAGCATTAACGCCTGAAGTGTTTGCTCAGAAAGTTGAAGCTGAATTTGAACACACACGTGAAGCTTTGAAGATTCAGCCTGAAATCTTGAAAAAGTTAGATGAAGAATTTACCCCATTTGATTATCAAGATTTAGAAGATCAAGATTTTACGGCATTATTTGCTGAATATCCTAAATTTAAGCAATGGTTCAATGTCAATACCAATGCGCATAAAGTCAAGGGCTATCGTATCGTGACGATTTCCTTGAAGCGTGCGGGTATTGCACCGGGCGATATGACGTCAGAGGAAATGAACTTAATTGCAGACTTAGCTGATAAATATACTTTTGGCGAATTCCGCACCACACACGAACAGAATATTTCGTTAGTGGATGTGCCTCAAAAAGATTTGTTTGAGTTGTGGCAAACACTTGAACAAAACGATATGGCTCGTGCACATATCGGTTTTATCACGGATATTATTTGCTGTCCTGGCGGAGATTTCTGTTCATTGGCAAATGCCAAATCTATTCCAATTTCAGAGGCGATCACACGTCGTTTTGAAGACTTGGATACCATCTATAATTTAGGTGAGCTAGATTTAAATATCTCGGGTTGTATGAATGCATGTGGTCATCACCATGTCGGAAATATTGGTATTCTCGGTGTAGATAAAAAAGGTGCTGAGTTCTATCAAATCACATTGGGCGGTAATGCAGATCATGACGCTTCAATCGGTGACATCTTAGGACCATCTTTTGCGGCGGACGCAGTGCCCGATGTTATTGAAGAAATTTTGAATACTTACCTCGATCTACGTACAGAGGGTGAGCGTTTCATTGACACATATCGCCGTGTTGGTATTCAACCATTTAAGGAGCGAGCTTATGCTTAATACTTCGCTACAAGTGCTTTTTAAAGACGGTACAATTGCTGATAATACCTATCAAGTCATTGCTGAAGATGGCGTGATTCCACAAGGCGATGTTGTTGTTACAACTGCTCAATTAGATCAATTAGCAAATATACAAGGTAAAAAAGCGCTGTATATCACTGTGAATGATTCACCTGAAACTCATGAGTTTCCATTGAATGACTTGGATGCGATTTTCATTGAGTTTGCTGGATTTAATGATGGTCGTGGGTATTCATTTGCTGCGCTGTTACGTCGCCAAGGTTATCAAGGTGAGTTACGTGCCGTCGGTGATATCTTCAAAGATGTTTTAAATTATTTAAAACGTTCTGGCTTTGATACTTTTGTGGTGAAAGAAGGTAAAGATATCCATGAAGCTGCGGCAGGGCTTCAAGATTTTACCAATCCTTATCAGGCCTCTACCGCTGTACCACAAGCAAGTTATCAGACAGGGGCTTAAGTCCTGTCTGAAAAAAAAGCTGAACATTTAATAAATGTTCAGCTTTTTTATGCTTAAGGTGCAAGTTGGCAGTTGATCATCCATTTAATACCAAACTGATCGGTAAATGCCCCGTACAGCGCACCCCAAAATGTTTGTTCTAATGGCATCTCTATTTGCCCATTGTGTGAAAGCGCATCAAATAAACGTTTGGCTTCATCTATTTCACTTGCATCTAAATTAATCGAAATATAATGATTGTTGCCTTGGGTAAACACACTATTTGGAGCGCAAAATTGATCATTCACATCTGAAGCCATGAGTATTGTAGATTCATTAATTGGCAAAGAAACGTGAAGTACATAATTTTTCTCCGCTTCTGTGAATGTTACGCCTTCTTCTGGAGGTAAGTCTCCATAACGACTTAACATTGAAAACTCACCACCAAATACAGATTTGTAAAAGTTGAATGCTTGTTCAGCTTGTCCTTGAAAATTTAAATAATGATTTAATTGCATGAGAAGGTCCATGTTCTTTTTTTACACAACATAAATTATCGATATTTTTAACGAATGGTGCATTATTTTTTGTAATTCTAAAAAAGAATCCTGCAAAATGAGCAGGATTCTTAGCTGTAGATTTGGAGCTTAAATCAATTCAACAGCAACAGCGGTTGCCTCACCACCACCAATACACAGCGCCGCAACGCCTTTTTTACCACCCGTACGTTTAAGCGCATGGATTAATGTAAGAATGATACGTGAACCTGTAGAGCCTACTGGGTGACCGAGGGCGCATGCTCCACCATTAATATTTACTTTTTCAGCATCAAGTTTGAAGTCGTCAATTGGACACATGGTTACCATTGCAAAAGCTTCGTTGATTTCCCATAAATCTACGTCTTGTGCATCCCAGCCCGATTTTTTCAACACTTTTTCAATTGCGCCAACTGGTGCAATGGTAAATTCTGAAGGGTGTTGAGAGTTAGATGCTGTTGCAACGATTTTTGCTAAAGGTTGTAAGCCTCGTTGAGCTGCAACGTCACTTGAAGTGAGTACAAGTGCAGAAGCGCCATCTGAAATCGAACTGGCATTGGCAGCGGTAATTGTCCCATCTTTTGCAAATGCTGGTTTTAGGCTTGGAATTTTATCAATTTTAGCATTCAAAGGTTGTTCATCTTGATCGACAACAACATCACCTTTGCGAGTTGAAACAGTTACAGGAACAATTTCATCTTTAAAATAACCTTCAGTAATGGCTTTTTGGGCGCGTTGTAATGAGCGGATCGCAAAATCATCCATTTGTTCACGGGTATAGCCACGCGTATTTGCCATATCTTGTGCAAATGAACCCATTAAACGACCAGTTTCTGCATCTTCTAAACCGTCAAAGAACATGTGATCTTTGATTTCACCGTGGCCCATCCGATAACCAGCACGTGCTTTTGGTAATATATAAGGAGCGTTAGTCATCGACTCCATGCCACCTGCAACCACAATTTCTGCGCTGCCTGCTTTGATCATGTCAGTCGCTTGCATGACGGCTTTCATACCTGAACCGCATAGTTTATTGATGGTGACCGCACCTGTTGAGTCTGGTAAACCTGCTTTGCGCATTGCTTGACGCGCAGGGCCCTGTTTTAAGCCAGCAGGTAATACGCAACCCATGATAACTTCTTCTACGTCAGTTGGTTGTAAACCTGAGCGAGCAATTGCTTCTTTAATCGTGATTGCACCTAATTCAGGTGCTGTAGCGCTAGATAATGCGCCTTGGAAGCCGCCCATTGCTGTGCGAGCGCCGTTGACAATTACGATGTCAGTCATTATGTGTCTCCAGACTTATAATTTGCAGAGAAATGTTCAAAACCTATGCAGTATAGTAAAAAAAAACAGTGAAGAAAGTGTTTTACATCGCTTAAGCTAGACTGAACAGTTCTTAGCAACTGGTTAAGCGTTCGGGGGTAAGATGTCCCATTTGGCTTAATTTTATCCGTGTATGGTACTGCGGAGAGTTTGAGCAATAGAAAAAGCTGCCATTAGAACCCCGAGGTAAACCAGTATTACCCTGAAATGTAACTGAATTGATTCGTAGAGTACCCCTCCACTCTAATGTGCCATGTTTATAATTTAATGGCAGGGCATACAATAACGTTTCCGAAGGATCGCGTTGTCGATTGTTATTTGTATCGATGAAACTGATGATGCCTTGATTCCAGTTATTCCCACAAGTTTGTAAATCATGACTTGCGCACAGGGTCACGTTTTTTTGATAGATTTGTGCGTCAGATTTGGATTTTTGTATGTGAATTGTGAGTGTTCTTTTGAGTTGTTTTGCTTCATTTGAGATTATAAGCTCCCTTAAATGAGGGATACCAAAAGTAACTAAAATTGCCAAAATCGCGACACAAGTGATCAATTCACTGATTGTGAATCCTAAATTCTTAAACATTTTTTTACCTATATAATGTTTCTGTAATTTTTTTATTAACAAAGTGTTAAGTAAAGATCATATTTATTAAATTAAGTTTAATATCTAAACAAACTAATGATTACTTCCTTCATCAAATGCTGCTAAAATCGAAGAAAGTGTACAATAAGCTATTCATTCTTTTACGCCGAATTAAAATTTACTGAACTACAACGGAAATTGTAAGAAAATTTGTCAATAATTTGCGAGGTTAAAGTTATCAAGCACTTGGAAATTTCATCAAGTGTTTGTATGATTCAAAGTGAAGTGAATAGCTTAAAAAAAATACTGTAGGGCAGACCCTGTTCGCAGTGGCCAAAAATCATAGGCTAAGCTTGAACAACAAACAATTGTTATCTCTGGAGGATATCCATGAAATTGAGTCGTATTGCACTTGCTATGCTTGTTGCTGCTCCTTTAGCTGCTGCTAACGCGGGCGTAACAATCACTCCATTATTGCTTGGTTACACATTCCAAGACACTAAACACAACAATGGTGATAAGCACTTAACTAACGGTGGCGAACTACAAGACGATTTATTCGTTGGTGCTGCTATTGGTGTTGAATTAACACCTTGGTTAGGTTTCGAAGTTGAATATAACCAAGTTAAAGGTGATGTTGACAGCGCTGCTGCTAACTCTGAATACAAGCAACAACAAATCAACGGTAACTTCTATGTTACTTCTGATTTGATCACTAAAAACTATGACAGCAAAATCAAGCCTTATGTATTGTTAGGTGCTGGTCATTACAAATACTCGTTCACTGACGCTACTGATGTTCAGTTAGGTCGTACTGGTCGTGGTTTGAAAGAAGAAGGTACTCTAGGTAATGCTGGTATTGGTGCTTTCTGGCGCTTAAACGATGCTTTATCTCTTCGTACTGAAGCTCGTGGTACTTATAATATCGACGAAGACTTCTGGAACTACACAGCACTTGCTGGTTTAAACGTTGTTCTTGGTGGTCACTTGAAGCCTGCTGCTCCAGTAGTAGAAGTTGCTCCAGTTGAACCAACACCAGTTGCGCCACAGCCACAAGAGTTAACTGAAGACCTTAACATGGAACTTCGTGTATTCTTTGATACAAACAAATCAGACATCAAGCCACAGTACAAGTCTGAAATTGCAAAAGTAGCAGAGAAATTAGCTGAGTACCCGAATGCGACTGCTCGTATCGAAGGTCACACAGATAACACTGGTCCACGTGCATTGAACGAACGTTTATCTTTAGCTCGTGCAAACTCTGTTAAATCAGCGCTTGTAAACGAATACAATGTTGATGCATCTCGTTTGTCTACTCAAGGTTTCGCTTGGGATCAACCGATTGCTGACAACAAAACTAAAGAAGGTCGTGCTATGAACCGTCGCGTATTCGCTGCGATTTCTGGTAGCCGTACTGTTTTAGTACAACCAGATCAACAAGCTCAATAATTGAGTTTTTGAACTGAAAAAAGCGACTCAATATGAGTCGCTTTTTTTATCTCAATTACATTCGTCTCAAATTGATCTGATTACAATAAAAGTGAATCATTAGAATAATTATGTGTTTATATTGAATAAATCGTGTGAATTATTTAGTTCTATTGATGGTATTTCGGGATTTTGTTAAGTTTTTGATTAAAAAGTGATAAACTCTCGCAGCTTTAATAACGATTGTCGAATTAGAGTTTGGTAGCTTTTGCAACGAGAAATAGACCTTTCAGAAAATTGTTGATTCAATACTTGTAAAATGAATCAGGTATTTTGTAAGATTCAACATAAATTGAGTGGCTGAAAAAGATTTAATAAAGCTATTTCTTGTATTCAAGGCTATTAAAGTTTACAGGGCAAACTATTTTGTTTTTAGGAAGATATTCATGAAATTGAGTCGTATTGCACTTGCTATGCTTGTTGCTGCTCCTTTCGCTGCTGCTAATGCAGGCGTAACAATCACTCCATTAATGCTTGGTTATACAATGTTTGATACTGAACATAATAACCGTGGTGATAAAGGTCAATTGACCCCAAGTCCAGAGCTTAAAGATGATTTATTCGTTGGTGCAGCTATTGGTGTTGAAGTAACACCTTGGTTAGGTGCTGAAGTTGAATATAGCCAAATTAAAGGTGATACAAGTACAAGTAACGACTATAAGGGTCGTAATATTGCTGGTAACTTCTACGCTACTTCTGATTTGATCACTAAAAATTATGACAGCAAAATCAAGCCATATGTATTGGCGGGTGCTGGTCATTACAAATATGAAGGTGATGATATATACGGCGGTAAGCAGGAAGGTACATTAGCAAATGCAGGTGGTGGTGTATTCTGGCGCTTAAATGATGCTTTATCTCTTCGTACTGAAGCTCGTGGTACATATCATTTTGATGAAAAGTTCTGGAACTACACAGCACTTGCTGGTTTAAACGTTGTTCTTGGTGGTCACTTGAAGCCAGCTACTCCAGTAGTAGAAGTTACTCCAGTTGAACCAACACCAGTTGCGCCACAACCACAAGAGTTAATTGAAGATCTTAATATGGAACTTCGTGTATTCTTTGATACAAACAAATCAGACATCAAGCCACAATTTAAGTCTGAAATTGCAAAAGTAGCAGAGAAATTAGCTGAGTACCCGAATGCGACTGCTCGTATTGAAGGTCACACTGATAACACTGGTCCGCGTGCATTGAACGAACGTCTATCTTTAGCTCGTGCAAACTCTGTTAAATCAGCGCTTGTAAACGAATACAATGTTGACGCATCTCGTTTGTCTACTCAAGGTTTCGCTTGGGATCAACCGATTGCTGATAACAACACTAAAGAAGGTCGTGCTATGAATCGTCGCGTATTCGCTGCGATTTCTGGTAGCCGTACTGTTTTAGTACAACCAGATCAACAAGCTCAATAATTGAGTTTTTGAACTGAAAAAAGCGACTCAATATGAGTCGCTTTTTTGATGGTTATTATGCTGTAAATATTCATTTTATCTCTCCTTATTCTAAAATTTAAATCGAAGTCTGGCTTAAGTTATCCTACCAAACACCTTTGTTGAGCTGCTGTTTGGCATGTTGGCGATCGCGGCGATGCTGTGCACGCGGCTTTTCAGTTTCATGAATTCCACCTTTTTTGAGCAAGGGTGACATAGCAACTGGATTGCGAACTTTGATTTGTGGCATTTTTTTAAGTTTCATATGATTATCCTTTAATACATAGAATTTGCTTCAGTGTGTGTACGACTTCAACTAAATCAGATTGATTGGCTATGACCGCATCTATATCCTTGTAGGCACTAGGAATCTCATCGATGACACCTACATCTTTTCGACACTCAACACCTTGAGTTTGTTGAATAAGATCATCTTGGCTAAACATTAACTTTGCTTTATTACGACTCATTTTTCTTCCCGCGCCATGTGAGCACGAACAGAAAGATTCTGGATTGGCTTTGCCTCTAACGATAAAGGAACGTGCACCCATTGAACCTGGGATAATGCCGAGTTCATCTAGGCCAGCACGAATGGCTCCTTTACGAGTAATCAGCAAGTCTTCACCAAAATGATTTTCCTGACTGATATAATTGTGATGACAATTGATCGCTTCTTTCGTCATCTGAAAGGCTGGTAGAAGAGGGCGGATCGCTTCTAATATCAGACGCATCATTTCACGACGATTTTCGAAAGCATAACTTTGTGCCCATTCCACAGCTTCAACATAATCATCAAAGCTATTTGAGCCTTGAGCAAAATAGCTCAAGTCCTTGTCAGGAACATGCCCAAAACGATGTTGCGCTTCTTTCTTGGCAAGCTCAATAAAATAGGTACCAATCACATTGCCCAAACCACGACTGCCAGAATGAAGCATGACCCAGACATCTTGATTTTCATCAAGGCAAAGTTCAATAAAGTGATTACCACCACCTAAAGTTCCCAATTGTTTTTGCCAAGTTGCGTCAAATTTTCTGAGCATTTGGACAAGACCAGGGTGTTTTTTAATGATAGGCTGCAAGCGTTTTTCCAATGGAATAATACTTGAGGCTTTCGCTTTAACCTGTTTGTGTAGCTCAAAACCTACAGGAACTTTGCGTTCTATCGCATGGCGTATCGGTGCAAGATTGTCAGGTAATTGATCAGCTTTTAGATTTAGGCGTATCGCATTCATGCCACAACCAATATCTACGCCAACTGCGGCAGGGATAATGGCATGTTTTGTCGGGATAACGCTGCCCACGGTCGCACCTTTACCGACATGTACATCAGGCATCACTGCAATATGTGAATAAACAAATTGAAGTTGTGCCATTTTCTTAAGTTGTTCAATGCTTTCCTGATCAATATCGCGAGTGAATATTTTCACTGGGACGCCATATTGAGCATCTGCATTAAGTATTTTTTGTATGCCCATAAGATTCTCTCTTATTTTATTTGGTGTCCGAATAGGCATAAAAAAACCTAGCGAATGCTAGGTTTAAGTAGACATTCGGACAAGTGAAGTTGATTTGCCACTTGTCCGTGAGTCGACAGCGTGCCAAATCTTAGTAAGTTGTTCCTTGTAATGTTGGCATGCGTGTCGTCCTCCTAAAATAAATGTTGCCGTTAAAATATGAGCAAAGATTCTACTCATATTTAAATTTTGGTCAAGTCTTATGTGGTTTATTCACCTGGTTTTACGTTCATATCTTGATAAGCGATGAGCTTAGATTTGTGTTTCCATTTATAACCTAACCAGATGACCAAGAATAAAGGAATGCTAATATAGGTCGAGATAAGCCCAATCCAATCGATTTTTCCGCCCATTAAAGCTTGATAGTTTTGACCAAGAATAATAATTGAACATAGAATGAATGCAAACCACGGTGCAAATGGGAAGAATTTGGCACGATACGCGAGATCTTCAAGACGGTAACCTTGTGCTAAATAGCCCTTACGGAAACGATAATGTGAGATCGCAATGCCTAACCAAACGATAAAGCCACACATCCCGGACATATTGAGTAACCAGTTGAAAACCTCTTGTTCACCAATAAACGTGGTTAAAAAGCACAATGCAGCGACTGCCGTAGTTGCATAAAGGGCATTCATAGGTACGCCACGCGGGTCGAGTTTGGCAAACCATTTCGGTGCACGTCCTTGTTTGGCCATATCGAACAGCATGCGTGTCGATGAGTACATGCCTGAGTTACCCGCAGATAATATCGCAGTTAAAATAACCGCATTCATGACACTCGCTGCAAAAGCAAAACCTGCTTTTTCATACAATAAAGTGAATGGTGACAGCGCAATGTCTTTACTTTCCGCTGCGTGTAATAGCAGTGGGTTGTCATAACTAATCAATGTACCAATAATGAAAATACATAAGATATAGAACAACAGGATACGCCAGAAAATTTGTTTAATTGCAATCGGAATGGTTTTCTTCGGGTCTTTAGATTCGCCTGCTGCAACCCCAACCATCTCTGTGCCTTGGAATGAAAATCCTGCAATCATTGCCACACCAATCATGGCTTGTAGACCGCCAACAAAAGGTGCATCTCCTTTAGTCCAGTTGCTAAAAGCGGAAACATCTGGTGTGAGCATGATCTTAACAATCATGAAAATACCAATAATGATAAAGATCACAATCGCAACAACTTTAGTCATTGAGAACCAAAATTCACTTTCACCAAAGCCTTTTACCGTGAGTGCATTAATTCCAAATATCACCGCGAGGAAAATGGCACTCCAGTAGAATCCAGGAAGATCGGGAAACCAAAATTTCATGATGAACTGTACTGCAACCAGTTCAAATGCAACTGTAATTGCCCAGTTGTACCAATAGTTCCAACCTAAAGCAAAGCCAAATCCACTTTCCACATAACGGCTACCGTAAGTGAAAAATGCTCCAGAAGTTGGTGTGTGTGTGGCGAGTTCACCCAAACTGGTCATTAAAAAATAAATCATTAGACCAATTAAGGCATATGCCAATAATGCACCGCCTGGACCGGCACTAGCAATGGTTGAACCTGAAGCGAGAAATAAGCCTGTACCAATAGAGCCACCAATAGCGATCATATTGAGATGGCGGGCACCAAGCTTACGCAGAAGCTGTTGGGGAGCAGATGTATCGCTCATAAAAAATCCTTAAACACTATAAGGGTCGGTTGACACTTTATAAATGAATTACGTTGTAGGCTGAAATATCAGCCGACCCTACTTGCACAGGCGAATAATACCTTGAAGCCTTGTTGATCTGCTTTCACCATACATTCTCCAAAGCTTTGTTCAATCAATGGAGGGTAATTTAAGAAACGATTCGCCACGATCCATAATTCACCTGAACGTTTCAAGTGCAATTTTGCTCGTCGACATAATGTTTCACTGGCATCGTAATCCGTATGAATCCCTTGATGAAAAGGTGGATTACTTACGATTGCATCTAAGTCTTTTGGCGCATCGGCAAAGCCTGTTACTGGCTGAAGATGTAAATGAGCCAAGTTCAGCCCATTACGTTGAAATGTCATCTCAGTCGACCGTAATGCAAATGCATCAACATCAAGCGCAAAAATATGTTGGTTTGGATGAAGCTTAGCTAAATACGCACTAATAATGCCTGCACCACAACCAAAGTCGGCAATCTTACCCGATTTTACCTGTGGAAGGTAAGGGACTAATACAGCCGTTCCAGTATCTAAATGATCTTGACTGAAAACCCCAGGTAGGGCACAGACCTCTAAACGATCTTCTCCCATATCCACAGTGTAAGTTTTTAACCAATGGTCAAGTGGTTTTAATTGTTCAGTTTTTTCAATTTGCATTTGCCATAATTGGCAATGTCTAGCACTATCGAGTTTGAGTGTTTTTCCATAACTTTGTAATTGTTTGGCTGCACTTTCGATGCCCCCTTTTTTTTCACCCACTAGAAAAATACGTTGCCCTTGATTTAAGTGGCTCACAACAACATGCAAAAGATAGTTGAGGAGTTCCTTGGATTTCGGAACGAAAATGATGACTTGATCAACCGTAATCTGAGGAAATTCAGTTGAGAAATACGAGTCAATTTGATGACCAACAAAACTTTGATGATCTGCATAATTCCAAGTCCATATCGAGGTTTGGACTTGACTCGGCATATTTTTACTCAGTTGATCATTCGGGGCATTAATCAATAAGACATGCCCATTTAAATAATCTTGTTGACGTAAGACAACTTCGCTACGTGGATCCATATTGATCTCTCATCAAACAAAAACCAGTGGTCAAACTGGGTGTTTGCTATGGTTGGATGATTATTTGTGAGTTTCAGGTAAAACAAGATTTAAAACCAAAGCAGCAATACCGCCAGTTGCAACGCCTGAACTAAAAATATTTTTAAATAATTCAGGAAGGTGTTCTAGAATTTGCGGGACTTGAGCAACGCCTAAGCCAAGTGCCAGTGAGATCGCAATGATCAACAAAGCGCGGCGATCTAAGTGAATTCCTGACAAGATATTAATTCCAGAGGCTGCTACAGCGCCAAACATCACCATCACTGCACCGCCTAAGACAGCCTGAGGAACGGCTTGTATTACGGCCGCAACGGCAGGGAACAAGCCTAATAGGATCAGTAAGATTGCAATCCAGATGCCGACATAACGACTTGCGACGCCAGTGAGTTGAATAACGCCATTGTTTTGGGCAAAAACAGAACTAGGGAAGGTATTAAAAATACCAGCCAAGAATGAGTTAGCACCATTCACCAATACGCCCCCTTTAATTCGTTGCATCCAAACAGGACCATCAACGGGTTGATTGGAAATTTTACTGGTTGCTGTTACATCGCCAATAGCTTCAAGCGATGTGACCAAATAAATAAATGCCATTGGAATAAATAAGCTCCATGAGAAGCTCAAACCAAAATGCATTGGGGTCGGAATTTGAATCAGAGGTGTTTCACTGAGGGCTGAAAAGTTTAAATGCCCCATAAATCCAGCAAGAATATAACCAATAATTAAGGCGATTAAAATTGCTGAACTTTTCACCCAAATAATGCGAATACGATTCAATAAAATAATGATGCCGAGTACGGTGCAAGACATGATTAGATTGTCCGCATTGGCAAAAGTATTGTCTTGCATGGCAGTATATCCGCCGCCCATGCTAATCAGACCTTCTTTAATCAAGGTCAGACCAATTAACAGAACCACAATACCCGTAACCAAGGGCGTAATTAGCTTCTTTACCCAAGGTAAGATTCGAGAAACGCCCATTTCAATAAATGAACCTGCGATGACTACACCAAAAATTGCAGCCATTACTTGCTCAACAGGTGTACCAGCCGCGACCATTGCACTGCCAATACCAATGATTGGGCCAATAAAGTTAAAGCTTGTGCCTTGAACAATTAGAAGCCCTGCACCAAATGGTCCTACTTTTTTGCATTGTAAGAAGGTGGCAATCCCTGAGATAATCAAGGACATTGAAAGGATCATATTGGTATCTTCACGAGATACGCCTAAGGCTAAACAGATCAACAAGCCAGGGGTGACGATCGGGACCAGAATTGCTAAAAGGTGTTGTAAAGCGGCTAAAAATGCAACAAAAGGTTTCGGACGATCATTGAGTCCATAGACCAGATCTAACTGTTGCTGGGGTTGGGGATTCGACATGGGAGTATATAAAACAGGTAAGCATTAGTGGAATATTCTAATAGACTTAGCCTACTTTACCAACGATTCTGTAACGTTTCGTCAGAAAAAAAGTCGCATGTCAATAAACTGTCACTACTAAAGCGTAGTATTTTTCTGTATAATTTGCCCTCAAATTTTAAGCGTTTCGAATTCTATGTCTGATATTAAGAATCTCCGCAATATCGCAATTATTGCGCACGTCGACCACGGTAAAACAACGCTTGTCGATAAATTACTTCAACAATCTGGTGCACTCGGCGAACGCGCGGGTGAGATTGAGCGTGTCATGGACTCGAATGCGCTTGAAAGTGAACGTGGTATTACCATTCTTGCTAAAAACACTGCGATCAAATGGTTAGATAAGCGTACTGATACTGAATACCGTATCAACATCGTGGATACCCCGGGACACGCAGACTTCGGTGGCGAAGTTGAACGTGTAATGTCGATGGTTGACTGTGTATTGCTTCTTGTTGACTCTCAAGAAGGTCCAATGCCACAAACTCGCTTCGTAACACAAAAAGCATTTGCTCGTGGTTTGAAGCCAATCGTGATTATTAACAAAGTTGACAAGCCAAGCGCTCGTTGTGACTGGGTTATTGATCAAGTATTCGACTTATTTGATAACTTAGGTGCATCTGATGAGCAATTGGACTTCCCAGTTGTTTATGCTTCTGGTCTTCGTGGTGTGGCAGGTCCATCACCAGAAGAATTAGCGGATGATATGACACCGTTGTTTGAAACGATTGTTGATATCGTAGAACCACCAGCAGTTGATGTTGATGGTCCGTTCCAAATGCAGATTTCTTCACTTGACTATAACAGCTTCGTTGGTGTTATCGGTGTTGGTCGTATTCAACGTGGTTCTGTAAAATTGAACACTCAAGTAACCGTAATTGATAAAGAAGGTAAGACACGTAATGGTCGTATCTTAAAAATCATGGGTTATCACGGTTTAGAGCGCGTTGATGTTGAATCTGCTTCTGCTGGTGATATCGTTTGTATCACAGGTATTGATGCATTAAATATTTCTGACACGATTTGTGATCCGAAAAATGTTGAAGCATTACCTGCATTGTCTGTAGATGAACCTACAGTTTCGATGACATTCCAAGTGAACAATTCACCGTTCGCTGGTAAAGAAGGTAAATTCGTTACTTCACGTAACATTCGTGAACGTCTTGATCGTGAATTGATTCACAACGTTGCATTACGTGTTGAAGATACTGATAGTCCAGACCGTTTTAAAGTTTCTGGTCGTGGTGAACTTCACCTTTCAGTATTGATTGAAAACATGCGTCGTGAAGGCTTTGAAATGGGCGTATCACGTCCACAAGTGATCATCAAAGAAATTGATGGTGAAAGACAAGAGCCGTATGAAAACGTAACTTTTGACGTTGAAGAACAGCACCAAGGTGCTGTAATGGAACAAATGGGCCACCGTAAAGGTGAGATGACCAATATGGAAGTTGATGGCAAAGGCCGTATCCGTATTGAAGCAACTGTTCCTTCACGTGGCTTGATTGGTTTCCGTTCTGAATTCTTAACCATGACTTCAGGTACAGGGATCATGACATCAAGCTTCTCTCATTACGGTCCTGTGAAACAGGGTAGCGTAGCGAAGCGTCAAAACGGTGTATTGATTTCAATGGTTCAAGGTACTTGCTTGGGCTATGCATTATTTACCCTTCAAGACCGTGGTCGTTTATTCGCTAAGCCACAGTTAGAAGTGTATGAAGGGATGATCGTGGGTATTAACTCTCGTTCAGACGATATGGTTGTAAACCCAACCAAAGCAAAACAGTTAACCAACGTTCGTGCGTCTGGTACTGATGATGCTTTAACTTTGACGCCTGCAATTGAATACACGCTTGAACAAGCGCTTGAATTCATTGAAGATGATGAGTTAGTTGAAGTAACACCGAAATCAATTCGTATTCGTAAGCGTTACTTGACTGAAAATGAACGTAAACGTAACCGTGATAAATAATTTTTCCTAAGTGGAAAGTGAAAAACCGCTAAATTGATTTGGCGGTTTTTTTATTGCATTATGAAAAGAGTGATTACATGCTTAAGTTCATATTTTTACTAAAATAAAATATGTTGTTAAAGTGTGAAATAACTTTCTTTTTTTGATAAAAATATTAAATTATCAACATTATGCTAACGATTTACACCTGTGTATTAAACAATCCCAAAACAGGCTGTATTCATTTTAATTCTGGAGCGTTATAGATGAGTATTATTCAAGAATTTAAAGAGTTTGCTGTCAAAGGCAATGTCATGGATCTCGCGATTGGTGTGATCATTGGTGGTGCTTTTGGCAAGATTATTGATTCTATGGTTAAAGATCTTCTGATGCCAATTATTTCATGGATCTTGGGTGGTGAGGTGGATTACACCAACTGGTTTGTTGTTTTAGGTGATAACCCAAATAGTATTAATAATCTCGCGGCTGCTCAAGAAGCAGGACTAAACGTATTTGCATACGGTAGTTTTATTACGGTCTTGATTAATTTCTTATTACTGGCATGGGTTGTGTTCTTGTTGGTGAAAGTGATGAATCGTATTCGTAAGCAAGAAGAAGTGGCTCCTGAACCAGAAGTAACACCAGAAGATATTCAATTATTACGTGAAATTCGCGATCAATTGAAAAAACAAGGTTAAGTATTTCTTGATGAAAAACGGCATTCTAGGTGCCGTTTTTTATTGTCTGTCGGAATATGATTTGCTGAATAGTGATGTGAAAATAGTCGTTTTTACATAGAAAAATTGCTGCTTTCATTTTAAGATGCTGTGCATATTACGAGGGGGATCCACCAACATGAACCGATTATTTGTATATGGCACACTCTGCCCAAATCGAGAAAATGCTCATATTTTGGGTGCGATCGAAGGGGATTGGCAGCAAGCACGTGTGCATGGAACTGTTTACGTTTTAGATTGGGGGCCTGATGAAGGGTTGCCAGCGATCATCCTTAATTCACAAGACCCATTTGTTGAGGGATACTTATTTAGTTCCGAAAAATTAGATGAAAATTGGAAAATGTTAGATGATTTTGAAGGATTTCAATATCAACGCGTACAGACGGAGGTGATTCTCACTTCAGGTGAATGCATAGATGCATGGACGTATGTGATGAAACCGAAACAAAACTAGTATTTCTTATCTATTTATTATTTTAATGAGCTTAAAATAAGATTTAAGCTCATCTTGGATTATCTTAATCCATCCATCCGAAACTTAATTTCTAACAAGTGGAAACCGAATTGGCTTTTGATTGGACCATGTAAAACGCGTTCTGCTGCACTAAAAACCAGTTTATCTATCACAGGAACGAGTTGCCCTTTTTTGACTTCGCCGAGTTCACCACCGCGTTTGGCTGAATTACAGGTCGAATATTGCTTTGCAATTTTTGAAAAATCAGCACCAGATTGGATACGTTTTTTCAACTGTTCAGCCATGTCTTTATCTTTGACTAAGATATGTCGAACAATAGCAGTTTTCATGCGTTGTTCTCCTTTTTTAAAACTATGTTTTTTTCAATTTCAATGGTTGGCATTGTGGACAAAACACACTTGCTCTTTGACCAAGTTTCAGATTCTCCAATGTGGTCTCACAGTTGACACACATTTCACCAGCGCGACCATAAGCCAATAGGGTTTGTTGGAAATAACCATTTTCACCCATTGCATTGCTATAATCACGCAAAGTTGAACCACCTAAGTCGATTGCTTGTTTCAAGATCCGTTTCACTTCAATAACCAGTTTTTCCACCTGTGTATTGGTTAGCGTTGAGGCAGGTTGTGCAGGATGAATACCGACATTAAACAAGCTTTCAGTCGCATAAATATTACCAACACCGACTACCACGTGATTATCCATTAAAGCAATTTTAATGCCGACATTCTTTTTTTGTAATTTTTCTAAAAGATACCTAGCGTTGAAATCCTCAGAGAGTGGCTCAGGTCCAAGCGTGTCAATCAGTTTGCTTTGGTTTGCCTGATCTAGCCAAAGAATACATCCAAAACGTCGAGGATCGTGATAGCGAAGTTGCTGATCTTCAAAGTCAATGATGAGGTGATCATGTTTTCTCAATGCATCATTCGGTTCACATAAACGAAAACTTCCTGACATGCCGAGATGCCATAGCATTTGATCCTGTTCAAATTCAGCCAATATATATTTAGACCGACGTTTAAGAGCCGTTAAGCGTTGTCCCACTAACTTTTCAAGATTATCAGGAATGGGCCAACGGAGACTGGCATTCAATACCTTAACCGATTGAACACGTTGTGTGAGTAGCGGCAATAGACTGGTTTTCGTAGTTTCAACTTCAGGAAGTTCAGGCATAAAAAGCTCAAGTTGTTTCAACAACAATACAATGAGGGTAAATGTTTCACTTACAATTATGAGGGTATTTAATTTTATTTGCTAATGTCGATCAGTAACAAGATTGATGATTGTGGCTAAAGTTAATAATGTAAGACAAATATAAAATAATCAAATGCTTACTTTAAAAATCCTGTTTGAATTTTTGAGAAATAAGGAATCTTCATGCCTTCAATGAAAATTAACTTTTTATACGGTTGTGTCGTGTTATGTATGGGTTTAGGTAGTAGCTCAATCTGGGCTAATGAATCTAATTCAGAGCATACAGTTCAGCTCCCAACGATTACTGTTGAAGCAACTCGTATGAATACCGACTATTTACATACACCAGCATCTGTTTTTCGGATGGATACATCTGAGCAACAACAATCTGCTCAAGTTAATTTGACTGAATTGGTAAAAGGTGTACCGAGTCTACAATTGAATAATCGTGAAAACTATGCACAGGATTTACAGCTATCCATGCGAGGTTTTGGTGCGCGTTCAACTTTTGGGGTGCGAGGAATTCGTCTTTATGTTGATGGTATTCCTGCGACGATGCCGGATGGTCAAGGTCAAACTTCAAATATTGATTTGAGTAGTCTGAGTCATCTTGAAGTTTTAACAGGACCATTTTCTTCTCTCTATGGAAATTCTTCTGGTGGGACGTTGTTAACCACAACCAAAGAAGGTCAAGGCAAGGATTCAATTGAATTAAATTATACTGGTGGTGGTCACGATAAAAATCGTGCGGGTATCATTTTGCAAGGTGGCGCCAAAAATCAAAATGAACCCAGCTATATCATTAGTTCATCTTACTTTGATACAAATGGCTACCGACAACATAGTGATGCTGATAAAGTTCAAAATAATGCCAAGCTAACGTGGAATTTGGAAGATGGTTCCAAGGTGAACTGGATTACCAATTACGTCAAAATCAATGCAAATGATCCACAAGGTTTAACTCGCGAACAATGGCGTGAAAATCCACGACAACAGGTTCCTTTTCTCAAGCAGTTTGATGTACGTAAGGATATAGAGCAGATTCAAACTGGAGTAACGTGGTCAAAACCAATTGATGAGCAAAATGAACTTTATATGATGGGATATTGGGGGAATCGCCAAGTCACTCAATATCAATCCATTCCAAAATCTACTCAAGAAAATCTGAGACATGCAGGTGGTGTAATTGACTTTGAGCGTAACTATTATGGTGCTGACTTCCGTTGGACAGGCAAGGAGCTATTGCCAAATACAATAGTGAGTTTAGGTGTTGCGCTTGATGCCATGGACGAAGACCGTAAAGGATATGAGAATTTTAACTTAGTAAATGGTCAACCTTCTTATGGTGTTAAAGGAAAATTGCGCCGTGATGAAGATAACACCTTGTGGAATATTGACCCATATTTACAAGCTTCTTGGCAGTTCTTACCTACATGGAAGTTAGATACAGGTGTGCGTTATAGCAATGTACACTACAAATCCAAAGATCATTTCATTGTTGGAGTCAATGGGGATGATAGTGGCAAAACAGATTATTCTAAGTTACTTCCGTCGGTTGCGTTAAGCTGGCAAGTCTTTCCAGAGTTATTGACCTATGTGAGTTACGCTAAGGGTTTTGAAACGCCAACATTTACTGAAATGGCATATCGCCCTGATGGGTTAGGTGGATTTAATTTTGATTTAGAAGCATCAAGTAGTGATACGTATGAGTTTGGCTTAAAGTCACAAAATATGTTGGGTAATTTTACGTTGGCGGTATTTCAGACCAAGACTAAAGATGACATTGTTTCGGCTGGTGCAAAAGATGGACGCAATACTTTCCGCAACGCTGATAAAACTTTACGTGAAGGTGTAGAGTTAACATGGAACAAAGCGCTATGGCATGATTTGATTGCAAATGCTAGTTATGCATATTTAGATGCGACTTTTGAATCGGATGTGCCTGAGATTGGTTCAGTTTCCAAAATCGAATCTGGTAATCTGATTCCAGGGATCGCAAAACAACGAGCCTATGCTTCATTGGCATGGAAACCTAAAGCTGGATTATATGGCGGTGTAGATGCTCAATATAGTGACAAAATATATGTCAATGATATTAATACTGAGGTAGCACCAAGTTACACCACCATTTCTGCTTACACTGGCTATGTTTGGAATATGAATGACTGGCGTGTAAATACTTATGCACGTATCGATAATATGTTGGATAAAAATTATATCGGTTCAGTGATCGTAAATGATGGTAATGGGCGTTTCTTTGAACCAGCAGATGGGCGTAACTGGAGTGCGGGTTTTTCCGTAACTAAGCAATTCTAACCATATGAATCACCAAATACCTTATCTTGAAAGAATAGGTATTTGGTGAACTTTTACAATATTTATGGCTTTGCGCCAGATGCTTTAGCTTGCTTTTGTTGAGCTTCAATCTGTTCTACTTTGGCCAAGGATTCTTTAGCTTGAGGGATACCTTGTCTCGCTAGCTCGGTAAAAATCTTTTTCGCCTCAGGTAGATTTTGCTGAAGAATATCTCCATTTGCGAGCATATTACCCAAAGCCATTAAAGACGGCGCGTAACCTTTTTCAGCAAGTGATTGGATAGATCTAATCGCTTGTTGACGCGTAACAGGATTCTTATTTTTAACCCCTTGTCCAAGATCATATATCGCTCTGATATGCATTGCAGGGTAGTAATTCTTCTGAATTAATGGTCTGAGTTGGCGAATTGCAATTTGATCTGTCTCAGGTTTACCCTGAGCAAATAATAAAGTTGCGATTTCAACAATAGCTTCTTCGGAACCTTGTTTGGATGCTTTGTCGAGGTACTCTTTAAATTTTTGAGTGTCTTTGCTTAAACCTAAGTTTCCTTGACGATAGGCTTGGGCAATCACGAAGCTTGCTTTCCCGAAACCTTTATTTGAAGCGTCTTGATAATATTGCAGTGCTTTCTTTTCATCTTTATTGGTTCCTTGACCATGTTGGGTCATGGAGCCAAGATTATAGATTGCTTGAGCATTTCCAGATTCTGCAAGACGTTGCATTTCTGCAAATGCTGCTGGGTAATTTTTTGCCTCGTAGAGTTGAGTTGCTTTTGCAAATACATCGGGCTTATTGGTTGCTTTATTGTCTGCTGCCAATGTTGAGTGGCTTGCAACGATCATTAGACTGGCAATGAGCAACTTTTTCATCTTTTTTTCCTTTCCTTCATTTCTGCTCAAATCCTTTGTAATCAGCAGAAAATAACTTAATCCCCATATCATAAAAGTTTCGCAGAGAATGTAAATAATGATTTTGTATGTATTGTGAGGAAGCCTGTTTTATAGATGAATTTGTTGTTTTAATAAGAAAATTTAAGTGTAATAAATAAAATTAACTCATGTGTTCATCGGATTCATTCGCCGTGATCACACATGAGTTGGTACGATTAATTTTTTGGAGAAGAACTTAGCTAGGTCGAGCTACATCACCATTCAAAGCTTCAGGTAAATCTAAAACCTTAACATCAAGTTCTTGTATAGCTGTAGGCTTGGCAATCACCAGAGCGAGATAACCATTGTCAAAAGCAATACTATTGACTACCTCAACATCTTTGTTGAGCTGTGTTGCAGGGGCAGGTGTTGTCTCTTTACCTTGAATTAAATGTAACCAGTGTTTAGGTTTGGCTTTAAACCAAAGACGAGCCACAATTTCTTGCCCGAGATAACAGCCTTTATCAAAGTGCACGCCTTCCCGTTGATGTAGACGCAGCTCTTGAGGTTGAAATAGATGTTCAGTTGTTTGAGTAATCCATGCTTGTCCAGATTGAATTGCTTGAACTTGCCATGTATTGATGTCGGTTTCTGTAGTAGAAAAATCAGTTTGAATACCATTTATCGTTGGGAAAACTGAACTGATCTCTTCTAATTTCATTTTAGAAAATGCACCAAACTTACGAATATGTTTGGCAAACTCTTCTGCTTGATCCTGTGTAGTCACTAGCTCAAAGCTTTCTGAATTTATTTTTTTGATCCATAGACCAAAGTGGATACGGCCCTTTAAATCACAAATTGCAGTATAACGGCTTTCATTCTCAACCAATCGTTCAACATGAACAGTGACTTGACCTTGTAAGAATTTTTGTGCATCTACACCATTTAAGCTAAAAGCAGTAAAAGCAAGTTGGTTCATAGATCAATCCTAAAGCAGCATTCTGATCGTTAAAATAAGGGATGTTATTTTGCGCCATTTTTCACAAAAAAGCAGCTTTTGAATGTTGATATTCGTGTTGAAATAAATAATTGATCACATCATCTTGGTAGAACGATTGTGATTGCAGGCTACATTTAGAGAATAATAGTGAGATTGGAGAATAAAAATGACAGGCACAGTGAAGCTACATCGTGTGTTTAGTGCACCAGCAGAACGAGTCTTTAAAGCCTTTCTAGATCCAGATGCATTGGTTAAATGGATGGCACCCCATGGGTTTACTGCTAAAGTTCACCATTTAGATCCGCAGAAAGGCGGGACATATAAGATATCATTTACAAATTTTTCAACGGGTCAGGTACACTCATTTGGTGGTACTTATCTTGAACTGGTTCCAAATGAACGACTCCGTTATATCGATAAATTTGATGACCCAAATTTAGTTGGAGATATTCAGGTCACGATTGAATTAAAGCCCGTCATGGTTGGCACTGAGGTTTATATTACCCAAGAGGGCTTACCTGATGTGATTCCTGTTGAGGCGTGTTATCTAGGTTGGCAAGAATCATTGTATCTATTAAGTTTATTGGTCCAAGCAGATATCCCTGACCAATAACAGACACTAACATTCATCATTTGATCACTGTAAAATTGAAAAGGAAGATTTGATTGTATTTGCAATCTAAAATACGGAGCTCAGATATCAAATTGATTCCAGAACGGTTTACATAGAAAAAAGAGTTAAGTGCAAAATTTTGAAAAATAAAGTCTATAGCTCATAATAGAGTTTTTGAGATTTTTTATGTCTTTTCCAAATTGCCCACAATGCCAATCAGAATATACTTATCAAGATGGCGACTTATTGATTTGCCCTGAGTGCTCGCATGAGTGGAAAGAAGGAGAGAGTCAGGCTACAGAATTAGAAGAAATGATTAAGGATGCAAATGGCAACCTTCTAGCTGATGGCGATAGTGTTACCGTAATTAAAGATTTGAAAATAAAGGGTTCATCTTCAGTTGTTAAAGTAGGAACAAAAGTCAAAAGTATTCGCTTAGTACCTGACGCAAGTGATGGTCATAACATTGACTGTAAAATTGATGGGGTTGGTGCAATGAAACTGAAATCTGAATTTGTGAAAAAAGTTTGATTTATTTGCGATCAGGTTAGATGAGGGAGCGGTTAGAGCTCCCTTTTTACAATTATATCAATTACCAAAAAAGAACAAAAAACGATCTAATGTGCTTTTGCGCTGTTCTATATTGTTTGAACAATAAGATGAATCTAAATATTAGAAAAAGAGGTGTTTATGGCAGGGTGGTTTGAAGTGAGTCAAGCGAGCGATGGCCAATATCGTTTTGTTTTAAAAGCTGGTAATGGTGAAGTGATTTTAACGAGTGAGTTGTATAAAGCAAAAGCTTCAGCAATGAATGGCATTGCCTCGGTACAAAAGAATAGCCCAGATGATGCGCGTTATGAACGTTTAACCGCTAAAAATGATAAGCCTTATTTTAATCTTAAGGCTGCAAATCACCAGATTATTGGTACGAGTCAGATGTATGCGAGCGAACAGTCACGCGATAAAGGAATTGAATCGGTCAAACAGAATGGTTCATCAGAAACCATCAAGGATTCCACTGTTTAATGTCCCGTCCTGAAATAGATTGACAGTATTTCATTTCAAACCGAGTTAAGCAATTAGCTCGGTTTTCGCTTTCTCATACATCTGATTAGGAGTAATCATATTTAAACTTAAATGCGGTCTGTAGCAGTTATAAATCACTATAGATTCCGAAATTAAATGGTCTAACTCCTTCATCGTTTTACATCGTGTAGTTAAGAACTCCTGTTTGAGTATGCCATTGATTCGCTCTGCTAAAGCATTTTGGTAACAGTCTCCTCCATCTGTCATCGAGGGACTTATACCGTAATGCTGTAGTGCCGATTGATATAATTCAGAGCAATATTGAGAACCTCTATCTGAATGATGAATCAGGGTTGTTGCTCTATCTTTTATAGACTTCATTGCCATATGTAAGGCTTGTACAACATTCTCTGCCCGCATATCACTTGATAACTTATAACCTTTAATTTGTCGGGTATAGGCATCTGTCACAAGTGATAGATAATGCACACCCTCTGCACTTTCAACATAGGTAATATCACTAACAAAGACTTCATTTGCCCGTATTGGAGAATAATCCTTTAATAAATTAGGATGTTTCTTCATCCAGTGTTTGCTATCTGTAGTTTTGGTATAGCGACGTTTAGGGCGTATCAATAAATCATTCTCTTTTAATACCTTAAATAACTGATCTCGACCAAACTTCAGTCCTTGTTCTAGCAATTTTGGTTTGATCAGCCAATAGAGTTTACGCGTACCGATACTTGGCATCAAATAACGATACTCCATAACCAATTCAAGTACTTGCTGAGTTTCCTGAGCTTTGATTTGAGCACGTTTTTCTGATTGATAGTAAGCCTGTCGGGTGATTCCTATCCACTCACAATAACGTGAGACATTTAGTCTTCTTTGGGCTTGCCAATCTTTGAAACGTGCTCGGTATACTTTTTTCCAAGATCACTCCCACATTCTTTGTCTATGTGATAAATCACATCTTGGATAAATTCAGTTTTTAGCTTTTCTGCGGCTAATTGTTTTTCCAACTGGCGAATGCGTTGTTGAGGGGTGAGTTGGCGTTTTGAAGTGGAAGGCATAGCTTTAGAAGTCCAATCTTGTTGTCCGTACTTACGTAACCATGTAAGCACAGTTGATCTTCCTTGAATACCATATTTTGCTTGAGCTTGTTTATAAGTGATTTGCCCTTTTTCTACCTCATGGACAATCAGCATTTTAAAGGCAAAACTATAATCTCGTTGTGTTCGTTTAACTCGTTGTTCTTTTTCATATTCCATAAAATAAGCCTCTTAAGGTGTATACTTATTTCAGGACGGGACATAACGTTTAAATAAAAAGCCGCTTCATTGAAACGGCTTTTTTTATATTTTGAATTGAAGTCTGATTAGCGAACAAGTTTTGCGAATAACTCTTCTTTATTGAGATTGCTTGCTTCTGCATCACGACGACCTTTGTACTCAAAAGTACCAGCATCTAAGCCTTTTTCACCGATGACGATACGATGCGGGATACCCATCAACTCAAGATCAGAAAATTTAACACCAGGACGCTCATTACGATCATCAAGTAACACATCGTAGCCTTGTGCTTGTAGTTCAGCATACAGTGCTTCAGCCGCTTCTACGGTACGTGGTGATTTGTGCGCATTCATTGGAACAATAGCTACATCGAATGGCGCGATTGCTTGAGGCCAAATAATCCCTTTATCGTCGAAGTTTTGTTCAATTGCTGCTGCGACAACACGGGTCACACCAATACCATAACAGCCCATGGTCACTGTAAATGGTTTGCCATCTTCGCCAAGTACCTTACAGCCTAAAGCTTCTGAATATTTTGTACCGAGTTGGAAGATATGACCGACTTCGATACCGCGCTTAATCTGCAGAGTGCCTTTACCATCAGGAGAGGGATCTCCTTCAACCACATTACGAAGGTCGTAAACCTCTGTAAAGGTTGCATCACGATCCCAGTTGACACCAGTGGCGTGTTTATCAACTTCATTTGCGCCAGCAATGAAGTCAGATAATACAGACGCAGCACGGTCTACGATGACAGTTAAGCCCTTTTCGACTAAACCTTGTGGACCGCAGAAACCAGCTGTTAAACCGTGTTGTTGTAATTGTTCTTCAGTTGCAAAAGTTAAAGGTGCTGCAATCAAAGGATGTTTCTCTGCTTTGATTTCATTCAGCTCATGATCACCACGTATGAACAATGCCACGATTGGTGTATTGCCAGCTTCATCAGTAATTCCTTGTACAAGGAGTGCTTTTACAGATTGTTTAGCATCAGCATTCAGAAATTGGCAGACATCAGCAATGGTTTTTTGATTTGGTGTGTCGACTAAAGCAAAATTTTGGGTTGCAGCAGCGCGTTCACCCACTAAAACTGCTTCAGCCATTTCAACATTTGCAGCATAGTCTGACTCAGTCGAAAATGCGATATCATCTTCACCACTTGCTGCAAGCACATGAAATTCATGGGATGCTGAGCCGCCGATAGAACCTGTGTCTGCTTGTACAGGACGGAAGTCCAATCCGAGACGGCTAAATATACGACTGTAAGTGTCATACATCACATCATATGTTTCTTGCAATGATTCTTGATTTGCGTGGAAAGAGTAAGCGTCTTTCATAATGAATTCGCGAGAACGCATTACACCAAATCGTGGACGAATCTCATCACGAAATTTGGTCTGGATCTGATAGAAGTTTAGCGGGAGTTGTTTATAACTCTTTAACTCATTACGCGCTAAATCTGTGATAACTTCCTCATGCGTTGGACCAAGCACAAAATCGTTATTGTGACGATCTTTGAAACGAAGTAATTCAGGACCATATTGTTCAAAACGACCAGATTCTTCCCATAACGCTGCAGGTTGTGTCACAGGCATAAAAACTTCTAATGCACCCGAACGGTTCATTTCCTCGCGGACAATAGCATCAACTTTCTTTAAAACGCGTGTTCCCATGGGCAACCAAGAGTATAAGCCAGAAGCGAGTTTACGGATCATCCCCGCACGTAACATGAGCTGATGAGAAATAACCTCAGCATCATTTGGGGTTTCTCTTAACGTTGCAAATAAAAAGCGGCTTGCGCGCATGGAAACTGTCCTAAAGTTAAGTGTAATTAAAAATGGTGAGTGTAGGTCAATACAGCTCACCTACATTTGAACTGACGGGCATTATGACATGAATCAAGGGATTTGGCGCAGTAAAAAGTCATATCTGATTTCTAAATGAAGGTGCGATCTAACAAAATCCTTGTTATTTAAAGCACAATATAAGATTTGATTTATTGTGTGATTATTGATTTGACTCGAGTTTTTTGAGTCGATTAATGATGTCTGTATATTCGTGATCTGTTTTTTGATATGCATTTCGAAGACTTTCAACCGTTTTTTTCACACTTTCAATATTCTGCGTATTATTTGCTAGGTTGCTCTTGAGTTGTGCTGGAACTGCTTGCCCTTTGCGATGATATTCCATTTCTTGGCGTTTAAATCGAATTTTATCGCTTTGTAATTGCTGGAGTTGTTCTTGCTGATAATTTAACTGTTTTTTTAAGTTTTCTAGGATCTGATTCCTTTTTGCTGTTGCAATTTGAGCACTACCATAAGCTCGTTTTAACCGTAAATCCTGTTCTCTTTGGCGAGCTAAAGCTTCTCTTTGTGCTGATTGTTGTGCGTCTACAGCTGCATTGTATGGTCGGTTACGCCTGATCACTTGCATATTTCGATCAAGTGCTTCGTATCCGTGACGAATATGATCTGGTGAAACAGATGTGCTGACATTAGCAACACCATTATTATCATAATAGCGGTACCAAACGGCTTTAGCTTGGTCTGTGGCAGCAAGGGTAGATGTGCAAATGAATATCAATAGGGAAAATGAGCAAATGTAAATGCAAGTCATCGTTTTAAGCTGGCTAACGCGGAAAGCGCACTTTAACGAACCAGTCATTACATCTCCCGTAAAAAAGTTAACTAAATCACTTATTTTTAAATAATAATCAATTGTATATTAGTGGTTATTTATACAATTAAAAATAGTTGGAATGCAAAAAAAATAGGAATTTAATTAAAAGTGTGAACTACTTACGGTTGTTCTAAGAAACTGATAGGTTGGTTCAAAAAACTTCATTGATAATGCAAGTAAAGATATGTTAAAAATATCAAACTGTATAAAACAAATTAAACCAACCACAATTTGTATTGAGTGAATGGGGCGGAACAATTAAATGGAAGATAAATTTCAAAATTTAAAGGTGATGGTGATTGACGATTCTAAAACGATTCGTCGTACAGCTGAGACCTTATTACAACGTGAAGGTTGTGAGGTAATTACTGCAGTTGACGGTTTTGAAGCATTATCAAAAATTGCTGAAGCAAATCCAGATATTGTTTTTGTGGATATTATGATGCCGCGTTTAGATGGTTATCAAACCTGTGCATTGATCAAGAATTCATTAAATTATCAAAATATTCCAGTCATCATGCTTTCAAGCAAAGACGGTTTATTTGATCAAGCAAAAGGGCGTGTTGTGGGGTCTGATGAATATTTAACTAAGCCGTTTAGTAAGGATGAGCTGTTGAGTGCGATCCGTAACCATGTCAGCGCATAAAATTTAAAAATTGAGGAAAAAATGGCTCGTATTCTTATTGTAGATGATTCACCTACTGAAACATTTCGCTTTAGAGAAATTTTAACTAAACACGGTTATGAAGTTTTAGAAGCAACTAATGGTGCCGATGGGGTAACGATGGCACAAGCTGAATTGCCTGATTTAGTGCTTATGGATGTTGTCATGCCTGGCATGAATGGCTTCCAAGCAACACGTCAGATCAGTAAAGCGAAAGATACACAACATATTCCTGTTGTGATTGTCAGCACTAAAGACCAAGCGACGGATCGTGTATGGGGTAAGCGTCAAGGGGCAAGTGATTATTTGACCAAGCCAGTAGATGAGCAACAGCTTATTGATGTGATTAAACAGCTATTAAGTTAATTGGTTCGCTCACTATGAGCCTCTCATGACGTAATAACGGGATAGAGTATGGCAGCAAACGGATTTATCGAGTTGCTTCGTTTATCCAAGCGAGGCAACAAACAATATACTGCAACTCAAAATGAAGTCAGCCGTTGGTCTGGTATTGCATTTGAGATGTTAGGGCAATATTTTGTTGCACCATTGGGGGAAATTTCAGAGGTGATTTATCCTCCGAAATACACACCTGTACCGAATACTCAGGCATGGGTGCGCGGTTTGGCAAATATCCGCGGAAGATTGCTTTCAGTGACTGATTTATCACATTTTATCTCAGATCAACGAAGTCAATTTTCTCCGACACAAAAAGTAATTTGTATTAGCCATCAAGATCATTATGTGGGGTTGGTCGTTGATCAGGTCTTGGGAATTCAACACTTCAATAAAAAGAGTTTTTTTTCTCAAAGTAATGAGCTAGACAGTAAATTAAAAGACTATTGTCAGGGGTATTTCCACCAACATAATCAACAATGGCATGTGTTCTTACTGAGTCGATTGCTAAAAAATCCTCAGTACATGAACGCATCAATAAAGTTTATAAACTAATTTAATACGCGACGGAAGATAAGCGCGTATTCAGGGGAGAAGCTGGAATGGGCTTTAAACTTAAAAAGAAGAATGGTAGTGACGGTGCAGGATCTAAAAAGGGCGGGGCTTTTCTAGGAAAAATTCGAACGCAACTTGATCAATTTTCTCGTTTATTCGGTGAAACTGAAAAGTCTAAGCCAATTATCTATCGTGCCTTAATTGCTTTGGTCCTTGCAGTTATCCTCTTAATTTATTTGTTCGTGAGTTTGCCTCGTTCTAACCAATTAACGCGTAGCTTAGGTGAGTTGCGTTTGCTTTCGCAGATGATTTCACGCCAAGCAACTGAAGCCACTGCTTCAGGTACATCTGAGACGATGAATAACTTGGTTGCTTCTGAAAAGCGATTTGCAGAAAATCTGGAAGTTGTTGAAGATGTATATGGTAAAAGCTCAGATGAATATAAAAAGGTCAATGAGTTGTGGACCAACGTATCTAAAAACATCGACTTAATTGCATCTCAACAAGCGATCATTAATCAGCTTTATGACACTAACATTTCGATTAGTGAAACGATTCCTGAGATTCAAGCTGAATATAACTTGATGGTTGACCAAATGGTTCGTGAGAACATGCCAAGTAGTCAAGTAATCATTACCAAGAACCAAGTGTTTATTGCAGAGCGTATCTTGCGTTCGATCAACTCGGTATTGGTCGGTACGGACAACTCTAATGCATCAGCGAATGACTTCGGTGCAGACATTGACACCTTTGGTATTTACTTAAATGCTCAATTGAATGGTAGTTCAGAACTTGGTGTAGATCGTATTAGTTCACCTGATCTGCGCGAGTCTGTTGATAGTATTAAATCTGATTATGATGCAGTTTTGAAATTGGCGGCTGAAACGGTTCTAAAAAATGCCAACCAAATTGTCCATGTACGTCAGGCATCCTCTGAAATTTTTACTCAATCAGATGCTTTGTTAAGCTCATTAAATGCTTTATCAGATAAAGCAGAAGGCGGTTGGGGCAATGTATTAGCTGGTATTGCATTAATTCTAGCTTTAGGTGTCTTAGTTTTCTCTGCACTTCAATTATTGGCATTACGTAGTAATACAGATAAAGAACGTGTGACACGTTTACAAGACGAATATGACCGTAACCAAAACGCGATTTTACGTTTACTTGATGAGATTGCTGACTTAGCTGATGGTGATTTACGTTCATATGCGACTGTATCAGAAGACTTCACTGGTGCAATTGCTGACTCGATCAACTTTGCGATTGATCAATTACGTGATCTTGTTTCTCGTATTACAGATACATCACAAGAAGTTGCGCGTTATACTCAAGATACACAAAGCATTACCAACCAATTGGCAGAAGCTTCTGAACATCAGGCTCAAGAAATTGCAGGTGCCTCAGCCGCAATGAATGAAATGGCATTGTCAATTGACCAAGTATCTGCGAATGCATCCGAATCAGCAGAAGTAGCAAAACGTTCGGTACAAATTGCAACCAATGGTGCGCAAGTGGTAAACCGTTCGATTGAGGGGATGGATCACATCCGTGAACAAATTCAAGAAACATCTAAACGTATTAAGCGTTTAGGTGAATCATCTCAAGAGATTGGTAACATTGTCTCATTGATTAACGATATTGCCGACCAAACCAACATCTTGGCATTGAACGCTGCGATTCAAGCATCGATGGCAGGTGAGGCAGGACGTGGTTTCGCTGTCGTAGCGGATGAGGTTCAACGTCTTGCAGAACGTTCTGCATCAGCAACCAAACAGATTGAAAGCTTAGTAAAAACCATTCAAACAGATACCAATGAAGCTGTTATTTCGATGGAGCAAACAACATCTGAGGTTGTACGTGGTGCTAACTTAGCAAAAGATGCTGGTATTGCACTTGATGAAATTCAAACGGTATCGGGCGATTTGGCAAAACTGATTGCAAGCATTTCGGACGCAGCAAAACTTCAATCTGCTTCAGCAAGTCATATTGCGACGACGATGAATGTTGTACAGGAAATTACGTCGCAAACAACAACAGCAACGTTTGATACAGCACGTTCGGTTTCAGAGTTGGCGAATATGGCTGAATCATTACGTGAATCGGTGACTGACTTTAAGTTACCAGAATAAGCAGCAGGATTGGAAAGACAGATGGGGGTGTCTGTCTTTCCATTTTAGAGATGTAGGATATCTCTACAAGGTGATGGCGAAATGGAACGACATCTTGTGTGATTGATACTCGTATTTTTTACCCACAATTGGTGGATAAAAACGAAAGAAGCCGCTATGAAAGAAATATTAAAAACGTTAGTTGAAACGATGACGCTTCCTGAAGATAGTTATCTTGAACAAGATGCAGAAATTCTTGAAATTTTTATTGAAGAATTAGATGAAATCTTTGTCGAGTTAGACCCATTATTGGTTCAATGGATTGAACAGCCGAATCTACAGAATGTGTTGACTGATATTCGTCGTCATTTCCATACGCTCAAAGGTTCTGGTCGCATGGTCGGTGCGAAATCTTCAGGAGAACTAGGCTGGACGGTGGAAGATACGTTAAATCGTGTCTTAGCGGGAACGATTCCGCTTACGACAGAAATTCAACGTTATGTACAAGCGATTTTTAATATTTATCGCTTTAAGTTAATTCACGATTTCAAAGCGGTTCGAGCACATCTGATCGACTTACGACCATTGGTGCTATTAGGACAACAATTACAACAACAGAGTGTTGAACCAGCGCTTTCTGACTTATTAATGCTTGCTGATCATTTGGTAAGTGAGGACATAAGTACGGGATTAGAATTGGTTGAAGAAACGCTATTTGTTGATCACTTAACTCAAACTGAGCAATTGGAATTAGATAATGCAGATAAAGTGCTAGCTGAAGACGAGCTACTTGCTAAAGAAACTTTGGCTATTTTCTTGGAGGAAGCTGAGGAACACTTGGCGACAATTGATCAATTCTTACAAAATGATCATCCGACGAATGAGCATTACAACCATTTAATCAGAGCCTTACATACGCTTCGTGGTAGTTCGGCAATGGCACACATTGATCAAATTTTTGATGCTAGTTCAAAAGTAGAAAATTTATTTAAAACGCTATTGCATGATGAATTGGATTCGAACTCAAATGAAACAGCCTTACTAACGCATTATGCTCAATTTGTGCGTGATTATTTATATAGTTTGAGACAGTTAGAGACAGCGCAAAGAACAGACGAAATTCATGCAACTTTCAATACTGCTTGGGATAGCTATGATTTCCAACTTGAAGATTCTCATGGAGAAAATCTAAGACCGCAAGGCTTAGTTTCACAGCTCTTGGAACTCAATATTCAAGATCTGTTAGATGTGGAATCTGATTTTGATCAGCGTGCAAGGACTGAGTTCCCACAATATATTCAGCAACTCAGCCAGCAAGCTGAAATTTTGCTACAGCATACACATCATCATGCAACGATTGGCATGTATCAATACACAAGCCTATTAAGATCGAGTTATCAGGACTTAATTTATAAGCCAAGTTTACTTAATCTTGAATATGGATTTGAATTGTATGATCAAGTTCATCAACAGTTTATTCAGTTATTTGATACATTGGCTGCTGGACAACGAGTTACGCTGACGAAAGAACATGAGCAGATGCTCAATGAGTTAAGTACATTCACTCAACAGAATATCGAGTTATTAGAAGCGGAATTGATTGAAACAGATCATGATCAAGCAGCTCCATTGAGTGAAGCAGAAGTTGTGCAGGATTCAATTGTTGATACAAGTGATTTAGCCGCTCGGTTTGCATTAGACAAACAACAACTGTCTACGAGTGAATCAAATCGTGATTTTGATCCAGACTTATTGGACATTTTCCTTGAAGAGGCTGATGAACTTTTAGTTGGTATCGATGAGGATCTCAATACTTGGGTTGCTGATCTACAAAATGTGAATGCACTTAAAAACTTGATGCGATATTTACACACCTTAAAAGGTGGCTCAAATATGATTCATGCGCGTCATATAGGTTTGATTGCGCATGAGTTAGAAACAATTTATGAAAAGCTGATTAACCAACAGATTCAAGCGACGCCATCACTTATTTCTGTGATTCGCTCAGTACAGGACGATATTGCCGATCGAATTCAAACGATTCGTGACCAGCAAGTGGATTATCCATCTACGCATGTCTTAGACGTGTTAACTAATTTGATGAAATCAACTGCAACGACAGCTATTCAGATTGATAAATTTGTTGTGTCAGAAGATGAAGATATTGAAAAAGCAGTAGATTTGGATGGCACAACTGAAATAGAAATATCGACTCATTCAGATGTTGCAGAGCCATCGATTGATGTTACTAGTTTCGCTGCTCAATTGGCTTTGGATAAACAACAATTACAATCAGAGCAATCTAATCGAGACTTTGATCCTGACCTCTTAGATATCTTCCTTGAGGAAGCTGATGAGCTGATGGTGGGTATTGATGCTGATCTTAATACATGGACGACAGATCGTCATAATGTAAATGCTTTAAAGAATTTGATGCGATATTTGCACACCTTAAAAGGTGGTTCAAATATGATTCAAGCGCGTCACATTGGTCTGATTGCGCATGAATTAGAAACGATTTATGAGAAATTGATCAATCAACAAATTCAAGCATCGCCTCAGTTAGTTGCAATTATTCGTCTCGTTCAAGATGATATTGCAGATCGCATTCAAACGATCCGTGATCAACAAACAGATTATCCTTCAACACATGTGATTCAGTTGTTACAACATGCTGATCAAGATATCGATGTTGAGCGCTATGCGACTGAAACTGAGATTGAGCAAACCTCAGCTGAACTTGTAAATGCAGATTTAGAGGTCGTTGCCACATCTATTGATAATATTGAATCAGAGAGTATATCGGCTGAAACGCAACTCGATTTTGTAGAGACAGAATCATTGCTTCAAATAGCTGAAGCAGATTCGGATAAAGATGATGTTACATCGAGTTTGATGCAGGATGTTGTGGAGGATGACACCGAGGAAGATGATGTTCGCTCTTTAGTAGAACAAACATTCCTCGAAGAAGCAGAAGAGTTACTCGGCCAAGCTCAACATCTATTAAAACAGTGGTTTGAACAACGCGGTAATCGCAGTTTGTTATTACAGCTTCAACGTAATGCACATAGTCTTAAAGGCGGTGCACGTATGGCTGAAATGGATGCAATCGCAATTATTGCCTACCATCTCGAAAATGCATTTGAGCAGTTTGGTTTACATCATTTTAGTTCAAACGTTTACGATAATTTATTGAATACTGCATTAGCATGGCTCAATGATGCAATCTTTAAACGTCAATATGCCAATTTCGATGGCTTAAAACAAAGTCTTGAAAATATGGAGTTTGTCGATGTAGCTGCGCAACTGCCGCAAAAACTTTCTGCACGCGATATATTTACTCCAGAATACACAATGGAGTTTGTGCAAGGGGATGGCACCGAACCACCATCGATGCTGGGTGAGTGGGAAAGCACTGAACGTATTGAACAGAACAATGAAATGATTCGTGTTTCAGCTGAAGTCATTGAGAAGATGATTGATTTATCAGGTGAGAATGCGATTAACCGTTCACGTATTGAAATGGATTTAGGTCAACTCGGTGGTACGTTGACGGAAATGGAGTTGGCAATCAAGCGTTTAGCAGACCAGCTACGACGAATGGAAGGGGAATTAGAAAGTCAGATTATTGCCCGTCATGGTGGTGAAGATGCACGCTATGCAGACTTTGACCCGCTCGAAATGGATCAATATTCTTCTTTAAATCAGTTATCAAAATCTCTCGCAGAGTCTGCATCAGATTTGGTTGACTTTAAGACAACGCTTTCAGAGAAGATCCGTGATACAGAGGGATTATTATTACAACAATCTCGTATTCAGGCAGAAATCCAAGAAAGTCTAATGCGTACACGATTGGTACCATTCTCACGTTTGTTACCTCGTTTACAACGTATTGTTCGTCAAACAGCCTCGACCCTTAATCGTCCAACTGAGTTGGTCGTGAATAATACAGAAGGTGAGTTAGATCGTAGTATCTTGGAGCGCTTAGTTGCACCATTTGAGCATATGCTCCGTAATGCGATTGACCATGGTATTGAAGACCGTGAACAACGTTTACAAGCAAAGAAACCAGAAACTGGACATATTGTTTTAAACATCGGTCGTCAAGGTACAGATGTTGTTGTCACTTTCAGTGATGATGGTAAAGGGATCGATGTCAATCGTATTAAAGAAAAAGCGATTCAAACTGGATTGATGACCAAAGATCAGAAACTTGATCAAGATGAGATTCTTCAGTTTATCTTCCATCCTGGTTTTAGTACCGCAGCACAAGTCACACAGATTTCTGGACGTGGTGTCGGGCTAGATGTGGTGCAAAGTGATATTAAAGCTTTAGGTGGACATGTCAGTGTGGGTTCTATTTTAGGTAAGGGAACCACATTTACGATTCGTGTACCGACTACTGTAGCAGTAAGTGATGCTTTGATGGTAAAAGCAGGCGATCAACAGTTTGCATTCCCATTGGCACAGATCGATCGTATTGTTCGTATCTCACCAATGGCTTTAGAGCAATACTTTGAAAGCCAAGATGATTACTTCAAAATTGATCAAGAAGATTATCGTTTACGCTATTTATCAGAGTTTGTTGCTGGACAGCCTATTCCTCGTTTAACTGGTATTGTTCATTCTTTACCTGTGTTGTTGATCAAAGGTGCTCAAGGTCAGATGACTGCATTATTGGTTGACCAGTTAATCGGCTCTCGTGGTCAAATTGTTGTTAAACCAGTTGGTCAACAATTCTCAAGCATTGGTGTTATTGCTGGTGCAACGATCTTGGGTGATGGTCAGGTTTGTTTGATTTTAGATGGTCAAAATTTAGCGCGCCAAGCCCAGTCAACTGCACGAAGTAAGCAAGCAGATGAAACCTATACGAAGCAGCGTTACGATGAGCGCCGTCTCATCATGATTGTCGATGACTCGGTGACAGTTCGTAAAGTAACGTCGCGCTTGTTAGAGCGCCAAGGCTATGATGTGGTGACTGCAAAGGATGGTGTCGATGCAATGGAGCAGCTTGAAACAGTGAAGCCTGATTTAATGTTGCTGGATATTGAAATGCCGCGAATGGATGGTTTTGAAGTAACGAATCTAGTACGACATCATGAAATCCACCGTGATTTACCAATCATTATGATTACATCTCGTACGGGTGAGAAGCATCGTGAACGTGCGTTATCCTTAGGCGTGAGCCAATATATGGGTAAACCATTCCAAGAGGAAACGCTCTTAGAAAATATTGAAAGCTTACTTGCTGTGCGTTGATTAAGGTGAAAAAAGAATGGTAAAGAAAAGCACTAATACCGCATTAAGACAGATTGATCAACAAGAGTTGCAGCATCTTATTACAGTTTCGACTGGATTTATTGATGCTTATATTATTGAGTGTCATCAGAAAGTTCCGATGCTTCTACCGCAAAATATTGTTTTATCCGCAATGGATACGCCTACCAATGTGGAACATATTGAGTGGCATGATTTAAAGTTACCCGTACTTGCTTTGCATGACCCAATGCAAAAACAGGGGGTTGCGTTGGTTGTGGAAGGTGAGGACGTTTCACAGCGTTTTGCACTCATTTGTAATGAAATGCCTGAATCAATTCGTTTACGTATTTCTGAGATCGTGGATGAAGATGGAGACGTTGAGGATCCAAAGGTTTTTAAGTACGTGAAAATGGGGGAGAAAAGATATTTTGTCCCTAACTTACAAAATATAGAAACCCAATTGGGCTTATAAAATAAGAGGAACTCTATTTTGAGTTCCTTTTATTTTTAAATCATGATTTTAGGTAAGCAGTTGCACTAAAATTTGTTCATAAATCTCAGCTAATGGTTCTAGGTCATCGACATTAACATGTTCATTAATTTGATGAATTGTTGCATTTAAAACCCCAAGTTCTAAAACTTGTGCGCCTGTTGGAGCGATAAAGCGACCATCGGACGTGCCACCACTGGTTGAAAGTACTGTTTCTACACCAGTCACATCCTTAATTGCAGTTTTTGCAGCATTTACTAATTCACCGACGGGTGTTAGGAATGGCAAGCCTGAAAATGTCCAGCTAATATCGTAATTTAACTTATGTTTATCTAGTATTTCTAAGACACGCTGTTGAAGGATTTCTGCGGTAACTTCAGTCGAATAGCGAAAATTAAATGTCACTTTTAGGTGACCAGGAATGACATTGGTCGCACCCGTACCTGCTTGAATATTCGAGATCTGGAATGAGGTGGCTGGAAAATATTCATTACCATTGTCCCATACAGTTTCACATAACTCATTCAATGCTTTAGAAGCAAGATGAATCGGATTTTCTGCAAGATGAGGGTAAGCAACGTGACCTTGTTTTCCATTTACAGTCAATACCGCATTTAAAGAGCCTCGACGACCATTTTTTACGATATCGCCGAGTTGATTAGTGCTTGATGGCTCTCCAACTAAGCACCAAGTCATTTTTTCATTACGTGCTTCTAAAGTTTCAACTACTTTGACCGTACCATTAATCGATGGGCCTTCTTCATCTGATGTAATTAAAAAAGCAATTGAGCCTTTGTGATCTGGATGTTTTGCGACGAAACGCTCTGAAGCAACAACCATTGCAGCTAAAGCGGTCTTCATATCCGCCGAGCCACGACCATATAATTTTCCATCACGAATGGTGGGTTGGAACGGATCTGAGTTCCATGCATCTAGGTGTCCAGTTGGAACCACATCAGTATGACCAGCAAAACAGAAAACTGGATTTTCTGTACCACGACGAGCCCATAAGTTATCGACATCCTCAAATCGGAGCTTTTCGATATTAAAACCAATTTTTGCTAAACGATCAGCCATGATGTTTTGACAATCATGGTCTACTGGCGTTACAGAAGGTTGGCGGAGGAGTTGTAAACTAAGTTCAAGCGTATCGGAGTGGTTCATGCGAGATGGTGCTAAATCTGGTGAAATCTGAACCGATATAATAGGGGAATATTGCCAAGAAAGGTATGTCAAAATAAACCTTATCTACGTGTAGATAAGGTCTTGTGGGGGATTGTTCGGTAAAATTACATTTTATTTTGTGTCTTTTCAGCCGTTTGAGTAACCTTATCACCAGCTTTTGACACATCTTGGCCAAAACCTTTAAATGTATTACAGCCTGTTAAAACAAAAGCAGTCATGATTGATGCAACTAAAACTTTTTTCATCATATTCTCCGTTTCAATTTAATTTTGATGTATTTAAGAGGCTAAGAAAATTAGAAGAAAATGAACATAATGGTTTGATTATAGATGTGTTATGAAATGTTACTTGGGTAGGTTAAGTTTGATTAAATAATAATGCAGGTTGGCGGAACATATAAAATGCCGGATCAGATTCAGTTGTATGATATAAACCGTCGGTCCACCATATTGCATTGGATGAAGTGGCTATTTGATTCGGGCAAAGCCATTCATGGCGTTGAAGTCGATAGTATCTTTGCTGAGGGATACTCGTTCCCCATGTTCCTAATTGACGAGATGTATTTATCCACATCGGTAAGCATTGATTGTTTTTCTGTTGATGGGGAAGATAAAGTTGGCCTTTCATGACCGCAAATTTCCGTTGGATGTTATAGCCATTTGCTTCTGAAAATTGAAATTGGCGATCAGTAAAATGCTTTAGTTTACGATGTAATGTATCTTCTCGATTGAGTCCATACCAGTGCGCTAGATTTAAATGACCCTCGCCAAGATAATATTTTAAAGCAACCTCCCAATGCTCAACTTCTTGTGTCAGTTGATTAAGCACAAGAAAATCAATTTCGCCTAAAGTGATTGCACCAGCAATTTTTTGGATACTATGCCCTAACAGTTTATAAGGGTGGTATTCGTCATCGAGTAACCAAAACCAAAGTAAGTTCTCAAAACGTAAACCTAAGCGAGTACTTTTAAGTCGAGCTAAAAAGTCGTGTAAAGGTTGAGGTTGTTGATCGAGTTGATATAAACGTTTTTCGTAGTTTTGATACAGTATTTGCCAAGTCACATTATCGTGTAAGTCAAACTTGTTTTTTATCATTAGCTCACTAGGGACGGCTGATAAAATATTTGGACTAGCGATAGCGAAGGCCAGTTGACGTACAATTGGGTTCTTAAATTTTAACCATGGTTCAAAAAAGCAAGGACGGTCAGCGACGCTAAACATGAAGGAACTCGATCATGGAAATAATGGGCTAAGTTTAAGAAACAAGAACAAAAACACTTTATACTAGCACGGTTGTTTTGACATGTTGGTGAATTGGTAAATGAAGATCCTATTCTGGCGCAGTTTAGTTATCCTTTTTGTGACATTAGGGATCATAGGGGCTATTTTGCCAGGCATGCCAACCACTGTTTTTCTCATTATCGCTGCTTGGGCGGCATCTAAAGGTTGGCCACAAATGGATGCGTGGTTACTCAATCATCCCAAATATGGTCCTACCTTGCGTAACTGGCGAGAAAATGGAACTGTGCCACGTAGAGCAAAGTGGCTTGCAAGCATTATGATGTTAATTAGCGGCATTTTGATGTTATTTACCAATGCACCTTTTTGGGTAAAGGTGTTTACCAATACAACCATGTTTATTGTTGCTGTTTGGCTGTGGTTCCGCCCAGAGCCTGAGCAGCGTTAAGAAAAGTAACGCTTTGTCCGAGTGCAAGACGAGCAGCTATGCTGTGAGTGGCGAGTTAAGAAAAGCAACGCTTTGTCCTGAGATGGAATTAAAGCTTTGTAATAAGACGAGCATCTGAAAATCAATAATCATCCTGTCTTATATCAAAACTACAGAAAAGCAGTTCTATTTATGTTGAAATAACACCATCTGATTAAAAATATAGAGACTGAACATGCCCTATGCGCTCGAACAGGCCGATATCTTAATTGACTTAGCACAACAAACTTTGTACTTGCCAAAACATAATAAATTTTATGTTATTTCCTCAGGAAAAAATGGTATTGGTGAGCAAGAAAATACAGGGAAGACACCAAGAGGATGGCATCGTATTGCTCAGAAAATTGGTGATGACGCGCCTAAAAATTCGGTTTTTATTGCCCGACAAGCGACTGGTGAAATATACGATCAAGATCTTGCGCAACAATTTCCTGAACGAGACTGGATTCTTTCTCGGATTTTGTGGCTGGATGGGTTACAAGCTGGATTCAATCAAGGTGATGGATGTGATACATTCAAGCGATATATCTATATTCATGGAACACCAGAGACAGAACCTATGGGCATCCCAATGTCGCATGGCTGTATTCGAATGAAGAATGATGAGGTCATTGAGCTTTTTGAGCTGATTTCAGAGCAGGCATTGGTTTATATTTCGGAACATGCGCTGGATGAGTCGATGATAAAATCAGAAAGAAGTGTTTAAATAAAATACGAAAACATTGGAATTATCAAAGAATTACTTATTTTTTAATCACTCAGGTGGTTTTTTCGGAAAAGTATATGAAAAGCGTTTGACAGTCTGTAAAGATTCTCTATAATGCACCTCACAAACGATGAAGACGTTAAGGGCGCTTAGCTCAGTTGGTAGAGCGTCTGCCTTACAAGCAGAATGTCGGCGGTTCGATCCCGTCAGCGCCCACCAAGCCTTTACGTTAAAACTCAAGTGCAGCGGTAGTTCAGTTGGTTAGAATATCGGCCTGTCACGCCGAGGGTCGCGGGTTCGAGCCCCGTCCGCTGCGCCACTTAAGTTTTAATAGTCGTTTGCCATAATTGCAAAATTATCGTGCAGCGGTAGTTCAGTTGGTTAGAATATCGGCCTGTCACGCCGAGGGTCGCGGGTTCGAGCCCCGTCCGCTGCGCCACTTTAAGATTGCAAGATTGGATATACCTTAGGATACAAGACTACGCACTTTGTTTGTCTTGCGTCATAAAAGTTGATAGTTAATCAATTTTTATTCCTCAGGGCGCTTAGCTCAGTTGGTAGAGCGTCTGCCTTACAAGCAGAATGTCGGCGGTTCGATCCCGTCAGCGCCCACCATAATTTGTGACATTTACTTCTTGATAGAAGTATCGTAGTGCAGCGGTAGTTCAGTTGGTTAGAATATCGGCCTGTCACGCCGAGGGTCGCGGGTTCGAGCCCCGTCCGCTGCGCCATTCTCTTGATTCTCTGTTCAAGAGGGTGTTAGTTTTAACAAGTATCTTTATACTTGATCTCTGATTCGAGATGCCATTAGAAAAATCAAAGATTTTTCTCTTGTGCTCAGACAAAGCTTCGCTTTGTTTATCCTCGCTCAGGGCGCTTAGCTCAGTTGGTAGAGCGTCTGCCTTACAAGCAGAATGTCGGCGGTTCGATCCCGTCAGCGCCCACCATATCTCCTTAGATACTCCTCCTCAGATCGTTGTAATCAATACTAAATTCTTTTATTATTAGCCTCAATAATGATTCTAATATTGAAGTAATATATGAGAAACCCTTATCAACGTAAGGCTGCGTCGAAATCTCAAACAACGACATCAAACACATCTTCTAAAGACGCTTATCGCCAGTTTATTGAAAATATTATTTTACAACGTCAAGTGATTGCCTTATATCACGATGGTTGGGCATTATGCTCAACGCCTTCTGGACAACATGCCTTAGCTGTTTGGCAAAATAAAAGTTTGGCTAAATTACTCATCAAAGACAATTGGGTGAAATACGATTTGCAAGAAGTTCCTTTGCTGGACTTTGTTGGAAAAATGATCCCTTTTCTAAGAGAAAATAATACAATTCTTTCTTTAGATTTAACCCCTGAAGGAAATAATTTACTGGTAACACCTGACACCTTGTTATTAGATATTAAAAATTTCTTGTATCAAATCTATTTACAGCGTCCTGATATTTTTGCTGAATTAAAGTTACCATTACCTCGTGATATTCGTATACATCAATAGTTTTTTTAGACTTAGCGATCGCAGCTAGAAATATTGATTGGGTCTTTCCCAATCAATATTCATTAAGTAACCAACCACTTACGTAGGCAAAATATTCCCTTAACCATGCGTTATATCGTGTTTGTAGCGGTGTTGTTGAACCAATCGTTGTGATGTTGCTATAACCTTGTTTTTTCGCAATTGCAGCAGCTCGTAGTGTATGAAAATCACTGGTGACAATCGCGATGGGTTGTTGAAGTGAAATCTTGTGAGCTTGTAATAGGGGTTGGCTATTTTTGAGATTTAATTCAGTACTGGTACTTTTATCTTCCAATATTATTTGTGTTGCTGGAATATGATGTTGTTGCTGTAAATAGCGTGACATCACAATGGCCTCACTTTCTGTTTCACCAAAATCAACACCACCTGTGAGCAATAGTTTAGCATTTGGTTGGGTGAGGGCAATTGGGGCGGCACGATCTAAGCGTTTTGCAAGCGCAGCAGATGGTTGACCATTTTCGATACCACTGCCTAGTACAATGATGGCAGCGACTGAAGTCGGTACTTCTACTTGGCTATTATTCTTATTTAAATAGTTAAAGAAATAGCCTAAGCTAATCAACCATACCCAAAAGCACAGCCAGCCAAATCTCCAAATTGAATGCAGACGAAAATGGTAGAAGAAAAAGCGTTCTAGGTGATAGTAAAAAAATGAATAGAGACAGAAAAAAAGCCCAAGTAATAAAGGTAATACGGTTCCGATATGAATTTTCTTAAGCGCAATGAGCACTGCGCCATCGATTAATAATATAAAACCGATAACCGCAAAAAAAATACGAAGCCAAGAACTTATTTGCATACTCTGAATCGATGTCGATTTAAACTTGCTAAGTGTATGGAAAAAAAGTCGAAAGGCAAATCTTTTCATTCATCAAATAAAAAACGAGTGGTGAACCACTCGTTTTTTACTTTTTAAATAGGACTAATATACATCCCGTCGATAACGTTGGATTTGTCTTAATTCATCAACAGCTTCTTCACCTAAAATATCGTTTAGGGCCTGATCTACACCAGTGGCCATGCCTTCAATGCTACCACAGACATAAATGACAGCCCCTTGCTCAATCCAGTTTTTCAACTCATCTGCATGTTCGCGTAATACGTCTTGAACATATCGACGTTGCTCCTGATCTCTAGAAAAAGCCAGATCGAGACGCTGTAAACTTCCCATGTTTAGCCATGCTTGAATGGTTTCTTCATAGAAGAAATCACATTGATGCTGACGCTCTCCAAAAATCAACCAGTTGGCGGTATAGTTTTGTCGATTGCGTTGCTGTAATAGACTCATCAAACCTGCAATACCTGTACCGTTGCCAATACAAATAATTGGGCGGTTGTCATCAATCAAATGAAATGATTCATTAGTGCGAATACGCAATGCAATGGTTTGTTTTAGTTGAGCAAACTCTGTAAGCCAGCCCGAACCTAATCCGAGTTCGCCATTTGCATCGTACTTTTGACGTACCACAAGTCGTAGTAATTGCTGTGAAGGAATACTGGCGATTGAATATTCACGGGTCGGTAAAGTCGGTAACTGTGCAACTAAAGTTTCGAGATCGTCGATTTGATCAATCTCAATACGTAAATTCTTATTCCATAGTGCTTGTTCAATCGTAAGATTGAGTGATTTAATCTCTACCTGCGCTGGAATTTGATATTTAATCAAGAAGTTTTGAATCTCAATCAAACTATTTGCAGGTTGGATTTCTGCGATATCACCTGCATGCCATGTTATGTCATAAGGAGCTCTGAGCTCAATATTGTAAGCTGCATTTCCCAAACTGTTCTGATTTAATAATTTACGTTCAGTTAAAGTCCATTGATCAAAGACTTTTTCAATATTCATTGCATGTAATTCATGCTGAGTCACAACCGACAAAGCCTGATTCCACCGTTGAATATCCTCGTTATTGGCATTATCAACTTCGACAAGATCAAACAAAGCTTGGGCTTTGCACTGTTTTAACCATGCATCAACAACATAACCAAAACGACAGTAACTGTCAGGGTATTCTTTTGAACCAAGCGCTAATACAGCATATTTTAGATGAGCAAGATCAAGCGATTGCTGCATGAGTTTTTTACTAAAACTGGTAGCAAGATCAGGGGCTTCACCTGTGCCGTATGTGCTCACAACGAATAAAACCTGCTGTGCCTGTTGCAGATCCTGTTCAGTGAGTTGTTGGATTGGTTTAACCGTTGTTGGTTGTTGTGCCTCTTGTAAACTGGTAGCAGTACGCCAAGCCAGTTGTTCTGCCACGCCAGTTTGCGATGCATAGCTAATTAACCATGGGGTTGCATTTGGATCTATTTGTTGGTTAATTAACGTTTGGCGTGCTGATTGAGTGAGTTTTTTCTGCTTTCGTCTCTTAAGATAAAGCATCCAACCTGTCACAAAAAATAACGGCATTGTCAGTGAGGCAAGCATCGCAATAAATTGATAGGTTGATCCAAAGAAGCTTCCTCGGTGGACAGGAAGCATACTGCTCATGATTTTTTCATTAAGCTTTTTATCTTCATAAAGATCTAGTTTTTCAAATTGATGACTTTGATAATTATAGATTGCTTGATTGCGTGCACGCTCGTGCTGTGGAGTTGGATCAATAAAGGTTAACTCAATTTTTTGATCAGCGAGCTTAGGAATATTGAGGGTCAAACTCGAATATTCACGACCAATATTGGCATTCACTCCAGTCCAAGCTTGGGTCAAAATTGTATTCACTTGTTGATTTGATAAGTCGGGTTGTTCTTTTTTGTTTTGGTCATGATTTTGTTGATGACGTTGTGGTTGCTCTACACCCATGACTTTGAACATACCTGCACGCCACCAATCATATGACCAATATAGACCTGTACAGGCAAATAGAAGATAGAAAGCAACTACCCACGTACCAACGACTGCATGCAAGTCCCAAATAAAGTTACGACCTCTTAATTTGGGTTTAATGAAAAGCCATTGTTTCAAGCTATGTTTTTTGGGAAAGCGTAAGTAAAGTCCACTGAGTACAAAAAAAATCAGCATCAATGTTGATGCACCAGTGATCTGAGCTCCATATTCACCCGCAGTGAGATTTCGATGCAAGCGTTGAATGAATTGGAAAAATTCTCGCCCTTTTACTTCGGGTAATATTTCTGCGGTATATGGATTGACCATCATGTTATAGCCGCGACGTGCACCTTCTTTTTTAATATTAACAGTAGAGGATGCAGCAGGGTTGGCAGCGATGGTAATACTATTGATTTCGATTTCAGGTTGTTGCTGGTTAAAGTGCTGATAAAGTTGGGCTGGGGTAAGCTTAGGTGTATTGACGACTTCAACGACATAGCTTTCTTGGTTGATCCACTTCAGGATTTGTTGATCGTAGGAGTAAATTGCACCTGTGATTCCCATTAACGAAAGAATTAAGCCCGCAGTAATGCCTAAAAACCAATGGATTTGGAAGAAAACTTTTTTAAACATGGTTGAAAAATGAAAAGATCATGGAATTCATGTAAAAAATTATAACGCAAGAATACGTACATAATGTGGATTTTGTAGGTAATATTGATTTTGATTATCATTTGTTTTTTGTGGCTATAAAAAAGCCTCTCAATCTATTAATGATGAGAGGCTTTTAAATAAGAGGGGGATTTAGATAGACTTTGGCGCACCCACAGTTTCAGTTAAATGTCTGCGAATGGTTTTGAAAGAGAAGTTCTTTGAATCCATTCGTTTAGGTAAAATATAAGCACCTTGTTGCTCATCACCTTTTGGTGTTTTTACTTTGAAGTTAACCAAAATAAAGTCAGGTGAAGCATACCATTCATAGATATCTTTCCAGCTAATGGTTGCTGTACCATCTTGTAAACCTACTTTTTGACGCATTACAAGACCATGCGGTTGTACGCCTAAGCGAATCCCTTTAATTTCTTGTACTGGGAATTCTTTCATTTTACGTTTTACATACCATTCAAGACCAAACTTTTTGGTGAGGTAGTAAAAAGCAACCCCAATGATGACTACCCAGCAAATCACAGTCGAGTAAGTCGAGTAATATTTGATAAGTCCTGCTGCGACTAAAGAAAGCACAACAAGAGAGATCATAATGATCCAAGCTTTGCGGCTAAATTTGTTGCTGCTGCGCCAAATCATAAGTTGAGCTTGACGTTGTTCAACTTCAGAAACTTCATAAGGAACAGGTTGTAGCGTATAAGCGTATAGAGTTTTGGCGGTCATAGTTTAAAAAATGAGTCTAGAACTGAATTAAGTTTAGCATTAATAGAGGGTGTTGACACGATATAAACCCTCATAATCAAAGATATTCTACCAATGTATCAAGTACTATGAAATCCAAAGGATAGTTCAAGGTTAAAGTGACGCAAACTCAGTGCCATCCTCACTTGGTTCATGTCCTAAGCTTTGTTTGAGCATACTCAAACGAGTCAAAATACTGAGCATAAGTGACAGCTGCTGTAAAATAATCAATGACTTTTGGTCGTTTTCATTACTTTCTTTTTGGGTTAAGCGCTGCCTGATGGTTTGTAGCATATTTTGTGCGGAAAGGTCTGGGACTTCATCTCTGAGTAATGCACCTTGAATATCATCCAGCGCTTGATCTAATAGGTCAAGAACTTCTTGGTCTTGTATTTGCTCACGATGTGCGCCGAGTGCAGCGATATAACTCAAAAAAGTATGGCTCAGACATAAGAATTCAAAAGCTTGGGCTTTTTGAGTACTGTCAATATTCGGTTCTGTTGCCAGAGTCGAAATTAAAGAAGCAACTTCGGCATCGGTATTGTGTGCTGCACGTCGAACTACACGATAATTGAGGGCATTGTTGCGCCCTTGATGATATTGAGTGACGACTTCAGCTAAGTATTGGCACTGGGCTTGTAGAGCACGTTGAATTGAACGTGGAAGTCTACGGAATTTCCAATCTGGCCAGATAAAACTGACACCAAACCATGCCAATGCACAACCGATAATTGTGTCAATAAAACGAGGAAATCCTGCGGCAAATGCGGAACCATCCAAGTTGAAATTAATTAAAGCAAGGATGGTAATAAATGCAGTGGCTTGAGCATATTGTTTACTTCGTAATTCAAAGAACAAAATGCCGCTCAACACCAGCATCACCAGTTGACCTTCGAGTGAAGGAATAAAATAGATAATGGCAAGACCGACGATGATCCCAACCAAAGTACCAATAATTCGTAAATACAATCGACGTTTAGTCGCATTAAAGTTAGGTTGGCAAACAAACAGTGCTGTCAATAAAATCCAATAGCCATAAGCAATATTGGTCATTTGGATAAAGAGATAGCCAATAAAAAGCACAATTGATAAGCGGACAGCATGGCGAAATAAAACAGACTCAGGCGTAAGATTCTGTTTGATTCGAACAACGATATCCTTCATTCCTTTGAGATCATCATCTTTGAGTTGATGCTCAGGCTGTTGTGCGTTATCTAAAACGAGATTTCGTTCGGTTTCTAAGTTTTGTAATTGTGCATCAATCGATTTAAGATTTTGATACAGTGCAAACAAGGCATTGATCCGAACTTGATCATATAATCCATCTTTACGAAGCTTTTCTAAGGACAATCTTAAATTTTCAAAGCTATGTTTAAAGCGTTTGTTATGCGTGTAGCGAGTACGACTTAAGATAGATTGAGCTAAATCCTGACAAGCCTTACCTTGAATCGAGAGAATTCGTTGAAAGCGGAATAAAATATCACTGTGTTGGAAGACTTTGGTCAGCTTTTGATAGTCAATATGTGCTGAATCTGCGCGCTCATGAATGTCTTGTGCAACAAAATAATACTGGAGACTTCTTCGGGTATCTTTTTGTCCTCTATCACCTTTGAGTCGGGTTAATAAAGCCACACGCAGGTTGTTGAAAAGTCCAATGAGTTTGCTGTTCTCCATGGACAAATCAATCATGCTTTGTTGATAACTGGATGGCGTCATATCTACATCAAATAAGTTTGATTTAGCATAGAGAAAACCGCCTAAAGCATTATAGGACGCAGCAAGTTGATCTTGTAGTTGGCGAACAGGGAACAATAAAAAGCTAATGGTGGAGAGCAAACCATACCAGGCAGCACCAACGACTAAAAGTGCAGGTTGCAGATACCATTCTTCAAATAGATGTACACCCAACATGGTATAGACAGAGATCACCAGACAGCCATAGGCAATCGTTGCATAGCGACGCCCAAGTGAACCTAATAGAATCCATCCGATGCACGAAGCAATTAAGCCAACTGCAAACGCAATTGGATAGGGGAAGAGTAGCTGAACTGACGCCGCGGTAATAAAGAAACCAATATATGTATAAATCAGGTTCATTAGACGAACTGAAAAGCGATCGTCAATGTCACTGATTGCTGCTGCTACGACACCCAGCGTAAGTGGAATGGTTGCAAGTTGGTAGTCGAGCAAATAAGGAACGAAAGCTGTTCCTGTAAAAGCAATTAACATCCGTACGTTATACATAAACGTGGTGTTATAGGTCGCTTGTTTTAAGCGTTTTAACCCAGAATTCAAGGTTGATCCTTCTTGTATTTTGCAATCAAATTATTCTGCGTGCGCTGAATGTTTATCAATGATTAACAGACAGTATTATTATGCACAAATTCACGTGAGAGTGTTAAGCTTGCACATGAATAAACTTGAATAGTAGAGCATTATGCAGGTAGAGCAAACCAATCAACGTCAATATTCAACAACATGGATTATGTTGCTTGCTTTGTTAACGGCCTTGGGACCTTTATCTATTGATATGTATCTGCCTGCCTTACCTCAGATGGCAGATGAATTTGGGGTAAGTACCCAAATGGTGGCCAATACTCTACCAGCTTACTTTTTAGGGCTTGCCATCGGGCAGCTTTTTTATGGACCGGTCAGTGATCGTATAGGTCGAAAAACACCCTTATATTTTGGGTTGACGCTCTACGTGATTGCCAGTTTAGCCTGTGTTTTAGTTACGAATGAATGGGCGCTGATCATTGCTCGTATCTTTCAGGCGTTGGGGGGCTGTGTTGGCGTCGTGATTGCTAGGGCTGCGATTCGAGATCGATTAGATGTACAAGGTTCAGCACAAGCTTTTTCGAGCATGATGATTGTGATGGGATTAGCACCGATTTTGGCACCGATTTTTGGGGCATGGATTTTAATTTTCTTTCCTTGGCAGTCTATTTTTGTTTGTTTAGCAATGATTGGGGTGATTTGTGGCTTATGTGTACACTTTTTCTTTAAAGAATCACTGCCTGTAGAACGCCGTTTAAAATTATCGACTTATCAAGTAACCACTCTATACGCTGCCATTTTTAAGGATCAAAGCTTTAGACTTCCGATGCTGGCTGGGTGTCTGACTGGCGCAGCACTATTTTGTTATATCAGTTCTGCTTCCGCAGTTTTCATGGGACAGTATGGTTTGTCACAGCAACATTTTTCTTATGCTTTTGCCTTTAATGCTGCGGGTATTATGTTGATGTCTTCATTAAATAAGCATTTGAATACGCGAATGGGGGTATTTCCTCGTTTAGTCCTTGGCGGTTCAATCCAGTGCTTTGGAGCAGTTTGCGTGGTGAGCGCAGGATTGATGGTCAATGCGCCATTGTGGTTTTTAATGTCAGGCTTATTTTTGGTTGTTTCTGGTATTGGTTTGACAGGTCCGAATGCAATGGCATTGGCAATGTCTGAACAAGGTGCTCGTGCAGGTACGGCGAGTGCGATCATGGGGAGCATGCAGTTTGCATGTGGGTTGTTGGGTGGGGTGATACTGAACTTTTTAGTTTGGAAGGCATCACTCAATATGGGGCTGATGATGCTGATGTTTACCAGTCTTGGATTATTGATGATCTTTAAAGTTGGGCGACAACAGCGAGCTTCAGTTTAGAAGGCTATAGATTTCTATAGCCTCTAACTGGGATTGTCCTAGACTTTAATCATTCATCAAGAAACACAGTGAAATTTTCAACTGGCTCACGAGGCGTAATGAAGGTATTCACAATATGTTCGGGGTCGGCATAACCGAGTGCGATAGCACAAACCAGCTCTTCATCGTCTGGGGCACCCAAAACATCTAAAACGATTGGATGAAAATGGTTCCATGCGGCTTGTGGGCAAGTATCCAAGCCACGAGCTTTAGCTGCGACCATGACATTTTGAATCATCATGGAGATATCCATTTTGGCACCAATGCCCATTATTTTATTCACAGTAAAATAAAGACCAACAGGCGCATCGAACAATTGAAAGTTACGCAACTGCTGTGCCGCCATCTTTTCTTTCTCACCTTTTTGGATACCTAATAAACCATAGAGCCCCCAACCATTTTCTCGGCGGCGATCAATAAAAGGTGAAATCCATGTTTCAGGATAATAAGCGAAGGTTTCTTTGTATTGTGATGCAAGCGCAGGATTTTGGAATGATTCAACTTGGGCGGTACAAACACGGTCAATCATTTCCGTACGTTTTTTTCCTGTGATGACATAAACCTTCCAAGGTTGAGTATTTGTACCTGAAGGGGCACGACAGGCAACATCTAGAATATCTTTGATGATTTGTTGCTCAACAGGGCGGTCTAAAAATGCACGTACAGAATGACGAGATCGGATTGCCTCATCCACGTAACGGACTTGTTCCATGTTCATAAAAAATGCCTCTTTATTTTCGAATCTTTCTCATGTGAGGTGACTATAAAGCAATACATGAGATTTGCGGATGATTTTTTGAACATGGTTTATATGTTGGGTGAAAAATAGGCATTACTGCAAATGACTTGATTGTTCTAGTGCGTTTTTTGAACTATGTTATATTTGCATGAAAAAGAATTTTATTTATAACACGATGAAAAAATAAAATATTTTATAGGTATTCTAAAAAGTGCCGTGGCTCTTCGAATAAAAAAGTACACACAATATCCTAAATTTATGCATAATACGCCCTTTTTAAAAAACCGATTAGACTTTCCTTACTGATTAGGGTGGGGGAGATTTTCTGTACAAAGCATTTTAATTTTCGAGTTTTATGCTTTGGGAAAACGTGGAAATATACACTGGATAAAGGAGCTTCTTATGAGTTTAACTCTCATCCGCAAGCCGTTCGTAATGCAAAGTTTAGCAATTATTGTTGCTACTCTTATGATGAACACTGCTCACGCGACGAGTGAGCAAGAGCAAATTCAACAACTTCGTGCAGAAGTGAGTGAATTAAGGGCTTTACTAGAACAATATGTTTCACAACCAAAACAAGAAAATGTTGCCTCTCAAGTTGTTGCACAACCTGCATCTGTTACAACACATAATCAAAATATTAAAGTTGTAAATACAGAGCCTGCAAAAAAATCTCCACTCGCGATACAAACTGCTTCAGGTGCGCAAGTTAAACTCTATGGTTTTTTGCGTGGTGACGCATCTTATCAAGCAAAGGGTGGTGATGGGATTTTTAACCGCATCAATAAAGTAGATTTGGAAGGCGCTGAAAAAAATAGTGATCGTTTCTATAGCACAGCGACTGTAACGCGACTGGGCCTCGATTTTAAATCGCCAGTTGAAGGCACAGAAGTGGGTGGAAAGTTAGAAGTTGATTTCCGTGGTGGTAGCAATAATGACACGATCCGTATTCGTCATGCTTACTTAACCATGAATGAATGGCTATTTGGTCAAACCACATCGACATTTTTGGCAACTGATTTACAGCCAGAAATGCTTGATTTTAACTCGCCATTAGGAATTGGTACTTATCGTACGCCAATGGTGCGTTACAGTAATAAATTAAATCCAGATATAAGTTATGCCATTGCTTTGGAAAAAGGCAATGATGATAATCGACTACCAGCCCTAAGCTCTAAACTGAAATATGATTTTGCAGAAGGTAAAGGCACGACGTCTGTACGTGCTTTATTGACAGAAGCACGCAGTAAAGTTGCTTTTAACAAAGACAACATGCAAATCAGTCGCAATGATTCAGATTTAGGTTGGGGTGTTGCAGTCGGTGCAAAATATAAACTCACAGATGCATTGCAAGCGATGGTTGACTATTCGCATGTCAAAGGTGACAGTAAATTTTTACTCTATACCAACAATGCTTTTAATGTGAATCCAAATAATATGGGTTTAAATCTGAATGAGTTTGATGCATTGACTGTCGGTACAAGCTATCAAATTACGCCTAAATTGCGTAGTACCTTAGCTTATGGCGCAATGTTTGCAGATGATAGCAATGACTTTGCTAAACAGGCTGTAACAGATGGAACCCAAAATAAGACTTTGCAACAAGGCTGGTGGAACGTCATGTATTCACCTGTCACACCTATTACGTTTGGTCTGGAGTATATCTATGGTGAACGTAAAACCTTTGATGGACAAAAAGGTAAGGATAGCCGTGTAGGAGCAATGGCACGCTATAACTTCTAGCCTATCCTGTAGGTGTAATCATCCGTGAAAATGAATCAACTTGATCGAAGCGACATTCTTACAAAGAACTGTATTGTTTTATTAAGTGGATTGAGTTTTCACTCATTTTGAGAGTTACTATTTCATTGTTTATAAGATGGAAAAAACGTCTAAGAACAAATGAAATAAACGGAAGAAGATATGGAATTTACTTTTAATGGTTTTTATACCTTAATCTCAGCGGTTATCGTTTTGTTATTAGGACGTTTGCTCGTCAACAAAATTGATTTCTTAAAGCGTTATAATATTCCTGAGCCAGTCGCTGGTGGTTTGGTTGCAGCAATACTGTCATTACTGGTCCATTCATTCTTGGGATACAGTATTACCTTTAGTAGTCAGTTACAAACAAGCTTTATGTTGATCTTCTTTGCTTCGATTGGTTTGAGTGCCAATTTTATGAAGCTAAAGGAAGGTGGTATAGGCTTAGTACTCTTCCTTGGCTGTGTCGCAGCTTATATTGTTGTACAAAATGCGGTAGGCATGAGTTTGGCAACCTTATTGGGGGTTGATCCTCTGATTGGTCTAATCGCAGGCTCTGTAACCTTAACAGGTGGTCATGGTACGGCGGGTGCGTGGGGTGAGATTTTTGAAACCCAATACGGTATCCAAGGTGCATTGGCATTGGGTATGGCGAGTGCAACTTTTGGTTTGATTATCGGTGGTATTATCGGTGGTCCTTTGGCGAAGTTGCTAATTAACCGTCATAGTTTAGCGCGCGCAAAAACGCCTGCACAGATCGAAGATCGTGATACTCATCCAGATCCACATCCAGAAGATTTAGCACCTTTTGAAAATCCACATCAAGTCCGTTTGATTACTGCTGACAATGCGATTACCACGTTAGGTATGTTTGCTGCTTGTCTTGCATTTGCAGAGTTTATGACGGGATACAGCAAAGGCACATGGTTTGAATTACCAACCTTCGTTTGGGCCTTAGGCGGCGGTGTTATCCTACGTAATATTTTAGAAAGTGTGTTGAAGGTCGATATTTTTGATCGCGCAATTGATGTATTTGGTAATGCATCACTTTCTTTATACTTAGCAATGGCATTGTTATCTCTCAAGTTGTGGCAATTGGCTGACTTGGCTGGTCCATTGGTGATCATTCTAACGGCGCAAACTTTAGTGATGGCATTGTATGCAGCATTTATTACCTTCCGGATCATGGGTAAAAACTATGATGCTGCGGTATTGGCTGCGGGTCATTGTGGTTTTGGTATGGGGGCGACACCAACTGCGGTTGCAAACATGCAAGCCATTACCAATATGTATGGACCATCACATAAAGCATTCTTAATTGTTCCATTATGTGGTGCTTTCTTTGTCGATTTAATTAACGCAACTGTGATTCAAATTATCTTGAAATTCTTTGCCTAAGTCGGATCAAAAGCCCCAAATGGGGCTTTTTTGATTCATCCATTGTTAATCGTCTATGTTGAGATTTACATAGCATATGCAAAAGCGAATAAGTGATGAATGAACAATTAAATGCCACACTCATGTCGTGGGTACAATACTTGAATGATCCGCTGTGGAATTTCTTGGTTATTTTACTCGTTGCAGTTGGTTTGTTTTATACCTTGATCACAGGTGCAGTACAGTTACGCCTCTTTTTACACAGTATTCGTGTGATGAAAGGGAGTCGCAAAGAAGGGAAGGATGATCACGGTATTACCCCTTTCCAAGCCTTTGTGACAGGTTTGGCTAGTCGTGTTGGGGTAGGGAATGTTGCAGGGGTTGCGATCGCGATTGCGATTGGTGGGCCTGGAGCCGTATTTTGGATGTGGCTGACTGCATTTCTAGGGATGAGTTCGGCATTTGTTGAATCATCATTAGCCCAGTTATTTAAAGTCCGTGATCATCAAAATAAACAATTCCGCGGTGGACCTGCTTACTATATTACCCAAGGTTTAAAACAAAAATGGCTTGGCGTGGTGTTCGCGCTTTCACTCATTCTTGCTTATGGTTTTGTTTTCAATGCGGTGCAAGCAAATGCAATTATCGGCGCAACTTCACACGCTTGGGGTTGGGATAAAGCAAATCTCATTATGGGATTAGGTGGACTCGATTTAGAAGTTTCATGGCTTGGAATCGTGCTGGTTATTATGACAGCATTGGTCATCTTTGGTGGTATCAAACGTATTGCTAAAGTTGCTGAAAAAATTGTTCCTTTTATGGCGCTACTTTATATTTTAGTTGCGTTATACATTGCGATGATTAATTTCCCAATGTTGCCTGAAATTTTCAAATTGATTTTCACCAAAGCATTTGAATTTGAAGCGGCAGCAGGCGGTTTCTTTGGTGCAATGATTTCTATGGCAATGATGATGGGAATCAAACGTGGTTTGTTCTCAAATGAAGCAGGTATGGGGTCTGCGCCAAATGCCGCAGCAGCATCAGATGTTAAACATCCTGTAAATCAAGGCTTGGTACAAATGCTGGGGGTATTTGTTGATACGTTCGTGGTTTGTTCGTGTACAGCTATTATTATCATGGTTTCAGGTTTGTATCATGAGGCTGGGTTTGAAGGTGTGACCTTAACTCAAAAAGCCTTAGAGAGTCAGATCGGAAGTTGGGGCGGTGGTTTTCTAGCGGTACTGTTGTTCTTATTTGCGTTTAGTTCGATTATTGGTAACTATGCTTACGCAGAAAGTAACGTACAATTTATCAATAACAATCCAACAATCATGTTCATTTTCCGAGTATTGGTGTTGGTCATGGTGTACTTTGGTGCAATCACCAGCGTTCCATTAGTTTGGTCAATGGCCGATTTATCTATGGGATTAATGGCAACCATTAACTTGATTGCAATTTTATTGCTCACGCCAATCTTATTGATTTTATTAAGAGATTACCTCTCTCAGCTTAAAAAGGGTGTTAAAGAACCTGAGTTTAAGTTGGATCAATATCCAGAATTGAAGAAAAAAGTTGATTCGGATATTTGGTAATGTTCTAAGTCGTAAAGCTCCTTTCGAGGAGCTTTTTTACGCCGTTTTGCTGTCAAAATACAAAAAATTGCTACAGTATTTTCACAATTGAGTCGTTAAAATTTGCTCGAAAATTGCGTGGAAATGGCCCAGATTGCGTATGAAACAGCTTGGATTATGGATGTTTGTTATACCGATGATAACCTTGGTTGGTTGTCAAACAACTGCACATATATCTCCAGTTGTGGAAGACGCTCAAACGCGTGTTGTAGAACAACCCTTTGCTCAAATTAAACAACAAAAACGCCCTGTCGTCGCATTGGTTTTAGGCAGTGGCGGTGCGCGAGGTTATGCACATATTGGTGTGATTGAGGTGTTAGAGCAACATGGCATTCGTCCTGATTTAATCGTAGGAACCAGTGCTGGAAGTATTGTAGGTTCAATCTATGCCAGTGGAAAAAGTGCTGCTGAGTTACGTGAGATTGCACTCAAATTAAAAGCCAATGATGTACGTGATGTGAGTGTCAGTTTAAAAGGTTTCTTCGATGGGAAAAAAGTTGAGGATTATGTCAATGAGCAAGTCCAAAATACACCATTACAGCGCCTTAAGATCCCGATGTATGTGGTCGCAACTGAACTGAAAGAAGGAACTAAAACTGTCTTTAATTATGGCAACACTGGGCAGGCAGTACGTGCTTCGGCTTCGATTCCAAGTATGTTTGTTCCGATCAAAATTGGTCACAACGAATATGTTGATGGCGGTTTGGTAAGTCCTGTACCTGTTCAAGTTGCACGAGATTTGGGGGCGGATATTGTCATTGCGGTGGATATTTTGGCGCAACCCGTCCATACAGAAACGACCAATGTTTGGGGGCTATTTAACCAAAATATCAATATCATGCAGGGGCGATTAGCAGAAGAAGAACTTAAATACGCGGATATTGTGATTCAACCAGACCTACGTGAGAAAGTTCATATTTTTGATGTGAAAGGACGTGAAATCACCATGCAAGCTGGCGTTGATGCTGCGCAAAGTAAACTTGCAGATATTCAGTTGGCAATTCAAACCAAGCGTTATTCAAAAGAACGCGTGAATGCGCTATTACCTTAATCAAGGATGATGGGGGTTAAAACAAGATCGAAAGATTTTCTGAAAATGATCAAAACAATAAAAAAATGCCTGATAAAACGCTATGAAAATAATGAAAAAACAGGTAAATAACTACATTAGCAATCCATCAGACTGATTTAAGTTTGAGGTTATAGCATACAACCATCCGTCTATTGCAGCACCACAAGGATAGTTCAGTACGATGTTTAAATCTTTTTTCCCAAATCCACGTTATTTTTTTATTTCAGTACTTGTTTGGATTACCATCAATACTTCGCTTTGGTTTTTAGGAGGAAATACATGGGGGGAATATCTAGGATTTCCTAAAGGATATGCTGAGGTGCCATTACCTGTTGGAGTAAGCCGTTTTTGGGAACCTTCATCACTTTGGTTCTATATCTGGTTTTTTGTTGCTACAGCTTTATTTGCAGGTTTTTGGAGATTTTTCTCCGACAATAAATGGCAGCGTTGGTCCATTTGGGGTTCAGCATTTATTCTCTTTAATATTTGGTTTGGCGTACAAGTAAGTGTTGCTATAAATGCTTGGTATGTTCCTTTTTGGGATCTTATCCAAAAAATGTTGACTAATGGTGGCGGTGATGTAGCTGACCTATATCATGAAACACTTGTTTTCTTATATATTGCAATGGTTTATGTGACGTTAGCAATCTTAAATATTTTCTTCACTAGCCATTATGTGTTCCGTTGGCGTACTGCAATGAATGAATACTATGTAGAGCATTGGGATAAGTTACGGCATGTTGAAGGGGCTTCACAACGTGTTCAAGAGGATACGATGCGTTTTGCTTCGATTGTTGAGGATTTAGGTGTAGAGTTGGTGAAAGCTGTGATGACACTGATCGCATTTTTACCACTGCTATTTCAATTGTCTAAGCATGTACCAGTCATTCCTATTGTTGGTGAGATTGAACACTCTTTAGTTTGGGCTGCGGTCACTTGGTCTATATTTGGAACAGTGTTATTGGTTGTTGTTGGGGTTAAATTACCTGGTCTACAATTTAATAATCAAAAAGTTGAAGCTGCTTATCGTAAAGAGTTGGTGTATGGCGAAGACCATGCTGATCGTGCTGAACCTTTAACCTTAAAAGAGTTGTTTGGTCAGGTTCGCAAAAACTACTTCCGACTTTATTTCCATTATGCTTATTTTAATATGACTGCGACTTGGTATGGTCAGCTTGATATTTTGTATAATTTTGTGGTGTTATTTCCTGCAATTGCAGCTGGTAAATTAACTTTAGGGTTATTACAACAAATTTTAGGTGTGTTTAATCGTGTGCGTGATTCATTCCAGTATTTAATAACTTCATGGAAAACGATCATCGAACTGTTATCGATTCATAAACGTCTTAAAGCATTTGAGTCAATTTTGGATAAGTAAACTATTTCAGTTAAAAAAGACCTGTATTGATGAAATACAGGTCTTTTTTATGAGAATTTATAGGAAGCAAACACCTAATCCTGCACCCAATATCATGACCCATAAAGGATGTATCTTCTTAAATAACCCTAGAACTGCGGTCAAAATAACAATCAAAACGAGCAAGATATTTTGTACAGATGCATCAGCAATCAGCCATGCGCTGACCAACACCAAACCGACTGTAATTGGTCTTAGTGCTTGTTCAAAGCGTGTTCTCAGATGATGATCTTTAAAACGTTGCCAAAACTTCAGTGCATAGATGGTTAGGACAGAAGATGGACCAAACTTGGCAATCGAGGTCGCAAGTAGTCCTGCTGGTCCTGCAACATGCCAACCCACCAAAGGGACAATCATCATATTGGGACCGGGGGCTGCCTGCGCCATCGCAAATAAGGAGCTAAATTGTTCGGCTGTCATCCATTGATGTACAGTGACAACTTGATGCTGCATTTCTGGCAAGATCGCATTTCCTCCACCAAACGCGACGATAGAAAGCTGAGTAAATACCATTGCAAGCGTAAGCAATATCATGATTTTTTCACTCCTAAGATCAACATATTCATTACCACTAAAAGGATCAGGGTGAGGATTAATGGCAGTTTGATCCAAAGCATAAAAACTGCGGTCAGCGCAATCGTGATCAGGGTGAGATAACTTTTTAAAATGGGCTGCAGCATGCGTAAACCTGTTGCAAAAAGCAAACCTGCAGCGGCAGCGGCTAAACCTTGGATTAAATGCTTGACGCTCGATAAATGCTGGAAATGCACGTAAGTTTGATAAATCAGCAAGACAATCGCTGTTGGAGCAGAAATCAGACCTAATAATGCACTGATCGCCCCTTTAACGCCTTGAAACTCCATTCCAATCGCAACGGCCATGTTAATGATATTGCCGCCGGGTAAGATCTGACAGATCCCAAGTAGGTCGGTAAATTTGTTCAGGTCAATCCATTTTTGCTCTTCGACGATCACTCTTTGCGCCAGTGGTAAGACTCCACCAAATCCCATTAAGCCCAGTTTCATAAATCCCATAAATAGCGCTTTACAATCTGGGGTACTTGATTGTGTTAGGTCCGCTACGGAGATGACTTGAGCTTTCATTAGGGATTATCCTCATCAATCTGACTCATGATAGGATGGTGGAATAGTGGTATATTTACAAATGCTTTATTTTTCCTTATCTATACTCTAAAGGTATGTATGATTGATATTCATAAACTCAAGGCATTTATTGCTGTGGTGGAGGAAAGTAATATTTCCAAGGCCGCTGTTCGCTTGCATATTCAGCAACCGCCATTGACGCGACTTATCAAAAGTTTAGAGAAAGATTTAGATACGGTATTGCTTAAACGTCTACCTCGCGGTGTGGAGGTAACTGAAGCAGGTAAAGCCTTATATCAAGAAGCAATCACGATTTTGGATCATGCTGATTCTATCCCCCAAAGAGTACGCAATATTGCACAAGGAAAGGAGGGGCAGATCAATATTGGATTTACTCATTCTGTAGGACTACATCCTTTTTTACCTGCACTATTGCGCCAGTATCGGGAGCGATTTTCTGCTGTGGCGATTCATTTAGAAGAAGACAGCAGTAGCTCTTTGGTAGATGCTGTGATCAACGAAAAATTAGATATCGCCTTTTTACGTAAACCTGCCCCTATTCATGCTGATTTGCATAGTTTTTATGTGCTCGATGAACCACTCATCGTGGCTTTGCCGAGTAATCATCCTTTGGCAGAGGAACAGGGGACAATTCGGTTGTCTGATTTAGAGGCTTATGAATTTGTGTTATATCGCCGTTTAGGTGGGCAAGATTTGTTTGATAATATTTTGGCAAACTGTTATCAAGCTGGTTTTAGCCCAAATATCGTGCAGGAAGCACCACGTTTAACCTCAAGTCTGAATTTGATTGCAGCAGGGATTGGGCTTTCGATTGTTCCAGCATCGATTCAAGGTTTTTGGAATAAGCAGATTGTGTATCGTCCGCTTGCTGCGGATCAACCCAGTATTGCCCCCATATATGCGATATACCGAGCTAAGCAAAAGAGTGTACGCATAGAGCATTTTGTTGATCTACTTAAAATGAGGTAGTTGGTTAATGAAAAAAATATGACGCAATATGCCAAGAGATTTAAACTATAGTTAATTTTTAAAAATAACCTTACACCTTAGAGAAATACCATAATGAAAAATATATTTTCCGTATGTTGTATGTTCGCAATCAGTTCTTTTGCAGTTGCGCAGGAGATGAAAGGGATTTCATTCTCACATCAAGATTGGGAAATCTATTGTAGTAATACTGGGACATGTCGCGCGGCAGGTTATCAAGCTTTAGATGGAAGTGAAAACCCTGCATCGATTTTATTAACGCGCCATGCAGGGGCGAAGCAAGCTGTAAATGCCGAATATGCATTGTCATTTTATGATGAAAGTCCTATTTCAGCCAATCGACTCCGAAATATTCATTTTTATGTAAATGGAAAAGACTTAGGGCCAGTCGGTGTTAATGCGAAGGAAGCACCTTTGATGGGGAAATTATCTACCCAACAAGTGAATGCCTTATTACAACAGTCTAAACAGAAAAATGAGATTGTATTTAAAAACTCAGCTTTCCAATGGCGAATTTCTGATGCAGGAATGACGGCTACATTATTAAAAATGGATGACTTTCAGAAGCGTGTTGGCACGGTCGGCGCACTAGTTAAAAAAGGCAAAGTAGATGAGTCAAAGGTGTTGGCAGCTCGTCCCAAAATCGTAGTGAAACATGTTAAAACCGCTGCAAAGCCTTACCTAGTTCTGCAACCTAAAAATAAGCAATTTCAGTCGCTTTACTCACAATTAATGACGGCATCATTTTCGGCGAGAGATGAGCATTTTTGTGACGGTGTATATGACTATACCAGTGGTGGTGCAAAACCTCAGCCGATCGCACTTTATAAATTGAGTAATAAAAAAGTATTGGCAATCAGTCTGTGTTGGCGTGCAGCCTATAACGAGGGTTATGGTGCATGGGTATTGGATGAATCCTTAAAGGGTAAAGCGACGTTTGTGACTGAAGCTGCATCATATTTCAATGAGGGTGTGATTAGCAGTGCACAAAAAGGTCGAGGGATTGGGGATTGCTGGTCGAGTTCGGAATGGGTTTGGGATGGTCAGAAGTTTGTTCAAACCAAAGATATGTGGACGGGTATGTGTAAGGGGTTAGCCGCTGGTGGGGTATGGGAGTTAGATTTGATCGAAGCTGTTGTGAAATGATACCTACCGTTACACAGTCACACTGATGAGCATACTATGGCTATGGTACAAAGAAGCTGATTGCTTTTTGGAACTTGTGCTTATGTCTCGTGTTTATATTTCTCTTCTAGGTAAATTTTCTCGTTTAAGTCGTTCTGTGTTGATGGCTGCGGCTGTTTTGGGTACAACGCAAGTGGCAATAGCAGGTCCAACAGTCGATCAACTCAGTGATTGTTTGGTGAAAGCGACTACTGCAGCGGATAAAACCACGGTATTGCAATGGACCTATAGTGCTTTAGCGGCACATCCTGATTTAAAGGGTTTTAGTAGCGTTACACCTGAACATAAGAATCAGTTAGATCAGAAATTGGCACAAGTTTTACAGCGTGTGATTGTCGAGCAATGTTCGGCTCAGACTAAGGCAGTGATTCAGGCTGAGGGGATTCAAGCAGTTGGAGAGGCTTTTCAGCAGTTAGGTCAGCGTGCGGGTGAGGATATTGTCAAAGACCCAGCGGTCAGACAGCAGTTGCAAGGAACGTTACGTTATATTGATTTAAATAAATTAGTGACGACTTTTTTAACGCCTGATATCTGGAATAAGTTGGGTGTGTTAAGAGGGGGGTGATCAATTCACTTTTCTTTATTCATGAAAATGATTTGCTAAAAACCAAGCAATACGTATACTTAAATAAGCAATACGTATAGGAGTGAACATATGCAAGCGAAGTTAACATTGTCTATTGATAAAAATGTAATTGAACGAGCAAAGCACTATGCGCAGCAACATCAGCAAAGTGTTTCGAGTTTGGTTGAGGCTTATTTAGATCGCATTTCTGTGCAAGCAAATAAAGAAAATGAACTTAGAACACCGATTACGGAACATTTAACAGGAATGTTTGCAGCACAAGATAAAGGACAGGATTATAAAGAATTACTCGCAGATGCACGTCTGGAAAAGCATCTATGAGTGAGCGTATTTTTATTGATTCTGATGTAATTTTGGATGTTGCTCTAGCCCGTCAGCCATTTGTAGAAGCAAGCCAACAGGTTTTGGCTTCATGTGAGAATGGGACTTTTACAGGTTGTATTTCTTCCAACAGTGTTGCCAATATTTATTATATTTTGCGTAAGTTGGGTGGTGATGAAAAAGCTCGTATATTTATAAAACAGCTTCTAAAATTTTTAGTCATTATTCCTGTGGATCATGTGGGTATTAGCAAAGCTTTAGATTCTAAATTTACAGATTTTGAAGATGCGATTCAGCATTTTGCCGCACTCAGTTTTGGCTGTACGATGATTGTTACTCGAAATATTCAAGACTATAAGTTTGCTGAGTTGAATGTGGTTTTGCCGAGTGGTTTTGTGGGTTGATTTAAATAAATTGGTCACGACTTTTTTGACACCTGATATTTGGAATAAGTTGGGTGTGTTAAGAGGGCAGTGATGTTTTAGGCCTTCCATTCTAAGAATAGAAGGCCATACAATAAATTAGTTATATTAGACTTAGCATTTTATTAATATTGGATAATTTAATCTTTTAATTTTATATATATTTGTCTGTGTCCATTTTCTAATAGACGCTCATCATACTTGAAAATATCGGTATGGCTTTTGATTAAGTCTACAACTTTTTTGAAACCATAATTTCTTGGGTCGAAGTCATTTTGTAATAACTTCCATTGAGACGTGAAAGACGAAGCGGGTATCCATTCAGCATCATGATTATCGAAAATTTGCTTAATTGTTGATAATGGTAGTTTATGACTAATATTGCTGATTATTGGAGTGCTTTCTGTTTTTTTTGTTTCTTTTTGAGGTGTTTTGATATTTGTTTGCTGTTTAGTTGGCAACGGTTGAATGATTTCAGTATCATTTTCATTGCTTAAATTTTCAACATATGTGAAATGTGAGCAAGCATTTTTAAATGCTTCAGGCGTTTGCATTTTACCAAAGCCATAAACGGTTGCTCCTTGTTCTTTAATACGAATAGCTAAAGCAGTGAAATCACTATCACTTGAAATTAGGGCAAAACCATCAAATCGATTCGTATAAAGCAGATCCATTGCATCAATAATCATAAAACCATCAGTAGCATTTTTCCCTGTGGTATAAGCAAATTGTTGCATTGGCTTGATGGCTAAATCATTAATAGCTTGTTTCCAGTTACCATTTTGACTAACAAAATTTCCATAAATTCGCTTTACTGTTGCTTCCCCATATTTTGTAAGTTCATCTAGAATATTTTTAATATCTTTTGCTGAGGCATTATCTGCATCGATTAAAACAGCCAGCTTGGATGTTCTTTCTTCTGTGATGTTAAAAACTGTTTTAGTTTGAGCCATGATTTTTATAGTCCCTAATATGTAAAATCACTATTTTGATTTTACATATAATTTTGATTTATTATAACCTTTAATCTAATTTACAAGCCTTGCCTTCGTATTCGTAGCGATTAACCTTGTAGGCTTGACCAGTCCAGCGTAAAACTTCAAAACAGAAACCAGGCCCACCATTCTCAATATCAGGCCAGCCATCTGTTCCTTTCGTTTTTAAAAATTCAGGCATACCTGCTTCTTTTAAAATGGTTTTCCATTGACCGTTTTTCTGTTGGGCCACAATATAATAACCAACCCCTGTATTGCCATAACACATGGTGCCGTAATCTGAAACAACAGCATCCTTTAAGCCGTCACCGTTTAAATCAGCATAAGCTGTAATTTCACCGACTGAACAATCACTTTTCCAGCCTTTTTTACTTTTTGTAAAACCTGCCGCTTTAAAGATTTGGCTAGCTTCTTTTGTTGGAACTTTGGGTTTGGTTTCCGCGAAGGCACTTGTACTTAGGAGTGTAAGCGTAACTAACGTAATAATAGATTTTTTCATTGTTATCCTAAAGTTTTAAGGTCGTTATGAATGAAGTAATAAAATTTTGTGGAGATTTTAGCGGATTTTGGAGAATTAGATAGGCGAGGGATGACGAAACATTACAATAAATTAGGATAAAATTTCTCAATTTTTTGATGGGTCGCATCACCACGAAATAAGTAGCCTTCCAGTTGAATATAACTATAAATTTCCCGTGCTAGTTGTTCATACCAGCCAATATTGAAAGCGTATAGTTTAGGGTGACTATAGTTCAAATGGTTGTGAATCCAGTAAGCAACTTGTTGTTAATTAGTCTGGTCTTTCTCATAAAGTTCTAAAAATGATGGAATGACGATGCACGCTGTTGTACCAAAACTTTTTGCATCAGAATAGTCGCATATGTGACTAGCAAAGTTTTTATTGTTACTTACTATAGTTTATTCTTTTCATTGCAAAGTTGGTTTACGCTGGGTGAGCGATAAGCAGAATGAATGGCAATGTCAGGATGACTATAATGTTGGGAGTACCATACTAATTCGCGATTTCATTATAAGGAAGTCACGAATAAAGAAAGACTTTAGACGGTTAGATGCGGCCTATATCTCTGAGTTTGGTGGTTATATTTTTCATGTTGAAAGTTTTTGAATAAATTAAAAATATTGAATGTTTGGCACTCATATACTAAATATCTGTTATTTTTGAAAATAATTGTTTTTTTTGTCTGCTGATGTATCATTAGTTTAAAACTATTAAGTTGGAAAAGGGATGGCTGTTACTGATTTAGAAACTATACTAGAGGTTTTAAATTATCCATTCTATAAGAAGTGGGATTTTTGGTTAAGTATAATAGTAGGTATGGGAGGCGTTGTTTTTTCTGTCCTTGCGTTTATAGAGGCAAAAGCTGCAAAGAAAGCTGCTTCTTCACTAGCTGAGATGGTTAAAATACAGACAGTGGTTATTGAGTTGACTGAAGTAACACAGAGGTTGGATAGATTGGATTATTCTTTGACTTTTTCGCAAGCACGAGATTTATTGAGTGAGGTCAGTAGACGTTGTTTTAGATTAATTGCTCCTTTTCAGGAGGAAACAGATATTAAGGATTATTGTACGGCTTTAAAAGATTCCTTAACATTAGCAAAGACTGAATTGAATCAATTAACACCATCAGGTGAAGATGAAACTCCAAATGCAATCTATTTCGGCATGCAAAGTTATTTAGGTGATATTACTAATAATATTGCGCAGATTTTGGGTTTATTGGAAAAAAGAAGCCTTAAACAGTAGAGTGCGAAAATGGAAACTAATTCACTAGTAAATTATTTAAACGAGATTGCTAATAGATCAGCTGAAGGTCAAATTCATTGGATTCAACCTAATCCATCAACTTATCAATGGAATTCGGAGGATACGGGTTTAGTAGTTACATTACAAAGAGCAGGTCTTAGTAAAAACTCAATCTCATTGCTTGGATTAGAAGATAATAAAGCTTCAATTAGTTATCTTTTTCAGGTATTAGAGAAAGATAAAAAGCAGATTGTGGTGTCAATTTCGTCAAAAGAAAGACCTGAGTTTTTTGATGTACTTAATCAAATATATTTCAATGTTAAGCGAGGGATGGATAAAAGATCTTCTGATGTTTTGGAAAAGTTATTAAGATTCTAAAAAAACCCGCTCTAAAGCGGGTTTCCTTTTATAGATTAGTTTAAATCAACCAATCAATTTCTTCATCAATTCATTGACTTGCGCAGGGTTGGCTTTACCTTTTGCAGCTTTCATGACTTGACCCACGAGACCGTTAAAGGCTTTTTCCTTACCAGACTTGTACTCTTCAACCATTTTCTCATTGGCTGCAAGCACTTCTTTGATAATCGCTTCAATCGCACCTGTATCGGTTTCTTGCTTTAAGCCTTTTTCAGCAATAATGTCATCCGCAGATTTTCCTTCTGCTTCCCACATAAAGCCAAACACTTGCTTCGCGATTTTGCCGTTAATGGTGTTATCGACAATACGTGCGATCATGCCACCCAATTGCTCAGCAGAAACTGGAGAGTCTGCTAAATCTAGGCCTGCTTTGTTTAAAGCACCTGAGAATTCACCCATCACCCAGTTTGCTGAAACTTTACCTTGCTTCGCACCGCCAGCAGCAGCTACAACAGCCTCGTAGAAGTCCGCCATTTCGCGTGACAGCGTCAATACATGTGCATCGTATTCAGTCACACCGAAGTCAGCAATAAAGCGCTCACGACGTGCAGCAGGCAATTCTGGCAGGGCCGCGCGTGCTGCTTCGATTTGCTCATTTGAAATGATCACTGGTAACAAGTCAGGATCAGGGAAGTAGCGATAGTCGTTCGCTTCTTCTTTTGAACGCATTGAGCGAGTTTCCATCTTATTTGGATCGAACAAACGAGTTTCTTGATCAATCTCGCCGCCGTATTCCAAGATTTCCATTTGACGCTCAATTTCAACATTGATCGCTTGTTCAATGAAACGGAATGAGTTGAGGTTTTTCAACTCGCAGCGTGTGCCGAAAGGTTGACCTGGACGACGTAAAGACACGTTACAGTCAGCACGGAAAGAGCCTTCAGCCATGTTCCCGTCAGAGATACCTAACCAACGCACTAGGGTGTGAATGGCTTTGATATAAGCAACTGCTTCTTCAACCGAACGCATGTCAGGTTCAGACACGATTTCAAGTAACGGTGTACCTGCACGGTTTAAGTCAATCCCTGACATCCCTTCGAATTGGTCATGAATTGATTTACCTGCATCTTCTTCAAGATGGGCACGCGTTACGCCAATACGCTTCACAGTGCCATCTTCGAGTTGGATGTCGATATGACCCAAGCCCACAATCGGATTGTCCATCTGGCTGATCTGATAGCCTTTTGGCGAATCTGGGTAGAAATAGTTCTTACGTGCAAATACAGATGCTTGATCGATATAGGCATCGATACCCAAACCAAAGCGAATGGCTAAGTCAACCACTTCAGCATTCAATACAGGTAATACACCTGGCATCGCCAAATCAACAAGGCTGGCTTGTGTATTTGGGTCTTGACCAAATTCAGTTGATGAACCCGAGAAGATTTTAGATTTGGTTGCAAGCTGAGTGTGGATCTCTATCCCGATAACGACTTCCCAACCGTCAATTAACTTTAACTTTTGAGCTTCAGCCATTATGCATTCTCCTCAGCAATTGCCGCACGTTTGGTATGCCAGTCTGTGTTTTGTTGATATTGATGCACAATCGAAAGCAATTGTGATTCTGACCAGTAGTTACCAATCAACTGTAAACCAACAGGTAGGCTGTCTTTATCAAAACCGACAGGTGCATTGATGGCTGGTAGACCCGCCAAGTTCACAGCAAGGGTATAGATATCGCCTAAATACATTTCAGTTGGGCTGAGGTTCGCACCAATTTTATATGCAGTTGTTGGAGCAGCAGGAGCAGCAATCACATCTACATTTTCAAATGCTTTTAAGAAGTCTTGTTGAATTAAACGACGTACTTTTTGTGCTTTCACATAGTAAGCATCGTAATAACCCGCAGAAAGCGCATAAGTACCAATGAGAATACGACGTTGAACTTCTGGACCAAAACCTTCTGAGCGAGAGCGTTTGTAAAGATCCATCAAATCAGCTGGGTTTTCACAGCGGTAGCCGTAACGAACGCCATCATAACGTGACAAGTTAGAAGATGCTTCAGCTGGTGCGATCAAATAGTAAGTTGGAACGTAAGCTTCAGTCATGTTGAGATCAATCTCAACCAAAGTCGCGCCCATTTCTTCAAGTTTTTTCAATGACTCTTCAACACGTGCTTTTACGTCTGCATCTAAACCAGCAACATTGAAGTATTGTTTTGGAATACCAATACGTAAACCTTTCACCGCTGTGCCGTTCAGGTTAGCCACGTAATCATCCACTTCTTTGTCTACTGAAGTTGAGTCTTTGGCATCATGACCTGCAATCACATTCATGAGGTAGGCACAGTCTTCTGCTGAACGTGCCATTGGACCGCCTTGATCCAATGATGAGGCATAGGCAATCATACCGAAGCGCGATACACGACCATAAGTCGGTTTTAAGCCCGTTAAGCCACAGAATGAAGCTGGTTGGCGAATTGAACCACCTGTGTCTGTACCTGTTGCAATTGGCGCAAGATCAGCCGCTACAGCTGCCGCAGAGCCACCTGATGAACCACCAGGGACATGATCTAAGGCCCACGGGTTGCCGGTTGCACCAAAGTAAGAGCTTTCAGAGGTTGAACCCATGGCGAATTCATCCATATTTACTTTACCTAAAGTCACAAGACCTGCGGCTTTAGCCTTGGCAACCACGGTTGCATCATAAGGTGAAATGAAATTGTCCAGCATTTTTGAACCAGCTGTGGTTTTAATGCCTTGGGTGCAAAAAATATCTTTATGCGCAAGTGGAATACCTGCCAACGCATGCGCATTGCCTGATTTGATTGCTGCATCAGCCGCATCCGCTTCTACTAAGGCTTGCTCTGCGGTCACCGTCACATAACTTTTTACTTTTGCGTCAATTTTGGCGATACGTTTTAAATAATGTTCAGTCAATTCACGTGATGAAAATTGGGCTTGTTTTAAACCTTCAGAAAGTTCACGAATTGATAAGCGATGTAAATCTGTCATATGAAAAATTTCTTTACATTCTAAATATAAAATAAAAGTTAATTGAATAAAAATTATTCAATTACACGAGGTACAAGGTATAAACCAGCTTCGGTTGCAGGTGCGATCGCTTGATATTCATCACGGTGATTGCTTTCCGTGACTGCATCTGTGCGTAATGGTTGTGGGTTATCAAATGGGCTTTTCAAAGGCTCAACATCATCGGTATTAATGCCTTTCAAGCTTTCCATCATGCCCAGAATTTTATTTAAACTTTGAGCATATTCAGCAGATTGCGTGTCGTTTAGCGATAAGCGTGCCAAATTTGCAATTTGCGATACAGTTTGCGCATTTAGATCCGCCGTCTGTGGAGCATCGGATGATGTAGACATAACTTTACCTAATTCAGTATCAAAAAATTTCAAAATATCGTGCGTTATAATAAGCGATTGACTTGTTCAAATCATCACATTTAGTTAAAGTTGCCACCTTGTATTCACACAAAGTTTAATTGAGAACGCCCCCGTGATTCTAAAACGACTAATTGGCTTGTTTTCGCCGGATTTAGCCATTGATTTAGGTACTGCTAATACGCTTATTTATGCACCAGGCCGTGGCATTATTTTAAATGAACCAACTGTTGTGGCAATTCGCCATAGTGGTTCACAAAAAATTGTTGCCAATGTTGGACTTGATGCTAAACAGATGTTAGGTCGTACCCCAGCGAATATTTCAGCGATTCGTCCGATGAAAGACGGTGTGATTGCTGATTTTGAAGTAACTGAAACCATGTTGCATCAGTTTATTGGCAAAGTACATGAAAAGCGTTTATTTCCACCTGCACCACGTGTTGTCGTTTGTGTACCGTGTAAATCTACTTTGGTAGAACGCCGTGCAATTCGTGAAGCTGTATTCAACGCAGGTGCTCGTGATGTCCGCTTGATTGAAGAGCCGATGGCGGCAGCAATCGGTGCGGGTATGCCTGTAGAGCAAGCATGTGGTTCGATGGTGGTGGATGTGGGTGGTGGTACCACTGAAATCGCAATCATTTCATTACAAGGTTGTGTTTACGCTGATTCATTACGTATCGGTGGTGATGTTTTTGATGAGCAAATCATCAACTATGTACGTAAAGCGCATGGTTGTGTGATTGGTGAAACCACGGCTGAAGTGATTAAAAAAGAAGTTGGAATGGCGGTTGCTGATGGTAAAACATTAGAAATCGAAGTTCGTGGTCGTAATTTAGCTGAGGGTGTTCCTCGTGCGATTACGGTAACTTCTGATGAAATCACGCAAGCGATTGCTGATCCATTACAAAGCATTGTCAGTGCGGTGAAATCTGCACTTGAACAAACTCCGCCAGAATTGTCTTCTGATATCGCTGAGCGTGGTATTGTGTTGACGGGTGGTGGGGCATTATTGCGTAACTTAGATAAGATGCTTGCGCAAGAGACTGGGTTACCAGTTGTGGTTGCTGAAGATCCGTTGACTTGTGTCACTCGTGGCGCTGGAAAAGTATTAGAGTTCTTTGACAATCCAAATCACGACATGCTTTTTGTTGGCTAAACCATAAGGACTAGGCGGTGCAACCGAATCTTTTTTCAAGACAACCGCCATCTTTTCGCTCATTTGTTATTGCAGTGATCACATGTTTGGTAGTGCTATTTTTTGATTGGCGCATGCCACATGTGATTAAACCAGCAAGGGATGTCTTGTACGCCGCGTATAACCCAATTTATGCATTGGCGAGTTATCCAGTACTGTCGCGAGAATGGCTGAATCAACAAACCAAATCTGAAGCTCAATTGCGTCGTGAAAATACTGCGATGCAAGCAGAGCTATTGCAAGCACGTGTTCGACTCCAAAAATTATCTGAACTTTCTGCTGAAAATAACCGTCTAAGAGGTTTATTAGATACGCCATTGATTATTGATGGACGTATGCAGATTGCTGAAGTGATTGGAACGGATGCGGATCCATTACGTCATATCATTATTATCAACCGTGGTTCTGCCGATCAGCTTAAAATTGGACAAACAGTTTTGGATGATCAGGGCATCATGGGACAGATCATCAATGTCTATCCACATAGTGCGCGTGTGATGTTGTTATCTGACAAAGAGCATTCTCTATCTGTACGCTTAGAGCGGACAGGTATGCGTGCGATTGTGTCGGGTACTGGTGATTTAGGTCAGTTAAAAATGGACTACGTGGCGACCAGTGCAAACATCAAAGTTGGGGATAAGGTGTTCAGTTCTGGTTTAGGTGAGCATTTCCCTGCAGGTTACTTAGTCGGGACAGTATCGAAAGTCAGTCGTCATAATTCTGGTGAATTTGCTGAAATTGATGTAGTGCCAGCGGCTCAACTGGCAAGTGGTCATCATGTCGTGGTTCTGTTCTCAGAGTCATTGGCAAAGGAGCAGCCTTATGCCAATCGCTAAGTTAAGTTATAGCAAATCCAATAAAGATCCTTTGTTGATGATCATCATCTCGATTGTGATTGCATCGGTGTTGATGGTCTATCCGTTGGCGTATGAGTTGTCAGGATGGCGACCTGCGGTGATGTTGATGGTGATGTTGTTCTGGATTCTTTATCAACCTGTTTGGTGTGGGATCTGGTTTGCCTTCGGTATGGGGATTTTTGCTGATTTACTTTTAGATGCGCCACTGGGGTTAAACGCATTAAGTTTTGTGCTAATTTGTTTTGCGACGCGCTATTTCATACGTGAACGACGAATTTTAACTTTTGGTAATTCGTGGGTGATTGCAAGTATTGCCATAGTGATGCATATCACTTTTTTATGGATGTGTCAGACCATAACAGGTATGCATTTTTCTCTAGCTCGACATTGGCAACCGTTGATTACGGGTGTTTTAGCTTGGCCGATCCTTTATTATTGTTTACATAAATGGCGCATATAATTCTCGCATCCAGCTCGCCGCGTAGGCAGGAGCTTTTATCGCAACTGGGTTTGGACTTTGAAGTTTTTAGTCCAGACATTGATGAGACCGTAAGGGATGCTGAAACGGTTGTGCATTATGTGGAACGGTTGGCAAGAGAAAAAGCGCGTGCTGTTTTAGCTCAATTTCCTGCTGCAATTGTAATCGCAGCAGATACCAGTTTAAGTTTTGCTGGAAAGATTTTGGGTAAGCCAGAATCCAAGCAACATGCTTTTGAAATGTGGTCACAGCTTTCTGGTCAGTGGCATGATGTATTTTCTGGCGTCTGTGTTGCCAGTCGTATTCAAATATGCAGTACAGTAGTGCAGATACAAGTCGAGTTGCAAACGCTTAGCCACGCTGAAATGGAAAAGTATTGGGCAACAGGTGAACCGATTGGCAAAGCAGGTGGATATGCCATTCAAGGAATTGCTGCACAATATATTCCACAAATAAGGGGCAGTTATAGTAATGTGGTGGGGCTGCCTTTGTATGAAACAGTACAGTTATTAGAAAGCGTTAAAGCATAAATTCTGCATTAACGCTGTCGGCATAAGAATTTTTATAAAAGTTTTGAGTTGGTTATGGCAGAAGAGTTGCTGATTAACGTGACACCGATGGAGTGTCGGGTTGCGTTGATTGAAAATGGTACGGTCAATGAACTATTTGTTGAGCGTACGGCAAAACGTGGTTTAGTGGGTAATATTTATAAAGGCAAGGTTGTCCGTGTACTACCAGGCATGCAAGCTGCTTTTGTTGATATTGGATTATCTCGAACAGCATTCTTGCATATCAATGATATGGTCTGGCCTCGTTCACAACCGACACCTAATGTTTTTGAGTTGTTGCATCCTGGGCAAATGCTGACCGTGCAAGTGATGAAAGACATGCTCGGAACGAAGGGGGCTCGACTCAGTACAGATCTTTCGATCCCATCGCGTTATCTTGTGCTGATGCCTTATGGGAATCATATAGGGGTATCTCAGCGCATTGAGGCGGAAGAAGAGCGTGATCGTTTACGTGGGATTATTGAGCATATTCAAGCTGAACATAACCTACCTGGAAGTGTGATTGTACGCACTGCTGCGGAAGGGGTGGATGAAGCGGCGATTGCACAAGACATGAATTACCTGAGTAAACTGTGGGAATTCATTCAACGCAAGCAAAAAGAAGTTTCAACACCTGAGCTAATTTTTGAAGAGCTTCCTTTACCTCAACGTATTGTGCGGGATTTAGCCAGCGATGAAACCGCTAAAATCTATGTGGATTCGCGCGAAATTCATGGCAAGTTGAATGACTTCGTCAAGGAGTTTGTGCCGACCATTCAAAATCGTTTGCTGCATTATCCAGGTGAAAAACCACTTTTTGATTTATACAATGTCGAAGAAGATATTCAGAAAGCTTTACAAACGCGTGTAGCACTTAAATCGGGTGGCTATCTGATGCTTGATCAGACAGAAGCGATGACCACCATTGATGTTAATACCGGTTCCTATGTCGGTGGGCGAAGCCTAGAAGACACAGTTTTTAAAACCAATATGGAAGCGACCCAAGTCATTAGCAGACAACTCCGTTTGCGAAACTTGGGCGGTATCATCATCATTGATTTTATTGATATGCAAGAAGCTGGGCATCGGGAAGAAGTGATGCGTCAGTTTGAAAAAATGCTTGAACGCGATCATGCCAAAACCAAAATTACTCAAGTTTCAGAACTGGGTTTGGTTGAAATGACTCGTAAGCGAACTCGTGAATCTTTGGAACATCTACTTTGTGAATCATGTCCAACTTGTCAAGGACGCGGCTATGTGAAGACAGCAGAGACAGTATGTTACGAGATATTTCGCGAGATCATGCGATATGCGCGTGCATTTGATTCCAAGGGTGGCTTTACTGTCGTTGCGCATCCAGCAGTGATTGATCGGCTTTTAACAGCAGAAGCCCCAGCCGTCGCGGATTTGGAGCATTTTGTGAACCGTGTCATAAAATTCCAAGTGGAAAATTTATATACGCAAGAGCAATACGATATCATTTTAAGCTAAAGTTGTAACAAGATTTCGCTTAATCCTTGTTACAACTGAAATTTTACTTTCGATCATGAATTTTAAATACTAGAACCATAAGATTAGCCATAGGCATTTTTCAATGTCTTAGCAAATATAATGAGGTATATAAAATGAATGTAAGTAAAAGATTAGTGAGTCACGGTTTTAAGCATGTTTTAGACAGCAATCCTGTGAACACTTGTTATATGGTCGATAGCCAAGGTAAAGAAGTTCCGATTACTACGGCAATGATTCGTTCAGCCTGTCATCAATTGCTACAACGTTGTCGCGCAATTAAAAAGTAAGGGGCCATTGAAAGCCCCTTAATTTTTCTCTACGAATTTACAATCTTCTCTTGCGGTAACTCTTGAATCTTTTGTTCAAAACGTTGAATTTCTTCTTCTAGATGTGTCAGTAAGTTTTGCATTTTGGGTAGTGCATTTCGACATGCGATCAAACCAACTTCTAATTTATCCAAATAACTGGTTAAGGTTATATTGAGTGCCTGACCATCCATCACGATTGATGCAGGATATAGTGCATCGAGTTTTGCCCCATTCCAATACAACGGTTCACGTGGACCAGGTACGTTAGAAATTACAAGGTTAAAGGCTTGACGCTTAGGTAACATTCCTGAAGCGATGTTTAATCCTGCTGGACCATAAACCACGGCACTATAGTTTAGAATCTCATTTGCGGTCATACGACTAAAGCGTTGTTTGGAGTTTTGCACACTGCGACGAATAATCTCCAAACGTTCGATTGGATCTTCGATATGAGTGGCAAGATTGGCCAAAATCATCGTAATACGGTTACTTACATCTGAGTCATCGGTACGTAGTGATGCTGGCACCATAGCGATTAAAGGCTTTTTCGGTAAGCTATTATGACTGATCAAATATTCGCGTAAAGCACCAGCACATACAGCCAAAACAACGTCGTTTAAGGTCACGCCAAGTGTTTTGGCAATGGTGCGGAAACGATCTAATTCAAATGACTGTGCTGCAAAACGACGGGCAGAGCTAACACGTTGGTTTAAGATCGACGGCGGTGCTTGGAAGGTCGAAACGTAGTCTGGGTTTTTCCCCATCTCTTTAAAAATAGTTTGAGAGAGTTCTTGCATCACTTTAGGAGCAACTTCGCACTGGGATTTAATCGTATCCCACACACCTTTGATTTTGCTAACACTTGGTGGTTTCGGAGCTTTTAAACGTTTAGCGCGCTTGCCTTCTACACACCAGAGCGGAACGACATGTTTTTCATTTGGATCTTTTGAAAGCGATTTTTCGATTAGGCGCATACCTGCAACGCCATCTACCATCGCATGATGGATTTTGAAATACATGGCAAAACGGTTGCCTTCAATTCCTTCGATAATGTCACAGGTCCATAATGGTTTAGCACGGTCAATAAGAGAACTATGTTGCTGTGAAATATACACTAGTAATTCACGAATACGTCCAGGATTGGGTAACGCAATATGACGGAAATGATGGTCTAAATCGAATTCATTGTCTTCACCCCAAAATAAACCATTTAACTGATTGTTGAAGGGGGGTACTGGAATGCTTTTTGATTGACGAATTTCTTCAACCAGATCATGAACAAAGGTTGGAGACGCATTTTCAGGTAGTTCAAATAAAAACAGCCCACCTACATGCATGGGTTGCTGTCTTTTTTCTAATGAAAGAAAAATGAAGTCGATCGGGTGTAAAGGGCGCATAGCAGATATAGCCTCTCATCGCATTTTTTATAAGATACTCTTGGAGCTCTTATTAGTATTATTGAACCGTAGAGATCAGTATATACGCTTTCGTCTGGTTAAAATATGACTTTGTACACAGCAGTCAGAAAAAATAAAACCACTGACAAATCAGTGGAATGAGGGTCTATGGGTATTTCAACGATACCTTGCGTTATTGGCTAAAACGACATAAACAAGGCATGAAGCGTAGGTAATGGTGGTCTCCCTTGCCAAGCTTTATAACGCAGTTTAGGGAAGTTTTAACCATAACCTGAGCAAGAGCAAAGCACTGCTTTGATCTCAGCGCAAGGCAAAGCTCGAGGACAGGAGTATTTTTTGCCGTTCCTTCGTTATGTCTTGTTTATTTAGAATGACTAAATTTCACAAGACATGCCTTGCAACGTCTAAAAAATATTCTCTGTCGCAAGCATCTATGAAAAACACATAGACCCTTCTATACCAAAATTGTTACAGCTTATTTTTTTAGATTTCCAGCATGCAAACCACACTCTTTGTGAGTTGCTTCTTCCCACCACCAACGACCTTCACGTTCATGCTGATTAGGTAAAACAGGGCGTGTGCAAGGTTCACAACCAATTGAGATAAAACCACGCTCATGCAATGGATTATATGGAATTTCCATCATACGGATATAACTCCATACATCGGCACTACTCCAATTGGCAAGTGGGTTGTACTTGATCAGTTGTTTACCTTCCCCTGAAAAGCCAACATCGGCCTGAACCACTGGAACATCACTGCGTGTTGGGCTTTGATCTTTTCGTTGACCCGTAATCCAACCATCTAAAGTCGCCAATTTTTTACGAAGAGGTTGAACTTTACGAATTCCACAGCATTCTTGATGACCATCTTCAAAAAAGCTAAATAACCCTTTTTCATTGACGAATTGTTGAACTGCAGCAGACTCAGGAAAACAGATTTCGATATTAATATTGTAATGCTTACGGACTGTTTCAATAAATTGATAGGTTTCAGCGTGTAGTCGCCCCGTATCTAAGCTAAAAACACGAAATGGCTTACCCAGACGAGAAGCAATATCAATTAAAACAACGTCTTCTGCGCCTGAAAATGAAATAGCAATTTCACCTTGTTGGCTTAAGGCAAGTTCTAGAATTTCTCGTGGCGATTTATCTGCATATTCAGCAGCGAGCGCATCTACAAGGTCAATAGTTGGAATAACAGTCATGGGTGTTCCTGGCGATAGGCTTGGGCACAATTGTAAATCATTCTAAGCAAAGCAGTTTACTTGCTCTCAACTTTAATCTTGTAGAATAAAGCTGATTTATTCAACAACAGCGCAAAAATTGAAAATGTTAGTGGTATGATACAGCAATTTTTAACCAACATTGGAAGCATTCATGGAAATCGTATGCCTAGATCTTGAAGGCGTTTTAGTTCCAGAAATCTGGATTAATTTTGCAAAAAAAACAGGGATTAAAGAACTCGAGGCAACGACTCGTGATATTCCAGACTATGATGTACTAATGACACAGCGTCTAAATATCTTAAAACAACATGGTTTGGGTTTAAATGATATTCAAGCGGTGATTGCGGATATGGGGCCTTTTGAAGGGGCGAAGGAATTTGTTGATTGGGTACGCACACACTTTCAATTGATTATTCTGTCAGATACATTCTATGAGTTTGCACATCCATTGATGAAGCAGTTAGGCTGGCCGACAATTTTCTGTCATAAGCTTGAGACAGATGAAAATGGCATGATTACGGCTTATAAATTACGTCAACCTGATCAAAAGCGTCAAGCGGTTAAAGCTTTGCATGGTTTGAACTTCCGTGTGATTGCGGCAGGTGATTCTTATAATGATACGACGATGTTGGGAGAAGCGGATCATGGATTCTTGTTTGATGCACCAGATAATGTAATCGCTGAGTTTCCTCAATTTCCACCTTTGCATGGCTATGAGGCTTTAAAACAAGCCATTCGTTCAGTATCGCAACGTAATATTCCAGAATAACTAATCCTCCCCAGCCCTCCTTTAGAAAAGGAGGGAGTTTTCCCTCTTTATTAAAGAGGGGTAAGGGGAGATTTCTTAGAATTTATAACCAATCTTTAAACCGTAAGCGATAGCATCATTATTTTTAAACTCTGCAATATAAGCAGGCGTTTCAAATTGTGATCCTGATTGTGCTTTGGCATCACCTAACCAAAAATATTTTACCCCACCAGCAATAAAGTAGTTGGGAGCAGGGCTATATTGGATACCTAAACCAACATTCCAATATCCTTCTGTTGGTCCTAATGTGGTCACAGGGTTACCTGCACCTGAGTCCCAACCAATCGATACATTACCTGCCCAATGATCATTCACTTTACGACCTACACCAGCAGTAATTGAGTATTGATCTTCTGTATAGGCTACTAGATCAAAACCATCTTTTTACCTGTTGCTGCAACAATTGGTGGTAATACAGTAGCGGCACCGAATTTGTAAGGACGAATCGCAAAATCTTTCCAATTCACCCAACGTAGGTTGGCGAATGCAACTGTATTTTCCATAATGCCTGTCTGGAAATCAAAGTTCACTGATTGAGGTGTGGTGATTTCAGTTGTGCCTTCAGAATTATTAATTTTATTTAAAATAGCATCAAAACCAGCATTGCCCGTCATTCCCGCAATACCATGGTTTTCATAAGCATTCATCTCATGCTTGATTTTAGCGCGGTAAGTGATCGAGGCTTTGAGAGCAATTTCGGGGATTTGATATGCTGCACCTGCTAACCAGCCTACCGCCTCATCCTTACCTGTTTTAAAATCATAGCCACTATAAGCGCTATAACTCGTTCCACGTAATAGGACTGTACTGTCTAGTGTTTGGTAAACTGCACCAGCATAAAGATTCCAGTTTTGGTTAGGTTGAAAACCAAATAATAAATTTAAATTTTCAGTATCAACAGTAACTGATGTACCACCTTTGAATGGTAGGGGGCGACTTTCAATGAAATTACTTTTTCCTTTATATTCTGCATCAGCACCATAGGGTTGATCATAAATTAGTCCGACTGAGAGTTGTTCAGTTGCTTGTACTTTAATTGCAGCAGAAGGGAAATAATAATCTTCTGCCATATCGTTAACTTTCAATTGATTAGATTGAACTTTGGGATCTAAAATTGAAATACCTGCTTCTGCATAATTACCCAGTTGTAAAAATGCAGCAATAGACTGACCAGAACGGTCTAAACCAGCAGCAAGCGCAGGTGTAAGTGGGAGAGTACTAAGTAAAATAGCCGAATAAATTCTATTGAGCTTCATGGTCGTTCCCTGATGCTTTATGTAACAAAAAGTGCAGGAAAAGTAACACATTTGAAAAAAGAGTAAATGCTCAACTTCGCAGAATAAATGAACTGAATAAGTTATAAATAGCAGTTGATTAGAGTAAAAGAACTATTTTTAGGTCTTAAGTAAATGAATTTTATTAAATAATTTTTTTAGGGTGATGTTTGGGTAAATATGAGTTTAATTGCTTTAAGTTTGAACATTTGGTTAACACTTGTATAAAAACGAGTGGGTTTTAAGTGCAAAAAAGCCACCCCGAAGAGTGGCTCCTTTGAAAACTAAGGGATTAGAAGCGGTAACCAATTTTTAAGCCGTATGCCCATGCATCGTTGTCTTCAAATTCTGCAACTTGAGCATTTTGAGCATTGCCAGGAACAGAATATGAACCAGAATGTGCTGTAGCATCACCCAACATAAAGTATTTCACGCCACCTGCAATAAAGTAGTTTGGAGCAGGGCTAAATTGTAAACCTAAGCCTACGTTCCAGTAGCCTTCAGTAGGGCCAAATGTTGATACAGGGTTACCTGCACCTGTGTCGTAACCTACAGATACATTACCAGCCCATTGTTCACTGAATTTACGACCTACACCTACTGTTGCAGAAATTTGATCATCAGAATAGTCGAGTAAGTTAAAGCCTTTCGTGTAAGCACCACCAGTTAATGCTGTTGATGCAGCTTCTGCGCCTTTACCGAACGCGTATGGACGGATTGAAAAATCTTTCCAATTAACCCAGCGTACATTTGCGAATGCTACGGTATTAGCCATGATACCTGTTTGTAAATCTAAATTAATAGATTGAGGTGTGGTAATCTCAGTTTCGCCAAGACCATTGTTCATATTGATTACTGTACCTGGATTTGTTCCCAATGCAGCAATAGAGCTTTCGTCAACAGTTAACTTATGTTTAATTTCTGAGCGATATGTTACAGATGCTTTTAAAGCAATTTCTGGAATTTGGTATGCAAAACCTGCTAACCAACCAACTGCTGAGTCTTCACCAATATTTGCGTTGTAACCACCAAAATTATTTGTTCCACTGTAAGCGTAACCACGTAATTGGACATTACCTTTTACTGTTTGATAGACTCCACCACCATAGAAGTTCCAATTTTCAGTAGGTTGAAAACCTAGAATAACGCTAATATTTTGTGTATTTACTTCTGCTGATGTTGATTCATTTCCGTCATGGAATAAACCTGCGCCACCTAAAGCTGCTGAACCTGTGTCGCCAGTTGAATAAGTAACATCAGCGCCAAATGGTTGGTCGTAAATTAAACCAAAAGAAAAATTATCGTTTAATTGTAATTTTAGTGCTGCAGACGGGAAGTAGTAGTCACCTGCCATATCATCAACGCTGGTATTTTGTAGGCCTACTGCTGCTGGTGGAACTGCTGCTGAAGGCGTATAACCATTTTTTACTTTGCCAGAAACATTCGGATCTAAAACAGAAATACCTGCTTCAAAGTAGTTACCCGGTTGTAAGAATGCAGCCATAGATTGACCAGAACGATCCATACCTGCAGCAAAAGCACCTGTCATTGGTACAGTTGCTAAAATCATTGCTGTGCTAAGGTGTTTTAATTTCATTTTAAATCTTTCCTTGAACTTTTAAGATTCTTAAGTTTAGAAGCTATGAAATGACGACAAAAAGTCATTTATATTTGATTGGCTATAACTTCATGTAACAAAAATACCATAATTAAAATAAGAGTAAATGTTCTAAATGAACTAGTTAGTACGATTGATTGGATGAAATTGAACAAAAAAAATGCTATAAATATTTATATACATATGTGTTTTTATTGGTAAAATAATGAAATATATAAAATATTTATGAAAAATGACTCTTGCAAATTCTATAAAAAAAATTTTTTTTAGGTCAAAGATTTTTTGTAAAAAATACGATCTTATTTGCAGTATTGGTTAAAAATGCATATTTTTACGATCAAATAAATATTCATATAAATTTTACAAAAAATTTACGCATTTTAGTTGTTCTGACATAGAGAGTTTACGCCTTCAATTTCCATACTACTGCTGACTTATTTTTAAATGGCATGTGCTATGTGGGAATTTATTTTGTTCTTCACTCTAAGTTATTTTTAGGAGTATTTTAAAAATAGTAGATAGCAAGAAAGAGAGCACTAGGCTCTCTTTGATGTTACTCAGTTTATTTGAGATTTGGATCACCTTTTTTCAAAAAGAAATGTAAAGCTAGCTTCTGTATCCATGTTCCATACGGTGGATAGAATAACTGGGTTGGGAAAAATCGATGTCGAATAAAGACTGTTTTTGCATGTGAAAGTTCTCGGAAACCCTCTATACCATGATATGTTCCCATACCTGAGTTTCCAATACCGCCAAAGGGTGCATCATGGTTCACGACATGCCATCCCCAATCATTGATTGTGACGCCACCTGAATGCGTTTGTTTTAAGATATGATCGCGTTCATTGGCATCATGGGTAAAGCAATAAAGTGCTAATGGGCGTTCACCTGTTTTGATATATGTAATCGCATCATCTATTGCATCATATGCAACTACTGGGAGAACTGGGCCAAATAACTCTTCTTTTAAAATCCGCATATCTGGTGTGCAATTTAGAACAATATGTACAGGCATACGACGTCCATCTTGGTCTGGAACATAGTTGCCGCATGTAATGATCTCAGCACCTTTTGCTTTAGCATCTTCAAGTATTTCGAGTAATCGTTTTAAATGCCGATCATTGACGATAGACGTGTAATTGGTATTTTTTGAAATATTATCGCCATACATCGATGAAAAATATGATTTACATTCTTCCACAAAGGCATTTATTTTTTCCTTCGGTACTAATGCATAATCAGGTGCAACACAAATTTGGCCACAATTGGTTGCTTTACCATGTAAGATTCGCATTGCTGCATCAGCCAAAGGATAGTGACGACTCACCAAAGCCGGTGATTTACCACCAAGTTCTAAGGTAACTGGAGTTAAGTTTTCTGCTGCCGCACGCATCACCACGCGGCCAATCGCTGGTGATCCAGTGAAAACAATATGATTGAACGGAAGGGTTGTAAATAATGAAGGGTCTGTGATTTCTTCACCAAAAATAGCAACTTCGTCTTCAGAGAAAACCTCAGCAATCATGCGTTTCATGACCGCATTTGTTGCAGGAGTAATTTCTGGCAGTTTAATCATGACGCGATTGCCTGCTGCAATCGCTGCGATTAATGGCCCTAACGCCAAATAAACGGGGAAATTCCAAGGCACAACAACGCCAACAACTCCTTTGGGTTGGTATTGCACACGTAAATGGTTAGATAAAAATAGTAATTCTGTACTGCGTTTGCTTGGGCGCATCCATTTACGTAAATGCCGAATTGCATGTTCCGCTTCGAGTACTGAACCGAGTAAATCTAATAGTTTTGATTCATCGATAGAGCGAGAGCTAAAGTCAGCATTGATTGCAGCAGCAATTACATCTTGATAGCGAATAATTTGCTTTTTGAGGTTGAATAACTTACTGCGCCGTGTGTCTAAATCTGGGTAGGGTTGAGCAGCAAAAGCAGCAGATTGTTGAGCGAAAATAGCTTGCATTTGCTCGTGAGCAGGTGACTCAGATTGTTGTGAATGCGCTTGATTCATATTTTACCTTCTATGTTTTTATCTTTGATTTCAAGGAGTCTTAGTAATCTATATCTATCAAAGTATGTCAGTCAGTGCTGGATTCATAATTCTTTCATCAATTTTATATACATTGCGATCAAATAAGTGATCAAAGATTGATGAGAGATGATTTTGAACGATATAAATATTCATTTATTTCATAGTATCAATGCTTTTGCTTTAAAATATCCAGTCTTAGATCAAATTGTGATCTTTTTGGCAAATGATTTAAACACAGTCTTTATTAGTTTTCTTGTGTTTTTGTTATTACTGCAATGGAAGGCACACCATTTAATATTTGCAAAAACTCTGTTTATCGTACTTATATCATTATTATGTGATTTAGTTGATTATTTTTATCATTCACCGCGGCCATTTCAACTCGGTTTAGGACATAAACTGATTGGTCATGGTTCAACTTCTTCTTTTCCTAGCCAACATACATTAACGATTGTGATTATTGGGTGCTCGTACTTATTGGCAGGTTTTAAATTGATTGGTGGTATAGGGTTAGTGTTTAGTCTGATCGTGGGATTATCACGTATTTTTGTGGGTGTTCATTTTCCTTTCGATATCATTGGAGCCTTTCTAATCGGTTTAATGTTGGTATTATTTGTGAATTACAGCCTAAGAATATTAACGTTGAGATTACGCAAGGCGATACCTTTGCTAAATTGAAGCTAAAAAAGACGGAGCAAATGCTCCGTTTTTTATGGTTTATTTTGCAGATTAGTTGTCAAATTTATATATTCAAGTTCTCGAACGTTAGAAATTCCAGAGGAAAATAATATTTTCATTTTATAGATGAAGTTGTTAGCATCAAAGATCGGTTTAGATTTAGATAGTGTGTGATTAAGCATGTCTTCAGGGCAACAGGTTTTAATTAAACTCAGAAAAATGATCATTGCAGGGGAAATTGAAGGGGGAAGTCGAATTGCTGAGATTCCAACTGCGGAGTTGCTAGGTGTCTCTAGGCAGCCGATTCGAATGGCATTTCGTTTACTTGAGCAGGAAGGTCTGTTAATAAAAAATCCAACTCGCGGGTATACGGTACGAGAGATTTCGGGAAAACTGATTCATGATGCTCTTGAGGTCCGTGGTGTGCTTGAAGGATTAGCGGCAAAAACAATAGCAGAGCAAGGATTAACTGATCAACAAAAACTCACCTTGCAAGAATGCATTCAAGAAATAGAACAGCTCTTTAATGAGCATACTGAATTTGGTGATGCCGAATTAGAGCGCTATCACCATTTTAACGTAATTTTTCACGATACGATTATTCAAGGAGCGCAGAATATAGCGCTATTACAGGCTTTGGCAAAAAATAATCAACTGCCAATGGCATCAGCGCAAGCGATTACTTTCGATCAAACAAAGGCGTTATCTGAATATCGTCGATTGCATTATGCACATCTCCAACATTGTTCAATTTATGACGCGTTATTACATCGCCAAGCCGGACGAGCTGAAACTCTTATGCGCGAACATAGTAGTGTGGTGATATTAGGCGAAACCTTAACTGGTATTCTTAGTGATGAAACTTAATGAGTTCCTTTTGACGCAGAGTTGAAAAGGAACTCGAAAATGCTACAGTTCAATGACGAGTTTTTTCGACTTTGCACGAGAACAACACGGCGTAAACTGGTTATTAAGCGCATGTTCTTCATCGGTCATAAATACATCACGATGGTCTGGTGTTCCTTCGATTACACGAGTAATACAAGTCCCACAAATGCCTTGCTCACAGGAAATTGGCACATCAAAACCATGTTCAATCAAAGCTTGGGTGGCAGTCTGGTGGGCTAACACCTTGATTTGACGGTCTGTACCTTTAACTTCAATGGTAAAGGCTTCATTATTTGAAGTATCTGCGAGTTGTGCAACAAAATGCTCTTGGTGTAACTGTTCAGTTTGCCATCCAGCCTGTACTGCAGAATTGGTCACAAACTCCATAAACCCTGTAGGGCCACAGACATATAGATGTTTGTCGGGAGCATTCCGCTGGAGTACCTGTGACATATCGCAACCAGTGCTAGGCTGATCTTGAATATGAAAATGAATGTTTGAACCAAAATGTTCAGTTAAATTACCGTAGAAGGCAATCATGTCATGGCTACGGACGAAGTAATGTAACTCGAATGGAATTCGTGCGGATTTAAGCCGATATGCCATGGATAAAATAGGCGTAATTCCAATGCCGCCTGCAAATAAAATGGCTTGTTTCGTTTCAGGGTGAATTTTAAATAAATTGCGAGGTTCGCCAATTTGTAGAAGATCACCTTCATGGTATTCGGTATGGATACAGCGCGACCCGCCTCGCGAATTGGCGTCATGTAGTACACCTATGACATAACGATGTCGTTCACTGCTGTTATTTGAAATTGAGTATTGGCGAGTTAGACCATTTTTAAGATGCACGTCAATATGTGCACCTGCTTCAAAAGTAGGGAGCGTTGTACCATTCGCTGACACCAGTTCAAATGCACGAATTGAGGGCGTGAGTTGATGGATTTTCTGAATGATTACGTCCATGTTCATCTTCCTTTAAATCACATGAATATTTGGAAACTTCTGTTTAGATATTTCTGGAGGCGTTGTATTTTCTTCAGTAAGTAGACGCTCAATGACTCGACGTGACTGAACTCCACCTGCATCGATGTTAAGCATCAATAACTTTCGGTGAGGATTGCTTAAAATATTTTGTTGTTGCTGTTCCAACATTTCTAAATCTTCAGTGAAAATTTTGCCTTGACCTTCACGAATTTGATCGGTGAGTTCAACATTCTCTGGCTGGAAATTACGGGCCATTCCCCAGAAATACCAATGCGAGGTTTCTGTTTCTGGTGTAATGAAATCTACGACGATAGAGGACACTTTTTTATCTTTTGGTGCGTCATAGCCACCGTATCCCGCATGAGCGACACCGACTTCAATGTGTACGTTGCTTGGAGCATAGAAATGACAGCGCTGCCAACGATCTACAGGTATGTCATCGGCCAAATTGTTGCCACGAAGTGCCATTTGCCAGAAAGGTGGCGCAATAACATTTTCCATATAACGCTCAGTAATGACCTGATCGCCATCCACCTTAGTTACAGGTAGGGCTTCATCAATTTCTTTTTGACCAATACTGCTTGAGTGGACATAGGTTTCATGGGTTAAATCCATAAGGTTGTCGATCATCAGGCGATAATCACATTGGATATGAAATAAGCCGCCACCATAGCTCCACTCGGGATGTTCAGCCCATTCTAGTGTTGGAAGTTTTGATTCATCTGCTAACGCTTTTTCACCTGGCCAGACCCAAATGAATCCATATTTTTCGATGACTGCGTAGGCTTTGTTGCATGGAAAACCATGGGTACGTTGTGCTGGCATAGATACCGTTTTTCCGTCACATCCCATCACTAAACCATGGTAACCACATACGAGGTTTCCATCTTCAACATAACCTAATGACAGGGGGGCGCCACGATGTGGGCAGAAATCTTCCACGGCAGCGACCTGATTTTCTTTGCCACGATAAAAAACGATCTTTTCACCACAAATTGTGCGACCAAGAGGCTTATCTTGAATTTCTTCTGGACGGCATGCGACATACCAAGCATTTTTAATAAACATGTGTGACGTCTCCTTATCACCTATTGGATCCAATTTATGATTTTGATAAATTCATGTCAAGCATTTGGCATGTTTGTTTTCTGAAAGAGCCATTTTTCTCTTTCTATTAAATGTGTATATTATTGAAAATAAATCTAATTTTAAATTTTAAAAAATATTAATTCGAATGAGATTTATTTTTTAATAAAACCATTGATTTTTTGGATCCATTTATTCAGTATAAAAAAAGCAGGATGCTTAGCAAAACGTATCGACAGCATACGGTTTGTGAAATCAAACAATGTTAATAAATTTTTGGATAGGGATATGCATGATCAGCCATCGCACGCTTTTGCGTTGATGTATGTGTATTTTATCCAGTGTTGGAGATATACACATGAACCGAGATGTTCTAAGTGAAATAAACCAAAATAAGATGAGCCGTTATCAATGGTTCGTGATTTCAATTTGTATTTGTCTAAATATTATCGATGGTTTTGATGTCATGGTCATGGCATTTACGGCGCCCTCAGTGTCTATGGAGTGGTCTTTGTCGGGGGCACAAATCGGAATGCTATTAAGTGCAGGCCTGTTTGGAATGGCTGCTGGTTCAATATTTTTAGCGCCTTTTGCAGACAAAGTGGGGCGTCGTTTATTGATCTTATCTTGCTTAGTTATTTCTGGTCTAAGTATGTTGGCTTGCGCATTTGTAGACAATCACAATACCTTAGCATTACTTCGTTTTATCACGGGTATTGGTGTCGGTGGAATTTTGGCAAGTAGTAATGTTTTAGCAAGTGAGTATGCGAATGGGCGATGGAGAAGTCTTGCAGTGAGTTTAATGTCTACTGGTTATGGAATCGGTGCGACATTGGGAGGCGTATTATCGCTGGCATTGATTGAGCAATTGGGATGGCGTTCAATTTTCTTGGCAGGGGGGATTGCGACGATCATGATGCTATTTGTGAGCATCTGGTTGCTGCCAGAATCACTGGATTATTTGTTGGCAAAAAGACCGAAACAAGCATTAAAGCAAATTAATATAACGATGCAGAGAATAGGGGGAAGTACTCTGTCTGCTTTACCACACCAAGTAAAAACCAGTACCGCGGGAAATAAAGGGGAGTTGGTCAAGCTATTTGATGGACATCTTCGCTTCCAAACACTTTGCCTTTGGTTTGCTTTTTTCTTAGTCATGTTTGGTTTTTATTTTGTGATGAGCTGGACACCTAAAATTTTACTTTCAATGGGAATGTCAGCTGATCAGGGTGTGACGACCGGAATTTTAATTAGTATTGGCGGGATTTTTGGTGCGGCAATCATCGGATTACTTGCTTCACGTATCAAAATTTTCTACGCATTAAGCCTGTTCTTAGGGTTAACGGCAGTTTGTGTATTCTTATTTGTTGCAGTATCAACGCATGTCAGTATAGCGCTGGTGGTTGGTTTGCTATTAGGAACGCTTATCAATGGTTGTGTAGCAGGCTTATATTCAATCTCACCGACAATTTATGATGCTGAAATCCGTAGTCGTGGTGTAGGTTATGCCATTGGATTTGGTCGTATTGGTGCAATTTTATCACCAACAGTTGCAGGCATTTTTCTGGATAAAGGTATCGCTCCAGCCACGCTTTATGCTTATTACGGTGTGGTCTTTATTTTAGCTATTTTCTTGATTTTAAGCTTGGGTAATGCTTTTTACAGGAACAAAAAAGAGCAAAATTACGCCCTTAAAACAGCACCTTAAATCCTAAAAAAATTAAATAGTTGAGATAAAAAATGAAAAAGACATCTGTATGGATGGGGATATGCTTGTGCCCGTTATTTAGTCAGATCGCACATGCCGAGTTTATTGAAGACAGTAAAGCTGAGCTGACACTTCGAAATTTTTACTTCGACCGAGACTATAAGCAAGATCCATATCCCTATACAGCCGCCAGAGATTGGGCACAGGGTTTAATCTTTAAAGGACAGTCTGGTTATACCGAGGGTAACGTAGGATTCGGTCTTGATGTGTTGGCAATGGCAGGCTTTAACTTGATGGGCAATCGTGCAGATGACTATGCTCGTAGTGGTTTATTGCAGGTCAATGCGGATAACTCTCGTGATGATTATTATGGGAAAATTGGAATTACGGGAAAGGCAAAATTCAGAAAAAATGAGCTGTTTGTGGGGGATCTCGTTCCACAATTGCCGACTATATTTTCATCGCCAGCACGTTTATTTCCCCAGACTTATCGCGGGGTGCGCTTTGTTTCAAATGAAATTCCAAATCTTCAAGTAGAGGGGTTTTATGTAGATGAAGTGCGACAACGCGACTCGATTCGCTATACAGAGGTGGGTATAGATAATATTAACCAACGTTTTGATAAATCAGCAAAGACCGACCATTTTTATAGCTTCGGGGGAAATTATCAATTAAAAGATTACCGTTTACGCGCTTATCATGCAGAACTTAAAGATATTTACCAGCAACAATTTTTAGGTTTTAACGGGAAACAAGCCTTAAACGAACAACTTAATTTTTTAAGTGATGTGCGTTTTTTTAATAGTGCTGAAATGGGAAGCAAACAAATCGGAGAGGTGGATAACCGTCATTTGAGTGGTTTATTTGGTTTGAATTATCAAAATCATACGATTTCTTTGGGATATATGCAGTCGTTTGGTTCGACGGGATTACCATTTTTATCGGGAACAGAAAGTCCTGTTGTGCTGGATTTTATGAGTTCGGATTATTCGAACAAGGATGAAAAAGTCTATTCAGTTCGTTATGAGTATGATTTCAAAAATGCTCAATTAGGTGATATTTCCTTAAATGGTCTTCGTTTTATGACACGATATGCAAAAGGAGAAGATATTGATTTACTCCAATATGGAGATCAACGTTTTAAAGAGGAATCAATCGAGTTTGATCTGGGGTATAAAATCCCTCAAGGTAAATTACAAGGTCTAGGAATGCGTGCACGTTTTTCCCATTATCGTAATGATATGCCAACGAATATGGTTTTCCATTCAGCGAATGAAATGCGTTTTAACATTGATTATAGTTTTAGGTTTTAATTGGTGCGCTCAGCGGGACTCGAACCCACGTCGGTCGCTTAGGAGGCAACTGCTCTATCCAGTTAAGCTATGAGCGCATAGTGCAATGATTATAAACAAAAAAGTGATTGCAGAAGCAATCACTTTTTGATTAAAGCGACCAACTGTTTAATCTTTGGATTTTGGGTTGAGAACTTTATATAGCGCAAGCATGAGCACAATCCAAATAGGGATCATAAGCACAGACTCTTTAAAGCCTTGTTGCCACATGATAAAGAGAACCACAGCAATAAATGCTAATACTAAATAATTGCTAAATGGTGCCCAAAGTGCAGGGAAACTTGTTTTCAGACCAGTTTTCTTGATCATTTTCATAAACTGAAGATGCGTTAAGCTGATCATCGCCCAGTTTAAAACCAATGCCCCAACAACCACATACATCAAATGACCAAGTGCTTCTTCTGGTACAAAATAGTTTAAAAGTACGCAGCCAAAAATCAACAAAGCAGAAAGCAAAACAGCAGGAATTGGCACGCCTTGTTTATTGGTTTTTGTGAACACTTTTGGCGCATTGCCTTGCTGAGCTAGACCATACAGCATACGGCTATTTGCATACATACCACTGTTATAAACAGATAATGCGGCGGTTAGAATGATGAAGTTTAGTAAGTGTGCTGCCCAACCGATGCCCATTTGACTAAAAATCATCACAAATGGACTTTTATCCAAACCACCTAAGTCAAGTTGATTCCAAGGAACCAATGATAGGAGGATCGTCAATGAACCGATATAGAAAATCAGGATACGAAATACCACTTGGTTAATGGCTTTCGGAATAGTTTTCTTTGGATCTTTTGCTTCTGCCGCAGCCATCCCGATAAGTTCAATACCACCAAAAGCGAACATCAAGAAAGCCAACATGAAGAACAAACCTTCAAAACCATTTGGAAAAAAGCCACCATGTGTCCAAAGATTGCTAAATGACGCAGTTGAGTTTGCATCAGCGGTAGCTATCAAGAACAAACCAAATAGAATCATGGCTATCACGGCTGTTACTTTGATGATCGCTAACCAAAACTCGGATTCACCATAGAATTTTACATTGGTAAGGTTAATCGCGGTGATCACAAGAAAGAAAAACAATACAGATGACCATGCAGGAATATGAGGCCACCAGTAATTGATATATTTTGCGACAGCAGTAAGTTCTGCCATAGCCACTAAGATATAGAGAACCCAATAGTTCCAACCCGATAGGAAACCTGGAAATTTACCCCAATATTTATACGCAAAATGGCTAAATGAACCTGCAACTGGTTCTTCGACGATCATTTCGCCGAGTTGACGCATGATTAAAAATGCGATCAAACCGCCAATTGCATAACCCAAAATGATAGATGGTCCAGCAGACTGGATCACTTGTGCAGAACCTAAAAATAAGCCCGTACCAATTGCCCCACCCATGGCGATGAGCTGAATATGACGGTTTTTTAGTCCACGCTGAAGTTGAGAAGTATCGTTGTTCAAAGGACTGAGCTCGACGAGGAATAAGTGGATTATTCTAATAGATTGAAAGATTTTCGCCTAGTAAAACAACAGTTAGGCTATGACTGGAAAGTAGTGTTAAAAAATCCTTGAAAATCCTATATTTGAATTGATGGTAAAATAAGCGAAGATGAATGTTTAAACAACTAGAAATAGCTCTTGCTGTTTAATTCACAATTTTTTATTTTGTTGCCATTGTCAAACACAGCCGATCCACTGAATATACAGGGCATAATTTAAGCATGATATTTGGCTTAGAAAAATAGGTTATAAAGTATTTTGGCTTGTTGTACAGTAATTTTAAATGAAATCGCTATTGTACGAAAAACACGATAAAAGGATGAAATGAAATGAGCTCAGTCCCACAAATTAAAGTCCCTGCTACCTATATGCGTGGGGGGACAAGTAAGGGCGTTTTTTTCAAATTAGATGATTTGCCGGCATCAGCACAAGTGGCTGGCCAAGCGCGTGATCAACTCCTTCTCCGTGTGATCGGAAGTCCTGACCCATATGCTAAGCAAATTGATGGGATGGGTGGGGCAACTTCTAGTACAAGTAAGACCGTGATTTTGGCAAAAAGCTCTGAGCCAGAACATGATGTAGATTATTTGTTTGGGCAAGTCTCAATTGACCAGCCTTTTGTAGACTGGAGTGGTAACTGCGGTAATTTAACTGCGGCAGTTGGATCCTTTGCAATTTCAAATGGTTTGGTCGATGCTGAGCGTATTCCTGAAAATGGTATATGTACGGTACGTATCTGGCAGAAAAATATTCAGAAGACCATCATTGCTCATGTACCGATCACTAATGGAGAAGTTCAAGAAACAGGTGATTTTGAGTTAGATGGTGTGACTTTCCCAGCAGCAGAAGTTCAGATTGAGTTTTTAGATCCTGCTGATGACGGTGAAGATGGCGGTGATATGTTCCCTACAGGAAATGTGGTGGATCAACTCAATGTACCTGATATTGGATCATTCCAAGCGACCTTTATTAATGCGGGTATTCCAACCATTTTCTTAAATGCTGAAGATATTGGCTACCAAGGGACTGAGTTACAAGATCATATCAATGGTGATGCGACAGCGCTGGCTCGTTTTGAAAAGATTCGTGCTTATGGTGCTGTGCAAATGGGGTTATTTAAAGATATTTTTGAAGCAGCATCTCGTCAGCACACGCCAAAGATCGCTTTTGTGTCTAAGCCAAAAACATATATCTCTTCAAGCGGAAAATCTGTTGAGGCAACTGAGGTGGATCTGCTGGTGCGTGCACTTTCTATGGGCAAATTACACCATGCAATGATGGGTACAGCCGCTGTTGCGATCGGTACTGCTGCTGCAGTTCCAGGTACCTTAGTTAATTTAGCCGCAGGTGGTGGTGAACGAGAAGCGGTACGTTTTGGTCACCCATCAGGAACATTGCGTGTTGGTGCGCAGGCAGAATTGATTGATGGTAAATGGTCAGTAAAAAAAGCCATTATGAGTCGAAGTGCGCGCGTATTAATGGAAGGCTGGGTGCGCGTTCCAGGAGATAGTTTCTAAGGTCTGTATAAATCCCCCTGTTATAAGGGGGACTTCCTCGAAATTGATGATATCATGTCGACATTCCGACAAATCTTGTCATATCATTTTTTATTCAATATTTCGAGGCAATTGTGTCATCTATTTCTCCAGTTAATGCGGATGTTTTAAAACAAGCTCAACAACGTATTCAACAAGATTTATTGACTGCATTAGCTGCATTTTCTATTCCAGAACCGTTAAAAGCAGCCGTCCATCATGCAGTCATGCTTGGGGGCAAGCGTGTTCGTCCAGCATTGTGCTATGCCACAGCTTCGTTAAAACCAAATCATAATTTTGCTGCAGTTCGCCGTGCTGCCGTTGCCGTTGAGTTAATTCATTGTTATTCCTTGGCACATGATGATTTACCATGTATGGATAATGATTTATTACGTCGTGGTCAACCAACTTGTCATGTGGTATTTGGTGAAGACACGGCATTGCTGGCAGGAGATATTTTGCAATCGATGGCATTTGAGATCCTTGGCAGTCGTTTATTTGATGAACAAGGACAGGGTATAGATAGTCAGATCGTACTCAAGCAAATGCAGATTTTGGCAACTGCGAGTTCAAAAATGGTTGCTGGACAGGTATTAGACCTACAAGCCGAAGGAAAACAAGTTGATCAAACTGAATTAGAAAATATTCATCGTAATAAAACAGGGGCATTGATTCAGGCTGCGATCATGATGGGGGCAGTTACTGTTTTTGCAGGGACGGATCCAGCAATTCCGAAATTACGTCAATTCGGGCAAACCATTGGTTTAGCTTTCCAAGTGCAAGATGATATTTTAGATATTACAGCCAGTACTGAAACTTTAGGAAAGACTGCGGGCAAGGATGAACAAGTACAGAAATCAACTTATCCTGCACTGATGGGTTTGGAACAGGCTAAAACCTATGCTCAGACTTTACATGATCAGGCTTTTGATGCATTGGCGTATTTTGGTGACCAAGCGCAGGAGTTAACTGCTATTTCACACTTTTTGCTTGCTCGAAAAAGCTAATCTAAGAAATAAAAAAAGCGGCAAATTTGCCGCTTTTTTTAGAGAATCATGGTTTAGTGTTTGCCCATTAATCCACGAATTGTATTGAGTACATCGGCTGGTAACACCACTGTTTTCGCATTATTTGATTTTGATAACTCTTGCATGGCTTTAACATATTGCTCACCAAGCAAGTAAGCAACAGGCGTTTCTTTATCGCCAACTGCACTTGTTACCATTTCAATTGCACGTTTAGATGCTTCTGCAAGAACAACTTGTGCTTCTGCATCACGACGAGAAGCTTCTAAACGGCCATCCGCTTCAAGAATAGCAGCTTGTTTCTCACCATCTGCTTTGGTGACAGTTGCACGACGTTGACGTTCAGCAGCAGCTTGGGCTTCCATTGCTGATTGCATAGTGTGTGATGGTTGAATGTCTTGGATCTCAACCGTTTTAAGGGTAATTCCCCAATCTGCAATATCGTCAGAAATCGCAGCTTTAAGCTTCGCTTTGATCTGATCTCGAGAAGATAAAGCATCATCTAAAGCCATTTCACCAGCGATTGAACGCAGTGAAGTTTGAACCATGTTCTGAATCGCCCAGTTATAGTTCTCAATACCATAGACTGCTTTTTCAGGTGTTGTAATATTGATATATGCCACAGCATTCATCACTAATACAGCATTATCACTGGTAATCACTTCTTGCGAAGGAATATCCAAAACAATATCTTTGGTGGTGATTTTATAAGCGACTTCGTCAATATACGGAATCACGAAATTCAAACCTGGCTGTAGAGTGGTATGGTATTTACCTAATCGTTGAACAATCCATTTGTAGCCTTGAGGAACGAGACGTACCCCTTTGAAAATGGTTGTCGCAACAAATGCTAAAAACGCAATGACAACTATAGTACCGACAGACATTTGAAACCCTCTTTTTGTTTATGAATTGCAATGTGGTTGGACGACTAAATCATTGCCCAAAATATCAATTACTCGAACGCGATCACCCACTTTGACTGGCGTTGTACAGCGACAATGCCATTCATCAGAACCCAATACAGGCAATGAGAAACGAACCAGAATTTGTTCATGCTCAAGGCCAGTTTGAATCACCATACCCACTTGACCAATGGTGGCTTCACGAGAAAGACCAGCCTTGGTTTTGTCGATAGATAACGGTTTGATAAATTTGAACCAAAGAAGTGTGCATAAGATAGATAAAATACCCCAAGTAATGACTTGAGTTGGAAATCCCATCATTGGGAAGAGCCATAATAAAATGCAGACCATGATGGCAGCTATGCCGAACCATAGCGCGGCAAACGCAGGCATAATTAACTCTGAAAGAATGAGTAAAATCCCTAATACAAACCAGTGCCAAGGCTCAACTACAAATTCCATAGATTTGCTCGCATTATAAAAATACAGGAGATGAAAATTTATTCATCTCCTGTACTCTAGCAGATCATTAACTCTATGAATATACAGGAGCTGTCGATATTTGAAATATCGATAGCTGCTATGTCCTTTTTTTAGAATTTAGGTGTCGGGACAGGTTTTAATGCAGCTGGTGATTTCTTAAATGTAGTAATCGCATTTTGAATCGCAACAATCTTCGCTTGAGCTGCTTTTTCACCTTCAAGAATGGCTTGATGACTGGATTTTAAATCAAGTACACCCAGATGTCCGACTTTAGGCTGGATTACAATCGAGGCTTGATTGAGTTCCTCATTGATACTTTGCTGTCCCATAATATTTAGCGTTTGATCAAGTAATCCCCACATGCTGACAGGTCGATCGGCTGTTGGTCGGGCAGAGATATCTACTGCAATCACGATATCAGCACCCATATCTTTTGCTGTTTTCACTGGAATCGGGCTGACTAGTCCACCATCGACATATTTGGTATTTCCAATAACGGTAGGTACAAATACGTTTGGAATACTACACGACGCTCGAACTGCTTGCCCTGCATTTCCTTTAATGAACTCCGCCTTTTTACCATTATCTAAACGTGTCGCTACAGCTGCGAAACGAATTGGAAATTTTTCAATTGGCTTATTTCCAATTTGAGTGTTGACGTAGTTTTGTAGCTTTTGACCTAGAATAAATCCTTGACTATTTATGGTCAAATCACGGATATCTGATTCTTGGAGTTTCAAAGCAAGATTTTGCATTTGATAAGGCGTTTGTCCGCTGGCATAAATACTGCCGACAAAGCTGCCTGCACTTGTACCTGTGACGATTTTAGGCTTAATCCCATGTGATTCTAATACTTTGATCACACCAATATGAGCAAAGCCTTTTGCGCCACCCCCGCCTAAGGCAATTGCAATCACAGGTTCACGTGCTTGCATCGTCGGAGTGGGAACAGTTTTCTTTGCAGTGGGATCACAGCCAAATAAAGTGAAGCTGACCAGCGCCAAACAAGAAAGTCGAGCAATATTCATATCGAATGTAGATTAATTAACCAATTGGAAGGGCACATCAGATCAGATTTACCCTTATTTTTCTAGTCTTTTTTCACTAGTTTTTGTAATGGCTCTGCAAGCCATTCGGGGTTTTTAGGTGAGAAATGGCCAACATAGTGTTGCATGATCTGCTCTAGATCTTGCTGATAATGTCCTGTTGGTGTGAAAGCACCTAAGCTGTAGATCGTCTTATGATCATAATCAAAGGCAAACATGACGATTGGAATACCTGCTGCATGCGCAATATGGTAAAAACCGCTTTTCATTTTCTCGGCTTTTTTTCGCGTTCCTTCAGGTGCCATACCGACCCAAATCCGTTCGTGTTGGTGTATGGTTGCAACAACTTGTTCTGTCAGCCCGTATGAGCTATCGCGACGTACAGGGATCAAGCCAGCCCAGTTGAGAAAGGCTTTGAAGGGTGGTTTAAACAACGTATCTTTCCCAAGCACTGTTATTTTTAGTCCCAAGCCACCAATTGCCAGAAAACCATACCAACCATCAATATTTGAAGTGTGTGGTGAAATAATGGCTACCGCTTTAGGAAGATTGGGAATTTCGCCGACGACCGTCCAACCTTGGCTTAAAAAGAGTTTTTTACACAATTCTCGGCTATAAAAGTTTCCACGTTGTGGCACTAATGGCGGTAAATCAGGAAAATGTTGTGGCATAAATAAAGATTTAAAATAACAACCTCTTATTATGTTAAGCGGTCATACGATACACTGCATTGGCAAAAAATAAGATTTTATGATCTTGAAAATGGAATGAATAGATACTTCTATATGTGGATTGCAGATTACAGGAATCGTTTGTATGCCTAATATTCGACAGGTTTATCTCCTGCTATTTTCGTTATATTGGGCGCAAGGTCTACCCGTTGGCTTTATGACGCATGCTTTACCTGTGATCTTAAGAGCACAAGGTGTGTCTTTGGCGCATATCGGTGGTTTTGGATTATTGATGTTGCCTTGGGCGATTAAAATCTTTTGGGCCCCATTTGTCGATCGAGTTGCATTGTCACGGTTGGGACAATACCGCAGTTGGATTATTCCTACTCAATTCGCTAGTGTTGTTATTTTGGTGATATTGTCCTTTTTTCCGATTCATGCACTTGATCAACCTCTGTATTTATTAATCTTCTTTACTTTGCTGTTATGTATAAATCTTACAGGTGCGACACAAGATATTGCGACGGATGCTTTAGCTGTTAATTTACTTAAAAATGATCAATTACACTGGGGTAATACCTTTCAAGTGATTGGTTCTCGGTTAGGGTTTATCGTCGGTGGAGGTGTCGTACTTTGGTGCTTGGATTGGTTATATTGGCAAAAAACATTTTTATTGTTGGCGGTTTTAGTATTCCTGAATACCATTCCTATTTTATTTCATAAAGAACCTGAACGAATTAAATCGATAAATTCTAATAACAGTTCAAATCATTCAAAAATTGATGCGATTAAACAATATCTTCATTATTTTAGCTCGTCTCCACAGTTAAAAGCATGGTTGCTAGTATTAATCACTTTTAAGATTGTTGATGGATTGACAGGGCCTATATTAAAACCACTTGCTGTTGATTTAGGTTTAACTTTTTCTCAAATTGGACTTTATATTACAATTTTAGGTGCAGTAGCTGCATTGTTAGGCGCAGCAATTGCAGGGGGGGTGTTGAAATATCTGTCTAAGGCATATGCCTTGATTATATTTTCTATGTTAAAAATTCTAAGTCTATTTTTCTATGTTTATTTGGGTTATGTATTTGAACATAATAAAAAAATTGATTCTTCTGTAATATATGCAATCAACGCCTTTGAAGATGCATGTTCCGCGATGTTGTTGGTGGTCATGCTCAGCTTAATTATGAGTTACAGCCGTAAACACTTTGCGGGAACTGACTTTACTTTGCAGGTTTCAATTATGGCGACAGTCAGTGGTTTATTATATTTACTAAGTGGATTACTTGGTGATTTGCTTGGATATTACAATTATTTGTCTGTAATTTTTCTAATATCATTCATTTGTTTGCTACCAATTTTTAATTGGAAGAAATATGTAAATATTAATCAAGGTTGATTACAAATTTATAAAGCTTGGATATTAAACTGTAATATTTTGAGGTGACAATATAAGGATTTTCGATAAATGTATTTCTTCATTCAATTGTTTTTTAGCTCTATTTCTTGAGTCTAAAATATGATGAATAATATTGTAAATTACTGACTAATAAATATTTTTTGGTGTGGATATAATAAGAAAAGATAAGGTGTTAGTCTCGGCTAAAAATTAAACTTTAGTCGAAAATAGAATAAATAAATAATATTTTAATCGTTTTGTCATATAAAGTTAATGTGTAGGATTTGTTACAAATTTAGCTAGGACGTAAACAATGAAAATCAAAATTGTAACAGCAGCAGTGCTTGGTTTACTCGCAACATCAACATTTGCAGCACCAACAATCTATGGTGAGATTGATGCCAGTGTTGATTATTTACCAGAAAAAAATGCAACGATTGGAAATAAGGATGTTTGGGAAATTAGCTCAAATATTTCGTTCATTGGGATTAAAGGCGATGAAAAACTCACTGATCGTTTAAGCGCTGTATATGCTGCAGAATGGGGTTTAAGTGCTGATGGCGATACCACTGATTGGAGCCAACGTAACCGCTTTGTTGGTTTGAAAGACGCTCAGTTAGGTACAGTTAAAATTGGTAAACATGACACACCAGTCAAGCAACTCTCAAGTGTTGTAGATACCTTCAACAACTATGTTGCTAACAAAGCAGATGTAACAGGGATTTTTACTGGCGAAAACCGTATTGATAATGTAGTGATCTATGAGTCACCTGCAGTCAAAGTTCTTGATGGTGCATTTAAATTTAATGCTTTACTGGCAACAGGTGAGGCGACTGGGATTAAGCAAAGCAGTGGTGGTGCTAAAGTTGAAGGTCAGGGCTTAGGTGATGCTTGGTCAGCTTCGGTAACTTATGAAAATCCACTTTTTGTTGCGGGTCTTGGTTATGACAAAGCGATCCCAAGTACGTTCTTAGGTAAAGGTATTTTAAATGCATCTGATCCTGAAATTGCTGGCGGATCAGTGTTTGCTGCTGCAAATACAGTTCGTGCGATTGGCCGATTAAATCCAATTGAAGGTTTAGCGCTTAAAGCACTTTATCAAAGTTCAGAAGTTGAAGAAACTTCTTATGCTGATGCAGGTGATGCAACTAAATGGGCTGCAAAAGCTAAAAATATTGATGATGCACAAGGTTGGTTAGTTGGTGCTGAATATAACATTCCACAGTCTAAAAACTGGACAGTGAAAGCTCAATACAGCCAAAACGATACCAGTTTCAAAGACAACAGTGCAGACTTCAAAGCCAAACAAGTGATTGCTGGTGCTGACTATGCATTTAGCAAACAAGTTAAAACATACGGTTATGCAGGTTATCTAACGCTTGAACAAGCGGACAAAAAAGATAAGCAACCTGTAGCAGGATTAGGTTTAGAATTTAAATTCTAATATCTTGTATCTAAAAACACCCCCTAAGTTTGACTTAGGGGGTGTTTTTTTATTTCTATTTTATTATGTTGTAATATAATCATTTAACTGAATAAAATGATTTTCGATAATAAAACTAAGATAAATTTTAGATGGAAAGTAAATGGAATTCATTGTTTTAAAATGAATTATTTTGAAATATACTTTGATGTCTAGATATAGATCCATTGTTTTGTTAACTCTCAATTATTTAGTTTAAGTCATTTTTAAGTTTTTATTCTTATCTTAAGCAAGTTAAGAAATCTATTTTCAGACTGTGAAGATCATGTTCCTACAGAAACTCAAGACCAAATCGATATCCTTGTTTGCATTTAATCTATTGCTTGCAATATGGTTAGGTATTTTTCTTAACTTTGCTTTTTATGAAAAAATCCAATCGCTTACGCCCTATACTGGGATAAAAGCGGGAATGTTTGTCGCAGCATCCGTTATAGTCGTTGTTGCAGCTTATCATTTTATTTTTCAGCTTTTTAACTGGAAATGGACAGCAAAACCAATAGCGATTGTTTTAGTTTTTATTGGTGGCTTTGCTTCATATGCTGTGAATACGCTTGGTGTTTTAATTACATCAGAGCAAGTGCAAAATTTAATGCAAACTGATGTTGCTGAAGCACGTGATACATGGTCTTGGCATTTAGTTGTATGGACATTAGGAATGACAGTACTTCCCATCATTGCAATTTTGATGGTGAAGTTAAAGCCTGAACCAATGCTGCGTCAAATTGTAAAAAAAGTGATTGCTTCAATTGTTTCATTGGCTTTGGTTGGTGGATTATTGTTTGTTTTTTACGTTGATTTTGCAGCGATATTCCGTGAACACCGTGATTTGAAGGGAATGATCTCACCGCAAAATATGATTGCTTCATTTGCTTCATATTATAAGAAGAAAGCACCTAAAGAAAATTTACCGTTAGTGACTTATGGTGAAGATGCTTCAATGCAGAAAGCGAATATTGCTGCTTTACCTAAATTGATGGTTTTAGTGGTGGGTGAGACGGCACGTGCAGAAAACTTTTCTTTGAATGGTTACGCTAAGAATACCAATCCGAAGCTTGCGAAACAGGATTTAATTAATTTTGCTCAAGTGAGTTCTTGTGGTACAGCGACAGCTGTTTCCGTACCATGCATGTTCTCAGGTATGCCACGTAAAGAATATGATGAACGACTTGCAAGCCATCGTGAAGGTCTACTGGATATTGCAAAACGTGCAGGTTATCAAGTGACATGGATTGATAATAATTCTGGTTGTAAGGGAACTTGTGATCGAGTTGAACAATTTAAGATTCCAGAGCCAATTCAAAAGAAATGGTGTAAAGATGAAGAGTGTTTTGATGATATTTTAATTGATAGCCTGAAAGCTTATCTTGCAACAATTCCTAAAGATGATACGCGTCCACGCTTAGTGGTACTACATCAAATGGGTAGTCATGGTCCAGCCTATTACAAACGTATTCCAGCAGAATTTAAAGTTTTTAAACCAACCTGTGATACCAATGCGATTCAAGGTTGTTCGCGTGATTCACTTGTGAATAGTTATGATAATACCTTGCTTTATACGGATTATGTTTTGGACTCATTGATTAAAACGTTAAAAGGTCAAACACAGCACGAAGCAGGCTTGTGGTATTTATCGGATCACGGTGAATCAACAGGTGAAAGTGGCATGTATTTACATGGAGCGCCATATGCAATTGCCCCGACTCAACAAACCCATGTTCCAATGTTTATGTGGTTCTCTGATCTTTGGAAAAAACAAGCTCCAGAACAAATGAAATGTTTAGCGAAGCAAAATAAGAGTGAATTGAGTCAAGATAATTTGTTTCCAACGATGTTAAGTTTACTTGATGTCAAAACTAAGGTGATTGACCCTAAAAATGACATGTTAGCGACATGTTCTAACCCATAAGGTGAGATAAAGTCATGACCAAAATCTTGATGATAGAAGATGATTTTATGATTGCAGAGTCAACATTGACTCTGTTGCGCTACCATCAATTCGAGGTAGAGTGGGTCAATAATGGCGTAGATGGGCTATCCTTATTAGCAAAGCATAATTTTGATTTGGTTTTGCTTGATTTGGGATTGCCTATGATGGATGGTATGCAGGTATTGAGACAAATCCGTCAGCGTAGTGCACTTCCAGTATTAATCATTTCAGCCAGAGATCAACTGCAAAACCGTGTCGATGGATTGAATCAAGGTGCGGATGATTACCTAATTAAACCTTATGAGTTCGATGAGTTATTGGCACGAATTAATGCACTATTACGTCGAGGTCATGCAGAAACAGCACAACTTAAAAGTCAATCGCAGTTATTGAAAAATGGTGATTTGGTTCTTGATGTCGAGCAGCATTTGGCGACCTTCAAAGGACAACAGATTGAGTTATCAAACCGTGAATGGGCAATTTTAATTCCGCTTGTAAGCCATCCAAATAAAATCTTCTCCAAAGCAAATCTTGAAGATAAGCTTTATGATTTTGATAGTGAGGTGACCAGTAATACCATAGAGGTTTATGTACATCACTTACGTGCAAAACTAGGGAAAGATTTTATTCGAACTATCCGTGGTTTGGGTTACCGACTAGGACAATCATAAATATTTATGAAAATATCTAAGCAATACTCACTGAAAAAAAGACTGATTTGGGGAACCTCGGTCTTTAGTTTACTGCTTGGATGTTTATTAATTTTTACAGCTTATAAAACAGCTTTACATGAAGTTGATGAGATTCTTGATACACAAATGCAATATATGGCTGAGCGTTCGACTGCTCAGCCATTAACAACTGTTGTGAGTAAAGTTGAATTGCATCGCACATATCACGAAGAAGATTTGCTGGTTGATATTTGGGCTTATAAAGATCAAAGTCATTTATGGCATCAAACGCATCTATTGATTCCACCAGTGAAGCAAGCAGGTTTTTACACGCAAGAAACCCCACAAGGAAAATGGCGTGTTTATGTCATTCCGTTAAAAGATTATCAAATTCAAGTGAGCCAACAAGAGCAGGTACGCAAGAACTTCGCTTGGGAGTTGGCAGGCAGTATGTTTGTGCCATATGTGCTGTTACTGCCTTTTGCAATTATTATCTTAGCATTCATTATTAGTCTCAGTTTAAAACCTTTAGAAGACTTCAAGGCTGAATTGCGCAGTCGAGATTCGGATGGCTTAGCACCGATTGATAGCCAAGATTATCCGCAAGAGTTAATTCCAACTATTGAAGAAATGAATCATTTGTTTGGACGAATCCAACAGGCACAGGCTGAACAAAAGCAATTTATTGCAGATGCAGCACATGAACTCAGAACACCTGTAACGGCATTAAATCTACAAACCAAGATTTTAATGAGTCAATTCCCTGAGCACGAAGCTTTAATTAATCTAAGTAAAGGATTGGCGAGGATTCAGCATCTGGTGACACAATTACTGGCATTGGCTAAACAAGATGTAGGTTTAAATTTGATTGAGCCAAATACGGAGTTTCGTTTGAATGATGTTGCACTCAATTGCGTCGAGCAATTGGTCAACTTAGCCATGCAAAAAGAAATAGATTTGGGTTTTGAGCGTAATGATGTGATTGAAATGAATAGTTTGGAGTCAACGATTCATTCGATTATTTTTAACCTGATCGACAATGCGATTAAGTATACGCCTAATCAAGGCATCATTAATATTTCAGTCTATAGTGACCAAGACAATTTTGCATGCGTGCAAATTGAAGACAGTGGTGTTGGCATCGACCCTGAAAATTACGATAAAGTATTAAAACGTTTCTATCGTGTGCATCATCATCTAGAAGTGGGTAGCGGCTTAGGACTTTCCATCGTTGATAAAGCTATTCAACGTTTAGGCGGTACGCTGCAACTGTCTCGTAGTATTGATTTGGGTGGCTTATCCGTTTTAGTACGCTTACCAAAAATCTTAAATCATCACTGAGTCACTTTGATTTAAGTATTGCTTTCCGCATGCTCTCGAAGATAACGCAGAAACAACACACATTTTTGGATGCGTTTACCATCATTGCCGACGCGGTTTACATTGAGTCTGAGCACCCAGTTTAAGCGTTTTCCAACTTTACAAATGTCTTTATACACTTGTGGTTCAGCGAGTAGAGCTTGGTAAAGGATATAGCTTGCATCATTAAGCTGTTCAAATTCGAAATGATAGGCCGTCGAGAAAATATATAAAATCCAATCACGGACAAAACAATCGTGCAAGCTGAGCACGGATGCAGGATCAGTTTCGAAATCAATAAAACTAAAATGTCTTTCTTGATCGACTAAAATATTACGTGCAAAAGCTTCGCTTAAATAACCACCTTGCAAATGAACATATTGAACTGCTTGAATCGCTTGGGTAAATAAAGTGGTTTTAGCTGCTAAATCATCTTTGCAGTATGCAAGTGCTTGATCTAATTGTTTAACTTTACTTTGATGTTGAGCGCCAATATCTTCCAGTAAAATCCCTTTGTCAGAATGAGCAAGCACATTAGGTGTTGATACACCGAGTTGTTTGAGCTGTTGAATACGCTGATATTCACATCGAATCGCCGCCGCGCCACCTTGATTCGGGACAGGCATAATGGCACCAAGATTGAAAATCTTGGCAAGCCATTTCAATGGCGTATATAACCATAGACCATGACGTTCAGATGCTTTTTTTAACCATACTTTACCAGTATCGAGCTTATAAGCCTGAATAGATGCTTGTTGGGTTTTTAAGGTATTGTCTAAAAAAGTCTGAAAGTCATCCATTCGCAGCAAACTATAATTAGGTGATTGTATAAGGGTGTTTGATTGCTCACTTTACCACATCAGGCAAAACTTTCGGAGTATCAATTATGTTCGAGCGTATGAGATGGCGTTGGTAGGTTAAAGCATACACAACAAGATTGATTGCAAAGCAGATCCACGCTGTCCATAAATTATGGCTGAGAAAATGAGCACCACGCATCATCTGCGCCCATCCCATCGCAAAACCAAGTAGGATACCTGCAAATAAATAAAACCATGCTCGTTTTTGTTCATCGAGTCGATAGACAAAATAACCTGTTACCAGTGCAAAGCCTGTACTAGCATGTCCACCAGGAAAACAATGTCCTGCTGTAGCAGAAAAATCCCATGTGAAGCCTGTGGTTGTTGCAGTCGTCATTGCCCAAGGACAAGCATGAGCAGCATTTGCTTTGATTAGCCCGATCACACAAGTACATAACATGCTGACCCAAAACATATAGCCATATTTCCAGCGGTTTGCTTTGAGTTTTTCAACTTTGAAAGATGCTATCCATAATAAGAAAAAACTAATGTAGACCAGCGTTAAAACTTTTTTGACATAGGTGTGATTGAGCTTTGCTAGATACCAATCACCTTTTAGCGCAAAATCACCAAATGTACCTACCCAAGGTTGGATTAAGTACATATCTATGCTGCCCCCTACAGGAAAGACCCACCACAAAATAAAAAAACTGATTAAAAGTAAGAAACTGGTGAGCAGAAAAAATGGCGTTTTAATAATCATAGGATTAAACGTCGAAAAGTAAACAATCTATGATTTATTAAACTGTTTTAATCTTAAACAGCTCTTAAAATTGACATAAAAAAAGCGGCGTTTCCGCCGCATAAAACATTAAAACTTAAAACATTGATTCTTCAGAATTCGCTGAAATCTTATGAATCGAAAGGTCAGCACCACGATACTCATCTTCTTGAGATAAACGGATGCCCATAGTGACTTTTAAAATGCCATATACGACAAAACCACCTACCAATGCGATAGCAACACCTAAGCCAGTCCCGATGATTTGAGAAATAATCGATACTCCACCCAAACCGCCAAGCGCTTGCTGACCAAAGATACCTGCCGCAATACCCCCAAAAGCACCACAGACACCATGTAATGGCCAAACCCCCAAGACATCGTCGACTTTGAGTTTGTTTTGCGTGTAAGTAAATAGATAAACGAACATGCCACCAGCAGCTCCACCGATAACCAATGCACCGATAGGATGCACGATGTCAGAGCCAGCACAGATCGCTACTAAACCAGCCAAAGGACCATTGTGCAAGAAGCCTGGGTCATTTTTACCCATAAAGTTTGCTGCCAAAGTACCACCAACCATCGCCATTAATGAGTTGATCGCAACTAAGCCAGAGATAGCATCAACACGTTGAGCACTCATTACGTTGAAGCCAAACCAACCTACGATCAAAATCCATGAACCCAAAGCTAGGAATGGAATAGATGAAGGAGGGTGAGCACTAACACGACCGTCATTTTTATAACGACCATTACGCGCACCTAACAAGATCACCGCAGCTAAGGCAATCCATCCACCCATCGCGTGTACAACTACAGAACCAGCGAAATCATGGAAAGTTGCACCAAAAGAGCTTTCAAGCCATTTTTGGAAACCATAGTTTCCATTCCAAATCATCCCTTCAAAGAACGGGTAGATCAGGGCAACTAAAAGTAAAGTTGCGATCGCTTGTGAACGCATTTTGGCACGTTCAGCAATACCCCCAGAGACAATCGCTGGAATGGCAGCAGCAAAGGTTAATAAGAAGAAGCAACGCATCAGGTTATAACCATGATCAGCAGCTAAAACTTCACCTGCATGAAAAAAGTTTTGTCCATAGGCAATCCAATAACCAACAAAGAAGTAGGCAATTGCGGAAATTGCAAAGTCAGTCAGAATTTTACTGAGTGCATTGACTTGGTTTTTGTGACGAACGGTGCCTAGCTCTAAAAATGCAAAGCCTGCATGCATTGCCAAAACCAGTACTGCACCGAGCAGTAAGAAAAATAGATCTACGTTTTGCATAGTGGTGCTCAAAAAAAGTGCTAAATTTTATTTTGGTGCGAGTATTTGATTCATTTTTTGCACCAAAATAGATTTAGTAAATCTAAAAACTCAAGCTGTAGCGTCACAACTCAATTTGATGGATTTTGTGATGCAAAAAACGCACCAATTTAGAAAATAAATTGTAAATATGATGAAAATTGGTGCGTGTTGTCTGAAAAGCATAGGGCCTTAAAGATTGATACAAAGGAAGGCGAATCATTTGCATCAATAAAACACTTGAGAGCATGAGTTTGCACTTTGTTGGATTTAGTGTAGAAGTCTGAATCAGTTGCGATCAAATTTATTTGATTTTAATGAGTAGTTCATCGAATCCGAACATAATTCATAAAAAATACCTGATATATTTGAGAGATCAAAAAATCATTTGCGATAGGGTGCAATGAAAAAGAATATGTTCCAAATCGACACCTTTCGTAATCGTTTACTGATTGTATTTGCAGGCATGGCCCTTATTCTAGGGTTGTGTATTACCTTGTATATTGGATATAAAGCCTCAGCGCAAATGACTCAATCCAGTGGTCAAACGCTGTACGCGACGGCAAAAAATATTAGCAATACTTTGGCAAATTCTCTGACAGAACGCGAGCGGGAGATGGTGCTTTTAAGTGAGTCTCCATTTTTTATAGATACCGACTTTAAAAATCCTAAACTGCAATTGAAACTCGATCAAGTACAACAGTCGTATAAGTATTATCCATGGTTAGGAATTGCAAACCCTAGTGGGAAAGTAGAAGTTGCGGCCAATAAACTACTAGAAGGGGCAGATGTTTCAGCAAGACCATGGTTTATTGAAGGCTTGAAACATGTTTATTTGGGCGATGTACATGAAGCAGTTCTGCTTGCGAAAAAATTAAAAGCCATTAATCCCAATGAACCCATGCGTTTTATTGATTTTGCAACGCCAATCTACGACCCAAATACCAAAGTATTGAAAGGTGTTTTGGCCGCACATGCAGATTGGAGTTGGGCTCAGCAAGTTTTAAAAACAGCTTTGCCAGAAGATGCAGCTGAAAAAGGCATCGAGGTATTTATTGTCAATAAGCAAGGGGAGATTCTTTATCCCTATAAAAGTATTGGATAAGTTCAATTATCTGCGATCTCGCAGCAGCACAATCATTATTTTGTTGATACTTGGAATGAGGGACAGAAGTATTTGACCACAGATGTTGCTGTGATCTCAGATACAGAAATGAGCTTAGGATGGCATGTCATAATCCGTCAACCCGTGTCTACAGCACTTGCGGAGGTTCGTGCTTTACAGCAACAAATTGTGCTGATTGGTTTAATCGTCACCTTATTCATGCTTACTCTCACTTATCGCTTAGCCAATCGTTTTAGCCGTCCAATTGAAAATTTAGCGAAAAGTGCACATGCGGTCGAAGAGGGACAAGAAGATGTTCATTTTGAGGTAAATAGTAGTATTCGAGAAATTACAGGTTTATCACAGTCTTTAAATAGCATGACTAAAACGCTGTTAACCCAAAAACATCAGCTCATGGATGCCAATATCACGCTTGAACAAAAGGTACAAGAACGCACGCAGGAACTCGAACAAGCCAATATTGAATTAGAAAAATTGGCTCGGTACGACGCATTAACGGAATTATATAACCGACACGCACTCACGGATTATTTAGATTATTTGTACGCACAGTTTGCACGAAGTCATTTGGCTTATGCGGTGTTGTTAATGGATGTCGATTTCTTCAAAAAAGTGAATGATCAATATGGGCACGAAGTAGGCGACTTTGTTCTGAAAAGCGTAGCGCAACAGTTGTCCTCGACGGTGCGTGAGTCTGACTTTGTTGCCCGTTATGGTGGTGAAGAGTTTGTAGTGTTGTTACCTGCTACATCGCTTGAAGGGGCAGTAGCTTTGGCGGAAAATCTGCGACAGGCGGTAGAAAATGCGCCTATTTTGGATCATCACCCAATTTCCATCAGCATCGGAGTGAGTGTGGTACAGGCTGGGGATAGTGATGCACAGGCTGCGATGCGTCGTGCCGACCAATATTTGTATCAAGCTAAAGCACAAGGTCGTAACCGAGTGATTGGAGCTTAATTGCCTGCTTAGTGATGTAGCAGATCGGGGTGATCTGTTACACTACGACCTTCTGTTTTATCTTCTTCTGTTGCATGTCTTTCGATATAAAAATAAGCCGATCATCTAAAGATGAACCTTCACCACAGCAGAAAAAGCTGAATCGCCTGATTGATCAAATAGAACAGCAAAAAATCAGCCTTGCTGCATGGCAGAATGCACAAGCTGAGATTCAACAGCACACACGGCAAAAGCTGATGCCTGTGTATAGCGAGCTGCATGAAATCCTGTTTCAGCAGTTAGATCAGCTTTGGATGCTGTTACAACAGCATGAGTTTTCCAAAGCGGATATGCAGCAACTCGATGAGAAAATCGCACAACTTGCCCGTATGTTGAAACGTTCACAAATGTTGAATGAAGTACAGCTCTCACTTGTGAAGCAGATCGATACTTTTTATCAACAACATACTCAACAATCTGTTAAAAAGTCTAAAAAAGCACAGTCAGAAAAGTTTGAGTATCAAGCATCCTCTGAGCAGAGTATCGAACAACATGCAAAACAAGCGAGTGAACTAGAAGAAGACTTTGAGCAATATGCTGCGGAACAACAACAAGCAAGAGAGAAAGCTAAGCAGTTACGCCAGCAACAGAAACGTGAACAAGCTGAGCAACTGGCAGCACAATCACTTAAAACGGTGTATTTAAAAATAGCTGCCATGATTCATCCTGACCGTGAGCAAGATGAAACTAAGAAAGCAGAAAAAACCGAATTGTTTCAGCAAGCGAGTCAGGCGTATGAACAGCAGGATTTGTTTTATTTGCTCAAACTCCAGTTACAGCTTGAACAGAATAGAGGTGTAGGAACTAAAGAGCTATCAGCGGAGCAAGTGAAGTTTTATAAACTGGCTTTGGATGCACAAAGTCAGCAGCTTGAAAGTCAAATTGAAGAGATTTTAGATTCTTTTCAGTTGGCGAAAAAAGTAAAAGCCGAGCATCTGCATATCAGCGATGTGTATAAAGCGATAGATGCGGACTGTGCTGAGTTAAAGCAGCAGGTGAAATGGGAAAAGGAACGATTAAAGCATATGAAAAAAGTGAGTGGAGTAGAGATGTTGTTGGGGCATGGGGTGCTTTGATTTTTTAAGTATTTTTTCCTAAGAAAGAGAATAACTCATAGACTATTGAGCAGAAATTTAAATTTTATATGTCACGTAACATTTCTATATAAGATGCCAAAAAGTTACATGGATGCCATAATTCTCTGAACTAACTCTATTTTTTGTTCTTTTGTAAGATCATTCAAATCTTTTTCTATAAAATTATCTAAGCTCGAAACTTGTTTACCTTTCATATCTTTGTAACCCGCAAATTCTTGATAAAAACGGTTTAAATCACACATTTTGGCAGTTGCTTTTCCTTTCGGTGTATGGGCTTTGAGAAAATAATGATCAGGATATTCACAATGATTCGCAGGTACACGTTCAATATGTTCTTCATACTTATCAAATAAAGGATGAATAATCTTAAATCTACTACTTGTACTTGGGTAATTTGGACGATTACAAGCCCTCACTCCTTCAGTATGGGGATTTTGGTCTCCTTTCTCATGATTACAATCAGGGCAAATAATAATTAAATTTCTAGGTTCAAAAAGAAATTGGGGAAATATGGATTTAGGTAAAATATGTTCGACTTGCCAATGTAAACCATTTGTAGAAAAAATATATTGTTTACAGTAAAAACAAGTAAATTTCTGATCAGAAACATAGTGATTCCTAATTAATCTACGAAAATTATTAACATCTTTATTCTTCTCGTCATTCCATAGTTGATAACTTTTCTTATCATATCTATTAATAAAATCTTGTAGCTCAGTAGGAATTTGAAAAATTTCCATTTTAATCCCTATAGCTATTTACGAGATTGAAAAGAATTCTAACTTTATCCTCTTGGTCTATTTTTTCTTCTTTTAATAATTTATTTATATGTTTAAGAAAATTATTTGATTCGGTGTTTAGTATAAAGTCCTCTTCATTGTTTAGTTTATTCAATAGAAGAATAAGTTTTCTAATTAAATATTCATTATTTTTTCCAGGGAAATTAAAAACCTCTGATAGTTGAAAATCAGATGATCTATTTTTAAAACTTTCAATCGTTTTTAATGAATTATTAGTTAAATCAAGAATAAAGCTATTTTTTTCTGATATTCCGGATATGAGTTGTGGAGAGTGAGTTGCAATAAAAAAATGACATCCATAATAGTTTTCAGATACTAACTCAATAAGTTCAATAATTTTTTCTTGCCACTGTGGGTGTAAATTTATTTCTGGCTCATCTATGCATACTAATGAATTATCAGTGATTGTAGCTGTCAATCCTAAAACTAAACTTAAAACAGCAAGTTCTCCAGAGCTTAAATCTGTATAATTAAATATTTTTTTATCTTTAGAAAAGGATACTTTATAAATTCTAACGAGTCCTGATTCTATTAAGAATGATATACTTTCAAGCTCGTATAAAGATAAGTGAAGTAAGTCAAAGCTTCTTAAATTTTTTAAATCATATAAGCTATCTTTTAAACGTCTAAATATTTCATACTCTTCACTTGTAATGTTTTTAGAATTATTAAAGTAATTATTAATTTTAATATTTAAATCTTCTGTTTTAAAGCTATTGGTTGGTAGAATTGTACATTTCACATAGTGATCTAGTTTTAAGAAGTCTAAAATTGTCAATAGATTATAATATGGTTTTTCTTTAAAAGAGAATTGAGTTAAAAATGATTCAAAGGATTGAGCGAAGTTAAGGTTCGTATTTAGGTTCTTATGAAATTTAATATTATTTTCGTCAAAAAAATTAAAAAGATAATGATAGTTTTTTTTTGAAAAATTATTTATTTTTTTTCTGTAATCATAGCCACCAGAGTAAATAGGTGTTCTAGCTTCAAAAGCTAGTCTGGTATATTTGTTGTTTGATATCTGCTCTTTATTTGGAAGATCACGGTAGGAAGGGAATTTATGATATTGAGTGTTAGAAAGAGCTAAAACTTTATCAAATTTATCTTCTTCTAATGCATGAATTATAAGACTTCTTAAAAGTCGACTTTTACCAACAGAGTTTTTACCCACTAAAAAAGTAAATATATTGGTATTTTGTAATTCAAAATCATTGTCTATAAATTTAAGAATATTTTTATTTTGTTCTAATTGATATATGATTGGCATAAAATCCCCCTCAAATTTGAAAGGGATTCTAACTTAAATGCTAATTAAATTAAAGTGTTACAGCGCAGCAATTTGCTCCATACTTGCTTTAATTTTGCTTAACTGATCAGCAAACTCAGCTAATTTCACTTTTTCACCTTCAACTACGGCTGCTGGTGCTTTAGCAACAAAACCTTCGTTAGAAAGTTTAGTTGCGATTTGGTCATGTTGCTTTTGAACCTTATCCAAGTCCTTCTGCAAACGACCCAATTCAGCTTTCGGATCAATCAAGCCTTTCATTGGTACAAATACCGATGCATGACCGACAACACTTGAAGAAGAAAGCGGTGGTTCTTCGCCTTGTGCCAGGAAGGTAATGCTTTCAACTTTCGCCAATGCCTTAAATAACGCTTCGATGCGCGTGATTTGCTCACGTTCAGCATCAGAAATGTTTTGCAGCAATACCGGCAATAAACGCGCATTACCCAAGCCCATTTCACCACGGATATTACGTACCGCACCAATCAGGCCTTGTAACCACTGCATATCTGCTTCAGCTTGATCATTCACTTTTGCTTGATCAGGAACAGGGTATTGCGCAGTCATAATCGTTGCACCGCCTTTGCCTAACATTGGCGCAAGCGTTTGCCAGATTTCTTCAGTCAAATACGGCATCAACGGATGAGCTAAACGTAAAGACGCTTCCATCACCGCAAGTAATACACGGCGAACTTCGGCTTTACGCTCTTCTGATACATTGGCATCGTTCAGAACCGGTTTGGTTAACTCAACGTACCAGTCACAGTATTCATTCCAGATAAAGTCATAGATCGCTTGCGCAGCAAGGTCTAAACGATAAGTGGCGAATGCTTGGTGTACCGCAGCTTCTGCTTTTTGCAGACGGCTCATGATCCATTGTTCAGGCAGTTCCCAAAGATCAGGACGAGCTTCTTGACCAACAGTTTGACCTTCCACATTCATCAATACGAAACGGGTCGCGTTCCAGATCTTGTTACAGAAGTTACGGTAGCCTTCAACGCGTTTCATGTCGAACTTAATGTCACGACCTGTGTTGGCAAGCGCACAGAAAGTGAAACGAACCGCATCTGTACCGTAAGCTTGAATACCCTCTGGGAATTCTTTACGCGTTGATTTTTCAATCTTCGCTGCTTGTTTCGGATTCATCAGACCTGTAGTACGTTTTTGTACCAAGGTTTCAAGGTCTACTCCGTCAATGAGGTCTAATGGGTCAAGTACGTTGCCTTTAGATTTAGACATCTTCTGACCTTCGCCATCACGAACTAAACCATGTACATACACAGTTTTGAACGGAACTTGTGGCGTGCCATCTTCATTCTTCATGAAGTGCATGGTCATCATGATCATGCGCGCCACCCAGAAGAAGATAATGTCAAAACCTGTCACCAACACATCAGTCGGGTGGAAGGTATTGAGGAAATAGTTTTCTGCATCTTTCTTGGCATCACCAGTCCAACCCAAAGTTGAGAACGTCCAAAGTGCAGATGAGAACCATGTATCCAATACGTCTTCATCTTGGTTCAATGTAACATCAGCAGGGATATTATTTTTGGCACGGACTTCTGCTTCGTCACGACCCACGAAGACATTACCTTCAGCATCGTACCAAGCTGGAATACGGTGACCCCACCAAAGCTGACGTGAAATACACCAGTCTTGAATGTTGTTCATCCATGCCATGTACATGTTGCTGTACTGCTCAGGTACAAATTTGATGTCACCATCTTTTACCGCTTTAATAGCTGGCTCAGCAAGTGGTGCAATTTTCACATACCATTGATCTGTCAATAATGGCTCAACAATCACACCTGAACGGTCTCCGCGTGGTGGCTTCAAGGTATACGGTTGAATTTGGTCTAACCAGCCTTCCGCTTCTGCTTGTTCAACCAATTTTTTACGTGCAGCAAAACGCTCTAAACCAACGTAGTCTGCTGGTGCAGCGATGGTTTTAGAAATTTGCTCGCCCGCTTTGGCAATGTATTCAAACTCAGCCAAGACTTCCGCATTTTTGTTGAAGATATTGATGATTGGCAATTCGCAGCGTTTGCCCACTTCATAGTCATTGAAGTCGTGTGCAGGGGTGATTTTTACACAGCCTGTACCGAATTCTTTGTCGACATATTCATCTTTAACGATTGGAACGGCACGACCTGTAATTGGCAGAATGATGTTCTGACCAACAAGGTGCGTATAACGCTCATCATCAAGTGCAACAGCTACAGCTGTATCACCGAGTAATGTTTCTGGACGAGTCGTCGCAACCACGATGTGATCTTTACCATCATGCGTACGGAGTGATTTGTCTTCAAAGAAATATTTGAAGTGCCACAGCGAACCTGCTTCTTCTTTATCTGACTCAACTTCAAGGTCAGAAAGCGCCGTTTGCAGTTTCGGGTCCCAGTTTACGAGGCGTTTACCACGGTAAATCAAACCATCTTCGTGTAGCTTAACGAAAACTTCTTTTACCGCATTAGATAAACCTTCATCCATGGTGAAACGTTCACGAGACCAGTCTACAGAAGAACCTAAGCGACGGATTTGACGCGTAATCGTACCGCCAGATTGTTCTTTCCATTCCCAGATTTTTTCAATGAACTTTTCACGACCCATGTCATGACGGCTAATGTTTTGTGCACCAAGCTGACGTTCTACAACCATCTGCGTTGCAATACCTGCGTGGTCTGTACCCGGTTGCCATAAGGTATTTTTGCCAGACATACGGTTATAGCGGGTGAGAGCATCCATGATGGCATTGTTAAAACCATGCCCCATGTGCAAGCTACCCGTGACGTTTGGCGGTGGAATCATAATACAAAATGAATCACCTTGACCTGATGGCTTAAAGTAGCCTTTGTCTTCCCAGATTTGATACCACTTTTTTTCGATCTCAGTTGGATCGTAGGTTGTTGCAATATTTTGAGCAGATTGAGCGTCGGTCATAATACAGAAGATTAAAAATGAATAAAAAATTGGTTCTATTGTAGCAAAAATTCTATCAAGTTTTTCATCTAAAAAAGCCGACGAAATGCGTTGGTTTTTTATTTGAAAAAAGCTAAATTTATGAGTATTGGATCACATAATTAATAAATGTAGATGCATAAAACAACAGAATAAAAATGCGAAAACTAAAAAAGGATGCTTCTCATGAGTTATTCAATTCTATTGAAAATTAATGAAGTGACACATGGACAGTTTGAGACGATTCGCCAACAGTTGAATTCAGGAACTCAAGAAAGCCAGTCACGTATTTTAGGTGAAGTACTATCAGAAATTGCCTGTGATATCGTTGAGCAAGTATTTTCAGTGCTGCTCATTCAAAATCGTCAACCAACCTACCTCACACAAAAGAGTGCGACAGAATCTGAAAAAGTGATTCAGCAGATTATTGCAGCAGTTCGAAAATATATGCCGTGGTCGATTGCTTTGTTTGGCAATGAACGTTTATGTCCTTTTGTGAATTATTTCTCAGATATGATCAAATATCACGATGAACAAGTGTATGTGTCATATCCGATTGACCGAAACTTAGTTCAACAAGCTCATGCATTGGTCAATAAGTTAAAAAATAATGAGATTCAAGATATGGTGGATGTGTTCCAAACGTTGATTGAAATTGTTGATCTTGGGGTGACAAGTCTTATCCGTGAGCCTAAAAAATGTTTGAATTTCAATAAAGTGGTCGATAAGACCTTAAATGGTGTGATTAATATGACTGCGCATTTGAGCTATAAGCGTTTAGAGAAAATGGGCAATCAGGTGGACTCAAATGCAGCGACCGATTGTGTAAATCATTTTTTGGCATTTATGCATGTTGATACTGAATAGAATATGTTAAATTCGGGGTGCAGAAAGCCAAAAATGATACAAAAACAGATTGATGGATAAAAAGAGGCTGATAAAAAGCCTCTTTTTTATGGATCTAAAAATTAGGGTTGAGAAAATGAACACCGCCGTTTTTTTGAATATTCATGCGGATACATACGCAAGATTTGCTCATATTCGAACGCAATTATTGCAAGGAAGTAAGGATAGTCAGGCCAATGCTTTGGGGAGTGTATTGTCTGAAATGGCTTGTGAGGTCATCGAACAAGTTTTTATCGTGCTATTACAAGAGAATCAGCACTATTCACAAACGGGTGAATCTGAAAAAGTGATTCAACAAATCTTAGAAGCGGTGCGTAAATATATGCCGTGGTCAGTCTCATTTTTCAGCAATGATCGTTTAGTGCCATTGGTGGAATATCTGTCTAAGACATTGCAAATTGAAGATGAAACCATTTACATGACTTATCCAATTGATCAGAAACTGGCTCAAAAGGTAGCAATATCAAGCCAAAAACTGGCTGCTGGAGATCAACAAGAAATCTCAAATGCATTACGACTGTTAACAGAAGTGATTGATGTAGGTGTGACACACTTAATTCGTGAACCTAAAAAATGTTTAAAGTTCAATTTTGTGGTCGATAAAACGTTAAATGGCGTGATTACGATGACGACACATTTAGGATATAAGCGTTTAGAGAAATTAGGCACTCAACTCGATCATCAGGTTGCATCAACTTATATTGATTATTTCCTTAAGTTTATGCGTCATCAAGCATAGAGGGAACAGGTTATGGCAAAGCTAAAAAGTCTTGAAAATAAAGTGGTATGGATAACAGGAGCATCTTCGGGTTTGGGTAAAGCCTTGGCGCGTGAATGTGCCTTGCAAGGGGCACAAGTGGTGCTCACTTCACGCCGTTATGATGAATTAGAAGCGGTACGGGTTGGATTACTCAAGCCAGAACAGCATCTTTCGATTGCTGCCGACATTACCGATGAAGCTCAAGTCCGCCATGCACATGAGCAAGTATTGGCATGTAAGGGACGCATCGACTGGTTGATCAACAATGCAGGCTTAAGTCAGCGTGCTTTGATCCAAGATACAACGATGCAAACAGAACGTGCCATCATGGAGGTGGATTACTTTTCACAAGTATTTCTGACCAAAACGGTGCTCCCGACTTTCCTGAAACAGAAATCAGGTCGAGTGGTATTTGTTTCGAGTGTTGCTGGACTATTAGGGACACAATATCGAGCCAGTTATTCTGCGGCAAAAGCTGCGATTCATATGTGGGCGAATAGTCTGCGTGCCGAAGTTGCAAAACAGGGGGTACAGGTTTCTGTGGTGTTCCCTGGTTTTGTCAAAACCAATGTGTCCTTTAATGCTTTAAATGGAGAAGGAAAGCCACAAGGGTATCAAGATGAAGCGATTGAGAATGGATTAGACGCTGATATTTTTGCAGAGCGCGTGGTTACATCATTGATGGCGGGAGAGGAATACATTGTTGTTGGTGGTAAAAAAGAGCAACTCGGTGTGCTCGTCTCTCGTTTATCTCCAAGTTTGTTATATAAAATGATCCGTAAGAGTAAAGTGAAGTAGTGGAGAGAATAGGTTGAAAATGAAAGGTGATGCCAATGAGACACATTCACTCATAAAAAAGCGTGTATCACTTCTCTCAATTATTCTTTATCTGTTATTTGCTGTCCCGGTGAGTATTTTTATTGCTGGGTTGGTTGCGCTGTTATTGGTGACGATAAACAATGTCTCTAATTTTGAAGGGGCGAGGGGATATGCGTGGATTGGATGGCTCATGGTCATCGCACCTTTGATTTATATACTGTGCTTAATTACATTGCCGATCTTGATAAAGAAATATCCAAAAGCATTGTCCGTAATGAATTGGATATTTGCCGCCTTGTCTCTATGTTTGATTTTTTCTTTAACCCTCATGTAATAACTCAGACAAGTCTAAAATAAAATCCCAAGCATAAAGTGCAAGGCGGTTTTTGACGGCAAGGCGTATTATTTTGGCTCTACAATCACCGTTCCATAAGCAAATACTTCAACCATGCCACCTTGCATGCCCATTTCAGTAGTACTTAAACGTACCCCTAAAATTTGTTGGCCACCTATGGCTTTCGCTTGTTGCTTCAAACGTACAATCGCTTCTCGGCGTGCGCGTTCAACGATACTTTCATAACTGATTAAGCGACCACCTAAAATATTTTTAATCGATGCAAGGATGAATTTAAAATAATCATGTGAGATCACGACATTACTGCTAATTAAGTGCCCTGGATGTTCACTACTTGCAAAGCGGCGACTATCGATGTGGATATCTGCCAATAGACGTTCATTTTCGTCCAGTTCTCTCAAGTGTTTTTGTTCGTTATAACGACCAAATCCCCAGCCTACAGAGAATAAAATCAGAAAAATAACAATCTGAAAAATTAAGCCATCCATTTGTTATTCCTATGAGCTAAATGGATCGGGGAGTTTAGGTGCGATCGGTTGTACCACGACGGCGGTACCGTAGACAAATAACTCAGATGCGCCTTGTGTAATACTCGATGTTGAGAAACGAATACCAACGACTGCATTTGCACCTAGACTTTGTGCTTTATCGATCATGCGTTGCATGGCTTCTTGGCGAGATTCTTCTAACAGTTCGGTATACGCAGTTAATTCGCCACCAACAATGTTTTTTAAGCCCGCGAGAAAATCGCGTCCGACATGTTTACTGCGTACCGTACTGCCATAAACGACGTCGAGTTGGCGTAAGATCGTATGACCGGGTACAGATTCTAAATTGCTCAATAACATTATTTTTTGACCATTAAAAATTCTTTTTGAAGATAAGAAATATTGACTCAACTTGCAATAAAAAAAGCTCACTGATTTGCAGTGAGCTTTTTTATAAAATAACCGAAAGGCTATTTGCTACTTGTTGTAGTGCTTTTCAGAACTTGAAGGTTGAAGTGTGACTGTTTCATTGGTTGAGGCTTTTAAACCACCGCCCAGTGTTTTGTACAGTTCAATTTGATTGTTCTGTTCAGCTTGTTGCAATAACAATAAACCTTGTTCTGCTGCGTATGCTGATCGTTGCGCATCCAGTACAGTCAAATAACTATCAATCCCAGCACGGAATCGTGCATTTGAAAGTTTATAAGTTGTATTGGTGGCTTCAACCAAACGTTGTTGTGCTGCAAGACGTTCACCAATGTTAGCGCGTGTTGCAAGGGCATCGTTCACTTCACGGAAAGCAGATTGCACAGACTTTTCATAGTTAGACAATGCAATTTTCTGATCAGTTTCAGAGATTTTGACATTGGCACGACGTGTACCCCAGTCAAAAATTGGCATATCAAGGCTTGGCCCGATTGACCACATGCTATTTGCAGACTTAAATAAATCACTTAAATCAGTTGAGGCGTAGCCAGCAGTACCTGTCAAGCTAATGCTTGGGAACAACTGTGCTTTTGCCGCACCAATATTGGCGCCGGCAGCACTTAATTGATATTCGGCTGCTTTGACATCTGGACGGTTGTTCAGTAAGTCACTTGGCAAACCAGTAGCAAATACATTCTGCTGAGTAACACGTTTAACAGGTTGCACAGGCAACAAGTTTTGCGGTACAGGTTGACCTACTAGAAGATTCAGTAAGTTTGCTGCTTGTGCAATTTGCGTCTTGTAATTTGCAACGTCATTGCGTGCTGTTTCAACTGAGATCTGAGCCTGACGTAACGGAACTTCACTGTCGATACCAACATCAAAGCGTCGTTTGTTCAGATTATAAGACTCTTGTTGCGCTTTAAAGGTTTGCTCAGCAAGTTTTAAGTTCGCTGTTGCAAATGAATAATTTAACCAAGCTTGAGTGACTTGACTAATCAAACTGATTTGCGTCGAATCACGTGCACTTTGAGTGGCTAGATAATTATCTAAAGCGGCATCTTTTAGGCTGCGCACGCGACCCCAAAAATCAAGCTCATAAGCAGTGACACCCAAACCTACTTGATAAGTTGAATATGGGTTGTTTGGATCACGTGTAGGTGTAACCTGACGAATCGCACTGCCACTCGCACCAATCGTTGGAAGCTGATTGTTTTCAGTAATTCGATACTGTTGTTGAGCACGTTCAATATTGAGCGCTGCAGTACGCAGATCACGGTTATTGGTCAGTGCTAAATCAATCACTTCGATTAAACGAGGATCGGAAAAGAACTGTTTATAACCTTGTTCTGCGATAGAAGGACCAGAAGCGCTGTTATATGCATAGCTTTCTGGAATATCGGTTTTCACGACCGGTTCTGGGCCGCGCATGCTTTGACATGCAGTCAAAGCAAGCGCAAGTGCAGATACCGCAATGCTACGACCTGAAATAGACCATACTGTTTGCATCACGATTTATGCTCCTGAATGTTTATAGTTTTTGGTTTGTACTTAAAGATACTACGAATCCACACGAAGAATACAGGGATGAAGAAAATACCTAGAAGTGTTGAAGAGATTACACCACCCAAGACACCGTAACCAACGGAATGCTGACTACCTGCGCCTGCACCAGAAGAGAGTGCAAGTGGCAGTACACCAAAGCCGAAAGCAAGTGTTGTCATAATAATTGGACGTAGACGCATTTTTGCTGCGTGCAATGTTGCTTCTAGCAACTCTTCACCTTGTTCTTGCAAGTCTTTTGCAAACTCTACAATCAAGATCGCATTCTTAGCCGATAGACCAATTACAGCAATGATTGCCACTTGGAAGTAGATGTTATTTGAAAGATTTGGATCATCCTTCAGTACCATACCAAAGTAAGTTAAGAGAATCGCACCGATAATACCAAGTGGAACCACAAGTAAGACAGAGAACGGGATAGACCAGCTTTCATATAATGCTGCTAAGCATAAGAATACGATCAACAAAGAAAGCGCATAAAGGAATGGCGCTTGAGCACCAGACTCACGTTCTTCGAGAGATAAGCCTGTCCATTCATAATCGAAACCTTGTAAGCCCATAGATGGAAGTTTCGCAATAATTTCTTCCATGGCTTTCATCGAGTCACCAGAACTTGTTCCTGGTGCTGGTGTACCTTGAATGTTCACCGATGACACGCCGTTATAACGTTCAAGACGAGGAGAACCATAGGTCCATTTACCTGTTGCAAACGCAGAGAACGGAACCATTTCACCTACATTATTACGCACATACCATTTGTTTAAGTCTTCAGGCATCATACGGCTATCCGCTTCACCTTGAACATAAACTTTCTTCACACGACCACGATCGATGAAGTCATTAATATATGAACCACCCCACGCCATGCTCATGGTGCTGTTGATGTCAGCAATGCTAACACCCATTGCACCCGCTTGTGCTTGGTCGATCATAATTTGATATTGCGGTGTATCTTCTTGACCATTTGGACGCACGCCAACTAGTCGTTTGTCTTGAGATGCTAAACCTAAAATTGTATTACGTGCAGCAATCAGTTTTTCGTGACCTTGACCCGCTGAGTCTTTCAACTGTAGGTTGAAACCAGCAGTGACACCCAATTCAGGCATCGCTGGAAGCTGTAATGGCATGATGTATGATGCGTCTTTGACGATCATATTGAGTGCCATACCACGTTGAATCAGTGCACCAATTTGCGTTTCTGCAGTGGTACGATCCTTCCAGTCTTTTAGCTTAATAAAGCCGATACCTGCATTTTGACCAATCCCTGTAAATGAGAAGCCCGATACAGTAAAGATTGATTCAACTGTATCTTCTTCCTTCATAAAGAAGTTGGTCATGGTATCAATAACTTTATCGGTACGATCAAGCGTTGCATTTGGTGGTAGTTGTACTAATGTCATGACAACACCCTGATCTTCTTCTGGTAGGAATGAAGAAGGGAGTTTTTGGAACATGAACACCAATAAGCCAATCACAACGGCATAGAGCACACCTGAAAAGATTTTGGCTTTTAACATACGACTTACGCCGTTCTGATAGCCATGCGATACGCGGTCAAAGCTATGGTTAAACCATCTAAAGAAGCGAGCAAAAATACTGTTACTCGGTGCTTTATTTGGATCATGCTGTTTTAACAATGTTGCACAAAGAGCAGGGGTAAAGGTGAGTGCAACGATCAATGATAGAACCATTGCCGTAACGAGCGTGATCGAGAACTGACGATAAATTACCCCAGTCGTACCACTAAAAAATGCCATCGGTACGAATACCGCACTTAATACACTGGTGATACCAATTAGTGCACCAGAGATTTGTTTCATGGATTTTTCAGTTGATGTGACAGGATCAGTATGCTCTTCAGTCATTACACGTTCGACGTTCTCAACCACTACAATCGCGTCATCGACTAGTAGACCAATCGCCAGCACCATTGCAAACATGGTTAAAGTATTGATCGAGAATCCAAAAATGTTAATCACTGCAAATGTACCGAGTACAACCACAGGGATCGCCAAAGTTGGAATAATTGTCGCACGCCAGTTCTGTAAGAACAGGAACATCACGATGAATACCAAAATCACTGCTTCAATCAGTGTGTGTACAACACTTTCGATTGAGAGCTTGATAAATGGTGTGGTGTCATATGCCAGTTTGTCTTCAAGACCTGCTGGGTAATTCTTACGTAATTCAGTTAAACGCTCTTCAACAGCAGCAGCGGTATCAAGTGCATTGGAACCTGTTGCCATCTTGATCGCAAGACCACCAGCAGGTTTACCATTAAACATAGAGTTAAATGCATAAGTATCTGAACCCAGCTCTACTCGAGCAACGTCCTTTAAGCGAACTTCAGCACCAGAAGCTGTGTTTTTTAAGAAGATATTTTTAAACTGTTCAGGCGTTTGCAATAAGCTTTGCGCATTCACCGTAGCATTGATCACTTGATCTTTTACCGCAGGTGCACCACCGAGCTGACCAACAGCAACTTGAGAGTTTTGAGCTTGTAATGCACGAGCAACATCACTTGGTGTAAGTTGATAGTTGGTCAGTTTTGCTGGATCAAGCCAAATACGCATCGCATAAGAACCACCAAAGACTTGGACTTCACCAACACCAGCAACACGACTAATCGGTTCTTTGATTGATGAGTTTACATAGTCTTTAATGTCAGAGTCAGACATGCTGTTATCTGGTGAATAAAATGCAAGAACTTGTAAGAAACTTGCACCAGATTTAGTAACAGTTACACCTTGACGTTGTACATCTTCAGGCAAAAGCGCTGTTGCGGATTGCAATTTATTTTGTACTTGAACTTGTGCAATATCAGGATCGATACCTTGCTCAAAGTTAAGCTCGATCGATGCTTGACCATTACCAGAACTGTTTGATGAAATATAACGTAAACCATCTAGACCATTCATCTGTTGTTCAATGATCTGGGTTACGGTGTTTTCAACAGTTTCAGCTGATGCACCCGGATAAGTTGCAGAAATCGTAACGGTTGGCGGAGCAATCGTTGGATACTGGGCAATAGGCATCTTTGACAAGGTTAATATCCCTGCCAACATGATGACTAATGCGATCACCCACGCAAATATGGGGCGATGGATAAAAAATTGAGCCATTCAATGTGCCCCTTATGCTTTTACAGTTGCTTTTTGCTCTGCTTGAGCAGGTTGCGCAGCATTCTTTTCATTTGCTGGTTGGGCCTGATAAGGTTTTGCTGAAACTTCTTGGCCATCTTTGACTTTAGCAACGCCTTCAACAATCACCTTGTCACCAGCCTTAAGACCATTGGTAACAATCCAGTTTTGGCCTTGAACACCTGCTGTATCAATAGGGCGAGTTTCAACAGCGCCTTTGTCATTGACGATCATGACTGTCGCTTGTCCTGTTGGTAAGCGCGCTACAGCCGCTTGAGGAATTAGATAAGCGTTAGGTACAAGACCTTGCACAATTTGTGCTGTTGTATACATACCAGGAAGCAGCAAATGATTTGGATTTGAGAACACAGCACGTAAAGTAACTGTACCTGTATCTTGGTTTACAGACGCATCTGAGAAGGTTAATTGACCTTCAATCGGATAGGTTGAACCATCTTCAAGTTTTAACTTTACCTTGGTGTTATTGCTGTTGCTTAAACTGCCTTTGCTCAATTGTTGACGTAAGCGCAAAAGTTCCGCACTGGATTGATTAATATCAACGTAGATTGGATCAAGTTGTTGAATCGTGACCAATGGTGCAGTTTGATTGGCAGTCACCAACGCACCAGCCGTTACGGATGAACGACCAGATTGTCCAGAAATCGGTGAGCGGATGGTTGAATAACCAAAATCAACTTCTGCATTTTTCACTTGTGCTTGGGCAGCAGCAACTTGCGCTTCGGAAACACGTACTTGACCAAGTAAGTCATCGTATTCTTGTTTAGAGACTGCGTTGCTAGAAACAAGTTGTTGATAACGATTTAATTTGGTACGTAATGAGCTTAGGTTTGCTTGTTGTTGCAAAAGTGCAGCTTTGGCATTGTCTAAAGCTGCGCGATTTGCACGTGAATCAAGCTCATAAAGCGCTTGACCTTCAGAGACATAACTGCCTTCGGTAAACAAGCGTTTTAAGATCACACCACTGGTTTGTGGGCGAACTTCTGAAATTTGATAAGCAGATGTTCGACCTGAAAGTTCAACGTTTTGTTCAATACTTTGCGGTTGAGCTACAATAACACCAACCTCAGCAGGTGGCATTTTTTGTGCAGCAGCAGCTTGCTGTGCATCATTTGTATCTTTGCTACAACCAACAAGCGCGATACTTGTTGCTAATGCGCAAGCAGTTAGGGCAGGAGCCCAAAGCTTAGCCGACATCATTGTTCCACCTCAATTTAGATTTTGATCTAAAAAACAAATTGTTGTTGAAGTTGCTTTGGTACAGCCATAACCAAAGCAACGAAGTCCAAATTAATCCAATTCCCCAGCCTGAGAGCACATCTGTTGGGTAATGTACTCCTAAGTAGACTCTTGATATACCCATCACCATAATCCATAACGTTGCGATTAAAATGACAAATAGGCGATATCGATGTTGTTGACACAATAACAACGCTAAGCTCGCTAGGGTTGCCGCGTAAAGGCTATGACCGCTTGGGAATGAGGCGCCATAGCTTTGGACCAAATGATAAAACTCTAAAGGTCTAGGTCGATCAATCCCCCATTTTAGGAGCCAACCAATAGCAATACTTCCGATTACACTCAATGCGATAAAAACTAAACTTTTATAATTTTTCATCCAAGTTTGATATATGCACAAAAATGTAATTAAAACGATTAAAAAGGGCATTCCGCCCAATTGAGAAAGTAGGATCGCCACATGATCAAGCACGGAAAAACGGTGTTCAAATAGCATTTGAACACTCAAAAGATCTAAGTTTGATGTAGAGGGGTGAATCAGCCCAATCACACCTAAAACTAAAAAAATGCAACCAATACAAAGTAGTAGGTACGGCATGCGAACCTCAGTTTTTTTGCTTAACCATTTTAAGGGTTGTAGAGTGTTTTGAAGTGTACTCAAGAGTACACTTTTGGTCAAGCATTGAAATTTTATGATAATTTCATTTTCAAGTTTTTTTAAGGTTTAGTAAAAAAACATAACAAAATTTGATTGATATCTCATTTTTTCTCGGTGGTCGTTTTTTCCTGTACTTCAACGGGTTGTTTAGGTGGCCAAAAGAAGTCACTTGGTCTTGTAAGGAAATGAGTCATCACCAAATGTGCCAGTGGTTTCCATTGTGAAAAACGGACTCGACGTGCACGTAAAGCTACAATAATCGTTAAAGTAAAACTGACGAATAAGTTGGTTAAACCGATCAATAACACGCCTAGGAATGACACAATAATCAATGCAATGTCAGGAGAACCAATGGTCATCAAACCTTGAATAAAGTTTGCTGATGCGAAGGCAATATGACGAATATCTAAAGGTAATCCTAGGATAAAACCAATGGTTCCCATGCTCCCAAGCATAATACCGAAGAGAAAGTTACCACCTAAAGCACCTAAATTGGTTTCAATATAGTTGGCAAATTTGTCTAAACGTTCTTGTCCCATCCAGCGTTTCAAGCGACGATGTTGTTTGAGTCGAGGACCAACTTTTCGATAGACAGCTAAATTATCAAAGTAACCAGCAATTAAACCTGAAAGGAACAAACATACACCTGCGATTGCAGCATGCGGTACAGCAAGCGAGGTGAATGGATTGAGACTATGTAATAGCGCTGCTGATTTAGCATGATTTAATAGTGGCTCATCTAAATAAAACTGCCATGAAAATGTGATCAGCGCAGCGACAGGAATCGCAATCGAAATATTACCTAAAATGGCAATAAACTGTGTTCGAATGATATTAATAATTAGCGCAGCTAACTCTGCAATTTGAGCGGTTCGGCTACCTTTTTGCTGTTGTACAGTAGACGCTAGCGCAGCCGCAGTCATGGCGGGTTGTTTGGTTGCAACAGTAAAATGCAACACATGGATCAACATGAAACCGAGTGAATAGTTCATGCTATATAAAAAAGCATGGGTAAACGGTGCTAACACCAAACGTGCAGTCAGAATTTTTAAGGTTGCCATGGTGGCAATAATTGCACCTGCACCAGCTGCTGCTTTGTACATGCCAAAGAAGCCAGCTTTGTCGGTACTTACGTAATGTTCGCCGGTTTTACTCGCGTTTTCTGTTACCTGTAAGGCGATTAATTCACTGGTAGAGGATAGGAGATGACGAACGCTTCGACTATCGTAATGCGCTTTAGTTAGATCTGTTATTAATTCACCCAGAGCAAGATATTTTACTTCATCTTTACTTGCTAATAGGCTGAGTAATAATTCAATACGATCTAAGGCTTGTTCTAATAATGACAATAAATATGTCAAACTAATACTGACACCGATCCGCTTCGTTGCACGACGAATTTTCATCACCACATCACGACACTGATCAAGCATCACGAAAGCTTGCGATGCATCCAGCGGTGGGAGAACTGCAACAGCATCTTGCTGATCAACTTGTTTTTTATATTTTTCTATAAAATCAACTATTTCTCGGTTTTGTACCAAGAATGGTGATTCGTATTCGGTAATATCGGGTTGGGCATTAATAAACTCAGGATATAACCCAATACCACTAATTCGATAGGATAAAACCGTAATGGCTTTGATCAACTCATTGCTTGAAACTTGTTTTTCAGCACTACTATTTGAGCTTTCACAAATCAAATTAAACAATGTAGACCAATCTTGTTTGTCGATGAGATCTAGCCATTCACTGTCTGTTTCTTGGTGAAAGACTTTGCCTACAAGCGTTGTGAGTTGTTGCCCATCTTCAACTAATGGAAGAAAGTGCGCACCTAAACGTTGTCCAAGCTGATTCCAAAAACCATCAAGAGAGAGGATTCCACTATCTGCATATAAGCTAATCTGCTTATATTGGCTCATCAGCTTCAACAAAAAATGCTGAAGTAAATTGGCAGATGTAGGTGTCAGTAACAATGTTTTGATGAGATGATGAATTCTTTGTTTTACTTCATCTGCATCATTTGGGTTTTTTGGTCGTAAGCGATTAACCAATTCAATGAGGAGATTTTCATCAAGAACAGTTTGAGGGTGCTCAAGCTGTTCCTGCATTTTTAAAAATAAATCAGATAAATTTAAATGCATAAGCAGTCAGACATTATTGTAGTCGATGTAAAGCCATCAAGGTTAAATTCATCAGTGCTTGACGATATTCATTGTCAGGCAGTGCTTTCAGTGCCTCTAAAGCCGCGTCAGTTTCTTGTTGAGCACGCTTTTGGCAATAATCTAAACCACCTGAGTGATGAACGATTTCAATCACTTTATCCAAATGTTCGATACCACCAGTTGCGATACTGCGACGAATAATCGCATGATCTTCACCTGTTGAGTGCGCTAGTGCAGAAATTAAAGGTAAAGTTGGTTTACCTTCCATCAAATCATCACCAATATTTTTACCTAATGTTTCTGCATCCGAGGTGTAATCCAAAATATCATCAATGATTTGGAATGCATTGCCAAAATGCCCAGCGAAGCGACGTAATGGTTCACGATATTCTTCAGTACCTGCCAATATTGCTGCACCTTCGGTCGCAAGCTCAAACAAACGTGAAGTTTTACCATGGATAATATTTAAATAGATTTCTTCTGTGGTGTCTGGTTGATGTTGAGATTGGAGTTGTAAAACTTCACCTTCAGCAATCTCACATGTCCCCGTTGAGAAATCTTTTAATAGTGTCATGTTGTTTAAATCGACCAGTAGGTCAAATGCACGTGCAATCAAAAAATCACCGACCAAAACCGCAGTTTGATTATTCCACGTTGCATTGGCTGTCGGGCGGCCTCGTCGTAAATTGGATTCATCGACGACATCATCATGCACCAGTGTCGCGGTATGCAACATTTCAATGACAGCGGCTAAGTGTTGAGCTTGCTGCATATTGGTTAACCCACATGCACGTGCAGCAAGTAGACACATAATCGGGCGCATACGTTTGCCGCCAGCTTCAACTACATGCTTGCTCACGGACATTACTAAGCCGACTTTAGAACTGATTCCTTCATTGATGAGGTGATCCATCGCAGCAAAATCTGTCGCAACAGGGGAGAGAATGTCTTGCTTGAAATCGATGACCATATGAAGAAGAACCTCGTATAGATGAGTGAGTGCGTTAAGTGTATCAACTAATCTGTTGCTAAACATTGATACACATATGGTTATTTGCCGTTTAGAACAGGGTAAGGTGTTTTTTTGGTCTTATTTTAGGCAGAAAAATTGACTTCCTGACCGAGACAAAGACGGTTTCTAGATTTTGTTAAAACACAGTTTGTTATTGCCAAATGGGTTGGTTAAAAATGTATTGCAAATCACAAAAAGAATCAATCAAAACAATGTATGGTTAATCTATTTGATTTTATTGGGAAAATAAAATAATGCATACGGATCTATGCATTTATGCAAAATCACTTGTTGTTTGATCAATTTTCACTTAAAATTTGTCCCCTTGTATAACCCCAGTGGCGTTCGTTTTAAGTTCGGTATATCCCTTTATCGACACGACGACACGGGCATGTTGGAGTACATTATGTACGCAGTAATCCAAAGCGGTGGTAAACAGCACCGTGTTGTTGAGGGTGAAACCCTTAAAGTTGAATTGTTGAAAGCTGAAACTGGTGCAACTATTACGTTTGATGACGTATTAATGCTTGTAAACGGTGATAGCATTCAAATCGGTGCTCCAGTTGTAGCTGGCGCAAAAGTAACTGCAGAAGTAGTTGGCCATGGTCGTCACGACAAAATCCGCATCATCAAAATGCGTCGTCGTAAACATTACCGTAAACAACAAGGTCACCGTCAATGGTTTACCGAGTTGAAAATTACTGGTATCGCAGGCTAACACGAGGAGTAAATAGACATGGCAACTAAAAAAGCCGGTGGATCGACTAAAAACGGTCGTGATTCGAATCCTAAGATGTTAGGTGTTAAAGTTTACGGTGGTCAAACTGTAACTGCTGGTAACATCATCGTTCGTCAACGTGGTACTGAGTTCCACGCTGGTGCAAATGTTGGTATGGGCCGTGACCATACTTTATTTGCTACTGCTGACGGCGTAGTAAAATTTGAAGTGAAAGGTCAATTTGGCCGTCGCTACGTAACTGTTGAAGCTTAAGCTTTTATGGTTCAAAAAAAGCCCGCGTTAAGCGGGTTTTTTTATGGATATATTTTAAAAGATTTTTAGTTTGAATAGTGGCCGAATTTTCCAGTTTTAATATCATCATAGGCTTCAAGAATTTCATCATAAGTATTCATTACAAAGGGGCCATGTCCATTGATCGGTTCATTTAAAGGTTGGGCGGATAAAAATAACAAATCACAATCCTCAATCGCTGTTATTTCAACATCGCTACCTAAACTCGACATCACGGCTAGAGCTTGTTCTTCAAGATGATCTTCATCCGCTGCAAACATGGCTTTGCCTTTACGCAAGTAGATTAATGTTGTGGTTCCTTCTTCTGCGGGGAGGGTAATTTGCTGGTTCTTTTTTAAATGAATGTCAAAAATATTCATTGGGGTAAAGGTTTTGGCGATGCCTTGCGTAGTTCGATATTGACCAGCGACTACACGAATATAACCTGCTTGATGATCAAGTATGCATTTAGGAATTTCACTATTGGATAGGCTTTGATACCGTGGCGCTGACATTTTGTCTTTAGCGGGCAGATTCACCCACAGTTGTACCATTTCAAACTTTCCGCCTTGTTGACGAAACTCAGGACTAAATTGTTCGATATGTTGAATACCTGCAGCGGCGGTCATCCATTGCACATCGCCTGGTTGAATAATGCCACCTTGACCTGTAGAGTCCTTATGCGCTAATTCTCCTGCAAAAACAAAGGTGACGGTTTCAAAACCTCGATGTGGATGTTCATTGACACCTTTTTTATTGCTTTGTGGTTCTAATCGCCCAGGACCAAGGTGGTCGAGTAATAAAAAGGGAGAAGTGGTATTTCCAAGTTCATGATATGAAAATACTGATAAGGCAGGATAAAAATCACCAATAGCAAAACGAGTATCGTTACGATGAATAAACGCAAGACTTTTCATGGTTCGGACTTTTTGTGTCATTGGACTTAGATTATCAAACTGTAAGCTATGGTCTAGTACATTCTTTATCAATAATTTCTATCCAAAATGTCATAGCATCAAACTCATAAATTGTGGTCGAGGAATAGAATTTTTATTTATTACAATTTCTACATAAAGGCTGTAACTTCATACATAATGCTGAACTTTGCGACACGAACTACACAAAACCGCTGCTTTTCTTCATTTTTTTAATGATTAAAAACAGTAAGATGTCGTCATAACAGTAGAACTCTGATAGAAGGTTCATTTTATGAATTTTATGAAAAAAATAGCTTACGCGACAACTTTAAGTGCAATTACACTTGCGCCTGTTGTTAGTATTCAGGTGTCTGCTGCACCGGTGGCGGCATCAGCTCAACAGGCAACGACGAGTTTGGTTCAACAATTATCAAGCTTGCAACGCTTCACGGCAGACTTTGAACAAACAACGAAAGTAAGCAACAATAAGGCTGCACCAAAACGCGGGCTTACTGCTCAGCACATGAATCAAACTTTTAAAGGTGTAATGAAGGTTGAACGCCCAGGTAAATTCTATTGGGAAATTACTAGCCCAGCAAAACAAACGATTGTAACATCTGGGAAAACAGTGTGGATTTATGATCCTGATCTACAACAGGCAATTCGTCAAAACCTAGATGATCAGGTGGCAAATACCCCTGCATTATTGTTGTCGGGAAATACCAATCAAATCATGCAGTCTTATCGTGTGACACAACCCGATCGCACGAAATTGTATTATACCTTGTATCCAAAACAGGATGACAGCACGTTCCAAAGTTTAACAATCAGCTTTGGCGCGAATAGAGCACCGAATTTGATGATTTTACAAGACTCATTGGGTCAAACCACTTATGTGCGTTTCAGTAATGTGAAGGTCAATCAAGCAATTCCTGCTTCTGTATTTAATTTTGAGCCGCCAAAAGGCACTGATATTATTGATCAATAATATTTCTATAGATGTTATCTCAAAAAGCCGCAGATATTGCGGCTTTTTGTCAGATACATTTTTTAATTTCATCTGTGAGCAAGGCTTTGTATAGTGAAGAAAAACATTAGAGACTTGCATGACAATGAACAGCTCAAAATCATCAATATTAATTCCATTGATTCCTATACTGACCATTTTCGCATTAGCAGGTTGCCAACCAAAATCAGATACGACACCTAAAGTTGAGAAAACCAATATCCCATTGGTTCAGGCTCAAGTTGTGGCAGTTGAGTTACCTAAACAGAAAGTCTGTTTAGAGGATGGCTGTACCAACTATGATTTGCAAACGGTAAAAACCAATCTGCAATGGATTGATGATTATTTTGTAGCGCGTATGAAAAAAGCAGAACCAAATGCGTTTGCAAATTTGAATGATCAACAAGTAAAAGTTCCTGAGGGAGAGCCTGCACTCAGTGAAAGCAGTACTTATGTTCGCTTTGTTGGGCAAAATTACAATTTGGCGACTTTTGCGATTCAGAGCTATACCTATCCTGCGGGTGCTGCACATGGAATGTATCATCAAGAATTTGTTAATTTTGATTTAAGCAATAAAAAACATATTCGTGTAGAGGATTTAGTTAAAGATGGTATGGATCAAAAGCTGCGGGATGAGTTGTATGCTGCAAATCAAAATTGGTTAGATGAGCACAATATTAAGAAAGATCAACTACAAGTCAGCGATAATTATTATTATGGGGTCAATGGAATCGTATTCGTTTATCCACTTTATGAGCTTGCATCTTATGCTGAAGGTATGAGTGAGTTGACCTTGCCTTATTATGCAGCAAAAGAGTTTATCAAGGCAGAATACTTGCCAAGCCTACCGAAAGTCCCTAATTAATCCTAATCTAGATACAGCATCTGCAATTACGAGGTAGATGCTGTATTTTTTCAGGTTAAAGCCTTACACTATAGCCAGTTTTTTCTCTATTCATGATTGATTATGATCGACCCAAAATTACTTAGAAATAATATCGAAGTGGTAAATGCTGCTTTGGCAAAACGTGGTATTCAGCTCAATGTACAAGAATGGGCTGATTTAGAAGCTCGCCGTAAAGATTTGCAATCTAAAGCAGAAAATTTACAAGCTGAACGTAACGCAGGTGCAAAGCAAGTTGGTCAAATCAAAAAGTCGGGTGGAGATGCGTCAGAAATTATGGCGCGTATGGCTGCGATTGGTGATGAAATCAAAGCGGCTGAAGTCGCTTTGGCTGAATTGCAAACTGAACTTGAGCAGAAGTCTCTTGCGATTCCAAACCTACCAGATGAGTCTGTTCCATTTGGTAAAGATGAAAGCGATAATCTTGAAATCTTAAAATGGGGCACACCACGTCAGTTCGATTTTGAAATCAAAGATCATACTGATCTTGGCGAATGGATGGGTGGTCTTGAGTTTGAAACTGCGACTAAACTTACAGGTTCACGTTTCAGTGTATTGAAAGGTCCTTTAGCACGTTTACAACGAGCATTAACCCAATTCATGTTGGATACACATACGCTTAAAAATGGTTATACCGAAGCTTATGTTCCGTATTTGGTGAATGCGGATACCTTACGTGGTACAGGTCAATTACCAAAATTTGAAGAAGATCTATTCAAGCTGCAAGGCGAAAAAGAATACTATTTGATTCCAACAGCAGAAGTGCCAATCACGAACTTTGTACGTGATGAGATTATCGATGCGGATCGTTTGCCACTTAAATATTCAGCACATACTCCATGTTTCCGCAGTGAAGCAGGTTCTTATGGGCGTGATACGCGTGGCTTAATCCGTCAACACCAATTCGACAAGGTTGAAATGGTGCAAATCGTCAAGCCAGAGCACTCTATGCAGGCACTTGAAGAGTTAACTGCACATGCTGAGGGCATTTTGCAGGCGCTTGGTTTGCCGTATCGTAAGATTTTGCTCTGTGGTGGTGACATGGGCTTTGGTGCAGTTAAAACATATGACCTCGAAGTTTGGGTACCGAGTCAAAATACGTATCGTGAGATTTCAAGTTGCTCAAATATGGGTGATTTCCAAGCTCGCCGTATGAAAGCACGTTACCGAGTGGATCAGAAGAAGATCGAATTGGTGCACACTTTAAATGGTTCAGGACTCGCAGTGGGGCGTACCTTACTTGCAGTGATGGAAAACTACCAATGTGCAGATGGTTCAATCGAAATTCCTGAAGTTTTACGTCCATATATGGGCGGTATAACTTATATTGATTAAGCTGTGCATCGAATTTGTGCACAGTTTTTGCTTTATCTCAATCAGATTGAAAATATAGAGGCATGATGTGGAAATTTTCCCAATCTCTTTAAAGTTGCAGCAGCAACGATGTCTGATTGTCGGTGGTGGGCATATTGCTTATCGCAAAGCAAACTTGTTGGTCAAAGCGGGTGCAATTATTGATGTGATTGCGCCTGAGATCGAGCCAGAATTAACTGCTCTGGTTGAAAAGTCAGCAGGGCAGTGTATTTACAAACCTTTCTCAGAAGATATTCTTGCAACTCCTTATCGACTGGTTATTGCAGCGACCGACCAACCTGAGGTCAATAAAACGGTATTTGAGCAATGTGAACAGCGTAATTTGCTGGTCAACAGTGTTGATGATATTCCACATTGTCGTTTTATGGTCCCTGCCATTATTGATCGTTCGCCTCTGGTGATTTCAGTTGCATCTAATGGTGCATCACCTGTTTTATCTAGACAGCTTCGTACTCAAATTGAAACGATTGTGCCGCATGGCATGGGGAAACTTGCTGAGTTTTCAGGAAAATGGCGTAAGCAAGTCAAAGAAAAAATCACCAATCCAGATGAGCGTCGTATCTTTTGGGAAAATTTGTATGCCAGCCCGCTTAAAGAGCAGGTTTTCAATGACAATATTGATGTTGCCAACGATCTGATTCAGCAGGCACTTAGTGAATGGATTGCACCCAAAGGTGAGGTTTATTTAGTGGGTGCAGGGCCGGGTGATCCAGAACTTTTAACGTTAAAAGCGTTGCGTCTCATGCAGCAGGCAGATGTCGTGATCTATGATCGTTTGGTATCTGCACCCATTTTGGAATTATGCCGCCGTGATGCGGAAAAAATTTATGTGGGAAAAGCACGTTCCAATCATTCTGTGCCACAAGATGGTATCAATGCTTTATTGGTGGAGTATGCGCAAAAAGGTAAACGTGTTTGCCGTTTAAAAGGAGGAGATCCTTTTATCTTTGGGCGTGGTGGTGAAGAAATTCAAGAATTGGTAGAAGCCAATGTGACTTTTCAAGTGGTGCCGGGGATTACCGCTGCTTCGGGTTGTTCTGCATATGCGGGTATACCATTGACACATCGTGATTATGCACAAAGTGTACGTTTCTTGACAGGGCATTTAAAAGAAGGCTCACCAGAGTTACCTTGGAACGAACTGGTCTATGAAAACCAAACTTTGGTACTGTATATGGGCTTAGTCGGATTAGAGCGGATTTGTGAGCAACTGATTGCACATGGTCAGCGCCCAACTATGCCTGTAGCGCTCATTTCTAAAGGAACTACTCCTGAACAAAAAGTGGTGGTCGGTACTTTGGCGGATATTGCAACCAAAGTATCAGAGCATCAAATCGTAGCACCGACTTTAACCATTATTGGTGAAGTGGTGAGTCTACGCGAACAGTTAAAATGGCATGAGCGAGGATAAGCAGAACAACGTTCTGCCCGAAGCGCAAGACGAAGGCTATGCCTGAGTAAAGAGGATAAGCAGAACAACGTTCTGCCCTGAGGAGTGAAAACTCCGCAAGAAGGATATCTGCCTGAGGGACGCTCATGACTATATTCCCGACTAAATTAGGGTTCTGTGCCAAGCAAGCTAATATATGTATAAGTGAGTAATTAAGTGATTCATGTCGTCCTATACGAGCCTGAGATTCCAGCGAATACAGGTAATATCATTCGTCTATGTGCCAATACTGGTGCGCAACTACACTTGGTCAAACCTTTGGGTTTTGAGCTAGATGATAAAAAGTTGAAACGTGCAGGTTTGGACTATCACGAATGGGCGAGAATGCAAATTTGGGATAATATTGAATTATGCCTTGCTGATTTAAAAGTTAAAGGTGTGGAACATGTTTTTCCATTGACAACAAGAGGATCAGCAACACCGCATACAGTTGATCTGAATCGTCCAGTTGCGTTGTTAATGGGGCCAGAAACTCGAGGCCTACCTGAACAAGTCCGTTTGATGTTCCCTCAAGATCAGTGGATTCGCCTGCCCATGGCTGAAAACTCTAGAAGCCTAAATCTATCTAACGCAACTGCAGTTATTGTGTACGAGGCGTGGAGACAACAAGGGTTCAAACAGCTCTGATTGTATTGGACTTTTATATATCACCATATGGACTAGCAACAACGAGTGTATAACCATTTAGGTCTTTAAACCAAATTTCGCGATGGTGTGCATTCGGGTTGTATTTTGGACCTTCCAATATTTCAACATGGTGGGCTTGCAGGCTTTTGACAATTTCATCAAATTGCTTGCTTTCAAACCACAACAGAACACCATTGCCAATCACATATTTAGGCTCTCCAATATATGAGTGGTCATGCGCTTGCCATTGATGTAATTGCAACACCATGGTTTGCTCAAATAGCAACTGTTCATATTCTTTGCCGCCATGTCCGCTTTGCAGGCCAAGCACAGTTTGATACCACTGACTGGTTTTCTCGACATTTGTAACAGCGATTAAAGGTTGTGGGTGCATACGGACCTCATCGGATTATTCTATTTTTTCTTGTATAGCATCAAAACGTTGTTGAGCAGAAATGATTTGTTCGATATTACTCTCAGCCCAATCTTTCAACTGAAATGCCATTTCAGCAACCTCTAAACCTAAAGCCGTCAAAGAATATTCCACACGAATTGGTGAGGTATCTTGTACTTGCCTTTCAATAAAACCATCTCGCTCAAGCATTTTTAATTTCTGTGAGAGAACCTTTGGCGAAATCCCTTCGATGTTCTTTTTAAGTAAATTGAAGTGCTGACTCTCTTTAGCCAAAACATTGATGATTAATAAAACCCATTTATCTGCAATTTTTTCAAAAAATAATCGAGCAGGGCAATGCTGTTGATAAATATTATATTTCAAGCCTTTAATCATCTTTGGTACCCTCAACTTTTCATTCACAGTTCACTAGTTACCTATTGGTAACTAATTGACACCTAGTTTCTAAAATATATCATTAAATCGAACTTTTAAAAACACTAGGTGAACTCATGACAAAAATTGCAGTGGTTTATTACTCAGGCTATGGCCATACCAAAGTTGTGGCTGAAACTTTTGCACAAGCAATTGATGCAACATTAATCGAGATTGATCAAAATGGTGAAATTACTGAACAAGACTGGCAAACTTTAAGTGATGCGCAAGGAATCGTTTTTGGTACACCAACTTATATGGCTGCTGCACCTTGGCAATTTAAGAAATTTGCTGATGCATCATCAAAAATTTGGTTTACACGTGGTTGGCAAGACAAAGTTTTTGCAGGTTTTACCAATAGCGCAAGTTTAAATGGTGATAAGCAAGTGACACTCATTCAACTACAAACTTTGGCTTCACAGCATGGTGGAATATGGGTGAGCTTAGGCTTACTTCCTGCCAATACCAAAGCCGCCAAACGGGAAGATGTCAACAACCTAGGCGGATCGGTTGGCTTATTGGTGCAATCACCTTCGGATGCGAGTACTGATGAAATTCCATCTGGAGATTTGGAAACTGCTAAACATTATGCACAACGTGTCAAAAATGTTGTGGAGCGTTTGGCTTCTGCATAATACAAAAAAGGTGCAGTTGAAAACTGCACCTTTTTTAATAAGTTAATTGGGAAGCAAGTTAATGCTTGTCATCAAACTCATTGTATTGTGGAGCGGTATATTTAAAGCCCTTAGTTTTATAGCCTAGATATAGCACCCCAAACATTGCCCACCATAAACCGTATTTCAATGCAGTTTCCTCAATTTCTAGCCATAAGGCAAAGATACTGATAAAACCACACAACGGAATAACGACATAATTGATGATTTCTTTAAATGTCTTGGTACGGCCATCTCGAAGTGCATAACGAGAAATAACCGATAAATTTACAAAGGTAAATGCGGTTAAAGCACCAAAACTAATCATCGAAATCACAATATCTAGATCCATAAAGCCTGCTGATAAAGCAACAAGACCAACGATCAAGATGTTATAAGATGGTGTAAATGTTTTTGGACTAATATGACCGAAAATCTTTTTGTTAATAATGCCATCGCGACCCATCACATACATGAGACGTGAAACACCAGCATGGGCTGAAATACCTGAAGCCATTACCGTAATAATTGCAAATGCAAGTACGTATGATTGGAACAGTGAACCACCCACGAGCAATAGGATTTCTGGTTGTGTTTCAGCAATATCTTTAAAGTAACTGCTTGGGTTACCAGGGAAATAAAGCTGAATGAAATACGTGCTGATAATGAAGATTACGCCTGCAAATAAAGCAGTTAAGAAAATTGCTTTAGGTAGCGTTTTCTCGGTATCTTTAGTTTCTTCAGCAAGTGAACTCAACGAGTCAAAGCCCGTAAATGAGAAGCACAGTAAAGTTGCACCTGTAATCAGCGCACCAACAGATGTGAGCTCATTCCAAAATGGCTCAAGTGTCCATAATTGATAACGAGTTTCTGCGGTAATCGGACCATCCGCGTTTACACCCATCTGCAATTTACTGTAAACCAAGTAGGTAAATGTACCGATAACAATTAACTGTACCAATACAATCCAACTGTTAAAGTTCGCAACGAATCTTGCACCACGTAAATTAACACCCGTCATAAATGCGGTGAGAACTACAACCCAAACCCAGTGATTAATATCTGGAAATAATGCAGTCAAATAAATGACAGCAAGAATGATATTCACCATAGGAGAGAGTAGGTAATCTAGCCAAGATGACCAACCGACCATAAAACCGACATTCGGATGAATCGATTTTTGTGCGTAGGTATAGGCGGAGCCTGACGAAGGATAACGTCGGATCATATGCCCATAGCTAATTGAGGTTAGCAAAATGGCAACGAGGGCGAAGATATAAGAGGTTGGAACATGGTGATTACTTGCTTCGGATACGAGACCGAAAGTATCAAATAACGTCATTGGCTGAACATAAGCCAAACCAATAATTATGACGTGCCATAGACCTAATGTTTTTTGCAGTTTAGCTGCTGATTGAGTCCCAGAGATGTTTGTCAACGGCGTTATCCTCATTATCGTTGATCAAGGATCAGCTATGGTTTAAGGATCATTTGAGACAAAAATGATCCCCCCTACAGAAAAAAAAAGCGAAGTGCGCCAATCTATCCTAATTTGGCGTAAATTGTCAGCACTTTTCTGTATTTTTAGCAATTTTTTTGCCAATTTGGTTGAGAATTCGATGAATTATGGGTTCATTTGCCATAAAAAAGCCTCGAACCTTAAATTTACATGGATCATGATATAAATCTAAGTGAGTCGAGGCTTATTTACTAAATATTTATTTAGCTAAGTGAGGTCTTACCACGCTTTTTGTAAAATAGCGCGAAGATCTTTGAGATTTGCTTCTTTCGGATTGTAGATGATAGATCCATCATTCAATGCTTTTTCAGCAACCTCATCCAATTGGGCTTCAGTAATCTTACCTGTTTCCCGCAACGTACGCGGTAATTTGGTCAAGCTATGTAAACGATCACGCATCGTCAAAATCGTAGCAATTGCTTTGTCAGCACGTTGGTTTGCAGGAGTTTGAGAATAGATGTCTGCACCTGCTAAAGGAAGCAACAACTCGCCAATCTTTTGGCCATTCACTTCTTTGTTGTATTCAAGTACATACGGTAAGAATAAATTCATGCATAGTCCATGCGGGAGGTGGGCAACCGCACCTAAAGCATGACCAAGCGAGTGAACAAGACCGACCATTGAATTTGAAAATGCGATACCAGCCATTGTCGATGCTTGAGCAAGCTCTAAACGACCTTGTGCATCACTTGGATTGTCGAGGACTTTGAATAGATTTTCACTGATTTTCTTTATACCCGCACTTGCATATGCATCACTGAGTGGATTGGCTGCCAAACACGTATACGCTTCTACACAGTGAGTAAGTGCATCCATACCTGTCATTGCGGTTAAATGCGGCGGTAAAGTCATGGTCATACGCGGATCAAGGATCGCGGCATGAGGCATCAAATAATAGGAAGCAAAAGCCAATTTTACATTGCGTTGCGTATCAGAAACTACAGCAACCATCGTGACTTCAGAACCCGTACCTGATGTTGTTGGAATTACAAAGAAAGGTTTGAGTGGCTTTGGTAGGTTGTGTGCACCTGAGTACTGTAACAGGTCATCACCGCCTTCAGATACCAAGATATTGGTTGCTTTAGAGGTGTCAATCACTGAACCACCACCAATGGCGATAATGGCATCACAGTTTTGTTTGCGATAAGTTTCAGCTGCGGAGCGAACTACCTCTAGACTTGAGTCAGGTGGAACATCATCAAAAATTGCACCGATTACCGCATCTGTGGTGCTGAATGCTGCTTCAATTGGGCTGAGTAAGCCATTTGCTCGAACGCCTTTATCAGTAATGATCATAGGGCGTTTTGCACCTAAAGTTGCAAGTTCGAAAGGGATATGCTCTAACGCAGCGTTACCAGCAATGACTTTTACAGGACAGAAAAACTCGTAATAAGGCTTAGCCATGGTTATGCGCTCCGTTTGAGATATGATTTAGCGACTTTCAGATAGATATTTTTTGCACCCGTGAATTTTTCTTTTAATGTCAATTCGGCTGGGTAGCGTTTTACTGCGAGTGAAGCAATTAATTTTGGCAGGATTAATGCTTCCATCTTATTTAGGCAACGAACAAGACGGATTGCACTAGATACGTCACCGTCAGCAATCATGCGATCATTGGCAAAAGCTTGGGCAGTACTCTCTTGAAATGAGAATACTAAAAATGCATGGGTAAGATGCTTAAAGGTAATAGTTAAATCTGGTTTCCCTTTGTAGTTTGGTACAAGTTCCAGCGTTTTATCTTCGGTTACTTTTGCAATAAATGCAGGTCCATTGGGGAAAACATTCATCGAAAGTACAAAACCGACAGGAAATTTTGATACTTCCTCATGTACTTCATCATCCACTTGACTTGCCATGACTAAACCACGACCGACAACATCCATCATGAGTTTGACGTAGGCAAATTGCAAGGTGGGTTTCACTGCTTTGCTTGAAATCACTTGCGTATCCCTTGTTAAAATTATGCAAAAAGATAATTTAGAGTATTTACTCTAATTTATTTTGTTTGAATTGAAAAGTAAATTATTCAGATTTGACTACAAGGTCATGAAAGAAATTTGTATTTTGTAGATAGTGAGTGAAATCCTCACAAAGCTGTTCAAATTTCGGATAGTCTTGCAGTAGGTCTTGTAAGCGTACCATCTCTAAACCTGCGTATCCACAAGGATTAATGGTTTGAAAGCCTGTTAAACTACAGTCAATATTCAGTGCTAAACCATGATAGCTACGACCTCGGCGAATTTTGAAACCCAGAGAGCCGATCTTACGCTCATCTACATAGACGCCTGGTGCATCCGCTTTGGCGTAGGCCGTGATACCGTATTTTTTGAGTAGGTCAATCATTGCTTGCTCAGCAAAACTAACGAGGGTGCGAACATTCCATTTTAAACGATTTAAATCAAACAAAAAGTAAGCCACTAATTGTCCTTGACCATGCCATGTCACTTGGCCGCCACGATCTGTTTGCACAATTGGAAGATGGCTGGGTGTTAAAATATGTTCTGCTTTGCCTGCTTGTCCTTGCGTGAGTACGTCGTGATGTTGTAATAACCAAATTTCATCAGGGCTATCTGCATCTCGATTTTCAGTGAAATTTTTCATCGCTTCAAATCGATCGGTATAATCTTGTAGGTCTTTGAAACAGCGAATGATTAATGAGGGCTTCTCAAAGTTCATTACAGCATTTTTCCTTTGATTGGTGCAGTTTTATCTTGGTATCGATTATCTAATGATTTGGCTAAGATAAATAGAGATCTTTTATAAAATTAGCTGAAAAACATTCTATCGTTATGATTGTTCTGAGTGAAAAGAAAAAATCCAAAACACTTTCGTATTTTGGATTTTTCTATTAAAGCGCTGTCTTAATTAAAGGACATGCTGCAAGATCTGCATACAGTGCATGAACTTGCTCCAGCTCTTCAAAACGCAATTGTGCGGTTAAAGAATGGTATTTACCTGTGCGTGAAGGCTGAATTTTAATTGATTCACCATCAAAGTTAGGGAAGTGCTTCTGCAAAATATCAACAACAGCTACTCGAAGTTCATCCCCTGCATTACCAATCAATTTGATTGGATAGTCCATCGGGAAAACCCAAAGATGTTCTTGCAATTCACGAGAAGGAGTGCGGTCTAACATGAGCAACCTCTTAATTTGAAACGCCTGCATCAGTGCAGGCGCTTATGATCTAATACATAAATGGGGATAAAGTATTAAACTTCAAGCCCTGCGTAAGAGCAAAGCATTGCTTTGCTTTTACACAGGATTTTCCCAATATTAGTCGTTTTCCAAGAATGAACGTAAGTGTTCTGAACGAGACGGATGACGCAGCTTACGTAAAGCTTTCGCTTCAATCTGACGAATACGTTCACGGGTTACGTCAAACTGTTTACCTACTTCTTCTAGAGTATGGTCGGTTGGCATATCAATACCAAAACGCATTTTCAATACTTTCGCTTCACGTTCAGTTAAGTTCTCAAGGACTTCACGCGTCGCTTCTTTTAAGCCTTCTGAGGTTGCTGCATCTACTGGGGAAGTGATGTTTGAGTCCTCAATGAAGTCACCAAGATGCGAATCTTCATCATCACCGATCGGTGTTTCCATCGAAATCGGTTCTTTTGCGATTTTAAGGACTTTACGAACTTTAACTTCGTCCATTTCTAGACGCTCACCCAATTCTTCAGGTGTTGGTTCACGGCCCATTTCTTGAAGTAGTTGGCGAGACACACGGTTGATCTTGTTAATCGTTTCAATCATGTGAACAGGAATACGAATAGTACGTGCCTGATCCGCAATCGAACGGGTAATTGCCTGACGGATCCACCAAGTTGCGTAAGTCGAGAATTTATAACCACGACGATATTCAAACTTATCTACGGCTTTCATCAGACCGATGTTACCTTCTTGAATCAAGTCAAGGAACTGTAAGCCACGGTTGGTATATTTCTTCGCAATCGAAATTACTAAACGTAAGTTTGCTTCAACCATTTCTTTCTTGGCACGGCGTGCTTTTGCTTCACCTACAGCCATACGTTTAGAAATATCTTTGATATCTTTCACGTTTAAGCCAAGTTCTTTTTCGATATCAGCAATCTTTTGTTGGAATGCCAATACATCAGGACGAACTTTTTCTAAATGTGTTTTGATTTCCGCAGGAGCTTTTGCAATTTGCTCATCTAACCAAGCTGGATTTGATTCTTGCTCAGGGAAGGTCGTGCGGAAAGTTGTACGATCCATACGACCACGACGAACTGCATAGCGCATGATTTCACGCTCATTGGCACGAATTTGATCATGCGTACCACGAATCATTTCAGAAATGATATCAAATAAACGTGGTGTAAATTTGAACATCATAAATACAGCAGCTAATGCTTCAAGAGCAGCTTCTGCTTCTTTGCTATTACGACCATGCTTTTCGATAATGGCTTTAGTATCGTTCCAAGCTGTTTCTAATTCGGTGAAACGTATTTTTGCAACTTCAGGATCTGGACCTGAATCACCTTCAGAGTCATCATCACTTTCAGATTCTTCTTCATCGTCATCATCGAGTTTAACTTCTTTGGTTGTTGAAGTTGGGCTTTTTTCTTCCTCGATTTCAGCTTCATCTTCAAGAACTTCAGGAATCTCTTCGTCTGTTTCTGGGTCTAAATAACCAGAGAGAATATCGGCAAGACGACGCTCACCAGTTAGAAAGTCATTATATTCTTGTAAAACCACTTCGACGGCATTTGGCCAGTAAGCAATCGAATGTAAAACATCACGAATACCTTCTTCGATACGTTTCGCAATGCTGATCTCGCCTTCACGGGTTAGAAGTTCAACCGTACCCATTTCACGCATGTACATACGTACTGGATCTGTAGTACGACCTGGCTCACTTTCAACCGATGCTAATACGGCAGCAGCTTCTTCTTCAGCAACTTCATCCGCTGCTTCAGTCGATTCACCAAACATAGTGTCATCAGTTTCTGGTGCGCGTTCATGCACTGGAATACCGACGTCTTGGAGCATTTGAATAATATCTTCAATCTGCTCACTTTCTGTAATCGAGTCTGGTAGATGATCGTTAACCTCAGCGTAAGTTAAGTAACCTTGTTCTTTGCCTCGGCTAATCAGAGCCGCTACTTGCGAAGTAGGGGAATGCATATCGCTCATCTTTGCTTACTCTTTTGTTGAATCTGTGGCGGTGAAAAACCGTGCATGATAGCACAATTCACGAGGAATGTTTTGGATTTGATCCGTTTGCACTAAATAAAAAATAGGTTTCATTTTCCAATGATTTTTTGAATATGGGGGTGTGTTGTATTTTTTCAAGCCTAAAATTCCTAAACGTGTTTTTATACCTAAAGTTCTTAGATTATAAATACACAAAAAAACTGCTGAAAAAAAGTACAAAACCGCGATTTATAGTAAAAAAAGCAAATAAAACTTGACAAGAAAATCTAAGACAGATAAATAGCGGCTAGGCCCATTAACATTTTTTCATTTGAGGTACTTAGTGTCTTCTACAGATTTTGAACTAGATGATGACAACTACGGTGAAGACGACGCTGGTTTTGATGAGTCATCAAGCAAGCTCAGTGCTAAAGAATCATTAGAAAAGCGCCGTTTAATCGATGATTTGTTAGCGCAACGCCGTTTAGAGCGAGAATTAAAAGATTTTGATTATGATTTCGACGACGACGATTTTGATGACGAAGATTAAGCAAAATTGCTTAAGATTTTAGGTTCTAAAATGTTATGCTGTTGACGATGTATTTTTAGAGTTGGATAGAGAATGAGCACGTTAGATTTAGACTTATTGAGTAATTATCTTGACGGTGATCAAAACGAATACGGTCTAGATTTCGCTGCAACTCATGGCTTTTTATGCGCAATTGCTGTCGGTCCTACTTTTGATCGCTGGTTAGATGAGCTTTTTGATAATAATCAAAAGAAAGTTCCAAGTGATGTGATTGAGCAAATCAAACTTTGGTTGGAATCAATTCGTCAGGATTTGGCGAATGAGGATGGCATTGAGTTTCCATTTGAAATCGAAGAAGCTGATGTTGATTCAAGTTTAGGTGATTGGAGTGTCGGCTTTGTTGATGCAATGTTCTTAAATGAAGATGCTTGGTTTGCACCTGAATATGAAGAACAATTAGTAGATTTGACGCTACCGATTATGGTGTTTAGCGGTATTGATGAAGAAGACCCACAAATGGAGTCTTTCCGTCGCAACGGTCAACTCATGGATGAATTGGCAGAAGAGATTCCAGATAATTTAAACGAAATTTATCTCATGTACCATACGCCTAGCTAAAGCTGTAGATCTTGTGTTGCGCAAGGGTGAAGCTTGCGTATCACAAAAAAAGATTAATTAAAAACGTCCGTAATGGACGTTTTTTTTATGATTTTTGCTGTGTTGTTTTTATAGTTAACTTTTTTGATTTACAGGTTTGCGAATAACAAACTCAGACCTAATCCACTGAGTATCATGCCAATTAATCGGTTGAGTAGGAGCTGTTTAGCTAAAATTTTGTGCCGAATCGCTGGTGTTGAGCAGAAAATCGTAATTAAGCAAAACCAGATCAGATGGCTACTAGAAATAAAGATACCATAAGCGAGAAGCGTAAATAGTTGGTTCTCTATCGTCATGATCTGAGAATAAATGCTCATCACAAATAAGGTTGTTTTTGGATTTAAGCTATTGGTTAAAAATCCATGTTTGAATGCTTGCCAACTGGTGATGTTTGTCTGCTTGTTATTTAACTTAACGGAAGTTTGGGTGTACGTCTTATAGCCAATATATATGAGATATGCTGCACCAATATATTGGATAAGTTGAATAAAATCAGGAAGAAGGCTCTTCAAAAAGTTTAATCCGATTAAACTATAGCTAATATGAATCCAAACACCACATGCAATTCCATAGGCGGTACAAATTCCTAAATTTCGCCCATATAGGTAACTATTTCGAGTAACAAGTGCGAAGTCTGCACCAGGGCTGATCACAGCGAGTAGGGTAATCAAACCTACTGTTAATATTTCATTCACTCATCTATTCCTAATAAGACTTTTTACATAATTTTCATATTTTTCATAATCTTGTTATATTTAAAATCGAAAATAATTCGCATAAATATATGAGTTTTTGGAATGATTGAGCGTCTATCACTGAATTCATTAAAGTTTTTTTATTTTGCAGCACACTATGAAAGTGTGACGGTTGCGGCTGATCGTTTATTTGTGACGCAAGGTGCAGTGAGTAAACAAATTAGAAATTTAGAAGATGCTTTAGGTTTTACTTTATTTATTCGAGCATCTAGAAAGCTCAGTTTAACTGCTGAAGGAGAAGCTTTGTTTGATTGCTGCCAGCAAGCTTTTCAGCAAATTGACCAATGTTTAACACAATTAAATAAACAATCAGTAGTACAAAAAAATTTGGTTCTTTCATGTGAGCCTACTTTAGCGATGAAGTGGCTGATACCACGTCTAATTCATTTTAAGCAGCTCTATCCTGACTTCGAGGTTACTCTTTTAACAGGAGGAGGGAGTGTTGATTTTAAACAGCAAAATATTGATTTAGCTTTGAGACGAAATGATTTTGATTGGGGTGAATCAATCTATAGTGAGAAAATTGCGGATGAGCAAATGCTATGTGTTACAGCGAGTAAGATAACTCGGCAAACCAATCAGATATTTATTTCAACATCACGGAGTAAATTGTGGCAGCAATTTCAGTATAAACATTCAGAGCAATTCAAAGGTTATTCTAAAACAGAACTAGAGCACTTTTATTTGTGTATCGAGGCTTGTTTGGTTGGTTTAGGCGCGACTTTAGTTTCGACCTACATGGTCGAACGCGAGATCAAACATCAGTTATTACAACCAATCAGTTCCATATATCAGGATGAATCTGCCTACTTTCTATTGTCTGCGGAGCCTTTTGAGGAAGATGTACGTAAAGTATTATTTTGTGATTGGCTAAGAGAACAGATGCAAGCCAGTCAGTTAGAGTTTGGTTTGAGCTAAACAATAGACTTGTTCTGAATCAACCAAACATATTGATCCATTCCGCAACAGGCATATGTCTTATTTTTAAATTAAGGGTTGTTGACTGTTGAAAGTTTGCTTAAATGCCAAGCATGTTCATAGGCAATCAGTTTGCCTTTCAAATTTTCTGTATTGGAAGCGAGTAATTTAATCTCGTAATGATTTGCATAATGGGCTGTTAATTCATATTCGGGAACTGAAAAGGGTGGTCCTGCTAATAGGGATTGATCGTATTCTAAGCTAATCAGAAGTTGAGGTGCTTGGTTGCTAATTTGAAGTAAATGCTGTGCATATGCTGATCGCATTTGCTCTGGTAGTGCGATGAGTGCTGCTCGATCATAGATTGCATCTATTTTGCCAAGATGGTCGGCTGTTAATTCAAAAAAGTTACCCGTAAATAGTTCGATCTGCGCATGCTGATAGTAAGTCAATCCACCTATTTGAGTTCCTTTAAAATTGAGTTCTAAGTTGCTCATTAAATCTTGAATTGCAACAGGGCTCAAATCAATACCAATCACATGATAACCTTGATCAAGTAACCAAGCTAAATCCAAGCTTTTACCGCAAAGAGGAACAAAGATTCGAGCATTTTTAGCCAGATTGAGTGAGCTTAGATATTGTGTCAATAAGCTGTGAGGCTGATCGAGATGAAAACCGATATTGTTGGTTTGCCACTTGTTATGCCAAAAATCGTGTTGCATTCTTAGAACTCTCTTTTAATTAAATTTATCTTTTGATGCATTAAACTTCTTCACACCTCGCCACAAGAGATAGAGGATAGCTGCACTTAAAACAATATAACCGATGCGTTGTGTAACAGCAGTCATCAAAGCCTGATTTTCACTAAAGTAATAACCCGTATAGGCAAGAAAACTGGTCCAGATTACTGTTCCTGCAGCACTATAACTCATGAATTTGTGAAAGGGCATCCTGCTCATTCCTGCTGGAATGCTAATCAGTGAACGTACAGCTGGAATCATTCGACCAAAAAAAACCACACGATGTCCGTGCTTTTCAAACCAACTTAAAGACTTTTCTAGGTCAGTTGTACTTATTCTTAAATATTTTCCATAGCGCTCTACAAAGCGAAATAAATAATGTTGTGGAATTTTTCGACCAATCCAATATAGCAGCATGGCTGCGGATAGAGAGCCTGCACTCCCTGCAATGATCACACCGATTAAAGTTAAATCTCCCTTGGAAGCAGTGTAACCTGCTGAGGGCATAATTACTTCTGATGGAATCGGTGGGAAAATATTATCGAGAAACATTAAAAATGCGATACCAAGATAACCAAGTTTCTCCATGATGGATAAGACCCAATCTTCTAATCCCATAGCTCTTTAAATCTATCTATTGTGTGGTAATCAAGAATAGTTGCTATTTAATGAGTGCTCAATAAATGATTAGTTAATAATTTTAACCAAATAAAAAAAAGCCTTAGTATCAACTAAGGCTTTTGAAATGTCAGAAATTATAAACGTTTACGTTTTGCCGCAGCAATTTGCGACTGGCGCATACGGAATCCTTCTTTTTGCTTCTCTGTTGTTTTATCAATACAGAAAACACAAGAGACACCATGTTCATAACTTGGTAATGCTGCCTCTTCTTGGGTTAAAGGCCAACCGCACGCGTGACATTTGATATTCTCGCCTTCTTCAACACCGTGAGTCACTGCTGTTCGACCATCAAAGACGAAACATTCGCCTTCCCACATACTTTCTTCAGCAGGCGTTTCTTCGAGATATTTAAGAATACCGCCTTTAAGGTGATAAACCTCATTGAACCCTTCTTGTAAGAGGAGGGAGGTTGATTTCTCACAACGAATACCACCTGTACAGAACATTGCAATTTTTTTATCTTTATGTTGTTCAAGGTTTTGTTTTACGTATTCAGGAAACTCTCGGAAAGACTCAGTTTTAGGATCAATTGCGCCCTTAAATGTGCCTGCTTTATATTCATAATCATTACGTGTATCAATCAGGATGACATCATCGCGGCTGATCAGCTCATTCCATTCTTTGGGATCAAGATAATGTCCAACCAGATCGCGTGGCTTTACTTCAACGCCTAAGGTTACGATCTCTTTTTTTAGTTTAATCTTCATTTTACGGAATGGTTTATCAGAGCTGAATGACTCCTTATATTCCATTTCGGTAAAACCTTCGTTGAGTAAAAATTGGTGGACTGCATCGATCGCGGCGCGATCTCCTGCAACCGTACCGTTAATTCCTTCAGGGGCAACAATCAGAGTTCCACATAAATTGATGCTATTCACTAAGTCTAAAAGACGTTTTTGCAGATCGGCTGCATCCGAAACTTCTTTAAATTGATATAGTGCCGCAACAACCCAATTATTGGTCGCTTGCTGTTCTACAGGTGCAAGCTGTTCTACAGTAGCGTTCATGGATAACTCCAAATGTATTAAGATAGGAAAATAAAGGCGCATATTTTAGCGCGAAATTTTAAAATAAGCGAGAAAACCATAAAATAAATATGGTTTTATAGGAGTTGATTTTGAGTAATGATCGTCGAATTCCATCATTGACGCCATGTGCAGGGCGTTGCTCAACGGTATTTGGTGATCTGGTCTGTCGAGGATGTCGACGTTTTAACCACGAGGTCATTCAGTGGAATACATATACACCAGAGCAGCGTTTAGCGGTATGGAGTCGTTTGGATACGCAGTTGGATCAAATTTTAGTTCCGTTATTGCCAAACGCTAATCTTCAACATGTTGAAGGGTTTATTCAGCATAAAAGAGTTCGAGTTTTAGAATCGGCGAGTCGAGGACGAAAGCTTTATCACGCTTTGAAAATTTGTGAGAAGAATAAGCATTTGGCTCAAGAAAGTGGGTTGGGTATTGTAGATACACAAGTCAAACCGATTTGGGATGAATTTGAGCGTCGTGTATTGGCATTGGCAAAGGCAAGTTATGAGTTGGCGTGGTTGCGTGCTGATGGCATTAGTCACAATTTAATGCGTATGCTCGAAGATGATGAATGATTTAAAATGAAACCAAAACAGAAAAGCTGCCAGTAGGCAGCTTTTCTAACATTAATTTTGGAAAATTAACGTTTGATGTCGCGTTGAGTTTCGCCAGTATAAAGCTGACGAGGGCGACCGATTTTGTAAGGTGCGCTGTGCATTTCTAACCAGTGGCTGATCCAACCAACAGTACGTGCAAGCGCGAAGATTACTGTAAACATTTCTGTTGGGATACCGATCGCTTTTAAGATGATACCTGAGTAGAAGTCTACGTTTGGATAAAGCTTGCGTTCAACGAAGTATGGGTCGCTAAGTGCAATACGCTCAAGTTCCATTGCAAGTGCAAGTTGTGGATCGTTGATACCTAACGCTTCAAGTACTTCGTCACATGTTTGTTTCATAACTTTCGCACGTGGGTCGAAGTTTTTATACACACGGTGACCGAAGCCCATGAGTTTAACTTCTTTGCGTTTTACTTTTTCCATGAATTCAGCAACATTTTCTACGCTACCGATTTCATCTAACATACGAAGTACAGCTTCGTTTGCGCCGCCGTGAGCAGGTCCCCAAAGTGCAGAAATCCCTGAAGAGATACATGCGTAAGGGTTAGCACCGGTAGAGCCAGCTAGACGTACTGTCGATGTAGATGCATTTTGCTCATGGTCTGCATGAAGCGTGAAGATGCGATCCATTGCTTTAGCAAGAACAGGATTTACTTTGTAATCACGGTCAGCAGGTGTTGCAAACATCATGTGTAAGAAGTTTTCTGCATAACCTAAATCATTACGTGGGTAAATGAATGGTTGACCTACAGTATATTTGTAGCTCCACGCAGCAAGTGTTGGGATTTTAGCGATTAAACGAATCGCAGTAATTTCACGATGGTTAACATCTTCAATGTCAAGTGCATTGTGATAGAACGCAGATAAAGCACCAACAACACCAACCATGATCGCCATAGGATGAGCATCACGACGGAAACCATTGAAGAAACGGCTGACTTGATCGTGAACCATGGTGTGGTTACGTACTTTTGCGTCAAATTCTGCTTTTTGTTCAGCAGTCGGAAGCTCGCCATTTAAAAGTAAATAACAAGTTTCTAAGTAGTCCGCTTGAGTTGCTAATTGATCAATTGGATAGCCACGGTGTAATAAAACACCTTTGTCACCATCAATGAATGTGATCTTAGATTCGCAAGCAGCTGTCGCCATAAAACCAGGATCGAAAGTAAAGTGACCTGATGCTAATACATCTTTAACGTCAATTACATCTGGGCCCAATGTGCCGCTGTAAATTGGTAATTCAATTTCTTTGCCATCAAGCTTTAATACGGCTTTTTTGCCAGTTGCTGCAGACATTCAATAGATCTCCTGTCCTGGTGAATGATTATCTGACTCGAAATCCTAATCTTGTCATGTGCGAATCAGACGGTGTCAAAATTTGCTATAAGAGTAGTGGCTACTAAAATTTTGTCAATTATACTTAGGGATAAAAATGACGTTGCTACAGCCAATGAGTCATTCTTTATCGAAGAAAAAACTGAGTAAAATCACAGCACCGGTCGAGTATAATATGTCAAATCAAGTTTTAGGTGCATAAAAAAAATGAAGCATCAGTACAATTGTAAGTAAATTTTTATTTAGGCAATGTTTTGGTGCTTATAAAATAAATACTTATGTGAATCATAATGCTTATATAACTCAAGCATTAGCATTAAATAATGGTTCAAAAATTATCTTTAAAACATATTGGGGATTGCATAATCGATTCATTATGGTGCATTTGTTTGTATAAAAAATGACTTATTCTTTTTTTTAATCAATTTGAAAAAATAGATTATTGCTTATTTATATTTAATATCAAAATGAGGGGTATTATTTTTAACAATATTTGAAATTGATAGATTCAGTTCAATCTTAAGCTGAAAACTATGAATATTTGATGAAATAAAATAGAAAAACGTTAGCAAATAGGTGGTAATTGATAAAATTACACGTTTTTAAAAAATTATTTATAAAACAATTGGATGGTTTGTTTTTTGCTGGTATTTGTATGTTGGTGATATAATTATTTGCGTGAATGATTCTTATTTATAGCTTTTTTAGACTAAAGCGAAAGTTGATTGTTTGTATTTTGATATTTCACGTCTTATAATTCGGTGTCGTTATATAGGTTAGGCATGTGCTGTGCTTGCCTGACAATGCCAGCTTTCCTTTGAATTAATTCAAACAAACTCCAGTTGGAGTTTCTACCTACAGGATGCCCGCTGTGAAAAGCAACAGACCTGTCAATTTGTCCATGGGTCAGGTGTTAGCGGTAAATTTACGCTCACCCGTGGCTATTGCATCAATTCTACACCGTCTATCAGGTGTAATCGTTTTCTTATTAGTCGCTGTTCTTTTATGGATTTTGGATAAATCTTTATCTTCACCAGAAGGATTTGACTACGTTAAAAATGTCGTATTCGGAAATATCTTTGTACGTTTCATCGTATGGGTATTTGTAGCAGGTTTACTTTTCCACTTTATTGCAGGGATTAAACATCTTCTTGCAGACCTAGGTTTTGCCGAGGAGTTACAAAGTGGTCGTATTGCGGCTACAGTTTCGTTGATCTTATCTGTGATCAGTATTGTCGCAGCTTTTGTATGGATTATGTTCTAATGAAAAGTGCTACAGGTTTAACAGGTTCGGGTTCTCGCGATTGGTATATCCAACGTGTCAGTGCTGTGGTTTTAGCAGCATATACCGTTGTTATTCTGGGTTGGATCCTTTGTAACAGTGGCTTCGGTTATGAACAATGGGCTGGCTTTATGCTGACTTTGCCAATGAAGATTTTTTCTTTATTAGCTGTTCTATCACTTGTTGCTCACGCATGGATTGGGATGTGGCAAGTCTTTACTGACTATGTAACGACTCGTCAAATGGGGCCTTCGGCTTCAGGCTTACGCCTTGTGTTGACTTCTGCTGTCATTATTTCAGTGTTCGTGTACGCAATCTGGGGTATCCAGATTTTCTGGGCAAATTGATAGGAAGAGATCATGGCAACTACCCCTAATGAAAATTATTCAAACATCCAGACCTTATCATTCGATGCAGTCATCGTTGGTGGTGGTGGTTCTGGTATGCGTGCAGCTTACCAACTTGCTCAAGCGGGTTTGAAGGTTGCAGTATTAACCAAAGTATTCCCAACACGTTCGCATACAGTTGCTGCTCAAGGTGGTATCGGTGCGTCGTTAGGTAACATGCAAGAAGATAACTGGCACTATCACTTCTATGACACGGTAAAAGGTTCTGACTGGTTAGGTGATCAGGACGCTATCGAGTTCATGACGCGTGAAGCGCCAAAAGTTGTATATGAGCTTGAACACTTGGGTATGCCGTTTGACCGTAACGAAGATGGAACGATTTATCAACGTCCATTTGGTGGTCACTCTGCAAACTATGGTGAAAAAGCGGTCCCACGTGCTTGTGCTGCTGCTGACCGTACTGGGCATGCATTGCTTCATACGCTTTATCAAAGCAACGTGAAAATGGGTACTCAGTTCTTCGTTGAATGGATTGCATTAGATTTAATCCGTAATGAAGCAGGTGATGTACTTGGTGTAACTGCATACGATCAAGAAACAGGTAATATTGCAGTATTCCAAGCGAAAGCTACATTATTTGCTACAGGTGGTGCGGGTCGTGTGTATCGTGCATCAACCAATGCTTATATCAATACTGGTGACGGTCTTGGTATGGCTGCGCGTGCAGGTATTCCATTGCAAGATATGGAGTTCTGGCAGTTCCACCCAACAGGTGTTGCGGGCGCGGGTGTATTGTTGACAGAAGGTTGTCGTGGTGAAGGTGGTATCCTTCGTAACAAAGACGGCGAACCGTTCATGGAACGTTATGCACCAACTTTAAAAGACTTGGCTCCTCGTGATTTCGTATCACGTTCAATGGACCAAGAGATTAAAGAAGGTCGTGGTTGTGGTCCAAAAGCAGATTATATCTTATTAGATATGACGCATTTGGGTGCTGAAACGATTATGAAGCGTCTTCCATCTGTATTTGAGATCGGTAAGAAATTCGCAAACGTTGACTGCACCAAAGAACCAATCCCAGTTGTGCCAACAATCCATTATCAAATGGGTGGTATTCCAACCAATATTCATGGTCAAGTGGTTGTGCCACATGGTGTTGAAGAGGGTGAGTTCTCTGCGCATTATGATAAAGACACGAAAGAATATACCTATAAAGGTACACGTGATTATGTGAAACCAGTTAAAGGTTTCTATGCAATTGGTGAGTGTTCTTGTGTATCTGTACATGGTGCAAACCGTTTAGGTACGAACTCGTTGCTTGACCTTGTGGTATTTGGTAAAGCTGCTGGTGAACATATCATTGATTATGTAACTAAGCATCACGGTGATGACTATGCACCATTACCAAATGATGTGCTAGAAAATACCTTGGCGCGTGTGCGTAAATTAGATGAGTCTACATCTGGTGAAAATGCACAAGAAGTTGCTGATGCGATTCGTGATATCGTACAAGATCATGCTGGTGTATTCCGTACACAGGCATTACTTGACAAGGGTGTGAAAGAGATCCTTGCGATTGAACCACGTGTTCGCAATATTCACTTGAAAGACAAATCTAAGGTATTTAACACTGCGCGTGTAGAAGCATTAGAAGTGGAAAACTTGTATGAAGTTGCGAAAGCAACCTTGATTTCTGCTGCTGCTCGTAAAGAGTGTCGTGGTGCGCATACGGTTGTTGACTATGAGTTAGCACCTGATCACCCAACTTATTCTTACGGTCGTCGTGATGATGAGTGGATGAAGCATACATTATGGTACTCATCAGACAACCGTCTTGAATATAAGCCAGTACGTTTCAGCCCATTAACGGTTGAAGCAATTGAACCAAAACCACGTACATTCTAATCGGGAGAACAAAGATGAGTAGAGGCACTCGTACATTCGAAATCTACCGCTATGATCCTGATAAGGACAAAGCGCCGTACATGCAAACTTTTAAACTTGAGTTAACGGATAAGCATCGTATGTTGCTTGATGCGTTACTTGCGTTGAAAGTTCAAGATGAAACATTAACGTTCCGTCGTTCATGCCGTGAAGGTATTTGTGGTTCGGATGGTGTAAACATCAATGGTAAAAATGGTTTGGCTTGTTTATGGAATTTAAACGACCTACCTGAGAAAATTGTGATTCGTCCTTTGCCTGGTTTACCAGTGGTAAAAGACTTGGTTGTAGATATGAACCAGTTCTACGATCAATATAACAAAATTCAGCCATTCTTGATTAACAACCAGCCAGCTCCACCAAAAGAGCGTCTACAGTCTCAAGAAGAGCGTGAGCACTTAGATGGTTTGTATGAATGTATTCTTTGTGCATGTTGTTCAACGTCTTGTCCATCATTCTGGTGGAACCCTGATAAGTTCCTTGGACCATCAGCGTTGTTAAATGCATATCGCTTTATTATTGATTCTCGCGATACAGCAACGCAAGAACGTTTGGCTCGTTTAGATGATCCATTCTCTTTGTTCCGTTGTAAGGGAATCATGAACTGTGTATCTGTATGTCCTAAAGGTCTGAACCCGACAAAGGCAATTGGTCACATTCGTAATATGTTGTTGGATCAAGCGGGATAATTCGTTTTTCCAACAAAAAAAGGAGGCTTTGTATTGGCCTCCTTTTTCTATTTAAAGACACTTTTGGTAAGAGCTATTGTTGTTTGAGAGTGAAAATATCAATTATTGGTTTTGCTGTTAAATCAAATTGATTAAATGAATAAGTTTATTGCTGCTGTCTTTTTGATCGCTGTGCGTGAAGTTTGTGCAAGAATTGTAGCGATTGTTAAACTTTGGTCGATAAAAGCGCAACTTTCATAAAAAGGGCGGTATATTAGAGCATAATTTGTTGTATGTATTTCGCTGCTTTATAGATGGTATGTGTCAAAAAAATCAATCCGAGCTTGATAACATGTTAGCATTTCTGCCACAGCTAAAAACCCAAAATGAGCGTATCCTTGTTATAGGAGAAATTGCATCATTTAAATATTAAAATTTTGCAGCTGAAAAGTTATTTTAGAAAAGTTAAAAAATTATTTAATTTTTCTAAAATGATTTGCAAAAAATTGCTCGATTCTATCGAGTATAAGAATGAGTTATGTGCCTTGCGTTCAGAGGTGCATAGCTCATTTATTACATCAAAGGATTACTCCTGATGTGTAGTAATGATGACCTGAGGTCGAAAGACCTTGGGCGGTAGTGTCTTGTTACCAATTTGACATTATGAATCATGGGTATGCTTAAAAGGCAGCCCGAATTATTTTTTGCAATAGGAAATGGGTCCAAAAATGCAAGAAGTTGCTGACGCGCTGCGTCTTGACACTGAACTTTCTGCTGATAGTGCAGCTTATATTGAAGATCTTTACGAGCTGTACCTATCATCGCCAACCTTAGTTTCTGAGGATTGGCGTGAATACTTCGACAAATACCCTAAAGGTGATCAACCACACGGTAATGTACGCGAACAGTTCCTTTTGTTAGGACGCAATGCGAATCGGGTACAACCAATGGTACAAAGTACCGTGAGTACTGAGCATGAGCGTCGTCAAATTGGTGTTTTACAACTCATCGCTGCGTATCGTAACCGTGGTCATCAAAAAGCTAAACTCGATCCATTAGGTCTTGCGAAACGTGAAAATGTTCCTGACCTCGATTTATCAGCTCACGGTTTAACCAAATCAGACCTAGATACAGTATTCAATACTGGTAATCTCGCAATTGGCAAAGCAGAAGCAACATTGTCTGAAATGATTGAGGCAATGGAAGCGATTTACTGCAGTTCAATTGGTGCAGAATATATGCATATCGTTGACACGAAAGAAAAGCGTTGGATTCAACAACGTTTAGAAAGCGTGCGCGGTAAATTTAATTTTACCAATGATCAGAAAAAAGGCTTCTTAGAGCGTTTAACTGCTGCGGAAGGTCTAGAAAAGTATCTTGGTAACAAATTCGTTGGTGCGAAGCGTTTTGGCGTAGAGGGCGGTGAGTCTTTTATTCCAATGATGAACGAAATCATTCAACGCGCGGGTAGTGTTGGTTGTAAAGAAGTTGTGATTGGTATGCCACACCGTGGTCGTCTCAACCTTCTTGTCAACATCATGGGTAAAAACCCGGCTGACTTATTTGGTGAGTTTGAAGGGAAGAGCCTGCATAAAAAAGGTTCTGGTGATGTGAAGTATCACCAAGGTTTCTCTTCGAATGTTATGACACCGGGTGGTGAAGTTCACTTAGCACTTGCATTTAACCCATCACACTTGGAAATCGTTGGTCCAGTGGTTGAAGGTTCTGTACGTGCGCGTCAAGTACGTCGTAAAGACATTGGTGGTGATGATGTACTTCCTGTGATTGTTCACGGTGATGCGGCATTCGCAGGTCAAGGTGTTAACCAAGAAACCTTCCAAATGTCACAGACACGTGGCTATACAGTCGGTGGTACGGTTCATATCGTGATCAACAACCAAGTTGGTTTTACGACATCTGATCCACGTGATACACGTTCGACGGAGTATTGTACTGACGTTGCTAAAATGATTCAGGCTCCGATTTTCCACGTGAATGGTGATGATCCTGAAGCTGTCATTTTCGCGACTCAACTTGCACATGATTTCCGTCATGAGTTCCGCAAAGATGTGATTTTAGACTTGTTCTGTTATCGTCGTCGTGGTCACAATGAAGCTGATGAGCCATCTGCGACTCAGCCATTGATGTATCAAGTCATCAATAAAAAAGCGACTACACGTACTTTATACGCTGACCAATTGGTACAAGAAAAAATTCTTGATCGCGCAAGTGCGGATCAAATGATTGAAGATTATCGCTCTGATTTAGAAGCAGGTAATCATGTTGCAAATGCATTGGTTCGCCAACCAAACAAACATATGTTTGTTGATTGGACACCTTATTTGGGTCACGAATATACCGATGTTTGGGATACAACATTCAACATTGATCGTTTGAAAGAGCTTGGTAAAACGATGAATACATTGCCGGAAGGCTTTGTGTTACAGCGTCAAGTTCAGAAAGTGATTGATGATCGCGTTAAAATGCAAACTGGAGAAATGCCACTCAACTGGGGTGCGGCTGAAACTTTAGCTTATGCAACTTTACTTGATGATGGTTTCTTAGTTCGTATTACAGGTGAAGACGTTGGTCGTGGTACATTCTCTCACCGTCACGCTAAGTTACATAACCAAGTGGATGGATCTGTTTACATTCCACTGTGTCACATTAAAGAAAATCAACCACGTGTTGCGGTTTATGACTCTTTATTGTCAGAAGAAGCTGTACTTGCTTTTGAATATGGCTATGCCACAACTTTGCCAAAAAGTTTAATTGTTTGGGAAGCACAATTTGGTGACTTCGCAAACTGTGCACAAGTTGTAATTGACCAATTCATCGCTTCTGGTGAAACCAAGTGGGAGCGTGTATGTGGTTTAACGATGTTGTTACCACATGGTTATGAAGGTCAAGGTCCAGAGCATTCATCTGCACGTTTAGAGCGTTTCTTGCAGCTTTGTGCAGAAGACAATATGCAAGTGATTACACCAACAACGCCAGCACAAATTTTCCATGCGTTACGTCGTCAGGCTGTTCGTCCAATCCGTAAGCCGATGATCGTGATGTCACCGAAATCTTTATTACGTCACAAACTTGCTGTTTCATCTTTAGATGAATTGGCAAATGGTTCATTCCAAACTGTGATCGATGAAGTGGATCAAATCAACAAAGCTGGTGTCACTCGTTTAGTGCTTTGTGGCGGTAAGGTTTATTACGATTTACTCGAAAAGCGTCGTGAGCTTGGTTTAAACCATATTGCGCTTGTTCGTATCGAGCAATTGTATCCTTATCCAGAACAGCGCTTAGCTGAAGTGATGGCTCAGTATCCAAACATCGAAGAACTTGTTTGGGCACAAGAAGAACCGAAGAACCAAGGCGCTTGGTTATTCATCGTTCCTCGTTTGTATGAAGACGTTCTTAAATCTGGTAAACAAATTCGTATTAGCTATGCTGGTCGTGAAGCATCTGCCGCACCTGCTTGTGGCTCGCCTTACCTGCATGCAAAACAACAAGCTCAGCTTATCAACGACGCACTTGCGATTGAAGTTGAACAATCAGGAGATTCTAAATAATGGCAACCGAAATTAAAGCACCGGTATTTCCAGAGTCAGTTGCTGACGGTACGATCGCAACTTGGCACAAGAAAGTAGGTGAACCTGTATCACGTGATGAAGTGATCTGTGACATTGAAACCGATAAAGTTGTTTTAGAAGTGGTTGCTCCAGCTGATGGTAGCTTAGTTGCAATCGTTAAAGATGAAGGTGATACCGTTCTTTCTGACGAAGTTATCGCTCAATTCGAAGCTGGTGCTGTTTCTGCAGCTGCTCCTGAAGCTGCTGCACCAGTAGAAGCGGCACCTGCTGCATCTGCACCTGCTGCTGCGTCAACTCAAGCAGTTGATCAAAACCAAGCGCCTGCAGTTCGTAAAGCGTTATCTGAAACAGGTATCAATGCTGCTGATGTACAAGGTACTGGCCGTGGTGGTCGCATCACCAAAGAAGATGTTGCAAACCATAAGCCAGCTGCATCAGTTCAACCATTAAGCGTTGCTGTAGGCGAGCGCATCGAGAAACGTGTTCCAATGACTCGTTTACGTAAGCGTGTTGCTGAACGTTTATTGGCTGCTACGCAACAAACTGCAATGTTAACCACGTTCAACGAAGTTAACATGAAGCCAATCATGGAAATGCGTAAGCAATATAAAGATGCTTTCGAAAAACGTCATGGTGCTCGTTTAGGCTTTATGTCTTTCTTTGTTAAAGCAGCAACTGAAGCGTTAAAGCGTTACCCAGCTGTAAATGCATCTATTGATGGTGATGATATCGTTTATCACGGTTTCTATGACATCGGTGTTGCAGTATCAAGTGACCGTGGTCTAGTTGTGCCTATCCTTCGTGATACTGATCGTATGAACTATGCTGAAGTTGAAAGCGGTATCGCTGCTTATGCTGGTAAAGCACGTGAAGGTAAATTATCGATTGAAGAAATGACGGGTGGTACGTTCACAATTACTAATGGTGGTACGTTTGGTTCATTGCTTTCAACGCCGATCTTAAACCAACCACAAACTGCGATTTTGGGTATGCATAAAATCCAAGAACGTCCAATGGCTGTGAATGGTCAAGTTGAAATCTTGCCAATGATGTACTTAGCACTTTCTTATGACCACCGTTTAATCGATGGTAAAGAAGCTGTAGGTTTCTTGGTAACAATCAAAGAATTGTTAGAAGAGCCAGCTAAACTCATTCTTGATCTTTAATACTACAAATATTGCCTCCCATATAAAGTGATCCTTTATATGGGATTTTGGAGATAAAAATGTCTCAACAGTTTGATCTTGTTGTTATTGGCGGTGGACCTGGTGGTTATGAAGCAGCGATTCGTGCTGCACAACTAGGTTTTAAAGTTGCATGTATTGAAAAACGTATCCACAACGGCAAACCGTCTTTGGGTGGTACCTGCTTAAACGTGGGTTGTATCCCTTCTAAAGCATTACTTGACTCTTCTCACCGTTACGAAGCAACTGTTCACGAACTTGCTGAACACGGCATTACGACTGGTGAAGTTAAATTTGATTTAAACACTTTGTTAGCACGTAAAGACAAAGTCGTTGAACAATTAACTGGTGGTGTTGCTCAGTTACTTAAAGGTAATGGTATCGAGTGGTTACAAGGTACAGGTAAATTACTTGCAGGTAAAAAAGTAGAATTCACACCATTTGAAGGTGATGTACAAGTTTTAGAACCGAAATACGTCATTCTTGCGACGGGTTCTGTACCTGTAAACATTCCTGTTGCTCCTGTAGATGAAGATTTAATTGTTGATTCTACTGGCGCATTGAAATTCCCAGAAGTTCCTAAGCGTCTTGGTGTCATCGGTGCAGGTGTTATCGGTCTTGAGCTTGGTTCTGTATGGCGTCGTCTTGGTTCTGAAGTTGTTGTGTTTGAAGCATTAGATGCATTCTTACCAATGGCTGATAAAGCATTGGCGAAGGAATATCAAAAAATCTTGAAAAAACAAGGTTTAGATATTCGTATCGGTGCAAAAGTTTCTGGTGCTGAAACCAATGGTCGCGAAGTAACGGTTAAATATAACCAAGCTGGTGAAGACAAAGAACAAGTTTTTGACAAGTTAATCGTATGTGTAGGCCGTAAAGCATATGCAGAAGGTTTATTGGCAGAAGATTCTGGCATTAAACTCACTGAACGCGGTTTAGTTGATGTGAATGATCAGTGCCAAACATCTGTTGAAGGTGTTTATGCAATTGGTGATTTAGTTCGTGGTCCAATGCTTGCACATAAAGCAATGGAAGAGGGTGTAATGGCTGTTGAGCGTATTCACGGTCATGCTGCTCAAGTGAACTATGACACAATCATCAGCGTTATTTATACGCATCCAGAAGCAGCTTGGGTTGGTTTAACCGAAGAACAAGCAAAAGAAAAAGGCCACGAAGTTAAAGCAGGTCAATTCCCATTTGCGGTGAACGGACGTGCATTGGCTGCAGGTGATACTGCCGGTTTTGTTAAGTTTGTTGCTGATGCAAAAACTGATCGTCTATTAGGTATGCACGTTGTTGGTCCAAATGCGTCTGACATCGTACACCAAGGTATGATCGCACTCGAATTTGTATCTTCAGTTGAAGATTTGCAATTGATGACTTTTGGTCACCCAACATTCTCTGAAGTTGTACATGAAGCGGCGCTTTCTGTTGATGGTCGTGCAATCCACGCAATTCAACGCAAGCGTAAATAAACAAAAAGTGTGGCTTGCCACACTTTTTTAAATGATGATGATGGTCTTATTTAGACTTTCATTTACTCAATATGTAGCAGCCCAGCTCTAAAAACAACTGGGCTGAATCACACCAAACAACATAGTAGGTAACTAAATGAACTTACATGAGTATCAAGCTAAAGCGTTATTGAAAGAATACGGAATGCCAGTACAAGAAGGTATCTTGGCAACCAATGCAGACGAAGCAGTTGCTGCATTTGAACAGCTTGGTGGTAAATTCGCTGTAATGAAAGCACAAGTTCATGCGGGCGGTCGTGGTAAGGCTGGCGGTGTTAAAGTTGCAAAATCTAAAGAAGATGTTATCGAATTCGCGAACAACATCATTGGTACTCGTCTTGTAACGTATCAAACAGATGCAAATGGTCAACCTGTTAACAGCATTATCGTTGCTGAAGACGTTTACCCAGTTGAGCGTGAACTTTACTTAGGCGCGGTTGTAGACCGTTCTAGCCGTCGTATTACTTTCATGGCTTCTACCGAAGGTGGTGTAGAAATCGAGAAAGTTGCAGAAGAAACTCCTGAAAAAATTATTAAAGTTGAAGTTGATCCATTAGTTGGCTTACAACCATTCCAAGCGCGTGAAGTTGCGTTTGCTTTGGGTTTGAAAGACAAGCAAGTGAGCCAATTTGTAAAAATTATGGGCGCAGCTTACCAAGCATTTGTAGAAAATGACTTTGCATTATTTGAAATTAACCCACTTTCAGTTCGTGAAAATGGCGATATTTTATGTGTAGACGCGAAAGTAGGTATCGACTCTAACGCGCTTTACCGTTTACCTAAAGTTGCTGCTTTACGTGATAAGTCTCAAGAGAATGAGCGTGAATTAAAAGCATCTGAATTTGATCTTAACTATGTTGCTTTAGAAGGTAACATCGGTTGTATGGTGAACGGTGCTGGTCTTGCAATGGCAACTATGGACATCATTAAACTTTATGGTGGTCAGCCTGCAAACTTCCTTGACGTTGGTGGCGGCGCAACTAAAGAGCGCGTAATCGAAGCGTTCAAAATCATCCTTGCTGATACTTCTGTGCAAGGTGTTTTAATCAACATCTTCGGTGGTATCGTACGTTGTGACATGATTGCTGAAGCAATTATTGCAGCGGTTCAAGAAGTAAACGTAACTGTACCAGTTGTTGTTCGTTTAGAAGGTAACAACGCTGAGTTAGGTGCGAAATTACTTGATGAATCTGGTTTGAAATTAATTTCTGCGAACGGTTTATCTGATGCCGCAGAAAAAGTTGTAGCTGCAGTTAAAGCGTAAGGAGTATCAATCATGAGCGTATTAATTAATAAAGACACTAAAGTATTGGTACAAGGTTTTACTGGTAAAAACGGTACTTTCCACTCTGCACAAGCTTTAGACTACGGTACAAAAGTTGTTGGTGGTGTTACTCCAGGTAAAGGTGGAACGACTCACCTTGACCTACCTGTATTCAACACAATGAAAGAAGCAGTTCGTGAAACTCAAGCTGATGCTTCTGTTATCTATGTACCAGCTCCATTCGTTTTAGACTCAATCGTTGAAGCAGTTGATTCAGGTGTTGGCCTAATCGTTGTGATCACTGAAGGTGTTCCAACAATCGACATGCTTAAAGCTAAACGCTACTTGGAAACTAACGGTAACGGTACTCGTTTAGTTGGTCCTAACTGCCCAGGCGTGATCACTCCAGGTGAATGTAAGATCGGTATTATGCCTGGTCACATCCACCAACCAGGTCGTATTGGTATCATCTCACGTTCAGGTACATTGACTTATGAAGCTGTTGCTCAAACAACTAAGCTTGGTTTAGGTCAGTCTACTTGTATCGGTATCGGTGGTGACCCAATCCCAGGTATGAACCAGATTGAAGCGCTTCAATTGTTCCAAGACGATCCAGATACTGATGCAATCATCATGATCGGTGAGATCGGTGGTACAGCAGAAGAAGAAGCTGCTGAATTCATCAAGTCTAACGTGACTAAGCCTGTAGTGGGTTACATCGCAGGTGTAACTGCGCCTAAAGGTAAGCGTATGGGTCACGCTGGTGCGATCATTTCTGGTGGTCAAGGTACTGCAGAAGAGAAATTTGCTGCATTTGAACGTGCGGGAATGGCTTACACTCGTAGCCCAGCTGAGCTTGGTTCAACAATGATGCAAGTATTGAAAGAGAAAGGTTTAGCGTAATTCGTTAGACTTTAATCTGAGAAAACCTCAATGGAGACATTGGGGTTTTTTTATTGGTCAAATTTTTGATAGTGTACTTTGATTCTCATAAAAAAAGAGCCTTATGAATAAGGCTCTTTATGCACTAAAATTTTTTATTCAGCCTTTGGTTTCAACCCTTGAGTTAAACCATTGATATCGCCACCTTGTAAGCCTAATTCATTCATTAAGCTATCAATGAGGGGTGCTTGTGAGCGATAGCGTAGGGCACTATTCACCACCTGATCGGATAATGAAGCAGTTGTGCCGTGTTCCGCATTATCACCTGACACAGCAGAACCACCAGCAAAACCATTTAAACCATTAACCTGTAAAATCTTGATATCGTCAATATTTTCCATTGGTTTAACACTTTCACGAATAATATCTGGTAGATGTTTGAGCAATGCTAAGCGCACTTGCATTTCTACTTGCTCAGCAGAAAGAGTATTGGCCGCTTCATTGACTGCACGAGCACCTTCCGCATCAACTTGATACTGTTTCTCTAAAGCTTGAGCAAGCAATATTTTAGCATCGGCTTCACCTTTAGCTTTTAAGCGAATCTTTTCAGCATCAGCTTCAGCAGCAATACGTACAGCTTCAGCTTCATCTGCCGCTGCCTTTTTACCCGCATCGGCTGCTACCGTAATTGCAATCGCATCTTTTTCTGCTGTTTGTTTTGCTGCAACCAACTCGACGGCTTTTTGACGTTCCGCGCGTTGGGTTTCACGTACAGTTACAACTTCTTCTTCAGCTTTGACTGCTTCAGCACGTGCTTTATCTGCTTGCGCTTTTGCTTCAGATTCAGCACGTGACTTTTCTGCAATCGCGATTGCTCGATCTTGTTCCGCAAGCTCAATGGTTTTCTTTTGTTCAACCTGTGCCTTTTCAATCAATTGTGATTTTTGAATATTTTCATTCTCAACATCACGGGCAGCAGCAATTCTTTTCAACTCAACTTCACGTTCTGCAGCAATACGAGCTTCTTCAGCTTCACGTTTTTTACCAGCTTCTTGTGACGCGATCTCAGCAAGTTGTTCAGCTCTACGAATCGAAATCTCACGTTCTTGTTGCAGTTTTGCGTATTCTTCTTCGCGAGAAATTTCTAATCTTCTACGTTCAGCTTCTAAGTCTTTCGCACGAATGGCAAGATCAGTATCTTGTTCGATGTCATTACGCTTCTTACGACGATCTTCGATGGTTTCTGTAAGTTTGGTTAAACCCTCAGCATCGAAGGCATTTTGTGGGTTGAAAAATTTAAAGCTAGTTTGATCTAGACCTGTTAATGATACGGTTTCAAGCTCTAAACCATTTTTCGATAGGTCCTCAGAAACCACTTGTTGGACTTTTTGCACAAAATCGACACGTTTCTCGTGTAACTCTTCCATCGCCATTTCAGCCGCAACAGCACGAAGTGAGTCGACAAATTTCCCCTCAACCAAATCTTTCAGCTCAGGAGGAGACATAGTTTTTCGACCTAATGTTTGCGCTGCTGTCGCAATCGATTCAGCAGTTGGCTTAACACGAACATAGAACTCAGCCATCACATCAACACGCATACGATCACGGGTGATAAGTGCTTGATCTGCAGCACGTTTCACTTCTAGGCGTAAGGTATTCATATTTACTGGAATAATTTCGTGTAAAACAGGAAGTACAATTGCACCGCCATTTAAAATCACTTTTTCTCCACCCCAACCTGTACGAACAAAAGAGACTTCTTTGCTAGAGCGTGTATATAATCGAGCAATCACCACCCCAATAAAGATCAGTACAGCGAAAATAATACCGGTAATAATTAAAATTTCAGTCAATGCTGAAGTAAGCATTTAAAAACCCTCTATGTAAACACTTTAATAAAGATTATGTAGCAATGGCTTGAAAGCCGATTTTGGTTTTTTGCGTTAAAATAACGTCTTGGCCTTGATAAAAGATAGTATCAAGTTCTGGTTCGACTAAAACATAATGTGTCTGACCAAATTGATCTTTGACTTTGGCTTGAGCAGGGGAATTAGGCTTTGCATCACCTAAAACAATATGTGCAGTGAGGCCAATTAAATCATCACTATGAATGGCTGTAGTTTCATCTTTAGGAATAATTCTTGCGATGAATTTTGCACTAAATCGAACGATTGGCATACACAAAAATAAGCTGGCTGGTGCAATTAACCATGCTGAAAAATAATGTTCAGTCAGGTGGTAGAAAATATCTTGAATGATTAAGCCTGTTAATCCATAAGCCGCTAAGAAAATAATCAGCCAAATGAGTAATGGAACTTTGCCTAAATAGAGCCATTCAAGAAATTGAATAAACACATTGTTTGAGTGTTCAAGCGAAACATCTGCTTGATTTACATCTGATAAACTGTCTGGTAAAAATTGCTCGAAAAAACTAGAGCTACCGCCGAGCAAGAGTAGGAAAATTTCAAGAACACCAATAAATAAACATAGTAGTAGCGCAATAGTAAAAATAAAATTTGAAGGGTGTGTTAGGAGATCTAAAATCATCGAAATTACTCTTATTTCTTTTTGAAATATTTAATAGATTTTTATATAAATAAAACAGTTATAAGATAAATCTAAGTCAGCCTAATTTCAACTGATATTAATCACAATATTATAAGCAAAAAAAACGCAATGATTGGGGTGATCATTGCGTTGAACAACGAATCTGCATAAAACAGTTTCGGTTGAAAAGGAGAAATGTCATGAGATTAGTGTTTGCTAATCTACATCGCTATAATATTTAAAACTTTGATCTAGTTCATGCATATTCGTGTTAATAGATGTTAATAGATGTTAATAAGTGACAAAAATTGTTAGTTTTGAATTTTTTATTGAAGTTCTTAAATTAGACTTAAATCAATTATTTGCAACAAAAAAGCCCAAAAAATGGGCTTTCTCGATATATTTTAGACTAAATCAAAACTTGAATAATCCTAGTCCAGATTTAACTTCATCTAAAGTTTGCTGAGTGATATCACGACATTTTTCCGTACCTTGCTTAAGAATATCCATGATGTAATCTGGATCTTTTTCAAGTTCAGCACGACGTTCACGAATTGGCGCGATCAATTCTTGTAAAATACCTTCTAAGCGTTTTTTCACTGCTCCATCGCCTAAGCCACCACGACGATAGTGTGCTTTTAATTCTTCAACTTCTTCTTTATTTGGATCAAAAGCATCAAGGTAGGTAAATACAATATTACCTTCTACTTGACCTGGATCTTCAATACGTAAATGATTCGGATCCGTATACATTGCATTTACAGCTTTCTTAATGTCTTTATCAGAAGCATTTAATACAATGGTATTACCCAATGATTTTGACATTTTCGCTTTGCCATCAAAACCTGGTAAACGAGCCATGTTTGACAGGAGCGCTTTACACTCAGGTAATAAGTCATGACCAATTTGACGATTAATACGGCGTACGACCTCATTGGTTTGTTCAATCATTGGCAGTTGATCTTCACCAACTGGAACAACAGTTGCCTTAAATGCAGTAATGTCTGCAGCCTGTGCGATTGGGTAACACAAGAAACCTGCTGGGATATCTCGTTCGAAATTACGTAATTGGATTTCAGCTTTTACAGTTGGATTGCGTTCTAAACGTGCTACTGTGACATAGTTAAGATAGATCATGGTCAGCTCATTGAGCGCTGGCAAGCATGATTGTACACAAATAGTGGTTTTGGTTGGGTCGATCCCAACTGCTAAATAGTCGAGGGCGACTTGCAAAATATTATTGCGAACCTTGTCTGGATTGTCGGCATTATCTGTAAGCGCTTGAGCATCAGCCAATAGAAGGTGTTGGTGATGACTGTCTTGTAAACCTACACGAGAGCGTAATGAACCGACAAAATGTCCGAGGTGAAGTTGGCCAGTAGGGCGGTCGCCTGTCAAAATAATTGGGCGATGATCAGCATTACTCATGTTATGTTCCAAGATTTAGTGATTTCATCAATATAAGATTGGCATTATTGTACGGGAAATAAAAAATTTTCGTCAGCGATTGCTTTAACTTTTTTCTCAAAAAATATTCTTGTGAATCATTAAAGCAATTCTACAATATGATAGATAAATACAAATTAGGACAAGAATATGGCAAGTGGTTTGTTAATGTTGCTCGATGACATTGCTACTGTATTAGATGATGTGGCAGTAATGAGTAAAATGGCAGCGAAAAAAACGGCAGGTGTGTTAGGCGATGATTTAGCTTTGAATGCGCAGCAAGTCAGTGGTGTACGTTCAGAGCGCGAGTTGCCCGTAGTTTGGAGTGTTGCCAAAGGGTCATTTGTTAATAAATTAATTCTCGTTCCTTTAGCACTTTTGATCAGTGTTATTGCACCTTGGTTAATTAACCCTTTACTCATGGTGGGTGGTTTATTCCTCTGTTATGAGGGTGTCGAGAAAGTTGTGCATCTGCTGCATCATAAAAAAGCTCAAACACCTGAAGCTGCATCTGAAAATCTGAAAGAAATAGAGGTGGATTTAGTTAAGTTTGAAAAAGAAAAAATAAAAGGGGCAATACGTACAGACTTTATTTTATCCGCTGAAATTGTGGTGATTTCGTTAGGTACTGTTGCAACAGCGGCATTTATGACTAAAGTTACAGTATTAAGCCTGATTGCTCTTGTTATGACGGTTGGCGTGTATGGCTTAGTTGCAATGATCGTTAAAATTGATGATCTTGGTTTATATTTGACTCAACAAACTTCCGAATTAAAAAATAAAATTGGTCGTGGTTTGCTTGGTTTTGCTCCCATTCTGATGAAAACACTTTCAATAGTTGGGACGGTTGCGATGTTTTTGGTTGGTGGCGGTATTATCACGCATACAATACCACTATTACATCATTTTACTGAAGAAACAGTTGATCATTTGGAGCTTATACCGAGTTTTGGTTCGATTATAGGGGCTTTAACACCAACTTTAATTAATCTAGGTGTGGGTTTGCTTGCCGGAGCTATTGTATTGATCATTATAAACCTTATTCAAAAATTACGTTCAAAAGCATAAGCCTGAAGTCTAAGCCGTCATCATTATAAATTGTGAGGTCGTTATGCGTTGGAAAGGTCGTCGTGTTAGTACCAATCTTGAGGATCGTCGTGGTGGCGGAGCAAAGGCAGGTGGCATTAGTATATTAGGATTAATTGTGGCTTTTGTTGCATGGAAGTTTTTTGGGGTCGATCCTCAACAAGCTTATCAAGCAACTCAAGCTGTAACGAATTCACAATCATCTCAACAGACTTCAGCACCACAAAATTTAACTGCGGATCAGAAAGAGGCGAGTGATTTTGTTGGAACTATACTCGCAGATACAGAAGATACGTGGGCACCTATTTTTCAGCAACTAGGAATGACATATCAGCCACCACGACTGGTACTATTTAGTGGTGTGGTGAGGTCTGGCTGTGGAACTGCTCAAGCTGCGATGGGACCATTTTATTGCCCAGCAGATCAAAAAGTATATATCGATACTTCTTTCTTTAGAGATATGCGCCAGCAGATGGGTATTTCTGGTGAACAAAATCAAACTGAGCTTTCTCGCAAAGATCAAGCTGGCGACTTTGCTCAAGCTTATGTGATTGCACATGAGGTGGGGCATCATATACAGAATTTACTGGGTATTTCTGGACAAGTGCAGCAAGCACGTGCGCAAGCTGGCCAAACACAGGGCAATCAACTTTCTGTTCGTTTAGAGTTGCAAGCTGACTGCTTTGCGGGAATATGGGCGAATAAAAATCATCAACGGACCCAATTTTTAGAACAAGGTGATATTGAAGAGGCCATGGATGCTGCTAAAAAAATCGGTGATGATTATTTACAGCGTCGAGCAACAGGGCAAGTTGTACCAGACAGTTTTACTCATGGTACCAGCGAACAGCGTATGCATTGGTTTCAAGTGGGATTAAAATCAGGTGATATTAATCAATGTAATACCTTCGCATAGGTTAAAATAGTTGGTTGATTATTCCATTAAATAGAGTTGGGATTTTAACGAAAACACAATATTTTTTTATATTTCATTTTTTAGCTGAAGCACTATGTTTTTTATACTCAAAAAATAAAGAGGTTGTATGGGTAACTACTTTCTTTTACAAGCATTAACGGTCATTTTTGCATTATCCATTGCAACCACGATTTTCAATAAGCGAATATTGGGTTTCCCACAAGCGATTGGTGTGCCAATAGTATCTGCAGTTTTAGTCTTTATCTTGCAGTGGGGAGCAAGCTTACTGCATGGTAATCAGTTCATTACGATTAATATTCAAAATATTGAATCGGCAGTGCGTGATATTGATTTTTATGATTTTCTAATTAATGGCGTAATTTGCTTTATCCTGACTTCATCTGCATTAAAATTTAAAATCTCAGACTTAAAGAACTATTGGAAACCCATTGGCATTTTAGCAACCATTGCTTTAGTCCTTTGTGCCGGTTTTTATGCTGGATTGCTATATATATTTCAATGGGTCGTTGGATATCCTGTTCCAATCACAGTATTATTATTACTAGGTGCTGCACTTGGCGCTACAGATCCAATTGGAATTAAAGCAGTATTGAGTTCTATTCGTGCACCACATCATTTAATGATTAAACTAGAAGGTGAATCATTATTTAATGATGCAATGTGTATTGCATTATTTATGACATTACTTAGCGTAATTCAAGGTGAGCATTTTTCATTAATATCAACATTAGAAACATTATTATATGAAATCTTTGTTGCTGTAATTATTGGCTTTGCGTTTGGTTTTGGAATATTACGTTTATTACGTGGCAAGCATGAGATGGAATCCTTAATTTTGACGACTGCTTTGCTGGCGAGTGGTTCCTATCTGGTTGCTTTGTTTGCACACGCTTCCGCACCAATTGCATGCGTTATCGGTGGATTAATCGTTGGTAATAAATGGCAAGAGATTCGTGAGCAGCGTGAAATACGTGAAGTAAATCATTTTTGGCATACTGTCGAGGGAATTATCAACTCGTTTTTATTTACGTTAATTGGTTTAGAGTTATTTATTTTAGATTTAAGTGCTAATCTTATTATTGGTGGCATTATTGCTTTCATTATTCTTCATTTATCTCGCTTTGCTGCGAACTTTCTTGCTTTCTCACTTTTCCCTTCTTTTAGAAACAAAAGCTATAACGGTAGTTTAACAATCTTATCTTGGGGCGGTGTGAGAGGTGGGATTTCGCTTGCACTGATTTTAGCAGTTGCCAATATACCTGCATTGAGTGCCTATAGCAGTATATTGATTGGATATACTTTTATCAGCGTCTTATTATCTGGTGTGATTTGTGGTTTAGGATTACCAGCGGTCATGAATGCTTTTTATTATAATCCGAATGAAGCAACAAATGGACTAAAAGGTTTGTATCAGCGTATATGCAACAAAATGAATCGAAGAGGTTTTAAATATATTGTTGGTGAAGATAGCTTAGGGCGTGAAACAATAACGATTTATAATCCAGAGGTTTTATTAGATCAGAAAATGGATGATGGTGTAGCAACAATGCATCATCCAAACAAGAGAGAAGAGGTAAGGCGTTTAGAAAACCCAGATAATTTTTAATAGATTTTGTTTTTATTTAACAAGTGGTCAAAAATATTATTGACCACTTGTTAAAAATAAGAATGAAAAAATCACTTGAATGTTAAATTATTAAATAAAATTTAAAACACTTTTAATATGGATTGATGCATAAATGTAACTAAAAATAAACCCTAAAATAAAAAAATATTAAAAAATAAATGCTTGGAAATTTATATTTATTTTGTTCTATCATGCATTAATAGAATTTTTTGTGGGCTATTTAACATTTATCTCAATTGGTTTAGAGTAGAGCTGATAACTGTACCTAATCAAAACAGAAATAATACGCGAAAGCTTACTACTTTAATCAATAAACAGTTGAAAACTAACGAATTATAATTGAGGAACAAGGTCATGTCTGAAATACAAATAATTTCCAAGGAAAGCCATAAAACGCTTTTAAATACCACGGATAGCACTACAGCATTATCCTCTTCTCAACCAGCCGTTGTGCTCATAAAAGTGCCTATTGAGGATGTCGCACAAGTTAAAAGAGATGGAACTAATGCGGTTGTTTTTCTAAAAAATGGAGAGCAAATTGTCATTCAGAACTTCTTTGCGAATGATAATAACCAAAACCTCGACAATAGTTTAGTTTTCCAAGGACAGGACGGAAAGCTGATCTGGGCAAGATTTAAAGATTCTGAAAGTGATTCAGATGCGGACGCTGATTCAGATGCTGATGCCGATGCTGACATTGAACCCGATATGGAAGCAGCTGTTTATTTAGAAGAAACTCCTGTTGCAATCCCTCCTGTAGTTCAGGCACCTGTTTCGGATGCCATTTTCCAACCTATTGATTCTATAACACCATTATTATATCACGATGGTGGCATAAGCCCTTGGTTATGGGGTGTTCCACTCGTAGCGGGTGGAATTATTGCTGCTGCGAGTGGCGGTGGTAGTAAAAACCGTAATGATGAGAGTGACTCGGATGCTGACGCTGACGCTGACGCTGACGCTGACGCTGACGCTGACGCTGATGCGGATGCCGACGCTGATGCGGATGCCGACGCTGATGCGGATGCCGACGCGGATGCAGATGCGGATGCTGATGCGGATGCCGACGCCGACGCGGATGCTGATGCTGATGCCGACGCTGATGCGGATGCTGATGCGGATGCCGACGCGGATGCAGATGCGGATGCCGATGCCGACGCGGATGCCGACGCCGACGCCGATGCCGATGCCGATGCTGATGCTGATGCAGATGCTGATGCCGATGCTGATGCCGACGCTGATGCGGATGCCGATGCGGATGCGGATGCCGACGCGGATGCCGACGCTGATGCGGATGCCGACGCTGATGCGGATGCCGATGCGGATGCTGATGCAGATGCTGATGCCGATGCTGATGCTGATGCTGATGCTGATGCTGATGCTGATGCTGATGCTGATGCTGACGCCGATGCCGACGCCGATGCGGATGCTGATGCCGACGCGGATGCCGATGCGGATGCCGATGCGGATGCCGATGCGGATGCGGATGCCGATGCTGATGCGGATGCCGACGCTGATGCGGATGCCGATGCCGATGCCGATGCCGATGCCGATGCGGATGCGGATGCCGACGCGGATGCTGATGCGGATGCCGATGCCGACGCGGATGCCGATGCTGATGCTGATGCTGATGCTGATGCCGATGCGGATGCCGACGCTGATGCGGATGCCGATGCGGATGCCGATGCTGATGCCGATGCGGATGCTGATGCTGATGCTGATGCTGACGCGGACGCCGATGCCGACGCCGATGCGGATGCTGATGCCGATGCTGATGCTGATGCTGATGCCGATGCGGATGCCGACGCTGATGCGGATGCCGATGCGGATGCCGATGCGGATGCCGATGCGGATGCTGATGCTGACGCGGACGCCGATGCCGACGCCGATGCGGATGCTGATGCCGACGCGGATGCCGATGCGGATGCCGATGCGGATGCCGACGCTGATGCGGATGCCGATGCCGATGCGGATGCCGATGCGGATGCAGATGCAGATGCCGACGCGGATGCCGATGCGGATGCTGATGCGGATGCCGACGCTGATGCGGATGCCGATGCTGATGCTGATGCTGATGCTGATGCTGATGCTGACGCCGATGCTGACGCCGATGCTGATGCGGATGCCGACGCAGATGCGGATGCCGATGCGGATGCTGATGCGGATGCCGACGCGGATGCGGATGCCGACGCCGATGCTGATGCCGACGCTGATGCTGATGCTGATGCTGACGCCGATGCCGATGCCGATGCCGATGCCGACGCCGATGCTGATGCCGACGCCGATGCTGATGCTGATGCGGATGCCGACGCAGATGCTGATGCGGATGCCGACGCTGATGCCGATGCTGATGCTGATGCGGATGCTGATGCCGATGCCGATGCCGATGCCGACGCTGATGCGGATGCCGACGCTGATGCAGATGCCGATGCTGATGCCGATGCCGACGCTGATGCCGACGCTGATGCCGATGCTGATGCTGATGCTGATGCTGATGCCGATGCTGATGCGGATTTGTTAGCTGAGATCACGATTGTTGCAGACGTTGATGGTGACAACATCATTACGGGTAGTGAGTTAAATGGTGGTGCTGACCTTGAAGTTCATATTGGACTTGGTGCTGATGCTTATGAGGGAATGGAAGTTGAGCTTAATGTAGATGGCGAACTTTCTACTCATATTGTCACTGCTGATGATATTGCAAATGGCTATATTGCTACTACGATTACTACAACTGGTAGTGGTGTAATTAATATTGAAGCAACAGCGACTAATAACGATGGTGTTACGGATACGAGCTCTCTTGTTATTACGATTGCCCCTCAAGACTTGATTACTGAGATTGAAGTTGTAGGTGATGTTGATGGTAATGGTTTCATTACTGCTGATGAGTTAGATATAGATGGTAACTTTACTGTTCATGTAGGCTTAGGTGACGGTGCTTATGAAGGGTTGGTGGTTAGCGTAAATGGTAGTGACTATGTTGTTACACAAGCTGACCTCGATAATGGTTATATCGTTGCCACAATTGCAGGTGTTGATAGTTTAGTAAATATTACAGCAGAAGCATCAGATGTTTGGGGTGATACTGATTCGGCTAATATTAGTATAACTGTTGACACGGTAGCGCCAGATGCACCAGTGATTGACCCAGTGAATGGCACTGATCCGATCACCGGTACAGCAGAACCAGGCACGACAGTGACAGTGACCTTCCCAGACGGCAGCACAGCAGAAGCGGTTGTTGACGAAGATGGCAACTGGAGCGTTCCAAACCCAGGCCTAGAAGATGGCGATGAAGTCACTGCGGTTGCAACAGACGAAGCAGGCAACAGCTCTGATCCAACCACAGCGATTGTGGATGGCACAGCACCAGTGGTGACACTGGATGAAGTGGTGACCAATGACAATACACCGGCCTTGACAGGTACAGTGGATGATCCAGAAGCGACAGTGGTTGTGACCATTGATGGTGAGGATTACGAAGCAGTCAACAATGGCGATGGCACTTGGACACTTGCGGATGATGTTGTGGCAGAACTTGCAGATGGCGATCACGAAGTGACGGTCACTGCAACAGACCCAGCAGGCAACGTTGGCAGTACGACAGGAACGATTACCATTGACACGGTAGCGCCAGATGCACCAGTGATTGACCCAGTGAATGGCACTGATCCGATCACCGGTACAGCAGAACCAGGAACGACAGTGACAGTGACCTTCCCAGACGGCAGCACAGCAGAAGCGGTTGTTGACGAAGATGGCAACTGGAGCGTTCCAAACCCAGGCCTAGAAGATGGCGATGAAGTCACTGCGGTTGCAACAGACGAAGCAGGCAACAGCTCTGATCCGACTACAGCGATTGTGGATGGCACAGCACCAGTGGTGACACTGGATGAAGTGGTGACCAATGACAATACACCGGCATTGACAGGTACAGTGGATGATCCAGAAGCGACAGTGGTTGTGACCATTGATGGTGAGGATTACGAAGCAGTCAACAATGGCGATGGCACTTGGACACTTGCGGATGATGTTGTGGCAGAACTTGCAGATGGCGATCACGAAGTGACGGTCACTGCAACAGACCCAGCAGGCAACGTTGGCAGTACGACAGGAACGATTACCATTGACACGGTAGCGCCAGATGCACCAGTGATTGACCCAGTGAATGGCACTGATCCGATCACCGGTACAGCAGAACCAGGAACGACAGTGACAGTGACCTTCCCAGACGGCAGCACAGCAGAAGCGGTTGTTGACGAAGATGGCAACTGGAGCGTTCCAAACCCAGGCCTAGAAGATGGCGATGAAGTAACTGCGGTTGCAACAGACGAAGCAGGCAACAGCTCTGATCCGACTACAGCGATTGTGGATGGCACAGCACCAGTGGTGACACTGGATGAAGTGGTGACCAATGACAATACACCGGCCTTGACAGGTACAGTGGATGATCCAGAAGCGACAGTGGTTGTGACCATTGATGGTGAGGATTACGAAGCAGTCAACAATGGCGATGGCACTTGGACACTTGCGGATGATGTTGTGGCAGAACTTGCAGATGGCGATCACGAAGTGACGGTCACTGCAACAGACCCAGCAGGCAACGTTGGCAGTACGACAGGAACGATTACCATTGACACGGTAGCGCCAGATGCACCAGTGATTGACCCAGTGAATGGCACTGATCCGATCACCGGTACAGCAGAACCAGGCACAACAGTGACAGTGACCTTCCCAGACGGCAGCACAGCAGAAGCGGTTGTTGACGAAGATGGCAACTGGAGCGTTCCAAACCCAGGTCTAGAAGATGGCGATGAAGTAACTGCGGTTGCAACAGACGAAGCAGGCAACAGCTCTGATCCAACCACAGCGATTGTGGATACAACCCCACCTTTAATTGCATTCGATAATGTTGATGATGCGTTTGTTAATGCTCTACCGTTGCAAGTTGGTGATGATGTTTCAGTGGGTAGTCATACTTACTTGTTACTCGCTTCTCTAGCAGGGCTTGATCTACAGCTCGGCTCGGCAGGCATTGGCTTCAACATTGATGAAGGTCATACAGGAGATATGACGTTCAACTATAGTGCACTGATTAGTGCGGATGCGTTGGCTGACTATGTACTTGTTCTTCAAAAATTTGATGAAGAAACAGGACAATGGACTGCAGTGACTGGTCCAGGTCAAGCTGATCTATTGAGCTTGTCATTGTTCGGTGGTACTACAGTAACGGTTGATGGACTTGAGGCTGGTCAATACCGTGCCTTCATGGCCTTTGATGGATTACTTGGCGTAGGATTACTAGGTACTTTATCAGGAACCGCAGATCTTTACGATCAATCGCAAATTGGTGGTTATGAAGTTATAGCCGCTGAAGGTAACGTCATTACTGATGCTGGTATTGATGGTGAGGTTGATGTTATTACAGATACCACCGTTGTCAGTATGGTAAATGGTGTAGCGGTTGTAGAAGGTGGAACAACCATAGATGGTACTTACGGTACCTTGGTGATTAATCCAGATGGCAGTTATACCTACACACCATTTAGTGGTGATGCTGGTTTAGGTCAAGTGGATCCATTTGTTTATACCTTATTTGATCCTGTAACTGGTCAAAGTGCAAATGCAACGCTATATCTGCATATTGATAGTGATGATGTCGATATGACATGGAACCCAGCGGACCCATCACAACCTGCAACAGTAGATATTGTTGCAAGTGATGATCTAAATGTTGCTGAGATCAACCCACAAGCATTGCTTGTTGGAGATGATGTTCCAGCGGGTAGCCATACTTACTTGCTACTTGCATCTTTAGGAGGATTAGATCTACAGCTTGGCTCTGCAGGCATTAACTTCACTGTTGATGAAGGTCATACAGGTGATATGACGTTTAACTACAGTGCATTAATTAGTGCAGATGCATTAGCTGACTATGTACTTGTCCTTCAAAAATTCGATGAAGCAACAGGACAATGGGTTGCAGCGAGTGGCCCAGGTCAAGCTGATCTGTTAAGCTTGGCATTGTTCGGTGGATCAACTATTACGGTTGATGGACTTGAAGAAGGTCAATATCGCGCCTTCATGGCCTTTGATGGATTACTTGGTGTTGGTTTGTTAGGCACCTTGTCAGCAACTATGGATCTTTATGATCAATCGCAAATTGGCGGTTATGAAGTCGTTGCAGCGTCTGGTAATGTGATTACTGATGCTGGTATTGATGGTAATGCCGATGTTACGACACCATTTACCACTGTAAGCAGTGTCAATGGCGTAGCAGTAGCTGCTGGTGGAACAACCATAGATGGTACTTACGGTACCTTGGTGATTAATCCAGATGGTAGTTATACCTACACACCATTTAGTGGTGATGCAGGTTTAGGCCAAGTGGATCAGTTCACGTATACCCTGTCAGATCCTATTGGTGGAGCTAATGCAGCAAGTGCAACTCTGTACTTCCATATTGATAGTAATGCAGTAGATATGACATGGAACCCAGCGGACCCATCACAACCTGCAACAGTAGATATTGTTGCAAGTGATGATCTAAATGTTGCTGAGATCAACCCACAAGCATTGCTTGTTGGAGATGATGTTCCAGCGGGTAGCCATACTTACTTGCTACTTGCATCTTTAGGAGGATTAGATCTACAGCTTGGCTCTGCAGGCATTAACTTCACTGTTGATGAAGGTCATACAGGTGATATGACGTTTAACTACAGTGCATTAATTAGTGCAGATGCATTAGCTGACTATGTACTTGTCCTTCAAAAATTCGATGAAGCAACAGGACAATGGGTTGCAGCGAGTGGCCCAGGTCAAGCTGATCTGTTAAGCTTGGCATTGTTCGGTGGATCAACTATTACGGTTGATGGACTTGAAGAAGGTCAATATCGCGCCTTCATGGCCTTTGATGGATTACTTGGTGTTGGTTTGTTAGGCACCTTGTCAGCAACTATGGATCTTTATGATCAATCGCAAATTGGCGGTTATGAAGTCGTTGCAGCGTCTGGTAATGTGATTACTGATGCTGGTATTGATGGTAATGCCGATGTTACGACACCATTTACCACTGTAAGCAGTGTCAATGGCGTAGCAGTAGCTGCTGGTGGAACGACTATAGAAGGTACCTATGGTACTTTAGTAATTCATCCAAATGGTAGTTATACCTACACACCATATAGTGATGTAACAGGTTTAGGTCAAGTGGATCAGTTCACTTATACCTTGTCTGATCCTATCGGTGGACCAAATGCTGCGACAGCGACGCTGTACTTCCATCTTGACAGTAGCGTTGTAGATATGACATGGAATCCTGCTGATCCATCAGAGCCTGCAACATTCACATTTGTCGCAACAGATGATGTTGATACATCATCACTAGTGATGGTGAATGAAGTGGATGAGGATTACTTCAATGCCTCAGCGTCATTGCTAGGTATTTTAGCAACGACTCAAACTTACACTTCAGGCACATTCACATTAGGTTCCAATATGGATGCGTATGGATTGATTACGGTTAACTCTTTGGCAACTGCTGGAACAGTAAACCTTAATTTAAATCTACAAATGAATGTAGGCGGGGTTTGGACAACTGTAGCGAATGATAGTTACTCAGGAATTATCTCATTGCTTGGTACATTGGCATCACTAGACCTATCTACTTTAGATCTAGCAGCTGGAACATACCGTATTCAAACAACCTTACAACAACCATTATTAGGTGGATTGGCGGCGCTAGTTGGTATCAATACAGATGTAAATGTTACTTATCTTGATCAATATGTGGTATCGAATACGATTGAAGCAGAAGGTAATATCTTCGGAAATGATGCAACTGGCTCTACATTCACTCAACTTCAAGTAACAGATGCAAATGGTAATGTAATTGATGTCTCATATGGCACGATCATCCAAGGCCTACATGGTAATCTGGTGATTAGTGCAAATGGTGACTACAGTTATACACCATCATCGACGACTGGAGGTGGTAGTGAGAGCTTCACTTATACAGTAACTCATTTGAATGGTGATACTATAACTGCGACCTTGAATATCAATGTCGGCTACACGATCCAAGGCAGTACAGGTAATGATATTATTACTGACAGTGCTGGAGATGATCTGATCTATGCTGGTGCAGGTAATGATACGATCAATACTGCAAATGGTGGCTCAGATACCCTAATCTTTGATCTGTTAAATGCTGTAAATGGTACTGGTGGAAATGGTCATGACACATGGTTCAACTTCCATGTCGGAGATACAGCTATAGATAGCGAAGCCGATAAGATCGACATTAGTGATCTGTTAGTAGGCTACGCAGGAGATGGTAGTGCTGCTTCTCTGAGTGCTTATGTAAGCGTAGACTTTGATGGTACAGATACAATCATTAGCATTGATCGTGATGGTGGTGCTGGAGTACATAGTTCTACAGAACTTCTTACACTGAAAAATGTAGATACTTCTTTAGAAGAGCTATTACAAAACAACCAATTGTTGTTCTAATCTAGATTGATAAAAAAAGAGGGCTTTCGAGCCACTGCTGTCCCACAATTATTCCAAGAAGAACCTCAATTGAGGTTCTTCTTGTTTTCGCCACTTCTTATCGGGTAAAAATAATGCCTTTAGAAGTTTTCTTTCAAATAAATTGACCTGAATAATTCTTAATAATCTCTGGACAGTCCATCCCTCATGAGCCATATGTTTTGCAAAACTCACTAATAAATAGGCAATTAATGCAATCCATATTTGAGTTTGTATGGCATTTCGGCTTCGACCTAGAAATGATTTCAATTTTAAATTCTGTTTAATCGCTTTGAAAAATAATTCTACTTTCCAACGATCTTTGTAAATTGCTGCAATAGTCGATGCAGCTAGATGAAAGTTGTTACTTAGAAATTCAAATGTCCTTTTCTTTTCAACATCATAAAATTCTATTCGTCTTAATCGCTTCGGTGCACCACGCTTTTTAGCATAATCACTGCTCAACTCAATATATTCATCCGCAAGAATTCCTTTGCAAGCGTATACTTCACGTTTTGACTTTACTTCATAAACCGTCTTCGGTCTTAGCCGTGTCACAAAGCTGACTTTTCGGTCAGTCATCTCTGCAAACCACTGATAATCAACATACCCCTTGTCAAAAACTACGATACTTCCAGGTGGAAATTTGAGTAATCTGCCTTGCACCATATCATTTTCAATACCATCTCCGAGTGCAACAAATTCAGGAATCGTATTGCTGTGATTTAATCCAACTGTCAGTTTAATGCTCGCTTTGGATTCATGTACTTTTGCCCATTCGCATAAGGACAGTGAAAGATCAATGTGGCTTGCATCAAGTGAATACAGCGGATTCTTAAATCGAAATTTATGTGCAATCTTTGTGTTTTCACAATGCCGAAGTAACTGAGTAAATAATTGCTGATATAGGCTGGCAGGTTGTTCTTGATTGATTCTTGCCAAGGTGCTTCGTGCAATAGTCTTAGCACCGAGGTGATAGAGCTTTTCCTGCTGTGATTCGAGATTGGATTGAATATCTCTTAAGCTTTGCCGACAGGACAGCTGGGACATCAATATGGCAATAAACTGATCCCAGCGTGTGGCTGATCTTAATTTTTGTCCACAATGATGCTGCTTGGCAAGACGTTCAAAATCACATCGTGAAATAGGTTTAAGTAATTGATGAAATACGGTATTCTGATGTGACAAAACCTGAGTCCTTGTAGTTAAAGTGTTTGTTCGCACTTATATTTTAACTATTTTGGACTCAGGTTTTTTATTTAAACAAAACTATGGGACAGCAGTGCTTTCGAGCTCTCTTTTTTTTATTTAAATAAGTAAATTCATATATTCAAACAAAAGTTCTATGCTATATTTTGAGACAGGATAATGTTTATAATCAATAAAGTGGAAGATATGGGCGTTCAAATTTATAATGAATTATTAGACTTTAAAAAGAAATTAGAGAGTTGGATAGATAAAGAAATTGAAGATAAAAAAATAAATGAAAACGTGTTTTGCATTTTTTTATCTTATGGAACAAAAGATCAGAGATGCAATGTATGGAATAATGCTGATAAAAATGTACATTTGATTAAGAAAAGGTTATTTAGCTTTGTTGATAAAATTTTTGAAAAAAATAAAACTCAGCTTAACTTTATAAAAATAGATATTGCTTATCAAATTGAACAACAGGCATGGCCAAGTGTTGTTTATCAAGTTATAAATCAAGTACATAATAATCATTACCGCAAAGGTATTAGTTTAGATGAAAATTTTAATATTGCATTTCTTGAGCAAGAAATTTATGGGCGAGCAGTAATAAGAGGCTTGCGATATGATCAGCCTAACTTTTTTGATGAGAAAAATTTAAATAATGCGATTAAGAAAAAATATCCTAATATTCAAAAAAATATAATTTTAGATCAACTTCAATTTGTATGGACTTTTGAGACACATGGCGCAATATATGAAGGTAATCAATTTATCGAATTGCAAAGTGGTGGTTGTCAAAATGGTGTTAGGAAACTTATAGACGATAAAAAAGAACATTTAGAGCATTTGATTGAAAAAAATGCGGAGTTTTTAGCGCAACAAATCCAAGAAGATGGGCGATTCATTTATGGTTATTTTCCAGCATTTGACCGTGAATTAAAAAGCTACAATACGGTTCGCCATTGCACATCGGTATATGCATTAATCGAAAGTTTTGAAGTTAAAGAAAAACAAGCCTATTGGCCAAAGGTTTATAGTGCAATTCAGTATGCTATTGATACTTTTTATAAAGAAAAACAAAGTAATACTGCATTTATGATAGATGGAGAAAAAGACCCAGAAATTAAGCTAGGATCAAACGCTGCGGCTATTCTCATGCTTACAAAATATCAAGAACTTACCCAAGATGACCGCTATTTAGAATATGCTGAAGCGATTGCAAATGGGATTATGGAAATGGTTGATGACAAGGGTGAAACAACACATGTCTTGCATTATCCAAGTTTAGACGTCAAAGAAAAATTCCGCATCGTGTACTATGATGGAGAAGCAGCATTAGCATTGCTAAGACTTTATCAAATTAATCATGATGAAAAGCTCCTAATAACAGTAAAACGTATGTTTGAGCATTTTATTGAGAAAAAATATGAAAAATATCATGATCATTGGTTAAGTTATTGTACCAATGAACTCACGAAAATTTGTCCTGAAGAGCAATATTTTCAGTTCGGCTTAAACAACTATTTAAAACATATGAACTTTATTAAAAATAGAAAGACAGCATATGCAACATTTTTAGAAATGTTAATGTCTGCATATAAAATGGTAAATCGATTAAAAGAACAAGGTTATGATGATCTTTATGCCAAAGCTGAATTTGACAAATTAAAAGAATTGATTGAAATCAGAAGTGAGTTTCAAAGAAGTGGCTTCTTTTATCCAGAAGTTGCAATGTATATGGCAAGGCCAGATAAGATATTAAATGCTTTTTATGTACGACATGACCGTTTTAGAACACGAATAGATGATCAAGAACATAATTTATCTGGATATGTGGCATACGTGAATTATTTCTAAATGGTGAAACAATGATTATAAATAAGAACAATATCAAAGAAATAATGCCTGGAAAATGGTATATCGAGCCTAAAGAAGACTGGTTTGTTCAGCATATTTCTGAAAATAAGTTGAATTGTAAAAAAGATGAAACATTATTTGTAGCGATGGACAAGGAGACATGGTTAAAAGGGACTGGTAATACAGGTGTATATGCAAAATGGGAGGATACACATGATCTTTTACATACGTTTCATGATCAGGTAAAAGGAGTTGTTGTACAGCGACCTATACCAGACTTACCTTCACATCTGCCACAATATATCGTAGAGGATTCTTATCAGTTCATTCATCAATGTGCTGAATATATGAGAGAAAATATTAAGAGTAAAACAATTGCGATTACAGGAACAGTTGGAAAAACGAGCACTAAAAACTATCTTAATTTACTCTTGCAAAACTATGGGTCAACCTATGCAACTTATGGAAATCATAATTCTCGTACAGGGGTAAAGTTGACGTTATCCAATGCGATGGTTGAGCCCAATTACTTAATTCTAGAAACAGCAATGTCAGCACTCTGGATGAAAGATGGGGGGATTAGTCAATTAATACGTCCTGATATTGCAATTATTACTGAAATAGGAGTCGGTCAAAAGGGATATGATGAAAATCAAACTGCAGATTTTAAAAGCCGAATTGCAAATGGTCTAAGTGTAGATGGTCAAGTAATTTTAAATCGAGATATAAAGAATTATGATCAACTCTTAGCCTACGTACATCGATATAGTCATAATGTTTTAAGCTATGGAAAGCATTCAACTGCTGATGTTAAGTATCAACGAGTAGAAGATGGTTTTTTAATTTTTATAAAAAATAATAACTATCATGTTTCATTGGATCATTATGTTGATGATGGCACTTTAAGTAATATGGTTGCGACTTTGGCAGCAATACATGCACTAGGTCTTGATATAACTAAAGTTTTACATTTATTTAATTCTATCAGTAATAAGGAATCAACATTAGAACTGTTATCTGTATATGATAAGAATGCCTATTTAATAGATGATACTTATAATGCAGAATATCTATCAATGGTGAATGCATTTAAATATTGCCATGGTAGATATAAGGAAAATAGAAAAATATTAGTAGTCGGAGATATCATAAATTTAGAAAATAAGTCTAAAGAAGTTCATGAAAGCCTGCTTAAGCCGATATTAGAAAATGAGTTTGAATTAATCGCCACCTTTGGAAAAGACACCCTATATTTGAATCAACTTTTGCCAAATGATCGAAATTTGGGGCATTTTACCGATGCAAAGCAATGTGCTCTAAAAATCAGAAATATTCTACATAAAGATGATGTAGTTCTGGTTAAGGGATCGAGACGAAATTCGACGATTGCGACGATCCCTAATTTGATCGCTTTACCAGAGAATAGTCACATAGACAAAAGTATACATAAATATGTTACTGCACATTTATCTCACGTCAATTTCAATGAACAGATATGGCAAACCAAGACTGAATATGGAATTGGCCCATTAATCCTAATTTATTTAGCTTTAAAAAAATATGCGTTAGAAGAGGTACAGTTAAACTCTGTTTATAGAGTGACTGAGAATGTAGATCGAGAAGCAAAAAGGAATAATGCTTTAGGTTTATTCCTAGGAGAACGTTATTATTTCATCCAAATACTACAATATGTTATTTTGACTCAAAAGCCTGATTGTATTTTAGCTCTAGCTGAACTGCTATATCGGACAACTGCAGAAGCATTAAAAGAAATAAAGAAAGAAGCTGAACTTCTTGGTATAGATCAAAGTCAGATTTTGAATATTACAGGTAGAAATGTAAGAGATAAGACTCAAGAAAAAACTTTTTTAGACATTTTTAAAGTGAGTAAAAAAATATTTGAGTTACCTGCTTATTTTAGAAAGCAATTTTTTGTTGATATTACCTATTTTAAAGGCGCTATCTTAAGACCGATTACGTCGGTAGCATCTAATATAGGTTTAGATGGTTTTTTATTCATTGGCGATCGAAATCGGCGAGTCTATATTGGTTTTAGTCAACAACAAAAGAAAAAAATAAGTATTCATTACACCGATGGTGAGGCCGCTAAGATTGAGCATGTTTTGCCATATCATCAAACTTTTAATGCGCTTCCAATCCCTAAAAAAATACATGCTAAAAGCCAATATATAAACATTTTAGGAGATACTTATTTTGGTGAATCTTATACAAAAATTAGGAAGAGGAGAGGGGTGATTGATGCATTACAAAAATATGGATATACGCATTCTTTTGAGAAAATAGCATCTTTCTTTGGTAAAGATGATATCAATATTGCAAATTTTGAAGCTGTTTTTATTGCTAATGATAGTCAGCAGTCGCCTTTAGAAAAAATTAAACCTTTCATTTTGGGTGCTGATGCAGACAAAACTTTAAATGAGTTTTTACATAGGAACATCAATCATGTCGTACTCGCAAATAATCATTTAAAAGATTATGGAAGTGAAAGTCTAGAGTTTACTTTAGACCAATTTGACAAGAAGTCGATCGCGTATATAGGTGCTGGTCGTAATCAAAATCAAGCACATGAGTATTTTGAAATTGATTGGAAAGGTAACAAACTTGCGATTTTTAATGGTTACTGGCATAGAGATGCGGCTTACAACAAGTTTGATTTCTATGCGTTAGGACATCGTGATGGCGTAGCTTGTACTAATGGTATTCTTCTTGAGCAGGTTAAAACATATAAAAAAAATTATCCACACCATAAGATTATGGTGATAAGCCATTGGGGAGTGGATTTTAAGTCAATTCAGGATGAACAAAAACGAATTGCAAAAATACTTGTTTCCTGTGGTGCTGATATGGTGATTGGGCACGGCCCACATACTATTCAACCTATCGAATATATAGATGGTAAGCCGATTATTTATAGTATCGGGAATGGTGTGTTCAATAGTAATGGCGAATATGATAAACACGGAGCATTACCTTATGGCTGTATTGTCCGATTGGATATGGAACAACAAATGTTAAAGCTTTATCCAATTTTTACTAATAATTTGAAAACATTTTGGCAGCCATATGTTGTAAGTAGAGAAGATTTTGATCGAGCATCTAAGTTATTACTGGATAGAGTTCAATGTGAAATTGAAGTTGATAAAAATGACTATGGTTACTATTTAAAGGTGAATTTCTAATGTTGGATTTAACATTATTAGATATTTTAGAAATCTCTAAGAGTTCATTCAAGCTAGATAAAAAATACTATAATAATAAAATATCTAAATTCAGTATTCATGTCGATAATTTATCTACTAATGATTTGTATTTTCATTGGAGAGTAGGGGAGGAAAGTTTATTATTTATTGATAAGGCTTTAAAGAAGGGGGCTTTCGTTATAACTAGTGAGGAAAAATATAAAAAAATAGAATTAGACGGGAGTAAAATTATTTATGTTCCTTCTGTTAAAAAAATATTATTAAAATTAGCACAGTATAAAAGAAGTGTTTTTGATGGTGAAGTTGTTGCTATAACTGGAAGTGTAGGAAAAAGCTCAATAAAGAATATGCTTTCAATGATTTTATCTATGAATGCTCATGTTATTTATACGGTAGGTAATGAAAATGCTTGGTTGGGGATATATTGTGCTTTATGTAATATTAACCAAAAAACCAAATATGTTGTATTGGAAACAGGAGCTTCAGGTCTAGGAACCTTATCAACTCCTATAAAAGTTGTTTCGCCTACTATATCTGTTCTATTAGATATAAATTTCAGCCATCAAGGAAAATACCCGACAATAGAGGATCTTATTTTTGAAAAGGCAAGTATAATTGGAGCATTACGCTTAAAAGGGAAGTTAATTATTTCTTATAATACATTGAATATGCTTAGAAATTTAAAATATGTCATTAGGGAGGATATACATGTTATTAGTATTGGGGATGGGGCGGATATAAGCATATTGAGAAATAATTTAGGTAAAAGAAATTCAACTGTAGATGTGAGTTTTCATGGTGAACTAGTAAAATTAAAAATTCCTCAAGGGAATATTGCTGATTTAATAAATGCAGTATATGTGTTCGCTGTACTAAATAATTTTGGTATTAATTTTATTAAGTTTAATGCTTTATCTAGTTTTTACAGACCTTTACCTAGGCGCTTTGATCGTAGTCGAATAGGTTATAAAGAAAATTTAACTTTTGAACTCATCGATGATGCATATAATTCTTCACCTATCTCTATTCAATCATTATTGGAATCAATTGAAATTAGAGAGGTTCAAGAAAAAATTCTAATCTTAGGTGATATGCTAGAGTTAGGAATGGATAGTGTAAAGTTACATCAGAGCATTCTAGAAAACCAATTATTGAATCAATTTAGTAAAATTATTCTCATTGGTGAGATTTTTTCTCAATGTGAAAAAAGTGATGCGATGCAATCTTTTTTAAATGTTGACCAGTTTATAGGATCTATAAATGATTATATTTCTGATGGTTGTTTATTGGTGTTAAAGGCTTCTCATGGCATCAATTTATATAAGTTGAGAAACTTTTTTGACAAAGAAGCCATTTCAGTCCAAAAAAATATTGATTGGTTTGTCGAGGATGAAGCCTATAATTTATATTCCAAGCAAAATACTATTTAGCTCGATGATAATAATCCATTATCGTCGAGAGTTGTTCACGATTAAATCCGATATTACGTTGACCACCACTGCCGAGCTTACAATCAGCGCTGGTCATGATATTGGTTGAATCTTTTAATTTTGCACCTGGTGCACAGACATGCTTTAAGCCAAAAGCATGACCCATTTCATGTGGCGTTGCTGCTTGAATATTATAATTTAATCTCTGCCAGTCAATTAAAATAAATGGTTGGCCTGTGTTACGGAATCCCCAACTGGTGACATCCCTAAATTTTAATCTGTCACTATATGAGTCGTATATAATGAAGAAAACTTCTTTCGATCTACGCTCTGGAAAGCAATGTTTTACAGCAGCAGGAATATTTTCAGTAATTATTTTTCGAGGTTGATTAAGCTGATAAGCTAAATCACAGTTACGTTTGTTAAAGTTTTCATAAGAAAAATAACGGTAAGGCTTGAACCGAAAGATTTTTTGATTATTTTCATCCACAAAGTATTGGTTTAGGATATTAATCTCTTTCAGCATTTGATTTCGGTTGTCGTACTCGCGTGCTTTAGGTGTATTGGTTGTATAAACAAAACTTACATAAACGACTGGTAGGGTACTTTCTTCTTCTTTGTGTAATTTGATCGGATGTTTTTCTAACTCAACATAACTTTTTTCTTTAGTACTGCATGCTACACAGACTAGGCTGATCATGAATAGTGTCGTAATTTTCTTATATGCCATTTCCAGATCTCTAATATTTTAATATTGAATTGGTTTGTGTGATTTTTTGCTCATAATAGCAATTTTTTGAGGTTTTATCACGTTGAATGAACAAGAGTTACATCGCCAAATCCTTGAGGTTATTGATCTCATTCCTTATGGAAAAGTGGCAAGTTATGGTCAGATTGCAAAATTAGCAGGTTTACCTAAACATGCACGGCTAGTTGGATTTGTGCTAAAACATTTGGATCAAGAAAGTAAAGTGCCTTGGTATCGTGTCATAAATGCACAAGGACGAATCAGTGTTAATAGAATCAATGATAAAGGGGAAAATGTTCAGCAGTGTTTATTAGAAGCAGAGGGCGTTTACTTCGAGAATGGAAAGGTTGATTTTAAAATTTTTGGTTGGACCATTTGATAAAAATAGTCTCAATGTATATTGAATAGATTGAAGGGAATTTACTATTTATTTGCAATGCTTATACATAACGTTACGCATAAGTTTTGAATTTCAAATGAATTAAGTTGTTTTATTGGAATAAAAAGCATGGTAGTTACCATGCTTTTGAGTTATTAATCGCTAAACTTAAAAAGTAATTAACGAACTATAAGCACGGGGAGTTGGCTTTCTGCCAAAACTTTCTGTGCAACGCTTCCTAGAACAAATTGTTTAAATCCTGTACGACCATGAGAGCCCATAATAATTAAATCACTTCCAAGATTTTGTGCAGCTTTAATGATTTCTTGGTGTACTGAAAGGCCCTCAAGTGTTTGAGATGCAACACTCAAACCTAAATTTTCAAACTTTTGTTCTGCTTTGTCTAGATTGTCCTGTACATAGCCTTTCACACGCTCAATAAGTTCATTGCTTTGTCCAAAGCGGATATAAGTATCAGCTAAGTAAGGATCTAGAGTGACCACCCCAACTACCGTGATTTGACTGTCTAAAGCTTTTGCTAGTTGAGCTGCTTCACGAATGACTTTATCCGCAGTTTCTGAGTCATCGATAGCGACTAAGATTTTTTGATAGCTCATATTTGTTACTCCTTGTTTTTACGATGTTCTATTGAATTGGCTTATAAAAATTTTGTTTAAAATATTATCTTATTTCCATATTAAACTTATTTTTTATGAAATAAAACCTAGTAAATTTATAGGGATAGTGTTTATTTCGTGTTATAGGCGAAATAATCTTTACGACTAAAAATAAATGAATTTTCTTCAAAAAATAGAGTTTTGTTTATCAGTGACTTACATAAGTTAAAATGAATTTTTTTCAAAAAAATCTAACAGTGAATCAATATTATTGGTTTGCAATTGCTCACGCATTTTTAAAATTTGTTTTTCATCTCGCTCATAGAGTTTAAGTGAAAGGAGTTTTTCAATTTCAGTTTCTGTGAAACGAGATTTGATTACTTTGGCTGGAACACCACCGACAATGGTGTAGGGAGGGACGTTTTGAGTGACAATGGCACCTGTTGCAACTATAGCACCTTCACCCAATTTAACCCCTTGCATGATCATGGCTCGGCTACCAATCCAACAACCATCTGCAATTACAGTATCGCCCGCAGGTAGAAAGCTACGTGTATCAAAAGGGAAGGTTGAGATCCAGTCTGGACGGTGTAACTGATTGCCACCCATCATAATCACGCATTCAGCACCAAAACAGACAAAATTGCCGATATGAAGTTGATCAATTGGCTTTTCAACTGTAGAGGCTTTGTCATGTAAGTAACGCACTACACAGCGTTCAAAGCCTTGATCCCAGTAAGCAGAATAATAGGAATAATTGCCTTTGATATGGATATTGGGGTTTTTCACTGTTTTAGAAATAAACTCGAACTCACACCAGTGTTTAACAGGAGAGTTGATTAATGGATCCATGACTGAGATAAAATATTAAATGAAAGCTTGGATCATTATAGCTTTTAAAGTAGGAGAGAATGCTAATTGGAGAAAAATTTCCATAGCCAACTAAACAGACGTTGAATTTGATTGGGAAATACAAAACCGAGAACAGCACAGAGCAAGGCTGTATTTACAATAATAAGTATAGAACTGGTAGCGGGATTAACGTGAAATGCCCATGTGATGGCAACACCAATACCAAGAATAACTCCTGCAAAGGTGTAGATCAATGCACTTATCAGCCGATCTTGCATTGCTATCTCTCATTTTTATTCTATTTATAAACAAGATGCCTGAAACAAAAGAACTCTTCAACCAATGAAGAGTTCTTTTGTGAATGAGTCTATCGCTGGATTAGAGATATTCCACGCTCACGATTTCATATTCAACCTCACCTTGTGGTGTTTGAATTTTGGCTTCATCGCCTTCGCTTTTCCCTAATAAACCGCGAGCGATTGGTGAGTTCACTGAGATTTTATTGATTTTAAAATCTGCTTCGTCATCACCGACGATTTTATAGGTTTTACGTTCTTCGGTATCAAGATTTTCAATTGTTACCGTGACGCCGAATACAACACGACCATTTTTCTCAAGATCTTTAACATCGATTACTTGGCAAGCACCGAGTTTGCCTTCGATATCTTGAATACGGCCTTCGCAAAAACCTTGTTGCTCACGAGCTGCATGATATTCAGCATTTTCTTTGAGGTCACCATGCTCACGTGCCTCAGCAATAGCCTGCGTAATACGTGGGCGATCGACTGTTTTTAGCTGTTGTAATTCTTTCTCTAAGGCAACCTTGCCTTCGGGAGTCATAGGATAACGTTGCATTCTGGTCCCCTCTAAATTGGTTGGGAAAATACAGGATTAAAAAAAGAAAAAGCCCGCCACCGATAAGGTGACGGGACTTTATCGGTAGAGAATTAACCTACAGTTTGTAAATCTTGCAAGCGGTATACATCCATTGGCAATTTCACAGCAAATGCTTGGCAAACTGCTTCTGCACCGTTGATGGTCGTGGTGTAATACACTTTGCCTTGGAGAGCAGCACGACGAATCATAGCCGAATCATATTGAGCTTGTTTGCCTTCAGTTGTGTTGACAATAAGATGAATTTCACCATTTTTCAAGCGGTCAACAATATGTGGGCGACCTTCTGTGACTTTGTTCACAGCTTCGCATTCCAAACCAGCTTCTTGCAGAACTTGGTAGGTACCATTAGTTGCTACAAGCTTGAAACCATAAGCAATTAGCTGCTGAGCGATGTTCGCAATATATTTCTTATCTGACTCACGAACAGATAAGAATGCATATTTCACTTCGCCCTCAGTTGGCAAACCTGGTAAGCGTTCATTTGAACCAAGCACAGCTTTGTAGAATGCTTCGCCAAAAGTTTCACCTACACCCATGACTTCGCCTGTAGATTTCATCTCAGGTCCAAGCATTGGGTCAACACCTTGGAATTTAGCAAACGGGAATACCGCTTCTTTTACCGCAAAGTGAGTCGGGATGATCTCTTTAGTGAATCCTTGAGATTCCAAAGATTGACCAGCCATACAACGGGCAGCAACTTTCGCTAAAGATTCACCGATACACTTAGATACGAAAGGAACCGTACGTGATGCACGTGGATTCACTTCAAGTACATAAATGTCGTTACCTTTCACTGCAAACTGAACGTTCATCAAACCAACAACGCCAAGTTCTTTCGCCATCGCAACAGTTTGACGACGCATTTCATCCTGAACTTCTTGTGAAAGAGAGTAAGGAGGAATTGAACATGCTGAGTCACCTGAGTGAATACCAGCTTGTTCAATGTGTTGCATGATACCGCCAATCACAACATCTTTACCGTCAGATACGCAGTCTACATCAACTTCAGTTGCATCATCGAGGAAACGGTCTAGCAGAACAGGCGCTTCATTAGACGCTTGTACTGCTTCACGAAGATAACGTTTTAGTTCTTCTTCGTTATATACGATTTCCATCGCGCGACCACCTAATACATAAGATGGACGAACAACAAGTGGATAACCAACTTTAGCAGCTTCTGAGATACCTTCTTCAGCAGATTTTACAATGCTGTTGTTTGGTTGACGAAGTTGTAGACGTTGAATCATTTGTTGGAAACGTTCACGGTCTTCTGCACGGTCAATCGCATCAGGAGATGTACCGATGATTGGCGTACCTGCTTCTTCTAAAGCTCGTGCCAATTTCAAAGGAGTTTGACCGCCGTACTGTACGATTACGCCTTTCGGTTTTTCGGTACGTACGATCTCCAGTACATCTTCAAGTGTTACTGGTTCGAAGTATAAACGGTCAGATGTATCATAATCTGTAGAAACTGTTTCAGGGTTACAGTTTACCATGATGGTTTCGTAACCGTCTTCACGCATTGCGAGGGCAGCGTGTACACAGCAGTAGTCAAACTCGATTCCTTGACCGATACGGTTCGGACCACCACCGATGACCATGATTTTGTCACGGCTTGATGGATTTGCTTCACATTCTTCATCATAAGTTGAATACATGTATGCTGTGCCAGATTCGAATTCGGCAGCACAGGTATCAACACGTTTATAAACTGGATATACACCCAAGTTCCAACGTTGTTTACGGAATTGCTTTTGTGAAATACCCATTAAGTCAGCAATACGAAGGTCAGATAAACCTTTACGTTTGAATGAACGGATATTGTCAGCGTTTAAATCACCAAAACCTAAAGTTTTTACTTGAGCTTCAGTTTTAACGATATCTTCAATTTGGATCAAGAACCAACGGTCAATCTTCGTTGCTTCAAACACTTCATCTAATGAGAAACCATGACGGAATGCATCCGCTACGTACCAGATACGCTCAGGGCCTGGAACTTTAAGCTCTTTTAAGATGACGTCTTTCGCATTTGCTGTACCAACTTCGATTTTTTCATCAAAGCCACTAACACCAACTTCAAGACCACGAAGTGCTTTTTGAACAGATTCTTGGAAGTTACGACCAATCGCCATCACTTCGCCCACAGATTTCATCTGAGTTGTTAATACAGGCTCAGCTTGTGGGAATTTTTCAAAGTTAAAGCGTGGAATTTTGGTGACAACATAGTCAATTGCTGGTTCAAAGCTTGCTGGAGTTACACCACCAGTGATGTCGTTTTTCAACTCATCAAGGGTATAACCAACCGCAAGTTTAGCAGCGATTTTTGCAATTGGGAAACCTGTCGCCTTAGAGGCAAGTGCAGATGAACGAGAAACTCGCGGGTTCATCTCGATCACAACCATACGACCGTCTTTCGGGTTAATACCGAATTGAACGTTCGAACCACCTGTTTCTACACCAATCTCACGAAGAACCGCAACAGAGGCATTACGCATCAATTGATATTCTTTGTCAGTCAAAGTCTGAGCAGGGGCAACTGTGATTGAGTCACCTGTATGTACGCCCATCGGGTCAAAGTTTTCAATTGCACATACGATAATACAGTTGTCGTTTTTGTCACGAACAACTTCCATTTCGTATTCTTTCCAACCAATTAATGATTCATCAATCAATAATTGTTTGGTCGGCGAAAGGTCAAAACCGCGCTCACAGATTTCGATAAATTCTTCTTTGTTATACGCAATACCGCCACCAGAACCACCCATTGTAAACGATGGGCGAATGATGACAGGGAAGCCAAAACGTGACTGAATTTCTAATGCATGTTCCATGCTTTCAGCAACATCCGCACGTGGACATTCTAAGCCGATTTTACGCATTGCAATGTCAAACAGTTTACGGTCTTCAGCTTTTTCAATTGCTTCTTTTGATGCACCGATTAATTCAACATTATATTTTTCAAGAACGCCATGTTCATCTAAGGCAAGGGCACAGTTCAATGCAGTTTGTCCGCCCATCGTTGGAAGAACTGCATCTGGACGTTCTTTTTCAATGATTTGTGCAACAGTTTGCCAAGTAATTGGCTCAATATAGGTTGCATCCGCCATTGAAGGATCAGTCATAATGGTTGCTGGGTTAGAGTTTACCAAAATAACGCGATAGCCTTCTTCGCGTAATGCTTTACAAGCTTGCGCACCTGAATAGTCAAACTCACAGGCTTGACCAATGACAATAGGACCAGCACCAATAATTAAGATGCTTTTAATATCCGTACGTTTAGGCATTATTCGCTCCTTAATTACTTCTTAGCTGCTTCGATAAGTTCGATAAAATGATCGAACAACGGCGCGCAATCATGTGGACCAGGACTCGCTTCAGGGTGACCTTGGAAGCTGAATGCTGGTTTGTCAGTGCGATGAATACCTTGGTTTGTACCATCAAACAATGAACGATGCGTTACTTTTAAGTTTGAAGGTAAGGTGCTTTCATCAACTGCAAAGCCATGGTTTTGAGAAGTAATCATCACTGTACCATTCTCAAGATTTTGTACAGGATGGTTGGCGCCATGATGTCCATGATTCATTTTCATGGTTTTTGCACCAGAAGCCAGCGCTAAAATTTGGTGACCTAAACAAATACCGAATACAGGTAATGTCGTGGTTTCAACAATGGTTTTAACCGCTTCAATGGCGTAGTCACATGCTGCTGGATCACCAGGACCATTAGACAAGAACACACCATCTGGATTTAACGCAAGTACATTTTCAGCAGGTGTCTGAGCAGGAACGACGGTGAGTTTGCAACCACGGTCTGCGAGCATACGTAAGATGTTGGTTTTGACACCATAATCGTATGCAACAACATGATATTTAAGTTCTGGTTGGGTGAAACCTTGACCTAGAGTCCAAGAACCTTCAGTCCATTCAAAACCTGCTGGATCACAACATTCTTTTGCAAGATCTAAACCGTTTAAACCGCCGAATGCACGTGCTTTTGCAATAGCTTCTTCTTCTGTAATATTTTCGCCAGCAAGGATACAACCATTTTGCGCGCCTTTGTCACGCAAAATTCGAGTGAGTTTACGTGTGTCAATATCTGCAATTGCAACAACATTGTGTTGCTCTAGATATTCACTTAATGATTGTTCAGAACGGAAGTTGCTATGCAATAAAGGAAGATCGCGGATAATCAGACCATTCGCCCATACTTTATGGATGCGACCTGATTCAACGTCTTCACTATTACAGCCAGTATTTCCAATATGAGGATAAGTCAACGTCACAAGCTGCTGTGCGTAACTTGGGTCAGTCAAAATTTCTTGATAACCAGTCATGGCAGTGTTAAAAACGACTTCACCAGTCGTACTACCCGATGCACCGATAGACGTTCCTTTAAAGATCGTTCCATCTGCGAGGGCTAAAATGGCGGGGGTGCTCAAACCAAAGCTCCTGAACTAAGACCACAAAAATAGGGCTGTAAAAAAGCGAGTAGACATAAAAAAAGGCAGGCTGTCTTTCAAAAACATGCCCCTCCTTCCAGTCTGCTCGCTTGTAACTTAACAGCGCATTATACGCATGAGTAAGTCAGAAGTCTATGTGTTTTAATTATTAAATAGAGAAATGTTCGCTCTCCAATAACGTTGTAAGCGGATAAAGGTCTATTGCTAAATCTGTCATTTTGATGACGGTCTGGTGAGATATTATGCAAATTGTCTAACAATTTTTTGGTGATTCTTACTTAAAGCGATTTATCTTATATCTAGCCAAAAAATCAACAATCAATATAGAGGGGAATCAAAATGGCTGAAAATCAAACTGCGACAACTGTTGAAGAAGTTAAAGAAACCGTTGCTGCTAAAACGGCTAAAGCAAAAGAAACTGTGACTGAGAAAACTGCAGAAGTCAAAGAAGCTGTTGCCGTGAAAGCGACCAAAGCGAAAGAAGTGATTGCAGAAACTCAGGAACAAGCGAAAGAAGTGATTGCAGAGACTCAAGAGCAAGTGAAAGAAGTGATTGCAGAAACTCAAGAAAAGATTGAGACAGAAGCAAAAGAGTTGAATCAAAATATTCAAAACCAACTTGCGCAAATTAAACAAGATCTTCTAGAACGCATTGAAGTGATCAAAACCCAACTTAACTCATCTCAAGGTAACTTGCTTGAGTTAAAAAATGCGCTTAAAACTGAGTTAAATGCTTTAATTGAAGATTTAACGAAAGTAAGTAAAGAATTGAAAGATGACATTAGCCAGATTTCTGTGAAGCATAAAGAAACTCTAGTGGGCAGTTTGAAGCGCACTAAAGAACAAGCAGTTGAAGCTTGGAATAAAGTTCGTGCTAGCTAATTAATAGAGCAGAGTGATAAAAAAAAGCGAGAATTTTTCTCGCTTTTTTTTATTTAAAATTGATGCAACCAATCACGTTTGTTATGAAAGTCAGCGTGAGGGCTACTATGTTGCATTGCAAAATAATGCATACCTTGAGTGGTATTGAGCACCGCTGTAAGACCGATATAGAGATCAGACCATTTGAGTTTATGCTGTCGCATAAACTGAGACAGATCTAGACTGATATTCAAACCATAATGTGTGCGCTGTAAATGATTTAGCTCAATATCATAGGCAGCGATAGGTGGCATATCTTCTGGAAAGCGATATTCTTCAAATTGATAAACTTGCCAAGCCTGAGAAGGGGAAAGATTAATTTCTCTATAGAAATCTTCATCTTTCACACCCACAAAAATTTCAAAACATGTTTTTTCCCACAAAAAGTCATGGCGTGGGTGCGCAGTAACTTGATCTGGGTAAATTAAAAATTGATTTGGGTCACGAACCCAAAAACCAACATTCAATGTTGCTGGCGTTTGTTGCTCAATCGCTCCAACCACCGTAATGGCACTAAAGCGATCAAATGCTGACAGTTCATAACTTGCCATAATGATTACTTATTACTTAAATGAGCAAAACGAACTAAGTTTGAAAGGTGTTGGTTTTGTTTCGCTGCTTTTTTATAAAGCAAAACGATTTTACCGATTTTCTGAACAGCTTCAGCGCCTGTTGCTTCAACAATTGCATCAATGACGGCCGCGCGCGCATCACGATCTTCGCCAGCAATTTTAACTTTAATCAACTCATGGTCATTCAGTGCACGTTGAGCTTCCTCAATGACGCTTTCAGTAAGACCTTGACCGCCAATCATAACCACAGGGTTAAGTGCATGACCAATTTGACGTAAACGTTTACGTTCATGGATAGATAAAGCCGCCATTAAAAATACCTGATTCGAAAAACGACCTAGTATAACAAAACTTAGGTGTGCTTGCGGAATTTTAATTGATGCTTTGTTACCATGTAAAATGCGAAGGTGTTTTGTTTTAAATGTGTTTGAATACCCGAATTGGTGTTGATTTCATCGATCATGATAATCAGAAAAATCTACAAAAGATCGTATTATCCATGAGTGTTTGTACTGTATTCAGCCCAAATTTAACGTACAATGACCAATCAGAAGTTTTTTGAAATTTAGTGAGTTATGGCAATACGCATTACCAACCAAAAATTGTCGAAAAGCAGTCGTGCATGGATGAGAGAGCACTTAGATGATCCTTTTGTAAAAAAAGCACAAAAGGAAGGTTATCGTGCACGTGCAGCGTACAAGCTGCTTGAAATCCAAGAAAAATATAAAATGATTAAGCCGGGAATGACGGTCGTTGACTTAGGTGCAGCACCCGGAAGTTGGTCTCAAATTGCAGGTAAACTGGTCGGATCAAATGGTCTTGTAATTGCATCTGATATCCTAGAAATGGATGCACTTCCAGATGTCACTTTTTTACAAGGTGATTTTCGAGAAGAAGAAGTTTTCGAAAAATTGTTAAATATTTTAAATGGACGTCAAGTAGACGTTGTAATTTCGGATATGGCCCCCAATACATCAGGTAATAGGGCTGTTGATCAACCACGTCAAATTTATTTGTGTGAATTGGCTTTGGACTTTGCTCAAAAAGTGCTTGGACCGAATGGACAGTTTGTGGTTAAAGTGTTCCAAGGTTCTGGCTTTGATGAGTTTAGAAAGCAAGTGGTCGATAGTTTTGATGTGTTAAAGACAGCAAAACCTGCGGCATCCCGTGCTCGATCAAAAGAGGTTTTTTTGATTGGTCAAGGCCGCAAGAAAGCGTTGCGATAAAAAGTATACTTGCCAAGTTGCTAAAAATTGTGCATTTTGTACCTTTTAAGTTTTTTGTAACGCAAATCCATTGCTGTTTTTGTGAAGGTCAGCCAAGATTAGGTATGATCAAATTAGATTGATATGGGAATAAAGCCTTGAGCGATTACTTCAAGAATGCCGTATTGTGGCTCGTCATACTCGGTGTTCTGATTTTGATTTTTAGCAACGTCAGTGACCGAAATAAGCCTGCGGCGATGAAATATTCTGATTTCGTTGCGGCGGTGAATGCTGGACAAATTAAACAAGTTACAATTGATGGTTTAAATATCAGTGGTGAGAAAACAGATAACTCTTCATTCGAGACTGTTCGTCCACAAGTAGAAGACACTCAGTTGCTACCAAGCTTGAATAAGCACAATGTCGTAGTTGAAGGTATTGCACCACAACGCCAAGGCATTTTGATGCAACTTCTCATTGCAAGTTTCCCTATTTTATTAATTATTCTGTTGTTCATGTTCTTTATGCGCAATATGGGTGGGGGAGCCGGTGGTAAAAATGGTCCGATGAGTTTTGGTAAATCAAAAGCGAAGATGCTCTCTGAAGACCAAATCAAAGTGACCTTTACTGATGTTGCAGGCTGCGATGAAGCCAAACAAGAAGTGGTTGAAATCGTAGACTTCTTAAAAGACCCTTCTAAGTTTAAGCGTCTTGGTGCAACGATTCCGCGTGGCGTGTTAATGGTTGGTCCACCAGGTACTGGTAAAACCTTATTGGCCAAAGCAATTGCTGGTGAAGCTAAAGTTCCTTTCTTTAGTATCTCAGGTTCAGACTTTGTTGAAATGTTCGTTGGTGTAGGTGCTTCGCGTGTTCGTGATATGTTTGAACAAGCTAAGCGCAATGCGCCGTGTATCATCTTCATCGATGAGATTGATGCTGTTGGTCGTCACCGTGGTTCAGGTACAGGTGGTGGTCATGATGAGCGTGAGCAAACCTTAAACCAAATGCTTGTTGAAATGGACGGTTTTGAAGGCAATGAAGGCGTGATCGTGATTGCAGCAACCAACCGTGTTGATGTATTAGACAAAGCTTTACTTCGCCCAGGACGTTTTGACCGTCAAGTGATGGTTGGATTGCCAGACATTCGTGGTCGTGAGCAAATCCTCAACGTGCACTTGAAAAAGTTACCTTCAGTCACTGGTGTGGACGTTAAGATTCTTGCACGAGGTACACCCGGGTTTTCTGGTGCACAATTGGCAAACTTAGTGAATGAAGCTGCATTATTTGCTGCTCGCCGTAATAAAAACACGGTCGATATGCATGATTTTGAAGATGCAAAAGACAAGATCTACATGGGACCTGAGCGTAAATCGATGGTGATTCGTGAAGAAGAGCGTCGAGCGACAGCTTATCATGAAGCAGGGCATGCGATTGTTGCTGAGATTTTACCGGGTACTGATCCTGTGCATAAAGTAACGATTATGCCACGTGGTTGGGCACTGGGTGTCACTTGGCAGCTTCCTGAACAGGATCAAACCAGCCACTATAAAGACAAGATGTTAAATGAACTATCTATCTTGTTTGGTGGACGTATTGCTGAAGAAATTTTCATTAATCAAATGTCAACTGGTGCATCAAATGACTTTGAGCGTGCGACAAAAATGGCACGAGCAATGGTCACTAAGTACGGTATGTCTGATGCGCTTGGTGTCATGGTTTATGAAGATGAGAATCACAATGGCTTCTTTGGTAACGTTGGTAGTCGTACTATTTCTGAAGCAACTCAACAGAAAGTGGACGAAGAGGTTCGTCGTATTCTTGATCAGCAATACAAAGTTGCACGTGATATCTTAGAAAACAACCAAGAAATTGCACATGCGATGGTAAAAGCGTTGATGGAATGGGAAACTATTGATCGTGACCAAATCCGTGACATCATGGAAGGTCGTGAACCACAACCACCAAAAGTCTATGTCGCTGAAAATCCTGTGGCTGATTTTGAACCACCGAAAGATGGTCCATCTACACCACCACCATTGCCAGCGATGAGCTAATGTAGCGATCCAATATAAGAGCGACTTCGGTCGCTCTTTTTTTGTTTAACTTTTCGATGAAGCTGAAAATAAATCAACTCTGAGTGGGTGGCTGTCTTGCTAAGATAGTCTGATTAAAATGTGGAGAGTTTTGATGCAGTTAATGCCATTACCACAATCTCAATTAAGCTGTGGACGTTTTACTTTAGATTTATCCCAGCCACAGATTATGGGTATTTTGAATGTTACACCTGATTCATTTAGTGATGGTGGATTGCATTATCAAAAAGACCAAGCGATTCAACGTGCTATACAAATGATGGAAGATGGTGCAGGTATCATCGATATTGGAGGAGAGTCAACACGTCCAAATGCATCCCCTGTTGCAGTCGAAGAGGAAATTCGCCGTGTAATACCTGTTGTTGAGGCACTATCTCAATATAAAGTGATCATGTCGATTGATACCAGTCAGCCCGAAGTCATAAAGGCCGCTGTCCAAGTAGGTGCCCACATCTGGAATGATGTTCGTGCCTTAACACGCCCTCATGCATTGGAAACGGCCGCTGAACTTAATATTCCTGTGATATTGATGCATATGCGCGGTGAACCAACCAATATGAACCAATTAGATCAATATCATGATGTAACTGAAGATGTGATGCTTGAGTTACAACAACGACTTGATCAAGCCTTAGCAGTTGGAATAAGAAAAGAAAATATTATTATTGATCCAGGTTTTGGTTTTGCTAAAAATGCCCAACAGAACTTTCAACTGTTGAATGAGTTTTGGAAGCTTAATCAAATGGGCTATCCCATCTTATCTGGACTATCTCGTAAACGTTTTATTGGTGAGGCATTAAATGGTGTGCCTGCACCAGAACGTGCGGTAGGAAGCGTGATGGGACATATGTTGAGTATTCAACAGGGTGCAAGTATTGTTCGGGCACATGATGTCAAAGCGACCAGTGATGCAGTGAAAGTGTGGAATACAATGCGCTTAGCCTAAATAATAGTAGAGAAATGATGAAGATAAAGATACATTCGAATACGATGTATCTTTATTTTTTTGCATACAATAATGTGTATAAAACCATTTATTTGAAAAGACAAAATAAAACTTAGGGATTATCAGATGCGCCAAAAGACAAGAATATTCAGCTTCACCGTACTTAGTTGTATGCTGATGGCATGTAGTAACCCTGCCAAAGAGCGTGGAGTTGTTGTGGCTGAATTAGCAATGCCAGCACCAAGTCGAGCAGTAGATAACGCACGTAAAATGATTGTACCGGCATCATATGTTGGGATACGACCAAGTCCAGAAAGACTACAATTGGAACAAAACACCGAAAAATATCAAAAAAATGAGGTGAATCCAGTCCATCGTGTTACAGATCAGGCAGTTTCAACATTTAGTATAGATGTGGATACTGGAAGTTACACCAATACGCGTCGATTCTTAAACGATGGTCGATTACCACCTGTTGATGCGGTACGAATTGAAGAGATGATTAATTATTTTGATTATCAATATCCACAGCCAAATGGTGTACATCCATTTTCTGTCACCACCGAGACTGTTGACTCCCCTTGGAAAGAAAATGCAAAACTGATTCGAATTGGTATTCAAGCAAAAGATCTTGCACTTCAACAATTACCACCTGCGAATTTGGTTTTTTTGGTGGATGTTTCTGGCAGTATGAGTGCTGCAGATAAATTACCCTTAGTGAAACAAACTTTGCGAATATTGACTGAACAATTAAGAGCACAAGATAAAGTCACGATCATTACCTATGCAAGTGGCGAAAAGTTGGTGCTTGAACCGACGTCTGGCGAACAAAAAGAAAAGATCTTGGCTGTGATTAATGGTTTACGTGCTGGCGGAGCAACAGCAGGTGAACAAGCAATTCAATTGGCATATAAACAAGCTGAAAAAGCTTTTGTCAAAAATGGAATTAATCGAATTTTATTGGCGACAGATGGCGATTTTAATGTGGGTATTACTGATTTCAGTACCTTGAAAGGGATGGTGGCTGAAAAACGTAAAAGTGGGATTTCTCTAACGACATTGGGTTTTGGCACGGGCAATTATAATGAACAGCTCATGGAACAACTAGCCGATGCCGGAGATGGGAACTACAGCTATATTGATAATAAAAATGAAGCAAAGAAAGTGGTACAACGGCAACTTTCTTCTACACTTGCCACTGTTGCACAAGATGTCAAAATTCAAGTTGAGTTTAACCCTGCGACCGTAAAAGAATATCGTTTAGTGGGGTATGAAAATCGAATGTTGAAGCAAGAAGATTTTAATAATGATCAGGTTGATGCGGGAGATATTGGGGCTGGACATAATGTCACAGCACTATATGAAATCATTCCTGTCGGGCAGCAAGGTTGGCTCAATGATTCACGTTATCAAACCTCAGTTAAAATGGACAGTACGAAAAAATCCGAATATGCCTTTGTGAATCTACGTTATAAGCTGCCGAATCAAGAGAAGAGTATTTTGTTGAATCAGCCAATAAAAGTGGGGAGTAAAACACTTGCTCAAGCGCATGGAGATACTCGTTTTGCCGTGGCTGTAGCGGCTTATGCTCAGCAATTAAAAGGTGGACAATATAATGGCTCAATGGGGTGGGATCAAATTATTCAGTTGGCGCAGCAATCGTCAAAACCAGATCCTTATCAGATGAGGGAGGAGTTTATTGAACTTGCTAAAATCGCTAAGAGTTTAAGTGTAAACAAAGATTAGTATTTATTTATAGAAGGCGGTCGGAAAGACCGCTTTTTTTATGTATAAATATCGTGATTTATGCTGGAGTATGTTATAAGCAAGGCGTTTTATTGGCATATGATTTTTTATGTTTGAAAATTTACTTCTCCCGATGTTTGACGACGAATATTATCCCGATATTTTGGTTGCGGAAGTCAAACAACATATTCACCAGTTTGCAAAAAAAGTGGGGCGCACAGACTTATCTGAGTCTGAAATCTATCGTTTTGCTCATCAAACCATGATTGAAATTAATGAAATGAAGCCGCAATTTGAAGATCTAGACTCGAGTTTGGATGATACGGCAGCGGATTATATTGCTGAAGCTATGATGATGGTGGTGCAAGATGTTGGGCATTTAGAAATTGAAATGGAAGAATTAATTGCCAATCGAGAGTGGTGATAAACCACTCTCGACGACTTGGCTAAGTCATTATTGTACTGAATTTTCTATCGACCAAAGTTTGGGTAAAATTATTTCTCCTGAAATCCCCACTTCAATTTTGGGCTGTTTAATTCTTTTATAATAGATACTTTCAGTATTTATGAATAATCCTAAAGTGTCTCCCTCCTTTAACTGGGTATTGATACCCGATAACTCTATCATTTGAGTTGCCCCGTGTTGAGCTGAACCCAACACAATCTGGTCGTATTGATGCTTTTTATCAAGGTTAAATGGTGTGGTTTGCTCATTCACGATTTGATATTTACCTGTTTGTTTAGACTTAAGGGCTAGAGATATGAATAGAGTAGGTGATGTCGTTTGCTCAGTTTCAACTTTCAATTTTAATAATGGGCTACCTGTAATATGTTGTACATGTTCAGCAACTTGAATAGGTACAAATACGGCTTGGGTTTTTGTTGCAGTAATTTTTGTTGGTGTGATTGTATATGCTGTATTTGCCATTAGATCTTGCAAAGAACGGACTGGACTGTTATCCACACACAGTTCATCGAGATTTGGTTTTTCACTTCGATCTTTGAGCTGATGATTCAACCAAGCAAGGATCGTGTCTTGTAAATTATATTTCTGCTTATTGCCACATTGTACTGTTTTGCCAATATACCAAAACGGTGTTTGACCTGATGGTGAACTTTGTGCAAAAGGTTGTAAATGTCCGCCTTCAACACCGATCAGATGCACATCTTTTTGCGCATTTTTAATACATTTTGCTGCTTTTACACCTTCATTAAATGGAAATAATACATCCCTAAAACCTTGAATAATCAATGCATTGGCCTGTGGTTTTTGATTGTGTTCGCAAAACCATTTTGCCTGATGTCGTTGTAAGAAGTGGTAAGAAGAAGGATCTAGTTGTCCTTGTTGAGTGGATCTATAGGCCTGTTTGAGTTCTGGATCAAATTTATTCCAATTCCACCAATCCCCAATTAGGTTTAGAAAACTGATCCAGTTACTTTTAGGGACGCCATTGGGGGCCAGACTGTTTACAATGTCATACCACGTCGTAATAGGAACAATCGCTTGCAAGCGCGGATCCAAGGCTGAGGCTAGATATTGTACGCCACCAGCATAGGATTCACCGATCATGCCTGTACGCACGCCGTTTTGATTGATTGCTAACTGAGGTAAATTCTTTTCTGCCCAGTCCATGATGGTAATGATGTCTTGAGCTTCTTTTTCAGGATCAGTTAGACGGATTTTTCCTTGGCTATTACCATGACCACGTTGGTCGTAACTAATGACCCAATAGCCTTGTTTCCATGCCGATTTGGCGACTTGTCCAGTAGGTAATAAAAAACCGTATAAGCTCAGCTCAGGACGTTTCATGCGCGATAAACCGAAACCATGCGTATGCAATAGCAACGGTGCTGTTTGATTGGCCTCTAACTTAGGTTGGTATACCGTAAATGCCAGCACCGTGCCGTCGGCAGTGATTGTTTTAGCTTGATAAAAGCGTTGTTTTAAAATGGCTGTTTTCTGTGGATGCAAGGCTGATTGATGGGTATGATAAGCACAGCCTTGTAAAACCAAAGCAAGACTTAAAATAAACCACAAAACGTAAGTACGCATCGATTTTTCATCCTTGAATAAATCTTTGGGAAGTCACGCTATAAATCAAAAGGAACTGATCTGTTGAAGCATCATTTCAGTTCCTTTCCGTGAGTCATTGCATAATATAATACAAATGTTCTGATCATTTATCAGACTCAGCAGTTTTTATATCTTATCTGGACCATTGTTTGGGATAGACATACATGATTAACCCGATTGCTAAGCAAACCAAACCCATAAATAAGTGCGAGCTAAAAGGTTCCTGATTTAGCGTTATTCCCCAGAGTGTTGCCAAAGCTGGGGTTAAAATTGTGGTAAGCATTACCGTTGTGGGTTTGAGCTTCTGTATCAAATGAAAATAAAACATCATCGCAAGAACAGAGGAAAACAAAGCACTATATATTAAAGCTAACGATGTTTGTAAGTTCGGTAACTGTGTTGGTGCTTCAGTGCAAAAAAAAGCAATAAGACCGAGATAACCTAACCATGACACTAAAGTTGATCCAGCCGTTTGTACGATTGGATGTATTTCGGCTTTAATTTTGTTTACTGCAAACATGGACAGTACATACAGCAAAACAGCAATAATTTGGTAAGCAACACCAAGCATATCCAGTTGAATTTCTTCAGTTGCAAGACCGAGCGTCAGTACTAGACCAAATATCGCTAATACTAGACCAACCCATTGCAGAATTAAAAAGCGTTCTTGTTTTAAAATAAATACCGCGATTAATCCCGACCATAGTGGAGCCGTTGCATAGATGATTGAAATCATACTCGAAGGTACGCGTGTTGCGCCCAGATAGCAAAACGCCATAGACCCAAATAGTCCAATTGCACCAGCAGCATAGCTAAGTAAAGCTTTTGCATTGCATGTTAGCTTTAGTTTGAAATACAACAAGCAGATGTAAACTAAAGGAATGGCGAGACTAAATCGTAGAAATAAGCCCCACGCCCAATGCAGTTCATTGACTGTCCATACCGCCGCTAAGGGGGTAAATGACCAAATCAGAGTGACTGCAATAAATTGACCGACTGTTGCGAGGCGAGGGTATGTAGACACAACAGTCGGCTGTATCTGTGTGGAGGGCAGTAAACTTTTTTCATGTAGTTGAGACATGGGTAAACTCCAGTGATGACAACGTCATCTTGATTTTTAGGCAACAAAAAAGGCCACGTTTGAGGTGACCTTGTCATTTCATATGATGTTCTATTTATAGATATTCATGAGATGAAATCGATGGATAAAGTCTCCTCGCAATAAAATGCAGACACGTCGCCATGCGGCACTGACGTGAGTGCAATCAACGATGTGATTTGTGCGAGTTGAGGAAACTTGTAGTGTGAACATTGATAGATCATAAAAAATAGTTATGTATTTTTATAACACAACCATTGCTGAATAAATAGCCACTCTAAAAATTAAAATGCTTTCTACAATTCTATTTCGGCCCTTAACTAAAATATAAAAAGGTAATAAATCATTCCATATAAAACGAAGGAACAGAAAAACAATCAGTGAGGCATTTTGAGATTTAGCTGTTGCTTAAATCTAGGATTTTTTCATAATGTCACGATCGAATATTCAAAGAAGTTGTCTTTTGTCTGCATTAGAAATTATTGCCGTCATCATTAGCGTGATAGGAGTAACATTAACCATACAACGGAATATGTGGTGTTGGTGGTTCAATATTTTGGCTTGTTCATTATATGCTTACATTTTCTTCACCTATAAATTGTATGGTGAAACCATCTTACAATTTTTCTTTATCGTGTTTAATTTCTATGGTTTTTATTATTGGTTAAAAGGGCAACGTCAAGATCATGAGATTCGTATCGAGCCGATCAATCGAACGAGTGCATTGGCACAAATATGTTTAGCTGCAACTGGTGGTTTAATTTTTGGCATGGTTTTGAAGTATTGTACGGATGCTTCACTTCCTATGTTGGATTCTCAACTTGCAGCCTTTAGTTTACTTGCAACCTATTGGACCAGCCAAAAGCATATTGCTACTTGGTTACTTTGGATCATCATCGATATTGTCTATGTGGGAATGTTTCTCTACAAAGAGTTATTATTGACGGCAGGGCTTTATGCAGCTTTTGTTGGTTTGGCAACTTATGGTTGGTGGCAATGGCAACAGGTTCGACAAAAACAGTTAACACATTAAATGACAGTGTAGGGGAGCACCATGTGGTTCTCCCCATCAATGATAAAACTTATTTGCTTTGACCTAAATAATTTTGGACTGCTTTGCGGGCTATTGCTGGATCATCAGCAAAAATACCATCTACTCCTGCTTTAAAATATAACTGCATTTCTTTAATTGCACCATCTGGGCAGCGTTCAGAAACATTTTCTTTATCCGCACACTTTAACGTATCGGGCATATAATAATTTTCTGGACGGAAAGTATAAGGATGAACTTTTAAGCCAACTTGATGAGCATCAGTGATAAACGATGTGGTTTTGGTCATTTCCTCATCTTCAAAAATATATGGCTTCCAAGGGCCAACACCATTTGCATAAGTTGCAACCTCTTTTAGACCTTCAGCGGTGGCCATATCTGCATAAGTTGTTTTAATATTTTGCACCACATAATCTGCGGGTTTTGTTGTTTTTTCATCATAGAGTTGAATGAGTTGTGCATGTTTGATGCTTTTATGTTGGTCGAGCTGTTGTTTTAAATATTTAAGATTTCCCACTTCAAACGACTGTAAATAAACTGGTGCGATATCTCTTGTGTAGCGATATTTTGCTAGGGTTTTAAGTAGTGTATCTTCCATAGCAAGGTTTTGTTGTTGAAAGAACGTTGGGTGTTTAGTTTCAATATAAAGACCAATAATTTTACCTGTCTTTTTATAGTGTGCTTCCGTCAATTCAATAATTTGTTCTAATGTCGGTACTGTATACAAATCATTATATTGTTGATTCGCCGGTCGATATTGTGGGATACGTTCGCGTGCTTTGAGTTGTTGTAATTCTTGCAAGGTAAAATCTTCAGTGAACCAGCCTTCATAGCGGACACCGTCAATCACTTTTTCTGTTTTTCGATTTGCAAACTCTGGAAGACTGGCAACATTCGTTGTTCCACTAATTTCGTTTTCATGACGAGCGACCAAAACGCCATCTTTAGTCGAAACCAAATCTGGTTCGATGAAGTCTGCGCCATCATCAATGGCCTTTTGATATGCTTCCAATGTATGTTCAGGACGAAGTGCACTCGCGCCTCGATGCCCAACCACTAAAATCTGGGGGAGCTGATATTCTGTTTTGTTCGTATTTGATTGATCGTTGTTATCGTTGTTGCAACCAACAAGCGTAAAAAGGCAGAGACTAAGAACGGATTTCTTTAACATCGTAAAACTCATGTGCTTTTATTAATTGTATTAGTTTGCAAATAAAATTTATCAAATGGATGACAGTTTGATGATTATTTTGTGAAAATAAAAAGAAAATTGTGGTGTAAAGCTTGCTGGGTAAGCAACAAGCTTTATCATTTGTTAAAAATGATCAATCAAGAGTATTTGTGTGTATCACTAGACTCTACTCAGATCGATGATGCTTAATGCTTCTTTTGCCAGTAGGGCCAATTTACTTCAGGGTTAAAGTGATAGTTGGAATCAAACCAATACGATTGAGGCGGCGCATATTTGTCCTTCAGACCCATGATCTTCATCAGATTATTGTCTAGTTCAGCCGTATTTAAAGTTGTAGTGAGATCGACGCCAACAGATGGCATATGGTCATACCACATGATGACAGGCACTTGATAACCTGCTTTAGTATTTGGACTATGTCCTGCATAGTCTAACTCGTGACCTACTTCATTGCCATGATCGGATACCACGGTAAATGAACGTTGATCTAGATCCTTTTGAGTGGTTAAGGCATCAAAGAACTGAGCCAATAAAGTATCTTGATATAAAATGGCATTGTCATAATGATTGCGCATTGAACGAATCCACGGATCAATATCATTTTTCTTGAGTGACATTTCTACAGCATCATTACTATTACTATTAAATTTATTAAACGCAATTGGATAACGTTCTTGATAGTTTGGATGTGTGCCAATCATATGCAGAATAATTAGTTTTTTAGGTTCAGGATCAGCCAAAGCTTGTTCATAAGCAGGGATTAATTTTTCATCTAAAGATGTGCTACTACGACCTGAGCGGGTGTTTTTATAGATGGCTTTATCCGCATAAGCACCGAATAAAGATGAAAGATAAATATCATCTTGATTACTGATCCAGTAAATTTTATAACCAGCTGCTCGTGCGTAAGCCAAGATACTTTCGGGTGAATATGTTTTATATTCTGCTGCTGGGCTTTCGGTCAGTAACACACGCAAAGCATTAATCGTCGAAGGCGATGGTGAAAAAGCATTACAGAAGACTTTAAGTTGATCTATTCGTTTGTTAAGTTCTGGCGTAGTGTCTCTGCTATAACCACAAAGACCTAAATCAAGACTCGTGATACTTTCAGAAAGTACTAAAACATGGGTTTGTTTTAGTTTGCTTGGATCTTGAATAATCAGGTTCTGTTGTGCACTTTGATCCCATTGTTGATGTACATTCTTATGTTGTTTGATTCGATCGCGGAAATCTTGAATTTTCTCATGATAATTCGTCCAAAATACAACGGGATGTACTTTGCGAGAAGGCTTCATGAGATAACTGGTTAAGGTTAATAGCACCAAAAAAATGATACAAATACGATAGAACCGACTATTCCAAAGTTGTTTAAAGCTATTTTCTTTTAAGTATTTAAATGCCGCAATGTTATATCCAACTGTCAATGCGATGAGACCAAATAATACCGATAGAATGGTGAGCATATGAAGCTGGAAAAACTCCCACGTTTCTGCATAACTGGTATTCGCAATCGCCTCAATAATAAAATAAGCTTCATTATCACTGCTGAACAAGATCCAAGTGCTTGAGCGAAGCAACGAATCGAACCAGAAAATAAACCACCAAAGGATAGAAAGAAGATACCAATAAAATTTGCGTTGTGTTGCTGCAAGAACTAGGAAAATAACGCCTGGTAATGATAAAAAACCAAGTCTCAATCCGTCAGATAAATTGCCAGAAAAAATTAATAAACCACCAGTAATTAATGCTGGCAGCAAAATTAATAGAAGAATATTAAAGTTTTGCAGCGTGGTTTTCATAAATGACGAATAAAATAGGGGGTGGCAATAAGCGTGCTACTATCTGATTTACTTACGTGGCTGTCAATCTGTATTTATGAAGTAATTGATAGCAAAGCGATTTAAATTAAATACTTTTTAGTCAAAATAATCTGTAGCAAATCGATGGAGATTTGGTCGATATTAAATCGTACAAATCCACGATTCCTCCTTAATTAGCACTTTTTGAAATGATATGTTAATAGGGATGGTATTTTGATAATGACTTAGAGATGATCAAGCTTAAAATCTGTACTTACTTTAATTGATCTTCCACCTATCTTTTTGAAAAATTGACTGTTTCTGGAACGGAATGAACAGCCATGTTATCTAAGTTTTTTATTCATCGTCCCATCTTTGCTGGTGTTTTAGCAATTATCGTCATGGCTGTTGGCTTACTCGCGGTATTAAACTTACCGGTAGAGCGATATCCAGATATTGCGCCACCACGTATCACTGTCGCAACGAGTTATAGTGGTGCAGATGCACAAGCTGTAGAAGATAGTGTTACCCAAGTATTAGAACAACAAATTAAAGGGATTGATCACTTACTTTATTTTAGTTCTAGTAGTGACGCTAGCGGTAATAGTCGGATCAGTCTGTTTTTTGCACAAGGTACTGATCCAGATCAAGCACAGGTTCAAGTGCAAAACGCAATTAATGGTGCCATTAACCGTCTACCAGAAGATGTACAACGACAAGGGGTAACCGTTCGAAAATCTCTGAGTGATTCATTTATGGTAATTGGATTGGCGGATTCATCTGGCCGTTCTACCAATATTGATATTTCAGACTATTTAACCAATCATTTTGAACTAAATTTGAGTCGTATTGAAGGTGTGGGTGAAATCAGTGTGTTTGGTTCACAATATGCGATGAGAATTTGGTTAGATCCAAAAAAGTTACAACAATACCAACTAAGTGTCAGTGAAGTTAGAACAGCTTTAGAAAGTCAAAATGCGCAAGTGGCTGCTGGGGCCATTGGACAGCTTCCTAGTACCGAAGATCAATATTTAAATGCAAGAGTGACTTCAGGCTCCTTGTTACAAACACCTGAGCAATTTGAACAAATTATTATAAAAGCCCATGGAGATGGCAGTTTAGTTTACTTAAAAGATATTGCGCGTATTGAAGTGGGGGCAGAAAACTATCAAGTGTTTAACCGTTTAAATGGTTACCCAGCTTCTGGATTATCGGTATCTTTAGCTGTGGGTGCCAACGTGATGCAAACGGCTGATCTTATTTATCAAGAAGTAGAACGAATTAAGAAGGATTTACCCGAGGGATATATCGTCGTTTATCCTCGGGATGATACGCCATTTGTTAAAGAGTCAATGTCTCAAGTACTAGCGACCTTGATTGAAGCGATCATTTTAGTGGTCTTGGTGATGTTCCTGTTTTTACAGAATTGGCGAGCAACGCTGATTCCTGCGGTTACAGTTCCTGTCGTGATTTTAGGAACCTTTGCTGTGCTCGCAGTTTTAGGGATGAGTATTAACACTTTGACTTTATTTGCCATGGTGTTGGCGATTGGTTTACTCGTCGATGATGCGATAGTGGTAGTTGAAAACGTTGAACGTATCATGCATGAGCAAAAGTTGGATGCTAAACAAGCCAGTATTCAATCCATGCAAGAGATCAGTGGAGCATTGGTTGGTATCACTTTAGTGTTGACCGCCGTATTTATTCCAATGTCGTTTTTTACAGGTGCGACGGGCATTATTTATCGTCAGTTTTCGATTACTTTAGTCGCAGCGATGTCTTTATCCTTATTGGTTGCTTTAATTTTGACACCTGCCTTATGCGCAATTCTTTTAAAACAGCAGCATCAAAAAGCAAAGTGGGCTCAAAGCTTTGAGCGAGGGTTAGATCGGGTTAGGACTGCTTATCTAGCGCTTGCAAAAAAAGCAATTCAGGTAAAGTCGGTGGCGATTGTTTCATTTATCGTGTTAATCAGTGCCTTTGCTTGGGTGTATCGCGAATTACCGACCAGCTTTTTACCACAAGAAGATCAAGGCCTTTTAGGAGTACAATTCCGTCTCGCAGAAGGGACTCCCATGAGTCAAACTCAACTTGTGGGTCAGCAGATTTCAGATTACTTTTTGAGTGAGGAAAAAGATAATCTCAATGGTATTATGGTGATTCATGGTCGTAATTTTTCAGGTACAGGGCAAAATCTTGGACAAGCTTTTGTATCTTTAAAACATTGGGATGAACGTCAGGGAAGTGAAAATAGTGCACAAGCGATTCGTGCACGGGCAATGAAACATTTTGCACAAAACAATCAAGCAAGAATCATGGTGGTTATGCCTGCTGTGATTCGTGGCTTAGGTAATTCCGATAAAATTGATTTTTGGCTACAAGATACCCAGGGAATGGGACGGGATAACTTATTAACCTCATTTAGAGAGTTACAACAACAAGGTAACGCACTAGAGAGTATTGAAAATCTAGATAAAAAAACCAATGATGATCAGGCGGTTTTAAACCTTCAAATTGATCATCGCGCGGCGATGTTGCATGACTTAAATGTGAGTGAAATTAATCGAACGATTTCGACAGCCTGGAGTGGCAGTTATATTAATGACTTCATTGATCGTGGCCGAATTAAGCGTGTTTATTTACAAGGTGATGCACCGTATCGCTCAAAACCAGAAGATTTGGGCTTTTGGCATGTAAAAAATGCACAAGGTCAAATGATTCCATTTACTCAGTTTAGTCAAGTGTCTTGGCAGGGTGCACCGCCATCTTTACAACGTTTTATGGGCTATCCTTCGATAGAGTTAGAAGCTGATTCCGCGAATGGCTTTAGTAGTGGTCAAGGCATGCAAGCCTTGACAGAACTTGCAAATAATATGCCTGGTATTGACTTGGCATGGAGTGGTTTATCTTATCAAGAGCAACAGTCTAGTAATCAAGCAATTTGGTTATACGTGATTTCTATTGCCTTCATTTTTCTATGTTTGGCTGCTTTATATGAAAGCTGGTCGATACCATCTGTGGTGATGGCTGCAATTCCATTAGGGATCGGTGGAACAATTTTGTTTAGTTATTGGTTTGGTTTCGCCAATGATATTTATTTCCAAATTGCTTTGCTGACGACCATAGGACTGTCCTGTAAAAACGCCATTTTAATGGTTGAGTTTGCTGCGAGTTTACAACAGCAAGGAAAATCTTTATTGGATTCGGCTTTGCGTGCTGCGGGGTTAAGATTGCGCCCAATTTTAATGACATCGATTGCCTTTGGCGCAGGGGTAATTCCATTAATGTTTTCAACGGGAGCTGGGGCTTTGAGCCGCCAAGCAATCGGTTATAGCGTTTTTGGAGGTGTTGTATTTGGTACGATATTAGTACTTATTTTTATTCCATTAATGTATGTGCTGATTCGCTCCATCTTCAAAGCGAATACGGTCATTCAACATTAAATTTCTAAAAATGTCATATTTGATGAACGTCGTTTAGATTGAAACAAAATAAGACATATTTCATAGAGATAGGGCTTGAGCCATTAGGTTCAAGCCTTTATTATTCATGCGCCGTATAAACGGTTCAATTGAGAGTTTATCTAAAAAATGGACACACAGAGTTGTAGGTCTCGATCAAGTACTTACTACCTTAAATATTCCCTAAATACGCTAGGTTTTTACGCGCACGATTAATTATGTCTGCGACCTAGCCGAATGTGTTTGGGCTAGGAGATTCGCATGTCAAGAAATGAATTAATCACACTACTCAACGAAACTGTTGCAAACCATCACCTCGATCAAGCACTCGTTTTACTCAAAGGTGTTCCCTCTGCCGACTTGGCTGAATTATTACAACAAATGATCCCAAGCTATGCAGCTTATTTGCTCGAGCATTTACCACAACGTGCCTATATTTTTGCGGAGTTCCCTGCGAAACAGCAAATGCTGATCGCACAAGAAATGCCTCGTCAAGTACTGGCAAAGATTGTAAGTGAAATGCCATCCGATGATCGTGCTGATTTGTTTAAACGTTTAGATCCGAGTGAGCAGGAAACTCTATTACCCGCATTAGCCCAAGCTGAAAGAGAAGACATCCGCCGTCTTGCAGATTATGTCGAAGGCACAGCGGGGGCGATCATGTCTTCGGATTATGTGACGCTAAAACCTGAATTTACTGTTGCTCAAGCAATAGAGGCATTACGTAAGGATGCCCCAGACGCGGAAACGATTTATCAGGCTTATATTATTGATGAACAACGGCATCTGATCGGTGTTGTGTCTTTGCGTGAATTGGTTTTGGCACAACCAGAAACACGAGTTGCACAGTTGATGGTACGTGATGTGATTAGTGCGCGTGTTGATGACGATCAAGACCACATTGCTAAAATTATGGCGCGTTATGATTTGCTTGCTTTACCGATTGTGGATGCACAACAAGCTTTGGTGGGGATTATTACTTACGATGATGCAATGGATGTTGCCAGTGAAGAAGCAACAGAAGATTTCTTAAAAGTAGGGGCTGTCAATGCAACCACTAAACTAAGTATAAAGTCCGCACCTATCTTACAGTTGTATCAGAAACGCGTTTTTTGGTTGGTTTTTTTAGTATTTGGTAGTCTGTTATCGGGTATCGGAATCGCACATTATGAAGATGTCATTGCGCAACATCTTGTTTTGGTGTTTTTCTTACCACTTTTAGTTGGGAGTGGGGGAAATGCAGGATCTCAGTCATCTACATTAATGGTGCGAGCATTGGCAACAGGTGATGTGCAATTTAGAGATTGGTTTTATTTATTAGGTCGAGAAAGTTTAGTCGCGTTATGCTTAGGTGGAACGATGGCAATTGCTGTTTCACTCCTTGGTTATGTACGTGGTGATGCATTAGTTGCATTGGTTTTGGCATTTAGTATGGTTGGAATCGTACTCATGGGATGCTTGATTGGTATGAGTCTGCCTTTTATTTTAAATCGATTTGGTTTTGACCCTGCCAGTGCATCTGCGCCTTTGGTTACTTCGATTTGTGATGCAATGGGAGTATTGATCTATCTCTTTATTGCATCGATGATTTTGTTTTAATTACAGAACAAAATATACCGAAAAAATTGATATGCTAATTTATCATCAATAGAACTATGTATCTTAGGCTGACTGAATGACCCAACAAAAAAAACTAACGCAACAGCAGGCGATTGCAGTAGAGCGTGATTTAGCAAAATTTGCCAACACCATGGATAGTTTGGTGCGTATCCCATTTACTAAACAAGGGGTGGGTGCCGATGCCGCATTGAGTACCATTCCCTTTGCAGGTGACATCGCAGGATTTATTTTAACGCTCTATGCATTTAAAAAAGCCAGAGAGGTTGGTGTTCCGCAACATAAATTGAATGGAGTGGTGAAGCTGGCAATCTTGGATATGCTTGTTGGTTTTGTCCCGATCGTCGGGACAATTTTTGATGTGTTTATCCGTCCTAGCCGCAAGACCTTAGACATCGTACATGATCATATTCGTGAAGAATATCAGGTGCGAAGTGATATCCATGTGGTGCATCCTTTTTTACATGAAGCATTAGAACAAAAGCAAAAAACTTCAGCATTTTGGCGTAACCCTATTGTGAGTTGGATCTGGTTGCGGATACCTGATTTATTGGGCATTGCCATTCTTATTTTATTGGTGGTTGCTATATGGGCTGGATTTAGTTTTTTATGGCAATGGTATCAATCCTTTCATTGAGCGAGATACTCATAAAAAAACAAAGCCTCCATATAGGAGGCTTTGTTTTTGAATCTGTTTGATTTAATGAACATTCAATTGTTTGAGCGCAGCAACACGTTGCTCAATACTTGGGTGAGTTTGGAATAAAGCAGCTAAGCTAAAGCCTTGTTCCTTACCTTCCGTAATTGCAAATGCTTTCATTTCTTTTGGCATTTGATCTGGCATTTCTGACTCAGCTTGTAAGCGAAGCAGTGCAGAAATCATGGCATCTTTACCTGCTAAACGAGCACCAGCTTCATCTGCACGATATTCACGTTGACGAGAGAACCACATTACGATTGTGGATGCTAAAATACCAAACACAATATCTAATACGATGGTAATAGCGAAATAAGCAAGACCAGGTGCTTCCCCATCCTCACGACCAAAGACATTACGGTCGATAAAGTCACCTGCAACACGTGCAAAGAACATAACGAAGGCATTGACTACACCTTGAATCAAGGCAAGTGTAACCATGTCACCGTTCGCAACGTGTCCGATTTCGTGTGCAAGTACGGCACGAAGTTCATCTTTGTTCATGCGTTCTAATAGACCTGTCGAAACAGCTACTAGTGCGTCATTTTTATTCCAACCAGTTGCAAATGCATTTGATTGATAAGATGGGAAGATCCCCACTTCAGGCATTTTAATACCTGCACGTTGAGATAATTGAGAAACTTCTTGCAACAACCACGCTTCAGCCTGATTACGAGGTGCATTCGGGTCGATTAATTCAGTCCCAGTGGTTTTTTTAGCCATCCACTTTGACATGAAGAGGGAAATAAATGAACCCACCATACCAAAGACAAAACAGAAGACTAATAGGTTGCCTAGATTTAAGCCACCCGCACTACGGTAACTACCGACACCGAAGAGTGACAAAATAATGCCAGCTACAACCAGTACCGCGAGGTTGGTTAGCAAGAACAAACCAATCCGCATCATTGAGAAAACCCTCTTATAAAGAAAAAGTGATCTGATTTATAAATATAAATCATCACCATAATATGCAGGCTGAACCCTAAAAATTCAAGAAAAAAATGGATGGAATTGTATTTCAGTATTAAAATGATGAATGAATGAAGAAACAACAACTTAAAATCATTTTAATGCGCTAAATAAGTACACATTATGAAGATGTATCGTTGTTTTAATGTACAGTTTAATCACTCAATCGTATGTGTGCAGATGCTGAGGCATTTGCAGTTGAATAGGTGCCCGCAGGTGCATCTGTAAATGTTCCATCTGCAAGTGTAATAATTTGACGGTTATATTGTTTTGGGGCGGGGCTGCTAGTGGATAGATTACTTGGTAAGTCAGCATTTGAATAACTGACGGATTGTGCCATCAATGCATTATTCGTCGTCACACTGCTTAGACCAGAAGCATACAAGTTTTGATAACGGCTAGTTACGCGACGTACATAATCTTGCGTTTCACGAAAAGGTGGAATACCACCATACTTATCAACATTACCTTCGCCAGCATTATAACCAGCCAGTGCGAGTTCGGTATTGCCATTAAAACGTTTTAATAACCAGCTTAAATAGCGAGCACCAGCAAAAATATTTTGTTGTGGGTCATATGCATCACTAACATTAAATCGTCGAGCGGTTGCAGGCATTAATTGCATTAAGCCTTGGGCACCTACTGGGGAGCGCGCGCGGACGTTAAATCCCGACTCAGTATGCATGACTGCTTTAATTAATCCTTCAGATACACCGTGTTGTTGTGCTGCTTGTCTTATGAGGTGATCAAAAGCATTTCTGTTACGACTATAGCTGGGAAGCACAGAGGCCTCTGTTTTACCCCAATTGCTATAGGTGTGAATATTACTGTCAGGATAATAAGTCGCTTTAACGACTTTTAAATGGCTATATTCCGCTTTCTTCTTGTTGGTGAGTAAGGTTGTACCGTTAGTATCTTTGAATTGATAGATGGTTTGCCCTGCATGAACATGTGCAGAGTTATAAAAAAAACCGATTGTCCCCAAACAGAAGGTCATCAAATACGTTATTTTGTTCATCGTTATAATATTCACAAATAGATGAGCTTTAATTCCTTAGCGCAGTGTAACAAAAAAATGCAAAAAATGGAGTTTTAATACAATTTTTTTTATTTTGCTGTCTAACAAAAAATCAAGTCATTTTGTTCGAATGTTCAGCAAAAAAAAATTTAATTTTTTTTAAAATTGAAGTATTGACTTATATAAGCTATTGATTATTAATGCTTAAAATAACTGATCAAAAAATGATCAATTTAATCAAAAGCCTTATTATCTGATCAAAACAGTTTGTCAATAGCTAAGAAATCCACAATTTTATCCACAGTTTTTGTGGAAAACTGTGGAAAAGTTTGAAATATAAGCAATCTAGGCAATTTTTATAATTTTTGATCAGAATTTTACCAGTATGAAATCTGAATATGACGATAGAAAGAAATTGAAAAATTCTTTTGGTGCGGTTTTTTTCGAATTCAGATAAAATCTCGCAGTGTTTTTGTTTATGAGTTAATCACGTCTATGTACGCGCCAGTGGAGTCCAACCAAGGATTTAATTTCAAGCCAGAACTTCCAACCAGTTCGGCCTATTATCGCCTGTTGAAAAAACTGCGTCGCCAAGTGGGGCATGCAATTCGTGATTATAAAATGATCGAGGATGGCGATAAAGTCATGGTGTGTGTGTCTGGTGGTAAAGACAGCTACACCTTACTTGATATTTTGTTGCAGTTTAAACGTATCGCACCGATTAATTTTGACATTGTTGCGGTCAATCTTGACCAAAAACAACCTGGTTTCCCAGAAGATGTTCTTCCACGTTATATGGAAGAAAATAATATTCCATATTACATTTTGGAAAAAGACACTTATACCATTACCAAGCGATTAACGCCTGAAGGTAAGACCTATTGTGCGGTCTGTTCTCGTTTACGTCGTGGTTCGCTGTATGGTTTTGCACAAGAGATTGGCGCAACTAAGGTGGCATTAGGTCATCATCGTGATGACATTATGGCAACATTTTTCTTAAATTTATTCCATGGTGGAAGTTTAAAGGCAATGCCGCCTAAGCTTCTTTCATCAGATAAAAAGAATATCTTAATTCGCCCTTTAGCGTATGTTGAAGAAAAAGATATTATTAAATACGCAGAAATGCGTAAGTTCCCAATTATCCCGTGTAATTTGTGTGGTTCTCAAGAAAACCTGCAACGCGCTATAATCAACGATATGTTGCGTGAGTGGGATAAGCAATATCCAAAACGTCTACACAGCATTTTCGGTGCTTTACAGAACGTATCACCGTCACAATTGGCTGACCGCGAATTATTTGATTTTGAAGCTTTAGATGGGCAGCGTGAGTTTGATCTCAAAGATCCTGAAGAGCTGAAAAATCGTCTCGATGTGGTCAATTTAAGTTTTGCAGCTGATTAAAATGTAAAAATTTTTAAAAGGCACTTTGTTAAGTGCCTTTTCTTTATAATTTTTTTAAAATTTGGATCCTACGTACAAAAAATCATAGCCTAAAATAAAATATACGTGCTATAACATGGCACGAGCAAATTGCTTCATGTGATGTTGTCTGGATAGATAACACAAGAAATTGAACAAATACATTTGAGGAATAATCATGGCTGCATTTTTAACTGATGATTGGTTTGCAACAGTCGATAAACTTACTGCTGAAGCAGGTGATTTAAACTTACCACCAGCGCTTGCGAATTTAGCGATTAACTTAGTTGTAACAGATGCAGCTGGTAATACTGAGCTAGCTCTTGATGCTGGTAAGATCCAAAAAGGTTTGTCTTCAAATGCTAAAACAACTTTAAATATGGATGCTGAGACTTTACGTAAAGTATTCTTAGAGTTTGACATGGCTGCTGCAATGCAAGCATTCATGACAGGTAAAATCAAAGTCCAAGGCGATATGTCTCAATTAATGGCATTGCAAACTGCAAAACCAAGCCAAGAGCAAAAAGATTTATTTAAAAGAGTACTTGAGCAAACTGCTTAAGTGATCAGCAAAAAAAAAAGCTTACCCATTGGTAAGCTTTTTTTTGCTTTAGACATTGATCAAGTTACTGGTCTTGATATGTTCTAAATAGGTACGAATACGTTTTACGTATTGCACGGCTTGTTTATAACGACCATTTCGAGCTTGGTTACGCTGTAAATAATCATATAAGTTCACCCATTGGTTAGGATCTTTTCCTTGGGCTTGGATACGCTTCTGAATTTGTCCGACTGCTCCAGGTCCCATATTGTACGCTACAAGCGCATACCAATTACGGTCGGGATAAGGGACATGTGCAAACTGATCCAGCATCAAGTCATAATACTTTGCACCACCTTGAATGCTCTGTACTGGATCAGTGCGATTGGTTACACCCATTGCTCTCGCCGTGTTATTGGTGAGCATCATAATCCCACGTACACCTGTTGGTGAAACAGAGGTCGGTTTTAGATAGGATTCCTGATAACCAATGGCAGCCAATAGATGCCAGTCTAGATTGTATTTAGAAGCACTTTGCTTAAAACTTGCCTTATAAATAGGTAAACGCTGATTCAAGTCTTTTTGAATGATAGACCATGATTCTGGCTTAACCACATTACGATTATAAAAGGAAGCAAGTTGTTGGGTCGTGCCTAGTTGTTTGCTTTGGCACACAAAACCACTGGCAGTAAGTGTTAAAGGATCATCAGCTTGTTTAAATACCCAATTTAATTGGGGGTTTAAACCATTACTACTTAAACTTGCTTGATCACCACAACTTGCTGAGAATGAAACCAATTGTTTCTTTTCAATATCTGCAATTGTTGAAGTGGTCATTGCGAAATTGGCTTTGCCTTGTGCAATCCATTTCAATGCAGTTGCATTGTCTGGGACTGTTTTAAAATCAAGTTTTACATTTAAGCTTTGTGCATAGTTACGCGCTAAATCGTAACCAAAGCCATGTAAGAATTGATCTTCTTTAAATACGATGGTTGGGTTTTCTACGGCAACCACAGTTAAAACATTTTTTGCTACAACAGTATTGTACTGGTGAGATTTTTCTGCGCTTAAGCTATTGAAGGGAATAATTACAACACCTAATGCTAAAGCTTGAAACGGGAGTTTAGAAGATAAAGAGTTAAGGCTAGGCCTAGACCCAGAACTTGAATTACTGTGCATGTTGTCTCCGCTACAGGTAATTTATGCCCTAAAAGTTCAGCAAAACGATGCCTTAACTTTTAAAAGTTGATAAATTCAATAAGGGTGGGCAAGTCATGACGTCATTCAAAATGACATTGGGTTAATCGGGAAAATGATGCAGATGTTACACATCATTCACAAAGTGTATAAAAAATAAACAAAAAACTAACTTAGGGGCGCATAATAAGCGTCCAAAAACAGATTGTCAAATTTTGAGCCAAAAATAAATGATAAATACATCACAAACACATGATTTAAAAAAGAATAAAATTTATACACTTTAGTGATGGTGAAATAAGGAATACAATGCAAAAACTTGTAAACGGATTGTTATCTTCACGTATTTTCTTCTTATGAAATCAAACTTAATTACCCGTACGGGCCATGACTTATTGGTCGCTGAATTAAAGAAACTTTGGCATGATGAACGGCCTGAAATCACTAAAAAAGTGAATTGGGCTGCGAGTTTAGGCGATCGCTCTGAGAACGCTGATTCTTTTAATATAGCCCCATTTTCTATACTATTTAAAAAATATTATTTTATTTACAATAACTTATTAATAGTATGTGTACTATGTCAATATACTATTCTAAATTCAGGATACTGTAAGAATGAAAGAAGAGAAACTTAAGTTCGATATAATTTCAGAAGAGGTCGGCGTATCTGAGTTATTGCAGGATTACTGGCAATTTGGTGAAAAAAAGAAATTTGCATTAACTGCTAAAGAGGTATTTACGAAGCATAATATTCAATCACCTACAATGTTAACGAAAGAAGTCGGTAAAATTGGTTTTTTACAGGTAAGTAGATTGAAGGACTGCGGTAAATGTTATGATATACGTAATTTTCATGTTAGAACCGATTTTAATTATTATATTGATAGAATAAGTAGTTTTGATAAAATATGCACTGAGTGCGCTAATAAAAAATATATAAAATATGCGTTGGATACGCTAGAATATTATAAAAATAATTTTAGTTTATCAGAACCTAATTTAACTCAAAAGAAAGAGTTAAATTATTTAGAGAAAATACACTTATATTTATTAATCGAAAATAATATCAAATACTTTCGCCCAGGAGGGAGATGGTATTTTTCAAATGTTCTTAGTGGTTATTCCTGTCATGCTAGTTTAGAGGCTTTGATTGAAAAAGGTTTTATTTTTAATCGTGATAGTAATATGGATTTTATAAATAGAAAAAATAATTTAGGAACAATATATCGATCCAATAAAAATATTTTTGATAGTTCTTTAAGTGAGGAAATCTTTAATTTTTTACAAGTTAACTTTGAATATCATACTGAAATATTGATTCCTACTCGATTTGAAAATATTAACGATTGGTTTATAGAACTATTTAGTGATATTCAGAGCCATAAATTAAAGCTTGAGGATATCAAAAATATAGAAAAATTCTTATTCAATATGAGAGTTTCTGAAATATATAAACTCGCAGAATTTGTTTGTAATGAGAATAAGATACCTCTACTCAAAAACAATGCCCTTGAGTTTGAATTTTTAAGAATAGTTGACAAATATAATTTGGAGCAAATCTATAATATTTTTAATTATCAAGCAACTTACACTACATCTACTCTTTATAAAATAAGTGTTTCTGAACATGACTCTTTAAAGTTTAATAAAAATAAGCTTTTTACCAAAAATATAGGCTATTTTATTTCTCGTATGGAGCATAAAAGCCCCGATCAGCATTATTCAAAACCTTTACCGTTATCTTGGGAGCAATCTGAATTTGAGCAATTTGTCAGTGCCCATATTATAGGGAATGCTGAAAAATGGGAAAAATTAACACCAAAACAAATTTTATCCAGTTGGTTAAATGCTGTGGAATATGATGTAGATGATTAAATTATTAATGTATATGTTTTAAATCTTAAAACTTTCATTGATACCACTATTTTTGCTAAGATTGAGTCAATTTTTATTGATTCAGTGTTGTTATGCCACTATTGGATTGGGTAAATTCAACTAAGAGCGTATTTAACTAAGTTCATTATTGAATGAGCGTAGCTTTACGCTTATTCAATTACATCGTAGTCAATTTCAATTGTCATTGGCTGTTTCGCGTGTGCTTAATCGACTATTTCAGCTTGCTCGTAAACAAGCATTCCAAAGTGATTAGTTTGCAGAGTTCAAAGTAGCAGAGGAATCAAAACAAGAAAATAGTTTTGAGTTTTAGCGTGGGTTTTACCCAGTCAGAAAGCCTTATCGTGGTAGCTATAATTTCAAAAAGCATTTTTATGCCCAAATCGATGATCTGAAAGAAAAAACTGAATCATGAAATATATCTTAAGTGTTTAAATGTGCGCAACTTGCATATTCCTGCGCAATTCTACCACTCATTCCTATTCCGAGTCGGCCAGTCCGTAATAAAATAATGCAGACAAAGAAAAAACCGAGCTAATTGCTTAACTCGACTTTAAATGAAAGACTGCCAATCTATTTTAGGACGGGACAGATATAGAGAATACAAATTTGTATTAATTTTATTTTTAGAGCTAACTAAGCACCTTTAAGTTGTTCATCAGCACACTTCATTGATTCACTTTTACGATTGAGGATGACATTTAACGTAACAGCACAGAATGCCGTAAGTAGTATTGGGCTGTTTAATAACGGTGAAAGGGATGCTGGTAAATTCGAAAAAATAGTTGGTGAAAATACTGGAAGCATTCCTATACTTGTGCTTATTGCAATTACGTATAGATTGTTAACATTCTCAAAGTCGACACGCTGTAATACCTTGATCCCATTTGATGTGACCATACCAAACATAAACAAAGCTGCACCACCTAATACACATGAAGGAATAGATGCCACAAAATAAGCTAATTTAGGGAAGAGTCCCAATACGATTAAGAATACACCAGCTAGAGCGCATACACTACGATTCTTAACACCTGTAATTGAAAGTAGACCAATATTTTGTGCGTATGAGGTGTATGGAAAAATATTGAAAATACCACCAATCATCGTACCCAAGCTGTCAGCCTTGAAACCTCTAGTTAGCTTTTCTTCATTTATTTCTTCATCAACAACTTCTCCAACAGCCATAAACATGCCAGTAGTCTCAATAAAGATCACTAGCATCACAACACACATTGCAAGGATTGCCCAAAAATTGAATTCAGGCATACCAAAGTGAAATGGCATTACCCAACCTAGCCATGGACTATCATCGATTTTATCTAGACTAATCAGGCCAGAAAAAGCAGCAATTACATAGCCAATGATTAAGCCAATCAATACGGAAATATTTCCAAAAAAACCTTTAACATATCGACTAATCACAATAATTGTGAATAAAACGCATGCAGCAATAGAGAGATATAAAGGATTACCAAAGTCTTTTACACCATATCCACCAGCAGCCCAAGTACCAGCAATACCGATCAAAGATAAACCGATAACCAAGATTTGAGTACCTGTAACCACAGGAGGGAAGAAACGTATTAATTTGCCGACAAAAGGTGATACTAAAAAACCGAAAATACCTGCAACAATGGTCGCTCCAAAGATACTGAGAAGCCCCATATCAGGATTTGTTCCAATTGCAATCATCGGTCCTACGGCAGTAAAAGTCACTCCCATCATAACTGGGAGTCGTATCCCCACATTTTTAAAACCAATGGTTTGTATCAGTGTGGCAATACCACATACAAATAAATCAGCAGTAATCAAAAATGCAATTTCAGCTGTACTTAGACCTAATGCACCACCAACAATTAAAGGAATTGATACTGCGCCAGCATACATCACGAGAACATGTTGGAGACTTAAAAAAATCATGGAAGGTGTTTTTAAAGGAAGGGAACTATTTTTATTCGTCATATTCATATCTCCTTATTTTAGAATGTATATTTCACAATAAAGCTAGTTGCGCTTTGATTTGTCTTAAAATATGGAGAATCTTTAATTAAGAATTTATTTTTCCAATAATCATATTCAATCCCAGCTGCTAATTTCTTCGGAGCTAATCCAAAATGAGGGCTTAAGTCATATTTAATTTGTGGATTAAAGTGGAAATCGGAAGAGTTGTTGCCTTTAGCATTTACAACCCAATCAATGTAACCATCAAAGATGACCGATGAGTTTAAGAACGGAATGGTATAAGACCATACGGGGGTGATTTGCCATTGCCCATTAGCGGTATCACCATCATCAGGTATGCGGTAATAAACGTTTAGAGTGAAATAGTCAAAACCTTTAAAATTCAAATCAAAACCAGGTCCAACTAGATAGGTATACATATGGTCATAACCATCTTTATCTTGAACACTCCAGTCAAAACTCGTGGCAATTAGCACGTCTTTGACAGGACCAAAACTTAGATCTTTGCCTGTGATTTTTCCAAGCGAAAAGCGTGGTGCTATTTCTGTATAAATAGCATTGTTACCTTGAGATGCTGTTTTTTCTCCCGCAAACCAATACGTATCAACGAATAGGAATATATCGCCCCATTTCCAATTACTGGTATGTTCAAAGGTCAAAGTTTCATGGGTATCAGGTTCTACTTCAAAACCTTTTCCATAGAGTACGGAGACACTATTGGATTGCCAATTCAGCCAAGGCGTTTCTGCTGCAAAGGTATATGAGCTTGCTAATGAACATCCAAGTAATAAAGCACTTAATTTTTTCATAAATTTTCTCCTTTCCTTAGACATCTGCACGATGTTTATAAGTTGCACTAAAGCGTGATTGCAGATATTCCATGCTTGTAATTGGAGAGTACTTTGCTGGATTTGAATGGCTAAAGCAGTTAGGTAAGCACTGGATCACTGTGTGCGGACTGGGTTGAATAAAGAAAGGGAAAGAAAAACGCTGCTTGCCCTTTGGACTTGAAACTCGATGGGGAGTAGATTTATAGGTATCATTAGACCAGCGTGCCATCATGTCACCAATGTTAATGACGTAAGTATCTGGAATGGGCGGAGCATCAATCCATTGACCATGGACATCTTGGACTTGTAAACCACCGATCTCATCCTGTGCAAGGATTGTGACACAGCCATAATCTGTATGTGTTCCAGCATTAAATGATGCTTTATCCGTATTATCTAAGGTTGGTGGATAATGGATGAGACGAAAAAAGCACAGGCTATCTTTTAAGCAGTGCTCAAAATAGTTTTGTGGTAAACCAATAGCGTGAGACATTGCATTTAATAAAACTTTCGCTAATTCCAGCATTTCATCAAAATAACCTTGCATGACTGTTTCCCAATTCTCTATATTTGGATAGACATTGGGTCCACGCAGTGGCTCTTGATTAACGACATCAGGATGATTGTGATCAAGATGAACGCCCATATCGAAAATTTCTTTAAAATCTTCTGGCAAGTCAGGGTTGAGTTGTTCAACACCTAATGCGCCATATCCTCGATGAGTATTCTTATTTTTTTGAATATCTAGTTGTAGTTTTTCAAGTAACGGCTTACTGAAAAATTGCTTTGCAAGATCATAAACGTATGGCAGTTGGTTGGCTTTATATCCTGAAATATAGAAGAATCCCCATTCACGGCACGCTTGATCTATCTGGTGACAAACTTTGGCATATTCTGGGTGAGAGACATCGTAAAGAGGTGTGATATTGATTACAGGTAATTTTTTCATAGCTTTCCCCAGTTTTAAATATATGTTTTTGAAAACATATTTCTATAATGCTGTTCTACGCTGATTGGTGGATATAGTGCTTGTTCATCGTTGGATATGCATTCTTCGATGCATTGAATTTGATAACGATGATTCCCACTGTAGAAGAAAGGAACGGAATAACGTTCTTGACCAGAGATGTTGATAACCCGATGTAACGTTGAGGTATACGTATTATTGGTCCACATAGACATTAAATCACCCAAGTTCACGACGTAGCTGTCTTCTATGGGTTCTGCCCATATCCATTGATTTTGTGCTTGATCCCAGACTTGTAAGCCTTGATTATGATCTTGCAGTAATAGTGTTAACCCTCCAAAATCGGTATGAGCGCCACAGCCTTTTTCATTCGGTTGGGCATTTTTAGGCTGCGGAGGGTAATGTAAAAGTCTTAAGGTTACTAAGTCTGCATCCTTGCAGAATTCGTCAAAGTAGCTTTCATCTAGATTGAGTGATAATGCAATGGCACGCATTAAAGATTCGGAAACTTGGATCATTTGGTGTTGATATTCCTCCATAACTGCCCTGAAACCCTCAATATCTGGCCATTGATTTGGACCTTGATTAAATGACTTCTGAAGAACGAATGGGTCGTCTTCGGCACGTTCTTTGCCAATATAAAAACCTTCTTTGATATCTGGTGGTGAATTGGCTTCTAGTGTTTGTGCTTTGAGCGGTTCATACCCACGGTTTGCCTGCGATGCGGTGATGGAGTATCGTTCTTTGTCTTCAAAAGGCAGATCAAAAAATGCTTTTGAATATTCAAAAACTTTCTGACGTAATGTCTTGGATACACCATGACCGACAATGTAAAAAAAGCCTTTATCAAGACAGGCCTTTCGTATATTCAATGCAACTTCTTTACGTAGGTTTACATCACTATTGTTCAAGTTGGAGATATCAATTAGAGGAATAGATAATGCAAATGGATTTTGTTCGAATGAAGACATGGGTTTACCTACAACAATGTTTTCATTATGTTTATAAAATATTCCTCCAGTTGCATAGCACTGAATATCGAGCAAGGTGATGCCAAAATGAGAGCTTTAATAATTTTTTTAATTAACAATTATTTATTTTTATTTTTCTAGAAGTGTTGCAGAAAAGGCAACAAGGTGTACGAAAAACAGTCCACCTGAGTAAGGCATTTATAAGTGTGTTTGTGGCAAGTTTTTTGCTTCTATTTCAATGATTCAATTCAATTTGTTAATCACTTTGAATTTATATGTTGGCAGAGGAAGTGGTGTTAAAATGAGTACACGTGGCCTTAGGTTTCATTCTGCAGCAATTCACTATTTTGATGCAGTTCGTCGATGTGGTTCAATTAGGGAAGCAGCACGACAGTTAAATGTTGTGTCTTCTGCGGTAAACCGTCAAATTTTAAAATTAGAAGATGAGGTTGGTACACCACTATTTAATAGAATCCCAACAGGGATGGTACTGACGCATGCTGGAGAATTATTTTCCAGACATGTCAGCTTAGTTTTGAGAGATACGAAGCGCTTAAAAAACGAATTAGATTCACTTAAAGGGCTATATAAAGGACATGTAGAGATTGCGAGTGTAGAAACTCTTGTTATTAATTTATTACCTGAAGTGATTGAAAAGTTTCAGCAAAAATATCCCAATGTCACAGTTGGCGTAACTATTTTAGGATCAAAGGATATTCCAAACGAAATTATTGAAAGTCGGGTTGATTTAGGCTTGGCATTTGCTTTGCCAAAACATAATGACTTACACCAAATCGCCATATCACATTTCAAACTCGGTGCAATCGTAGCGATTGATCATCCATTGGCACAGTATGAAACCGTGTCATTTCATCAGTGTTTAGACTATGACTTAATCATGCCAAAGCCCAACCTATCTATTTATCAACAATTAGCACCTTTATTTCTACACGAACAACATTCAATTCCTAAGTTTAAAATGCAAACAGGTTCATTAGAGTTAACCAAGCAATTAATTCTCAGAAATAAAGGCGTGGGTTTTCAGACTATTTTTGGTCTAGAAAATGAAATTATTGATCAACGTCTGAAATATATCCCTTTAAATGATAATAATGGAGTTTACTGTGATCTAGGTTTGTATGCACGAAAGGGGCATTTTCTTTCTGCTGCTACAGATACATTAGCAAGAATGTTTGCAGAAGAAATTTTATCGAGAGCAGAGGGTTAGAATTGTTAAGTTGATAAAATTAGTGGTAAAGCCTTAACTAAATCAATAGTGAAGGCTTTTGATTTATTATTTAGGATAGGGGGAATCTACACCCTTAACAAAGTAATTCATTGTCATAAGTTGTTTATCAGATAAGTGTTTACCTTTCTCTAGAATTAATGAGCCATTTTGATTATAAATTGGACCACTAAAGACAACATATTTACCATTACGAATATTATTGCGAACTGCCAAAACTTTATTTTTTTCATCCATATTGACCATAGGGCCAAAATTTTGAAGATCAATAGCTCCTTCTTTTATGCCATACCATAAGGCGCCAGATTTCCATTTTTTATTCGCAACACTTTGTAAAACAGGAGTATATATTTTTTCCCAATGTAGGACGGAAGCTGCTAAATGAGCTTTTGGGGCAAATTTACTCATATTTGAGTTCCATCCAAAGGCATATTTTCCTTTTTCTTGAGCAGCCTGAGCAACAGCGGGTGAATTTGTCACTTGAGATAATACATCTGCCTTTTGAGATATTAATGCTAAAGCAGCTTCACGCTCTTTTCCGGGGTCAAACCAAGTATTGATCCACACAACTTTGGTTTTGATGTTTGAGTTTACTGATTGGGCACCTAGTGTATAAGCATTGATATCTCTAATCGCTTCTGGAATAGGAAAGGGAGCAACAACCCCTATAATATTTGTCTTCGTTTTATAGCCTGCTAATACTCCCTGTAGATATGAGCCTTCATAGGTTCTTATGTCGTATACACCAACATTTTTTGCAGTTTTATATCCAGATGTATGCATAAAAATAGTGTTAGGAAATTGTTTCGCAACTTTTTCAATCGTATTCATATATCCGAATGTAGTTGCAAAAATTACTTTATTCCCTTGTTAAGCAAGGCTTCGATAAGTGCGTTCTGACTCAGCGTTATCAGGTATATTTTCAATGAATGACGTTTTAAATTTTCCATTCAAAGCTTTTTCAGCTTTGAGCCGCCCAATATCATGAGAATATGACCAGCCATAATCATTTTTATGTGCAACATACACAAAAGCTGCTTTTTCATTTGCATAAGCAGTGCCGGTACTCAGTAGAAGAAAAGCACTTACAAGACTGGTTTTTAAACAATAGTAGTTTAGAGAAAGACTTTTTTTCATGCTAAAACCCCTAATTGGGTGTTTGCATTTTCAGATGTATTTGTGGACTTTTTTGCCATAAAAACTGCTAATCTTTCAGCATAAATTTCGCGTATATATTTAGCTACACTACAACTATCACCGAACATATTATATTTCCAGTTCAATCCGTAAGATTCCAGATTAATGTTATCTACGGTCATCAATTGAATCTTCGAATCTGGATTATTTAGATAGCTATCGATTGTCTTGCGAATTACTTCTTTGGTTGGTGCTAATTTATATGCATGCCAAGTATCCGTATGCCATTCACCATCACTAGGCTGATTAAACGGATATTGAATACCTCGGCCGGGTCTATTGGTGCCTAAACCATAGTAAGGTCCGGTCTCAAATGCCCACCAATTGACAGGATTATTGGGTACAGCAGGTCTAATTTGAGCCCATGTAACTAAGTTTCGGTTTAACCAATCATCAGCAAAACTATCATGATTAAAAGGATCTAATTTTCGAGCTGCTTCTGGATCATTGCGAAATTGTGAAACAGCCAATTCATTTTCATTCTCAATTTTAAAAATACAGTGACTATAATCCATTGCAAATTCAAAAGGTACACCTTCTTTTTCAACGAGATCAGCAACAGGAATTACACGACGGTAATCTTCAGACCAATTGTCAACGTGGCATTCTAGAGTAATAGAAACCCCTTTGCTTTGCGCATATGAGTAAAATTCGATATATGTTTTTGCAACTTCATCATTTGTAACATAGTGCCCATCTGCATGTTTTGCCCAAATCATACAGTTATGAAATTTTGCACCGACAGCTGAACTGCGATTAATGTCATTTTTAAAAGCTTCTTCATCTTTGCCAATAACATATAACCCACATCCAGAATGAATAGGAATATTAGTGAGTTGACTTGCTTTAATGTATGAATCAATTTGACTGTCTTCGAGAGGGATTCGATCAATAAAGTCAAACACCGCAGCATCTTTAAGTAATTCAAATTGTTCTAAAATAGTTGGCTCATCTAAGCTAACAGGATTAAATTTGGATGAGTTTTGTATGCCTAAACCTGCGCAGCCTAATGGGAACATTTTTTTCATATTTTTAATACCAATAAAATTAATTAAACAGCTTCTTTTTTAGATGCATATGTTTTTTGATACATATAGGCTAAATATTCACCTACTGTCATTTCTTTTGCATCGGATTTAAATTCATCCCCCAAATTTTCTAAGGTTTTGATTTTGTATTCATAATCAAGATCAAAGAAAGTTGGTACTGAGTAGCGTGATACGCCAGCCTTATGATTAAAGACTCGATGCATGGTCGATAGATAAAGACCATTTGTCATGAATTGGACTAAATCACCTAAATTAACGATGAAGGTATCAGGGATATGTGGTGCACGAATCCACTCACCATCACTATTACGAACTTCTAATCCACCGACTTCATCCTGAAGCAGCAGGGTTAAAAGTCCCCAATCTGTATGTGCACCACAACCTAACTGATTATTAATGATTTTTTCAGATTGAGGCGGATAATGGAGTAAACGCGTAATAATGACTGCTTCTTCATATCCTTTTTCAAAATAGTTTTCATCAAGCCCTAGGGATAAAGCCAATAACCCTGCGAGGTGTTTACCTAGTTTTAAGGTTTCTTGAATATAGGCTTCAGTCTGTAGTTGAACCTCAGGTGCTTGTTGAGGCCATTGATTTTGCCCATGCTGCGGATAACCTTTTTGAACATAAGGATGTTCAGCTGCGAGATTTTTGCCCGACATAAAACCTTCTTTTAAGTCAGGTGGTGAACCTTCATCAAGTGTTTGTACAGCCATTGGTTCATAGCCACGCATACATGAAGAGTTTTTAAAATCGATAGCAAGTTTATCTTCAAGTGGAAGATCAAAAAACGCTTTCGTTATTGCCAATTGTTTTTCTAATACTTCATTAGGTATACCGTGGTTTTTAATATAGAAAAAACCCGTTGTTCGACATGCTTTATGTATTTCCCAAGCGACCGATTTTCTTTTTTCTAAATTGTCAGAAAAGCTGTCGCTTAGATCTATGAGTGGAATGCTCTTGGGTGTAGAAGGTGGGGTATAAATCAACATTATTTGATCTCCTTAAGCTTTAAGATCAAATTAATTGTTAATAGAGGTACTGCATAGCAGAGAATCTAGCTCAAGTTGATGCCAAAAAGGCATCGCTCAATTTTTTAGTAGAATACAGATTAATTTTGCATAACAATCCTATGTGTGTGGTAATCATAGTGTTAAATTTAGAGGTGAATAGCTCCTGATTTTGTAGACACCTTTTAGTTAGATAAAATGGCTAATTAAAGAGGACTAATCATATCGGGGGCCGACTGGTGTTGGAAGATCTTGGTTGGCTTGTGCACTAGGTGCTGAGGCGTGTCATCTTAATTAAAGTGTAATGTACTTCAATGCAATAAGTCTATTCGATGAAATTGGGGCGGCTTTATCGTTAGGTGAGATAAAAAACTTCAAGAAAAAAATATGTTCTACTAAATTACTAATAATTGATGATTTTGGAGCCTGTAAATAATTTTGTGTAATTGCTTTACATAAATTAAATAGCTCTTGTTAACTATAACCGTTTACTGGTTATAGTTAATTTGGCAGATATACCAAGTTTTCTTACCAGTAGGTGTGTGTACTTGGATTTCATCGTCTATTGATTTTCCTAAACATGCTTTTGCTATAGGTGACTGGAGTGAAATATAGTCTTTACGACCATATATTTCTTCATCCCCAACAATGCGAAATTTGATGGTTTCACCATCATCATTCTCTAATTCGACCCAAGCACCAAAATAAGCTTTTCCATCTTGTTCAGGGCTGTATTCGACTTTATGAGCAACTTCAAAAAGTTTAGTTAAGTATCTAATTCTACGGTCAATTTCACGTAGCTTTCTTTTGTTGTAGTGGTAATCTGCGTTTTCAGACCTATCGCCGAGACTGGCAGCCCATGAGACTATCTTAGTAATTTCTGGGCGTTCTTTACGCACCAAATCATTTAGTTCATCTTGTAAGCGTTGGTAGCCTTCAGCTGTCAGCAATTTACGATTCAAGACAAATACTCCAAAGCCTTGCGTAAGGCATCTAAGGTTGAAACTTTAAAAACAGGCTTATTTGATTCGTCCACAAGCTCACCAAAATGTGTTGGTTTTAGATTCCACTTTTTCTGGAAGTCTACAGATAATAAATATTGTAATGCTCGCACTTCTTGATCAGAAAGCCTAAATGATTCATCAGGTATCATATTCTTATGATCATAAATATCAATCTTCTGTTTGGGCGGAATGATTTCACGGATCATTTGTTGAGCTTCTTTTAACTCTGATGCCATGATGCGCACGAGTAGTTGGTGTTTTGGATTCTGTATTTCTTCAATCCAGTCATTCTCACTTTGCGATGGTTTTCTCAACTTAGGGGTTTGAGATGCCAGATCTGCAAAGGATTGAATTAAAGCTCTGTATTTTTCACCAGTTTTATTTCGGATACTTTGGGCTTTAGGAACACCACGGTTATTACCTAATTTAGCAATTGTGCTGATAGAAAAATCACGGATTCCACGTTCCTTTTGCTCAATACATATCTCATAGATTGCATCAAGCGATTGCTGTATTTTAAGTGATGAGCCAAGTTTTAACTTATTTAGTAACTCTTCAGGATTCATGGCTTGCCTCAATCAAAGTTGGTGAATTATGAAGAATAAGTTCAATTTCCGATTTTTCAATCTGTTCATATTCTGAAAGTTCAATGAGTTTAATTTCACCATCCATAACTTTTTGGACTTTATCCCATGATTTGAGACGGCTCATTAAGAGTTTGAAAATTTGATTCCCTGCGGTAAGTTGTTGTTCTTTTGAAAGCATAAATAGGTTGGGCATAATTTCATTAAACATCGCCATCTTGTCGATGAGTTGTGTTCTTGGATAAATTGCTTGGTCCGCATTGCATGATTTATAGATGACTGCATTTTCACAAACTTCTTGTAATTGTTGATAGTGACTGACTTCTTCCATCTCTAATACTAATTCAGCATTAGGTGCTGTAATTAAAGTAAGTTTTTCACCACTCTCTATAAGAGGGTTGTTATTGATGAGTTTATGGCATTTAGTAATATGGCTATATGCGGCTTGAATATCACACAAGAGCATGTCTAATTTTTTTGCCGCTGTTTCGTATTCAGATTCAAAATTACGAAGATCAGTCTCTAATTTTGATCTTTCAGCAGCTCCTTCAAATTTTTGTTGTTTTAGATTGGCGATATATTCTTCTCTTTCAAGTTGATCAATACCTTCATTAATCATATTGATTTTTAGTTGTAATTTTGCGCAGATATCAGATTGATAATTGGATTGGAGTAAAATTTCGTTAGTAATTGCTAATAGTCCACCAATAAAAGCAGGTCCTGTAATGAAATGCCTACATCGTAAGCAATTTTGAATACCTAAATAACCTTGTGGTGTAGGTGTATAGAAAGAACTACTTTTGATTACTTCACCACCATCTTCACATCTTGATGCTGCAAAAGGGCAAATCCCATAATCTCTAAAAACATAATTTCCCGCAGGAACTTCATTAGACAAGGCTTGCAACAATTCGGTATTGTTTCCAATGAGTTGATTCTTGATATTTTCGATTTTATTTTGTTCAATTGTTCTTTGGATAGACTCCACTTCTGATTTTAACGCTATTTTTTCACCTTCTTCTAATCGTGTCCTAATATCATTGTTTGAAACTTTACAATAGTAGATCGACATGATGACAGAGCTATGCCCGACAATTTTCATCACAATTTCTATTGGCATACCCATTTCTAGGACATAGGCTGTAATGAGGCTAACACGCATACTATGGGGCGTATATTTTGATTTATAGCAACCCACTGTTGCGGGATTTCCTTCTAAAGCCGCTAACATCAAATTTGATGGTTGAATATGAAATAAAGCAGCAGCAAGCCTAGGCGTAAGTGCATTTGTTACAGTTGCTGGTTCAAAATCATTGAAGCGCCTAAATAAAAAACAGTTAATACCTTTGGCTTTTCTTTGTATTTCATTCAAATTTGTTCTTTGGCAGTCCAGCCAAGCACTTGGATATGAGATTGGATTATATTTTTGTTGCCATTTTCGTAACTTGACTAGCCAATAAGCTAAGTCATCTGGCATCCAAGGAATAGTATATCCCTGTCCATTATTATTTGTTTTATTGGTAGTGGTAAGCATGCCGATTTGTCCATCAGGCATTCTTTTAATAAATGATTGTTCCTTGGTTAATCCTGAAAGTGGAGAGTTGTTTTTTTGCCAGATAACTTTATTTTGGGGATCAATGTCCGCTATATATTCATCAGCTTCACCAGAGTCATTATAAGCAATTTGGCGACCACGTAACGGGATCTTGGTGAGAGCATAGGTGTGAATCCAATCGGTTGGACACCATAAGTAGGCTTGATTGTCGACTATACGATAAACACAATCGGGATCATATAAGTCTAATTGATCAAAGCTGACTTTAACCCAATCTGCATCGAACTTATGTAGGTGTTCGAGATCCTGAAAGCATTTTGCATTTGCAGGCATAATCCATTCTTGAGCCTTTTTTACGAAATGATATTGTAGGCAGGGCTTTGTTGTTTCTGAACGAATTGTACTCGAAGATAAATTCTGTTGTGTTAAAAAAAATGAAAATGGATTGCGAGCATTCTCAACCCGAACAATTTCTCCAGTTTCTTCATCTTCAATGGTTAAATCATTATTAATGATGTAATCTAAGAATTCATTAACAGAAACTACTAGTTTACGCTTCGTAGGTTCAGATTCTATATTTGCAAGCACATCACGAAAGGACTTTACATCAAATTTTTCTTGTATGAGAAAAGCGTGGGGTGTTTTATTTTGGTCAAATGGTTCAATATAAAGACGAACAAAGCGGCAAAGATGAGTTTCTTTACTACCTCCACCGCGTGCTTTAGTCATAAATTCTTTTATTTTAATCGCCCAAGTAATATATTCTGGAGAAATGAAATCCGGCTTAAATGGTTCTTCTTTACCAAAAAATTTGTAAGTATTTTTCCATTCATTTTTGTAAACACTTTCTGGGTCAAGAGGTAATGATGGATCATTCTGCTTTTTTATAAATTTTTTGTACTGATTTAAAGTTTTTAAGTTGTTTTCAATAACTAATTTTTGTAACTCAGCATATGAAATAAATTCAATGATATCAAAAAAATCTTTATAACTAACCCATTCTTCATAAATTCTTTCAGGATGTGCTGGAAGTCCATATTCTTTATATTTTTCTTTATAAATTACAGAGTTCGTAATACCTAAATTCTTACAAGTTTGTTTTAACGATTCTAAAGTAGGAAATTCGCTATTAAATTTTTTATTTTCAATTTGTCTTATAGCTTGTGGTTTAATCATTTAATATCTCTTAGTTTATCTTGAACTTCTTCTAATGTTGGTTTGATATAAACAAGGCAAGAAGTTGGACTTTTATGATGCATAGCTTTTTGAATCTCAACTTGATTTAAACCTGCCTGACGTGCTCGAAAGCCGTAAGCATGTCGGTGACCATGTTCAGTTGTACCAAGAGCTTTTTTACAGACTAACCCGATACGTTCTACCGCATTTTTATGTAGTCGCTGAAAGTTTTTTATCGTTTCAGGCTCGCCTAAGGTATTGGTAAATGCAAAAGGATGGGGATTGCTTTTTGATGGTTCTATACGCTGATATTTAAGATAGTTTGCCCAAATGAATAAGAATTCTTTGGCTTTTTCTGGCGGATTAAATACGACTTCGAAATAACCTAATTTTGAAGTTAATAATGGTGTTTTCCATCCAGCATACAGTCTTTCCGAGAACAGATAATTATTCCGTGGTTTGTAAGCAGTTTTGGCTAACAAGTATTCTCGTCTGTTTTTAAAGTAAGTATCTGGTGAAGCGCCTAATTCAGGGTGATAAACACGAACTAAGGCTTCTTTAGGCTTGTTGGGATTTAAAGTTATATCTGAAGTGTAAATATGGAAAATTTCACTTTTTCTTAAACCACCGTAATTCATTAACATGGTGATAGCTTGGGATTTGTAATCTATTTCCCCATTCTTTTCAAAACCTAGATATAAGAGCCTTTCAATTTGATCTTCGGGAAAACGTACAGCATATTCAAAATCAATTAGATCCTCTCTAAAACTTCCAACTATACGCACTTGTTGTGGGGATAAATCTTTCTTGGTTAAGTGATTTAGAAAAACATTTGCTTTTTTGTGGTAATAGGCACACCAATTCAGGCGTTCTTCATAGCCTGTTGCTTTACAAAAAGGATTTACTTTATTCGTTTCATGTTCATCTTGAAGAGCTAAGAAGTCTGTGTAATGCGTGATATGGAACAGTAAGTTATTCGTATCTCGAACTGTACGTGGTCTCCAGTAAAGTTCAAGTGGATCAGTATTGCTGGGAGAGTTTATGGTTCCTGTGATTAACGCCTCAGTGAAGGCTTTTAGAACTTTGGTAGCACTATCAAGGTTTGGAGTAACATTAATATACTTCAATAAAAGTTTAAGCGCATAACAAGATCTCTCTTTCCATGCTTCACTTTTTGAGTTGAACCATGCCAAATAACGTAAATGAGAAATAATGAAACCTTTCTCAGTCAAGATACACGGCAAGACCAAAGTAGTTTGTGTGGAGCAATCTTTGTAATTTACATAAATTTTCTTAACATAAGCCATATACTATTTAGTATGAAGTTTAGGATGTTTAACAATTACACTATCAGTAATTGATCAATTGTCAAACAGATTTATGAAGTAATAGTATGTTATGTACTGGGGTTATAATATCAATACAACAAACAATTGCTCAGGAAAATTGATCGAAGAGTACGTTATCTTGGTAAACGTTTAGAAGAGTTAAAAATTGTAGACTATGTTCCTGAACAAGAGGGAAAGGTTTACTTCGGGGCTTGGGTCGAGATCGAAAATGAAGCGGGTGAACAAAAAATTTTGAGAATTGTTGGTGTTGATGAGATTTATGATCATCATCCTCAACATATTTCGATTGAATCACCCATGGCACGTGCATTATTAACTAAACAAGTTGATGACGAGGTTGAAGTACATACCCCATTGGGCAAAAAGGTTTGGTATATCAACTCAATTCGTTATGAAAAATAGAAAATCTATAAAAATTCAGCTTGTTGAGTTTATTTTGAGCACTCAGTGCATATAATTGCATAAATGATTTGCCAACTAGCATTTTTATTTATATGATAGCCGCCATTGGAAGCGTGGCAGAGCGGTTTAATGCACCGGTCTTGAAAACCGACGAGGGTGTGAGTCCTCCGTGAGTTCGAATCTCACCGCTTCCGCCAAATATTAAAATAAGCCCTTGTTTTTACAAGGGCTTATTTTTTATCTATGACTTTACCCCTCAACCTACCCCTCATCAAATATTGAATGTAAAAAGCAGAGATGGGATGATCTTGGACTGAATAAGAAATCAGTACAAAAATATTAAATAATTCTAAACTCAATTTTGGCTTTGAAAAGATATTTTTAAAATATAAAAGGCTCACGAATGAACCCTTAGATGACAATAAAAAGGCTATAGGTTGTGAACATTACTTGAGTATTTTTTTCACATACAGTGAGCTTATAACGATAAAAAACCAAGTGGCTGATTGACTCGTTTAATAAGTTGTAATCATGTTTTTGGACGATACCTAATCAAAGCAATTGATGTGCCGATGTTCAGGAAAAAACACCTTGAAGTTGATAATCTAAGCATCTGTTTACCGATTGTTCTTTACGTAATAGTTAAAAGAAAAATTGATCGTAATTTAGACATTAGAGGATTTCTTTTTTATACTTAATTCAATTGTTTAAAAATACTATTAGAGATTTCTTGATGAAAATTGAAATATGTGTGCCAAGTTCTGCCACAACTAAAGAGAGGGGGGATTTACTAGAAACTTTAAGTAGAGAAATGCTTGAGATTCAAAACTTCAAAGTAGAAGAAGAAGTTAAAAAGACTGGAATGGAGTTAGATTTGCTATGTAAACATAATGTTGCGGACAGAACAATCTATGTTGAATGTAAAGCTTATCGAGACGGGAAAATTGATGCTCCTATTATTAGGCAACTAATGGGTACCATCGTCTTACAAGGATATTCAGAAGGTTGGTTAATTAGTACTAGTGAATTGGGTAAAGAAGCTAAAGGGATTGAGGATGAATTAGCATCAAAAGGCTTAGCTGGAAAGTTAGTTATTTATACACCTAGAAAAATTATTGATTCTCTATTGGCTTCCAAAATTATAAATCCTCCTCCTCAAGTACAATTAATACAATATTTGCCTGAAGAGAATATAGGAGAATGGAGTTTACTAATCACACCTTATGGTAAGTTCTGGGCTGTTGCAATTCTGGAGGGAGGAATGCCTTCTAAAGTGGTTTGCTATCATGCTAAGTCCTTAAGTTTAGTTGATGACCAAGCTCTTTTAGATAATATTGCTTCGACGGACTCAAACTTATCAAAATTAGATTTCTCGAAAATAATATTATTTACAAAGAAGGAGAAAAAGTTAAGTTTAGAAGAGAGCCTAATTGAAGTTGTTGAAGTCCAAAAAGGTGATGATTGGAACGACTATCGTCCTGCTAGACCTGAAGACTTTGTAGGGAGAACTAAAGATATTAATGATATCTTTGATTTTTTTAAAAAAATTAAAGAAAAGGAAACAACTAGACGTTGTTTTGCTATTACAGGAAATTCAGGGCTAGGCAAAAGCTCATTAATCATAAAATTGCTTGAGAAAGCAGAAAATAGACATCAAAAACACAAAGTTTATATATGTGCTGTAGATGTTCGAGCTGCTAAATCATCAGAATATATCTATGCTGCATTGCTTAAAACGTTGAAGAATGCTCAAAAAAAGGGATTTGGTGATCCTGAAATTAATATTTTGATTACAAATGCTAGTCATCCGTTAGATTCGGAGTCGATTACTGAATATTTAGAAAGTGTGGATAAGGCTAATCAAATAATAGTCTTAGTATTTGATCAGTTTGAAGAATTGTTTAGTAAACCAGATCTATCTGATCTATTTACTAATACTTCCAATATGTTAATGGATGCTACTAGTTTACAATTTAATTTTTGTATTGGCTTTGCATGGAAGACAGATAGTACTACGCATACGGAAAATCCTGCATATTTTTTCTGGCATAAACTTTCCGAATATCGTATGGTAAGAAAATTAAGCCCATTCTCAGATAGAGAATCTCATACTGTGATTAGTAAGTTTGAGGATGTGATTGGTCAAAAATTAGATGGTGATTTGAAACATAATTTAACAGTATCAAGTCAAGGTTATCCGTGGCTCTTAAAAAAATTATGCATCCATTTATATGACAAATTAGAACAAGGTGCTAAACAGGAAGATTTGTTAGAAAATAAATTAGATATCGCTAGTTTATTTTCGGATGATTTAAGTGAACTAAGTATATCTGAACAAAAAGCACTAAGATTTGTTGCAACAAAGGCACCTGTAGACTTGATAGAAACTATTGAAATTTGTACTGATGAGATAGTTCAAAGTTTATTACATAAAAGATTAATTGTTAAAAGTGGCAATAGGCTAAATCTCTATTGGGATATTTTCCGAGAATTTGTTCTGACAGGAAATGTTCCAATTATCGCTCTTAGATATTTACCATCACATGATTTTTCAACAATTTGGAATGTTGTGAAATATTTATCTAAGTCACCTGTAACTATTCATTCTTTACAAGAAAAGACAAACTTTTCTGAAGGTACAATTCAAAATGTTGGAACTGATATTTTACTTTTTGGATTAGCTACAAGAGAAAACTCTCAATATGTTCTATCTGAAGATTTATTAGAGGATGGAAATACTCAAGAAAATCTACTGAATATAATTAGAGAAAAATTTAAAAAACATATTATTACCTTACATTTGAAAGATTTACCTAGCGGAACTTTTTTAACAATTACTAGTATTATTGATTTAATGAAAGAAACATATTCAGAGAATAAGTATGCTGATAAAACTTGGCGATTATATGCTATTAGGCTTATCCGTTGGTTAGAATTAACGGGTTTTTTACAACCAACAACAGAGCCAAATACATGGATTTACCGAGATCTAGGCAGTTCAAAAACTTCCGTTATGAATAGAAGACGTACTTCTAATTTCTTTGTTCCTAGAATTTCACCTCAATTGTTTATTTCAATTTATAGTGAAATAGTAGGTAAAAGTCTTCAACAGTTACCGAATGATAGTAAGACAAATAAAACAGTAGAGATTTTGAGAAAGTTTGAGTTAGTAGACAATGATCGGGTGATGGAGATCGATGATTTTGATTCAATTCTTTATGCTAAGGCTAGTTCAGAATTTAGTATACAAGCTATATTGGAAATAAAAGATTTGTATTCAACTGATAAATTATCAGGGCAGAATTTAGGCATTCTTTTGAAAGAAAAATATGATCTGAAATGGACAGATGTTACAACGCAGCATTCAGGTAATAAGCTAAATAGCTGGGCTAAATGGATTAAAGCCTATGAGGTGAAAAATGAATAGAAATTTTTGAATAACAAGGAAATTGAGAACATCAGTTTCGTTCAACTTTTTAATTTTTATTCATAAATTTCTTTTTATTTCTAAGACTTCCTTCTTTTGAGGAACTTTTAGTGAAGTTCATCTTAAGTCCATAATGAAAAAATTTAATAAGTTATAGCTTCAAAGTTACAATCTGTGAAAATAAAAATAGCCTTAACTTAAGGCTATTTTTTATATCTATTTTTGGCCTTATTTACTATACATTGCCTGTGTATTCCTTCCACGCATAAGTAATTCCATTGCCCTTATAACGATAAAATCCAAGTGGCTCATGGACTCGTTCGATAAGTTGTAACCATGCTTTTTGGACGATACCTTGTCCATCGTAGCAATGGGTATGCTTAGGCTCTGGAAAAATACCATGAAGTTGATAATCATGACAGACTAATTCCCATTGTTCTTTCAGCAAGGGCATATAGTTTTCTTCATTCCCAATAATGTAAACAAATGCCTGTGCAGTTAGCCCCTGATCAAGACCTTTGACGATGCGCCATTGAATATCATAAAGCTTATCTGTGAGCTGCTTTGCTCTATGTAGCCACTGAAAATATTGCTTTAACACTTTTACAGATATTTTCTCCGCATCTTCCTGAGTCTCATAATGAGGTGGATCAGTTTGTGCAATCAAAGGTAGCTCTAAGAAAATACAATTGGCTTGGTCTTGTGTTTGCATTACACGTCGGAAAACAGTTTTTTGTTCATTACGAAGTTTTTGCACTTGCGCTTCATATTTATTGGCGTGAAGCTTAGCTTTGGCAACGTATAGTTCACCACGAAAATGATTGAAGTTATTTTGAAATATAGTGATTGGAATGGCTTGGGGTGAAGTCACTAAACCAATATTTTGAAGTGCAAATTTATGAAAGACTTTTAAGTGAGGATGAACTTCAAAGCCTTCAAAGAGGTCGATAAAATGAGCAAAAATTTTTACTTGATCTAGAATCCAAGTACATAATTGATTCATCTGAGGATAAGGTACAGTTGGCGTAGCTTTATGGAACAACTTAATTTTATCCTGTTCTATCAGTTTCGTACCATTGATCAAACCAAATGCGATTTGATTAAACATTGGATCTCCATACATAGGTCTGACCATTGTGCCATTTGTAGGAAAGCCAACACTTCCATTCGGATAAACATGTGGTGGTGTTTGTACCATGTTAAAAAAATTAGGTTGTGTATTTTGTACAAAAACTTGGTTCATTTGGGAATCCTCTGTAATTCGGTTAAATGGATTAATAATGTTTAGTTAGATTTGGTCGCCCCATTTCTTTACGGAGATGAGGTAAAATGCCTGTATTGAGTGTTTTGATGCGTTCTAAGTTGCTATGTAAGACGTACTGTTCAAACTTGGCAAAGTAGTGAATAACTTTCGCGATATTGTCGTACTTGCTTTGATCATCACGATTGATCACACCCAAGGCATCGTATTTGTACTTTTTACGATTCTTGCTGGTATTACAATTAAAATAGCTATGTCGACCATCAATTTGCTGATCCCACATTTCACCAATCATTCGGCCTAAGCTAATATCTTCACGGTGATGACTACCATTGAAAAAGAAAAAGCAATGAAGGTGTAAGGCCTGATCTACGCCATATTCCAGCTTCGTAACGTAGCCTGCTAAATGTACAGACTCTCTACGACGCAGCTTCTGCATTAAAGTATGGAAATTACTTACGATTTCTTTAGGCGTAAAATTTTTCTTGTCGTCGGGTAGATACAAGTCAACACGTACACCAATTAAACGTGAGTAATGTTTACGAAGTTTATTGATATATTGGAGTACTTTTTTTTCACGCCGCCTCGCTACCTTTCGACGATCATTCACACGCTGTACATATTTTGGAGAATGTAAATATTCAAATAACGTTTTAATGAATTGATTAATGAGCATAGCGACAGAGATTTTCTGACCTGTAGGTACACCACTGGTATCAACTTCATTCAATTGGTCATATGGGTATGCAATTAAGTCATAAATACAATCTTGATACGGTCTTAATATCTTATTAAAAGCAGCCATGACCGCATCATATTGCTCGCATCTATAGCTTATTGAGGACTTCAGCTTCTTTGAATTAACTAGAAAGTTTCGGATCAGCTCTAGTATTGGAGGATATATAAGCATCCATTTATCATTGAATAAGCTTCCTGATTTAGGCTTATCTTTTTGATATAGGTAGGTTGCTTTCTGTAGATTTACTTCGTTACATAAGCTAATCGCATTACTGCAAACGCTAATTGCTGGATTCCATTGTTTCTTCTTAAATAAGCTGATTGAATGATGTTTTGAGAATTCATTATGATCATCTGTTTCAGGATAACAGGCATAGTAATGCTCGATAGCCTCACCAACTTCATCGTTATATGGTGATGGTAAATCTTCAGTTGGTTCATCAGATGATGATTCTTCTAACTCATCTAAATCTGATCCTACAATCAAAGCATGAGGTTCAAGTCGAAGTGCCATTTCTAGTGTCGTAGGTGTTAAGTCAATTGTTTTTACATCTGGGTATTCTTGTCCCATAGATATAGCTCCAATTAGTAAAAAAATACAATTGTCTAAATCTGACCTATAGTATGTGTAGAATAGAGATATGATGAATTGATCTAATATATTTAATGAATTTAAATAACTTATTGAATATATTAGGTATATATATTAATCATATAAACTACATCAGCAAAGATCAGAGACAATAACGGTGTATCAGGGGACTTGAGATCAAGCCCCATCCTTAATATCGGTAAATTACTGTTTCTGCGTGATTGAAAAGATAAGCACTTGGTGCTTATGCTTTTTTCGATAAAAGCCAAGCATTAAGCTCGTGTTGAAACCAGCCTACGGCAGATACTGAAATTTTGATCGATTTGGGGAAGGTAGGATCATAACGAGGCGACTTCGGGTTAAGAAGCTCATAGATACTTGATCTGGAAATACCCGTGATATCTACAACTTCTTTGATACGTAGAACTTTTAGTGATAGCTGATTGTTTTGCATGGGAAAACCCTCCGATTACGAGAGTATTCTGTGCTAATGTAATTCGAATTAAGTCCATTTCGTAATTCTATTTTTTAACATGAGCTCAAAAAACATACAATTCCCAAAGGAAATTATTCATCACGTATTCAGAAACCTGATTGTTCAATCAATTACAATTCAAAAACTTGATAAAAGTCACCCTAAACTTATAAGCAATATGAAAAGGTTAAGGGATGAAATGCATGATGATTTTGTTAATGATTTTTTTGAATTTTATACATGTCACAACTTAGATTCAGAGCGGAAGAGAACACTGATATCTTCATTGTTTAAAAATAATCGTTTTATAGATCATGCTTTTAATTATTTTGAAACGGGAGTCCTAGGTATATCTGAGGATATTTTAAAATCTCATGCACTTACGCTCGAGCAAGTCGTGAATATTATTAAATATAGAGAGCCTGAGTTTTTAGAAAATGTAAGTAGGATTAGTAAGCATCTTGAAATCGAAAATTTCCTTGCTGACACAACACGTGAATACTACATTTCGGATTTGTTGATTGATTTACCTATTGATCAACTGGTTTATGACTATATTTATTTTCAGTTAATTATTGAAAAGTATCAACATAGTGCTGACGGCGAATATCAAGCAGAACTGAGCAATCCAATTGATATCGCAAAAATGTTTAGGCCACTCAATCATTATTTACGCTTTTTTTCACCAAAATTTACAACCTCATTTGTGGAATACAAAGAAGTAAAAAAAGGGTCATTAAGGTATGATTACTTAAGCTATAACTTAAGAATTGATGAACCCACTGAGAATATTGCGGATAGTATGACGACATTTTTTCTGCAATACATTGCACATCGGGTCTGGTTTTATCATGACGTTGCCGATGTTGATAATGGTCAAAAGGGGATCAAGATTGAAGAATTACATGAAATCAATAAGATTTTACAAACACTGGATCTGAGGTCGAATGTAGATCATCACTATGAAAAAAATATTTCAGTGCAGACTGATTTAGTCGCATTGTGGTTGTATGAAATTAACAAAGAGAAAAAAGACAATAAACGCAATGAGATTTGTAAGAGAGAATTAGCCAAACTTGAGAACGTAAATCCAGAGAATAGGCCTGATAAGGCTAAGTTTTTTAATACAGTTGATTTGTTACTTCAACAAGAAAAAACGGATATGAAGCCGTTGGCATTCTTGCAAGAAATATCTGAACGATTAAAAAAAATTAATGCTCTTAGTAGATATGATTTAGATATTAAATTCAGCGTGACAGATAGACTGCTCAAACCAGAGAACAAAACAGAAACCAAGGTGTTGTTGTGTTCTGCCTATACACCAGTGAGTGGAAATTCAGAACGTACAAAATGTGTAGAATATATGATCTTAAACACAACAATTAGCTCGCAATATAAAGATTTACTGCAAAATATGGAAAAATAATCTAACCGTAAAAAAGCATTATTTTTCTAAAACAAAGACTAATCTTTTCAAAGCCTGAGCTTATCAAAATTGCCGTTTTTAGTATCAAATTGGCTATACTGCTGACTGGAATCAGTCAGCAGTTTTGTCGGGCATAACATCAAATTTTACGTTAGCAAACGCATCAGAATTTGATGTTTTGAATACCTAAAAATTATAGGTATAGGTCAAACCGCTGCTGGTCGTGATGGTCACTTCACGTACATATTCGGCAGAACAGCCTAAGTAGACCTTTGCCACAGAACCATAACGCATATTTTGGTAATCGTAAGTGCCTTTGCTTCTACAATTGCCACGGTTGATTAAAACCCCTGTGATGGTGGTTGGCGCATCATTCAATGACATGATGTTCAACAAATCGGTATAGCCTGTCATCGAGTATTGAGATTCTTCACGGCGAACACGGACTTCAAACTGTTCCTGCGGTGCTGTTTGTACGGGTTCAACAGGTGGACCATTTAAGTCATATTCAGAGCTATCCACCATCGTCGTTTTAAACTTATCATCTGCTGGATCTTCAGTGGTTTGTGACGCGGTATTTTCACTTTTTGCTTTAGTTTCAGTGGGTGGACTGCATGCACTGAGGCTAGCGATCAGCAAGCTTGAGTACAGCAATGACTTGATCAGATTCATTGTTCAATTCCTATTCTTAAATTCTTTATTGATTGCATTGGTTGAGCCACATGGCTCAACCAATCATTTGGTTTTTGCATTATTGTTTTGATGATTGAGATCGTTATTTACATTTACCTGAACGGACTGATTCCACCATGCGTGGTTGGGTCTGCTCTGTACTCAGGCGTAGGCAAACCGCCTTTTTTGATTTGGCAGAACTGGAAATCAATTCTTCACCCTGAATTGGATTTGCGCCACCAGCGTTGTACACCATATAGCGTTTGCCTGAAGTCGTTTTAAACGTAAATGCATCACCTGATTCGCCAAAGCCTTCAATTTTCTTTACGGCGACAGTGACGGTATTGGCTTTGGCAAAAGCAGAACCACACAACACACTCAGCCCCAAAGCTAAAAATAGTTTCTTCATCTTGAATCTCCTTATGCTTATTTATTTCCTAAAAATGGTGACAGGCCAGACCGCTGCTTTACCGAGGTTGTAGGAATAAGGCAGGTGAGCGGTGCTGCTACAATTTTTGAAATAGACTGAGCAAATCACTGCGATAACGATGTAACCGATAATTAAATAATTTTTCATTTTTGATCCCTGCCTTATTCTTTACATTGCTGTACAGCATTCGCCATCACTTGGTTAAATTCAGGTGGTGGTTGCATGGTTTCCCGAGTGGTGACATCTGCCATGCTTTCCATAAACTCAGGCGAGTAGTGCGCCTCAACCTTGTCGTAAATACAGGAGCAGGTTGAACGATCTAGACCACCAGCCTGACAGCCTGCTTTAAAGTCACGTTTGACCTTGCTGTCACATGCAATCAGTAAGCTGCTACTAAGAATAAGAGTAATGACCCCGAACCACGTTTGATATTTCATAGATATTCCAATTCATGGTGATGTGTTGTTTTTAAAATCGTGATGGATTACCTATTTATGCCAACCTGCCAGATAGACCAGCAGCCATAAAAAAACCAGCAATAAAATAAAGCTTGGCCCAAGAGCCACCACGACGATGACAACCAAAATAAGCTGTGCGATGAATTTCATGATTTTTATCCAGCACAAAACACCACTGACCAAAATGGATGCAGTAGTTGATGAATGCCTTGAATCAATCAGGACACAGCGAAAGCGTGCGATAAATGAATTGGGATGAAATGCCTGAGAGGCGGAGCAAGTGCAGGGGAATAAAGCACAGTAAATTGCGTCATGGTTGACTCCTATATGCATTAGAAGTTCTACCGCATCACTGCTAAATAATGGTGGCAGAACGAAAAGGGGTTAGCAGACTGGGCATATAGAACCAGCACGCGCGAACGCGTCCCCCTCCCGTTCTACCGCAAAGGGGGACGAGAAGGTTTCACATAGAGCTTACCCTCAGAAGAGAATAAGTCTGATGCGCTATATACAACGGTCTGCTAAAACCGACTGACAATGTAGGTCAGCCCTTGCATGATAATCGTTGCTAAAAAACAGGTCAATTGATCTATTAACCTTCATTCAAAAATTGCCTAAAACTGATGATAAAAAACGCATTCTAAAAAAATACAAATACATAGTATCTAAATGAGAACGGTGCTTCTCCATTCGAGACCGCACCAATACATGCTTCAACTACATCGCAATCATTTTGCCTGCTTCCCCAGCAGGCTTTTTTATTCATTTACAGGAACTACCACAATGAGTTTGCCATGTCCTTATTGCCAGTCCCGAGAGACGGTACAACTACAATCACCGCAACATTTACCCAGTACTTCAACCAATAACCCCATTTCTAACAGTGTGATGTCACCGATGGCACTTGCCACATTAGGCGTGAGTGTTTCCAAAAGTCTAAATATCCCACCAATTGCAGGCGCAATCGTTGGGGTGCTGATCGGTGGTATCTGGATGTTGATTACTGAAGATGAACAGCAACAACCACTACACCCAACTTATCGCAGACAGTACTACTGCAATCACTGTGACCGCAGCTTTAGCCCAAATTTACGCAATTAAGTATTCAGCAAAATTCAAATCTAACGCTTTACCCATTCAAAATTGATACAGGAATTATTCATATGGCACATTTAGTTGAAACAATGGCATTTGTAGGACAAACCCCTTGGCACGGCTTAGGTAATCAACTCACTCAAAACCAACCCATCGAGGTTTGGGCACAACAGGCAGGCATGGATTGGCGCATCGAATCCTCCGATGTCAGTTACATGGCTCAAAATGAAAAAGGGCAAAGCATCATCATGCCTTTTGAGGAACAACGAGTACTTTACCGTTCTGATACCCATGCACCTCTATCCGTGGTGAGTCAACGCTTTCAGGAAGTGCAACCTAAAGAGATTTTAGAATTCTATCGTGACCTGACCGAACAATCAGGCTTTGAACTGGAAACCGCAGGCGTACTCAAAGGTGGTAAAAAGTTCTGGGCATTGGCGAAAACAGGACAGACTTCCGCTTTAAAAGGTAAAGACGTCAGCAATGGTTATATTCTTTTAGCGACAGCTTGTGATGGTACATTGGCAACGACAGCACAGTTCACCAGTATTCGAGTGGTGTGTAACAACACCTTAGCAATCGCTCTACGTGGACAGCAAGGTAATTCAGGTGTGGTCAAAGTTCCACACAGTACCCGATTTGATGCTGAGAAAGTCAAACAGCAATTGGGGATTTCGGTGCGTGCATGGGATGAACACATGTATGAGATGAAACAGCTTAGTCAGCGTAAAGTGACTCAACAAGAAGCAGCAGCCTATTTTGATGCGGTGTTTAATAACACCAGTCTCAGTACAGCAGAACAGGATGAAAGCATTGTGCAGTTTTACCGAAATGCAGCCATGCCGAATCAAGGCATCAACACAACAACCAAAGCTGATAATAAAACTGAACCGAATGGACGAGCCATGTCGAAAGTCATGACCATGTTTAACGGGCATGGGCGTGGTGCAGAACTCAGCTCAGCCAAAGATACGGCGTATGGTTTACTGTGTGCCATTACGGAATTCACAGATCATGAGCGTCGGGCCATGAGTACTGACCATCGACTCGATTCAGCATGGTTTGGAGCAGGTGCAGTGATCAAGCAACGAGGCTTGGAACAGGCATTGAGAATGGTTGGTTAGTTAAGAAAAGCACACCATTTATTCAGTTTTATTTAAGCTAAGCCGCTTAATTTAAACATAAGATAATACCGTAAAGCACAACAAACACCTTTAGCCACATTCTCCAGATGTGGCTTTTTTTATGCCCGAAATTTAGCTTTTACGATTTTACTCATACAGGAATATTCAATATGAATAGCCATACCCAAATTCAAAACACCTTAAACCATCCACCTTTACAACCCTATGTACCTAACTTAAATCAACCCACTCAACAGGTTGAGATGGGAACTCGAAGTAAACGTCATCCACAGAGTCACACAACCGACGCTCAAAATAAACAGCCACGTAAAACCAAAGCTCCTGTAGCCAAACGTCTTGCCAACACCAAGCAGATAAATTACCAACAATGGCTGGAAGTTCGAAAGCAGGGCATTGGTAGCAGTGATGCAGCCACCGCATGTGGACTCAATCCGTATATGTCGATGCTAGAACTATGGATGATCAAAACAGGTCGGATGCAACAAAACATTGAGGACGAAAGTGCAGGCTATGCACCCTTATATTGGGGCAAGCAGCTAGAACCTTTAGTCGCTGAGTACTACAGCATGCACACCAATAATAAGGTACGTCGTGTCAATGCAGTGCTACAGCATCCCGATGAAGACAAACACTTTATGTTGGCGAATTTGGATTATGCCGTAGTTGGTAGTGAAGAAGTTCAAATCTTGGAATGTAAAACCGTGGGGGAATATGGCTCTAAGCTTTGGCGAGATGGTGTACCACTGTATGTACTGTGTCAGGTACAGCATCAACTTGCGGTGACAGGTAAACAAGCCGCGCATATCTGTGCCTTGATCTGTGGACATGAAAGCAAAATCTATAAGGTGACACGTAACGAAACCGTAATTCAGCACATCATTAATGCCGAACGCCACTTTTGGCAATGTGTCGAAACAGGCATTCCGCCAAGTGTAGATGCCTCTGATTCAGCAGCTAAAGCCTTGCAGCAACTTTATCCAGCACAAACGCCGTTACTGGTGGAAGATCTCACTCAAAATGAACAAGCGAATTACCTATTTAACCAGTTATTAGAGGAACGACATAAAGTTGAACAACACCAACAGTATTTCGATGAACTCAAACATCAATTACAAATGCTGATGAAAGAGGCAGAACGAGCAGTGTTTACGGGTGGTTCTGTCACTTGGAAAAAGTCACAAGATTCGATCAGCCTAGACAGTAAATCCTTACTGAAAGAGCATCCTGAATATCTACAGCAGTTCCCTCAAACTAAAGCAGGAACGCGAAGATTTCAGATTTATCCGAATGGTGGATAGAGCAGATACGATCCAGCATTTATTTCCCGACTACGTATCAAATCAACAAACACCAACCGATCCCATACTTCAACAGGTATGGGATTTTTTTATGCCCAAAATTTTATTTATACATCTATATAGAGGACATCATCATGATTAAAGGTTTAGCTATTACCCCACCTGTATTAGGTCGTATCAGCATTGGCAAGATCGTGGAAAAGAACGGCAAACGACTGCCTGAAAAGGACGATCAATTTACCATTACTAGTCAAATCCAAAATAAGGATGGTTGGGTGAAACATCCACTGGATGAACAGTTACGTGCCAAAGCACAAAACCAGAAACTCAGAACCATTCCAGTACGCATGATCTTTAACGATCCTGAACTGAATCTACGGGCAGAGTACAGCCTATTTGACCGCCAAACTGGACGCTTAATCTGCTCAGGTAATGGAGAAACCTGTCAGCGACTGGGACAAAATGGTATTGAACAGCATCCATGTCCATCACCTGATCTTTGTCCATTGGCACAGGGTGGGTTGTGTAAACCTTATGGGCGGCTGTATGTGAATTTAGATGAATCGGATGAGTTTGGCACTTTCATCTTTAGAACCACTGGCTTTAATAGTATCCGCACTTTGGCAGCACGGCTGCGTTATTACCATGCCGCATCAGGCGATTTACTTTCATGCTTGCCATTGCAACTGACTTTAAGAGGCAAGAGCACTACGCAAAGTTACCGCACTCCAATTTACTACGTAGATTTAACTCTACGTGATGGCACAAACTTGAAAGATGCGATTAGTTCAGCCAAGCAGATGGATGAACAGAGCAAAGCAGCAGGGTTTTATCAGGAGGCGTTGGATCATGTGGCAAGGCAGGGTTATGGCAATGCCAGTTTTGAAGTTGCTGGGGATGAGGGACTGGATATTGTTGAGGAATTTTACACGGATGAATCTAAATCAGAACATCAGCAAACGCATGATCTGAACCATGTGCAGGATATTCAGAAAGGCTTGCAGCAATCGGTTCAGGCTTTGAATTGAATTTAAAAAGAGTATTCGTACTCTTTTTTTGCAAATTGGAGGTAGGCGATTTGAAATTGATTTATGTGTAAATGTGAAGTTAAATTAGATTTACTTTAATAACACTTTTTAGTATTTTGTTAGCAAATCAGAAGTATGTCCATCGTCATGCGTTCAAGTAGGTTGTCTAAGCTTATACTCGCATTTATCCTGTTTTTGTTTACGATAACAATTACGGGAGTTCATGCGTGGGCACCTGTTTTACTTGAAAATATTGAACACCAACATGAATTAAGTATTGTTGTGGAAGATGATGCATCAAGTCATTGGTCTTTGCAGCACTCAGGTGATTCTTTTACAAGTATGACTGATCATGATGTAGAAACACACACTTGGAAGAATTTTGATGAGCCAATCTACCATCACTCGGTGAAGCCTATTTCTTCTGATAGTGATCTAAGCATAGACCCTGTGTTTATTCTAAGTTTTATCACTGCTCTTATTTTTCTGTTCCTAAAGTTATCTGAACATCAGATTCGGGTATTTGACTTTAGAAAAAGAATATTTATTTTACGTAATTCTTATACCTATACAAAAGCTCTTATTGTTCTAAGAAATTGATTTTTATATACAAAAAATAATTATTCATTTTTTTGTATAGGTAAAGTCATGTCTAAAATTTATCAGCTATTCCTTAGCTGTGGTTTTGTAGTAACGGCAGCAAACGCATTTGCGGAAACGAATTATGCTGAACTACAAAAGCAGGTTATCGCAAGTGATGGTGTACTCAATAGCCTACAGCAGTCCGAGCAAGCTTATGAAATCAACCAAAAGTTTGCTGGCAGATTAAATAATCCGACTTTCAATGTGGAGTTGGATAATCTTGGTAATTCCAAATTGAAGGGTTTGGATGGCTCAACAACCTTGTTAGGGTTGTCACAAGAGATTCCTCTTAGTAATAAACTCTCCTTGAGAAAGCAAATTGCGAGTTTTCAAGGTGATCGTAATCAGTTCGAAATAGCAAAGCGTCAGGCTGAACTCAAAGCAGATTTAAGAATCTGTATGGCGAACTGGTATGTGGCAACTCAACGTGCTGAAGTTTATTCAACAGAAAGCAAGTTGAATGCAAGACAAGCCAATGTTCTTTCGGAAAGGCTCAAGTTTGGGCGAGTCATTCCTTCGGATGCTCAGCTCAGTGCAGCACTTTCATCTGAATCAAAACTACGTTATCAAAATGAAGTGAAAAAGGGGCAGTTTCAGAAGAATCTGTGCTCTAAGTTCACATCGAATCTACCAAGTAACGCTTTAGAAGTTCCTCTAAGTTTTAATTTCACAGACAAAATTAGTTTGGCTGAGCAAGAAGCGTTTCTGAGTTCAAAATTGAAAAAGACACAATTTGAACTCGCTCGTAAAGAAGCAATACCTGATATCACTTTGGGTGTTGGGGTCAAAAACTATCAAGAAACCAATGACAAGGTATTCCAAGTTTCAACCTCAATACCACTCAATATCTTCAACCGAAATAAAGGCAATATTGCGATTGCCCAAGCGGAACAGATGAAAGCTGAAACGCAGTCTGTATGGGTTAGCCGTAATTCTAAAATTGAACTGGAAAACAAGTCCATTGAGGTTTCTAACTTAATCGATGTGATCCACCAATATGATCAAACCGTTTTGCCCGCAACCAATGAAAGTCTTCGCATTGCAGAGATGGGATACCAAGCAGGGAAAAACTCGTTACTTGAGTTCAATAGCATTAAGCAAATTTGGTTAGACAAACATCTTGCTCGATTCGATTTGTGGTTGGCTTTGCAGACAGAAATTGCAGAAGTCGAGCGCAACTACATTACTCATTTAGATCAAGAATAAGGGCAAGAATATGAATAAACCAACCAATACTTTAATGGCTACGGGCATTATTGCCTTGCTTGTCGTGTTATGTGCTGTGGCATGGTACAAGACAGGTCAAAAGACTCAGTCTTCTTCAGCACATGGGGAAGCAACAGAAGTAAAAGTTGCAGTAGCAGGTGACGAGAAAGGACCTCATGGTGGACGTTTATATCGTGATGGCGATTTCTCAGCGGAAGTGAAAATCTTTGAGCAGGGCGTAGAACCACATCTCCGTGTTTATGGGTATTTCAAAGATAAACCGCTTAAACCTGAAGCGTTAACGGCAAATGTCTACATCAAACGTTTGGATGCAGAGCAAAATATTCAATTTAAACCAGAGAGTGATTACTTGATCGGTAATGAAATTGTCTATGAACCACATTCATTTTTGATGATTGTCAATGTTGATTATCAAGGTAAAAAATATACGTGGAAATGGGACACAAAAGAAGGTCGTGTCACCATGTTAGACAGTAGTATCAAGAGCAGCGGCTTAGAGCTTTTAAAAGTTGAATCCATGATGTTTGAAAATGCTTTAGAGTTAAAGGGAGAATTGAAGTTCCCCGATAATTTTGAAAGTTTTATCACACCGAAAGGTAGCGGAACGCTCATCAAAACATATCGCACGATTGGAGATAAAGTAAGTCAAGGTGATTTGTTAGCTACAGTACAAAGCCAAGATTTGATTCGCTTAAATGCTGAGCGTTCTATTGCAATGGATAATTTGCAATTTGCACGTAAGAAGATGGAGCAAGAACGAACGTTATTTCAAAAACGAGTATCGCCTGAAATTGACTACATTAATGCAAAGCGTGAATTTTCTGCCGCTCAAACTAGTGCAAATGAACTGAATAACTTAATCAGCTCTTATGGAGGTTCAGGCAACGGTACAACTGAGGTTCGGGCTGCGATGTCTGGCACAGTCTTACAAGTGCTGGGGGCTGTTGGATCAAACGTTACACCAGCTACACCATTATTTAAAATTGCCAATACATCTCAATTACTTGCAGTAGTCAACGTTCCTACGGATAAGCTGAATACAATTAACCCGAATGCTAAGGTGACGGTAAAACCCCAAATTCAATCGGGCACAGAAGAAGCACTGGGGACGATCAAATACATCAGTGATGTCATTGATCCAAAAACACGTACTGCTCAAGTCTTTGTTGAAATTGCCAACCAATTTAAATGGCGTTCAGGTCAATTGATCACCGCACATATTTTTGAAAATCAAAGCTTGAAGCCGATGGTGGTTCGTGAAGATGCTTTACAGAACTTCCGTGATTGGGATGTGGTATTCATTCGTGTAGGCAATGACTTTGAAGCACGTCCTTTAGAGTTGGGTGAAAAATATAATGGGTTTGTTGAAGTTAAGTCAGGCTTAAAAGCAGGTCAGGTTTATGCGGCAGGTAATTCTTATTTATTAAAAGCAGAGCTAGGTAAATCTGGCGCTACTCATGATCATTAAGGGGTAGCACCATGTTTGACCAAATTGTTAAGCTTTCGATTAAGAATCGTTGGCTTGTACTGATCATCTTCCTATTCGTAGCTGCATTGGGTGTTTATAACTATTTCAAACTACCTATTGATGCTGTTCCTGATATCACAAATGTACAAGTCCAAATCAACAGTGAAGCACAAGGCTTGTCTCCTATGGAGATGGAGTCACAAGTCACTTACCCGATTGAAACAGCTTTGGCAGGTATTCCTAATCTTGAATATACACGTTCTGTGTCGAGATACGGTTTATCTCAGGTCACGGCGATATTCAAGGAAGGGACGGACATCTATTTTGCCCGTCAAATTGTCAATGAAAAATTGCAAGGCGTGACATCAACACTGCCAAGCGGCATATCGACTTCAATGGGTCCTGTTTCCACAGGACTTGGCGAAATCTTCATGTATACCGTTGAAAATGCCAAGAATAGTCTAAACCCACTTTCACCCACTGAATTAAGAACTTTACAGGATTGGGTCATTAAACCTCAGCTTCGAAATGTAGAGGGTGTGAATGAAATCAATACCATTGGTGGGTATCTAAAGCAATTTGTGGTACAGCCTGATTATGCATATTTACGTAGCATAGGGCTAGATCAAAAGGCGATTTTAGAGGCGATCTCTAAGAACAGCATGAACAGAGGCTCAGGGTACATTGAGAAAAATGGTGAGCAGTATTTAATCCGTTCTGATTCTCAAATTAACTCGATTGAGCAAATCCAGAATATTCCGATTACGACGAGCAATGGCTATATCCTCAGATTGAAAGATGTTGCCAAAATATCGATTGGTCATGAATTACGGACAGGTGCTGCGACCAAAGATGGGCAAGAAATTGTACTGGGTACAGCATTCATGCTTATTGGCGAAAACTCTCGAAATGTTGCTCATGCTGTAGATCAAAAGCTACAACAGGTTCAAAAGTCGCTACCTGAAGGTGTTGAAGCAAAAGCAGTCTATAACCGAACAACTTTGGTTGATGCAACGATTCAAACAGTGAAGAAGAATTTACTTGAAGGCGCAATTCTAGTCATTGTGGTGCTTTTCATATTCTTAGGTCATTTCCGTGCAGCTCTGATTACGGCGATGGTGATTCCGTTATCCATGTTGATGACAATCACAGGCATGGTCAACCAAAAGATCAGTGCTAATTTAATGAGTTTGGGTGCACTCGATTTCGGAATTATTGTTGATGGTGCTGTGGTTATTGTCGAGGCATCTCTCGCTAAATTAGCCATGAAGCAAAAAGAGTTAGGACGTATTCTGACTCAAAAAGAACGCTTTACGACTGTGTTTGAAGCAACAAAGGAATCTCGAAAAGCGATTCTTTATGGTCAATTGATCATTATTTTGGTTTATCTGCCTGTGATGACTTTGACTGGTGTTGAAGGCAAGATGTTTACACCAATGGCTGCAACGGTTGTTATGGCTTTAGTTGGAGCAATGATTCTTTCAATTACCTTTGTCCCTGCAATGGTGGCATTAGTTACCACAGGTGAAATTAAAGAAGAAGAGTCAAAAATTGTTCATTTTATTAAGAAGTTTTATAGCCCGATTTTAGATTGGTCTTTAAATCACAGATATCTACTGATCGCCATTGTCTCAATATTCTTTATATTCAGTGCAAGTCTTGCAACTCGTTTAGGTTCAGAATTTATACCTTCTTTAGATGAGGGGGATGTGGCATTACATGCTTTGCGTATCCCAGGTACTTCATTAACTCAAGCCGTTGAAATGCAATACACGCTTGAAAAAGAAATTGTGAAAATTCCTGAAGTTCAGACCATGTTTGCCAAAGTTGGAACAGCAGAAATCGCCACTGACCCAGTTCCACCCAATGTAGCTGATAACTTTGTCATGTTGAAGCCACGTAGTGAATGGCCAAATCCAAAGAAACCAAAAGCTGAAGTCGTTGCCGATATTGAACGAGTAGCTAAAGGTGTTTATGGAAATAATTACGAGTTCACTCAGCCGATCCAAATGCGCTTTAACGAACTTATTTCAGGTGTCCGTACCGATGTCGCTGTGAAAATATATGGTGATGATCTCGATCAGCTACTCGAATCAGCAAATGCTGCCGCTAAAATTTTAGAGGGAGTGAATGGTACTGCTGACTTGAAAGTTGAACAGATGACGGGTTTACCAATGGTATCTGTCGAGCTGAAAAAAGATATGATTGCTAACTATGGGCTTGATGCTGAAGATGTACAGCAACAGGTTTCTAGCCTCATCACTGGTGAGACAGCAGGTAAGGTATTTGAAGGTGATCGAAAGTTCGATATTGTCGTTCGAATGGATCAGAACTCTGTCACAGATTTAGAAAAACTCTATCAAGTCCCTGTAAATCTGCCTGATGGTTCAAGTGTACTTTTATCAGAATTGATCGAGTTAAAAAATGTTCAAGGACCAAACCAAATTTCTCGTGAGAATGGTAAGCGTCGTATTGTTATCACAGCAAATGTCCGTGGGACAGATATTGGTAGTTACATTGCAGAAGCACAATCTAAGCTGAATGCAGATTTTAAATTACCAGAGGGTTACTGGTTGACTTGGGGCGGTACGTTTGAACAAATGGAGTCTGCATCGAATCGACTCATGGTTGTTGTTCCAATCGCTTTAATTCTGATCTTTGCCATGATCTACATGGCTTTAGGTAATGTTAGAAACAGTGTCTTGGTATTCACAGGCGTACCATTTGCACTAACAGGCGGTGTGATTGCTTTAGCTTTACGGGATATTCCATTCTCAATTTCTGCTGCCGTCGGCTTTATCGCATTGTCAGGTGTGGCTGTGCTGAATGGCTTAGTTCTTGTTTCTGCCATTCAAAGGCTTCGAATGCAAGGGGAAAGTGTCGTTGATGCGGTGAGACATGGTGCAATGGAACGACTGCGCCCTGTTTTGATTACAGCTTTAGTGGCTTCTTTAGGCTTTATTCCAATGGCTTTAAACGTAGGTATTGGTTCTGAAGTTCAACGTCCAATTGCAACTGTCGTTATTGGTGGGATTATTTCATCAACCTTACTGACTTTGATTATTTTGCCGACCTTATATGTGTGGTTTAACCAAGGTTGGTCAAGAAAATCAAACGATGCTACTGAACAGGTTGTTTAGGGGCATCTTTAATGACAAATATATTTCGAGATAAACAAAGCAAATTTGTGATGATGTGGCTAGTCTGCATGATCAGTCTCGCTTTATGTTTGCACTTTAATGAGCATGTAACTGAAAATGAATTTCAGAGACACGTTTCAATTGACGCAATTCATTCGCACCATCATGAGGTCAGCCAACAACATTCACATGGTCATCAGGATAACTACTATGAACATTTTGTTGGTTATGACGTACTTAAATCGATTGCTTTAGCTCATCTATTAAAGGGGATATCGATTCTAGATTGGTGTAAAGAATATGTTTTTTTGATGATAAGCCGTATTTTTAAACCGCCCAAAAAGTGAATGGATTTTCAATTCATTTTAAATTTTGGAGTTTGATATACATGCAAATTATTGATTCACACATTGTGAAATTAAGTGCTTACATAAAGCGATTACTTACTTTATTCATTACATTGGCAAGTCCTACACTTTTTGCTCATGGCGTAGCAGAAGGTGATAAGGGCTACATTCAAGAAATTTATGGCGTTCATGTGATTCCATTCATCTATTTGGGTGCGAAGCATATGGTCACTGGATATGACCATTTATTATTTCTTGTTGGCATTATCTTCTTTTTATATCGAATGAAAGATATCGGCTTGTACGTCAGCCTATTTGCACTTGGGCATTCGATTACCATGCTAGTGGGTGTTTATTACAATATCTCGATAAATGCTTACATCATTGATGCAATCATTGGTTTTTCAATTGTTTATAAGGCTCTTGATAATTTGGGGGCTTATCAGCGTTGGTTTGGTTTTCAACCAAACATGAAAGTAGCGACTTTAATTTTTGGTCTGATTCATGGTTTTGGACTCGCAGTAAAAATTCAGGAATATGAGGTTCCAAGTGATGGACTGTTGGCAAATTTAATCTCATTCAATATTGGGGTTGAATTAGGTCAGTTTATGGCTCTGTGCATCATCTTGTTATTGATGACGTTTTGGAGAAAGACACCATATTTCTTTAAAACAGCCTATCAAAGCAATGTTTTCCTCATGTTCCTCGGTTTTTTACTTGTTGGCTATCAACTTACTGGCTTCATTACTCAATAAGGATCTAAATTATGTATAACGCTGAAATTCCAAAAGATATCGAATTACCTTCATCAAGAAAGTTAATTAAATCAACAGCGATAGCTGCCGTTAGTGCTGTGGTCGTGTTGGTTACCTGTGTCATGCCTGCGGAGTATGCGATTGATCCGACGGGTATAGGTAAAGTGCTTGGCTTAACCAAAATGGGTGAAATCAAACAATCACTCGCTCAAGAATCAGTGAATGGTCTCAATGCTCAACAGGTAGTGAATAGTGTTGAAGAAATGTCAGTAGAAACTCCGACTCAAATGGCAATTGATACTGTTCAGATGACCATGCCTGCGATTAATAAAGAGAGCATTAGTATTGAGTTAAAACCTGGGCAGGCAACAGAGGTAAAACTAACGATGCCACAAAGTGCAAGTGTCAACTTTGATTGGAAAGCTGTAGGAGGTGGTCTTAACTATGATACTCATGGTGATCCCGTAAATGCCTCTAAAGGGTTCTATCATGGCTATGGAAAAGGCAAGAATGAGACAACTCAACAAGGTGTCTTAAAAGCAGCTTTTGATGGTAAACATGGTTGGTTCTGGCGTAACCGTACAGAAAATCCAGTGACTGTAACTCTACTTGTAGAAGGACAGTTTAGTGAAATGAAGAAAGTCTTTTAAGCTTTAATCAATCTCCTTGGAATAGTCTTCCAAGGAGATTTAATCGTTATAGATGTCAGATTCTAAAAAGGAATCCATAAAATGCTAGAAGTACTAAAAAATACCACATATCGGCATTTGTTCTTGGCCCAAGTGATTGCACTCATTGGAACAGGGTTAATCACGATCGCCCTAGCTTTACAGGCATACGATATTGCCAAGGGAGAAGCTGCTCAAGTTCTTGGTATTGCTTTGGCAATTAAGATGATTGCTTATATCGGTGTAGCACCTATAGCATCAGCATTTGCAGAGCGCTTACCAAGAAAACAGGTATTGGTTGGATTAGATATTATCCGAGCATTAACAGCATTGTGCCTACCATTTGTGACACAAATCTGGCAAATCTATATTCTCATTTTTATTTTGCAATCTGCATCTGCTGCATTTACGCCAACATTTCAGGCAATGATTCCAGATGTTCTGCCTGAAGAAAAGGACTATACCAATGCTTTGTCATTGTCTCGCTTAGCCTATGATTTGGAAAATATTATCAGTCCAATACTGGCAGGCTTCTTACTCACTGTCATGAGCTACCATAATCTGTTTTTAGGAACAGTATTAGGTTTTATCGGTTCTGCTTTGTTTGTGGTAAGTGCAAAATTACCAGTCGCCAAAGTGCCTGAGTTTAGAGGTGTTTATAGCCGTATAAAGCAGGGAGCTAAAATTTATTTTAATACGCCAAGACTTAAGGCGTTGCTTGCTTTAAATTTAGCCATTGCTTCGGCGAGTGCTGTTGTAATTGTAAATACTGTTGTATTGGTTCAATCGACATTTAAGCTTACCGAAAATGCAACGACATGGGCATTTGGTTTATTTGGTCTTGGATCAATGTTATCTGCTTTTGTTTTGCCAAAGATATTGGATAAGTTTCCTGATCGTTCTGTTATGTTGACGGGAACTACAATTCTTGTGATTGGATTATTCAGTGGTTCTTTGATTGCATCTTATAATGGTTTGTTAGCACTTTGGTTTGTCCTTGGTATTGGATATTCAGTTTCACAGACACCTACAGGTCGTTTGATTCGCAAGTCTGCATCAAGTGAGAATAGAACGTCATTATTCGCAGCCCAATTTGCATTTTCCCATGCTTGTTGGCTGATCACTTATCCATTGGTTGGATGGTTGAGTACGAATATAGGCACATTACAGACTTTTATTCCGATGGCTGTTATTGCAATTATTGCTCTCATTCTTGCATTACGCTTATGGACAACTAAAGATGAAGATTTTCTAGCACATAGCCATGATGATTTACCCGCAGACCACGAACATGTGATTCAGCATCAAATCAATGGTGTGCATGTGCATGAATATGTGATTGATGACTACCATCAAAAATGGCCTAAATAATTCTTTTCGACTAATGGATTAGAAGTGCATCGTTTATTTGTTGTACAATTTCAAACTTGTTTTATCGTTCAATAAAAAAGGGAAACAATATGAAAAAACTAATCTTGGTATGTTTAATGGGGCTTGCGGTAACAAATGCTTTTGCTCATTCAGGTGGTACTGATTCTTCGGGATGTCACACGAATAGTAAAACAGGGGATCGTCACTGCCACTAATAAAAAAGAGTAAGCCTAAGCTTACTCTTTATTTTTTCAAAAAATAAAATCGTTATATGACTGTGTGCAAGATTAGACCGCATAGTGCAGAAGCAAAAATGACATACATGACTTTGACTTCAAAATGGAATAAGGCAATAAATGCAGCAATTGCGATTAAAGCAGCTTCATAGTTGAAGGGATGACTAAACCCATTTGGCCATAATACGTGATAGCTAAAGAAGAGTGCGAGATTAAGAATTACACCAACAACGGCAGCAGTGATTGCAGTTAATGGGGCAGTAAATTTTAATTCATTATGAGTTGATTCAATGATAGGCGCGCCAGCCAGAATAAATATGAAAGAAAATAAAAATGTAAACCATGTAACTATCGTTGCCCCAATAGCCCCTGCTAAGAATAGATGCTCTGAGCCTAATAATGCCTGATTAAATGCACCTAGAAAGCCAACGAATGCTACAACCATGATTAGAGGACCTGGGGTGCTTTCCCCAAGAGCTAAACCATCAATCATTTGAGTTGGGCTCAACCAACCATAAAAATTTACAGCACCCTGATAAACATAAGGTAATACTGCATAAGCACCACCAAATGTTAGAAGTGCCGCTTTAGTAAAGAACCAAGCCATTTGTGTATACGAGTGATCCCATCCAAGAGTTAAACTTAAACTAATGATAGGAATAAACCATAGTAGACCACCGATGAGCACAATACTGCCTAATCGTTTCCAACTAAATATTGCATGTTCTGGTGTAGGTGTATCATCGTCAATTAAAGCCCGACCATAATCCTTTTTACTTTGTTGATGTGAATTTCCACCAGAAAACAGGGTCGGATATTTTTTACTGGTTAGATATCCAATAATAGCCGCAGTGAAAACGATCAAAGGGAAGGGTAGGTTAAAAAAGAAAATCGCAACGAATGCTAATGCAGCAATCATCCACAAGAATTTGTTCTTTAATGATTTACTACCAATTCGGTGCGTTGCATGAAAAACGATAGCAACAACGGCAGGTTTAATCCCATAAAAAAGACCAGCAATAATAGGGACATCACCAAATTTCACATAGACCCATGACAGACCAATCAGGATAAATAGAGAGGGTAATACAAAAAGGATTCCTGCAACTAATCCACCAACGGTTCTATGCATCAACCAACCGATATAGGTTGCTAATTGTTGTGCTTCAGGCCCAGGCAGTAACATGCAGTAGTTGAGAGCATGTAAAAAACGCTTTTCAGAAATCCAACGTTTTTGTTCAACAAGTTCTTGGTGCATGACGGCGATTTGGCCTGCGGGTCCACCAAAACTAATAAACCCTAATTTAAGCCAAAACAGAAAAGCCTGCCAAAATGAAACAGGCAGTATCTCAGGTTCTGGTGGTGTAATCAGTTCTTGTTCCATGATTATTCTCTTGAAAGGTTGGCATATAAGCCATCAAAAATATGGTTGGACAATTCAAATAATTGATCATCATTGCTAATTTGACTTCGAATGCCTTGAATAATTTTTTCAATACCAAGCGCTTCAGGAGGTTCAATACCACCTATATCAAGGTAATGAACAATTTCAGCGATTTTCTTTAATGCGGGTGTTTCTAGATCAAAACTATGTAAAAGAACTTCGAAGGTCACCCAATGATCGATGTGGCTGAAAGTTGCACCATCAAAATCGAATCCTAATGCTTCTTGTGGGCAGTCACTCGGCGTTTCTAACCAAATGAATGTTGGTGAAGTATCAATAAATGTCTTGATTAGCCACGCAGAGGCCAGACGATCAATCCAAGGTCGTTTACGTGTTGCCCAAGTTCTATTTTGATAACTAGTTTTGTTTAATAGTTGGATATGAGCTTGTATTGCTTGAGGTTCATTCGCTTCACCAATACGTGCAATTGAAAGCTCTAATGAAGATAGTTCATTTAAAACCTGAGCTTGAGTCTCATCAGGGTAATAATCAATTTCTACAAGTGCATCGATACTTTTTCTCAGTTTACGAACTTGCTTGAGTAGCTCTTTCTTTTCATCTTTAGTCTGTCGATCTCTCAACTCAGAGAGTTGTTTATAGAGGACATCGTATTCTTCTTTTCGATTGAAGAAAGGAGCTAATTCAAGATTTATAGGTTGGTCTGCGTGAAATACATAAGCAGTCCCTTGTTCTGAGATAACATCATTAGTAATAGGATCAAACTTTTCACTATGGGAAATAGGGAGTAAGTAGACCCCATCTCTTAGAATTGCTGCGCCACTTGCTTTGAGAGATCGCCAGACTCTCATCCGAGTGGTTGTGTTCTGCGTAGGCAGTGAGGATATGAGTAAGGATATTTTCATGTAATATACTCAACTTATTTGTTTAATATATTACAAATAAAAAAATAAAGGACAAATACAAAGAAGTGATTTCTTATATCAGAAGAAATATTAAAGCGCGGAAATGACTAAAGAGCAGGTGTTTTTTAAGTTTATGATTTTATATAAATTATTTGGTTATATATTGTTTCAGCACACTTCAATATTTGTGAGTTTAGTACTACTTATCAAAGAAAAATTGTTTTAGTTATAGTTAAATTATTGATTGCAAATTGTTTAAATTGCAGGGTGTGCAAAAGTTGACTGAGAATTAGGTTATTTGTAAATCTCAGTCAAAATTTTAACTCTTAGAAGGTGCTTATCGATTTAAGATGACATCAGCTAATTGATGGGCAATTTCCTCAATACTATTTACAGAAGTATTTAAGGCGACTTTATCAGCTAAATTCGGACTATAATCTAAAACATCATTTTTAGTAATTCTGTGCCAAATCGGTAGAATCATTTTGTGACCATTCATTTCACGGGCTACTAAGCCATCAAGTTCATAGTTGGTCCAGTCTTTTTTTATAAAATCAGTTGAAAGAACAACGGTACCGTATTTAGAGTTTCGGAGACCACTATCAATTTTACGACGCAAACTATCCCCAACTTTTAACGTGAATTCGTCGTACCAAACTTTTACTCCAAGTTGCTGTAATGTCTCTGCAAGTGGTCTGACAAAATCTTCTTTATCTTCTGAAGCGTGTGAAATAAACAAATCATATTCTGGTTCAATCTCAGGTATTGTATTGTTGTAAGATGGTATTGAAACATCAGTAATGTATTGGGTAGAAGCCTTAATAGCATCAATTTCACGTTTCAGTTTCTTTTGATGTTCAATTTCGTCTTTCTGATGTTTTTTAGTCAGAGCCTCTAATTTTTTTCTTTCCAGTATTTCTTCTTTTATAAGGTTCTGTTTTTCTTTCAGTAGCTTATTGTCAATATCAGTTTTCTTCTTTTGCAAGTCTGAAAGTTTTGATTGTATTCGAGCGTTTTCTTGTTCTTTCCGACTAATTTCTGTTAACTTTGTTTTTAATGTAGAAGGGCTAGTTGTCTTCCCGATAGAATTTTGAATTTGTAAAATTTTAGAAATTATATCAGCTCCCTTTTTCTGTTCTAAGCTCATTCGATGGGTAATATCTGCTAACTCCTTATTTAATCTTGTTATGGTACTGCTTATAGTTTGTATTGACATGTTGGCTCAATGATAAATATTAAAGAATAAGATTATTATTTGGTTGGGTTAAATACAAGGTTTATGTATTACGTCATTGTGTAAGCGTAGAGCAATACTCTGCCCAATCAGCCATTAAGCCTTTACGTTTTTCTAAATAGCCTCCACGTAAATAAGAAGCTTCAACCTTATCTGGAAGTTTGTGTGCGAGAACATGTTCACACACTTCTCTACGGTAATCTGTTTTGTCTGCCGACCAATCACGGAAAGTAGACCGAAAGCCATGCGTTGTAATGACTCGGTTTTGTTTGGGATCAATATAGCCTAAGCCATTTTCTTTAAGCTTTTGCTCATGCAGTCGTTTGATTAGGGTCGTCAAAGACATATCAGAAAGCATCTCACCACTCCGTGGCGCAGGGAAGATGAAATCTTGAATTAGAGTATGATTTTGAATTGATTCAAGCAAACTTATCGCTTCTTTCGACAAAGGCACATGATGTTCCTTTTCTGCTTTCATACGTTCTTTAGGAATAATCCAGACTTTATTCTTAAAATCAATTTCCTGCCATTTCGCCCCAAAAATTTCACCAGAACGACAGGCCGTTAAAATTGCAAATTCTAGAGCTTTAGGCGAAATTCCTTTTTTCTGTCTCAGGTGTTGAATAAACTCAGCGACTTGTTCATAAGGCAGGGATGGATGAGGGCGCGATTCCTGTTTTAAGTTGCCTAAGATTGGCTCAAGATTACCTTTCCATTCAGCAGGGTTAGTACCCTCAAAATATCCCATAGCCTTAGCATAATCAAAAATAGTTTCTATGCGACCACGAATACGTTTGGCTGTTTCATTTTTTTCGATCCAAATTGGTTTAAGAGCTTCTGCAATATCAACTTTGGTAATTGTGCCAATGGTGAGATTACCTAAAGTTGGATAGATATAGGTTTCTAATGTGGATGACCATTGCCCAATATGCTTTTGATTTTTGAGTTCACGGGTTTTATTGGCAATAACAACTTCCGCACACTCCATGAATGTTTTGTCACGAAGTTTTTGGCTATGCAATTTTTCAAGCTGTTTCTGCTTATGTGCAATTGGATCAATGCCATTTCGTATTTGTAATCTTAATTCAGTTGCTTTAGCTCGGGCTTCAGCTAATGAAACTTCAGGGTAGGGACCAAGACCAATATCACGGCGATGAGGTTTTAACTTTCCATCTCTATCGAGACGTTTGCCAACAACAGCACGTAAAATCCAAACACGAGAATTGCCTTCGACATTCAAGCATAAGCCATCGACACCACCTACAGAGTGTCGACCAGTTGTTTTAATTTTTGCTACACTGAGTGCTGATAGCTCTTTAGATTTCTTTGGCATGATCTTTGGTTACCCCTCAACCTACCCCACATAAAATACTGGAAATGATTGGAATAGACAAGACAAAGTTGGATGGATTAAACTTTAAATTATTGAAAAATATATTTTTATAATATTGGGTTGGATTGCTATGGACTATTGTTAGACGGACACCGCTTCCGCCAAATATCTAAATAAGCCCTTGTTTTTACAAGGGCTTATTTTTTATCTGTGCTGTCCCGTCCTGAAATAAGTTTACCCCTTAAGAGGCTTATTTTATGGAATATGAAAAAGAACAACGAGTTAAACGAACACAACGAGATTACAGTTTTGCCTTTAAAATGCTGATTGTCCATGAGGTAGAAAAAGGGCAAATCACTTATAAACAAGCTCAAGCAAAATATGGTATTCAAGGAAGATCAACTGTGCTTACATGGTTACGTAAGTACGGACAACAAGATTGGACTTCTAAAGCTATGCCTTCCACTTCAAAACGCCAACTCACCCCTCAACAACGCATTCGCCAGTTGGAAAAACAATTAGCCGCAGAAAAGCTAAAAACTGAATTTATCCAAGATGTGATTTATCACATAGACAAAGAATGTGGGAGAGATCTTGGAAAAAAGTATACCGAGCACGTTTCAAAGATTGGCAAGCCCAAAGAAGACTAAATGTCTCACGTTATTGTGAGTGGATAGGAATCACCCGACAGGCTTACTATCAATCAGAAAAACGTGCTCAAATCAAAGCTCGGGAAACTCAGCAAGTACTTGAATTGGTTATGGAGTATCGTTATTTGATGCCAAGTATCGGTACGCGTAAACTCTATTGGCTGATCAAACCAAAATTGCTAGAACAAGGACTGAAGTTTGGTCGAGATCAGTTATTTAAAGTATTAAAAGAGAATGATTTATTGATACGCCCTAAACGTCGCTATACCAAAACTACAGATAGCAAACACTGGATGAAGAAACATCCTAATTTATTAAAGGATTATTCTCCAATACGGGCAAATGAAGTCTTTGTTAGTGATATTACCTATGTTGAAAGTGCAGAGGGTGTGCATTATCTATCACTTGTGACAGATGCCTATACCCGACAAATTAAAGGTTATAAGTTATCAAGTGATATGCGGGCAGAGAATGTTGTACAAGCCTTACATATGGCAATGAAGTCTATAAAAGATAGAGCAACAACCCTGATTCATCATTCAGATAGAGGTTCTCAATATTGCTCTGAATTATATCAATCGGCACTACAGCATTACGGTATAAGTCCCTCGATGACAGATGGAGGAGACTGTTACCAAAATGCTTTAGCAGAGCGAATCAATGGCATACTCAAACAGGAGTTCTTAACTACACGATGTAAAACGATGAAGGAGTTAGACCATTTAATTTCGGAATCTATAGTGATTTATAACTGCTACAGACCGCATTTAAGTTTAAATATGATTACTCCTAATCAGATGTATGAGAAAGCGAAAACCGAGCTAATTGCTTAACTCGGTTTGAAATGAAATACTGTCAATCTATTTCAGGACGGGACATGCTTTTACTCCTCAACTTACTTAACAAAAAATCATAATTTGTCTGGTTATCAGGATTAATTACACATCGATCAAAGCAATCTATACAAAATATGTAAATATTTACTTTATTAATCAGGTGAATAAAACAAGAATTGTTTGTTTTTTATACCAGTTATTATCAATAAAACTATCCTCAAAGCCCAATCTACATATCAGTAATCAACATTAAAAAATATGCATTATTTGCATGAAATATTTAATTTTTGCATTGTCGTTTTTTTTCAAAAAAAGTAAAACTTGCCACTGCTGATAGTGGCGTCAGCGGTTTTGTTTCTTATAGTGCTAAATCGATGAAGCCCGTATGGCATGGAATTTATAGGTGGATAACCTAAATGCAAAGTGCAATAGGGAAGGAATAATTATTATGAATCAAAAGAAGCTGCTCAAATATATTCTGGTGGCAATGATCACAGGGATATTAGTCGGGTGGGCATGTCATAGCACTTTAAGTACGGTACAGACTACAGATATTGCAAGCTATTTTAAGATCGTCACAGATGTTTTCCTTAGATTAATCAAAATGATTATTGCACCGCTGGTGTTTGCAACAATTGTTTCAGGCTTAATCTCGATGGGTAAATCATCCTCACTTGGATCGATTACTTTAAAAGCCATGGGCTGGTTTGTAGGTGCATCTTTTATCTCGTTATTGCTCGGTATGGGGCTTGCGAATTACTTCCAACCTGGTGCAGGAATGAATCTAAGTGTTCCTAAAGAAGTTGTCGATGTTGGAGTTAGTGCATCAAGTTTAAGTTTACAGACATTTATTACCCATATTTTTCCAAGAAGCTTTGCCGAAGCGATGGCAAATAATGAAATTTTGCAAATCCTTGTGTTTTCAATTTTCTTTGGTTCTGCATTGGCTTATGTTCAACATCAAACTGGTGCGACTGTAATTGGAAAAATTATTGATGAGTTATGCCGCGTCATGTTTCGTATCACTGACTATGTCATGGCGGCTGCACCCATTGCTGTATTTGCAGCGATTGCATCGGCAATTGCAGTGCAAGGCCCTAAGTTAATCTTGGATTACAGTATTTTCATTGGTCAGTTCTATATTGGTTTATTGATCCTGTGGATGATTTTAATTTCTTTTGGTTATATCTTCTTAAGAAAAGACGTTTTTCGATTGGTGCGAGCAGTACGTGAACCAACCATGTTGGCATTTGCAACAGCGAGTAGTGAATCAGCATACCCAAAAACGATGGAAGCATTAAACAAATTTGGTGTTCCAAAACGTGTGACGAGCTTTGTTTTACCTTTAGGTTATTCATTTAACCTCGATGGTTCAATGATGTATATGGCATTTGCGGTATTGTTTATTGCTCAAGCTTATAATATTGACCTGAGCTTTACGCAACAAGTATTGATTCTTTTGACTTTGATGATTACCAGTAAAGGCATTGCTGGCGTTTCTCGCGCATCTATTGTCGTCATAGCATCTACACTTGCTATGTTTCAACTACCAGAAGCGGGTATTCTTCTGATCTTGGCAATTGACCAGTTTCTAGATATGGGACGCACTGCGACCAATGTGATTGGAAATAGTATTGCGACGGCGGTGATTGCACGTACAGAAGGTGATAAGCATAATGCTGAAGAGACAGAAACTGATGAAGTAACTGTTGACACAATTGTTCCTGTCAGTCGATTAGCAGACAATACTTAAATGAGATAGTTCTTTAAGTTACTTATTTAAAAGTATTGTATTGCAGATAACGGTTTTTAATTGTTTCTATTTTTAGATCCAATATGAAATAAAAACCGTTATCTTGATTTTTGTATAATGATATTTTTTATATAATTTAAATAAATCATATGGTGTATTTTATATTACTATTTGTTAGAAGGTTCCAAATATATTTTATTCGTTCGGAAATGATCATTTTTCTTCTGATGATATATATATCTTGTGATGTGTGAAAATTGGGTTGGTTAATCACCCTAAGTTTATTTTCAGATAACTCTTTTTCAACAAGTAATTTGGGTAACTATGCAATACCTAAACCTTGTAAAACTAATTCTTTTAAATCACTCGCATTATCTGTTTCATACAGTGTTCTATAATTTAAATTACTCTCAATAACCTCATCTACACATTTTCTTAAATAGGCTTGTTTGCTATAGGCTAATAAAGGAAAGAGCTGATTAAATGAATATTTAGGTTCATCATTATATACTGCCGTCACAGGTAAGATGTCCATTTTCACAATTTTATGGAAAATAAAAAGCGATGTGTCTAATTGCTGAAGTGTTTTTTGATCGCAGTAACAAATCAAAAAATCACATGATCCATCGGTAAGTAAACGCATGCCTTGTTTAAGATTTGCAGCGATAATTTCTAGTTTCAAGTCTTCAAGACTTAGGGATAAATCGTGAATAAAGCGAGGGAAAAACTGTGTAATGAGGGAGTGAGATACTGCAAAAGTTACATTTAGTTCATTGTTTTTAATATTTTTTTCTAGGTAGCTTATCGTTGAGTTAAGTTGATGTTGTATGCTTTTGGCAGATGCCAATAATACTTGTCCAGCTTCAGTGAAATCGATGGTTTTACTATCTCTCTTTAAAATTTGAAATCCTAAGGCTGTTTCGATATTTTGGATTCGACGCGAAAATGCGGATTGGGTGACATGTCGTAGTTCTGCCGCTTGGGAAATTGAGTTTTCCTGTTCTAGTGCAATTAAATCTTCAATCCATCGAATTTCCAAGGTCATAACCAATCCTTCATATGTGCGTATAAGCTATTATAATCTATTATGCAAAAAATGCATGTAGTAATATTTTTTTACATTAGAAAAAAATGATGCTGTCTTCTAATATAAATTTATCGAGATCTAGAGTCTATTTAAATGAATATTAAGATTAACACACGTACTGAAAAAGATTTATTAGGTTTGAAAGAAATTCCAGATCATTGCTATTATGGTGTACAAACGTTAAGAGCAATTGAAAATTTTAATTTAAGCTCAAGTAAATTAAGTCAGTTTCCTCATTTTATTAAAGCACTTGCAATTGTAAAATCAGCTTGTGCACATTCAAATTTTAAATTAAATAAAATTGATGATAATAAAAACAATGCAATCCAATATGCATGCCAACAAATTATAAATAATCAGTATCATGATCAATTTATGGTGGATATGATTCAAGGTGGTGCTGGTACGTCTACAAATATGAATATAAATGAGGTCGTTGCTAATGTTGGTTTAGAGTATTTAGGACGATCAAAGGGCGAGTATCAATATTTACACCCGAATAATGATGTCAATATGTCTCAATCAACCAATGATGTCTATCCAACAGCGATCAAGTTAGGCTTAATCTCAGCAATTGAACAATTGAATACGCCGTTTAATAATCTGATTGCAAGCTTTAATGCGAAATCGAACGAGTTTGCAGATATTTTAAAAATGGGGCGTACACAGTTGCAAGATGCCGTCCCAATGACTTTAGGGCAGGAGTTTGGTGCATTTGCTGCGACTTTACAAAGTGATCTGGATAAACTTAACCGTATCATGCCTGATGCCTTGAGTGTGGTGAATTTAGGTGGAACTGCGATTGGTACAGGAATTAATACTGAAGTTCAATATCGTGAATATGCTATTCAAGCATTGTCAGAAATTACGCAGCGCAAGATTAGCAGCGCACCTGATTTGATCGAAGCAACATCTGATATGGGGGACTTTGTTTTACTCTCAAGTTTCTTAAAGCGTACTGCTACGAAACTATCGAAAATTGCCAACGATTTACGTTTATTATCAAGTGGTCCACGTGCTGGATTAAGTGAGATTTACTTAGAACCACGCCAACCAGGTAGCTCAATTATGCCTGGTAAGGTGAACCCTGTTATTCCTGAGGCGATGAATTTAGTTTGTTATCAAGTGATTGCTAACGATTTGGCGATTACTTTGGCTGCTGAAGCAGGTCAATTGCAATTAAATGCGATGGAGCCATTGATTGCATTTAAGTTATTTGAATCAATTGAGTTGCTGGGCAAAGCCATGCAAATGTTCCAGCAAAAGTGTATTGATACGATTCGTGCCAATGCTGAGCTGTGCCAATCTCAGGTTGAAAACTCAATTGGGATTGTGACAGCACTTAATCCGTACCTAGGTTATGAAACAACGACACGTATTGCCAAACAGGCCAATGAAACAGGGCAAAGTGTATTGGCTTTAATCAAAGCAGAAAACTTAATTTCTGATCAAGTTTTGGCAGATATCTTGGCTGTAAAAAACATGGTACATCCGAAGCAATCTGCATAATCGAGCTTGGTTTGTGTCATCAAACTGAGATAAATGAGTCGATTGGATTCAGTGGCGTTAAAGATTAAATTCTTTAACGCCATTTTTAATTTCTATGCTTGACGAAATCAAGCTATTCCTTCCCCAAGCTGTGTTATCAGTCTTGATAAAAGGTCACGTTATCCGTGTTTAATACTTTGTTTGCGTCGTTTGTGCCCATGATTCAAGTCATAGCTGCAATTTAAGTAAACACTAAGAAATCGTGTTATTGAGTTGACCTTCTGAAGTAAGCAATTCAGCCATTTCTTTGGTTTTCTTTAAACCAGGCATACGATATTCAGTATGTCCATAGTCTTTGATTGATTTCCAACGTCCGCCCCATGTTAAGCCGACAGATTCAGCTACTTGACCGTAAAGTTCATAGCCTCGCATTGCCCATGGGTCACGTTCACTGATTACCACTTTACCGTTACGTTTGAACGCAACATCTGCAGCTAAACCAAATTGATGATAACTTTGGTAACTTCTCGCACGTGTGGTATTGGGATTTCCTGCTAGCATATTCTGTCGAGCGGGGCTGCGATAGCCTTCGAGTAAGACAAGCTCATAGCCATGTTGTTCTTTCATAATCTTAAAGACCATGAGTAAACGTTGTTTATAGCGTGGATTCATCTTGTCCCACTTACGATCAACTAGGCTACTGTCAAGCGCACCGTGTGCATGTGCTATAGGACTCTCGATTTGTGAGGCATCAATTGAGCCACTATGTTGAGCATGATATTCCTGCTCGATACGGGTTGCTTCAATTAATGCATCTTGAATAAGTGTTTCATCAACTTCTGGTGGTGGACTGAGGATTTCACCATTCAATAACGCATAAATTTGTGGATCAGTTTGCTTCAAATATTCTGCTTCGATGCGAGTCGAATTTATTGGACGTGTAAAAGCAAAAATTAAAATACTGGAAAATAAAAAAAATCCTGCAATTAAAATCCACCATTGCTGTATATGCCAATGCGATTGCAACTTTTCAGGAGCGGCAGCTTGATGCATGTTTTCAGCAAATTGCATCGCATTCGCAATTTTCTTTTTGCTTTGTGGAAGTAGTGAGCGCAATAAATGAATACACTTGGAGCGTAATTCATATGACATCAATAACGTCAGTACAATAATGACAAGCAAAAAGCTAATCGAAATAAACCAAATCATTCGTTATTTGAGTTCATTAACAGTAAATGGTCGCTGAGTCACATTAATTTGTACAGATGCCTGCGGCGCTTCAGCTTCTGGTTCTGCTGTTTTTGGCGCAGTAGTTTTTGTGGGTTCAGTTTCTACTTTTTTGGTTTTTTCCGCTCCAGTTGTTGCTGTATTTTTTTGCTGAATCGGTTTTGAAATTGTTGCTGGTACCGGTTTATTTCCATTTGGCTCATTTGCAAAAGGAGAGCTGCGATGTGATGGATCTGTAGGTGTGGCAGTTGCTGAGTGTTGGAAAAATTTATTTAAATCTGTATCTTGAGGTTGGGTAAAACTACTATCTTCTTCAGATTCAGTATTTTCGTGTTGGACTTGTTCCGCTACATTGCTCACATTTTCTATGGAGCTTTGTGTGCTTGTTGTTGGTGTTGAATAGGGCTCAGTCTGCTCGTGTGTTTCTACAGGAGCACTGGATTGCGTTTGGAACAATACAAAAAAAATAATTAAGCTGAAAATAACGCCTAAAATAAATCCGACAAATACATAAATTACAGGAGATAAACTCTTTTTTTTATTCGTCTGTAATATGCGTAAAGAAGTGGGTCTTTCCTGAGTCATGTGTCGTCAACTACGGTAAATGGATTGTAATATGCGCTTCTTCAGCGGGTGCCGAAATCACATTTTGATATGGGGATAGTGCACTTTGATTTTGTTGTGACAGCATAAATTTCAGTCCAGCAAAACTGAGTGCAGCAAACATCAATAAGAAAATTAAAATCCAAAAAAATGGCAATTCGTGATGAATAATATGCTTGATTTGATCAGGAATCGCTGCAAATGGTGAAAATGCAGCCTTTTTACCTTTTAGATAATCAATTTCATCGCCAACACGTGCAACTAAATGGTTGAGACTTTCGATAGACTCAAGTCGATATTTACCTTGAAAACCAAGCAATAAACAGTAATGAAAAACTTCTAATGCAGCTAAGCGATCTTTACCACGGCTACGCAGCTGCTCTAAGATCTCAAAAAAACGATAACCTGCTAATTGAGAGCCAAATAAACTCAGCTGTAACGGACTAATCAACCAAGTATTTTGTAAGTTGAAATAGGCAGGATCTTGTTGTGTCGCGATTGTTTCATCGATCAAAGCACAAAAAGCATATTTTGCATCATGGATGTCATCTGCTGAGAATTGCAGACGTTTTGCTTGTTGCTCAAAACGATTTAATAGTTCCAAAATTTTGCTACGGAAATCACTCGGATTTGAAGGAATATAGCGATTACGAATCAAAAAGACCAAATAGAATCCATCGTGTAATAGATCAATGAGATTAGTGGTCTGGGATTTATTCTGCGGTAGATTGGTTGCGGGTAAGCCAGAACCAATTTTACCATCATCAAATAAAGAGGGGATGCCTGTTGGATGTTGAGTCATCATTCTTCTCTTAGCTATTCATTACAGCAATAAGTTCGATACTGATATCTTGGAAACCAGCGGGAATGTACACGCAGATAGACTCTGATTCCAGCATTTGTTGATAGAGCTCATGATGTGGCTCAATTTCAAAATAACTTACCCCGGAGCGCACAGGAATTGCGGTTGGAACTTGCATCAAATGATGGATAGGCACAGCGGGTAATGCCGCAACGACACGTTGTTCAACATCAATGGTACTTCCCACTTTAAAGCGTAGTGGCACGATTTGAATAAGTTCGTGGGTTTGCATCATACTGCTTGAAACTGCGATATATAAACGAGTATCACGCGTGATCTTGTCTGATTCAAGGCTGCCAACCCAATAAGATGGGCGAGTTTCTTTTAGGGCAATACTGAAGTAGCGACTTGAGATAATGGTATCTAGTAGATCCCGTAAAATCACATCGAGTTGCTGAAAACTGTCTTGCAATTGATGATGTTTATAATGAGGTAAATGATCAACGTCATAATTGCTAGAAAAGGTAAGCAGTGATCCAGCTAAACGTAATAATTCTGAAAATAGACGCTCAGGATGAATTTGAGGATATTGGAATAGGTGATTTAATCCAGCATAAGCTGTATTTAATGCATTAATTAGCCAGAAAGAAACGATATCACCAGAGCGAAACTCAATGAGCTTCTGTTCATTTTCTCGGTTGTTACTCTGAATAGTTTTGATTTTTGCCTTAATCACATTCAGTGTGCGCTTGAGATTACTGGTCAAAGCATCCGAAGCCGCAACATGCAAAATAGGTGGAATAAATTTTGGATCAAGTTCAAACGTACCAGAACTTTGACGTTTTATTTTGGCAATTGGCAAATACAAGAAGCCATCTAAAGTTTGACTCGGTTGTATGTGCTGTTCAAGCAGTTTGAACTCAGCACGACGACGCAATAGGCTGAGATCTGCAGGACTGGCATCGGTAAATAAATCGTGTGTTTCTGAGAGATAATTATGATAACGACTAGAAAGCGAGCCTTTCTCATCCGCAATATTTTTCTTATTTGCTTGGAGAATTGGGAGTGCCAAATAAACAACCATCTCACCTTTTAGGTTGAGATCATCCAATAATAAGGGTTCAGGGAGTAAATCTTGTGCAGGAGCATGGTAAATTTCACCATCTTGCCAAATGATTTCAACCTCTTCTAAAGCTAAGATATGGGTTGAAAGTTGTACCTGATCAAATTTAAGTTTTTGAACACCATAGGCATAGGGAACGAGCGCACGGATCGTATGATTTAAGCGTTGTTCATGATAGGTATCTTGGATTTGGAAGTGCTGTGGACGTAAAAATAAACCTTCACCCCAAAGAACTTTTTCTGCTTTAAACATATCAATTTACCAGTAATTATTCATATTCATTCTTGGGTTGAACACCGAGCATATCTTGTACCATTTGTAATGGATGTTCATCTTTGATGACTTGACCAAGCCATTCATGTAGCGGCATTTGGCTCCATTTTATGGTTTTTTGCAACATATAGCTCACAGGGCTATGCGGCTCGTTTTTTTGGAAATAAGTGGCTATTTCTTGCAAAACGCGCATCGCTTGTTCGCGATTTTCAATATGAGATTGAACTTGGGGTTGGAAAGACATGGTATTTTGTACTGTAGTCGTTTGAGACATCACAGGTTTTTCAATTGGAATATTTTGAGTTTCAACTTCAGGGTTATGTGGTTGAGTTGATTGTCCAAAATATTCAGTTTTATATATCTTTTTAAGCGTTTGGTGGATACTTTCCAAGCTGGAATCAATTGCTGCAAAACTTGGTGAATCCAAACCTAGCAAACCATCTAACACATTCTTGAGTACTGACCATTGCTGCAAAATATCATTAAAATGTTGATAGTTTTGAAACTGGAAAGAGACATCGGTATTCGATAAAGCTTGCTCAAACTGTTCAAGCTCGTTATTACTATTTGAATTATCATAATCATCACTTTGTTTACGACGCACATTTTCATGATAAAGAAAATTGTCATAATCCAATAAATGATAAAAAGGTGTGGTATTGATTAATGGTACTTTCTTAATCAACAGAGGGAGTTGATTGATCAAGCCTTGTAATAAACCAATACGTTGATCTAAGTCGTCATCTTCTACTTCTGGGTGGATGGTTAACCAATATTGTTCAAGTAAACGATGACTTAAATCAAGACTTTTTGCGATGCCTTCAAACCCATAAAGATTTGCCCAAGCCTCAGAAAGCCATGTTAGCAAGCGTATATCTTTACTTTTATACTGAAGTAGTTCAATAGAAGTAGATGAAACATAATCCCAATCTGCTTGTTTCGGCTCAGTGACCCAATCGCCTTGGTCGAGTAAAACATCGTCTTGAGTTCTCGCTTTTTTTATCGTGTGGAACTCATTGGAAAATGAAAAATCTTCACCACAAGGTGACTGATCATCAATTGGGGTCAGTAATGGGAGTATGTCCATTTTCATAACAATTTGGGCTCAATCTTGAATATTTTAAACATCAGCTTTGTTTTTTTTACTTGAACGCTTACGAGTTCCTTTAGCAACTGGGTCTAATTGATAGCTAATATCATCATCTTTGGTATCAATAATGATTAATTTCGGTAATTTATGCTCAGCTAGAGCAACTAAAATTTCGGTCGCAAGAGACGGTAAAACAGTTGAGTTCAAAATATTGTCTACGTTTCGGGCACCACTATCAACTTCAGTACAGCGGTTTAATAACAATTCTACAAGATCATCAGAATACTCAACTTTGGTGGCATATTGTTTTTCGATTCGAGCAACAATTTTCCCAAGTTTATGTTTAATGATTCTGACTAAGAGTTCGTCATGCAATGGAAAATATGGAACAACACGCATACGACCGATGAAAGCAGGCTTGAACTGTTTGTAGAGACTTGGTTTTAAGTGATCAAGCAATGCTTCAGCAGTTGGCCATTCTTCTACGGGTTGATTTAAACAAGCTTGCATGATCGCACTGGAACCAGTATTTGAGGTCAGTAAAATGGTTGTGTTTTTAAAATCAATCACACGACCTTCACCATCTTCAAGCGTACCTTTGTCAAACACTTGATAAAATAATTCTTGTACATCACTATGCGCTTTCTCAATTTCATCGAGCAAAACAACACTATATGGATTACGACGTACGGCTTCGGTTAAAACCCCACCTTGACCATAACCAACATAACCTGGAGGCGCGCCTTTCAAAGATGAAACAGTATGTGCTTCTTGGTATTCAGACATATTAATCGTAATTAAATGTTGCTCACCACCATATAGTTCATTGGCTAATGCCAGAGCAGTTTCTGTTTTTCCAACACCACTTGGCCCAACCAGCATAAATACGCCTTGTGGCTTATTCGGGTCTTCCAATTTTGCTTTGGAGGTTTTAATGCCTTGAACTAATTGATGCAGGGCATAATCTTGTCCCATTACACGTTCTGCAAGTTTATCCTCAAGCGTTAAAATCTGTTTGATTTCATCATTGACCATATTCCCCACAGGAATACCAGTCCAGTCAGAAATGATTTCATTCACAATTTGAGATGTAACACGCTCAAAAACTAAAGGATTTTGCCCTTGTAATTGAGTGAGCTCTGTTCTTAGATCAGAGATTTTTTGTTTCAGTTCAGGTTGTTCTTCTTGCTGATTGAGCTGTTGGATTTGTTTAACGAATTCGAGTTCCTGTTTCCAACGTTTTTCTACATCTAGAATCTCAGATTCTAATGTTGAAATTTGCTGATTGAGTGCTTCTAAGCGTTCATGATGTATAGGGAATTGTTGATGCTCTTGGGTTATGATTTGCTGTTCAAGTTTTAAGTTATGGTGTTGAGCTTTAAGCTGATCCAGAATAACTGGTTGTGCATTTTGAGTGAGTGCTACTCGTGCAGAAGCTGTGTCTAAAACACTGACTGCTTTATCTGGTAGTTGGCGACCACTAATGTAACGATGAGAAGCTTGTACTGCAGTAATAATCGCTTGATCATCAATACTTAAATTAAAATGATTCTGCATGACTGGAATCATGGCGCGTAACATGTCGATCGCTACTTCTTCAGTTGGCTCTTCTACTTTAACGACTTGGAAGCGACGACTTAGCGCTGCATCTTTTTCGAAATATTGTTTGTATTCAGCCCATGTGGTCGCTGCGATAGTCCTTAATTCACCACGTGCCAAAGCTGGTTTTAGTAGATTGGCTGCATCATTTTGCCCAGCTTGACCACCAGCACCAATCAAAGTGTGTGCTTCATCAATAAATAAAATAATCGGGTGCGTTGAGGCTTGTACTTCTTGGATAACCTGTTTTAAGCGATTTTCAAACTCACCTTTGACGCTGGCACCAGCCTGCAATAAACCCATGTCTAGCACATGAATTTGTACATTCTGCAATGCTTCTGGGACTAGACCTTGTGAAATTTTTAAGGCCAAACCCTCTACAACTGCGGTCTTACCTACACCTGGTTCACCCGTCAAAATAGGGTTGTTTTGGCGGCGACGCATCAAAATATCAAGCATTAAACGTATTTCGAACTCACGACCAATGACAGGGTCAATTTGTCCATTTTGTGCTTTCGTGGTCAGGTTGATGGTGTATTGATCTAGCGCGGGTGTTTTAGCTGGTATTGTTGACGAGGCTTCTACAGACTGAGTTTCGTCAGTTTTATTATTTTCAATTTGGGTATGTTCACTGCTATTACCACACATGTCTAAAAACTTGTGCTTCATGGTATCGATTGGAAATAGCTCAAATAAACTCGATGCTCGGAAAGCAATTTGTTGGAGATCGGGCTCAGTGAGCAAAGCAATAATTAAATGGCTACTACGAATAACAGGTGTTTGTTCGGCGGATGCTAATAACCATGCTTGTTCAAATAATTTTACAATTGATTTTGCAAAAATTGGAGTGCGGGTATTTCCCTTGGGTAATGAAGCAATAGTTTCTTTTAAATCATTAGTTAAAGCTTCAGAAGAGATATTATTTTTTTTTAATAAAATTTGTAAATCATTTGCAGGTATTTGATTTAATAACTCTACAAATAAATGCTCAATTTCAATCTCATAATTCAATTGGTTAATGCAATAATTTGCAGATTTTTCTAATGCGGAACGAGTAGGAGATGATAGTTTTGTGATTAAAACTTTTAAATTACTCATTTATTACTCACAATAATTTTGAATACCAAGCCCTGCTAAGTAAGTTTTGACTTGATATTGTTGTTATATCTAAAATATATTTTCTGAATAAAATCAAAAACTTATGTAAACACTTGTTGAGTGTACAGATTATTCTACAACAAAAGTTGTTACTTTTAAACAAAAAAATTCTGTCTATTCATAAAAAAATAATTGCATAATATAATCAAAATAATCCATTAATGTTATAAAACGTAATTAGTATTGACTTTCTATGTCGTTTTTTTGTTAAATTCGCGACAATATTCTACGTAAGTAAAATTGATGAGTAAGAGGGTTTTTTAACAATAATTGTCGACTCTATCAATTAAATAAGTTAAATAATGATGAGGCACATTTTGAAAAAAGGTATTGTAGTATCAATTCTTTGTATGGCAATAAGTGGTTTTGCTTATGCGGAAGAGCAAGAGACGAAATTGGCTGATCAAGAATCTAAACAAGTTGATCAAGAGACAAACCTAACTGATAAAAAAGCAAAGCCAGTTAAACCAGTTAAATTAAAAAGAAAATGTATTAAACAAAACCCATTGCTAGAAGGGCAAACCGATCAAGAATTACTTCAAATTTATCAACAGGTTTGTGATAAATCCAATGCAAATAAAGTGAATGATTTATTGGCTCAAGCTGCTATGCGTATGTATGAGTTAAAGCAGCCGATGAATGCTTTGACACTTGCCAATCAATTGCATGAAAAAAATGTTCAAGGCACATTATTAACAGATGTTACTTTCTTGGCTAGCGTAGAAATGGCGAACACGGCATTACAGCAAATGCGTGCTGAAGAAGTGCGTTATCTAAGTCAAGAGTTGACCTATCCACCAGCCAAAGAATTGAGTGAGAATATTCGCACTGCCATGCCAGCAAGTGTGTTGGCTGTAAAGAAAGTGGAAGAAGCGCCTAAAAAAGAAGTTCGAAACACCAGTACAGCGAACCGTCGTGCCGTGAGTCAACCTAAACCACGTGCGACTTCAACACCGCGTAATACAGCAACACAGACTACAGCACCAGCGAGTCGTCCAACAACCACAACACCAAGTGCTGTTCGACCAACAGGTACGAATCCATTTGCTTCGTTGAAACAATAATCAAGGGTAAAGAGTTATGGCTAAAAGAGAAAGCGTACAGAAAAAGTTGCAACGCATTCGTCCACCTCGTGTACAGCTGACTTACGATGTTGAAGTTGGAGATGGTAAAGAATCAAAAGAATTACCGTTTGTTGTCGGGGTCATGGGTGACTTTTCTGCGGCATCAGAGCTTGAGAAAACCAAGCTGAAAGATAAAAAATTCATTAATGTTGATCTAGATAACATCGATGAGGTAATGGAGTCTTTAGCACCAAGAGCTGCATTTCAGGTAGAAAATACGCTAACTGAAGAAGGTGGGCGTATGTCGGTGGATTTAACTTTTAATTCGATGGAAGACTTTAGACCAGAACAAGTTGTACAACAAGTTGATCCATTGCGTAAATTGGTTGAAGCACGCGAGCGTTTAACGGATCTTCGCAACAAAATTTCAAATAGTGAACGTTTAGAAGATTTGTTAGATGAAGTACTTAAAAATACAGATCAAGTTCGTCAATTAAGTGCGGAGGCTGAAAATGAGTAATTTACAAGCTGCAACTGCATCAAATTTAGAAGCTGAATCGACACATTTACTTGACTCAATTGTCGAACAAAGTCGTATTGCCCGTAATGATGATGAGCATGTACGAGCTAAAAGCCTCATTGGTGAGTTAGCGAAAGAGGTAATGGCAGGAACGATTACTGTTTCTGAAAATATGACTTTATCGATTGATAAGCGTATTGCTGAGATTGATGCCTTAATTTCCAAGCAACTTAGTGAAATTATGCACCATGAGCAGTTCCAGAAGATCGAGTCAACATGGCGTGGTCTCTACTACTTCTGCCAAGAAACACCGTCTAACTCAATGATTAAGATTCGTATGTTGAATACGACTAAAAAAGAGTTGGTTAAAGATTTTCAGGGTGCAACGGACTTCGATCAAAGCACACTCTTCAAGAAGATTTATGAAGAAGAATATGGCTCATTTGGTGGCGCGCCTTATGCTGCATTGATTGGTGATTTTGAGTTCGATCGCACACCATCGGATATGTATTTGCTAGAGCAAATTTCACACGTAGCTGCTGCGGCTCACGCCCCATTTATTTCTGCTGCTAGTCCAAATATCTTAGGACTAGAGTCATTTACAGATATTGATCGTCCTCGTGATGTCTCAAAAATCTTTGAAACTGCTGAATATGTTCAATGGCGTTCTTTCCGTGATAGTGAAGACTCACGTTATGTTGCACTTACCATGCCGCACGTACTTGGTCGTTTGCCGTATCACCCGAAAGAGGGGACTGCAACAGAAGGTTTTAACTTCATCGAAGCGGTAACTGGTGAAGATCACCATGATTATTTGTGGATGAATGCGGCTTACGCTTTTGGTACTCGTCTAACTAATGCCTTTGATGCGCATGGTTGGTGTGCTGCTATTCGCGGTGTTGAAGGTGGTGGTTTGGTTGAAGGTTTACCAGTTCACACTTTTAAAACATCAGATGGTGAAGTGGTATTTAAGTGTCCAACTGAAATTGCAATTACTGATCGTCGTGAAAAGGAGTTAAGTGATCTTGGCTTTATTCCTTTAGTTCACTGTAAAAATACCGACTATGCGGCATTTTTTGGTGCGCAATCAACACAAAAACCAAAAAAATATGATAGTGATACGGCAAATGCCAACTCAGCACTATCAAGTCAGATCCAGTACATCATGGCTGTCTCTCGTATCGCTCATTACTTAAAAGCAATGATGCGAGACAAAGTGGGAAGCTTTGCATCAGCAGGTAATGTTGAAGCCTTCTTAAATGAATGGCTTTCACAATATGTCTTGCTTGATGATGGTGCTTCACAAGAAGCGAAAGCGCAATATCCGCTTCGTGAAGCATCTGTAAAAGTTGTAGAAGATCCTGCTCAGCCGGGTCACTACAAATCAGTGGTCTTTTTGAGACCACATTTCCAGCTGGATGAGTTGTCTGTTTCCTTACGACTCGTGACTGAACTACCGCAGTCCTCAAATTAAACAATGAGATCAGCTAGATAATAACTTTAAATAAACAGAGGTAATTTTTAAATGAAAGATATATACGTTGAGTTTCGTGGTAAGTACAAGGTAGACGGAGAATCTCGTGATACTGAGCACAAAGGTTGGCTAGAAGTTAACTCTTGGTCTCATAAAATCCGTCAACCTAAGTCTGCGACTTCAAGTAGCGTAGGGGGCCATACGGCTGAACGTGTTGAACATGATGATATGATTTTTGTTAAAGATTTGGATGCAACTAGTCCAAAACTTTGGGAAGCTTGTTCAGCAGGTTATACGTTTGATGAAGTACAGATCGATTTTTACCGTGCAAACGGTGACAAGCGTATTAAGTATTTACAAATCAAATTGAAGCACGTTCTTGTATCAAGTGTGACTCCAGTTGTTAATGAAGAAGGTGTTCCAACTGAGCAGTTCGGCTTGAAATATGCTGCTGTTGAGTGGACTTATAACCAACAAGACATTAACGGTACTGCGAAAGGTGCTGTTACTAAGAAATGGTCACTTTCTAATAACACAGCATCATACGCTGCGTAATTGGAATTTTGATTTTTCTATAGAGGTTAATAATTTATTAACCTCTATTTCTCTTATTTTTCTGTTTTATCATCATGAATTTAGATCATTTATATCCATATGGGTTTAGATCAACATTATTTGATCGCTTATTGCCTGAGCATGAGGATTATTTAAGAGGGTTGTCAATTCAACAATTGCGAGAATCTGTTGCTCGTGATTTAGAAGATCTTCTCAATAGTCGAATTGCACAATTTGAAGTGGATATGGATGAGTATCCTTTGGCGAAGAAATCAATTTTACAATTTGGAATTATTGATTTTGTTGGGCTTTCAACTGCAAATCCTTTGGATCGAGACAAAATTTGTCAATCAATTGAGCAGTCGATTGCAGCACATGAGCCGCGATTGAGACAGATTAAAGTTGAGATGTTGCTGGATGGACATAATATGGGGGCATTGTGTTTAAGTATTCAGGCCTATTTGAATATTCATCCACTATATGAACCTGTTTTCTTTGATGCTTTACTCAAACCAACTACACAACAATATGTTATTTCTGCAAGAGCTTAGTGTGAGAGAACTGTGATAGAACAACTTCTACCGTATTATGAAAAAGAATTACAAGAATTCGGTCAGCAATCCAGAGAGTTCGCACAGAAGTATCCCAAGATTGCGCAACGCCTATCACTAAATCAAGAACAAATCGATGATCCTCATATTGAGCGATTAATCCAAGCCTTTTCATTGATCGCTGCACGTATCGATAAAAAACTTGCGGATAGTTACGATGTCTTTACCCATTCATTATTTGAGGTAATGTTTCCTCAGTATTTGAGACATTTCCCTGCATGTACCGTGGTTAGCTTTGAAGATATTAATAAAGTTAAGCAGCTAACTGAGGTGCATCGAATTCCGCAAAAAACAGCATTGCGTTCACGTAGTTTTAAAGGCGTGCAATGTGAATTTAATACCACCAATGAGGTTCGATTATTACCTCTTGCTTTAACTGGTTTGGATTTTCAAACCTCGCCTAGTACGCATATGCATTTGAACCAAAATGCGACTTTAAGCATGAAGTTTGAAATCTTTAATGATGCGCATTGGGTGCTAGAAGAAAAGTTACCAATTTATTTGGACGCGATTTCGAATTTTCCATTACAAGTTCTGGATAGTATTTTAAAAAAAGAAACGGGTTTTGCTGTTCGTATTGGGCAGCGTAGCATGGAAATTGCCAATCCATTTGCTGTAATGGGGTTCAGTGAGCAAGAAAGTTTATTGCCTGTAGATCAGCATACGCATCATGCTTATCGTTTATTGATGGAATATTTTTGTTTTCCAGAGAAGTTTAATTATCTTAATTTGGACTTGAGTGTACTTAAGGGAATGCTACGTGAACATGAGCAGAGCTTTGAAATCCTCATCCACCTAAAATTAAATTTGAATGATCAAGCCGTTGTCCGTAATTATTCTGAATTGAATATTGCCAATTTTAAATTATTTACTACACCTGCAATTAATTTATTTGAAAAACAAGCAGAACCACAAAAAATAACTCATACACAATTACAATATCCGTTGATCACAGATGCGCATCATCCTGAGTTATATCAAGTGTATTCTGTGATTGAAATGAATATGGTGCGTGAAAAGACTAATAAGGAGCAAAGCTATCTTCCTGTATTGCCTTTTTTTGCTATGAGCCATTATCAGAATGATAAAGTTCAGTTCTTCTATTCTTTAAATTATCAATCATCTGCAACCCAAGCGATGCAGATGGGCTATTCGATTGTTTCTAAACATCTTAAACCCTATGAAATCAAATCTGATTTTATTAGTACTAAATTATTGTGTTCAAATGGTGACTTACCACACGAAGCTTTAGGACAAAGCAACAATATTTTAAATTTGAATGATAGCAGCTTAGCGAGACGTGCTTTAATTCTTAAACGTCCGACATCACCTTTTGAATTTGATAAGAATAAAAATGAACAGTGGCGGATCATTTCACATTTATCTTTAAATACCTTGGCTTTAATGAAAGGGGATGCCTTAAGCCATGTGAAAGAATTATTGGCTTTGTATAACTTACCGCATTCGAAAGAAAATATTTTATTGATCGATGCATTGAAGACTTTAAGTTTTTCAACAGCTAACAAGTTAGTCAATGCCAAGCCATTTCCCATGTTTGTTCGAGGCGTGAAAGTAGAGTTAAGTATAAACAGCAGCGTGTTCCGTGGGCACAGTCTATATATTTTTAGTCAATTATTAAGCCATATTTTTAATCTTAAAGTACAGATCAATAGCTTTGTCGATGTCATTGTCAAAGATAGTAGCAATCAGCAGGAGATATACCAATGCGTTCAGAACGTTGGTGGCAAGATGCTTCTGTAGTTGATCAGCTTTTTCAGCAAGCAGGCTCTTTTGAGTTTATTCAATCAGCGCGATTATTGCGTCATGTGCCTCATACCTCTTTGCCAAAAGATTGGTCAGAGGATTTTAAGTTTGAGACGTCATTCAGCTTAAGCTTTCCAGTAACTGAGATTGAAGCACTGAGCTATCAAGATGAACGTATTTATCTCACCAATTTGGTGGTGGGATTGACAGGTACACAAGGTGCATTGCCTTATACTTATACCAATAAGTTGAAACAAAGTCCGAGACAACAGCGCCAAGAAGTTAAACAGTTTCTTGGTCTATTCAATCATACGTTGACGGCAAAATATGTAGATGCAAGTTTGGTCTACAATTTGCCAATCCGTTATGAAATTGAATCAGAAAATCATTATCTGAATATTCTGCATGCTTTAAATGGCTATATCCGCTCACAACATGAACAACAGGATTTAGAAGAATATTTTGCAGAATTTTCAGGGTTGATGCAGGGGCAAAACAATACAGCTCATGCATTAAAAACGGTATTAGCCTGTGTGTTTAATGAGCAGGTGCATATTCAGGAATTCGTGAAAGAAACATTTAAGCTGGGGGATGAGCAAAAAACCAGTTTGGGTGGAAGTACATCAAGTTTATTAGGGGTAAATACGTTTTGTGGTGATACGGTACAACAGATTGATGGAAAAATTGAAATCCAAATTGGTCCATTAAAGCGAGCACAGTATTTAGCCTTTTTACCAGAGCAACCTTTAAATAAAAAACTCAAACATTTAATTCAGACATGGTGTAGCCCAACTTTATTTATTGATGTGCGTTTAATACTTGATAAAAGCGAGATTGGGCCAACGAGTTTAAATTCGACACACGAAAATGGTCTTGGACAAGGGGCATTTCTTATGCCATCTGAGCAATTACAACATAACACTGAAACTCGTTATGCACTATTAGGGGCAGCATAATGATTAAGAAATTTTTACTGCTTTTGTTAAGTTGTTTTTTTATCGTCAGCTTTGTCGTAATTTATTTCTGGCGCGACACCCAATTTCAACCTGATGCTAATGATCTGCTTCACTATTTTGTCTTTTTACCATTGTTGATTAGCACGGTACTTATTTCGCCGTGGTTGATTTATCATTTCTATCAGAGACATAAAGAAAAAAAACAGCAAGCTTTGGCTGCTGAGCAAAGTGAAGAGCACGAGTTGACTGAAGTAACGAGTCAGTCAGAAAGTACGTGGTTGCCCCTTAATCTTTATGCAGCTGGGGCTTATTGCGCGCTTGGTGAAAATGATGCAATTCTTGATGGGATAAAATCCCTTGCGAGTCCTCTGTTAGATTCTAAATTATCAAGTGTAATTGGATTGCCCGTTTTATCCTATCGAATTGAAGATTTAGATCAAGTATTGAGTCAAGATGTCTCAGAAGAGATGCAATTTATCACGACTCAACAGCAGCGAATCATGGCATTGATCCAGCATCAGCTGCAATCCCATCAATCACTTTTATCGTCTGTCGCTGATCATTTAAAGCAGTCTAGTCTGTTCTATGAAAGTCAGAATTTGCATGAATATCGTATGCATCCTGCATGGATTGACCCTACGCATTCAGAGGGTGACGAAACAGAAACCAAACCCGTTGAACAAGTTTATCGTTTAGATAAGTTAAATTTGCATATTTTACTGTCTGAGGACGTGATTCATACATGGAATGATTTGAGTAGTAATGAAATCATTCAGGCATTTTTTTATGATTTGGGCATCATTCCCCAGAAATTCCATATTGAGTATCACTTTGTCAGTGGGGCATCCGTTGTTCAGCAAACGGTTGAGTTATTTGAACGTATTCAGAAACAACCAAACGAACTGAGCTTAATCATTACAGCGGATTCCGAAATCGACCAAGATATTTTGGATGAGCGCCTGTTAGGGAAAAAAACTTATATACCAGCTGAGTTTGTCAGTAGTTGTTGCGTTGCACATCCCGCCGTACAAATAGAACAGTTGCAACCTTTGAAAACATTAAAGCTTGTATTAAATCAAAATAATTTAAATCAAATTTTTGAAGAGCTAAATATCCATGATTTACCACAATACGACAATGAAGAGCCTTTTGTTCTGCTGCTCGAAGATGGAGAAAACCCTAAAGTGGTCAAAAAGCTTGAACAATTCTTTGCTCAAACTCCAATAGAGCCGCATCACTATCTTTATTGCAAACCGATGTTTGGACAAACTCAAAACCTTTCAAAAATCTTTGGATTAATGTTGGGTGCTCAGTTTCCAGATCCTCAGGTTGCCTTTATTTATGGCCAAGATTTAAAAGCATTTATTCAAACTTTTCCTGAACTTCCGATGGAACAGGAAAGTGTAGCAATTGCTGATTGATTAACTTTTTTAAGAATTCGAGAACTCAATGTACATCATTTTAGGTTATCTGTGGCAGTACATCACCAATCCTAAAGCAATCATTGCCTTGTCCTTGCTTGTTGCTCTGATTTCGTCATATTCAGTTATTCCGCGCCACATTTTTTTCGCCTTGGTCGCAGCTTATGTGCTTGGTTTAATTATCTATGGCATTTATTGGTTAATCCAGAGAAGACGCCATGCTGCACAGGGTGAAGAATTAGCCAATGCCATTGAACAAAATACGAGTGCTGAGCAAGCTCAACAGAAAGATAAAGCTGAACTACAATTAATTCAGCAGCAAATGAAAGAGTCAATTCAATTGATTCGTAAGTCAAAGCTTGGTGACAAAAAGGGCAATGCTGCGTTGTATGAGTTGCCGTGGTATATGGTCATTGGTAATCCTGCGGCAGGAAAAAGTTCTGCGATTTATAATTCTGGTTTGAAGTTCCCGTTTGAAGAAACGCATCAAAAAATGGTGTCTGCAGGCTTAAGCGGCACACGTAACTGTGATTGGTTCTTTTCAACAGAGGGGATTTTATTAGACACGGCTGGACGTTATTCGGTTTATTCAGAAGATCATTCTGAATGGTTAGGTTTTCTTAATATTTTAAAGAAAAATCGTTCCAAAGCACCGATTAATGGTTTGATTGTCATTGTTAGTATTGCTGAGTTAGTCAGCCAAAGCCCCGAAAATTCATTAAAATTAGCCAAAAATCTACGTGCACGTATTCAAGATTTAACGGAAAAACTTGAAGTTGTGGTGCCCGTTTACTTGGTCTTCTCTAAAATGGATTTGATCGCAGGTTTTACTGAGTTTTTCGATTGCTATGAATCACAGGAATATAATCAAGCTTGGGGTGCAACGTTACCCTACGATCAAAGTTCATCGCACAATGCCGTAGAATTATTTGAAAAACATTACAGCATTTTGTATGACGGTCTAAAAAGTGTTAGTACAACTCATTTAAGTCGTCGTCATTCTCAAAATATTTCACCAAGTGTCATGACTTTCCCATTGGAGTTTAAGACATTAAAGCCAGCATTAAAGAGCTTCATTAGTACTTTATTCGAAGAAAATCCTTACCAGTTCCAACCTGTATTCCGTGGTTTCTATTTTACCAGTGCGTTACAAGAAGGTGTAATTGAAAGCCCAATGACGGAAAATATTGCTCAAGAATTTCAATTGGAGCAAATTCCAAATAGCAACCAAGAAGGCATATCACATTCCGTTGCACCAAATCATGGTTATTTCCTACAAGGTCTTTTTTCCAACGTCATTTTGCGCGACAAAGATCTAGTCAAACAACATATCAATCCTGCGAAAAAACGTCAGCGTTATATTGCATTTATCGGGGCTTTGGTGGGAGTTTCTTTAGTACTAGGCGTTTGGGTTTGGTCATATCGAAATAACCAGCAGTTAATTGCAGATGTTCAAGCAGATTTAGATAAAGTTGTACATTTAGAAAAAGCATCGGGACAACAATTGTCGACGCAGCTTGAATCCTTGTTAATTTTACAAGAACGTTTGCAGCAGTTGGATGAGTTCGCTGATAACCGACCACTCAAATTTAGTTTTGGTTTGTATCAGGGCAATCAACTTCGTGAAAGCTTAAAAACTGAATATCTAAAAGGTATTCAGCAGATTGTATTGACACCAACCCAGCAGAATATTGCTCAATATTTGCAACGTGTGAAAGGGAATGAAGCAACTTTAAAAGAAAATCACGTCAATGTTGAAATTAAACAAGTCGCAAGAACTCAACAATACTTAGAGCCATCGGATAGTAATCCACAAGATGCTTATAACGCACTGAAAGCCTATTTGATGATGAGTAATCCTGAGTATATGGATAGTAGTCATCTAAGTGATCAGGTTTCACGTTTCTGGAGATCTTGGTTAGATGCCAATCGTGGACAGATGCCTCGTGGTGAGATGATTCAAGATGCGGAAAAAATCCTTTCCTATGCAATGACTTTAGCGAATCAAAGTGGTTTCCCAGTATTGGAAACTGATGCTCAAGTTGTTGATCAAACGCGTCAAGTTCTATTATCTGTGATTCGCGGTATGCCAGCACGTGATCGTGTTTATAACGAAATCAAAATGCGTGCAGCAGTTCGTTATCCAGCGGTTACTGTTGGGCAAATCGTCGGTGAGCAAAATCGAAATATCGTTTTAGGCAGTTATGCATTACCGGGTGTATTTACGCAAAAAGCTTGGGATGAGTATGTCGAACATGCGATTGATGATGCAGCGAATAAACCAACAGATAGTAAAGACTGGGTGCTAAATAGTCGCCAATCGGATGACCTAACTTTCTCTGGTAGTCCAGAGCAGATACGTAAGCAATTGGTTGCCTTGTATAAGCAAGAATATGTCGCGGAATGGAAGAAATTCCTGAACGGGATTTACTATGCCAAAGCTGATAAGTTTGATCAGCAAGTGAAGCATATTGATGTATTAGGTGAGCCACAAAACTCGCCGATCCGTGTTTTATTGCAACGTATTGCAGTTGAAACCAACTGGGATAATCCAATTGTGCAAGCGGAACTCGCCATTCCAGAAAAAGGTTTCATTGCTTGGTTTAAGCGCAAAGTTTTGAAGAGTTCTGATGATCAACGTACCATTCAAGCCATGAATAATGCTCAAGGTGCGATCTCACAAGAGTACCAAATGTTCTATCAGTTGGTACGCAAACGTGATGATTTACAAAACAAATCCTTGTTTGATGAATATATGAATAATCTTGCGCAAGTGCGTAGTAAGTTCAATGATCTGAAAACAGCTGGAGAAATTGGACCAAGTGCTATGGCATTGGTAAAACAAACCATTACTGATCAAACATCTGTATTTAATATTACACAGAAATATGTTGATGAGAAAATGATGGTGGGTATGAAAGAAGCTGACCAACAAGTGGCTCAGAAATTATTGATGAGTCCGTTGACGCAGGCCTTCTCAAGTTTGATTTTACCAACACAAGATGAGTTAAATAAGTTGTGGGGTATCCAAGCCTATCAACCATTCCAAGCAAATCTTAGTCAGAAATATCCATTTAATAGCAGTGTAACTTTACAAGCTACCAGTAACGAAATTGGTCAGATTTTTGGGGAAACAGGTAGTATTTCTCGCTTTGTCAAAGAGGCTTTAGATCCATTTGTGATTCGTCGTGGCTATGTTTTGACGTCTAAAACTTGGAAAGATTTGGGTATTAGTTTAAACCCACAGTTTGTGATGGCATTCCAACAGTATGTTGCACCGATTAATGGTATGGCGACAGGCAGTTTAGATCAGCCTGCGGCTGCGCCAGCATCGAATCAATCTAACTTCCAATTTTATCCATTACAAAACCCTCAATTCTTGTCATATACCATCGATATTGATGGGCAACGTATGGTCTATGAAAACGGAATCCAGCAATGGGTGAACTTTGTATGGCCGAATAAAGGTGCGATACCAGGAGCACGAATTACGGCGGTTGATTTAGAAGGGCAAACACATACTATTTTCGATGAGCCAGGTGAATATGGTATTAATCGTTTAATCGATGCTGCACAACGTAAAGAACAAAATGGTAGCTTTGAAATGGTTTGGAAGAGCAAAGCTGATCCATCATTATCATTAAAAGTGAACTTTAGATTAATTAGTGGCAATAGCTCAGGCAATATTGGTTCGAGTCGCGGCTACGCAGGTCTACAACTGGTCGATAAGGTTGTGACTGAAAAAGCGGTTCGGGTCGTTTCTGCTCAAGCTACACCAACAAATGCACAACCAGCAGCAACCCCGCCATCTCAAGGAGGCGCACGTTGATGATTAGGAAGATCTCGCAAGACTTGAGGGAGGGCGTATGCAACACTTAAGAACAACACCGTTGTATTATGGAAAGACGCCAGCCCGAGGGGATTTTATTAAATCTAAAGGGCAATATGCTTTAATCCAAGTGCTGGATCAGTGGATTACAGAGGCTTTAGAACATGCCATGTTGTCACCTGATTTTAAGCAACGTTATGAAGCTCTGCCTGCACTGGATTTTTTTATTGGCAATCCCTCAGAATCGATGTTTTTGGCTGCAAACTTGATTGCGAGTCAAGATAGCTCTGGTCGACCATTTCCAATGGTGTTGAGCCAACTTTTAGAGGTCGACCAGCCTTATCAAAATTTATTGCTTGCACCGTATTATTATAAGTCAGTATTGGTCGATTTATTTCAACGTAATCGTGTGTTGCGTAGTATCCGTGATACCACGATTATGTTGGATAAACTGAATAATTTACCTAATACCGTACAGTTATTTACGGCATCTGAATGTAATGCCTTTTATGAAAATCATACGCTGCACTCTTTTGCACAGTTGATGAAAATTAGCGTTTATACGCTCGCGCAAAGTATGATTGGTTTAGGACTTTTATTACAACCGATCTTAAAAAATGGTACCAGTCGATTAAATAAAGTACTCATTTTGCCGATTAATAATCATATGTATTGTTATGAAATTGCTGCATTCTGGGTCGGGATGATCGGTCGATTCTTACAGAAAAGCAATACAGAGCTTTTGATTGGTATTTTGCATCGTGAAGAGCCGATTTTATTTATAGGCTTTCAAGGGGCAGATATCATGGCATTAAGTGATTTGTTTACCCAAAACATGCAAAGTGAACATTGGGTTTCGCTTATTCAAGCAGAATGGATCGATGCCTATCTTGAGCAAAATGCGGGTCTTGCAACTTTGGAACAATCTTTGTGTCAGCGTCAGCTAAGTCTGAACCAAGGCTTAAAACTTTTCCGACAAACTTTTTTAGATGAATAAATATGAGAAATAACCGTAAAGTTCTACTAAGTATGTTCATCATGGCTTGTTGTGGTTTGGTGCAGAGCCATACGGTATTGGCTGCGCCGATAGTTGTTGAGGGTGTGGTTCCAAACGAATCCAGTAAACAAGCAATCTTAGTTAAGATGCAATCTGTATATGGGGCAGATCAAGTTGTAGACAAGATTCAGGTCCGTCCTGTTTCTGCTCCAAATGGGTGGAGTGATTCTGTAACTCGTGTTATTACACCTGACCTTAAGAAAGTGAAGCAGGGGCAATTACGTGTTCGCGGTACGCAGATTGAGCTTACAGGAAAAATGAGCAATCCAAATGAAATTCAGCCGACGGCTTCGAATTTTCAGACTTTGGTTCAGCAACCGTATCGTTTCAATGCTCAACTTTCGGTCAATCTAGCTGAGCAAAAAGTGATTGATGATGCATTAAAAGATCGTATCATTGAATTTGAGTCTGGTAGTGCGATTCTGACTGAGACGGGTAAACGTATTTTGGATGAAATGGCAGTTGCCTTAAATAAAGTGGGTGGGAAACAAGTCAAAATCATTGGACATACAGATAGTTCAGGCGATGCCAGTCGAAATGTGATCTTGAGTAAAGAACGTGCTGTCGCAGTGCAGGATTATTTAGTCTCGAAGAATATTGCAACCGATCGTTTGAGTACTGAAGGTAAGGGTTCGAGTGAGCCGATTGCAGACAATGCAACGGCTGATGGTCGTCGTAAAAATCGTCGTATCGAGTTTGAAGTGCTTTAATTTTTTAACAATATAAGAGGGATGTGATTATGGCAACACCCTATATCGTATTAGGTTGCCCAACCACAGGTGGTGGAAAGGTGATCTCGGGTAACAGTAGTTTTTTGATCGAAGGTATTGCGATTGCATGTGTTGGAGATAAGGCCACTTGTCCAAAGCATCAGACTGTTGCAACGATTATAAGTGGCGACCCTTGTATGTTGGTAATGGGTAAAGCCGCGGCAAGAGTGAATGATAGTTTATCCTGTGGATGTAAACTGTTGCCAAAACAAAATTTAGCTGTAAAGGGTTAGTGTTATTTTGAGAGCTCCTTCATGGAGATTCAAATACAGAAAACTGGCTAATTTTTGCTTTTGGTGTATCTTTACTGGGCGGTATGTTTTAAAAATATATCGAAGCAGAGGAAGATAAGAATGCGGGTAAAGATCAAAGCAATATGTATAGCTGTAGTGGTGGCAAGTGGTGGAGTGTTTACTCCACAAGTTTTTGCCAAGAGTACCGTGACTGTATATGCTGCTGCCAGTTTGACTGATGTGATCAATGAATTAACCCAAGACTATCAACAAAATAATAAAGTTAAAATCAAGAATTCATATGCAGGTTCTTCAACTTTAGCTAAACAGATTGAAGCTGGGGCGCCAGCTGATATTTTTATATCAGCAGATCAAGAGTGGATGAATTATCTACAAAATAAAAAGTGGGTCAAAATACAAGATCGTGTGAATCTGCTTGAAAACCGTTTAGTGGTGATTCGCCCTAAAAATCAGCCCCTCACTTTAAAAATGGAAAAAAACTTCGATCCAACGCTAAATCACAAAGGTCGATGGTGTACTGGAAATACTCAAAGTGTGCCCGTTGGTCGATATGCAAAACAGGCTTTGGTATCACTGAATTGGTGGAACAAAGTTGAACCGCATATTGTGGAAACCGAAGATGTTCGTGCAGCGCTTAATTTTGTTGCACGTGGAGAGTGTCGAGCAGGTATTGTTTATGCAACAGATGCGGCGATCGGTCGAAATGTCGAGATTGCAGGCGTATTTCCAAAAAATAGTCATACTCCCATTATTTATCCAATAGGTTTACTAAAAAATAATCCTGAGGCCGTGAAATTCTATCAGTTTCTACGTAGTGATCGTGCAGCTTTGGTCTTCAGAAAATATGGTTTTAGTGTTCTTGTACCATGATGATGCTTAGTCCTGAAGAAATCGAGATTTTAAAATTATCCTGTAAGGTGGCGGCAACTTGTCTCATCTTTAGTTTAGTCCCTGCAACTATTATGGCATGGATACTTGCTCGCAAAGAGTTTTGGGGAAAGTCCTTATTAGAGACTTTGGTCTTTTTACCTTTGGTATTACCGCCTGTTGTACCAGGCTATTTACTTTTACAGTTGTTTGGCAATCGTGGTTTTTTTGGACAATATCTGGCACCTTTTGGAATTGAATTTGCATTTAATTGGAAAGGGGCTGTACTCGCATCTGCGGTGATGGGTTTTCCACTATTGGTTCAGTCAATTCGACTAGCAATCGAATTGGTTGATCAGCGTTTAGAAATGGCTGCCAAAACCTTAGGTGCTTCTTCTTTTGGTGCTTTTATGCAGGTGACTTTGCCATTGGCAAGTAGTGGGATTCTGGTAGGGAGCATTTTGTGTTTTTGTCGAAGTCTAGGTGAGTTTGGCGCAACCATTACCTTTGTGGGGAATATTGCAGGCGAAACCCGTACTTTACCACTGGCAATGTATAGTTTAATGCAGCAACCTGACACTGAAGCTGCGCTGTGGCGACTCATTATTTTGTCATTATCCGTGGCATTTTTTGCTTTATGGTTTGCGCAATGGTTCAATCGGTATCAGAAAAATAAGCGTGGTTATTCGATATGATCGACTGTCAGTTACATGTTCAACAGGGGCAGTTTATTTTAAACCAAACTTTCCAGTCTGATCAGCCTGTAATTGGTTTATTTGGTGCTTCAGGATCGGGAAAAACGACTATTTTGCACAGTATTGCGGGATTGATTACTCCGCAAACAGGTTGGATTAAAATCCAAGATCAACTGTGGTTTGATCAATCTCAGCGAATTAACTGGAGTACCCAACAACGCCGTGTCGGTTTGGTTTTTCAGGATGCCCAGCTTTTCCCGCATAAAACGGTGATGCAGAATTTAGTGTTTGGATTTAAGCATATTCAGCCACAACAACGCCGATTCGAAGTGGACTACATCGTAGAATTACTCAAACTAGATCATTTACTACATCGAATGCCGATTAAACTTTCAGGTGGGGAAAAGCAACGTGTGGCATTAGGTCGTGCATTGCTTTACTCACCAAAATTGTTGTTATTGGATGAGCCTTTATCTGCTTTGGATGCAGCTCACAAAGCTGAAATTATTCCTTTTTTTCAGCAGGTGATACAGGAAATTAAGATACCGATGCTCTATGTCAGTCATGATAAATCTGAAATAGAGCAACTCACTGATGTAATTTGGTATTTATAACAAAATATAAACTTATAGATATAAAACTAGCCCACATAACGCTGAAGCAAAAATCAGATAAATCACATTGATTTGGAATTTAAACAACGCAATTAATGCTGCTATCGTCATAAGTGCTGCTTCAAAATTAAAAGCTTGATCAAATCCATTTGGCCATAGAACATGATAACCAAAGAATAACGCGAGATTTAAGATCACCCCAACGACGGCAGCCGTAATGGCTGTTAATGGGGCGGTAAACTTGAGCTGGTTATGCGTTGATTCGATCACAGGTGCACCTGCAAGAATAAAAACAAAAGAAAAAAGGAAGGTAAACCAAGTCACGATGATGGCTCCGAATGCACCAGCGAGAAATAAGTGTTCACTTCCGAGCAAAGAGGCATTAAATGCACCGAGGAAACCAACAAAAGCGACTACCATAATCAGTGGACCAGGGGTACTTTCGCCTAAAGCAAGTCCATCGATCATCTGTGTTGGGCTGAGCCACCCATAATTCTCGATCGCACCTTGATAAACATAAGGCAAAACAGCGTATGCACCACCGAAAGTAAGCAGCGCTGCTTTGGTGAAGAACCACGCCATTTGGGTATAGTCGTGCTGCCAGCCGAAATACATAACCAAAGCGATTAAGGGCACACACCAAAGTAATCCAGCAATGAGCAAAATTTTAATCAGGTGCGCCCAACGGAAAATCGCATGTGCTGGAGGCGGGGTATGATCATCAATCACTGCTGCTACGTGATTTGTTTGACTGCTTTGATGTGTATTATTTGATGCAAAAAAACTAGGATACTTTTTACTGAGCAGATAGCCGAGTGCTGCTGCGGTTAAGATAATTAAAGGGAATGGCAACTTTAAGAAAAAGATCGCCACAAAAGCAGCTGCAGCAATTCCCCATAACATTTTATTTTTGAGTGAACGGCTACCAATTCGATAAGTGGCATGGAAAACAATCGCTGTGACCGCAGGTTTTATGCCGTAGAATAAGCCGGCAATGATAGGAACATCACCAAACTGTATATAAACCCAAGAAAGTAAAATGAGTATAAATAAAGAGGGAAGGACGAATAAGATGCCAGCAATTAAACCGCCCCATGTCCGATGCATCAGCCAACCGATATAGGTTGCAAGTTGTTGAGCCTCTGGGCCAGGAAGTAGCATGCAGTAATTTAAGGCATGCAAAAATCTTTTTTCAGAGATCCAGCGTTTTTGTTCGACCAGTTCTTGATGCATTAATGCGATTTGACCTGCAGGACCACCAAAACTGATAAATCCTAGTTTTAACCAGAATAAAAAAGCTTGCCAGAATGGGATAGATTCGATTGATTGATCAGTTCTACTGATCGGTTGCTGTTCCATAATTATTCTCTTAAGAAATTGGCGTATAACCCATCAAAAATATAGTTGGATAGTTCAAGTAGTTGGTCATCATCAGTAATTTTGTTTCTTAAACCTTGAATGACTTTTTCAATGCCAGAGGCTTCTGGTGGTTCTACCCCACCAACATCTAGAAAATGGACAATTGCTGCAATTTTATTTAATGCTTTCTGTTCATGTAATGAAAAGCTATGCAATAGCACTTCAAAAGTCACTAAATGTTCAATATGGCTAAATTTAGCTCCATCGAAGTCAAAACCTAAAGCTGATTTAGGGCAATCGCTGGGTGTTTCTAACCATAAAAAATTAGCATTTGGATCAATAAAATTTTGAATCAGCCATGCGGAAGCTAAACGGTCAATCCATGGGCGTTTTCTTGTTGCCCAAATTTGGTTTTGAAAATTGTCTATATGGAAGGTTTGAAGATGGCCTTGTAGATTGTTGGGTTCGTCTATTTCCCCAAAACGTAGAATTGCTTGTTCAACTGTATTGAGTTCTCGAAGTGTTTGTTGTTTAGCTTCAGTCGGAAAATAATCAATATCAATTAATGCATCGAGCTGCTTACGTAATTTACGAATCTGTTTGAGAAGTTCTTTTTTATTGCTCTGATTCAACTCTTGTCGCAGTTGGCTGATTTGTTGATAGAGTATATCGTATTCTTCTTTTCGGTTGAAAATTTTAGCGATATCAAGATTTTCTACAGCAACGGTTTGGAATATATAGGCGTTGCCATTTTCTGAGATTAAATCATCAGCAATTGCATCAAATTTTTTTGAATGTTCAGCAGGCAATATATAAACGCCATCCCGAAGTGTTACAGCACCACTTGCTTTGAGTGCTCTCCACACACGCATTCGTGTTGTTGTGTTTTGAGTGGGGAGTGATGAAATGAGTAAGGATATATTCATGTAATATACTCAACATAGCTGTTATATATGCTACATAAATAAGTTGTGGTTTGAAAAGTAAAAATTGTTTATATGCTTATAGGTTTTATACATAATGGTTTTTAAGGAAATATGAAAAAGATTGGGTAGTTTTCATATCTTATAAAAGAATAAACAACGCACTTTTTCTTATTTTTAATCATAAAGACTCAGGCATACCATAAGTGGATATTATTGAAAGATCATCTAATTATGGGCCTCAAAAATACTAAGCCAATCCTTGTTACAGCAATCGTCCTTGTGGCGATTGTTGCTTTTATTGTCTATCAAAATCAAAAAGATGTGACATCTACTTTGTCGAAAAACAATAAAGCAGTAGTGATTGCTTATCAAACAGGTGTTGATCCAACCAAGGTTGCGCAGGCCAATGGTGCTTATGAACGTGACAGTGGACAGGCAATTCAGTGGCGTAAATTTGATGCTGGTTCAGATGTAGTTAATGCATTGGCTTCGGGTGATGTTGTGATCGGCAATATCGGTTCTAGCCCTCTAGCTGCTGCTGCAAGTCGTGATTTACCAATAGAAGTCTTTCTGGTGACGGCTAAATTAGGCGGTTCTGAGGCACTAGTGGTCAGCAACAAATCAGGCATTAACAATCCGCAAGATTTGATTGGTAAAACCATTGCTGTGCCATTCGTTTCAACCACGCATTACAGTTTATTGTCAGCACTCAAGCATTGGAATATTGCGGATAACCAAGTCAAGATTATTAACTTACGTCCACCAGAAATCACAGCAGCTTGGGAGCGTGGTGATATTGATGCGACCTATGTTTGGGAACCTGCCTTAAGCAAAGTTAAAGCGACTGGTCATGTCTTAACAGACTCGAAACAAGTCGGCGAGTGGGGTGCACCAACATATGATCTTTGGGTGGTGCGTAAGGACTTTGCTGAAAAAAATCCTGAGTTCTTAAAAGCCTTTGTCCAAACCAGCTTAAAGCAGATTGAAAGCTATAACCAAGATCCGAGAGCATTTGAGAAAAATGCAGACAATATCCAGAAAATTGCACAATTGACTGGCTCAGATGCGAAAGATATTCCGTTGCTTCTTTCAGGAAATATTTACCTAGATCGCCAACAGCAACAAGCCACCTTATCAGGTGAGTTTGCCAAAAATATTTTCGATACCGCCACTTTCTTGAAAAGTCAGGGCAAAGTGGATCAAGTCAAACCTAATTATCAAGCCAATGTCACCACTCAGTTTTTACAGCCTTAGGAGATCTAAATGAGCGTATTAGCTGCTGAGCATCTTCATTTAACTTTTCCAAAACAGACTGTGCCTGTATTGCAAGATATTAATCTCCGAATTGAAGAGGGCACTTTGACGGTAATTTTGGGTGAGTCGGGTTGTGGAAAAACCACATTGCTCAATATTTTGGCTGGTTTTCAAAAACCAAGTTCAGGACAGATCAAACTCGATGACGAAGTGCTAACGGCACCTGATGCTCGCCGTGCAGTGGTGTTCCAAGATCATGCGCTATTACCTTGGTTAAATGTCTCTGAAAACATTGGTTTTGCTTTACAGCTCAAAGGCTTGAAAGCACAAGACATTCAAAGGCAAGTCGATGCCATCCTGAAAATTGTGGGTTTGAGCCATGTTGCACAAGCCAATATTTGGGAACTGTCAGGTGGTATGAAACAACGTGTCGGTATTGCACGTGCTTTGATTAGCCATGCAGCCTTTATTTTATTAGATGAACCTTTCGCTGCGCTTGACGCATTTACCCGTGAAACCATGCAGCAGTTGGTATTGGATTTATGGATTGAACAAAATAAATCTTTTTTCCTCATTACCCATGACATTGAAGAAGCGCTATTGCTCAGCAATCAATTGGTATTGATGACAGCTCGTCCAGGAAAGATCGTTGAAACTTTAAAACTAGATTTTGCAGAGCGCTATAAGCAAGGCGAATCGATTCGTACAATTAAATCCGATCCAAAATTTATTCAATTACGTGAGCAATTGTTTGAACGTTTGCGTGTACAGAAACAAGCTGGACATGAGGTGGCTGTATGACAGGTCAAGCAAAAAATACAGCCTATAAGCTAAGTAACACGACCGAGTTTGCACAAATTGAGCCGAAACAATTAGCTTCAAAACGAAATGTTGTAGGTGATTTTTTCGTTCGTCATCGCAGTTTGGTACTCAGTCTTTCAAGTGTACTTAGTGTATTGGTGATCTGGTATTTAATCACGGCATTAAAAATTGTCCCGAGCCTGTTTTTACCAAGTCCACAAGCAGTATGGCAAAAGTTTCTCGAGGTCAGTCAACAAGGCTTTATGAAAGCGACTTTATGGCAACATTTAGCCGCAAGTATTTCTCGTGTCTTATTGGCCTTGGTTGCCGCGATTGCGATTGGTGTGCCTTTAGGTTTGTGGATGGGCTTGAATAAATGGGTGCGCGCCGTGCTTGATCCTTTGGTTGAATTATTGCGTCCGATCCCACCTTTGGCTTATTTGCCATTATTGGTGATCTGGTTCGGGATTGGTGAAACCACCAAAGTGCTTTTGATTTTCTTTTCGATCCTTGCACCAGTCATTATCAGTAGCACTCATGGCGTAATCAGTCATCAGCTCAATCGTGAGCGTGCTGCCTTATCTTTAGGTGCAAGCCAATCGCAAGTGTTTTGGCATGTGATTCTGCCGACAGCCTTACCACATATTTTAACGGGTATCCGTATTGGTTTAGGTGTGGGGTGGTCGACTCTAGTGGCTTCGGAATTAGTTGCTGCAGATCGTGGTATTGGTTTTATGGTGCAGTCAGCAGCTCAATTCTTGATTACCGATACTGTGGTTCTCGGCATTATTGTGATTGCGATTGTCGCAGTGAGTTTTGAATTGTTTTTGCGTTGGTTACAGAAGCAACTCTCTCCTTGGTATGGTCAACAGTTATAAGTGCAAATTGTAGAGAATAGAGCGTTAGAAATGACTTTAAATATTGAAATCATTAAATCAAGCATTGGTGCAATTATTCACGATGTTGATTTAAATACGGTTGATGAAAATACCACACAACAAATTCAACAGGCTTTGCTGGATCATCATGTAATTTTCTTCCGTAATCAGCAGCTTGCACCTCAGGCTCAAGCTGAACTTGCTCGTGGATTTGGTTCTTTACATATTCACCCTATTTTCCCGACAGTAGAAAATGTGCCTGAAATTATTGTACTGGACAGTTGGAAGCAAGATTTACGTGACAATGAACTTTGGCATACTGATGTGACTTTCAGTAAAAATCCGCCATTAGGGTGTGTCTTACAAGCCATCAAGATTCCACCTGTAGGTGGCGATACGCTGTGGTCGAGTGGAGTAGCTGCATTTGCTGGGTTGGATCAAGCGTTACAAGAGAAATTAAAAGGCTTAACTGCAACGCATGATATTCGTCAGTCTTTCCCAATTGAACGTTTTGCGCACAATGATGTGGAGCGTAAAAAACTGGAAGAAACCTTTAAACGTAATCCGCCTGTCGTGCATCCTGTAGTCAGAACGCATCCTGTCACGGGTCAGCCAATTTTGTTCGTGAGTGAAGGTTTTACCACGCGTATTAATGAGCTAGAAGAATCAGAAAGTGCTGAGTTATTGCAATATCTATTCGCCCACGCGACTCATGAGCAGTTTCATTTACGTTGGCAGTGGCAAGAGGGTGATGTGGCGATTTGGGATAACCGTTGCACCCAGCATAAGGCTTTATTTGATTATGGTGATGCGCATCGGATTATGCACCGTGCCACGATTAACGGTGATGCGCCGTTTTATCAGGCGGCAAGCTGAGTTTAGATTTAATCCCTATGAAATGGGGGAATACTTGATGGAATATGATACTCGGAAAGTCATCCGCAACTGTCTGAGGCAGGACTACATTAATAAAGTGATGTTTCTGCGATTCATTAAATTAGTTGCGGGTAGTCAACGAGTTTTGCGGATGAAAGTGGTTTTGCCTACTTTTCCCGAAAGAAAAGTAGGGCGAGCCGCAGGCTAATCCTGAAATGGGATGAGAACACGGCAAGACTCTGTAAAAGCCTATCCTTTAATAAATTAATTCAATATTTAAACGGCCTTTAGTGGCTGATTTCATAGGTCTGTTTATAAACCGAAGGCGCTTGTCCCGTCCAGCGTTTAAAGGCCCGTCGGAATTCTCGTAATTCACTAAAACCAAGTTGTAGGCTGATCTCACTCATGGATAGGTTCTGTTCAAGTAGTTGTTTTGCTTTACGCTCTAATACAGTTTGCCGAATTTTCTGAAAACTCCAGCCTTCTAATAATAATTGCCGTCTTAAGTGGCGTTCGCTGATGTGTAATTGCTGTGCGGCTTGTTGCATCTCAAAACGCTCAGGTAAATGTTGTTCAATCAAATGATCCAGTAAATCCACAAAGTTACTTTGATTAAATAGATCAATTTGTATTGATGCCTGTTCACAGATTTGTATTGCAGTTGCATAGTTGGCTGGACTATAGTTTTTTAAGCGTCGCTGCAACATACTTGTTTTAAAACGCATGATGTTTTTATCGCTATTAAATTGAACCGAGCAGCCAAAGATATTGCGATATTCTTGTTGGTTGTCAGTTGGTAAATAGCTAAGTTCGAGGCTCATCACATCATCATGATCGCCTAACATTGCATTTAAGCAGGCGATGGTACTACTAAACAATTCATCAAAGAAAAATGCTTTGAGATCGGACTCTGGGTTGGGTGTTGTCACTTCGAGTTCACAGATTTCACCTTGAATCCTAAATGCTAAATTCAATACGCTTCCTGAAATACGATGATAGCGAAGCGCAATCTCCAAAGCCTCTGCGACAGTCTTACAGGATTGCATCGCAAAACCCAAAATTCCCATTGAAATCAGACCTTCACTGCTTCCTAGCTTTAAACCAAGACAGGGTTGTTGATAGGTTGAGATCGCTTGACGCACGACATTGCACAGTTGGTCAAAGTGAATCAAATGATTTGTTTGCTGAATTTGTATGAAATCCAATCCTGAAGCTTCAAACCATTGTTTATAGTTCCATTTTTTCTGTTCAGCATAATGGATTAAGCTGGCTAGAATAGTCGGAGGTACAAATCTTTGTAAGCAGATCGAATGCGTTATTGCTGTAGGCATCTGTCCGTTTTGCCCCCCAAAGTATCGTTTATTTGACCCTTTTGGGTATCGCATAATTTTGATTAACTTTCAACATGCTTCATCGAAATTAGAAAAAGAACTGAAAGGAAAGTACCAATGTATCAGGTTGGTTGGAACAAGCAGGAAATCAAAATTGTGCCTAAAGGCTATGCTATGTTCGGTTATGGGCAATGGTCACATCGAGCCTATAAAAAAAGAACAGCGTTATATGCACGTAGCTTTAGCATTGTCGATCAACACCACAATCGATTGATTATTTGTTGCCTAGATTTAGGCTGTATTACACATGCGATGCGTAGCAAAGCTGTTGCTCGTTTAAGAGGGATGTTAGGTTCAGAATTTAACGAGAATCAGTTGGTGTTAATGGCAACGCACACGCACTCAGGACCTGGGGGCTGCGCGCATGAAGCTTTATACAATATGCCAACACCTGGTTTTGTACATGAGCATCTCATCGCGATTTTAAACGCAATTGTTTTAAGCATTCAGACAGCAATTGAAAATGAACAACAAACGGATATTTTTCTTACAACGCAAGCTTTTACGGATGACACGCCAGTAGCATGGAATCGTTCGATTCAAGCCTATAATCGAAATCCTGAGGTGAGATCACACACCGAAGCTGAAACCCATTTAGCATTAAACCGTGAAATGCAACTCATCGGATTTTATCGAGAACACAAATTACAGTCTTTTATTTCATTGTTTGGTGTACATGCCACTTGCCTTGGTAATAAATTAAATGCGTATGATGGTGATAACAAAGGTTATGCTGCTGCATTTTCAGAACAAGCTTTAGTTCAACAAGGCATTCAAAATCCAGTGGCGATTTTTGCACAAGCAACGGCAGGCGATGTATCACCACATTTTCACGGTAAAGATCAACTTAAGATCCGAAATCAGCTTAAAGGAGAAGCTGAATATCAATATGCACAACAAAACGGACGTTATCAAAGTGAGTTAGCTTTGATGGCATTGCAACAAACAGCCCCAAAAAATATGCAAAAAGTCGCAGGGGAGATTGATGCAGTACTGTCTTATGTAGATCTCAGCAATATTGAGATTCCACCTGAGTTTTCAAATGGACAGCTTGATGCAAAAACCAGTCAGCCTTGTCATGGGACTTCATTTTTTGCAGGTACACCTGTCGATGGATTAGGTGCGTCCAAACCGATAATCAAAGGCATGCAGTTTTTAGCAGACCAATTTAGAAAACAAAAAATGAAACATTCAAGGGCTGATGATTTTACTGAATATCACCAGCTTTATGCTTCACAAGGACCCAAACAAATTTTACTAGAAGCTGGAACTAAAAAGATTTTGGGTCAACCAATTGGCTTCCCACCGAGTATTCTTGATCCATTGATTGCGGAGATGAATCGACAAGTGAGGGCGGGTGCGATCAAGCAAAGTCCACTGGTGCCAAGTATCGTACCTTTACAAATTATTCGTTTAGGAACTTTAGCACTTGTTTGTTGTCCTGGAGAATTTACGACGATTGCAGGGCAGCGTGTTATTGAAACAGTGAGACAAAACCTGCTCGGAACATCATCATTTGATCGAGTATGGTTGGCCTCTTATTGTAATGATTACATGGGCTATGTAACCACTTATGAAGAATACCAACAGCAAGCTTATGAAGGTGGTCATACATTATTTGGACAATGGACCTTGGCTGCATGTCAAAGTAAATTCAAAGACTTATCTCAACAATTAATATTGGATAAAAATAAACGTAATTACGATCAAATTACAAGACTGGCGCCAATTCCAGAACATGAATTGGCGAAACGCAGTAATCATGGCAATTTGAAAACGGCAGTAAGTCAGGGAGAGCTTGTGTGAATCATCCTGTTCAATACGCTTGGTCAAATTGGTCTGGTTTGCAAAAATCAATGCCACAGCAGATTCTCCAACCCGCGAATATTCAAGAATTACAGACGATTGTCTCTGAACATCAAAAAATACGGGTGGTCGGTGCGGGGCATTCATTTACGCCTTTGGTCTGTACGGATGCAACGTTATTGTCGTTGGATCACATTGCAGGAATTGCATCCACTGATATCAATCGATGTCAGAGCAGCATTTATGCAGGCACACGTTTATATGATTTAGATCAACACTTACAGCAGCAATCGATCAATCAGGCCTTGATGAATCAGGGCGATATCGATCAGCAAAGCCTGGCGGGTGCTGTCTCTACAGGAACACATGGCACAGGCGCAGATTTGCATTGTATTTCTGCTTATGTTGAAGCTTTTGAGTTGTTGACGGCTTCAGGTGAAATCCTGAAATGCAGTCGCACAGAGCATCCTGAAATCTTTGCCGCAGGACGGGTTTCTTTAGGCAGTTTGGGAATCTTGACTCAGATCACCATGCAGAATCGTCCACGTTATAAGCTCAAAGAACATATCGAGCTATGCCGTGTCGAAGATATGATGCAAAACATTCAGCAATGGAAGCTTCAACATCGACATATTGAGTGTTTTGTCTTTTCTTATGGCAAACAGTTAATGCTAAAAACCTTGAATGAAACGAGCGACGAGATTTTAGCTCGTAAAGCGAACTTTCCCTCAGATGATACTTTACTGACCTTATGTTCAGAACTGACCAAAACCTTTCCTTCACTGAACCCTTATTTACAGAAGCTATTAGGCGTCTTTGTTAAACCGACGACTTATGTGGATTGGTCGAGCAAAATATTTCCAACGCCACGCAATACCAAGTTCAATGAAATGGAATATCAGATTCCTGTTGATCGAGGAATTGAGTGTTTAAATGAAGTATTACATGCTTTACGTATGCATAAAGTAGCAACCTTTTTTCCGCTCGAATTTCGCTTTGTAAAGGGTGATGATATTTGGCTCAGTCCTTTTTATCAGCAAGACTCTATTTCGATCTCGGTGCATCAATATCATAAACAAGATCCACAACTGATTTTTGATGTGGTTGAGCCAATCTTACAGAAATATCAGGGACGTCCGCACTGGGGGAAAATGCACAGTATGAGCTGCATGCAGCTTCGTGATTTATATCCAAAGTGGGATGATTTTATGGCTGTGCGTCAGCAGCTTGATCCAGAAGCCAAATTTTTAAATCCCTATCTGGAAAAGTTATTTTTAGGTTAGTTTTGATATTAAACCCTTCTCATTATTTTGATACTCGAAAACGACATCTGCAATTGTTTGATAAAGGACTCCGTAGGGTCAGCAAATCCCTAATGAGATAAAAGGATGGAAAGACATGTTGGATCATTATTTTAAACAACTTAATTTAGACCTCAAGAAACAGGGGATTGCGACCCCGCAACTGATCGTTGATGAAGCTGCCTTAAAACAAAATATCCAGCATGTTCAGATTCGCCTTGCGCATGCCCAGCATTTAAAAGCACGCTTAGTGGTGAAATCTTTAGCAAGTTTAGATTTGCTCAAGTTGTTATCTGAACAGATCGATACCCAGCGTTTTATGGTGTTCCATCAACCGCATATTGTTTCGATATTAGAAAATTTTGCTGACGCGGATATTTTGTTAGGTAAACCAATGCCAGCCCAAGTCGTCCATCAATTTTTTGAACAATATATGGAGTGGTCAACAGCGAAAATTCAGTGGCTGATTGATACCAAAGTACGTCTACAGCAATATCTTGAAATCGCCAAAAAATATTTTATTTGTTTAGATATAAATATTGAAATTGATGTTGGTTTACACCGAGGAGGAGTACAGACCACACAGCAATTCACAGAAATTTTGGCGTTGATTCAGCAATATCCGCAATATTTAAAACTGTCTGGCTTGATGGGCTATGATGCACATGTCACCAAAATCCCTGCAATTATTAAGAAACCTGAGTTGGCTTATCAAAGTTCGCAACAGACTTATGCAAATTATCAACAGCTTATTCAAAAACAGTTTCCAACACTGTGGCATGATGAGCTTTGCTTTAATGGTGGTGGCAGCCCAACTTTTAGCTTTCATACCACAGCAAGTGTCTGTAATGACTTGTCCTTTGGTTCAATGCTTTTAAAACCAAGTGACTTTGATCATGACTTTCTACAAGCGTTACAACCTGCTGTATGGATTGCGGCACCTGTATTAAAAGTTTTGCCTTTTACCCAGCTTCCATCTATGGCTGTGTTGGATAAATTACCGCATAAATGCAAGGCTCTATTTATTTATGGGGGGTATTGGATGGCAAATTATGTTTACCCTGATCAAGCACATACTCATGTTTTGTATGGACGAAGCAGTAATCAGGAGTTGATCAATGTACCCAAGAATTGTGATACGCAAGTGGATGATTTTGTGTTTTTGAGACCGACCCAAAGTGAGGCAATCATTCCTCAATTTTCAAACTTAATGCTATATCAGCAAAATAGGTTTGAGTCATGGCAAACTTTTCGAGAATAAAGTGCAATAAAAAACCTTGTACGGTATGCACAAGGCTTTATTCAATTGGTTGATTATTGCTTGACGATAAGAACAGGAATATGTGATTCGGTCAGAACTGTACGCGCAACACTACCAAGCAATAAACGTTTTACCCCTGTGCGTCCTCTTGAACCCATAACGATCAAATCTGCACCGATTTCATCAGCAACGAAAAGGATACCGTCTGTTGCAATACCATGATGAATTTTGGTTGTGACATCGACACCATTTTCAGCAAAAGACTGAGCAATTTCTTGTAACTGATTTTTGGCATGTGCTTCTGCTTGCATAAAATGATCTGTAATCGCAGGTGCAACTTGATAAAAATCAACACCGACAAAAGGATCGACAGCAACCACACTCAGCACAGTCACTTTTGCTCCAGATAATTTGGCTAAGGAACGTGCGTGCTCAACAGCAGCATAAGAAATTGGAGAATCATCGACAGGAACTAGAATATTTTGGTAAGACATGTATTTACTCCTTATAATTTATCGTTGTCGTCATTACTATGTTGATAACATATTTCAGATATCTCAAGCAAATAAAAATAGGAAGGTTTGTGTTAATCAGCTTAGAAAATTATAAACAGCAAAAATTTGATCAGATAGCTGCCAAAATAGTGGCGGATCCAGAAACATATTTGGCTTTTGATACTGTTTCAGACTTTTATAAAGCAATTTGGTTAGATGAATTTCCGCAGGGAACGACATGGTCAGCAACTGGTCTTGATGATGGCGCAGAACAGTTTTATGCGGTGATTGAGTATGGTCAGCAGTGCCTGTCGATCAGTCGCACTACATCAATTGCTGTAAAATTAAGCACACGAGAAAATCACAATAAAAATAACTAATCCGAACAGTCACCCTTTTTTGTTGTGCTGGACTTTGCGATTTGAGTGAGAATGATATACTTTGGGCAGTGATGAGTTCCTATATAAAACGAAACGGAAATTTAAATTATGGCACATCAATTTACGGTTAATGAAACAATTCATGGTGTTTCAATCGAAGACTTTTCAAGATTAGTCGCGGATACAGCATTGCATGAAGCAGTGTGTAAACGTATTCCAGGTGAGAACTTAGAAATTATTGAATCTGCAATTAATGGGGATATTTACACGTTACGCCGTGAATATAACCTTGATGTAAATATTCCTGATGTTGCTAAAAAATTATTAAAAAATGCATTTCGTTTAAAGCGTTCTGACGTTACTCATTTGAAAAACTTAACTTCAACAGTTGAGTTAGGTGCAAACTTACCTTTAGAAGCAAAAGGTGAGCGAAGCGTCACAGGTGACAGTGAAAAAGTAAATATTTCTTTAACTTGGACAGTAAAAGTTAAAGTGCCTTTGATTGGTGGGATGCTTGAGAAACATGCTGAAGGCGAAATTCGTAAATTTAGCAGTTTAGAAATTGAAATCGTAGAGGATGAATTAAAGAAACAACTTTAATTTAACTTAGATTAGAAAAAACGCTTCGTATCATCAATACGGAGCGTTTTTTTATTTTAGCGTGAAAATGATAGAAGCAATAGAAAATATCCAATACTATGTTAATCAGGATTTGATCAAAATAAGGTCATGGGTATGAGTGTGGTTTTGCCTGTAGCGCAACGTGGTGAAGAAATATTAGAACTTAAAGCGGCATTTGTTGCAGATGGGGAGTTTAATAGTGAGTGGCTATTGCAATTGGCTTCCGCGATGCATGCGACGATGTTGGAGCGTAATGGTGTTGGAATTGCTGCACCACAGGTTTATATCTCCAAGCGTGTGATTATCGTGGCATCTCGTCCAAATCCTCGTTATCCCGATGCACCTGAAATGGATGCAGTGGTAATGGTTAATCCTGAGATTTTGGAGTTTTCTCAAGCGACTTGTTTGGGGGAAGAGGGATGTTTAAGTGTTCCTGATGAGCGTGGACAAGTGCAAAGAGCACAGAGTGTCAAAGTGCGTTATCACACTTTACAAGGTGAGGTGATTGAAACAACATTTGATGGTTTTCCTGCACGAATTGTTCAACATGAAGTTGATCATTTAGATGGTGTGTTGTTTGTGGAAAGAATGAATCTTGCATAAATAAAATACCTCCCAATTCTCATTTAAAAAGAGAGGGATTATCATTTAAGTAAATGTTTGCATGAAATTTTTTTTAGTAAAGTAGGGTTGGGAAAGGGTAGAGTTCTGGCTTAATAATTAAAGAAATAATAAGAGTTTATAAATTATGCAACCTTATAATAAGAACTTAAAACAGCCATCTCGTGATTTACGCAACAATATGACCGATGCTGAACAACTGTTATGGCAGAGATTAAGACGTAAACAGATTTTAGGGCTACAGTTTTATAGACAGAAGCCTATTCTCAATTTTATCGTCGATTTTTATTGTCCCGTAGCAAATTTAGTTATTGAATGTGATGGTGGGCAGCATTACACAGCAGAAGGGTTGGAGGCTGATCGAGTAAGAGATGAAGCTTTGGCGCAGTTGGGGTTGAATGTGCTGAGGTTTGATAATAGGCAGATTTTGACTGAGATTGATGCTGTTATTGAACTTATATTTCAAACCGCCCAATCCAGAATCCCCCTAAATCCCCCTTTATAAAGGGGGACTTGCCGTGAATTTAATGTAGGTATTTGATTCTTGAGGCTCCTCCCTTTTTAAAGGGAGGTTGGGAGGGATTTGATTTAATGGTATCAATATAAATGATTTTGTGTCTGCGGAGTGGAATAGAGATATTAATGATTTTATAAGTAATCCAAAAATGAGAGTGGAATTTTAATTTCTCAAACTAAAGTATTGAAAAATAATATAATATCAGCTATCTAGATTGGCTTTTTGGTGGGGAATATGTCTGAAAATTATAAATATGCATTTTGCTATAAAGATCATGCAAAAATTGATCTAAATACTTTAATGATTTCAATAAATTCTTTTAGTAAAGAACCTCATACAGATTTTTTCGAAGCAATTGAAAGTGGATATACTAGTCAGTTTTTTATAGATATAAGTAGTGATTTTGATGCATTTCAAAAATATGCAATTTTTGAATCCGTAATCTTGCATGAAAAAACACATTATTTAGATATGACGTCTACATATTATGGCCTAGAGTATTATGTGAGAAAGCATAATTACCATTTAGTTTCTAAAAATAAAGAAGATTCTAGTTATGAAAATATTAGAGAAACATTTGCTGTTAGCTTGTATGAGTTACAACCATTAGAAAGCTTGAAAAGTATTTCATTTGATAATTGGGATGATGTCCAAAATTTTCAACATGCATTAGATTACAATGAAAAATATGGAGTTTATGTAAAGTTCATAGTTCATTCAAAATCAGGTCAAATGAATATTTTTCCTTTGTCCATGATGATGCTATTAGAAACAAGAGCTTTTTGTATTGAATATCTTTCACGTTTTGAAAAAATAAAGTACCTACAAGGCATAAACCAAAAAGCATATCAGACAAGTCTAGAAATACATTTCAATAAAGAGCTAAATGATTGCTCAATGAGCGAATATAATTTTCTATTAAAGTTGGCAATTTTAGAATTTGAAAGAATCGATATTGATAGTCTTAGAACTATGAAATTTTTGAGTTTTTTAATAGGTTGGACATTGAATTTATCGTTTAGTGCAGTGGCATTTATGTCTAGTCATATTGTAAGATTTTTACAGCCTTCTCCACGTCGAGATGCTTTACAAATGGATATGAGTAGAGGTATGAGTCGTTATATTTTTCCATTTGGAATTATACAAATGATTCCAGTTTATATTATTAATCAATTAGAAAATTACGAGTTATTAAAGGATTATATCCAAAATTCTCCTGAAAAAGCTATAGATTTTATACTTTTAAATTTTTTCCACACTTCATATGTTTTAGAGCAATTCGATGAAAAGATTAAATTAGTTGATTATCTTAAAGAGAAAAATCCTGATGATTTTATTAATGAAATAATTAGTCGAGGCTATGATAACAGTCAAATATACCTAAATAATGGTTATTCTGTGAATTTTGTAGACTATTATTTTCAAGCAGATCTAAAAAATGTAGATGATCCTAAGTGGGGGGAGTGGATAAAATATCCTAAGCTCTGTAATATAAATTATGATGAGGTATTTTTTGAATCCGAAAAAAATTATGAATTAATAAGTAAGGAACAGGATTTATATAAAAATTATGAAAGAATCCATATGCCAATTGAATTAGCAGTTAAGACTTTGGATAAGTTAGTCTTTAATCCTTTGGCTCGACATGATTATATTTTTAAAACCAGAGAATAAAAAAATCCCCTCAACTGAGGGGTTTTTTTTATAACTTACGCGATTGAATCATCCAAATTTGGCGCTAACCAACGTTTTGCTTCATCTAAAGTCCAACTTTTCCGTTTTGCATAATCCTCAAGCTGATCTTGAGAAATTTTACCCACATTAAAGTATTCACTTTGAGGATGCGAATAATAGAAACCACTGACAGAAGAAGGCGGCATCATGGCAAAGTGTTCAGTCAGTTTGGTACCAATCTTTTCTTCAGAACCTAACCAATCAAACAACACCGCTTTTTCAGAATGCTCTGGGCAAGCAGGGTAACCTGGAGCAGGACGAATACCGACATACTTTTCTTTGATCAGTTCTTCATTACTCAGCGTTTCATCGACTTTATAACCCCAGAACTCTTTACGGATACGCTCATGTAAATGTTCAGCAAATGCTTCTGCAAAACGATCCGCTAAAGACTGAACCAGAATCGCTGAATAGTCATCACCTTTGGCTTTATATTCATTTGCCAATTCTTCAGCACCAAAGATCGACACCGTAAAACCACCGAGATAATCTTCAGGTTGTTCAGAAGGCTTAATATAATCTGCCAAAGACAAGTTTGGTTTACCTGTCACTTTGTCTGATTGCTGACGTACGTGCTCAAAGGTGTGAGTGCGATTTTGACCTGATTCGTCAAATACGCTGACGGTATCTGCACCAGTACGCTGAGCAGGGTATAAGCCAAATACAGCACGAGCATCGAAACGTTTATTTTCAATGATGTCTTTCAGCATCGCTTGCGCTTGATTATAAAGATCAGTCGCTGCCTCACCAACTACTTCATCTGTCAGGATTTTCGGGAATTTACCTGCCAAACTCCAAGAGATAAAGAATGGTGTCCAGTCAAAATATTCAACTAAGGTTTCAAGCGGATAATTCTTAATAACTTGTGTACCCAAAGCATTTGGTTTTGGTGGTACATAGTTATTATCAATTTTAAAACCGTTTTCGACTGATTCTGCATAACTCAATTTTGCAGCTTTCGGTTGCTTATTTGCTAAACGTTCACGAATCTTGGCATATTCAGCACGATGCTCTGCAATAAAGTTACCGCGCATTTCAGGAGAAAGTAGGGTGGTTGCGACACCCACTGCACGTGAAGCATCCGCGACGTAAATTACCGCATCATTTGAATATTGAGGATCAATTTTAACTGCGGTATGTGCTTTCGACGTCGTTGCACCGCCGATCAATAAAGGAATGTTAAAGCCTTTACGTTGCATTTCTTTGGCTACAAAGACCATTTCATCCAAAGATGGAGTGATCAAACCAGACAAACCAATGATGTCACATTTCTCATCAATTGCTGTTTGCAGAATTTTTTCTGCAGGTACCATCACGCCAAGGTCAACGATGTCATAACCATTACAACCCAAGACAACACCCACAATATTTTTACCAATATCGTGTACGTCACCTTTTACTGTTGCCATCAGGACTTTACCTTTAGACTGTCCTTCTGACTTTTCTGCTTCAATGTATGGGTTGAGCCATGCCACCGCTTGTTTCATGACACGTGCAGATTTAACGACTTGAGGAAGGAACATTTTTCCTGAACCAAACAAGTCACCGACCACGTTCATGCCGTCCATTAATGGGCCTTCGATCACATCAAGCGGACGTTTTGATTTTAAACGTGCTTCTTCTGTATCTTGATCGATATAAGTGGTAATACCCTTAACCAAAGCGTATTCAAGACGTTTTTCAACAGGCTCATTACGCCATTCAAGATTTTCAGCTTCTTTGGTAGCACCCGCTTGACCACGATATTTTTCAGCAACTTCTAGGAGTTTTTCAGTTGCTGCTTGACCTGTCTCACCTTGATTTTGGTTAAGTACAACATCTTCAACAGCATCTTTTAGTTCTTTATTGATATCGTCATAAATCGCCATCTGACCAGCGTTTACAATACCCATGGTCATGCCTTGTTTGATGGCATGGTAGAGGAACACGGAGTGAATCGCTTCACGTACAGGCTCATTACCACGGAATGAGAACGAAACGTTAGAAACACCACCTGAAATCATGGCATGTGGTAAGTTTTGTTTGATCCAACCAGTCGCCTCAATAAAGTCTACGGCATAGTTATTGTGTTCTTCGATCCCTGTTGCCACTGCAAACACGTTTGGATCGAAAATAATATCTTCAGCTGGATAGCCAACTTCATTGACTAAAATGTCATAAGAGCGTTTACAAATTTCACGCTTACGCTCTGCGGTATCTGCCTGACCAACTTCGTCAAAAGCCATGACAATAACTGCTGCACCGTACTGACGGCAAAGGCGAGCTTTTTCGACAAACTCGTCATAACCTTCTTTTAAGGAAATCGAGTTTACAACTGGTTTACCTTGAACACATTTTAGACCTGCTTCAATGATTTCCCATTTCGATGAGTCAATCATTATTGGCACACGTGAAATATCAGGTTCTGAAGCGACAAGGTTTAGGAAATTCACCATCGCACCTTGCGAATCGAGCATCCCTTCATCCATGTTGATATCAATGATCTGTGCACCAGCTTCAACCTGTTGCTGAGCGACTTCTAAAGCTTCTGCAAAATTTTCTTCACGTATGAGGCGAAGGAACTTTTTTGATCCTGTAACGTTAGTACGTTCACCAACGTTTACGAATAAAGAATCATCATAGATATTAAATGGTTCTAAACCACTCAAACGGCAAGCATGAACAGTCTCAGGAATTTTACGTGGTGGAATATCCTTAACAGCTTGATAGATCGCACGGATATGATCTGGTGTGGTACCACAGCAACCACCAGTAATATTGATCAAACCACTCTCAGCAAATTCTTTAATAAAAGCTGCAGTTTGTTCTGGCGTTTCGTCATACTCACCAAATGCATTCGGTAAACCAGCATTTGGATGCGCTGAAACAAAGGTATCTGCAACGTCAGCAATGGTTTTAACGTGAGGGCGCATTGCATCTGCACCCAATGCACAGTTAAAACCAATTGACAGCAAATCACCATGACGCACTGAGTTCCAGAATGCTTCAGCAGTTTGACCTGTCAATGTACGACCTGAGGCATCTGTGATCGTACCTGAAATCATCAAGGGAAGTTCATAACCGATTTTCTTAAACACTTCTTTGACCGCAAAGATTGCCGCTTTACAGTTCAAGGTATCGAATACAGTTTCGATCAAAATGATGTCAGCACCACCTTCGATCAAGGCGTGCGTTGCTTCGATATAATTTTCTTTTAGTTCATCGAAAGTAATATTACGGAATGCTGGATCATTGACGTTTGGTGAGATTGAACAAGTACGCGATGTAGGGCCAAGTACACCTGCCACAAAACGAGGCTTTTCTGGAGTTGAATATTTATCACATGCAGCTCTGGCGAGACGTGCCGCTTCACGGTTGATCTCTGGAACAAGATCTTCCATGTGATAATCTGACATCGAAACACGGGTACCATTAAAGCTGTTGGTTTCAATAATGTCTGCACCAGCATCCAAATAAGCTTCATGGATGCCTTGAATAATCTGCGGTTGAGTCAGTACTAAAAGATCGTTGTTACCTTTAAGATCAGAAGCCCAATCTGCAAAACGTTCACCACGATAATCTTCTTCTTCTAACTTATGGCGTTGAATCATGGTTCCCATTGCACCGTCAATAATCAGGATACGTTGGGCGAGAAGTGATTTTAGGGTGGCAAGCGTGGACATAAGGAACCCCAGTCATGGCAAAGATAAGAAGCAGACGCATTGTAGCAGAAGCAATGCTGAAGCGCTTATTTTCCATCTAAAAGGCGGTGAACCGCGCATTCAAATTGAAAAATGTCATAAAACTTTCATCAAAGTGCAATAATTCGAGGTAATAATGCTTAAAAATAAAGCAAAATGTTCGCAGTATGACCAATAAAAGTCATATTTTTTTGCGTTTGTTGCAAAATCAGACAACGATTTATTCCAACCCTTATATTGCTTTATTTTATTGAAAAATATGAATTAATTTTGATTTAACGCACTGTTTCGATACAAAAAATTGGTGTAAAAGTGATGAAATGATGAAAATTTGAGTTCATGTGACAAAGCTTTGTCATATAATTGTCATAATTTAATTAAACAATATGGGGGATTTTTTTATCCTCCAGCCGTCTACATGAATTCAAATCTACCCCCTGCTTCGGATTCACCAGTTGCGACAGAATCGCAAGCCCAATCGACGAATGTACATGTACCAACACCTAAATTTTTTATGCCGGTGTTCTTAACAGTCATTGTTGCTACACTGATTTATATTGGTTTTCAGGTGAGTGCTGATTTATCACATGTGCCACCATTAAGTTTATATTCAGTTATTTTATTATCTACGGCACTATTTATTGCCTTGGCATTCGAATTTGTAAACGGTTTTCATGATACTGCAAATGCTGTTGCGACGGTGATTTATACCAATGCGCTTCCTGCACCAGTAGCGGTCATGTGGGCAGGCTTCTGTAACTTCTTAGGGGTTATGGTGGCAAGTGGTGCAGTTGCTTACGGTATTATTGCATTATTACCTGTTGAAATGATTATGAATGTCGGCAGCGGGGCTGGTTTTGCCATGGTTTTCGCGCTGTTGATTGCAGCGATTTTGTGGAACCTCGGTACTTGGTTTTTGGGTATCCCAGCATCGAGTTCACACACCTTGATTGGTTCAATTTTAGGTGTGGGTATTATGAATCATTTGTTAAATGCATCAACTGGCGCAACCAGTGGCATTGACATGGATCAAGTGCTAAAGGTCGGTAAGGCGTTATTATTTTCTCCAATGATTGGTTTTGCTTTTGCAGCCATTTTATTCTTATTGGTGAAAAAAATCTTTAAACGCCAAATGGAGTTGTTCCAACCACCTGTTGGAAATAAGCCACCACCACCACTCATTCGCGGTATCCTGATTTTCACTTGTACAGGTGTGAGTTTTGCTCACGGTTCAAATGATGGTCAAAAGGGTATGGGTCTAATCATGTTGATCTTGATTGGCTTGGTTCCATTGGCTTATTCGCTGAACAAAAGTTTAGACCAAAAGCATTTACAATCTTTTGAGCAATTATCAGCTCAAACTGCTTTGGTATTGAATGTTGATCAACAAGAATTTTCGGATGAAAAAGCGCGAGATATCCTGACAAAATACATTCAAACCAAAGAACAAACACCTGAAGTTTTACCTGCATTGGCGAGTATGACTGGGCATTTAGGTGAAAAAGTTGCAGCTTATGGTGATCTTAAAGATATTCCAGAAGCTGGGGTTGCTGAATTACGTAATGATATGTACTTAAGTACTACAACGTTTAAGCGCTTAGATAAAGAAGATGCGCTACCTGTGATGACCACAGAACAGCAAAAAGTAGTAAAAGACTATCGTAACAATATGGATTCATTCCTACAGTACATTCCGAACTGGGTAAAAGTTGCTGTTGCATTAGCACTTGGCTTAGGAACAATGGTGGGTTGGAAACGTATCGTTATTACAGTGGGTGAGCGTATTGGTAAGAATCACATGACTTATGGTCAAGGGATGTCTGCTGAATTGGTTGCGATGAGTACGATTGCTGCTGCTGATGGTTTTGGTATGCCTGTTTCAACAACACATGTTTTAAACAGTGCGGTTGCAGGTACGATGGTCGCAAATAAATCAGGCCTAAACTTTGCAACGATTAGAACTATTCTTTCAGCATGGGTATTTACTTTGCCTGCAACGATTGCATTATCAGGTGGTCTGTACTGGGTATTCTTACAGTTTGTATCTTGATACTCGACTAAATCTTGAAGGTTATAAAAGCTTTGCTACGGCAAGGCTTTTTTATTTTTAAATGGCCTTGTTGCACAAACTTGTTATTGAGCGCATATTCGATCCTATGGTTCATAAATGGATAAGCTAGTACCTAAAATTTATTCTACTCTGAACTGGTTTTTCTATCATTAGGCTTGGATTCATTGAAGAAATATAAGCATTTGGCTTGATCTTCTATATTCAATGCTACAATACAAAAGATGGTCATCAAACAGTTGTAGTTCGACAGGCATATGCCATATAAGGAGATAATTAAAAAATGCATTATTTATCTAGCATACGGACTAAATTAAGTATTACTTTTTATATCACTATATTGGCTTTGGGCTCATCTTCACTCTATGCCAAAACGCCAACATTTGGGGACTATCCTGCAAAAAACTATACAGGGAAAAACCAGCCCTTAAAACTCAATCCGCAGAGTCAAAAATACCGCACTTTATTCAAAGACATTTCCCAACAACAACCCAACTTTGCAGGGCATTATGTTATGGAAACTGTAGGCTGTGGAGGAGGGTGTAGTTTGGCTTTAGCCTATAATGCTAAAACAGGGCAGAGCTTTATGCTGCCTGATAGCTTTGCTGATTGTTATAGTGAACAGAAAGGCTTTACCGCAAACGATATTTTTTACCAAACAGACAGTCGTTTGGTCGTGGCAGTGGGGAGTCGTTATGGCAATCAGGAAATGTGTGAAACGGTGTATTACCATGTAGAAAATGATGGTTTTAAGCAAATTAAAAACGATTAAGATAAGAACATAAGATGTTTATACAAAAAGGAAAGCTCCGTTTTTCTCAAAAAGAAGTTTGGGAGTTAGATACACATTTAGCAAAAATTATTCATGCAGGCTTAGTGCAGTTTAAACAATCGAAACGACAGGGTATTCCATCCGCATTTTTAGTAGAAAGTACAGCAGAGCATCCATTGGGTACAGCGACAGAGCAAACAGCACAAGCATGGGAAGAAGCCTTAAACCAAATGATCCATGCATTTTCACCACAACAGGATTATGAGGCAATTGAATCTAGTATTTATGATTTAAAAATGATCGAGGATGTAGATCGGCAAAGAAGCTCTGATGATTGTATTCCAATGAGGATGCTAACATTCGCCAAAGCTGGTTTTAATGAACAAGATATAGAAGCTTACAGAGAGCGTAAGCAACAATGGGAACAGATTGATCATTGGAAACGACAACAAGGTCGGGAGCTATTTGCGCAGTATTTTCATCATCTTTGGGATTGAAATGGTCAAAAAAATGGCTACCCCAAGGTAGCCATTTTGGTGTATCAGCGTTTTAAGCTTGTTGAATACCTGCGACAACCCAATCTTGTTGTGAACCAGCAGGTTTTACAAAATGCCAGATTTCAGTAAATGGCTGCGGTAAGCTATTTAAATCTTCACTGACTGTGCCGGTAAAACGAACGCTGACAATGTATTGACCATTCTCAGTCGTGCTTTCAGTCACCATTGCATTTAGATTGCTAAATTCCGCAACGTCTTGGTCTTGATTCGCCATAATGTCCTGATACATAGAGTTGTAAAGCTCAGGTGTTAAATAACGACGAATTTCTTCGATGTTATTGGCATTGTTGACGGATTGAATATGATTAAAACGTTGACGTGCAGTACGTAAAAAAGCAGCAGGTTCAGTGCCATCTGGTAATTGATTACCACTGCTCATGGTTGCACTACCAAATGGAGCTTGAGTCGGTGCATTACCAAATGGAGATTGTGTTGCAGCACCACCGCCAACTGCTTGGCCAAAGATATTGGTATTGTCGCCAGTTTGGCGAGCAGTTGGTTGTGAACTTTGACGGCTAAACTGGTTCGAGTTTGGGCCGCCATTGTTTGGAGCGTATGGGTTATTTGCTGCTAATTTTTTTTTTGCGCCTAATCTGCGGAACACAAAGAAGGCGGCGGCTGCTGCAAGTAAGACCCATATCCAGCTTGGAAGGCCTTGTTTCTCTTCCTCCGCTGCTACAGCTTGCTGCTCGGTTTGTGCTGGGTCTTTATCATCAGCCATTGCATTTGCTGCTACTGCACCAAGTGCTGCACCAGCGACACCCGCAGCGACCATACCACCTACGCCAGGACCTGATTTTTGTGGTGCTGTAGCAGGTTGTTGTTGTGCTGGTGTTGCTTGACGTGGTTGCTGATAAGACTGATTATTTGCTGGCTGTGATTGACTTGAACTTGAACGGCTCATGCCATGGCTTTTACCGCCACCTGCACGCTTCGCTTCCGCAAGGGGTGCAGCAACCAAAGTTGCCATTAATAAAGCTGCCATCAAGCCACGCTGGTGTACTTGCATCGAAAATTCCTATTCAATTCCAATTTGTGAGTGTATTTATGCAGGTATTTGTGCAGAATTTCAATGAAAAAAGTATATTTTTTTATGTCAATTCATCACTCAATTGCATTGCCTCTGTCAAAGCTTCATGTAAACGCGCAACAGCAATCACCTGAATCCCGTCAATTGCTTTTTGCGGTGCATTGCCACGCGGTAAAATTGCATATTTAAAGCCATGTTTTGCTGCTTCTCGGAGACGTTCCTGACCATTTGGAACAGGACGAATCTCACCTGATAAACCGACCTCACCAAATACAGCGAGTTGTTGTGGAAGTGCCTTGCCCCGTAGGCTCGAAGCACAGGCAAGTAGAACAGCTAAGTCAGAACCTGTTTCCGTAATTTTTAATCCGCCAACAACATTGACATATACATCTTGTCCTGCAGTTTGTACTCCACCATGCCTGTGCATCACTGCGAGTAACATATTTAGGCGGTTTTGCTCTAAGCCAAGTGCAACACGACGTGGTTGTGTGTGTGCATCGTCTACCAGTGCTTGAACTTCAACGAGTAGGGGGCGAGTACCTTCACGGCTAATCATCACGATAGAACCGGGGATTGCTTCGTCATAACGACTTAAAAAGATTGCAGAAGGATTTGCAACTTCTCTTAACCCTTTGTCGGTCATTGCAAAGACGCCTAGCTCGTTTACTGCACCAAAACGGTTCTTTACCGCACGAATCATGCGATAACGTGAGTCAGTTTGCCCTTCAAAATACAAAACACAGTCCACCATATGTTCAAGCACACGTGGTCCAGCTAAAGCACCTTCTTTGGTTACATGCCCCACGATAAATAACGCCGTTCCACTATTTTTTGCAAAACGTGTGAGTAGGGCCGCAGATTCACGAATTTGTGAAACACCACCTGGTGCAGATTGTAGCGTCTCGGTATACAAGGTTTGAATGGAGTCTAAGATGGCAACCGCAGGGCGTTCTTGTGCCAGAACTTCACAAATACGTTCCACACAAGTCTCTGCCATAACCTTGAGTTGGTCGGTAGGTAAGTCTAGACGCTGTGCTCGTAAAGCAACTTGAGAAAGAGATTCTTCGCCAGTGACATAGAGCGCGGAACTGTTCTTACTGGCCATATGAGTGGCTGTTTGCAGCAAAATTGTGGATTTTCCAATACCCGGATCACCACCGATAAGCACAACGGAACCCGTGACCAGACCTCCGCCCAACACTCGATCAAACTCACTTACACCTGTCGCTAAACGTGTTTCATGGGATACAGAAACTTGATTAAGTGTCGTAATATTGGCAACTTGCCCTGCATAGCCACCGATTTTAGGTTGAGCGCGATGTGTAACAGTCGGTTCGATACGTACTTCGACCAAACAGTTCCATTCACCGCATTCAGTACATTGCCCAGCCCATTTCGGATGATCAGCACCACATTGTTCACAACGGTAAACAGTTTTAATTTTTGCCATATTTAAAATTGAAAAATTTGTGTAAATTAGTTAAAAAGTAAAGTAAATACGAAGACGATGCGTCGAGTCCATTTTTTCTTGATAAGGATAAAGAAAAAGGGCGTTTTTTCGTACAATTACTGATTAAAGGGAAGTGCTCAGAAAAATAACATGATATAAGACTTTTACAAGTAAGATACAGTGTGTTTTTGAGTTTAGATATTTCTTCAGTTCACTTTTTCCATGGAAGGTCTTTGAGCGTTTGTTCAATTCTTGTCGTGAAACTTAAGTTGAATGGCATAGATATTGCTCTTGCTCAGACAAATGGGAATTTAACAGTTGTTATATTTCCAACGTATATAAAAAAGGTTGATTTATATGAGTGCAGCAGAAATTGTTGATTGGTTAAATGGTATTATCTGGAGCCCAGCGCTAATCTATTTATGCTTAGGTGCAGGTTTATTTTTCTCTATTCTTACGCGGTTCGTTCAAATTCGACAACTCAAAGAGATGGGAAAGTTATTAATAAAGGGAACATCTTCATCACAGGGGATTTCATCTTTTCAAGCTTTATCTGTTTCGCTTTCTGGTCGTGTCGGTGTAGGTAACATTGCTGGTGTTGCAGCAGCAATTGGTTTTGGTGGTCCTGGTGCCGTATTTTGGATGTGGGTTGTTGCATTCTTAGGCGCAAGTACTGCTTATGTTGAATCGACTTTAGGTCAAATTTATAAAGTAGAATATCAAGGTCAATACCGTGGTGGACCTGCTTTTTACTTTGATAAGGGTTTAGGCCAACGTTGGTTAGGTATTTTATTTGCGATCGCTGCAATTATTTCTTGTGGCTTGTTCTTACCAGGTATTCAAGCAAATGCTGTTGGAAATGCATTTACCCAGATCACAGGTCAGGGTGCGATCGTCTTTGGTAATGTTGGTGTATATAAGCTTGTCGCGCTTGTAGTAATCGTAACCTTATTATCGATCATTATTTTTGGTGGTATTAAACGTATCGCACGATTCGCGCAGTTCGTTGTACCATTTATGGCGCTAGGCTATATCATCATGGCGTTGGTGATTGTGTTTATTAATATTCAAGAGCTTCCGAATGTTATCCGCATGATCTTCGCTGATGCCTTTACACCTATGGCGGGTGTGGGTGCTGCAATTGGCTGGGGGGTAAAACGTGGTGTTTACTCAAATGAAGCTGGACAAGGTACAGGACCTCATGCTGCAGCTGCAGCTGAAGTACAGCATCCAGCTCAACAAGGTTTAGTGCAGTCTTTTTCTGTTTACGTTGATACTTTATTTGTCTGCTCAGCAACTGCTTTTATGATCTTGATCACAGGAATGTATAATGTTCAAGGGACTTTAGAGGCTGGTCAATTCATTGTACAAAATGTAAGTCCAACGGTTGAGATTGGCTCGCCAGCCTTTACTCAAATGGCTGTAAGTACTGTTTTTGGTGGTTTTGGCCAAATATTTGTAGCGTTGGCGGTATTCTTCTTTGCCTTCACGACCATTATTGCTTACTACTATATTGCTGAAACCAACATTACTTACCTCAGCTATATCACAAAAACGCCTTCATTAATGTTCCTCACCAAATGCTTCATTATTGCAGCAGTGGTTTATGGTGTAATTAGTGCAACTGGTTATATTTGGGGTATTGGTGATATTGGTGTTGGTTTAATGGCATGGATTAACATCATTGGTATTATCTTGACTTACTTCATCTGGAAGCCGACGATTAAAGCATTGCGTGATTATGAGAAACAGCAAAAAGCTGGTGTAACTGAATTTACATTTGATCCAGTTAAACTTGGTATCCGTAATGCAACATTCTGGGAAGATCGCCTCAAGAATAAATCGAAAAAAGATTAAGTCTTGACGACATCATCTTCATGTTCTACTTAAAAGCAGCCTATATGGCTGCTTTTTCGATTTTTACTTGAAATATTAATGAATATAGGCGATGAATTGGTAAGTGGAATGAAATAGCATATTCGCTCAGGACAAAATAAAAATAGCGTGTTGGATTGATCCAAAGTGATCTTGCGTGTCAGGTAACAATGAGTTGAATGCTATTAACAAAGAAAGCTATTTTTAAAGTATTGGATCATTTCCACAGAAATTGGCGTTTTTTTATGTTTAGACTTTAGCCTGTCGAATGATCACGCTATACTGCTGCGAATCGTAAAAGTTAGGTGCTCAGATGCGTCCAGTCATTTGTTCTATCAGTGTGTTACTGAGTTGTGTTGTATTAACAGCATGTGGTCAGTCAGGTGCATTGCAATTACCATCTGATCCAAATCATGATAAACGTGCAAAATACTTGCTTTACAAGAATGAAACATCTCCAGCCAAAGTTTCTTCTGATGTAAATACAGAGGATAGCAAGGTAGATAACCAAACCGCACAACCTTCCACTCAATCTCAGACCACTTCACCTTAAGTTTGTATATAAGGACATCTTCATGAGTTTCACTCGTATTAATGGAGTATTGCATGCAGAGCAATGTTCATTAGACCAGCTCGCACAGCAATATGGCACACCTCTATATGTTTATTCCAAAGCAACTTTGGAAAAACATTATTTGGATATGGATCGTGCTTTTGATTTTATTGATCATCAAATCTGTTTTGCAGTGAAGTCAAACTCAAATATCGCTGTTCTCAATGTCTTGGCAAAATTGGGTGCAGGTTTTGATATTGTGACGGGTGGTGAACTTGCGCGTGTTTTAGCTGCTGGCGGCGATCCTGCGAAAATCGTATTCTCAGGTCTGGGTAAATCTGAAGCAGATATTGAGAAAGCATTAACCGTGGGTATTGCTTGCTTCAATGTAGAGTCACATGCTGAGTTGGATCGAATTCAAAAAGTTGCAGCAAAGCTCGGCAAAAAAGCACCGATATCGTTGCGTGTTAATCCTGATGTGGATGCAAAAACGCACCCGTATATTTCGACCGGCTTAAAAGAAAACAAGTTCGGTATTCCGAGCGATGCAGTCGATGCAACATATCAATATGCAGCGTCTTTATCAAATTTAGAGATCGTGGGTATTGATTGTCATATTGGTTCGCAGTTGACAGAAACCAAACCATTCGTTGATGCACTTGATCGCGTCATTTTAATGATTGAGCAGTTGAAAAAACTTGGGATCAACCTCAAACATATTGATATCGGCGGTGGTTTAGGTGTTTGTTATAAAGATGAAACACCGCCAACGGTGGCTGAATATGCAAATTCAATGCGCCCAGCTTTAGAAAAATTGGGTTTAAAAGTTTATATGGAGCCAGGACGGAGTATTTCAGCCAACGCAGGTACTTTACTGACCAAGGTTGATTTGCTAAAGCCAACCAACCATCGCAACTTTGCAATTATTGATGCAGCAATGAATGACTTAATTCGTCCTGCATTATATGAAGCTTGGATGGATATTCAGTCAGTTAATCCAAATCCAGATGTTGAAGTAAAAACGTGGGATCTCGTCGGCGCTATCTGTGAAACTGGTGATTTTTTAGGTAAAGAGCGTAATTTGGCTCTACAAGAAAATGATGTGTTGGCTGTTTTGGGTGCTGGTGCATATGGTTTTGTGATGAGTTCAAATTATAATAGTCGTGGTCGAGCTGCCGAAGTAATGGTCAATGGCGATCAGGCCTATTTAATTCGCGAGCGCGAAACAATAGAATCACTCTGGGAAAAAGAGCGTTTGTTGCCTGAGGAGTAAATTGGATGTTTTTAGAATTTACCAAAATGCATGGTTTGGGCAATGATTTTATGGTCGTTGATCTCATTACCCAGCGAGCTTATTTAGATACCGTGACGATTCAGCGTTTAGCTGATCGCCACTTTGGTGTGGGCTTTGATCAGCTTTTACTTGTTGAGCCACCTGATTTTCCAGATGTAGATTTTAAATATCGTATTTTTAATGCGGATGGTTCCGAAGTTGAACAATGTGGAAATGGGGTTCGTTGTTTTGCGCGTTTCGTGCATGAACGTCGTTTAACCACTAAAACTAAGATTCGTGTACAGACCAAAGCGGGTATCGTAGAACCTGAGTTGGGGGCTAATGGTTGGGTTCGCGTGAATATGGGGCCACCCAAATTTCTTCCAGACGAGATTCCGTTTGTGACCCAAGTCGACGAAGACATTGAGGGTTTATATTCCTTAGAGCTTGCTGATGACAAGAGCATCAATATTGATGTGGTCAATATGGGCAATCCACATGCAGTGACCATTGTTCCAGATGTACTAACCGCTGATGTAGCTGGAATTGGTCCACAAGTTGAATCGCATGTACGTTTTCCAGAACGAGTCAATGCAGGCTTTATGCAAATTTTGGATGAAAAGCATGTGCGTTTACGCGTATTTGAGCGTGGTGTTGGTGAAACTTTAGCTTGTGGTACAGGTGCATGTGCTGCTGCAGTAAGTGGTATGCGTCGTGGTTTACTTGCGAATGAAGTTGAAGTTCAGCTTGCAGGCGGTAAGTTGCATATTGCATGGCGTGAAGGTGATGTCGTCTGGATGACGGGTCCAACTGCATATGTATATGAAGGGCGTTTGGATTTGAGATATTTTCAATCTTAATGCACTTAAGAGCACCAGATCATGGTGCTCTTTTTTATTTTAATAGTTTGAAGTTGCTGATGAAGAATAAAATTATTTTTTTACCGGGTGCATCTGGCGATCTAAATTTTTGGCAACCTGTAAGTGATTTGTTGCCTGATAAATATGACAAAGAAATTATAGGTTATCCTTCATTTGGTTGTGTTGAAGCAAATAAAAATATAGAAAGCTTCGAGGCATTGATTGATTATGTGATCGGAAAAGTTCAACAAGAATGTGTGATCGTCGCTCAATCGATGGGTGGGATTTTTGCAGTTGCCTCGGCTTTAACTAAACCTGAATGGGTAAAAGGATTAGTATTGGTTGCCACGTCTGGTGGTATTCCGCTGGAGTCTTTTGATGTTCAAGATTGGCGTGAAGGGTATAGCCAGCATTTTTTACAATATCCTGATTGGTTTGTGACAGCCAATATTGATTTTGACGCCGAGCTAGATTCAATTGATATTCCAGTATTGTTATTGTGGGGAGATCAAGATCCATTGAGTCCACCCACTGTCGGGGAATATTTAAATCAACGCTTTCCAAATGCTGAACTGCACATTATAGAGGGTGGTGATCATCAGTTTGCTCATACACATGCACAGCAGGTCGCAGCATATATCAATACTTATTTGAATCGTCACGATTCAAATTAACGTTTACTAAACGCAAGTTTGAGTGCAAACAGAATAAAAATACTACCTGTAATTCGATCCATATAGCGAATAAATTTGGGTTGTTTCAAGTAATGCGAAACCGTTTGCATGGCATAGATGAGGAACATTGACCAGATAAAACCAATGACCACATGAATCATGACTAACCCCATCGTCCAAGCAATCGGTGAAGCAGATTGCGGAATAAACTGAGGTAGAAACGAAATATAAAAAATACCAACTTTAGGATTAAGCAAATTACCTAAAAAACCTTTAACAAACCAGTTCTGAATTGAGTGAGTTGTCTCTGTATTTGTAAGTTGTGCGCGAGGTTTTAGGAGCATATTCAATCCAAGCCATGCAAGATAGAATGCACCCATCCATTTTAAAATGTTAAAAGCCAGATCAGAAGTCATTAATAATGCCCCTAGACCACAAGCCACGATCAGTCCCCAAACAATACACCCTAAGTTAATTCCCAATGCGGCTTGAAAGGCTTTTAATTTTCCTTCGAGTGTTGCAGTACGAATAATCAAAGTTGTGTCTAGGCCAGGAGTGATCGTAAGGAGTGTAATTGCGATTAGATAAGGGATTAGAATTGTTGTCATGGCAGTGGGCTAAAGTCTAATGCTTGAAATTTATTGTATTACAATGATCGATGATCTTCGAGATTTGTTTAATACTGAGAACAAACATGGTTAAAATATCACGATAAAGGAAATAGGATGGAGAATGACTTGGAAACTCCTGAAAAGCTGCTGTCAATGTGGTTAAAAGAACGGGTGATTCAAAATCAGTCAGCGCATACTATTTCCGCTTATCAACGTGATCTGACTGATTTCTTTAAATTTTGTGAATATAAACAGTTACAGTTAGAAGATGTTGAAGCATCAGATTTAAGAGAATACTTGGCATCTCGGGTAGAGCAGGATCAATTGAGCTCCAGTAGTTTGCAACGACATTTGACTTCTATTCGTCAATTTATGAAATGGGCAGCGCAAGGACGATACCTACAGCATAATCCATCCGCTGATTTTAAGTTAAAGCGTCAACCTAGACCTTTACCGGGTATGGTTGATATTGAAACGATCAATCAAATCTTAGATCAGACTGCGCCAGAGAAACTGATTGATCAACAGCTATGGTTGAGAGATAAAGCCATGCTGGAACTTTTATATTCAAGTGGCTTACGTTTGGCAGAATTGCAGGGCTTGACCATCAAAGATATTGATTTTAATCGCCAACTATTGCGTATCACAGGTAAGGGCAATAAAACCCGAATCGTCCCTTTCGGACTCAAAGCAAAACAAAGTTTAATTGAATGGCTGAAAATTTATCGCATTTGGCAAGGTGGTTTTACGGCGGACTCGGCGGTGTTTATCTCACAACAGGGACGTGCCTTGATGCCGAGGCAAATTGAAAATCGAGTGAAATTACAAGCCCAGCGCGCAGGGGTGAATGTTGACTTACATCCACACTTGTTGAGACATTGTTTTGCGAGCCATATGCTTTCAGCGAGTGGAGATTTGCGTTCTGTACAGGAAATGTTAGGGCATAGCAATTTATCTACTACACAAATATATACCCATGTAGACTTTGATCAGTTAGCAAAAGTTTATGATCAAGCCCATCCTCGAGCGCAAAAAACTAATGCTTGATATATTATGTTGCAATATTGCTTGTTTAATAGTCGATGAATTTTCCACTTTCTCTAGAAAGCTCACTAAATTATGACGCTTACTTTATTGCCAGTTTTTATATAAAGTTGAAGACTGTTTAAGGTGATGGGAAATGATCTATCGTAGATCATTCTAAATTGAAGAATAAAGTTTGTTTTAGGTCTTTGAATTACTTAAAAGATTAAAAAAATCAAAATGTAATATTCATTCTGCTGATAAATTAAAACTCCTAAATGAATAATTGTTTTGAATTAGTGAACTGGGCATTTCATCTTTTTTATTGCGCTAGTGGAAATTGTGACTTGACCGAAATGCCAAATACATTGCAAGATAGGGCACCTAAAAAGTTTCATTCGAAGAGTTAGAATACTCTTTACTACATTTACTTGCTTAGAACAGCCGAGGATTACATGAAGGCTCTTGTTGCTGTAAAACGTGTGGTTGATGCCAACGTTAAAGTTCGTGTTAAGCCGGACAATAGTGGGGTTGACCTTACTAACGTTAAAATGTCTATCAACCCATTCTGTGAAATCGCAGTTGAAGAAGCGGTTCGCTTAAAAGAAAAAGGAACGGTTACAGAAATCGTTGTTGTTTCAGTGGGTACTAAAGATGCGCAAGAACAACTTCGTTCTGCAATGGCTTTAGGTGCTGACCGTGGTATTTTGGTTGAAACTGCTGATGAAGTTGGCGCTTTAGAAGTTGCTAAAATCTTGAAGGGCGTAGTAGATGCTGAGAAACCAGAACTTATCCTTCTTGGTAAACAAGCGATTGATGACGACTCTAACCAAGTAGGTCAAATGCTTGGTGCTTTACTTGGCGCAGGTCAAGGTACTTTTGCATCAGAAGTTAAAGTTGATGGTGGTAAAGTTCAAGTAACTCGTGAAATCGACGGTGGTTTACAAACTGTTGAGCTTGGTCTTCCAGCAATCATCACAACTGACTTACGTTTGAATGAGCCACGTTATGCTGCGCTTCCAAACATCATGAAAGCGCGTAAAAAGCCGCTTGATACTAAGTCACCTGCTGATTTTGGCGTTGCAACAGGCACTAAACTTAAAACAATTAAAGTTGAAGCACCTGCTGAACGTAAAGCTGGCGTACAAGTGAAGTCAGTAGACGAGCTTGTTGAAAAATTGAAAAATGAAGCGAAAGTGATCTAAGGGAGTAAAATCATGAGTATTTTAGTTATCGCAGATCACAACAACCAAACTTTGAATGGTGCGACATTAAACGTTGTTGCAGCAGCTCAAAAAATCGGTGGTGACATTACTGTATTAGTTGCTGGTTCTGGTGCTCAAGCAGTTGCTGACGCTGCTGCTAAAGTTGCTGGTGTAAGCAAAGTATTACTTGCTGACAATGCTGCTTATGCAAACCAACTTGCTGAAAACGTTGCTGGCTTAGTTGCTGACATCGCGAAAGGCGGTTACAAATACGTATTAGCTGCATCTACAACAACTGGTAAGAACCTTCTTCCACGTGTTGCTGCACTTCTAGATGTAAGCATGATCACAGACATCATTGCTGTTGAATCTGCAAACACTTTCAAGCGTCCTATCTATGCAGGTAACGCAATCGCAACTGTTCAATCTGATGAAGCTATCATCGTTGGTACAGTTCGTGGTACTGCATTCGATGCGGTTGCTGCTGAAGGTGGTTCTGCTGCAGTTGAAGCTGTTGCTGAAGCAAACGATGCTGGTATTTCTAAGTTTGTTAGCGAAGAAATCGTGAAACTTGATCGTCCAGAATTAACTGCTGCACGTATCGTTGTTTCTGGTGGTCGTGGTGTAGGTTCTGGTGAGAACTATCACAAAGTACTTGATCCATTAGCTGACAAGCTTGGTGCTGCACAAGGTGCTTCACGTGCTGCGGTTGATGCTGGTTTCGTACCAAACGATTTCCAAGTAGGTCAAACTGGTAAAATCGTTGCGCCTGATCTTTACATGGCGATCGGTATCTCTGGTGCAATCCAACACTTGGCTGGTATGAAAGATTCTAAAGTTATTGTTGCAATCAACAAAGACGAAGAAGCGCCAATCAACAGCGTTGCTGACTACTGGTTAGTTGGTGATTTGAACACTGTTGTACCAGAATTGGTATCTAAACTTTAATTCTTTGAATTAAGTTGAAAAACGCTCCGAAATGAACTGCACCCCGAAAGTTGGACACTTTTAGTCTAATTTGAAGGGTGCTTTTCTATGGCTAAATATTCTCAAGAATTTAAACTTGAGGTTGTCCAGTACTACTTATCCGGTTTTGGAAAGGCTGCTACAGGTCAAAAATTTAGTGTTGACCATATGGATGTTCAGAAATGGGTTACAGCTTTTGAACAATATGGTATTTCAGGTTTAAGTGTAAAAACCACTAAATCCCACTATTCTCAAGAATTTAAATTTCAAGTTGTACAAAGCCTTTTAAATGAAGGACTTTCAGCTAAAGAGGCTTCACAACGGTTTCATATCAGGGAAAAAGCAACCATTCTGCAATGGTTAAATCTATATCATGAATATGGTATAGATGGCTTAAAAGCCAAACCTAAAGGACGAGCCAAACAGATGCCAAAGCCGCAAAGAACCAGAACTCAATATTCTCAAGCAGATCGCGATAAAACACAGGAACAGTTGCTTGAAGAACTTGCATATCTACGAGCTGAGGTTGCACTTTTAAAAAAGCGGAGAGCCTTAAGACTGGAACAAGAAGCAAAAGAAGCAGCCGAACAGCAGCGTTTGCAGAACTTATATCAGGATTAAGGCAAGATCATGAGCTAAAGCATTTATTGCATGCAGCTCAAATGGCCCGAAGCACCTATTTTTATCATGAACAGCAACGCAAACTTGAAGATAAATATAGTGATCTTAAACAACAAATAAAGGCGATTTATCATCAACATAAGGGACGATATGGTTATCGTAGGATTACGCTTGCCTTAAGGAATATGGGACGAATCATCAACCATAAATGTGTTCAACGGCTGATGCAGTCTATGCAGCTTAAATCACGTATCAGGGTGATGAAATATCGCTCTTACAAAGGGCAAGTGAGTAAGATTGTAGACAATGTATTACAACGTCAATTTAAAGCGGATCAACCAAATCTGAAGTGGGCTACGGATGTGACAGAATTTAATGTACGTGGTGAAAAATTGTATTTATCTCCAGTCATAGACTTATTCAATGGAGAAATCATTGCATTTCAAACCCAGCGCAGACCACATTATGCTCTAGTCAAAAACATGCTAGACACTGCGTTAGGTAAGCTCAAGCCCGATGACAAGCCTCTTTTACATTCAGACCAAGGTTGGCAATACCAAATGCGTCATTATCAGCAACAATTGAAACAGCATGGTTTAACACAAAGTATGTCACGTAAAGGAAACTGCTTGGATAATGCAGTGATGGAAAGCTTCTTTGGCATACTTAAATCTGAATGTTTCTATGGAGAGAAATTTAATTCAGTTGATGAACTAGAACAGACAGTGAAAGAATATATACACTATTATAACCATGAAAGAATCAAGGTTAAATTAAAAGGACTGAGTCCTGTACAGTACAGAACCCAGTCCTTAAAAGCGACTTAATCAAACCGTCCAACTTATTGGGGTCAGATCAAAAGGGGCGTTTTTTATTTAATAATCTGAATAAGTAACTGGTTAAACAGAAAAGGATATAGCCGATTTAAGTTTCTTACGGATAGATGAAAAGTAACTTAAAGTGTACTTTTAAGTACACTTTTGTTAAAATAGTGGGTTAGGTCCATTTTGGATAGGTTTTCCCCCCGAATGAAATTTGATTTTCGCTTTAATTCTGTGGCACTGCTATTGTGCGCATTTTTGTTGATAACCTTATATTTTTCCTTGACTCATGTTTCGTTGTTAGCAGCTCTAAATGTGCACTTCATTGAGAATTTTCAAGCAATTCTATTACTGATCTGTGTGCCATTTACTTGGTTTTATATGAAACCAAAAACACTTTCAGAACAGAAGAAATGGTTTTGGTTGTGGGCGATGGCATGGTGGTTGATGTTTTTCGGGCGAAGTATAAGTTGGGGGCGTGATTATTTCCCAGAGGTTCCGCATCTATATTTTCGTATGATTTCGATTGTATTAATTGCACCAGTCGTATTTATGTTGTTTTCTCCGAAATTACGTGCCGAAATTAAATATAAACTGCAATCGGTTACATTTCCATTTTGATATATGATTATCGCGGTCGTCTCTTTGCTTTTTGCAGATGGTGTGGAACATCACCGTTTATTTGATGCGTGGTTGTTTAACAGTGCGATTAATCCCGATATTGTAGAAGAGCTATACGAGCTACCATTTCTTTTTGCACTATTCTTTTCTGCTTTTTATTTTATGCAGAAAGATAGAAAATCGATCCTTAAAGTTTCTATTCCTGCCATAGAATCTCACCAGCTTTCACGATAAATAGGCAGTCTTACATCTTTATGGGTGAGTTATTAAAGGACGTAGTCTGTATAAAACGATGAGGGTCTTAATATCGGACCGATGCAGGCTTCATGAGCCGTATGGGGGTGGTTTTTCTAAACATTAAAGAAACCTCTGTTATCGGGTTTAGTGACACCAAATGATGAGAATTAGCGTTTGCTAAACATATCGCAATGTATAGCAGAAATGACAATCATCCCCACTGATTTGACAAGGATTGTCGATCTTTTATCCAAAAAGGTATTTTTTCTTTTTTTATCGTGATTTTTAGAATCTAGTAATTTTAAGTCTTTAATATCTATATGGTTTTTATTGTAAAAAAATGCTAATTTCACTGAGCTAAATTCCCTGTTAATCAGTTGTCTATGCTATAATTCTCCGCTGTATTTTTTATTTTTGGTTCAAGTTTTTTGAGCTGAATTTTTGCAAGATTGAAGACATAAAAACAGGTAGAGCCTTCTACTTGTAAACAAGGAGTATGCATGAGCGTATCGGAAATCAGACCGATTGCCATTGAGGACGAACTCAAGCATTCATATCTAGATTACGCAATGAGCGTAATCGTATCTCGTGCATTGCCAGATGTTAGAGACGGTCTAAAACCTGTTCATCGTCGTGTATTATTTGCAATGCATGAATTGGGCAATGATTATAACAAAGCGTACAAAAAGTCTGCCCGTGTTGTCGGGGATGTGATCGGTAAATATCACCCTCACGGTGATAGTGCTGTATATGAAACGATCGTCCGTATGGCACAGGACTTTAGCTTGCGCTACATGTTGGTTGATGGTCAAGGTAACTTTGGTTCTGTCGATGGGGATAGCGCAGCAGCCATGCGTTATACCGAAGTCCGTATGCAAAAGTTAACCCACGAGATCTTAGCAGACTTAGAAAAAGATACGGTCGATTGGGAAGACAACTACGACGGCTCTGAGCGTATTCCTCAAGTCATGCCTACACGTATTCCAAATCTGTTGATTAATGGAACCACAGGTATTGCAGTTGGTATGGCGACCAACATGGCGCCACACAATATGACTGAGGTGGTCAACGCTTGTTTGGCTTATGCAAATAATCCGAATATTTCTGTAGAAGGTTTGATGGAGCATATTACGGGCCCAGACTTTCCTACAGGTGGCATCATTTATGGTAAATCGGGTATTGTAGACGCTTACCGCACTGGTAAAGGTCGTTTGCATATCCGTGGTAAGTATCATTTCGAAGAAGACCAGAAAACAGGTCGCACAACCATCGTCTTTACGGAAATTCCGTATCAAGTCAATAAAGCAAAGACCATTGAGCGTATTGCTGAACTTGTCAAAGAAAAGAAACTGGAAGGTATTTCTGAACTTCGTGATGAATCAGATAAAGAAGGGATGCGTATTGCAATCGATTTGAAGCGTGGGGAAAACGCTGAAGTCGTTGTGAATAATTTATTCTTGCATACTCAGCTTCAAAATTCATTCAGCATCAATATGGTTTGCCTAGATAACGGTCAGCCTAAACTGATGAACCTAAAAGATATTATTGCGGCATTTATTCGTCATCGCCAAGAAGTCGTGACGCGCCGTACCATGTACGAATTGCGTAAAGCACGTGAGCGTGGTCATATCTTAGAAGGTTTGACGGTTGCTTTAGCCAATATTGATGAGATTATCGAAACCATCAAAACCTCAGCTAACCCTGCTGAAGCGCGTGAGCGTTTACAGGCTGGTGAGTGGGCTGGTGGTGGTGTGGTTGCCTTGCTGGAAAAAGCGGGTGCAATTTCAGTTCGTCCAGATGAAATCGAAGGTGAAGATCCTGCTCGTCCATTTGGTTTGACTGATGATGTTTATCGTTTATCACCAACACAAGTTGCAGCAATTCTTGAGTTGCGTCTACACCGTTTAACTGGTTTAGAACAAGATAAGTTACATGCTGAATATACTGAGATTTTAGGACAAATTGCAGAATTAACCGCAATTCTTAATGATTTCAATTTGTTGATGAATGTGATTCGTGAAGAGCTTGCTCTAATTTTACAGCAGTATGGTGATGGTCGCCGCACTGAAATTGTAGAGTCAGGTGTTGACTTCTGTCGTGAAGATTTGATTCCTGAAGAGCAAGTTGTATTGACTGTGTCTCAAACGGGTTATGCTAAAACACAACCGTTGTCAGATTATCAAGCACAACGTCGTGGTGGTCGTGGTAAGTCCGCTACTGCAATGAAAGATGATGACATCATCCAGCATTTGATTGTGGCATCAAACCATGCAACTGTCTTGTGCTTTACTGATGTGGGCAAAGTTTATCGTTTACGTGTCTTCGAAGTACCTCAAGCATCTCGTGGTGCCAAAGGTCGTCCGATCATTAATTTATTACCTTTAGATGCGAATGAAACTGTAACTGCAATCTTGCCGTTGACAGAGTTCCCAGAAAATCACTATGTATTTATGGCAACGGCCTCAGGTACGGTGAAACGTGTGGAATTGGCACAATTTAGTAATATCCGTGCCAATGGTTTACGTGCAATTGAACTGAATGAAGAGGATACCTTGATTGGTGTTGCGATTACTGATGGTAATCAGCAAATCATGCTGTTCTCGAATGAAGGTAAAGCAATTCGTTTTGCTGAAACTGATGTACGTGCAATGGGACGTACTGCGAAAGGTGTTCGCGGCATGCGAGTAACTTTAGCGGCTGCTGTGGATAGTGAAGACGCAGATTTGGACAATGATGATTCGGATGATAATGATGATTCGTCTGATTCAAATGTATTGAGCCGTATCGTATCTCTCGTTGTGGTACCTGAAACAGGTGAGGTGCTGTGTGCGAGTGCCAACGGTTATGGTAAACGTACTCCAGTGAATGACTTCCCGACCAAGAAGCGTGGTGGTAAGGGGGTAATTGCGATTAAGACCTCTGAACGTAATGGTGAGCTTGTCGGTGCGGTGTCAATCGATGAAACCAAAGAGCTGATGTTGATTTCTGATGGTGGTACTTTAGTCCGTACTCGTGCTGCCGAGGTCGCAATGACTGGTCGTAATGCTCAAGGTGTTCGTTTAATTCGTCTCAGTGATACAGAAACATTGGTTGGTGTTGTTTCAATTGATGCTGTTGAAGTGGAAGATGAGGACGAATTAGAGCTGATCGAAGGCGTAGAAAGTCCAGAGGCGCAAACAGTAACTTCAGAAGAAGTTGCAGTAGAACCGAAAGATGATACGCCTGAAGCGTAAATCTATTCATCCTAAAAAAGGAAGCTAAATAGCTTCCTTTTTTATTGGTTTCATTATGATCAAACGGTAATAAGATAGTGCTAATAAGACTGCGCCAACTGTGCTGAGGTAAATAAGTTTGGGTACAACGATAGAGGTGGGTACACCCATTTGATTGAGTTGAACGAACATTTGGACACCGTGTGTAGATGGTAAAGTCCATGCAAACCACTGCATCCATTCGGGCATAGCTGCGTGTGGCCATGCAGCACCAGTCAATAAGAATAAAGGAACTGAAGTAACGACAACCAAATGTCCAACGCGTTCAGGCATATCCACCAGCGAACCAAGTAACATACCAAGACCGATAACACAACTTACATAAATAGGAACTGCGAGGAGCATGCCCCAAAAATTTCCTCCATGTGGATATTCATATAGCCAAAATGTGAAACCATATAAATAAAGGCTACCTAAACCACTAATTGTAAGGATCGTTGCAAATATTGCCCAGAACTCCACGGGTTCAGCAGACCAGCCTTTTTCACGATAACTCGCAATGAGCATCGCTAAACCAAGCAAAATAGTTTGATGAATGATTAGGCTGGCAACAGCAGGGAAAATATAACTGCCATAACCTGATAAAGTATTAAATAACGGAATATCGTGGATTGGCAGCTCAATTTCAAATTGGGAGGCTTCGCCAAATTTTTCCAAATGCTCTTTTAGTGTATATTCGATCGAGGTCGCAAGACCTGTAGCAGCTTCTTTAGTTTGTAAAAAATATGCTGTACTGAGATAAAGCCCAATTCCTCCCATTTCCCCGCGTCTGAGGCTTTGACTCAGGTTTTCTGGAAGTAATAAGATCGCTTCAGCTTTTTGGTTTTTCACCATTTGTTCTGCTTCAAGGAAGTTCCCTGTGACAGCCTGTATCTGGATATGGGGGCTACTAGCAGTTTGACTAATAATTTTAGAGCTTAAAACACTTTGTTCTTCATCAACAATCACGATCGGAATATTTTCTGCAACTTGCGCTTTATAGGCAGTTGGATAGAAAAAGCTATACATGAGAATAGAGGCAATCAGTGTGGTAAACACTGAGTTATTCTTCACAATATTTTTGAAAGTTTGTTTGTAATAAAAGAAAAATGATTTCATGAGTGAATCTCCTGAACATTTTTCTTCAATAAACGAAGACTTAATAAGCTAAATATCACTGCAAAAACGAGCAGAATAATGAAAGGTATAACTGAAATAATGACATCGCTTCCAATCACCCATTGCTCAGTTTGTAATTTTGCGTAAGGGGTAAATGGAATAATCATTGACCATAATTGTGTAAATGCAGGAGCATTATTTAAGGGGAGTGTGACACCTGCGAAACTCATGGACGAGCCACCATATAGGGCGATAAAACCAAAACTTTTAGGCAGGTCTTTGGTGGCTAAGATAACGCTACTGCTCATCATGGCATAGGCAAAATAAAACACAAACTGAGCGATCAAAAGAAAGCTAAGTGAGCCTGCGATAAAATAGCCTTTGACTTGGGCGAGCCAGAACATCCAGCACCATGTCCAGAAACAGAAAATCAGCACATAAAGCAAAATTTTTCCAAAAAATCGAGAAACAATCTGTGTTGAACCTAGCCATTCTGCAAAGGTATGACGCTTAAATTCTTGCCCGATCGCGAACGCAATACAACAACACAGCAATAAATGGAGTACTGCAGGAACAATGAACGGTTCTAAAAATAGCTCATAACTCATGCTGGGGTTATATAGCATCGAGACTTTGACATGTGGCGTAGGGAATTCAGCATAAGGGATTTTATTTGCTAAATAACTATTACCTAAATAGTCGCCAATGGCATTGAGGGTACTACTTTGCATTGCTGAAGCAATGGTATTACCAATACTAAAAAAAGATTGGTTATACGCCATACTAATTTGAGCATTTTTCGCCTGAACAAGCCGTTGCTCCGCACCTTCAGGAATGAAAACAAAACCCCAAACCTGAGTACTATTAATCATATGTTCAACTTCGTCTTGACTTGAACTGATAGTCTTTACACTTAGACTTGGGTTAATACTGAGGTTATGAATGATTTGTCGGCTTAATTGGCTTTGATCTTGGTCAACAATGGCAATCGGTAAGTGCTCAGCTTTTCCAGCCGAAAGCATGCTGGTAAAAAAGATGATGATCAATAAAGGCATAATGATTGCCATAAATGCATCTACTTTATGGCATTTTAAATAACGCAACTCTCGAAGCATTGCAGCAAACATTGGTTATTTTGCCTCTTTAATTTTAAAAAGTACGCTCATTCCAACTTTAAGATCTGGAATAGATTGCTCAGGTACTAAGTGGAATTTAAAGCTGCGAATATCATAACCACCCGTTTGACGTGTGGTTTTAATGGTTGCAAAGTCTCCTTCAACATCAATGTTCTTCACTTTAAATGTGACTTTTTGATTCAGCGCAGGTACGAAACCATCTAAAGTTTTGTTTTGATATACACTTTCATACATATCTTCACGGACATTTAAACTGACCCACATCTCATGGTCTTCAATAATACTGACGACAGGCACACCAGTTGCGACTAACTCTGTTGGTTTGCCATAGGTTTTCGATACAGTACCGTCGACCGGTGAATAGAGCTTGGTTTCTTCTGTCAATGCATTTGCTTCTTTGACAGCAGCTTGTGCCATGGCGACTTGTGCATCGGCAGTTGATTTCTGTTGTTCGGTGCTACCACGTTTAGCGCGTGCATATTGTTGATATGACGCCTCAGCAGTTTCACGGGCAGAGGTTTGTGCCGCAAGCATCTCATCACGACGTTGACGAGAAATCACACCTTGTTGATAGAGGTTTTCACCTCGTTTATAGGTTGTTGCTGCAAGTTCTGCTTGTGTTTTTAAAGCTTGCCAGTTGGCATACAGAGTTTCAATATTTTCTTGTTGAGAACCACGATAAACGGTTGACTGGAATGCCATTGCACTTTGCAAGGCGGCTTGGGCTTGTTCTTTTTTGGCTTCAAGTTCGGGACTCACAAAGCGAATAAGCGCTTGCCCTTTTTTTACGGCTTGTCCTTCAGTTACATAAAATTCTTCGATACGACTAGGTACTTTGGTGCTGATGTGTATTGTTTCAGCTTCAACTCGTCCTTGTAATTCAACTGCTTGGGGTTGATATGCTTTCCATAAACCATATGCAATTAAGCCAAGCAAAATAAATACAATAATTAGACCAATAATTTTAGCTTTACCTTTCTGGGGTGGTTGCGCTGGTGGTTCCTGAGTATTTGATGGTGTAGCAGTCTCGTTAGTGTCAATTTGTTCTGTTGAAGATGCTTGCTCATTTACGACGTTAGTCGTTTGCGTTTCATCCGCTTTTGCCACGTTATCTGTATCGCGTTCTGAATTGGATGATGATTGATTTTGGCTCATAAATGTCTCCAATTAACGGATAAAATCAGTACGTGGTTGATTAACATAGAGCTTGAACTCGTCAATCGAGCCATAGCTTTGTAATAGGGTTGCTAAAGATAAAATATATTTATATGCATTGATTGCCATTTCACTTCTCAATGCATTCAATGCATTTTGTGCATCGATGACTTGAGTTGCAGTTCCCATACCTTCCTTAAAGGAAAGTTGTTGAATACGTAGATTCTCTTGTGCTGCTTTGGTGTTTTGTGTCAATAGTTGGTGGCTGGTTTGCGAAGCATTCAATTCGCTATAGGATTTGTACAGCACATTTTCAATTTCTTGCTTGGTACGTTCTGTCATGAGTTCTGCCGCATAACGTTTTAGTTCTGCTGCATGTACGTTTTTATTTTTATCGACACCAGAGAATAAATTGTATTTTGCCATAACGCCAATGATCCAATTTTCTTTCTCATCTAAACCATATTCACCAAAAGCAAAGACACTTGGCTTTTTAGCTGCTTGCTGAATTCGGACATTTTCATTGGCTAGCTGTGTGTCCATTTGCAGTTTTTTGATGAGGCTTGAATTTTGGTCGTAGTTTGCAAGTAGCTTATCTAATGAATGATTTTGATCTGTATTTACGAATAGGGGAGTGCTGAGATTTAATGGCGCTTTAGTTTGCAATAAATTTTGTAAACTAAACTGACTCGCTTGTAGATTCGATTGTGCATTTTGATAGGTACGTTGCGCATTATTACGAGCAACTTCAAATTGCATGCGTTGTCCTTTATTTATAAAACCCTGCTTTTCTAACTTTAATGCATTGTCATAATGTTGTTGCATTGCATTTAGATTAAATAAACTGGTGCTTAATAATTGTTGCTGCAATTGCACATTAAAATAGGCCTGAATCATTTCAAAACGTTGAGAATCTTGTTGCTGTTTCTCACTGATGTCAGAACGCTTGGATTGAATACTGGCAATTTGTTTGGCGCTACTAATTTTTCCGCCTGTATAAAGTGGCATAACCATAGAAACAGATGTTCTCACATCATGATCTTTAATGGTGACATCTAAATTATTGGGTACTTTATTCAATCCATCACTGATGGTTTGATCAAAACCTTGGCTGACTTGATCGATGACTTCTGGTGGGAACACATTTTCCCATTGAGATAATTTGTCATCAAAACCGCGTGTGAGAGAATTTTCTAATCGACGCTTACTCGACTCTAAAGGAACACTCGTTTCACTATGAAAAGAATAAGCTCGCGCATTTAAATCAATGCGTGGAAGCCCTAAATGTTTGACTGCCTCCATCTCTAAGCGTGATGCTTGTTGAAGTGCTTGTTGAGCTTGAGTTGAATAAGCATTTTCAACGACAAATTGCTCTGCTTCACTATAGCTGAGTGTCTGAGCAAGTGTAGATGTAGAAAATAAGGCATAACTGATTAAACTAATACAGAGACTTAGCTGTTTTGGAAACCGTTTGACCTTAAAACTCGGTCGATTATGTCGTTTCAACATTATGGTATGTCGCACTTTAATAATATCCTGAGTGAGTCTAAATTCTTTTTATAAAATTAAAATAATATGTTTTTAATTAAATAGTTATATTGCCGATGTTGGTGTATCAAATTTGTAAAAAGTAGAGTTTTTAATCTAAATATATTTCCCGAAAATTAGATAATTTGCTCATAAATAAATAGAAACGGTTGTTGTTAAAATCAGTCAAATACCCAAAGATGATTGAAATATTTATTGGATAAGCTGCTGCAAGCTACGTCAATCTGTGCTTAAATTCCTATCTCAATTTGTTTCACTTTGACAAGGGAAAATTCATGCGTGCTTATAATTTCTGCGCTGGTCCTGCTGCATTACCTACTGTCGTTTTAGAAAAAGCTCAACAAGAAATGTTGGATTGGCAGGGTAAGGGGCTGTCGATCATGGAAATGAGTCATCGTAGCAATGATTATGTTGCTGTTGCGGAAAAGGCGGAAGCTGATTTACGCAAACTCATGAATATTCCTGAGAATTATAAAGTGCTGTTCTTACAAGGTGGCGCATCTCTCCAATTCTCGGCGATCCCGCTCAACTTGTTGGGTAAGAATAACAAAGCTGATTATATCCATACTGGAATTTGGTCTGAGAAGGCATTAAAAGAAGCAAAGCGCTACGGCGATGTAAATGTTGTCGATGCGGCCACTTTGATTGATGGCAAACATGCAATCACAGAACAAAGTACTTGGAATCTTTCAAATGATGCAGCATATGTGCATTATGCTGATAATGAAACCATTGGTGGTTTACAGTTCGCAGATGTTCCAAATGTAACCGCGCCGTTGGTTTGTGATTATTCTTCTAGTATTTTGTCTGCACCCGTAGATGTAAATAAATTTGGACTCATTTATGCGGGCGCACAAAAGAATATTGGTCCTGCTGGATTAACTATTGTGATTATCCGTGATGATTTGTTGGATCAAGCAAAACCAGAAATTCCAAGCATTCTAAAATATGCAGACCAAGCCAAGAATGGCTCTATGGTGAATACACCAGCAACTTATGCTTGGTATTTGGCTGGTTTGGTTTTTGAATGGTTGCTAGACCAGGGTGGGGTAGATGCGATTCATAAAGTGAATCAAGAAAAAGCAAAACTACTTTACGGTTATATTGATGCTAGCGATTTCTATAATAACCCGATTGCAGTAGCAAATCGTTCAATGATGAATGTTCCTTTCACTTTGGCAGATGAGGCACTGGAAAAAACCTTCTTGAAAGAAGCTGAAGAAAATCATCTGCTTAATTTGGCAGGACATCGTTCAGTGGGTGGTATGCGTGCAAGTATCTATAATGCTGTGCCATTGGAAGGTGTACAAGCACTCGTGAGCTTTATGGATGAGTTTGCTAAACGTCATGGTTAAGTAATAAAACTTATTTAAAATAAAAGCCCTCAGAATTGAGGGCTTTTATTTTATGTTACGAATATGGTCAAAAATTAGAACAAGCCAACTTGATGAAAAATAAGTGCTGCTAAAAACATACCCAGTAGAAAAAAGCAATAAGCACCAACATCAAGTTTAAGACCTTGATCACTTGAATGAATAAGACTGGTGGTCGTTTGTTCTGGTATAATTTTCATTAGAACGCCTAAAATGCCATTTATGTGATTTTTTGTCACTTTAAAGCATTTTTAGCATAAATATTGGCCTGAATCCATAGGTTGCCACGAATATATTCGCCAATGTTAAAGTTTTTATACAAATCATTTTTAGTTGCGATGCGAATAAGGATTGCAGGTAAATCATCTTCTAAAACTAAAGTGACATCATAAAGGGTATATTCATCTTGCATAAACTGCGTAGTGGTTTTACCAACAATATTACCTTGGAACCAAGCTTCATCTTCTTGACCTAATGTTTCTCCAAATAAATAGGCAACCATTTTAGAAAAGTCGACAGTCACAGGTTCTTGATCTTCTGGTGTTTTTGGTTCCCACTCATTAATAAGCTCCTGTAAGTTTTCAGGTGCAATCCCATTATGTTCTGCAAGAATTGCATTTAATGCTCGGTGGTGTTTAATTGATGCTGGATCATCAACAATGATTTTCTCGTCTTTGGAAACGGTTTCTAGTTCATATGCCCAAGCATTAAATTGAACTTGATAACTGTGGTTTTTGTCATATTGGCAGCGATTTACACTAAACAAATTATCAAATGCATAAATCACCGTATTTTTATTTAAGTTCAAACGTAACACGGCTTGAGTTGCAGAATCACAGGTAATAATTCGTTCGATCTGTGCATCATATTTATACGGGCTCTCAAAACTCGGAAATGCTGTTTTTAATGCACGAGGTTTTTGATCTTCAACGGCAATGATTTGGTTGATTGAAATACCCTGATGACTTGGCCCACGAATTAACCAAAATGATTGATCCATTTCCTGTTCATTTTCACAGAGTCCCATCGGCATGATCGGTGCATCAAGTGCCAATCCTAACCATTTGGGAACATCCGTTTCGGGCGTATCTGTTAACAGATTCCAATGCTCAGCATGATTACCGAAATTTTGATCTTGAATAGTAATGGTTTCTGGACTGTTTTGATTTTTCATAAAGCACGATGCAAAAAGATTGAACTTAATCTATTTAATCGAGGGTAACTGCTATATTTCAAGTCTGGATATGTAATTCTACAAAAATTAATTTATTTTGATCTTAATCCGACAAAATAGTGAAATGCTAAGATTAGCCACTGATCTTAACTCTACTTTTCTTGTAATCTGCTAAACTATATTTTTATTCTTGAGAGCGCTTGTCAACGTGCTGCCATTTAAATTATGGGTAGATGCGGATGCTTTACCAAAGATTTTACGTGAAGTGATTTTACGCGCATCGGATCGTTATCAACTCGAAGTTACTTTCGTCGCCAATCAAAATGTAGGGATTACACCCTCAATCAGAATTAAATCTATTCAAGTGATGAGTGGGGCAGATCGCGCCGATCAAGAAATTGTAGATCGTATGCAAGCGCACGATATTGTCATTACACAAGATATTCCGCTTGCAGCACAAGTGATTGAGAAGGGTGGAATTGCAATTCATCCTCGAGGTGAAATTTATACCACTGCAAATGTCAAAGCTCGATTACATTTACGTGATTTTATGGATACCTTGCGTGGTGCTGGAGTACAAACAGGTGGTCCACCTCCAATTTCTGAGCGAGATAAACGCGAATTTTCGAGTGCTTTAGACCAAACAATACTAAAACAAAAACGCAAAACCGCGTGTTGAGCAATCTATGCCATCTCGTCTTAACTTAATGCTGACTTATGGGTTGTTGGTCTTTATTTGGGCTTCAACACCTTTAGCGATTGTTTGGAGTGTCTCTGATCTTCATCCAATGTGGGCATTACTGTTACGTTTTTTGATTGCGTTGCCATTGGCAATTACAGTTCTACTTTGTTTAAACGTAAAATTTCCCATGCATAAGTTGGCGTGGTTAAGCTATGTTGCAGGGTCACTCAGTTTGATTGGTTCGCAAATTTTTACTTATGCAGCTACGGCTTATCTAAGCTCAGGTTTGATTGCATTAATGTTTGGCCTAGCGCCGATTATGGCGGGTTTAATTGGACGATTTGGTTTTCAACAAAAATTAGCAACGCTACAATGGTTGGGGATGGGGACGTCAATTATTGGGTTAACGATGATCTGTCTGAGTGGGAATCAAAAACATGTACAACCGCTTGGAATCTTATTGATGTTACTCAGTGTTTTTTCTTACTCACTCTCTATCTTTTGGGTGAAAAAGATCAATGCGATTGTACAGCCCATGGCACAGGCAACAGGTTCGATATTCGTTTCGACATTTTTTGCCTTGTTATTACTGCCTTGGATCTGGCAATTTGCACCTACAGAGATTCCATCTGCAAAATCGTTATTGGCGTTGACTTATACGGTAATCATGGCTTCGTTAATTGCAATGTTTTGTTATTTCAAACTGGTTCAAAACCTACAAGCAACGACATTATCTTTAACCACAGTAATGACACCGATGCTTGCGATTTTGATAGGTGCCTATCTCAATCATGAACAATTATCAGCACAGGTTTTTGTGGGTGCTAGTATTATTTTGTTTGGCTTATTGCTTTATTTTTATAAAGATTTAAGAACACACAAGCGACTAAGCACTTGAGTTTAATCTTTTAATTAGCTATTGATTTCATCCCGTTGCGCTTGTTGAATACTAGCTGCAAGTTTTGCACGGTCTTGTGGATTTAAAGTAATAAAATACGCACCGATGCGGAATTTACCTTGTTCATCTGCGGTACTATGTGCAACCTGTGCAGTTGCAGCAATATGAAAATAGTTCTCAGGATGGCTCAAGGTAATATGAATATAAGTCCCGTCGTTAATATCCTGGGCGCTAAAGAAACTTAAACCATTTTCCGAAAAATTGACTTGTTCAGGTACAGGCAATTGAGATTGTACGATATTGTCGTAAAAAGAACCTGTAATCAGATTTAATTTTTGATTAAAAAGGGATAAGATGCGAGCAATTTGTTGATCTTTTTCATTTAATTGTTCTAATTCGTAGCGAAATGCATGATCAAATTGATCTAATTCAGCAAGTAGTAGAAAATAGCGCGGTAATACAAAATGAGAGTCATACGGATCATTCAGTGCAACATCATCTGGAATGATTTGATAGTTGATTCTCAACACAGCATCAATACGAGACATCACGCGACGTTCAGTGTTGTCGTCAACAAGATGATGTTGTGCATTTTCCATAATAAATCACCTCGGACTAGATGGTATGTTTAAGCCAATCTCGCTGTATATAGGGTTGAGATACACTCGTGCTCGGCGGAGTAATCATTTTATTTCTTTTATCGCCTTGGTTTCCATGATTGGTTTGACTCTCGGCGTTGCTGTTCTCATTACAGTTTTATCTGTTATGAATGGTTTTGATCGAGAATTAAAAACTCGTGTCCTCGGAATGGTACCACAAGCTACTGTTTCTTCTACTCAAATTTTAACAGATTGGCCAGAACTTGCAAAAAAAGTTGAGAGTCATCCACATGTCACGGGTGTAGCACCTTTCACTCAATTGCAGGGGATGTTGACTGCTCATGGGCAGGTCGCGGGGATTATGGTCACGGGTATAGAACCAGAATATGAAAAACAGGTTTCAATTATCCAAAATCATATGGTGACAGGTGACTTAAATGCCTTACAAAAGGGTGAGTTTGGTATTGTTCTTGGAAAGGACATGACTGATGCACTTGGTTTGGGGCTAAATGACAATGTTACTTTGGTTCTTCCTGAAGCAACACCATCACCTGCTGGTGTGGTACCGCGTTTTAAACGTTTCAAGATTGTCGGTATCTTTAGTGTGGGTGCAGAAGTAGACTCAATGGTAGGTTATATTGCGTTGAACGATGCTTCAACTTTATTACGTTTACCAGATGGTGCACAGGGTATTCGTTTAAAGTTAGATAATATTTTTGCAGCGCCTAAAGTAGCAAATGAAATAGTTAGTGAATTACCGAGCAATTTTTACGCATCTAATTGGACATATACCCACGGCAATCTGTTCAATGCGATTCAAATGGAAAAAACCTTAGTCGGTTTGCTTCTATTCCTCATTATTGTTGTCGCGGCATTTAATATTGTTTCATCTTTGGTGATGGTGGTTACTGATAAGAAATCAGATATCGCTATTCTAAGGACTCTCGGTGCTTCACCGTCTATGATTACTAAAATTTTCATGGTGCAGGGTACTGTCATTGGTGTCATTGGGACAATTGCAGGGACAATTTTAGGGGTGACTTTAGCATTGACTATTAGTGACATCATTTCTTGGTTTAATACTGTTTTAGGGTTAAATCTATTTGATGCATATTTTGTTCATTACTTACCGTCATATCTCAGATGGCAAGATGTGGTTGTGATCGTGATCGTGTCACTATTATTAAGTTTCTTGGCAACGATTTACCCTGCATTACGTGCAGCTAAAGTTCAACCTGCTGAGGCGCTGCGTTATGAGTAAGATTGTTTTAGAAGCTAAAGAAATTTATAAGCATTTTGATGATGGCAAAAGTAAAGTTGAAGTCATCAAAGGTTTATCACTTCAAGTAAATGCGGGTGAGTTTGTCTCAATTGTTGGAGCGAGTGGCTCGGGTAAGAGTACTTTATTGCATGTTTTGGGTGGCTTAGAGCAACCTTCACAAGGTCAAGTATTCTTGCAAGGACAGCGTTTCGATAATTTGGGTGAAGCCGATCGTGGTTTCAAACGGAATCAATATTTAGGTTTTGTGTATCAATTCCATCATTTGTTACCTGAATTTTCAGCCTTAGAAAATGTAGCGATGCCACTGATGTTCCGTGGTGATGTGCAATATAAGTCTGCTAAAGCTCAAGCAGAGTATTTATTGGACCGCGTGGGTTTGTCACATCGTATGGAACATAAGCCTGGTGAGTTATCTGGTGGTGAACGTCAACGTGTGGCACTTGCTCGTGCTTTGGTGACTAAGCCCGCTGTTATACTCGCAGATGAACCAACAGGTAACTTGGATCGGAAAACAGCATTGAGTGTTTTTGAATTATTGACGGACTTGAAAAATGAACTCAATATGGCGATGTTAATTGTGACCCATGATGAGCAATTGGCACAATCGGCAGATTCAATTTTACATATGCAAGATGGTTTATGGATTGAACAACCATAAATTATTGATTCTAGCTCTTGTTAAAGCCCTGAAAAAGGGCTTTAATTTTGCCCACAGAAAAATCAAAATTAAATTCATCATTGATGCTAAAAATTATTTTATTGGGGTGGGTTGCGGGTATCGCACTTATGGGAATGCATTTCCCGATCATTACATCTACATGGTGGCTTTGGCTGATTATTGCATTCGCGATCTTTGGTTTCGGATTTTATTGGAAAAAGCAGTATTTTCATTACCCTATTTATAAAGCCTTATTTTTAGTCAGTGCGACTTGGGCATTATTTTGCACAGGTTATCATTATGCTGATATTCAATTACAACAACGTCTTATTTTTAAAGAACAAAATGTTGAAACATTTGAAGCCATTGTTTATATCAAAAAGATCAGTGAACTGAATGAAAATGGCGAGAAACAAGTTGCTGAGGTTTTGAATCGACATGCACAAAGTGTGAATTGGTTTCTTCATTTAAGAAAAGAAAAAGACACATCTAAAGTAGAACCAGAATTTCAATTGGGTCATTACTATCGTGTATCTGGGCAAATTCGACCCGCCCATAGTTATGCCGTCCCTGGTGCATTCGATCTGGAAAAATGGTTTTTACAACAAAATGTGCAGTCGGGATTTTCTGTACGAAATATTCAACCTATTCATGAAGATGAACTCTATCAGCTGGGTTATCATCATCATGTTCAGCAACAACAATCTCATTGGGCCATATTCTTATTAGCTGTTGAAAAAAAGCGTCTGGCTTTTCGACAAATGCTACAGGCATCAGCATTCCAACATAAAGGGTTGCTATTGGCTTTGCTCACAGGGGATGAGAGTCTGTTATCTGATGCCGTAAAACAACAATTTCAACACCTTGGGATTTCACATTTATTGGCTATTTCTGGACCACATGTGTTGGTATTTGCATTGATACTGACTTGGTCATTACAAAAGTTGATTCAGCGCTACTGCCCAAGCATCTATTTGAAGCAACCTCGACAATTACTACTATTGTTGCCCTTTATCTTTAGTGTCTTGCTATATGTGGCATTTGTTGGGTTTGAAATTCCAGCAATGAGAACATTATTAACCGTTAGCATTGTCAGTACTTTTATGTGCTTAAGACAGTCGATTCAGGCATTTAGTGTGTTGGTTTATAGTGCGAGCTTATTGTTAGTTTTAGATCCATTTAGCATTTTATCTGCTGCATTTTGGTTATCTTATGGCGCCTGTTTTATTTTGATAAGAATCTATCAGACGATTATACAGTTACCACAAAATGTAAATTTAACATTTAAACGAAAAATGATCTGGGGCAGTCATATTCTGATTGAATCGCAATGGAAAATTTTTGTCGCGTTATTGCCTTTGGTTTTGATTTTCTTTCAGCAAGTTTCATGGTTTGCCCCCTTAACTAATCTTATTGCTATCCCATCGTTAGGTGCTTGTATTGTTCCTTTAGATATTCTAGCTGCATGTGTGTGGTTAATTATTCCTACATTAGGGCAGTGGTTATTTCAAATGAATGATGTGTTTTTGTCATTCTTGATGCTGATTTTAGATGTACTTCAATCGATTTCGCCGCAGTTGTATGGGATAAGTTTCACCCCTTGGATGATGGTGAGTTTAATTATCGGTATTTTTCTATTGTTTTTGCCTAGAGGTATTGTTCCAAAGTTTTGGGCTGCTGTCTGTTTCTTACCGATATTATGGGGTGTAAAAGCTCAACCCGAAGCATTGCACGTATTAGATGTTGGTCAAGGACAAGCCGTCTTAGTACAACATACCAAAGGTAATCTCCTGATTGATACTGGTGGATCATTTGACGAAGCCAAATTCAGTATGGGGGAGCGAGTGGTTATTCCTTTTCTACGTCAGCAAGGTATTCGGCGATTGGAACACGTTGTGTTATCTCATTTGGATCAAGATCATAGTGGAGCATTTACGTCGATTCAGAATAGTTTTGAAATTGATTTGGTTCAATCGAATGAAAAGCATGAAAAAATGCAATTTAAGGAGAATTTTTCATTTTGCCAACAAGGACAACAGTGGTTATTTCCAAACATCAACATCCAAATTTTATTTCCTCGAGCCAATGAATTGAGCTATGCGAAATATCAGAAAAATGAATATTCTTGTGTGCTCTATGTGCAATTTTTAGATGCTCAACCTTATCAGAACTTTTTGATTATGGGGGATGCAGGCTGGGAAACCGAATATAAATTGTTACAGCAGTATCCAGATTTAAAAGTCGATGTGTTAATTCTTGGTCATCATGGCAGTAAGCATAGCTCTGCTTACGAATTTTTGGCAACCCTCCAGCCCAAACTTACAATTGCTTCTGCGGGATTTAATAATCGTTACGGACATCCCAGTCAGGAGGTTTTGAAGCGATTGCAGCACTTAAATATTCCAATATTAAATACAGCAGATGCGGGTACGATTAGCTTTATGATGAATAATCATAATGGGGTGTTGCTACAGCATCGACAAAAAAGAAAATGGCTATCCAAAAAAAATAGCCTAAGTAATTGATGCTTGCTGAGTTAAATGGCGAACTTCTGCAACTTTGGCTAATGCTTGATTTTCATCTATATCGTAAATTCTTTTTAATTCTTGATTGGCACTAAAGCGTTTGTAACTCCAGTGATAATGATCAGGATAGCGTTTAATTAATTGTTCTAAAGTCTGATGAATAATTAATGTTCCATCTTCGGCACTACCTTGGTAAATTTGAGGTTCAATCGGCTCAATATACATATCAAAGCCATCTTGATCATTACGCATTGTATAAATGAGTAGTGCCTTTGCCTTAGTTTTTTGAATTAACTTTGCACTCAAACTACTTGAAGCGAGAGGAATACCAAAATAATTGATCATTTCTCCGCCATGATCAGGCGTGTGATCAGGTAGGATAGCAGTTGTGCCGCCTTGTTTTAATGCTTTAAAGATTTGACGAACGCCACTTTCATCTGTTGGTACTAGATGTGCCTGTTCACGACTGCGTGCTTCTCGCACAAAACGATCTGCATCAGGATTTTTAACAGGTTTGTAGAGAATCGTCATTTCTGTGTATTGAGAAAGCCAGGCATTCATGACTTCCCAAGTTCCGAAATGTGGAACGATCAAAACAATTCCTTTTTTTTCTGCTAAAGCATCATGTAAATATTGCTCACCAGATACATTTTGAATGCGTTGAATATTTCTTTGATTAGAAGAACCCCAAATACTTAAAAATTCAAAGTATGAGGTTAATTCATTTTGAATTGCTTTTTTGGTCAACTGTTGTCGTTGCTGTAGATCCATATTCGGGAAAGCAATCTGTATATTCAAACCAATAATTTTTGATATCTTAGAAAGTTGAAAACTCGTGAGAAATCCAGCAAGCATACGTGCAAAGAAACGTCCTAGTTGAATCGGCTGGCGACTCAGAAATTTGATTAGACGGTAACTAGTGTTGCTAGATTTTGATTGAGCCATGTATTTTAAATGCGAAAAATTACAAAGTGAGAGTATAAGGTAAAAAATAATTATAAGTTAAAATAAGTTATTTAAACAGTTTTGCTCAAATCAGCGTATATAATAAAGCCACTTTTAAAATATATTGGATTGGAGTCTTATGTCCGATTGGCCACCAAAACCACAAAATGAACCCACAAATCCGAATAATGTGACAGGCAAAGAATGGCAGATTTTAGAAAAGGCCGTATTGGCTTCTGTCGAAGAGCAGCGTCGAAGCCGACGTTGGAGTATCTTTTTTAAATTCCTAGGTTTTGCATATTTACTTTTCGTGTTGATTGCAATGGGTAAAGGGTGTTCGACGTCTTCGACGAAAACAACGACCAATATTACCAGTGATCATTTGGCAGTTGTGGATATTATTGGAACGATCGACTCTTCCAGCGGTTCTTCTACTGTAAACAGTGATGATACAAATAAGGCACTCAAACGTGCTTTTGAGGCAAGCGGTAGTAAAGCAGTTGCTTTGAATATCAACTCACCAGGTGGCTCTCCTGTGCAATCTGATGAAATTTGGCAAGAAATCCGTTACCTTAAGAAACAACATCCTGATAAGAAGGTCTATGCTGTGATTGGTGATATGGGTGCTTCGGGTGCTTATTATATTGCTTCAGCAGCAGATGAGATTATTGTCAATCCATCGAGTTTGGTGGGATCAATCGGTGTCATTATGCCTAACTATGGTTTAAGTGGGTTAGCTCAAAAGCTCGGAATAGAGGACCGTACCTTAACTTCGGGTAGTAATAAAGATATTTTGAGTATGACTAAACCGCTTGATCCAGCACAAAAACAGCATGTGCAATCAGTATTGGATAATGTACATGCTCATTTTATTAATGCGGTTAAAGAAGGTCGTGGCAAACGTTTGAAATCGAATGATCCTGCGATTTTCTCAGGTCTATTTTGGACAGGTGAACAGGCAGTTGCCTTAGGTGTCGCGGACCGTAGTGGTAGTATGACGACATTAATGCGTGATCTAAATGTGAGTCAAAAAGTTGATTATACTGTTCAGCGTAATCCTTTCGAGTCTATTTTAGGGCGTATGGGGGCAAAGATCGGCGAGGGAATTAGTAGTTCGCTTGCAGATCAACTTCAGACTCAACAAAACACAAAAATACAATAACGCCGCTAAAATATTTTAATCTTCAGGGCTGTACTTCATTGCAGCCCTAGTTTTTTCAAAAATAACTACTCAGTTCTTCCTTTTTGGTTGCTACACTGTTTAAGTGGAAGATACTTTATCAATCTATACGCTTAAAAAAGACTGTTATGAAACCTATTATTCATTTTGCCCATGCCAATGGGGTTCCATCTAAAGTTTATCAAAAGCTTTTTCAGCAATTGGAAGATCAATACGACATTATTTATGTTGCTGAGATAGGAACAGATAAGCGTTATCCCATCACAGATGGCTGGTCACATTTGGTAGACCAAGTAATTGATAGTGTTGTGCAACAAGCACAAGGGCGACAGGTGATTGGTTTAGGACATTCTTTAGGTTCGGTGCTGACATTGATGGCAGCTTATCGTCGTCCTGAGTTATTTTCTCAAGTGATTATGCTGGATCCACCTTTAATTATTGGTAAGGCTTCTTTTGTTTTTCATCTGGCTAAAATTTTTAAGCCTAAACTAGTCGACAAGATCACTCCAGCGGGTCTATCGGCTCGCCGTCGAGATCATTGGGAGTCACGTGAACAGGCTGCTGAATTGCTTGGTTCAAGAGGTTTCTACCAACATTTTGATCCCGACTGTTTTCAAGCGTATATTGACTATGCATTAACCAATGATCCACAACGAGGTGGGGTGACATTGACGATTCCCAAAGCGGATGAAGTTGGATTATTTAGAACTACACCTTCGATGTGGTGGTTGCCGATGCCCAAACCGCCTGTTCCAGTCCATTTAGTGGTTGGTCGTGACAGTGTTTTCTTAAAAGAAAAATTTCCTCAAGTTGCACAAAAGAAATTGGGAATCCCTTTTTCTGTGGTTGAGGGTGGCCATATGTTCCCCTTAGAACATCCATTGGAAACGGTAGATAAGGTCAAAAGCTTAATTGTTAAGAGATAATGGACAGCATTAACCAGCAAATCGAAATTTGCTGGTTATGGTTAAATCACCATTGGGCAAACTGAATCGGTTGTTCTAATGGTTTTTGATTGAAGTAGGCTTGACCATTTTGCCAAGTTAACTGACCCGTACAAAACCACTGTACAACTTGAGGGTAAATGAAATGCTCAAGTTGGTGTACCCGTTGCGCTAAGCTTTCTACTGTGTCATTTAGACTGACTTGAATTGCAGATTGCGCAATGCTTTGACCAGCATCTAATTCTGCTGTTACAAAATGAACCGTACAACCATGCAAGCGATCTCCAGTATTTAACACACGTTGATGTGTATTAACACCTTTATAAAAAGGCAGCAGAGAAGGGTGGATATTTAACATCTTACCCTGCCATTTACTGACAAAGTTTGGGGTTAAAATCCGCATAAAACCTGCAAGTATGACTAAATCAATTTGCCATGCGATCAATTGTTGATGCATAGCTTCATCAAAGCTTTCTCTAGTTGGAAAGTCTTTATGTGAAATGACTGCGGTTGCAATATTGGCGTCTTTGGCACGTTGTAATGCATAAGCATCAGCTTTGTTGGATAAGACACCAATGATTTGCCCTGACAGATTTGCATCTATCAGGGCTTGTAGGTTGCTACCGTTGCCAGAGACAAGGACCGCAATTCTCATTATGCAAAGATCACACGAATTTTTTCGTCAGCGCCTTCAACAGATTCAGCATTTTCTTGGATATGACCAATCTTCCAAGCTTTTTCACCTTGTGCATTTAAGACTTCAATTGCTTTATCTGCTTCACTAGGATCAACCGCAATGACCATACCAACGCCACAGTTAAATGTGCGATACATTTCGAAGCGTTCTACATTGCCTTCTCGTTGTAGTAATTGGAATAACTCAGACCATTCCCAGCTTGATTCATCAATGACAGCTTGAGCGCCATTCGGAAGGACGCGAGGAAGGTTACCTGGTAAACCACCACCTGTGATATGTGCCATTGCATGCACGTCAACTTGTTTGCACAGTTCTAAAACAGGTTTTACATAAATGCGCGTTGGTTCCATTGCAACATCAGCGAGTGGGCGACCATCAACGATTTGAGTTAAATCTACATTCTTAACATCTAAGATTTTGCGTAGTAATGAATAACCATTTGAATGAGCACCACTTGATGCTACACCGATCAAAACATCACCGGCTTTGACTTTAGTGCCGTCAATGATCTTACTTTGTTCAACGACACCTACTGCGAAACCAGCAAGGTCGTAATCTTCACCTTCATACATACCCGGCATTTCAGCAGTTTCACCACCGACCAGTGCGCAACCAGCAAGCTCACAACCTTTACCGATACCCGTTACAACGTTTGCTGCAACATCTACATTCAAATGTCCAGTTGCATAGTAATCTAAGAAGAATAAAGGTTCTGCACCACAAACCAGTAAATCGTTTACACACATTGCGACAAGATCTTGTCCAATTGTGTCATGACGATTGAGATTGAGGGCTAAGCGTAATTTTGTACCTACGCCGTCAGTTCCTGAAACCAATACAGGCTCTTCATAACCTTTTGGAATTTTGCATAGTGCGCCAAAACCACCAAGACCGCCCATGACTTCAGGACGAGTGGTGCGTTTTGCGACAGATTTGATACGATCGACCAGTGCGTCGCCCGCTTCAATGTCGACGCCCGCATCTTTGTAGCTTAAACCAGTATTTGGGGTAGAAGTTGAGTTGCTCATAGTGAAGTCTCCGCATTGGCGGCAGATTATAACCTGAATATACGAAACTCTTATGTTATTTATGCTCGAAAATGCTATCTTTATTAAAAATTTTTTCCATTTATAACGATTACACGAACAAAGGTTAAATTTTATGCAAGATCTGGTACTCCGCCGTATCTTTATCCTCGCTGGGATCGCATTATTGCTTTGGGTGCTTTATCTACTCAAGCCAATTGTGATCCCGTTTGTTGGTGCGTTTTTGATTGCATATTTTTTTAGTCCACTGGTTGACGTCTTAGTGAAGATCAAGCTACCACGTTGGTTAGCGATTAGTGTGGTATTTATCGGTATTGGTGTGACACTAACCGTTGTTTTATGGTTCCTAGCTCCTCTTGTATGGAAACAATTGATTTATGCTCGGGATAGCATTCCAGCAGGTATTCATTGGGTAAATGCAACGTTTCTACCTTGGATGTCTGAAACTTTTGATTTGGTTCCAATGGAAATTGACACTGATCAAATCTCAAAAGTCGTGATGGAATATGTACAAACAAATTATAGCTCAGATAGCATTCAAACCTTTGCTCTACGTCTCGCACAATCAGGTTTAAACTTTATCCAAATTGGTGGGATTATTATTTTGATCCCGATTATTTCTTTCTATTTCCTTTTGGATTGGGAAAGAATGCTTCAAAGTTTACGTCGCTTGATTCCACGTCCATATGAAGCATCTACTTTAAAAATTATCCGCGAATGCCATAGTGTATTAGGTGCGTTTGTAAAAGGTCAGTTTTTAGTGATGCTATTATTAGGGGTGATCTATGCTGTAGGACTGCAACTTATTGGCTTAGAAGTGGGGCTTATTATAGGGATGGTTGCAGGTCTGGCAAGTATCATTCCATATCTTGGTTTTGCCGTTGGGATTATTGCTGCAGTTATAGCAACTTTATTTCAGTTTGGACTAGATTGGACACAACTGCTTTTGGTTGGAGCTGTTTTTCTTGTTGGGCAAATGGTGGAAGGCTATATTCTTCAACCTTTCCTACTCGGAGATAAAATTGGTTTGTCTCCAGTTGCGGTAGTATTTGCTGTTTTAGCTGGTGCGCAACTCGCAGGTTTTCTTGGAATGTTGATTGCATTGCCTGTCGCGGCTGTGATTGTTGTATTACTCAGACATGCTCGAGACAATTATGAAAAAAGCAGATTCTATGGACTTCCCCAAGAAATGGTTGTCGTTGAAAGTACGCCACAACATATCAGTGTTGAAACCGATCAAGTAGAGCTTGATCTTGAAATAAAAAACTCTCAAGATACAGAGACTTCTAATCTAAAAGATGACTCCAAGTAAGCGGGGAACAAATTAACTCTATGCGTCAATTACAACTGGATATTGAACCACAACTGGATGCCCGAATTAGTGATTTTTCGGGGCCGGGTTGGGGACCTGTAGTTGATGCAGTGAGACAACTACATACAGGGTTGGTTAGCCGTCTGTATATTTATGGTGGTGCTGGAACAGGAAAAAGCCATTTATTATCAGCGATTTGTGATTCATATCTAGAGCTGGGACGTCCAGCCATAAAGGTTTCTTTACTAGCTTTATTAGATGCACCAATTGAAGCGATTACTGCTTTAGAGTTTTATGATTTAGTGGCATTAGATGATATTGATGCAATTAGTGGAGTGCCTCATTGGCAAAAAGCAGTTTTCCATTTGATGAATAACCATGAGGGGCAATTAGTATTCTCATCTCGAGTAGCGCCGATTGAGTTGAAATTAGAGCTTCCTGATTTGCAATCAAGATTGACACAGGCTGTGAGCGTAAAAGCGCCAAATGGAAGCTCTTTTGTTGATCGGCAGGCATTACTACAATCTGTGATGACACGTCGAGGCATTCATTTTGATCAGCAAATTGTGGACTACTTATTGCACAATGGTCCTCATCAAGCTTCAATTCTTTTACAGACATTGGCTCAATTAGAAAAAATGCTAAAAGGTGAAAAAACCAAGCTATCTAACACCACATTGAAACAAATTTATGCATTGATTGATGAATATCGCCAATAGCATAAAATTTCTTGAGTAATTTCGAGAGCTGTGACAAAGTACGCACAAAGGATGTGGTTGCAAAATCGGATTTTTGCAATACCTAGAAAAATGAAAATAGAAGGAGAACGGTATGCTCAAGCGGACGCTTGCCTGTGCTTTATTTGCGATTACTGGACATGCATATTCAGCAGATATTCTTGTTACGACATTAGTGGATGAAGACAAAAATGATTCCGTTTGTTCATTACGTGAAGCTATATTCTTTTTAAATAATCGAACTGAAGATCAATATAAAAATGGCTACAACGGATGTGGTGATGAAAGTTCTAGCTCTACAATTATATTGAAGCGAGATCAAGAATATAAATTAAATAGTCAGTTAGAAATTAAAGCGCCAATGACCATAGCAACAGCTGCAAGTACGGACTTTAATAATCAGAAGATAGGTTTGAATAATGCGACTATTAGTATAACTGGGAAAAATCGGTTATTTGTGATCGATGATGGTAATGTTGAGAACGATTTAATTATTGTTAATTTGAAAGAGCTTAATTTAAAAGGTTCTGCTGAGCGTATTCCTAATAATGGTGGACTTATTCTAAATCGTGAAGATTTGAGGGTTGAATACTCTCGTTTCATCAATGGTGATGCGAATAAAGGCGGAGCAATATACAATGCAGGTCTTCTATCATCTCAGAAAACGGCTGGTAGAGTCAGAATTTTTAGTAGCATATTTCAACATAATAAAGCAGATCAGGGCGCTGTGATTTACAGTGAAATGCCTCGCTATTTGATTTCACACTCTGTGATTCGGGATAATGAAGGTTTATCTAATCCAGAGGGGGCGTTACTCTTCGTCCAAACGGGTTTAAGTGATCAAACGATTGGTACTGCTTTGCAAAATCGAGATGCGGGAATTACAAATAGTACGATTTTTCACAATAAAGGTGGTCATGTCGCTAATATTCGCGAAGGTATGATTTTAAATAATTTGACAGTAATCAAAAACGCAGCTGGACTGTATCTGCAGTCATTAAATCGAAAAGTAACAACAACGATTACTGAGGATGGAGAAACAAAAGAGGAAGTTAAAGAGTATCCGAGTTCTTATATCTCCAACAGTATTATTGTTGAAAATGGTAATAAAAACTGTACAACAACAACGAATGATACAACTGTGGTGCAGAGTAATTTAACAACAGTTGAATGCGATCATAATCCTACCGACCGTTTGCCTAATTTTATGATAGGAAATAACAAACTGATTGCTGGAAAGGATGATTTGGGAATCTGTGATGCACCACCTGCAGATGGTTTGTTATGCCCATACAATACACCTAAAGATCAGATGTTAGGTTTTTTCAAGCCACGTTTATTGGCTTCATATAATCGTTTGTCTGATTCACTTATTGTTAATAAAGGGCGTATTTATAGTGATGGAACGAACTTTAGTTTAGCAAATTGTGAAAGAACAGATCAGCGAGGCATAAGCCGTACTGGATATACTGAACTGTGTGATATGGGAGCGATAGAGCTGGTCGTTGATCGTAGTAATATTCCAATTGCTGGACAGGATATTTTTTTCAATGACATTGCAAAATTTAATATCTCTGAAAGTTTAGTCGATGGAGAGTTACTTGACCCCGCAACTTGTGAGAAAGTGTTAGGTAAGCGCTCAGATGGGCAAGCTTGGCAGTTTGGTTGTTTGGAAGTTATTCAGAATCAAACACCATCGAAGGGAACTCTAACTTTAGATCAAGACGGAAATGTTACTTATGTTCCGTATAGTAATTGGCATGGTGCAGATATATTTAAAATGCGGATTGTAACGACAACAACGCGCTTTAATGATATTTCGAATAATTACATTGAGATTCCAACAACGATTGTACAGGATCCTAAAAATAATTTTAAAAGTAAGACTGTAAATGTTGGTGGAGGAAGTATTGGGTTTGGCGCAATTATTATGTTATTCGGCTTAATAGGGTTACGTCGGTTTAAGTCATAATCAAGGATGATGAGATGAAAAATTATAAGAAAGCGTTATTAGCATCAATGGTATTGGCATCAATGTCTTTGATTGCTGATATGAGTGATGAGCCTATTAAGGTCACTACATTTGCGGATGAAGATGGTGAAAACTTAAAAGCTTGTTCACTTCGTGAAGCACTTGAAACCGCAAAACGGCGTACTTCTTATGGTGGGTGTGTGGTAACAGATACTCGTTCTAGTACGCAAAAAAATATTCAACTTGAAGCGGGTGTTTATACGTTAAAAAGTGAACTTCAACCACAAGTTGGTGTTTCAATTTTTGGTGCAGGTCCTGTAGATTGGGAAAATAAAAATGTTTTATTGAATGATGTGGTTAATCAATACCCAGCGCAAATTCCATTGCAAACAACAATACAAGCAGAAAACTCTCGTATTTTTAATACCACTGTCGGTAAACAGAAATTGGTTTTGAGTAACCTGATTCTAAGCGGTGGGTATACCTCTGGGTTGGGGGGGGCAATTTATGCAGGTGCTGACGTTTCTTTGCTAAGTAGCCAAATTTTGGACTCACGAGCAGAGCAGGCTGGTGGTGCAATTTATTTGGCTGGGAATAATAGTGGTTTGTCTATCTCTAAAAGTTTAATCCAAGGTAATCAAGCACCTGTTGGAAGTGTGCTTGCAATGCATGATAAAAATGATTTGGGCTACACGAAACGTAACATTACAATTAATTCAAGTAGCCTAATTGGAAATGGTTTAGCTAGTTCTAAGAGTATGTTTGAGTTTGTTGGGGAACCAACAGTTGTGCTGGAATCTAATACGATTGCTAAGAATATAGCGAACTCGTCAAATGGAAATCTTATCAAGTTTACAGGGGATGCAGAAGCAGGTACAACAACAGGTAATAGCTCTAGCGTATTAAGTACTTTGAGTCGTTTAACATTAGAGAATAATACCATTGTTCAGAATAATGCATTCACTACACTTTTATATGACAAAATCGGATTGAAGCGCATACGATTTAATGTGTTGGCATATAATGGTGGTGCAGGGACTTACGCGTGTCGTTATCTTTTGGGTGGGGCCAAAGAGCAGAAAGATTTTGCAATGCTTTTTGCTTATAATGCTATCGTGAGAGAAGAAACAACGGAAAATTTCTGTGATTTGCCCGATGAAGTTTTTGTCAATAACGAAAGCAATATTGATGTAAGCGGTAATCCAATCAGTACATACTTAAGTGAGTACATCCCTGCTTCTGTCCACACAGGATTTTTGCCCTTATATTATCCTATCGATAATAATAGATTTCAGCAGGATGAAGATAAAAAAATTAAGGATCTAATTAATACAGGGGTGACTGATTGCAGTACAATTGATCAGCGAGGGTTGTCTAGAATTACTGATGGTGCTTTGAACTTTGATCCAAATGCACGAAATACTTGTGATATTGGTTCTGTTGAGTTAATGCGTTTAACTGCTGGTGATATTTTTGATCTATCAAATAGTTCAATTAGCAAAATGATCGATAACTATCAAGGTAGTTACGACTTATTTGAAAATTTAGTTAAAAATCCAAATAATGCAGAATTCCTAACGTATTATAAATTCCGTTTAGAGCAATACAAAAAAGTTTTAGATGTGTTTGCTGATCCAGAAAAAAGCAAGAATGCATTAAAATATCGCGCGATTTATGTAGATTTACGCAATCAAAAACTACCTTTGCCTGAAGAGGTTCTTACATCTGATGGCAAAACACGTGCTTTACAATTTTTTAGTCCCGAGCACTATGATATTGAGGTTGAAGCATTAGGAAAAGGGCAGATTGATGGTGCGATTGCTGGTATTGAACCAGAAGAGAAACTTATCTGTAAGTGGAATGCTGATCTAGAACAGATTATGATTTATCGTACTGATGATGAAATAACTCAAGCTGGTGACAAGTACTATTGTAAATATACGATTACATCGAGAACTGATGAAAGAATTACCTCAACAGGATTATTGCAGGCTGCTTTTGTAAATATTGCACCTGTAGTTAAAGACACCTCAGTAACATTGAAGTATCAACAAAATGAAACTGCTACTTTAAACTTATTAAATTTTGCCAATGATGATGGTGATACTGGTCCTAATGGCTCAGGTCCTGAGTTAAAGCCAAATAAACCTGCTTTTTGGCATAATGAAGAAGGTATAGAGTTGCCAATCCGCTTATCCAATGTTTCTAGTAATTTGATTATTACTGCTGATCGAGTAGGGAATTGTCCAGCACCAGATGAACAAGAAAAATGTTATGGTGGTAATCTTTATATTAAAGAAGCAAATGCTTTTAACCAATTTAACTTTTCATTTAACTACCAAGTTTATGATAATGAACTTCCAACGCCTGCGATCTCAAATGTGGGTACAGTTAGAGTGATAAGCACGGCTAATACAACAGATAATAAACGTAATGCGAATAGCGGTGGAGGAAGTACAACACTTCTATCATTATTTGGTCTACTTGGCTTGTTAGCTTATCGCCGTTTTAGAAAGTAAGATCAATGTAAAAATAGCGCCATATGGCGCTATTTTTTAGTAAACAAAAGTTATTTAGTGTTCAGAATATTTAGTTAAATATTCTTCTCTAATATTTACTCGCTCTTCTAAACTTGCATTTTGCATGCGTTTACGTAAGGTGCTGCGTTCTTGCGTGCTCATTCTCTGCCATACATCACGCATTTTTTGTTTTTCATCATCGGGGAGTTGAGTAAACCACTCCATGCGTTGTTGCAGTTGAGAGCTTTGATCGTTAGGAATCTCTTTAAGCGTTTGATATCGCTTTATAAGCGCACGTTGCTCTTCTGGGGATAAATCATCCCATGCTTCTTCTGTCGTTGTTTTAACTGGCTTGGAAAATGGCCAAAAGCGATCTGAGCCAGCAAAACTCGTCTGTAATAAGCCGACTGTACATACAACAAGTGCTAATCTTTTAGCTGCCATGTCGAACCTTATCCTCGCCCAAGACCATTAACATTTCCATATCTTCAACCATTTGAGGGGATAGTTTTGGATTAATCACAACTTGGTTTTGTGGTTTATCTGTCAATTGTAAAGAGTTTGGTAAAATCACAATACCTGTAATTGCAGCAGCTAAGGCAAAACCAGACATTTTCCAAATGCTGTAATAAGACGTTGGTTTCTTTTGGACACTATCCAAAACATGATTCATCACCATGAGCTTATTGTGCTGCTGTTCTTTTGCAAGTTGATCAAGTTTGGAAGTCACTTGTTTAGTGAACTCATCTTTATTCATTTGATGATCCTCCCGTATGTGGATTTAAATGCGCGAGAGCAACTCGGAGCCCCTGAATTGCACGGTGATAGTGTGTTTTTACACTACCTTCACTACAGTCCATAATTTGAGCAGTGGTCATCGTGTCGAAACCCTCCCAAGCTCTCAGCATAAATGCTTGTTGTTGGCGAACTGGTAACTGATGAATGGCTTCTTGAATTTCATCCATTGTGACTTCTTGATCAAGAAACTCAAATGGATTCGGTGTAGATTCATCAATGATATCAGTAATTTCTTCATCATCATCTAAATTAATTTTTTTAAATAAAGAAAATGGATTTGCGCGGCGTGCTTCCTTACGTCTCCAATCTTGTAGTTTATTATTAAGGATTGTATAGAACAGAGGGTACCATTCTTCAGTACTTTTATCTGCATATGATTTATGCAAAGAAATAAATGCTTCTTGCACTAAATCCATTGCGATCCCTTGTTGCCCTTGTGTAGCACTTTCCATCATTACAAGCGCACGACCAGTCACATCTTGCATAAAAAAACGAAGACGTTGTTCAACAGTACTGGTATCAGTACTGTTGCCAGTTTGAGCCTGTTTCGGTGCTAAATCCATAGAGATGGAAAATCCTGTCATGGAAACCCACCATTATTATCAATTCATTAATCATATAACGTTGAAAATGGTGGATGCGTTGACAACTTAAGCAATTATTTTTTGTAGTGTAATAGATTTTTCCAACAAAAAAATCGGCTTTAATGTAATTTAACGTTTTATAGACGTTGACGGACCATCTCAAAAAAGCAGATTGAACCTGCGATTGCAACGTTTAAAGATTCTTGTCCCCCCGGTTGAGGAATTGTTACAGCTTGAGCATGTTCAAGTGCATACTCACTTGCACCTTGACCTTCATTCCCTAAAATCCATACGCATGGTTGGGTCAAATCTTTGGAATATAGGCTTGTAGATCTATGTGAGCTGGTGACAAAAACAGGGATCTGAAATTTTGGAAGAATTTCATTGAGCTGAAAGTTTTCAAAACAATTCAAACTAAAATGAGCACCCATGCCAGCTCTTAGCACTCTTGGAGACCAAAGTGTTGCAGAGCCTTGCGTACAAATGATTTGTTTGATATTGGCAGCGGCTGCTGAACGTAATAATGTCCCCACATTTCCAGGGTCTTGGATATTTTCCAAAATTAAGGTATCAACACCAAAGTCAATTGTTGATGCTGTTTTAGGTAGATCAATAATGGCTAAGCAGGGAAGCGTCGTGCCTAGAGTGCTTAGATCTTTATAGAGTACTTCGCTAATCACGAAAACATGACCTTGATGTAGCTCCATCACTTTTTGTAGATCTGTATGTGCAAGCGCTTGTTCAGTTGTAAATAAAGAAAATATTTTTTTCTGTTGTTGCAACCATGCAATGCAAAGGTGACTACCTTCTAAAACGGTTTGTTGGTGTTTTTTTCGAGCACTATTGAGTTCAATTAAGCCACGCAAATGTTTAATTTTTGCATTGTCTTTTGATTCTAAAAAGATAACCGCCATAAGAAGAACATCCGAAAGGGCATCAATATAATGATGCCCAAAGTAATTAAGTTATGAATGATAGCTCGTTACACGTTGAACTTCATTTTTAGAACCAATAATAACAGGTACACGCTGATGAAGCTCAGTTGGCTGGATTTCCATAATACGAACTCGACCTGTTGTAGAAGCACCGCCTGCTTGCTCAATTAACATGCTCATAGGGTTGGCTTCATACATAAGACGTAAACGTCCTGCTTTTTTCGGATCTTTCAAATCATATGGATAAAGGAAAATCCCACCACGACATAAGATACGATGAATATCACCTACCATACATGCAACCCAGCGCATATTGAAATCTTTTTCACGTACTGATGTTTTTCCTGCTAATAGCTCATCGATATAACGCTTTACAGGATTTTCCCAATGACGTTGATTTGATGCATTGATTGCAAATTCTTGAGTATCCGCTGACACTTGTACATTTTCAGTGGTCAATAAAAATGTCTGTGAGTTTGGATCTAAAGTAAAGAACACCACGCCTGCACCGACTGTAAGCGCCAACATGGTTGATGGACCATAAAGCACATAGCCTGCAGCGACTTGCTCGATACCAGCTTGCATAAAGTCGGCAGACTGAGTTACTGCATTTTTTGCGGGCAAGATCGAGAAGATCGTACCAACACACATATTAATATCGATGTTACTAGAGCCATCTAGTGGATCAAATAACACTAAATATTTTCCATTTTCTTGAGCAGGGGTAAAATCGTCCAACTCTTCAGATGCTAATCCACCGACTTGAGGGTGTACTTTTAACGCATCGATTAAATAATCGTTAGAAATTACATCTAATTTCTTTTGAGTCTCACCTTGAACATTTTCATTGCCTGCACTTCCTAGAATTCCAGCTAAAGCGCCTTTTTGTAATGCTTGATCAATAGTCTTGCAGGTTTCAGCAATTGTTGCGATGACTTGAGCCAATTCTGGAGTCAAATTCCCATTTTGTTGTTCTAAATATTGAGACAAAGTTAGGTTTGACATTTTTAATAGCTCCAATTTAGCTGTGTCAGAAATGGATAAAAAAGAATGCGCCTATTCTAGATGAGATCGCTATAAAATAAAAATTATCTTACTTTATTTATGTTGCTTTTATGATTACAAGTATGGCATTACATGCTATGTTGATTGGATATTAAACAGGACGTTGGAGATCGAAAATGTCAACTAAGACTTTTGAGGCAACACCTACTGCAGGTGAGCCAATTAATTTAGATGAAATTTCTAAAGAATGTGTCAAGGATGCTTGGAAAGAGTATGAGGCAAAGCCTGAATATAAAAAGTTTAATAAGCATGACTTGATAGAATCAATGCAACCTAACGATGATGATACCTCATCTCAAACATAAAAAATGCTCACATGATGTGAGCATTTTTTATTAAGCTTATTTATCTTAATAAAGGTGGCACAGCTTCGTAGTTGATCTCAACACGACGGTTTTCTTTCCAAGCTGCTTCGTTGTGACCTGGGTTTACAGGAGCTTCTTTACCATAGCTAACTGCTTCAAGCTGCTGAGGATTTACACCGTTTGTTACTAAGAAGCTTTCAACTGCTTTTGCACGACGCTCACCTAATGCCATGTTGTATTCACGGGTACCGCGTTCATCGGTATGTCCAGTCAAAGCTACACGTGAATTTGCATTTGCAACTAAGAACTGCGCATGTGCTTGTAATGTTTGGTAGTCTTCGTTAGATAACTCACTGCTGTCATAGTCAAAATGAACAACGCGTTTCGCCAAGAATGCTTTATTTGCAGCAGTCACCCCTTTTGCAGATGCACCAGCTAAGTTTTGTGCATTTAAGGCTGCATCTTCGCTCAAACCTTCAGTACTTACTGTCGTACCTGTTGGTGTATTTCCTGCAGTAATGTCTGTTGCTGGTTTACGGCTTGCACAACCAGTAAATACTAGCGTTGCAGCAATGAGTGGAAGGCTAAGATATTTCATATTCATGTGATTCTCCAATCAAGTAAATTTATTTTGGTGCCCAAGCAGGTTCACGAACTTCACCTTGCTCGCTTGGTAAATTCATACGGAAACGACCATCAGTAGACATGATTGAAAGCAAGCCACGATTACCTTCGCGTGTTGCATAAACAACCATTTGACCATTTGGTGAGAAGCTTGGTGATTCATCTAAGCTGGTTGGGGTTAAGATATTTGTAATCCCTGTATTAATATCTTGGAGTGCAACTTTATAACTGCTTCCACTTGGGCGATGTACTAGAGCGAGTCTTTTTCCGTCCGCACTCAAGGTCCCACGTGCATTGAAAGCACCGCGGAAGGTGAGTCGTCGTACTGATTTATCTGCAAAGGTATAGCGATAAATTTGTGGAGAACCACCGCGATCTGACGTGAAAATAAATGATTTACCATCTGGTGAATAACGTGCTTCAGTATCAATCGCAGTATCATTGGTCATGCGCTGTACTTGACGTGTATTCAAATTCATTTGGTAAATTTCAGGATTACCATGCATCGATGCTGTAAATAACATCGATTGACCATCAGGTGAGAAGCTCGGCGCACCATTTAAGCCTCTAAAGCTTGCAAGTACTTCACGTTGACCAGTCGCTAGATCTTGTAAATAAATGGCTGGACGCTTGGTTTCAAACGAAACGTAAGCAATTTTCTTCGCATCAGGCGTCCAAGTTGGGGAGAGGATAGGATCACGTGATGAAAGTACGGTTTTCGGTTGTTCACCATCGGTGTCCGCAATTTGTAAGGTATAACGCTGTGCGGGATTTGCTTGATTACGGAGTACATAAGCAATACGACCACTAAAGTCACCGGGGATGCCTGTCAGAGCTTGATAGATAGCATCACTGATCATATGCCCAGCTTGACGTACACGACCAGCAGGGACAGTCAAAACCTCATTGAGTAAGTATTGTTGTTTTTGTACATCGTAAAGCTGATAGTGAATTTCAAAAGTATTGGCATTTATAGCCTTACTTTGACCAACCACAACATATGGAACACCCGCATTTTGCCAATCACTTGCCTGAATCTGATTCATACTGGCAGTTGCAGGTAAATTCTGTGACGCACTGGTAAAACGACCAGAGCGATTCAGATCGCTCTCGACAATTGGATAGATCGCATTGTCATTTGTAAATGGAACAATAGCGATTTTTGGCGCTTTTTCGGGTGCTTTTGCAATCTCCAATTGAAGCTGCGCAAAAGTTGTCATCGGAATAGTGGTACTAATTGCAGTAAAAACGGCAATTGCGATGAGATGCTTACGAGTCTTTTCCATAGTTACAATTACTTGCTCTCGTTTTTTTGTGGCTGTTGATTATTTAACATAGTTACATGCTTTGTGCTATTACAAGCATGTAACGTTAACCATTTATTACTATTTTGCTGTGAAATTTGAAGTAAAGCTTCGAGCTTCACGTCTTGCATCTGGATCTTCTGGCATCGGATAAGGAGCTGCTGCTCGTATCGCTGCTTCAACACTAGCTTTAACATCAGGATCACTTGCTGTTACAACAACAGATAAGACCGCACCACTATCACTTAATGTTACACGGGCACTAGCTCTTTGACCTGATGAGCCTAATGGCATATTCCAAGCACGGTAAATTTTCTGTTCGAAATCACGTTTAGCTGTTGAAGCAATACGTCTAGATTCAGCTTTTTTCTGGGCTGCCTCTTGTTCCGCCTGTTTTGCGGCAGCAGCTTTAGCATCCGCCTCGGCTTTTGCTTTGGCATCTGCTTCGGCTTTGCGTTTAGCATCCGCCTCGGCTTTTGCTTTGGCATCTGCCTCGGCTTTGCGTTTAGCATCTGCTTCGGCTTTTGCTTTAGCATCCGCTTCGGCTTTGCGCTTAGCATCTGCCTCGGCTTTTGCTTTAGCATCCGCTTCGGCTTTGCGCTTAGCATCTGCCTCGGCTTTTGCTTTGGCATCTGCTTCGGCTTTGCGCTTAGCATCTGCTTCGGCTTTGCGCTTAGCATCTGCTTCGGCTTTTGCTTTGGCATCTGCTTCAGCTCTACGTTTAGCATCTGCGGCAGCTTTTGCTTTGGCATCTGCTTCGGCTTTGCGCTTAGCATCTGCCTCGGCTTTGCGTTTAGCATCTGCTTCGGCTTTTGCTTTGGCATCTGCTTCGGCTTTTGCTTTGGCATCTGCTCTACGTTTAGCATCTGCGGCAGCTTTTGCTTTGGCATCTGCTTCGGCTTTTGCTTTAGCATCCGCTTCGGCTTTTGCATCCGCTTCGGCTTTGCGCTTAGCATCTGCCTCAGCTTTGCGTTTAGCATCTGCTTCCGCTTGACGTTGTTGAGCAGCTAGTTTGTCTTGTTGGATTTGTTCTGCCTTCTGTTTTTCAGCTGCAAGCTGTTGTTCAGTCGGCTGTGATGGCGTTGCTGGTAAATTTTGTGGCAACGTCTTATCTAAAATAGGGCTTTGAATCTCTTCGGCTTGATTTTCAGCTGTGGTTTCATAATCGATTGTTTGAGGTAAGTCATCTGGATTGACCAAAATCGTTTTTACTTTTTTTGGTTGCTCAAGAGGTTTGCTCATACCTAAGTACAACAAGCCAACAATAGCCACAGCATGAATACCTAGCGTAAAAGCTAGTGCGATCGCATTTTGTTTTTCTTTAAAAGGCGGCTTTTGGAATTTTTTCATAGTTTATTCTAACGGCTTAGTCAGCAGACCGACTTCAGTTAGACCCGCATTTTGTAAACTTGCCATTAGAGCAATCACATCACCATAAGGACGTGATTGATCACCATTTACCAAAACGGTCAGCGTTTTATTTTCTTGCTCGGCTTGGGTTTGAGCATCATTTAGAATACTTTCTAACTCTTGAAATGACAGAACCTGATTTTTATCATGCTCTTTATATTCTAAATAAATATTGCCATTGCTACCGAGAGTAACGATTGGTGGTCGCTCTTTTGACTCAATTGGATTGTTATTGGCTTGTGGCAAATCAACCTTGATTCCACTGGTAATCATCGGTGCAGTCACCATAAAAATGACTAACAGCACAAGCATGACGTCAATATAAGGAACGACATTCATATCGCTTTTGAGCGGCTTTTTGATGCGTTCAAAACGCCCTGATCGTTGAATCGCCATTATGCATCTTCCTGAGCCGTTCCAATCGATTGACGTTGTAACAGCGCCACCATTTCTTCCGCAAAAAGAGCACGATCTGAATAGATAGCTTCACCTTTCGCTGTAAAATGGTTAAATGCAAGTACTGCTGGAATCGCAGCAAATAGACCAATTGCAGTTGCAATTAATGCTTCTGCGATTCCTGGGGCAACAGTGGCCAAAGTCACTTGATCAACTGCAGCAAGACCAATAAAGGCATTCATGATGCCCCAAACGGTACCGAATAAACCAATGTATGGAGCGACAGAACCAATGCTTGCTAATATGCCTAGGTTTTGCTCTAAGCCGCCTTGTTCACGGCTTAAACCAACGCGCAACATACGTTCAGTACCTTCAATGGTTTGAGCTGTGTCAGCTTTGCGTTTTTTAAGTTTAAAGAACTCAGATAAACCTTGATAAAAAACATCTTCTAAACCGTTACGTTTAGAGTTCAATTGGGCATTGTTATATAGGGTATTTAGCTCAGCACCAGACCAGAACATTTTTTGAAAATGCTCATCATCTTGCCCCGTTTTTTTAAAGCTCATATGCAATTTAGCAATCACATACCAACTATAGATTGAGGCAAGTAATAAGATCAGCATGACCAGTTGTACAACAGGGCTTGCTTGTAAAATAAGGTCAGAAATGTGCATTGAAGATTCTAAATTAGTTGCCATAAGTCACTGTGCCAAAAGTTTATTTTTCGTCCTGTGCTAATTCTTTTTGAATCAGATCACGAATTTCTTGAGGAAGGCGTCGAGGCATCAATTCTTTGTTTAGACATGCCAACACAACCTCACCAGAAGCCAGCAAGATTTCACCACGATATATATTCTGTTGCAATACAAAAGATGCAGCTTTACACGAAATAACACGCGCTGTAACGGTAATCAAATCATCCATTAATATAGGGCGTACATATTTGACTTGAATTTGGTGTACGACGAAGTTGTAGTCCTGTTGATGCCAGTAGTGATCTACGCCGGCTGCACGCAACCATTCGGTACGCGCTCGTTCCATGAAGCGAATATGATTGGCATGGTAGACGATACCGCCTGCATCTGTATCTTCAATATATACACGGATATTAAATTCAAAATGATTTGCCATGATAAAAATCCATTCTTGATACAAGGTGTTGAATAGTGTCGCAGTTTAGCATATTGATTTTTGGGGCAAATGGCACAACAGATCAAGCAAGCTATTCGTTTGAGTTTTTATCTAAGATTAAAGTCTGCGTTGCATAATCTTCTAAATGTTCAGCAAAATAGCCTGCAACAATCAAGGTTTTTAGAGGATCATCTTTTACTTTATTGTATTGAACGTAATCTTTTACACTGTCGTATAGCATACATAAACCTAAAAAACCAACTGCAAAAATGATAAATACCAACCATTCAGGGGCTTGGTTAAATAAGTAAAGTGAAATGCCGAGCATACAGCAACTGATCAATAAAATTGCCAAGTTTTTAAAACTCAGTATCGGTTTGCGCGGTGGGCGATGCTCCTCGACCATCTGCTTTAGATCGTCTTGAAAGCATAATGAAATAAAGATTGCAGCATGCGTAAGGTCAAAGGAAAGCGATCTGAGTGACCAATCCAAATGTGTGGTGCTGTTGAATTGTTCAAGCTGCTCACTAGAAAGGGAAACAGCTTGTTGTTTTGAATCGATTAGTTGGCAAGAAAGTGACAATGCAGAATGAGCTTTGAGAAGTGCATCTAAAAAATGTCTTTGCTCTTGGCAGTATTCCGAGAATTTGACATGTCGAGGTAACACTTCGGTAGGTGGTAAATCAGAAATAACATCTTGATAAGATGCTTTAATTTTTTCTATAAGTTGTAACTCATCAGCAGTTGAATTCATTATTTATCCAATTATGATTCAGGCGGTGTCATACCAAATTGTAAATAAGCCATATTGGTTGCAATACGACCACGTGCAGTTCGCATCACATAGCCTTGCTGAATCAAATAAGGTTCAATCACATCCTCCAGTGTTCCACTGTCTTCAGCCATTGCCGCTGCCAAAGCTTCAACACCAGTTGGTCGTCCTTCAAAACGTTCTAAAAGCATAGACAAATAACGGCGGTCTAGTGTATCTAAACCATCCTTATCGACATTTAACATATCTAAGGCACGTTGAGCCATGTCTTGAGTAATTTCACCAGTCCCTTTGACTTGAGCATAGTCACGAACTCGACGTAACAGGCGGTTGGCAATACGAGGTGTACCACGTGAGCGACGTGCAATTTCCATTGAGCCATCATGCGTGATTGGCACATCCATGAGGTTTGCAGAACGAGTAACAATATGAGTTAAGTCTTCGACAGAGTAAAACTCAAGACGCTGTACAATACCGAAACGATCGCGTAGAGGAGAGGTCAGTAAGCCAGCGCGTGTGGTTGCAGCTACGAGTGTAAATGGTGGTAAATCAAGCTTAATTGAACGGGCAGCAGGGCCTTCACCAATCATAATATCGAGTTGGTAATCTTCCATTGCTGGATAGAGAATTTCTTCAATCACGGGTGAAAGACGATGAATTTCGTCAATAAACAGAACATCACCTTCTTCAAGATTGGTCAGCATTGCTGCTAAGTCACCAGCGCGTTCCAGTACTGGGCCAGAGGTTGACTTTAAATTGCCACCCATTTCTCGCGCGATAATGTTTGCCAGTGTGGTTTTACCCAAACCTGGTGGACCAAAAATCAGGGTATGGTCTAAGGCCTCACCACGACCGCGAGCTGCGCCGATGAAGATTTCCATTTGCTCACGGACTACAGGTTGACCAATATAGTCAGCCAATGACGTAGGGCGAATGGCGCGATCAAAATGATCTTCTGGTTTTTCTGTTCCGCTAATAAGACGATCTTGCATATATCAATTACTTCATCATGGATTTAAGCGCAGCACGAATAATATCGGCAGACTCAGTATAGTCTGCTTTCACAGCAGCAACAGCTTTTTGTGCTTCAGCAGGTTTATAACCCAACGATTGTAATGCGGCTTCGGCTTCGGCAACAGGTGAGTTTGCCATAAATTGAATTTGAGCAGCTGCAGTATTTGTTGTGCCGCCAGTTGAATTTGCCAAAGCTTTAAAACGATCACGTAATTCAATCATTAAACGCTCGGCAGTTTTTTTACCGACACCAGGAACTTTAATCAGTGTATTAATATCATCGTGTTCAATCGTATGGATGAGTAGTTCTACACTTAATGTTGAGAGAATTCCTAATGCCATTTTTGGTCCAACACCATTGACTTTAAGCAATGTGCGGAAAATAGTTTTCTCTTGCGAATCAATAAAACCATAAAGTTGCTGAGCATCTTCCCGAACAACTAAATGCGTCCATAGTGTGACTTTCTGTCCTTTTTGTAATTGGCAAAATGTTGAAAGTGGGGTGTCGATTTCATAGCCAACGCCATTCACGTTGAGTAATACGGTTGGGGCTTCCAGGGCAAACACTTCGCCAATTAAACATCCGATCATGAGTAAAATTTCACTATTTTTTAAAACAATTTAGTTGGTGATTTAAGAGACTAACAGAGCTTAATTTAAGCCTTTAAAAGAATCCTATTTTATTTCCTTGCAACTCTTGCGCCAGACTATAAGCCTGATGGTCAGAGAACTTACTAATAATATCCAAGACTTGCATAATATTATTATAATGGTTGTTTTGCAGATTTACGCCTGAATGTTGCAAAATTGACATTAATCGCTGTTCTTTAAAGCTTAATGTCTTATGCGGCATGGTCAAAGGAATAAATGCATCCAGAATGGTTTGTAGACTTTGATGGGCAATAATTTCTAAACCTGATTTTTGAGGATGTTCAAAAATTCGGTCACGTGCCAGATTCTTCGCCGTTTGAATGCCTGCCTCAATATCTGGTGAGCAATATTGTAATAGGCTACCTTTGAGTTGACCTGTCAAAATTTCAAAATGATGTTTTGCAAACGCAGTGGTGACTTCATCGACCAAACGCTTCATGACGCGTCCGCGTAATGCTGCAATTTTTTGCTGCCAAGTGGTATGCGGTAAATGCAATTCCTCTGGATAGCCATAATCAGCAATCAAATTCAGGAAAATCGGTTCAACTTCAGCATAGTTCAACATATTGAGAATAATGCCATCTTCCAGATCAATTAGCGCATAGCAAATGTCATCAGCTGCTTCTAATAAATAGGTCAGTGGATGACGGCAATAATGATATTCACCCAGTTGAATTAAACCGAGCTGTTCAGCCAATTGTTTTAAAATTTCTTTTTCAGACTGATAACAGCCAAATTTTGCCCGTTGATGAGAAGGGGTATCACCTTGTTCTTCAATCGTTTTAGACAGCCACGGATATTTTAAATAAGCACCCAGCGTGGCACAGGTTAGGCGCATTCCGCCATCATCTGGATGATAATCAATCCGGCTAAGCAGGCGAAGTCCTTGAGCATTGCCTTCGAACTGACGTACATCAGCTTCTTCTTCTGGGGTCAGTTTGGTTAGAAAGTCGCGATGTGAGGCATCATCAAACCATTCACGAATGGCATATTCACCTGCATGACCAAAGGGTGGATTGCCAATATCATGGGCTAGACAGGCGGCCTGGATAATCGCACCAACATCGGCAGGGGAAATCCACATCGGTAATTCATCTTTGATTTTTTCTGCAGCTAGCATACCGAGTGAACGACCAATACAAGAGACTTCAAGTGAATGAGTCAGACGTGTATGAATCCCATCATGTTGAGTCAGAGGGTGAACCTGTGTTTTTCTATTCAGTTGACGAAAGCTTTGGGAAAATATAATTCTGTCGTAGTCTTTGTGGAATGGGCTTCGAGCCAACTCATTGCTGCTTTTTTTACTACCTAAACGAATTGCAGATAGCAATTCCAACCAACGCATTTGTTCCATTTATCATTATTCAAACTAAGTTCGCTTCATCATGCCAAAAAAAAGATTAAAGCACTAGCGTAGCGCGACATAGATTGTCTTGTTGATAGAAAACTAAATCAGAATAATCACTAAAATAATCGGTCAAATATTTAAAAAACTGAAATGTGATTTGTTCTGCAAAATAAAAGAATTGTTACGAATAAAGTAAAATAGATCAGGCGAGACAGAAATAGGGCATTCATCGTCGAAAACTCTGATTTTTAAGTTGGATATGGCTAGCTGAAAAGAGGCTTTCACAGTAGAATATGCGCTCTTTCATAAGTCACATTGCGGTGGGTCTGTTCGATCTGCCCGTGGAGCCAAAGTCAACATGTTTATCGTGGCCGGTGCATCAGCACATTCTTCTTTTAAGAAAGCTCAACTCTTAAACCGTTTAGCGTCAATGAGTTCTGTTCAATCTTTTGACAGCCAATGGGTCTATTTGTTTGATCAAGCGCTCAACGAGCAGCAACATCAATCGGCATTACAACTGTTAAACGATGGTCAATCTTTTGAACTTCGCCAGGCTGCAAGTGATGAGATCCAGATTTTAGTGACACCACGTGTCGGTACAATCTCGCCGTGGTCATCTAAAGCAACCGATATTTTCCAGAACTGCAATACGCCAATTCACCGTTTGGAACGTGGAATATTGTTTACACTGAAAGGTGTGAAAGACGTTTCAAATGAAGTGAAATTGGCTTTGCATGACCGTATGACAGAAACTGTTTTTGCTCAAATTGAAGATGCAAAAGCATTATTTACTGAAACAGCGCCAAAACCGCTGAACTCAATTGATATTCTGGGGCAAGGAAAACAAGCGTTAGTGAAAGCCAACAATGAGTTTGGCTTTGCTTTATCTGAGCAGGAAATTGATTACTTAACCGAAGCATTTACTAAGCTTGGTCGTAATCCAAATGACATCGAATTGATGATGTTTGCTCAAGCAAACTCTGAGCATTGTCGTCATAAAATCTTTGGTTCTGAATGGACAATTGATGGTGAAAAACAGCCATTATCCTTGTTCCAAATGATTAAGAATACCTATAAAGAATCACCAACGGATGTGTTATCCGCCTATAAAGATAACGCATCTGTGATCGTGGGTTATGACACCATGCGTTTTTATCCAAAAGCGGATGAAAATGGTCACTTTGTCTATAAGTATAAGAGTCAAGCTGCCCACATTTTAATGAAAGTGGAAACCCATAACCACCCAACCGCAATTTCTCCATTTGCGGGAGCTGCAACAGGTTCGGGAGGTGAAATCCGTGATGAAGGTGCAACAGGTCGTGGTGGTAAACCGAAAGCGGGTCTAACTGGCTTTACCGTTTCAAACTTAAATATTCCAGGTTTTGAACAGCCTTGGGAAGAAAACTACGGTAAACCTTCACGTATGGCATCGCCATTACAAATCATGATTGAAGGTCCACTCGGTGGTGCTGCGTTTAACAACGAATTTGGTCGCCCAGCTTTAAATGGTTATTTCCGTACTTTCGAACAGAATGTCAATGGTGAAGTGAAAGGTTTCCATAAGCCAATCATGATCGCAGGTGGTTACGGTAACATCCGTCCTGACCATGTTGAAAAAGATGCAATCCAACCAGGTGACTTACTCATTGTATTGGGTGGTCCAGCCATGTTAATTGGTCTTGGCGGTGGTGCAGCGTCTTCTGTCGATAGCGGAACCATGGGCGAGAGCTTGGACTTTGCTTCGGTACAACGTGAAAACCCAGAAATGGAACGCCGTTGCCAAGAAGTCATTGATACATGCTGGCGCTTAGAAGACTTTAACCCAATCGTGTCTGTACATGACGTGGGTGCGGGTGGTCTATCAAATGCGATGCCTGAACTTGTGAATGATCATGAGTTGGGTGCGGTGCTGAACCTGCGTAAAATTCCATCATTAGAGCCAGGCATGAGCCCGATGGAAATCTGGTCAAATGAAGCGCAAGAACGTTATGTGCTTGCTATTCGTCCAGAGTCTTTAGAACAGTTTGAAGAAATTTGTGCACGTGAGCGTTGTCCGTTTGCGGTACTCGGTGAAGCGACTGAAGCGCGTCACTTAACCGTTGAAGATCCGTTGTTTGAAAACAAGCCTGTTGATATTCCAATGCAGGTGATCTTAGGCGGTACACCGCGTATGCAACGTTCTTATGAGACGATTGAACGTACAGGTAATGATTTTGATGCTGCGAAAGTTGACTTGAAAGATGCAATTTTCCGTGTATTGAAGAATCCAACAGTTGCGTCTAAATCATTCTTGATCACGATTGGTGACCGCTCGATTACGGGTATGGTTGCACGTGACCAGATGGTGGGTCGCTGGCAGGTTCCTGTTGCAGATGCAGCAGTAACCACCACTAGCTTGCAAGGCTTTACTGGTGAAGCAATGGCAATGGGCGAACGTCCACCTGTGGCATTGTTAAATCCAGCAGCATCGGCTCGTTTAGCGGTTGCGGAAGCAATTACCAATATTGCCTGTGCTAACATCGAACAAATTAGTGATATCAAGCTTTCTGCAAACTGGATGGCTGCGGCTGGTCAAAAAGGTGAAGATCAAGCCTTGTTTGAAGGTGTGAAAGCGATTGGTATGGAAATGTGTCCTGCATTGGGTATCGCTATTCCTGTCGGTAAAGACTCACTTTCAATGCGTACCACTTGGAATGATGGCGAGGATAAAGCCGTTACTTCTCCAATGACAGGCGTAATCACTGCATTTGCACCTGTTTTAGATGTACGTAAAACATTAACACCTGAATTGAAGGACTTAGCAGATTCTTTAGGAAACGCTGAAGGCTCTGTACTGGTACGTATTGATTTGTCTAAAGGTCAATTCCGTTTAGGTGGTTCGATCCTTGCGCAAGTCTATAAAGCAATCGGTTCGGTTACTCCAGATGTTGATAGTTTTGATGACTTCAAAGCATTCTTTGCCTTGATTCAAGACTGGAACAATCGTGGTTTGATCAAGGCTTACCATGACATCGGTGATGGCGGTTTATTGGCGACTGTTGCTGAAATGATGTTTGCTTCGCGTTTAGGTGTTGCTCTAGAAAATCAATCAACTGAAAGTTTATTTGCTGAAGAAATTGGTGCAGTACTTCAAATTACGGCTGCTGATTGGGCACAGTTAGAAGTTGAAGTTGCGGCATCTAGCTTGAAAGATGCCATTGCAGTTGTTGGTCGTGTGAATACAACTGATCAATTGGTTGTAAATGGTTTAACACTTGAGCGAAGCGACTTGCAACAAGCTTGGGCTGAAGTATCTCACCAGATCCAACGTTTACGTGACAACGTTGAAACAGCTGATCAAGAATTTGCCTTAATTGCAGATAAAAACCACAAAGGTTTAATTGCTCAACCAACTTATGACCTAAATGAACCAGTTGAAGCGCCGTTTATCAATACACGTCGTCCAAATATGGCAATTTTGCGTGAGCAAGGTGTAAATGGTCATGTGGAAATGGCTGCTGCCTTTGACAAAGTTGGCTTCAACACCATCGACGTACACATGAGTGATTTACTTGCAGGTCGCGTGAGCTTAAGCGACTTTGAAGGTTTAGTTGCATGTGGCGGCTTCTCATACGGTGACGTGATGGGTGCTGGTGGCGGCTGGGCGAAATCAGTATTGTTCAACCCGAAATTACGTGATCAGTTCGAACAATTCTTCCATCGTGAAAATACATTCAGCTTAGGCGTATGTAACGGTTGTCAAATGATGTCACAACTTGCTCCGCTGATTCCTGGTGCAGAGCATTGGGGGCGTTTCCACCGTAACATGTCAGAAGTATTTGAAGCGCGTACAGTGAATGTTCGTGTAGAGAAATCTGTTTCTGTGTTGCTTGAAGATATGCACGGCTCAATTTTACCAATCGCAGTTGCGCATGGTGAAGGCCGTTTAGTTGCGACAGAACAACAACTTGCTGCTTTAAATGCAGAGAACCAAGTCGTCTTGCGTTATGTAGATAGCTTGGGTAATCCAACTCAACATTATCCATTAAACCCAAATGGATCGCCTGAAGCGATTACAGGTCAAACCTCTAAAGATGGTCGTGCGACAGTCATGATGCCGCACCCTGAGCGTAACTTCCGTGCTTTACAGCATTCTTGGAAGCCTGAAGATTGGGCTGAAGATGGTGCTTGGTTGCGTATGTTCCGCAATGCCCGTAAATTTATTGGTTGATAAATCAATTCAATAAATGAAAACACCACTTGAAATTTTCAGGTGGTGTTTTTTATTTAGATGTTTATAAGTATAAAAATGTTAAAAAAACAGTTAGATTTCATCTATGTATGGTTTTATCTGAGTAGAAGAATGGATATATAACGGATGTTTAGGTTCACCAGTTTTATTTAACTCCAAATAATGTAACTGACCTTTGAGCAAGTCTTTGACAAATGAGGATCTTTGTTTATAGATACCTACATTTCCCCAACACGCAATAATATATTTTGATTGTGATGATAATTGTTTTAAGTATTCATCATTTTTAGCGCCGATAGGATCATCTTGAGCCATCATATCTTGTGGGTTGGTTGCTCGATATGCAAATAAATTCGCCATATAGATACCACCACCACCCCAACTTTGAGCAAAGTTGATACAACGAGTAATTGTTGGATCATCTTGAAGATGATCTGCCGTTGATGGATTTAGTCCTATAAATGTGAATATGGGTTTATTTTTATCCCAAACTCTCCAAAGTGAATAACGATATTTATTGCATTCTGAAATATCTGCACCTTTTTCCATTATGTGTTTTCCTAAAATTAATAAGTCAATAAAATCATAAGTAAAGCTCAGAGACAACTGACCTTTCGCTAAAGTATTCTTAATGATGGAAACAATCTATTTATGCCCTGAATTACACCTAAAATCTATGAAGCTTGCTAATTTTTGATGTAACAGAGATAAGTGATTCTTACATGACAGGATAAAAATTGAATAGCATGATGCTTTCAGTTATTTTAAAAAAACTGGTTCAATTTTTGCTTTCTCAATAATGATCATAAAAATCGGAGAACAACATGATGAAAAACGAAAATTACATGAGGACGATCCATAGCAAAGGAAAAGGCTGGTTTTGGTTTGGTTTAACTGTTGTTCTCCAAATCTTATTCATAAGTTTGAGTTATGTCCTAATAAATATTTAACTTTGATTCTTAACCTTTTTTAAAGCTATGATTTGAGTACAGCTTAACTTACTCAGCCATTCAACTTATGCTAAAACTTATTTATTACGTACCTGAATCACATCTTGAATCAACTAAACTTGCTATTTTTGAAGCGGGTGCTGGTGGTATTGGCAATTATGAACACTGTGCTTGGCAAGTGAAAGGAATAGGGCAATTTAAGCCTATTAAAGGTGCAAATCCTTTTCTTGGGCAATTAGATGAACTCGAACAACTAAAAGAATGGCGGGTTGAAACCATTGTGCCTGAAGAAAAAGCCAGTGATGTGGCAAAGGCATTAAAGGCAAGCCATCCTTATGAAGAGCCTGCCTTTGAGTTTATCCAAATATTAGCTTTTGATTAATTTATACTTTTTGAATAAATAAATCACGATCAAAACGATATTGTGGGAAGAATACGCCGTCTTTGGCACGTTCGCCCGCACCAATTACCATAACAGGATGTTGCTGATCATTGAGTTTTAAGATTTTTCGCACTAAAGGCTCATCAAAACCTTCCATCATACAACTATCAAAACCATAGGCACGTAACGCCAATACTAGGTTTTCACAAGCAAGCGCTGTGGTTTTAGTTGCCCATAATTTGGCATCGGCAGGGTTAAATGCAGTCACAGGAAGTTGTTTATCAAGTGTACGGGCTACTTTAAATGCAACTTTTTTGAAGTTACCTAATGCATTGAAATAACCTGTTTTATAGTTGTAGGGAATAAAGCGGTAATACTTTTGAACTGCTGGTGGTGCTTCGGGAAATGGAAATTCGGTGATATTTAGTTTTGCCATCTCATCAACACGATCTGTACGAGCGACACAGACGATCAATTCAGATGCTGTTTTCGCAGCAAGTTGCCCTAAACACGCTTTAACCAGTTGTTTTTTCTTGGCTGGGTTTTGTACGACATAAAACGTCCAAGGTTGTAAGTTTGATGAGTTGGGTGCAAGAAGTGCCAAATCTAAACATTCATCTAAAATTTCACTTGGAATCGGTTTATCCGTGAACTTACGTACTGAACGACGGCTTTCAACGACTTTGCGGAAATTGGCAACATCAATATCTTGTGGAGCAGGTTCGTAGTAGCGTTTCTTTTCGGCGGTTGCATTTGAAGTGGTCATGAGTTCGATATTTTCCAAAATGTTTATTCTTCTATTGGGATGCATTTGAAAAAAACCAACTGATGAATCGAAAAAGTTACTTTTTTATAAAGTTTATAGTTATTCGATTTTTAGAATCAAAGCTCATCTAAATAGAAAAGCAAGTTACTCGATGGGAATAACTTGCTTGTAAAATCAGAATGTAAGGACGATTTAGGCAGGGGCGGTTTCTAGTTTCTGCTCAGGACGTTTGAGTAATGCATAACTAATGCCTGTAATACAGCTACCTGCTGTAATTGCAGCGAGATATAGCCACGCATGATTAATCGCATTTGGAATCAGTAAAACAAATACGCCACCATGTGGTGTAACCAGTTCGCAGTGGAATAAGGCAACCAATGCACCTGTAACAGCACCACCTAAAATACAAGCAGGAATCACACGCATCGGATCTTTAGCTGCAAAGGGAATTGCACCTTCCGAAATAAAACATAGACCTAATACAAAAGCAGCTTTGCCAGCATCTCGTTCACTTTGATTGAATTTATTTTTTGCTAACAAGGTTGCAATCGCCATACCAATGGCTGGAACCATACCGCCAGCCATGGTCGCCGCCATTGGCATATAGGTATTTGTCGTGAGTAGTCCTACGGTAAAGGCATAAGCTGCTTTATTAATTGGACCGCCCAAATCAATACACATCATTGATGCGAGTACAATTCCCATTAAAACAGCATTGGTTGTGCCCATATTGTTGAGGAAATCTTTCATCATCTCAAAGATATGTGCGACTGGCTGTCCAACCACATAGTACATAATTAGACCTACTGATAATGTGCCTAAAAGCGGAACAATCAGAATAGGTTTCAATGACTCCAAACTGGTCGGCAATTTAATTTTCTTGGCGAGAAAAAGGGCAATGTAACCTGCGAGGAAACCTGAAACGATACCACCAAGAAAACCAGCGTCAAGTTGTGTGGCAATTAATCCACCAATCAAGCCAGGCGCTAAACCGGGACGGTCAGCAATTGAATAGGCAATATAACCCGAAAGCATTGGCACCATTAAGGTAAATGCTGCTGCACCGATTTGCTTTAATATATAAGCTAAGCTTCCTGTTTCTTCTGCTGCATTCAGCCCGAAACAAAGTGATAGCGCAATTAAAAGCCCACCTGCCACGACCATAGGCAGCATGAAAGACACACCTGTTAGTAGGTGCTTATAAACGCCAGTTTTTTCTTGGCTTTTATTTTCTGCCGTTTGTTTACTTTGTTTGGATGATTCAAGAACGGTTGCTTCACTGATTGCTTCGGCAAATGCTTTATCTGTTTGCTTGAGGGCAAAGCCTGTACTGCAGCGATAAACACGTTTACCTACAAAACGATCGGTATTTACTTCAATATCAGTGGCTAGAATAACAATGTCAGCTGCAGCAATGGCTTCATCTGTGAGGATGTTTTTTGCACCTACAGAGCCTTGTGTTTCAATATCAATCTGATAGCCAAGTTTATTTGCACCTTGTTGCAATGCTTCGGCAGCCATAAACGTATGAGCAACACCCGTTGGGCAAGCGGTAATCGCAACAAAACGTTGCGCTTGCTGTGTGTTGTTCAATTGAGTTTTAGCTTTGAGTTGATCAATCGGTTGTGCATGCGTTAAAGCGTATTCAAAGGCCTGCTGAATATCTTGGTTCGCTTGTTCCAGTGAAATGGTTACAACAGAATAGGCTTTAAATGGGTCAAGTTGAGTCGGTGTTTGACCAATAAAAACAACTTTACTAAATGCAATGTCAGGAATTTGATCTTTTATTGAAATAGTATGACTTTCAAAACCTTGTTGTTTCGCAAGTTGCGCTAATTTTTTTGTCAGAATCAATGCATCAACAGGATTTTGAGGATGATTGATGACCAATAAGATAGAGTTAAGGGTTTGCATCAGATTCACTCAAGGTTTTGATCGTGGTGTGTTGTTTTAAATCAGCTAAAAGTTCAGGGGGTGGAACACGAAAGCCCACCTGAGTTACGGCATGACTGGCAATTGCCGTTGCTGTTGCTAGGATATCGTCTGTCGGTAACTGACATGCTAATCCATGAATCATGCCTGCCAAAAGAGAATCTCCAGCACCTACTGTACTTTTCACATGTACTTGAGGGGGGTGTGCAGCATAAGCTCTGTTTTGATGAAGCCAATGTACGCCATGTTCACCCATTGAAATGACAATATGTTCAATTTGAGAATTGAGTGATTTAAATAATTGTTGTTGATCTTCAAGGTTTTCAGCTAGCACGCCAAAACTTTCTTGTAATTCATCGGTATTGGGTTTGATCATCCACGGATTCATAGCGATCGCTGCAGTTAAAGCCTTGCCACTCGTGTCTACAGCAACAGGTTTGTTTTGTAGGTGTAGAATTTGAATGAGCTGTTTTAAATCATCCACGCCAAAGCCCAACGGTAGGCTACCCGCAATCACCACATAATCTACAGAGTCACTACATTGTTGAATACGTTTGAACAATGCTTGTTTATCTTCAGTAGACACCTGAAAGCCTTGACCATTAATATCGGTCATTCGTCCAGACTGTTCAGCAATTTTGATGTTTTGGCGGGTTTCACCTTCGATATAAATAAATTGGTCATCAAACTGCATAGTTTGAAAATGCTGTTTAAAGAGCGTTTGATTTTTTGTACCTAAAAAACCAGATACAATTAACTCATGCCCTAAATCATGTAGCACTTGAGCAACATTGAGCCCTTTACCTGCGGCGTGGTATTGAATGTTCTGCTGACGATTGACTTCTCCAATACGTAACTGTTCAAGTTCGATGGTGGCATCAATGGCAGGGTTGAGAGTAATGGTTAAAATTTTAGCCATGTGTTTGCTCCACGAATAATCGAACGGCAAATGCACTTTCACATTTGAGTGCTTGTTGGGCAAGCTGTTGGCAATCAGCAAAATTAAGCTGACGAATTTGTGCTTTCACTAGCGGAATACTGGACGCTGACATACTGAGTTCGTCCACACCCAAACCCAGTAAAACAGGCACAGCTTTGGGATCTGCAGCAAGCTCACCACAGACGCCGACCCATTTTTGTTGTGCGTGAGCTGCACGTACAGTTTGATCAATTAACATTAAAATACTTGGGTGGAGCCCATCAGCTTCGCCAGACAAAACTGGATGTCCGCGATCGATCGCTAAGGTGTATTGGGTCAAGTCATTGGTACCAATACTGAAAAAGTCGACTTCTTTTGCAAGCAAGGGCGCGATTAATGCAGCTGATGGAACCTCAATCATAATACCGACTTCGAGATTTGGGCAGGGATGCTTGAGCAAAACCTCATCCAAAATTGCTTTAGCCGCGCGCCATTCTTCAATACGTCCGACCATCGGGAACATGATTCTTAAAGGACGATCATCTGCAGCACGAACCAAAGCAGTGAGTTGCTGACGTAATAGTTGTGGTTTACGTAAGGTTAAACGGATACCACGCACGCCCAAAAACGGGTTTTCCTCAGCATCGATTGGTAAGTACGGTAATGGTTTATCACCACCAACATCTAAGGTACGTACCACCAATGGTCGACCAGCCAACGTATCTAATACATGACGGTATTCTTTTTCTTGTACATCTTCATCTGGTGCTTGGCGATGCGCCATAAAGACTAATTCAGTGCGCAATAAACCAATTGCTTCTGCCCCATAGTTTACTGCTTTTTCAGTATCTAAAATTTTGCCGAGATTGGCCGCGACTTCGACTTGGTGCTGATCTAAGGTAATCGCTGGCTCGTGACAATGTTGCTCAGCTTCATGACGACGTTGATGTTGTAACTCACGTTCTTGGATGGCATCGTCAATCTGTGCTTGAGATGGATTGATTTCGAATGCACCCGTATCACCATTAATTAATACCGTTGTATGAGGTGTGATGTTAAGCACCGCGTCACTTGCCCCCACAATAGCCGGAATTCCCAAAGCACGGGCAACAATCGCACTATGTGCACTTGCACCACCCACAGCAGTCAGAATACCTGCGACACGGTCTTTATTCAGGCGTGCAACATCGCTTGGGCCTACATCATGCATGATTAGAATATAGGGTTGCTCAGGTTCTTGAGCTGCAACCTCATTACATAAAACAGCTAAGACCTTGTCACCAATATCACGCAGATCAGCGGCACGTTCTGCGAGCAGACGATCGGGTAGAGCAGCTTGGGCTTGAGCTGCTTTTTCAATATATTGATGCCATGCTGCAGGTGCACTTAGATTTTGATTCAGAGACTGGTGAACTTGCTGAATGAGATCAGGGTCATCCAGCATTTCCAAATGTGCCATAAAGATTTGTTTGATTTCATTGGCTTCAGTTTTGGCTATGAGCTGATGAAGTGTGTTTTTTACACTATGTAGTGCAATTTCTAGTTTTTCCTTTTCTGCTTTTACATTATTTCCAAAACGTTCATATTGGAAATGTTTCGGTTTGATCACATGAGCTGGGCCAAAAGCGAGTCCTGTGGATGCAGGAATACCTGTTGTTGGTGTTGTAATCTCTTCTTCAAACTCAAGCGTATTGGTCTGTTGAGTGCCAATTTTATTTTCAATTGCTTCGACCTCTTCACCTAAACCTTGTTGAACAGCTTGGATAATTTTCGAAAGACCTTCTACAGCATCTGTATCCGGTTCAGCAATGAAAGTAAGTGTTTGCCCATATTTGCAACCCATTGCGAGTAGTTTGGTTAAGCTTTTTGCAGAGATGAATTGTCCATTATCCACAGCAACTCGAATTTCGCCTTGATAAGTTTTGGTAATATTAACCAGTTGAGTTGCAGGGCGGGCATGTAGTCCATGCGCATTTGCCAACACAATACGTTGTGATGGCCAATCTGGGATCGTTTCCGCGCCAACCAGTTTGGCAATATCTTGACGATTATGCTGATCACTGAGTTGTTGCTGGATTTGTGGTTGGAATAATAAATCGAGTAAACGTTGTAATTGTTGGTAATCTAATTGTTCGTGCTGGGCAATACAAATCAAGGTTTGAATTTGTCCGTTTTTAAAATCGATGGTTTGATCAGCTTTGACGATACTCACTGCAGATTGTGAAACATAGTTTTTTGCAGAAATAGACCAAAGCGTATCTTGAATTTGGATGAGATTTTTAGGATCAAGTTGACTGATGAAACCAGCCTCAACTAATTTTTGTTGTTTGAGGAGTTTATTTGCTGACCATAAAAAATCGTCAATATCAGTAACTTGAATTTGAGTTTCGATTAGGTTTTCATGTAGAACTAATGTTTCGGGTTGAGCTTGTAAAATCTCAATAATTTGCGCTGCATTTTTAGCGTGTTGGACTTGATCAGAAACATCTTGAGAAAGTGCACGAGTCAGAATTTGCAAAACTTGTAAATGTTCATCAGACTTTGCCGCAATCACAACAGCTAAATAAACAGTATTTTCGCCGTCCCAAACCACACCTTTTGGGAAATGTGCTAAACGAATGCCCGTTTCTAAAATAAATTCACGGGATTGCGGAGTGCCGTGAGGGATTGCAATCCCTTGACCCAAATAGGTTGCACTTTGAGCTTCACGTGCATGTAATCCAGATAAGTAATCTGCTTTGACTAATTGATCTTGAACCAAAATATTGGCTAAACATTCGAGAGCTTCTGCCTTATCCTTAGCAGATTGATTCATATGTACATGTTGTGGCTCAAGTACAAACATAAAACATCCTTTAATGATGAAAATAATAATCTCTGTTAAGTCTATACTTCGATATAACAGCAGAGATATTTTTTTAAATTAACCGTATATGTCGCAGGCAATTGCAAACGATCAACAGCACACGTCAAAGATAAAAAAAAGAAGCTAATTTCCATTTCATGTCTCTGACAATCATGGTTTAGCTTCTTAATTTAAACTTTAACAGATGCTCAAAAAGATATCGAGGTGAAAATCTTACAAATTCCTCTGAGGATACATTTTATAAACATCTATGCCGTTTATATTTGCTTAATTAAACTGTGAGAAGTCCGGCTTACGCTTTTGCATAAAGGCTTGAACTGCTTCCATCATCTCAGGAGAGCGTACGCGTTGCATAAAGATTTCAGCCTCTTCATCAACACATGCAATGATTTCAGCTAAGTCTTTTTTCATCAAAGCCTTACTTTGCTTAATTGATGCCAATGGTAATGCAGCTAACTGTTGAGCCGTTTGTTGAGCCGTTGCATATACATCTTCAACAACGTCATTCACTAGATTTGCTTTCACTGCTGTTGCAGCATCAAATTTCTTGGCCGTAAACAGCAACTCAGCAGCTTTTTGATAGCCAGCCTGTTTTACGAGTAAACGACTTGCTGCACCTTCTGGAGAGAGACCAAGGCTGACAAATGGAATTTGGAATAGGGCAGTGTTGTCAGCATATACAAGATCAGCATGGAGTAAGATCGTTACACCAATACCAATCGCAACACCTTTCACCGCAATAATCAGTGGTTTAGAAAAACGAGCCGCAGCTTTTAATAGAACAAATGGTGGTTGATCACCGGCTTTGCCCTCATGTGGCTTTTGAATAAAGCCCATGAAGTCTTTCATGTCATTACCCGCAGTAAAGTCTTGCTCTGCTCCGCGGAAAATAACCACACGAACTTCTTTACTTGCATCTGCCTCATCTAAAGCTTTTGCGATCCAAAGATAAAGTTCGCCGTAAAGTGCATTCTTGGCTTCTGAACGGTTAATGGCTAAGGTGAGTACGCCATCTTCTAAATTTGCTTGCAAATGTTGATGAGGTTGTTGAATACAGCTAAGTGTCATCGTACTATCCTTGCTTTAATCCAGATTGATTTTTAAAGTGGTCTCATTATGTCGCATATTTATTTTTATAGTGCAACTGATGAGTTCACAAAAAGTGAAATTAAGCCTATGTACACATTTGACTATCTCGTTTTTATTGGACGTTTCCAGCCTTTTCATTTGGCACATATGCTGACCATTGAAATTGCACTGAGACAGAGTCAGCATGTGATCCTTGCTTTAGGCTCAGCACAACCAGAACGAAATACCAAGAATCCATTTTTGGCTACGGAACGCGAGCAGATGATTCTTTCTAATTTTTCTGAGGAAGATCAAAAACGTATTCATTTTGTGCATGTTATTGATGTTTATAATGATGAAAAATGGGTAAAACAAGTCAAACAACTGGTAAATCAGGTTGTTCCTGCGCATTCCAATGTTGGCTTAATTGGTCACTTTAAAGATGAATCATCTTATTATTTAAAATTATTTCCAGAGTGGACAATGGTTGAACTTGAGAGTTTGAAAGCCTCAATGTCAGCAACACCGATGCGTGAAGCTTATTATCGCGGCGAAATCAAAACTCAAGCTTTTCCAAAAGGCAGTATTCAATTTTTAGAGAACTTTCAAAAAACGCCTATTTATGCAGCGTTACAACAAAAGTTTTTGGCAGGTGACACGAGTAATTTAGACCTCACTGAATAAAGTGAGTTGATGAACCTTTAAAGAACGTCTGTTTTTAAATGTGTTATTAAAAAATCAATGAAGGTACGAATATGTGCTGATGCATATTTTTGTGAGGGGTAAACTAAAGAAAATGGACGGCTTGCTCCAGCAAATGGATGCAACAGTTCTACGAATTGTCCATTTTGAATGTCTTGCGCAACGGTAAACCGATAGGTTTGTAATAATCCTGCACCATGTTTCGCAAGCGTAACTGTCCCTAAGATGTCATCTAGACAATGTAATGATCCCTTGGTCGTATATTCATGGATCTGATTGTTGACTTTAAACAGCCAAGGAACACTTTTCCCCGTGCTGGGTAAGATGAATTGCAAGCATTCGTGTTGATCTAATGCTGCGATATCTGTTGGTATCGTATGCGAATGAAGATAGCTTGCTGCAGCAACCACAACTAATTCAGCATGTTCTAAGGTACGAACGATTAGATTGGAGTCTTTGAAGTATCTGCCACGAATTGCTAAGTCAAAACCCTCCGCAATAAAGTCGACATTTTTATTGGTTAATTGAAGATCAATCTGAATGTTTGGGTATGTTTGTTTAAAAATTGGAATTAGCGGTAATACTCGATAATGTCCATAAGGAGTAGGGAGGCTGATGCGAATTCGACCATTGAGTTGCTGACTTTGATTTCTTAATAATTGTTCTGCTTCAATAATTTGTGTTAAGCCTTGTTGACATTGTTGAAAGTAAATTTCACCTGCATGGGTCAAGCGAACTTGACGTGTACTTCGAACAAATAATTGCGTATTGAGACGTTGCTCTAGACGCGCAATAGAGCGGCTGACAGCAGCTGGTGTCAAGCCAGCAATTTTGGCTGCTTGAGTAAAACTTTTATGCTCAGCGACAGCACAGAATAATTCAACACTACTCAACATCACATTTTTTAGTTGTTGTGTCATTTATTACACCATGTAAAAAATGATTTGATCTAAAGGCTATTTAATCACATTGATGTAAATAATACGATGAACAATAACCCTAACCAGTTTATTTCAACCAATAATTTCTAAATGAGGAAATAGCGATGCCTTATATTTTGATTCAGGTCACTAAAGAAGGTGTGACAACAGCACAGAAACAACAATTGATTCGTGGTGCAACCGATTTGCTGGTTAATGTACTGGATAAAGATCCAGCCACGACCTTTGTCGTGATTGATGAGGTTGAAACTGATAATTGGGGAGTAGCAGGTGAATCTGTATCTGTGATACGCCAAAAGTACTTACAAAGTTTGGATCAATAAAATGAAGAAACATGCAATATTTGATATTCAGCAGCAAATAGAAAAATATTTTGATGCTTTATATTTCTGTGATCTGGCGCTTTTAAAACAAGTTTTTCATGCCGATGCGATTTATATGAATGTAACTGAACAGCCCATATTACGATTGGATATGGCTGAGTATTTTTCGATTGTTGAAAGCAGAACTTCTCCTGCTTCAAAAAAACAGATTAGACAAGATAAGGTGATTTCTATTGATTTAATCCATGATCAGTTAGCAACTGTACATGTTGAATGCGTGATTGAGCCTAAGTATTTTTATGATGCACTCACATTTACCTTAGATCATGATCAGTGGAAAATTATCAGCAAAGTTTTTAGTTATCAATTGCTTGATTAGATCAGCAGTCTAGGCATCTTCCCAAAAAATCAGCCGATTAGAGAATGGATCTGTAATGCTTAACTCAAGTGTTTCCCAATCTGTTTTTTCAACTTGTGGTTTTGCATACTTATAATTTTTTTGAATTAGCTCTGTGTGCAGGGCATCTAGATTTTCCCAGTAAATGCGGATTGCACTATGCGGACTGGCATCACCAAAATGTTCAGATAGGTGAATAATGCAGTCACCTTTTGAGATCTGTAGATATAAAGGAAAATTATCTGCAAATTTGTGCTGCCAATCGATATGGAAACCGAGATATTCCATATAAAAAGTGTGAGCTACATCAATATCAAAAATACGTAAAATAGGAGTAATCGATCCAGAGTACATAGTTTAACCTTCTAGCGGATGCCAAATTGCTGAGTCCAGTAGTGACGTTGTTGAGGTGATTGATCAGGAGTACAAGCGATCGCGTAATCTGTAAATTTTGGGTGCATCATATTGCTGCAATGTGCTGGGCTTTTAAGCCATGATGCTAGAACCTCTTCAAGATTTTTCTGTCCACGGGCGACATTTTCGGCACCACCGCGACTGTTAAATTGGGATTGCTTTAAGCGAGTTCTTAAATCTTGCCCCGTCGAACTGACATGACCTAGAAAGTTGTGTGTTGACATGTCTTTGGAGTGCGTTAAGGCTGTTTTATATAAATGTTGATTCCAAGCTAATGGCTTTGCAGCAGCATAATGTTGTTGTCCGCATTGGCGAGATTGACTGCGTAGCTGGTTGATCGCATTCATGATTGCCTGTTGATAGGCTGGATTTGATAGATCCTGACAAGTGATATTTATACTTGCTTTGGGTGTTTGTGTTACAGGTGTTTGGCTAATTTGATTGTTTGGCAGATGAGGAGTGCCAGAGTTGCTACAAGCTGAGATTACAATCCCAAATGGTATCAATATAGATGGCTTAGAAATATTCATGTGATTGCTTAGACTTTAATTATTATGATTTTTTAATAATACTTTATGGCATTGAGATTGAATATGCTTCTTTATGTAAAAAGCGGGATTTAACCCCACTGCTGTCCCATAGTTTTGTTTAAATAAAAAACCTGAGTCCAAAATAGTTAAAATATAAGTGCGAACAAACACTTTAACTACAAGGACTCAGGTTTTGTCACATCAGAATACCGTATTTCATCAATTACTTAAACCTATTTCACGATGTGATTTTGAACGTCTTGCCAAGCAGCATCATTGTGGACAAAAATTAAGATCAGCCACACGCTGGGATCAGTTTATTGCCATATTGATGTCCCAGCTGTCCTGTCGGCAAAGCTTAAGAGATATTCAATCCAATCTCGAATCACAGCAGGAAAAGCTCTATCACCTCGGTGCTAAGACTATTGCACGAAGCACCTTGGCAAGAATCAATCAAGAACAACCTGCCAGCCTATATCAGCAATTATTTACTCAGTTACTTCGGCATTGTGAAAACACAAAGATTGCACATAAATTTCGATTTAAGAATCCGCTGTATTCACTTGATGCAAGCCACATTGATCTTTCACTGTCCTTATGCGAATGGGCAAAAGTACATGAATCCAAAGCGAGCATTAAACTGACAGTTGGATTAAATCACAGCAATACGATTCCTGAATTTGTTGCACTCGGAGATGGTATTGAAAATGATATGGTGCAAGGCAGATTACTCAAATTTCCACCTGGAAGTATCGTAGTTTTTGACAAGGGGTATGTTGATTATCAGTGGTTTGCAGAGATGACTGACCGAAAAGTCAGCTTTGTGACACGGCTAAGACCGAAGACGGTTTATGAAGTAAAGTCAAAACGTGAAGTATACGCTTGCAAAGGAATTCTTGCGGATGAATATATTGAGTTGAGCAGTGATTATGCTAAAAAGCGTGGTGCACCGAAGCGATTAAGACGAATAGAATTTTATGATGTTGAAAAGAAAAGGACATTTGAATTTCTAAGTAACAACTTTCATCTAGCTGCATCGACTATTGCAGCAATTTACAAAGATCGTTGGAAAGTAGAATTATTTTTCAAAGCGATTAAACAGAATTTAAAATTGAAATCATTTCTAGGTCGAAGCCGAAATGCCATACAAACTCAAATATGGATTGCATTAATTGCCTATTTATTAGTGAGTTTTGCAAAACATATGGCTCATGAGGGATGGACTGTCCAGAGATTATTAAGAATTATTCAGGTCAATTTATTTGAAAGAAAACTTCTAAAGGCATTATTTTTACCCGATAAGAAGTGGCGAAAACAAGAAGAACCTCAATTGAGGTTCTTCTTGGAATAATTGTGGGACAGCAGTGGATTTAACCCCCGCTTTATGAAGGCTTGAGATTACATTTCAGCCTGAAGTGCTTTTAGATCTGCTAACACTTGTTCTGCATGGCCAGCCGCTTTGACTTTTCGATAGCTTTTAACCAATTTTTGATTATGGAAAATGAATGTTGAGCGTTCGATCCCCATCACTTGCTTACCGTACATATTTTTTTCTTTGATCACATCAAAATGCTTACACAGTATCTCTTCTTTATCGCTAATTAAATCAATCGTTAATGCTTGTTTCTCAGTAAAATTTTGATGCGCTTTTACCGAGTCACGTGATACACCAATAATTTGACAATTCAAGGCGTCAAATTGATCTTTTAGGCACGAAAAACCGACTGCCTGAGTCGTGCAACCTGGCGTTGAATCTTTAGGGTAGAAATACAAAATTAGCCATTCATTGGTGAGTTCAGTGAGGTTTAACTCACCATGGGTGGTCGGGAATGTTTGATTCGGTAGTTGGATAGTCTCAGACATGTTTCATCCTTCAATTTGGTCTAATTCAAGTGGTAAAAAAGCATATTCTTCATGATAAACAATATCGCCGCGGCGTACAGGAATAGCTTTGTTAAAAATTGGTCCATCAATCACAGTTGTATGGAACTCACCACCTTCACCACAAGGATCGATACCTCTATTTTCTAATTCTTGGATATATTCTAGTGTTAAGACGTTCCCTAAATCTTCGATTTTCATGCCAAGTTTGAGGTTTATAGTCACAATAATACTTTGAAATCCCAAATTAATAAATTCTTCAACCACTTCACGATGTGGGCGCAACCACAAAGGCATACCTAGTTTTAGCCCAACTTGTTGAGTCACTCGATCATGCCAGCACCCATGCTCAGGCATATCCAAATCACCTGTAACCAATACTTCCGCATTTTGCTGTTTAGCTTGTTCAAGTAGTTCAATAAATTTAGTTTCATAATCAGCCCAACTCGAAGATGCCATAAACACGGGTAGACCAATTGCATTAGCTTGAGCGTGGATGATATCGAGTGGCATCGCATGTGAACGTGAGCGTTGCCCCTGTTCTTCAAGCATAATAATCAGGCTTAGTACCTGACCTGTTTGCATGGCATGGTACAAGGCGAGGGAACTGTCTTTACCACCACTAAATGACATGACACAACGGCGCTGTTGTGCATTATTTTTCCACTGTTCAGAGGACATAGAGATTCACAAATCACAAAGTTTAAAAAAAGCCTGCAAAAGCAGGCTTTCTATATAAGAAGAATCAATCTTATTTCTTCGCAGCTTGTTGCGCTTTGATTGCTTCTTCAGTCAATTTTTCCAATTTAGAGACTAACGGCGCACCTAAACATGCTTGTAAGTCTTTATTTTGCTGTTGTACAAATGCTAAAGAACTTGGGTTTTTCTTGGCATTAATTGCACTTTGAATTTCCCATTTTTGCGCTTCAGTCACTTTACCTTGAGCATCAATTTGACAACCACAGAATTTATTTACTTCTGCTGCTGATAATTTACCACCTTTAGTGGTTTGCTCTTTACATACATTGACCAGTCCAGCTTTCACATTGGTACTTTTATATGCAGCTTCGAGTGGGTTGGTGTTTGCCTGAGTTGCAGTTGCAACTAAAGCAGTCGCCGCCATCATTGTAGAAAGAATAAGATTTGATTTTAAAAACTTCATATATGTACCTAATTATTACCCTAATATCGTCTAGTTGGTATAACGCGTAGGATCCGCAATACCTGCTTCGATAAAACCTTGTTGACGTAAACGGCAACTGTCGCATTTGCCACATGCACGTCCTTGAGCATCTGCTTGGTAGCAGGATACCGTTTGACTATAGTCTACGCCATGTTCGATACCTAAGCGTATAATATTCGCTTTGGATAAATGTAACAAAGGTGTTTCAATTTTAAGAGGTTTTCCTTCAACGCCAGCTTTTGTTGCAAGACGAGCCAAATTGGCAAAAGCGTCAATAAATTCTGGACGACAGTCAGGATATCCTGAATAATCAACAGCATTGACCCCAATCACGATGGCTTCAGCATCAAAAACTTCCGCTGCAGCGAGGGCGTAAGACAAGAATATTGTGTTACGTGCTGGAACATAAGTTACAGGAATACCTTCTTGTAATTGTTCTGGGACATCAATGTTATGATCTGTAAGTGCAGAACCGCCAAGATTACCTAAATCAATATTAATGACACGATGCTCTACACCTGCACGTTGTGCTAGTGCTTTGGCGGCATCTAACTCTGTGGTAGAACGTTGACCGTACATAAAACTGATAGCAACACAATCATAACGCGCTTGTGCCCAAGCGAGACATGTTGTTGAGTCTAAGCCACCAGACAATAATACGATGGCACGAGAACGCATATTATTTTCCATGATTCAACCTAAAAATATTGATTAAGAATGGATGTGACATTCACACAAACCAATTCTGAAATTTTAACGACCTGATTCATCATTCCAGAGTAGCTTGTGTAACTGGAGTTGAAATCGAACAGGGAGATGGTCGTCTAAAATCCACTGAGCCAAATCACGTGCTAAAGCAGGGAGGGCAACAGCGCCTTTTTCAACAGCAAAAGCAGGAGAGAACCAGACAGTGCTCACTTTATCTTGCAATTGGAATTGTTCAAGTTGTTGTCTAGACCATTCGTAGTCAGCACGATTACAAATCACAAATTTGATTTGATCATGTTGGGTCAGATAGTCGAGATTGGTTAGCAAATTACGATGATCTTCTTTAGATGTAGGTGTTTTTAAGTCAAGAACTTTAGAGACACGCGAATCAACTTTTGATACATCCAACGCACCACTGGTTTCAAGTGATACTTGAAACCCTAAATCACATAACCGCTGTAACAATATTAAGCAATTGGGTTGAGCAAGAGGTTCACCGCCAGTGACACAGATATATGGTGTTTTGTATTGGCTTGCTGTTTCGATGATATGTTCTAGTGATAAACGTTCACCTCCTTCAAAGGAGTAAGTGGTATCACAATAACTACAACGTAATGGACAGCCTGTTAAACGAATAAAAACTGTTGGCAAACCAAAAGTATTCGCTTCGCCTTGCAAAGAATAAAAAATCTCTGTGATACGTAAACCAGCCGCAGGATCAGAGACAGGAATTGCAGAAGAACGTAAGGAAGCCATAAACATTTACCACAAACAAATGCTACATAAGCAGCATGCTATATAAAAAACAAAATCTCTACGACCATGACTGATCGTAGAGATGAGGAATGATCAAGTTCCTAGGAACAATTGAAGCTCCGTGGAACGATCAAGTTCCGCAATAAATATTACAAATTAGTCTGCACGTAACAAATCGTTCAAGCTTGTTTTAGCGCGAGTTTTCGCATCCACTTTTTTTACGATGATCGCAGCATATAAGCTGTAGGTACCACATTTTGATGGAAGGCTACCTGCAACGACCACAGAGCCCGCTGGTACACGACCATAATGAACTTCACCAGTTTCACGATCAAAAATTTTGGTTGATTGACCAATGAAAACACCCATTGAAATCACAGAGCCTTCTTCAACGATCACGCCTTCAACGATTTCAGAGCGTGCACCGATAAAACAGTTATCTTCAATAATTGTCGGATTCGCTTGTAATGGCTCTAAAACACCACCAATCCCAACACCACCAGATAAGTGAACATTTTTACCGATTTGAGCGCATGAGCCAACAGTTGCCCATGTATCTACCATGGTACCTTCGTCAACATACGCACCGATATTGACATAAGACGGCATTAATACGACATTTTTCGCTTGGAAGCTACCACGACGCGCAACCGCAGGAGGAACAACACGTACACCAGCAGCTTTAAACTGTTCTTCAGTCCAACCAGAGTATTTGGTTGCTACTTTGTCATAGAACTGTAGATCACATGCTTCGATTGGTTGATTATCGTTAAGTTTAAACGAAAGTAAAACGGCTTTTTTTAACCATTGATGAACAACCCATTCACCATCGATTTTTTCAGCAACGCGAAGTGAGCCATTGTCTAAACCTGTTAATGCCTCTTCTACAGCTTGACGAATTTCTGTAGGGCAGTCCGCTGCGCTAAAGTTGGCACGGTCTTCAAATGCTTGCTCGATGATTGTAGAAAGCTGAGACATGATCTTCCTTCTTCCAAAAAAAATTTTAAAGATTTTACACTAATTTGATCGAAGAATCTTTGAAAAAAGTCGTTACAATAAATTGTTGGAATTTTATGCAATAAATTTGTCATAAAATGAAATATGTTGTTTTTTATAAATTATTTCCGAATACACAATTACTTCTAATTTGTATCAGAAAATAACAAAAAGTAATCAGTTTATGTATAAAAAGTTGTCAGGCATTCTTTTAATATGAATTCACAGAAACAATTATATCGAAATTGAAATAGAAGTATTTTTTAAGGAGACCTCAATGAAAACTTTGCGTGTTATTCTTGCTGCAGGTGTACTTACAGCGATTGCAGGTACTACATTTGCTGACGAGCAAGTCGTAAGAGAATCGGCATATGCATTTCCTTCATTTTTAAACCCAGTATCTGTACGTGCTGAAGTTGGTACCACTGGTTATGGTGGTGCGGTGTCTTACCGTGTCAATCCTTATGTTGGTGTAACCTTAGGTTATAACGGCGGTGATATCTCTTGGTCTGATGAGTTAAAAATCGACGGTACTAAGTATGATATGGACATGGATAATAACAACACTTATTTAAATGCCGAGATTTATCCATGGGGTACAAGCCAAAATACATTTGTTCGTTCGCTCTATGTGGCAGCAGGTGTTGCATACTTAGATAACGAGTATGACTTGAAAAAGCGTATTGGTACCAATAGTTTAGTACGTGTTGATGGCGAGCGCTTTACCACAGACAACACTCAAACTGCTAACATTGATGGTAAAATGAAATACGATAACAATATTTCACCATACTTGGGTGTAGGTATAAACGCACCTGTATATAAAAATATTGGTTTGTTCGGTGAAATGGGTGCCTACTATACTGGTAATCCAACTGTAAGCTTAAAAACTTCTGGCGATGATCAAATCATTGGTAGTAACGGCAACACTTTAGAAAGTGCTGTAGCGAAAGAGCAGCATAACATTGAAAACAAAGGTAAATATGAATGGATGCCTGTGGCTAAAGTTGGTGTGAGCTTCAAGTTCTAACCTATACATTCATCATAAAAAAACGAGCGCTATGCCACTGCTGTCCCACAATTATTCCAAGAAGAACCTCAATTGAGGTTCTTCTTGTTTTCGCCACTTCTTATCGGGTAAAAATAATGCCTTTAGAAGTTTTCTTTCAAATAAATTGACCTGAATAATTCTTAATAATCTCTGGACAGTCCATCCCTCATGAGCCATATGTTTTGCAAAACTCACTAATAAATAGGCAATTAATGCAATCCATATTTGAGTTTGTATGGCATTTCGGCTTCGACCTAGAAATGATTTCAATTTTAAATTCTGTTTAATCGCTTTGAAAAATAATTCTACTTTCCAACGATCTTTGTAAATTGCTGCAATAGTCGATGCAGCTAGATGAAAGTTGTTACTTAGAAATTCAAATGTCCTTTTCTTTTCAACATCATAAAATTCTATTCGTCTTAATCGCTTCGGTGCACCACGCTTTTTAGCATAATCACTGCTCAACTCAATATATTCATCCGCAAGAATTCCTTTGCAAGCGTATACTTCACGTTTTGACTTTACTTCATAAACCGTCTTCGGTCTTAGCCGTGTCACAAAGCTGACTTTTCGGTCAGTCATCTCTGCAAACCACTGATAATCAACATACCCCTTGTCAAAAACTACGATACTTCCAGGTGGAAATTTGAGTAATCTGCCTTGCACCATATCATTTTCAATACCATCTCCGAGTGCAACAAATTCAGGAATCGTATTGCTGTGATTTAATCCAACTGTCAGTTTAATGCTCGCTTTGGATTCATGTACTTTTGCCCATTCGCATAAGGACAGTGAAAGATCAATGTGGCTTGCATCAAGTGAATACAGCGGATTCTTAAATCGAAATTTATGTGCAATCTTTGTGTTTTCACAATGCCGAAGTAACTGAGTAAATAATTGCTGATATAGGCTGGCAGGTTGTTCTTGATTGATTCTTGCCAAGGTGCTTCGTGCAATAGTCTTAGCACCGAGGTGATAGAGCTTTTCCTGCTGTGATTCGAGATTGGATTGAATATCTCTTAAGCTTTGCCGACAGGACAGCTGGGACATCAATATGGCAATAAACTGATCCCAGCGTGTGGCTGATCTTAATTTTTGTCCACAATGATGCTGCTTGGCAAGACGTTCAAAATCACATCGTGAAATAGGTTTAAGTAATTGATGAAATACGGTATTCTGATGTGACAAAACCTGAGTCCTTGTAGTTAAAGTGTTTGTTCGCACTTATATTTTAACTATTTTGGACTCAGGTTTTTTATTTAAACAAAACTATGGGACAGCAGTGGCGCTATGCTCGTTTTTTTATGTCTTATTTTTCCAATTACAAGATACTTATACAAATTTACTCTTCAGGATAAGCAACTTTTTTTAGTGCTTTAATATCTGTAGTTGGGGAGCAAAGAGAGATAAACTCATAACCATAGCCACGTAGTAGATGGCCTTTGCGAACGGCGATCCATGTTGTATTGACGCCAAACATATCAGTTTTAATTTGTTGAAGACGATAATCTCGCTCTGCATCATAAGCGACATCGTTGACTATACCGACGCCCATATTGAGTTCAACATAAGTTTTGATTACATCCGCATCCAAGGCAGACATCACAATATCGGCATGTAAATGTGCATCTTCAAATGCTTTATCAATTTTAGAGCGACCCGTAAAGCCCCCATGATAAGTAATCAATGGATACTCAGCCAACAGTTCTAGGCTGATGTGATCTAATTTACTTAAAGGATGATCTTTAGGTGTAATGATACTATGGTGCCATTCATAATAAGGAACACTTGCTAAGTTTTCTTCTGTGGTTAAAGATTCAGTGGCAATACCAATATCGGCTTCACCTTGAAGAAGCATTTCAGCGATTTCTACAGGACTTGCTTGTTGTAAAACCAAATGAACTTTAGGAAATAGTTTTTTAAATTGATTGACGATCGGCGGGAGTACGTAACGTGCCTGCGTATGTGTAGTGGCTATGGTAAGTGTTCCTTCATCCACTTTGTTAAAGTCATCTGCAAGACGCTTGATATTGTCTGCGTCAACTAACATACGTTCAACAATATTCAGTAAAGATTGTCCGGGCTCAGTTAAGCCTAATAAACGTTTTCCTTTACGGACAAAGAGCTGTACGCCTAATTCATCTTCCAGATCTTTAATATGCTTACTCACGCCAGATTGTGAGGTGTAAAGTGCTGCTGATGCTTCAGTGAGATTAAAGTTTTGACGAACAGTTTCTCGAATAATTCTGAGTTGTTGAAAGTTCATAAATATTTGTTCCTTGCAAAAGCATGGTAATTCGAAAGCATTTTATCTCTAAATTTCCCTAAATCCTCATTTAATAAAGGGAAAATTCCACAAAAGCATCGGATTTATTGCTTTTGTGAGCACCTTCCTTTCAATGGAAGGTGGGGAGAGCGATTCTTAAGCAACTTGTATGCTTGTTTGATCTGCAAATAAATGAAGCTGAGCAGCACTAATCCAAACCGTTTGATTCGGTTTGAATTGATGTAAGTTTGCTTCCTCTACACTTAATAAAATTTCGATAGTACGTCCACTGCGATCTTGTAATTCAGCGATGACTTTACCTGCAATCCATACTTCGCGTAAAAATGTTGCTTCAATGGCATTTGCTTGAGGTTGAGCGTGAATATGCAATTCATTTGGTCTTGCAAATGCAATCACTTTACCTTGAGGTGCTTGTACCGTTGTTGGTAGTTGAATGCGATCATCACCGATACGGATAATACCGCCAGTATGTTCGCCTTCGAAGCGATTTGCTTGACCCAAGAAATCAAATACAAATGGCGTCGCTGGTTTTTCATAGACTTCACGGGGAGAACCAATTTGCTCAACATCTCCTTTGTTCATGACGATGATTTGATCAGCAACTTCTAATGCTTCTTCTTGGTCATGGGTTACAAAGATAGACGTGATATGTAGTTCATCATGTAGGGTACGTAACCAACGACGTAGTTCTTTACGAACTTTAGCATCTAAAGCACCAAAAGGTTCATCCAGTAATAACACACGAGGTTCAACTGCAAGCGCACGTGCAAGAGCAATACGTTGGCGTTGTCCACCCGAAAGCTGAGCAGGGTAACGATCAGCCAAAAAGCCTAGTTGAACGAGGTCAAGTAAACGCGTTACACGTTTTTTAATTTCGGCTTCTGATGGTCGAGTTGCTCTCGGACGGACACGTAAACCAAATGCGATATTGTCAAAAACAGTCATGTGACGGAATAGTGCATAATGCTGAAACACAAAACCTACTTGGCGTTCGCGTACGTGGATGTCGGTTGCATCTTCACCTTCAAGTAACACTTGACCGCCATCTGCTGACTCTAAGCCTGCAATAATGCGTAATAATGTGGTTTTTCCACAGCCTGAAGGACCCAGTAAGGCAACTAATTCACCTTCAGGAAAATCTAAAGAGATATTTTTTAGCGCATGGAATGCACCAAAGTGTTTTTCAATATTTTTAACTTGAATACTCATGTGTTCATTCCTTAATGGGTTGGCTGTTTGCTTGTTCTTGGCGGATTTCCAACCAAGTTTTCAAGATCAAGGTGATGATTGCTAAAAATGCCAGTAATGAAGACACCGCAAATGCAGCACTAAAGGTATATTCGTTATAGAGAATCTCAACGTGTAGAGGCAAAGTATTGGTTTCACCGCGAATATGTCCCGAAACAACAGAGACTGCACCAAACTCACCCATTGCACGGGCATTACACAGAATCACACCGTAGATAAGACCCCATTTGATGTTCGGCAGTGTTACTCTCCAAAAGGTTTGCCAACCCGAGGCACCCAATACGATGGCAGCTTCTTCTTCTTCAGTACCTTGGGCTTCCATTAATGGAATGAGTTCCCTAGCCACAAAAGGAACGGTAATAAAGATTGTGGCGAGGACAATTGCAGGTACGGCATATAGAATCTTAATGTCATGATCCATGAGCCAACCACCGATCCAGCCTTGTGAGCCAAAAATTAAAACAATCATTAAACCAGCAATGACCGGTGATACTGAAAAGGGCATATCGATAATGGTGGTTAATATGGCTTTACCACGAAACTGAAATTTAGCGACAGACCACGCTGCAGCAACACCAAATATCACATTAATTGGTACGGCAATCGCTGCTGTCAGTAACGTTAATTTCACTGCTGATAAGGTATCTGCATCGGTTAAAGCATTGATATAAACGGCTAGACCTTGCTTAAATGCTTCTGCAAAAACCAAAATGAGTGGCAAGATTAAGCAACTTAGAAAAAAGATAAGTGCAATGCCAATCAAGCTATAGCGGACCCAAGTCGGCTCACGAGTTGCATCTCGAGCCTGTAATTTGAGTGCTAAAGAATTGCTATTGTTATTTAAACTCATTGTGCAACTCTCCCTGTGCGACGACTCGCCCATGCCTGTATTAAATTAATTAAGAATAAAATGGCAAAAGAGAGAATCAGCATGACCACAGCAATGGTGGTTGCACCAGCATAATCATATTCTTCTAAACGAGAGATAATCATTAAAGGCGCAATTTCAGTTTTATAAGGCATATTGCCCGCAATAAAAATCACAGAGCCATATTCTCCTACGCCACGAGCAAAGGCTAGAGCAAAACCAGTCAGTAAGGCAGGAAATAAGATAGGCAAAATGATTTTGGTAATGGTTTGCCAACGATTTGCACCCAATGCGGAAGCAGCTTCTTCCAATTCGGTTTCAATATCACTCAAAACGGGTTGTACAGTACGAACAACAAACGGTAAACCAATAAAAATCAATGCCAACGTGATACCAATCGGAGTATAGGCAACCTGAATTCCTAATGGTTCAAGATATTGTCCAATCCATCCATTTTTAGAATAGAGTGAGGTGAGCGCGATACCTGCAACTGCTGTAGGTAAGGCAAAGGGTAAATCGACTAAAGCATCTACTATTCTTTTACCAGGGAAGCTATAGCGAACTAAGCACCACGCTAGGAGTAAACCAAAGATCACATTGACAAAAGCAGCGATCAGCGCAGCGCTAAAGCTGAGTTGTAATGATTTTAAGATTCGCTCAGACGTTAGAATTTCCCATAATCCATCCCAACCAATTCCAAAAGATTTGATAAAGACGGCTGATAAAGGAATCAGTACGATTAAAGACACGTAAGCGAGGGTAAAGCCTAAGGATAGGCCAAACCCAGGCAGCACTCGGGAACGCTGCGACATGATATTTCCTCAAAGAGAAATGTTTGCTAAACAAGCAAATAAGCTAAATATAAAAATATAAGGAGCGAGAGTTAGGCAAATTTCACATTAAAATTTGCCTGAGGCATTCGAGTTCGCGGTTGCATGTTTTTTTCAGGCAATAAGTAATTCAGGATTTCTGGAAACGGACCAAATCCTGATGCCACATTGACATGACCAACAGCACCTAAATTGATCGGGGTGAGCTCCCATGCTTGTGCGAGTTGTAAAGCATCGACATAACCTAACCATGGGTCATTTTCACTGATCAATAAAGTCGTCGGTAAATCAATTTGAAGTTGATGAAAATATTGTTTGTAGTCAGTCAAACTGTGGCGTGCAAAACCACTTTCACCAAAACGTGCAGGATTTGCTGGAGCGACTAGCACTAGATTTTTTACTTTAGCTTGCAATTCAGGATGTTCTGCAAGTGCTGCGACACTGGTTAAGCAACCAAAACTATGTGCAACAACTTGGACTGGAGAGTTGATTGCTTCTAATGCGCTGAGAAACTCGGTAACCCATTCACTTAATACTGGTCGATCCCAATATTTTTGTTGTACACGAGAGCTAGACACCAGTTGTTGCTGTAACCAAGACTGCCAATGCTGTGCTTCGCTACCACCTACACCCGGAACAATTAAAGTGTGAACCATGTCTGCTCTCCTGAGAATTTCTTCTAAAAGTAATTCTTATCGGCTGTTTGCTTTAACAATCTGATCAAAGATTCCGCCATTATCAAAATGCTGTTTCTGCACTTTGGTCCAGCCGCCAAATTCTTTGTCGATGGTGATCAGTTTGAGCGGCTTAAATACGCTTTGGTATTTTTTCAGTACATCGGCATTACGTGGTCTGTAAAAATGACGTGCAGCGATTTCCTGACCTGCTGGTGAATAGAGGTAGTTCAAATAACCACGTGCAATTTGTAGGTTGCCATTTTTAGTCGCATTTTTTTCTACCACTGCAACGGGAGGCTCTGCCAAAATCGAGAGCGAAGGAACGACAATTTCAAATTTGTTTGGTTGTTCACGTATTGCAAGGAACGCTTCATTTTCCCAAGCCAATAAAACATCACCAATGCCGCGCTCAGCAAATGTGGTTGTTGCACCACGTGCACCAGAATCAAGTACTTTGGTCTGTTTATATATTTGGCGGACAAATTCTTGTGCTTTGGCATCGTTACCATTGGGCTGATGTTTTGCCCAAGCCCAAGCTGCTAAATAATTCCAGCGAGCGCCACCTGACGTTTTTGGATTCGGCGTAATAATTTCTACGCCCGGCTTAATCAGATCACCCCAATCTTTAATTTGCTTAGGATTATCTTTTCGTACTAAAAATACGATGGTAGACGTATACGGCGTTGAGTTATTTGGCAATTTTTTCTGCCAATCATTAGGTAGCAATTTTGCATTTTTGGCAATTTCATCAATATCCGCAGCCAAAGCTAAAGTTACGACATCGGCATTTAGACCATCAATAACGGCACGTGCTTGTTTACCAGAACCACCATGTGATTGTTTGAAATTAATATCTTGTCCAGTACGTTGTTTCCAAAAGTTACCAAATTGTTTATTAAAATCTGTATATAGCTCACGTGTTGGATCATAAGAGACATTTAAAAAGTCTTGAGCAGCCAAACTGGATGCTGAAAGTAAAGCAGCCAAAAGACCAACTTTGAGTTGAGATAAACGCATAAAAACCCCTTGAAATTGCATAAGCATTTAGAATATGGATGCAGCATAACGCTGGTTTTTTTGCAAAAAAAATAATAAAAAAAGCATTTGTTATGAAAAAAAGAGAAATATATAAATGTGATAAGTTATGCTGAATCGTTGATAAATAATAAATTTTTATTTCAGTGTTTTAGTTGTTATAATTTTTTAGAATCAAAGAGTTATTCACTTTTAAACTTTGTTTCTTATAAACTGAAAAAGGTGCTTAGATCATGCAATGCTATAAAAATGGACAGTTAATTGATTCCATTCCTTTACTTGATCGGGCATTTCATTATGGAGATGGTTGTTTTACAACTGCGCGTATTTTTGATGGGTGTTTTGAGTTAAAAGAACTGCATTTTGCACGTTTACAACTGGCTTGCCAGCATTTGAGTTTAAAAACTGATTTATCCTTGATCGACAAGGTTTTTGAACAATTACAACAGCAATTTCAAAGCCTAAATGGCACACTCAAAGTTGTGATTAGCCGCGGTGAAGGTGATCGTGGTTACAGTTTACCTTTACATGCCGCTGATCTTTATGTGTGGTATTACCCCAAAGTAATGCAAGCTTTTCAGCCTGAATGGATTGAGAGTGGTTTACTCAATCATGCCTTGGGTTTAAACATGCCACACCTTGTAGGTTTAAAAACATTGAATCGTCTTGAACAAGTTTTGCTTAAGCAAGAAGCGGACCAACGGGGGTGGCTAGAAGCCTTAGTCAGTGATGTGCAGGGTTATATCGTAGAAGGGGTGAGCAGTAATTGTTTTATTCGTATAAATGATCAGTGGATTACGCCTGAACTTCGTTATAATGGCGTCCACGGTGTGATGCGAGCCAAAATCTTATCTCGAATGCAACAATACAATGTGTCATGCGAACAACGTTGTATTGGCATGGATGAGATTGATCGTATTCAAAACCTGTTTTTTTGCAATGCATTGCATCCAATGCGAGCGGTTGTACGATTGAATGATCGCGCGTTAGCGCAACAACCTTACCTTGATTTATTTGAAACTTTAAAACTTAGCCAGATTGATTAATATGCCAAAGCCACCAAACTCAAGCAAAAGTAAGAAAAAACCGAAAGCAAAGCCGAAATCAAGATTTACCTTTAAAGCATTTCTTGTATTTATCTGTGTTTTTACGATGGTGGTCTTTGGCGTGATATGGGCAAATTTATTTAAGCCTTATCCAATGGAGAATAAAAAACAATTATTAGTGATTTCATCTGGAGATACATATTCACGTTTCATTGATCGATTGGCTGAAGAACAGAAGGTAAGTTTCCCGATCATTTTAAAGCTCTATCAGAAATTTATGATACATGACAGTATGAAAGCTGGTGTATATGAGCTAACTAAAGGGATGAGTGTTCGTCAAGTGCTGGATATGCTTGCCAATGCAGATAATGCTCAAATGAATCGAATATTGGTCATCGAAGGGACAAACTTCAAGCAACTTGTACAGAAGTTAAAAAATGATCCGAATGTGACCAATACAATTTTAGATTTGCCTCAAGATCAATTACTAAAAGCTTTAGATATTTCCTATGCTCATCCTGAAGGATTATTTGCACCTGATACATATTTTTTTGCTAAAGGTGAAACAGACAAGAAGATTTTGACGGATTTATATCGTCGTCAGATGAAAGCACTGGATGACGCATGGGCTAATAAAGCTGACAATCTTCCATATAAAAATAAATATGAAGCATTAATTATGGCTTCGATTATTGAAAAAGAAACTAGTTTGGATAGCGAGTTACAGCAAGTATCTGGTGTGTTTGTTCGTCGATTAAAAATAGGCATGCGCCTGCAAACTGATCCAACCGTCATATATGGTATGGGAGATAATTACAAAGGTAATATCACACGTAATGACCTACGGACACCAACAGCATATAACACCTATACCATTTTCGGTTTACCTCCAACGCCAATTGCTTTACCAAGTAAAAAAGCAATTGAAGCGGCGATGCATCCTGATGATTCGCAGAATCTTTATTTTGTTGCAACAGGCACAGGTGGGCATAAATTTACAACCAATTTGCAAGATCATAATCGTGCAGTACAAGAGTATTTGGCGGTTTTACGTGCCAAGAAGCAGGAGCAACAGTAAATGTTTATTAGCTTTGAAGGTACTGAAGGTGTAGGTAAAACCACGCTGATTCGTAAAATTCATCAGTATTTTGAACAGCAAGGTAAAGAAGTTGTATTAACTCGTGAGCCGGGTGGTACGCCTTTGGCGGAACAAATTCGCTCTTTATTATTGGCAGTGAATCATGAAGAGCAAATGAGTCATGATACTGAGCTATTATTGATTTACGCGGCACGTGCTCAACATTTACAGCAAGTGATTTTACCTGCATTAGAAGCAGGCAAGATTGTGCTGAGTGATCGTTTTACCGATGCCAGCTTTGCTTATCAATGTTCTGGACGAGGTTTGAGTCAGGAAAAGTTGCAACTGTTAAACCAAACTTTTGTGGCGAAAATGCCGAATATTACCTTTTGGTTGGATGCCCCGATTGAATTGGGCATGACCCGTGCGCGAGAGCGTGGTGCCTTGGATCGTTTTGAGCAAGAGAAATTGAGCTTCTTCGCTAAAGTTCGTGCAGGTTATGAGATATTGTGGCAAGCAGAGCCGGAACGGATGAAGCGTTTAGATGCAACGCAGAATGCTGATGTTGTGTTTGGAGAGGCGCTGAATTATGTAAAACAGCTCTAAGAGCTGTTTTTATGTTTATCTCACGGTTACTTTGGTATTCCGCAGTATGATTGTGGAGTGAAAGTAAACTTTAAAAAAATATGAGAGTTGGTCATAGATACTTATTAAAACATGCTTAATATTTATCAAAATATATACATAAAAGTCAGTATATTTGTTGATGGTTTTGTTACCATGTTGTCAAAATAAAATAGAGGGTTAAATTTTGGCAACACCATATATTGTTATTGGGTGTCCTACGACTGGTGGGGGTAAAGTTATTTCAGGAAATAGTAGTTTTTTGATCGAAGGTAAAGCAATCGCATGTGTTGGTGATAAGGCGACTTGTCCTAAACACCAGACTGTATCAACGATTATAACTGGTGATCCATACATGCAAGTGTTTGGAAAAGCTGCTGCAAGGGTCAATGATTCATTGTCTTGTGGCTGTAAACTACTGCCAATGCAGAATTTAGTTGTTCAAGACAATGGATCATCTGCAAGTTCAAAACCATCAAAATCCAATGCTTTGTCTGCGGTAATTAATGCAGTATCTAATACGCTTAAGCAACAAAATACAGTTAATAATAGTTTTTCTGACAGTCGAGACGTCTATGAAAATTATTATATAGAACGGAATAAAACGGATCATGTGAAATTCCTTAATGCTTTACCTCCCTATGATTCTGATAAATTTGGTAGAAGAGGTGGAGGTGTTCTAATTCAAATGGGATCTGGGGCATGCCAATTTATAGTTACCTATACTGTTAAAGAGACAGAATTATTTGTAACAGTGTCTTATATCCCACCTGTATTAAGTCAGGAGGCTAAAATATTCCCATCGGCATCATTGAAGATATATAAAGAAAAATTTCGAGAATTTGAATTTATTCAAGCTCATCAATTAAAAAGAGACGCTGGATATTGGGATACAGAAAAAGGGAAAGAACCTGTAGGATTCTGTAAAATTCAACTACCTAAACCTGATTTATCTATCATTAAAGTGGTTTTAGAAATGGGGTATGAAGCCAAGTTAGATGGAGGGATAATAGTACCTATCCCAAGATTTGTTACACATACATTTACTATAAATTCTGCTGCTAGACGTGTGAAATGAAAAAATATCTAATCTCAGTTATCATGTGCTGCTCTTTAGTAAGTACAGCTTGTTCCTCTAGTGTTCATGATGTGCATGCTATTGAAGCCAAGGAATCTGAAATTTCTCTTGAAGATCAGGCGATTATTCAAAAATATAAGGATCGTATTAATAATTTAGATCTTAGTGACCGAAATCTTGTTGATGCTACAATGAAAAAAAGTTTATCTGAAATAAGTAAAATTCAGAATAAACATGAGAGAGAAAAAATAGAAATGAATATCTATCTCTCTACAGGGATGTATCAAGAAGCATATAACTTGAATACTAAAATCTTAAAAGAGAATCCCCAAATTTCAAATTTGTTAACTCAGTGCGAATTAATACACGTTCTTAAACTTTCGAAGAAAAAATTTCAAAAATGTCATACTGATCTAGCATTAGCTTTTGAAAAAGAGTTGAAAACGATTCCAAAAAGTGATCCAGAATATTCTTATAGTGAGTGGGGGTATCTTCTATCAATGTATAAAGCAGGGCACGAAAACTATAAACATAAATTGGAAAAGTTTATTAATTCAACAAAAGACGAACAAATGAAATTTCAACTTCAGAGTGCATATGAGTTAGCTATCGAGCAGAAAAAATCTATTTAGATGAATATTGAGAAACCACCTTAAGAGTTTGGTTTCTCAATATATTTTATATGTGGCAGCTCAAATTTGAGCTAAGCTTTATTTGGGGCTAACAAAAATATTTATATCGGATTATTTTATCACTCATTCACCAATGGTTGTTCCACCTTAAAATTGGGGGGAGTCAACACTGTCTTGCGAATCTCATCTGAGAGTTCTGGATAATCCAGCGTGTAGTGCAAACCACGCGATTCCTTACGTTCCATTGCACAACGCACAATCATTTCAGAAACCAAAACCAAATTACGCAATTCGATCAGGTTCTTACTGACGCGGTAATCTTGATAGTATTCATTGATTTCACGCTTCAACATTTCAATACGGTGTAAAGCACGTTGTAAACGTTTCGTCGTACGAACGATGCCGACATAGTTCCACATCGTTGAACGTAGTTCATCCCAGTTTTGCAGGATGACCACATCTTCATCTGCATCGGTGACTTGAGATTCATCCCAAGACGGCACCTCTGGAAACTCAAAGCTTGTGTTGTGTTTACTTTGAATATCTTCTGCTGCGCTCATACCATATACAAAACATTCAAGCAGTGAGTTACTCGCCATACGATTTGCGCCGTGTAAACCTGTATAAGAAGTTTCACCAATCGCATATAAGCCATCTAAATCAGTTTGGCTATGTTCATCGACGACGACACCGCCACAAGTATAGTGAGCCGCAGGAACCACAGGAATCATGTCTTTGGTAATATCAATCCCAAGCTCAAGCAAACGTGCATACAAAGTCGGAAAGTGCTCTGTAATAAATTCAGGTGATTTATGCGTAATGTCCAACCAAACATGACGAATACCCAAGCGTTTAATTTCATGGTCAATGGTACGCGCCACAATATCACGTGGTGCAAGTTCAGCACGTTCATCAAAACGCAACATGAAGCGTTCGCCATCTGGTAAACGCAGATATGCACCTTCACCACGCATCGCTTCGGTAATTAGGAAAGAGCGCGCTTTCGGATGATATAAACAAGTCGGATGGAATTGGTTAAATTCCATATTGGCTACACGACAACCTGCTCGATAAGCCATTGCTATCCCATCGCCCGTCGCAATATCAGGATTTGAAGTGTAGAGATATGCCTTCATTGCACCGCCACAGGCGAGGGCGGTAAATGGCGCTAAAAAGGTATGAACTTGTTCAGTATTTTCATTTAAAGCGTATAAGCCAATCGAGCGATTGTTTTGATCTTGATGGCCAAGTTTGTGCAATGTAATGAGATCAATCGCAATATAGTCTTCAAAAATCGTAATGTTTTCGCGTTCTTGTGCGCGCTCAACTAAAGTTGTTGAAATGGCTTTACCTGTGGCATCGGCAGAGTGAATGATACGACGTTGAGAGTGACCACCTTCACGAGTGAGATGAAGTTGTTCATCATCGTCTAAAGTGAATTGCACACCTTGTCCAAGAAGGAAATCAACAGAAGGTTTGCCACCTTCAACCGTATGTTTGACAGCATCTAATTCACATAGATGCCCGCCTGCAATCATAGTGTCATTAATATGTTGTTGAATGGAGTCTGTTTCGTCTAAGACCGCAGCGACACCACCTTGTGCATAAAAGGTACTGGCTTCTGTCAATGCCGCTTTTGCTAAAATCGCAATGTTGTAATGACTTGGTAAAGAGAGTGCAAGACTTAAACCTGCACCACCACTGCCCACAATAATCACATCAAAATGGTGAATTGTTTTTAAATCAGGCATGTCGATCTGCTTCAGTTTTAAACGTTCGCTAATGACACCGCTTTTTTATCAAAAAGGCAAGGGCCAATCTGCCTGAAATTGGGTGAATTTTTAGCGAATGCGATTTATTTGCTGATTATTTTTTGTTTAATGTGACTTAGTAAGAAAACGATTATGTTTCAGTACATTGTTTTAATCTAGACTTAAGCTGTCCAGTATAAAACCTTAAAATGAAAAGTGAATGCTTAGAAATGTCTTCATAATTCATTCACATTTCATCGTTCTATTTCGTTGTATACATTGAAAATATAAACATTTTTTTACGAAAAGAATGCTGGGGTTATGCTACAAACATAGACCATAACTTTTATTTTAATCATCAGTATGTAGGTTCTTGCTTCATGAAAAGTCGCTATTTACAACAAGGAATGTATGCTGCGGTATTTACGATAGCAGCTGCTCAAGTCAACGCTGCTACGCCAGTAGATTTTTCAAACCTCGTTGAGCAGGTGAGTCCTGCTGTTGTGAGTGTCAATGTTGTGAAAAAAATGACTCAGGAAGAGTTGTTGCAGCAACAAGTACCAGAGATTTTAAGGCGCTTTTTTGGCAATCAAGTCATCATTCCACAGCGACAAGGACCTCAAGAGAAGACTGCATTTGGTAGTGCTTTTTTTATCAGTAAAGATGGCTACCTCGTGACCAACCATCACGTGATTGCCAATGCGTCACGTATCAGTATTACGTTGAATGATCGTCGTGAATTTGATGCAACTTTGGTTGGGAGCGATGAGCGTACAGATGTCGCCGTACTAAAAGTTGAAGGGGCGAATTTCCCTGAGTTAAGAGTAGGGGACGTTAATCAATTGCGAGTAGGCGAGCCTGTTCTCGCGATTGGATCTCCATTTGGATTCGATTATTCGGCATCGGCAGGGATTGTAAGTGCGAAGTCACGGAATATGAGTGGTGAAACATCTGTTCCCTTTATTCAAACAGATGCTGCTTTGAACCCAGGTAATTCTGGCGGTCCATTATTCAATCAAAGAGGTGAGGTTGTTGGTGTAAACTCTCGTATCTTTAGTGGTACGGGGGGGTATATGGGATTGTCGTTCTCTATCCCAATCGATGTTGCGATGGATGTTGTTCAGCAACTGAAAGCCAATGGTAAAGTGACTCGTTCTTATCTTGGTATTATGCTGCAAGATATAGATCGCAACCTAGCCGAGGCTTATAAACTACCAAAACCTGAGGGTTCATTAATTACTCAAGTTGCACCAAAGTCACCTGCTGAAAAAGCGGGATTGAAATCTGGGGATGTGATTTTGAAAATTAATGGTGCACCAATTTCACGTACCAGTGATTTACTTTATACCTTGAATCGTATTTCTCCGAACCAAACCATTCGATTAGAAATTTTGCGTGATGAAAGAGTTCGTACTGTTTCTGCAACATTAGGTACAGCACCTGATGACACCCCTGCAACAGGTGATAAAAATAGTCCGACCAGTGGATTAGGGATGAGCATCCGAAACCTCACGCCAACTGAGCAATCTCGTTTAGATGTTCGTGGAGGTATTCTCGTACAAGAAGTACAGCGTGGTGGCTTAGCATCTCTATCTAATATCGTTGCTGGTGATGTTATTTTACAAGTTAATGGCACTGCAATTAATGATAGTGCAGGTTTTGCTAGAGTAATTGCAGGATTGCCAAAAGGCAGCGTGGCTCGTGTGGCGATTATCCGTCAAGGACAACGTGCGATCTTAGGCCTACGTCTACAGTAACATTGTATAAAGTCATAAGAACCACTCTATTTAGAGTGGTTTTTATTTTGTAATCTAGATTTGTTTCTAATACTGTATGCAGCAGATTGGTAAATCAAGTATGGCAAGAAATGAGTACGATTTTTGATTTAAGAATAAGCGTTCAACCTGAACATATTGATGTTCTAGGTCATGTGAATAATGTGATCTATGTTCAATGGATGCAGGATGTAGCGGCAGCACATGTTGAAACTTTGGGTTTAGGTGTGGCTCAATATTTGGAGCTTAAACATGCTATGGTTGCGGTGGAACATCATGTTCAATATCGTAAAGCTGCGCTTGCAGGTGACGAAATTATTCTACGCACTTGGCTAGATGATATTAATGCGCTGTATTCTTTTAGGCAGTACGCATTTTATCGTGAAAAAGATCAAAGCATTTTATTTTTGGGAAATACCAAGTGGGCATGCATTGAGATTGCCACTGGCCGTCCAAAACGTATGTCTCCAAGTTTTATCCAAGCTTATCAACCGATTCCAACTGATTTAAATCCTTTGGATTTTTCCGTTTTATATGAGCAAATATAAACCATAAAATCATGACAACATGGTTTAGATTGGTAATAATTATTTTGAATACTTTGAATGGTCGTTCTGTTATAATCCCCAACAATTTTGTTAAACCGTTTTGGCTCATAACTTTTTAAAAGTATAGGGCGATTTATTTTCTCAAGGTAACCCATGGCGCAAGCTAAAAAATCCGTAGATATCAAAAATATACGCAATTTCTCGATCATTGCTCATATTGACCATGGAAAGTCGACTTTGGCTGACCGTTTTATTCAAATGTGTGGTGGTCTACAAGACCGTGAGATGCAAGCTCAGGTACTAGACTCTATGGAGCTTGAGCGTGAGCGTGGGATTACCATTAAAGCTGCATCGGTGACGTTGTACTATACGCATCCAAATGGTCAAGAGTATCAGTTGAACTTTATTGATACCCCAGGACACGTTGACTTCTCTTATGAGGTATCACGTTCTTTAGCAGCATGTGAAGGGGCTTTATTGGTCGTCGATGCTGCACAAGGTGTTGAGGCTCAATCCGTAGCAAACTGCTATACCGCTATTGAACAAGGCTTAGAGGTATTACCGATCTTAAATAAGATTGATTTACCACAAGCAGAACCTGAACGTGTAATTCATGAAATTGAAGAAATTATTGGAATTGAAGCAACTGATGCACCAACCTGTTCCGCAAAAACTGGTTTAGGTGTTGAAGGCGTTTTAGAGCGTTTGGTTGATGTGATTCCAGCACCTGAAGGTGATCGTGATGCGCCACTTCAAGCTTTGATTATTGACTCATGGTTCGATAATTATCTTGGTGTTGTTTCGTTGGTTCGAATCAAACAAGGTCGCATCCGTAAGGGCGATAAAATGTTGGTCAAGTCAACTGGTCAAACTCATCCTGTTACTTCTGTGGGTGTATTTAATCCAAAGCATACTGAAACTGACATCCTTGAAGCGGGTGAAGTTGGCTTCGTAATCGCAGGGATTAAAGATATCTTTGGTGCGCCAGTCGGCGATACCATTACGCTTGCATCTACGCCTGAAGTTGCAACTTTACCAGGTTTTAAAAAGGTAAAACCACAGGTCTATGCAGGTCTGTTCCCGATTGATTCAAGTGATTTTGAACCGTTCCGTGAAGCTTTGCAAAAGCTACAGATCAACGATTCGGCATTATTCTTTGAGCCTGAAAGTTCAGATGCTTTAGGCTTTGGCTTCCGTTGTGGCTTCTTAGGTATGCTGCACATGGAGATTGTACAAGAGCGTTTAGAGCGTGAGTATGATCTTGATCTGATTAGTTCTGCACCTACTGTAATTTATGAAGCTTTAACCAAAAAAGGCGACATTATTTACATTGATAGCCCATCAAAAATGCCAGATGGCTCAACGGTTGAAGATCTACGTGAACCGATTGCAGAATGCCATATTCTTGTACCGCAGGAATACTTAGGTAATGTGATGACGCTATGTATTGAGCGTCGTGGTGTGCAGAAAGACATGAAATTCTTGGGGAACCAAGTTTCTGTTACTTTTGAAATCCCAATGGCTGAAGTTGTGATGGATTTCTTTGATAAATTGAAATCTTGCTCACGTGGTTTTGCGTCACTCGATTACAATTTTGTACGTTTTGAAAGTTCAGCCTTAGTTAAGGTAGACGTGCTAATTAATAGCGAAAAGGTAGATGCCTTAGCGATGATTTGTCACCGCCAAGATGCTCGTCATCGTGGTATTGCTTTGGTCGAAAAGATGAAGGATCTGATCCCTCGTCAAATGTATGATGTGGCGATTCAAGCGGCAATTGGTGCGCAAATTATTGCTCGTTCTACTGTTAAAGCGATGCGTAAAAACGTTTTAGCAAAATGTTATGGCGGCGATGTGTCTCGTAAGAAGAAACTTCTTTCGAAACAAAAAGAAGGTAAGAAGCGTATGAAACAAGTGGGAAGTGTAGAAATTCCACAAGAAGCCTTCTTAGCTGTATTGAAAGTAGATAGATAAAGAAAGATCAGGCTGGGTAAGCATTGCTTAACCTAGCCCTAAGACGAGCAGTCAGGCTGCGAGTGAGGGTTTGTGGATTTTGATTTTAATTTGATTCTAGTACCAGCGACACTGATTTTTTTCTTGGTGTGGTTGCTTGATAAGTTTGTACTCAAACAACGTGCAAATCGTGGGCGTAACCAAGAAAATTTTATCATTACATGGGCGTATGATTTTTGGCCTGTGTTGGCGGTTGTGCTCGTTTTACGTTCTTTCTTGTATGAGCCATTTAATATCCCTTCTGACTCGATGGTACCAACCTTAGAGACAGGTGATTTTATTTTGGTGAATAAATTTGATTATGGGGTGCGTTTACCGATTGTTAATACCAAGATTATTGATGTTGGTGAGCCTAAACGTGGTGAAGTGATTGTTTTCCGTTACCCACCACAACCTAGTATCAGTTATATCAAACGTGTGGTTGGTCTACCTGGTGATCATATTCAGTTTAAAGATGGTCAATTGGTCGTAAACGGTGAACGTGTTGCTAATGTTGTAACTGAGGTGAGCCGTGAGAAAGACGCATTAGAGACACCAGCAGTTTCATATTTTAAAGAAACTTTGGGTGATCATCAGTATTCAGTGCGCTACTTAGATGGACGTAATACACTTGTTGAAGCGTATCAGTTTGCTCAAGCCAAAGGTGCGGATTCGTTTATTCCATTTGTTGCAAAAACCAATGATGTGTTTATAAATACACAAGGGCGTGATTGGGATGTAACTGTACCAGAAGGTCAGTATTTTGCGATGGGTGATAACCGTGACCAAAGTGCAGATAGTCGTTTTTGGGGATTTGTGCCTGAGCAGAATTTAACAGGTCGTGCTTTTTATGTATGGATGCATAAAGAACCTGGTCTAAAACTTCCAAGTTTTAGCCGAAATGGTAAAATTGATTAATAAATAAAAACACATAGGAAAGAAAAAATGCGTAAATCTCAGCAGGGGACTTCGTATATTGCAATTTTATTTGGGGTGGTTTTATTTGCAATTGCTGTGAAAGCAGCGATTGCAATATGGCCAGCATATTGGGATGACAAAATTATTGACAGTCAGATTGAAGGCTTATTGAAAGATAGTCCTCAAAATACGACGCCAACCAAGTTTGCATCTCAGATGGATCAACGTTTGGATATGAATGGTGTACGAGATCTTCGTTTTAAGGATATCGCACAAGCTACATATAAAGATGATTTGATCGTCGTGAAAAAGTATGAAGTGCGAAAGCCCTTTATGCTGAATATCAGTTTAGTGATGACTTTTGAGAAGACTTTTGACCAAAAATCTGCCAAACAAGCTCAATGATACAAGACTGCAAGCAAGGATAGGTTATCAATTTCAACAAATTGATTTGTTGAAATTGGCTTTAACTCACCGCTCTGTTAGTCATAAACACAATTATGAACGCCTAGAATTTCTAGGCGATTCGTTATTGGGGATGATCATTGCGAATTATTTATATCATACCTATCCAACTGAAAACGAAGGTCGTTTAACGCGTATGCGTGCAACTTTGGTTCGACAGGAAGCACTAGGTAAAATAGCGAATGACCTGCAATTGAGCCGGTCATTAATTTTAAGCACTGGTGAATTAAAATCGGGTGGCCATCATCGTGAATCTATTCTCGCTGACACGGTTGAAGCCATTATTGGTGCGATCTATATAGACAGTAATGATCTCAACTTGCTGCAAGGCATTGTGTTAAAATGGTATGAGCCTTACTTCGATCATATCGAACCGACGGACCAACTGAAAGACCCAAAATCACGACTACAAGAGTATTTACAAGCACGTAAAAAACCTCTCCCAGTTTACGAGGTTGTAGATATTCAAGGTGATGCACCTAATCAACATTTCAAAGTGGAATGTTTGGTTGATGGATTGCCGAAAATTCAAGGCGAGGGCTCAAGTCGTCGTTTCGCCGAACAAACGGCAGCGGCTGAAATTTTAAAATTATTGGAGCAATAACCTGATGTCTCATTCAAATGACAATAAGCCTGAAGTAACTGAACAGCAAGATGGCAATAACTTAATTGATCAATTTTTTAGTTCTCAAGGAACAACAATTCCTTCTGATTTTAAAAGCGGTTTTGTTGCGATTGTAGGTCGTCCTAATGTAGGTAAATCGACCTTAATGAACCATTTACTGGGTCAAAAGTTATCGATTACATCGCGTAAACCACAAACTACACGTCATAAAATTGTTGGTATTGATTCGCGTGAGAAGTCACAGGCTGTATTTGTCGATACCCCAGGAATGCATAAAAAAGAAGTGCGTGCAATTAACAAGATGATGAATCGCGCTGCGCACTCTGCACTGCGAGATGTAAATCTAGTCTTATTTGTGGTGGATGCTCAGAAGTGGACTCAAAATGATGAACTCGTTTTGGAAAAGCTCAAAAATGCAGATATGCCTGTGATTCTGGTAATTAATAAGCTGGATACATTTGAAAATAAAAATGAAGCTTTGCCTTTGATTCAAGAACGTGCCAAGTTAATGAACTTTGCTGAAATTGTTCCTGTGTCAGCTTTGCGTGGTGCAAATTTAGAACATTTGCGCGACACCATTGAAAAGTATCTGCCGTATCAACCGCCATTGTATTCACTTGATCAGATTACCGATCGTTCGGAACGCTTCCTTGCGAGTGAAATTATTCGCGAGAAAATCATGCGTCAGCTGGGTGAAGAGCTTCCATATGATTTGACGGTGCAGATCGAGTCGTTTAAAACTGAAGAAGCGACTGTCAATGAAAAAACAGGTCGTCTAAAACCACCTTGTACCTATATTGATGCAACGATTTTTGTAGAGCGTCAAGGTCAAAAAGCGATTGTAATTGGTGATAAAGGTGCCAAACTCAAGAGTATTGGGATGGATGCACGCGCAGACATGGAAAAAATGTTTGAGCAAAAAATCATGCTTACGCTTTGGGTGAAAGTTAAAGGCGGTTGGTCTGATGATGAACGTGCTCTTAAAAGCTTAGGTTATAGCGATATTTAATTGGGTAAATCAGGTATGAAAACAACAATCCGTGTATTCGCAATTGTAGTCTGTATGTCTCTACTACAAGGTTGTATCCATAAAGTTGTCACTGTACCTGTTAAAGTCGCTTATAAAACTACCAAAGGTGTTGTGAAGGGCACGGCTGCCGTAGTGGGTGCCGTCATTCCCGATGGTGATGATGAGGATAAAAAGGACCATAAAAAGAAGGATTAGTATCGTCTTATGATGCGTAATGAAGTCCTACATGGTTATTTGATTCATCATCGTAGATATCGGGAAAAGAGCCATATTGTGCATTTATTTACGCAAGAATATGGTCGGGTGGATGGAATTTTAAGACAAATTCCTCCACCACAATATCAGCCGATTCGTTTGCAAGCGACAGGAAAATCAGAGCTCAAAAATCTCACTAAACTGGAAATTTTGAATCAACCCGTATTTTTTCATGGTGATGCTTTTTTTGCAGGTTTTTATTTAAATGAAATTGTGTTGCGTCTTTGTCCTTTAGAGGAGGCGATGCCGCAAACTTTTCAACAATATCAGTTAATTCTTTTGCAACTTCAATTATTGGCAACGCATGAACACGCACCGTTGTTTCTTCGCCAAATTTTACGACAGTTTGAACATGTGTTATTGCAAGAACTAGGTTATGCCATTGATTTTTCAATTGATGCTAATCAACAAGTTATTCAGCATGAACAAAATTATCAGTTTCAATTGAATGATGGTTTTATGCCTGTTGCTCAAGCCTCACGCTCATCTATGTCTGGACGGCTTATTGCGACTATGCAAAATTATGAGCAAGGGCAAGATTTTACTCACGAACAATTGCAATTATTGGCTAAACTATACCGCCAAATGATCAGTTCTTTGTTGGGTGATCGACCACTAAAAAGTCGTCAACTTTGGATTCAAAATACACAAACTTAATCTATTTAAAGTATTGATTGCTTTAATTTGATAAACAATAGGATATTTATATGGCTGCAATCTTGGGTGTAAACATTGATCATGTTGCAACATTAAGACAAGCACGAGGTACTGTCTACCCTGACCCTGTACAAGCGGCTTTGGTTTGTGAGCAAGCGGGTGCAGAAGGGATTACCTTGCATTTACGCGAAGATCGCCGCCATATTCAAGATGACGATGTTCGTCGTATGCGCCCATTATTAAAAACAAGGATGAATCTTGAATTGGCTGTCACCGACGAAATGGTCGCATTTGCTCAAGAGATTCAACCGCAACATGTATGTTTCGTTCCTGAGCGTCGCCAAGAAGTCACCACTGAAGGTGGATTAGATGTGGTGGGACACTTTGAAAAAGTTAAGGCAGCAACAGAAGCATTGAAAGCAATTGGTAGTGATGTGTCACTTTTCATTGATGCTGATCTTGCTCAAATTGATGCAGCGGTGGCATGTGGCGCGCCAACAATAGAAATCCATACAGGCGCATATGCAGATGCTGAAACAGATGAGCAGCAACAAGCTGAATTAGCACGGATTATCAAAGGTGCGGAATATGCTGCTTCTAAAGGTTTAGTAGTCAATGCGGGTCATGGATTAAACTTGAACAATGTGGCACCTATCGCCGCAATTCCACAAATTCATGAACTCAACATTGGGCATTCAATTATTGCTGATAGCGTATTTGTTGGTTTGGCTCAGGCTGTGAAAGATATGAAAGCAGCGATTCAGGCTGCTGCGAGATAAGTAAATGAGTAGTATGAATTATGATGAGTTGATGCAACCTGTGATCAAGTTTTTAGGTTGTACTACACCTCAAGCTTGGTTAGATGAAGCCATCAATAATTTAGATATTCTCATGCAGGATCATGCGAATTGTGAGAAAAAAGCAGCGGGAACAGCAATGAATTTGATGTTTCGTTATAGCTTTTTTACTGACTTACAAGTGAAGTTGGCACAGCTCGTACGTGAAGAAATGCTGCATTATGAGCAAGTTTTAGAATTTATGACCAAACGTGGTCAAGAGTGGAAAGGTTTGAGTGCTGGACGTTATGCAGGTGAACTGCGTAAAGAAATCCGTACTTATGAGCCTGAAGCTTTAATTGATGTCATGATTATTGGTGCATTTGTAGAAGCGCGTTCTTGTGAGCGATTTTACTCACTTGCACCTATGGTTGATGAAGAGCTGGGGCGTTATTATCGCTATTTGCTTAAATCGGAATCCCGACATTTCGAAGATTATTTGGCTTTGGCTTTGGATGTTGCAAAAACAGCAAAACTTAAAGATCCAGAAGAAAATATTCAACAACGGATTGATCACATCCGTGAAGTTGAAAAGAACTTGATTTTAAGCCCAGATGATACTTTCCGTTTTCATAGTGGTGTACCAGCGAAGGCTACTATCTTATCTTAATGAGATAGTAATCTTTACCTATAAAAATAACTTGCTTGAGAATTATAAATGAGGCTTTTTCCGAAAATAGTATGTGTACTATTTTGTATTTGGGGTGGGATTATTCATGCTAAGAATATTGAGTTTATCAATGTTGATCGTCATGTTATAAAATGGAAAAAAATACCACAAATTCTATTTAGTCCTTCGGTGCTGCAAGGTAAAGATAGGGATCTAAATGTTGTGATAGATGTAAACGAGAAGGGGGAGGTCGTTGCATTAAGAATTAAGGAAAGTAGTGGTATTGCAGAACTAGATGCTTTGGTTATGACTGAAATTAAGAAATATAGCCTCTATCCCTATGAAATAAATGGTAAATACTATCCTGTGCGTGTTGAGCAACCATTCAAATTCCTTATTAATTCTGATCAAGTCAGTGATCCAGCTTTAAAAGAAATTGATAGAAGAAAATTAATAGAAGATAGAATGCATAAAGAAATAATGGACTTATGGGACGTTCCTGCTGGTAGTGAAAATTTAAGTAATTTAGTGAGATTCAATATATCAAGAAATAATTCCATTGACTCTATACAGATTCTTCAGAGTAGTGGAAATAGAAGTTTTGATTTGTCTACGAGGCAAGCAGTGCGATATTCAACACTTGTGAAAAAATTGACTAATGATGAGAAAAATGCTTTTTTTGGTGGGTTGGAATCAAGGATGATAACCATATCATTCCGAGCAAAGTGAATTATATTTTTGTCCCGTCCTGAAATAGATTGACAGTATTTCATTTCAAACCGAGTTAAGCAATTAGCTCGGTTTTCGCTTTCTCATACATCTGATTAGGAGTAATCATATTTAAACTTAAATGCGGTCTGTAGCAGTTATAAATCACTATAGATTCCGAAATTAAATGGTCTAACTCCTTCATCGTTTTACATCGTGTAGTTAAGAACTCCTGTTTGAGTATGCCATTGATTCGCTCTGCTAAAGCATTTTGGTAACAGTCTCCTCCATCTGTCATCGAGGGACTTATACCGTAATGCTGTAGTGCCGATTGATATAATTCAGAGCAATATTGAGAACCTCTATCTGAATGATGAATCAGGGTTGTTGCTCTATCTTTTATAGACTTCATTGCCATATGTAAGGCTTGTACAACATTCTCTGCCCGCATATCACTTGATAACTTATAACCTTTAATTTGTCGGGTATAGGCATCTGTCACAAGTGATAGATAATGCACACCCTCTGCACTTTCAACATAGGTAATATCACTAACAAAGACTTCATTTGCCCGTATTGGAGAATAATCCTTTAATAAATTAGGATGTTTCTTCATCCAGTGTTTGCTATCTGTAGTTTTGGTATAGCGACGTTTAGGGCGTATCAATAAATCATTCTCTTTTAATACTTTAAATAACTGATCTCGACCAAACTTCAGTCCTTGTTCTAGCAATTTTGGTTTGATCAGCCAATAGAGTTTACGCGTACCGATACTTGGCATCAAATAACGATACTCCATAACCAATTCAAGTACTTGCTGAGTTTCCCGAGCTTTGATTTGAGCACGTTTTTCTGATTGATAGTAAGCCTGTCGGGTGATTCCTATCCACTCACAATAACGTGAGACATTTAGTCTTCTTTGGGCTTGCCAATCTTTGAAACGTGCTCGGTATACTTTTTTCCAAGATCTCTCCCACATTCTTTGTCTATGTGATAAATCACATCTTGGATAAATTCAGTTTTTAGCTTTTCTGCGGCTAATTGTTTTTCCAACTGGCGAATGCGTTGTTGAGGGGTGAGTTGGCGTTTTGAAGTGGAAGGCATAGCTTTAGAAGTCCAATCTTGTTGTCCGTACTTACGTAACCATGTAAGCACAGTTGATCTTCCTTGAATACCATATTTTGCTTGAGCTTGTTTATAAGTGATTTGCCCTTTTTCTACCTCATGGACAATCAGCATTTTAAAGGCAAAACTGTAATCTCGTTGTGTTCGTTTAACTCGTTGTTCTTTTTCATATTCCATAAAATAAGCCTCTTAAGGGGTAAACTTATTTCAGGACGGGACATTTTGTGTATTAAAAAAGCCCATATCATTGATATGGGCTTTTTTGAATCTTGGCTCTCCCACCTGGGCTCGAACCAGGGACCTGCGGATTAACAGTCCGTCGCTCTACCGACTGAGCTATGGGAGAATCTGAAAGCCATTATAGGCAGCTTTTGAAATCGGTCAAGCTAAAAATGTCATGTTTCTTTCATTTTGATGCCATATGCTTTTTATTTGCACAATTGACGGTAAAAATCAAAAAAAACTTGAACTTTGATTTGGCTATTGTTAGATTCGAGTCAGAAAGAGCGTTTAGGTAAGACCTAAACAGTGTGGATTTAACCCTACTTGCCAGCACTAAAATGGCTAAACCGGAGGTCAAAATGACTATTCTTAATATTCAAACTATTTTCTCAAATTTCTCTTTTTATCAACAAAACTATCTCGATATTTTGCAGGATTCTGAGCGTTATTACACACCTGTAGAAAATGCATTTTTAAATACTTTTCCGTTTAAGCAAAATACCTTGTATTTAGGTGACTTGCTACAGCTATGGTTTGGAAATAAATGGAAAATTGAAAATTCTAGTAATTTGTTAACTCAAAAGAATTCACTTTTAGTGAATGACCAATCCCCATTATATTTATTTCAACTAGGTGGGGAACTTATCCTCGGTGCAAATACTGCCTTAGCATGGTCTGTTGCTGAGCAGAAAGTAGTTACGGTACATGTGAAAAGTATTTGGCAATATGCTGTTTTTAGTCATTTATGTGATCGTCCAAAAAATGTGAAGTGTAATAAGGCAATTGCATAATTGCCTTAGTTTATTTTTATGAGCGGCATCTTTGGATTAAGATGTAGCGTAGCGATGTTAGAAGTGTATTAACAGCACCCTGTGATAGCACTGAGCTGATGACAAGCTAAAAACCTATATTTACAAATTATTCATTGCGAAAGAGATGAAGTGTTTTAAGCTATTTATTCATGAATAATAATTTAAATAAAAGGTAAATTTTAAAATGAATGGACGGTGTATTTGTGGTGAAACCACTTTTGAGGTGAAATTAAAAAATCATGATGTTCATGTCCTTGCGACGTATACGTCTCATGTTCTATCTGTCGCAGACAGACCAGTGGTGTGATTATGACGGTTGATGTAGAACAAGGGAGTCTAGCGTTTTTAAAGCAAGATCATCTTACAGTTTATAATTCATCAGAATGGGGAGAACGTGGATTCTGCAATGCGTGTGGTACCAATATATTTTGGCGTACCAAGGATCAGAACTATTGCAATATCAACGTGTTTTCTCTAAATGAATCACCTCAAGATTTAAAGCTAGATCTTGAAATTTTTATTGATAATAAACCTGAATTTTATGCTTTCCAAAATTCAACTAACAAAATGACCGAGGCTGAAGTGGTAGCGTTATTTAACGGTGAGGCTGGAGAATAGGAAAGCTGAGATATGAATTAAAGTTAGAGTATAAAAAAAGAAGCTTCATTTTGAAGCTTCTTCATCTTAACTAAGCTTATTATTTTTCAGCTTTGATTGATGCAATTGCGGCATCAACACCATCAATAGATTCAGCTGCTTTTTTGATGCGAGCTAAAGCATCGACTAGAACTTCATCAGCAGTTGCGTAAGAGATACGCATAAACCCACCTAAGCCAAATGCATCACCTGGAACAACAGCAACGCCAGTTTCCTCAAGTAACCATTCAGAGAATTCTGTGCAAGATTTTAAGCCTTTGGCACGAATCAATGGGCGAATGTTTGCATACGCGTAGAATGCACCATCGGCAGGTAAGCATGAAATACCTTTGATGTCATTTAAGCCATTTACAACTAAATCATGACGGCGTTTGAATGCTTCAATCATTGGTTGTAAAACGTCTTGAGGACCATTCAATGCGGCTTCTGCTGCAACTTGTGAAATCGACGTTGGGTTAGAGGTTGATTGAGACTGGATCTTTTTCATCGCGCCAATGATTTTTGCAGGACCAGCCGCATAACCAATACGCCAGCCTGTCATTGCATAGGCTTTAGATACACCATTTAAAACGATAGTACGGTCATATAAGTCTGGTGCAACGGTTGCAATGTTGTAGAACTCATCTTCCCAGCGAATTGGTTCATACATGTCATCAGAAGCGACAAAAACTTGTGGGTGACGACGAAGAACTTCAGCCAAAGCTTCGAGCTCAGCTTTGGTGTAGATCATACCTGTAGGGTTCGATGGGCTGTTCAATACCACTAAACGTGTATTTGGCGTGATCGCAGCTTCTAATTGTTCAGGTGTGATTTTGAAGCGTTGTTCTTCACCACATTTCACAATCACTGGTGTACCTTCAGCAATAATCACCATATCAGGATAGCTTACCCAGAATGGCGCAGGGATGATGACTTCATCACCTTTGTTGAGCAAAGCCAGTGCTAAGTTAAAGAAACTTTGTTTACCACCACAAGAAACCAAAATCTGATTTGCTTGATAGTCCAAGTTATTATCACGTTTCAATTTTGCAATAATTGCTTTTTTGAGGCTTGGAGTGCCATCGACAGCCGTGTATTTCGTAAAGCCGTTGTTAATCGCTTCAATTGCAGCATCTTTGATGTGTTGAGGGGTATCAAAGTCTGGTTCGCCTGCGCCTAAACCAATCACATTTTTACCCGCAGCTTTAAGCTCAGCAGCTTTGTTGGTTACTGCAAGTGTAGGGGACGGTTTGATGGCATTGACACGATCAGAGAGACGTACGTCCACGGCATTATTCCTTCTTATGGGATTAAAAAATAAAAGCAGGTTATCTTAGCTTAAATAGAACTTTTTGTGGTCAAAACTTGCCTTAATCGTATAAAAAGTTACCAAATTATAGGGTAGAGGACAGCTTTTGTTTTTACACATTTTATTTTTATAAAAATCATAAAAAATCTATTACAATAGCGTTTAGAAATTTAGATTTCGAGAGAATTTCAATGAGTACTCAATCACCCAAGGCAAAAAAAGCTTTGGTTAAATTGCCATTTCCGATGCCATCTGCTCAGGATGATTCTGAAGATGCAACGCATAATCAGGTGCGTCCAAAACCTGAGCAATATGCAGATCGAACTTGGATGCCACCGCGTGGCACGCGTCGTTCGATGGGAAAACGTTAAATAGAAGAAAAAAGGATATCTTAAAAGATATCCTTTTTTCTAAAGGGTTATTCAATTAAGGTGCTTTATAAAGCAAACGATTTGGACTACCCGCTGGATCTTTAACGATATTCGTTGTTGCTAGTTTCAGCAAATTGGTTGTAATTGTTTGCGGTGATGCAGTGGGGGTGCTTTGTAACATTCCAGCAACAACACCAGCTACATGCGGTGTCGCCATAGAAGTGCCATTTGAGAGTTTGGTTGCAGTATTGCTATCGTACCAAGCCGATGTAATTTGTGTTCCAGGCGCAAAAATGTCCACACAACTGCCATAGTTAGAGAAGTTTGCTCGCGTATCGGTATTGTCGATTGCCGCAACGGTAATCGCTTTGCTTGCTCTAGCAGGTGAGGAATTACACGCATCCGTATTTGAATTACCCGCAGCAACGACAGGGGTATAGCCCTGATCATAAAGTGTGACGATTGCATTATCCAAAGATGAGCTGACGCCACCACTTAGTGACATATTAACCACTGCTGGTTTTTTACCATTCTGGACGACCCAATCTAACCCAGCCAAAACTCCGCTGGACGTACCCGCACCATCACAGCCCAAAACACGAATTGGTACTAAGGTTACATCTTTCGCAATACCATAAGTTGTTCCACCGACTGTGCCAGCTACATGTGTGCCATGTCCATTGCAGTCGGTAGTTCCTTTACCGTCACTGATCGCAGTATATCCTGATTTGACTCGACCTGAGAATTGTTGATGAGAAGTAAGTATGCCTGTATCTACAATATAAGCTGTAACACCTGCACCTGTCTGGGTATAGCTATAATTGGAGTCAAGTGGGAGATTCTTTTGGTCAGTACGATCTAATCCCCACACTGCATTATTCTGAACGTTACTATGAATACTCATTACAGTATCTGGTTCAACAGACAGTACATTGGGATTCTTTTTCATAGCTTCCACAAATGCTTGACCTGCGTTGCTGGGAAGTGAAATTGCAAATCCTTTTAGTACAGATTCATAGGTATGTAAAACTTTTCCGCCATGAGATTTGGCCAGTGTCGCTGCTAAGTCTTTAGATGATGTTTGTGCCTTATTAAAGGTTACAATGTATTGATCTTTGATTGGACCATGTTTGGATGATGGGGGGGCTGCAAAAGTAAAGCTTGCGCAAGTCGTAAAAATTAAGGCAAATAAAGGTTGCTGAATATTCACTTGAATCTCCATTTTTATACGATGTCTGTTTTTCTGTACTGAGTTTTTATTTTTTCTATCCTATCAATTTATAGTTTTTTTAGTTTTATCTCCTTTTGCTCAGTGGTTTATGTGGATTTAGCAGCGATTAACTGGGTGTTGAATGGTTAAATCACCACGCCATAATTTAATAAAGTCTTGCTCGTCGATATCGTACAGTTCCATCAGTGCAATGATCACGCTGACGAAAATCATGGCACCTTCGGAATTGCTTTGAAAATTAAATATTTTCCCATTTAGCTTACCCAAAATATCTTTAATTTCATGTTCTCTACCCCGCCCATAGCGGTCACGTGGATAAAGTTCTTCATTCAGTACAATCAAAGCAATTGCTTTTTCATTGGCTGATAAATTTGTTTCGGATAATGCTTCTTCGAAAGATTCATATCCATGGTCGAAGTAAAAAATAACTTCATCTTTGATAAAAGCATGGACGATTTCGGCCGTTAGATCTGGAAATTTTGATACAGCATCTTCTTCGATAAATGGACGAAATGATTCAGGGAAAATCACATTTGAATGTATGCCTTTGAATAAAGGCGCTATTTCAGAGACTTTATATCCAGCGATACCACAACCTAATGCCGTTAAGAAATATTTCATTTTGGGATGATTCTTTGCATAAATCTTAAAATCATCGACATAATGAGCTATTTGTGACAGGGGCATTTGTTGCATATGTTCGTTCAGCGTTGGAATCGCAAAGCTTTGCCCAGCCCATCCACGACCGACACCTTTTACTGCCGCAAAGTGCTGAGCAGCGACACGAGCAGCGCCACTGTCATGTCTTCCTGCTAAATCACTACCAAAAACAAATACTGTATCTTCTGGGAGTTCAGTGACAATCGTTTCATCATGATATTGGTAAGACATATTTTTTATCATAAGTAATTAAGTATCAGCTCATGTTGAAGGCGTTTGTGATATGGGTCAAGTGATTTTAAGGTGTCAATGTAATATGACTGACCTGATTATGATTTGCTGCATAAGTTAGATTTGTACCCGTTATATTTACCACGTTAAATGTTGTACTGGTTACGTTTCGAGAAAGAGTTCCACTATTTAGCTGACATTCCCCAATACTGTTGGTTATACAATTAATGGCAGAGGCGCCAACACTAAATCCTCCAGTAATTGTGGCATTACTGACAGCTTTCTGATTTTGATCGACAACTTTAATGTTGACCGTTGCTTTCCATGTGCCAAATAACCAATTTCGAGTCGTAGCGCCGATCAGTTGGTTAATGCTCGCTAGAGTATTGGTAGATTGCTGTATTGTTTGGTTAGACGGCGTACTATCAGATGCAGTTGCAGTAAATAATAAACGGTTTGAACTACCTGCTACATTTTTGACAACATTAGGTGTAGACGTCGCAAAGATTTGATCAGTAACCATTTTTGTAGTAGCGGTTGGGGTTCGCTGCAATATCAGAGCAGCAGCACCTGCAACATGAGGTGCAGCCATTGAAGTCCCATTGCCTGTACCAACTGAACTGTTACTTCTGTTCCAAGCGGAAGTAACACCACTACCTGGGGCAAAAATATCAACGCATGCACCATAGTTCGAATAGCTGGCACGAGTATCTGTTTTGTCTGTTGCAGCAACAGTTATGGCATTTGCCGAACGTGCAGGAGACAGATCACATGCATTGGTATTGGAATTTCCAGCGGCAACAATAGGGATAAAGCCTTGAGTAGATAGATTATTGATTGCTGTATCCAACGGTTCGTATGCAGGGCCTCCCATGGAGATATTGACAACGGCTGGTTTTTGACCATTTTTCAATATCCAGTCAATTCCTGCAATCATATTACTCATCAACCCTGAACCAGAGCAACCGACGACTCGTATAGGGATCAGATTAATTTGCTTGGCGACACCATAGGTTGTGCCTCCAGCCAATCCCGCGACAAACGTACCATGCCCATTACAATCATTAGTACCATTAAAGTCTGAGATTGCTGAAAAGCCTTTTTTTACTCGATCTGTAAACTCTTGGTGGGTTGCTAAAATTCCCGTATCGAGAACATATAAATTTACCCCAGCACCTGTATCTTCATATTGATAACTTTGATTTAACGGAAGTGATCGTTGGTCGATTCGATCGAGTCCCCATGAAGGATTACTTTGGATTGCACTGATTTGAATGACTTGATCTTCTTCAACGTAATTGACCAATGGATGGCGTAGCATGGCATTTATAAATGCCTGACTGGCAACCTCTGGTATGCTAATCGCGATACCTTTGAGTGCTTGATCAAAACGATATCTCGTCTGACCGCCGTACTGTGTTTGGATGGTTTGGGACAGTTGAGTGGATTGTCCTGATTGGTCTTTAAATACAACGATATAATGTCGCAATGCTAAAGGAGTTAGCTGAGAGGTTGAGCGGATTTGTTGTAAAGTTTCTGTAAGTTTAGTTTGTTTTAATAATTCATGATGAAATTCAACGGCATTAGTTTGGGCATCAGTGTTTAGTATTTTGACAGGAGCTTTATGGGTTGCTGCAAAAGTAATTACAGCAAGTATAGTGGTAGCCATAGCAATCGTATATTTTGTTTTCAAGATAAGCCTCCATGCTTATGTAATTTCTCATTTCTAAGCGCATTGTGATATTTATTATTCTTGTGATCATAAGCTGATCTAAAATTGCATAAATCGGCAATTTGTAACATTAATTTAATTAAAATGTGTCTTGCATCTCATTTTTATGAAATTGTTTTGTTAGATCAACTTATTAGATGTGGTTGATATTTTAGTGATCAACGTTAATTCGAGTTGAAAATCTGACGTGTGGCACGTTGGCTTGATCAAAGTTAAAAAAACGTTAGCAAAATTTTATAACGAGGAGAGTGTGAGGTTGCTTGAAAATTGTAGCAATTTTTCGCCACATTAAGATTTAGGGTTGTATCTGTAAGATTAATCTCAATATCATACAACGATAAGAGTGTAGCAAGATGAACGATATGCAAGAACAAGAGACTGGTCAGCCATTTGAATTAGTCACCAATTATCAGCCTGCAGGTGATCAACCCCAAGCAATTGAAAAATTGGTGAATGGTATTGAGCACGGTTTTCGTAATCAATTGCTACTGGGGGTTACAGGGTCTGGTAAAACTTACACCATGGCGAACGTGATTGCCAAAACGCAACGTCCGACGATTGTGATGGCACACAATAAAACACTTGCTGCACAGCTCTATGGTGAATTCAAAGCATTTTTTCCGAACAATGCTGTTGAATATTTTGTTAGTTATTACGACTACTATCAACCTGAAGCTTATGTCCCTTCGTCAGATACTTTCATTGAAAAAGATTCGGCAATTAATGATCATATTGATCAAATGCGACTCTCAGCCACACGTGCATTATTAGAACGTCGTGATGCGATCATCGTTGCATCCGTTTCAGCGATTTATGGTTTGGGTGATCCAAATGCATATATGCAGATGCTTCTGCATATTGTACAAGGTGATCGCGTGAGCCGTGATGACATTATTCGTCGCTTAGTTGAAATGCAATATACCCGTAATGAATTAGAGTTTTTACGTGGTACATATCGTATTCGTGGTGAGATTATTGATATTTTCCCTGCTGAATCAGATCAGGATGCGATTCGTGTTGAGCTATTTGATGATGAGGTTGACTCGATTCGTTGGTTTGATCCTTTGACCGGAAAGCTTGTTCGTAAAGTTCCGCGTGTGACCATATATCCTAAGAGTCATTATGTTACACCCAAAGATCACTTAACTCGTGCCATTGATACCATTAAAGATGAATTGAAAGATCAACTTAAATTTTTTAAAGACAATGATAAATTGCTTGAAGCTCAGCGTATTGAACAACGGACACGCTATGATTTAGAAATGATGCAACAGTTGGGGTATACCAATGGTATTGAAAACTATTCACGACACCTCTCTGGTCGTACAGCAGGTGAAGCGCCACCTACTTTATTTGACTATGTACCAGAAGATGCCTTATTGATTATTGATGAATCGCATGTGACGGTTCCACAAATCGGTGCAATGTATAAAGGTGACCGTTCACGTAAAGAAAATTTGGTGAATTACGGATTCCGTTTGCCGAGTGCTTTAGATAATCGTCCGATGAAGTTTGAAGAGTGGGAGCGTATTGTTCCGACAACCGTATTCGTGAGTGCAACACCAGCATTATATGAACTGGAAAAATCTGAGCAGGTGGTGGAACAGGTGGTGCGTCCAACAGGATTGATTGATCCTGAGATTGAAGTACGTCCAGTATTGACCCAAGTAGATGATGTATTGTCTGAGATTAATATCCGCAGACAGTTGCATGAGCGGGTTTTGGTTACAACCTTAACCAAGCGCATGGCTGAAGATTTAACTTCATATCTGAAAGAGTATGGTGTAAAGGTTGCCTATCTCCATTCTGATATTGATACGGTTGAACGCGTTAAAATCATTCACGAACTTCGGACAGGTGTGCATGATGTCCTTGTAGGAATTAATTTATTGCGTGAAGGTTTGGACATGCCTGAGGTTTCTTTGGTTGCTATTCTCGATGCAGATAAAGAAGGGTTTCTACGTTCAGAACGCTCACTGATTCAAACGATAGGGCGTGCTGCGCGTAATGTAAAAGGTAAAGCCATTTTATATGCAGATCGTATTACCGACTCTATGCGTAAAGCGATTGATGAAACAGATCGACGCCGTAACAAACAAATTGAGTTTAATGAGTTACATGGCATTACACCGCGAAGTGCTGTCCGTCAAACCATCAAAGAAATCGATACGGGTGAAGTGTTGAGCGATGATGAGATTGATGAAAATGCACTACAACAAGCTCAATCAATCAGTGCAGATGAACAACATCTACTTTCTGATCCAAAGTTGTTTGCAAAACATATCGGCAAATTGGAAAAGGAAATGCTGAAAGCCTCGAAAGAGCTACAGTTCGAGCAAGCCGCTAGGTTACGTGATGAAATTGTGCGTTTAAAAGCACACATGTTGAAATCTTAAACAGTGAAGCGAATTCCTCAAAAGTGATACATATCTCAACAGTTTTTGTTTATAAAATAGACTAGTTTTATTAGTTAACTATATGACTACTTATAACAAATTCTGTTTTGAGGATTTCTCATGCCATTAATTAAAAATTTCCCAAAAGCCAGTTGGCGTCTAGCAAAAATCGCAATCGGTGGCGTTGTTTTAACAGGGTTGGCCGCAGGCACAATTGCCTACGCACAAGCTAAACCCTTAGCAACCGTTGAAAAAGTTGAATTAGATAAGTATCTCGGGGTTTGGTATGAGGTTGCTCGGAAACCTATCTATTTTGAGCGAAAGTGCGCCTATAACATTACCGCCACTTATACAGTCAATGAAAACGGTAATATTATTGTTGATAATAAATGTTATGACGGTGATGGAAATTTACAACAAAGTTTAGGGGAAGCCTTTGTTGCGAATGCACCTTTCAATAGTAAGTTAAAAGTCAGTTTTTTACCCGAAGGGGTACGGTGGATTCCAATAGGTCGTGGCGATTATTGGGTTCTAAAGCTAGATGAAGAGTATCAAACGGTACTGGTAGGTGAGCCACGTCGAAAATATTTATGGGTGCTATCAAGAACCCCAAATCCAAATAAAGAAGTTATCCTTGAATATTTAAATTATGCAAAGTCGGTTGGTTATGATATTGGCGATATCATTTATCCAGAGCATCGTTAAGGACGTTAAATTTATTCAAACCATGCTTGCATGGTTTTTTTATTTTCATATAGTGGATAAATCAAGTTCTTTATAAAATTTCCCCAGTTTAGAGGTTTATGATGTTTAAAGGAATTGCTTATTCAGTTTTGGCATCAGTAACTTTTGGGGTTCTGTATTACTATACTCAATTGCTTGGTGCCTTTGATAGCGAACAAACTTTTGGTTGGCGTATTATTGCGACCTTGCCATTTTTAACTTTGTTTATGTGGTTTAGTGGCGATTTGTTTCATATCAAAGCCATTTTAAAAAGAGTGATTGCTGCCCCTAGTTTATTATTACTTTTGATGATTACCTCTGTGCTCACCTCAGTGCAATTATGGATATTTTTATGGGGGCCGATGCATGGTCGTGGATTGCAAGTATCTTTAGGTTACTTCCTTTTGCCTTTAGTGTTAGTGTTGGCAGGGAGTGTTCTATATGGGGAAAAGCTTTCAAAGTTTCAGGCGCTTGCTGTATTTCTTGCTATGTTGGGCGTTGGGCATGAAATATGGAGACTGGGCAGTATTGCTTGGGAAACAGCGTTAGTTGCGATTGGTTATACCGCATATTTTGTGATTCGAAAGCAAATTAAAACAGATAACTTGGGTGGATTTTGGTGGGATATGATCATTATTCTACCTGTTGCGATTTTCTTCACTCAAACAGGCGATACACCATATTTCAAGTTTCTAGAGCAACCAAGTTTAGCTTTGGTCGTGATGGGACTTGGCCTGTTTAGTGCGATTGGTCTAGGTTGTTATCTTTTGGCGAGTCGTTATTTGCCGTTAATTCTTTTTGGCTTGTTGGGATATTTGGAACCCGTTTTGTTGGCATTGGTCTCATTTGCACTTGGTGAAAAAATTGGTGAAGAAGAGTGGTTGACGTATATTCTTATCTGGTTGGCTGTCTTGGTACTCGTGATCGAAGGTGCTAATCATCTTGTCCAGCAAAAACGACGAAAACAGCAGCTTGAGTTAAATCTAAAACATTATCCCAAGCGGCTTAATAATGCGGAAGATTAACTCAAAAATCGCAATCATATTTGTAAAGTGATCATCAAGCATTTTTATAGGGGGGCTATTACGATGATAGAGAAAGATTTTTAACCAAAATCACAAAAATAATTATAGGTATTTTATGAATTTATAGTCAATTGGGACAAAATCTTAGCTCGTTTAGCAGCTTTTGATTCAATCTTGATGATAATTCCATTACAATTATGGCGTTTTAAAATTTCACGCCCAGTATAGATATTAAATTAGAGGACGTAACTGTGAGCAAAGACACTATCGTTGCCCTACATGCAGAACACCAAGGTCGTTGGAAAAATCGTGAGGAAATCGCGGAACGTATGATTGCCTTGATTGGTCAATTGTACCGTGAGAAAAATATTGTTGTTTCTGTTTACGGACGTTCTTTAATTAACCGTTCAGTAATCCAAATCTTAAAATCACATCGCCGCACACGTATGCTTGATGTTGAGCTTTCAGTTGTAAATACCTTCCCAATCTTGGAAGCGTTAATGAAAGTAGAAAACATTGGTTCTGCGGAAGTTGATATCGGTAAACTCGCGGTTGAATATAAAAATGAAGGCGGTGATGTAGACGCTTTTGTTGCTAAAGCTGTTGCTTCGATTCAAGGTAAGGCAACTGAGGTTGAGTCTAAAGATGTAGTTCTTTACGGGTTTGGTCGTATTGGTCGTATCTTGGCTCGTTTAATCATTAGCCAATCAGGTTTAGGTCGTGGTTTAAGCCTTAAAGCAATTGTTGTACGGAAGTCTTCTGACGGTGATTTGGCGAAACGTGCTTCTTTATTACGTCGTGACTCTATTCACGGTACTTTTGCTGGTACAATTTCTGTTGATGAAGAAAACGAAGCAATCATTGCTAACGGTAACTTCATTAAAGTGATTTATGCATCTAGCCCAAGTGAAGTTGACTATACAGAATACGGTATTGAAAACGCACTTTTAATCGACAACACTGGTAAATGGCGTGATGCTGAAGGTCTAAGCCAACACTTGAAATGCCCAGGTGTTGCACGCGTAGTGTTAACAGCACCAAGTAAAGGTGAAATGAAAAACGTTGTTTACGGTGTAAACAATACTGACATCTTGGATGAAGACAAAATCATCTCTGCTGCTAGCTGTACAACAAATGCAATTACACCTGTATTAAAAGTTTTAGACGATAAATACAAAGTATTAAATGGTCACGTGGAAACTGTTCACTCGTTCACAAATGATCAAAACTTGATTGATAACTACCATAAAGCAGATCGCCGTGGTCGTGCTGCAACACTGAACATGGTAATTACTGAAACTGGTGCAGCGAAAGCAGTTGCTAAAGCATTGCCTGCACTTAAAGGTAAGTTAACAGGTAATTCTGTACGTGTTCCAACACCTAACGTTTCTCTTGCAATCTTGAACTTGAACTTAGAGAAAGAAGTTGATCGTGAAGAAGTGAACGAATACATTCGTCAAATCTCAATCAACTCTAACTTACAAGGTCAAATTGGCTATACCAACTCATCTGAAGTGGTATCGAGTGACTTCATTGGTTCGCGTACTGCGGGCGTATTTGATGCGCAAGCAACCATTACTTCTGGTACACGTTTAACTGCTTATGTTTGGTACGACAATGAAGTAGGTTATAGCTGCCAAGTATTGCGTATCGCTGAACAAATGTGTGGTGTGAGCTATACAAAAGTTCCAGCTGAAACAAATGCATAATATTTGTTAGTAAAGCTATACAAAAAAAGCCCAGTTCCCACTGGGCTTTTTTATTGACTGTACAGAATCTATGCAGATTAAAACAAAAAAATCGAAGAGAATAACGACAAAGGGAAAGATTTGGTTAGGAATACTTCATTGTTGCAGTTTAGACGTTTGTTTGCAGTTTTTGCTTTGATAGTTGTTGCCAACTTGTGTGGCGTTTATATCGCAATGTGGGTGTTTAAGCATTTCAATATTTACATTCCATTAAAAGATCAAAAAGTTGCGATTGATTTACAAGAACCGTTACAGGTTCGAGTCAAAGTGAAGGAAGCACTGGATGTTGAAGTAAATGGTCGTGTTGATGCAAAAATTCCAATTAACGAACAACTTAGTGTGCCTTTAACTCAAACATTAACTCCCCGTGTTTACTTTGATAGTCAGGTCCCAATCAGCACGATTATTCCTGTTCAGGAAATTATAAAGGTTCATCAAGAACTCCCAATCGATACCAAAGTTCAAGTAAAGATTCTTGGTAGAGACGTCACGTTACCTTTAAAAGGTTCTATTCCACTACAGCTTGATGTGCCGATTGATATCAAAGTGCCGCTACAACAAAAAGTGCACTTAAAGTTTGATGCGCCTGTAAAAACAGTATTGAAAGAAAATCTAAATATTCCATTGAAGACACAGCTCAATGCCAATATTCCTGTACAAGGCAAGCTGAATGTTCCAATCACTTCTGACTTGAATGCAGCTGTAGATGTCAAAAATACCTTACCTGTCAAAATCGCAGAAGGTGAACTCAAGATTCCGCTATCAAGTATGTATCTGGATCGCGTTGTTTCTACAACGAGTGAAAAGACACCTCATAAAACAGAAATAAAAGTAGGTGAATGAGTCAGATGCTTAAAACATACAAAAGCGCCTTTATTAGTTTTGTGATTTTGACCACATTGGTCGCAATCTTGTTTTGGTTTTATTTGAATATTCAAGCATCGGTCATGGTTTCAGCACAGCAGGCGGATATACGTTTGCCCGAATCTTTAGCCACTCAGATCCAGGTTGGGCAGCATTTACAAGTAAGATCCAAAGGTGAGTTAAACACGGATCTACTCATTGATCGTACTTTAGAGCTGCCATTGCAAGGCAAATATTTAGCAGATTTAAGTTTTGAAGTTGAAACGCCAATTACAGTGGATATTGATTATCAAACAATGCTTAAAGTAGATGAGGTCATGCCGATAGAGACCACCACTGATCTCATTTATCAGAATAAGTTACTGCCTAAATTCCCTTTAAGTCTAAATATACCCGTAAAGCTGGACATACCGTTTGAACTCAAACGAAGTTATACCGTTCCCGTCACAATCGTGTTTGAAGGACCTGTACATTTTGCATTTAATGAGTCTATTCATTTGCCGGTGAAGCATCAGTTCTATCCACGTTTAAATATCAATGATGAGATCAATATGAGTTCGATTTCATCGTTCAATGCAATCATGTTTAACTCAGTGCAAGACACAAAAGCAAATTTAGAAATGCAAATGGACCTGCCATTAAGAAATGTAAGACCTTAAAGCCAATAAAATCTGTTTTTTTTAAAGCCAAAATCCTATTTGCTGATTTTTCTATTCGAGAATTTTATTAAAATGTGGCAAAATAGCCCGTTTTAAAGAATTTAGAGGATTGGCACATGCGCTTTGTTGATGAAGCAGTCATAACCGTAGAGGCTGGCGACGGTGGCAATGGCGTAGCCAGTTTTCGCCGTGAAAAATTTGTCCCTTTTGGTGGTCCAGATGGTGGAGATGGGGGACGTGGCGGAAGTATTTACATCCAAGCTGATGATGATACCAGCACACTCGTAGATTACCGTTATACCCGCCGATATCGTGCAGAACGCGGTAAAAATGGTTCAGGTGCGAACTGTTCCGGTCGTGGTGGTGAAGATGTTATTTTAAAAGTGCCAGTGGGTACAACCATTGTTGATACTGAATCTGGCGACATTATTGGTGACTTGGTTGCTGATGGCCAACGTGTCAAAGTGGCCAATGGTGGTGATGGTGGTTTAGGCAATACACACTTTAAATCGTCAACCAACCGTGCACCACGTAAGTGTACTCATGGTATTAAAGGCGAATATCGCGAAGTCCGTCTAGAGTTAAAAGTACTTGCAGACGTTGGCTTATTGGGTATGCCGAATGCAGGTAAATCAACTTTTATCCGTGCAGTCAGTGCGGCAAAACCAAAAGTTGCTGATTATCCGTTTACAACCATGGTACCAAACTTAGGTGTTGTGGATGCAGATCGTCATCGCTCTTTTGTGATGGCCGATATTCCTGGATTGATTGAGGGTGCAGCGGAAGGTGCTGGTCTAGGGATTCGCTTCCTGAAGCATTTGGCGCGTACACGTATTCTTTTGCACATTGTTGATGTTCAGCCGATCGACGGATCTGATCCAGTACACAATGCCAGAGCGATTTTAGCTGAGTTAGAGAAATTCTCTCCAACATTGGCGAAGCTTCCTGTGGTGTTGGTGTTGAATAAATTAGATCAATTGCCAGAAGAGTCACGAGAAGAATGGTGTCAGCACATTCTTGATGAATTGCAATGGAAAGGTCCAGTATTTAAAACTTCTGGTCTTATGTCTGAAGGAACCAAGGAGGTTGTGTATTACCTCATGGATCAAATCGAGCAACAACGCGAGCGTGAAGTTGAAGATCCTGAGTACGCAGCAGAAGTTAAAGCATTCCGTGATCAGCTTGAAGCTGAAACACGTGAACAAACCATCGCAGCAAAAGAAGCTTATCGTGCATTGCGTAAGGCCCAGCGTGAAGCAGGCCTAGAAGATGACGAAGATGATTTTGACGATGAAGATGATGATGGCGGCGTAGAAAGCGTCTACGTTCGTGATTAATTAGACTGTTAAACTCCCTTTTAATTCCTGTTGTACAGCAATCGTCGCTGTGCAACAGGAAAAATAATTTGAGGAAAAAATGATAGAAGTGGTCGATGGGCAACGTCAGCTCAATGCGTGTAAACGAATCGTTGTTAAAATCGGATCATCTTTACTGACTGCAAATGGGCAAGGTTTAGATTTACAGGCAATTTCGCATTGGGCGAAACAAATTGCAGATCTACACAATGCTGGACATGAAATTATTTTGGTGTCCTCTGGTGCAGTAGCAGAAGGGATGGTACGCATGAAACTTGCGAGTCGACCCACTGATTTACCCAGTTTGCAGGCTTGTGCTGCGATCGGTCAAATGGGCTTGATTCATACATGGTCAAGTGTATTAGATCAACATGGCATCCGCACTGCTCAGGTTCTTTTGACTCATGATGATCTTGCTGATCGCCGTCGTTATCTCAACTCATGCGATGCATTGCAAAACTTGATTGATTGGCGAGTGATTCCTGTCATCAATGAAAATGATACGGTTTCTACAGATGAAATCCGTTTCGGCGACAATGATACTTTAGCTGCAATGGTTGCGGGTCAGGTGCAAGCTGATTTGTTGATTATTTTAACGGATCAACAAGGCATGTTTGACTCAGATCCACGCAACAATCCAAATGCCAAACTGTTTTCTTCTGTTCGCGCACTTGATGATCGCTTGTTTGAAATGGCAGGTGGTGGTGGCGTGTTAGGACGTGGCGGTATGGTGACAAAAGTTCGTGCTGCTCGTTTAGCTGCTCGTTCTGGTTGTCCAACATTGATTGCAAGTGGTGAAAGTGAAAATGTACTCGCTCGTTTAATGTCGGGTGAGATGATGGGAACGTTATTTACCACTGACAATGATCGTGTTACCGCACACCAAAAATGGTTAGCGGCTCATCTACAAACTGCTGGACGTTTGGTCATCGATGATGGTGCTGTAGAAGCGATTAAACTGAAACATCGTAGTTTATTACCCGTGGGCGTGAAAGCGATAGAAGGGCATTTTGATCGCGGTGATGTGGTTGAGTGTGTGGATAAAAAAGGACAACGTATCGCAGTTGGACGTGTCAATTTTAGTTCACGCTCTGCTGATCTTGTTAAAGGATTGTCGTCAGATAAAGTCCATCAGGTCTTAGGTGAAGCACGTTCCTTGGAAATGATTCATCGTAATCACATGGCAATTTATTAAGATTTGAACGTTTCAATTGCAATAAAAAAGACTTCTGATTAGAAGTCTTTTTTATGTCTGGAGTCGTGAAGATTATTTTTGTTGTTGCATATTTTTACCCATGCGTGCCAGTAAAATAACAGGAATTAGTCCAACCAAGACAATTAGTAACGCTGCAATTGCTCCATCTTCATAAGTTCCTCTGGAGGCTTCAGCATAAAGTTGTGTTGCCAGTGTTTCCATGTTGAGTGGCCGAAGTAACAGGGTAGCAGGTAGCTCTTTCATACAATCCACAAAAATGAGCAAAGCTGCTGAAATAATGGCAGGACGTAATAGCGGTAAATGCACACGCCATAAAATAGAAAAACGATTTTGCCCTAAATTACGTGCAGCATCATCAAACACACCATGAATACGATTATAACCTGATTCTATCCCACCGATTGCAATAGCAAGAAAGCGGACACAATATGCATAGACTAAAGTAAATGTGGTACCTAGGAATAATAATCCCGTATGAATCCCAAGTTTAAACTCCAAAAAGTCTGCAACCGCATGGTCAATTTTTCCTAATGACAGCATAAGCCCAATGGCGAGTACTGTCCCTGGAATAGCATAACCTAAGCTAGAAATACGGCTGAACCATGTATTTTGACTAAATCTTGCCGCGCTCACGATTAAGAATCCAATAAAAATCGTGATTACTGTAGCGATGCTGGCCAAACTTAGTGTATTGATTGAGGCTTGTAGTAAATAATCAGAAAAGCCTGCATATTGAAGACGCTTATATGATTCGACCAATAAATGGCTAATCGGAATAAGAAAGCCAATACAGATTGGAATTAGACCTAAGCCTAAAAATAACCATGCTTTGCCTCCTGTGACTTTTTGTGCAGGCATGAGTCGGCTACGTTGAGCGGAATTCATATAGCGTTGTTTTCGTCGGCCAAGTCGTTCTACGATCACCAGTAAGGTGATGATCATAAGCATGAAAATAGCGATTTGTGCAGCGCTGGCTAAGTCTGATTGATTTGTCCATGTGGAGTAGATGGAGAGAGTCAGTGTTTTAACCCCTAAAAACTCAGTCGCACCAATATCATTAATGGTTTCCATAAGCGCCAAACTTGCACCAACAGCAATTGCTGGGCGAGCAAGGGGAATTGCGACACGTAGAAAAACTTGGTTTGGTTTTAAGCCTAAACTACGTGCAACTTCAATTAGACTGGCTGATTGCATCAGAAACATGGCACGAGTGCTTAAATAAACATATGGATACAGCACAAAGCTTAAGAGGAAAATACATCCCCAAACAGAACGAATATTTGGAAACCACCAAGGCTGTGCTTCCCAACCAAACCAAGTGCCTAGTACGCTTTGAATCGGGCCAATGGGATGCAAAATATCAATATAACTATAAGCAATAATATAGGTTGGTACAGCAAGAGGGAGTAATAGTGCCCAGTCTAAAAAAGCACGCCCACGAAATTGGTAAGCGGTTACAAGCCAAGCGCTACCAGTACCGATCAGGATCGTCAGTATCCCAACCCCAAATAAAAGTATTGTTGTATCAATCAGCGTGGCAGGGAGCACATAGCGCAGTAAATGCCCCCAAATATCACTATTACCTTGTAAGGCTGTCCAGATTAAGGCCAATACGGGTAGGCAAGCCAGTAGTGTTAAGATACCACTAAGCGAAAACAGTAAACGAGGTGTGTCTTTCTTTTTGATCATCGAGTGTATAGAGGGACTGAGTGAGAGAAAGGCAAAACAATTGAGCGAGCAGGTGATAAAACGAGATTATCACCTGTCAAACACAATAAGGCTTAGTGATTAAACTGAACTTTATCCACTAAAAGATTAGCTGCTTTACGATGACGTGCGATATCGCTTAAACGAATTTTATCCACCTCAAGCTTACCAAAGCTGGCAATAATTGGATCAATCTTAACGCCTGGTTTTACTGGGTATTCAAAACCACTTTGCGCATAAATAGCTTGAGCATGATCAGAAGCTAAGAACTCAAGTAATTGAACAGCCTCTTTAGGGTTAGGCGCGTATTTAGCGACAGCAGCTCCTGAGACATTGACATGTGTACCGCCATTTTTAAAGCGCGGTAATACGACATTGATGGCATTGCCCCAGCGTTGTTGTTCAGCATCACCTGTACGCATCGTGCCTACATAATAGGTATTGGCTACACCAATGTCACAAATTTTACCAAGAATATCGCGTGCAACATCACGGTCACCACCACTGGCTGGTCGTGCCAAATTCGCTTTTACGCCACGTAACCATTGCTCAGTCGCTTTTTCACCGTGATGGGTAATATAAGCTGCAATTAAACTGGTGTTATATGCATGACTACCTGAACGAATACAGATTTTTCCTTTCCATTTTGGATCAGCTAAATCTTCATAATTGATTGCAGTTAAAGGCGTGCGTTCTTTAGATGCATAAACAGCACGTGCGCGCATTGATAATGCATACCAGTGACCATTTGCCGCACGTAAGTTTCCAGGAATAGCAGTATTCAGGACCTTTGAGTTAATACGTTGAGTTAACCCACCTTCAACTAAATCAACTAAATTACCAAAATCAACAGTCAGCATCACATCAGCAGGCGAACGTCGTCCTTCCGCTTTTACTCGCTCAAGTAATCCATCTTTGATAAAAACAGTATTTACTTTAACGCCTGTTTTTTCACTAAATTCTTGTAAAAGTGGTTGAATTAAAACAGGTTCTCTAGTGGTATATAGGTTTACTTGAGCGGCATTAGCCCAGCTACTTCCTAATGCCACTAGTCCAGCTAAAGCAATATGAAGCTTTGACAGTTGTTTCATTTATTTCATCCCTAATCACAAAGTTTAAACATTGAACGTTTGTTTGGTGCGAATATTTTCGATCGGTGTTTGATCATCTAAAGCGTAGAAGAAGCATGTTGCCAAATCTACGCTGACATACACTTGTTGGCCTTCACTAAAATTCTGTTGATAATCAACCTGAGCCAATAAGGTCGTGGTTCCTGTATCTAGTTGTAAGCGTAATTGTTGAGTATGTCCCATAAAGCTTGAAGAAATAACCTTTGCAGCCAATCTATGTTCAGCAGTTTCTTTAAAAATATGGATTTGATGTGGACGGAAACAACATTGGATCGGCTGCTGAGTTTGCTCTAAGTGCTGAGGCGTAGGGCATGATCCAAAAATTGTTGTCAGTTGATTATCTTGATGTTGTACTGGTATTTCATTTAATGCAGAAAAATAACGTGCCGCAAATAGGGTTTTAGGCTGTAAATAAAGTTGTTTAGGCGTCCCAATCTGAATAATTTTACCTTGATGCATCAAAATGATTTGATCAGCAATTTGTAAGGCTTCTTCAGGATCATGGGTCACAATAACTGTTGTAGTTGCTGTTTTTTTTAAGATTTCGATAGTGCTTTGGCGGATGTGGTCACGTAAACGGTGGTCTAAATTTGAAAAGGGTTCATCCATCAGTAAGACTTGTGGTTTAGGCGCTAATGCACGTGCCAGAGCTACGCGTTGTTGCTCTCCACCTGATAAGGTGTAGGGATAGCTATGTTGGTGATGATGCATTGATACATGTTGTAGTGCTTGTTCTGCAATCGTTTGTCGCTGTTGTTTTGGTAATTTTCTTAAACCAAACATGACGTTTTCCAACACACTTAGGTGAGGGAACAGCGCATAATCCTGAAACACTAAGCCAATATTTCGCTCTTCTGCCGGCACTTGTTGTTGTGCATTCCATAAAATGTCTTGTTCAAGTTGAATTGAACCACTGCTAGGCGTTTCTAAACCCGCAATCAACCGTAGCATCGTCGTTTTGCCACAACCTGAATGTCCGAGTAAACAGATAATCTGTCCGCGAGTAGCAGACCATGTTGCCTGATTGACCGCAAATCGAGCTCCATATTGCTTGCTCAATTGTTGGATGGTTAAGACATTGGCCTGAGGTGCAGTATGAGCATTCATGGTCAATTCACAGTACAATTTATTTGAGCAAATAATAACTAATAATTCTTCTCATGTAGAGTCTTTTTCTAATTTCTTTTGCGGTTGCTTTTCATCAACATGTTGTGGATGTATAACGTGTGGAAGTGTTAAATCTTGTCCAACCATGTAAGCGTGATCTGTCAAGCTGAACATTTCAAGATCTTCATGGCTATTACCATAGGCATAAACTTGATGGTACTCATTCAGATTGTATTGTTGCAGTACTCTAATTTTTTTCTGTTCACAGCTACAATCCAAAGACTGGTAATGGCCAGAGAGTGTGCCATTAACAATTTCTGTTTCTGTACAAATCAATTCGATATTTAATAATTCACAGATCGGCGCTAAATATAAGTCAATTGAAGCGGAAACAAGCACAACATGATCGCCACGTTGTTGGTGTAAATAAAGTTGTTGAAGTAGATCTGGATCTAATTCTTTAATAATTTGTTGTGCATAATTGATTGCGATACTTTGTATTTGCTTCGCTGTCATGCCTTTAAACATCGTTTGAAATAATCGAGGTCTCATCGCATGTGCAGGATATAGACCTAGATAGTAGGCCTGAATCCAAGGAAGGATTTTCAAGCCTTTTAAAATAACATGATGTTTCGGGAGGGCGAAAAAAATAAATCGGGTAAAACTGTCTTTGGGATAAAGCGTGACATCAAAATCAAATAAAGCAAGATTTACAGTTTTAGTTGTTTTGCTCTTTGCATACATGTTTCATATCGTCCATTTACACGGCTTGCAAACCAATTGGTATTATAATCACGGCTCAACTTTGGACCAGAAATTACGACTTGAGGCATAATCGCATATTTTGCATCCTTACCTGTTTTGCTTTGATATAAATTTTGTAGCGCTGTATAAGTCTGTGTATTTTCGAATTTCTTTGATTTCTCTTTTTTTAAGTCACTACGAATTTGACGTGGAGTAACTAAAACCCCATTTTCAGCAAATACTGAAATCAAAGCTTTTTCGGTTTGGCTTTGAGTCGCACGAACATTACCTTCTTTATTATAGATAAGTAGGTCGCCGTCTAAATCAATTTCAATATCAGTTAATGCGTCTAACATGCTTTGAAATGCTGCATTACGGCTGGAATACATGCCAGAATTATAGTCAGCAAAGCGATAAATTGCGCGATCATAATCTGCAGGATAAACCATTAAACGATGGATGCCATAATATAGGCCACCGTATTGGGTATAGAGATCATTGCGTAATTCTGCAGTGCTCATACCGATACGTTTATGTTCTTTGGCATAATTAATATGAACTTGCATCGATCCTAGGGTGGTAATCGGATTCATTTTCTCACTAATATCTTGGCCTACAAGTTTTGCAGCGCCAGTTAAAGCACTAATATGGTAATGCTTCGCCATGTAATCAAAAATTTCACGATAAAGTAGATCAAGCTCACGTTCTGTTTTAACTCTACGCATTTGGCGCATATAGTTGTCTTCAGGAGAGGGTTGATTTTTTAGGACTTCCTCGAAGTAACCTGCGACGGTACCACCGATTGTCTCCCCAAGTTTTGCTTCGAATTTTTCATTTAACCGCGTATTAATTTCCTGAACTGCTTTTTCACCTAAACCAGCGACTTGTGGGTCTGCAACAAAGTTTGACTCTTGATCCACCACGGCAACAATCGTGCATACATTCTGTTTAGATTGAGGGATATTAAGTTCTTGCATAATGTCATGAATATCTTGTGCCCAAGCGTCACGATCACGTACACGTGCTGGAATCACACTTTTAATCTGATCTGCTTTCAGTACAGGTTCCTTATCATTTGCCCACCATGCAAAATCACCACAAGCGGTGAGACTGGCACAGCTGATGATTAGGCTAAGTGTTTTTAATAGCGGACGAGATGAGTATGATTTGTTCATGATCAGGACAACACCACATAAAAAGATGAGTCGAATGGGCGAATGAAGTATACTATGGCGATCAGAAATTGTAAGAAAATATATGTATATTGGTTCATATCAACTGTCAAATAATTTGATCGTTGCTCCGATGGCAGGGGTTACAGACCGACCATTTCGAACATTGTGTAAATACTTTGGTGCTGGGCACGCGGTTAGTGAAATGATGACCGCTGATAAAACCTTGCGTATGAGCAAAAAGAGTCTGTATCGTGCAAATTTTGATGGTGAATTAGCACCAATTTCAGCACAAATAGCGGGTTCTGATCCTGAGCAATTGGCTGAGGCTGCACGCTATCAAGTTGCCAATGGGGCGCAAATTGTTGATATCAATATGGGCTGCCCTGCAAAGAAGGTTTGTAACAAACTGGCGGGTTCTGCTTTGTTGCAAGATGAAGATCTGGTTGCACGTATTTTGGATACAGTCGTTGCTGCTGTTGATGTTCCAGTAACATTAAAAACTCGTCTTGGTTTTTTAAATGGTCAAGAAAATATTTTGCGTGTGGCGAAACGAGCTGAAGAGGCGGGGATTGCTGCTTTGGCTCTGCATGGACGTACGCGTGAAGATATGTATTTAAATCATGCTCGCTATGAACTCATAAAACAGGTGAAACAACTCATCGGCATCCCAGTGATTGCGAATGGTGATATTGATAGTCCAGAAAAAGCAAAATATGTATTAGATTATACTGGCGCAGATGCCATTATGATTGGACGAGCAGCACAGGGGCGACCTTGGATTTTCAGAGAAATCGCGCATTACTTAAAAACAGGTGAGCATCTCGCTACGCCTGATATTTCTGAAGTTAAAGCTGTTTTATTGGGGCATTTGTCTGAACTTTATCAATTTTATGGTGAATATTCAGGTTGTCGTATTGCCCGTAAACATATTGCTTGGTACACCAAGGGTTTACGTTCAAGCAATGAGTTTCGACAAAATATGTATAAGGTTGAAAGTACCGCTGATCAGGCAAAAGTCGTTGAAGCCTATTTTGATCAATTACTTGATCTCGGTCAGCGAATGAGCGATGTACAAGTTGAACAAGTAAATTTGTTAGAGATTAAATAACCAGAATTTGCGTATTTGAAAAAGCCTGTAATTCGATTTGAATTACAGGCTTTTTATTATGCTAAATGAGCTGTAATTTTCTGCAAGATTTGCAAGATCACATCAAACTCACTTTGAAGTGGAGTGCTTTTGCGTGTCACTAAAGCTAAAGTACGACTTGGAGCATCTTCGATGGATTTAATAGAAATCGTTTCATTACCATTCAACATGCTATTTTTAATCGCAATTTCAGGTAAAAGTGTGAAACCTAAATCAGAAGATACCATTTCGACCAATGTTGGTAGTGAACTTGCTTTTAAGCGATGATCATTTTTGCGTTCACCAACAGGGCAGGCACTCAATGCATGATCACGTAAACAATGGCCTTCTTCAAGTAACATCAATCGTGACAGATCAAGATCATCTAAAGAGTTTGCATTGGCAGCATTGCTGTCATTTTTATTGTAAACCAGTGATAAATGCTCTTTTGCGATTTCAGCAACTTTTAAACCGCGTGTATCAAATGGCAGTGCAAGAACAATCATATCTAAATTGCCATGTTCCAGTTTTTCTACAATCTTTTCGCTTTGTGCTTCATGTAGATGGAGTTGAATTTTTGGCAATTGTTGATGCACTTCATCCAAGAGTTGCGTCAAGATAAAAGGTGCAATTGTTGGGATAATACCAAGATGCAGGTCACCTGTTAACGGCTCACTCATTTCTCGGCTTAAACGCATAAGATCTTGTGCATCAGCTAATAACACACGTGCACGAGCAACAACTTGTTCACCTAGAGGGGTTAAACGGACGTTTTGACGATCACGTTCAACTAAGACGCCACCTAGCAGACGCTCTAGTTCCATGATTCCCCCAGATAAAGTGGACTGGGTAACAAACGAACGGCGTGCTGCTTCAGTAAAATGTAATGTTTCTGACAACGTAACTAAATATGATAGCTGTCTTAATGAGGGTAATGCAGCCATAGTGTCCTAGTGTGATGATCTAAAATGATGAACAAACAAATCGCTAAGTTGCGGGATGAAATGTGCAGGAATATCATGCCCCATTCCATGAATTAATTCAAACTTAGCACCCGTAATTGCTTTTGCAACCGCTTTACCATGACTTGGTGGTAGTAAACGATCTTTTGAACCGTGCACAACCAAAGTGGGCTGAGTGGTATTCTTGTTCAATGGTAACAAAGAACCTGTACATAATATTGCTAAAAATTGTTGAAGTACACCCGCTGGATAAAAACTACGGCGATATAATTTTCGAATGGTTTGAATTGCTTCAACTTGATTCACATAACCAGGTGAACCAATAATTTGAAATACTCTTAGACTATGATTAACAATTGACTCTTCATCACGTGCTGGAGGCCTTCCCAATAAACTGAAAAGTTGTTTTGGATAAGGGAAAGGAAGGAAAGGTTGATTGTTACTCGTAAACAATAGTCCAACTTTTTCTACCTTTTCAGGGTATTTCGCCGCAACGATTTGAGAAATCATGCCGCCCATCGATGCACCTAGTAGATAGGTTTTTTCAATACCTAATTGGTCAATGAGCATGGCGACATCATCTGCCATATCATACAGTGTATAGGGCGCACCTTCATTGCCAAGCCCAAACATGAAACGTCCCATGAGTTTCATTGTATTGAGTCTTTTACCTTTATTTCTAATTTTTGAAGATAAACCAATATCACGATTATCAAAACGAATCACACGAAACCCTTGGTCAATCAGCGCTTTACAAAAGAAATCAGGCCAAAATAACATTTGTGCACCTAATCCCATGATGAGCAGAACTGTTGGATGTTCAGGGTTTCCGCCGATTTCAACATGGAGTTCGATACCATTGCCCAAACTTACTTTGGTCTCTTGCATAAACGCAGTATAAGGCGACACATTAAATTGAAGGGCACTGTTCATGCTGCTCGTTCCAAGTTGAATTATTTTTGTCGGTATTGAGTTTGTTGAAACCTCATTTTTCAACAAACTCGCTATATTTAATAAACCTTAATTTTGTGCAGGAATCAAGTCAGGCACAAGTTTGGTCAGTGTCAAACGCTGTTTTGCAGCTGTTGCACCTAAAAGTACAAAGCCTCTTAATGTGCCTTCTGCATCAACTGCTTTTGCTAACATTCCATCTTCAAAGTCTTCCATCTCCCAAGTCACATCAATATCTAATGGGGCAGGTAAAACAGTGAGTGGTGCTGCAGGAGTTTTTACTGCAACAGGCATCGCTGGATAGTGTACGGCAGTGTTTTGACCACTTAAAGTTTTAGCCAATGCTCGAGCTTGTTGCATGATTGGCATCACATAAGGAAGTAAAGTTCCGTTGACTTCAGCACAGTCACCAACCGCGTAGATATCTGCTTGATTGGTTTCTAATAAAGTATTGGTGATGACGCCACGACTTGTTTGAATCCCTGCTGATTTTGCTAGGGCTGTATTTGGTTGTAAACCAATTGCTGATAAAACGATATCCGCAACCAAGGTTTGTCCATTTGCAAGTGTTACAGCGTAATCTTCACCATCATTAATTTTGGTAATTTTTTCAACTGTTGTTGAAAGGACAAATTTAATTCCAGCTTGTTCTAAGTTGTTTTTGAATAAGTCTGCAACATGACTAGGCAATAAACGTCCCAATGGTTGTGGGGCAAGATCGATTACCGTAATATCATATTCGCTATGTAATAAATCATTGGCAAATTCACATCCAATCAAGCCTGCACCTAAAATAACAACGCGTTTATCTTTACGTTGAGCAAGGTTTTCACGGAAGTTGCGATAGTCGATTAATGAGTTAACGACATGAATATCATCACTGCCATCACCTGAAATAGCTAGACGGATTGGATTCGCACCGACTGCAAGGACAAGTTTAGAGTAGGGTTGCGTAATCGTTTCACCATTTTTTTCTAATACGATTTCATGTGCTTCGGAGTGAATTTCTTTGACCCACGTTTCTGCCTCGATACGCATATTGAGTTGAGTTGCCATTTTATTAGCATCGCCTAAAGCAATTTGCTCAGGTGCTTTATTGCCTGCGAAAGCATTGGATAATGTTGGTTTTGCATAATTTACCGCATCATCTCCACAGATCATAACAAGTTCTTGTTCTGGGCTCAGTTTGCGAAATTCACGAGCAACGGTATAACCTGCCATACCAGATCCGATGATGACGATAGGATGCATGAGATTCTCCAACATTTTTTATATAAAATTAAACTATAGAAAAAAAGACCATGTAAGCATGATCTTTTTGACAATCTTAGATTTCAATCATTTCAAAATCGGCTTTTGAAACACCGCAATCTGGGCAAGTCCAATCATCAGGAATATCTTCCCATTTAGTACCTGCTGCAATGCCGTCTTGTGGCCAACCTTCTGCTTCGTCGTAAATCCAACCACAAACGATACATTGATATTTTTTCATGTGACTCTCCAAACTGATAGGTATGCTCAAATTGCCTTTCAGTAAAACTGTTCCATAATGTCGCTACGATCGCTGCAATATAGTACTAACTTGTGTTGATCGGGAGTTAGATTTTTACGCAGAACGACATTTAAGTAAAGTAAATGCAAAAGTTTAATCATTTATTAAAAAAGAGATATGGCAATTCAAGCCGAAAGTCTTGTTATTTGAGCAATTACTCTAAATTTATTCGTGTCATTCTTCGTGAATGTAATTGAAAATATCGAAACGTATAAAATTGGTGTGAATAAAAAATAAACATTTGAACAAGCGGTATCATATTTTGAGTGTTAATTATTAGAGAATTAAACATATGGAAACCTTGGTATACAGCATAAAAATTCATGCCCCTCAACAAAAAGTATGGGATGTACTTTGGACTCTTGACAGTTATCAGGCTTGGACAAAATTCTTTTCACCCAGTTCAACGATGCAAAGTGATTGGAAGGTTGATGGTAAGACCTATTTCTTAGATGGAGAAGGCAATGGAATGATTTCGACTATTGCAAGCATTGAAGAACCGAAACAATTGATCTTTAAGCATCTCGGTATCATTCAAAATGGTCAAGAAGACTTAGAGAGTGATGAGGTAAAGTCATGGGCTGGAACTTTGGAAAAATATTTTCTGCTTGAATCTGGCGCAGATACTGAACTACATGTTGAAGTAGATGTGCAGCCTGAATACATTGAAATGATGGATAAAGGGTTTAAGCAAGGTTTGGAAGCGATTAAACAAATGTCAGAAAGTTAAGTAAAATGAGTGCATAGATCGGGGTGAAAATCTGAGTGAGAAAAGCAAGGAAAACTGATAATTATCTGCTTTTTTCATGAATGTCAGGTCGAAAAGATACGAAAATGTTTTACGATCTGCTATTCTATGTGCCTTTATTTTTACTTAAACCGAGGCAGAGATGACGCAACAAAACGCTCAATCGACTTCTGAACAGACACTTTCCGAAAACGATTTAATCGCACAGCGTCATGCCAAATTAAAGCAAATCCAAGAAACCGCTAAACAAACTGGCAAGAGCCCTTGGCCAAATACCTTTAAACGTGAACACTATACCGCAGATTTACAAGAACAATTTAAAGATCAAGACAAAGCACAAATCGAAGGTGCTGAAAAAGTTTATGTAAAAGTTGCGGGTCGTGTCATGCTCAATCGTGGATCATTTATTGTGATTCAGGATATGACAGGTCGTATCCAACTTTATGTTGATCGTAAAGGTTTACCAGCAGATGTTCTAGAGACAATTAAAAGTTTAGACCTTGGTGATATTATTGCAGCTGAAGGTTATATCGGGCGTTCTGGGAAAGGTGATTTATATGTGCACCTTGAAGCTTTTGAGTTGCTTACTAAATCGCTTCGTCCACTTCCAGATAAGTTTCATGGTTTAACCGATACTGAAGCGAAATATCGTAAACGTTACTTAGATTTGATCGTAAACGAAGAAACACGTAAGACTTTTGAGATTCGCGCAAAAGTAGTCGCAGGTATTCGTGCATTCTTAACCAATGAGCGTTTCATGGAAGTAGAAACACCGATGATGCATGTCATTCCAGGTGGTGCTTCTGCAAAACCATTTGTAACCCATCATAATGCGTTAGATATGGAACTCTATTTGCGTATTGCGCCTGAGTTGTACTTAAAACGTTTGGTTGTTGGTGGTTTTGAGCGTGTGTTTGAAATTAACCGTAACTTCCGCAACGAAGGGGTTTCAACGCGTCATAACCCTGAATTTACCATGATTGAGTTTTATCAAGCTTATGCAGATTATAAGGACTTGATGGAACTTACTGAAAACATGCTTGAGAAATTGGCCATTGATATTTTAGGTACAACTGATGTGCCTTATGGCGAAGAAGTTTATAGCTTCAAAGGTCCATTTAAGAAGATTTCAATGTTCGATGCTATTCTTGAGCATAACCCTGATTTCACACCTGAAAATGTCAATGATCGTGAATTCTTGGCGAAATTTACTCAAGATGTATTAAAAGAAAAAGTTAAGCCAGGTTTTGGTTTGGGTAAGTTGCAGACAATCGTATTTGAAGAAACAGTTGAGACGAAACTTCGCCAACCGACGTTCATCACAGAATATCCTGCGGAAACTTCACCACTTGCACGTCGTAATGATGATAATCCGCATATTACTGATCGTTTCGAGTTTTTTATTGGCGGTCGTGAGTTGGCGAATGGTTTCTCAGAGTTAAACGATCCAATTGATCAAGCTGAACGTTTCCAAGCACAAGTTGCAGAAAAGGATGCAGGTGATGATGAAGCAATGCATTACGATGCGGACTTTATTGAAGCGCTTGAATACGGTTTACCTCCAACAGCGGGTGAAGGGATTGGTATTGATCGTTTGGTGATGTTATTCGCTAATGCACCAAGTATCCGTGATGTGTTGTTATTCCCACATATGCGCCGTAAAGACTAATTTTCGAGTTATGCGGAACACCAAAGGCCACTTTTATAAGTGGTCTTTTTTGCATTCTACGTTAAGAAATGTAATTGTTCAGTTTGGTGATTGAAAACAACCTATAAAAAAACGATGATGTGTTCATAAATAAATTTGAGAACAGTCTGGATATGTTTTTAAAAAAATCGCTTTATGTCGCATTATTGGCGTCTCTCTCTTCCGCTGTATTTGCGCAAGGTATTGTGTTAAATGATGAAAACTTACGCACTGACTTGAATTGGTTAAACCAACAAGGCGTAATTCAAATCAGTACTTCAACTTGGCCAATGAGTGGAGATGAGATTAAACGCGCTTTATCACAAGCTCAAGTAACCAATAAAGCACAACAGAATGTTATCGACTCTGTTATACATGCGATTGCTGCGGACAATGCAACAGCAAAAGTAGGATTACATGCAGGTACAGATCTTAAAACAGTACCTCAAGCTTTTGGTGACAGTCAAAAGTCCCAGTATCAAGCCGCGTTAGAGTTTAATGCAGGTGGTGAAAATTGGGATGCAAAAATCCGGGTGAATGCTGAAAAAGATCCTTTGATTGACAATGGTAATGATGTCAACGTTGAAGGTTCATATATTGCAGGAAAGCTTTGGAATCAATGGGTCATTGCTGGGCAAATCCCAACATATTGGGGACCAGGACACGATGGTAGCTTGATTCGTGGTGATGCCAGCCGTCCAGTTTACGGTGTCACGGTTCAACGTGCAGTACAAAATGCATTTGAAACAAAATGGCTATCTTGGATTGGGCCATGGCAATATCAAGCCTTTGCAGGACAATTAGATGACTATGAAGCAATTCCAGATACAAAGTTAATTGGTCTTCGATTCACAGCACGTCCGTTCCAAGCTCTGGAAATTGGTGCTTCACGTGCTATCCAGTGGGGTGGAGATGGACGCCCTGAGAGTTTCAGTTCATTGTGGGACGCAATGTTAGGAACGAGAGATAATGGTGGTCGAGGTAAACCAGATCCTGCCAACCAGATCGCAGGCTTTGATGCTCGCTTGTTCTTGCAACCATTATGGAATGTGCCAATTAGCGTATACACCCAATTCGTGGGTGAAGATGAAGCGGGTGGTTTACCTGCAAAATATATGTATCTAGGTGGTGCTGATTTCTCATCAAGTTATAAAAATATGCCTTACCAGTTATATGCAGAATGGGCAGATACACGAACCAATGGCGAAGCAAAGGGTATTTCATATAGCCATACAACTTATAAAGATGGCTATTATCAACATGGTTTCCCATTAGGGCATGCTATGGGCGGAGACGGACAAATGTATTCCGTTGGGGGAGATATTCGCTTTGATACCATGAATCGCTTAAGTGGACGAGTTATGTATGCAAACGTTAGCCAAACACAACGCGTAGAGTTAAATAATGCCGCATTCCCTAAATCAGATAAGATTAAAGGTTTAGATATCACTTGGACACATTATGTCAAACCAACCATCCCCTTAAAAGTGAATGGCTGGGTGAGTGATTCTGATGTACATGGTAATGATGGTGGTGTTTCTGTTGGTGTAGAGATTCCATTAGAAAAAAATATGTTCCGTTTCTAAACCTATTTAATTGCTAAAAGAAGTCTTTATAGGCTTCTTTTTTTATGGGTAAATCATGTGAATTAAATAATATTTTGGAGATTTTATTATTCTTTACATATCACAATTTTGCATATTTATATGAAAAAACAAGCTAAAGAACTCATTCTAAATTATTATAATGAATAAACTTTGCTAGCTGATGAAAAAGTCTGTTAGTAAGCATATTGATATCATGAAAAATTGGAGTTGTTATGGCACTCGTTCCTCCACACGGTCTTCCAAGTGGTGGTGTAAAACCACTTATAGATTTTATGGGTAACATGGATAAGGAGGTAAGTGTACATGACTGAGAATAGATTAACGCACCTCAAGCAACTTGAGGCTGAAAGTATTCATATCATTCGTGAAGTCGCGGCTGAATTCGAAAATCCTGTGATGCTTTACTCGATTGGTAAAGACTCTGCAGTGATGTTGCATCTTGCACTTAAGGCATTTTATCCTGCGAAACTTCCATTCCCATTACTACATGTAGATACAGGTTGGAAATTTAAGGACATGATTGCTTTTCGCGATAACATGGCGAAAACGCATGGCTTTGATCTGATCGTTCATCAAAATGTTGAAGGGCGTGAGGCAGGCATCAATCCATTTGATCATGGTAGCTCTAAATATACAGACATCATGAAAACTCAGGGCTTAAAACAAGCCTTGGATAAATACCAGTTTGATGCTGCTTTTGGTGGCGCACGTCGCGATGAAGAAAAATCACGAGCGAAAGAACGTGTTTACTCATTCCGTGATACTAAACACCGCTGGGATCCTAAAAACCAACGTCCAGAACTTTGGAATCTTTACAATGGTAAAGTAAACAAAGGTGAAAGTATTCGTGTATTCCCGTTATCTAACTGGACTGAGTTAGATATTTGGCAATATATCTATCTAGAAAATATTCAAATCGTTCCTCTTTATTTCTCTGCCGTACGTCCAGTGGTAGAGCGCAGTGGTACGCTTATCATGGTGGATGATGAGCGTATGCGTTTGAAAGAAGGTGAAGTCCCACAAATGAAATCGGTACGTTTCCGTACATTAGGCTGTTATCCATTAACAGGTGCAGTTGAGTCTGAGGCGGATACATTACCTGAAATTATCCAAGAAATGCTTTTGGCCACCAGTTCAGAACGTCAAGGTCGTATGATTGACCATGATGAAGCTGGCTCGATGGAAAAGAAAAAGCAGGAAGGTTACTTCTAATTTCGTTTAGGAAATTCGATTTCAAATTTTGTGGAGTTTTGAGCAATGTCTCATCAATCAGATCTTATTAGCCAAGATATTTTGGCCTACCTAAAACAGCACGAAAATAAAGACCTTCTGCGCTTTTTGACCTGCGGAAACGTCGATGATGGTAAATCAACGCTTATTGGTCGTTTACTTTATGACTCAAAATTGATCTACGAAGATCAATTGCAAGCGGTAACACGTGATAGTAAAAAAGTGGGTACGACAGGAGAGGCACCTGATTTAGCATTGCTTGTAGATGGTTTACAAGCAGAGCGTGAGCAAGGCATTACCATTGATGTCGCGTATCGTTATTTTTCGACTGAAAAACGTAAATTTATCATTGCCGATACACCGGGTCATGAGCAATATACCCGCAATATGGCAACAGGTGCTTCAACTGCTGACCTTGCGATTATCTTGATCGATGCGCGTTATGGTGTGCAAACACAGACGCGTCGTCATACCTTTATTGCAAGTTTACTTGGTATTAAAAATATCGTAGTTGCGATTAATAAAATGGATTTAGTCGAGTTCTCGGAAGCTCGATTCAATGAAATTCAAGTTGAATACGATGCGTTTGTAAATCAATTAGGTAACCGTCGTCCTGAAAATATTGTCTTTGTTCCAATTTCAGCACTTAATGGCGATAACGTTGTAAATTCATCTGTAAGTACACCTTGGTACAAAGGTCAAACGCTGATGGATATTCTTGAGTCAGTGGAAATCAAACGTGAATCCAATAAACATGAATTCCGTTTCCCTGTTCAATATGTGAATCGTCCAAATCTTGATTTCCGTGGTTTTGCCGGCACGATCGCATTGGGTGAAATTAATGTTGGTGATGAAATTGTTGCACTTCCATCAGGGAAGAAATCAACAGTTAAAGAGATTGTGACTTTTGATGGCAATCTTGAAAAAGCAGGCGCTGGTCAAGCTGTTACCTTAACATTAAATGATGAAATTGATATTTCACGCGGTAATGTATTGGTTCGTACGGGTGAGCAACCTTTAATTTCTCGTAGTGTTCGTGCATCAGTGGTTTGGATGACCGAGCACCCTTTGGTTAAAGGTAAGCTCTACAACGTCAAAATCGGCACTCAAACTGTTCCTGCAAAAGTCACTGCAATTAATTTCCGTGTCAATGTAAATACACTTGAGCACACTCAGGTTGAAGAGCTTGAGTTGAATGCAATTGCGGATGTTGTGATTGAGTTTGATGCGCCAGTTGTATTTGATCAATACCAAGACAGTCGTTATACAGGTTCATTTATCTTTATTGACCGTTTAAGCAACGTGACCGTTGGTGCAGGTATGGTTGAAGCTGCTGTTGAGTGGACTGCGCATAGCAATCCAGTTACTGCAGAAGATCGTGCTGCTCGTTTAGGTCAGAAACCTGCTGTGATTGGTGTTTCTGCACAGTTAATTGAAAATGCACAAGCATTAGAAAGCTTATTGATCCAACAAGGTGTGGTTGCGATTGCTAGAGCAAATTTAGCTATTGATCAAATCAATCTGTTACGTGAAACAGGTGTGGTGGTGATTACTACGACTGTTGAAGGAACTGATACCGATATTGCTGCTGAAACTGCTGAAGAGGCTGCTGATAAAATAGTCGAATTAGTTCGTCTTTAATTGATTAAGTTAGTTTAATAAAGCTCACCATTTAGGTGGGCTTTTTTTGTTTTTGATCCTGAGTTGACGGTGAGGAAATATATAAAATAGATCAAATAAGTAGAGGGCCTATTTTAGCGAGAAGTTTGACCTTTTAATTTTCTTTTACGGTTGCTTTTATGAGACAATATCAGTTCATATTTTTTGTATTTGGACTCCCATGACTGAGCAATCTCCTGAATCTTTAAGCGATATCGAAATTTTAGACATTTTACAGTCTATGAAAAAAGATGAGCTAGATGTTGAAGCCAAAGAGATCATTCGTAATGGGGGGAAAGCAGGTCGCCAAGAAGCGCACAAACTGGCTTTGGTTGCATTAAATACAAGCTTTGAAGAAAAATTTGTTGAAGCTGTTACTTTAGCTTTAGGTTTAAATGCAGGTCAGGCTAAAAAAATTCGTTATAAGAAAGATCGTATCCGCATTTTAAAAGTACGTGGTATTGATTATCTCGCAATTGACGGAGCAGAAACGGCACAAGTATTGGCTCAAATTGCACAAGCAATCACACGAGAAGACGCAATCGTTACCGAAGGTTTGCATAACATTTTCCCATTTTGGAAAGAAGGCTGGCCAATGGTTCAATTTGATAATGCTTATAAGATTTTGGCTGAAGATATATTGATTCATTACCAAGCCACTTTAGATGAGTTAATCTCGCTATATGGCGGGAATTAACATACGACAATCAGTGATTCATTTAAAATAACAAGGATTGTTAACTTTATGAACTTACCCCATAAAATTCCTCCAGAAGCGCTGCAAATGCTGCGCGATGGGCAATTAATACACGCGATTAAGATCACTCGTGAGCAAACTGGACTGGGGTTAAAAGAATCCAAAGATCTTATTGATCAATATCTAAATGATCATCCTCAAGAACAAACGAGAATTCAGGAACAATTAACTCAGCGTAGTCGAAGTGGGTTAAAAGTTTTTGTTGTGATTTTTTTGATACTGGTCATTTTGATTTGGTTTGTGATGCAATAAAAACAGCAAGTTTAAAGAATAGACTTGCTGTTAAAATGTCTATTCTTCTTTTATGGCAGGGCTGTCACTCTCTTGGCTAGGGAGAATTTGCGTGACAAGCAATTGGTCAATTTTATAATGATCAATGTCAACAACTTCAAATTTGAAGCCAGCATATTCGACGGCATCCGCAGGACGGGGAATTTTACGAAGACGATACATAATGAAGCCTGCGATCGTTTCATAGTTCTCGTTTTCGGGAAATTCTTCAATCTCTAAGACATGCTTCACATCTTCGATCGGTGTGCTTCCATCGATTAACCAAGAATGGTTATCGCGCTTAATAATTTGCTGATCTTCTTCCATAGGTGTCACCCAATCACCCATCACGGTAATCATGATGTCACTGAGTGTAATCACGCCCACAACCAGTGCATATTCATTGATGACGACTGCAAACTTTTCTTTAGTCGAGCGGAAACGGTCGAGCAACTCAGAAAGAGTGAGAGTATCTGGAATAATCAGAACGTTACGAATCGTTGATTCATTTAACTGAAGTAAGGATTGATTATTTAAAATACGCACAAGAATGTCTTTGGTATCAACATAACCAATGACTTGATCAATGTGTTCATTACACACTAAAAATTTTGAATAAGGGTATTCAGCCAATTTTTGGCGAATACTGCTCTCATTTTCTTTGAGTGTAAAGTACACAACATTTTCACGTGTGGTCATGCTAGAAGGTACGGTACGTTCCTCTAGTTCAAATACATTTTCAATGAAATGATGTTCTTGCTTTTGTAAAACGCCTGCTTGAGCACCTGCATCCATGACAGCAGAGATATCATCAAAAGTGATATTGTCATCGCGTGTGGTATTTACCTTAAATAGCCTAAACAATAGGTTTGCGATGGCATTAATTCCCCAAGCCAAGGGTTTGCAAACTTTAATAAAAATTTGAATAGGTTCAATCACACTAATTGCAATTTTTTCAGGTGCAATCATTGCCAGACGTTTCGGCATTAAATCAGCAAATAAAATAAATAGTGAAGTAACGAATGTAAAAGAGAGTGCAAAACCTATGGTTTCTAACCATGCGCCTGTATAAAAACGACCAATCAAATCTACGAAAAAAGGGCGAAAGGCAGCTTCACCTAAAATACCGCCCAAGATTGCAACTGCATTTAATCCAATTTGAGATGCAGCAAAAAAGTCTGCGGATTGCTCTTGCAGATCCAGAACCTTTTGCGCACGATGTTCACCTGATTCGGCTAGAATTTTAAGCTTAACTTTTCGCGCACCTGCTAGTGCAATTTCGGTGAGAGATAAGAAACCAGCTGCAATAATCAGCATTGCGATGATAATGATATTTTGAACGAGACTCACACGTCACCTGAATTTGAATCATTATTATATTAATGTTTTAACATAAAAAAGTTGTCAAGTTAATCTTTAGATTAACTCGACGTTGTTCATCTTTTATCGTTAATTTTAGTACTGTGAAAATTGAGAGTTATTTAATAAAAATTCTCGATTTTCTTCCTCAATCATTTGGCGAGCTACGAATAAAATCAGTTGTCTTAACCAGCGATGGGCTGGGTGATGATGAAGTAAAGGACACCAAGCCATTTTTAATTCGAATTCAGGGATGTAAAATGGAGGATCTTTGATGACCAATCTTGGGTTTTGTGTTTGAAGCTGTGCCATACGAGTTGGTAAGGTTGCAATCAGATCTACATTTTGCGCTAAGAGTGCTGGCATTTGATAATGTCGTGTAAACACGGAAATCTTACGGCGTTGCCCAATTCGCTCAAGGGCTTGATCAATCCAACCTAAACCAGCTTGTTTATCAGGATTGACACCGAAACCGACGCCCATACCTGTTTTCGATACCCAAATATGTTGTGCATCTAAATAACTTTTAAGATTTAAATGCTGAACGGCAGGGTGCTTATCATTTAAAATACAACTAAAGCTGTCACGCCATACCAAAACTTGATGGAAACTTTGCGGAATTTCATTGAAGCGGTTAATCGCTAAATCAACTTTACCTTGTTCCATATCACGGTAGGACACATCACTTGGCGTTAAAAAGTCAAGTACCACATTCGGGGCTTCTGAGCGTAATGCTTTAACTAAACGTGGAACTAAAGTCGCCTCGGCATAATCAGATGTCATGATACGGAACACACGATTACTGGTATATGGGCGGAATTCAGTTCGAGGTTCAAGAATCATGGAAAGATCAGACAGCGCATCACGAATACGAGGTTGTAATTCCAAAGCGCGTTCTGTCGGGGTCATCCCTTCAGATGATCGAATCAAGAGTGGATCATTAAATAAATTACGTAATCGACGTAAAATATTACTCATAGCTGGCTGAGTGACACCGAGTTGTTCAGCAGCTCGGGTGACATTTTTTTCACGAAGAAGTACGTCAAGATAAATTAATAAATTAAGATCGACTCGCTCCAGATTCATAAAAAAAATACCGAAAATAAAATCCTTGAATTGTGATGAATTATGACATATCTCAAGTCATTTGTGTAACTTAATACTACAAAAAACAACAGCCGAATGATGATGTACAAATAAGCTAGAAATTTCTACTTACGTTGACGGCGATAAGTCTATTGGATGACGCATCTGAGTCTGGCCTAATGCGGAAATAGGGGGGAAGCTTAGCTTTAACAACGCAGTTTTAGTGTCATTGTAAGCATAGAGACTAAGCTGAAAATGTTTGGAAATAAAAAAATGAACGCTAATTTAGCCTAAAAAGTGATTTTTCGTATTTCTGAAATTAATTTAAAAACAGATGTTTATTTTGTATTTTTAGGTGGTGTTGAAAAATGCCCTCACATATATTTTTTAAGAAAATACCGAAAATTAAGCTAGAATATTGGATTAATCCCTTGGCAAAGACTAAGCTGTGTTCATATTGATGCATTGCTCGAAATCTCGCCGACATTAGAAGCATGATTTTCAGCGTCCAATCGATGCCAATCCCTTAAAGGAAAATATCATGACATATCAATCAGCTTTAGAGCACGTTCGTGCCGTTAAAGAAAAATTAGGTGGCACATGGGGTGCGATTCGCCCAGAAGATGCTGCTCGTATGATGGTTCAAAACCGTTTCCACACTGGTTTAGACATCGCTAAATATACAGCTGCTATCATGCGTAAAGATATGGCTGAATATGACGCTGATAATAGCAAATATACTCAATCATTAGGTTGCTGGCACGGTTTTATCGCGCAACAAAAAATGATCGCAAACAAAAAATACTTCGGTACTACAAGCAAGCGTTATATCTACCTTTCTGGTTGGATGGTTGCTGCTCTTCGTTCAGAATTTGGTCCACTTCCTGACCAATCTATGCACGAAAAAACTTCTGTACCTAAATTGATCGCAGAAATCTATACATTCTTACGTCAAGCTGATGCGAAAGAATTAAACGATTTATTCCGTGCTTTACAAAAAGCTGAAGCTGCTGGTGATTCTGCTAAAGCTGCTGAAATCATTTCTCAAATCGACAACTTCGAATCTCACGTTGTGCCAATCATCGCTGATATCGATGCTGGTTTCGGTAACGAAGAAGCAACTTATTTGTTAACTAAACAAATGATCGAAGCGGGTGCATGTGCAATCCAAATCGAAAACCAAGTTTCTGACGCTAAACAATGTGGTCACCAAGCTGGTAAAGTAACTGTACCACACGAAGACTTCTTAGCTAAAATCAATGCTGTACGTTATGCATTCCTTGAGCTTGGCGTTGATGAAGGTGTTATCGTTGCACGTACTGACTCTGAAGGCGCTGACTTAACTCAAAAGATCCCTGTATCTAAAGAGAAAGGTGACTTGGCTTCTCAATACATCAGCTACTTAGATACTAAAGAAATTGATATTTCTGAAGCTGCTGATGATGAAATCCTGATCAAGCGTGATGGCAAATTACACCGTCCAACTCGTTTAGCTTCTGGCTTATACCAGTTCCGCGAAGGCACTCAGCACGACCGCGTTGTACTTGACTGTGTAACTAGCTTACAAAACGGCGCTGACATGATCTGGATCGAAACTCCAACTCCAGACGTTGCTGGTATTGCTGGTTTCGTAAACGACATCAAAAAACAAGTTCCAAATGCGAAACTTGTATATAACAACTCTCCATCGTTCAACTGGACGTTAAACTTCCGTCAACAAGCTTACGATCGTTGGGTTGCTGAAGGTAAAGATGTTTCTGGTTACGACCGTGCTAAATTAATGAGCGCTGAGTATGATGCTTCTGAATTGGCTGCTGATGCTGATGAGAAGATCCGTACTTTCCAAGCTGATGCTGCACGTGAAGCAGGTGTATTCCACCACTTGATCACTCTTCCTACTTACCACACAGCTGCTCTTTCTACTCATGAGCTTGCTAAAGGTTACTTCGGTGAAGAAGGTATGTTGGCTTATGTTGCTGGCGTACAACGTAAAGAAATCCGCGGTGGTATCGCATGTGTTAAACACCAAGCAATGGCTGGTTCTGACATCGGTGATGATCACAAAGAAATCTTTGCTGGTGAAAATGCACTTAAAGCTGGTGACGCTAGCAAAAACACAATGAACCAATTTGGTGGCTAATCGCTTCTGATTGATTCGAAAAAAACCCTGCATAAGCAGGGTTTTTTTATTGAGTATTCAGAAAACTTAATTTATTAAAAAATTTACTACTCAGCTTCTTTCTTTAATTGATATTTATCTGCTAACTCACCAGTAATTTCATTACCTTCTAAATCTAGGGCTTTTAAATAACCTTCAGCAACGAAATATTTACGTCCATCACCTGATTGATCAAGCTCAATAATTGATGTGTTAGCGCTATTGAAGGTGAAGCTACCTTTGCTTTCAAATGGTTTACCATCACCTTTACCTAGATAAGTTTCTTTTAATTCGTAAGTTTTATCTGAATTTAGCTCAAGTTCTGTTTCTATTCCTTCACAGTCAGCGCAAGGTAATACACCCTTGTAGGTGCCATTCCAATCTAAAGAGTTTTCTGCTGTATGTGCGTTATCTGCTGCAATTGCTTCGCTGGCAGCAGTGGTTGGCATCTGCTCCTCGTTCTTTGTGTTGTCGTTTTTACTACATGCAACTAAAAAAACAGAAGCGAGAGATAGAGCTAAAATTGATTTTTTCATTTTAAATTGAACCTTATAACGAGAAATGCTCGTGTCTTAACTTATGGGATTTTAAAATGAAAGGGTAGTTGGAGAATGTAAGTTTATTTAACCTTTGGTAAACATGGAGTATTTTAATTTTTGATCGCTACTATTAAATTCTCTAAACAGATCTAAGATCAATATTATGATTTTATATTTATCTACAATAAAAAAACCCTAATCAAAAGATTAGGGTTTTTTGAATTTTGGAGCGGGAAACGAGACTCGAACTCGCGACCCCAACCTTGGCAAGGTTATGCTCTACCAACTGAGCTATTCCCGCAATAGGACGCATTATAGAGAGTTTCGTTCAACTGTCAACTCTCTATAATGCTAAGTGTTGAATTAATCAGCACGTCGCCAGATTGTTCCCTGACGTGTATCTTCTAGAACCACACCTTGATCCAATAAAGATTGACGAATGCCATCGGCTTTTGCAAAATCTTTGGCTTTTTTTGCATCTACACGTTGTTGGATCAAGTCCTCAATATCCGTATCAGAAAGCGCAAGAGCATCTTGACCAATATCAGATTTAAGGAATTCATCTACATTGTGTTGAACTAAACCTAGAATATTTGTGAGCTGGCGTAAAGTTGAGTAGAGAACCGTTGCTTGTTCTGCTTGTTCTTCTTTCACTGCACGATTTAATTCTTTATTCAGCTCAAAAAGAACAGCCATCGCTTCAGCAGTATTGAAATCATCACACATTGCATCATTAAAGCGTTCAACAAAACTTTGTTCTAAAGCATCAACAGTTTTTTGACCATACACTTGTTGATAGGCTTTAAATGAATGATAGAAACGGCTCAACGCAGTCTTAGCTTCTTTTAAAGCAACATCAGAAAAATTGACTGGACTACGATAATGTGATGAGACAATAAAGTAACGAATCACTTCAGGATGGAATTTTTCCATCACATCTCGAATCGTAAAGAAATTGCCTAAAGACTTAGACATTTTCTCACCATCGACATTGATGAATCCAACATGCATCCAATAATTTACATATTGTTCGCCAGTAGTTGCTTCGCTTTGCGCAATTTCATTTTCATGATGAGGGAACATGAGATCTGAGCCGCCACCATGAATATCAAAATGATTGCCTAAGCAGCAGGTTGACATTGCAGAGCATTCAATATGCCAACCTGGACGACCTTTACCCCAAGGTGATGCCCAAGCAGGTTCATTTTCCTTCGCATGTTTCCAAAGCACAAAGTCAAAGGGATGTTTCTTTTCAACTTCAACATCGATACGTTCTGAAGCACCTGCTTGCATATCATCGAGTTTACGACCTGAAAGTCGACCATATTTTTCAAATTTACTTACTTCAAAATAGACATCGCCATTGCTTGCAGGGTAGGCAGCACCTTTATTTACTAAAGTGCTAATCATATTTTGCATTTGATCGATGTACTCGGTTGCTTTTGGTGCCTCATCAGGTGCAACGCAGCCTAAGTTCGCTGCATCTTCATTCATTGCATCAATGAAACGTGCGGTGAGTTGTTGAATACTTTCACCATTTTCGTTTGCACGAGCAATGATTTTGTCGTCAATATCGGTGATATTGCGAATATAGCGTACTTTCCAGCCTTGGCTACGTAAGAAACGGATAATGTAGTCAAATGCAACCATAACGCGAGCATGTCCAATGTGACAGTAATCGTATACGGTCATACCACAGACATAGATATCGATTTGACCTTCATTACGTGGGACAAATTCAACTTTTTTACGTTGCTCAGAGTTATATAAAACAAAAGGTTGCATAAGGGTTTTCAAACACTCTACAAAATTAGCGTTACATCATAACGTATGCATCATTTTTCATAAAGTTGTCTAGAGAAAAAAGATTAATTCGATGGATAGGGGAGATTGATCATTTATGATTATTCATTTTTGGAAAAGATGTCTCTCCATCTTCCTTGAAAACTTATACATTTGGAAACGTGTATAACTTACAGTTGTGCTAGAATCTCCACAATTCTTTCGATTAAAATCATCCATCATCAAGTGGATAGAGTATTACTTTGAGTCAGACTCGCATGTCACAAGCTATAAATTTTCAGAAAAGTGCATTGGAAACTTTGCGTATTGAACAACAAGCAATCGAAGTGCTTGCAACTCAGGTCGATGAACGTTTTGATCGTGCATGTGAAATTCTATTGCAATGTTCAGGACGTGTCGTTGTTACCGGTATGGGAAAATCAGGTCATATCGGACGTAAAATGGCAGCGACATTCGCATCTACGGGGACCCCCTCATTTTTCATGCATCCTGGCGAGGCTGGTCATGGTGATCTTGGTATGTTGGTTCGTGGTGATGTGCTGATTGCGATTTCAAACTCTGGTAAGAGTGATGAAATTATGATGCTCATGCCATTGATCAAACATTTGGGAGTACCTTTAATTACGATTAGTCGTGATGATAAAGGTCCGATGCCACAGAATGCAGATGTCGCTTTAACCTTGGGTTTGGCAGATGAAGCCTGTCCTTTAGGTTTGGCACCGACGTCTAGTACTACTGCTACACTGGTTTTGGGTGATGCTTTAGCGGTTGCATTATTAGAAGCACGTGGCTTTACCGCTGATGATTTTGCACGTTCACATCCTGCTGGTGCTTTGGGTAAAAGATTGTTGTTACATGTGAAGCATTTGATGCATACGGGCTCTGAATTACCGAAAGTAAAGCCAGATACACCGATGAATAAAGTGTTATACGAAATTTCTGATAAACGTTTGGGTTTGACGACGATCGTAGATGAACAAGATACTTTGTTAGGCATTTTTACCGATGGTGACTTGCGTCGTATGATTGATCGACAACAAGGCTTTGATGTAACTGCTGTGGTCGCTGATGTGATGACAGAGAATCCACTCACGATTTCTCAAGAGGCTCGTGCGGTTGAAGCTTTAGAAAAAATGCATGAGAAGAAAATTAACCAATTCGTTGTTGTTGATGATGCTAAAAAAGTGATTGGTGTTATTAGTATGCACGACCTTATTGAAGCTGGAGTAAATTAAGCCATGGCATCGTATGCTTTACAAGAACAAGCACGTCATTTACAAGCCTTAGTGCTGGATGTGGATGGGATTTTAAGCGATGGCTTTGTGACATTGACCAATTCAGGCGATGAAATTAAATCATTCGATATTCGTGATGGTTTAGGTATGAAATTGGTTCAAAAAGCGGGTATGAAAGTTATCATCATTACTGGCCGTAAGAGTAATATCGTTGAAAAACGTATGTCAGACTTAGGTGTTGACTTAGTCTTTCAAGGTCGTGAGGACAAAGGTGTTGCATTGCGAGAAGCATGTGCACAATTCAATATTCTTCCTGAAGATTGTTTATATATGGGAGATGATTGGCCTGATTTATCTGCATTTTCAATCTCTGGTATGTGTGTGACAGTGCCGAATGGTCACGAAGAAGTTCGTCGCCGTGCACATCTTGTCACACAGGCGATGGGTGGTCGTGGAGCAGTTCGAGAAGTATGTGATATGTTATTGACGGCAAAAGGTGTTTACCAAGAACTGCTTGAAAAATATCTTGCTGTGCCACATTAATACAAGTATAGAGTCGATATGCTCAAGGTTAGGTAACCCTGTTTATGGATACCAAAGTTTTATACGTTATCGCTATAGCCGTTGCGAGTGTCAGCGGCGGTTTTTATTACTTTAGCGGTAAAGCAAAAAAGTTAGATGTTGATACTGCGAAGAATATGACCTATTCGGCGCACGGTGTTCATTTAACTCAAACGGATGAACAAGGAAACTTGTATGTTCGTGCTGAAATTAAACAATTACAGCAAGATATGCAGCAAAAAACCTCTCAGATTGATCAACTGAGTGCTGTGATGTACAAGCAGGGTAAAGCCGACGCAACTTTTTCGGCTCGACAGGCGAATGGCTATGATGATAACCATAAAATTATATTGACAGGAGATGTGGTTGTTACCAATTTGTCTGATCAAGGTAACATGGAATTTCGTACCGATGAAATTACCGGTTATCCAAAAACTAGAGAGTTAGAAACACAACATCAAGTGATTATCCAATCGCCATCGTCAGAGTTTATCAGCCAAGGTTTAAAGGCCAATTTGAATGATGGGCAATATGAGTTTTTTAAAGTTCGAGGAAAGTATGCGCCAAACTCTTAATTTTAATAATCGCTTTACTTCCTTAAAGCAATTCACATGTATGGCTGTCATCGCTTTATCTTCTGCTACAAGCTTTGCTTTGCCTTCAGACCGTAATCAACAATTGACGTTGGTTGCAGATCGCGCAACTTATAATGATAAAACAGGTGTTACGACATATACTGGTAATGTTGTGATTGAACAAGGTACGATGAAACTACAAGCTGATTCAATCGTAGCCACTTTAAATAGTAAAAGAGAAATCCAGACCATCACTGCCAAAGGTCAACTGGCTAAATTTCAACAACAAATTGATGCAAATCGTGGTTTGGCACGTGGTGAGGCTCAACAGATTGTTTACAATGCTGACACGGGTATTCTGACTTTAACAGGGCGTGCATATCTGTATCAGGATGGCTCAAGCATTCGTGGTGAAAGTCTAAAATATAGTATGAATAAAGGTGATGTGGAAGCTCAAGGGTCTTCATCAAATCGAGTGCAAATTATCATTCCACCATCTAGTTCAAAAAGTTTTCCAGGGGCGCGTGATTAATGGAACAATCGCTGCAACAACCACAAACCTTATGTATTAAGCATTTAGCCAAAAACTATAGTAAACGTTGGGTGGTAAAAGATGTGTCTTTTACCATGCAAAGTGGACAAATTGTGGGGTTATTAGGTCCGAATGGGGCAGGTAAAACGACGAGCTTCTATATGGTTGTCGGTTTAGTTCGAATGGATAAAGGCGAAATTCATTTAGATGATTTGGATTTATCTGATCTCGCAATGCATGAGCGTGCACGTAAAGGTATAGGGTATTTACCACAGGAAGCTTCAATTTTTAGAAAGCTAACCATTGCCGAAAATATTATGGCAATTTTGGAAACACGGAAAGATTTAAACAAGCAGCAACGCCAGCAACGTTTGAATGAGTTGTTAGGTGATTTTAAAATCAGTCATATCAAAGACTCATTAGGTATGAGTGTATCTGGTGGTGAACGACGTCGTGCTGAAATTGCGCGAGCATTGGCTGCTGATCCGAAATTTATGTTATTGGATGAACCCTTTGCAGGAGTAGATCCAATTTCTGTGGGTGATATTAAAGAAATTATTCAAACACTGAAAGATCGTGGGATCGGTGTGTTAATTACGGATCACAATGTTCGTGAGACTCTGGCAATCTGTGAGAAAGCTTATATTGTAAGTGAAGGCTCAGTGATCGCAGAAGGAACACCACAAGAAATTTTAGACAATGAGCAGGTTCGTAAGGTTTACCTTGGCGATGATTTCGTAGTTTAAAATGATTCATATCAGCGTTAGAAGAACCCAGAATGGGTTCTTTTTTTGCATCTGACCTCAATAAAGTGTGACCTAATTTACAAAAAATAAACATTTATAACTGGCTGAATTTGCATCTAAAACGTGGTGTTTTGCACAAGAATAAGAGTAGAATGGTTTTGCTTTAGGCGATAATTACATGATAAGAATATGAGCATTAATAAAGATATAGATGAGGGAGCACGTAAAGCATGTATGGATTTTAAGTGGCTATTTTGTGTAGCGACTTTATCATCTGTGCCCGTTACGCAGGCCTCAACCCCAAGTGAGCAATACCATTCTTTAAAGAACAACGTATCTCAATTGTTCTCACCCAAGAGTAGTGATGAGTTTAAAACAGCTAATATGCAAAAGTTGAGTAACTTTTCGGTTAACTCAACTGTAACTGAATTACCCGTTGTTGGATCGGGACGTCCAATGGGTACATCGGCGCCTGCAGTTGTATGGCAAAATCAGAATAAAACTTTAAAGGATGCAATACAGCTTGCGGTTCAACGCAATCCCGAAATTTCTCAAACCTTAGCAACACTGGCTGCTCAAAATGCCAACATTGACGTCGCAAAAGCAGGTTATTACCCTCAGATATCAGGTGGGGTAAATACTGGAGATCTGACACGAAAAGGTGAGCGGGGGCGGCAAATATTAGCTTTGAATGCAACTCAAATGCTTTATGACTTTGGAAAGGTGAAATCTGGTGTATCTACTGAGGAAGCCAAACTTCTGCTGGAACAAGCCAATGTGTTGGTTAAAGTGGATGATATTTCATTAGATGTAGCACAAACTATTATTAATATTCAACGTCAACAAAGGCTGATTAGGATTGCAAATCAGCAAATCGCTGGAATCAAACGTATTCAGGAAATGGCAAACTTACGAGCCAATGCAGGCATTAGTAGTCAAGCCGATCCTGTGCAAGCACAATCCTATGTGCAATCGGCCCAGTCTGCTTTAATTGCTCAGCAGTCAATATTAAGTCAATTGCAACAGCGGCTCTATACTTTATTAGGTTTTGATGCGCGAAGTGTGCAATGGGCCATTCCGCAGGATTTTGTTCAACAATCAGATTTATATGTAGAGCCTGAGTTTAATACCATTCCGCAAATGATTGCAGCGTATGCGGGGATTGAAGTTGCGAAAAATCAAAAAAGACAGACGCAGGTGAGCAATTATCCTACTTTGTCAGTAAAGGGTGAGGTCAGCCAAGCATTGCATGGTCGAAATCCGAATAATGACAAACGAGGTGGTTTTGATAGTGCAATTATGTTGGAGGCAAGTAGTCAGTTTTATCAAGGCGGTGCTACGACTTCACGCTTGCGAGCTGCGAGTTTTGCAGAAGAAGCAGCCAAAGCACAGGTAAATGCGGTATATTTAAGAGTATTGGATCAGATCAGAACCAGTCGAGAACAAATCGAGAGTAAGCAGCGTCAATTGCAGGTATTAGCGGGTCAACAAGCTACAACTGTACGGACCAAAGAGCTTTATCAAGAACAATATAAACTGGGAACTCGTACACTTGTCGATTTATTAAATGCTGAGCAAGCTATTCATAGTGCAAATTCAGAAGTAGAAATAGCGCGTTATGATATTTATAGCAGCATTGCCCAATATATTGCCGCCACAGGGCGTTCTCGCCAAGCCTATGACCTGAATAATATAAAAATTCAAGGTTTTGAGGTGCAGCCATGATAACAAAAGTAGATTACCAACCTTGGTTACAGGCGATATTAACCATTGCGAAGCATTACCGTATCGAACCATCTGAAGAACGTGTTCGATTACAATTAGATTGGAATCAAAATCAAAATCTTGATGAGGTTCTGACTTTGATTGGTCGCCAAGTCGGTTTAAGTATACGACGAGTGAAATTTAGCAATGATGTTATTAACCCTTGGCGTTTGCCTGTGCTTGTTGAACTGGCTGATGGGCAAGTTGGCGTCATTGATAAAGCAGATGGTACTGGGCATGTCAGCATTCAACTGAGTGGTGATCAGGGATTAGCTCAAAAGTTTGCTGTAGGTGCTTTAAAACATATTGTTAAAAATGTATTTATTCTACGACCAGAAAAGTCAGTCCCAGATGCCCGTATTGATGAATATATTAAGCCTTACCAACCGAGCTGGTTTTGGTCGATTGTTTTAAGTGATTGGAAGCGCTATATCGATATTATGTTTGCATCTATGATTGCAAACGTATTGGCTCTGGCAACGATTGTATTTTCGATGCAGGTTTATGATCGTGTCGTTCCTTCGCAGTCGATACCTACCCTGTGGGTACTGGCTGGTGGTGTATTGATTGCAGCGATTTTTGAGTTCGTACTTCGTATTTCAAGAGTATATATCTCTGACATTATTGGAAAACGTGCAGATCTAAGGATATCAGACCGTGTCTTTGGTCATGCACTTCGAATTAAAAATAGTGAACGTTCGAAGTCAACGGGTACTTTTATCTCTCAAATTCGAGAGCTCGAAGGTGTCAGAGAGTTGGTGACCTCTACCACTTTAGGGGCGATAGCAGATCTTCCATTCTTCTTTTTATTCTTATTTATCTTTGCAATCATTGGTGGAAACTTATTCTGGGTAATGCTAGCGATTGTACCTTTAATGATTTTACCTGGAATTTTAGTACAGAAAAAACTGGCGAAACTTGCACAAGAAGGTATGCGTGAATCTTCAATTCGCAACGCAATTTTGGTTGAGGCTGTACAGGGAATTGAAGATATTAAACTGTTACGTGCTGAATCTCGTTTCCAAAACCAATGGAATCATATGAATGAAGTTTCTGCAGATATTAGTATGCAGCAACGTAAAATTGTAGGGGTTCTTACCGCATGGACACAAAAGCTACAAGGGCTTACTTATGCGATCGTAGTTCTCGTCGGATGTTTTGCGGTAATGGAAGGTGAAATGACCACGGGTGCATTGGTCGCATGTTCTATTTTGTCATCACGTATGTTAGCACCTATTTCTCAAATCACAGGTATATTAGGGCGTTTGCAGCAAGCCAAAGTTGCCAAACAAAGTTTGGATGAGTTGATGCAGCGTCCTGTAGATCAAGCTGACCATGCACATCTTGTGCATAAAGAAGTATTACACGGTGATTATGAGCTTAAAAATGTAGTCTTCCAATATGGCGAGGATGATCCTCGACCAAGTTTGATGATTCCACATTTAAAAATTCGTGCAGGGGAGCGTATTGCAATTTTAGGGCGTAATGGCGCTGGTAAATCGACTTTACTGCAAATCCTTTCTGCAATGCAGACGCCAAACTCTGGTTCAGTACATCTAGATGAGTTAGATATTAGCTTGATTGATCCTGCGGATGTGCGTCGTGATATGGGCTTATTAAATCAAAATGCGCATTTGTTCTATGGAACGATCCGTGAAAACTTAACGCTAGGTGCTCCATTAGCACGTGATGAAGACATTTTAAAAGCCTTGAAAGTTACAGGTGCATTAAGCTTTGTGCATGAAAAGAAAGAAGGTTTGGACCACTTGGTGTTAGAAGGTGGGGTTGGTTTCTCAGGGGGACAACGACAAGCATTATTATTAGCGCGTTTACTCATTCGTCAGCCAAATATTTTATTGTTAGATGAGCCAACGGCCGCAATTGATGATGTTGCAGAAAAACAATTGATTGATCATTTAAGGGGTTGGCTGGGTTATCGTACTTTAATTGTTGCAACGCATCGACGTGCGGTACTGGAGTTAGTTGACCGTATTATCGTCATGAATGATGGAAAAATCGTCATGGATGGGCCAGCAGATAAAGTATTACAACAATCAGCTGCAAAACAAAAAACAGTTTAAAGAGGAAAATTCATGAGTGATCAAGAACAAACAAGCAGCCGTCCCATGAATGTGACTTATAAGGAGCCAAAATTGCCGAGTTCATCCATCATTGTATGGTTGATTGGAATTGGTTTAGTGGTACTGCTCGTTTGGGCATGGGTATTTAGTTTAGAAGAAGTTTCAACAGGTACAGGTAAAGTTATTCCATCTTCAAAAGAGCAGATTATTCAGTCACTTGAAGGCGGGATTTTAACTAAGCTAGATGTCAAGGAAGGGGATATTGTTGAAAGCGGGCAAATCTTAGCGCAGTTAGATCCAACTCGTTTTGCTTCAAATGTTGGTGAATCACAGTCTTTGCTTATGTCAGCTATGGCCACGGCAGCACGTTTACGTGCAGAAGTGAATGGTAGTGCACTGACTTTCCCAGAAGAGGTACTAAAAGAGCCGAAATTGGTGAAAGAGGAGACAGCACTTTATTATTCACGTCGTGCTAACTTAGAAGAATCTATTGCTGGCAATCAGCAAGCACTGAGATTAGTTCAACAAGAATTGGCGATGACAGAACCACTGGTGGCGAAAGGTGCGGCAAGTGAAGTTGAAGTACTTCGTTTAAGACGTGAAGCCAATGACTTACAAAATCGAATTAATGACATCCGCAACCAATATTATGTAAAGGCTCGTGAAGAACTTTCTAAAGCCAATACGGATATTCAAACACAGCAACAAGTTGTCAAAGGTCGAACCGATAGCTTGCAGCGTGCAGTTTTCAGAGCGCCAGTTCGTGGTATTGTGAAAGAAATTGATGTCACTACTTTAGGTGGCGTTGTACCACAAAACGGTAAGCTAATGACTATCGTTCCTTTAGAGGATAAGTTATTGATTGAAGCTCGTATTTCTCCTAGAGATATTGCTTTTATTCGTCCTAATCAAGAAGCTTTGGTTAAAATCACAGCGTATGATTATGCGATTTATGGTGGCCTAGAAGGTAAAGTAACGGTGATCTCTCCAGATACGATACGTGATGAAGTAAAGCAAGACCAATTCTACTATCGTGTTTATATTCGCACCGACTCTGATCGTTTGTATAATAAATCTGGTAAAGAATTTAGTATCACACCAGGTATGGTTGCAACTGTTGATATTCGTACTGGACAAAAAACGGTATTAGATTATCTATTGAAACCGTTTAATAAAGCCAAAGAAGCTTTACGCGAACGTTAATCTCTGTTCTTCTCTCTAAACCTCGCTTAGGCGAGGTTTCTTATTTATGCTAGAAGTCGTTATAATCACTTTTTAAGTTTGTATTTCAGTTTTATGCCTTTCACCATTGCCACTTCGGTAACTTTTGAAGAAGAAATTAAAAAAAGTCGTTTTCAAGCGATTGCTGCAATTGTTGAAAATGAACAACAAGTTAAAAACTTTTTGGAAGAAAATAAAGATCTATCTACGACGCATCAATGCTGGGCGTGGAAGATTGGGCACAATGTCCGATTCAATGATGATGGTGAACCTTCTGGTACCGCAGGACGACCGATTCTTGCCACCATTGAAGGAAATGATTTAACCAATGTAATTGTATTGGTCAACCGCTGGTATGGGGGTGTTAAACTCGGTACAGGAGGTTTGGTCCGTGCTTATGGCGGTTGTGCTGGTCAATGCTTGATGTTGGCTGAGAAAATTGAGCTAATTCAGAAAAAGCAGATTCAATTTGCTTGCTGGTTTAATGAGTGGGCAATCCTTCAATATGAGTTAGTACAACACCAGATCGAATATGTTGAAAGGTATAATGAAACAGGTGTTTTGGTTGAAGCACGTTTGCAGGTTCATCAGATAGATGCTTTAAAAAATAAACTTCAGGATATTACCCGTGGGCGTGAACAGTTAAAAATAATAGAGGAACAAAATGAAGCATGATCCTTTATTAAAATACCGAGAGCAGCATAAGCAACGCTTAAACTATATGCCTTGGTTATATTGGACATTGAAGCCCAAACATCGCGAATGGGCGGAGGTATGGCAAGCCGAATATCAGGCTTATTTGATGGAGATGGAAACAGTTGAAATTGGGAAGAACTGTTTTATTTCTCCTTTAGCACATATTTTTGCTGAACCTGGTAGAAAAATCAGTATCGGCGATAATACTTTTATTGCAGCAGATTGTACTTTACATGGTCCTTTAGAGATTGGTAATGAAGTGGCGATCAATCACCACTGTATCTTGGATGGTGGACGTGCTGGAATTAAATTACATGATCAGGTTAGGATCGCGGCTTATAGTCATTTATACGCATTTGATCATGGTATGGAAATGGATCGAGCCATTTATCAGCAACCAGTTACGTCGAAGGGAATTGAAGTCGGGCGAGATGTATGGTTAGGCGCTCATGTTGGAATTAAAGATGGCGTGAAAATAGGTCATCATGCAGTCGTTGGAATGAATAGCATGGTCACTAAAGACGTTGGCGATTTCGCGATTGTCGCAGGGAATCCGGCTAAATTAATTCGCTATCGGACTGAATAAAAAGCATTAAAAATCTTGTGAGATTCGATACATAAATTTAACCCATCATGCTTTTTTCTGTGTTAAGTTAAAAATAAGTAAAAGACCTAAGGTGCTAAACCTAAAGAGAGGCGAACATGAAGCGCGTTATTGCATGTATTGATTCTTCACCCTGCATCGATGCTGTTGCTGAAGCTGCGGTATGGGTTGCGAAGCAAACGCAAAGAGAATTAGTACTGTTGCAAATCTTGGATTATTATCCTGCAAGCTATCATTTAGGTGAAATCAGTGGTGTTATTGGTTTTGAGAGCAACGCAATGCTGCTCAAAGAACTGGCTGAATTAGAGCAGAAACAAAGCGAATTAGCGCTGGATTATAGTAATAATTTACTGAATCATATTTCTGATTTGATTGAGAAACAGTATGGTCTAACCAGTAGTAAGATTCAGGAAAAAGGGGATTTTCTTGAGCAAAGTTTTAACTTATTGAACGAAAATGACGTTGTGATTATTGGACGTGTTGGGGAACGTGCGGCCGAGAAGAATAAGCCGATCGGAAGTAATGTTGAAAATTTCATTCGAGGCGCAAATTGTACTGTGATCACGGTGGGTGAGCATTTTGAGCCACCAAGACGTTTTATATTTGCTTATGAATATTCCCCAACTTGCCAAAAAATGTTGCAACGAATTGCGCAGAGTGATTTATTAAAAAAACTGCAATGTCATTTGCTCTATGTGGGTGATCATCCAGAAATGTTGGCTGAACCTGAGAAGTATTTAACTGATGCGGGTTTAGAAGTTATGTCAATCTATCGTTATGGTGATGTGGCACAAAATATTCTGGAATATCAACGAGAACATAACATACAGTTAATCGTATTAGGGGCGTTTAGTCATAGTAAAATCCACCAGTTCTTCTTGGGTAGTATTACCACAACGATTTTCCGTAATGCTAATGTGTCCTTACTTGTCGCTAAGTGATTCATTTTACTCCATATAGTTATCCGCAAATACTGTGGATAACTATATGGAAAAGCACTGGGGATAAAGATAATTTATTGATATTTAAAAATTAAATTGAATAGGTTGTTTTTTAATCTCTATTTTACGATGGCAATAGCAAAGCCATCATGTCCCTTAGAACCAACAGTTTGTAATGCTGTACATGATAAAAGCTTTGGGTGATTTTTAAGTGCGGTAAAAGTTTCGCGAATGCCTTCAATACTTGGCTTTTTATTATTATCATCCAAGATATCACCTGCACGAATCACATTATCGAGAACAAGTATCGTACCTGAATGAGCTAACTGTAAGCTAAGTTCTAAATATTCAGGATAGCTTTGTTTATCTGCATCGATAAAAATGAGGTCAAAAGGTTCACTATTCTCAGTAATGAGTTGATTCATCACATCAGCGCCGCGCCCTTTTTTAAGCTCGATGTTGGTAGGCATATTGGCAAAATCGATATTTTCTTGCGCAATTACCACGTGTGTGTCTCGCCCTTCAACTGTCAACAAATAACCATCTTCAGGCAAAGCTTTCGCTAACCAAATCGTACTATATGCCGCAAAAGTTCCAAGTTCCAATACCCGTTTACATTGATTCATTTGAATCAACATTTGTAAAAACATACCTTGATTAGGTGCAACAGCCAAATGATTAGAAAATCCTTGTGTATCTGTATTATCTAATGCGTGTTGAAGTTTTGGATCTGTGGGAATTAAATGCGAATTGATATAGTCATCAATGTCAGTCCACAACTGTTGCATAATCAATTTTACCTTTGAATCTGTTAGCTGCATTTTAAACATTTATATTCAGAGTGCAATTTGATTGCTGAATTATTCATTGTAAACAGCAAGAAAAAGAGATCAGACGATCTCTTTAAGTTTAGTGCTTCAAATTAGAGATTACACATCGAGCTATTACGGCTCAGATCTGGTCCCCAAGTTCGATATCCTTGTGTATCAATATGGATCTGGCCTGAACGATACAGCCCAATACCGAGATTTAGACTTTGACCATGTTGTATCCAAAACTGACAGAGCTTAAATTTTGTTTGTTCAATATAAGCATAATCCTGTGGTTGAGGATATTGAGGACCAATACGAAAATCGATTGCGGAATTAAACAAATGTCGCGATGAACTTGCTCCACCAGCACATTCGTTTAAGGGGAGGTCACGATAGACAGAAGTCACTTCGAAATCGGTGAGGACTTTTGCTGAAATGAGATATTTGAAAACACGTAATGTAGAGAGTGAGTTGCCCCATAATTCACGATTTGGAACAGCGTATTCAGAACGACCACACTTTTGCCAATCACGTGCGGTACGTAAGAGTTCAAAGCTAGGAATAATATGTGCGACTTGATTACGAGCTAAATATTGTTCGTATTCGCGAACACGTGCGTAGTTATCACCTTGTCCTAACCATTGACGATAAGATGCAGGTTCGACTTTATCTGGAGCTGGGCGTGTTAGAGTAACCTGCTCCTGAGGAATATAAATTCTTTTAGCTTGATTTACTTGTGTTTTAGAACTAACACAACCGACCATCATCACAGGGACGATAAAGAATGATAAAAAACCCTGTAATTTTTTTCGCAACATAAACGGCAATTCACAATCTATAGGCTTGTTATTTTAATGCAAAACAGCCCACATATAATGGATCAATTGCAAAGAAATGTGTGTTTCGAGTATTAAAAAAGACCAGATTAACTGGTCTTTTTCATTATTTTTCTAGATATTGCAATTTGTTTGGTTTGCCATTCCATTCTTCACGATCAGCAGGTTGTTCGCCGATTTGAGTAATGTTGTTGCCAGCCCATTTTTCAGATAACTCAGCATTGAGCTCGATAAAGACTTCTTGACCTTCAGGCAATTCATCTTCAGAGAAAATCGCATTTGCTGGACATTCTGGTTCACATAACGCACAGTCAATACATTCATCTGGATTGATAACAAGGAAGTTTGGACCTTCATAGAAACAGTCTACAGGACATACTTCAACACAATCTTGATATTTACATTTAATACAATTTTCAGTGACAACAAAGGTCATGGCGACAGCTACCTAAAAATACGGTTTTTGTTTGGAATAGGCTATTGTAGGCAAAAATAGGGGAAACAAACAATTGCTTTTATTGATATTGTTTATTTATACATGTGAAAAATATAGTAACTAATTGATAAGTTTAAATATGTTGTGCTGGTGCATTGATTTTAAAGACATAATATACAGAAGTATTGATGATGAATTGGTTTATCTTTTGCTTTAGGGGGTAATAGAGAATTATTTTTGATCAATGTTTATATTGAATAAATAAGGTGAATATCTTCTGGTTCTAATTCCCACAGATGATGATCAGGTTGTGTTAATAATTTGGCACCATGTCTGAGGTAAAAGTCCACAGTACGTTTACTTGGTGTTGCTGAAATATAGAGTTGTTTTGCACCCAACCGTTTCGCTGAAGCTATAGCAGAATACATCAATTGTGCTCCAATTCCTCGACCTTGGTGATCTGCATCAACATAAAAATATTGCAATAATTTTGCGTCTGAATAATCTAGGATCTTTTGGTTGGAAACAACTTGTACGCCAACTAACTGGTGATCTGAGTTAAATGCTCCGATACATAATCCCCCTTGTTGGTCGATTTGTTTTAATAATGGTGGATCATTGTCTAGATGATAAGCATCCCAATTTTCAACATCATAAAAACAATCAATTAAATCTAAATCTTGCCCCTGTTGAACGTACATTTGAGTGATCAATTCACGGCGGCTAATCTGCTGCCAAATTAATCAATTTCTGAAGTCTGAAGTTCTCTAAGCACAATATTAAGCATTTGTTCCTTCAATTGATGTCTTCGTCTATTTTATAGATCATATAAGGGGATTATCTTATTCGAAAAAGCTCTCAGACAAGCATTGCTGTCTTGCACTGAGAGCTTGCTGTTTAGGATTTGAGAGCAGCTTTTAACGAATAAAGTTGTTCAAGTGCCTGACGAGGTGTCAGATCGTCAACATCGATTTGATGTAATAGAGCTAATGCAGGCGAGGCTACTTCAACCTCAACAATTTTTTCAACCACTTGAGTTTCTATCTCATGTTCGATTGAGCTAAACAAATCATTTTGAACTGTATTTTGCAAATGTTGGTGTTGCTGTTTTTCCAAGATTTTTAATCGCTTTTGTGCTTCTTTAATGACATTTGCTGGAATGCCCGCCAGTTTTGCAACCTGTAAGCCATGACTTTGACTCGCTGGTCCTTGTTGGACTTTGTGAAGTAGGATGAGATTGCCATTTAACTCTTGTGCAGTGACGTGGTAGTTATCAATACCTGTTTCACTACTTAGTTCAGTCAGTTCAAAATAGTGGGTGGCAAATAGACATAAACATTTCACGCGTTTAGTTAGATCGAGTACACAGGCCCAAGCTAAAGATAGTCCATCATAGGTACTGGTTCCTCGTCCAACTTCATCCATGAGTACCAAAGATTGGCTGGTCGCATGATGTAAAATTTGTGATGTTTCAGTCATTTCAACCATGAAGGTCGATTTACCTGTCGATAGATCATCGGCTGAGCCAATACGGGTAAAAATTCGATCAATTGAACCTAATTTTGCTGATTTAGCAGGAACGTAGCTTCCACAATATGCCAAAAGACTAATTAACGCCGTTTGACGCATGAAGGTTGATTTACCTCCCATATTTGGCCCTGTGATAATTGCCATGCGATGTTGAGGATCAAGAAAGGTATCATTTGGTGTAAATGGAGCTTTGTTAAGAGCCTCGACAACAGGATGGCGTCCTGCGTGAATCTTAATGCAAGTTTCAGGTGTAAATTCTGGTCTTGCCCAATTATTTAATCTTGCTTGGTGGGCAAAATTAGCCAGTACATCAATATAAGCAATCGCCGCACTCATCATTTGTAATTGGGCAATATTTTGGCGCAGTTCATCCAATAACGATTCGAATAAAAGCTTTTCACGGGTGAGGGCACGTGATTCACTTGATAAAACTTTATCTTCAAAGCTTTTTAGTTCTGGTGTGATATAGCGTTCAGCATTTTTTAATGTTTGACGGCGAATATAGTCAGCAGGTGCTTGTTCTGCCTGAGCTCGGCTGAGTTCGATATAGTAGCCACTCACACGATTGTAGCCGATTTTTAGCGTATTAATACCTGTACGTTCACGCTCTTTAATTTCTAAATCAATGAGGAATTGTCCTGCGTGATCACGGATTTTACGTAATTCATCGAGCTCATCATCATAACCTTCTGCAATTACATTGCCATCACGTAGTAATACAGGTGGGCTTTCTACAATCGCAGCCATCAAGTGTTCATGTAGGCTCTTGAAGTCTCCAAGTTCTTGATCAAGCTGAAGAAGTAACTTAGATTGCTGCGTTTTCAAAACAGGTGCTAAAGCATGGCGTAAAAATGGAATCTGTGCGCAAGCTTGACGAAGCTGTACTAAATCTCTAGGGCGTGCACTACCTAACGCAACACGACTGAGCACACGTTCAATATCTCCAATCTCTTTCAATACTAAACGGACTGGGGATTCATGATAGCCTTTGAGCAATTGTTCGGTTGCATCCAGTCGTGCGTCGAGAATCGCAGTATCACGAATAGGTTGCATGAGTGTACGACTGAGTAAACGTCCACCCATAGCTGTTTGGCAGTCATTAATCAATTGGAATAATGAGGTTCCATGTTCAAATAACGGTTCGATAATTTCTAAATTGCGACGTGTAATTGGGTCGAGTGCAATAAAATCGGTACTTTGCTCAATTTGAATCGAACGAATATGAGGTAATGCTGTTTTTTGAGTTTCTTTTGCATAATGAATCAATGCAGCAGCGGCAGCTTTAGCAAGAGGCAATGAGTCTAAACCAAACCCGGACAAGGTTGAAACTGCGAACTGATCGCACAAAGTTTTTTGGGCATTATTGAGATTAAAATCAACATTGGGACGTTTGGTGACAGAGCAATCGAGGTTCTTCTTAATATGTTCAATAATGTTTTGATCAATTAAATCCTCATCAATTAAGATTTCGCTTGGCATCAAACGAGCCAGTTCAATTGCGAGCTGTTCGGGTTTATAGTCTTGTTGTTGTACTTTAAAGATACTGGCACTGAGATCAAGTAAAGCGATCCCGATTTGATTTTGTTGGATGCAAAGTGCGACAAGATTTGAAGATTGATAGCTTCCAAGCAAGGCGTCGTCAGTGAGTGTACCGGGTGTTAGAACACGGACAACTTTGCGTTCAACAGGACCTTTACCTGTAACCTCACCAACCTGTTCACAAATCGCAACAGTACGACCAGCTTTAACTAAACGTGCTAGATAACCTTCTGCTGAGTGATAAGGTACACCAGCCATTGGAATGGGTTGACCATTGGCTTTACCACGATGGGTTAGCGTGATTCCTAAAAGTTTGGCGGCTAGGTGAGCATCTTCGAAAAATAATTCGTAAAAGTCACCCATACGATAAAACAATAGCGCATGTGAATATTCCATCTTGACCTTGAGGTATTGCTGCATCATCGGCGTGTGGGATGAAAGATCAGCCATAACTGTGTCACTATTCATGCGTATTAAATCCTTAAAAATAAAGCGTCAATATGAGAGTATGAGATTTTGGTTTCTAATAAACGTGAATAACTTTGATGTACATATGAATAAACAAAACAAAAAAGTTTACGTTTTAGTGTACCTCTTTTATGTCAAAAAACTCTTCAACCGAGTATGAGAAATGAGGTGATTTTCTCATGTTTGACATCTTAGCAAATCGGATTGGATTCACAAAAAAAGATTCCTTGTTTAGCTGAAGAAATAAACAACAAAAAGAGAGATAAGGTAAAAATAGGTTTGACAATATGCGTGTTATTTACTCATCTAAATTTAACTTTAAGCAAATTCTTCATAAAGTGTACGCTATAGTTTTTTGTAATAAATATTTGATTTATAATATTTTAATTGTTTTTTACATTTTTGGTTACAAGGCTTTTGTCGACAAACTTATTGTATATTTGTCATATTTTGCTAGCAAAAACTTAGTACATCTTATTTTGTTGATAGCGGTGTACTTTTATAACGCATAACTGCTTTTACGGTAACCCTCTTACTTTGCAATACATTTTGTGGCAATTACACCATTTAGACTCAGTGCAGTTATGTTTTTCTAATTTAAAAAAGGAAGTGTTTCAATGAATAATATACAAATTAAAGTGAAGGACCAATTTGAAACCGAAAATATTGCAGTTGCGTTTATTAAAAAAGTGAATGAACAAGACATTCCTTTATTCAAGCGCATAGAGCATATTGAAATTGAAGGGGAAATCTTAAGACCGAATATGGAATTACTTTTCGAAAATCCTAAAGATGGACGTATTTATCAATTTGTTGATATTGTAGATATAAATTAAGAAATAATCTGCAAAAACCATCTTGGCAAAGATGGTTTTTTTAGTTACAAGATCTCATATCATCAGTGAGACAGAGGGAGGATAAGCTAAATATTGACTCTTTAGATAACATATCATTTGGACTGAATTATCTTGCAATCTTTGTCTATTCTTTGTAACCCGATGGTTAAATAAAGATACAACTTATTTTATTTTTAAATAATAAAATTCAATGTCTTATGTAGGTTGGCAATAAAAATATAATACTTATAACTCTTGTTACAACGCCATAGTCGACAAGCATTCGAAATTTTTACATAGTTCTATACAGATAAAATTGGGAATCGGGAGAATTACTCATGAATATGAATAAGGTCACGGTAAGGGTAAAGGATCAAGAAGAAAATGAATCAATTGTTATTGCACAATTGAATGAACTTGAGGACCACGAGGTTTCATTTTTCAAACGAGTAGAGCATATTGAAATAGAGGGTCGTGCGATCTTTCCAAATATGGATTTGCTATTTGAAGATGAGTTCGATGGGAAAATTTATAAATTAGTTGCTTTAGTGAATGATAAAAGACTAGTGTAATAATGAAATGATCTATTCTAGTCCGAATAAAAATGCCCATTGATTTGTATAAAATCAGTGGGCTTTAATTTAATTTGACTTAATTGATTCATTATCATTGTTGATTATTCTGAAGTTCATATTTGGGAGTATTACACGGATATACTAAGTAATGGGGTTAAGTCCTTTCACAATATCTTTAAACTCAGAACCATTTAACCAAAAAGATTTCTTTAAAAATAGCGTCGTCATAATACTTTCAGCAGCTTCACTATTTTCGTTCTCACAGAATATTCCATAGCTATTACCAAGAACAGTATTGTTCTCAATGAGACGAATAAAGAAAGCATGTTGTTCGTCAGCATAACCAAGAATAGCATCGCGTTGATTGTTCATTTTTCATGTCTCCACATCAAAAATATTTGCATAAAAGCTTACTATTTAGAGATCAAATATATTCGTGAATTAGATCAATAACTTAATGTCCTTGATACAAGAATTGTGTGTTAAGCTATTCATTTAAAACAGTAATTTAATTTGTTCAACATCCTTGTTTTGACTGAACAAGCTAAAATCTGATCTATGAAATTCATTGTTATGCAAAATTAATTTTTCGTCAACTTGAATTTGTAACTTTTTCAAGTTAAATTAATTGAAAGCATTTTTAACTTGGGTAAGGGGGAGTTATGTCCAAAAAGACTGAATCTGAGCATGGTGGAGCCAGAGCCAATGCAGGACGAAAAGCCCAATTCAGTGAACCGACCAAAGTGATTCGTGTTCCTGAGTCTCAGGTCGATTTCATCAAAAAATGGTTACTGAATAATGTCAAAACTGGCGCACGAAATGATTTGACTTCGACAATGAAAATCCAAAACGTTCAGGCAAAGAATGATCGAATTTATCATATTCCACTGGCAACTGAACGTGTTGCAGCTGGTTTTCCTTCACCTGCTCAAGATCATGTCGAGCAAGCTTTGGACTTAAATGAGTTTTTAATTCGAAATGAAAACTCAACTTTTATCGTGAAAGCCAATTCACTGTCAATGTTGGATGCAGGGATTGACATTGATGATCCCTTAGTGGTGGATCGAAGTATTCCTGCCAAGTCAGGTGATATTGTAATTGCCTTGATTGATAATGACTTTACTGTAAAACGTTTAATGATTGATCATCATTTTAATCCTCCAAAAGTTTGGCTAAAAGCAGAAAATCCTGATTATCAAAATATTTATATCACTGAAGGACAGGAGTTGGTGATTTGGGGCGTCGTGACCTATAACTTGAAACCAATGAGATAAACTTATGCCATTACCACAACGTATTTTTGCTTTGGTCGATGTAAATAATGCTTATGTTAGTTGTGAGCGTGTGTTTAATCCAAAGCTAGAGAATCGTCCTGTGGTGGTTTTGTCGAATAACGATGGCTGTGTTGTTTCCCGCTCGTATGAGGCAAAACAATTGGGTATTCGAATGGCTGTACCATTTTTCCAAATTGAAGAGATCATTCGCCAGCATCATGTTGCTGTATTTTCAAGTAACTATGCTTTGTATGCAGAAATGTCTCGGCGATTTATGAATATCTTGGCAAGCTTTGTTGATCCTTGTGAGCAGGAAGTCTATTCAATAGATGAGTGCTTTTTAGAACTTACAGCTTATCAACATCATTATGATCTAAGCGAGTATGCATTTCAGATTCTGTCTACTGTAAAGAAATGGTTGGGTTTACCTTGTTGTATTGGGATTGGTTATTCAAAAACGCAAGCAAAGCTCGCAAATCATTTGGCAAAAACGCATGCCAGTTTTAACGGAGTTTGTAATCTCGTTGATGAGGATCCTTGCATCATCGAGGATTTATTAATGCACACCCCTGTAGGAGAGGTATGGGGTGTGGGACGAAAAATTCGTCAGCGTTTGGAAAAAATGAATATCTACTCTGTGATGGATTTGCTACAAGCTGATTCAAAAAGGATGGGAAAACACTTTTCGGTGGTATTAGAAAATACGGTCAAAGAACTTCAGGGAATTGCATGTTTAGAAATTGAAGATGTTATTTCTGATCGTCAGCAAATTTTAAGTAGTCGTTCATTTGGACAGCCGATTGAAGATAAAGATAGTCTCAGTGGCGCCCTTACCGAATTTGCTTTACGTGCAGTTGAACGACTTCGGAAACAAAAATTATTGTGTAAAGCCGTGGGTGTAAGTATCCGCACCAATCGATTCAATAAAGATGCGTACTATCGGCCTTTTACGGTGGTGTATTTGGTCGATTATAGTGATGACCGTTTAGTGATTATGAAAGCTGTACAACAGGGCTTAGATCGGATTTATCAGGCGGGGCATCGCTATAAAAAAGCAGAGGTGATTTTGTTAGATATTATTCCTCAACATCGTCATGCTGTTGATTTGTTCTATAACACAGAAGAAATGCTGACCCGACAAAATCTTTCGGTTGCGTTTGATGAAATTAATGAGCGATTTGGGCGAGATGTAATGACTTTTGGACGCTTGGTTGGACCACAAGGGCGAGCGTGGGGAATGACCCAAAACCATAAATCACCAAGCTACCTAACAAAGTGGGAGGATGTGTTAAGGATTGGCTAAATAGCCTAAAAGTAAAAAAGACAGGTCGAAGCCTGTCTAGGGTGATGATATAAAGCATAGACTATAAACTTTTTGCATAGGCTTCGAGTTGATCGACCACAGTTCCCCAGCCACTAAAAAAGCCCATGTCTTCATGTTGTTGTCGAGCTGCGGGTGTGCGGTGACGTGCAATCGCTGTATATTTGGTTGAGCCATTACCAAGGTCTTCAAACAAAATAATCGCAGTCATAAAAGGATTTTCACTTGGTTTCCAGTCTTCAGTATAAGCATCAGTAAACACTAATTTTTCATGCTCAATAATTTCTAAAAATACGCCGTGATTCGGGATCTGATTACCATCGACATCAAATAGCGTATTAAATTTTCCTCCAACTCTTAAATCAATTTCACAAGACACAATTGCGTGAGGTTTGGGAATAAAGAAATGTTTAATATGCTCTGGCGTAGTCCAACATTCCCAGAGTAATTCACGTGGTACATTGATGGTTCGTTCTAATTTTAGATCTGTTCGAGGGTCAAGGTTCATTTTTTCTTTTCCTTTGTAAACTGAGTGCGTAGTCTTCTAATTGATTTAAGCGTGTTTCCCACATGGTTTGTTGTTGATGTAACCAGTGTTGTACAGGATTTAAGGCATTTGGGCTTAGTGCATATGTTCTGACTCTGCCATTTTTTAGGGTTGTGATGAGTCCAGCTTCTTCTAGTTTTCTTAGGTGTTTCAGAAAAGAAGGTAGTGCCATCGCATGTTCTTCTGCTAATGATGTCGTAGTCGCGTCACCATGAGACAGACGAGTCAAGATAGCTCTGCGTGTTGGATCACTTAAAGCATTAAATAAAAGATCGAGTTGCGAATCATACTTAGCCATATAGCTAAGTATTAGCTCAAAAAAGGTACAAGTTAAGAAAAACTTATCCAAAAGGCTAAGTTTCCCAGTAACACAGTTGTAGTACATGCTCATAAATAAAAAATGATGGTTTGATATTCAATACCTAAACTCGTTAGTGAGCTCACCGAATATTTTCCCACCACTGTTTAAAACGCTGATGATCGTTATCAAGTTCAACTAACTCACCAATCATCGGTGTCGCAAGTCGATACTTTCTCGATTTTGAATATTCTGTAATTCTAGTAATTGGTTCATACCACGGATGTTTGGCTAAACTAAACTTGGAATGATGTACAGGAATCATATTACGTGCATTCAATTCCTCAGTGGCTTGAGCAACCTCATTCGGGTGACAATGTACCGCATGCCAAGCGGCATCATATTGTCCATTTTCCATCAATGCCCAATCGAAAGGCCCATATTTTTCACCGATTTCGACAAAGTGTTTGTTATAGCCACCATCGCCTGTGTAAAAAATCTTTTTGTTTGGTGATTGAATAATAAATGAAATCCATAAGTTTTTGCCGCCATCAAAAGCACGTCTTGAGTCGTGATGAGTGGTCTCGGTGATGATAGTAATGCCATCATCAAACTCAATGCGATCTCCCCAATCTTTTTCAATCAATATGTCTTTGGGATAACCCCAATATTCAAAATGTTCACCCACACCGAGCCCCGTGATCACATATTTGACTTTGTTCTTTAATTGCAAAATGGTTTTATAATCCAAATGATCATAGTGATCATGTGAAATCAGTAAATAATCAATATCAGGTAATTCATCGACGGTATAGATATCAGTTCCTCGATAAGCACGAGTTCCCCAAGGCAGAGGCGAGACTTTGCCACTCATGACTGGGTCAATTAAAAACGTTTTACCGTGGAGCTGCATAAAAACAGAAGAATGCCCAAACCAGATGATGACATCCTGTTGAGGATTGAGTGTCCGTAAGTTGGTTTTAACCGAAGGGATAATATCTTTGGGGTGACGATGCGGAATGGTTTTAATAAAGGTTCTATATAGTTCAATGAAGGTGTGGGAGCAATCTGTCATGCCTCGTTTTTCGGTGAGATTGCGAAATTGACCTTGTCTATAGTTGGGAGAGTTTTGGATACGTTGTAGTCGCTCTCCAGAGGGGAGTTTTCCAAAAAGAGGGTGTCGTGTATAGAGAAAACAGATAAAAATAAGTAGGCTTAGAGCGAGAGCAAAAACAATAAGCATAAATCGCATTACCTTTTATTTGAGCATTCGATAGTCAATATTAATAGAAAGTAAAAGCGACAAAATGATGAAACCTTGATAAAAAGTCGATGAATGAAAATGTCTTGATCGTGATATAGCTTAATTTTTATTGTGATCATGCAAAGCTGAAAAAGTAAGTCAGCGGTGACATGATTGAGCAAAACGAAGCCATTAGCGGGAAGTGGTTTATGCTAGACTATATGTGGATAACAGTATTCATCACTGTGAATAAAATGAGTAAATAAGATGATTGGGCAGCAGAGAAACATATTAGCGGCGATGGGAATAGATGTTTGGATTCCTAGAGACGTTGTATGTCAAAAAAATACTGCGCCAAGTCTGTGGCGAGATCAGATCATTGATCAACCGACTCAATACAGTGAACCTATACCGAACAGTGCTCGTATTATTCAAGATGCTCCAATGGCATCTGTGGAGACTCAGCCAGCGACAGTCCGAGAGAGTTCACAACAGGTTGAGCTTGTTGAAAAGTCCGTTGTACAAGCTCCTGTTGTAGAAAAAGAGAAAATCGTCATCACTGCACCAGTCCAAGCGTTTGAGTTGCAGATGTATGTTCTAGAAAATTGTGCTCTTTTAGTGGAAAGTAGTCAGCTAAATGATGCGCAACGACAACTATGGCAAAATATTCAAAAAGCTCGACTTGGTCAGTATGCTGAATTGAAATGGCCATTTCCACTGGCCGCTTTTCAGGAAAGTCGTGGACTTTCGTCTTATATTCAAGGCTTTTTAGATGCAACAGCAAACAATAAAAAAATTCTTTGCCTTGGCCAGCTCGATTTTATTCAACATACCAATATATTGCATCTTGCAAGTTTAGAGGAAATGATTGCTCAACCTTTATTAAAAAGACGGTTATGGCAGCTTATGCAGTCGTAGGAAATGGAAAGCTCAGAATGAAGAAAGTCGTTGTATTTAGTCAAATTGATCAAGACGTTTTAGCGCGCTTACAACAAAGTTATCAGGTTGTGGTTCTCAACCCTAAACTAGGGGATATTAACGAGCAAATCCGTACTGAAGTCGTTGACGCAGATGCCATGATTGGTGCAGGACGTTTACTCAATGAAAGTAATTTAGCGCCTGCACAAAAACTAAAAATCATTTCGACTGTTTCAGTTGGCTATGACAACTATGATGTTGAGTACCTAAATCAAAGAAAAATTTGGCTTGCGAATACGCCACATGTATTGACTGAAACAACAGCGGATTTAGCTTTTAGTCTGCTACTGAGTGCAGCGCGTAAGATTCCACACTTAGATAGTTGGACCAAGCAAGGACAATGGAAACGAACAGTACCAACGGATCAATTTGGTGTGGATGTTTTCGGTAAAACCCTCGGTATTATTGGGTTAGGTCATATTGGTGCAGCCATTGCACGTCGCGGTTTTTATGGTTTCAATATGAATATTTTGTATCATAACCGTCGTGAAAAAATCGAAGTTGCTCAAGCCGTTAATGCACAATATCGAGAATTAGATCAATTATTACAACAATCTGATTTTGTCGTGGTTGCGGTGGATCTAAATAATGAGTCAAAAGCACTGATGGGCGAAGCACAATTTGATCTCATGCAAAAACATGCGGTGTTCGTGAATATTGCACGTGGTTCAGTGGTTGATGAAGATGCTCTCATCCAAGCATTGCAACAAAATAAAATCTTTGCAGCAGGTTTGGATGTCTATGCAAAAGAACCTTTGCAAGACTCCCCATTGTTTGAGCTTGCAAATGTAGTCACTGCACCACATATCGGTTCAGCTACTTTGGAAACACGCCAAAAGATGGTGAATCTCGCTTATCAAAACCTGATTGATGCTTTAGAAGATCGCGTACCCCGCTATTTAGTCAATCCAAAATTTGAATAATTGCTTACAACTTGATTGCTGATTAATTGTACTCAACTATCTTTTAAGCCTGCTTAATATTGATACACTTGCGCCCTTTGTGATTTGGTCTTGGGGTACGTGTGTTCGAGAAATTAGCTGAGCAGAGTTTAGGCTTAATGGGGTGGGAAATTGACAATCATTGGGATTTGGATATTGATCAATGTGTCATGATTGCCGCACCACACACCAGTAATTGGGATGCATTATATGCGCGTTTAGCGCTTAAAGCGTTAGGAGTGAATGTTCGTCTAACGATTAAAGATAGTTATATGAAATTTCCTTTTGGCCCATTTGTACGCGCAATGGGAGGGATTGGAATTGATCGCAGTGTGAAACAACAAGATCAACAGCGACCAAGTATGGTGCAGCTCATGAGTGATTTGTTCAAAACCCATCCTAAACTTGTGATGCTTGTTACTCCAGAAGGAACTCGTGCTAAACAAGAACAATGGAAAACAGGGTTTTACCATGTGGCTGTGGCAGCAGGTGTGCCAATTGCACTGGCTTATATGGACTACGCCAAGAAAAAAACAGGGGTTGGAAAAATTGTCTATCCTTCGGGTGACTACGAAAAAGATATGACAGAGATCATGGCATTTTATGAAAATATTCACGCAAAATTTCCAGAGAAATTTAGTGTTGACCAACGTTATACATCGAGCAAATAATCTACATTTGATTGTTCGGATATAAAAGAAGACAGGAAAGCTGTCTTCTATAACACTTTGTTGCAAATTCTTCTCATTTTCGATGTTATATTAATTTTCTCCATTAGAATCATAGAGAAACCACTTGAGATCGCTGCTACTCGCATGTGGCTTGATTGCCACCACTCAAATTAGCCACACTCAGATTTTCTTGCCATCTCAAACAGCGGGACAAACAGAGGTGCCTGATATTGGCAGTGGCGTTGGTTTGCTTGATCAACAAAAAGAAAAATTTATCGGTGAAAAAGTATATCGACAAGTGCATCGTCAAATGCCAACCATTCAAGATGCATGGTTAGAAGATCAATTTCTACAGGTTTTCTCAGGGATTCTCAGTCAAACTCAACTTGGGCAACCAATTGGTCTTATTGTTATTAAAGATCCTCAAATTAATGCTTTCGCTGTACCAGGTGGATTATTTGCCCTGAACACGGGTTTGATTACATCAGCAAAAAATTTGGATGAAATTGCGGGTGTTATGGCGCATGAAATTGCCCATGTTACTCAACGTCATTATAGTCGCTCACAAGAAGCATTTAAGGGGCAGGGACTACTTGCTCTCGCTGGGATTCTTGTTGGTGCAGCCATTGCATCACAGGCAGATGGTGATGTTGGATCTGCTGTCATGATGGGAACGCAAGCTGCATTGATCGATAAGCAGCTTAGTTATAGCCGTAATCAGGAGCGTGAGGCGGATCGTATTGGTATGCAATTTATGTATGCCGCAGGTTATAACCCTCAGAGCATGGCAGATTATTTCGAAACCATGCATCGCGCGACTAGTCGAGTGAGTTTTTTACCAGACTTCTGGTTGACCCACCCATTAACCACTGAACGTATGAGTGAAGCTCGTTTACGTGCCAATCAATTACCCCGGGTTAAACCCAAAATTTATGATCTCGATTTTGAAATACTGAAATGGTATACCACTGTTACTTCTAACCAAGCCAATGAAATTCAGTTGTTAGCATTAGCAAATCAAAAAAATACCGCAGCTCAACTGGCACTGAGTAAATTTTATCTTGAACACGGGGATTACGCTCAAGCTCAGGAAAATCTTGATTTAGTCAAAAATAGATTAAAGTCACATGTATTGGTTCCTTTGATCCAAACTGATATTTATTTGGGCCAAAATAAATTAGCACAAGCTCATGATGCGATTAGTTCAATTCAGAAAACCATGCCTGAAAATAGAGCTTTATCCTATAAATTTGCCGAAGTATTGATTCGACAGGGGCAGGTTGCGCAGGCGCAAAGTTTGGTGCAGCGCTTCATCCATAAAAATCAGAGAGATATTCAAGGTTGGGCACTATTGCAACGCGCTGCTAATTTAAATAAAGCGTTACCATTACAAGCTGTCAATGTCTTGTGCTATCGTGCTGAGGTTGAGTATTGGTCTGGTTATGAAGAGAATGCGATTAAGTCATTGCTTCATGCGCAACGATTGGCAAAAGGTAATATGGCAATGTCTGCAAAAATTGATGCGCGTTTAAAACAAATGCAAGATGACCGCCGTAGAAAAATTTAATTCTTATTAGAAAAAGTGTAATTGGGGGAGCGAATGGTTAAAGGACAATGCCTATGTGGGGCTGTGCAATATCAATATCATGCAGAGATCGAAAATAGTATCTTGTGTTATTGTCAACACTGTCAGCAAGCACAAGGTGCATTTGCAGGTTGGAATAGCCCACTTGATCAAAGTAAGTTTGAGTTTGAGAAGGGGCGAGATCAACTCAAAGAATATTTCCATACACCGCATAAAGCACGCGTTTTTTGTCAGCAATGTGGTAGTCCAATTTATTCGTATCGTACTGACTTGCCCAATGTGATCCGATTGCGTCTAGGCACTGTGACTGAGGGGCATATTCCTGCGCCGACAGAAGAATTTTTTACCGAGCATAAGCCAAAATTTATTGAAGTAAGATAATATGGCAGGCTTGAGCGTTAAAGAAGTTAGAAATTGATGAAGAAAATTATTGTTTTTATTTGTGCAATTGGTTTTATGGGGATTTGTTCAGCGGCTTCAGTTGAACAATATGTGCGTACAGTAGAAAAAATAACGACAACTTATGCGCAAGATATGCGGAACTTTCTGCGTAGTTTAGATCCACAACTTTCACAATTTACGCCTGCACAACAAGCCAAATACTGTGCCATTGTGAATCAATATGTTCAAGACTCTTATGCAGCAATTGAAAAAAATAGATCACAATTACCAAGAGAGTATGCCAGTATGACCAAACAAAATGTGATTGAGCAAGTCACTGAGTCAAAGGAAATGCAAATGCTGAAAAAATATAATATTCAGTGTGAATTTAAATAATCGAAAGCCTTTGGGTTCATTGTTGCAATGAATCCAACTTTACAAAAAAGGGAATATAAATGAGGGGTTAAGCAGGATTAGCTTAATTTTGCTTTAATTTTAGCTGATACTTGTGAAGGATCGGCACGCCCGGCTATGATCGGACGTAGAGAATTCATCACCTTACCCATATCTTTCATGCTAGTAGCTTCTTGAGCAGCAATCGTTTGCTCAATGATAGAATCAAGTTCTTCCTCAGTCATAGCTGCTGGTAGAAATTGAGAAATAACCTCAACTTCGGCTTGTTCTTTACTAGCTAAATCATCTCGACCAGCGCCAGAAAAGGCTTTGATCGATTCTTTACGTTGTTTAATTTGCTTTTCAATGACCGCAAGAACCTGAGCATCGTCAAGCTCAATGCGCTCATCGACTTCGATTTGCTTAATTGCTGCTTGTAGACCGCGAATTACCGTTACTGTTGCCATATCTTTGGCACGCATTGAATTTTTTAATACGTCAGTAATTTGGTTTTTTAAAGTCGTCATAGTCTTTTCAGCAGTCAATCACAAATTAATTAGTAAAGGCGAGTAGTACGTACAGATTCGCGAGACAATTTCTTTTGGTAACGCTTAACTGCAGCAGCTTTTTTACGCTTACGTTCTTGAGTTGGTTTCTCATAGAATTCGCGCTTACGAACGTCAGCTAAAACACCCGCTTTTTCGCATGAACGCTTGAAACGACGGATAGCTACGTCTACTGGTTCGCCTTCTTTCAACTTAACTTGTGGCATGTAAAATCCTCTAAGATTATGGATAAGATCTAACGCACAATGCACTAGATCGCAAGTGAAGGTCAGTATTTTACTCATTTACAACTCAGATCACAAGTCTATAATAGCTTCGATATTATTTTTGATCGTTGTAAAGGCAGTTTAATGATAGTTTTGGGCTTAGAAACTTCGTGTGATGAAACTGGGTTAGCACTTTATGATAGCGAACTCGGCTTGCGAGGACAGGTTCTCTATAGTCAGATTAAACTTCATGCAGAATATGGTGGTGTCGTTCCGGAATTGGCTTCACGTGATCATGTTCGCAAAATGATTCCTCTAATGAATCAATTGCTTGAACAAAGCGGTGTTCAAAAACATGAAATTGATGCAGTTGCATACACACGTGGTCCTGGCTTAATGGGTGCCTTGATGACAGGTGCATTGTTTGGTCGAACATTGGCTTTTGCTTTAAATAAACCTGCAATTGGGGTGCATCATATGGAAGGTCATATGCTTGCGCCTTTACTTTCAGAAACACCACCAGAATTTCCTTTTGTGGCTTTATTGGTTTCAGGTGGTCATACACAATTGATGGCGGCTTATGGCATCGGTCAGTATGAGTTACTGGGTGAATCGATTGATGATGCCGCAGGTGAAGCTTTTGATAAAGTTGCGAAAATGATGAAGCTCCCTTATCCAGGTGGACCTAATATTGCCAAGTTGGCTTTAAATGGTGATGCTCAAGCTTTTGATTTTCCTCGCCCAATTTTACATCAAGGTTTAGATTTTTCATTTAGTGGTTTAAAAACAGCAGTTTCTGTCCAACTTAAAAAACTTGGTGAAGAAAATCGTGATGCCGATATTGCAGCTTCATTTCAAGAAGCGGTGGTTGATACGCTAACTAAAAAATCAGTAAAAGCGTTAAAGCAAACAGGTTTAAAGCGATTGGTGATTGCTGGAGGTGTGAGTGCGAATGTTCGTCTACGTGAACAATTAGAAACTTCACTGGCAAAGATCAAAGCACAAGTCTATTATGCCGAGCCTGCACTGTGTACTGATAATGGTGCCATGATTGCTTTTGCAGGTTATCAGCGTTTAAAAGCTGGACAGCAAGATGGTTTAGCTGTAACGACGACGCCACGTTGGCCGATGACCGAGTTAAAACCAACCTAAATTAAACGCATCCTTTTGATAGGTTGTGAGACGATGAGTAAATCAGAGAGGTCTCTGGATTTGCTGAACTATTCTTATATTTAAAAGTCAGATTCTTGATTGATATCCATAGCGAGTTTGTTGTTAACGCTATCGTATTAAAGTATTGGATATATTATTTATTTTGATGAGTGAAAACTCATCGCGGAGTATAGACGTTGAAAATTTCTTATATTTTTACTTGTGGCCGATTAGAATCTTTATTTAAGATTCTATGCCTTACTCAAAAAGGTGAGGAGGCGGTTGCATCAAAAGAAAAAGTAATTGAACAATATAGAAAAGATATCGCTTTAGGGCGTCCATTTGAAGAAACTGAACTTTATCAATTGATTGAACAAAGTGAAGAGAAAATTGTCATTAATCGTTTAAGTAATATTCTTCGAGAAAAACCAGCTCAGCAGAAAAAAGACTTTGATGCGGATGAATATAGAACGGGCGCATGGTCTGAGTTTAATGATTATAAGTTAGCTGTTCGATTTTCTAATGCAAAAACTGAGTTAAGTGAAAAACACTTTGAAAAGACGGGTGAATACATGACCAGTCGTGGCATTGCGAAATTAACAGGTTTCAATCCAGCGAATATCAAAAATATGTTGCAGCATAAAAGAAGTGTAGTAAGAAAAATGCTGACAACCTTAGAGAAGTTAGCAAAAGAGTATTGATATTTAAGCTCTATTGTTGTTGCAGAGAAAATTTATTTCTCTGCATCTATAACAAGATTATTCTTTAAAATCAAAATCACTAATTTCCTTATATTGGACATAGGTATGCTTAAAGTAATCAATCAATTGTTCTAATGATTTAATTAGAGTCTTTTTTGAGCGGTTTAATTCAGTAGTCATGCGAGGTAAGTTCTTTATACTCTCTAAAAAGCTTATGGTAGGAGTAAGAGCTGTATTCACTGAGTCGCTTAAAATTATTGCTGCATCGATAATATCTCTAATAGATCCTTGTGAATCCTCACTATCAGTATAAATTACTAATAACTTTGTTAACGAGTCTAAGGATAAATCTGTATGTATCTTGTATTCATTTGCTAATAAGTCTAGATCCCTAGAGAAGTTATATATAACTTTGCTAAATTGATTAATTAAGAATTTTAGAGATGATATTGATGCTTTTGCTTGAGTTAATTTATTAACTTGTTCAGTATAGGAGTCAGTTGTTTTGCTAAAGTCATTTAAATTTTCAGCAATTTGAGTGATAATAGAATTACACTTTTCTAGAGCTTCTTTTGCCTTTTCATTTAGATCTATAATTCCCTCTTCATCGTCTATACTTTCAGACTTAGCTATAGTTTCATTTATATAATTACTCTGAGGAAATTGGGGAAGTGGTAAAGTTGTTTTCTCAGAGACTTGATTTAAAGAGTCTTTCCATTTTTGGATAATAACTGATAAGTGAGCTCTGAGTTTTCCTTCAAAATTATCATTATTAGTTATGCCATAGACGCCTCCTAAGTCTTGTATTGTATTTTTGAAATCCTTTATTTTTCTTATCTGATCTGGGTCAATATCTTCAATAGCTATTGGATCATTCTTAAAATATATTAATAAATCAATATCCTTTCCACTTTTATATAAGCTGTATGCTCGATAAAATTCTTCTTCTGTACCTGACTCATATTCTTTAGTTGGCATACCAAACCTACTCCATAGGAGTCCAATGAAAATATCATAGTTATTTCCAATCTGTTGATTAATTACATCTTGAGAATATTCACCGAAGTTTGGAATTACATCTGTCTCCCAGCGTAAAAGTTCCAGTCTTAAATTTAGATTTTTACTCCATGTCTTATTTAATTCATTTATAATATTCTGAATAACATCTCTTTCATAAGCAACATCCGAAGGAGATGCTAAAAAAACATTTAAAACGATGTGTTGTTGAGGCATTATTTTTTCCTATATTATTAGTTTTTATTAATATAAATTCTTTTATAAGAAAAATAAAGTTATCTATTTATGATGATAAATAACTTTACTTAATCAGTAAAATTATTTTTGTGCTTTGGAAAGTACGGCTAAACACAAAAAAATTAAAATCATACCTATCCAACCAATTAGTGCTAATCGCTCACCGACCAGCAATACTGCAAACAGTGCTGCAACAAGTGGCTCAAATAAAGTAAGCGTGGTTGCGGTGCTGGCAGAAATTGTTTTTAAAGCATAACCAAATAACAGATAACCGAGAAACATTGGAATAAGCATCATATAACCGACAACATAGAGGTTAATCGGTTCATCAAATAGATTAGACCCAGTAAAAAATAATGTAGGCAACAAAATTAAAGCGCCAAACCCAAATATTAAGCCCATGGAGGCTTTAGAGTCGACACCACGATCAATCATTTTCTTGGCAGCCCATGAATATAAAGAATAGGTAAGTGCTGCAATCAGTCCAAGAATAATCCCAATCGTTTTCTGATCTGTGGAGATATTTTGTGTTGATCCATGAGAATGTGATTCACCAATCGACAAAAGAAATACACCGATAACACCAAAAATGAAGCTGATAAACCACTGCTTTGATAGTGATTTTTTGTCAAAGAACTTTTCCAGGAGTACTGTAAATAAAGGTGCTGAACCAATTGAAATGACTGTGCCAATAGTAATCCCTGCCATACGCATCGACGAATAGAAAGCCAATGGATAAATAGCGACAGAAATTACGCCAACTAACAGTAGGGGTAAATAGCTACGGATCTGGGGTAAATGACCGAGAATATTTCTATGTGCCAGTAAGGCTTGTAACAGGCCACCACCACCCATTGCAATCGCCCCAATTGCCAAAGGACTTAGATTAGGTGCATAAGATGCAGCCGTGCCTGTTGTTCCCCATAGAATTGAAGCAACTAGAACTGCGATAAATCCATAATGTGAACTTAAGTTGAATGCGGAGCTTTTCAATTTGAAATCTCTTGTTCTAATAAGGTCTGAGCCATTTGTCTAGCAGCAAAGACTTTTGTACTTGAACTTTCCAAACCTGCGAGGACGATAGAGCCTTCTAAAAGAAAAGAAAGTAAAAGAGAAAGCTGTTTGACTTTTTCATCATCGGCTATAAATTGGCTTAGATGCTGTGCCACGATACTTTCAACTTCATCTTTATGTCTTTTCACAGCTAAACGTTCTGGACTGTGAGCAGGAAATTCTGCTGCGGCATTGAGTAGTCCACAACCACGAAAACCATTTTCGTAAGCAAATTCAGCATGATCTTGATAGGCATCAAAAACAGCGAGAACGCCTTCGATAGGTGATTGGATCGTTGCTTTTCTTTTTTCGTATAAATCTAACCATTCCTGATGACGAGCTTCGATATAGTAAGTCACCAGTTCGGATTTTGTTTTGAAATTGTTATACAGCGACATCTTTGCGACATTGGCATTCTCAATGATGCTATTGATCCCTGTATTGTTAATCCCATCGTTATAAAACAATACAGAGGCTGTTTCTAAGATTTTTTGTTTTGCAGATTTTGTGCTCATAAAAATACATATTGGGTATACCGATCTACCTAATTTTAAGTTGAACTCACTGATTTATCAAGCATGAATTTTTAAACAGGTCGTAATCTTTTCTAGATATGAAATGGGCGTTGGATAGGGTTTGATAAGTCTTTGAATAATTTCAAAGACTTATTGTTTTGTGAAAGCTTGTAATGGACTTAATCTTGAAATGCACTCTGATTCTCTACATCGACGTATTCGATATAGCCACGTCCTTGAACGGGTTGACTCAAATATTCACCCGTAAAAGAGTAGGCACTGGCATAGCCAATGCCATGCCCATAACGAAATGGACTATCAATTTCAGCATAGATTTCTAAGATTTTTTGATCTGCTGTGTCTTTTACCATCCATGAGAATAACTGGGGTAAACGCATTTTCTTACCACTAGGTGAAACATAGTCATCGACTTGATGAGAGATGACCCTAAATTCAACATCGGTATAGATTTCTGCTGGTCGATCAGTGTGTCTAACATGTAGAGAATAAGCAGCAGGCTTTCCTAAAATATCCGCTTTGGTTAACAACAATTGTGTTGTCTCATTTAGGTTGATAATTTGATAGCTAAAGAAATCAAGCGGTAGCTTATACGCCTCAGGCAATAGTTTTTTAATAACACCATGTGCGCCAGCTGCACATGCATATTCATAGGTACATAAACCTTCTGCTACAGTCGTTTCACCTCGATATTCAAGTTGACCCTTGAATTTAGCCAACAGGCTAAAATGATCATAAATAGGAGTCTTGATAAACCATGAGACTTGATCAGTGACATCTAAATCAAATTCAAAATGTAGACCATAATAATCACCTTGAAGATGAATATGAGGTAAAGTCCCTGTAATCGAAACTTCTTCACCCAATTCAATCTGAGTACCATTTTCTAGAATCTTGGTTTCATCTGAAATGATATAGGCTTTTAAGAGGTGCTTATCTAATGCCGCTGTACTTGAAAAAAACGTTGCCGTGTTTCTTGGGTCACCTAAAGTGATGTCATCATGGTCAAAAGCCAGTGCACCGGGTGTTCCCAACAAAATCATAATATTCAAATAACGGTGTGGTTCAGGCAGTAGTGGAAAGAAGATGCCATAATGTGTCCACGTATAAAATTTCTCATTGGTTCTTGGAATAATAATTTCAGGTTTAGAAAATGGAATCGTTGAGTATTTTTTAGCTTGATCCAAGGTGCCTTGCGCGAGCAACAAGCTTTTGCCCAAGATTTTACTGGTCAGGGAAGTGGGTGGCAGTTGTTTTTTCATCTTTATTCCTATACTCATCTTATGCTGAGACTTAGGTTAAGAAAAACAACTGCCATTGCTAAGCGGAAATAAGGACAGCGCTACAGCTTTTCAGGACATTTATTGATTGGTTTTGTTGGACAATTTTTCTAAGTTTTGCGAGCCGATCCAATGCTTTGAGAACTGATAGGCTGCACGCCCAGAGCGTTGGCCACGTGCTTGGCACCATTTTAAACTTTCACCACGAACCAGATCGTTATATTCCAAACCTGCTTTAGTAATGTAATGCTCAACAATTTCTAAGTACAGTTGCTGATCCATTGGATAGAATGACAGCCACAAGCCGAAACGGTCAGAAAGTGAGATTTTTTCCTCAATGGCTTCTTGTGGATGCAACTCTGTATATTGGGGTACATCAACTTTACGCGCCGGGGTATTTTCATGCATAAATTCGGGCAATAAGTGACGACGGTTACTGGTGGCATAAATAATAAAATTGCTTGACCCTGACTGTAGTGAGCCATCTAAAACACTTTTTAAGCTACGATAATTTTCATCTTCTGCGTTAAATGCCAAATCATCACAATAGATGATAAATTTCTCAGGACGATGTTCAATCAGTTTTTGAATCTTAGGCAGATCAGATAAATCATCACGTTCGATTTCAATTAAGCGCAAACCTTGTGCTGAGTATTCTGTCAGTAAGGCACGAACAATTGAGGACTTACCTGTACCACGCGAACCAGTCAGCAAAATATCATTTGCAGGAAAACCATTTAAAAACTGTAGCGTATTTTGAATGATTTTATCTTTTTGGCGCTCAATTCCTTTGAGGTCTTCTAAATACATTTTTTTAGGTTGTTGTACGGCAACCAATTGTTGATTTTCCCATCGAAAGGCAATTGCAGAAAAATCGGTGGGTTGTTTTGGTGCAGGGAGAACTTGTTGAAGTTGTGTTAAAACACTCGATAATGATTGGAGAATAGAATCAGGTAAATTGAGGATCGCCATAATGAATACAAACCAAACTCAGTAATCAATGATTAAGGATACTAGCATTGCTTTCGCGGAAAAAAAGAAAATATCATCATAAATATTGCAATACGTCGATTTAACCCTTGATTGTTGCGACAGCTTTTTGCATTGTATAGGTGCACGATTCGAAAAATACGATTAAAAATTGGGATCATCCATGTCAAATCTGCTTTTAGGAAAAAGAAATACATACCAAACTTATCGAGTAGGTGTGTTGCAAGAGCGTTTAAGACATACAAGTAGTTATGAAGAGTGGAAAGAGCTTGCTTTAAAATTAGATCAGGAAATGGGGACTGAGGCATGGAAATATGACAATGAGTCACCTTATTTCGATGCTGAAATTCTGTCTAGGCGACACAATCTGTTAAAGAAATATCGCACTCAGCATCGCACATTAGATTTGATGTACGTGTTGCGAGAAGGTTTATCTTATGATTTTGCCAATATCGGGCATCCGATGTTGTTTGCTGAAACCTATATTGGCACGAAAAAAATTATCGAAAACTATGTAGAAGAAGTAAGTGAATGCTTCCGCTATTTATCATCAAGTGAATGTATAACATTCCAGCTTAAAGAAAAAATCCAGTTTTTTGAAGAATGCCAAAAAGCCTATGGCCAACCTGCATTGATGCTGTCTGGTGGTGCGACATTGGGGCTATTCCATACGGGTGTTTGTAAAGCACTATTAGAGCGTGATTTGCTCCCCAAGGTTATTTCTGGATCGAGTGCAGGGGCAATCATGACGGGAATGCTCGGCGTCTCTTTACCAGACCAGATTCCAGAGTTACTCACTGGGGAACATTTTTTTCATAAAGCATTTCGTTTTAGAAAAATTATAGAGTTGATCAAGGGTAATGGTGGCATTGCTGATGTGATGTACTTAAAAAAATTCTTGGTACAAAACTTAGGGGATGTGACGTTTGCCGAGGCTTATCAGCGCTCAGGATTACATATCAATATTGCTGTCGCCCCGTATAATACCGCACAAAATCCGCGCATTTTAAATGCTTTAACAGCACCTCATGTTTTAGTCTGGAGCGCTGTGCTTGCATCATGTGCGGTTCCTGTCCTATTTCCACCAGTGCATTTGACCAGTAAACGCTATGATGGACAACATACGCCGTATATGTCGAATACCAAGTGGGTAGATGGCAGTATGCGTAGCGACTTCCCTCAAGAAAAAATGGCAAGGCTGTATAACATTAATTACACCATTGCGAGTCAGGTAAATCCACATATTGTTCCATTTATGCAAAGTGATTCTGCGCGATTCCGTCGTGATGTGTTGAGTTGGCCTGAACGAATTATCAGGCATCAGGGTAAAGCGGTGGCGATGGATGTGATGGATTTAACACGTAACTCTTTGGGAAGCTTTTTCCCTATACGTCGCGCGCTTGATCATGGTTATGGTATTTTAGGACAGCGCTATTATGGTGATGTCAATATTATTGCCAAATATGGTTTAAGACATTATAGCTATATGCTACAAAATCCACGTCCAAAACTCTTTCAGGTTTTACAGCAAGAAGGTGAGCGTGCGACATGGCCTAAAATTGCCTCAATAGAAACCCATGCACGCATTGGTAAAACTATTGAACATTGCTTAGCATCATTGCGAAAGCAGGAAGAAAAGCAGCAAAATGAGTTCTACTACGTGGATCTTTGATTCAAATATCCAACCTGATGAATTAAAGCTTCGTACTAAAAGTCAAAGCTATGCGTATGGTCGACGACTATATACTTTTCAAATGGGTCAGGAGATGTATTGGCTTAAATTCCATTTAACCAATACCAACCCGATTTTACAGGCTGCTTTTCAACATGAGTTAAGTTTCTATCAGTCGTGTTCATCCGATAACGCTTCGTTTCTTATTGATCATCGGATTATTTCTTTGGCACAGCAAAGCTCAGTTCTTCGTGATTTAGGCGAGGGGATTGGTTTAGTCGTATTGGATTCAGTTCCTTTTTTTACTGATTTGAATCCATACCAACCACTTGAAACAATTAAACAAATGATCCAGCAAGCTTTATATGCGCTTGGTGAATTACATCAAATGGGATGGATTCATGGTGATTTAAAGGTTGAACATTTCCGATTATATAAAAATACATGTCGATTGATTGATTTCGAGCAAAGTCTGCAATTGCATCATCAAACTCATAATTTGAACGCAACACCACACTATATGGCACCTGAGCTATTTCATGGCAAAAATAAATCAGTGCAGAGTGATTTATATGCTTTGGGAATTATTCTATATGAATGGTTGACTCAGACCAAACTGAGAGCAAATAGCTATCACGATTGGGCCGTATTACACTGTCAGCAGCTGCAACTTCAAGTTCCGAAACAATTGGAGCCATTTTTGCCATTATTAAAAGGTTTGACTCAAAAACATTCTGAGCAACGTTTATGTTCTGTTCTAGATGCACAAGTCTTGTTAAATGATATTAATCTGCTGCAAAAATAAACATAAATAATTGATTTGAATATTATATGTTCATTTAAATGGGTTTTTTCTCAGAAAGACTTGTCATAAAGCTGCTTTCTCACTAATATGCATAGCCATCGGGGGCGTGGCGAAATTGGTAGACGCACTGGATTTAGGTTCCAGCGCCGCAAGGTGTAAGAGTTCGAGTCTCTTCGCCCCCACCAAATTTAAAAAGCAAGAGTATCTTGCTTTTTTTATGGTTAAATCAGAGATGAGTTAATCATGAAGTTATAGAGGATTGGTGTAATGGTAGCATGACGGTCTCCAAAACCGTTCGTCAAGGTTCGAGTCCTTGATCCTCTGCCAAATATGAAAGGAACTTTTTTAAAGTTCCTTTTTTTATTTCTGTATTTTTTCATTTGTATATGAAAAAAGCATTAGCCTTGAGATGCATAGTTTTTTATAAAAAAGGACTTGTCAGCAGAAAGGTTTATCACTAATATACACATCCATCGGGGGCGTGGCGAAATTGGTAGACGCACTGGATTTAGGTTCCAGCGCCGCAAGGTGTAAGAGTTCGAGTCTCTTCGCCCCCACCAAATTATTAAAAAGTAAGAACTTACTTTTTAAAGATTAAGTCAGAAATGAGTTAATCACAGCGTTATAGAGGATTGGTGTAATGGTAGCATGACGGTCTCCAAAACCGTTCGTCAAGGTTCGAGTCCTTGATCCTCTGCCAAATATAAAAAAACCCTTGTGTATCAACAAGGGTTTTTATTGTCCATATTTTGTACAAAACCATCTGATCCATAAATCCAAGAGCTATGTATAAAAGTAAGAATAGGTCTTTTATTACTTTTAAATTATTTTTATTGAACATAAAACTCTTATTTATCAAACAACTATTCTTTGTTAGTCCTTAAAATCACCTGAAAGACAAAATAAATCCTCAATTTCAGTTTCATTTAAGCTCAGCAAATTAAGCTACGCATAGACGAGATAAATGATGTCACGGAACATCCTTCGCCACATTCCTCAGATGTGGCTTTTGATCCTAGACAGAATTGTGAACAGTCGATCCCTCTAAAGCTCTAAAATATTTCTGCTCAAAAGCTTCTGGGCTTAACCAACCATTGGCAGAATGTCGCCTCATTCGATTGTAGTAAATCTCAATATATTCAAACAAGACAGCATTGGCTTCTTTTCTGGTAGTAAACACACTACCGTGTACCACATGACCTTTCAATGTATGAAAGAAGCTTTCGGTTACAGCATTATCCCAACAGTTCCCCTTGCGTGACATGCTTTGAATACATCCATTCATCAATAGTATCGCTCTAAAATCACGACTACAATACTGACTGCCTTGATCCGAGTGAACCATCACACCCTTTGGATAACCCTGACGTGCCATTGCATAATTAAATGCGTCACACACCAATTGACGGTCTATTCGATAGCTGGTTTGCCAACCCACAATACGACGGCTAAATAGATCTAACATCACGCATAAATATAACCAGCCTTCTTTGGTTCGAATGTATGTAATGTCTGTCGTCCATACCCGATTCGGCTTTGTGACGGTAAATTGGCGATCCAATAGATTGGGAGCTGTAGGCAAACGATGATTTGAATCTGTCGTATGTTTATATTTACGGGAAATCTTACTGCGTAACCCGAGATGCTTGAGCATTCTTCCTACCGTACGTTCGCTCAGGTTATAACCCAAATCATGCATATCATGAACTAGTGATGGGGCACCTAAGCGAGCATGATGGTGCCAATACACTGCTTTTAAATCCTTATATTTCTGAGCAGTATCAACTCGTCGCTTACGCCAAGCATAATAACCAGAAGGGCTGACGGCTAAGTATTTACAGGCGGAAAATATAGTGACTGCCTTTTTCATCGTTAAATCCGCTATTACCGTGTACTTTTCTTGGTTTGATCGGCGGTCAGAAAGTACACATGCGCCTTTTTTAGAATATCATTGGCTTCCTTGAGTTGTCTGTTTTCCTTCTCAAGTTCAACAATACGTTGTTGTTCTGGTGTAAGTTGACGTTTGCTGGTTCCTGCCAGATTCGTTTCTCGTACCCATTTATCTAGCGTTGAATAGCCCACACCTAACTTTTTGGCTATAGCAGCTAGTGATTCATGTGTGTTTGCTAGTGCGTACTCTATCGATTGTTGTTTAAATTCGGTGCTAAAGCGTTTCGCCATTTCTTGTATCTCCAAAGTTAACTTTACGTTAGCTTTAGAGGGATGCATTGTCCATTATTTTGGCTAGGATCATCTTTGGGCTTGCCAATCTTTGAAACGTGCTCGGTATACTTTTTTCCAAGATCACTCCCACATTCTTTGTCTATGTGATAAATCACATCTTGGATAAATTCAGTTTTTAGCTTTTCTGCGGCTAATTGTTTTTCCAACTGGCGAATGCGTTGTTGAGGGGTGAGTTGGCGTTTTGAAGTGGAAGGCATAGCTTTAGAAGTCCAATCTTGTTGTCCGTACTTACGTAACCATGTAAGCACAGTTGATCTTCCTTGAATACCATATTTTGCTTGAGCTTGTTTATAAGTGATTTGCCCTTTTTCTACCTCATGGACAATCAGCATTTTAAAGGCAAAACTATAATCTCGTTGTGTTCGTTTAACTCGTTGTTCTTTTTCATATTCCATAAAATAAGCCTCTTAAGGGGTAAACTTATTTCAGGACGGGACATTTTAAAGGCAAAACTATAATCTCGTTGTGTTCGTTTAACTCGTTGTTCTTTTTCATATTCCATAAAATAAGCCTCTTAAGGGGTAAACTTATTTCAGGACGGGACAGTATAGAAAAATAAAAAAGCAAAGCCGAGGCTTTGCTTTTTTATAAATGAGTTGTCAGCTTAGATTTTGCTGATCAAATCATTGATTTGTTTTGCTTGTTCAGCAGCATTACCTGTATATGTTGCAGGTGTAAGCTCTGCTAAACGAGCACGTTCATCGGCTGGAACTTGAAGAAGCTCATCACCATTTACGAAGTTCACCATCATGTCACGTGTCATGGCTTGACCACGAGTAAGCGCTTTTAGTTTTTCGTAAGGTTTTTCAACGTTATAACGACGCATAACCGTTTGGATTGGCTCAGCAAGAACTTCTTGTGCTTGGTCTAAATCTTCATTTAAACGGTTCGCATTGAGTTCAAGTTTACCAATACCCTTTGAGCAAGCATCAAAAGCAATCAAGCTTTGCGCAAAACCAACACCCATGTTACGAAGCACAGTTGAGTCTGTTAGGTCGCGCTGCCAACGAGAAATCGGAAGTTTTTCACCTAAGTGACCCAATACTGCATTTGCGATACCTAAGTTACCTTCTGAGTTTTCGAAGTCAATTGGGTTTACTTTATGAGGCATCGTTGATGAACCCACTTCACCATCTTTTAATTTTTGCTTGAAGTAACCAAGCGAAATATAACCCCAAACATCACGGTTAAAGTCGATCAAGATCGTGTTATAACGACGCAATGCATCAAACAATTCAGCCATGTAATCATGTGGCTCAATTTGTGTGGTGTATGGGTTGAAGCTTAAACCTAAAGACTCAACAAATGCTTGCGCATGTGCAGCCCAATCAATTTCTGGATAAGCAGAAAGGTGAGCGTTGTAGTTACCTACAGCACCATTGATTTTGCCCAATAATTCAACACTTTCAAATTGCTTAATTTGGCGCGCTAAACGATATGCAACGTTTGCCATTTCTTTACCCAAAGTTGTTGGGCTAGCAGTTTGACCATGTGTACGAGACAACATTGGTTGTTCAGCATGTGTGGTTGCCAAAGTAGAGATTGCATTCAGAATTTGCTTCATGCTTGCAACTAAAACTTCACGACCATTTTTAAGCATCAATGCATGAGACAAGTTGTTGATGTCTTCAGAAGTACATGCGAAATGAATAAATTCACCTGCATTTTTTAATTCGTCGATGTTGGCAATTTTTTCCTTAAGGAAATATTCAACTGCTTTCACATCGTGATTAGTTGTACGTTCGATCTCTTTAATACGATTAGCATCTTCTTCAGAGAAATCAGCAACAATCGCATCTAAAGCGGCATTGGTTTCAGCAGAGAAAGCTGGTACTTCGATAATTTCTGCACGATTTGCAAGTGCTTGTAACCAACGCACTTCAACAGTGACACGAGCGTGGATTAAACCAAACTCAGACAAAAAAGGGCGTAATGCATCGCATTTGCTTGCATAACGTCCATCAAGTGGTGAGAGTGCGGTTAAAGCATTCATACAGATTCCTTAATCTTGGAATAAACATAAAAATAAATTCGTTGAAGCATCGGTTTAAACCACCTGATACTGCAAACGAGCGAGAGCTTGAATATCGTTCAACAACTTACGTTTTCTGAAAACCATTGTCCATGAACTACCACCGAGTTGTCGCCATAAATGCGCCAATTGTATGCCCGTAAACAAACATGCTCGGATTCGATTGGTATGATTAATATCTTTAAATGCTTCAGCATTACCACGAACGAGAATACGTGGATTGATTTGCCCAGCAGTTTCAACATATGTTTGTGCCAAACTGGCAATGACACTTGGATGCAAATAGTTGTTATCGAAAAAAGACAACTGTTTGAGGATTTTTTGTTGAGATTTTTCAATAATTTTAACGTATTCGGGGTTGCTATAAACCTTTTTTTCCAACTGCAACAATGCCATCGCATAAGACATTGGCAGTTTGGTGTTACTGAGTTTAGGGATTCTGGATTTTGGTGCAGTATTAAAAGGCTGGGTAATACAGCCTTCTAATGTTTTTAATCCTAATGAAATATCTGCAAGCTGGTTAAAAAAATCTAAGGTCTGTTTTGCATTATTATTTGTTGGACGGATATTTAGGCTGGCTTTGACGAGGAGTTCAAAATAGAAGTTACCACTTTCCCCAATACTTTGTTGACCAGACATGGCTGTCATATGTGTCAACTGGGTTGCCTGAAAAACTGCAGCCAATGCCAAAGCACGGTTTTGTTGAACATTCAACGCTTGGTTGGGCTGAAATGGGAACTCCGCCATGCTACGCTTCCAATATCCTTAGATAAAATCGGGTTGAGGTGCATTGGTGTGGTGAATCACGCCACCACCTAAGCAGACCTCTCCTGAGTAAAACACCACACTTTGCCCAGGAGTAACGGCTCTTTGTGGTTCGTCAAATTCAACACGAATACCATTTTCATTATGATCATCACGATAAATTGTACACGCTTGATCAGGTTGTCGATAACGCGTTTTTGCAGTGCATCGGAAACCTGTAGTTGGAATTTCCTGTTCACCTGCAACCCAGTCAATCGACTCACTCCAAAGCTGCGTACTTTGCATCAATGGATGTTCGTGGCCTTGACCAATCACTAGTCGGTTATTGGCAACATCTTTGTGTAATACGAACCATGCACCTTCTTGTGCACCTTTCATACCACCAATCCCGATACCGCCTCGCTGACCCAGCGTATAGTACATTAAGCCGTGATGTTCACCAACTTCTTTACCATTGTCTAAAACAATTTTTCCAGCTTGAGCAGGGAGGTATTGTTTTAAGAAATCACTAAAACGACGCTCACCAATAAAACAGATCCCTGTTGAATCTTTTTTCTTGGCTGTAGCGAGATCTAGTTCTTCAGCGATTTTTCGAACTTGAGGTTTTTCAATTTCACCAACAGGGAATAGCGTCTTGTTGATTTCACGGCCATGCACTGCATGTAAGAAATAGGTTTGATCTTTATTATTATCAACGCCGCGTAGTAATGGCGCGTAGATTTCACCACGTGAATTTTGCGTACTCGTACCACGACGTGCGTAATGACCGGTTGCAATGAAGTCAGCACCCAATGTCATCGCATGATCAAGGAATGCGCGGAATTTGATTTCTTTATTACAGAGAATATCAGGGTTAGGCGTGCGACCAGCGGCATATTCTGCTAAGAAATGCTCGAATACACGATCCCAGTATTCCATTGCAAAATTTGCTGTATGCAGTTTGATCCCGATTTTATCTGCTACGGCTTGCGCATCCGCCAAGTCTTCAAGTGCTGTGCAGTATTCCGTACCATCATCTTCTTCCCAGTTTTTCATGAAAAGACCTTCAACTTGATATCCTTGTTGAAGTAAAAGCGCGGCAGAAACAGAGGAGTCTACACCACCAGACATACCGACGATGACACGTTGTTGCATCTAATTAAGCATCCAAATGAGAAGTGAATGAGGGAGAAAAAGGGTGCTCATAAATAAGCGATAGAGGATATTTCTTGCCAGCGAGGGCATCTTGAACAGCTTTTAAAACCAATGGGCTACGTGCACGAGCTGTTTCTTGTAGCTCATCCAAGTTCATCCATACTGCACTGACAATACCTGTATCCAGTTGCGCATTTTCTTCAACTGAAGTGACATGCGCTAAAAAGCAAAAACGGTAATAGGTACGATCAGGAAACATTGGTGGCGTATAGGTATAAATACCGAGTAAGTGATCAACTTCAACATGATGACCTGTTTCTTCTAAGGTCTCACGAATTGCTGCCTGGATAATGGTTTCATCACATTCAACATGACCAGCAGGTTGGTTAAACACAGTATGTACATAGCCCTCACTGTGTTCTTCGACAAACAAAAAACGTCCGTCTTTTTCGACTACAGTGGCGACTGTGACATGAGGTGTCCAAGCGGTCATAGAAAGCACCATGATTTTAAAAAACGTATTCTACAAAATTTGGGGCAAGATGGCTAGGTTAAAGCTTTTTCTTGTGACTTGTATGCTTTTAATAATAAATAACCTGAAAACAGACCAATTACGAACCCAAAGCCAAATAAAGGACTAAGCATTAAAATTTCAGTATAAAGATTTGGATAATCGCCCATTCCGAATAAAGCTGAATAAAAATAAAGGGATAATACTGGTAGAGTTGTTGATAGCCCACCGAGTACACCACTGATTAACACTATTCTAAAATGACTTTTTACTTTGGGGAAAATGATATAGTTCATCAAAAAAGAATAGATGATGGATTGAATACCACAAAACAGAAGTATGAATAAGTACATACCTATTGCACTGGTGATGATAAACCATATTGCTTCTAATACAGTGATACTGAAAATATACCGAGTAATAACATGTTCGCCAGAGTATATTTCACTAATAGTAGAAAATAATATGATGACTAAAAATATGAGTGAAACAACAAGCGAAGGTAAAATAAAACCCAAATATAAGAGTTTTTTAGATACTTTGACCATTATTATCTCTTAATTATGCGGTTACTTGATTTTTATAATCATTCTTCACTTTTACATAATTCAGCGCTGAATAGGGTAAAAATGCTTTTTCTTTATCTGTGAGAGGGCGGACTTGCTGTACTGGACTACCCACATACAGATAACCACTTTTTAAGACTTTACGGGGAGGAACAAGACTACCTGCACCGATCATCACATCATCTTCAATAATCACGTCATCTAAAATGACAGTATTAATGCCGATTAGTACGCGATTACCAATGGTACAACCATGTAAAGTCACATGATGTCCAACAGTCACATCTTCACCAATCACCAGCGGTGAACCGTTTGGTTTAGATTGGTTTTTATGGCTAACATGCAACATACAATGATCTTGTACATTACTGTTTTTGCCAATCTGAATCGAGTTTACGTCGCCACGAATGACCGCAAAGGGCCAAACCGAAACATTCTCAGCTAATTTGACATCACCAATCACGACTGACATATCGTCAATATAACAGCTTGCATCAATATCAGGTGTTTGGTCTAAATAAGAGCGAATGTTTTTAGTCATGGGATCAACCAAGATAAACGATAGTGGAATTATAAAGTAAAAAAGCATTCAGACTAAACAGCCTGAATGCTTAAATTAACTATTCAGAAGTCAGGGCTTAGAAAAAGCTGCTAAAGAATAGCTTGATACGATCAATCATGCGTGCAAAGAAGCCAGCTTCTTCAACAGGTTTGAGTGCAACCAAAGGTTTCTCAGCGATGACTTTGCCATCAAGACTTGCAACCAATTTCCCGATCACTTGACCCTGAGCCAAAGGTGCATTGAGCTGAGGTTGAACCACAAGTTGTGTTTTGATTTTATCGGCTTGACCTTTCGGCATCGTCACATTGAAGTTTTCAGCTAGCCCAATCTGTACTTCATCTTCCTTACCAAACCAGACTTTTGCTTTAGCGATTGCTTGGTTGGCAGGTTGGACATTTGCAGTTTCAAAGTTCGCAAAGCCCCAAGCTAACAACGCACGTGTTTGATTTGCACGTTCGTTCATGCTTGGTGTACCAAAGATCACCGAGATCAAACGCATCGGACCACGTTTGCTTGAGGTTGTTAAGCAGAAGCCTGCTTCACTGGTGTGACCTGTTTTTAAACCATCAACACTTGGGTCTGTATAGAGCAAAGCGTTACGGTTACCTTGTTTGATCCCATTAAAGGTAAATTCTTTTTCAGAATAAATTGGGTAATATTTCGAACTATCTTTAATAATATGCTGTGCCAAGATTGCCATATCTTTCGCAGTCGAATAATGACCTTCAGCAGGCATACCCGTTGAGTTCACGAAGTTGGTATTGGTCATACCAAGACGTTTGGCTTCTTGGTTCATCATGTGAGCAAATGTACCTTCATTGCCCGCAATGTGTTCAGCCATTGCTTTTGATGCATCATTACCAGATTGAACGATAATGCCGCGTAGCATTTCCAATACAGTCGCAGTGCCATTCAACGGAACATACATACAAGATTCAGCGCTGCTGCCACGGCACCATGCTGATTCATTCATGCGTACATGTTCGTCTTCTGTTAATTTGCCTTGTAATAATTTTTGTTCAATGATGAAGCTCGTCATCATCTTTGTCATAGATGCGGGTGCAAGTTTTTCATCTTCATTTTTTGCAGCGAGAATCTGTCCAGTTTCATAATCCATTAATACATAGGATTTATTATTTAATTCTGGTGGAGCAGATAGGACAGTCGCTGCATATGAAAAGCTTGGCAAAAGTAATAATGCAGCAAGAGCGCTTTTTCGAGTCATTCTAGGTAGTTCCAATATCTTATATGGTGCAGATGAGCCTAGCATTTTAGGGCAAAGCAAAGCCGACTTCTATGGGGGAAGTCGGCTTTTTCATACAGTATTGTAACTAAGACTTATGGAGCGTTGATTCCAGATAAGGTGTTATCAATATTTCATTTATAGTTTTGAACATCTTCGCAAATTTGACGATTTTGCGCTTGAGTTGCTGCACTTGCATCTTTGCGTGCTTCAACGAGGAATTTTTGGAAATCTTTGGCTTTGGCTCGTGTATTTAATACATCCACAGCTTTAGATTCTTTAGGTAAATATTCTTTAACTAAGCGTTCATAACCTTGGCTAAATTTTTTATCTTCATCAATCAATTTTGGACAAATTTCAGAAAGTACATAGATTGCTGCAAGTTCTTCTTGCGTTGTACTTTGTACCGTTGAAGTGACATCAATATTTTCTGACTCTTGTTTTGCATTGGCTGCAAAAGTAGTTGATGCGAATGCACTTGAAGCAATCAGCAAAGACAAACTTAGCGTTTTAAAAACATTTTTCTTCATAACAAGCTAAACTCAAATCAGGGTTTACATAGTTTGCATAACTTAGCATAGCCGAAAAATAAAATTGTATACTTGCTGTAGGAACAATGGAGGAAATGTGATTTTAAATCCAATCTTGGCGTTTGATATTGACAAATCCTAGTAAAAACAAGAAAAAACCTTAATGAGGAGCAGTATAATGACAACTAAATTTCGTGGTGGTGTTGATATTGCACTGAAGCTTCCACCACATCAATTTGAAGCAACAGTTGCTTTTTATCGTGATGTGCTTGGTCTTAAACCAATTGCGGATAAAGGATCAGAGATTGGTTTTGAGTTTGGTCCAGTAAAATTATGGATCGATACGGCACCTAAAATAAGTCAGGCAGAGCTTTGGCTAGAACTATTTACTGATAATTTTTCAGAGGCTGCAAAATATCTTAATGATGCTGGCGTTGTGCGCTGTGATGAAATTGAACCTTTGCCAGAAGGATTTAAAGGAGGATGGATTAGCAGTCCAGCCAATATTATTCACATGGTTCGAGAACCTAATGCTTGGTAATTGAAGAGATGAATAAATAAGGCTTGGATTCAATATTCTGAATCAAAAATAATCAAGTATTTTAAATATGATTTTCTATTTATATAAATTGGTAGCTTAGTTTTGGATTGCTAAACTAAGCTACCACACTCAAGGTTAATTAACCTTCAAAATTAAGTACATCTTCACAAACAGACTTCTGTTCAGCTTGATCAACTTCTTTCGCTGCCGCCCGTGCTTCTTTTAATGATATTTTAAAATCATTATCCGTTTGAAGGCTTTGCAATGATGCTGATTTATTTGAATATCCTTCTAAATACGATGCAATGATCTGATTGATATTTTGATCAAATTTAGCATTTTTCCCAATCAGTTTTGGGCACATCTCGATCAAAACTTGAGCGTTCGCGATATCATCTTTAATCAGCGCATCCGCTTCTTGAACCGAAATTGCTTCTGCAAAAATTGCTTGAGCTGTAAAAAGTGAGAAGCTAACCCCAATAATACGAATAAATTTAGATAAATGTCTCATGGCTGCATAAATTTCTAATACTATGAAGTGGTAAATATATATAATTGAAGGAATAATTCAATTATGAAAACTGAGTAGTAAAAGGGCTATTGACATATTCTACCGATAGGTTTGAAGTAGCAATCGCCCAAAATTGAAGAGATGAGAACGTAGTGAATATTTTGATTGCAAATGATGATGGTGTTTTTGCCCCAGGGCTTCAAGCGTTAGCTCGTGCATTAAAACCATTAGGCCGTGTTGTTGTAGTTGCACCTGAAAGTGAGCGAAGTGGTTATTCAAGTGCCTTAACACTCGACCGTCCTTTGCGACCTGTTCAGATTTCCAAAGACGTATGGGCAGTAAATGGGACACCAGCAGATTGTGTTTATTTATCCATGAATGGTTTATTTGATTTCGAATTTGATCTCGTCGTGAGTGGTATCAATAGTGGTGCAAATTTGGGTGATGATGTATTGTATTCTGGAACAGTAGGGGCTGCATTTGAAGGCCGTTTAATGAAGCATCCTGCAATTGCTGTCTCACTTGCTGGTTCAAATGTGCGCTCTTATGAGCAGCCGCAAGATTACGCCAGAGCTGCACAATGGGTACATGATTTTATTGCTCAAGGCTTACCGATTTTACCGCCTCGTCATATTTTTAATATCAACATTCCTGATGTTGAACAAATTAAGGGCACCAAAGTAACTTATCAAGGACGCCGAGGACAATCCAAGCCGATTAGTAGTCATGTGGATCCTCGTGGACGTCAAGTATTTTGGATCGGTTTGGCAGGGGAAGCTGTACTGGAGCGACATCCTGCATCGAGCAGCCATATTCAATCTGACTTTTTTGCTGTTTCAAATGGCTATGTCAGTATTACTCCGATTCAAATGGATGCAACCAACTATGAGGTGTTAGATAATTTGCATAATCACGTGAATGGTTAGTCATGTGAATGTTATAACTTTGTGAATATCGTGCGTGAATACTCGTTTTTTCTCACTTTTTTGGTACTCTAAGGCGAAAATAAATTAAGGATTTTTCGATGAGGGCGAAGATGCACTTAAACCACGTCTCGATTTTTCAGTCAAAAAAAATGGTCAAAACAATCGTATTGTCTATGGCTGTTGTTACGGCGGCTATTGTCAGCGGTTGTGCATCTAAACCTCAAGTAAGTGGTGGTGGGGCGAGCCATGTGAGTGCTCCAAACTATTACACAGTTCGTTCTGGTGATACTTTGAGTGGGATTGCAAATCGTTATGGTATGAACTATCTCGATATCGCAGCACTAAATGATATCGCACCGCCATATCGAATTTATGTTAATCAATCCTTACGTTTAAAAGGTTCAGCCGCTCAACGCACCACATCAACACAAGCAATGAATCAGGCAGCACCTATTCAGCGTCAAAGTATTAATATTCCGACACAACAGCAAGTTGCGCCACCACCAGTTAGACCTGTTACCCCAACACAACAACGCCCTGTTGTTCCAGTAACACCACCATCAACATTGGCAAGTGGGTTGCGTTGGGTAAAACCATCAAATGGTCCAGTGATTCAAGGATTTAATCTGGCGAGTAACGTGAAAGGTACGCGCTATGGAGGCAACGTTGGTGATCCTGTGTTTGCTGCTGCAAATGGACAAGTGGTTTATGCTGCTGACGGCTTAAAAGAATACGGTAATTTGGTCTTGGTGAAGCATGTTGATGGTTACATCACTGCCTACGCACACAACAGCAAAATGTTGGTGAAGAGTGGTGATAATGTGACTGCGGGGCAAAAAATTGCCGAAATGGGTTCATCTGGGGCTTCACGTGTCATGCTAGAGTTTCAAGTCCGTTTAGATGGTAAACCAATCAATCCAACAACGGTTGTACCAAACTAATTTTATTGTTGGGGCCTTTTAAAAGGCCCTAACAAACTTTCAACAAATTGTTAATAATCACTAGTCTATCAATAGACTTCTCTGTATACTCAATGTGTTTGCTTTTATTAGAACAATAAGCATATTAATAAATTGAGAGGGATGTGTATGTTAGATCAATTGCGTGCAATGGGGGTTTTTGCTTGCGTTGTAGAAAAAAGTTCATTTAGCGGGGCAGCTAGAGACTTAGGAATAACAACAAGCGCAGTGAGCCAGCAAATTCGCTCATTAGAGCAAGAAATGGACGTTACCTTACTTCATCGTTCCACTAGAAAGTTGAGCTTAACAGAGGCAGGACAAGCATTTTTTTTAAGTTGTCAGGAAATGCTGGCAGCAGCAGAGCGTGGAAAAATTAGAATTAATGAGCTGCGTGATGATCTTGTTGGGGATTTACGTATTGCGACAACACCAGAATTGGGTGCATTGCATGTGGTTCCCGCGCTGTCTCATTGGATGTCCGCTCATAAAGGTTTAGCGGTTCATTTTGAAGCGGATCATCGCTATATTGATTTAATATCAGAAAGAATTGATATTGCGATTCGGATGAGTCTTAAAGTAGATGATCCACAATTGACGGTCGTTCCATTGGCACGTGTAGATCAGATTTTGGTTGCCTCCCCAAGCTATTTAAATCAATCGCCTCCGATTACGCGACCAGAAGATTTGATTCACCATGAATTACTGCCTGTCACTTTAATGCAGAACTTTCAGCATTTCACTTTTCGCCATGGTTTGAGTGGGGAAAATGTGAATGTGGAAATGCAAACCCGTTTAGGAACAAATAATGTTTTTGTCGCTAAATCATTATGCCAGCAAGGCTTAGGGATCGCACGTATTCTGTATATGGATGTGCAAAAAGAATTAGTGAGCGGTTCTTTGGTTGAAGTTCTACCTGATTGGCAATTACCGACGTATACATTACAAGCATTAACTTCAAAGCGTGAACAATACCCAGTCAAAGTCCATCGTTGCATTGATGCACTGAAGCAATATTTTGCGCAACTTCCAGGAGGACGTTCCTTACAAGGAGTTGCTTAGTCATCAGCGAGATGTCGCTCTAAATTTTAAAAGCCATGTTTCCTTGGAAACATGGCTTTCTTACTTATTTGCGTCTAGCTTTTACTTTAGCATGAGACTTAAGTGATTTTACTTCAACTGTTTCATCCACAGATTTAGACTCGGTTTGGTCTTTCTTGGTTTTTTTACGCTTTTTCTTTTTCTTAGGCTCATCATCTTCGACAGCTTCGCCATCTTCAATTGCTTGCCAATATTCCAGTTGCTCCATAACTGCGGCATAGATGGAATTTTTACTATATCGACCTTTTTTATCGAGTGTTCCCACTGGTCGAGCCATCAGAATTTCTAATGCTTGATCAATTGTATCAATCGCATGCACATGGAACTGTCCAGCTTCTACAGCTTCAATCACATCTTGGCGTAACATGAGGTGTTGCATATTCTGACGTGGAATAATCACACCTTGCTTGCCTGTTAATCCTTGAAGTTTACAAGCATCATAGAAGCCTTCAATTTTAGCATTGACGCCTCCAATTGGTTGGACTTGACCCAATTGATTCATTGAACCTGTAATTGCCCATGATTGGTCGATTGGGATTTGGCAGATTGCAGAAATTAATGCAGATAACTCAGCAACGGTGGCACTGTCACCATCCACCTGTCCGTAGCTTTGCTCAAAGGCTAAAGCAGCAGAGAAGTGCAGGATTTGCTCTCGGCCAAAGTGTGCTTTAAGGAAGCTCGACATCAATAACACACCCTTGGCATGTAAAGAACCACCAAGTTCTACACTTCGCTCGATATCGAGAATATCGCCGCCACCTTGGTAGACAGACGCTGTTAGACGAGAAGGTAAACCAAACTCTACATCAGCATAATGAATCACTGAAAGCGCATTGATTTGTCCTAGACGATGTCCAGATGTTTCGATCAGTTGTGTACCGCGAGATAAATCTTGCCAATACAATTCGCGTAAATAGCCTAAACGATATTGGCGATGGTGTAATGCTTGATTAACATGATCATGCGTAACAATTTTGTCGTCTGCTTTAAATGCATGATGATGTGCTTCGCGAATTAAATCACCCAGCGTAGAGGCATGTAAGGATAAGGAGCTTTGATCCTCGGCTTGACGACTTGAGTCTGTTAGCAAAGCAGCAAGTGCTGAACGATCAAATGGTAACAGTTTATCTGCTTGTACGTAGTCAGCAATCAGTTGCATATATGCTTGTTCATTACTGTCATTACGTTGTAATGTATCAGTGAAATCAGCACGTATTTTAAAGACGCTGCCTAGCTCTGGTTCTACCTCTAAAATTTCATAATAAATCTCAGGTTCAGCTAATAAGACTACTTTGATTTCTAATGGTACTGATGCAGGTTCAATCGAAATACTACCCGTCAACGTTAGCATATGTTCTAAAGATGATAGTTTTAGATGGCCTGACTTTAATGCGCGCTTTAAGCCTTGCCATGCATATGGTTGTTCAAGTAGTTGCTCTGCTTCGAGCATCAAAAAACCACCATTCGCACGATGTAAGGAACCTGGACGAATTAGTGTGAAATCAGTTGTAATCGTTCCGTTGTGCGTGAGTTGCTCGACATGTCCAAGTAGATTGTAGTGGGTTGGAAAGTCTTCAAAAATGACAGGTGCGCCGCTATTTGGTTTGTTTGCAATGATGACATTGGCTTGATAGCGAGCTGGTACGCGATTAAACAAAGCAGGGGTAAAGTCATCCTCTTCTTGTTCTAAAATTAATTCAACATTTTCGATGATGTCTTCAGCATAATGCTTTAAATATAATTCGAGACCTTTGACCTCTTTATTTTTATTTAGAATAGATTCAATACGAGGCATTACGACCTGAGAAGCAATATCGCGATTTAAACTGGAGACTTGGTCGCGTGCATCATCTTCTAAATCACCAAGATGAAGACCTAAGCGTTCAAGTTTTTTCTCCATATAACGAATATTGGAAGAAATGTCAGATCTTTCTTTACTACTCAGCGTACTGAGGTCTTGTTGGGTTAATTCATGATACTCATCATCTTTAAGTAACATCGGAATAAAGACATGCTTATCATTTCTAGAAACTAATTTTAAGTCGAGCCCTTCACCTTCTTTTGTTAGTTCTGCTAAAGCTTGTTGTTGTACTTCACCTGTGGCTTGGCGTATGCGTTCGATGCGATTGTGATAGCTTTCTGCACTAAATCGACGTTCTAGCTGTTTTAAGATGATTTGCCATGTCTGTTGTAATGCATTTTGAAATTTTGCACCTTGTCCTGCTGGAAAACGCAAGGCGATCGGTTGTCTTGGATTTTTGAAATTATTGACATATACCCAATCATCAGGTGTTTGCATGGTTTTGGCATGCTGTTGCAATAGACGTTTAATCATCGTGCGTTTGCCTAGACCAGCCGTTCCTACTGCGAAGATGTTATAGCCCGAATAAGGTAAAGAGATACCTGCCTCTACTGACGCCCGAGCGCGATCTTGCCCTAAAAAATTATTGAGCGGCTTGATCCGTTTAGTCGAGCTTGGAATTTTAGCCAAGTCGGGAATATGTGTAAGCTGATTTGCTTTTAGTGCTGTTTTTGTGAGTGTTGCTTGTATATCTGCTTGTTCAAAGGCACTTGGAATTGCAGTGATATTTGCTGTAATCGTGTTTGTTGGTGTTAAAGATAAAGTTGTTGCAGTCATTTGATCAAGTTTTTGGGTCACTGTTGCTATCCAACAAATAAAACGAAATGTAAGTCATTAACGTTATACGGGTTTAACCTCAAAGATCAAGCGAACTTGTGTTTTTTATCGACAAAACAAAACAATGGTTGCATAAAGCAACTTGCAAGCAAGGACAAGAAACGATTGAATAGGCAGATTCTCGCATGTTCATGGAAAATAATAAGCAATGACGACACAAGCCTCTGGGTGGGCATCTGCATTTAAAGCATTTTTAGACCGCCGCGCTCTGATTATGTTATTTCTTGGTTTCTCCGCAGGGATACCAATTTTATTGATTTTTTCAAGCTTATCTTTATGGCTAGGTGAGGCTGGAATCGATAAAACAGCAGTCACTTTTTTTAGTTGGGCGGCATTAGGTTATTCTTTTAAATTTGTATGGGCGCCGTTGATCGATGAGCTACCTGTACCATTTCTAACCAGAACGCTTGGGCGTCGTCGAGCATGGTTATTAATTGCTCAGTGTTTGATTATCTGTGCGATTTGTATAATGGCATTTTCAGATCCTTCATTGGGTCGAAGTTATTTAGTACAAATGGCTGCTGGTGCAGTTTTATTGGGCTTTTCTGCTGCGACCCAAGATATCGTTATTGATGCTTATCGTATTGAACTAGCAGAAACTGAGATGCAAACCATTTTAGCATCAACTTATAATGCAGGTTATCGCATTGGGATGATTGTCGCGGGTGCTGGAGCTTTATTCTTAGCTGCCTATTTGGGTACAGCAAAAGGTAATTATATATACGAAGCATGGAAATATACTTATTTGACCATGGCGGCTGTTATGGTCGTCGGGATTATTACCACATTGGTTGTTCGTGAACCGAAAGTTGATCGTGTCTATAAAGATTATAAGAAGACTGATTACTACCGCTTGGTATTGGTATTTTTTCTAGCAGTCACAACTTTTGTAGTGACGTATATTTACTCTGGTCATTTAACACAAGCATTGATTCAAGCAACCGCGATTAAAGATACTGCCGCACTTTTTGGTTTAGAAGCACTGCGGTTTTTGACAGCGACAGCAACCGCTATTTTTATTGGCTTTAGTCTTGTTAAAATGGGTGTTGTAAATCAAGAAATGGCAAAAGAAACATGGGTCGCGCCTATTCTAGATTTCTTTAAGCGTTATGGTGTAAAACTCGCATTAGTTTTATTGCTGTTGATCGGCTTCTTCCGCGTATCCGATATTATTGCTGGTGTGATTTCCAATGTGTTCTATCAGGATCTGAATTTCAGTAAAGAGCAAATAGCGGAAGCCGTGAAAGTATATGGCGTACTATTTAGTTTACTCGGTGGCTTTTTAGGCGGCTTGCTTGCACAACGGATGAACATTATGAAATTAATGTTTATCGGTGCGGTACTTGCAAGTTCGACAAATCTAATTTTTATTGGTTTAGTAAAATCTGGAAAGCCATTGGATCAGGTTCAGATTCAGGTTGGGCAACATTCTTATCAAGCGGAAACAGATGAAGTCGGTTATTGGAAAGTCCACGTGCCTACACAGGCACTCGTACAGGCGGATTCGGTGCAGGTAGCTGCACAATTCAAAAACCAAGCTGAATCTAAAATTCAACTAGAATTGCCATACTTAATCGCAACACAACAGCCTCAAATTCAATTGCTACCGATTAGTCATGACGATCATCTCAATATCAATGAGTTAAAGCAGAGTTTGGTAATTAAAGGACAGTTGGCAGGTATTGATGCCGATCAGTTAGATGTTGAACGACCTGTTGTATTGAAGTTAGATGGTCAAGAGTTCATCGCTAAAGTTGATCAGCATGGCCTATTTAGTGGTGTGATTAGTGGACAAATACTACAATCGTCAACCAGCAAAACGATCACTGCAATCGCAAATTTGAAAAATTCTGGCGAACAAAGTTTCGTCGCAACGCGACAGTATTATGTTGAGTCAGCAACTCCTGTTGCGACAACTTTAGATGTTGATATTCAGCCAATTGCACCAATTAGTCCAGATTCGCAAGGTAATACAGAGCTATCAGGTAAAGTGATCAAGCAATACAGCTCGCTATGGCTATATTTCGCGATCATCGTGGATAATCTTGCGGCAGGTTTGGCTGGTGCTGCATTCATTGCATTTTTATCGAGTTTAACCAGTGTCTCTTTTACAGCGGTTCAATATGCTATTTTTAGCTCATTAATGACTTTAACCCCCAAATTATTAGGTGGTTATTCGGGTACGATGGTGAGCAATATGGGCTATCCGAATTTCTTTTTAATGACGACTTTAATTGGTATTCCGATTTTAATTTTAGTGGTTTGGGTCGCGAAATTATTACGTGATCATGAAAATCAAACAACACAACAGCAGACAGGTGAATAACGATGCGCATGTTACATACGATGTTACGAGTAGGTAATTTAGAACAATCTTTAAAGTTCTACACTGAGGTACTTGGTATGAAATTGCTACGTCAACGTGATTATGAAGAGGGGCGTTTTACCCTTGCTTTTGTTGGCTATGGTGATGAAGAAAATAATACCGTACTTGAGTTAACCCATAACTGGGATACCAGCAGTTATGATTTAGGCAATGGCTACGGTCATATTGCGATTGGTGTAGAAGATGCTTACAAAGCATGTGAAGAGATCAAGGCGCGTGGTGGTAAAGTTGTGCGTGAAGCTGGACCAATGAAGGGCGGTGTAACGGTTATCGCTTTTGTTGAAGACCCTGATGGTTATAAAATTGAACTCATTCAACAGGATCAAAATGCTCGTAATAACTAATTTGAATTCATCTTAAGCTGAAGATTTCTCATTTAAAAGCGCTAGTATTATTTATATAGCCCAGTATGATGTGTCGATCAAATGGTCAACAATATCATATTGGGCTTTATCATAATTAATGGGTGAATAGGAATAAGTTATGTTCAAAATTTTGGCATTGGATCGCTTTACACTTCTCTTGGTGGCGATGGTTGTACTTGCAACATTTTTACCCGTTTCAGGTCAAATAGCATCTTATTTCAATATCCTAACCACAGTCGCTATCGCAATACTTTTCTTTTTACATGGTGCAAAATTATCACGCGAAGCTGTGATGGAGGGAATGCTACATTGGAAAATGCATGCCTTGGTCTTTGCCTTTACCTTCTTAATTTTCCCTGTACTTGGTTTGATGGCTAAACCTGTTTTAGAACCATTATTGGGGCAACAATTGTATTGGGGCTTTTTGTTTATGTGCTTCTTGCCATCAACAGTACAGTCTTCGATCGCCTTTACTTCAATGGCTAAAGGTAATGTTGCTGGTGCGGTGTGTAGTGCATCTTTTTCTAATATTATCGGGATGTTTATTACCCCGATTTTGGTTAGTTTTTTTATTCTAGGGCAGAGTCAACATGGTTTTGACCCTACCAAATCAATTATACAAATTACCTTGCTATTATTAGTCCCATTTATTCTCGGGCAGATTTTACGTCCGTATATTTATCCATATATGGTAAAAGTGCCGAGTATAGTTAAAGCATTTGATCAAGGGTCGATCTTAATGGTGGTCTATGGCGCATTTAGTAGTGCTGTCGTTGCAGGTTTGTGGCAGCAGGTCAGTGGTATAACTTTACTTTACCTTATCATTGCTTGCTCAGTGTTATTGACCATTGTGATGCTATTGGCTTTTTATGTCCCGAAATGGTTTGGATTTAATCGAGCTGATCAGGTTACGATTTTCTTTTGCAGTTCAAAGAAAACCTTGGCCAGTGGTGTGCCGATGGCGCAGATTTTATTTATTGGGCAACCATTGGGGATGATTGTTTTACCGATCATGATTTTTCATCAGATCCAGTTAATGGTATGTGGTGTAATTGCAAATCGTTGGTCAAAATCAACACAAGAATAATTCGCTAAATTTGATTTATTGGCGTATAATACTCGCCACTTGTTGGCTTTGCTCTGACTTTTAGGGTCTCGGTGGGTCAAAAGAAATGGTCTGTTGTCGTGTTGGTCTGCAAGTTTAGAACACTTTGCCTTCCTCATATTTTGAGAGTGATCAATTGCGATAACAGCTTAAGCCTTTCTTACTATTAGGAGCATCGAGCATGCGCGCCGATATTCATCCAAAATACGAAACTTTAGTTGCTACTTGTTCATGTGGTAACGTTATCGAAACTAAATCTGCTTTAGGTAAAGAAACACTTTATCTAGATGTATGTTCTGCTTGCCACCCATTCTATACTGGTAAACAAAAGAATGTGGATACTGGCGGTCGTATCGACAAATTCAAACAACGTTTCTCTGGTATGTCACGTTCTATCAAACGTTAATATCAAGAAAACAAAAAAACGGGCTTTATGCCCGTTTTTTTATGCCTACTAAGTTCCTCACCCATTTAATAAAGGATGAGGAACATTTCAAGTTGTGTAGAGAAGGATTTTCTATTGATCTTGCACATCTGTTAGACGATCGAGTTTTTTCTGGAAGTAATTTCCTTGCAGAAAGCGTGTTTCAACATTCCAAGCATTGGCAAATAAATTCATATCGTTCAATTCGGTCAAGAATATTTCAATTGGTTTCTGTGCAATGAAATGTAGAACTTTCTCTTGTAAGTTGGCCATATCTTTCTCAGAAGAAAGCATCTTTGAAAGGTTGGGATGAAAACTAATATATTGCGTATCGATTTGCTGTAGGATCGTGTCGCTATAAAGAGAATTACCAAAACCACGAATAGCAACTTCAGCACCATGTTGACGTAACAATGCGATTTGAGGTTGAGCTTGAGATAGATTTTGTTGGAGTGCTTGTTCGGAGAATTGTAAGATAATTGGATGAGCCTGTTTGCTACCAATGATCGTGAGTAGCTTTGCAACCAGTTCAGGTAACTTCTTATCATTCAGCAAAATGTGATGATTTAGATTAATAATCAATTTTGCTTTTGGATATTGCGTAATGAAGTTATGCAGCTGTTTACACGCTTCGACTAAGATCCAACGATCCAATTGAACTGATAACTCAGGATCATCTTTTAAATCTGAAAGATCACTGATTTCTTGCCATTGGTTATTATGTATAAAGCCGCTAGAAACTTCATAAGTGTGCGTATATTGATCCTGTTTATCATAGGTTTGCTGATATTTTAAATGGATATCACCTGCTTCCAGTTTTTGTTTCAGATCTTGTAATAAACTCAACTGAACTTGCTTTGGAATGTGTTCCGTGGTTATACCAATATTGGCATCAATTTTTGGCGTATTGATGACTGGCAGTGATTTTAGGAATGCCTTAGAAATAATTTGCTCAAAATGAGCTTCATCAGGAATTTGCTTGTTAAGTTCGCAATAGCCTAATTTTAGATGTAATGGAAATGTAGATTGTTCAGTTGCGAGGAGTTGGGGTTTTTGTAGGTTGTTCAGACTGATCAATAATGAGTTTAAAACTGCTTTTGATTCAGCTTGAAATAAGCCCGCATAGACACCTGTATCTATTTGATAGACAGGGGCGTTGACCTGCTCTTTAATAAAGTTAGGAATGCTAGAAAAATATGCTTTTGCGCCCCGCCAGTCTTTTTGAAACACCTCATTTGGAAAGTTATTCAAGCTAAATAAAACCAAGGCATTGTCATTGGCTGGATGATTCAGCATCTGGCGATTAATTTGTTGTAATGCATTAAATAAGTTTGAACTTTTCTCTGTGCTATTCGATGCGGTATTGGCAACGATTGCAGGTTGATTAGCAGTTCCACATTCAATATTGAGTTGTATTTCATCTTCGTTGCCTGAAGGTAAGAATTCAACTTGTAATGGATTGTTTTGAATCGTTGGATTTTGAGTACGAAGTTCAAAACGTGCTTGATCAAATTGACCTTGTGAAATCTTTTTAAATCGTAATTTAAACTGGGCTAGGTCTTCTGGTTGTAATACATCAAGAATGGGTAGACCAACCAGATCATCTGCCCTTTCAAAACCAAAAAGATTCGCATATTCAGCATTTACACTGATATGTATGCCTTCTTGAAGCATGGCTACAGCTTTATGGCTTTCAGCGACAAGTGATTGCGCTTGTGTTTGAGCTGCTTCTAGTTCGCTGAGTAAGCGATGTTCACCTTGAACCAAGCGACTGTAAGAAAGTGCTCGAACAATATGGATATAAAACTTTTCAGATGATTCTAGATTTAATACGTCATAAATTCCTTTATGAATATAGGACTGATATTGATCTGCTTTGAAATCTTCGGGTTCAAGTAATAAAACTGGGAGGCTCGGTTGAGTCGAAGCTTGAATAAGAGAGAGGGTTTGTTCAATTTTTAAATCGTAAGCACGTCCAAAAATCACAATATCCCAAGGTAAATTCAACTGCTTTTCAAATGTTTTTAGATCATCTAATAAAGTCGCTTGAACTTGATGATCTTGAGCCGAAAATAAAGCTAAAATTTGATTATAACGTAATTGGTTATCATCAATAATTAATAAGCGTGTTTCAGTCCGTTTTAGTTTTTTAGAGAGTAAAGAATTTCTCACTTTAATGCTTCCCATAAATCTTGATCAATTTTGTCCATATTTCTTTGTGCCATAAATTTGCGAAGAACCGGTTGTTCTTCGTCATTCAGTAGTTCAAAGTCAAATTGAACAAAACTTTGGGTGATTAATTGTGCGTTTAATAGATACACTTTTACTTCCTCTTTCCCCAATCTTAAATGAACAGCTTGGTGTTCTCGAAAAATTTGTGAACCTGGTAATATTAAAGTCGTTTTGGTTTCATCCAAATTTTGATTTTTTAATAAAAGCGCTGGGTGATAATTACTAATATGTCGATCTGCTTGAATACGAACAGCACAAGGGAAAATCTCTTGTGCTAAAACCTCTAAACCGAGTTCCAAGCTTTTCTCGGTCGATTGTTTCAGCCAACGAATCACACCACCGCGCCAATGCCCATGTGATGTTTCTTTAACTAAGATGTATTCTCCTGTTCTTAAATTTTTAGGGGCTTCACCTGACCATTTAATACGATAACCGTTGACACTAATATCGAGTATATCGGCTTGATGAACGGTTTTACTTTCGCGGTTTAAGCGTTGAATCGCAGACTCTTGATTTTCAGTTGTATTTTTCTTATCCCAAGAAGACATAAAGCGTGATTCATTTTGTAAATTATAGCTATGCTCTAAGAATAAAGTTTCAGCAAAGTTTTTTGCTTTTGATAAATAAAAATGTGCGGTGAGCAAACCAAAACAAATGTGTAGCTGAGCATTGTATTCATAACGTTCATGGCGACGTTCGGCAATGGTTCCTAAAATAGTTTGCACATGAAATTTTAAAGCAGGTGTTAAATAAATTTTCTCGTTTTTAGAGACATATTCAGGGTTTTTATGCAGTGTAGCGGTAACATGATCTAATAAAGAATGTGTGCTGATAAAAACATTAGGCAAAAAGCCAGAACTTTGTTTCTTATTATAAATGGGTGGGTGATCTTTACTGGTATCAATCACATATTTGGTTAACTCAGTTTCTTTAGATAGAACTTGAACCATTTTTGCCCAATCAAAGCTACATTGGAATAAAGCTTGTATTTCAGATTGGCGAATTTGATTGGTGTTGAAAATATCCATCAGAATCAATTGAGCATAAGCCTGAGATATTGTACTCAAGGGATTAGGTGTGCCTAAAACTTGCTCCAAATTACTATGATGGTATTTGTGTGTAACGGCGGCATCGTAAAGTTGATGAGCGATTAACCATTGTCCTGCAACAGGTTCACTATAGAGCATATGCTGTTGATACAATAATTGAGTCAACTGTTGTAATGCTTGGAAGGTCGCAAGTGTACGCGCAGTTTGTAAGTTTTTCTTTTGACTCAATGCAAAAATCGAAAATTTTTGCTGATCAAGTTGGTCATTACTGCGACGGACAATATTGATATAAACTGCTGCGAAGTAGCATCTTAACAACATCGCAAGCTCAATTATGTGTTCATTTCGATCAGAACTAATCACACCTTGATTGAAAAAGTTTTTCTCTAAACTGCCTAGAACATTTTCAATTGTTGGATGTAATACTTGAACCAAGTCAAAACGTAAAGTTTCAGAGCACTCTAACTCACTGAGTTCTAATAATGCGGCAAATAGGGCTTTTGATGTATCACCCAATTGCATAATCGATAGATTAGAAATCCACTCATTTAAACTTTTGGTATTGGTATCACAAAAGCTGAGTTTGTCCCGTCTTAAGACAGTTGGAATTTGAAAAATATCCGAAAAAGCATTATTCATCATTGTGTTATCAATCTCAGAACGTTTGAACCCCAAAAAGCGGTGTTTTATTTTTTTCGCCCGCAATTTCCCTCACAAGTTTAGGCACTAAATAGCCTGGCAAACTTGCTAATACATCACTGTATATATGGTCTATCTCTGAAGACCTTAGATCAAAATGTTGAGCACCTTTTACTTTATCCAAAACATGTAAGTAATAAGGCATTACTCGTGCATCAAATAAACGGTTACTCAACTCAGTCAAAGTTTTTGCAGAATCATTCACACCTTTAAGCAAAACCGCCTGATTTAGCACGGTAATGTGATGTAATGATAACTGTAATAACTTAGAGCAGGTGAAATCATCAAGCTCAGCTGCGTGATTTGAGTGTACCACTACTATAATGCGTAGCCTACTGTTTTTTAATATAGAAATCAGCTCTTCATCGACGCGGTTTGGAATAACAATGGGAACACGTGAATGAATTCTCAATATCTTAATTTGAGGGAGAGATGCTAGGCGTTCTAACCATAATGAAATTTTTCGATTGTTCAGCGTCAGTGGATCGCCACCACTTAAAATTACCTCATTGATGAGAGGATTTTGTTCAATATAGTGCTTTATATTTTCCCAATCATCGTTTTTCGGTAAGTTTTCTTGGTAGGGGAAATGACGACGAAAACAATAGCGACAATGAATCGCACATGCACCTGTTAATGTTAGTAAAAACCGAGATTGGTATTTATGCAAAACACCAGCCATTTGATTGGCTGCTTCTTCGCCTAAAGGGTCGGTTACAAACTCGGGATGTTCTTCCAGTTCAAGATGATGCGGTAGAACTTGTAGTAATAGGGGATCAAGTGGATCACCAATGCTCATTTTTCCGACGAATGCACGTGGGACACGCAATTTAAACTGTTCAGAGGCGAGGATTGCCCCTGATAATAGTTGATCGGTAGATAACTTAAGCAGATTTAACAGCTCTAAAGGATCAGTAATTAGGTCACTGAGTTGTGATTGCCAGTTTTGCTCTTGATGTAAATAGTTTATCATGCCATACGTTAAAATAGTGTTAGCCGCAGCTGTTTGCTTAGTCTAGCATTGGGGCTTGTTTAACGTTCATATATGAATTGCGTTATTGGTTAAAATTTAATCATGCGAGGCGTGAAACGCAGGGAATGGTTATTCCCTTGCCAAGTTTCATAACGAAGTATGAGGAAGTTTTAGCCATAACCCTACGGGACAGGGAGATTTTTTGTCGCTACTGCGTTATGTATGGTTCATTTAGAATAACTAAATTTCACCATCCATGCCTTGTATCGTCGAAAAATCTCCTCTGTCGCAACCAAATATGAACGTTAAACAAGCCCATAAGATTTGATTTTTAAGTTTGGAGTGCGCCTTTCATGGCCTATTATTCTACAAATGATTTTAAAGCTGGCCTAAAGGTTATGCTTGATGGAAACCCATGTTCAATCATGGAAAATGAATATGTAAAACCAGGTAAGGGTCAGGCATTTAACCGCGTAAAATTGCGTAACCTTCGCTCTGGTAAAGTATTAGAAAAAACTTTTAAATCAGGTGATTCTTTAGAAGCTGCTGATATTGTAGAAGTTGAAATGGATTACCTTTACAACGATGGTGAAATGTGGAACTTCATGGATCCAGTTACTTTCGAGCAAATCGCTGCTGATAAAACAGCGATGGGTGATGCTGCGAAATGGTTAAAAGATGATTCAAATGAAAAATGTACAATTATGTTGTTCAACGGTGTACCTTTAACGGTTAGCCCACCAAACTTCGTAGTACTTAAAATCGTTGAAACTGATCCGGGTGTACGTGGTGATACTTCAGGTGGTGGCGGTAAGCCTGCGAAACTTGAAACAGGTGCAGTTGTACGTGTTCCATTATTCGTACAACAAGAAGAAAGCGTTCGCGTAGACACTCGTACTGGTGATTATTTAGAACGTGCATAATTGATTCTAAATATGCGATGATCGAAAGGGATGATAAAAATCATCCCTTTTTTTATGCCAAAGTATTAGATAAATCAACTTTTAAAAACGATAAACTTACGAAGATATTTCCGAAGAGAAAATATAGGTATGGAAAGCCATGTAACAGCTAACGAAAAGTTATGTATTTGAGAGGTTCTGAATGGAAACAACACAAACAAAATCATCACTTCCCTCTAAGCTCTTATGGAGTTTGGTTGCCATTGTAGGTGCGATCTCATTTGGGATACTTGCAGTGAGTCGAGGTGAACATGTCAATGCAGTTTGGCTAGTGCTCGCTGCAGTCTGTGTGTATAGCATTGCTTATCGGTTCTACAGTTTATTTATTGCCAACAAGGTTTTTGAATTAAATCCCAAGCGATTGACCCCAGCGCATCGCTTAAATGATGGTTTGGATTATGTCCCAACCAATAAATATGTGTTGTTTGGACACCATTTTGCTGCAATTGCTGGAGCCGGTCCTTTAGTCGGTCCAATTTTAGCTGCTCAAATGGGTTACTTACCAGGAACGATATGGCTTTTGGTTGGTGTCGTGATTGCTGGTGCGGTACAAGATTTCCTTGTTTTGTTTATCTCAACACGTCGAGATGGTCGCTCATTGGGTGAAATGGCAAAACAGGAACTGGGTACCTTTGCAGGTGTGATCGTCATGCTGGGTACGCTAGGTGTGATGGTGATTATTCTTGCAGTGCTGGCTTTAGTTGTGGTCAAAGCCCTCGCTGAAAGTCCATGGGGCGTATTTAGTATTGCAGCAACTATTCCAATTGCTCTGTTCATGGGCATTTATATGCGTTATCTGCGCCCAGGGAAAATTGCAGAGGTTTCAATTATCGGCTTCGTCCTGATGATGGCCGCCATTGTATTTGGTGGTGATGTTGCAAAACATCCTTATTGGGGTGAGTTTTTCACTTTAACTGGAACGCAACTCACATGGGGACTGATTATTTATGGTTTTATTGCCTCTGTGTTGCCCGTTTGGTTGTTACTGGCACCACGTGATTATCTCTCGACCTTTCTTAAAATTGGTGTGATTGCGGGTCTGGCAGTTGGTATCTTATTTGCAATGCCTGAACTTAAGATGCCTGCGGTAACACATTTCATTGATGGTACGGGACCTGTCTTTTCAGGAAGTTTATTTCCTTTCTTATTTATTACCATTGCTTGTGGTGCGATCTCTGGTTTCCATGCTTTGGTTTCTTCAGGAACAACCCCAAAACTGGTTGATAACGAAGTCAATATTCGCATGATTGGTTATGGTGGTATGTTGATGGAGTCTTTTGTCGGCATCATGGCAATGATTTGCGCCACAGTTTTAGATCCAGGTATCTATTTTGCGATCAATGCACCAGCTGCGGTATTGGGTACAAGTGTCGAATCTGCTGCGGAGGCCGTACGCAATCTAGGCTTTGTGGTGACGCCTGAAATGTTGACTGTTTTGGCCCAAGAAGTGGGTGAAAATTCTGTTTTATCTCGTACGGGTGGTGCACCGACATTTGCAATTGGTATGGCGCACATTATTTCAGAAATTTTCAATAATCGCTCGATGATGGCATTTTGGTATCACTTCGCGATTTTATTTGAAGCTCTATTTATCTTAACAGCAGTAGATGCTGGAACTCGTGCTTGTCGTTTTATGGTTCAAGATACAGTGGGCATCGTTGTCCCAGCAGTGAAAAACTCAAGTTCATTTGTTGGAAATCTGATCGGTACTTTTGTTGCTGTTGCAGGATGGGGGTATTTCGTTTACCAAGGCGTGGTTGATCCTCTCGGTGGGATTAACTCCTTATGGCCATTGTTTGGTATCGGTAACCAAATCCTCGCCTCAATGGCATTGATTTTGGGTACGGTGATTTTGTTTAAGATGAAAAAGGAAAAATATGTTTGGGTGACGATCATTCCAACGATTTTCCTTGTCATCACCTCAATGACTGCAGGTTGGCAAAAGATTTTCCATGATAATCCCAAAATTGGTTTCCTTGCTCAAGCCAATCGTTTTTCAGATGCGATCGCCCGTGGTGAAGTTCTCGCACCAGCAAAATCGATCGCTGAAATGCAAACCATTGTATTGTCGAATCAAATCAATGCTGCACTATGCGCCTTCTTTATGATTGTTGCTGTGGTTATGATTATTGCATCAATTGGTGCAGTTCGTAGAGCCTTGGCAAGCCCAACGCCAACAGCAAAAGAAGCACCTGCGGTATTTACTGAAACCCCAATGACTGCAAATAGTCTGAAAGGAGGTCATGATGGAGTTTAAGATTGCGCGTAAAAGCGGTTCGATCATCGTAAAGATCATTAAATTTACGATCATGTCGCAAAAACAATTACTGTTATCCCCACGAAATTGGTCTCGGATCGCAGTGTTGTGGCAACGTTTGCAGCAAAGTTTTCGTTTAATGGTAGGTGTGCCTGACTATGAAACGTATTTGCAGCATATGAAAATACATCATCCAGATCTGACCCCTATGGATGCAAAAACGTTTTATCGTCATTGTGTCGATGCACGTTACCCAAGTTCGGGAAATATGAAAAAATGTCCTTGCTAGAAATTATTTGATTTCTTTGAAAAAACTATAAAACAGTGTATGTTGAATCATGCACTGTTTTATTTTTGGGGAGATAGAATAATGTGGGGTCTGGAAAAAGTTTCAGCTCAAGATCATATGCAGCAACATCAAAAAATAAAACAAGATATTCAGGGCTATGGCACTAAAATCGAACGTTTTTTAGTTGAAGTGAATCAACTGATTCTTGATAAGCCACAACAAACCAAATTGGCACTGACTTGCTTATTGGCAGGTGGTCATGTGCTATTTGAAGATTTACCGGGATTGGGGAAGACCACATTGGCGAGTGCTTTAGCACGGCTAGCGGGTCTGCATTTTCAACGTATTCAATTTACCAATGACATGTTAGCCAGTGATGTGATTGGTATTAATATTTTTAATCAAAAAGAACACGTTTTTGAGTTTAAAAAAGGACCTGTTTTTACCCAGATATTGTTGGGTGATGAAATCAATCGTTGTAGTCCCAAAACGCAAAGTGCGCTGTTGGAAGCAATGGAAGAGGGCGCAGTCACGGTTGATGGTATCAATTACGAATTGCCACAACCTTTTTGGGTCTTGGCCACTCAAAATCCACTGTTTCAAAGTGGGACTTATGCTTTGCCTGAATCGCAATTGGATCGTTTCCTGATGCGTTTATCTTTGGGCTATCCATCTCGTCAGGCTGAAAAATTGTTATTACAGCAAAGTTCAAGACAATTGCTGATTCATCAATTAGATGCGGTTTTTGATCAAACCGATATTTTGCAGTTACGTGAACTTGCGCAGCAGGTTTATCTTAGTGAAGCTGTTTTAACTTATATTTTAGATCTTGCTGCTGAAACAAGAAAACAACCGCATGGACTGTCTACGCGTGGCGTACTGGCTTTGAAAGCTGCATCACAAGCATATGCATTAGTAGAGGGGCGTAGTTTTGTGAGTACAGACGATGTGCAGGCTGTATTTGTTGCTGTGGTAACGCATCGTTTAGGGGTGTCAGAAGCAGAAGTGGAAAGGATTTTGCAATCGGTTAATGTGTTGTAGTCGAGAATGAACACATGCAGAACAGATTAAAGCGCAGACTACAACAGTGGGTATCAAAGCGATTTCAGTTGGAACAAAGTAAAACCTTCTTGCAAAAGGATGTTTTGGTATTTATTCATACTCATGGTCTGCTATATATCGTTCTTATTCTGATTACCTTTATTGCAGGCATTAACTATGCAAATAACCTGATTTTGGGTCTTTGTTTTTTAATGAGTGCAATTTTATGCATTAGTTTTTATCTCACTTTTAAACAATTATATGGTCTACATGTTGAGCTAATAACGGCAGAGGTGGGGCAAGTCGGTCAGGTTTTAACATTGAAATTAAACTTTAAACAGCCAACAAAGACGAATCGATATTTACAAATCCAATGGCAACAACAGCAACAGCTCTTTTATTTAAATCAGACTCAGCAGAGTATTGAGCTGGCATTTTTTCCACAACAGCGCGGAATTTATCAGTTTGATGCAATTAAAATTTATTCTACCTACCCCTTAGGGTTGGTGCGTGCATGGACTTATTTGAATTTGCAGGAAAAGGTTTGGATTGCGCCCAAAGCTTATGAATGGCAAAAAGAACATAAAAATCAGCCGAGTGCTGCGCATGATCGTTTAGATGAGTTTCGTGAGCTAAGAGCATTTCAGCATGGGGATTCTTACCAAAATGTTGCATGGAAACAGGTGGCTAGAGGACAAGGTTTTTTTATTAAAATGTTTGAGGCACAGGCAACACAACAGTATTTAGAAATTGATTATCAGCATATTCCTGCGCAGAGCCACGAAGAGAAGCTGAGCTTTATGATGGGCTTGATCGAACAATGTGAGCAATATGGTGATGATTATGCCGTGATTTTGCCGCATGTACGTTTGGATAGAGGTCAGGGGAATACGCAATTGATCCAAGCAAAACGCTTGTTGGCACAGGCGTAATGACATGATGACAAAGCAAAATTATTTTTCTGTTTTGACCGCATTGATTTGTATCTTGATTGGACAACTGGCTTTTATTCCTGTCACATTGAGTGGTTTTTGGGGAATTGTATGGCTATTAATGTTGTGGCGTTATCACAAGCAGGATTTAACACCGATATCTAAACTTATCCTCCTTGGGTTTATTGCCATCTCATTTGGTCTAATTTATTTCCATTATAAAAGCTTGCTGGGGGTGGAACCTGGCGTTGCTCTATTAAGTACGTGTTTATTTGCCAAAAGTTTGGAAGCGAAAACAACACGTGATTTATTGATTGTATTTAATTTTGCTTTATTTGTAGCTGCAAGCTTGCTGTTACATAGCCAAGCATTTTGGATGGCTTTGATTGTCCTCGTAACATTTGTCATATGTTTGATGGGGTTATATCGTATTCAAACGGGTTTGTTTAACCAAAATAGATTATCTTCGAATCAGTTAAAGCAAGATGCTAAACAAATTTTTAAATTCATTGGCATTGCCACACCATTTTTTATTTTGTTATTCATTTTCTTTCCTCGACTTCCGCCACTTTGGGCGATTCCGATTCAAAATGACCAAGCGATAACAGGTATCAGTGATCGTATGTCACCTGGGGATATTGCACGTTTATCGCAGTCTACGGCGTTGGCTTTTCGAATTGTTGCAGATATGCAGCAGTTTCCAACACGACAAGAATTGTATTGGCGTGCTTTGGTTCTGGATGAATATGATGGTGTAACTTGGACCAGTAGTTATGTGAATCAACAGATAAGAGGGATACCTAACAGTTCACGCCGTGTGGAATATCAATATTTACCCGCAGACGAGCAAAGTAACTGGATTATGGGTTTGGAATATTCTATTCCGCAAGAAAGATATTTACAGCTCTATCACGATGATAGTATTCGCCCAATTAAATTGATCAAACGTAACCAACCTATACAAATGCAATGGTTAGGTCGCACAAATGCAGAGCGTCGCGTTTTATCAGCCCAACAATTTGAGTTAAATACTCGATTTAATGAGGATTTGGATAAAAAGGCACAAGAGTTAGCAAATGAATTGTTTGAGCAGAGTCAGCGTCATCCTGAACGATACGTTCGAGCAGTATTGACGTGGTATAGGCAAAATGGCTTTGTTTATACTTTAACCCCCGGTACATTGAGCGGAAATCGCATCGACCAATTCTTATTTTCTAGTCGAACAGGTTTCTGTGAGCATTATGCATCGAGTTTCGTCATGTTGATGCGTTATGTGGGTATTCCTGCGCGAGTCGTCACTGGCTACCAAGGTGGACAACGTGCTCTTGATGGAAAAAGTTGGGAAGTTCGTCAGCTAGATGCACATGCATGGAGTGAGGTGTATCTGGATGGACGGTGGCAACGGGTAGACCCAACGGCAATCATCGCACCAGAACGCTTCGACACCAGTATGCAAGATTATTTAACTCAGGATCAGCGGATCTGGGGAGATCAGCAGACCAAAGCTTGGCAGATGCAACAATTTAAATTTTTGAAGAATGTCCGTATTTGGAGCGATTATCTGGGTTATCAATGGCAGAGTAAAGTTGTCGGCTATGATGTTGATAAACAGAAAAACTGGTTATCTAAAATAGGATTAGATACGACTTATGGCTACGTTGTCATGTTGATTTTTGGCGTAGCAGGAATATTATTACTCTATATATTTTTCTCATTATGGCAACGAAATCAACAGCAAGCACCATACCACCGAATGATTTTAAAATTTCAAAAAACTGTTCCCAAGCATATGCAGAAAATGCCCGCTGAGACATTTCAAGTTTGGATGCAGCGTTTATCGGATGATTTTGAAAATCATGAGGCTTTTGAACAAGTGGTTGTGTTGTATCAGAAAATCGTATTTTTGGAGCAGGGCAATGCTAAAGAACTTGCTCAATTTAAGAAGTTGCTTAAAGACTGTGCGATTGCAATCAAACAGACTCAAAAAAACTTGTGATCAGTCTGAAAAATGCATATCATGCTTTTCATTCTAGGTGTATAGCTCAGTTGGTTAGAGCGCTACGTTGACATCGTAGAGGTCAGCAGTTCGAGTCTGCTTATACCTACCAAAATTTTATACTTAATTATCAAGTAGTTAAGTCGCTAAAATTAAGGTAATTTAAGAGTTTTTAATGCTAAATTGGTCAGCTTGATGGTTTAAAATCGTCAAAATCTGCGTCAAAAACACCTTATTATTTCCGTTTTAGCACCAAAACGCCCCCAAGTTTACACTTGGGTTTTGTGTTTGGTGCTGCTACGACACCAAGGTGGATTTATGCAAAAACCAGTGAAGCGCGGCAATGCTTGGCGTATTCAAGTACGCTATAAAAATCTTAGAGACAGTGTCACACGTGATACTGCACGAGAGTGTGAACAATGGGCTGCTATTCGTTTACTTGAAATGAAAGCTGAGTATGATCCTAAAAAAACTCAGATGCAAAAACCATATTTTTCATTCTTTGTCCTTTGTCAGAAATATTATGATGAAGTTGGATATAAGAAAAGAGGTAAATCCTTTATAAAGCAACAAATAAAAAGAGAAACATTTAAAAATTATTTTGGTGAACTTGCTGAAAAGTCAATTTATGAAATTAAACCTATTGACGTAAAAAAATGGCGAGATAAACGTTTAGAGAAAGTCGCACCTGGGACAGTACATCGACAAATGTGTTTATACACATCAGTTTTTAATTACGCCAAAAATGAACTTTTCTTGATTGAAGACAATCCATTCGCACAGGTCACTAAGCCAACTAAGCCTCCCGCCCGTAATCGACTAATAAGTCATAGTGAAATTGAAATCATACTTAAGGCGCTTAATTATAAAATTGGAACAAGGCCACAAACACCAAGACAGTATGTTGCATGGACTTTTCTTTTTGCGATTGAAACTGCTATGAGAAAAGGGGAGATTCTAGGGATTACGTGTAACAATATCTATCCTGACTACATACATTTGCCAATCACAAAAAATGGTGATGCTCGTGATGTTCCCTTATCTAAAGAAGCCCGTGATCTTCTAAACCTTATCCCTTACATGGATAGAGTAAAATTAATTCCACATAATTCAAATTCATTTAGATTAATTTGGCAAAGAGCAATTGGGAAAACAGAATTGCATAATGTAGTTCATTTTCATGATACACGGCATGAAGCTATTACTCGATTTGTGAATAAACGCAAATTACCTGTGGAAATCTTGGCTAAAGTTACAGGACATAGGGATATTAAAACTCTGATTAATACATATTATAATCCGACCGCTTCAGACATTGCTAAAATGATGAACGCATCTTAAATAAAATAGGGAGCAATTGCTCCCTTATTTCTTTCGATGTGCGCCACGTCTACTGGTGACATTAAAATTCTCTAAAATTGGTATGACTTCTTTCGGATCGTAAAGATGTTTAGTATCAGTACCTCTGTTAAAAATTCTCAATTTTTCAATAAGTGCTTTGCGCGAGATACTAAATCTTTCTTGTAACCACGCTGCATCTACACGGTTGGGTAGTTGCTCTGTTTTAAGTTCAATGACTTTCCCGACTTTTGGAATAGTATCATTTAGGAAAACTTGTGGAGGTTCATCAGATTCAATCACCATGACATATTTGTTTATAATTCCCATATTATTTCCAATTAAAAAAATAGATTTAAAAATAATTGCAGAGGGTCAGCAATACAATTACTTATAAAATATAATTTAACAAATTAATTAAAAAAAAGATGAGATATGTTTAAAAAATCAAAAAAAAGACTTATTTTTTTTATTATATCAGTAAATAATCTTTTGTTCGTTGTTGGTAATAACAACGTCGACTGCTTAGCTCATCTAAAATAAATGAGTTAACGTATACTGCTTTATCTTTTAATTTTATTGTTTATTTTTTAAAAGGATTTTTAGGATCAGATAAAATCGCGTTTTTCTTGTCGTTAAAGCTTCTACCTTGCTCTGAAAATTTAAATTCTTTGATTTCTGATTCTAAAAACAGCTCTTTTCTAAAATAATTTTTTATTTGATAAAGCTCTATCATTTTAAGTGTATTCTCAAGATAATTCATTTCAATATTTTGTGATTTAAAAAATGATATAAGCACACTTCCAAGAAAAAATTTCTCATGATTCTCTTGCTTTCGATCTTTTATCTTTTGTTTTACTTGTCTATAAGAACTATGAAATGAATTTTTGATTTCATCATGTGCTTTTTGTTTTATTAAATCAGGAACTCTTCGATTGTAGTTTTTTAGCATCCTTAAGGCTATTTTTAATCTTTCATCAGTCTGAGAGAAAGGGTCTTCATATCCACTAAAATCAACAATGTCTTTTTCAATATCAGAGCGATCACTTTTTTTGATTGAGCAGATAGTGTCCATTACTTCTTCTAATCTATTTAATTCTAAAACTTTATGATATTTATTCCTCAAATTTTTAATGTCTTCTTCTGTAAATTGATTTGCAGTTTTTGATCGAATCAATTGTAGTATTAACTCATCTGAATGAGTGCGTCTTGCTATCTGTTTTAAGTGCTTTTCAACACTTAAAATCATTTCATCTACTGTTAATCTAGTTCTAGCCATTTTTAAACCATCTGCATTTAAGAAAATGTTGGTATATCACAGAGTCTAAAAAAAAATCGTCATAAGTTGAGGTTTTCAAAAAAAACTACTCTTCTGTTAGTTTTAACTGTTAATTTATGGCTGTTAATGGTGGGGCAGATAAAAAATCTTTTTTGCGAATGCAAAAAAGATTTTTTATATCTCGTTTCCGTGTCTTTTAAATTTCGCTTCGCTCGCTTTAAAAGACACTTCTCCTCGTGCTGCGCAGCACTTTTAGTTTTAAGCAATTGATTATTATATAATTTATGCGTTACTCATGTTTTAGATTTACTGTTTCTACATACAAACAAAACACACAACTAAGTTATTGTTTTTATTATACAAATTGAAATTATGGGAGTGGTATTGCTCATGCGTTTTAATTGAAAAATATTTTTTTTCATTTTTCTTCACGAAACGAATCATGAATTTTTAAAATTTTGTAGGATCCGATATCCCAGTTAAATTAATATCGGAAGTAAAAATGTATTATTTTCATTTAAGTCACAACGTTAAAGGTGATAGTCAAATAAAATTGAGTGATGGTGATTCAAAGTGTCGACTCTCAAAAAGTGCATATCACTATATTACGCGTACTTTATATTTTTCAAAGCATAAAAGTGACATTGAAGAGCTTGAATATTGTGCATCCTATAATATGCCGATTTGGTCTGAAAATAATCCTGAAAAGTTTTGGTATGCAGCTGATCAATATACAAGTGAGACTAGACGAACCTCATCACATATTACAATCGCTTTGCCAAAAGAACTGGATAAAAATCGCCGTATAGAGTTGTCTGAAAGATTAATGTATGAATTTTGTGGTCAATATAAAATGCCATCAACAATCGCAATTCATAATCATGTGGCTGCGCTCGATGGGCAGTCAGAACAGCCACATTTACATTTATTATTTTCAGAAAAAAGTATGTTGGATAATATTCAACGTTCCCCCGAGCAGTTCTTTAAGCAATATCGTCAAAAAAATCCTGAAAAAGGAGGTGCATTAAAAATCACGGCTGATGTGCTTGGATTCGGTCGTAATATATTATTTCATTACCGAACACAAACTGAAAAAATAATAAATGAATTTTTAGAAAAATATGCGCCCACAAAAATTATAGAAATTCATGGTATGGAAATCGAAGTGAGCAGTGCAGTATCGTGCTTATCTAATGAAGATTATAATAAAAAACATGGAACCAATTTAAAAGATGTCCCACAAATTCCGAGGTCGTTACTCTATAGCACTGATCCTGAAGATCAAGATAAGGTAGCAGAATATAGAAAGAACATTTGGCAAATACGTCAAAACAACTTATGCGAACGCTATAAAAATGAGTATGAATTAGCCTTAGTTAGAAAACGTGAACAGGAAAACCAGAATAGACCACAACTTGTTCAATCTAAAAAATTTGATTTTGACTTCTAATATGTATTAGTTCAGCCTTTAATTAAATCAGTTGATCTGTCTATATACTTTCTATGGACGGATCAACTGAATTGGTCTTAGTGCAATTTGACCTATTTCTTAAAATAGTTTTCCATCTGTAATTGTTCAAGCGTATGCCATTGATAACGCTCATGTCCTGCAAAATTTTGTTTGATATATACAATATGTTGAAGAATTCGCTTCTGATACTTTAACAGTTGTTGAATACGCTGATCATCATAATCAATATCTACCCGTTGTTGCCGCAGTGCTTGATAAAAGCAGCGGTAGTCCATATCCATATTTTTTAATATTTCCTTGGATGCCGCAGGGTGGAGTGGTTGGCTTAATCCAACTATTGAATAAGATTCACGCGTGACAAAGTCGGGGCTTATAAGGGATTCCTTTGCCACTTTTAATGTTGGTTCAAATCTATTTGATCTAACCTTGATATTTTGAAATGCCTGTTGAATCGAATTAATTAGTGCACTCGGTTGAATAGTATGTGCTGGTGCTGGCTTCTGCAAGCTGGGTGCAGCGACTGGAGCAAAAATGGGTGATTTCACTTTAGCCTGATGATCTTGTTGACTGTCGACTTTGATGAATTGTTTGAGTTTCTTATAGTTAATCGTATAGAAATTGGTTTGCAGCCTGTGATTGGACAATAAAAACTTAAACTGGACATTAAAGTCCTAAACTTTAACAATATAGTTGTAAACTAGGAGAGTTTTAAAAATGTCAAATTTTACATTTGAACCTGAAATTTTTGTGGTCAAAGGACATGGTTGGGGTCGTCTCAGGAAACGGAAAATATAGCACGCTAAGGATTTTCACTCCGACTTCTTTTAACGATATCCAACACGGTATTTTTGCTTAGATTGACCAGCCGACCGACTTGTCGATAAGAGTGTCCAGCAGACACCAACTCCAACACTTTAGGTGCCAGACGATCTGACTTGGTACGTTGACCAGGACGACGACCAAACACAACGCCCCGCGCTTGTGCCGCTGCTACACCAGAGCGCACACGTTCACGTAGTAAATCTCCCTCAAACTCTGCTAATGCAGACATCACAGAAGCCATGAGCTTTCCCTGAGATGTGGAAAGGTCAAACTGCAAACCTGTTTGTGCCACCAGAGATACCCCGAAATGCCCAAGATCTTGTAATGACTGTACGAGATCCACGGTGCTTCTGCCCCAGCGTGTCAATTCCGTCACCAAGATGGCATCGATTTCACGAGATTGCGCCATGGTCATCAAGTATTTTCTTTGCAATCTCTCATCCTTACTGCCTGATGCAGTTTCTTTCCAAACACCGACAACATCGTAGCCGCAACGATTGGCGTAGGCACGTAGGTCATATTCCTGTCGTTCGCAGGACTGATCGTTCGTTGATACTCGGCAATAAATGGCCGCATTCTGTCCCAATTGAACCTCCTTGCGAAATTGCAGCGCAAAGCTAAGCGTGGCGGTACAAAATAATGTACCTTTAATAGTTTAGTTTATTTGGGACTAATGAGCCATGCCGCGCCATTCTATTTTGTCGTCCACGGAATTGGGAAGCCTGTTCGAAATTCCAGATGATAGAGCTTTTATGCTTCAGCATTACACTCTGAGTGATTCTGATAAATCCATAGTCCATCAACATCGAGGGGCATCCAACAAGCTAGGCTTTGCAATTCAACTTTGCTACATGCGTTACCCTGGAGTGATATTGGGTATTAACGACGAACCATTCAAACCCTTACTTTTCATGATGGCTGCTCAACTTAGTATATCAGTGGACTGCTGGAATGATTATGGTCAGCGCGAGCAAACAAGACGAGAACATATTGCCGAATTGAAAAAAGTTTTTGGGTTCAAACTATTCACCTTGAGTGACTATCGGCAATCGGTCAATATGATGGTGGATTTGTCCCTTCAGACAGATAAAGGTCTTATTTTAGCCACAACTCTCGTTGAAAATTTACGACAAAAATCAGTCCTTTTGCCAGCTATAAATGCAATTGATAGTATTTGCGCAGAAGCAATCACATCTGCCAACCGCATAATTTATACTGCTTTGACGAGCTCACTTTCAGAAACTCATCGTCAAAATATAGATGCTTTGCTGAACCGTAAAGAGGGCAGCAAACTGACAATATTGGGGTGGCTTAGACAGTCACCAGCTAAACCAAACTCAAAGTACATGCTTGAGCACATTGAGCGGCTGAAGTGCTTACAAGCCATCGATCTACCTGAAGACATTGGAAAACACGTTCATCAAAATCGCTTACTGAAAATTGCTCGCGAAGGTGGGCAAATGACTCCTGCTGATTTGGCCAGATTTGAATCTCAACGTCGATATGCCACTTTGGTAGCAATCGTTGTGGAGAGTATGGCCACGATCACCGACGAAATTATTGACCTGCATGATCGCATTATTGGAAAGCTATTTGCTATCGCAAAAAATAAACACCAGCAACAATTTCAATCATCAGGTAAAGCGATCAACGACAAAGTGCGTTTGTATGGGCTTATCGGGAAAGCCTTGCTAGATGCCAAGCAAAATGGCAGTGATCCGTTTGCCGCCATCGAAACTGTTATTTCATGGGATGCTTTTGCAGCAAGTATTACTGAGGCAGAAAAACTGGCGCAACCCGAAGACTTTGATTTTTTACCACGAATTGGCGAGAGCTATGCAACTTTACGCCGTTACGCGCCAGAACTTCTTGCCATACTTAAATTGCGTGCTGCCCCAGCAGCAAAAGATATGCTTGCCGCTGTAGAGTTGCTCCGCAGCATGAATGTTGATAATACACGAAAAATCCCCTCTAATGCTCCAATAGCGTTTATCAAAAAACGGTGGGCAAGACTAGTCTTTACCGATGATGGTATTGATCGCCGCTATTACGAAATATGTGTGTTATCTGAACTTAAAAACTCGCTACGGGCTGGGGATCTCTGGGTACAAGGCTCTCGCCAATTCAAAGACTTCGATGAGTATTTAGTGACTGCTGATAAATTTAATCAGCTAAAACAGTCCAATGAGTTACCTCTAACCATTACTACTGATTGTGATCTATATTTGCAAAGTCGCCTTTCACTATTGGAGCAGAAATTAGCAATCATTAATCGCATGGCAGCGACCAACGATTTGCCTGATGCGATGATCAATCAATCTGGTCTAAAAATAACACCTCTCGATGCCGTGGCTCCTGATACAGCCCAAACTTTAATTGACCAAACAGCAATGCTGTTACCACATATCAAGATCACCGAATTATTAATGGAGGTCGATGAATGGACAGGCTTTACTCGACACTTCACTCATTTGAAAACGGATGACACTGCGAAGGATAAAGCGTTATTGCTCACGACCATACTGGCTGATGCAATTAATTTAGGGCTGACGAAAATGGCCGAATCATGTCCTGGTACAACTTATGCCAAACTCTCATGGCTACAGGCTTGGCATATCCGTGATGAAACTTATTCAACGGCATTGGCCGAATTGGTGAATGCTCAATTGAAACAACCTTTCGCTGAAAACTGGGGAGATGGCACTACCTCCTCATCAGATGGCCAACGCTTCCGCGCAGGTGGCAGAGCTGAAAGTACAGGACATATCAATCCAAAATATGGCGCAGAGCCTGGAAGGTTATTTTATACACACATTTCTGATCAATACGCACCATTTAGCAGTAAGCTGATCAATGTGGGCGTTCGTGATTCAACCTATGTTCTTGATGGGCTGCTGTATCACGAGTCTGATTTACGCATCGAGGAACACTACACCGATACGGCTGGATTCACCGACCATGTTTTTGCACTCATGCACATGCTAGGGTTTCGATTTGCACCACGAATTCGTGATCTGGGCGATACGAAACTCTATATTCCAAAGTCAGACATAGACTATGCCGCACTTAAACCCATGATTGGCGGCACACTGAATATCAAACAGATTCGTACTCATTGGGACGATATTTTGCGTCTGGCCGCATCAATCAAGCAAGGGACTGTCACAGCGTCGCTAATGCTACGTAAACTCGGTAGTTATCCACGACAGAATGGTTTGGCATTGGCATTACGAGAGCTGGGGCGTATTGAGCGCACACTGTTTATCTTGGATTGGTTGCAAAGCGTAGAACTACGCCGTCGGGTTCAAGCTGGATTAAATAAAGGTGAAGCCCGTAATGCATTAGCGCGCGCCGTTTTCTTTTATCGATTGGGTGAGATTCGAGATCGAAGCTTTGAGCAACAGCGTTATCGAGCCAGTGGCTTGAATCTAGTGACCGCCGCCATTGTATTGTGGAACACGGTTTATTTAGAGAGAGCGACTAACGCCCTACGAGGGCATGGTCGCACAGTCGATGATACCTTGCTGCAATATCTGTCACCGCTGGGGTGGGAGCACATCAATTTAACTGGGGATTATCTATGGCGAAGCAAAGCCAAGATAGGTGGTGGAAAATTTAGGCCATTGCGCGCAATTGAAAAACCTTAGCGTGCTATATTTTCCGTTTCCTGAGACGACCCCTATCATTACGACGAACTTGAGCTTCTCGGAATGGAGCAATGTATTTGGTGATGCTAAGTTGACGACTGCACTGCTGGATCGACTGACTCATCATTGCCATATCATCGAAACGGGTAATGAATCCTATCGTTTTAAGCAAAGCACGGAGGAAGCCAAGCAGCGTATAAAGAAACGAGAAGCAGAGAAAGGAGAGTTATTTTAACCGTCGATCAGTGAAGAAAAAGCAACAGCAATTGATCGATTTATCCACAGCAGTGTAGTACGCTACATTGCTTAAATGCCTGGTCAATATTCAACGAGCATCGCTGGTCAATATTAAGTGAGCGTCAACAATCTTGGGCATTTCGGGGTATCTCTGGTGGCACAAACAGGTTTGCAGTTTGACCTTTCCACATCTCAGGGAAAGCTCATGGCTTCTGTGATGTCTGCATTAGCAGAGTTTGAGGGAGATTTACTACGTGAACGTGTGCGCTCTGGTGTAGCAGCGGCACAAGCGCGTGGCGTTGTGTTTGGTCGTCGTCCTGGTCAACGTACCAAGTCAGATCGTCTGGCACCTAAAGTGTTGGAGTTGGTGTCTGCTGGACACTCTTATCGACAAGTCGGTCGGCTGGTCAATCTAAGCAAAAATACCGTGTTGGATATCGTTAAAAGAAGTCGGAGTGAAAATCCTTAGCGTGCTATATTTTCCGTTTCCTGAGACGACCCCTAACTGAAGACATTGACGGTGGATGGGCTGCAATGGGAATTAAAACCTCTACAGAGTTCACAGCGGGTTGCAAGCGTTGGGTTGAGTTGAGGTTATCGGATTGGAAGTGGAGGGCTGCCATATGATTGCCATCTCTGACATAGCGTTTTAAGGTATTTTTCTAGGGCGTATTGATGTTTCAACGTATTAACAATCATACGAACAACCTCATTCTCTCAGGTCATTTTCTTCTTGCCGATGGGTGATTTTTCGCCGATAAGCACTTGGTGATACACCAAACCAGCGTTTAAACGCGCGCCGAAAATTAGCAGAGTCGTGGTAATTCAGTAAGCTGGCAATTGCCTCGACCGATATTTGAGGGTCATGTAAATAACTACTGGCTTTCTCAGATAAAATCCGATCTCGAATCAGCCGGTAACTCGTGTTCTCTTTGACCAGACGTCTGGCCAGCGTACGCTTATTCATAAACAAGGCTGCAGCCAGATCCTCTTCACTCAGTTGCCCGAGCGGATAGGACAGCATGGCTTTTTGCACTTGGTAAGTGGTGCTGTGTTGCTGGGTCTTGAGCCGATTCAGAATCATTTCGCATTGTTGCATCGCCAGTAGATAGCTGTCGTGCTGCGCAGAGGCATTGGCAATCAAGCACAGTTCGGTCGGCACTTGGATCGAAAATTGTGCCTGATCGAACTGATACTCACCAGTCAAATAATCCGCATAACAGGCATGATGATCGGGTGCAGCATGGCTAAACTGTATCACTGCCTCGGTCAATGGTCTTCCAACAATAAACTCAGCAAATTCTGAAAAAATCACTGCAACGGTTTCGGACAGTAGCCGATGTACTGCGCTATTCAGGGTTTGCTCAAAAAAAATCATGCAGCTCGTCCACGCAGCATCGGTATGTGCTTCAAGTCGCATCAAACTTATACGCGTCGGCAAAAATGTCTGAAACGCATGTAACACGGCTAGCAAGTTCGGGCTACTATTAATTAAAAAGCCCATCGCACCATGCGTTGAGGGAGTTAGGCGCTGACCCAAGCGCAAACCGAACTGTTCAGATGTTGATAGATCTATGCTGTTTTGCAGGATCTGAGCTTGTTGGCTGGCCGTGATCATGGTGTCATCACGCATCAGTTGCTCAGTGGTCAGCGCAGTGAATTTTAATAATTTCGGCAGATCGCGCGCTTGTAAGTCCAGTTCTCGACCGATCAAACGGGTATAGCTACACGGAATGATCGCGGGTTCTTTGCCTGAGTGAGTCTGATACATGGAATATGCTTTATTGGCTGACGAGGTAATATTGTCTTTTTATGACCTCTATTTGTCAAATAATAACCTCTACAGAACCGCAGAGAGTGCGTAATCTTGAGCTTGAACAGTGAAATTAAGCCAAATCGGAGTCGTAGCCATGAGCCAAATTACATTTATTGCCCACGATGGTGCACAAACCAGCGTTGCAATCGAAGCGGGTAAGTCACTAATGCAGTTGGCGGTTGAAAACGGTGTTGCCGGAATTGATGGGGATTGCGGTGGCGAATGCGCCTGTGGTACCTGCCACGTGATTGTCAGTGCTGAGTGGTCGGATGTTGCGGGTACGGCACAAGCGAATGAGCAGCAGATGTTGGAAATGACCCCAGAGCGTGCTGCCACCTCACGTTTGGCGTGTTGTATCCAAGTGACCGATGCAATGGATGGCATGACGGTACATCTGCCTGAGTTTCAGATGTAACACGTCAGCTGTAACCCAGCGGATCAACCGCCTTAACAAACACACCTCGTCAACGATGCTCAGTCAGGAGACCATCATGAACTCAGTCGCAGAAATTTTTGAGAAAATAACCCAAACTGTCACCAGCACCGCTGCAGACGTAGCAACCACGGTTACGGATAAAGTCAAGTCTAATGAGCAGTTTCAAACGGGCAAGCAGTTTTTGCATGGTCAAGTGACCCGTTTTGTCCCATTGCACACGCAGGTTCGCGGCATTCAGTGGATGCAAAAAGCCAAATTCCGTGTGTTTAACGTGCAAGAATTTCCTGCATTTATCGAGCAACCGATTCCAGAAGTTGCAACACTGGCACTTGCTGAGATTGATGTTAGCAACCCATTTTTATACAAGCAAAAAAAATGGCAGTCTTACTTTAAGCGGCTGCGTGATGAAGCACCGGTACATTATCAAGCCAACAGTCCGTTTGGGGCATTTTGGTCGGTCACGCGTTACGATGATATTGTCTATGTCGATAAAAATCATGAGATTTTTTCAGCTGAACCTGTGATCGCGATTGGCAACACCCCTCCTGGGTTAGATGCTGAAATGTTTATTGCAATGGACCCACCCAAGCACGATGTGCAGCGGCAGGCCGTACAGGATGTAGTCGCACCAAAAAATCTCAAAGAGCTAGAGGGTTTGATTCGGCTACGCGTGCAAGAGGTTTTGGATCAGTTGCCAACGGATCAGCCGTTTGATTGGGTGCAGAATGTTTCGATTGAGCTGACAGCCCGTATGTTGGCAACATTATTTGATTTCCCATACGAAAAGCGGCACAAATTGGTTGAATGGTCAGACTTGATGGCTGGCACTGCGGAGGCCACAGGTGGGACAGTGACAAATTTGGATGAGATTTTTGATGCAGCAGTCGATGCAGCAAAGCATTTTGCGGAGTTATGGCATAGAAAAGCCGCACAAAAATCTGCAGGCGCTGAAATGGGCTATGATTTGATCAGCTTGATGCAGTCAAACGAAGCGACTAAAGACCTGATTTATCGGCCGATGGAGTTTATGGGCAATTTGGTCTTGCTAATTGTCGGCGGCAACGATACCACACGCAACTCGATGACGGGTGGGGTATACGCACTTAACCTGTTTCCAAATGAGTTCGTCAAACTCAAAAACAATCCGAGCTTGATCCCGAACATGGTATCCGAAATTATTCGCTGGCAAACCCCGCTGGCCTATATGCGTCGGATTGCCAAGCAAGATGTAGAGCTTAACGGTCAGACCATCAAAAAAGGCGACAAGGTGGTGATGTGGTACGTTTCTGGCAACCGCGATGAGCGAGTGATTGAGCGACCTGATGAATTGATCATTGATCGTAAAGGTGCGCGTAATCATCTGTCATTTGGTTTTGGTGTGCATCGCTGTATGGGTAATCGCTTGGCCGAGATGCAGTTGCGAATCTTATGGGAAGAGCTGCTTCAGCGTTTTGAAAATATTGAGGTTTTGGGTGAGCCAGAAATTGTGCAATCTAATTTTGTGCGTGGTTATGCCAAGATGATGGTCAAACTGACTGCCAAAGCATAGGTATCGACATCGGCGACAGATGCAGTTTCAACTGTCGTCAGCAAAAATGTATGCTGTCCATCGAACATGAACTGAGTGAATTTATATGCAAACAATCATCATCATTGGCGCAAGCCACGCCGCAGCTCAGTTGGCGGCCAGTCTCCGGCCAGATGGTTGGCAGGGCGAGATTGTGGTGATCGGCGACGAGCCGTATTTGCCGTATCATCGACCACCGTTGTCCAAGACTTTTTTGTCTGGTGCGCAACAGGTCGATGAGTTGTTGATTCGTCCAGCGGCGTTTTATCAAAAAAATCAGATCACCTTTCAGCAAGGTCGAGTGGTTGCGATTGATCGGGTAGCGGGCAACGTGACGCTACAAGACGGCAGTACGCTTGCGTATGACCAGTTGGCACTGTGTACTGGTGCGCGAGTCCGTACGGTATCGCTGGCTGGGTCTGATTTGGCTGGTGTGCATTACCTCAGAAATATCAGCGATGTGCAGGCCATCCAGCCATTTGTACAAACCAACGGCAAAGCGGTGGTGATTGGTGGTGGTTATATCGGTCTGGAAACCGCCGCCGCATTGACCGAGCAGGGCATGCAGGTGGTGGTCTTGGAAGCCGCCGAGCGGATTTTGCAGCGGGTAACTGCACCGGAAGTGTCGGACTTTTATACGCGGATTCATCGCGAACAGGGTGTGACGATTCATACCGGTGTGTCGGTCACGGCGATCACGGGTGAGGGGCGGGCGCAAGCGGTGCTGTGTGCCGATGGTTCGATGTTCGATGCAGATCTGGTGATCATCGGGGTCGGGGTTGTACCGAATATCGAGTTGGCGCTGGACGCGGGCTTGCAGGTGGACAATGGTATTGTGATTGATGAGTATTGCCGTACCAGTGCGCCAGAGATTGTGGCCATCGGGGATTGTGCCAATGCGTTTAATCCGATTTATCAGCGGCGGATGCGCTTGGAGTCGGTACCAAACGCCAATGAACAGGCCAAAATTGCCTCGGCGACCTTGTGTGGCTTACAGCGGACCTCGAAGAGTTTGCCTTGGTTTTGGTCAGATCAGTATGATCTAAAGTTGCAGATTGCGGGACTCAGTCAGGGGTATGATCAGATCGTGATTCGGGGTGATGTGCAGCAAAGGCGTAGCTTTGCAGCGTTTTATTTGCAGGCGGGTCGCCTGATTGCGGCGGATTGTGTGAATCGTCCGCAGGAGTTTATGCTAAGCAAAAAGCTGATCACGGCTGGTACGGCGGTCGATCCACTGCGGTTGGCGGATGAGTCGATTGCGGTACAGGCGTTGATGGGGTAGCTTAAAACTACATCAGGCTAGATTTGCATTACGCTGATTCAGATGTTAATCAGAATGGCATCGATAGATACCTGTGAGAGCAAGTCAGGTGCAGCTTTGGCTTTGTGTAATTCACCACCCGTGATCGCAAACACGATGGGTAATCCATACCCATCTACGGCAAGATGGATCTTACTTGTCTTGCTACCTCGACTTAAGCCAATCGCCTCCTGATCGTGAGTTGCAGCACGTGCATTATGTTGATGTGCCTTGACGTAATTGCTATCCATAACCCCTACTCTATATCAGAGTCAGTAGATAAAACCCTGAGTATGCTTTGGAAAAAACCTTTTGCTGACCAGTCGTTGTATCTTTTGTAGAGATTAGGCTGCTGACCAAACTCAGTCAGGAGGTAGGTCTAGCCATGGACATTTCACCCACATTCTGTAGAGCATGGCTTCTACGGTGAGCCGTAAATTTGGTTTGTGATCAATGTCCTGTTGCTTGAGCATAGGAGAAATCTTTGCTCAATGTTGGTCGTTCAGCATAAAGCGTGGCATGGTGGACTCGGATGGGGAGAGCTTTAATTCTCTGAGTCTGCCTCCAATTTGCAATCAATATTTTCAAACGTCAACACACTCTAATGTAAAAAAACTAACATTAAAAAAACACCTCTGCCAAAAGGTCTGGTAGCTATATTCGATGTCAAAGATGATCTGGCTCACCTGCTGCGTTGTTAACTCATTCTATCAAATTTTGAGGACAGGCTTGACATTTGGTCAATCGACCAATATATTTTCAAAATATGCATTTGGTCATTTGACCAATACCCGTTGAATTCTTGTGTGATATTTGCTGTGCCTGACCAAGGTGAAAAATATTGCTCAAGGTCAAATGTGATAGCAGGTTTACAGACATTCGATGCCTTTACAAGGAAACTCTCGCCATGACTCATATGATCAATATCCAGCCACGTAAGCCGCGGTTTGATTTAAGTGATGTTCCAGTTTTTTGGAACGACGGTGACCCGGTGTTAACACGCTTCTTTGATGCACTTTCTATTCACTTCCCCGATGGAGAGCGTTTTTTTATTCAGTCGGTGCGTAACTATCAGGATCTGGTCACAGATCCTAAACTGAGAGAAGATATCAAAAACTTTTTTCGCCAAGAAGCGCAACATGGCATTGTGCATGACCAGTATAATGCGGTGATGCAGTCGCAAGGCATTCATGTCGAAAAGGTCATCGCAAGATTCAAATTATTTATTCGGCTCTCCCAAAAACACCTGCCCGCCAAGTATCTGTTGGCCATGACAGCTGCCTTTGAACATATTACTGCTGTACTAGGCGAGGGTGCTATGGAGGGTGAGGGTGAGATGTTCAAGAATGCTCATCCCGCAATGCGTGCCATGTTCATGTGGCATGGGGTAGAAGAAGTCGAACACAAAACAGTAGCCTTTGATGTTTACGAAACAGCGGCAGGTGGGGGGTATTTCACCCGCGCATCTGCTTTGATTATCGGAACGCTACTGGTACATGCGGTGGTTGGCTCAGTTCTTTGGCATATGTTGAAAATTGACAAACTACAAGGTCAGCCATTGGTGCTTGCTAAGGGATTTTATCGCCTCTATGGACCACGTGGCCTGATTACCAGACTTATTCCACGCTATCTGGACTGGTTTAAGCCAGGTTTCCATCCTAGCGACACCGAAATCCCAGAAAAGGTTAATTCTTGGCTGGCTGAATATGATAAGCATCAAGACCCTATGGAAGCGTCACGAATTGTTTTTAATGTCCCCATTGCAAAAGCTGTATAGATCAGGAGAGACCGTGAAAGACTCGACTCGACTTGACCAAGTCGAGTAACCTGTCTTATTGATATAATGTTATGAGTCAAACTATGTTGAGTAGTGAATCTACGCGAGTCGAAGTTGCTGACCGCGAGAGAGTATTAGCCGCTTCTGCCAAGCTGTTTCGAGAAAAGGGTTTTGAGCGTACCAGTGTGCGAGAAATTGCCAGTGCTTGTGGTATTCTTCCAGGCAGTCTGCATTACCGCTATCGTAGTAAAGACGATATTTTGGTTGATATGATGCGGCTTGCTATTGAGAGAACTATTTACAGGATTGTTGAGGCGACTTCCGCGATTCAAGATCCACTCAAAAAAATGCAATCGGCACTGCAGACACATGTCGATATCCTTATGTCGGGTGACGATATGGTTTATGTGTTGTTGTTTGAGTGGCGCTCGGTACATGGAGTCGCACGTGAGCAGATTATTGCTGAGAGAGACAGATACGAGCGATATTGGCAGACAATTCTTGATGATCTGCAGTCTTATGGTTGTATCCGAAACGATGTGGATGCAGATCTGTTAAGACTGATTGGGCTAGGAGCAATAAACTGGGCTGCCACTTGGTATAAAGAAAATGGTAAGTACAATCTTGAACAGATCGCGGATGCGATATGGCAGATGATGACAAGAGGCATCCTTAATCCAGATTTTCACGAAGAGGCAAAAAACCTGTGACCAACTATAAGACTCCATCCCGTATCACGCACGCCATCGGGAGGCATTGTGGCAGCTCCGCAATTCGTGATTTGCTCGAGTTTAATGGGCTGAATATTTCCGAGGCCATGTGCTTTGGATTAGGCTCAGGGCTTGGCGTGACCTATTTGGAAATGGCTGACGCCCCTGTGCCATTTTTAGTGCATGTGCGGTCTTTGGGGTTTGAAGCGCGCGTATTTGAAAGTATCGGTATACCCTTTGAGTGGCAAACCTTCGAGTCACCCGAATCGGCAGCCACCGCGCTGGAGAAATGTTTGGATGCGGGTCACCCCACCCTGTTGCTGACGGATATTTTTTATTTACCTTACTTCAACAGCAGCACGCACTTTCCCGGTCACGCCATAGCCGCTTGGTCGAGAAATCCAGAGACAGGTGCGGTATTTGTCACCGATACCGAGCGTCCGAGTGTTTTGTCGGTGACGCGAGAGGCACTGACCCGCGCACGTTTTTCTACACAGCCCCCATTTATTCACTATGGCAATATGTTCACGCCCACCGCGTTTCAAGGCGAAATTACCCCCGAGATGATTACCGGTGTCATCCATGACAACGCCAAGTCATTAGCTGTGAGTGGCATATCGGCACTGGAAACATGGCTGGCCGAACTGAGTCGTTGGGGAGCCACAGGCGATTGGCACTGGACGACCCGATTTGCCTACCAAATTATTGAAAAGCGTGGCACAGGTGGCGGCGGCTTCCGCAAAATGTACGCTGAATTCCTTGATGAAGCGGTTCACTATGACGCAAGTGTACAGCAATATCGACTGCCCCTGTTAATGAGGGCTTGCGAAAAAGCATGGACGGCATTAGCCATGTGTTTGAAGTCTGCCTCGGAAAGCACAAACTTTCCATATGCCGCCATTGAAGAGGCCATTGTGGCGGTGATGCAGGCCGAACGTAATTATACAGATGCCGCCCTTGCACTTTGAGACGTGCCGCTAATTTTTTCGCAATAAAATCAGCCAGCAATGGCGGGAGTTCAAAAATGGACAGTAATAACACGGCACACCTGACCATGGCTAAGGCGTTTTTTGGTACTAATCACCCTTTATTCAATATGTTCAATATTAGTGTTGGTGCAGTGAGCGATGGTCATGCCGAGATGACGATGCCCTTCTCTGAGCAACTCTCTGACCGTAAAGGCTCACTGCATCGAGGGGCTTTGGTGACGCTGCTGGATACGACTTGCGGCTTATCTATTTTTTCGTCATTGCGGTCGTTAGAGCCGATTGCCACTATTGATTTGCGTGTCGATTTTTTGCGACGTATTCCCTCTGCGGTAGGTTTAAAGGCGATAGTGGATTGCATTGGTAGAACCGATACGGTGGCCTTTATCACGGGCCGAGCGGTTGCAGAAGACAGTGGTGAGCTACTGGCTACTGTCACTGGTTCTTTCGCAATCGGCACGATGGGACCCTCTTTTGACAGCAATGAAGCGCGAGGCGAGTGATATGAGTATAGTAAATCAGATGAGCGCGGAAACACCCCCACTAAAATTGTGTGACGAGCCTTTTGTCGATTTTCTAGGTTTTCGTGAGGAAATGCAACATGGAGAAATACAGTACTTTATGGACTTTCGTGATTCGCATATCGGCAACCCGATGATTGGCACGTTTCATGGCGGCATTCTCGCGAGTTTTGGTGAAGTGGCCGCCGCCGCCTATCTTGCCCGTCAGCGTGGTGATAATGAGCTGCCCTTATGCTCCACGATGACCTTTGATTACCTGCGGCCAGCATTTATAGGTACGTTACAGGCAGTCCCCAGTATTGTTCGTGCGGGTCGGCGCATTACGACAGTATCGGTTCAGTTACTACTTGATGGCAAGTTGGTTTGTATCGGTCGATTCCTGTTTACGGTTAGCAGCAAATAAAATTGGAGCAAGCTCAGTTCAGGATGCCGACCCTGTTTTACTCAGAAAAATTTTCAATAGATAGACAAATAATATCAAATAGCTGGAACTACTACTGATACCGATACAGCGTTGGCGCAGAAATCCCAAACTCCTTCGCCAATGCTCGCTTGGTTTTGTAGTCGCCAGATTCAAGACGTTGATGCAGCAGAGCCACTTGTTCAGGAGTCAGTGACGGCTTACGGCCCTTGTAGGGGTCGTCTCAGGAAACGGAAAATATAGCACGCTAAGGTTTTTCAATTGCGCGCAATGGCCTAAATTTTCCACCACCTATCTTGGCTTTGCTTCGCCATAGATAATCCCCAGTTAAATTGATGTGCTCCCACCCCAGCGGTGACAGATATTGCAGCAAGGTATCATCGACTGTGCGACCATGCCCTCGTAGGGCGTTAGTCGCTCTCTCTAAATAAACCGTGTTCCACAATACAATGGCGGCGGTCACTAGATTCAAGCCACTGGCTCGATAACGCTGTTGCTCAAAGCTTCGATCTCGAATCTCACCCAATCGATAAAAGAAAACGGCGCGCGCTAATGCATTACGGGCTTCACCTTTATTTAATCCAGCTTGAACCCGACGGCGTAGTTCTACGCTTTGCAACCAATCCAAGATAAACAGTGTGCGCTCAATACGCCCCAGCTCTCGTAATGCCAATGCCAAACCATTCTGTCGTGGATAACTACCGAGTTTACGTAGCATTAGCGACGCTGTGACAGTCCCTTGCTTGATTGATGCGGCCAGACGCAAAATATCGTCCCAATGAGTACGAATCTGTTTGATATTCAGTGTGCCGCCAATCATGGGTTTAAGTGCGGCATAGTCTATGTCTGACTTTGGAATATAGAGTTTCGTATCGCCCAGATCACGAATTCGTGGTGCAAATCGAAACCCTAGCATGTGCATGAGTGCAAAAACATGGTCGGTGAATCCAGCCGTATCGGTGTAGTGTTCCTCGATGCGTAAATCAGACTCGTGATACAGCAGCCCATCAAGAACATAGGTTGAATCACGAACGCCCACATTGATCAGCTTACTGCTAAATGGTGCGTATTGATCAGAAATGTGTGTATAAAATAACCTTCCAGGCTCTGCGCCATATTTTGGATTGATATGTCCTGTACTTTCAGCTCTGCCACCTGCGCGGAAGCGTTGGCCATCTGATGAGGAGGTAGTGCCATCTCCCCAGTTTTCAGCGAAAGGTTGTTTCAATTGAGCATTCACCAATTCGGCCAATGCCGTTGAATAAGTTTCATCACGGATATGCCAAGCCTGTAGCCATGAGAGTTTGGCATAAGTTGTACCAGGACATGATTCGGCCATTTTCGTCAGCCCTAAATTAATTGCATCAGCCAGTATGGTCGTGAGCAATAACGCTTTATCCTTCGCAGTGTCATCCGTTTTCAAATGAGTGAAGTGTCGAGTAAAGCCTGTCCATTCATCGACCTCCATTAATAATTCGGTGATCTTGATATGTGGTAACAGCATTGCTGTTTGGTCAATTAAAGTTTGGGCTGTATCAGGAGCCACGGCATCGAGAGGTGTTATTTTTAGACCAGATTGATTGATCATCGCATCAGGCAAATCGTTGGTCGCTGCCATGCGATTAATGATTGCTAATTTCTGCTCCAATAGTGAAAGGCGACTTTGCAAATATAGATCACAATCAGTAGTAATGGTTAGAGGTAACTCATTGGACTGTTTTAGCTGATTAAATTTATCAGCAGTCACTAAATACTCATCGAAGTCTTTGAATTGGCGAGAGCCTTGTACCCAGAGATCCCCAGCCCGTAGCGAGTTTTTAAGTTCAGATAACACACATATTTCGTAATAGCGGCGATCAATACCATCATCGGTAAAGACTAGTCTTGCCCACCGTTTTTTGATAAACGCTATTGGAGCATTAGAGGGGATTTTTCGTGTATTATCAACATTCATGCTGCGGAGCAACTCTACAGCGGCAAGCATATCTTTTGCTGCTGGGGCAGCACGCAATTTAAGTATGGCAAGAAGTTCTGGCGCGTAACGGCGTAAAGTTGCATAGCTCTCGCCAATTCGTGGTAAAAAATCAAAGTCTTCGGGTTGCGCCAGTTTTTCTGCCTCAGTAATACTTGCTGCAAAAGCATCCCATGAAATAACAGTTTCGATGGCGGCAAACGGATCACTGCCATTTTGCTTGGCATCTAGCAAGGCTTTCCCGATAAGCCCATACAAACGCACTTTGTCGTTGATCGCTTTACCTGATGATTGAAATTGTTGCTGGTGTTTATTTTTTGCGATAGCAAATAGCTTTCCAATAATGCGATCATGCAGGTCAATAATTTCGTCGGTGATCGTGGCCATACTCTCCACAACGATTGCTACCAAAGTGGCATATCGACGTTGAGATTCAAATCTGGCCAAATCAGCAGGAGTCATTTGCCCACCTTCGCGAGCAATTTTCAGTAAGCGATTTTGATGAACGTGTTTTCCAATGTCTTCAGGTAGATCGATGGCTTGTAAGCACTTCAGCCGCTCAATGTGCTCAAGCATGTACTTTGAGTTTGGTTTAGCTGGTGACTGTCTAAGCCACCCCAATATTGTCAGTTTGCTGCCCTCTTTACGGTTCAGCAAAGCATCTATATTTTGACGATGAGTTTCTGAAAGTGAGCTCGTCAAAGCAGTATAAATTATGCGGTTGGCAGATGTGATTGCTTCTGCGCAAATACTATCAATTGCATTTATAGCTGGCAAAAGGACTGATTTTTGTCGTAAATTTTCAACGAGAGTTGTGGCTAAAATAAGACCTTTATCTGTCTGAAGGGACAAATCCACCATCATATTGACCGATTGCCGATAGTCACTCAAGGTGAATAGTTTGAACCCAAAAACTTTTTTCAATTCGGCAATATGTTCTCGTCTTGTTTGCTCGCGCTGACCATAATCATTCCAGCAGTCCACTGATATACTAAGTTGAGCAGCCATCATGAAAAGTAAGGGTTTGAATGGTTCGTCGTTAATACCCAATATCACTCCAGGGTAACGCATGTAGCAAAGTTGAATTGCAAAGCCTAGCTTGTTGGATGCCCCTCGATGTTGATGGACTATGGATTTATCAGAATCACTCAGAGTGTAATGCTGAAGCATAAAAGCTCTATCATCTGGAATTTCGAACAGGCTTCCCAATTCCGTGGACGACAAAATAGAATGGCGCGGCATGGCTCATTAGTCCCAAATAAACTAAACTATTAAAGGTACATTATTTTGTACCGCCACGCTTAGCTTTGCGCTGCAATTTCGCAAGGAGGTTCAATTGGGACAGAATGCGGCCATTTATTGCCGAGTATCAACGAACGATCAGTCCTGCGAACGACAGGAATATGACCTACGTGCCTACGCCAATCGTTGCGGCTACGATGTTGTCGGTGTTTGGAAAGAAACTGCATCAGGCAGTAAGGATGAGAGATTGCAAAGAAAATACTTGATGACCATGGCGCAATCTCGTGAAATCGATGCCATCTTGGTGACGGAATTGACACGCTGGGGCAGAAGCACCGTGGATCTCGTACAGTCATTACAAGATCTTGGGCATTTCGGGGTATCTCTGGTGGCACAAACAGGTTTGCAGTTTGACCTTTCCACATCTCAGGGAAAGCTCATGGCTTCTGTGATGTCTGCATTAGCAGAGTTTGAGGGAGATTTACTACGTGAACGTGTGCGCTCTGGTGTAGCAGCGGCACAAGCGCGGGGCGTTGTGTTTGGTCGTCGTCCTGGTCAACGTACCAAGTCAGATCGTCTGGCACCTAAAGTGTTGGAGTTGGTGTCTGCTGGACACTCTTATCGACAAGTCGGTCGGCTGGTCAATCTAAGCAAAAATACCGTGTTGGATATCGTTAAAAGAAGTCGGAGTGAAAATCCTTAGCGTGCTATATTTTCCGTTTCCTGAGACGACCCCTGGTTCAGATCATGGCGAATGGAGTGAACAAGACAGAAAAGATATTGCTCAACTACGTGAATCACACCCTGAACTAGCACACTGGGGCGATTTAGCAATAGGTGTTGCATTTGGTAGCTTCTCCGATGATGTCTTAGAGGTTGGTTGGGGTAATTGGATAATTGGTCAACGTAGTGAAGATTTCTTAACTTATTGTTGTTGGCGACAAATTAAAGGAACTTGGAATTTTGGTATGTTTTTCAAGACACCTAATCAAGAAGTTTTACCAATTTGGAAAAGCTAGGTTTACAACTATATTGTAAAAACTGCTATTTTTCTAAACTGAAAAATTCATTGAGTTTAGAACTGTAATGTAGATTTATTTAATTAGATTTGATGTAAGTTGTTGATTTTACACTTTGCTAGTTTAAGACATTAATGTACAAAGACACAGCCATTTATTTTGTGCTAACTTTTCAATCACAAGAATCCCAGCTCGCTTTAACTTTGCAACAATTCGTTTGATTGTTGAGATGCTGTACACGCCAAGCGTGCTTTGCCACTGTTCATAACTATGGAACCAATATTTTTTTCCATTAAAGGTTTTTCCTTCGTTATTTTCTAAAAAGTAATGCAACTTCTGTAAAAAATTGGCGGCAGCCACGCCAAACGCTTTTGCAAGCGTTGGCGAAGCAATGAGAGGATAGTCTCCAGATACGAGAAGATGATTATTCTTATTGGTCTTGGACATGATTCGCCCCACGTAGCACACGTTGTGCACGTTCAATCATCTTGTGACGTTGATGTGTACGAAATGCCCAGAGCGACGATAAATTGTTATTTTGATTGAGCTTTGCGACTTTAAGAATTTGCTCATCAGTCATTTCATGCATGCATTGACGAATGATTTCATGGGCTTGTTCAAGTTCGTTGAGCAGGGAGTTTGCAGTGTCAACAGCAATATAAAGATTGGCAAGTGTTTGACGTTGAGGATTTGAAATTGATTTGCCCAGTTCAACAATCAGTTGCGAGGCTTGTTGTTTAGATGTGCACGTATTTGCACCATGAAGAATTGCGTTCATAGTCGTTTCCTTGTAGATAAGTTTAATACTTACCCCCATTACTTCTCACGGTAATGGTGGCAGCAAAACAGGGGTGAGAATACCGTTCTACAAGGTACGGCCAGCATAAAGCTGCCCTGTCAAGCTGCCATAACGACTGCTAAACAGTAGACAAAAAAATAGCCGCATAAGCGACATTGTTTTGCGCTTGTAGAATATAACAGGTTCTCACGCCTGTACACAGATTTTGCTGTGTTCAATTAGCTTAACTGGGTATCGCTTGAGCTGTCAACGATGTAATTGGATCTTTTTACATATTTTAACATTAAATAATAGATCTCTTGCGAAAGTCATTATTGAAAATTTATCCGGTTTACCAGTGCAGCGATTAAGTTAATGCGTAAACCGAATCTTTTCCGTCTATTTCGATAGCGTTCACTTAATATTCTAAATGTCTTCAATTGACTATTGATGTGTTCGATCACAACTCGTATTTTTCCAATCATTTTATTGTACTTTTTCTCAACATCAAATAAGGGTATATTCTTCTTTTTCTTTATTGGCATCAATAATTTAAAGCCATCTTGCTCTAATCCGTAGTACCCTAAATCGGTCATAACATATTCACAATGTTTGAATTTCTTAACCGTTTTTCTTGCCAGTTTAATGTCATGCTGACTGCCATTCGATATATCTAGCCCTATGATTTGTTTGCTCTTCGGATGATAGATCACTTGTGCTTTTAGCGTATGTTTCTTCTTTTTACCACTGTAGAACTTACTCTGATTTTTTTTTCGGGCGTTCTATTGAACATTCTGTCGCATCGATAATGACCCAGTTAAAGTGTTCGTCTGCTGTGGTAATGCTTCGTTTTGGCAGAGTAAAACATCTTGATTTCATCAATGCATCTTCAACCTTTTTAATGGTTCGATTCACATTACTTTCAGCGATATGGTAGTGTGCCGCCAATTCCAGTTGAGTACTGTAGTTACGTAAGTAATTGAGCGTTAATAACAACTGATCCTCTATAGCTAAAGTATGAGGACGACCTGATTTCTTTTTGAGTGATTCTGCTTTTTCTAAAACATCTACCATTTCGGTAAAAACTGGTCGAGGTACGCCAACCAAGCGTTTAAATTCAGAATCTGAAAAACGATTTAAGTTCTGATATCTCATGAAACTTAGATTGAGGTGGTTTTTACTTTCGCAAGAGATCTAATGTATTGATTAACCTGAAGATATTTTAAATTTCTGACGGCTAGGAATTTGATTGTGAATCATGTTTGTGGTGGTTTGTTGAGCACAAATTTTAATCTTTGCTGTGTTTTTAACGGAAGTGATGCTAATGATGATCAGAATTTCTAATCAAGCAAATTGAAGCTGATTCGCTAAAAGAATGATTTAAATAAATCATCGATTGTTTAGGGCTTCAACAACTGTTAAGACTTTCTCTAAGCCTTTTCTAGTTTGAATTTGCTGAATCGGGACACCATCGGTTGCGGTATTGAATGCATTCATAAAATAATCAATCCATTCAGAATCATCGCCCGTGAGTGCTGATAAGCTTTGATAAAGGCGAATCAGTAATAATCCAGTTTCACCTTGTGCAGATGCGGGTTCTAATACAGCTGAGAATTCGATTTGCTTCATCGAAGCGAGATCGCGACCTATCACAGCAGCCAGTTGAGTATTACTAAGACCGAGTAAATCCGCAGTTTTCAATATGGCTTCTGCTAAAACCATTGTTGTACTGGCTGAGTTCATTTAATCGACCCGCTGAGCTTTGCTGATTATTTATTCTATCCCATTTAATAGGCTATTTCTGAAGGTGCGTGAGCTTCAGTTTGATCGCTTTAAATCAGCCTGAGCCAATACATTCTTCTTATTAACAGCTCATTAGGCATTGATTCATCTCAATGCGTTGAATGTAAAAGCTGAACTGAGCCTGATTTAATTCTTTATTTTATTGTTTTATTTTAATAGAGAACAACAGTCCATTTTAGCCTCATCCATCAAAGCAAAATGAGCCTATCGATTGGACGAATTTGACCTTATGGGAAAAATCAAAGATTTAATGCGATTACATTTGGCGAATCTAATTGTCTAGATTTTAGTGCTTTGTAAAATTGACTAAAGCGCTGGATAAAATTAATATGAGCTCGCTGGCCTACATTGCCAGTCGGTTTTAGCAGACCGTCCAACACAAGAGCATTAAAGGACTTGTCTTTTAGTGTTTATCCCCTCGTGCCCCTCTGCGGTGGAACGGGAGGGGGACGTCTTCGGACGTGCTGGATTCTTGTGTTCCAGTCTGCTAACCCGCTCTCGTTCTGCCACCATTATTTAGCAGTAATTGGTAGAACTTCTTAACACAAGGAGCTTCTCATGCTGTACCAATCTTTTCTAATTTGTGTTTCACCCCATGTTCAACCTTGTTGTGCTTTGCAACGGGGGCGATACGGCTAATTTTTTATTATTCGTCTGTTATTCAAACAACATTTTTACAAGAACAATCCAACGGTGGACGGCTAAATCACGCCTATAAAAAATAAACCTTTTTATATCTGCTGGTGATTGTGCATTGCATTGAACATGCGGGAAACAACCATGACTGAATTAAGCAAACCCAAAATCATACCCATTGAACACCGTCCACAAAAATCTAAGCTCTTTATAAAATGTGTGGTCTTACCCATCGTGATCTTTCTCATCGTTGCCAAAATCTTCTCCTTTGGTGCTTTCGGTTACATCTTCTTTGGCTTTGACCTGTTCTGGTTTGTGATCCTTTACTACCTTTATGAATATGGAAATACCTACTTTGACGGGATGACTGAACAACTGAAACGTCAAGGAGAAAGCTTTAACTACCAAAACCGTGGTGTTTGGATCAACAGCCAAGATAAAACCATTATTCTGTTTGATCAGTCTGATCAACGCCTCGTCAAATATCCCTTTGATTACATCACTTCCGTTGGACACTACAACTTAGTCGAAGATAACTTTAGAACCACGACCACTGTGATCAGCAATCCAATGATGGGAACACATGTCAATCAACAGGTCCATCGCACACCGATGAAACGAGAGTTTCAAGTCAATATTGGTACACGAGATCCATTCAAACCGAATTACAGCCTAAAAGTCCTATTTCCTTGGCGTAGTCCACAAATGGCCAGTGAAATCCGTCAATTATTATCGGCTGATCATTATCAATAACAACAATATAAAAATTTAAGGCAGTCAATCATGATGATTTCAAAATCGTTCATGCCATCAGTTCTAATGATGGCAATCAGTACAGCAATGGTCGGGTGTGGTAGTGGTTCGGGTGGAGATTCAAGTTCATCCAATGGCGGTGGAACGGATAATCCAGATAATGGCAATCCAATCCCTAAGCCCGTGACCTGTGTTGAAAGCCAATATCTGGAAGAGGGTGTATGTAAAAACAAGGTAGTGCAGAATATTCAGTCACTACCATTCAGTACGCTGATTCAAGGTCAACGCTATCCATTATCGCTGCAAACAGATCAAGGTCTAGTAGTAACGTTTAGCAGTAACACACCCAACATCTGTAGTGTAAGTGGCGGTGAACTTAAAGCGCATAAAGTCGGTCAGTGTAATCTGGTATTGACACAGGCAGGGACGGCAAAAGTTCTAGCACTGAATAGCAGCATGACCGTCAATGTGAGTTGTGCGGCTGAGCAATATCTAGAAAATAATGTGTGCGTGAATAAGCTCAAGCAAACCATTACCCCACTAAAAATCAAATATATCCTGACGGAGAGTGTGTATTCACTGGATACGGAATCCAGTGCCAAACTACCTGTCACGATTAGCAGCCTTTCTTCATCAACCTGTACCTATAGTCAGGGGGAACTCAAAGGGATTGGTGCAGGGTTATGTACCCTTAAACTTACTCAAGAGGGGGATGCTAAAACACTGGCAGCAGAGAGTAAAACCATCAGCTTTGATGTGTTTAAAGCTTCATCTATGGGTGATGCACCCGATATCAATAACTGTTATGCAGGTAAGCTCAGAGCAAAGTTTAGAAATGAGTTTTTACATGAGCTCAATACGGTTCGTGCCTTGCATGGGTTGCCAAGTATTACATACGATTATGCCCATGAAGATGAGATGATGCAGACTGCCCTGATTCTTGCGGCAAACAACATCTTGACTCATTACCCTGAAGCGACCACAAACTGCTATTCAGATATTGGTGCAGTGGGTGCAAAAACCAGTAGTTTGGAAATGGGGGTAAGACAGAATAAATATGACTATTCACCTGCCGAAAGCATTACAAATATGGTGCATGACAAATTAAATCTGTTTGCAGGAGATGTGGGGCATCGCCTCTGGATGCTTAATCCTTTCTTACAAAAATCGGCGTATGGTTCAGTTAATGCGCCATCATTTAAAGATACCCGATTCCCTTATGTGGTCGGTACGTCCTACAAAGTGGTTTATCCCTTCGACAATCCAACCACTGCACCACTCGGTGTGATTGCCTATCCCTACCACAACTATCCAGCCAAATATTATATGGCGGGTTCAATTCTCTCGATTTCAGTTTTAACCGATCAAAAGAATTTCTTTGCCAATCGAAATGTGGATTACGCCAAAGCCACTGTTGTTGTCACTGAACGAAGTAGTGGAGCTAAACAGAAGATCAGCAATATACGCTATGAAAATATCGGAGTTCCTAACCATATCCAATTTAACTTCGACGATTTGAAACTGAATGTGATCTACGACGTCAAACTCAGCAATGTCTTGGTGAATGGTCAGCCTAAAGAATATTCCTACTGGTTTAATGTGAATGATTAATAAGGATAAGAATCAGATGAAAAAATTAATACTCCATCTTGCTGTCGCTAACAGTATGGTAATGACCAGTTCAACAGTATCTGCTGAAACCAAGAAAGTGAACCTGTCGGCAGGACTGAACTATGTACTGTCACAAGTCGTGACCAAAGGAGATAATAATCAAAGTCACCATAATATGGGAATGCTTTACTACTTAGGAAAGAAAGGTGTACCTGTAGATCATAAAAAAGCGGCTGAATGGTTTTCCAAGGCAGCAGTGAATGGTTTTGCTCCTTCACAGTACGCATTAGCAGTCATGTATCTTAATGGGGATGGTGTACCACAGGATGCAAAAAAGGGCGTTACCTTGTTGCAAAGTGCTGCACGGCAGGGACAACCTGAAGCGGTCAAGTTATACAATGTATTGCAGGCTAATAAAGCACAGCAGCTCAATGCTGTTCAAACGACATCAGTACAAACAGCTACAACAGCCATTAAATACTATGATACATCCAAGCTTGAACCTAAGAACTTTAAGCAAGTTGTACTCCCTAACCTAAGTACAGATACCGTTGCTCGAAGTTTTTATAAAGTGACATCATCCAGAGAAAGAGGAAAAGATGATTACTGGGGAAGTGGCAAATACTACTATGTTAATAAGCCTAGCGACTTGGATGATCTCACTGATGCTGTAATCAGTATCGCGCCTATTATTACTTACCAGAATATGCAGGGGGAAGCCCGTTATTTAGTCCCTGTGGAAGTGATCCTAGGCAGTATCGTGGACAACCGATCCCTCTAAATTCTTAAAATATTTCTGCTCAAAGGCTTCTGGGCTTAACCAACCATTTGCAGAGTGCCTTCTCACTCGATTGTAGTAAATCTCAATATAGTCAAACAAGACAGCATTCGCTTCTTTTCGGGTCAAAAACACACTGCCATGTACCACATGACCTTTTAATGTGTGAAAGAAGCTTTCTGTTACTGCATTATCCCAACAGTTACCTCTGCGTGACATGCTTTGGATGCAGTTATTCATCAATAATAGCGCTCTAAAATCACGACTACAGTACTGTGAGCCTTGGTCAGAATGGACCATGATATTCGTTGGATACCCCTGACGAGCCATTGCATAATTAAATGCATCACAGACCAATTGACGGTCTATTCGATGGCTGGTTTGCCAACCCACAATACGACGACTAAATAAATCTAGCATCACGCATAAGTACAACCAACCTTCTTTGGTGCGGATATAAGTAATGTCTGTTGTCCAAACTTTATTTGGCTGCATGACTGTAAACTGGCGATCTAACAAATTCGGTGCTGTAGGCAAACGATGATTTGAATCTGTTGTATGCTTATATTTACGTGCAATCTTGCTGCGTAAACCGAGCTTTCTCAACATTCTTCCAACGGTACGCTCACTCATTTCGTAACCCAAATCACGCATGTCGTGCACCAATGAAGGTGCACCCAATCGTGCATGATGCTGCCAATATACAGCTTTTAAATCAGTATATTTCTGATTGACGTAAATCTGTCTCTTTCGCCAAGCATAGTATCCCGAAGCGCTAACTCCTAGGCATTTACAGGCAGAAGAAACCGTAATTTCAGTCACAGCTAGACCTTGAATTACCGTGTACTTTTCTTGGCATGATCTGTTAGGAAGTACACATGCGCCTTTTTTAAAATATCATTGGCTTCCCTGAGTTGTTTGACCTCCTTCTCTAAATCTAGAATGCGCTGTTGTTCTGGTGAGAGTTGACGTTTACTTGAACCTGTTGGGTTAGCTTCACGAATCCATTTATCCAATGTTGAATAACCCACCCCTAATTTCTGGGCAATTGCAGCGACGGATTCATGTGAGTTCGAAAGGGCATAATCTATTGCTTGCTGTTTAAATTCTGGACTAAAGCGTTTAGCCATTTTACATCTCCAAAGTTAACGTTACGTTATCTTTAGAGGGACTATGTGTCCATTATTTTGTCTAGGATCAAAGTGACTTTAGCAATCGAAGGGAGGATAGAAACTTCACATGCTACACGAGGCACTTTGGAATTATATCTCTTTAAAAAATTGGACAATGGACAATTCCAAATGATTTCAAAAACAGCCCAAGGGGGAATTGAAAGTATAGAGGGATATGGTCGAACCTCATGGAATGCTCAAGAATTTAAAAAGAACTTACAAGCTTTTGGAAACAATACACTAGGAAGCTATACCATTGATGGTTATTACGGCAATGGTTATGGGGAAAGCGTGTGGTCACTTCTTCTGTTAAATGAAGACGACTATATTGTTGAACAAATGTTCGAAGAAGGAAAAGTTTCAGAACAACCAGAGTACGGCTATTCTTCAGCAATCAAAGTTAACAAAAATGGACAACCATTTTATCCATTCCAGATTCAATATCAGGGAACGGATTTGAACGACAATAGTCAGATGGTTAAAGTAAATAAAATTGTACCTTATCAGTATGATAGTAAGAATAAGTTTTATTCAAAGCTGAAATAATACTCGTAAATTAGAATAGCTATATTGATGTCTATCCTCCTGTTTCTAGGTATTGGGAATTGGAGGACACTATAAGAATGAGGAAATATCAGTGAATATTAAACCAATTAAAAATGATGTTGAACTTACTAACGCTTTTATTCGATATTGAAAATAGATGAAAAATATGTGCAACATATTAAAGATGGTAGAATTGGCAATTATTTTGCACCAGTTGGTACTCCAGCAAACCATTTAGGAATTAACCCAGCAGGAAGAGTGCCAATTACTTTTGCTCCAGTAAAGGAAACAGAGGTGCTTAAATCAAAAGCTAAAGAAATTGTTGATACATGGACTGATCCGAATAAACCTTATCCAGCAAAAGGTGGTGGTACACAGTATTTTGTTCCAAACAAAGAAAATTTAAAACAGGTGAAGTGATTAATGAATAAACGGCTAGAACTATTTTATATTGCACTAGAAAAATGCGAGAATCTAATAGGTTTATATCCAGATTTAATTGTGTTGAAATCTATTTATAACCAAATTGAATATTTAATAAGTTTTGAAAAAAATATGGATATTGATAAAAGTCGAATATCTGAAATTATTATTGGGGTACAGACAGTAAGGGAAATTGAACCTTTAGATGATATAGCTTCAGAAATTTTTTATAGGGTAGCTGATGAAGCAAGAAAAATGAATAAATCCATGTGAATTGAAAAACGTGCATTACCTTTTAGCTCATTAAATAAACCTTATAGGCAATATGAAGTTATAAAGCCTATTACTCCTACAGCTGAATCAAAAATCTTACCATGGTTTGGACAACCTGGCCAAGGAACTCAGTATAAGTTGCCAAAATCTGTTCAGGAACTTTTAGATCCTAATAATCCATATTTAAAGGAAATTCGTAATGACAAGAGGTAAGTTAATTCAATATTTGTCTTCGTTGGGAGTGCATGATAGTAGTTATGCTTTCGACAAAATAAAAAATTCTGAGTGCGTAAGCATATTAAAGGAGAGAGAGATGTGGAATGTTTATTATACGGAAAGGAATATTCCTGACTGGCTTTGTTGCATAAATATGTAAGCATCTGATTTAAATAAATTTAATTTTGGATCAAGAAATAATCAAAACTTTTAAAATCATATAGTTATGAAATCTTTGTGCAACAAAGCCCTAATTAATCAAAATTTTTTTGTAGACTCAAGTTTTAGTGCCTGAGTCTATTCTTTCCCAAGGAGGCAATACAGTCCATTGTTCAACGAGGTAATCGATAAACATTCTGATTCTTGGAGACAAATGTTTTTTGCTTGGATAAATAATGCGAATAGGCTCGGGTTCAACTGTATATTTTTCAAGAAGAGGAATAAGTTGGAGCTGATCAATACTTTCTTGTGTGATATAGGTGGGTAGTTGTATGATACCAAACCCTGAAACTGCAGATGCCAAGATAGCATCTGAACTATCGATTTTCATCTTCTCAGGACCTTCAAAAACATAGATCCCCGAGTCTGTCTTGAATTTCCAGCTTCTACGATTGTTGCTACCATTTAGAAAAATTGTATCAAATTTTGCTAAATCTTCTGGAGTTTGGGGGGAACCATGTAATTTAATATATTGTGGTGATGCACATGTCTGCATTTTTTGCCATGCGATGGTCCGTGTTAAAAGTCGAGAATCATCCTTGGGTTCACCAACACGAATACCTATGTCAAAGCCTTCTTCAATGATGTCAACAAAGCGATCTGTAAAAGAAATGTCTGCTTTTAATCCAGGCCATTTTTTTAGAAAGGTGTCTAAAATGGGTAAAATATATCGATTTCCAAGTGAGTGAGGAGCTGTAATTTTTAAAGTACCAATCGGTTCAAGGCGACGTGAAGCCATTACATGATCAACTTCTTCTAAACCTTCTAAACCTTCTAAAATCTGCTGGCAATAATCAAAGAGAATTTGCCCCTCATCAGTCAAGCTTAAGCTTCGTGTCGTTCGATTTAATAGTCGCACTTTCATTTGTTCTTCTAAACGAACAATACTTTTACCAATAGCAGATCGTGATAAACCTAAATGTTTCGCTGCAAGAGTATAACTGCCATATCTGACTGAAGCTACAAAAGCAGAAATATCACCAATTCTATTGATTTCCATTGCTTTATCCCAATGTGATTATTCATTTGTTGGTAAGGTATTGAATATCCATTAATATTTAATACCTAATTTTTTTAATTTTGAAATCAGTGTCGTTGGATTAATCCCTAAAAGCTTAGCTGCACCCTCATCACCAAAAATTTTACCTTCACATTGTTTGATTGCCAGTTGAAGATTTTCAGTTTCTAACTGTTTAAGCTGTTGTATCGATAGGACTTGCTCAATTGCTGTAGCGTGATTGTGCTGCATAGTCTGAGAGGATTCTTGTTCCAGTAAATATTTAAATGAAACAGCGCCATGTTTGGCAGTAATCAATGCTCGCTCCAACACATTTTGTAATTCTCGAATATTACCCGGCCAGTCATAGTGTTGCAGTTCGAGGATGTGTTTTTGTGAAAAAGGTAAATAAGGCACTTTACGATTTTCACTGATCAGCTTGGTAAAGTGTGAAACTAATAGAGGAATATCTTCTTTTCTATCTCGTAAGGCGGGTGAGTGAATCGGGAATACATTCAAGCGGAAGTATAAGTCTTCACGGAAATTTTTGAGCTTAACTTCTTCTCTGAGATTACGATTAGTCGCTGCAATAATCCTGACATCAACGTGGCGAGTTTTTTCTTCACCAATTCGTTCAAATGTTCCTTCTTGTAATACTCTTAATAATTTACTTTGTAATTCTAGTGGGATTTCACCAATTTCATCTAGAAACAATGTTCCTTGATCTGCAAGTTCAAATCGCCCCGCTCGATCACGCACTGCTCCCGTAAATGCGCCTTTAACATGCCCGAAAAATTCACTTTCAAATAGTTCTGAGGGGATGGCTGCACAGTTAACACGTATAAGAGGTTGTTGTTTACGATGACTAGATTGATGGATTGCACGTGCAATCAGTTCCTTTCCTGTACCAGATTCGCCATAAATCATGACATTGGCATCAGTAGAAGCAACTACTTTAATTTTTTCAATGATTTGTAAAATTGAGGCACTATTTCCCACAATTTCATGATATTGATTCTCTTGTAGTATCTCTTCCTGTAAATATTCATTTTGTTGTTCTAGTCGACTTTTTAAGTCTTGTAGTTCGTTAAGAGCATGGGTGAGTTGTTTTTCTGTATTTAAGCGTTCGCTGATATCTCTAAAGACTACAACTGCACCAATGATCTCGCTTTCACGGATGATTGGTGTACTTGTAAATTCCACAGGAAAAAAACTGCCATCACGTCGCCAGAAAATCTCTTGTATTCCTTCATGTACTACACCATCGTGTACAGCTGCGTAGATTGGGCATTCCTCGACAGGATAGTGCGTACCATTCTCATGAGTATGGTGGTGTATTTTATGGATATTTTTACTAAGCACATCTTCTGGTTTTAATCCTAGCATTCTCGCGCCAACGGGATTTATAAAGGTACATAATCCTTGTTTATCGATACTATAAATTCCATCACCTACTGAGCTTAGCAGCAAATGCTTGCCAGTGTCAGAATCAATAAAAAGTTCTTGTAGAGCTTGCCATTCTTTAAGCCCTGCACGAATGACTTTATCTGCATTTTTATTCAGTTGACGTAGCTCTAAGTCTTTGACATCGACTAAGGACCAAATGAGCAGAGTCTTATTCTTATATGGGATTGAAACAGAGCTGACATCGAATTGAATTTTTTCTCCATTTTTATCAAAAGCATATAGCTCATTATTCCATGCATAGCCTTTAGCTAGTGTTTCTTCTGTAAATGCCACTAAGTCTGGGAGTTGACTAAAATGACCAAAAATAGAGGTGATAGTTTTTTGAATCAGCTCATGGCGTTCATAGCGGAGTAATTTCGTAGCACTAATATTTACATCAATAAACTGATTTTGATGTGGGTCTAAAACGAGTAAGGCTTGAGAGGTGTGTTCAAATGCAAGTGGACGAATTGAATTCTCAGTAGTAACCCAATCGGAAATGAAGTCGGTATTATTCATGCTACGAAATTTCATAGAATAGGTTATGAAATTTCATAATACTACGAAAAATCATAACCTTCCAGCACTATATTTATCATCTAAAAGAGCAGTTTTGAAAATATTAATTATTATATTTCAATGACATAAAAATTAATTCCTACCAGAAAATAGATCTTGGCACAGCTCTCGCAATAACACGGATAGACCAAAACAGTTGGTTGAATCGAAACCGTAGATATGAGGAACGGCTATGCCTAAAGTAGATATTGAACAATACAAAGATGGTGATTTTCTTGTCGATTATGAAGAAAAAGTATTTGAGGATGTAAAAGCTCAGCCGGGTGAAAAAGCATTGGTGACTTTCCACACCGTTGCCTTTGAAGGTTCTATTGGCTTGGTTAATGTCTTACAAGCAAAACGATTATTACGCAAAGGTTTTGAAACCAAAATTTTGCTCTACGGTCCAGGTGTTCAGTTGGGGGTACAACGTGGTTTCCCAACTTTAGGTGCTGAAGCTTTTCCTGGACATTTGGCGGTCAATAATCAGCTTAAAGCCTTTATGGAAGAAGGTGGTGAAGTTTATGCCTGCCGATTCGCATTACAAGCGCTATATGGTCAAACCGAAAAAGCATTAATGCCAGGGTTTCGTCCAATCAATCCTTTAGATGTAATGGACTTGAAATTACTGATGCGTCGTGACAATGCACTGATCATTGATACTTGGACTGTTTAAAGATTTAAGAAAGGGGAATAAGACATGAATCAGATTGTAAAAGCAGCAGCAGTACAGTGTAGTCCAGTGCTTTATAGCCAAAAGGAAACCGTACAAAAAATCTGTAATACGATTTTAGAGCTAGGTAAACAAGGCGTACAGTTTGCTGTTTTTCCTGAAACGGTAGTGCCTTATTACCCTTACTTTTCTTTTGTACAACCACCGTTTGCAATGGGTAAGGAACATTTAAAGCTTCTCAATGAATCTGTGGTTGTCCCTTCTGAAGCAACCTTTGCGATTGGTCAAGCCTGTGCTGAAGCAAAAATGGTGGTTTCTATTGGGATTAATGAGCGCGCGGGTGGAACAATCTACAACGCACAGCTGTTATTTGATGCTGATGGCTCGATTATTCAGCATCGTCGAAAAATTACCCCAACTTATCATGAACGTATGGTGTGGGGACAAGGCGATGGCAGTGGGTTGCGTGCGATTGATTCTGCTGTCGGGCGTATTGGGTCACTGGCATGCTGGGAGCATTATAACCCTTTGGCACGTTTTGCCTTAATGGCAGATGGAGAACAGATTCATGCTGCCATGTTCCCTGGTTCATTAGTCGGACAGGTGTTCGCTGATCAGATCAGTGCCACTATTCAGCACCATGCTTTGGAGTCAGGTTGTTTCGTAGTTAATGCGACGGCATGGCTACATCCTGAGCAACAACAACAAATTATGAAAGACACTGGTTGTGAAATTGGTCCAATTTCAGGTGGATGCTTCACTGCTATTGTATCGCCTGAAGGGAAATTTCTAGCCGAACCTGTTACTCAGGGTGAAGGTTATTGTATCGCTGACTTAGACTTTTCATTAATTGATAAACGTAAACGCATGATGGATTCGGTTGGTCATTATAGCCGTCCAGAATTATTAAGTTTATTGATTGATCGTCGTCCGACACAGGTACTACATGAACTTAAAGTCGAATCCTTGGATTTAACAAATCTTGAAAAGATTTCCAGATTTACGGAAGAGCAGGTTTAAGCCTTATTAAACCAATTCTATAGAGAGGGGTGAGTATGTCTGCAATACAACTTTTGACTGATTTGCAATGTAACGGTCTGAAATGGGATGGTGAATTTGGTCTATCTCGTAAAGGCGGTGCAGGGCCAAGTGATCATAAGGCACTCAGCCTAGATGGGCAGACGATGATGATTCCAGTGTTGAATCTAGCTGCACAAGAGTCTCCATACAGTGCCAAAGCTGATCCAGATTCTGACCAAGTGATCGTATTTAAAAACCGGATTCCTGTAGCAACATTAACAGCCCCATCTCGTCCAAAGTTTTATGACTTAACTACAGACGAAGGTATTCCATATGAGCAAATTGCAACTTTGCATAGCCACGATGTCTTGGCAACAACAGTATTACAACATTGCATTCGTATGAATGATAAAGCTACGGCTTGTCAATTTTGTTCGATTGACCAATCTTTAAAAAGTGGTCGTACTTTAATTCGGAAACGTCCTGAACAGCTCGCAGAAGTTGCAAAAGCAGCTGTGGAACTCGATGGTGTACAGCAAATGGTCATTACCACTGGCACACCTAATACTCCAGACCGTGGAGCAGAGATTTTATATGACAGTGTAAAAGCAATATGTGCTGAAGTGAAGTTACCTATACAGGTGCAATGTGAGCCACCCGATGATTTTGCATGGTTTCAAAAGTTAAAAGATGCAGGTGCGGTGTCAATTGGTATGCATCTTGAAGCGGTGAGTGATCGGGTACGTCATAAAATTATGCCGGGTAAAGCAGAAGTTTCAATTAATACATATTTTGCAGCATTTAAGGCGGCAGTTGAGGTATTTGGTCGGGGGCAAGTAAGTACCTATATCTTAGCTGGGCTAGGCGATACAGAAAAAGAAATCATTGAAATGACTGCCAACTTGACCGAGATGGGCGTTTATCCGTTTGTAGTGCCATTTGTACCAATTCAGGGAACAGCACTTGAACATCATTCAAAACCTGAGCAAGCCTTTATGCAGGCACTCTATCCAAAAATTGGTGAGCAACTCCGTCTACATGGGCTTAACTCGGAAGACACTCAAGCGGGTTGTGCCAAATGTGGAGCATGTTCTTCACTGAAAGCTTATGAGTAGGAGAAACAGTATGCAACTTTCTGGTTATCCATGGTTAATAGAATTAAATGAAGACCTTAAACAGTTTGTCACAGATGACATTGTTATCAAGGTGGTCACTGAAGACTGGGAACGTCGTCAATATTATTGCCTGCGAGAGGCAACTTTTCGCGATGAACAAAAGATTCTAAAAGAAGACCGTGATGAATATGACTTTAAAGCTCTAGGTATTGTTGCGATTGGGCAAATGTTTGGTGAGCATGATCATGTCATAGGTGCAGTGCGGATCTTCCCGGATGGAGCAAATACATGGTGGGGTGGGCGTTTATGTGTAGAGCCATTGTACCGTCATCATCATGCTATTGGTAAAGCGCTGATTAATGCAGCAGTGTCGACGGCAAAAAATCTAGGATGTCAAACATTCTTAGCGACTGTACAGCAACAAAATGAGCGTTATTTTCAGAAATTATGTTGGAACAGTGTCTGTGAATTAATGGTTGCTGAAATTCCACATATGATGATGCAAGCTCAAATTGAACATTATCCGCTACAGCATGTGGTCATGCAGGCTTATATGCAAAAAGAGGTGGAATGATGATGTCACTCAATCAACTTCTTGAATATTTGAGACAAACTCCAGCTATGCAATCAAAACAGGTGATTGCTAAAAGTGTAATGATCCCAAATCTGGATAAAGTGAATTCTCTGCAAGCTTTATACGCTTATCCTGGAGATGATACTGCCGCTGTTGCTGTCCAAGGACAATATATTTTACATGCGTGTGAAGGGATGTTGCCTGGTTTTGTTGCTAATCATCCTTATTTTGCGGGTTGGTCTGCAGTCATGGCCAATATCAGTGACATTGCAGCAATGGGTGGTCGTGCATTATCTGTTGTAAATAGCTTTTGGCATACAAATGTTGGGCATGCTCAATTATTAATGCAAGGCATGCAAGATGCTTGTACTGCTTATGATGTTGCATTGATTGGTGGGCATAGCAATATCGCTGAAAGTTATCAGCCTGCTTTATCCGTTGCCATTCAAGGAACAGCACAGAAATTATTGTCGGTTTTGCATGTTAAACCACAGCAAAAGATTTTGATTGCTTTAAATCTACAAGGTCAATTTCATCCTAACACTGTCTATTGGAAATGCTTTGAACGTGTATCGGGACGTATTTTGCAAGCACAGCTCTCAGTAATGCCGCAACTTGCACAACAAGGAATCGTATATGCCGCACGCGACATTAGTAATGCAGGCATTTTAGGCAGCCTGCTCATGCTACTTGAGGCAACGCAAAGTGGCGCAGACATAGACCTTCAAAAAATTCCAAAACCACAAAATGTGGACTGGCAGACGTGGCTGCAAATCTTTCCTAGTTATGGTTTTTTGCTGACAGCTGATGAAGGCGAATGCGAAGAAATCATTGAATTATTTGACAGTCAGGGTATCTGCTGTGCAGTGATTGGTGAAAGTAATGCCAGTGGAAAAGTTTATGTGCATGATCAGAAGCAAAATGCTCAATTTTGGGATTTTCATCAGCAAACATTTACTGGTTTTAACTATGCTGAAATTTTAAAAAAGTTAAAGGCTCAGTCGGATCCGATTGAGCCGATAGAGAAGGAGGCAGCATATGCCTAGCGTGAATTTTACCGTGAAATGGCCGAATGGCGAGCTGATTCAATATTACTCTCCATCCACGGTGATTTATGAATATCTAGCTAAAGGACATTCATATCCAGCAATACAGTTTTTAAAGTTAGCTGAAGATGGGTTATCTGCTGCATCAGAACGAGTACGAGTACGTTATGGCTTTGCATGTAGTTCAGCCATGGACAGCCTATCCACGATTAAACGCCAAGCTAACTTATTCGCCTTAAAAGACGAAGACCAAATTGAAATTACTGAAATGCACAATGAATAAGGGGAACAAGATGCTTAATATGCAAATTCAAGATTTACAACCAAATTATGATGTCGTGATTGTTGGTGGTGGCCAGGCAGGGTTATGTATCAGTCATTATTTACAAAAAGCAGGAATTGATCATGTGATTCTAGAAAAAGAATCAGAGTTGACCCATAGCTGGCGCAGTAAACGGTGGGATAATTTCACTTTGGTTACCCCCAATTGGCAATGTTTGCTTCCAGAGCATCCATATAACGGCAATGACCCTGATGGATTTATGAAAAAAAATGAAATTGTTGAATATCTCGACGACTTCATTGAAAAACTGAATCCACCAGTTTTATTGAATGTTCAGGTTAAGCATGTTGCAAAAATTGCACCTCAACACTTTGAAATTGAAACCAGTTTAGGCACAACGACTGCGAAACAATTAGTTGTAGCGGCTGGTGGTTATCACACCCCAATTTATCCAAAACTAAGTGATCAAGTCCCTGAACAAGTGTTGGTAATGCATTCAGAACAATATTTTAATGTGGAACAGTTACCTGAAGGTAATGTCTTGGTTGTCGGTTCAGGACAATCAGGTGCCCAAATTGCAGAAGATTTACATTTGGCAGGTAAAAAGGTCTATCTTTCTACGGGAGATGCACCACGCTGTGCGCGTTTTTATCGTGGTAAAGACGTAGTGAAGTGGCTTTATGAAATGGGTTATTACGAAACAACCGTCAAAGATCACCGATATAGTGAAGAGGTTCGTAACAGCACTAATCATTATGTGACTGGGCGAGATGGTGGTCGTGATATTGATCTACGTAAATTTGCATTAGAAGGTATGCGATTGTTTGGACGATTTGAGGACTATAAGGAAGGACAGTTTGTCTTCCGTCCAGATTTAATCCAGAACCTAGACATGGCAGATGCAACTTACAATCGTATTAATGCCTCTATTGATGACTATCTAGAGAAAAATAATATTGTGACTGAAGAGCCAGCATCTGTATATCAGCCACTTTGGCAGCCAGAACAGGAAATTACCCATATTGATTTAGTTGAAGAGAACATCACTTCGATCATTTGGTGTATCGGATTTAGACCAGACTATTCTTGGATTGATTTAGATATATTCCAGACAAATGGATATCCAAAACATGATCGCGGTATTACCGTTGACCCTGAAGTAAGCTTTATTGGTTTACCTTGGTTAAACACATGGGGTTCAGGACGTTTTATGGATGTTGCTAAAGATGCTGAGTTTATTGCTGATCATCTCATTCAACAATTAAATGTTACACCACAGCATATATCCTCAACATTATCATCATTGGCCTAATTATCAGGTAGCTGAATAGTCTCAACTTTCGGCTGCATCAAATCTCCAATATTGTTAAAAAACATAGGATAGCCATAATGAATCAACAACCTTTTGTAATTAATACTAATACTGAACCATGGGAATTTCTTCCTGTTCCATTTTTAAATAGTGAACTTCCCGTTAAAACCTGCTTAGCATGTCCTGATACAGGAATGATGATTTGGAAACGGCTTTGTTGCACAAAGATTTGAAATGCAAAGCGCCCTAATTGAGCTAAATTTAAGGCGTAACTTAGGTAAGTGGTCGACCTAATTCCGTGTCGAGGCATTTCAATTAATGCCATTTCGCACTTGTTGCAAAATCCAATCCTCATATTCTTGTAGTGTTTCTTGTAGCATATCCATAGGTCGTACGATGTAGTGCCTTACAACTAATGCACTTGGTTTATGACCTGATATCTGTGCTAAAGATCCTTCATTGATTTTTGCCCAAATAGCTAACGTTTTATATGATCTCCTCAATCCATGGGGAGTAAGTTCAATATTTAGTTTTTTACATATTTTCTCTAAGCTATCGTAAGGATTGACAATATGACCGCATTTAGCACCCTTACTGCTAAATATGAATTTAGAATCAGAATTTTTCCTTAGTTCTAAAAATAGGCTTTCAACATATGCCGTCAGAGGAATTAGGCGACCTTCATCTTCAATTTTATTTCTAACTTTTGCTGTTTTCCAACGAAAATCGACATCTGTCCATTTTAATGAAAGCAGCTCATTCTTTCTGCAACCAGTGATTAAACTACATATCAAAAAATCGCTATTTTTCTACTAGTTAACTTATTTACCTCTTCAAACCATGGTTTTAGATGCTGTTTCATCAAACAATCATTCTTGGCTTTTGGGGAAGGGACCTTATCTTTAACTTTTTTTGAGTTGTATGATTTTGGAGGCACTAAGTTTTCATAATCCTCGTGTTCCTCGCACCAATTCAGGAAAGCTCGTGTAAGTCTGTATGCTTTAGCTGATGTTGTTGGACGGAAGTCATTGTGATCAAGCCAATCGCAAAATACATCTTCAGTTAATTCAGAAAGTTTGTACTCAAACAGTTGAAAAATGGGTTGACTGGTATAGGTAATCCCCCCTAAAAATAAAAGGAAGTAAAAGTAGAATTTTCTCTTAAGATTAGAGCAGGAGATTCTGCATGAAAACATCTAAATTTACTGACAGTCAGATCATGTCTATTTTGAAACAGGCGGAGTCTGGCACGCCTGTTACTACCCTGTGCCGTGAACATGGCATGAGTAATGCGACTTTCTACAAGTGGCGTGCTAAATATGGCTGAACCGTACCGGGTTTGTCGGAGAGTCAATATTCTGAGAGACTATCCCGATGACAAAATTAAAATATACCCCTGAAATCAGAGAAAGAGCGGTTCAATTATTGATTGAATCTGAAAAAGATTATCCTTCTACTTGGGCTGCAATCACAGCAATTGCGCCTAAGATCGGTTGTACTCCTGAAACACTTCGTGCCTGGCATCAAAAGCATTTAGATCAGCAAAATCCTATTAAAGTACAACAGATATCTGATCAAGAAAAAATGAAGCAAATGGAACGTGAAATTAAAGAATTAAAGCGTGCCAATGAAATTCTACGTAAAGCAGCCGCTTTTTTCGCCCAGGCGGAGCTCGACCGCCCACACAAGTAATGGTGGATTTTATCCATAACAATAAAGATCAATATGGTGTTGAAGCGATTTGTAGGATTTTACCAATCGCACCTTCAACCTATTACCGGACTCTAGATCTCACAGTAAATCCAGAACATCGAGCGAAACGAGATCTACATGATGAGCATCATGCTGAACAAATTAAACGAATTTGGAAGGAAAGTTTAGGTCGATATGGCGCACGTAAAGTCTGGCAACAACTGAAACGTGAAGGCTCTGTTATTGCACGTTGTACAATTGCTCGATTGATGCAAAAGCTAGGTATACAAGGTGTTTGGCGTGGTAAGAATAAACAAACCACCCGTAACCGAGATGACCAAAAACGGGCAGATGATTTAGTGAAACGTAATTTTAATGCTGATCATCCAAACCCTTGCGAAGCAATGCTTCTCAGGTGGGTGACTTCACGTATATTCAAACAAATTCAGGCTGGGTTTATACTGCATTTATTATTGATGTCTTCTCACGAGCAATTGTTGGATGGAAAGTATCGACACGGATGAATACAGATATGGTGCTCGATGCACTGGAGCAAGCATTGCATGATCGAGGCATGCCAAAGAACGTGATTCATCATAGTGACAGAGGTGTGCAATATCTTTCCATTCGTTATACCAATCGTTTAGAAGCAGCAAATTTACGAGCATCAGTCGGTACGACCGGTGATTCATACGATAATGCTTTGGCTGAAACGGTGAATGGCTTATACAAAACAGAGGTGATTGAATATTTAAAAGCGGATTGGCAAGGTTTAGCGGATGTACAACTTGCGACACTAAGCTGGGTAGATTGGTTCAATAAAAAGCGTGTACATAGTGCACTAGGTTATGTGTCACCTTTTGATTTTGAAGCAATGTACTATCATAAAATTAACCCATTAGGTCAGGTGGCCTAACTTAAATAAAAAAGTCTCCGACAAACCCGGTACGGTTCAGTTCAAAACCTATTTAGGGCATACCATTGTGAAAAAACATACCCAGATTGATAACTGTCACTATATTGATGTCGGTTCCTCTTATACCCAGAAGCTGTGTATAGTCAAAATTAAATAAGGATAAAGACGGTGATATAAAAGATCTCCTTACGAAGAAATGAAAAGCCATCAATATGATGGCTTTATCAAACGATTAATTAATAGGTTTTATAAGGTAAAAACTTGCCAGACAATACGACATTTACCCGGTCACCGTTCGGGTTTTCCTCACGCTGAATATTCATGCTGAAGTCGATTGCGCTCATAATGCCATCACCGAATTCTTCATGGATCAGCTCTTTAATAGTCGAACCATATACATTTACAACTTCATACCAGCGGTAAATTAAAGGGTCCGTAGGCACACTGGTCGGTAAAGAGCCTTTGTAAGGTACAATTTGCAGCCATGCTACTGCCTCATCACTAAGGTCAAAAATCTGACCAATTTTCTCTGCCTGCTGTTTATTAAATGCCATTTGTCCCAGGCAGGCAGCCGTTACCCATTCTTTAGAAAGACCAATCTCTTTGGCAACATCTGACCACTTAATTGACTTTAAAACTTTCGCTGAAATGATCATGTCAGTTACTTGTTGACGATGGGTAATCATAATCCTCTCCAAATTATTATCAAATGAATGTATGCAGAACGCATAATGCAGATATCATGCCAACAGCATTCTAGAGTTCATGCTAAATAGAAAATGAATATTTAAGTGATTGTTAATTATTTGTGGCATAGCTTTTGCTTATATTTCGATATACATGGCAACGACGCCATTCACCATTACCTGTTCTAATATTCAAGGCAACGGCGCCTAAGGTCTTCAATGATCTTAGGCGTCTTTTTTTCGAAAAACAGGTCCGTATATTGAAAAAGAGGACGACAACATGGCATATCTTGCTCCTGCGGAGTTTGCAAAAAAAGTAGTAGATGCGGGTGAATCCAAATTGCATATGGCAACCCGTGATGTATTGATTCGTGCCTTTATGGCAGGGGCCATTCTGGCCTTGGCAGCGGTATTTGCCATTACCATAGCCGTGCAAACAGGATCACCATTGATTGGTGCGCTCCTGTTTCCAGTTGGTTTTTGTATGTTGTATTTATTGGGCTATGACCTATTAACTGGGGTGTTTGTACTTACGCCGCTGGCATGGCTAGATAAACGCCCAGGGGTGACATGGGGACGTATTCTAAAAAACTGGGGCTTGGTGTTTGTAGGGAACTTTACAGGCTGTTTAGTCGTTGCGGTGCTCATGGCAGCGGTTTATACCATGGGTTTTGCAGCGGATCCAAACCCTGTCGGCGTAAAAATTGCGCATATTGGCGAGGAGCGGACATTAGGTTATGCCGAATACGGATTCGCCGGCTGGATGACTATTTTTATCCGTGGCATGCTGTGTAACTGGATGGTGTCATTAGGTGTCATTGGCGCGATGATGTCTACTACGGTGAGTGGCAAATTTATTGCCATGTGGATGCCAATTATGCTGTTCTTTGCCATGGGCTTTGAGCACTCTGTCGTGAACATGTTCCTGTTCCCATTTGCCATGATGATGGGCGGTGACTTCTCGATTGCTGACTACTTCCTATGGAATGAACTGCCGGTTGCTTTAGGTAATCTGGTGGGCGGTTTGGCATTAACAGGTCTGGCACTTTATACCACCCATGTCCGTACTGGTGTTAAAAAAGAATTTTAACATTCATCATTTTATAAAGGGATCATATAGATCCCTTTTTGAGCTTTCAGCATGAAAAAAACATTAAAAGTCACTATTGGGCAATATTCTACTGCCGGAGTTAAACAACAGAACCAGGATTTCCATGGAGTATATCTGCCCGAAGGACATGTGCTGAAACAGAAAGGTATTGCATGTGTTATAGCGGATGGAATCGGTAGCAGTAATGTCAGTCATCTTGCAGCAGAAACAGCCGTTGGTAGTTTTTTATCTGACTATTATTCTACTTCAGATGCCTGGAGTACACAGACTTCAGCAGAACGAGTGATCCGCGCGACCAATTCATGGCTTTATGCACAGACTCAACAAAGTCAAGGACGTTTTGATAAAGACCGAGGGTATGTCTGTACCTTATCTGCACTGATTTTAAAACAGCAACAAGCCCATGTTTTTCATGTTGGTGATAGTCGTATTTACCGCATTCGCGATCATGAAATTGAATTACTAACCCATGATCATCGTGTCTGGTTGTCTTCCAAAGAGCATTATCTTAGTCGAGCCTTAGGTGCGGATTATCGTATTGAAATTGATTATCGAAATATTGAACTCAAAGAAAAAGATATTTTTTTACTAATGACCGATGGGGTCTATGAATTTGTCACAGATCAACAATTATTAGATTTAACTTTAATAGATGCAGATTTAAATCAACTTGCCAAAGGATTAGTTGAAAAAGCTTTAGAACAGGGCAGTGATGATAACTTAAGTTTCCAGGTGATCCGTGTAGAACAGTTGCCTGAACTGAATCAGTTTCATGTTCAGCAGGATTATGTATTTCCACAACAGCTCAGTAAAGGTGAAGTTTTTGAAGGTTATGTGATTGATAAGATTTTGCACCAAAATCATCGCAGTTGCCTGTATTTGGCACACGATACTCAGCAGCAGCCTTTGGTCATAAAAACTTTGGGGGTAGATTTACAGCAAGATAAAAATGCCGTAGAGCAGTTTCAACTCGAAGATTGGGTATCGAAACGTCTGAAACATGACAACCTGATGCACTGTTATCCACATAACACTGAGAAAAAATATTTATTCCAATGTTATGAATATTTGCAGGGTGAAACCTTGGCTCAATGGCTGCATCGCCAGGAAAAGCCTTTAAAGCTCGATGATATTTTACCAATTTTGCAACAAACGGCCTTGGCTTTAAATGCAATGCACCGGCTGGAGATGCTGCATCAGGATATACGGCCAAAGAATATCATGGTTTTAAATGCAGAAAATGCCATGAAAATTAAACTGATTGATTATGGTTCAACAGCAGTAAGAGGCCTGGTCGAAATTAATCCTAAAAATGCGAATCGACCACTCGGAACCTTAGCATTTATGGCACCGGAGTATTTTATTGATCATTCGCCATCTGTACATTCAGACCAATTTTCTTTGGCGGTCATGGCCTATTATTTACTCACCAAACAATTACCTTATGGCACAGATTTAGCTCGCTGTAACAGTTTAAAGCAGCTTAAAAAAGTTCAATATCATTCCATCAGGAAATATCGGCCTGATTTACCTATATGGTTAGATAAAATTTTAGGCCAAGCGCTGAGTATTGAACCGACACATCGTTTTGAGGCCTTGTCTGAACTCATTCATAATCTAATGCATCCTTCCAAAGAATTATTAAACTCTAAACCACCAGCAATCATTGAACGAGATCCTTTACGTTTTTGGCAAATGAGTTGCGCCGTATTAGGGCTATTATTTTTACTGAGTATTGCATGGCCATTTATTTGAAAAGATAGGATCAAACCATGCTTAAAATTGAAGGTACATAGATAAGTTTTTATTCAAACAGCTTTGTTGCACAAAGATTTGAAATGCAAAGCGCCCCTAATTGAGCTAAATTTAAGGCGTAATTTGGGTAAGTGGTCGACCTAATTCCGTAAATCTGTTGAGGACTGCTACACGTGCATGAATCTCATTGACTTGGCTATCAAAACGCCTTGCTCTGAGTTTATCTCCTAATAATTTAATGCAGTGCATCTTAGTTTCAACCAAACTTCACCGATGATAGCCTGATTTTTTCCATAGTGTCCTGCCTGAGAAGCACTGCTTCCAAGATTAACTGTTCGAAGTAATTCATTTCGATCTAGCGAGCTGCTCTTTGTATCTTTCCAAGGTTTCGCATTTTTTCTAGGTGGAAACACCGCATGCGCTTGCCGATCTGCAATGACCTCACGGCATTGCTTGGTGTCATAAGCTCCATCGGTATAAACAGAGTCAATCTGCTCATCTTGTGGAATCTGATTAAGTAAATCACCAAGCACCTGTGAATCACTGACATTATTGGTTGTAAGCTGAATAGCGCGTATTTGTAGAGTTTTAGCATCTATGCCAATATGAAGTTTACGCCATTGGCGACGATATTCAGGTCCATATTTCTTGCGTTTCCATTCGCCCTCACCTAGAAACTTCATGCCTGTAGAGTCTATGAGTAGATGCAGCCCATCGCTACTTTTTTGGTAATTGATTGCAATATTAATATGCTTTTGTCTTCTACAAAGCGTGGTGTAATCTGGAGCTATCCAATTTAATCCGCAAAGTTTAATCAGACTTTGCACAAAGCCAGTGACCATACGTAAAGACAGACGGAATAAGGATTTAATCATTAAGCAGCATTGGATGGCTGCGTCGGAGTAGGTTTGATTTCGCCCTTGTTTGCCTTTTGATGGCGCATACCATTGCGTAGCAGGATCAAACCAAATGGCAATATTTCCGCGACTCATAAGTGCTCGGTTATATGCGGGCCAATTGGTTGTGCGGTAGATTTTGTGTGTAGGCTTCTTCATTTGAAAATTATATCGCTGAAAAACCCTTTACAGATAGGTTTGTGCAACAAAGCCGATAACAATTAAAAAATAAAGGAAAGTTTTTATTGGTTTTATTATCGATAAGTATTAATGATAATATATTGTTACATAAAAAATTGGCACCAATTTAGCACCAATTATTCTTTAGTTGTTGATTTTAATATGAAAATATTACGTTGACATCGTAGAGGTCTCCAGTTCGAGTCTGGATATACCTACCAAGATTCACTGTGAAAACAGTATATTAAAGCCCACTTAAAAAGTGGGCTTTTTTGTTTTAGGTGAGTTCAATCTATGGAGGCATGATCTGATGAGGGCTTTATATAGAACGAGGATTAATCACAGGTAGATTTACCAGAATCGACGTATTTAATCGATAAGTTATTGTTACGATCAATTAAACAAACATTTGTTTTAAAGCTTTTATTTGTACTTAATACAATCTTATAAGCAATATTTTTTTCGATTTCCTTGATAGGTATTAGAACACAATTTTTTTCATCTATTGGAAGAGGCGCATTTTTATAAAGCTTTTCGTAGGTACTTTTGAACTCTTTAGTATAGTCAATCTTACCCAAGTAAATTAAAAATGTATTATCAACACCATAGTAAGTTTTAGTACTGTTTGTAAATGCACATAGATTATCTTGTTTAATAGTTATCTCTAATGGCCGCGGACCTTGGCTACATGCATTTAATACAATACCTATAGTCAACACAAGGCTAAATTTTAAGCTCTTTTTTATCATCTTTAGCTGCTCGGTAACAATGATTTATCATGTGGGTTTAGAATAAAATCTCTCAAGATTCTTTCAACATACCCTAAAAGCTTTAAACTTTGTATATGATGTGGTCGGGAAGGATTTACGTTCTGGAGGTAGCAAGCATCAAACCAAAACTCAATTAAGCGTCCTTGTTGTTCAAAGTTAAACTCATTAAACTTTTTACCAGAATCTCTGCCAAGTATGTCAGTGTCGTATGCTTTGAGCTCTCCACCAGAATCTGCTGATTGCACATTAGATGTATAACCACCTTTGCATAACTGTTTTAAACCTAGCCAACCTACAGAAGTACCCATTTGATACTGCCAGACATGAGTCATTTCATGTATAAACCAATGTCGATTTTCTCCAATTGTTTGACTGAAATCTGGTGTTTCTAAATATTCTGAGCGGGGTAACATTATTTCTCCCGCAGGTGTCATGGCATTACCTGTAGCGCTATGAATAAAACCACCGATATGAAGCCATACTTTTGAGTAATCAATAGCATCTTTGAATACCAACTGACACATCTTAATTTCACCAGATGTTAGTTTTCTTTTGGTTTCAATTTTTATTTCGGTGGTTGGTGGTGATTGATTATTTTTTAGTTTAGATAATTTTGCTGTTGCATTTGCTACTATTATTTTAGCTGATTGTTTTGTGGGATTTTTATCCATGTTGATGCTCCTCATAAATAATGCTAATAGTTACTTCTTCTGCACTCGTATTCGTGACTAGCTCAGTAAAACCCTGATCATCAGTCGTACCATGAATAATTTCGCCATTTTTCTCAATTTCATAACAGATATTACTTAGAGGACTTCCTGTTAATTGATCCTTTAATTGGAATCTATGCCCGAAGCTTTCTGAGCTTAGGAAGCTACTATTATTGTCTTTAGAAGATGTTGCTGATGACGCACTTGAACTACCACCACCATTATCCTGAACAACAAGATTTTGTTGTGGTAATAGCTTACAGCCACAAGATAAAGAATCATTTACTCGGGCAGCAGCTTTTCCAAACACTTGCATGTATGGATCACCACTAATAATCGTTGAAACAGTCTGGTGTTTAGGGCAGGTTGCTTTATCACCAACGCAAGCAATGGCTTTACCTTCGATTAAGAAACTACTATTTCCTGAAATAACTTTACCGCCGCCCGTCGTGGGGCAACCAATTACGATATATGGCGTTGCCAAGTTTAAAACCCTCGTTATATTTTATTTTGGCAACATAGTAGCAAAGTGCGTCTGTGGTGTACTGACTTTTATGTATTTTTATTGCAAAGGTAAAATCAAAACTAATCACAAATAATACTTCGGAATGAGTTGGAGAGTCGATTTAAAGATTTTTTTATAAAAATAGAATCCTAATTCCATAGTATCGGGGCAGCAAGAGAATTTTTTCTGATCTATCTAGTTGACAGATAGCACTTTTAGTAATAAAAATTAGTTGATAGCAGCCTAAATTAGCAATAAATAACCGAATAGACATGGATGATCGATTTCATAAATGCTACATATGTTATAGTTGAGTGTTTGAACTCGCCGTTTGGTGGCGAGTTCGATTAGACGAATATTTGTTTAAAACTTCTAAATTAGGTCCTGTATGAATTTAACCCATCAAATCAAGAGTGAACGAGTGCCACCTCATTTGATTAAATATATGGGTTCAAAAAGCAATATCATTGAGTTTATTCTTAATAATATTGATAAGGTGAATAAAGATAAAAAATCAAAAGTATATGACTTATTCTCTGGAACTTGTATTGTAGCTGCATACTTGAATCAACACTATGATGTCGTTATTAATGATATTCAAGAGTATTCAAGTTACTTAGGGAAGTCATACTTAAAAAAAATTAATATACTAGATATAGATGTGGAGATTTTTTTAGCTGAAGTTGATGGTTATAAGAAGTATTTTAAGGAAAAATATAAATTAAATTATTTTTATAAAGATAACATTCCATTGGAAGATTATCTGCTTATTGAGGGTAAAGAAAAAAACTTACTATCATTTAATTTTGATAGTGAAGACCATCATTTATTTGTAAAGAACTATTCGGGAACATACTGGTCTTTTCAACAGTGCTTAGAAATAGATGCAATTTATCGAGCAGCGCAGAAATATAGAAATAAAAACATCTATGAAGCTATTATTGGGGCTTTAATGTTTGCTATGTCTTATTGTTCACAAAGTACAGGTCACTTTGCACAATATAGAGATGTAAAAGACCAAAAGAATTTTAAAGATATTATGATTTATCGAGTAAAATCTATAAAAGATTTATTTATTTCTAAATTAAATCTTCTGTTGCATTATGATCGTAGTCTAAATCATAAATTTGAAAGTTATTCGATGAGTTTTGATGAGTTGCTAGAACAGGCTGATCCAGAATCAGTAATTTATGCTGATCCTCCATATGCTAATGTACATTACTCTAGATTTTATCATGTGCTTGAAACTTTAGTGAAATATGATTATCCAGAAGTAAAGTTTAAGGGTCGTTATAGACAAGATAGACATCAGTCACCATTTAGCAAAAAAAGTGAGGCAACAAAAGCTTTTGAAAAGATGTTTACTTTAATAAAGGAAAAAAACTCAAGAATGGTATTAAGTTATAGTGATGGTGGAGTTATAGATTTAGATACTTTACTTGAACTTGCGCGAAAAGTTTTTGGTAACACTTACAATGTAACTATAGAAACTATGGAATATTTACATAGTAGATTAGGTCGTACTGGTGGTAAAAATATTGATGTTAATGAAATCTTGATTATCGCTGATAAGATATAACCTATGAAGTACAATATTAATAAACTAAAAACATCATGGACTCGTTATAGCATAGTTCAGAACTTGGATCTCTTGTATGATAGAGAAACCTTAATTTCTATTTTTAGACCTGAAGTTGAGAAAGACGAGCCTGTTATCAAAGCGTTCCTAGGTATGTATTCTTTAGAAATAAAAGATATACCTGAATATTGGTTTGAAATAATAAAATTTCCAGAAGAAAAAAAATTATTTGGGATGTTTTCTTTAATACTTACACATCATGAGGTTATTGAAATATTTAAATCATCTTCAAACGGGGAGATGGGTGGAATTTTAACAATAAAACCTAAAAATAAAATGTATACAAATATTCGTAGCAGCTTAGTAGAGTCAGGAGCAGCAAAACCCTTATATAGAAGAGCAGAAGATGTACACTACAGTTTTTCTAAAATTTTTGAAAGAAAAGAAATTGGTTTTTTATTTAAGCTTTTATTGATTGATCGTTTAAATAGAATATCACTAGATGGTGATATCAATGAGAATAATTATTATCAATTAGTTGAAGAGTTACAACTTTATAAGTGCTTCGGTTGTGATAGTATCTTTTTTAAAAAATGGTTGGAAAACGATTATATTGATACTAAAAATGAAACGTATCCACGGATTAAAGAAGTTAAAATCAATAAATTTTATTCTATTGAAGAGGAGGTGGAATTAGATTTTGAGCAATCAAATGAAATTTATTTTGTTGGAGAAAATGGTGATGGAAAATCATTAATATTAATGGCAATATATTTGGCTTTTAATAAAGATTTTATTTTCAATAATACTAATCAAGATGATACTGGAAAAATAAGAGATATTGTTGCTGATAATCCAAGTTTAAATTTGTCAGGAATGGATACAAATGGAAATTTAGAATATTTAAATAGTTTTTTTGCATATGGAACTCATCGTGGTAGATTTTCGGCAGAAAAGTATGAAAAATATGGATTTATGACTTTATTCGGTTCTGAGGAAACTTTAATTAGCCCTGAACAATGGATAAAAGATCAAGCATTATTAAATGTTAACAATGCTGGCGTTAGTATTGATCTGATTAAAGAGACATTATTTGAAATTCTTGATAGAACAGTAAATATCGAATTAAAAGGGACAGAGTTACTTTTTGAAGAGAAGAATAAAAAAGAGCTCAAGTTTGATCAGCTTTCTGAAGGATTTAAGAGTATTACAATTTTTGTTGTTGATCTATTGTTCAGATTACAACAAGTATCTAGTAGTAATAGTGATGTTTTTAAAACATCAGCAGTTGTTATAGTTGATGAAATAGATTTGCATTTACATCCAAAGTGGAAAAAAACAATTGTATCGAAACTAAGATCAACCTTTGATAATATTCAGTTTATTTTTACAACTCATAGCCCGACTATTATTCAAGGTGCTTCAGAGGATGCAATTATTTTTAAAGTTTTTAGAAATGAAGATGGTATAACACGTGTTACTGACAAGTATTACCGTAAAGATTTAAATAACATGATGTTAAATACTTTGGTTACATCGTCATTATTCGACTTAGAGTCTGCTAGGTTAGATGAAGATAATGATAATGCTGATACAAGTGACAACTTTTTAATGTCAAAAATTTACGAAAGAGTTTGTGCGGAACTTGAAGAGAGTAAAAAAGATAGAAAATTTATGAGCGATAATGAGATTGATTCTTTAATCGATAATGTTTTGAGTAAATATCAAAATGATTAAAGTTGAAAAAAACTTAGACAGTATTCCTTTTTCGCTAAACTCTCAACCAGAGAGTCTGACTGGTCATAATCGTATAAAAGCGAGAACAACTCATAAAAGAAGATTAGAATTAATAAATTTGAAAGATTATAAGGATGAAAGTATATATAATGATCGATACAAAACTGAAGATATAAAGAATACTTTAAATTTAACTTATCATGGCAAGTGTGCTTATTGCGAGTCTAATGAAGAGTTATTGCATGTCGAACATTATAGACCAAAAAAAATATATTATTGGTTGGCATATAGTTGGGATAATCTTTTACTTGCTTGTTTTTTTTGTAATATTGGGAAGTCTAAAAGTTTTAGTATAGAGAGTTCTGTTAGAGCTTCTTTTAAACCTAGTGCAAAAAAAATATTGTCTATAAATAGTTTATCTTATGTTTATGATAAGTTTGAAAATCCTAAAATTATTAATGTTGAAAAATTTGATCCATATCCATATTTAGAGTTTTTTCATAACGGTAAAATTCGTGCAAATCACCCTAGAGTTAGACATACAATTAATACTTGTGATCTTAACAGAATAAAATTAAGAGATAAACGAAGAACAATTATTGATGACTTTAAAAAAGAAGTGGCTATTGCTTTTAGAGAAAAAAATGAAAATAGACGTGATGCAAAACTGGAGCAGGTTGTGGATGCTTTCGTTATTAAATTGCAAGAACCTGAAAGAAATTTCTTAGCATTACGAAAATATCTTATTGATAAAAAAGTTATATATCAGATTATCAAAACGATAAGAAGCCAATCTACACAAGTTGAGTAGATTTTTATATTTATTGGAATGTTTTGTATTATTTATCTATTACTAAGGTGAAAACCAACAAAACTTAGTCTTCATCACTTTTTTTACGCAAATTTTCCATATATTCATCAGTGATATGATCTTCTACGGTTAACCATCCAAGACTACCCTCACCATTGTCAACAACATCAATATGATTGTCGCCTTTATAGACAAGTACTTCTTTATTAAAAAACTTTAATGAATTCCAAAATGAAGAACCACTCAATACTTCAAGAGAAAGATCAATATCATCTCGAAGTTGCTCAAGTTCTTGTGTGTAATCTAGGCTAAGGTTGTTTAAAAGCTTGCCATAAACAACACGTTTTTTACCATTTTTTAAATGAAATATCTTAACTTCTGAATGTGGAGGAGCTGAACTCTCATTTCTTAAAAAACTTTCTTCCAATCTCGCAACAATATCCGCATTCATAGAGCGATTCAGTTCTTTCGCAGATTCTGCAATTTTATCTTTTAGTTCTTGTGGCATTCGAACTTTATATTCGACCCCTAGATGCTTGCTCATATCGATAATCAGTTTTCGGAAATGTTTTAATAATAATACACCCCACTGGGGTTGACAATAGAGGTCATTAAGAATAAATTTTAAATACACCCCACTGGGGTGTAAAAATGCCCCGAACAATCTTGGCGGATCACGGGGCGAGTTACCAATTTTCAGCGAGAAAACTGATATGAACAGTCTAACATTCAATACAGTCACATTGCATCCTATACAACAAAATGATGAGCAAGTTTGGATTACATCTACAGAATTGGCTCGTACTTTAGGTTATAAACAGGAAAATGCGGTCAGCAAAATTTTCAACCGTAAAGCTGATGAATTTACTAGCAAAATGACGCAAGTGATAGAAAACCCGCAGCTACCCAATTTGGGTATGCGGATTTTTTCACTCCGAGGATGTCATTTGATTGCTATGTTTGCCCGTACACCAGTAGCCAAAGAATTCCGAAAATGGGTTTTAGATATTTTGGATAGGGAAGTGCAACCTAAAACCAAGAACCATAAAACTGAACGTGTGGTTTTAAACGATGCAGTAAATATGCTTGTGGCGAAATCAAAACACCTTAACTTTTCTGATGCCTACAAACTCGTTCATCAACGTTTTAGTGTGAAAGGGATAGATGAGATCTCACTTGATCAGATCCCTGTAGCGGTTGAATACGTTCATCATCTGATTGCTTTATTTAGCCATAGAGAACATAGAACGGCAGACATGAATACGATTGCTTTAGCGCACTGCATGATTTGGTGTCGCCAGTGGTGGAAGGAGTACGGTGATGCTATCCGTAAAATTAATCCGAATATTGCCTCATCCGTCCATGACTATTTTATAGATGGTTCATTCGTTGCTTGGGGTTATGTAGATGAATCTGATAAAGCTGCATTACGCAGAAAGTTGGATGCTCATCAATGGAATTTAACCATAAATGAAAGGTTAAAATTACTGTAATTTCACCCCCGAATTTTATAGAGCTAACTTTCATTTTTGATCAAAAACGCTCGAAAAACTTTCGGGGGATGAATTTCTAAATGACTGATTTTATTGAAGTTAGGTAAGCCGTTTTTGACCTGATTTTTAGGTGAAAAAGCACATAATATGCTTATTATTCAATGGATTGTATTCGTTTTAGCGTAATCTTGACATGTACAAAGGGTATGACATATTTCTGCTATAGAGAGCGAAGTAATGATAGTTCACTAAGTTTATCAAAAGCTCATCGAATGTGATTTTTTTATTGTAATAATAGTTCATCGAATTGTAGGAAAATTTAATACTTAGATATTACTATTTATAATTAGACAAAATTTTTTCAAGTGCTAAGTAAATATACATGGTAACAACAGTAAGACTTAATCACACCTCATCTTTTGGTGGAAGTGGCGATGAACGTAACCCAAAAGAAAAATTTATAGACTATTGTGAGTCGAAATATTTCGCGTCTAGTCATTACTCTTATTACTCGAGGAAATTGTCTAAAGGGGAATTAACTGAAACTGAATTAGTAGAAAAGCAGAAATGTGAGGACGCAATAAATAAAGAATTTACGACGGAGGACTATTTTTCCATTGGTTTAATTCTTATTCCATTCTTATTTTTTTCGATTTGCAATATGAAGGGATATCTTTCAGTAAAAAAATTTGAACGCGAAACAGGTAAAAAAGCTGACATGTCTATTGAGATGGTATCTATATCTTCGCTCTCATTTGTTTTAACTGCCTTTGTATGGTTGGTACTCTATATCATGTACTACGCATATCTTTATCATAAGTATCCATATTGAGACTAAAAGATCGTCTATCAATTTATCAGATGATATTATGAACGTAAAAGCATTTTAATACAAATTCGACACCATAGGGTTTTATTTAAAATCAACTACTTAAATAAAATAAGTGAATGTGATTATTTTTTCAAAACTAAGGAAAATTTAACTCACTTGACCTAATTATAAATTGGTGATAATTTAAACAATACGGAAGTCATATACGATTTGGGATTTAAGAGAAATCTTGCCTAGATAATAAACGTTATGACAAACCCGTATAGATCAGCTAACAACGAACGAAACGATTGAGATCGTTTTTAAAAATGTTCAAGGTTGTAGAAAAGCCCGTAAATCGGGCTTTTTTAATGTCTACAACTTAGAAAGAGCATTAAGGCAAATCAAACCAAATCATTTGACTGTCTTGTGATGCGGTAATGGTTGCAGTCTCATCAAACAGTAAAGCATCACCAGCTTTGACTACATGATCAGCAATCATAACTTCACCAGAAATCACATGAACATAGTTCACTTTTTTCTTTGCACTGATCTCCAATTTTTGATCCTTTTCAAGAACAGCAGTTTTCACTTCTGCATTTTGACGAATCAACATTGGTGCAGACTCATCACCTGCAATCAAATGCCATTGGTTAGGATGGTCTTTTGGGTTTAAGTGAATTTGCTGATAAGTTGGTTCAGCATCTTGTACATTCGGTTGAATCCAAATCTGTAATAGATGTACCGCTTTATCATGCTTATTCATTTCACTATGGGTAACGCCTGTACCCGCACTCATCAACTGCCATTCACCCGCATTGATTTGACCCTCATTGCCCATACTATCTTTATGGGAAATGGTACCATCAAGAACACAAGTCAAGATTTCCATGTTGTCATGAGGGTGAGTACCAAAACCATTATGTGCTGCAACCGTATCATCATTAATCACGCGGAGAGCACTGACCCCCATGTATTTCGGGTTGTACCAGCTCCCAAATGAAAAGCTATGGTAGGTGTCTAACCATCCTGCTTTTACATGACCACGGTTTTCACTACGATGTAGATAAGCATTCATCCTTCATCTCCCAATTATTATGTTTTGCTTAATGCATATATTATTGGTTCATAATGATGATATATAGTCTTTAATTGCGACATATTGTTCTATAAATGCAATGATTAAATAGGATGTATTTTCCTGAATAGAACAAAAAAGGCCGAATAAAATATTCAGCCTTTTCAAATTAGTAAGCTAATTTACCAATTTATTATTTTGATTTATTTCCAAGCTGCGGAATCGCAGAACCTTGACCTACAGAAAGTAAACCAGTTTCTGTATAAAGACCAAGTTTTGCACGGGTATCAGTAATATCTAGATTACGCATTGTTAACTGGCCAATACGATCCATTGGTGTAAATACTGAATCACCTTTCTCCATTGTTAAACGCTCAGCTTCATAAGTGAGGTTAGGAGATTCAGTGTTCATAATAGTGTAGTCATTACCACGACGTAACTCTAAAGTAACTGTACCCGTAATAGCTTTAGCCACCCAACGTTGTGCTGTTTCACGTAGCATAAGTGCTTGTGAGTCGAACCAACGACCTTGGTAAAGCAAACGACCTAAACGTAAACCGTTAATACGATATTGTTCGATCGTATCTTCGTTATGAATACCTGTCACTAAACGCTCGTAAGCAATGTGCAATAAAGCCATACCAGGTGCTTCATATATACCACGAGATTTGGCTTCGATAATACGGTTTTCAATTTGGTCAGACATACCTAAACCATGACGACCACCGATACGATTTGCTTCTAAGATAACTTCAACAGGATCTTCGATACGTTGACCATTTAATGCAACAGGGAAGCCTTCCTCGAAAGTGATTGATACTTCTTCCACATCAATTTTTACATCATCTTTCCAGAATGCAACGCCCATGATTGGGTCTACGATTTTGATGCCAGCATCAAGGTATTCCAAATCTTTTGCTTCGTGAGTAGCACCCAACATGTTTGAGTCAGTTGAATATGCTTTTTCTTTTGACATTTTATAGTCAAAACCATTGTCGATGAGGAATTGTGACATTTCCGCACGACCACCTAACTCATCAATGAAGGTTTGGTCTAACCACGGCTTATAAATTTTAAGCGCTGGGTTGGTCAATAAACCATAACGATAAAAACGTTCAATATCGTTACCTTTATAAGTCGAACCATCACCCCAAATGTTCACATCATCTTCTTTCATTGCAGTGACAAGCATTGTACCCGTTACTGCACGACCTAAAGGTGTAGTATTGAAATAAGGAACACCACCAGTGCTGATGTGGAATGCACCACATTGAATCGCAGCAATACCTTCAAGTGCAAGTTGTAAACGACAATCGATTAATCGAGCTTTGACTGCACCGTATTGTTCAGCTTTCTTTGGAATCGCATCATAGTCATCTTCATCAGGCTGACCCAAGTTTGCAGTATATGCATAAGGTTCTGAGCCTTTTTGTTTCATCCACAATAAAGCTGCTGAAGTATCGAGACCACCAGAAAAGGCAATCCCAACTTTTTTGCCTACAGGTACGTGCTGCAAGATAGTTGCATTATCAGTCATTGCTTGTCCTAACGTTTATTAGTAAAGACACCGAATAGGTCGTCTTGAGAATAAAAAATCGGAACTATTGTAACACTTTTCGTGCAGCAAAGTTTTGTAAAATCGAGTTGATCATGGTGAAAATTAAAATTTTTATAGCGCTTGGTATCTTTTTGCGATTTGAGTGATCTATTAAAGTGGAGGCTCAAAATAGATGAATAGATTTTTCATATTACAAATACAGCTAATTTTTACTGTTGATGGATAAAAGCTTTGAAATCGTGTGGGTTAACAAGTTCAACTTTTGTGGGAATAACACTTTTTGATGATAGCCATTGCATGTGATCAACTTTAATAAAGTTTTCTGAGGGGAGTGTATATAAATAACCAATACGATCCCAATTGACGCTACATTGGAAAAGTTCAACATAAACGAAGTCATCCTCAAATTTAATGCTGAATCGAGCTTCTTTGGATAAGCTAAGATATTCAATTGCAAATAATTGAGCAATTCTTTTATCTTCAACGGCATATATGCCAAAGGCATTATCCATTTCCCCATCGCCTATAGCTTGTTTTGGTTCAAGATATTCTCGATAGCTTGAAGAACCGTGGAATAAGAGTAGAGGTTTAGATGACATATTGTTTTGTTATTCTTTGAAATTTGAATGTTATATCGACTATATAGTTTGCCTGTATACATGTATTGACGTATTTGACCACGTTTTAGTAAAAAAGTGTCATCCACTCCAATAACAAATCAAAGTACTATGCAACAAGTTGCAAAGCCAAAAATATAGAAGGAATACCATGACTAGCTATGCAAATATATTAAAACCACTACATTTGGGATTCACCACCATTAAAAATCGTGTGGTAATGGGCTCGATGCACTCAGGCTTAGAAGATCGTTTCTATAACTACCCTAAGCTTGCGGCTTACTTTGAAGAAAGAGCCAAGGGTGGTGTTGGACTAATCATTACAGGTGGTATTTCTCCTAATCGTCAAGGCTGGTTATTGCCTGCTGGCGGTACTATGAATAGTTTGGCTGATATCCCTCATCATCGTCTAGTAACGCATGCTGTACATAAGCATGGTTCAAAAATCTTAATGCAAATTTTGCATTCTGGGCGTTATGGTTATCACCCATTTTCCGTTTCTTCCTCTGCGATAAAAGCACCGATTAATCCGTTTAAACCACGCCAAATGTCTGACTCTCAGATTTTGGCAACCATCGATGATTATGCACGTTGTGCAAGCTTGGCAAAAAAAGCAGGTTACGATGGTGTGGAAATCATGGGTTCAGAAGGTTATCTAATTAACCAGTTTCTAAGCAATCATGTAAATAAACGTACAGATCGCTGGGGTGGCGACATTGAAAATCGGATGCGTTTCCCAGTTGAGATTGTAAAAGCAATTCGCGCTAAAGTTGGTGAAAAATTTATTATCGCTTTTCGTTTATCGTTGTTAGATTTAGTACACGACGGTAATACCATGCAAGAAGTGATTACTGTAGCCAAGGCATTAGAGAAAGCTGGTGTAACGTTATTAAACACAGGAATTGGTTGGCATGAAGCACGTATTCCAACGATTGTAACGTCGGTACCTCGTGCAGCATTTGTAGATTATACCGCAGAGGTTAAACAGCATCTTTCAATTCCTGTTATTGCTTCTAACCGTATCAATATGCCAGATGTAGCTGAAGAGATCGTTGCATCGGGTAAGGCCGACATGGTGCAAATGGCACGTCCATTCTTGGCAGATCCATATTGGGTGAATAAAACAGCGACCAATCGTGTTGATGAAATTAATACTTGTATTGCTTGTAACCAAGCGTGTTTAGATCATGCATTCAAAAATCAGCGTGTGAGTTGTTTGGTCAATCCACAAGCATGCTTTGAAACAGAACTGGTTTATATCAAGACCAAAAAGCCAAAGCGCATTGCCGTTGTGGGTGGTGGTGTCGCAGGGATGTCTGCTGCCACTGTTGCTGCAAGCCGTGGACATGCTGTGACTTTGTTTGAAGCCAATAGTGATGTTGGTGGCCAGTTTAATCTAGCTAAAGTTGTGCCTGGAAAAGAAGAGTTTCATGAAACTATTCGTTATTTCAAAGTGCAACTTCAACAAACAGGTGTGGACGTTCGTTTAAATACACGCGTAAGTCGTGAAAAATTAGAAAGCGAAGGATTTGATGAAGTTGTGGTTGCAACAGGGGTTGTACCGCGCGAGTTGAAAATTCAAGGCAGCACAGCACCACAAGTACTATCTTATGCAGAAGTGTTAAGAGGTGCTGAGGTTGGACGTAAAGTTGCAGTGATCGGTGCAGGTGGGATTGGTTTTGATGTGTCTGAGTTTTTATTAAAGCCACCACATCAGCCTCAGCCGCAACCTTTAGCAGAATGGCAGCGTGAGTGGGGTGTGGATCCTGAAGCAAATTATATTTCAGAAGGTGGCTTGCAACGCCCTGAAGTTGAAGCACCTGTTCGTGAGGTCTATTTATTACAACGTAAGACTACACCACTCGGAATTGGTTTAGGTAAAACCTCTGGTTGGGTGCATCGTGCGCAATTGAAAAAACACGCAGTGCGTATGCTTCGTGGTGTGCAATATAAAGCAGTGACTGATGAAGGATTGTGGGTCGAACACAATGGGCATGATCAATTATTGCGTGTTGATACCATTGTTGTCTGTGCAGGGCAAGAATCTGTGAAGGATTTGATGCCTAAAGAGGGTGAGAATACTTTTGCAAACTACCATATTATTGGTGGTGCGAAGCTTGCGGCTGAGCTAGATGCTAAACGAGCGATTCGAGATGGCGCAGAGTTAGCTGCAAGACTTTAATAATTGATGAAACATTATGCATTTGAATACATTGCAGTTAAATTTTTCTTGAATAAAGGAAACAAGCTTTGTATTCTTACGCACATGGAAGCGTGGCAGAGCGGTTTAATGCACCGGTCTTGAAAACCGACGAGGGTGTGAGTCCTCCGTGAGTTCGAATCTCACCGCTTCCGCCAAATACCTAAATAAGCCCTTGTTTTTACAAGGGCTTATTTTTTTATCTATGGTTTTATTCCACAACTTACCCCCCATAAAATTCTGGATTGACATGGACTGATTTAGACAAATTAGGATGGCAATCGCTTAGCTGTGCGAGTAAGCCTATGAACCCTTAGTCAGCAAAGTAACTCTTAAGTAAATACATCTACCTCCAAAACTTAACTTACATTCAATTGGTAAATTACTGACAAATAAAATTTAAACGTTTAGTCAAAAAACGATGATAAAACCTTTAAAAATCAGAATAATTTATTTACAAATGCATTAATGTAAATGATAATTAATATCATTAGTGCGGTGTTGCATTGTCCCATCAATGTTATGTATTTTGAACAACTCTCAAGTGATCTGTGTTTTAAGAAATCGTGATTCGATAAAACATTTCAAACAAATTATTGATTTCAATTTTCTAGCTTAAAGCTCAGTTGTGTTTAGAACAACTTATGATCATGATTAAATTTAGTGAATTTTATGTCCAAATCTTCCAACACTTATACGCTTTTTCAACCACATGTATTGGCTATCTCAATTGCTGTATCAATGGGGCTTATGTCTCAGACTTACGCAGAAAGCTCAAAGCTTCAGATAGATACCGCAGATAAGCGTATATCGAATACTGCGTTAGCGAATGTGAATGCTCAGAATCAAATTTATCAGATGACTCCGATTGTTATACAAGCTGAAAAAGAAGATACCATTCAGTTCGGGCAAAGTATTTTGAACCAAAAAGCGATTGATCGTTATCAAGCCAATAATGTTGCGCAATTATTGGATAATATGCCAAGTGTTGGTTCTGCAGGCTCACCAAGACCAGGTGGTCAAACGATCAATATCCTTGGGATGGGTGGCGTTGAGGATGTGCCGATTAGCTTGGATGATTCGATTAAAAGTTTTGATAAATATCGTCAAGGTTCAGTTTTTATCGAACCAGAAATTTTAAAGAAAATTACTGTAGATAAAGGTCCACATAACGTTGAGGTAGGAAATGGTGGCTTCGGTGGAAAGGTGACTTTAGAAACCAAGGATGCAACTGACCTACTTGTTGATGATAATCATATCGGAGCTTTTTTAAAGTATTCACGCTTCTCAAATAATGCACAAAATACCTATACTGGGGCAGTTTACGCTCAGACTGAAAATGGTTTGGCTGATGGGATGTTGTATTATACCAATCGAGATAGTGGGGATGTGAAACGGCCAGATGGCAGCAAATTTCTATATTCTGCACAAGAGCAAAATACCTATTTGGTTAAGCTTGATTTTCATCCTACAGACAGCCAAAAAATTACGCTAAATGCGATGCAAAGTGGTCATAAAGGGTGGGAGCCATTTGCGGCTATGCGTGATCAAGACGCTGTACCAACTGAGGCGGATATTAAAAAATATGGCTATGAGGAAGCTTGGAAACGTCGTCTGGTTTATCGTGATCAGAGCGATACAAGCTATTCGATCGGTTATGAACTCAATCCAGAATCAAACCCTTATCTGAATTTGAAAGCAGTTGCATCCTATTCCAAGACGAATCAACATGATCAAAGATTACCTAGTGTTAACGCTTCGGCTGCATTATTGGGCAATGAAAGCTGGGTGAAGTATACCAATACTGCATTTAAACTCAGTAATATTAGTCTTGTTGAAACCCAATACGGTACACATAAATTAAAAGTGGGTACGCAATATCAAAAAATGGAACAGAACTCGCTTCTGTATGATAAGAATAATTCAAAGAAAGCAGCTTATAACTTTGGCTATTATGAGCCTAACTATATGCCATCAGGGCATCAGCAGATGTTGAGTGCATTTGTAGAAGACCAGTATCAAATTAACGATTTCACCATTACGCCTTCGATTCGCTACGATCATATTACCAATACAGGTACTCCAAATCGCGCACCACGTTTTAATGATCCAAGTGCAGGGCATGATTATTCTAGTAAAACTTATACAGGTTGGTCGCCAAGATTAGCATTGGCATGGAAGCAGGCGGATTATCTGACGTGGTTTGCCAATATCAGTAAAACATGGCGTGCGCCACGTGTAGATGAGCAATATTATGTGCAATCTGCAATGACTTCGGTGCCATCAACCAGTCGTTATTTATTGCCAGAAAAAATGCTAGCGATTCGTTTGGGTAACGAAATGAATTTTGATGATGTCTTTACGACAGATGATCATCTACAAGTCCGTCTAACTTATCACCGTAATCGTGGTAGTGATGAAATCTTCCGTAATCGATCAACCTTCTGTAAAGCACAGGCTGAAAATAATGCCAATGGTGGCAATGGCAGCATCAATGACTGTAATGGAAAGTATCATCATGGCTTCTATCGCAATGTCACAGACTATACGATCAAAGCATATGAGGCGGAGATTTTCTATAATCAGCCGACTTGGTTTACAGGTTTGACTTATTCATATATTCGGGGGCAACGTGATAATTCACCTGTTAATCCATGGTTTGATCAGAAAACATGGATGACGGATATTCCACCGAAGAAAGCAACAGCAACCCTAGGTGTCAATGTTCCTGAGCATCATCTAACAATGGGATGGCGAGGAGTATTTGTTGCTGCACAAGATCGCAGTCTTTCTGATAGTGATAAGTCGATTGCAGCATCCTCTTTTTCTTTACCCAAAACCAAAGGGTATTCACTGCATGGTGTTTACATCGACTGGCAGCCGGTGGGAGAAAAAGGACCAGCTTTAAATCTTTCGATAGATAATTTATTTAATCGAGATTACAAGATGTATTTAGGGGAATACATGACGGGTACGGGGCGTGATTATAAGTTGAGTATTTCCCAAAAATTCTAAGTTTAATCAGTTAGTAAATTGGGACTGCCTATTTTCTAATAAATTCTTCCTCTTCTTTATGATATTTGGAGAGGAAGCTCACTTTTTGAATCAGATAACATTGATATATGTGGTTAAAAATACAAATTGTCACAAATAGACGGGACGGTCTGAACATCTGATCGAATTTTCCTGTAAAATGCCCTCACGTTTAAAAAAACTCAATAAGAAGCGATGTTCAAGACTATTTATGCTGCATTAGAACAACTTGGCTTAACCGCACAAAAACGTGCGATACACATACAATTTGCCAATCCGAGCTTAAATCAACAAGTCTTCCTCCAAAAAATTCAAGGTCAGCATGCCATTAATCAGGGAATGACTGCAGAGCTGATCTGCCTATCAACTAACGCCCACATCCCATTAAAACAATTCATCGGTTGTCAGGCAGCGATCGACCAAGTCACCGATACAGGTACACTATTCAGAACCACAGGGATTATCACAGAAGCCGTACAAGGACAATCTGACGGTAGTCTCACGCTGTATAAACTCAAACTACAAGATGCAACCGCACTGTGGCATAAACGCCGAAACAGCCGTGTGTTTATGAATAAGACTGTCGTGGATATTGTGCAAATATTGTTTAATGAATGGCAAGCCAAAAGTCAGCTGTTTGCATCGAGTCTCACCCTTGATCTGAGTGGACTTACCCAAGACTACGACATCCGTCCCTTTGTAATGCAAGCCAATGAAAGCGACTACGACTTCATTACCCGACTGCTCCGAAGTGAAGGCATCAACTGGCTGATCGACGAAGCACAGCTCAGTGTTGCCAACAGCAACAGTCCAATCCAAGCCCAAAAACTCCGCTTGATCGATGACAACAGCCAATACCAAGCCCTAGAACGCAGAACGATTCGCTACCACCGCAGCAGTGCCACCGAACAATACGACAGTATGACCAGCCTCATTGCAGAACGTTCGCTACAACCGACCGCAGTCCATATCCAACGCTGGCAAGCCGATGCCTTAGAACAAGAAGATGGGGCAGGTAGCGTTCAAAGCAAACACCAACATAGTCAACAACACGACAACGCCAGCTTAGGACTCGAAGACGCATGGCACTTCACCCCTGCATGGATGCAAGACCTCAACGGTGAAGATGGCGCAACCGCATCAGGCAACACCCAAATCGAAAAACTGAACCAACACCTCAGTCACTACCACGATGCCCAAGCCAAACAATTTATCGCTAATACCACGGTACGAGACACCCAAGTAGGATACTGGTTTAAACTCAACGAACACCCAGAGATCGATCAACACAGTGGTGCAGACCAAGAATTTCTAATCACCGCCAAAAGCTACTACAACCAAAACAACCTCCCAAAAGACTTACAACAACAAGTCCATCAGCTGATCACCCAAAGCCAATGGCAAGATCACCAAAACACAAACCCAGAAGAACGCCAAGCCAACCAACTGACGCTACAACGCCGTAACATCAAAACCGTACCCGAATACCATCCACTGCAACACCGTCCAGCCGCTCACCCACAACGCGCAAGAGTAGTGGGACCCGAAGGCGAAGAAATCCATGTGGATGAATGGGGACGAATCAAAGTTCGCTTCCTATTTACCCGCAATGACGACCATAGCCACGATGGTGGTGCAGGCAGCAACAACAACGATACCGATTCAGCTTGGGTGGATGTACTGACCCCATGGGCAGGCGAAGGCTATGGCGCACGCTTTCTACCCCGCATTGGAGAAATCGTCGTCATCGACTTCTTTGATGGCAACATCGACCGTCCCTTTGTCACAGGACGACTCCACGAAGCACAACGCAGCCCAAGCAAATTCGACAATGCAGGACAATTACCTGATACCAAAAAACTGGCAGGGATCAAATCCAAAGAATATCAAGGCACAGGCTACAACCAACTACGCTTTGACGACACCACAGGACAGATCAGCGCACAACTACAAAGCAGCCATGCAGCCAGCCAACTCAATCTCGGCAAACTGAGCCATCCCAAAGCCCAAGCAGAAAGTGAAGACCGAGGCGAAGGCTTTGAACTACGGACGGATCAATGGGGTGCGATTCGAGCAGGTGAAGGCTTACTGATCAGCACCCATGCACAAGAACAGGCACAAGGTGATCATCTCGAAGCACAAACAGCCAAACAACAACTGGAAGGCAACCAAAACAATGCCAAAGCTCTGAGTGAAGTGGCAAAGAACCAACAAACGGATGAATTAGAGTCGGTAGAGCAACTCAAAAGCTTTGCAGAAGAAATTCAGCAAGATATAGCCAAATTCAACAAAGCCTTACTATTACTCAGTTCACCGAATGGGATTGGACTCAGCACCTCAGAAGACATCCATCTATCCGCAGATGGACAACTGAACCAATTTGCAGGGGACAGTATTAACCTGACCACGCAGAAGAACCTGATTGCCCAAGCCAGTCAAAAGATCAGCTTATTTGCAGCGCAAAGTGGAATCAAACAAGTCGCAGGCAAAGGTAAGGTTGAGATACAGGCACAAGGGGATGGGGCTGATTTTATTGCTCGGAAAGACATCCAGATTATTTCCACCGAAGATACGATTTATATCACGAGCCCAAAAGAAATCGTATTTACCGCTGATAGTTCACAGCTCAAATTGAATGGTTCGGGGATTTTCCCGACTACAGGTGGAAAGTTTGAGGTGAAAGCAGGGCAGCATTTGTTTAAGAGTGGGGCAAGTGTCCCTTCATTTATACCAATGTTACCTAAGTTAGGGGGCTATAACATTACCTTCGATGCGAGGGATAGAGAGACAAATGAAATTCTAGCATTTACGGATTATGTTTTAATCAGTGAATCGGGACAAATGCATTACGGTAAAACAGATGCAGCTGGTAAAACAAAAACAATTTATTCGAGTCAACCTGAAAATTATACATTGCAGGTTTTGCAACAAACACCAGTGATGGATTTTAGCTCTGATGAGGATAATAAATAACATGGCAAAATATGATCAGCCTCGCGTTGCGCAATTATATCTCAGTGAATTTCCTAAACATGTAGATATTAGAAAGTATCGTTATCGAGTGACTGTAACTTCTCAGGATAAAAAAAGAAGCCTTGTTTCTGACGAAAATACATTTATACCACATTCTCAAAAAACAAGACCAATTGAGGTATATAATGACACAGACAAAGTTCAAATTGATATTTATCTGAATAAGATTTGGGTGGGAGGTTATATTTTAAGACATTATCAAAAGAATGCAAAAATTGCTTATGATCAAGCAAAGATTAAATCAACAACAGCATCAAACTCTGAGCAAAAGAATCATATAAAAGAGGTCAAGATATCGCAAAATGCAGAAGTAGGATGGAAACTTATAAAGAAAGAGCAGACTTTTGATGAGCTATTAAGAGAAGTTTATAAAAAAGTACCAAATCATTCTGAACTGGATATTTTTAGACATGCAAATGCACATATCAGTGATTTGCAGGATTTAAATCTTAATAAAAAAGTAAAACCTGGTCAGATTATCCTGATTACAAATAAAAAGAGTTCTCCCGAGCTATCTGAACATAAAAAGTTAGCATTAGAGGCAGAACATATTTTTCAAAGGTATAGTCGGGATAAAAACTTTGATCCAATATTTTTTGCTAATAATTTTGAGCTATTATTGGACTATTTATCATTTGCCCAACAAGTTCAAGTTGCACGTCTTGAGTATTTAAAAACGGTTGATGGGCATAAAGAATCGTATTGTGATCCTATAACACTCAACCCAAAAGTAGAGTCTGTTAATTCAGCAAGTTTATACTCAGCTGAGACGAAACCAAAATTAGATGATTTAAAGTTCCAGACAGCAAATATACAAGCAGTAAATAAGTTAAGTGCAGATTTGAAGAATGTACAAGCAGAATATGAAAACTTTCTAAAAGATAAAAAATTAAGAAATAACTCTGCTAGCCATAAAAGATTTATTCATCAAAAGCATGATTTATATCAGAAACTAAATACAGCATTAATGCAAAATTTTTCTATTAGTCATGAAAATAAAGACTATGCTAGAGTTTTACGTAATGTTGTTAAAGATACATCTGGTGTTCGTGGATCAAGTTTTATGGGTGGCTTGAAGTTAAACGTTAAAGCTATGGAAGATATTGCAAAGGCTTCAATTTCACTTAAAGTAGGGGGGTATCTAGTACTAGGTTATGTTATAGCCGATGCTGGACATAATATTTATGGAGCCTACCAAACAGATGATATGAACTATACGGTTAAAGTCACAGTGAATGAAAGCTCAAAAATTGTTGGTGGGATTGCTGGGGGATGGGCTGGTGCATATTTAGGAGGAAAAATTGCAACAGGTATTGCAATTGTACTTGGGGTTGCAACTGGTGGAACAGCTATTGTAGTTATTGGTGGAATTGGGGCTGTAGTAGGCGGGGTGAGTGGTGGGTATTATGGAACAATAAAACTAAATGAAAAAGTGAATGAACATGTGACTAAAATTTGTTAACTATTACAAGAGAGTTTTGATATGTCTGTTTATCAGGAAATGGTGTCTAATTTATTAGAGGACCCTATGGTTGCAACTATGATTATAGCAATCTTTTTTAGTGCATTTTTAGTTGTTTTTATTATTATTTATAATAAAATTTATATAAAAAGACATAGGGATGATTTTTTAAATTTATATTATGGAACAACGAATGTTTCTAAAGGGATATTAAATAGTTTAGATGTAATCACCTTCTTTTTTTTGACAACTTATGATGTTCAGTTAATATTAAATAATATTTTTAAATATAATAAAAACAACCCATTTCCAAGTATTAGAGATAAAAAAACTCCAATGAAATTGACTCCTAATGCTTATATCGAAAATATTGATAACTTTAGAAAAAACCACAATCGATGGATGTTTATCAATTGGATTATAAATTTTTTAATAATTCTTACTTTTGCAGTATTTATCTTGATTGACCTTTTTTATAAAAGATAACTTGTAAAAATATTCGTTGATGAACAAGTTGAGCCTTTAGCGCGTTATCAATATGATACCCAAGGCAATTTAATTGAAGCCATTGATCAAAATGGTCATGTCCGAAACTATGAATACAACCATTTCTATCAACTCACACGTTATACCGATCGTACAGGGCGTGGGCAAAATATTCGCTATGAATCAACTGAAGCCAAAGCTAAAGTAATTGAAGAGTGGGCAGATGATGGTAGTTACCATACCAAACTCAAGTGGCATCCTCGCTTACGTCAAGTTGCTGTTTATGATGCCTACGATGTTCCGACCAATTACTATTTTGATCTGAATGGATTTACCTACCGTACTCGTTTAGCAGATGGACGTGAATCATGGTACAGCCGTGATAGACAAAAACGTATTACCCGTCAAATTGATTTTGAAGGGCGAGAAACCCAACAAGAATACAATGATCAAGATCAACTCAGCAAAATCGTACAGCCAAATGGCGGAGTAATCCGTTTTGCCTACGATGAGCAAGGCAATTTGGTCGAAACAAAAGACCCTGAAGGCAATATTTGGAAACGAGAATATGATGCTAAGGGTAATATCAGTAAAGAAATAAATCCTTTGGGGCATATCACACAATATAAATACAATAATGACAATCAATTGATCGAAGTGATTGATGCGAAAGGCGGCAGCAAAAAAATTCAATACAATGAATTAGGACAAATGACCTCCTATACTGATTGCTCAGGCAAAAGCAGTACTTGGGAATACGATGAAGAGGGTTCGTTAACTACCGAACAAACTGCAAATAATAAGGTCGTTCAGTACCTTTACAGCACTCAAGGTCGAGACAAAGGACAACTCCAAAGTATTGTTTACCCTGATGGATTAAAAGAACATTTTGAACATGATGAAGAAGGGCGTTTACTCAAACATATTGATACTAAAGGTTTAGTGACTGAGTACCAATACAATGCCACAGGATTACTCGAACAACGCATCGATGCTAATCGACATCGCATTGGCTATCAATGGGATAAACAGGGACGTATCAAAAAACTAATCAACCAGAACAAAGCAGAATATTTATTTGATTACAATCAATATGGTTATTTGGTACGTGAACAAGCTTTTGATGGAGAAGAAAAACACTACAGCTATCATGATGAGAGTGGCAGGTTATCTGAAATCCGACAGCCTAATATCCTGACCCACTTTGATTATTACGCTGATGGACAAATCGCATCGAAAAGCTTTACCCATTTACATACAGGAAAGAAGCAAACAGAACAATTTGATTACAATCTGAACAGTCAACTGAGCCGAGTCAGTAATGAGGTTAGCCAAATTGATTTTTATCGCAATGCCCTTGGGCAATTGGTGCGAGAGCATCAGCACTACAAAATCGCAGGGCTTCGTCCACTTACTGCGGTGTTACGTTATGAATTTGACGAACTTGGTAATCTAATTAAAACAATCCGCCCAGATGGACAGGAACAAGCCAATTTGAGTTATGGCTCAGGACATTTGTATGCCATTGCCCTGAATAAACAGGACGTGGTTTCATTCCAACGAGATGACTTACATCGAGAAACAACACGCCTATTGGCAAATGGACTCATCCAAACTAAACACTATAATGACGTTGGTTTACTCAGTTCACAACTGATTCAGCCTGAACAAGAAACGCAAGACTATTTACAGTACCAAGCGCATCGACATTATCATTACGACCAAAACTACCTACTAAACCAAGTTGAAGATAGCCGTTTGGGTAAGCTCAACTATCAATACGATCCAATTGGGCGCTTAATCACAACACAAAGCGCACATAAAACCGAGAGTTTTAGCTTTGATCCTGCGGGTAATTTGATCGACCCTGTATCCGCATCTAGTACGGCACAAATTAAAAACAATCTGGTCAGAAGCTATCAAGGAAAACATTACCACTACGATGCACAAGGCAATGTCATAGAGACTAAACAAGCAGGTAAAACCCTCAAATTGACATGGGACAACCAAAATCGATTGATTCGCAGTGATCGCAATGGTCAAGTCACTGACTACGGTTATGATGTATTTGGGCGCAGACTTTACAAGAAAACGGTAGATGCGCTGACCTTGTTTGGTTGGGATGGCGATTTGATGATTTGGGAATCCCGCAAATCAGAACAAGACAGTTTTACCAAGCACTATCTGTATGAACCGAATAGCTTTGTTCCACTGTTGCAAGCTGGATATAAAGATTTTATTCAACTGATCGAAACACCAGACTATGCTGAATATCAAAGTAAACCTTATTCGGTTTATAAAGATCCTGTATGGCGCAATGATACCCGTAAAAATCGAGTGGATTTAGAGCAGATCACTTTTTACCATTGTGATCAAGTCGGTACGCCGCAGACTATGACCAATGCAAGAGGTGAGTGTGTTTGGGAAATTACCCAAGATACTTGGGGTAGCACACTCGACATCAAAACAGTAAATTCAGATAATCCATTTGAGCAGAGTAATCTCAGATTCCAAGGTCAATATTACGATCAAGAAACAGGATTGCACTATAACCGTTATCGTTATTATGAACCTCATAGTGCAAGATATGTGAGTAAAGACCCGATTGGGTTAAATGGAGGAATGAATACTTCTGCTTATGTGAGTGATCCAACTCAATGGGTTGATCCGATGGGGTTGCAGCAGAAAAAACAGTATTCAGGAGTGATGGGAACCAATATAGCAATGGAATCTTATAATAGAAATAATAAAGAAGAAAATGCCAGCAATGGAGTTTCTACTGAACTATTAAAACAAGGTGTGGAGAAATACGCAAAAGGTAAGTCAGTAGGAGGTTCCGCTACAGTAGGTGTTGGTATTGGTATTTATGCAAATTATAAAGGTAATGGTGAGAGTACTTTAACAATGGAGCGAAAAGTCGGGATGGGATATGAATACGGCATGTTTGAAGAGGATAAAAAATGGAAATTAAAAACTGGAGAAAAACAAGTTAATAGAGAATATGTTGAATCATGTGCCGCAACTGGTAAAGCAAAATATTGTGCAGGGTCACATACGGATAAATTCAGTCCTTATACTTATAAATCTAAAGCTGTTGGTCGTAGTCGTATGCAGGGGATAACAATTAGTCAAGGTAAAGAAATGATTGGTAATCCTAATGGTCCATCTATTATTCATCAACCAGTAGGCCATACTTGGGATTTAGGCGCTCATGGTTTCCCTTCCACCTACTATTAAAGGGAAACCTAATTCAAGGTGTTATTTCATTTGAGATAATTCTTCGGATGCATAAGAGTTTCCAGCTGCAGCTGATTTTTCAAACCAAGTACGGGCTATGGATAGATTTTTATCTACACCTAGTCCGTCTTTGTGGATTTTTCCAAGATGGTATTGTGCATTATCTTCTCCTTGATCTGCGGCAGCTAAAAACCATTTACGTGCTTGTGAATAATCCTGTTTTACTCCATCTCCCAATAAATACATAAGTCCTAGGTTATATTGTGCATCAATTTCACCTTGTTGTGCCGCTTTTGTATACCATTTGGACGCCTTTATTTTATCTTGTACGACACCACGTCCGTGCAGGTACATATTTCCTATATTATTCTCTGCAGCAGAATATCCTGCATTAGCCGCATTTAAATAATATTCAGCAGCCTTGGTTGGATTTTCATTTATACCTATTCCATCATTATAGAAATTACCAAGTTCGTTTAAGGATGGGATATCACCTAAAGCAGCAGCTTCTTCAAATAGTTTTTTTGCTTTAGGTAAATCATTTTGAACTCCTGACTCACTACTGAAAAGTACTCCTAAATTATATTTAGCTTTTGCATATCCTTGCTTTGCTGCTAGGGTATACCAATTTAGTGCTTCAAAAGTATCTGGGCGAATATCCCCATAACCATTTGTGTAAAAAACACCCATATTGTATTGTGATTCTGGGTCACCGTTTTCAGCTTTTAAGCGGATATCATGTACATCAATATTTGTATTATTCTGACTGGAATTTTGTTGCTCATTACTCCCATCTGTATGTGTAACTGATTTTGTACATCCTAAATTCAGGATACTTAGTAGACATATACTAAGAAAAATTCTTTTTGATAACATCTTCTTATCTCAAATAAAATAACTAAAACTAATTTACTATATGAGAGCACTATTTTCTCTATTTAAAACATAAAAATAACATAAACAAAGACCTGTTACAGTACCAAGCGCATCGACATTATCATTACGATCAAAACTACCTACTAAACCAAGTTGAAGATAGCCGTTTGGGTAAGCTCAACTATCAATACGATCCAATTGGGCGCTTAATCACAACACAAAGCGCACATAAAACCGAGAGTTTTAGCTTTGATCCTGCGGGTAATTTGATCGACCCTGTATCCGCATCTAGTACGGCACAAATTAAAAACAATCTGGTCAGAAGCTATCAAGGAAAACATTACCACTACGATGCACAAGGCAATGTCATAGAGACTAAACAAGCAGGTAAAACCCTCAAATTGACATGGGACAACCAAAATCGATTGATTCGCAGTGATCGCAATGGTCAAGTCACTGACTACGGTTATGATGTATTTGGGCGCAGACTTTACAAGAAAACGGTAGATGCGCTGACCTTGTTTGGTTGGGATGGCGATTTGATGATTTGGGAATCCCGCAAATCAGAACAAGACAGTTTTACCAAGCACTATCTGTATGAACCGAATAGCTTTGTTCCACTGTTGCAAGCTGGATATAAAGATTTTATTCAACTGATCGAAACACCAGACTATGCTGAATATCAAAGTAAACCTTATTCGGTTTATAAAGATCCTGTATGGCGCAATGATACCCGTAAAAATCGAGTGGATTTAGAGCAGATCACTTTTCACCATTGTGATCAAGTCGGTACGCCACAGACTATGACCAATGCAAGAGGTGAGTGTGTTTGGGAAATTACCCAAAATACTTGGGGCAGCACACTCGACATCAAAACAGTAAATCCAGACAATCCGTTTGAGCAGAGTAATCTCAGATTCCAGGGTCAATATTACGATCAAGAAACAGGACTGCACTATAACCGTTATCGCTATTATGAACCCCATAGTGCAAGATATGTGAGTAAAGACCCGATTGGGTTAGACGGGGGAATGAATACTTCTGCTTATGTAAGTGATCCGAATTATTCAACCGATCCATATGGGCTTTCTCCTGATATTACAATTCCTGGATTAAAAGGAGATCCAAGGATGAAAGATCGGACTCCATTGGTTCAAGCAACTGATAGAGCATTGAATGGAACAAGTGCTAACGCTAGTGCTGCACTAGGGCTAGGCATTACACATAGTACAACTTATGCAGGTGGGGGGCGTGCTGTGCATTCTACAGGACGAACTTTAGGTTTAGGTGTTTCTGCAAGTACAACACGAGATATACTTAGTGTTGGGAATAAACCTGATGGTAGATATATAGAGGCTTGCGGAGGAATTGGTGCAAATTGGTTTGGTCAAATTTGCGGTGGTTATTCATGGTCTGGTAAGACATTTTATGGTGTTATAAAAGGTGGAAGTGGTGCAGGAGCTGGTATAGGAGTCACTGATGGATGGCAGAACACCTCAGATTATATGCCAGAACAACCAATATATACTATTCCGCCAGAAAAAATGCCAATTATTCCAGCCCAGCCTTTTAATTTCCCAAGGTTTTAAATATATGGAAATATTGTTTTATTTAAGATGGATTGTGGTTTTTTTATTTATATGCACATTTATATTGATGATATATTTGCTGTATAGGTATTATATTTGCAATAACTTAGCAAGTGATGTATGGAATTTTTTTCAAAGAGTAATAGCTTTAACGGAGTAATGAGAGATATTGTTTTTAGAAAGAAAAATAATAACCAAAAAATTTCTAAGCTAATTATATTGGTGTATTGGCTTGTTGGTTTGTTTTTTTGCTTGAGTATTTGGAGTGTCGGTTATTATGAAGTCAATTTTATATAGTCTTATAAGTTGTTTTTTTATGGTGGGAACTACTTATGCATGTGAAAAAATTGAATATTCTGATCAAATTAAAAAGGATAATTTTGATATAAATATTTCAAATATTCAAGGGGATTTTAAAAGAGTTGATGATTTAATCTATAAGTTACCGGATGGATTTTATAAGGAATATGTTTTAGGTGTAAGCTTTTTAGATGGTAAAAGAAAGTTAATAGATTTAAAAAAAGCTGAAAATCATTTGAAAAAATCTGCTAGGTATTGCTTCTCACCTGCACATTATTCTTTGGGGTATTTGTATTATATAGCAGGTGCATTAGAAGATTCTAAGAAATGGTTGCTTTCGGCACAGAATCTTGGTGATAGTTTAGCTGCATATCAGTTGGGTTTAATATATAAAAAAGAAAATAATCCTGAAAAGATGCTGGAAAGCTTAGAGTTTTCTGCAAGAAATGATTTTACACCCTCAATTACAGAGTTGGGCGTACAGTTTTATGATGGTGATCTTGTAAGAAGAGATTTTATAAAAGCATTTAAATATTTCGAGAAGGCGGCCTCTAAAAATGATTCATTAGCTCAGAATAATTTAGGATGGATGTATGAAAAAGGAGAAGGCGGAATTAATAAAAATAAGGAAAGAGCTTTATATTGGTATAAGACAGCTTATGATAATGGTTTTTTAGGAGCAGCTGAAAACTATAATAGGCTATTAATTGAAAAGTAATAAATCGATAGTAAGAAAAATTAAAATAGATTCGGAAGTGAAGATTCGGGAGATAGTTAAATACAGAAAACCAATTACTATCTCTATGAACCGGATAGCTTTGTTGCATTAACATGCAAGATAAAAGGTTTTACCGACTGATTGAAACATCACCTGATTATGGTGAATATCAAAGCAAACCTTATTCGGTTCATAAAGATTCTGTGTGGCGTAATGATCGCTATAAAAATCGAGTTAATTTAGTACAGATTAATTTTTAACGTTGGGCTACTTTAAAGACTGTAGAGTTGAGGCGAAATGCGAAAGTCAGTGTAAGAAAAGAAGGGATGAAGAAATGAAAAGATTACAGGAGCTTGGTGAGAGATATCAAAAAGAAAACCCTGTTTATTTAAATGTACCTCCGAGTTCTCAATGGTTTCCGTCAAGTTTTTAATTTTTGGAGTCTGTAAATGAAATTTTCTTATTCTATTTTTTTAACCTTATTGCTGGTAAGTGGTTGTAGTAATGGTATATCGACAAACAAGATTCCTGATTCAGAGAAAATTGAATCAAGTGAAAAAAACTCTTATCAAAAATCAAAAAAATATTCTGAAGCTGGTGATAATGAAAATTATTTAAAATCTTTAGAAGCATCTGCTGAAAGTGGGGATGTAATCGCCCAAAATGAATTGGCTGGATTGTATGCATTTGGTGAGGGTGTACCAAAAAGTGGAGAAAAATTCATTTATTGGTCAGAGTTAGCTGCATCTAAGGGATATTCACTTGCTCAACTTAATTTAGGCACAGCCTATTTTTTTGGAACTAATGGAGTAACTCAAGACTTGGTAAAAGCGGAAAAGTGGCTAACACTTGCTGCAAGTAATAATGAAGAAATTGCTAAAAATTATTTACAGCAAATAAAGAATAATCAAATACCAGATGCATCAATACCAGATGATATAAAACTACTTATGGAGAATGATAAGTAGTTTGGCTTATTTACTCAAGCTGATCTTGCCCTATGACGCGTATTCTATATAGCTTGGGGCTTCCTAATCTATTGATGAGTGTTAATGGTCTAACCTAATGAAAGGTCCCATAAGATTAGTTAAATTTAAATTACGTGTTTAGTTATCAAAAAAGTTTTTTGTGAGATAATAGTCATTCAAAATGAAATTCTAAGCGTTTGTATAAAAATGTTAAAAAACAAATTGTTGCTGGGTTCAACTAGCATTGTTATATGTAGCTTAATTGCTTGTACAAATTTGAATAAACAGGACAAGTTCCCTACGCTCGAGGAAGAGTGTAAATTAGCAGGAAGTAGTAGTAAGCAGTGTGAAATTTTTAATTTAAAAGATCTATCCTTAGATGAAAAAGAGAATCTAATGGGATGGGTCTATCTAAATGGGTTAGATAATATCAAACCTAATTATGATAAAGCTTACTATTGGTTTGAAAAGGCTGCAAAAGCTAATAACCATGAAGCTATAAACTCATTAGGTATGATTTACTTTGCTGGGTTAGGAAAAGATAAGAATTTTCAAAAGGCTGAAGAATATTTTTTAGAAGCAAATAAGTATGGTAGCAAAGATGCTAAATTGAACTTGGCAGAACTATATAGAGTTAAAGATTTTGGTCGATCACCAGATTTTGAAAAAGCAGAGAGTTGGTATTTATTAGGGGTCCAAGATAATCCTTCACGGGCATATGAGGGTTTATCAAAAATGTACTTAGATCAGGAAAACTATGAAAAAGCATTTATTTTTTCTGAAAAAGCTGCTGAACTAGGTAATCCTGAAGCACAATATAATTTAGGTGTTTTCTTTGAGCAAGGCGTGTTTGTAAAAAAAGATAAAAAGCAAGCTGAATATTGGTATGAAAAAGCAGCGAAACATGGACATTTGAACGCAATTAATAATTTAAATATTCTTGGAAATAAATAAATGGCGAGGCTTTATTATGTGACTTTTTATCATAATGAACTTTAGTTTATAGGTTTCTATAGAAAGATAATGTTTAATAGGCTTTTAAATATTTTTTTCTTATCAAGAAATAATATATTTAAATAAGTTTTTTGAAGGTGTGTGAACGTTTTTTACTAAAATAAAAGAAAGGTTGAAAGAGAAGATGAATGTTAAATAAAATTAAAAAAATCTTGTTTGTAGTTGGAGCATTGTTCTTTATAGGATGCTCTTCAATTGAGAGAGAATCCTGCGTTGATATTTTTAATAATAGGGTTGTTGTTCTAACGCGGGATATTCAAGTTGTTAATTCAATTACCCTTATTGATAAGAATATTTTCTGTGGTAATCAGCCTTCTAGTAATTTTTATGATAATTTAGATACGTTTCTGTCAGGACTAAATAATAATCAGAAAAAGGACTTTTATGCCACTTTATTATTTTCTGAGTTTCACAGGAACTATAATGGTGGGGAGTTTGTTGATTTCTTGTTAAGAAATAAGATTGATATTTTTGACCAATACATTGAAATTATAAATGATCAAGAGCTGTTATCGAAAATGAAATATACAGATGAAGAATTAAAGAATCTTAAAGTAATAGGGAATGCATTAAAAGAATAGATGAACTCAGTAAATTACAATATATCTAACGACTTCATAAGGGAAAAAACATTGTCTTTGAATACACCTTACATCGCTGGTTTTTGGCGTAGATTGTTTGCTTTCATCCTCGATGCGTTACTTATCAGCATGTTTTGTGGGCTGATTGTTAGTATTTTCTCGAATTTCCTACATCAGCACCCAATTATTTCTATTCTGGCAGGGTATGTATATGTCATTTTATATTTCGGTTTATTAAATAGTCATTTAAACGCTGGAAAAACAGTTGCGAAACAGCTTTTAAAAATTGAAGTCATCAGTTTGGATGGTAAACACCTTTCAGTTCCCTCATCTATGGTGCGTGCAGCAGTTTTATTTGCACCTATGTGTTTAATGTCTTTAAGCGCATATTTCTCGAATACAATCTTTTCTTGGGGTATCGGTCTCTTATTAATCTGTTTACAAGCTCTAATTGTATATTTCTATATTTTTAACCGAAAAAATCGCCGTTCAGTCCATGATTTTATATCAAAATCGATAGTCATTAATGCTCAGCAAAATCATAATAATCTACAAATACCAAGCATGTGGGCAAAACATAAAATCTTTGCAGCTTTAACGGTACTTGTTTGTTTAGTGAGTGGGATATCTTCGGCTGTCTCGCAAGAGCAGAATAATGAGATGACAAATATGCAACTTAAAGAGATGCAACCAGAAATTCTTCATATTAAACAAATTTCTGATACGAATTTCAATTTTTTCGACATTCAAATAAATCGCCCTGAAAAGCTCAACAATCCTTTTTTTGCACAACAATTTGTAGAAAACTTACAAAGGATCAATCCCTTATTCAAAGATGAGCGTAGTGAGATTTTCTTAATTTTAAGAACTCAACTTCAATTTGGTCTAGTTTCAACGGGGCAATATAGTACTTACACCGTTGAGCAGACCAAAACTGGACTAAAAATTGTAGAACAAGCGAGTTCGGAGTTTAATCAAATATCCTTCCTATCGATCAATTTCTAGTGCTTTTCCACGGCAACTCAAAAACAATTGATTCTGATGCCACGCCAGTTGCCCAGAAACAATGGTGGTATCAACTTCATAAGGAAAGGTTTTATCTTGGAATGGTGTCCAACCACATTGCATATAATTTTTTTGATCTTTGACCGCGATCCTATGCGTATTTTCTTTGAGTAGAACGAGATCGGCCCAATAGCCCTCACGAATATAACCACGATCTTTGATCTTAAATAAGTCTGCAACTTGATGAGATGTCTTACGCACCATCGTTTCGATACTGAGTTTTCCATCTGCAACCAGTTCCATCAATGCGGGCACAGCATGTTGTACCAGTGGCAGACCTGAAGGTGCATTCATATAGCATTGTTGTTTTTCATCCCAAGTATGTGGTGCATGGTCTGTCCCGATAATATCCAAACGATTACTGTTGGAAATTGCATGGATCAAGGCCTCTTTATCCTGTGACGTTTTGATTGCAGGATTACATTTTATTAAATGCCCAAGAGCAGCATAGTCAGAATCATCAAAACTGAGATGATGAATACAGACTTCGGCTGAAATATGTTTTTGATCTAAAGGTAGTTCCTTAAATAAACATAATTCTTTGGCTGTGGTCAGATGTAAAACATGCAGTTGAGTTCCATATTTCTCAGCTAAGGAAACAGCAAGTCGAGAACTTTCAAAGCAAGCTTGTTTATCTCGAATTTTAGGGTGCATTGCTGCTGGAATATTTTCGCCATATTTTTCCAAATACAGTTTTTCCTGATCTTTAATCCGAGGCGTATATTCACAATGGGTCAATAAGATAGTCGGTACATTGGCAAATAAACGCTCTAAAATTTTAGGATCATCGACCAACATATTGCCGGTTGATGCTCCCATAAAGACTTTGACACCACTGACTAATTTAGGATCAAGTTGTTCAATAATGTCTAAATTGTCAGAACTCACGCCAAAATGAAATGCGTAATTTGCCATGCTATGTTGCGCTGCGATCTGCTTTTTTTGTGCCAGTGTCTCTAAGTTCAATGTCGCAGGATTGGTATTGGGCATATCCATATAACTAGTAATACCACCAATGGTTGCAGCCATAGATTCAGAGGCAATATTGCCTTTTTGGGGTGAGCCAGGATCTCTAAAATGAACTTGATCATCAATCATGCCTGGGATTAACCAAGCACCATTGGCATCTATGGTTTTCGCATTGAAAACGCCCGTGATATTGCTAGCAATTTTCTCGATTCGTCCATCTTGAATCAGTACATCGGCAATGTACTGTTTATCTTCATTGACTAGATTGGCATTGCGAATAATGATCTTGGGGAATTGTCTAAAATTCATTGTGCAATGCCTTATATCCTTTGACTAATTCGATATTGGTGCTCACCACACTTTCAGAAAACTCACTGATTGAAACATCAACAGACGGATATAGGCTCAAATCTGTTTTGGGATTGATATAGCTCATGGCAGGAACATAAAAGTGACTCGGTAAATCACGCCCGTCGACCACTGCATTGTGTCGGATCGCGCTATGATCACCGACTTTGCAGTTGAATAAAACGCTATTAAAACCAACAAAAACATGGCGACCAATCTCACAAGGACCATGAATAATCGAACGATGTGCAATCGATGAATTTTCTCCAATTGTCACTGCTGCACCTGCTTTGGAGTGAATCACCACACCATCTTGGATATTGGAGTTAGCACCGATAATAATCGGTTCCATTTCGCCATGTTCATCGGTTTCATCAGCACGAATTACGGCATAAGGACCAATGAACACATTGGCATGTACGATGACTTTGCCGCAGATAATCGCGGTTTGATCGACATAAGCAGATTGATCGATAACAGGCAAATGACCAGATGGATTTTTACGTAGCATAGAATTACCGCTTAAAATAAGTTAAATCACAGGTTGAGTTAAAATCGTCACTTGATCTGTATTTAGACCAAGATAAAAACAAGTCGGGCGTAGGGTGTGGCAGGCTGGACCAGTTTGATTAACGAAAAACAATAGGCAGTCTCCATCACAATCGAGTCTGGCATCCGTCAAATATTGACGATGACCTGAACTCTCACCTTTACGCCATAAACACTTTCGTGAGCGCGACCAATAACACACTTGTTTGGTTTGCAAGGTTTCGATTAGAGCTTCTCGATTAACCCAAGCCATCATCAATACATCTTTGCTTGTTTGATCTTGAGTGATCGCGGGGACAAGACCTTCTTGGTTCCATTTGATCTGTTCAAACACAGCTTCAAAATCAAATTGTTGTCCTAAATTTCCCTGTTCCATCTGCTCGAAAATAGAATGCTTTACCATTGCCATGAACCTTGAGCCACAGCATCATGCGCATGCAGGCTTTCTGCATGAATGACTTTGAAATTAAAGCCTCTAATACTTTTATGATTTAAAAATGTGCCATATAGCCGTCGTAAGGCATCTTCACAAAACATCAGGTTTTGACCATTGGCAATTGCGAAGGCCTGTTCATCGATACGTTTAACGGCAGTCTGAACAGGTGTCATGAGAGCTTGTTCAGCTTGATTAATAAATAAAATCAGTGGGATATGTTGGATATTTTGATCAAGTCTGAAATTAAGAATCGCAAAGCTTCTTTGACTATGTGGTGTTGCAGCAATCGCATCTGTACTGCTTAGCCAATCTAAAATTTCCTGCTGATCTAAACGAATGTCTTGATTGTTTAACGCCGATTCAAAACGTTGTTGAATAATGTTTCTTGCAAGAGCAGCCGAGCATGGGCAGGTTGATGAATAGGGAATCTCAACTTTTAGTTCTGCTAAAAACTGCCCATCTAAAAGTTGGCATGACAAAACAAAAGGATAACTTTTCCAACCTGAAAGCTTGCTGATCAATGCAGGTCGTTCGATATACAGTTCGCTATGAATTTCAATTTTTGCATGTTTGGATAGATCACGATGACTTTCTAAAAAGTCTTGTAATAATGACTGCAGATCGATCAAGCTCAAATTTTCAATCGAACTCAGTTCTAATAGTCGCGTATACAAGCGTGACATATGAATCCCTTTGGCTAAGGGATCGTCCAAACTGACATAAGCATTGATTTGACTTTGACATAGCGTATTTTCGATACGAACGGGTAATGCAATTTTTTCCATGCCAACCCAATCTAGGCAATGGCTATAAGCTTTGGGTAAAGTCGATTCAGCTGAAATATCTGGAAGAGCGAGATTCATTTGTCTAATGGCTTACGTTGTAATGTTTGTTGTAATGTTATAACATAACAGTAAGCATCGACAAGCGCGTTGCGAAGTAAATTCGATTTAAGTGATGCTGGCGAATCAAAATGAAAAAAATCTACATGCTCGGATTCATTTGTGGTCTGTCTGCTTGTCAGTCTTCGTATCAAGAGATCCGACCGCAACCTCTACCAAAACTTGAATCGAAACATATGATTCCCAAAGTGATTCTGCAAGAAAAGCGTATCCCATCTTCGTATCTCCAGTGGGCAATGCAGGCTCAGCATCAACAGCAAATCCAAGCTTATAAAAATTTCTTGAAAACCCAAGGGATTGATTCTTTTATTCCAGATTTTGAGTTTTTTCAAACAGCGAGAGATTGGCAAAAGTGTAATTACGCTGAATATGAAGTTCCACCAAGAGAACTCTGGAATAACAGCATTCCGACTTTAAAGATTCTGAAGCAATTGGTCGAACAAAAACGCATTGATCAGTTTACGGTGACATCTGTGTATCGAAACTATGCATTGAATCGGTGTGCAGGTGGGGCAGGTGGATCTAAACATGTGTTTAATGCCGCATTGGATTTTCGTATAGGTAGTGAGAATCCAGATTCAATTGAACAAATCCGTATCGAAAATACAAAAAAGAAGCTTTGTGAATTCTGGATAGAGCAAGGTGAAGCATTAAATATGGGTTTAGGTGTGTATGCATCAGGACAAATCCATATCGATACAGCAGGCTATCGTACATGGGGAGTCGACCATCGGTACACTTCTTCACCTTGTATGAATAATTCTTTTAATAATAACAATGAGTAAATTGCAATGAAGCTGACGATCGCCCAACAAAATATTTTAGATATTTTAAAAACAGAAAATAAAGCCATGAGTGCTTATGAGTTATTGGAGAAGGCCAAACCTTATGGCTTTCAAGCGCCAATTCAGATTTATCGAATTCTGAAAAAACTGTCAGAACAGTGCCTGATCGTAAAACTAAATACCTTAAATATGTATGTGCTAGACCAAGCCGAAATTTCAGCGAGTTATCGGCTTTTTACCGTGTGTACCGAATGCCAAAGCGTGCAAAGTATAGCCATTCCACAACTTAAAACCTGTGTGGAAAGCACCATCCAAGCCAAACAATTCAATCCAAGATACCCATATTTAGAAGTATTGGGTCAATGTTTCTCATGTCTTTCCAAACATGAAACTCAACATATTTAATCAGTGAGAACGCCAATGAATCATTCTTTAGCCACTCCAAGCAAACTTCCTGTGACCGTCCTATCTGGTTTTTTAGGTGCAGGAAAAACCACGTTGCTCAATCATATTTTGAACAATCGTGAAGGGCGAAGAATCGCCGTAATCGTCAATGATATGTCTGAGGTGAACATTGATGCGGCATTAGTTCGTGAGGGCGGTGCTGAATTATCACGTACAGATGAAAAACTGGTGGAAATGAGCAATGGTTGTATTTGTTGCACCTTACGAGAGGATTTGTTGATTGAGGTACGCCGTTTGGCTGAAGACAATCGCTTTGATCAATTGGTGATTGAATCAACAGGAATTTCTGAACCTTTACCTGTTGCAGAAACATTTACATTTGAAGATGAAAATGGTGTTTCACTGAATGAATTTGCGCGTTTGGATACCATGGTGACTGTGGTTGATGCTTATAATTTTTTAAAGGATTATAGTTCGCTGGATAGCTTAACTTCACGAGGTGAATCATTGGGGGAAGATGATGAACGCAATGTGGTTGATCTTTTAATCGACCAGATTGAGTTCTGCGATGTGATTGTGTTGAATAAAGTTGATTTGATTAATCGTGAAGAAAAAGAAAAATTATTTGGCATTCTACATTCACTCAATCCAAGAGCGAAAATTGAAATTGCTGAATTTGGGCAAGTGAAGCTAGATAAAATTCTAAATACTAACTTATTCGATTTTAATGAAGCAGCTCAAGCGCCTGGTTGGCTGAAAGAACTCAGAGGTGAGCATACACCTGAAACCGAAGAATATGGGATCAGTAGTTTTGTTTACAAAGCAAGAAAGCCTTTCCATCCACAACGGTTTTTTGATTTTGTAAACTCTGAGTGGAAAGGTGTGATTCGATCAAAAGGATTTTTCTGGCTTGCTTCCAATCCTGAGTTTGCAGGTTCGTGGTCACAAGCGGGTGCGATGGCTCGACACGGTGTAGCAGGGTACTGGTGGGCAGCCGTACCAGATGAACATTGGCCAGAAGATCAACATAGTCGTGATGCAATTGAAAGAAATTGGGATGATTTAACAGGTGACGCTCGACAGGAAATAGTTCTGATCGGTATGGATATGGATCAAGATGCACTAACGGCGCAGTTTGATGCATGTTTATTAACAGATGACGAAATGGCACTTGGTGCAAAAGAATGGGAGCAATTTGACAATCCATTTACGGGTTGGACAGATATGATTTTAAAATAATTCGAGAAAATAAAGTTAAGCTCTAATTTACATTTCTATTTAAATTAGAGCTTCTTTTACGCTTTAGATGACATGTCTTAAATCTCGAGAAGTTTCCAGCAATAATGGCAAAATGTGAGTAATTAAATAATCTTTAGTCGTTCGCATGGTTGGCGATACGATATTCAACGCTGCAACAACATCAGCATTTGAATCATAAATAGGCACCGCAACAGCGTGTACACCCAGTTCATGCTCTTCACATGAATAGCACCAATCTTGCTCTTTGATTTCATGCAGTAGCGCCAAAAACTCCTCACTTTCGGTATGCGTATATTTAGTAAGTCGTTTTAGGGGATATTTTTCTAACCATTGTTTCTGTTCATCTAAATCAAGATGCGCAAGTAAAATTTTACCTGCTGATGTGGCATGAGCGGGCAACCGATTACCAAGATGTAGACCATATGGGTTAACGCGATCTGTTTGTTGATGCGCTGCACTTCGTGCGATGGTAATTGCTTCATATCCATCTAACACCATCACTGAATAAATAAGCGAGGTCTGATTGGTCAATAAATTTAATAACGGTTGACAAATTTTGGGGAGTGGGGATCCATCTAAGTAAGCACCTGAAAATTTTAGAATTTTAGGGGCAAGATAATAATAATGTCCATCAAACTCCAAATAGCCTAAGTATTCCAAAGTAAGTAGATGACGTCGAGCAGCGGCACGTGTCATGCCTGTCTTTTCAGCAGCTGTACTGATATTTAGACGATGACGTTCTGGACCGAAACACTCGAGGATGGTTAAACCTTTAGCTATACCTGCAATGAAGTCTTCATGTCGAATTGACTTCTTATTCTCACTGTGATGAATCAATCGAACAGTTTTTTCTTGATCATGATCCATATGATGATAACTCCAATCTGCAATTTCAGTTGCTCATTTCCATTCTAATCAAAAGCTGACTGTTTTACTTGGATAATGTTCGATCATCGAACATAATATATATATATCGAACAAAATACACTTTAAAGCATAGAAGTGCGTCCAAAATTTATCAAGAATAAATACAAGCAATCCGAACAGAACACTCAACTTCATTGGCCCGTTTTTCGGCCTGAAAGATTGAGTGACTTATCGTACAGGAAGTAGTCAGATGATTGATAAGAGTACAGCCTCATTGGTTGAGGTTTTATCCCAAATAAAAGATGGATCGACCATCATGATCGGTGGCTTTGGAACCGCAGGACAACCTGCTGAACTCATCGATGCTCTGATTGAACTCGGGGTTAAAGACCTTGTCATCGTCAATAACAATGCAGGCAATGGCGATTATGGTCTTGCCAAACTCCTAAAAACAGGTGCAGTCCGTAAAATCATCTGCTCTTTCCCACGTCAGTCTGATTCATGGGTGTTCGATGAACTCTACCATGCAGGCAAAATCGAATTAGAACTCGTCCCACAAGGCAATCTCGCTTGCCGTATCCAAGCTGCTGGGATGGGCTTAGGGGCGGTATTTACACCGACTGGCTTCGGAACATTATTGGCAGAAGGCAAAGAAACCCGTCATATCGACGGCAAAGACTATGTACTGGAATATCCAATCAAAGCTGACTTTGCCTTAATCAAAGCTCACAAAGGCGATCGTTGGGGCAATTTAGTTTTTAATAAATCGGCACGTAACTTTGGACCGATCATGGCCATGGCTGCAGATGTCACCATCGCTCAAGTTTCTGAAGTAGTAGAACTCGGTCAGCTTGATCCTGAACACATTATTACCCCAGGGATTTTTGTCCAGCATGTGGTTGCTGTTAAAGCAACATCACCTGTCGCTGCGCAATAAGGAGAATAACATGAGCTATCAAAAACTCAGCCGTGACCAAATTGCAGAACGTGTTGCACAAGATATTCCTGATGGTGCCTATGTCAATCTAGGTATTGGCTTACCGACCAAAATTTCAAAATACTTACCTGCGGATAAAGATGTTTTTCTGCATTCTGAAAATGGCTTATTGGCATTCGGTCCACCACCAGCCAAAGGTGAAGAAGACCCTGAACTGATTAATGCAGGCAAAGAGTATGTGACCATGCTCACAGGGGGATGCTTTTTTCATCATGGTGATTCCTTTGCCATGATGCGTGGTGGTCATTTAGATATTGCGGTACTGGGTGCATTCCAAATCGCAGCCAACGGTGATCTTGCCAATTGGCATACAGGAGCAGCCGATGCGATTCCTGCTGTGGGTGGTGCAATGGACTTAGCTGTAGGTGCAAAGAAAGTTTTTATCACTACGGATCATGTCACCAAACAAGGTGAACCTAAGATCGTTGAAGCGCTGTCTTATCCAGCAACAGGTTTGAAATGTGTCGATCGTATTTATACCGATCTGTGTGTGATTGATGTGACCACAGAAGGTTTAAAAGTGATTGAGAAAGTGGATGGTCTGAGTTTTGAAGAACTACAGGCGTTGACGGGTGCTCGATTGATTGATGCGACTCAAGCTTAAGGATTGAAATCCCCCTAAATCCCCCTTTGTTAAGGGGGAACTTCATCTAAATAATAGAGTGAGGTTTCCCTCCTTTTAAAAGGAGGGATTAAGGGAGGATTATAGGGAAAAACATATGAAAAACGCTTATATCATTGATGCGATTCGCACCCCATTCGGTCGTTATGCAGGTGGTTTAGCACCTGTACGTGCTGATGATCTTGGTGCAGTTCCGATTCAAGCCTTAATGCAACGTAATCCAATGGTCGACTGGCAACACGTGGATGATGTGATTTACGGCTGTGCCAATCAAGCGGGTGAAGACAATCGTAATGTGGGGCGTATGTCCGCATTATTGGCTGGCTTGCCTTATCAAGTCCCTGCAACCACAGTAAATCGTCTTTGTGGTTCATCCTTAGATGCGATTGCCATGGCTGCACGTGCAATTAAAGCAGGTGAAGCAAATCTCATTATTGCGGGTGGTGTCGAGAGTATGAGTCGTGCGCCTTATGTGATGGGTAAAGCTGACAGTGCTTTTGGTCGTAGCCAAAAGATTGAAGACACCACAATGGGTTGGCGTTTTATCAATCCAAAGCTCAAAGAAACGTATGGTGTAGATACCATGCCACAAACTGCAGAAAACGTGGCAGAGCAATTTAAGATTAATCGTTTTGATCAAGACCAGTTTGCCTTGGTGAGCCAACAACGTACTGCAGCAGCGCAAGCCAAAGGCTTTTTTAAACATGAAATCGTTCCTGTCACGATTCCTCAACGTAAAGGTGATGCGGTTGTTGTCGATACGGATGAACATCCACGTGCATCGACCACGATTGAAGCATTGACCAAACTCAAAGGTGTTGTGAAAGCAGATGGAACAGTGACTGCGGGTAATGCGTCAGGTATTAACGATGGTGCAGCAGCGATTTTGATCGCTTCAGATGAGGCAGTTGCTAAATATCAACTTAAACCACGTGCCAAAATCATTGCAGCCACGACAGTGGGTGTCGAACCCCGCATTATGGGTTTTGCCCCTGCGCCTGCAATCAAAAAGTTACTCAAACAAGCCAATCTGACCTTAGAACAAATGGATGTGATTGAGTTAAACGAAGCCTTTGCAGCTCAGGCATTAGCGGTGACTCGTGATTTAGGTTTGTCAGATGATGATGCCCGTATCAATCCGAATGGTGGTGCGATTGCTTTAGGTCATCCACTCGGTGCCTCAGGTGCGAGATTAGTGACCACAGCGCTGAACCAACTTGAGCAGATCCAAGGACAATATGCTTTGTGTTCGATGTGTATTGGCGTGGGTCAAGGCATTGCCTTGATTATTCAGCGTGTTGAGTGAGGTGTGAAATGAGCCAGTTATATGCCAGCTTGTTTTATCAATCAGATGTGACCACTATTTTTAGTGATCGTTCTTTATTGAGTTATATGATCCAAGCTGAAGTGGCTTTGGCAAAAGCACAGGCTCAGGTCAATGTCATTCCTCGTGAAATGGCGACGATCATCGAACAAGTTGGGCAATCTGCTTTAACACAGATCGATTTTGATGCTTTGGTGGTTGCAACAGGTTTGGCTGGAAATATTGCTATTCCTTTTGTTAAGCAATTTACAGCCATTGTAAAGCAGCAAGATGAACAAGCTTCACGTTATGTGCACTGGGGCGCAACCAGTCAAGACATTATTGATACGGCAACGATTTTGCAGTGTCGTGATGCTTTAGCCATGATTGAAAAGCAACTTCAATCTGCATATCAAATTTGTTTGCAACTGGCTGAACGTTACCGTGACCAAGTGATGATTGGGCGTACATGGTTGCAGCAAGCTTTGCCGATTACATTAGGACATAAGTTTGCACGTTATGCAGCTGCATTAAAACGTGATCTTGATCGTTTACAGGCAATGAAAACTAGAGTGTTCACCGCCCAGCTTGGTGGTGCAGTAGGTTCATTAGCATCTTTGCAAAATCAAGGTTCTGCTGTAGTTGAAGCTTTTGCAGCCGAACTAGGACTTACGACGCCTGAATGCACTTGGCATGGCGAGCGTGATCGTATTGTAGAGATTGCTAGTCTGCTTGCCATGATCGTGGGCAATGTTGGCAAGATGGCAAAAGATTGGTCATTACTCATGCAGACTGAAATTGCTGAAGTTTATGAACCAACTGCAAAAGGGCGTGGTGGTTCATCGACAATGCCTCACAAGCGCAATCCAGTTGCAGCCGCTTCAATTCTTGCCGCTGCAAATCGCGTTCCAGCGCTGATGGCTAGTGTTTATCAAAGCATGGTTCAAGACCACGAACGTGCTTTAGGTGCATGGCATGCGGAATGGTTAGCGATACCTGAAATTTTTCAACTATGTGCTGGCGCATTAGAGCGTAGCAATGAAGTATTACAGGCTATTGATGTGAATGCCGAAGCGATGCAACACAATCTTGACACGACTCAAGGTTTGATCATGGCTGAAGCAGTGATGATGGCACTTGCTAGCAAGATTGGACGCTTAAATGCACATCATGTGGTTGAGCAAGCATGTCAGCAAGCAGTTGAACAAGATACGCATTTGAAAAATATTTTATCCAACTTAGATGAAGTGAATGCTCATTTCTCAGCTGAAGCATTGGATCAGCTTTTCCAGCCTAAGTCATATTTGGGCAATATCCAAATGCAAATTGATTCTGTTCTCAAAGCAGCTCAAGGAGATTCAAAATGATGATCAATATTCATAATCGTCAAGGATATCAACTTGCAGTGCAAGTGCAGGGTCAGAAAGATGCCCCAGTGATTGTGTTTTCTAATTCGCTTGGAACCGATCATGGGATGTGGCAAGCACAGGTTGAAGCATTGTCAGAACATTATCAAGTCGTGACTTACGATACGCGTGGTCATGGTATGAGCCGTGTGATTGAGCAAAGCACTTTGCAAAACCTTGCTGAAGATGTGGTGGATATTTTAGATGCGCTCAGGATTGATAAAGCACATTTCTGTGGCATTTCAATGGGAGGCATAACTGGATTGTATCTCGCGATTCATCATTCAGATCGCTTTTTGAGTGTCACAATCGCAAATTCTGCTGCAAAAATAGGAACTGCTGAAGCATGGAATAATCGTGCGGACAGTGTAGAGCAACACGGTTTGGCAGAGCTTGTTAAAACCACACATACTCGTTGGTTTAGTGAGCATTTTGATTATGCTCATGATGTTTTAGCACAGAAAACCATTCAAAGTTTAGCTGTTACACCTGCGCAAGGGTATGCCAATGCATGTCGTGCTTTGGCAGGGGCAGATCTAAGAGATCAACTTCAACAGATTCATATCCCAACTTTAATTATTGCTGGTCAATTTGATCCAGTAACGACGGTTCAAGATGCTGCTTTTATGCATCAGTCTATTTCACAAAGCCAGATTGAGATTTTGGCAGCTTCTCATTTATCGAATATTGAGCAACCTCAAGTCTTTAATCAAGCATTGTCTAAGTTTATTCAGAAAATATAACCAGTTTAGGTTAGAAAGGAACTCGCCTACAAGGAGGCAACTATGGCACAGGAATTTGCTGCTCCCCAAAATAGTATGGATGCACAGAAACTGATTGATCATGCACCAATCAGTAAATATCAGTGGTTAATCGCAATTGTTTGTTTTCTCATCGTTTTTGTAGACGGAATTGATACTGCTGCGATGGGTTTTATTGCTCCGGCATTAACACAGGATTGGGGAATTGATCGCTCACAGCTTGGACCCGTAATGAGTGCAGCTTTAGGCGGGATGATTATTGGTGCACTAGTATCAGGTCCCACAGCCGATCGTTTTGGCCGCAAGATTGTATTGATCGTTTCCATGCTGATTTTTGGGGGCTTTACGCTTGCTTCTGCCTACGCAACGAATTTGGATCAGTTGGTGGTATTGCGTTTTTTAACGGGTATTGGTCTGGGTGCGGCGATGCCAAATGCAACCACATTATTCTCTGAATATTGCCCAACGCGCGTACGGTCATTAATGGTGACCTGTATGTTCTGTGGCTACAACTTGGGGATGGCAACGGGTGGTTTCATTAGTAGCTGGCTTATTCCCAATTATGGTTGGCATAGTTTGTTTTTGTTAGGCGGATGGACACCATTGTTTTTAATGCTTCTGGTGATTTTTTTCTTACCTGAGTCTTATCGCTTCTTAATTGTAAAAAATAAGAATCCTGAGAAAGTACGTCGAATTTTAACGCACATTGCACCATCACAAGTTCAAGGTGTAACGGAATTCCACATCCCAGAAGAGCAATCAAACGTAGCTCAGAAAAAGAGTGTATTTGGCATGTTGTTTTCAAAACAATTTTCCAAAGGCACCGTTTTATTGTGGTCAACCTATTTTATGGGGTTGGTGGTGATTTATCTACTGACCAGTTGGTTACCGACCTTAATGCGTGAAACTGGGGCGACCTTGGAACGTGCTGCATTTATCGGTGGTTTGTTCCAATTTGGTGGTGTACTCAGTGCTTTATTTATCGGTTGGGCAATGGATCGTTTTAATCCGAACCGAATTATTGCAGGCTTTTATTTTGCCGCTGGTTTATTTGCGATTGCAGTCGGTCAAAGCTTAGCAAATCCAACTTTACTTGCTGTTTTAGTTCTATGCGCTGGTATTGCGATCAATGGTGCGCAATCAGCAATGCCAGCTTTAAGTGCTCGTTTTTATCCTACCCAATGTCGTGCAACAGGCATTGCATGGATGACAGGTATCGGTCGTTTCGGTGCTGTGTTTGGTGCTTGGATTGGCGCAGTGTTACTTGGGAATAATTGGTCGTTCACTATGATTTTAAGCATGTTGTTTATTCCAGCAACGGCTGCTGCTGTGGCGATCTTTGTGAAATCTCTAGTTGCGCATACGGATGCAACCTAACTTTCTTTCAATTCGGGACAACGTCAATGAATGATGAACAACGTTATCAACAAGGTCTGAAAGTCCGTACAGAAGTACTGGGTGAAAAACATGTCGGGCGTTCTTTAGAGAACCTGAATGACTTTAACCAAGATTTTCAGAATTTTATTAGTCGATTTGCTTGGGGGGAAGTGTGGTCACGTGACGGTTTACCACGCCATACCCGCAGTTTAGTCACCATTGCCATTTTATTGGCATTGGGGCGAGAAGATGAACTTAGGATGCATTTACGTGCTTGTTTTAACAACGGCGTGACTAAAGATGAACTTAAAGAACTGATTTTACATAGTTCATTGTATGCAGGCTTACCTGCTGCAAATGCTGCAATGCATATGGCAGAAGAAGTCTTTAAGGAAATTGGAATCGAAGTGCAACCCGTTTCGGCACAACCACAGGATTAAGGAGATAGGCATGTTAAATCATACATTAGGTGCGTATCCGCAACGTAATACAGATGATCACCCACCAGCATATACACCGGGTTATAAAACCAGTGTATTACGCTCACCAAAAAATGCGTTGATCTCGATCAATGAAACTTTGACAGAAGTCACTTCACCGCATTTTTCGCCGAATCTTTTTGGTCCTAAAGACAATGATTTGATTTTGAATTATGCCAAAGAGGGTTTACCTGTTGGCGAGCGAATTATTGTGCATGGTTATGTGCGTGATCAGTTTGGTCGCCCTGTTAAAAATGCCTTATTAGAAGTATGGCAGGCCAATGCTTCAGGTCGTTATCGTCATCCGAATGATAAGTTCATCGGAGCGATGGATCCGAATTTTGGTGGTTGTGGTCGTACTTTGACGGATGAAAATGGGTTCTATATTTTCCGTACCATTAAACCAGGTCCATATCCGTGGCGTAACCGTATCAATGAATGGCGTCCAGCGCATATTCATTTCTCATTAATTGCGGATGGCTGGGCGCAACGTTTAATTTCCCAGTTCTATTTTGAAGGCGATACACTGATTGACTCTTGTCCAATTTTGAAAACGATCCCATCTGAAGATCAACGTCGTGCCTTAATTGCGTTGGAAGACAAAAACAATTTCATTGAATCAGATAGCCGTTGTTACCGCTTTGATATTCATCTTCGTGGTCGTCGTGCGACTTATTTTGAAAATGATTTGACTTAATGGAGTAACACAATGAACGCGTGGAATTTTCAGGAATTGAAAGAAACCCCATCACAAACAGGTGGTCCTTATGTACATATTGGTTTGTTACCACAACAAGCCAATATCGAAGTGTTTGAACACAATTTTAACAATCAGTTGGTGAGTGAAAAAACGCAAGGTCAGCGTATTCGTCTTGAAGGACAAGTATTTGACGGACTAGGTTTGCCATTAAGAGACGTGTTGTTGGAAATTTGGCAAGCCGATGCCAATGGTGTTTACCCAAGTCAAGCCGATACACAAGGTAAGGCTGTTGATCCAAACTTTTTAGGTTGGGGACGCACGGGTGCAAACTTTGAAACAGGTTTCTGGAGTTTCAACACCATCAAACCGGGTGCAGTAGCAGGTCGTAAAGGCACAACCCAAGCACCGCATATTGCGGTGGTTGTATTTGCGCGTGGTATCAACCTCGGTTTGCATACTCGTATTTACTTTGATGATGAAGTTGAAGCGAATGCGAATGATCCGATTCTAAACAGTATTGAGTGGGCGACTCGTCGTCAAACCCTAATTGCCAAACGCACAGAAGTGGATGGTGAAGTGGTGTATCGCTTTGACATTCGTATTCAAGGCGAAGATGAAACTGTGTTTTTTGATATTTAAAGTTTTTAAATTTTAAGTGAATAACCAATGATTGCTTGCTCTTGGGAAAGACAGGCAATCCATTAAGGACGATGATGATGAAAATGAAAACACTGGCAGCATTAACACTGCTTATAAGCCCTTTATTTACGGTTCAAATGGTACAGGCACAAGAAAATGTTCATAGCCCAGTTCAATTGGCTGAGCTTGCTAAGTCACCAGTTAAAACGATTGTACCGATTACTGCAAAAACTAAAGAACAAGCAATTGCTCAAGCTAAAGTGATTGCAGCCAATCAAGATGCAGATCTAGCAGAATTTCGTATTGATCTGCTCGATTTTGCTGCTGATACCAAACAGGTAATTGCTTTAGGACACGAATTAAAAAAGGTATTAGGTAATAAACCAGTAATCGCGACCATTCGTACCCATAACGAAGGTGGTCAACTCACTATTAGCGATGCTGATTATGGCAAGACCTATCAAGCCTATTTAAAACAGCCTTTTATGGACATGCTGGATATTGAAATGTTCCGTGATCAGCAGGTGGTCAAAAATACAGTTCAATTGGCACATGATAAAAAAGTGCTGGTCGTGATGTCGAATCATGATTTTAAGAAAACGCCAAGCAAAGATGAGATCGTTAAACGTTTATTGAAACAAGATGAACTTGGTGCGGATATTTTAAAAATTGCAGTGATGCCGCAAAACAAACAAGATGTTTTTACCTTGATGAATGCCACTTTAAAAGTTAGTCAACTTTCAAATAAACCATTGCTGACGATGTCGATGGGCAAACTCGGCACCATTTCAAGAATTGCGACAGCCAATATGGGGGGGAGTTTTAGCTTCGGCATGATTGGTGAAGCATCAGCACCCGGTCAAATTGATGTGACCCAACTGAAACAGTTGTTAAAAACAGTTCAGCCAACAGAATAATTGAAAAGGATTTTTACAATGAACGTTATTTCTTTACGTTTAAGCACGCTTGCAATCGGTTTAGCAGTATCTGGTATGGCAGCAGCTGAAACCTACATCGTAGACCGTTATCAGGACGATACTGAAAAAGGTTCACTGCGTTGGGCGATTGAACAAGCCAATAGCAAGCCGACAGAAACCAGTGAAATTTTGATTCAAGCAGTTGGTCAAGCACCGTATGCAATCAAGGTAAATAGCCCACTTCCTGAAATTAAAGCACCTGTCAAAATCATTGGTACACAATGGGCAAAAACAGGCGAGCATATTGTCATTGATGGTTCAAACTATATTAAAGGTCGTGGCGTTGAAGCGTGTCCCGGCGCTGTAGAAGGGCAGTTTGGAACCAATGTACGTACAACCACTTTACCGGGAATTGTGCTGCGTGACATCAATGGTGTGACCATCCAAGGTTTAGAAATCCGTCACTTCTGTATTGGTATTTTGATGAATCGTGCCAGCAACAACCTGATTCAACACAACCGTATTATGCACAACTATGGTGGTGCAGGGGTGATGTTGACAGGTGATGATGGTAAAGGCAATCCGACTGCAACCACTACCAATAACAACAAAGTTCTCAATAACTATTTCCAAGATAATGGTGATGGCTTAGAGCTAACACGTGGTGCTGCATTTAATTTAGTTGCGAATAACCATTTTATTTCAACTTCAGCAAATCCAGAGCCATCTCAAGGAATTGAAATTCTTTGGGGCAATGACAATGCGGTTGTGGGGAATAAATTTGAAAATTATTCGGATGGTTTACAGATTAATTGGGGCAAACGTAACTATATCGCCTATAACGAACTGACCAATAACTCATTAGGATTTAACCTAACGGGTGATGGTAATATTTTAGATAGCAACAAAATTCATGGTAATCGTATTGGAATTGCGATTCGCTCTGAAAAAGATGCCAATGCACGTATTACATTAACAAAAAATCAAATTTGGAATAATTCAAAGGATATTAAACGCTGTGAAGCAGGCGGAAGCTGTGAATCAAACCAACGTTTAGGTGCAATCACTTTTGATATTCCGGGCTTAGAGCATGCACATTTTGTTGGTTCTCGTGGGCATGGTGTCAAGATTGATCCTGAAAACTTACAAAAAACTTGTCAGCAACCAAATCAACAAGGCTGTAATCCACAACCGAACCAAGCCATTCAAGCACCAAAACTTACACTCTCAAAAGGGCAGCTTGTTGTTGAGGTAAAAGGACAACCAAATCAGCGTTATCAAGTCGAATTTTTTGGAAACTCGATAGCAAGTGCAAATGAAGCCGAGTTCTATTTAGGTTCAGTGATTGCTGTTACCAATACTCAAGGTGTAGCAACAGTTTCATGGAAACCAACTGCTCAAGTTGCCTCCATAACTGCCAATGTGACGGATCATTTAGGCGCCACCTCTGAACTGAGTTCAGCCGTGCGAGTCAAATAACAATAAAAGTAGCACCTTTCCTGAGGTGCTACTTAGATTAGAAAGACAAGGAATTTATCGATGAAACAGCATTTGTTTTTATTTAAAACGACGTTATTGACATTTTCAATTTTATCTGTACAGCATGCTTTAGCAGATCAACCATGGTCACAAGATCGTCAATGGTTATTAGGTGATTGGAATGGACAACGCCAACAACTAGAAAAAGAGGGTTATAAATTTACCGCATCGATTATGAGTCAATCAGCAACCAATTTGGATGGTGGCTACAATGATGACAATGCCTTTAAAAATGCAGCGCAATTATCTTTAGGTGCAAATTTTGACTTAGAAAAAATTGCAGGGTGGAAAGACACGACCGCCAATATCTTGATCACTAAACGAGATGGTAATGCCTTAACTTTAGATCGTATTAAAGATCCACGTTCAAGTGCTTTGGGAAATAGCCAAGAAATATATGGACGTGGCAAAATCTGGCGTTTATCACAAGCATGGATTAAAACTGGTTTTGCGGATAATTCAGTCCAATTCAAAATCGGTCGTATGGGCATGTCTGAAGACTTTAATGGCTCTCAATGTGAATTCCAAAATCTATTACTATGCGGTAGTCAACTTGGTAAATCGATTGGCTCAATTTGGTACAACTTACCTGTAGGTCTATGGGGTGCCAATGTCAAATACCAGTTTGCACCTGAATGGACGCTTGGTGTAGGTGTTTATGAAGTAAATCCTGATAACGTTAAAACCGATAAAAACAGTGATGGGTTTAACTTGGATATGAATAACGTCAAAGGGGCAACTATTCCTGTTGAACTGGCTTGGAAACCTAAACTGACAGCTTTTAATGGTTTGGCAGGTGAATACAAAATTGGGGCACTTTATTCAACTGCTGAAGCGAATGACATCGCGATTGCAGATAAAGTGCATGATGGTAAACATAGCTTTTGGCTGAATGCGCAACAACAATTGACACAGAACGGCGATGATCCAAAGCGTGGTTTGTATGCCAGTGTTAATGTCGTGGTAAACGATAAAGAAACAACTGCAGTTCGAAGTACTCAACAACTTGCACTTTGGTACAAAGGACCATTCGATAGTCGTCCAAATGATTCAATTGGTTTGGGTATTGCAAACTATCTAGTCAATGATCGTTATAAAGATCGTCAAATCGATATCAATCATAGTCGTGGTTACGACCAATATGATGCATTCGCAGCAGATTATGTTCCTGTTCAACGAGATGAGCTCAATGTTGAATTGAACTATACCTATCAGTGGTCACCAGCTGTCATGTTACGACCAAATCTACAATATATCCATCAGCCTGCTGGTGTAAAAGAGGTAGATGATGCTTGGGTTGCTGGCTTGAGCATGCGAGTGAATTTCTAATTTAGGAGTATGACCCATGTCAGAGTCTACCAATAGCCATACCATATTAAAGATATGGTGTTTTATTTTAGGTCTCGCCTTATTGCTTACCGGGCTATTTTTCACCATTGGTGGTGGAAAGCTGATTGCTCTCGGCGGTTCATGGTATTTCATGATTGCAGGTTTATTCACCCTAGCATCTGCGATTTTTATTTTTAAGAAGAAAGCTCTTGGTGTTTGGTTATTTAGTCTTGTTTTTATCGGCACGATTATTTGGTCATTCATTGATGCAGGTTGGGAGTTTTGGCCGTTATTTTCACGTCTAATGTTCCCAGCAGGTATTTTTGCTGCATTGATGTTTACCTTGCCATCGATTCGCCGTTACCAATTCCAATCTAGTATAGATTTACCTGCTTATAGCTTGGGCATATTAACTGTATTTGGAATGATAGTTGGTTTTTATCAAATGTTTCAGCCGCATCCAACAGTTACTGCATCTGGACAGCAATTACCATTGGTACCTGTTGAAACGGATATGAAGCAAACCAATTGGCAACATTATGGTCAAGATGCAGGTGGTAGCCGTTTCGCAGCTTTAGATCAAATTACCCGTGACAATGTTCATCAGTTAAAAGAAGCGTGGCGCTTTCGTACAGGTGACTTCACCACGGGTTCAGGCAATGGCGCAGAGGATCAAATGACGCCTTTGCAAGTTGGAAATAAAGTTTTTTTATGTACACCACATAACAATATTTTTGCTTTAGAAGCAGATTCTGGTAAACAAATCTGGAAGGCAGAGGTTAACTCTAAAGCGGATGCTTGGGAGCGTTGTCGTGGAGTTGCTTATTTTGATACAACCCAGCCATTACAACAGCCAACCCTAGCTGGGGCTACACCAGTAAAAGCGGTTGCAAATAATACTGCATGTTTACGTCGAGTTTATACCAACACACCTGATGGACGTTTAATCGCCGTCAATGCGGATACGGGTGAGCGTTGTAAAGATTTTGGTGTGAATGGAACGGTTGATTTACATAAAGGATTAGGTGAGGGCACAAAAGCACCTCGTTTCCAAGTTACCTCAGCACCAACGGTGGCAGGATCAGTCTTGGTCGTTGGGAGTCGCATTGCTGATAATTTTGCGGCAGATATGCCGGGTGGTGTAATCCGTGCATACGATGTCATTACGGGTGAATTGCGTTGGGTATTTGATCCACGTAATCCTGATCCAAATTATATGCTCAAAGAAGGCGAAATATATAAGCGTAGTTCTGCTAACGCATGGGCTGCATTATCTTATGACCCTGAGATGAATACCGTATTTTTGCCAATGGGTAGCTCATCTGTCGATGTGTGGGGCGGGAATCGTCAACCACTCGACCATAAATACAATTCTTCAGTATTGGCTTTAGATGCAACCACGGGTAAAGAAAAATGGGTTTATCAAACTGTACATAATGATTTATGGGATTTTGATTTACCGATGCAACCGAGTCTTGTTGACTTCCCTATGAAGGACGGAACCAATCAGCCTGCGGTCGTGATTGGAACAAAATCAGGTCAGTTCTTTGTTCTTGATCGATTAACAGGAAAACCTTTAACAAAAGTGATTGAGCAACCTGTTAAACCCGCCAATATTCCTGATGAACAATATAGTGCAACGCAACCGCGCTCAGTGGAGATGCCACAAATCGGCAATCAAACTTTGACTGAGTCAGATATGTGGGGTGCAACGCCATTTGATCAATTGATGTGTCGTATTAGCTTTAAATCTATGCGTTACGAAGGTTTATTTACCGCACCAGGAACAGATATTTCACTCAGCTTCCCAGGTTCTTTAGGTGGGATGAATTGGGGAAGTATCGCGTTTGATCCAAGTCATCAATATATGTTTGTGAATGATATGCGTCTGGGTTTATGGATTCAGTTGATTAAACAAACACCTGAAGATCTGGCACTTGAAGCAAGCGGTGGAGAGAAAGTCAACACTGGAATGGGCGCCGTTCCAATGAAAGGGACACCTTATAAAGTAAATAAAGATCGTTTCTGGTCTAAATTCAATATCCCATGCCAAAAACCACCGTACGGTACAATGACCGCGATTGATATGAAAACACGTCAAATTGCTTGGCAAGTACCAATGGGAACAGTCAAAGATACAGGACCTATGGGCATCAAAATGGGGCTTAAAGCACCAATTGGAATGCCAACCATTGGGGGGCCAATGGCAACCCAAGGTGGTTTAGTATTCTTTGCTGCGACTCAAGACTATTATTTACGTGCGCTTGATTCATCAACAGGGAAAGAGTTATGGAAATCTCGTTTACCAGTCGGTAGCCAAGGTACGCCGATTAGTTATGTTTCTCCTAAAAACGGTAAACAGTATGTGATGATTACAGCAGGCGGTGCACGACAATCTCCTGATCATGGCGATTATGTGATTGCATATAGCTTAGATTAAGTTCAATTCAATCTTTAAAAAGCTGCAATAGGTTAACTGTTGCAGCTTTTTTTTATTTAATGATTCAAAAGTATATTCGTAAATTGGCATATTCATTGCTTAATATAAATAAATCTGGTCTGACCAGTCAGACAGTGATGCAAATTGGAGCAAACATGGATTTGGAACAATTCAATTCATTAAATAATGAGCAGGCATTTGAAGCATTAAAATCATGCGTTCATATTCAATCATGGATTCAGAGCATTATTCAGCAACGGCCTTTTGGTTCAGTTGATGAGTTATATCAAACGGCTGCTTTACAGGCTCAAACATGGCAATGGTCAGAAATATCAGAAGCGCTTGCGCAACATCCACGAATTGGTGAAAAAAAAGCTGCCACGACTTTATCGGAAAGAGAGCAGCAGTTTTCACAAAAAGAACAGGCTCAGCTTGGTGCAGATCAAGATATTCAACAAGCACTGTATCAGGGCAATTTAGCTTATGAACACAAATTTGGTCATATTTTTTTAATTCGTGCTGCAGGGCGTTCAGGTACAGAAATGTTAGCAGAACTTAATCGACGTTTAGAAAACTCAGCTGAACAAGAGCAGCAAGAAGTCAAACAACAACTGAGTGAAATTGCATTAATTCGCTTAAAGCAGGAGATTCAATAATGGCAGGTATAAGTACACACATCCTAAATGCTTCATTGGGTAAACCTGCTGTAGGGGTTTCTGTTGAATTATTTAAGCAAACTTCCCAAGGTGATGTATCGGTAGATAAACAACTAACCGATGCGGATGGTCGTATTAAAGCATTCGCTATTGATTCATTTACACTAGGCAATTATCAGCTCATTTTCCACATTGCCGATTACTTTCAATCTATGGAGGTTGAAAGCTTTTATCCGAGAGTATGTATCGATTTTAAGGTAAGCGAAATTCAACAACATTATCACGTGCCTTTATTGATCAGCCCATTTTCTTATTCCACCTATCGCGGTAGTTAATGACTCGCGATGTAGAAAGTATAAATTTTTATTGAGGAAAGGCCACCATGCACAACGATAAAATGCACAGTGAACCTCGTGCAACCGTTTCAGCGGAACATCAATATTTAGGAATGAATAAAAACATCATTTATGGACTGCAACATGTGCTGACGATGTATGGTGGAATTATTGCACCACCCATCATTATTGGCGCTGCCGCAGGTTTAGAAGCCTCGGAAATTGGTTTGTTGGTTGCCGCTGCGCTCTTTGTCGGAGGCATTGCAACAATGTTACAAACCTTGGGCTTTAAGCATTTCGGTGCAAAACTGCCGATTGTTCAAGGAGTCTCTTTTGCAGGTGTTGCAACAATTTTGGCAATTGTCACCACAGGCGGAGGATTAGCTTCAGCATTTGGCGCAGTCATTGTTGCATCATTGATTGGTTTATTACTGGCACCATTCTTTTCAAAAATTATTCGTTTTTTCCCTCCTGTGGTGACTGGTTGTGTAATTACGATGATTGGTATTTCTTTACTGCCCGTTGCGATTCGTTGGATGATGGGTGGCAATCCAAAAGCCGAAAATTGGGGCGATCCAGCAAATATTGGTTTAGCTGCGATGACTTTAGCGATTGTCATTATTTTCAGTATGTTAAAAAGTCAGTTAATGCGTCGTCTGGCGATTTTAATGGCGATTGTATTAGGTACGATTATCGCTTCATTGGCTGGTTTTGCAGATTTTTCCAAAGTTGCTAGCGGTTCAGTGTTCGCTTTTCCCCACATCTTCCATTTCGGCATGCCAGTATTTGAATTTACTGCCATTCTTTCTATGGTGATCGTAACTTTAGTCATTATGACTGAAACTACAGCAGACATTATTGCAATTGGTGAAATTGTTGGAACCAAAGTTGATTCTAAACGAATTGGAGACGGTCTACGCGCTGATATGTTATCTAGTGCAGTTGCTCCAATTTTTGGTTCGTTTATGCAAACCGCATTTGCACAAAATGTGGGGTTAGTTGCAATTACAGGAATCAAAAGTCGTTTTGTTGTAGCTACTGCTGGAGGGATTCTTGTCGTATTAGGGTTATTACCAATCGTCGGGCGTTTAGTGGCTGCTATTCCAATGCCAGTATTAGGTGGGGCAGGTATTGTATTATTTGGCACCGTGGCTGCAAGTGGCATCCGTACATTGGCAAAAGTTGATTATAACGATCATAAAAATCTGATTATTGTGGCAACCTCATTGGCAATCGGTATGATTCCAATTGCAAACCATGAATTTTATGCTCAATTTCCCAAATGGGTAGGTACGTTATTACATTCTGGAATTAGTTCAGCGTGTATCACTGCTATTTTGCTCAATATTTTATTTAATCATTTACCTTTCACCAAGAAGTCTGTGGAAACAACCACATTACCTGTTAATTCTGGCCACTCATAATCGTATTGAGGTGGCTTGATTTTCTAAATCCATCACACGTTTTAATCATCAACCATTAAAAAATTACTTATTCATTTTTGAATAGGTCTAGGGGAGCTTTTGATTTTAAAAATCAAAGGTTGGGGTTTTGACGACTTAAAAATGAATTGAGTTGATTTTTTAAATGAATCATTAGGGGAATATTATGAAAAATTTTACTTTGAAATCGGTGACTCTGCTTATCGCAATGGGGAGCATGGGCCAAGTTTGGGCTGCGGATACGAGCTTGAATGTTCTGTTTAATTTAGGGCAAGACTGTAAAGTGCAAGATAATTCAGTTAAATCCGTACAGGAAATGCTGGGTTGTGGAGCGATACATGGTGCAGTTAAAACGGCTTATTATTCTTTGAATAATGGTTATTTTGTCAATAATCTTAATCAAGATACGGTTTCCATTGGAGGTTATATTAGATATGAAACAGCACCATTTTACGGCGTACAAGCAGCCATTGGTTATGATCTGCAACGTCGTTTAGATGAGAAAAATAAAAATGATGAAGTATCCGAGTTAAAAGAAGATCGCGATGGCTTGGCGGAAGCCTATGTGACTTGGAAAAATGATTTCGCACGGGTGACGGTCGGTAATCAGCGTCTTAATTTACCATTTATGGGGGATTATGCAGATCGGCGCATTTTAATGGCTTTGTACCAAGCTGCGGATCTCCAAGTGGGAAATAACACAGACTTTATACGCTTAACCAAGGTCAATAAATTTAAAAGTTATGCTGATGATGAATTTACCAAAACCACACGTCAAAATCCTAATACTCAATCAGATGGTGTGTGGTCAGTTGGTGCTGGTAAGAGTTTTGATATCGCCGAAGATAAGAAGCTTAAAGCCCAATTTTGGTATCAAGACTATGATGATTACACGCGTTTGATTTATACCCAAGCAGATTTGTCTTTGCCAAAATTGAATTATTCGCCAGAGTTTTCTATGCAATATATTGCGGGTAGAGATCAAGGGAAAGCTTTGGCTGGAGAGGTTGATAGCCAAATCTTTGGTGTTCAGGCAGCGTTTAAAGTTTTGCCAAAAGCAAGTTTGAAAGTGGCCTATAACTATATCAAACCAGATAGCGAAAGTTATCTAAATGGTGCTTTATTAACGCCATACGCTACTAAAACTTCTTCAGGTGAAATTTTCGCACAACCATTTTTTACCAGTACTCAGGATCTAGGTGCAGGGAATGCTTTTATGACGTCCTTGGAAGGAAAGCTCACAGATCAAGTGATTGCGGGTGCTCGATATTCTTTTATGGATTTGAAAGAGGCCGATCATGTTGCGAGTCGTAATCAGTCTGAGTATATGGTTTTTGGAATTTATAATTTTACAGGCGCTTTAAAAGGATTTAGTGTGAGTAATTTCTTTGGTATCCAAACTTCACCACGTTATGAAAAAGACTTTTTACAAAATCGATTTACATTGAGCTATAAGTTTTAAAGTCTGCTTTATTCCAATTGCCTATTTCAGCTTTGTGAAACCTGTTTTTTTAATATGCTTTCCGTACTTAAAACAGCCAAGCGGGATCACCATATGTTTGATGAAACCTTCAATCCTGCTGAATTAGAAAGCTGAATTAGAAAGTTTTGGTTTTCGATAGCTTAACTTCGTATAAGGTGTACTAGCCCTAATTTGACCTGATAGGCACATGAAAAAATGGATAACTGTCAGATCGGGTTTGGGCTAGTAATAATTTAAATCAGGCTCGGATGTGCATCTAGAATGCGAATCAGGGTTGCTGCTGGCCCTGTTGGATAGCGTCTGCCTTGTTCCCAGTTCTGAAGTGTACGAGGGCTAATATGCAAACGTGCAGCAAATTCTGTTTGGCTCAATCCTGTTTTCTCACGAACTTCTTTAATATCAGGAAGGGTCAGCTCAGTCACTCGACTTGCTTTAACTTCATTACGTTTAATAGCTCCTGCTTCTTTGATCGAAGCAACGAGGTCATCAAATAAGTTATTATCCATGAAATTGCTCCTTCACAAGTTGACATAGGATAGCGGTCTCTTTATCAGTTAGGTTTTCTTTAACAGATTTAGGGTAAGCCAATAGCATAAATATCTGATCATCTTCAGTGATCCAGTAATAAATTACTCGAATGCCACCACTTTTTCCTTTACTGCCTTGGGCACAACGTACTTTACGAATTCCACCACCATTTTTAATGAGATCTCACTTATCTGGCTGAACTAAAAGTTCTTGTTGGAGTTCTCTATATTCATCATCAGAGATAAGCTCTTTGATTTGTTTGGTAAAAATACTGGTTTCAATAAATAGCATGGCGTAGGTACGTCAATGGCGTATTTTTTTATTGTAGTGAATATCGTGAAAAAAAGCTAGTTACTAAGTTGATAATGATCAATAGCTAAAGATTCTCATAAGCTATTTTATAAGGATTTGCCTGATTAAATTATTTAGATAAAAAAAGCCCCCATTGAAGGGGGGAGTTAAAACTTTATGTTATTAATCTAAAGGATTTCCCACAATATTGCTAATAATTCCTTGCATGATGTGTGAACCTTGTTCTGTATAGAGTGATTGATACCATTCTTCAGTCACTTTTTGATCTTTCATATGCGTTACATCACAACGCTTACGAGCACGTAATACCATTTCTTTGGTTCTGTCATTACGTTTGTTTTGGTATCGTTCTAGTGCATCACTTAGCCCAAAAGTATTTATTTGCAAAGCACGTGCCAAGTAGATAGCATCCTCCATCGCTTGGCAACCGCCTTGTCCAATGTCTGGGGTGGTACTGTGTGCTGCATCGCCAAGTAAAACGACACGACCTTTATAAAAATTCATAAAAGGTTCAATATCATGGATTTCAACGCGATTGGTTTTTTGCTCATCTAAACGATCAATCAGTTGATGCACAGGTGGACACCAATCTTTGAAATATTTTTTCAGCTCAGTTTTATATTGATCACGTTGATTGGGTAGGCCTGCTTCTATAGGCACATCAAAAAAGAAATAGAAACGATTTTGTGCTACAGGCATAAGTGAGACACGTTTTCCTTCACCGACATAGGTTGTCCATTGTTGCGCTGGTGCAATTTTTTCATCAATTTCAACTAGCCCATTCCAATTGACATAACCAGCATAACGTCGTTCAACTTGATGGCCGAGTACAAACTTGCGTGTGATGGAGTGGGTTCCATCCGCACCAATTAATAGATCAGCTTGAATCTCGGAACCATCGGCAAAACGAATGCTGACATATTCAGACTGATTTTCAATCTCAGTCATTTTCATGCCTAGCTTAATATTTTCTAAGCCAAATGTTTCCATGAGCAGGCGTTGTAAATCTGCACGTGCAACAGGGTAGGCACGTTGTCCAACTTCTTTGTATAAAGGAGTTAAACTAAATTGAGTCATGGTTTGACAAGTGAGACCATCGATATAGGAAAGAGACTCCATTTCTCCGCCTAAAGCTTGAATTTGATCAGTCAAACCAAGGTAATTTAGACATTTTACGCCGTTCGACCATAGTGATATTGCTGCGCCTACCGGTAAAATTTCTGCTGCTTGTTCATAAATCGTGACCTGATGTCCAAATTTTTTTAAAGCGATACCAGCAGTTAAACCGCCCATACCTGCACCTACAATCGCAATATTCATTGTTCAGACCCTAGTATTCAAAATGATAAAATTTCTAATGAGTCTTAAGCGAGAATTGTGCCAATTTTATTTAGTGGTTTAACAGGTCATACCAGTTATTTTGCGCTACGAAGAAGCGGAAATAGATTGGGTGTTTCGATGTGGTTCAAGGTTTGGATTAAAATAGTGCGTAGGTATTATTGTGGGTAATATTTTTATCTCGGATATGGTTCTCTAAGTAAGTTCTTTTCACATCATCAATCATCAAAATAACAAGGGATGTATGAGTATGAATATCTGATCCAAAACAAATGAATCAAAAATTAGTATCAAATTTGAGCTTTATGATTGCTCATGACGAGAAAAATAAACACCAGCACGTTGAGCAGCGCCAATAATATGTGCCTGCATTGCCTTTTCAGCCGCTAAAGCATCTTGTTTAAAGAGTGCCTGTAAAATCGCATCATGTTCTTTTATGGTTTTAAATGCTAAATTTGGTTGAACAAAAGGAAGAATCTGACTTTTCTTAATCCATTCATTATGCATTTTAAGTGTTTGAATGATTGACTGATTATGACTTAAATCAATGATATGTTGATGAAATACATAATCAAATTCAGAAGCAGCTTGCCAATTTTGTTCTGAGATTGCATCTGCAAGCGCTTCATAGTGTTGTTTTAAAATCAATTTATCTTGTTCAGTTAGATATTCACATGCCAGCAGGGCACAAAACCCTTCAAGTACGTAGCGTAATTGATAAAAATCTTTTAAAGAAATGCGATGTTCACCTTCCCATTGTTCTGCTGCTTTACTGTGTTGTGAGATGACATACACCCCTTTACCAGCCTTGATTTCTAATAGACCTAAAGCGGCAAGGCGGGTCAAAGCTTCACGTAGAGAAGCGCGGCTAATTCCTAATTGCGTGGCAAGATCACGTTGAGAGGGTAATGTAGAGCCAATTGCATAAGTACCTTCCTGAATGCGTTGATGAATGACTTCCACTGCTTGCTCAGTCACTTGAGATGATTTTCCATTGAGCATTGCTTGTGGACTCATAAACATCGTTTCCTAAAAATAAAATGAACAATTTGATTCTACACAAAATTCATAAATTTAAATTGCTTCAAAGCTAAAATTAGATAATTATTTATAACAGGTCAGACCAGTTGGACTGGATTTTGCATAGAATGAACCATATGAAAATGTTTTGTAGGATTAATTAATGACGGTGCATATTGCCAAGGTAATCACTTTGCCAGATAACTTACAGGGTTTAACCAATTTAGCTGATGCGCGCATTGGCGCGAGCATTGTGTCTTGTTCTGATGAGTTTTTTGCAAGTGCGGAAAGAATGTTACAGCCAGAACCTGCAAAATTCATCGAAGGCAAGTTCGATGATCATGGGAAATGGATGGATGGATGGGAAACACGTCGTAAGCGTGCAGCAGGATACGATTGGTGTATTGTACGTTTGGGTGTAACTGGAAAGGTTTCAGGTTTTGATCTCGATACTTCTTTTTTCACAGGGAATTATCCTGCTTCTGCATCGATTGAAGGGTGTTATGCACCTGATGATCAACTGGAAAATATCACTTGGATTCCATTGTTAGAAAACTCGGTTTTGTCTCCAGATCATCATCATTTTTTTAGTTGTGAAGTACATAAAATCACCCATATTCGACTTAATATTTTCCCTGATGGCGGTGTTGCTCGTTTACGTGTTTATGGCAATGTTGTACTGGAAAATATAGATTCAACCAAACAGATTGATCTGATTGGTTTAAAAAATGGAGGACGTATTGTTGCATTTAGTGATGCGCACTATGGACATCCGAATAATTTACTCAGTCCAGATCGCGGCATCAATATGGGAGATGGTTGGGAAACCAAGCGCCGTCGTGAACCTGGTTTTGACTGGTGCGTTATTGCCTTAGGTCAAGCGGGGCACGTAGAAAAAATAGAAATTGATACAGCACATTTTAAGGGTAATTTTCCTGCTTTTTGTTCGATACAAGCTGCTTATGTTGAGGATGCAACAGATGCACAGTTGATTCCTCAGAGTATGTTTTGGCCTTTTGTGTTAGAGCAGCAACCGTTATCAATGGATGCGATTCATGCATATATTGCCGAAATTTTGCAGCATCAAAAAGTGAACTATATTCGTGTCAATATGATCCCAGATGGTGGAATTAGTCGGATTCGCTTGTGGGGGAAAGTAATCTAATAAGCTTAGATTAAGTATGTTCTTTAGTGAAATATGAGACGCGGAAATGTCATCTGCAACTGTTTGAGACAGGACTAAATACGTCATTTTTTGTTTCTGCGATTGGCGAGATACTCGGTGGTATCTAACGAGTTTTGCAGATGACAATGCCTTTGGTTACTTTGGGCAAAACCAAAGTAACTCCAGCTGAAAGCTTATCCTTAAATTAGATAGGAACTCACAATGACTCCGCTAGAGAATTTATTTTTCTACGAAAATTGGCTGGTTACAATATGGGAGAGTATAAATTATGCATAAAAAAAACATCCAAATTCAGCCTTTAACTCAAGAGAGTTTCTCCGCTTTTGGTGATGTGATTGAAAAAGAAAATCATGATTTTTTTTCGATTAACCAAGGTTTAACGCAGCGCTATCATGCATTATCAGTTGCTCAAATTACTGGTGATCACGTTACTGTGGGGATGAGTATTTTTCATAATTTATGTGCAACACAGATTCCGTTTAAAATAGATATGCTTGAACGTCATCCTTATGGTTCACAATCGTTCATTCCATTACAACAACAAAAATTTATCATTATTGTGGCTTTACCTTTGGATCACTCACAACCAGATGAACAACAAATCTATGCCTTTTTAAGTAATGGTAAGCAGGGAGTTACTTATCACCAAGGAGTTTGGCATCATCCGTTAATTACCTTAGAAGCTGAAAGTGATTTTTTAGTGGTGGATCGTATTGGCGGTGGACAAAATTGTGATGTACATCATCTGGTTGAAACGAAGTGGGTTATTTAAAGTATAGATAATAATGTTGTTATTTTAATTTAGTTAATTTTTCTATTGATCAACTATAGGGAGTTAATCAGACAGATGTTCAACTATTTTGGTTATTTAGCCTTAAAGCTATCAGCTATTGTTAAAGTTGCTACAGATATTTTCAAAATATCTTTATTTTTTGGCATCGTTTTAGCAATTTATTATTTTTATAAAATTAACTACGTCCCCAAAGATTTAACAATCGGAGATGGATTTTTATTTATACTGATCTCATGCAAATATGCCTTTATTAGCTCTGTATATGTGGGGGCGTTGCTTGTCCTTGGATTTATTGTTTTTAACTTTTTCAAAGCCATAGTACAACTTTATAAATATGGTTTTCAAGCATTTGATAGGCTATTGAATAAATTACTAACGTTCCATGTAAGCAACAGTTGGTTTGAGAAAATTGCTATGTTTACTGGTTCTCTAATTATTATTCCTCTTTGCTATTATATCGGCATAGCCATTTGGGGAGAAACTTGGTCTGGGATTGGATTATTATTATTAAGTGTTATTATTACTTACATATTTTTCAGTTTGTTCATTGATTCAATAAATGATAAAAAATTGGATAATGATATGAAGAATTTCAGAATGACATTCACTATCATTCTTACGTTCTTCATACCAATCTATACTTATAGTTCATTATCAAAAAATGAAAAATTAACAGACTTTGCTTTAAACTCACTTCAAGAGAGTGATAAAAATGCGATTTACTACGTAAAAAAAGAACACAAAGACCTATTCCCTAAGAACAATGTAGCTGAACATGGTGAGTACGTCATATTAAAAGAAGCCAAAGTTATACTTCGTGGATTTGGGCGAAATGCTCTTATCGAGTATAGGCCTATTGATAAGTATGAAAAAGTAGCTTCCTATACGGATAAAGTAGAAGTACCAAACAATGATCTACAAATCAAATGGGAAAGTGACAAGGGAAATGCCAAATCTTAATTCATGTTCCATAGACAATTTTCATGATTGATAAGGATGATATTTATACCAATGTTCCGCAATTTGCTGACGAGTACAAATCCATACCCGATCATGATTTTGCACATAATCCAAAAAGCGCTGTAATGCTTTAAAACGGGCAGGGCGACCTAGAATTCGACAATGCATCCCGATAGATAACATTTTCGGTGAAGTCGCTCCTTCAGCATACAGCACATCAAAAGCATCTTTTAAATACTCAAAAAAATCTTCACTACGATTAAAACCTATTGGTGAAGCGAACTTCATATCGTTGGTATCAAGCGTATATGGAATAATGAGATGTGGACGAGTTTCACCATTCTCTTTTGATAGTGTTGTCCAAAAAGGTAGATCATCCCCATAATAATCACTGTCATACTGAATCTGATCATAATCAGCCAAGAGTTGACGGGTATTGGGACTATCACGCCCTGTATACCAACCTGTTGGATATTCCCCAAATAAATCTTTTAAAATCTGCATGGCTTCAGCCATATGTGCTTTCTCGGTTTCAATATCTACATTTTGATAATGAATCCAACGTAAACCATGAGAAACAACATCATAATGATGCTGTTTAATTGCTTCTACAACTAAAGGATTTCGTTGTAGTGCCATGGCGACTGCAAAGATACTCATAGGTAAATTACGTTTGGCAAACTCTTGATGAATGCGCCAGAAACCAACGCGTGAACCATATTCGTAAATAGAATCCATCGACAAATGTCGTGCTGGATAGCTTTCAGCACCGCTGATTTCAGAAAGAAACTGCTCTGAACCATCATCACCATGCAAAATGTGTTTTTCTCCACCTTCTTCATAATTCAATACAAACTGAACGGCAATTTTGGCTTGATTTGGCCACTGAGCATGTGGAGGATGATTGGCATAACCTAGCATATCTCGAGGATAATCATGGGTGACATGGTTAGTTTGATCTATGAGTGTCATGGGTTTGCCTAAGAAGATGGAAATGTGAAACTTCTCATTAAATTACTCGATGGATTGTTTGGGTGTCAAACAATAAAATAATATAAATCATATGTTTGTGTGTTTTATTTTGGTGCGTTAATCGAGTTTATTTACTTGGTAATCTCAATCATGCGCAATTTTAGTGCTTCCATGTGTTCAATGATTTGATTCATCATAATTTGTGATATTCGTGATAGTTGCCGTTTTGGTGCAACACACAAGGCTAGGGTAATCGGATGTAGTCCATTTTCGTGAATCGTTCTGAATTCAAATTCACCATTTTCAATAAAAGCATAGGCATCTAGATAACTCATGATACCAATGCCTAGACTGTTTCTGAGCAATGAAAGCATCATACGAATATCGTTGCATTCAATTTGATGAGGGGGATTAAAATCATGTTTCTTATATAAAGCCATTACATGATCATGAATAATCAGCGGTGCAGCGGCGATGATATGGTTGAACTCCAATGTATCGGAGAAATAGATTTTTTCTTTATTTGCTAAGGGATGTTGTTTGGGAATGACGAAACCAAGTGGCATTTCAATAAAAGAGCTGACTTGCAATTGATGCTGATGTTTCGGATTGAGGATTAAACCAAAATCGAGTTCTGCGTTAATTACGAGTTCAGCAACATAGTCGCTATCTAATACGCGAATATTGAAATTAATCCAAGGATAATCTTGATGAATGGATTGAATCACATCCGTGATAAAACTTTCACTGAGCGCGGAAATTACACCAAAATCAATTGAACCACGCTGTAAGCCTTGGATTTCATTCAAGCGTTTTTGTGTCATTTGAAAGTCTTTTTGCCAACTTCGTAAATCTGCATATAGCAACTCACCAGCCAAGGTCAGTTTTAAGCCATTCGGCAGACGTTCAAATAGAGCTACACCAAGTTCTTCTTCAGCCAAAACGATTTGACGATGTACCGCTGAAACAGAAATAAAAAGCTGATCCGCTGCTTTTCTTAAACTACCTGTTTTGGCGACTGCAATAAAATATTCAGCGAAGCGAGAAAAGGGTAATGCCATTACATGTACGTTTTATAAAAATAAGTATTTATACAAAAGCAATTTTAGTGCCGTTACTGTTCTAATTTTTAGAATGAATGATCAAATTCATTCTAATAGACGAAAAAAACATTCTGTTCCACACTGCATTTAAGCCATATAGATCCGTGATCTTTAGTAGAAAGAGAGCAAAACATGAATGCAATTCCTTCAATCAATCTTCCAAATAAACCTTGTCACAGTCAGTTTGACGATCAGGATTGGCACATATTGGCTCAACATTGGTATCCCGTAGCACGAGTTGAAGATGTAACGACTAAGCCACAGCAAGTCACGTTGCTTGATCTGAATATGGCAATTTATAAAACTGAAAAGGGAAATATTCATTTGGTACGTGATATTTGCCCACATCGAGGTGTACCGTTAAGCAAGGGTTGGGTTGATGGTGAAACGATTATTTGTCCTTATCACGGTTTGCATTTCAATGAACAAGGTAAATGCATAAAAATTCCTGCACAGCCTGATCTAACCAAAATTTCTGATCGTTTTTCCTTAACCAAATTTCCAGTAGTCATAAAATATGGTTTGGTATGGACGAGTATTTTAGGCAGAGATGAAAGCTTGGCAAATTTCCCAGTACTGGATACATGGGATACAGAAGAACACCAAGGAATTTTACCTCCATATGTTGATATTGCTGGTTCAAGTGGTCGTCAATTAGAGGGTTTTATTGATGTGGCGCATTTTGCTTGGGTGCATCACAATGCATTTGCGGACAGAGAGAATCCTGTCGTTCCAAAGTATTCGACTGAACGCACCAATTATGGGTTACATACTGAATATGTCAGTAACGTCAGTAATTATCCACATGGGATGCAACATTTAGCGCCTGATGATTTCCTTTGGGAGCGGATTTTTGATGTTTATCCACCATTTTCAGCAGTATTGACGATTCATTTTCCAAATGATGGTGTATTAAAGATTTTAAATGCCTGTTGCCCAATCTCACATAATAAAACTCGATTGTTTGTACCACTAACACGTAACTTTGATACCACTGGGGATTTGCAAGCTGTTTATGACTTTAATGCACAAATTTTTGCAGAAGATCAGGAGATGGTAGAGTCTCAAAAACCTGAAGAATTACCTGTAGATATTACCATGGAAGCACATTTTGAAGCTGATCGCTCTTCAAACATGTATCGTCGTATATTGGCAGATTGGGGGTTGAGTAAGCGCTATACCGTTTAGCTTACGAGTTTATCAACTCAAGAATTCAAGTGAACAAAATTCCATATTATTTAAAAGTGGGATTCTAATTGTATAAGCTTGTATATACAAATTGACACTAATCCATATACAATAGCTGAAAGTATTTTGTATGAGTTTTAGTCAATGTCAAGAACATCCAAGCAAAACGATTTGGATTTATCACTCGGGGAAGATAGTCCCGTTCCTTTATATTTACGTGTAAAGCAAATGATTTCACAAAAAATCTATGAAGGCACATGGACAGTCAATAAAAAGATTCCATCCGAGAGTGAATTAGTCAATTTGCTTGGTTGCAGTCGTATGACAGTCAACCGCGCTTTGCGTGAGTTGACTAGTGAAGGCTTGTTGGTACGTATACAAGGTGTGGGTTCTTTTGTTGCGGAAGGACAAGGGCGAACAGCTTTATTTCACGTGAATAATATTGCTGAAGAGATTATCGCTCGAAATCATAAGCATCGTGCAGAAGTGTTAGTGTTAGAGCAAATTCAAGCTGATGCTGAGCAGAGTGTGTTAATGCAGATGCGTGAAGGGCAAAAGCTATTTCATTCGACTATTGTGCATTATGAAAATGATGTGCCTGTACAAATCGAAGACCGTTTGGTTGATCCAGTGTTAATCTCAGATTACTTAGCACAAGATTTTACAGCGATTACACCGAATGCATATTTGATGTCGAAGGCTCCAGTGACTGAAGGTGAGCATGTCGTGACAGCGATTCTAGGGTCTGCTCAAGAATGTAAATGGTTGAAAATTAATAAAACAGAACCATGTCTATTGATCCGCCGCCGTACATGGTCAAATAAACAATTGATTTCTAGCGCGCGTTTGATTTATCCGGGTAGTCGTTATTATCTGGAAGGTAAGTTTACGCAATGATTGAGCAGTTAATGACAGCACAATATAAAAAATGTGATGAAAAATGGTGCAGGCTATACAATTAAATATTTCATATTATGGAAAATTTAATGTGTAAATCAACTATGTTAAATTATTTCATAATTATATCGTTGAGACAGCGATATAGATTCATCATTTTTAGAAAATCATAAGTTTTGATTAACGATCTACTATTAAAACAGATCGGATTGTATTCTGTTTGTCACCCAGAAATATTGGGAAAAAATGGTATTAAATAATGGTAAGAGCAAACACTAAGATAGGCGATGTATTTTCTGCCAAATTAGATGATGGCAGCAAAAAGTACTTTCAACTTATAGCCTTTGACTCAACTCAATTAAATAGTGATGTTATTAGGGCATTCAAAAAAGTGTATTCCTCAAATGATAATCCTGATTTACCAGAAGTGGTTAATAGTGGAGTAGAATTCTACGCTCATTGTGTAACAAAATCCGGTTTAAAAATGAATTTATGGGAGAAAGTTGGCAATATAGCGAACGTTGGTGATATTTCTAAAATTCTCTTCAGGGATACTAATGATTATGGTTCTAAAATTGGCGAAGAGAAAATCAAGTTATCAGATAATTGGTATGTGTGGCGCATCAATGATGAAAATTTCAATCTTGTAGGCAGATTAGAAGGAGAAAATAGACACGCTTATATTGGTTTAGTAATCAATCCATTAGGCGTTATTGAGCTTTTGAAAGGCTATAAATACCCTCCAAACTACCCTGATTTCGAGTAGCAATTCAAAGTTGGGTCTTCAGAGCTTTTTTATTTCGTTGTTACGATATTTTAAATTATGGGCTTAGGAGTCTAGTCAATGATTCATTCGTGGATCATTGTTTTATAATTTTTTCTATGTAGAAGAATCCGTATCCAGATGTGTATACCGCAAGGTGTTCAATTTGATAAAAAATAACTCTTTTTTAAAACCCATACAAATTGTAGTTGTATGGGTTTTTTGTTGTCGAATAAATAATAAATTATTTTATTTCATATGCTTGAGATTTATTTTTAGAAATGGAATGAAATGCATCTTTTCAAGTTAAAAGTTTTGTGTAGTATATAGATGTATATACAAGTTAATACATGCTATATCGTAAAGAGCAGTTTAATTTGCTAACCAAATTCCATCGAAAGGAGTCTCATCGTGACAACGACAACAAAATTTCGTGACGTAGAAATTCGCGCACCACGTGGTACACAGCTCAGTGCTAAAAGTTGGTTAACTGAAGCGCCGTTACGCATGCTGATGAATAATCTTGACCCTGATGTTGCAGAAAATCCGAAAGAGCTTGTTGTTTACGGTGGGATTGGACGAGCAGCACGTAATTGGGAATGCTTTGATAAGATCGTTGAAACATTAAAAACACTAGAAGCGGATGAAACCCTATTGGTTCAATCAGGGAAGCCTGTTGGCGTGTTTAAAACTCATAAAGACGCGCCACGTGTTTTGATTGCAAACTCGAACTTAGTTCCTCATTGGGCGAATTGGGAACACTTCAATGAGCTAGATGCAAAAGGTTTGGCGATGTACGGTCAAATGACAGCAGGTTCTTGGATCTATATTGGTAGCCAAGGCATCGTACAAGGTACATACGAAACTTTTGTAGAAGCAGGTCGTCAACATTACAACGGTGATTTAACAGGTCGTTGGGTACTCACTGCTGGTTTAGGTGGTATGGGTGGTGCTCAACCATTAGCAGCAACATTGGCTGGTGCTTGTTCACTGAATATTGAATGCCAACAAACCAGTATCGATTTCCGTTTACGCACACGTTATGTTGATGAACAAGCGACTGATTTGGATGATGCATTAGCTCGTATTGAAAAATACACCAAAGAAGGTAAAGCGGTTTCGATTGCATTGCATGGTAATGCAGCAGAAATTTTACCTGAGCTTGTGCGTCGCGGTGTACGTCCAGATATGGTCACTGATCAAACCAGTGCACATGATCCACTTAATGGTTATTTGCCAGTAGGTTGGACATGGGAGGAGTATCGTCAACGTGCTCAAACTGAACCTGAAGTTGTGGTAAAAGCGGCTAAACAATCGATGGCAAAACACGTACAAGCGATGCTTGATTTCCAAAAAATGGGTGTGCCAACATTTGACTATGGCAACAACATTCGTCAAATGGCACAAGAAGAAGGTATTGCGAACGCTTTTGATTTTCCAGGTTTCGTGCCTGCTTATATTCGCCCATTGTTCTGTCGTGGCGTAGGTCCATTCCGTTGGGTTGCATTGTCTGGTGATCCAGAAGATATCTATAAAACAGATGCAAAAGTAAAAGAGTTAATCCCTGATGATGAGCATTTGCATCGTTGGTTGGATATGGCGCGTGAACGTATTAGCTTCCAAGGTCTACCAGCACGTATTTGTTGGGTCGGTTTAGGTTTACGTGCAAAACTCGGTTTAGCTTTTAATGAAATGGTTCGTAGTGGTGAGCTTTCAGCACCGATCGTCATTGGTCGTGATCATTTAGATTCAGGTTCAGTATCTAGTCCGAATCGTGAAACAGAAGCGATGCAAGATGGTTCAGATGCAGTATCAGATTGGCCATTATTAAATGCGCTCTTGAACACCGCAGGTGGCGCAACTTGGGTATCGCTGCATCATGGTGGTGGTGTAGGTATGGGCTTCTCTCAACATTCAGGTGTTGTGATTGTATGTGATGGTACAGATGAAGCGGCAGCACGTATTGCTCGTGTATTAACCAATGATCCTGCAACAGGAGTAATGCGTCATGCTGACGCAGGCTATGACATTGCGATCGAGTGCGCTAAAGAGCAAGGTTTGAACTTGCCTATGATTACGCAGTAAACAGACAACAACATTACGATGCTTTTTGCAATTGTGTAAGCAGCATCGTAAGCGAACAATAGAATGCAAAACAGGACGCCAACGATGGAACTTTTAATTCAACCCGGCAAACTTACCTTAGCAGATCTTCGTCATGCCTACCTCAATCCAATTAAAGTCAAACTTGATGACAGTGCATCCGCAGGCATTAATGCCAGTGTTGCATGTGTCGAAAAAATAGTAAATGAAGGCCGTACCGCTTACGGGATTAATACAGGCTTTGGCTTGCTCGCTTCAACTAAAATTGCGCCTGAAGATTTAGAAAAATTACAACGTTCACTGGTACTTTCTCATGCAGCAGGTGTTGGTGAACCATTAGATGATGCGATGGTTCGTTTAATCATGTTGCTCAAAGCAAACAGCTTGGCACGTGGTTTCTCAGGTATTCGCCGTAAAGTGATTGATGCCATTCTTGCGTTGATCAATGCGGAAGTGTATCCACATATTCCACTTAAAGGATCGGTTGGTGCTTCAGGTGATTTAGCACCATTAGCACATATGTCTTTAGTGTTATTAGGTGAGGGTAAAGCTCGCCATAAAGGTGAGTGGCTATCTGCTGTTGATGCACTAAAAGCGGCTGGTTTAGAACCAATTTCTCTTGCGGCTAAAGAAGGTTTGGCCTTATTAAATGGTACACAAGTATCAACAGCTTATGCGTTACGTGGTTTATTTGAAGCAGAAGATTTATTTGCAGCAGCTACGGTTTGTGGTGGTTTAAGCGTTGAAGCAATGTTGGGTTCACGTGCACCATTTGATGCTCGTATCCATGAAGCACGTGGTCAACGTGGGCAAATCGATGTTGCTGCGGCTTATCGTGACTTATTGACTGACTCAAGTGAAATTGCCCACTCACATGAAGATTGCAGCAAAGTTCAAGACCCATATTCATTACGTTGCCAACCGCAAGTGATGGGTGCCTGTTTGACTCAAATTCGTCAAGCAGCAGAAGTATTAGAAATTGAATCAAATGCTGTGTCAGATAATCCACTGGTTTTCGCTGCTGAAGGTGATGTGATTTCAGGTGGTAATTTCCATGCTGAGCCTGTGGCAATGGCGGCAGATAATTTGGCACTAGCAATTGCTGAAATTGGTTCACTGTCTGAACGTCGTATTTCGATGATGATGGATCGTCACATGTCACAACTTCCACCATTCTTGGTGGCCAATGGGGGCGTGAACTCAGGCTTTATGATTGCTCAAGTGACTGCCGCAGCATTGGCAAGTGACAACAAAGCTTTAGCACATCCTGCAAGTGTGGATAGTTTGCCAACTTCAGCAAACCAAGAAGACCATGTTTCTATGGCACCAAATGCAGGTAAACGCTTGTGGTATATGGCAGATAACGTTCGTGGCATCTTGGCGGTGGAGTGGTTAGGTGCCTGTCAAGGTCTTGATTTCCGTGAAGGTTTAAAAAGCTCTCCGAAACTTGAACGTGCGCGTAAAGTGTTGCGTGATCAAGTGCCGTATTACAGTGAAGACCGTTTCTTTGCTCCTGATATTGAACAAGCAAGTGAGTTACTCGCAAGTGGTTGTTTGAATGAGCTCATTCTCCCAAATTTGTTACCGAGTTTAGTTAAAGCTTAATCAATAGAACTAGAATATGAAAGACAAAATAGCCTAAGTAGTTAATGCTTGGGCTATTTGAGGATAAATGCATGAAAAAGCTTTGGAAAAACTGTCATATTGCCACGATGCAAAATGGACAATATTCCAGTATAGAAAATGCAGCCATGGTGACAGATGGAAAGCATATTGATTGGATCGGTTTAGAAAAAGATGTACCTCCACTAGAGTTTGAAGAATCTATTGATCTCAATGGTGCATGGGTCACACCTGGCATGATTGATTGTCATACCCATAGTGTTTTTGGGGGGAATCGTAGTGTTGAGTTCGAACAACGTTTACAAGGTGTGAGCTATGCGGAGATTGCTGCAAATGGTGGTGGGATCGCCAGTACTGTGCGGGCAACCCGTGAAGCAACTGAAGCGCAGTTACTTGAATCAGCGCTAAAACGTATTCGTTGCATGTTAAAAGAAGGTGTGACGACCATTGAAATCAAGTCAGGTTATGGCTTGGATTATGAAAATGAACGGAAAATGTTGCGTGTCATTCGTCAGATTGCACAAACATTACCTATGACTGTGAAAAGCACGTGCTTAGCTGCACATGCATTGCCGCCTGAATTTAAAGATCAAGGTGATGCCTATATTGAGCATATTTGTACAGAAATGTTGCCTAAACTGCATCAAGAAGGGCTTGTCGATGCTGTTGACGCGTTCTGTGAGTATTTAGCATTTTCACCTGAACAAGTTGAGCGTGTATTTAAAACAGCGAAAACATTAAATCTTCCAATTAAATTGCATGCAGAACAGCTTTCTTCATTGGGTGGCTCAAGTTTAGCTGCACGTTACCATGCATTATCTGCTGATCACTTAGAGTTCATGACGGAAGATGATGTTAAGGCAATGGCTGAGGCTGGAACGGTTGCTGTGCTATTGCCCGGTGCATTTTATTTTTTGAGAGAAACCCAACTTCCGCCACTAGAAAGCTTGCATAAGCATGGTGTTCGGATTGCATTATCTAGCGATTTGAATCCAGGAACTTCACCAGCTTTGTCTTTACGTTTGATGTTGAATATGGGGAGTACTTTGTTTCGTTTAACGCCTGAACAAGCTTTGGCAGGTGTCACGATTCATGCCGCTCATGCATTAGGTTTACAGGCAACACACGGCAGTTTAGAACAAGGGAAATATGCGGATTTTATTGCATGGGACATTGAGCACCCTTCTGAAATTGTGTATTGGCTCGGCGGTGATTTAGGCAAAAGAATCATACGCCATGGTACTGAAATTTCGATCAGCTAAGTGCATAACATTTAAGTAGCGATATTAATTATGGATCATTCATTTAAGTGGCAAGGAAGATATGATGGAGAAGGTGAGGCGCACTTACGTATCCATCAGGTGGTCAATACCAGTCAACACGCCACATATGCATTCATTGGTTTTAGTTCAGATGAAGGCGTAAAGCGAAATAAAGGTCGTGTCGGTGCTGCGGATGCGCCAGATCTGATTCGTGCGCAATTGGCGAATTTACCTGTGCACCAACCTGTCACAATTGCCGATCTTGGAACTGTCGTTTGTGATAGTGGTAAGTTGGAAGCTGCACAGGCTGAATTGGCTGATCAGGTTGAACGTTGTTTGAAACAGGGCATGAAGCCGATTGTATTGGGCGGTGGGCATGAGGTTGCTTTTGGTAGTTTTTCAGGTTTGTTTCAATATATTCAAAATCACGAGCCAAATAAAAAGATTGGAATTATCAATTTCGATGCCCATTTTGATCTTCGTGAAGCAGAGCAAGTCACTTCAGGCACGCCTTTTCTCAATGCAGCAACATTATCAGCACAACACCAACAAGAGTTTCATTATCTATGCATTGGTGTGGCGAAGCACTCCAATACCAAAATTTTGTTTGAAACAGCAGACCGTTTGAACAGTACTTATATTTACGATGATGAATTACAACAGAAAAATGTCGAAAATATAATCTTAAAAATACAAAAATTTATCGGAAAAGTTGACTATTTGTATATTACGGTTGACCTTGATGTATTTAGTGCTAGCATTGCGCCGGGTGTAAGCGCACCAGCGGTAAAAGGAGTTGATTTATCGGTATTTGATCCATTATTAGAAGCCATAAAGGAAACTGGCAAAATTAAAGTTTTTGATGTGGCTGAATGTAATCCACGGTTCGATTTGGATAGCAGAACTGCCAAATTAGCCGCTTATATAATTTTTAACTATATATTTGATTGATGGTTCACGTGAACCTTTCAAAAGGATAAGGCAAAAATGTCTAATTTATCTTATGTCTCTCAAAATGACGGTCCATGGGCAACTTATCTCGAACAGATCGAGCGTGTTGCTCCATATCTAGAAGGTCTAGAAGGTTATGTGGATACATTGAAGCGCCCAAAACGTGCTTTGATCGTTGACGTGCCAATTGTTATGGACGATGGCACAATTCGTCATTTCGAGGGTTATCGTGTACAACACAACTTGTCACGTGGTCCGGGTAAAGGCGGTATTCGCTATCACCCAGATGTAGATTTAAATGAAGTAATGGCACTTTCAGCATGGATGACAATTAAGACTGCGGTGGTAAATCTACCATTTGGCGGTGCAAAAGGCGGTATCCGTGTTGACCCACGTCAACTTTCTCCACGTGAATTAGAACGCTTAACACGCCGTTATACCAGTGAAATCAGCCATATTATTGGTCCACAAAAAGATATTCCTGCACCAGACGTGGGTACTAATCCAAACGTTATGGGCTGGATCATGGATACTTATTCATCGGGTCAAGGTCATACCGTAACGGGTGTGGTAACAGGTAAACCTGTACATTTGGGCGGTTCTTTGGGGCGTATCAAAGCAACAGGTCGAGGTGTATTTATTACTGGTCAGCAAGTTGCTGAAAAAATCAAATTACCTTTAGATGGCGCGAAAGTTGCGGTGCAGGGTTTTGGTAACGTAGGTAGTGAAGCTGCGTATTTATTCGTTGAATCAAAATCTAAAATCGTAACAATCCAGGATCATACAGGTACGATTTACAATCCTGACGGGATTGATCTTGCGGCATTAAAAACACACATGGAAACTCATCAAGGTGTGGGTGGTTTTGCTGGTGCGCAAGCGATCAGCGATGAAGCGTTCTGGACTGTAGACATGGATATCTTGATCCCTGCTGCGTTAGAAAGTCAGATCACAGTTGAACGTGCGAAAAACTTATCAGCAAAACTGGTACTTGAAGGCGCGAACGGCCCAACATATCCAGAAGCGGATGACATCCTCGTTGAACGTGGTATCACTGTTGTTCCAGACGTAATCTGTAATGCGGGTGGTGTAACCGTATCTTATTTCGAATGGGTTCAGGATATGTCGAGCTATTTCTGGTCAGAAGAAGAAATCAATGAACGTCTTGATAAACTCATGATTCAAGCGATTAATGATGTATGGCACAAATCAAGTGAGAAAGAATGTACTTTACGTACAGCTGCCTTCATTTTGGGTTGTGAGCGTATTTTAAAAGCACGTAAAGAGCGTGGTATTTTCCCTGGTTAGTTTATAACTCGGTGAATCAAAACGCTCTTAAGCTAAATGGCTTAAGGGCGTTTTTTTATGAGATTGAGCTAGATTGCATCCTCAACAGCTTGAATAAATTGATCGACTGCATATTGAATATGCATTGTCCATTCAAAAGAGCAATTCATTCGAATAAAGTGTTGATGTGAAGGTAGTACATTAAAGAGCGGACTTGGCGCGATTCCAATCTGTTGTTGGATCAGCTGTTCATAGATTTGCATACTGTTGACTTTGTCAGGCAGTTGAATCCATAGAAAATAGCCACTTGGGTAGTTAAAGACTTTGCAGCCTTTGGGTAAATGTTGTTTGAGATATTGAAAAAATTGTTTTTTATTCTTTTCTAGAGCACGTCTAAGCGTTCTCAAATGCTTTTCATAATGATGATGTGATAAGAACTCAACCAATGCATTTTGAATCAGTGCATTCGCAGAAATGGTGCTCATCAATTGTAAATGTTGGATGTGTTCTGAGAACTTACCTGCATAAACCCAGCCTATACGGAAGCCAGAGCCTAGGGTCTTGGAGAAAGATGAACAGTGTAAGACAAAGTTTTGTTGATCAAAATACTTCATTGGTAATGGTTTTTGAGCACCATAGAACAATTCTTCATAGACATCATCTTCGATTAAATGAATTTGGTGCTCGTGTAAAAGCTTGGCAATTTTATACTTAGTCTCGTTACTGACTGTAAAGCCAATCGGGTTATGAGCATTGAGCATGAACCAACAGACTTTAATTGGATAATCTCGAATCACTTGCTCAAAAGCCTCAAGATCAAAGCCATGTAGGGGATGTTCAGGCAGGGTGATGACCTTCAAACCTAAACGTTCAGCCGCTTGCCATGCACCATAGAAAATTGTTTGCTGCAACAGAATATAATCACCAGGTTGCGTGATGGTCTGTAGTGATAAATTTAAAGCTTCCAAGCCCCCAGATGTGATAACGATATCATCAGCATCGGTTGGTATGCCTTGCATACAATAGCGCTGAGCAATCAGTTTTCTTAAGGCAAAATTTCCCGGTGGCAGATTGGAAGTTTGATCATAACTTTGCCGATTGCGAGAGAGCTGTCCCATGATCTGAATTAACTTGGGTGGATAGAGCAATTGGCTATCTGGAAACGCTGATCCTAAGGGGCAGATTTGATCCGACTGAATCGACTTTAGATATTTAAATACTAGCGAGTTGATTTCAATTTTGGGATTTAATGACACCACAGTGGAGGCTTGTGGAATATGTTGATGACTTTGTTCAGAAACGAAATAACCCGATTTTTCTTTTGAATAAATTAAGCCCTGTGCTTCTAGTTCTTGATAAGCATTCATTACTGTAATGAGACTAAAACCAGATCGTTGGACTTGTTCTCGTAAGGACGGCAATTTGCTATGGGGTTCCCATGATCCATTTTCGATGAGAAGTTTCAGCTGATGTGCTAACTGTTCTGATTTATACATAAAATACCCAGATCAAACTTTTTTGTTTATGAGTAATGCCTTTTATATAAATAATTTTATAACAGATAAATGAAAAAGAAATGATCTGTTATATTTTTTTAGTAAAACTCTGTAGCTACTTATCAATTTGTATTCATTGCACAATAAAGCCATCAACCAAGCAGCTTGTTAGATTACTCAAAAAATAAGTTGCTGGATCTCAAGCTACAGATTCGGCTGGATGGCATCAATGACGTTTGTAACCCCAGAACTCAATGCAATAACTCGGCTTTTTCCAGAGCAGCAACCTTCTGAATGGATACAGCACAAGTTATGTCTAGAATATGTCAATTTAGAAGCGACGCTACTCAGAGCGAAAGTACTAAGAAACTTTTCTAAAGCGCGTGTCGTGTATATTGCGCAAGCCCAAATTGTTAAGAATGACAATAATCTTGCGTACTTATTTGCGCCATTGATCATCGCCAACTTAAATCAATCTGTGATTTATACCACTTCGTACTCACTGTCTGTATTTAAGATTCTGAATCAATATTATCAATCAGATCGAAGTATTCATTTAAAAATTGAAGAGGTTATACAAAGCCTCAACTTATATATCGATCTGGTTGATCAGCCGAGAAATGAAGAAGATTTCTTGTATCGGAGTTTGATTAAGGCCTTGTGTAGAACCGACGTTTCTGAAGTGTTTTTAATTACATATTTGCGTATCGATGAAGTACAGCTTTGCATCTTACAAGATTATTTTGAAATTAAAATTCATGTGATCTATGCGGATAAACAGCGATCAGTTGTAAATGATGATTTGATTAATACTCGGAAATTATTGTTTAAAACCAAAGATGAGTTTCATCGAAATCTTTGTGTATTGTTTTCTCAATTAAATACGCCGCTGATTGCTCAGACTGGTCAATTTAACCAGCAGCAAGCAATGCATCTCATTGAGGATATGTTTTATTCGGAACATATCTTTGAAAAATTATCAGTTTATGGCGAATACATGCAAACACGTATTCAAAATGGTGCCAACTTTAAAGTTTTATCTACAAATGAGTTGTCACATCATTGAGTTTAGGATTTAAAGAGGAGAGATTATATGTCTCAAGCACAATCAAAATTTCCGTATCTTACTGTTGGAATTAGTATTTTTCTAGGTTGCTTATTCCTACTGTTCTTCTTTTTAGCAGTGAGCCATCAACCTGATTATATGCCTTCACAGCAGCAAAAAAATGTTGAAGCTCAACAGTTAAAATAATCAGACAAAACTTGAATAGTCAAGCAAGCTGCTTTCATGTTAATTCTACTTGTGTAGAAATGACAAAAGCTCAGATGAGGGCAGCTAGATGGATAATTCAGAACAAACCATTCATAAGCAAGAAAATAATGGCTTTGCCAGAATTGAGCCGTATAACCAACCAGCAGGTGGTTGGGGAGCATTGCTCAGTGTTGCCCGTAACCTCAAAAGGCAAGATATTCTAAAGAAAGGTTCAATCACACTACTTAATATTAATCAGCCAACAGGTTTTGATTGTCCGGGTTGTGCATGGCCTGAAAAAAAAGATGCGCATGCCTTTAACTTCTGTGAAAACGGTGCCAAAGCCGTTGCATTTGAGGCAACCAGTAAAACAGTAACACCTGAGTTTTTTGCAGAGCATACGGTCAGTTGGTTGGCTGAGCAGAGTGATTTCTATCTAGAAGATCTTGGACGTTTAACTGATCCGATGCGCTACGATCCTAGCTCAGATAAATATGTCCCAATTTCTTGGGATGAAGCTTTCCAGCTCATCGCCAAACATTTACAAGCTTTAGATCACCCAGACCAAGCCGCATTTTATACCTCTGGTCGTGCCAGTAACGAAGCCGCTTTTTTGTACCAACTTTTTGTAAGAAGTTTTGGAACCAATAATTTTCCTGATTGTTCCAATATGTGCCATGAGACGACGAGCGTTGGTTTAAAAGATTCAATTGGTTTGGGAAAAGGTACGGTTATCTTAGATGACTTTGATCAAGCAGATGCGATCTTTAGTTTTGGTCATAATCCGGGTACCAATCATCCACGAATGTTGGCAACGCTGAGAGAGGTTTCAAAGCGTGGCGGCAATATTATTGCCATTAATCCTATCAAAGAGCGTGGCTTGGAACGTTTTCAAGATCCTCAAGCACCGTTGGAAATGATGACCAATGGTAGTACGCCGATCAGTCGTTATTATTTCCAGCCCAAAATTGGGGGAGATTATGCACTACTATTTGGTGTGCTCAAGCATCTATCTGAATGGGACAAAAAGGCGATAGCGCAAGGAAAACCGAGTGTATTTGATCGTAGTTTTATTGCGATGAATACGATTGGTTTTGATGAAATGTTAGCTGAAGTTGATCGCACGGACTGGGAACAAATCCATAAATATACAGGGCTTTCACCTGAGCATTTAGAATCGATTGCGAAAATGTATTTAGATGTTAAAACCGCAATTTTCTGTTGGGGCATGGGCATCACTCAACATCGTCATGGGACTGCCAATATTCATATGCTTGCAAACTTAATGTTGGCTAGAGGGCATATTGGTCGCCCGGGCTCAGGTTTATGTCCTGTACGTGGTCACAGCAATGTACAAGGTGATCGCACGATGGGGATTAATGAAAATCCAAGCGATAAGTTGTTAGATAGCATTGACCGTGTGTTTGGGATCACATCTCCTCGCAAACATGGCTTTGGTGTGGTTGATACCATTAAAGCGATGTATGAAGGAGAGGTAAAAGTCTTTATTGGTTTAGGTGGTAATTTCGCAGTTGCCACACCAGACACACCTTATACACAAGAAGCACTTCGACGCTGTAATTTGACCGTAAACATCACCACTAAACTTAACCGAAGCCATTTGGTGTGTGGCAAAGATGCATTGATGCTCCCTTGTCTCGGACGTACCGAAGTTGATATGCAAGTGCATGGTCCACAAGCAATTTCCGTCGAAGATTCTATGAGTAATGTCCATTTATCCGCAGGACGCAATCCACCAATCTCAGACAATATTTTGTCTGAACCTGACATTGTGGCACGTATGGCAGCAGCCACTTTGCCTGATAGTCAAGTCAAATGGCGTTGGTATATCGAGAGTTATGATCGTATTCGTGATTCTATTGCTGATGTTTTTGATGAGTTCCATGACTTTAATCAGCGGGTTTACCAACCGGGTGGTTTTCACTTAGAGCATCCTGCCAATCAACATGTTTGGAATACACCAAGTGGTAAAGCCCAATTCTTGATTACGCCTTTGGCAGAAGTTTATGAGGATGCTGAAAATCAATATGCGGCCGCTTATAGCGAACAACAGGTTTATACCTTAATGACCACACGCTCGCATGACCAATACAATACGACTTTATATGGATTAGATGATCGTTATCGGGGTGTCTATGGACAACGTCGTGTGTTGTTTATGAATCAAGCAGATATAGATACGGCAGGTTTTGAAGCTGATCAATGGGTTGATATTGAAAGTGTATTCTCTGATGGTGTTAAGCGGATTGTGCATAGTTTCCGTATCGTACCCTATAACATTCCCCAAGGTAGCTTAGCGGCATACTATCCAGAAACCAATCCGTTAGTTGCATTAGGTAGCCACGATAAATACGCCAAGATTCCTGCATCAAAGAGTATTCCTGTCATTCTTCATGCTGGACAAGCACCTGAACATTTTAATTTGGCAGTTGAAGTTGATCCAGAACACGCAAATCAACGGGTCAGTGGCGTATAACGTATTCGATTTTTAATATTCGAGTGAGAAATATCAAAGAGGTTTATCGGTGGATACCAAAATACGCGGCTATGAAACGGTGCAAGTACACCGTTTCCATCAGGATTTGTCTGAAAATGAAATGGATTATATCGTTCAGGAATATCCGATTGCATTGATATATAACGGAATTTCTCATGCAGTTATGATGGCAACGCCGTCCGATATTGAGGTATTCGCCAAAGGCTTTAGCTTATCTGAAGGAATTGTGCAGAGCCTCAACGAATTATATTCGATTGAAATTAGTCAAAATGAACTGGGTGTGCAAGTCGAGATGACAATTGCATCGCGTGCATTTATGGCCCTCAAACAACATCGACGGATGATGGTTGGGCGAACAGGTTGTGGTTTATGCGGGATTGAGAGTTTAAAGCAACTTTATTCCGAGCTGCCATTGGTGAGCAGTCATGTTCCGTCCTCTTGGCTTAATCAAATTCCAAGTGCAATTGCTCAACTCAAAGCTAAACAAAAAATAAGTGAATTAACAGGTGGTGCACATGCCGCTGCTTGGGTGGTCAAAGGTCAGATCATTGCTTTGTTTGAAGATGTTGGGCGACACAATGCCTTAGATAAATTATTGGGTTATTTGGCTGAACAAAAGTTAAATGTTGCGGATGGTTTTGTGGTTATGACTAGTCGTGCCAGTTATGAGCTGATTCGCAAATGTGCGCAATTCAACATTGCTTTATTGGCAACGATTTCGGCACCGACTAGCATGGCAATCGAAATGGCAAAAAAATTGAACCTAACCTTAGCAAGTTTTTGTCGTGGAGATAGCTTTGTCGTTTATACGCAGGAATAGTAAAAATTTGTGTTTCTGTTGCTAAGTGATTCATCGATTTGTGTAGGATATACGTATTAACTTTTTTATTCCTAAAAATTATGAATATACCGCTTAGACCACAGCCTGTAATTAATAATCTTTCAGGTGAAAATGCCTTATTTATCGTTCTAGGTATCAATGCTCAACCTGATTATTCTGGGGTGATTGATTTTCTTGCAAACTTTTCTGCTTTGGTTCGGAGTCTCAATCATCGATTTCCACAGAGTAACTTTAGTGCTTCTGTTGGGATTGGTTCAAATGCCTGGGACTTATTATTTCCACAGTTAAATAAACCGAAAGAGCTAACTCCATTTCAGGAAATAAAGGGAATAAAGCATACTGCGGTAGCGACAGCAGGAGATTTATTTTTCCATATCCGAGCGGATCAGGTGGCGATCTGCTATGAACTTGCTGCGATTCTCCATGAACAACTTAAACAAGATACCTATCCCATCAGTGAAACCAAAGGTTTCAGATATTTTGATGGCCGTGCCATTTTAGGCTTTGTGGATGGTACTGAAAATCCTGAACATGAAATTGCCAAAGAAATCGCTTATGTAGGTGCAGAAGATGCTGAGTTCCTTGGTGGTAGTTATGTATTCATTCAAAAATATTTACATAACATGGAAATGTGGAAAGGGCTAAGCACCGAAGAACAAGAAAAAGTGATTGGCAGAAAGAAATATGATGATGTTGAATTAGGTGATGATGTTAAGCCACAAAATGCACATAATGTGGTGAGTAAAGCACACGATGCTGATGGCAATGAATTGAAAATTCTCAGAGCCAATATGCCATTTTCAAACCCAACTGAAGGAGAGTACGGCACTTTCTTTATTGGGTATTCACGCTCATTCAATATCACCAAAACGATGTTAGAAAATATGTTTCTTGGCAAAGAAAATGGTCATGTGGATCGGTTATTAGATTTCAGTACACCTGTTTCTGGGAGCTTATTCTTTGTACCGACCTTTGACTTCCTCGAAGATTTAGGCGAGTAAGTTTAATTCGCTGAAATGAATCAGTTTATTTCAGCGAAAATGTTTATTGGCTAATCAGATATTTTTGTAACTGAGTACGGAATTGATCTGGAATACGATCTGATTTCTGCGCGCTGAAATCGAAATACACTTGAACAGCTTTACCTCGCGCAACACAGTGATCATTTTGCCAAGCTTCATGTGCGACAATGAATGAAGAATTCCCGATCTGTTCAATCCATGTTTTGATTTCGATATCAGCACCATAATAAATTTGGGCAACAAAATCGACTTCAACTCGTGCGAGAATCAAAGGTAGGTTTTTGATTTCCATACTTGGGTTGAATAAACGAAAAACAGGTTCACGTGCGGTTTCAAACCAACCTGTGATTACAGTATTGTTGATATGTCCGAAAGCATCTGTTTCATAAAATCTTGGTGTGAGCGAAAGTGTAAACATAGATTAACGGTTATTTTCTGATTTAAACTTAAACACTATAAGGGCTGAGTCTTTAAAAATCAGCCCGAATAACAGACTTAAGCGTTTACGAATGTCGAGATAATCCACCTCCTAAAGCCTTATAGAGTTCGATCTGATTATTCAATTTAGTTTGTTCAAGTATCAATAAGCCTTGTTGAGCTGCATAAGCTGAACGTTGTGCATCCAATACGGTCAGATAACTATCAATACCAGCTCTAAAACGAGCACTAGATAGCTTATAAGTCGTATCTGTTGCCGAGACTAAGCGGCGTTGAGCATCAAGACGTTCATCAATATGTGCATGGGCAGCAAGAGCATCATTCACCTCACGAAAAGCAGCTTGAATTGATTTTTCATATTCAGAGAGTGCTATCTTTTGGTCTGTTTCTGAGATTTTAACATTCGCCTTTCGAGTGCCCCAGTCAAAAATGGGGAGGTCTATACTTGGGCCGATTGACCAAGAGAAACCACCAGACTTAAATAAATCATTCAGTTCAGTTGAAGCATATCCAGCAGAACCAGTTAGGCTAATAGTCGGAAACATTCGTGCTTTTGCTGCACCAATATTTGCACCTGCAGCACGCAGTTGATATTCGGCAGCTTTTAAATCTGGACGATTATTCAATAAGTCACTACTTAAACCCGTTGCAAAGGTCTTTTCTTGAGTGATATTGGAGATCGCTTGGTGAGGCAGTAAGTCCTGTGGAATGGTTTGCCCAGCCAATAGATTCAATAAATTCTGTGCTTGCAAGACTTGGGTTCTATAATTTGCCACATCATTACGAGCAGTCTCTACAGAGATTTGTGCTTGTCGTAATGGTACTTCACTATCAATCCCAACGTTGAAGCGCTTTTTATTCAGCTCGTATGAATCAAGTTGAGCTTTTAAGGTTTGTTCAGCTAGGCTGAGATTCTCTTTCGCAAATGCATAATTTAACCATGCTTGTGTGATTTGACTCACGAGGCTAATTTGTGTGGCGTCGCGTGCGCTTTGCGTAGCTAAGTATTGATTTAAAGCGGTATCTTTGAGACTTTTCACTCGTCCCCAAAAATCCAATTCATAGGCTGTTACGCCTAAACCAACTTGAAAGGTAGAGTAGGGATTATTGGGATTTATCGAGGGATTTACTTGTCGTACTGCGCTGCCTGTGGCTCCTATCATTGGTCGTTGGTCATTTCGAGTGATTTGGTACTGTTGCTGAGCGCGTTGAATATTGAGCGTTGCAGTGCGCAAATCACGATTGTTCTCTAAACTGATCTCAATGACTTGCAATAAACGAGGATCAGAAAAAAAATCTTTATAACCTTGTTCTGCAATTGAGGTTCCACCATTAGCATGACTAAAGCTTTGCGGAATATCAGAGCGAATGACTGGTGAAGGGGCTTGCATACTGACACAAGCAGTCAGGGCGATAGTAAGGGTAGAGATGACGATTCCACGTGATAAAAGTACAGTCGATCTAGACATGGTACGCTCCAAATAGAAATGAATATGGTTTAGGCCTGCTGTATCAGAGGAAAGGTGACTTTCCTCTGATTTTTCAGTTTAGGAGGTAGTTTCTTGCTTCGTGGATGTTCGCTTTGATTTAAACAGTTTCTCTACGCCGCCAAGGATAAAGACGAAGAAAACAGGAACGAAGAAAATTGCAAGAATAGTGGCTGATATCATGCCGCCAAATACACCTGTACCTAATGCGTGTTGGGTTTCTGAACTTGCACCAGAGGCAATCACTAAGGGAATCACACCACAGGTAAAGGCAAGTGAGGTCATCAAAATCGGACGTAAACGCAGTTTCGCTGCTTGTACTGTTGCCTCGATCAAACTCATCCCTTCTTCTTTGAGCATTTTTGCGAATTCAACGATCAAAATGGCGTTCTTGGCAGAGAGTCCAATGATGGTAATCAAACCAATTTTAAAGAATACGTCATTCATCATTCCTCTTGTCATAATCGCAACTATGGCACCGAAGATGCCCAATGGAACAACTAACATGACAGAAAGTGGAATTGCCCAACTTTCATATAATGCAGCCAGCACAAGGAAGACCACTAACATTGATAGAACCAATAAGAATGCCATTTGCGATTCAGACTGTTTCTCTTGCAGTGAAATTCCTGTCCATTCATAGCCAATTCCTTTCGGCAATTGAGCGATCAGATTTTCCATTTCACGCATTGCATCACCAGAAGAGGTATCAAAATTAGGGATACCCGCAATGCTTAATGAAGGACGACCATTGTATCGGTTATATTGTTGGGGAGCTTTGTTCCATTCAGGTGTAACTACCTCAGACAAAGAGACTAATTGACCGCTTGCACCTGCGACTTTGAGATTCAAAATATCTTTTAAGTGCATACGTGACTTTGCTTCCACTTGGACAATCACTTGTTGCATACGACCCTGATTTGGAAAATCATTGATATACATTGAACCCATAGAAGTCGAAATAATATCGGAGACATCAGCAAATCTCACACCTAGAGCATTCAGTTTTTCACGGTCAATTTTTAAAGAAATATTGTCACCTTGTGGTAAACCTTCATTCCAAACCATGTAAAACTTTTTGTTTTTAGCTGCCATTGCCATCAATTGGTCTTGTGCGGCTAACAATGCAGGCATACCTAAGTTGGCACGGTCTTGTAAGCGGAGACTGAAACCTGAGAAAGTACCTAACTCATCAATTGCGGGTGGAAGCACAGCCATCGTTGCGCCTTCCTTGCTATTTGCCATTTCGGCATTGACAGCGTTGGTCATTTCGGATGCGCTAGAAGTACGATCTTTAAAATCCTTCAATGTAGTAAATGAAACAGCCACGTTCTGTCCAGAACCGCTAAAGCCCCAACCGAGAATCGTGGTGTTATTCTTAACATTTGGATTGTCTTTAAGGCTATCCTCAAACTGATTTACGATGTTTTTTGTACGCTCAGTGGTTGCATCGGATGGCAGTTGGAAGGAGGTTAGGAACCAACCTTGGTCTTCTTCGGGCATAAATGCAGTTGGCCAGTACTTCATTCCCGCAAAGGTTAAACCTGTAATCACAACAAAGATCACCATCATTGGAATACTATGTTTAATCACTTTAAGTAGGATGCGTTCATATTTTTTCGTAACTTTATCAAAGCTACGATCAAACCATGCAAAAAAACCTTTTTTCTGATGATGCCCGTCAATTGGTTTGAGAATCGTGGCACAGAGTGCAGGTGTTAAGACCAAAGCCAATAGTGCAGAGAATAAAATAGACACCGACATAGTCAGGGTAAATTGCTGATAAATGATACCCACTGAACCACTGGCAAATGCCATGGGTAAAAATACCGCTGCCAGTACGAGTGTAATCCCGATAATTGGACTGGTGATTTCCTTCATGGCTTTAGAGGTTGCCTCTTTAGGCGGTAAACCTTCGGTTGCCATAATCCGCTCAACGTTTTCCACCACGACGATCGCATCATCCACGATGATCCCGATGGCGAGCACCATACCAAACATCGTCAATACATTAATGGAAAAGCCTGCAACTAACATCACGGCAAAAGTGCCGAGTAGTGCAATCGGTGCGACAATCGCAGGTATCAGCGTATATCGAACGTTATGTAAGAATAAGTACATCACGATGAAAACCAGAACCATCGCTTCTAATAAAGTATGGATGACTTTCTCAATGGAAATTTTAACGAACGGCGCCGTGTCATAAGGAATACTAAATTGCATACCCTCAGGTAAATTGATGTTTAACTCTTCGATTTTTTCACGGACTGCGTCTGCTGTTTTTACTGCATTGGCACCTGGGCTGAGTTGAATTGCAGCAGCAGTAGACGGTTTACCATCCTCCAAGATCGCAAAGTTGTAGGCTTGAGAGCCAATTTCAACATTGGCGACGTCAGAAAGTCGAATTACACTACCACTGGTTTTGCTTTTCAAACTGATATTTTTGAATTGCTCTATACTATCAAGTTGCCCTTGTGCAGATAAAGGAATGGTGATGAGCTGACCCTGTTCGGCAGGCATATCGCCAAGACGACCGGGTGCGATTTCAACATTATTTTCACGAATAGCTGCATTTACATCACTAATTGATAGACCATAAGACACGAGTTTGTTTGGATCGACCCATATTCGCATGGCTTTTTCTGCACCAAAGGATTGAACTTTTCCGACTCCTTCGACACGCTTTAATTCTTCCACCACATTGCGGACAAGATAATCACTCAAATCAATTTCAGAATATTGACCATTGGGTGATTTGATACCGACTAACATCAAGAAGCCTGATGACGAAGACTCAACTTGTAAGCCTTGTTGGCGGACAATTTGAGGCAAACGTGCTTCGATGGCTTTGATTTTGTTTTGTACATCCACTTGTGCCATATCCACATCTGTACCTGGTTTAAAGGTCGCAGAAATCTCGGCTGTACCAGACGTATCTGTGGTTGAGCTGTAATACAACAGGTTTTTTACACCAGATAATTCCCGTTCAATCAGTGTAACTACACTATCATTAATGGTTTTAGGTGTTGCACCAGGATAGACCGCACTAATATTGACTTGTGGAGGGGCTACGCTTGGAAAGCGGGCAATCGGTAATTTAGGAATACTCAGTAACCCAAATAAGATAATAAAAATCGCGATCACCCACGCAAAAATGGGGCGACGAATGAAGAATTGGGACATCATTGGGCTCCTTGGGTGGCAGGGATTTTCCACGCTGTCATTTCAAGTTTTTGATCAGGTTGAATGCGGTCAATCCCTTCAACAACCACCTTTTCACCAGTTTTAAGCCCTTTATTGACTAGGTAATATTGTTCATATTGCTGCCCTAATTCGATTGGACGAATTTCAGCAGTGCCTTTGGTATTGATGACATAAACCTGAGGCTCCCCAGAGATATTGCGTTGAATCGCTTGTGCTGGGATCAACAAGGCTTGTGGGACAGAAGCGCGATCAATATTCACACGGACATACATGCCCGGTAGTAACTTTCTCTCTGGATTGTTGACTTCAATACGAATGGTGACATCACCTGTTTCTGGATCAACATTGATGTCTTCAAACAACATTCGTGCAGTCACGTTATAAGGCTGACCATGACTGTTAAAGATCCGAACAGTTTTTTGGTCATTTGCAGATAATTCACCGCTTTGTAATGCCGCTTGTAAACGTTCAAAGTCTCCAATGGATTGCTTCACATCGACATAAACTTTATCGATTTGCTGGATGGTCGCCATGGTATTTGCATCACCTTGGCTAACTAAAGCACCTTCAGTTACGAACGACTGTCCAATACGCCCTGAAATCGGTGCTCGAACTGTTGCATATTGAAGATTTAAATTTTGTCGTGTAAGCAAGGCTTTCATTTGAGCAACATCCGCCAAAGCTTGGCGATATTCAGCTTGAACATTACTGACTTCTTGTTTACTAATTGCATTACTCGGAAGTAATTGCTCGTAACGTTCCAGTTGAACTTTTAGACGTGTAACTTCCGCTTCTGCTTTATTAAGTGAAGCTCTATTACTATTTACATCAGCTTGGAAGGTTTCAGAATTAATTTTATATAAAGCTTGTCCTGCCTTTACCTCACTCCCTTGAGTAAATAGCACTTTTTCAATAATGCCACCGACTTGAGGACGAATTTCAGCCGTACGAAATGCTTGTACGCGTGCGGGTAGGTTTTCGCTAAAATTTACAGATTGAGGTTGAACATTGATCACACTCACTTTTGCAGGAGGTGCTTCAGGTTGTTCTACTTCGGAATTACAACCGTGTAGAACCAGTCCAATGGATAGAACTAATGGGAGTAAAAGATGCTTTTGCATACTGCCAAATCTCAGGAGTTTTTGATGTTGACAGTATTTTCTGATTTTGTGTAACCACCATCCGTAAAGTGTGGAAAAAGTGTGGAGATCAATTGATAAATCGTCGTATTATGAAGATTGACTGATTTTTCTATGATTGATCTCTATGTTGGAAGCTTCATTTTCATTCGATTGTCGTGACAAATTTATTCTTGTCGTTGAGGATGAGTATGATATTGGCGATATTATCGAGCACTATTTAAAACGCGAAGGAATGCGTGTAATTCGTGCCATGAATGGGAAGCAGGCGATTGAAATGCATGCATCGCAACCGATTGATTTAATTCTTTTAGATATTAAACTTCCTGAGTTAAATGGTTGGGAGGTACTTAACAAAATCCGTCAAAAAGCTCAGACGCCTGTAATCATGTTAACTGCACTGGATCAAGATATTGATAAAGTCATGGCGTTACGTATAGGCGCTGATGACTTTGTCGTGAAGCCATTCAATCCAAATGAAGTGGTGGCTCGTGTGCAAGCTGTTCTCAGACGGACTCAGCAAAACACTCAAGCTTTAAATAAAAATATAATTTATAAAAATATCGAGATTAATACAGATATTCATAGTGTGTATGTACATCGAGATACTCAGAAAGTTTTGCTCAATTTGACTTTAACTGAGTACAAAATTTTACTCCTTATTATTGATCATCCACACAAAGTTTTTACCCGTAGCGAACTTATGAATCACTGTTTACCAGATAGTGATGCTTTAGAGCGTACCGTTGATAGTCATGTCAGTAAATTGAGGAAGAAACTAGAAGAACAGGGGCTGCAACATATGTTGATCAATGTACGTGGTGTTGGCTATCGCTTGGATCATCCACATGAAAAATAAATCAGGTATTAGCAAACAACTCTTTATCGCGCTGAGTATTGTGAACTTAAGTGTGACGCTATTTTCTGTTTTTATAGGCTATGTAATCTACAATTATGCAATTGAAACGGGGTGGATTACGCTGGGTTCATTGGAAGAGGATTGGACCGAATTTCATGTCGTTGATTGGGTTTGGCTATTCACGGTGATATTTTGTGGTACGGTGATCTCCTTAATTATTGGTTTACTGCTGGCGAAACGTTTTATTGTTCCAATTAACTCTCTAGCCAATGCCGCAAAAGAAATTAGCTTAGGTGATCTTTCTGCAAGAGCTGAAGATACGAAAATACATTCAACAGAAATATCAGAGTTGATGCATAACTTTAATAATATGGCTCAAAAACTTGAAGATTCTGTGAAAACGGCACAAGTCTGGAATGCTGCAATTGCACATGAGTTACGTACGCCAATCACGATTTTACAGGGGCGTTTACAGGGGATTGTTGATGGTGTATTTGAGCCTAAACCTAAACTCATGAAAAGTTTATTGAACCAAGTTGAGGGACTCTCGTACTTAGTTGAAGACCTAAGAACATTGAGTTTGGTCGAAAACCAACAGCTCCGATTAAATATTGAAGCTGTGAATTTTCAAGCGTGTGTAGATAAAGTCATTTCGATGTTTGGCGAAAGGCTCAAACAAGCTCACCTCACGATTGAAACAGAAGTTTCAAAAGATATTGTGCATTGTGATCGACAACGTATGGAGCAAGTTCTCATTGCTCTGGTCGATAATGCTGTTCGATATGCGAATGCGGGATTGCTAACAATAAGATCAAGAATAGATGCCAATGATTGGATTTTACAAATAGAAGATGAAGGGCCTGGGATTGCTTTAGAGTACCAACATGATTTATTTGATCCTTTTTTTCGTTTAGAGGAGTCTCGTAATAAAGAATTTGGTGGAACGGGGCTAGGTTTAGCCGTTGTCCATGCGATAGTCGTTGCGCATCAGGGTTCGATTCAATATGAAAATAAAAAACCAAATAGTGTGTTTACTATTCGTATTCCGATGACAACTGACTCAGACCGTGTTTAGACGAACCATGATCTTTCGGAAATTTCACATCACAGAATGTTCACATAGGATTGATTAGGCTTATTGCTGTTCAAAGCAAATGGATAGGTCTT
>NZ_JBBMZX010000002.1:0-68613 GCF_037996845.1 Acinetobacter sp. HZNU-JH01
ATGAAAAAGAATAATCCATCCAAATTTATCGACTTCACAAGAGGTAGTGAAATTTGGACACACCAGTTAAAAATGTTTTTAACTGGAATCTCAAATGTTTTGATTTTAGCTTTATTCCTAACTATCTCAGTGATGGGATTATTTTTATATTTAAAACTAGATAATCGTCATTTCTATGCTTTAAAAACGGAAATGGAAATTGTCTATAAGCAATCTCTTAATGTACCTAATCAAGAGATTGAACTTATGATAAATAATGAACCAACAAAGCTAACAATGGAACAAGCTGAACAGGTAATTCAGCCTTATGTTAATACTTTTTGGTGGGCAGTAAAACGATCACTTTTGATAGGGATGATATTCAGTTTTGCTATCGTTGGTGGGTTAATTTGGTACTGGTACTCTTATGGTCGAAAGATTATGGAAGATGAACAATTAAGGGGAGCTAAGCTAGTTGAAAAAGAAAAGTTAATTGAACTAATTCATAACAATAAAGATGCCAGCCCTTATAAGATTGCTGGTGTGCCAATGCGTAAGGGAACTGAGGGTACTAACGTTTGTTTTGTTGGTGCGCCATTTTCAGGTAAATCACAAGCTATACGTGCTTTATTAGCACAGATTAGAGGACGAGGAAAAAAAGTAATCTGTTATGATCCTAGTGGAGAATTTACACAAGAATTTTATCGAGAGGGTAAGGATATTATTCTTAATCCGTTTGATGAAAGAAGTCCACAATGGAATGTTTGGAATGAAGTAGAAGAGGATCATCACATAGATTCTATTGGAGACGCTTTAATTCCTATTACACCTAACGGTGATCAATTTTTCCCACCAGCTGCACGTAGATTAATAGCTGACGTTATACGTGTTCTTGGTCAAAACGAAAACACCAAAACCAATAAACATTTATACGAATCTATTTCGCTTGCTACATTGCAAGAACTACATGAAATGTTAGCTGGAACTTCTGGTGCAACGTATGTTGATCCAAAGACAGAAAAGACTGGCGTTAACATCAAAATGCAAATTTTGAACTATCTAACACCTTTCAGATATTTAAAAGATGAGGGTGAAAAATTTTCTATTCGTAACTGGATTCATGAAGAGGATGATAGCTGGATTTTCATCACGACAAAGGAGGAGCAAAAAGAAGCTATTAAGCCCATTATTTCACTTTGGATAAGTACAGCAATCAAGGCAACAATGTCGCTTCCAGCGATCCATAGAGAGCGTATGTGGCTATGTATTGATGAAATGCCAACATTACAAAAAATGGATGATTTAGTCTTGTCTCTTACAAATACACGTAAGTATGGTTTGTGTCATATTATCGGGCTTCAAGACTTTAGCCAATGTGATAATACTTATGGTAAAGACGTTACCAGTACAATCATTTCTACACTCCAAACCAAATTGATTTTGCGTGTTACTGATAGTGTTTCAGCTGAACGTTTATCAAAAATTATTGGTCAGATGGAGGTTGATGAAAAGAATATGTCTAGGAGTATGGGGGTTCAGGATAATCGTGATGGTGATAGCTTTTATAGCCAACGTAAGGAGAGAAATATCGTCATGCCATCCGAGATCATGGATTTACCAAATTTGGTTGGATATTTAAAAATTGTAGGGAACTATCCTGTAGCAAAAGTAACAACAAAGTATGTTCCATTTGCTAATAATGCCATTCCATTTATTCCAAGAAAAAAATCAATCAATATTGAACTTATAGAGGAATTAACAAATAAGGATACTAGAGCTGTTATTGACTCTTTGACGCATAAAAGTAAAGAGATTGAAAACGCAAATGAAATTGTTAATTCTACAGTGAATGATATTGAAAATCAGGCAGTGGAAGATCAGGTTGAAATTGATAATACAATTGGTAATCTTGAACATGATACTGCTGATAACATTGATTCATTAGCGTCAAAAACTGAGCCAGTTGAAGTTGCGGAAGATGCAAATAAATTTGCTGAAAAAGATGTTAAATCTGAGCCTAAAGAAGCTGAAAATGATTCACTATTAGAACAAGGGGAAAATGATTCCAAAGATCAAGGTGAAAAGAAAACTTATCAAACAAGTTTTTTTGACAATATGGATGACTTAACTGGAAGTAAATAATTATGATGAGTATGACCACTTTAAAGTCTGCTTCACAGGCTTCAACTTATTATTCAAAAGATAACTACTACACTAAAGAGGAAACACCTGAAAGCCTAGAGAAAGCTGGTTGGTATGGCAAGGGCGCAGCTGTTTTAGGTTTGGATGGAGAGAATTTTGACCCTGAAAAATTTAAGTCTTTATTGGAGGGAGAAATTGATGATAATAAGAAAATTGGTCGTACTGTTTATGATGAAAATGGGGTTGCGGTAACGCAACACAGACCAGGGGTAGATTTAACTTTTTCTGCCCCTAAATCTGTTTCAATTCTTTCTGAGGTTTTTAAGAATGATGATGTTAGAAAAGCTCATGAAGATGCCGTTAAATCAACGTTAGATTTAGTAGAAAAAAAATATGCTCAGACCAGAGTTAGTATTGATGGTTCAATGCAAAGAGAGGATACAGAAAATCTAATTGTTGCATTATTTTCACATAACAATAGTCGTGAACTTGATCCACAGACTCATACCCATGCAGTAGTAATGAATGCAACACTGAATAGTAAAGGTGAATGGACTGCATTAACCAATGAAGAGATATATCAAAATCAAAAGTTGGTAGGGGCAATTTATAATTCAGAACTGGCGAGTAACTTAAAAGATTTAGGTTTAGATTTAGAGTTTAAACCTAATGGAAATTTTGAAATTTCAGGAATATCTCAAGACGTTATTGATGAGTTTTCTCAACGAAGAATGGCAATGATTGAAAGCGCAGAAGCTAAAGGAATTGATCTTTCTACAGCTTCCGCAAGTATGCGTGAAGTAATTGCATTAGATACAAGAAAAACTAAAAAGAACGTTACACAAGAAAGTTTGGATAATGACTGGAAAGAAAGAGCTGATTCATATGGCTTAACAAAGGAATATGTTGAAAGCCTTTTTTCAAAAGATAATGTAAGAGAAAAAGAAAAATCTGATCCTGACAGCAAGCAACCTGGCAATGGTAATAAACAGCCTGAGAGTGGTACACAACAACCTGAGCATGGTGATAAACAGCCTGGGAGTGGTACACAACAACCTGAGCATGGTGATAAACAGCCTGAGAGTGGTACACAACAACCTGAGCATGGTGATAAACAGCCTGGGAGTGGTACACAACAACCTGAGCATGGTGATAAACAGCCTGGGAGTGGTAAAGGAGAATCTGCACCTGGTAGTAATCAACCTGGCAACGGGAAAGAACAGCCTGAGCGCAATAAAAGTAAAACGATTGAACAGGATGGACAGGACACAACAGAAACAAAAAGCTGGCTAGACAGGTTATGGAATTTTTTAAAAAGAGACCAGCCGAAACAGAAACCAAATAATACGAATAAGGAGAAAAACCAAACAGCTGAACCAATAAAAGAATGGGATGGATTGTCCGAAAAAGAAAAGGCATTGAGAGAAGCTGTATTCTATTCAGTAGGTCATCATACTGAAAGAGAAATGATGATTAAACGTGGTGATATTGAAGCTACGGCCTTGGATAAAGCTGAGGGATTGTTTACATACAAGGATGTGGAAAATGAAGTAAATCGCTTAATAAAATCTAATATTCTAGTAGCAACAAAAACAGGAAAGATTACTACCCAAAGACTAGCACATAGTGAAATATGGTCAATTGACCATGTTAGGGAAGAGCGAAAGTCAGTCGATAAAATATTAGATTCTGATGTAATTAAATCTGAAATTGCAGAGAGGGAAGCATTACAAAAATTTAAATATACAGAGGGGCAAAGGGATGCAATTGAAAGCATTTTCACTACAGATAGTCGTTACCATTCTGTGAATGGTTTAGCTGGAACAGGTAAGACTACAATGTTAACGGCATTAAATAAGATTGCTGAAAAACAAGGGTTCATTGTTAAAGGCATGGCTGGATCAGGAACAGCTGCTAAGAATCTCGAACTTGAAACAGGCATCCCATCATCTACGAATGCGATGTTCCAGCTGAATGAAAGCAAATTGCAAAATGATTTAGCTAAAACTAATGGGGCGGTAAGTAGGAAGAATGAAATTTGGGTAGTGGATGAGTCTAGTATTACTGGTCAGGAAAACTTTGCTGAGATCATGAAATTAGCAAAATCAGCAGATGCAAGAATAGTATTTTTAGGGGATAAGCTACAGCTTCAAGCAATTGATGCTGGTAAACCATTTGAGATTTTACAGAAAGAAATGTCATTCTCTTCAATGGAAAATATTAACCGGCAAAAAACTAAGGAGCTTAAGGATGTTGTTGCGGTTATTACTGCGAAGAACTCCAAAGGTGAAATTGCATTATCTGAGAATGAAAAGGCATTCGATCTACTGGATCAACAAGGTCGAGTAATGCAGGTTAATCAAGAGGACTTACATCATGAGCTGATTGATGAATACATGAGTCATGATCAATCCAAACGTGACAATAGCTTAATCATAACCCCATTCAATAGCGATAGAAAAATCTTAAATGAAATGGTTAGAGAACAGCGTTTAAAAAAAGGAGAGTTAACAGGGGAGGAATTAGAGTTTTCTACATACTCGAATAAGAATTTAACGAAAGCTCAGCAAAGTGAAATTATTGAATATAAGGCTGGTGATGTTATTAGATTTAATAAAACTTATAGTCCAGAGGGAAAGACATTTAAAAAGGATGAATATTACACTGTAGTTGATACTTATAAAAATACCAAGGGTAAACGAGAACAGGGTTTAAAACTCAAAGATAAGGATGGTGTTATTCAAGATTGGAATAGTAAAAATAAAAATTTAATTGAAGTTTACGAAAAAGAAGAAAAAAAATTATTAAAGGGTGATCTAATAAAAATTAATAGAACAAATGGTAATTTTAAAAATGGTGAGAAGTATACGTTTAAAGGAATTGAGGGAAATGAAGTCTTATTAACTAATGAAAAAAATGAAGAGCACAGAATGCCATTGAATGAGTTTAAGCATTGGGATCATGGCTATGCAACGACAATATATTCGAGTCAGGGCTTGACGAAAGAGAATGTTTTTATGTTAATTAATAGTAGCACTCTATCCAATGCTAAAAATGACGAAAAGGCAGCCAAAAATTTAGGTAAAATCTTTGGAAATAGAGCGTTCTATGTGGGCGTGACACGTGCATCTAAAGAATTAAAGATATACACTCACGACAAAAATGTAGCACGAATGGCTGTGGGTTATTCACAAGACAAAACAAGTTTTGCCCAAGAAACTCAATATGGGAAAGATGAAAATCAATTTGAAAACAATAAAGGGTTTGACATGGAACATTGATGCAATTTGAAACTTATTGAGTACCTAAAAATCTAAAGACTGTAATATAAAAATATAGCTATAATGTTATATAAATGACTATGGTTGTTGATGTTTTAGGGGAGTGGGGCAAATGGGCGAAGTAGTGGTTGAAAAAGGCATAATGAGTAATGTTAGTGCAAAATTATACGATGAGAAAAGGACAGTTGATACTCTGTACATAGAGCCTGAGTTAAAGAAATTTGCTACTTCATTGGGGAAGAGAACTAATCTATCTCTAACTTATGTTGTATCAAGAATTATCGAATTTTGTGTAGAAAATAAATCAAGTATCTATGTTGATGAGAACCAACTTGAAAATAAAATTTCAAAGACTGGTTTAAAAACTACTGTCAGGGTAAAAAAGAATGTTTATTCAAGTTTTACTCGATTGGTTGAGCAATTGGGAAAGCAATTGGATCGAGAAGTCAGTAGGTCAGCTTACTTAAACATGGTTTTAAGGAAGATGTATGAGAAGCAAGAGCCGGACAATGAATTTAGCGCAAAACTCTTAGAACAAGTATTGATCATATAATTAATAAAATATTTAGCCCATAGAGGGCTTTTTTTTTGTCTAAAGATTTATTTTTCTGTTTAAAAAAAGTAAAATGCTGAAAAATAGAGTTGACGGTTCTGTCTATTTTTGAAAATAAATGCGATTTATAAAATATTGTTAATAAAAATAAAAAATGAATAAAAAAATAACTTTTAAAAACAACGATGTATAAATTTCTGATTAAAAATAATTCTAAACGTCACTTTGACAGCCAAAAAGAAAACAGTGATAATTATTGAACAGTTAAAAGGTGTGACTTTTCTCTTGGATTGTTTCACTTGTCAAAAAATACAAAAAGTGGATAATCCATCACATTTTTGTGTAATTGACTTGTTAATGAAATGTAAAGGGGAGTGAGGGTGAAAATCTCTAATTTTAAAGAGATTTAAAAAGTAAAAAATTTACCCATAACAAAACTAATTTAATGGAGTTCTTGATGGGTTTAGCGACCAAGACTCTCTCTCAAATTGAGGGTGATATAAAGCGCACTGTATCAAGCATTCAAGTTTTATTAGCCATATCAGTAATTGGCTGTTCTCAACAACTCAACTCAAATTCAGGTGGGTGCAGTCAAAAAAACAATAATCTTCCGGATTATTGATTTTGGTGTGTTAAGCCCTGGTCACAAAAAAATTGGGGCATTTCTTAAAAACCAGGTTGAAAGGAGTTCCTCATGGAATTGGCGTTACAGACCCCATCACAAAAGATGGATCAAATCATGGTACGTGTTCGTCCATTGCTTCGCACAGTTTTATTAGTGCTTGCTGTACTTGCAATGGGAACAATGTTGGCAATGTTTGCAGAAGCAGCGTCAACAACAGCTAAAGAGTTCGATGCATCGGCTACCAAGGTTGAAGCATGGATCAAAGGTAACTTAGGTAAAACGATTATCTTGGGTGGTTTGATCTTCTCATTAGCGGCATTTGCTTGGACACGTGACTTTAAATTGTTGTTCCTACCATTAATTGCAGCTGTAGTTATTGGTGTTGTGATCGGGATTATTAACTCGTCATTTACGGCAGTTATCTAATTCTAATTAACTAAAAAAAAGAAAGGTGATGTATGAACGATGATCTACAACATTATGTGCCGACCAAACTGGACGATCCTGGCAAGTTTCTGATCTTTGATCAAAGCGTAGCAATCCTGGCATTGATGTTATTCATTGCTGGATATTGGGTAAATCATCCGTTTATAGGTTTGGTTGTAGGTATTGGCTTGGCCTATTGGTTCAATAAGGTTAAAGCTGGTTATCACATCGGTTTCGTACAACACCTTTTTTACTGGATTTCGGGTACTCCAAAACTGGATGAACTGCCCGAATCAGGTAATAGGTACTTCTTTGGATAAACTTTTGTCGAAGATTTTTCTTCTATTTAATAAGCAGTTTTACCAAGACCGTATAAGACAATGTTTTTTATAAAGAAAATATTGTTCTATACGGTCTAATTTTTTGGACTTCACTTTGACAGCCAAAAAGGAAAAAGTGATAATTATTAGGTGCTTTGAACCTCATTTGAGCTTTGAATATGAATGTTTTTAAAGAACTAAACTTACAGACTGAGACCAAGAAAATATTTGGTGCAATTGTGTTGGTGATGGGTGGTTTCGGCATTCAGGCAGTTCATGCCGAGTGCTGGGATGAAGCAGCTGCTATGTATGGTCATGATCCCTACTTGTTGAAAGCAATTGGCTGGAAAGAAAGCAGAGGGCATGTTGGGGCAGTTGGCTCATTGCTACGTGATGGAAATAGAGCATTAGGGTTGATGCAGATAAACACGATCCATTTGCCAGCTTTAAGCAAGCAAGGAATAACTAGGACTGATCTATTTGACCCATGTACATCACAAAAAGTCGGTGCTTGGGTTTTGGCAGATTGTCTAAAAAAGAAAGGTGAAGTATGGGCAGCGGTTGGTTGTTATTACGGTGGCCCAGCATCTAAAGCTTATACCGCTATGAGGAACTATGCGAAAGACGTAAGGCGTTATTACGAGGGCTATAAGCGTAAAGCTGGACTGCCTATTACCTATCAGCCTTTGCTTGGTTATCAACAACCAGCAACCTTACCAAGTCCTTTATCGAGTAAGAATCAACAGGTTTCTTATAAGAATCAAGAAGAAAAGAAATCAACCAGTTTCAAAATAATCCAGTTCTAATCGACCCAAGGAGGTGATGGAAGATGAAGTTAAAAAACATATTCATAGTTGCTGTATGTTGCGTTACCGCAACAACAGCAATGGCAACTGAACCCAATAAGTCTAAAAAGGAAAAGGCACAACCAATGAGTGAACCTAATCCAGTTCAGGCTTATGTAAACGTTGTACCTCAAGGTGGAGAGGGGCGTGATACATCCTTCATCCTTTGTGAGCATTCACAAAAAGGTTGCGAGAAGCCGGTTCGGACAAAAAAGCATTTGGCAGTATCCAACAACTCAACTCAAATTCAGGTGGGTACTGCCAAAAAAAACAATAATCTTCCGGATTATTGATTTTGGTGTGTTCTGCCTTAGTCACATATAAAAAAATTGGGGCATTTCTTAAAAAAACAAGTTAAAGGAGTTCCACATGGAATTAGCGTTACAGACCCCATCACAAAAGATGGATCAAATCATGGTACGTGTTCGTCCATTGCTTCGCACAGTTTTATTAGTGCTTGCTGTACTTGCAATGGGAACAATGTTGGCAATGTTTGCAGAAGCAGCGTCAACAACAGCTAAAGAGTTCGATGCATCGGCTACCAAGGTTGAAGCATGGATCAAAGGTAACTTAGGTAAAACGATTGTATTAGGTGGTTTGATCTTCTCATTAGCGGCATTTGCTTGGACACGTGACTTTAAATTGTTGTTCCTACCATTAATTGCAGCTGTAGTTATTGGTGTTGTGATCGGGATTATTAACTCGTCATTTACGGCAGTTATCTAATTCTAATTAACTAAAAAAAAGAAAGGTGATGTATGAACGATGATCTACAACATTATGTGCCGACCAAACTGGACGATCCTGGCAAGTTTCTGATCTTTGATCAAAGCGTAGCAATCCTGGCATTGATGTTATTCATTGCTGGATATTGGGTAAATCATCCGTTTATAGGTTTGGTTGTAGGTATTGGCTTGGCCTATTGGTTCAATAAGGTTAAAGCTGGTTATCACATCGGTTTCGTACAACACCTTTTTTACTGGATTTCGGGTACTCCAAAACTGGATGAACTGCCCGAATCAGGTAATAGATTTTTCTTTGGGTGAGAACTAGATGCGTAGACAAAATGGTGAAAAAACAATAGGGGAGTTAAGTGCTGATAGGCGAGCAAGTAGATTATTTTCGTTAATTATGAGTGTTTCCAATATCGGTCTGATCGGGCTATTGGGTTATGTGCTCATGAATCAAACAGTAATTATTATGCCATCACAGCAGTCAGCTCAATATTCAATCGGTAATGATCAGGCCAATAAAGAATATTTTATCGACATCACAAGAGACAATCTCAATCTTTTATACAACGTAACTCCTATCAATGTTGATGAAAATTTTGGGAAGTTGCTAGAGGGTGTTTTACCTGAACATCAGAAAGATATGAAAAATTATCTTGATAAAGCAGCAGAACAAATCAAACGTGATCAGGTAACTCAGGTTTGGTCAACCACTGGTATGTATGAATTTTTCCCAAGTGAAAAGGCAGTAATCGCAACTGGTGTAACAAAAACATATTTAGCAGACAAACTCGTTACATCCAAAACTCAAAACATCCGTTTTGACTATGTGATGAAAAATGGTCGTTTGTATCCTAGAAATATAATGGAAGTTAAGCAGGATGAGACTCAGTAAATTCGCATTAATACCACTATTGCTATCAGTTAGTGGCTTTACATGCGCTGCTCAGCATGTAGATAAAGCTTACCTTGATAATGTCACTGTCAATGTATCTAGTACAGAACAAAACGTTTTAGCAGTAGATGGAAGAAAAATCACAAGTGTAATTCCCTCAATAGGGGATGCACTGGAATATCAAAAAGATGTTAGTCAGGGAGTGCTTTATTTCAAAGTAGCACCTTGGTATCAGAACCGCACAATTTCTGCATTTGTTAATGATGATCAAGGTACACGTTATAAGTTGGTTATGCGTCCAACCGCAAGTTTGGGTGCCGAAGAAGTTATCTTAATACCGCCAAAAGCAAGTGACTCAGCTGGGACTGATAAAGGGGCACAATCATTCTTACAGCAAATCAAAGAGCTGATTTATGTAATGGGTGATGATTCAGATGATCCTCAAGATGAATTAGCAATTTCAGGAATCAATCGGAGCTTTGTGAATCAACCAATTCCGTTGTGGAAAGAAGCAAATATGCTTTTTGTTGCACGTTATGATGGTGATGAATTATACGGTGAACATTACCAAGTTACGAATACTACAGCATCTAATTTAATCCTATTAGAGCAAGAGTTTTATCGTAAAAAAGTATTGGCTGTATCAATAGAGCACCTTAATTTGCTGCCTGGTCAAACTACCAATGTATATGTGGTTCGAGAGAGATAGGGAGTAGATTATGAGTGATGATATTGAATTAAACCCTAATGAGAAAAGAAAAAAGCAGCAGACCACTATTTTAGTTATAGGTGGAGTGCTCTTACTTGTAGCGATTATTGGTTCATTGTTTTTTTTAGGTGAAGCTCCACAAGAGCAATCTCCACAAGCTAAATCAGAACAGGTTCAGCTCACACCGCCTGGTGGGGTTGATGATAATGCTGCATTACGTTCAGGTTTGTCTCAAGAGCTTGCAACAACCAATGAACGATTATCAGGATTAGAAACTCAACTAAACAACCGTGATCAGGAAATTACAGGTTTAAAAGATGAGCTTAATGAGGTTAGCTCAAGAGCAAAAGAAGCCGAAAGACTAGCTAACGAAGCATCAAGAGCACCTAGAACAATAGCATCCCCAACAAACACAAACCCACCGACTAATACTTCATCTGCATTTGGAAGTATTCCACCTAATCGTCAGGGGTTGCATGGAAATTCAATCTTATCTGATCCAATGGGAACAACGGTTGATCCAGCTACAGGCCAGGTAATCCCTTTACCTAATAACGAAAATGTAGCAGCTGCAAAAGGCTTTGGAATTATTGACCTAACCCAAGGTGATACAAACCAAACAAGTAATACAGTTGCGTCAACGCAACCGAAAGCAAATAGCACATTCATAAGTGATGGTTCTTTTGTTCGTGTTGTGATGGTGACAGGGATTGATGCTCCAACTGGCGGCCAAGCCCAAAGCGATCCTTTACCAGTATTGTTTGAAACAGTTGGTAAGTTGGATATGCCAAACAATTACAAAGTGAACATTAAGGGATGTCGCTTCTTGGGTTATGCCTGGGGTTCATTGTCAACTGAGCGTGTCAATGCTCGTATTGAATCTGGCAGCTGTATTGTTAATGGCAAGTCAGTACAAGTGAATGTGAAAGGTGTGCTGGTTGGTGAAGATGGTAAACCAGGTATTCGTGGCAAGGTCGTTAGTAAGCAAGGGCAAGCATTAAGTGCAGCAGCTTTAGCAAGTGCATTAGAAGCAATTGGTGGCTTATATAGCAACACACAAGGAACAACAACAATGGGTGCCTTGGGTGTACAGCGAACTGTTAGCGGTCAAGACTTGAAAAACAGTGCCGTTGGTGGAGCGATTTCAGGCGCAGCTGAAAAACTATCAGACTTCTACCTAAGACGTGCTGAAGAGTTATTCCCTATTGTAGAGGTTCACGCAGGACGTGCAGTAGAGATATTGGTAACAAAAGGTGCTGAGGTTGAGGGTTTAAAACTTCATGGTTCAGCTGGAAGCAATAGAAATAAACGTACTTTATTGGATGATTAAAATGAAAAAATCAGCACTACTAATTTGTTTATTGGCCGTATGTAGTTTCAATGCAAATGCAAATGTTGCAAAAGCAACGGCTAATTTAAAAAAGACTTATCCAGCAACCACATTCAATAAGATCAATGAGACACCAATTAAGGGAATCTATGAAGTTGTGATGGGGCAGAATGTAGCTTATACGGATGAAAAAGGTCGCTATTTTATCTTTGGTAATCTTTATGATATGCATAGCCAAAAGGACATTACAGCAGAAGCGGACAACACAAGAAAAGTGTACTTCCCAAATGCTGAACAATTAAAAAATGCAATTAAAGAAGTGAAAGGAAATGGGCAACGTAAAGTTGTGGTTTTCTCTGATCCGGATTGCCCTTACTGTGCCCGTTTGGAACAAACCTTAATAGGGCTTGATAACGTCACAATCTACACTTTCCTTTATCCACTAGAGCAGCTGCATCCAACAGCGAAATCTACAGCTATTAATATTTGGTGCTCTGATAACCCAGTTAAAAGCATGAAAGATTATATGCTTGCAAAAATTAAGCCTGAGATCAAAACCTGTAAAAACCCGATAGATAGCAATATTGCGTTTGGCGCAGGTTTTGGTGTTCAGGGAACACCAAGTCTAATTTTTGAAGATGGCACCTTAATTCCTGGGGCTATGAGCCTAGAAGCAATAGAACAGCAATTGCAAAAATCTCATGACAAGGTGGTGAACAATGCGAATTAAATTATTAGCACTGTCATTAACAGTGGTTGGGCTGACAGGTTGTAATACATTGGATGGCCTAAATGCAAAGGGAAATTTTGATTGTAAAGCACCGGATGGAGTCATCTGTGACTCGATGACTGGTGTAATGGCAAATGCAAAAGCAAATAATCTGCCTGGTCAACAAGTAAGAAGATCAGAAAAAACACCAGCAAAAGGCAGCGAATATATAGCTGTCAGATCAAAACCTACAGCTTCCGTTTTACCAACGATGGAATATACCGGTGCGCCAATCTTAAGAAATCCAAAGACATTGCGTGTATGGGTGGCACCTTGGGAAAGTGCGGATAGAACTTTATTCGATCAACAGTTTTTTTACATCGTAATTGATAACTGGAAATGGAATATCGAACATAACAGTAGACGTGTTCGTATGGCCTATGCGCCTAGTTCTGCAAGTGATTATGTGGTTTCACCAAGTAGCTCAAGCTCAAATAGCCAGGATTCTTATAAATATAGAATTGATGGAGATAAAGCTATTCCTGATGAAAATGCACCTATCCCTGTAAATGGTGGAAAGGGTGAATCAATTAATCCTATGCCAGGAAAAAGAGATATTGATGCGAATGTGGCTAAAGAGCTGCAAAACATGAATGTTGATATTTCGCAGTTTACCAAACCTCTAGCAGCTGGGGGGCGTTAATACTATGTTGGATATAAGAGAAACACTAAAAAGATTTTGGAATGAGGCAGTTTTAGGTGAAACACCTGATTCTAAAAAGCCTTCTCCGGTAAAACTCTCTAATAAAATTTTAGAGTCATACGGAATGCACCAAATCTTTAAATACGATATGTATGATGAAGAGACTGGAATATTTATTAACGAGGGTACTTTAGGCTTTTGCCTAGAAGTTCTACCTCAGACTGGTGCAAATGAGGAAATGGTTAGCCGACTTTTAACCATGTTCACGCCTATTCCAGCTGAAACAGGTATTCAGATACAAATGTTTGGCAACACTGTATTTGATGGAATGATTGATCGCTACTATTACATTAGAGAACAAGCTAGACAAAAAGGTGATATTGATAGTTTTGGGATTGAGTTAGCAAAAAAACGTGTAGAAGCTGTATTTACTAAAAAAATTGGCGAACCTCTATACGGAGTTCAAGCTAATTTTTCTATTAAAAAACCAACTCTTGTTATTTCAGTAACAAGGGATGGGGATTTTAATAATAAGGAACAAGTCGAAAAAATGACTACTATGAAGCATTCTATGATGGCTTCATTACGTCAAGCTGAGCTTTTAGCATTCCACATGGATGTGACTGCTTTAATCACTCACCTAACAATTATCCTAAATCCTGAAATTCTATTCAAGAAAGATGCTCTACCTGTTATTGAATATGATGGGTACAAGCGAGTTAAAGAGCAAATTACCAAAATAGGGCATAGTGCAGAAGTCAGAAGAAAATCAATTGTATTTGGTGCTATTCCTGAAAAGGGTGAAGCCGATGAGCGCATTGCTATGCGACATTTTGGAATCACACGTTATCCAAAGAGAAAGCAGCTATGGGAAATGGGGGATATTATCGGGGCAATGTTCGATGATGCTCTACAATATCCTTGTCCGTATATTATCACATGCGGTATTTACACATTAGACGCAAACCAAACTGAAACGATGGCACGTGTTAAACAAGCACGTTCTAAACAGAATGCTCAGTCAAGTATGGCGAAATTTCAGCCTGAATATGCAGAAATTGCACAAGACTGGGATTCAGTGGTTTATCACACAAGTAATGGCGGTGCCATGTGTGAGATGTACCACATGATTACTCTAATAGCTCCTTTAGAAAAAATTGAAAGCTACACACAAGCAGCTGTAAACATTTGGTCGAGTAACAAATTCAATATTATTCCATTGGATTTTATACAACTGGCTTCTTTGTATGTTTCATGTCCAATGACATTAAGCAAAAGAACACGTGATGATCTAAAAAAATTAAAGATCATGACAACAAAGAGCACAATTAATGCAATTGATATGAGTCCTTTATTAGGTGAATGGCAAGGGGTAGGTGATCCTGTAGTTATGCTGTTCGGCCGTAAAGGAACTCCTTGTTTTATTGACTTTTATGCTAATACGGATGGTAACTATAACCTGTATGTTTGCGGTGTATCCGGAGCTGGTAAATCGGTTCTTCTACTTGAAATTCTTGCTGCATATAGAGCAGTAGGGGCACAACTATTTATCCTGGATGTTGGGCGTTCATTTAAAAACTTTGTTGATTTAGCGAAAGGCACCACATTTGACTTTAATAGTGGTAGACGCTTGTGTATGAATCCTTGGTCATGGATTCAAGTAGCAGAAACAGAAGAAGCAGATGGACTTAATACATTCCAGCAAGAACTTCGTATGTTGTTACCAATTTACGCAAAAATGGCATCACCAAAAGGTTCTTTGACACAATTCCAAGAAGCATTACTCAGTGAAGCTCTAACAGCAACTTGGGAAAAATTTGGGAATCAGAACAATGTAGATAATGTTCAAGCGTATCTACTACAGATTAAGGATGAAACAGGTCAAAACGTTGACCGTATTGCATTTGAGCTTGGTAAGCAGCTACAGCCATTTACTACAAAAGGCATGTACGGAGTGTATTTTAACGGTGAAGCAAATATCTCATTTGATAATGATGTTATTTACTTAGAGCTTGAAGAACTCAAAGATGCCCCTGCTTTACGTGCAGTAGTGATGTTCTGTGTAACAAGCAGAATTATGAAAGAAATGTACTTATCACGTGACCGTAAAAAGCTATGTTTCATTGATGAAGCTTGGCAATTGTTGGGTGATGATGCTGAAACTGCAAAGTTTATTGAAGAGGGCTACCGAAGAGCACGTAAGTATAACGGTATTTTTGGAATCGGTACTCAGGGTATTGATGACGCATTTAAAAATGAAGCTTCACGTGCTGCATATACGAACGCTGACTGGAAAATATTCTTACGTCAGGATGAAAAAAACTTCCAAGAACTGATTGACTCTAAAAAAGTTAGTTTCTCGCCATACATGCAAAGAACCATTAAATCATTGCGTAAGGTAAATGGTATGTATGCAGAAATGATCATTAGTTCGCCAAGGGGTGAGCACCTATTACGTCATATTCCTGATGATTTCTCATTAGCAATGGCTTCAACAAACGCCAAAGACTACACACGCCTGGATCAATTAATGAAAGAGGGCAAAACAACGATTCAAGCTATCGAAATTTTACTTGCAGAAAAAGAAACTGAGAAATATGGGAGAAGTGCATGAGTGATCAATTGCTACAAGAGCAAGCTCAGGAAGAAGTGAAAACTGTAGAGCCAAAAAAAGAAAGTCAAAAAACAAGGAATGATAAATCAGGCGATAAATGGTTAAACATCACAAAATTTGTCATGGCAACGGCATTTATATCGTCACTTATCACTATTCCTGGCTTGTACATTGTCAAACAAGGTCAAACCAAAATTGGTGTGGTGGATGTTCAAGCTCTAATTATGGAGCATGAAAAGAAAGTGACTCAACAGCTGTATGCAAACCAAGGGGCATATCAAAGCAATGAATCAGCAGCTTTAAATAGCGGTGTCGTAGAGGAACAGACAAAACAATTTGTTCAACGAATGGAATCATCCATTGATGAAATAAACAAAGATTGTGGTTGTGTATTGATTAATAAAGCAGCGTTGCTAACTCAAACAGGTAACGTTTCTGATTACACGCAAACGGTTAGAGAAGCATTAGCAAAATGAAACTGAATCGAACCAATGTAATAAATACGATTTTCTACTTTTTTATTTTGTTGCTGGCTCTAGCTGTCATGGTCGCTATTAGTAATCGCTGGTTTATTTATAACATCAACGTAACACATAGTTTGAATGGCCTGGTTTATGCGATCCATAAGGGAGCAAAGGTCGAAAAAGGAAATTATGTTGGTTTTCGCTGGAAAGGTGATCAGTTTTATAAGCAAGGTTCAATTTTTGTGAAAATTGTCTCAGGTGTGCCAGGTGATGAAATTAAGGTTGAGGGAAGAAAGGTCTTTGTAAACGATAAGTTTATTGGCATTGCAAAGGAAAAATCAAATGAGGGTATGCCACTTGAAGCAATAAAACCTACTGTTATTAAAGAGGGAGAAATTTTTGTTAGTACACCGGCCAAAGATGGCTATGACAGTAGATATGCAAGAGTTGGGTTAATTAAAGACAAACAAATTTTAGGAAAAGCTTATGAAATTTTTTAAAGGGCTTGGAGTAAGTTTACTTGCTTTTAGTTGCGTTACCGCAACACTAGCAGCGGACTTAGGTAAACATGGCGAAGTATATAAGATCGAGGAAAAGAATGCCTTAGATGCCATTTATGAAAAACTCAAAACAATGGAAAAATCAGGCGAACTAGCAAAAAAGAAGAAAGAAGCTATCGACCGTTCTATGCATTCAGCGAAGAACCCTAAACCAGTTGTGGGGATCGTAACTGCAACTCAGAAACGTGTTTTTAAATTTGACCCAAGCATGGTTTTGAGCAACAACATAACCACAGATGAGGGGCATATTATTGCTTTAGCAGGCACAAGAATTAATCCATTAGACACCATTACCATGTCACGTACATTGGTATTTTTTGATGGAACTAAACAAGATCAAGTTAATGCAGTTGAGCAACTAATTAAAGTTTATGACCGAAAAATCACACCTGTTCTTGTAAATGGAACCTGGCTTGAATTAACAAAAAAATGGAAACGCCAGGTTTATTTTGACCAAGCCGGTTATATGACAACAAGATTTGGGATCAAAGCAGTACCAGCAATAGTACGTCAAAGTGGCAAGGTTTTAGAGGTCACAGAAATGCCAGCACAGGAGCTTAAGCCATGATGAAAAAATTTATCTTAGCGTTTATTTTGATATTCAGCTCATTAGCAGTGTTGGCAGAAGAAAATAACAATGGTAACAGCGCATCTAATATTAAATGCGCTGGAGAATTTGCAAATCCATTAACAGATATTTGCTGGAGCTGTATTTTTCCTCTTTCAATCGGTGGACTGGAGCTATGGAGTGGTGGACAAGAAGATATTAAAAACCCACCCGATGTTTTGTGTAGCTGTATTGATGACCTCATGTTTTTGGGGATTACACTAGGATATTGGGAGCCAGCTCGAAGAGTTGATGTTACACGTACACCATATTGCTTTGTCAGTCTTGGAACTGAAATTGATGTAGGGGGAGCTGCACCAGAGGGTGAAGTAAGACTTTATGATAGTGATAATACACGTAGCTCTTTCTACCAAGCTCATTGGTATTCAGATCCAATTTTATATTGGTTAGAAGTAATGTATGAGCATCCTTGTTTAGAAACAGGGAAACTAGACATTGCATACATGACAGAACTTGATCCTTTATGGAATGATGATGAGCTATCAGCAATTTTAGCCCCTGAATCAAACTTGGTTGCAAACCCACTTGCTCAAGCTGCCTGTGCTGGTGACTGTGTTCTTGCTTCAAATGGATTCGGTACAAATGCATTATTTTGGTGTGCCGGTTGTCAAGGAAGTATTTATCCATTTACAGGAAATGTGGGATACCACGTCAGTCATATTCAGGCAAGTTCTCTCATTGCACAACGTTTAGCTGCAAAGATGCACCGCCAGTTCTTAACCTGGGGAACACATGGTTCACAAGGTTTATGCGGTGTATATCCACTGCCTGTTATGGATAAAACAGCATACAAATATCAAATGCTTTACCCACGACCTCAAACTGACAAGATCGGTGGTAAATGCTGCCAACCGTTCGGACGTACAACAGTTAAGTGGGGAGCTGGCCGTTCATATCCAGTTAAAGGTGAACATTTCTCTTATGAAATGTTTAGAAAGAAAAATTGCTGTGTCGGCATCATCACATATAAATAATAGGTGTTCACATGAAAAAAACTACATTTTTGGCAGCATTACTTATTGGTTTAGTTGGGCAAAGTGCTCACTCAAATTACTATGTAGATGAAGCAGATATTAAAAAGAACATGCTCAATCCAAATGTGTTTAATGAAGATAATGCAAATTGGAAAAAAGCGCAGGAAAAGGCAAAGGAACAACGACAGGCTTTCGATAAAGTACAACTTCCGGAAAGAAATAGTTTCCCGAATGTACAGGTAGGAAAGTTCAGTAATATTGATGTTCAAAAAATTGCTGAACGTTATAAAAAACGTGTGGATGAAGAAAAGAAAACAGTAAGCGGTGTAATTGCTTTTGTCAGTTTTTCGATGCCTGATGATTCGATTAAAAAGATCATTGCGGATACGTTAAAAGTAAATGGAACGGTTCTTTTTATTGGGTTCAAAAATAACGAGTTCAAAGAAACAGCAAAAGAAATCAGACGTTTGGATATTCGCAAGGGCAATATTCAAATTAACCCTAATGCTTTTAAACAATACAAAATAGACGTGGTGCCAAGCATTGTTTTAGTAAAGGCCAAAGCAGAAGAGCGTATTGATGAAGAGGGATGTGTTCTGCCTGAGAATTACTCAAAAGTAACAGGTGATGTATCCCTTGAATATGCCTTGGAATTGATGGCAAAAAATGAAACAGCTGATCTTAAGAGCCTTGCAAATGAGTATCTAAATCAGGCGAGAAGAGGGAAAACGTATGAATAAGTTTTTTCTGCCATTTATGGCAATGCTTCTAAGCACGAATATTTATGCAAACACTTCTCAAGGCCAACAGTTAGGATTAGAAGCTGGTAATCAGGGGTTGAGTGGGGCATCCAGTGCCGTGAATAAGGGTAATGGTAGCCAATGGCTTCCAGGATACTCAGAAAAGGCAAAAGAAGAGGGCTATTATCAAGGGGGCATGGGTAATGTTAATCAAAGTGGTGCTGATAAATATGCTCGATGTGCAAATGCCAATACTGTCTTAACGGCTGATGAGAAAATTGAATGTGATGCGATTAATTTCGTCAATAAAAATCCACGTTCAAGAAAGCTGTATGAAGTTGATCCGAAAAAAGACCCAGTAATCAAAAGTAGTAATGAGATCAAAAATAATACTTTTGAATCATTTAAGAACAATCAAACGTGTTTTCAAAAAACAGTAAAAACTAATCCTGTTTATGAGGAGCAAGTTTGTACTCAAGGCGTTGCATTGTCAGAGCAACAATGTTTCGAGCAAACTGTGAATGATGTATGTCCTGTTTCAATTGATGGAAACACGTGTAATGGTGAAACTGGAATTGAGCGTGGTGCTCTAACAACAAGCGGAGATCATAATTCATATATAAAGTATGAGGGTAATACACTAAAACTAGGACTAGGATATAGATCAAAAAATGCAATAGGTTCAGCAACATCAACATTTAGAGTGACTATTAGAAATCGAGCAAAATTAAACAATATCAAATTGCTCAGTAGTTATTACGATGATGCTTATGTACTAAAAATCAATGGTGTCGAAGCTCTTGCAGTCAATATGGGGGGAGGAAGTGACGGTTCAACAGACCACTCTTCAAATCAGGAGTTAGGACAGTATTTTGTAGAGGGTGAAAATAAAATTGAGCTAACTGTATATAACAACGTTAGGAACTCACCTTATTTCGCTGATCTGATCATAAGTGTTCCAATGTATTGTGAGTGTACAACCAAAAAAACAAATACATGCAGCGAAGATGTTCTAAAAAATGCAAATTGTGGCATCAAAGACAGTGTATGTGTTGAGCAAGACTGGAAAGGAAACTGTATTAAAAAACAGATTAACTACCTGTGCAAGAACACAATGTACACACAGAAAAAGCAGAGTTGCCAAACACAGACTCAAATGCAATGTAAGAATCCTTCAGGTGTCTTAAGAGACAAGACAACGTGTGACCAGGGGATTGATTACGATACGTTGCAAATGACTCAAAATGATGGGAACGGTAGCTTTAATAAGCTTCCTGCATCGTTCACTGTAAGTACAAGTGGTGATGATGGGAGAAGAGGTTCTAGCAAACGCAATTATGTTGTGACCTTTAACATAAAGGACGTTAACTCAACAAAAATGTTCTTAAAACAAGTTCACTATGACAATAGAGGAATTGTTTATGTAAACGGTACAGAAGTTTTTAACAGAGCTACTGGATCGAATCAGACTGACAACGTAAATATTGATCTAAAACCTTATTTGAATGTGGGTTCAAATACGATCAGATTGTATATAGACAACTGGGCTGGGCCTTGGTCGGGATCAATTAATGTGGAAACGAATTATCAATGTTCATGCCAGGAGCAAAAAATTGATACATGCAGTACCAATAGTTCATGTAAGTTAATTTCAGAGACATGCTCAGATGATTCAACAAAAATTATTAATGGCGTGATGGTTAAAGGTTGCTGGAATACAACTAAAAATTATAGCTGTGAAGCAAATGGAACAACTGTATCAGATTGTCGTCCTTTGCTAGAGCGAGGATGTTCACAGATCGGCAGTGTTTGCACCAGTAAAGATGCCAATGGAACATGCCTAACTTATAGTCAAAAGTATCAATGTGAAAAGACACCAGCTAAAGAAGAAGAGCAAACAATATGTGTTGATGCTGATTGTGTTGATGGTAAATGTTTAGAAAAAGCAGCTGATCAAAAGGATGCTGACTTTGCTCAGGCCGTTACTATGATGGAAGCAGCACGTGAAGCTGGTGTTTATATGGAAAAAGACTATAAAAACACATTGCGCTTATTTGTTGGTGAAGAAAATAAATGCACAGTTAAGTTACTTGCTGGAAGCAACATTATGAGTTGCTGTAAAGAGGTAAAAATTGATGCAAGTTCAGCAACAAATAAAAACTCCGGTAGTACAGCAACAGGCGCATTTGGTAATGATCCAAATGCACCAACTCAACAGACACAAGGTTCAAGTTATCAGTATGACGATGTGTATAACGATGACAAAACAATTAAACAATTACAGTCGCAACTTACTTTCGGTTGGTTGGAGTGTTCTGAGGGTGAACGAGAATTAGGTATTAAACGTGGTAGCAGTTTATGTACACATGCAAGAACCTGGTGTTCAAAGAAAGACCCAATTTTCGGATCATGCCTGGAAGAAAGTCGGGCGTGGTGTTGTTTTAAATCCATCCTTGCAAAAATTATTAACCGCCAAGGTCGAGAACAGTTGGGTTTATCACTTGAGACCTGTGAGGGTATCAAGATTGAGGAATTGCAGCGTTTAGATTTTTCCAAAATGGATATGACTGAATTTAAAAATTCAATTACACCAGCCAATATGAATTTGGATCAACGTGTAAAAGAATTGCGTGACCAAGTGACAAAGCGTTCAGTTGGGGGGTACTACAATGATGCTGAATAAAATGAAATATCTTTCCTTACTAATTTTGGCATTGGCTGGAACAGAGGTAAGAGCTGAAAAATCGGTGTTTGATTACGATTCAATTTGGAAATGTGACCAAGCAAAACGCAATTGGTATTGTGATGAAGAAGAAAAGAAATCAACACCAGCTCAGCGACCTGAGCAAAAACCAGTTGCGGCACCGCAACAGTTACCCCAATTGAAAGACCTAAGCAAGATAAAAACAGCAGAAGAGCTTAGACAGGAACTCAAAGTTCGAGAGGACATTGCTGTCATGGCTCCTACTGAGAAGAACATTAAAAACTATCTTGATGCTTGGCACATGACAATGGATAAGGGCACCGTGTTTGCAGATCAGTGGCGTAGAGTCGTATGGAAAAATCCGGAATACGATTATTCATTAAAGAACCCTGTAAACAGTACGGCAGTTAGAACCAATAATCAGGCCAAAGACCAAAATAGAACGAACTATATGCGAGAAATCGCTAAAGAGCATGGGCTGATTTTCTTCTTTAGAAGTGACTGTCCTTATTGCCACCAGTATGCACCAACTCTAAAAATGCTTTCGGAAATGTATGGCATCGAAATATTGGGAGTATCTATTGATGGCGGTGGATTGCCTGATTTTCCTAACCCTAGGGATGGTAGAGCAGTTGCTCAGAAATGGGGGATTGAAAAGGTGCCAGCAACATTTATTGCATCTAAGAAAACCGGAGAACATGCCCCTGTAGGCTTTGGAGTCATGTCACTTCAAGAAGTTATCGAACGTATTTGGACTTTAACCAACACTCAACCTGGACAAGATTTTTAAGGTGAAAATATGAATAAGAAAATAAAAGCCCTGATCTTGGGTATTGCTTTAGGTAGCGCATCGGTGAGTGTGAATAGCTCACAGTCTATGGGTGATGTATTTGACCAAATAAACGCCTATGGAAACATAGGCGGTGGAACTGCAATTGAGGGGCAGACCATGAACTACTATAGCGGTGGTTCTGCATTTGTCCGCATCCCTAAGAATACATACAACCTTGCTAGTTTAACTCCACCCTCAGTTAGTGCGGGTTGTGGTGGTATTGATTTGTACACTGGTGGATTCAGCTTTATCAATAAAGAACAGTTTGTTGCAATGGCGAAAAATATTGGCTCAAACGCATTGGGATATGGTTTTAAATTAGCGATTCAAAACCTATGTCCAACGTGTGATAACGTCATGCAAGCTTTACAAGCGACAACCCAAGCGGTCAATAGAATGAATATTGATAGTTGTGAAGCTGCAAAAGGTGTTGTGAATGCTACAACAGCACAGCTCGACCTGAAAGGTCGAGAACAGTCAGCAATCAACTTTGGTACATTTAAAAATATCTTCTCAGATGTAACTGATGCCTGGGGAGGAATTAAAGGGAATGCTGGGAAAACTGAACAAGTCAATCAAAACTTACAACAAAATGACCCAAACATTAAAGATCATACTCCGGCCAATGGAAATTTAACCTGGAAAGCGTTAAGTCGTGCTGGCTTAACTACTACAGAAAAACAGATGATCATGGGTATGATCGGAACGGTCGCTATTACCAAGGATTCAAATAACAACAATATTGTTAAACCATACGCTAGACGAGTGAACAATATTACTGACTTTATTGGAAAGCCTGGTGAAACAAGCGTTAAATTACCTGTTTGGGCTTGTGCAAATGGTACAGGGGTTGACCAGTGTACAGAACTAACCGCAGCGGAACAAAACAGTACAAGCTTCTACTGGATGGTTAAGCTGAAACTGGATGGTTTAATCAATGCAATTGCAAATAGACAAAATATAGCCAACTCACAAGAACTTATTGATTTTGTGAATGTTACTGATATTCCAGTCTACAAGCTTGTTGCTGTAAATACACGTTATGGCAATGGTGATGCTGCTCGTTTTGCATTGAATAATTATTATGAGTTATTGGCCGCAAAATATGCTCAAGCATATGTTGAAATGGTGGCTCGTGATGTTAATGCTGCCTTAGACAACTATCTAGCTGGTACTCAAAGTGAATTGTATTCTCAGGAACTAAAACGCCTGAAAGAAGAAATCATTCAATTAAGAGCGGAAATCAACACTTCTATTTCAACAACATATCAGCGGACTAATGTTGCTTATAACATTGCTATGGAAGTAAACCAAATGGAGAGAACATTACATTCTAATATGTCTCAATCTCTTCGCCAGTCAGTTAATTTTGCAAACTCCTTGCAACAGTAAGGATAAGGGGGAATTATGGATTTTGAGATAAATACATATTGGAATGTGGATGTCACATATCAAGTATTCAATGGCGTTTCTGCAATTATGCAAAGCGGAAACTTTGTTGGTTTAATTAAATTAGCCTTTCTTATTATGTGCCTTATCTCCTTGATCACATTTATGTGGAATAAGGATATGGGGTTCTTTAGATGGTTTTTCCAGGCATTACTTTTCACTATGCTGATCAATATGCCGATTGCAAAAGTGGTGCTTACGGATAATTTGTCTCAGCAACCACCTAAAATTGTACAAAATGTACCTTGGGTTTTAGCAGCTGGCGCAGCATTCATTAACAATGCATCGGGATGGGTAGTAAAAACTTATGAGACAGTCTTTAATATTCCTAATGCTCTAAGTCTGCATGGTACTGGCGATATGGGATATGGTCAGGCTTTAATTAAACATACAAACAAGGTAACAATTACTGATCCTGTTTTGCGTAGTGATGTAATGCAATTCTTTAAAGAATGTACCATTTACGATATTCAGGATGGATATGTTAGTCCTGTAGAGTTAGCGAACAAAACAGATACATGGAATTATGTTCTTAATAATACCAACCCTGCCCGTTTTGTGACATTTGGTTCATTAGGAGGTACACGTGTTACAAGAACGTGTACAGAAGCAGCGAGTGACCTAAAAACAAGAGTACAAAATGGTCTTGAAGCTTCAATGAGAATGTATGGGAAAACTTTCTTTAATAGATTTTCTGATGAAATGGCGTACCAAATGTACCTTAACTCTTTAGGGACATCATATAGCTGGTTAATTAATTCCAATCAAAGTGCAAGTGATGCTGTCAAACAATCAATGTTTAACAACGTATGGCGTGAAGCTGGCACCGAACTGCCAGCATTGTTAAATGATCCAAGTAGAGTTGCTGAAATTACGGCAAATGCTGGGGCTGCATTAGGAGCACAACAAGTACAAGGAAGCATGAGCGTGGTTACTAAACTCGCTTATGAAGTCATTCCTCAGTTAAGAAACTGGCTTGAAGCAATCCTATATAGTATTTTTCCTATTGTGCTTGTAATGATGGTCTTAAGCAAAGCTGACAATATGTTAGCGATTTTAGGGGCATATTTTTCTTCATTACTGGCTTTAGGAATGATCCCAATTTTCTTTGCAGTCATTAATCACATTTCAATTCTTTATATGGAAATGAAAGCGAATGCGCTTGACCTTGCAAGTGGTGTACCTTTTGGAAAAATGGGGGTACTAGAAAGTACATTGATTGATGAACAAACAATGGTGGGATACATGGTTATCCTATCACTTGCTTTAGCTGGCTGGTTGGCTTTTAAAATGAATGGTTCAATTACCGGTGTAGGTCAAAGAATGATGATGGCTTGGAGTGCAGCTGGTGGAGCTGGTTCAAGTCTTGCAACTGGTAATGCCAATATTGGTGAGCAAACGATTGATAATATCAGTGCAAACAATACAAATATGCATAAGATGGACACAAGCGAGCTTTATAACAACAACGGCCGTAGTTATGTTGGTAGTGATGCAACCAGGACTCAATATAATAATGGAGACGTTGCAACTCAATACCATAATAATGACTTGCATTATGGTGCCAGTGTAGGAAGTGGTATTTCACGTAATTTGGGTTCTGAAAGAAGCTCAGAAATAGGTTTAGCCAAAAATTCTAATTTTGAAACCAATTCAACCCAAGGCACAACTTTTAGCCATGAAGTGAATAGAGGGCAGGGACGTTCTGATTTACAAAGTATTGGTGTTAATGCAACCAGTGGTGTTAATGGCGGTGATCGTAGAGGGTTCGATAACAATTTAGGAGTTGGTTCTACCTCAGCACAACATAGTGGTTATACGGATAGCAGATCGTTTGATCAAAGTCTAAATGGTGGTATGAATGGTAATTTAGGGCTTGCTTTACCTGGCGGTGGTGGCGGTAGCAACTCTGGAGCAATTAATCCTAATACTGGTGTACCAGCAGCAAGTTCACAGGGTATACCAGGCGCACCAGGCGGAGCTGGTGGCGTTCCAGGCGGAGCTGGTGGCGTTCCAGGTAATAATGCCGTACCAAATGCAAATAACGCTGCACCTGGTAAGGGCGGTAAAGGATTACCTGTCTATGGTAGTTTGGGTGCTCAAGGTGGAATTGATTTCCGCTACAATGAGGGTGCTCAAGTTACGGATGGGGCTGAATCAAGAGTTCAAGGTGATAAGAACCAAGGTGTAAACCAAAATATCTACCATGACAAAACTGGCAGTCTTACAGACACGAATGAATCTCAACGCCAATCTAATCAAACATGGGGTATGCAAAACACAGGCTCGATCTTTAATAATGATCAGGTTATTACTGGTCAAGGTACAAACTTAAGTGAAAATCAAGCATCAAGAGAAACTGCCGGACTTAACTATTCACGATCTCTTAACTTCGATACTGATTATGGACGTAGTGTTACACACGCAACAGATGTTGCTAAAGCAAATAATATGTCGCCTGGACAATTCTCACTGTTAAGTCCTAAAGAGCAACAGGCGTTGTCGCAAGAGTATTTGATGAAGCAAGAAGCTGGTTCTTTGCAAATGCCAAAACAGTTCCTTGATGGCTCTAACGTTCAAAATAGACCTGATTTGTATGTAAGTTTTGATCAATACAAAAATGAAATTGCTGAACGTTACGGCTTTGATCAGAAAGCACAGGATAATTTAGATCGGGTTGGTGTTACTAACAATGATGTTGCAGCATTAAAACCTAATCTAAGTACGCCTAGTGTGGTATCCGGAGCAGCTGGTGTAATTAGTAGCCAGGCTGCCGATCTAAGCGAAAGAGAGAAGAGACTACGTGATGGTACAAATGAACGAGTTGACTATGATCAGAAGCTTGAACCTAACAGCAAAATAACCAAAGAACTTCAAGATAAATTGGGAACATGGGGCGGTGGAGATAATCAACCAAAAAAGTAAAAGACCATGCCTTAAGACCTAATTTTGATAGGCATGGTAATCATGTAATTCAGGCAGCAAATGAAATTGGTGTTAATCCAAATTTAGCTGTCTCAATGGCAGCAGTTGAGAGTTCTTTTAATCCGAAAGCAGTATCGAGTTCGGGAGCAACTGGGTTAGGACAGTTTACAAGAGGAACATGGCTCGATAGGATCAAAAAGGCTGAACATCCGGAGCTAAAAGCATTGCAGAAATTGCCAGCAGCAAAGCAATTGCAGTACAGAGATAATCCTAGATTAAACTCACTTGCACTTGCTGAAAATATTGTAGAAGCTGAAAAGCGTATACAGAATGCATTTAAGCTTAATGGGATTCAAAGTAAAGTCACACCAGCTGATATTTATGCACTACATAATATCGGCAACCCTGGAATGTCAGTGGCAGCAAGACAGGGTAAAATGGCAAGAGTTGCGGTAAGTCAATCTGCATTGGAGCTGAACAAAGGTTTATATATCAAAGGTGTTAATACAACGGCCAGTGAGTATTTAAACCAGGTAACGAAAAAGATGAACCAAGGTATGTATGACATACAACATGGTCGGTCACGTAAGTAAATAAAAAAACCGCTTGTAAAAAGCGGTTTTTTATTTGATGTGTTATGCACCCAATTCAAATGCAATAGGTATTCTTTGAGCATGTTTTCTAATAGTGCGAATGCCTTTTTCTTTGTCAGTAAATCGCCAGACTCCCTGAGCATCGTTCAAATGACCAAAGCTTGAATAGGGAGTTCTACTAATATTTCGCAATGCAGCCGAATAGAAGCCCTTATGTGAAAATATAACAAGCTCTAATTTCATATCCCCCCATTCTTCAATATTGTCCATATTTTCTAATAAACGCTTAGTTTCAGTGTTTAGCCGGCCGTTAAATTGCATATATTCACCTTTAAATGAGCAATATAGCATCGTTTTAGTATGATACTTTATTACCTAGTATGAGACTTTAATACTTGGTATGAATCTTTATAATTACTCACCCATACTATGCACTGGGCAGCAGGGTTATCGAATTACGACCTGTAGAAGCCTGTAGGCGGTGTCTACCGCCACAGTCGGGATGTTCGCCCTGGCACAGTCTCACTCCTTGATTACCTAATCCCTTAAGTCGCTGTGACGTGGTGCCGGCAAAGCAAATTTGAGGGGGCAATAAAAATCTGTGATTTTTTGCAGCACACTCTAATTTGCGACATGGAGTAATTATGATTTTTCGATACTTCTAACTTGATTAAATTTTAAATTATTGAACTCAATTGCGAAATCACATAGGCTTAGGTTTTTATCAATATGTAAATTATCTTTCGGTGTAACCTTTAATACTTCGGTTTTATCTAAGTGGTTCTTTAAATCACTATCATAACTTTCCAGTGCATTACTATAATCATAACCTCTCACATAACCTGGCTTATTGACACTTCTAAAACTTGTTCCCTCAGTAGTACATGGTATAACGATTGAATTTACAAAACCATTTGAACCCACACCATCCTTTGCTTGTTGAAGTAGTAAATTTTTCACATTGTCTTGAAGTATCCCAGGGATCGGGGCTGTATTCATTGATAGATAAGCAACAAGAGTTAAGGGGAATGCAAGGGAAAAGGCTAAGGAAAATACTGATTTTACTGGGACTTTGAATAGGAGTAAGGTAATTGAGCCTAATATGTGCATAAGCATAAACAATACTAATGTAGAGTAAAGGCTGCTCTCATACATAAAATTTAAAAAAGTAATCATTAATAAGACCTACTTGTTACTTCATAGACTCTTAATCAGAGTGTAATATTTTGCCAATTTGCTAAATTTATGAGAAAAAAGTTTTTTCTTATAAAACATTGTGTTGCTAGAATCAGTAAGTTGGATCTCCGATCGTTCCAGCTCAGCGGTCGATGTTATATTTTGCCACAAAAAAAAGATTAAGTTGAACAAAGTGCTTTCAGTATGACTATTGCATTGTATCAATTCTCTTTAATATAGTTATCTATAATTTCATTTTAAACTACTCATAAAAAGTGTTTCTATATGCAAAATTTAAGAGGTTAAATAAACTAAATTTTGGTTTTAATAATCATATTTTGATTGATTAATATACTTGATAACTCATTAGAATTAAATATAATTAAACGACATAAACAATGTTGAAAATTAATTAAACGAGAAAATTATGACTGATATTCAAAATTTATCTATTGAAGAATTAAAAAAACTTCAAGAAGAAGCCGGTGCTTTGATTGTAGTGAAACAAGAACAGGAAATTATTGATGCTTATGACAAAGTGTATGCAATTGCTGACAGCGTGGGGCTTACACTTGAAGATTTATTGGAAGAGGGTGCAAAAAGAAAACGTAAATTGCAGAAAAAACCAGTTGAGCCAAAGTATCGTAATAAACATAATGCCGAAGAAACTTGGACAGGGCGTGGGAAACAACCAAAATGGCTTGTGCTGGAACTAGAGAAAGGTGCTAATCTACAAGATTTTGCAATTTAAACTAAAAAGCTTCTGAAATATTCAGAAGCTTTTTTAATTTTAAATATAAAATTAAAAAGGTAAAAATACTGATTAATAATTGCGTTAACGCAACAAATTAATGTTTATTCGTGAACTGATCATGTAGTGGATGATCCGGAAGATTCACTATGTTTTGTGGATTATTATTCAGTAATGGACTATTGGCTGCATCTTCACACCACTTTTCTGCTTCATATTCATCTTTAATTATTTTTACAGATAAAATAAAAAGTTTAAGAAAAATAAGAGCAAATACCATTGCCATGATTGGATTAAACTCAAACAATACAGGCACAAAAAGCACTAAGAACGTACCTGTTATTAGTGCATTGAAAAACCAAATGAGTTTAGACATAAACTACTCCTAGAAAGAAGTAGAAATATACAAACGATCCCAGGATTTATTGTTGTTCAATAATTAAAGCTGCAATATTTCCTTGAAATGCTAAAGATGCTACTCGATAGCCCTTGCTGTATATTTCCGAAATTGTTAAACGCTCAGCTCCAAGATCAGGACACTGAAATTTAACTTCATAGATATTAGACATTTGACTTGATACACTGGTACAAGCAGTACCTTTTTTTGCTGCCTGGGCAGAAGTTACGAAGCCAAGTGATAAAGTTGCAGCCACAGCTACTAGGCCAAGTTTGGTTAAGAGTTTGTTTTGGTTCTGCATACATTTTCCTTTTTGTAAAAGTTTTAACAATGTTTTTTATAGGTTAATATTGATTTCAGAATGAAGTCAAACTTTTTAAACAACAAAAGTTGAACATAATAATTGTGTTTTGGGTATGCCAAAGCATAAAATAGACTTCAATGTGAAGTCTAAATTATAACAGGGTAAATTCAATGAAAAAAAGAATTGCGTTAACAACACTGATAGGTTTATGTTTTCTTTCAGGGTGTTCAACATTTCACCAATCAGATTACAATGGTATAGGCCAATGTCGTACTGGTTCAGTTAATTGCGGATCATGCTAGAAATTAACGCTAGAATTGGCATATTATTTATGATAATTTATTTACAAATTTGGACTTCACAATGAAGTCATTTAATTTATATAGGGTTTCTTTTTCTTTATACTTTTATAAATAAATATGAAGAAAAATTAAAGCCCAAGTCTGGAAAACTTGGGCTTTAATCGGTTTCAGCGGAAACTAAAACCTTAAATTTTTGGGATGGCACCCATTAGGACTAACATACAAGTTATCGAATTGGCGTTCAGACTTGTAATGTACTTAAGCAATAATACATGCGCTTTTTTCTTTTCGCAAGTGTATTTCGATGCGTGAGGTTTGTCCTGGTGGTTAAAAACAGGATAAAACCATGTTCGGAATGACAAATAATAACTTAGCACTTGCAAGCAATGATTCATTAACCATTGTTCTCAAACGTTTTTATAATAACCTTCCCGATAAGCCGTATCACTCAAACGGATTTGATGTTGAGGGGCTAAAAATTAATCGGAAAATTGAAGCAATTAAGAAAAAATACATCCAGTTTAATCATCCAAAATGGAAAAAATACATTTTAATCGACATAGATCGCCCTGGAGCAGTCACAGATTGGCTATATGAATCTCCGCATCTACCGGCACCGAACCTGATAATAGAAAATAGAAAAAATGGACATGCTCATTTTGTTTATGAATTAATAGATGCTGTGAGTTTTACAGAGAGAAGCTCATTAAAAGCACAGAACTACTATAGTGCAGTAGAAAAGGCATTAACCAGCGAATTAGGCGGTGATGAACGATACAATGGGGTTGTAGGGAAAAACCCATATTCTGATGAATGGCGTACTTCAACATATAGAACCGAAGCTTATCACTTAAAAGACTTAGCATCTAAACTAGAGTTAACATCTATAGGTTTAATGCCAATAGAAATGCCACAAAAAGCTCAAAATGATGAATGTGCTATCAATGGGCGTAATGATGAAGTGTTTCATTCAGTACGCCACCTAGCCTACAAAGATATAAGGGATTTCAAGAATAATGCTGGGTTGCTATTTAATCACTGGTTTGATCATGTACTAAAACTGGTACAGGAAAAAAACTCGTTTTTTATAAATCCGATGGATTACAAAGAATGCACACATATTGCTAAATCCATAAGTAAGTATTGTTGGCGCAATCATGAAGAGTGCTACAGAAAATTTGTGGAAAGACAACGTACTAAAGGATCAAAAGGGGGAACCAAAAGATCAGCAAAATACGATGAAGCAAGACGTATGACAAAACAATTGTTTCGACAAGGCGTAACTCTCAAGCAAATTGCTGAAAAGCTCAATATCTCGTATAGAACAGCCGTTAGGTACACGAAAGGGTTATTGCGAATTAAATTACTAAGCTTTAATGACATAAATATTTTGCGTAAATCCGCTTTAGCGGACAAAAAAGCACGAAGCGAAGCGAAGTGCATAAAGAACGAGCGAAGCGAGAGCATTAATAATGTTTTTAGTTTATGTGACAGTAGCCAAAATCAGGTATTAGCCGCTAGGCATACCCATCTAGGCCATAACGGAGTATTTTTCAAAAAGCTCTTAAGCTTCACTTTTAAAAATTTAAAATTTGAATTGCTAAAGGTGGGAACAATATTTAATTATTATGCAAAAATACCTTAAACATTAGATAGCTTAGGCTATTTTATAGGCTATATCTTATATTGAATTATATCAAAGTGCTTGATAAGTTTCCATATTTTAAAATTTATTTGTTACTAATTAATAGGTTATCTCAATTTTAGTTGGCTGGATGTTGTATAGGGTTTTGCTGTAAAAGTTGCGTCAACGCAACAATAAAACTTTTGTTGCTTAAAGTTTATTATGGTCAAAAGATAACCTTTATAATGTGGTTAAAGGAGTCATTTATGTCAATAGCTTTCGATGAATCAGAACGAAGAGAGTTTGACCGCAGATTTTATTTGCTTACTAATATTCAATACGCTATTTCAATTTACCAAGGTGTTTTATTGGAAAAATATATTGAAAATCCAAAAGAAAAGATTATAGAGGATTTTAAATCTTTAAGTGAATTGCAAGCAAATTTAGCTCAACAAAACACTCAGACTTTAAGAAATATATATCATGATATATCAATTAAAATGGGAGGACTTTTAAATGCGAGATAATTTTGAGAATTTTATTAAAGGTCTTGTTAATCTTTCAAGTGCCCATTGTATTGAGCAAGAACATCCAAAAGCAATTATAACTGTTGGAGAAGAGGGATCAGGTAAAGAGGTTCTTGCATTACAAGCCCAAGATGAACTTTCTAGGCGTGGTGGAAGTGTCTTAATTGGCGAAAACTATTATAAAGGCTTTACAGAAAATTATTTAAATAATGTTAAAGATAATGACATTAAAGCTGCAAAAGATTCAGAAAAAGAAGCAAAATATTTATCTGACAAAGTTTTAGATAAAGCTATTGAAAATAAACATAATGTTGTTATCAATGAAAAAAGTGAAAATCCTTATGACTTCAAGGATGTAACAGATAAATTACATAGTAATGGCTATGAGGTTGAAGTCAGAGCTATGGCAACACCGCATGAGCATAGTTTGATTAGAAATAATACTCAATATGAAGATCAAAAAGGTAATCTAGGTTTTGGTGATCATAAGGGTTTTAAAGATTTTGATTCAAAGAGTGTTGAATCAATTCTATCAATTTCAGAAGATCATAATGCTGCTGATAAAGTAAAAGTTTATGATCGAGTTGGTAATGAAGTATATAACAATGAATTAAATCCGGATAAGGAAACATGGTTTAAAGCTATTGATGCTGAGAATACGTTTAAGTTTGAAACAAATAAACCATTGGCTAAAAGTGAGTATCAATATAATCAAGTGGCGTGGGAACAATTGATACACATGAAAAATTCACTTATGGCACCAAAAGGTGAAATTGATCAGACGATTGCTGAAAAAGAATCATCCAAAGAACAATTTTTAAATAAAGAAAAGATCGAAGAAAAAGATTTGAGTAAACTTATTATTAAATCACCTGATTTATATAAGGGTTTGCAACATGGAAAGGTTATAGACCAGGATGAAAACAATGTGTTTATGCAAATTAATCGTTACACAGCAATTAAGTATGCTCGTGACAGGTTGCAAGATAGCAATAATCAAGAACTAGAAATAGGGCAACAGCTTTTTATTAATCATGGTTCACAGGGTAATTATCATGTGGTAGAGCACCAAGAAGCACAACAAATGCAAGAGCAGCAAGAAATGGCTCAGCAACAGAATCAACAACAAGATTTAGATCATGAGTTTACGAGGTAACTATGTTAATCAGAATAGGTGGCATGGAAGTTGATCCACATGCAGAAAATATCCAGGATATTTTACGTCAGGCTTATGCTGAACGGCAAAGGCCATTATGCCTATGTGTGAATGGCGGTGTACCACTATACATAGCAAAAGTGAATAACTCGTTTATTGTAAAAAGGATGCCTAATACTGGTGGATCACATAATCCTGGATGTGTAAGTTATGAACCACCACATGAACTTTCAGGACTTGGAGAAGTGCTAGGCCAGGCCATTCAAGAAAATCCGGAAGATGGATCGGTTGCATTGAAGTTTGATTTTGCCTTAACAAAACGAGGTGGGAAAGCTCCACCACCAGCTACAGGCAAAGAACATGATAGTGTTGCAACGGATGGGAAAAAACTTACATTACGTGGACTGTTACATTACTTATTTGAAGAGGGCAAACTTAATTATTATCAACCTAAAGAGAAAGCAAATAATTGGTATTTTGTACGGAAACAGTTGTTACGTGCTGCATCTGATAAATCAGCAAAAAAACAGGACTTAGCTTCAACCCTATACATCCCTGAAACATATAACCTGGATATAAAGAAAGACATTGCTGCAAGGCGACATGAGCAATTATCAAATTTAAGTGCTCAGAATTTAATGATTGTAATTGGTGAAGTTAAATCAATTGAAAAAGCACGTTATGACTTTAAGCTAATTGCTAAGCATTGCCCAGACTATCATTTTTTTATGAATGAAGATGTGCATAACAGAATAAATAAACGCTTTGAAAAGGAGCTAGGCTTATGGAATATGTATGGGGATCAATGTCATTTGATGTTTATCTGTACTATTCTCAAGACAGCAAGTGATCTTCCACTGGTTCAGGAAATTTCATTTATGCTAGTTAATAAGCAATGGGTTCCATTTGAAAGTAAATATGAGTATGAATTAATTGAGGATATGATAGATAATAGCCGGCAATTTATTAAAGGATTGCGTTATAACCTACCATCTGATAAGCCGTTAGCTTCTCTTGTTGCAGTAGATACAGAACCAAAACCTACAGCAATGTATATCATTCCATCCAGTGAAAGCGAAAGTGAATCATACGCTCAAGGGATCGAACAGATGATAGCAGAAAGTGACTATGCAAGTTGGCAATGGTTTGTTGATAAGGCAATGCCTGGATTGCCTAGTAAAAATGTTGAATGAGGTGTGTCATTGAAAATTTCTTATGCTTTCACGTGTGGTCGTTTGGAAACGGTATTTAAAATATCTAATCATATTCAATATGGTCAGGCAAATGACGCTGCAAAAGAGAAAGAAATTGTCGAAAAATTTAGAAGTGATGTTTCTTCAGGGAAATCCTATGAAGAAACAGAACTCTTCAAAGCACTAAGCAAAAATGAAGAAAAAATAGTGGTTAATAGGTTCACCAGGACGTTGAAAGAAAATGCTGGGAATCGAAATGTTCCATTTTCATTTAATGAGTATCGAGCTGGCCTTTATAATGAACTCGATGATTACAAACTTGCTGTAAGATTTAATGAAGCCAAAGAGCTTTTAAATAAGAAGCATTTGGATAAAACAGGCATGAACATTACTGTGAGAGATATATGTGCAAAAACTGGGTGGAATCCAGCAAATGTAAAAAATAGTATTAATCATAAAAGGGGAATTGTTCTTGGAATGCTGGAAACTCTTGAGAAATTAGCAAAAGACTATTAATATAAAGGTGTGTTTTTTGTGTATTTTACGCTATGTTAAAAATGAATCTAATTTATCCTGTAATTAAAACAAAAGGACATGGAACACTTTCATTCCATTCTAAAGATTTTAATTTGCATGTTGAAGCTGAAAGTGTTCCGGAGGGTATCCGGAAAATCAAAGATCAAATGGTTCTAAAAATTACCGAAATATCTAAAAATGGTAATCCTCTACCTGATCCTGACTTAGAGCTTGATGAACCAGGTGTAATTTATATTGAAATTGACTCAAGCCTTGCTAAATATAGGGTTGAACGTGTAAACATGACTATCCCTGTTAATCAGTTAAAATGGATGGATGATCGAAGTTTAAATAGGAGTAATTATGTGTCTGAACTGATTTGGGAGGACATGAAAAGACAAACTAAATAAACGGTAAAATTTACGAATAATGAATAAAATATCTGTGGTAATAATTTACAATTTAATAAAATATCGAATGATAAAAACTTTATAAAGGGTGTGTTTTTTGTGTATAATGAGGGAGTAAAGCTAATGGCTTTGAGTACGATGATGAAAAAACACGTTAGATTTTGGGCGTTCTCTTCCGAAATTATTCAAACTAATGGGGTTCATGAAGATCTTCATAGCTTTGAAATTAATATCGGGAAAGACGTATTAGAAGCTTTAAATGACCAAATTGGTTATTTAAAGGAAAATGACTTAACACGGTATTTTGCTGCCTATATTTTCAGCTCAGATGAAATGAAGCATGTATCTGTTCACATGAATGAACCTGATACGGTAGAGGTCAATGATCTTTACTTGATGGGGAATACAAGTGGCTTATATGCTAAGTTTCATATAACACTGCATGAAAAACTTGTTTTTTACCTGGTGCGACTTATAGCGTATGGAAAGGGATAAATTTGTGGATCAGCTATAGGCATTCTGCTAATTAGATTATAGCTTTTTTGCCAGTGTCTTTATTTTTGCAGTCACAAAAATTTAGTGTTCTTCAAAAAATCACAGATTTTTTTTGACCCCGAAATTTTGTTCGGTAGACACCACGTTAGAACAATTTTAGGGATTGGGTAATCAGGGAGTAAGAAGTTGCTGAATTTTGATATTCCGACTGTGGCGGTAGACACCGCCTACAGGTTACTACTGGAATGAAGCAGGAAATATTGGTTGCTTTTACTGGCAGGGTAAAGTAAGATTTTTATATAACCTAGGTTATATATAATTAAACCTCAATCAACAAATGCCGAAAGGCTTGGAGTCAGAAACATGAATAGTTTAAAAGAATTGTTATCGTTAAAGCCTGGATTCTTAATTGAAGCTCATGGGAATGGACATAGTATTTACTTTGCATCGTGTGGAAGTAAACGGAAAAAAATTAAGATTTCTCATGCACTTTTTGCTTATGCAAAAAAAGCAAATTTATACCCGATTGTTAATAAGCATTTGAACTTGGTGAAATAGTCAAATACATAGTTATATACTGCTATCCTGAGAAACAAGGGCGAGAGATATGCAAAAGGTTGAATGGAGCTGGGGCTTTAAGCTGCAAGAAGAGCAACTACGTTCACTAATGGCTGATGGTGCATTGGATTACGTTAAATTTCACTATGCAAAAGAAAGCAATAATGGTGAGCTGTTATTGTGGTGTGTTTTTAATGCGAAATTTCAGCGTTCAGCACGATATTTAGAGGACGAAAAAGGTGAAAAGACCTGGCTAACCAAAGCAGATGCAATAGCCTATTTACGAAGTATCGGCTATACAGGTGAAGTTCTTGAAGATGATATGGATTATCCAAAGCCTGAGAATGAAGATTTTCTGTTAAAACGTGCTAAAAATGCCCAGGATTACAATCAATTTAAAAGTCCGTATGAATTAGCTGCTGAGCTAATTTTTGGTGAATTTGCAGATCGTTTTAATGAAGTGGAAGATATTCAGGAAGACACTGAATTGAGAGCTGAGATCAACCAGGAAATTGCGTTGTTGATTAGCAAGGCACTTGAATACTGGCCGCAGCGTTAAATAAAGTAAAAAATTGGAGAAAGATTTCATGTCGAATGAAATATTAAATGAAGCGTTAAGTGAAGAAGTCTTAAACTTATATCGAATGGGGCGTAAATGGAATGCCGAACCTTTCCTTGCGAGTCAATCAATACCAGCTCATGCAGATAAAGGAACCCCTAAAAAGCAGAACCCAGCATTTGAGGACTACATTCGTAGCTTACCATTTGGTAGCAAATTGCCACGTGGTAAATATTTCCAAGGTCGTTCACCAAAAGATAATTTATACATGATAGATGAACTTTGGTTGGCAAAAAAATAATTTAGGTTTTGTGATTTGGTACAAATATAAGGAAAGAGGATGACTGAGCGTTCAAGTCAAGATGATGCAGCGAATGATGCTGAGTTAGAGTTAAAAAAATTAGATAATTTTTTTAACCCATTAAATAAGGTAATCAAAATCTCATTTTGGATTTGCTTTGCTTTGTTCATTTGCTTGGTTAGCTATTTGGAATACCAATTTATTTTTAAACAGGTTTTTCCAAGATTTAAAGGATACTGGGGTTATCTTACCAATTTTAGTTTTTGCTTTTTAATCTGTTTTTATGCGATCAAAAATTTTTTAATTGCGTTGAAAAAACGAATGACCTTAAAGATTTTAGCGGACTTATTAACTGTTGATGGTAGTCATAGTGACCTGGCATCATTGCGGATCAGTCACAATAATCTCTATATTTCAAGTCATGTGGCCTTGTTCATTTTTGGATTGTCTTTGGCTTTCATATTGCATAAATATGGAAATATGCCATTAGTAGAAGCAGAAACTCTTCTATCTAAACCTGGTGCATTGCTTTGTATAGGTGCTCTTATTTACTATGTGTTAACCAGGGTATTTTATTATTTTAGAAATAAAAGTCTGGACGATGCAGTTTTTTATGCTCAAATTGAACATTACAAAGAAAGATATTACAAAGAAAAGGCTGAAAAAGAACAGCTTGATTCAAAAAGTGAAATTTAGGATTTCTTTATGTCTTTACATAACTGGCTGGTATTTAAGCCATTCGATGAATCAGAGGAAGAGTTGCATTTTGATTTAAATCAGAATCAAATTTATTTGTTTCTAACAATTGTGACTTGGGTTTTGGCCTTATGCCTTATTGGTGTAATGATCTACGATATTGATAGCTTTGCATCAATGGTGTTTATTGGTTTGTATTTGGCGACAAGATCAGTCCAGGTATTGATGGAATGGCATTCAGGGTTTAAGAATATAGCGAAAAATCACCTATATTACATACTGTTTATGACTATTGCTTTTATGGTTTTAAGAACCACATGGTAATTAGAAAAATTTATAGATTAAAGAGTTGCGTTAACGCAACTTTTTTTTGCTTACCACTTGCGAAAGGTGTGTAAATTGTGTATATTAAAGACTGGATACCGAAAGGTAAGGAGTCGTGAAAAATGAAATCAAACAAGGTTAATCCTATGAAAAAATTAGTAGTAAGCAATCGTAAGGGTGGTGTGGGCAAAACATTTATTAGCACACATTTGGCTCATTCTGCTTTAGAAAAAGAATTGAAACTATTATTTGTTGACAATGACCCACAGGGAAATGCTGGTGATAGCTTAGAAGCCTATGCCACTAATGTTTTTAAAACAATTGATATTTTCACGCAAAGAATTGATTTTGCAGGTTGCTGTGCTGGTGATCAATATTTCATTCTTTTTAAAGGTACTGATGACCTAGAAGAGTTGGAAGTTGAAAACCTTGAAATACTGGTTGATAACATTGTAGAAGCAAGCAAATACTTTGATCTTTGCTTGATCGACACACCACCGACAAGTGGCAAGCTACAAAACTATTCGTTTTTGATTTCGGACTTTATCTTAAGCCCTTTCCAGTTAGATAACTTTTCATATACTGGCTTTGCTACTCTAATTGAAAGAATTGCAGAAATTAAAGAGATTAATGAATCTATTCAATTCCTTGGTTTTATTCCTAACTTGGTAGACTTGAGAAGTAGTTTTGATCGTGAACAGCTGAAAACTGTCACAGAGGAATATGCGAGTTATATGTTTGGTGCTGGTGCATATATTCCATTAAGAACTCATGTAAAACTAGCGAATCATACTGGTATTCCAGTATGGAAAGTGAAGAATGGCGCAAAAACTGGAAAACTTGTTCGCCAATTGAATAATGCTATTTTTGACAAGATTGGAGTGTAATGACCATGAGCGAACCAAAGAAAAAAGGACTAGATGCACTAAAAGGTGCGGTATCAAAACTACACACCAATAACTTAGCAGCTGGTGACAAAATTCATATTCTTGCTATTGATGATGTGCAAGAAGATCCAAATAATCCACGCAAAAAATATAACGAAGAAAAAATTGTTGAATTAGCTTTATCCATTGCAGCGGTTGATCAGTTACAGCCAATTTCTGTACGTGATAATCCGGAAGAGAAAGGGAAATATTTAGCTAATTTTGGATCAAGCCGTATACGTGCAATACGCTGGTTGAAAGAGAATATGCCGGATCATCCGAACAGTTCTACCATTAAAGCTGTAATTAATAATAATTTCAGAAAGATGGGCAAGTTAGTAGAAAATGTCCAGCGAGAGGGATTAACTGCTTTTGAAATCGGAATGATGTTAAAGGAAGAAGTTGAAGAAACTGGTATTACACCTAAAGAAATTTGTAGTGAAGTGGGCAAGGATAAGACCTGGGTGTCACGTCACTTGAAAGTTGCCGAAGTGTCAGAATATGTAAAATCTCTGATCAACGAGGGTGTTATATCAAATGTCGAAGTTATCTTAAATGTTGAAAAACTGTATAAAGAAAACGCAGATAAGCTAAAAGCAACAGTTGACGCATTTTTATTTGAAAATAAAGATGCAGATATAAGAGTAGTTACTTTGGCTGAAAGCCGTAAATGGCTAAAAGAAGCAGCTGCCCCTATTGCCATTGAAAGCAATCAAACAAACAGTGGTAATAGTGAAGAACCTACTACTATTGTTATAGAACATGATGAGCAGAGCAATGATGGTGAAGAACCTAAGCAAATTGCTGATAGTCATTCAGATCAGGGCGGTGATACAGACAGCTTTAAGTTGACTGAAACTGATTCTACAACTTCACAAGAACAAGATGGTGAAATTCATGGAATCGAACCTAATGATTATGTGAAGATCGTTATTAACGATAAAAACGGAGATGGAGAAAAGCCGGCACCAAAAGACAGCAAAACGTCTAAAGAAAAATTGAGTGCTGGGTTGAAAAAAGAATATGCAAGCGGTGCTCTTTTGGGTTATCGCCATTTATATGAAATGGCAACCGAAAGCGAGGATGAGATTGAAGCAAAGCTAAGTAAGATTGTTTTGAAAAGTTTTGCTGGTCAGTCATTGGCACTTAATTGGTCAGAAATTGGCGAATATCCTGATTTATTGGAGGAAGTTGGTCAAATCCTGGCATCATTCCAAAGCGTAGGTTTTGTTCCACCATCGGCTTTGAATGATGAAGAGATAAACAATCTGATCAGTCAAGAAGATTTAATATAGTAAGTATGGGCGGTCAATTTGACCGCCTTTTAGGTGTTTTATGAATAGATACATTAGCCTATACGATAAGCAAAAATTAGAAGATTTAGACTTTATTACACCAGCCAAGAAAGCACTTCTTTATGGGTTTTTAGGAATTGTTTTGGGTGTGTTTGGGTACTTGCTGGCACCATTGGCAAACTTGAATAATTACTCCTATGGCAATCTTTTTCTTGGAATAGTTATAGGGTTGATCATTTTTGGCATCTGCTTTAAAAGTTTTTTAAGGCTCAAAAGGCTTCATAAAGCGAAAATTGCAATGCTGGGAAATATTGCCGAGATTGAAAATAAATTATTTGTTGAATCAGGCGTTAATCCTTGGGAAACATTAATCGGGTTGTCTAAAGAAAATGCTTTGCTGGTATTGGGGCGAAATAAGGACTCAAAATACTATGTTTTTATAGCAACGCATAAGTATCTACACTTTTCACCAGTTAGGATGACAGAAAATCAAGCATTAGATTTTGAGCATAGCCTACAGGGTGAAAAAATGTTTTTCCAAGTCAAAGAAAGCTTGTAGGAGATTTTTATGTCAACGCAACAAGACGTGATAGCTGTAATTGTAAACAATGAATTTCAGGAACAGTATTTCACAAATGAAAATCAATTAGCTACTTATATTGAGTCAGTACGTTCAGCTGGACACGATGCTAAAGCTTTGGTTGTTCCATTCTATAAATTTAAAGCTTTACTGAATATTCAAGAGCTGGTGAGTACCTATCCGGATTTTAACTCGATCATGCTGGCAATAGAGCAATTGCCACAGGATCAACAGGAAAGTATTTATAAAAATATTAGCATGATACACAAATCAGCTTTTGCAAAAGAATACCTGGATTACTTTGTAGCAAACAGATTGTTGTTATCAAGTGATCCGGAGTTTATGCCTGAGTTCGCTGAACGAGAAAATACAGCTTCATATAAATCTTATGTGCAGCTGCAAGCTAATTTTCTAACAGACTTGCTGACTACACTGGAATAGCTTTGAGGTAGGAAAAGCGCAGCATGGAAAATAATGAGTGGTATGAGAAAGGATATAAAGCAGGTTGTGAATTTTTGGCTCACCAATCCGACAATGATCTTCTCTACTGGTTAGATAAGTATGGTTGGGATGAAGATTGTCCTGAATGTGATGCTTTTTCTAAAGGTTTTGGTTCAGCTTATGGTTGTGATGATCTAATTGATGGATAGCTGGTGGTTAAAGAATTAAGAGTACGGCCAGATATGTGCCAAAATAAAAACCACTGAAAAGTGGTTTTTCTACGTTTAAAACTCAGATCATGCTGTATTTACACATTAAATTCTTAAACTCATACAATACTAAATCAATAACTTACATTGTGTGTTTTGAACAAATTTACATTATAGTTCTAAACTCAATCTGAATTGAGTTTAGAAAATTAAGCAATTTTGACATAATAGTTTTAAACTGTAGCCTACTTTTTTGAGGGAAATAATAAAAAAGGTAGTCCCAAAACAGCTAGAATCAATAATGATAGAACACCATCAAGCCATTGATCGAAAAGAGCTGAGAGATTCAATGTAATTAAGTTGTCAAAAGCACTAATGACATTTGAACTCAATGTATTAAACATTACTTCTACAGAAGTAGCATTACCTGTTAGATATAAGACAGCAATAAATCCAAAAAAACCTAGCATAGACAGCATGAAAATATAAGTTGCCTTTCTAATTGTTTTTTCAGGAGCTTTTTCTACTTTTACAGCCATATCAAATTTACTCCGATAATTATGAACAATGAAATTTTAATATAATCTAATTAAAAATATCAGTTGCTTTTGTTAAGTGTACGTCTTGATTTGTCGCCAGTAAAACTCAGTTTACAACTATATTGTTTAAGTTTAGAACTTTGATGTTTAGTTTGAGACTATATTGTCTAAACATACATGCATAGATAAAAATGTCTATGCTCGATTCAAATTAAAAGACCTGGGAGCATAGATAAAACTATCTATGCACTGGATAGCTGGGTTGTCGAATTACGACCTGTAGAGGCCTGTAGGCGGTGTCTACCGCCACAGTCGGGATGTTCGCCCTGGCACAGTCTCACTCCTTGATTACCTAATCCCTTAAGTCGCTGTGACGTGGTGCCAGCAAAGCAAATTTGAGGGGGCAATAAAAATCTGTGATTTTTTGCAGCACACTCTAATTTGCGACATGGCATAATGGTTCTATATTTTGGTGAACATAAAACTTATGGCTAAGATTTTTGCTTTTATATTGGCGATTGCTTTTTGTACTGAAAGTTATTGTGCAACTGGTGAAGTAAATAGCCTAAGAGAAAATAGTGATTGCAAGAGAATGGTCAACTTTGCTGTTTCAAAGCATGATGAATATGCAGATGGAAAAAGTATTCAGGAATTGATTGATCAGGAAAATATGAGTCAGGATCAGGTACACCAAAAAGAATACAAAATATTAGTGATCGAGATATTAGATACATTTGCTGTATGGGACGATCCAGCTGAGAAAAATCGTGTGGATGAAGAAATCCGAGATCATTTTTTTTCAATTTGCGATCCTGGAAAAGTTAAAGGTATTTTTTAAGTTAAGGAGCTGTTGAGTGGACGCATTAAAAGAAGCGATAGCCAATCTGTATGCGATCATTTCGATGATGGCCGTAAACAATGAAATATTAATTTTAGTGGCAGTGGTCGTACTTTATATTGGATATAAACTGGGTAAGCTTGTAAAAAATCTTATTGGCTTTGCCGTTGTGTTAGGTTTACTTTATTTTCTACCGATAAATCAAAATCTAAATAATGATCTTTTGAATCTATCAAATTCTTTGGTCAAGAATGGCGTAGATAACTCTCAGTTCAATGTGGTCGTAAAAGCTGTGTGTGGTGGTGATGCAAATCATTCTTTAAATTTGTTCCAGTACAAGCAGCTATCGGATGCTTTTAAAAATGACGTAGATAATTTTTTAAAAGATGGAAGTGGTGGTTTTACATTTGATTCAACAAAAACATTCAGTACAGATAGTATCTGCAAGAAGAATATCTAGCCCCCTACTCTTTCGACTTAACACAATATATAGAATAGCTTCCAAAGCTTTTGATACTACATATTGTGTTCTTATCTACTGCTGGACTACTTGATGCTATGGTACATTTTTTTTAGCAACTCATAACTGCCCTGTAAAAATAAACCGAAACTAATACATAAAATTGGAATTATTGTAATTGTGCTAATGAATGCATTGTCAATTACCTTGGGAACAATTAACGCAATTAAAAAATAGAAAATACCAAGAGCTATTAGAATTAAAGTTTGCTTGGTTGTATGAGTGCTTGATGACGTTATTTCATTTGTATTCATAAATATCTCCCAAGTGAAGATTCATATTAAATTACAAGTCGGTACCATTTCTTAGCATATTGAAATTCTTAATTGTTTGCTGGATAGATTGCAGACTCTAACTCAATTTTTCTTTCGTCAATATACTCATAGATTGATTGTCTTACTTCCGTATCGGTAATTCCCCAGCTGATGATATTGCCTATGATGTAGTCATCAAAATACATGAATAAGGCTTTCAATTGTTCGTGGGTTGGTTCAGTTTCACCAAAATCAAAGGTCGCCAATAGGAGGTATTTCAAAAAATCCATAGTCCCCTCGTCATCCTTGCTATGCAACCAATAGGATTCTTTCACGGCCAATAGTCGGTTTTTTTCAGCTTCTTCTTTCAATTTGCTTTGTTCCTTACGTGCAGCACGTTCTTCTTCGCTCACATCAACAAAAACAATATTTGGATTATTCTTGGCAAATTCCTCACCTATGGATTTACCCTTTCTAGGTGTACCCAATACTATAAATGATTTACCTGAGTCGTCTAGGCTGAAAAGAGATTGTTTACTCATTGGATGATCTCCGGATCAAAATTGAATATAGAAATGCACGTTCTTTCTTTATGTCGGAATCGTGAAAGAAAGAATCGTTAAGTTTGTAATGTTCAGGTGAATCGTTGTTATGGTAAATATTACCTTGTTTGAATTTAACCAGGGCTACTTTCCCTTTGTGATCAACTTCCATCAAACCCCATGAATCAGGAATGCGGTCAATGGAAATCAGGCCAGCTGGAGCGCAATAGAGTCTATAGTTCCCTACCCCCAACTGTGATCCATTACGCTCAGGTTTTATAAAGTCTTTCCTGAAATCAGCGAGACTGGTTTTACATTCTATAATTAAACTTGTTTGCGCCCTAAAAGCTAAAACGTCAGGTATTTCACGGCTGCCAATGCATTTTAATTCAGTAGCCACCACAGGAAAATTAAGTTTTTTCTTTACCCATTTTGAAGCTATGGAAACAAGATCATGATGTGAGTGAATTGACTTGTCAATTTTACCCATAATAGAGCTTAAATCACTCATAAAATACTCTCAAATTTAGTAACCGGTACAAAGCATACTATGGTCAATTATTGACTCTTGTTTTTGGTCGATTTCTTGTCCACACATACTACAGCGGAAAAATCTGTACTCAGTATAGTTTAGCGGAATTGAGCCGGTAAGAGATAACTCAACTGGTGCAAAATTATTTCCCATTCTATTAGTCGAATCTTTGTTAGTGATTGTTTTCATTGATTTTCCAAGTGTTGCGGTAACGCAACTTAGTTTCCAGTCAAACCACCAATATTTTTTTGCTAAATAATAGTAGTGTGTTTTTTGTGTATAATACTATCTAGGCATTAATGTCGCAATAGGGTATACCTATATGACACATTTTTTTACGTTTAAATTTGCTAAAAATGACAGAGGTTGAGTCGTTTAACAATGTTTCATTTGAGTCCATAAAAAATATATGAAACAATGTAGCATTAGGGTTCATCTTTTCACTTAAAGAGAGTTTTTTATGAGCAATTTAAACCAGGCTAAATTTAGCAAGGCGAACGATGTAATTGTTTTCCCACGTCCATGTACATTGTGTGAGGGCAAAAATCAGGTGACACAGCAATTAGGTATTTGGGTATGTGCAACATGCTTGGGTAATATTCAGCAAACTAATCCAAATTTATTTCACGTAGATAATAAGAGTTTGCCGATTAATTTTTAATTGCTATGAATAAAGAAGATAATGAACCACGTGGTTTTAAAGTTGGTTATGCAAGAGTATCTTCTGAGGATCAAAATCTTGATAGGCAGTTAGAAACTTTTAAGAATCTTGGGCTTGATAAAATATTTTTTGAAAAGGTACAAGGTGATAAAGAGGATAAAGATAGACCTGAATTGATTAAATTCATGGACTATTTAGAATCGGGTGATACTGCTTATTTTTCGAGTTTTGATAGATTAAGTAGAAAAAACTTAAGGCTATTATCACTTATTGAGGAAATTAAAAGTAAAGGCGTATCCATTCATTTTATTGAAGAAAGGATATATTTAAGCCCAACTATTGAAAATCCTTATGATGAATTGAATGCAAATATATTTGCAGCATTTTCAGACTTTTTTAAAAAGCAGTTAAAGTTAAGACAAAAGGCTGGTATTAAAGCTGCAAAAGATAATGATCCTAGTTTATATACAGGGAGGAAGTCATCATTAAGTTTGACAGTTAGAAAGAATATTTTAAGGAAAATCATTCTAAAGAAGTCAAGCTATGCTGAGGTGCAAGCAAGGTACTCAATAAGCAGATCGACAGCTTGGAGAGTAGCATATAAAGATGAAAGTCTAGTTGAATTAAGACAAGAGTGTCTTAAGTTGCGTTACGAAAATGAGCTTAAGAAATTAGCTCAAAAAAATCTAAAACCTAGATGCCGTAAGGCTTGGAGTCACACAATGAATTTTGATGATGTGTTGAGACGATTGAAAAAATGCCTAGCATTGACCAAAAGCTCAAATGAATTTGAAGCAGCAGCAGCCTTAAGGCAAGTCCAATCATTAATGAAAAAATACAACTTAACTGAGTTGGATGTGCAGCTGTCAGATATAAATGAGCAGTATTATCAGACTGATCACAAAAGAAAGAAAATGGTTGAGATTAGACTTGCTCAAATGATTGCTGATGTTTTTGAGTGTGGTTTTTATATAAAGAATACCCAAAATAAGCAGTTTGTTTTTTATGGGGTAAGTCCAAATACAGATATAGCTGTATATAGTTATGAAGTGTTAGAACCTATTTTAATGCAAGCTAAAAAAGAGTATGTGGCTTCATTACATGGTAATACAAAGTTAAAAAGTAAGAGGTCGTTATCTAAAAGCTTTTGCTTGGGTTGGATTAATTCAGTCCGTAATAAGTGTGAGAGATTAAATCCTAATATTGATTTGCAAGAACTATTAAAGAAGTATGAGGAAAATAAATTAAATCTTAATACGTTTGATTTCTCTAAAATACAGCATAGGGATAAAAATAAGTTAAATGAAGCTAGGAGACAGGGTTATCTAAGGGGTGAGTCTGTAAACTTATTTCATGCTGTAGATAAAGATGATGTGCCAGGTTTAAGCACATTAAAACGAATTGGATTAAATTAAGTTGCGGTGACGCAATTAGGAAAATTTTATGAAAAGAATTTTATTAACAGTATTGGGATTATCAAGTGTTCTATTGATAACTGGATGCAGTAAAAATATTGATAAAGAAAGCTATGAAGAACTTAAATGGGATGAAGTAGGATACGCAGCTCGTCATTTAGTAAGAGAGCTTACAAAACCGCTAGAACTGGACGTTAATACAAACCATCCATACTCGATCACTGAAAATGGCAATCCTGATGGAGAAGTAAATTCATCACCATTTCGGAGTAATGATTATGGATATTATTTTGCAAAGCAATGCCAGGACAAATTTAATCTCAATAAGGATGATATTGAAGCAAAATGGAATCCTTTGAGAGGTACAAGTTATAGTGTTAATAAGATTGATTCATCTCAATGGAAAGCTTTTAATGATTGTGTTGTTGATAGATTTAAAAATGATCCGATAACAAGTGAGGATTTAAGGATATTTTTAACTGAACCTAACCTGATTAAATTTAAGGATTTTCCTGTGATAAGAGATCATATTGATAAAATAAAAGAAGATAATATTATTAGTTTGAAAGAAGTAGTTGATACTTATGTTTTGCTCGATGAGGTTAATAAGTCTAGTTTCAATGAAGAAAATAAAATTTTGTTAGAGGAGCTTTAAAATGAGACTTCTTGCATTTATGTTAATTTTGTCATTAACAGCGAAGATAGTTTTTAATGTTTGGTTTGGCTCTAATAACTCATTTTGGTTTTACGTGTGGATTGCATTCTTAGTAGGTGCAATGATTATTCAATTCATACATCGGTTTAGGGATGAAATTTTTAACAAGGATAAAAAATCAACTGGTGATCCAATAGAGTCAAAAAATGAAGATGAGTTGATACCTGGGCTAAATAAGGATGGGATTTCTTACATTGCATTTTCATGTAAATCAGGCTACTACTTGCACAACCAAAAAACACAAAAATTGCGGATTCAAGTCATTAAGGAGATCAATGTTTTTATGCAAGAACATCCTGAATATAGAATTTTAAACCTAGAGCATGTTTGTAATGATCGAGGTTGGCTTGAAGAGATCGGGGTTTGGTTGATTAAGAAAGATTATCTACAAACAGACAAGTCTGAATGAGTTGCGTTAACGCAACAAATTAAATTAAAGGTGTAAGTTAATGCAATTATATGGAACCGTAAAAACACATAAAGAGCAGAGAAAGTTTAGATTGAACGAGTTACTTAAATCTTATTTACTCTTTGTGGTTACAGTATTGATAGTCTCATTTTTTATATGGATGTATATTGGTGGTAAATACATGAATGTTTTATTGCCTTTTGTGTTATTTAGTGGCTTTGTTATGATTGCCTTCAATCATCTAAAAGATTTGACAAAAATATATGATAAGCATGTTGAATTGTTGATGCTAATTGGTCAGAAAAATCCTGTATTTATTAATACACTTGATTATATGCTTAAGAAAAATGGAAGTGTAAATGCAGCAGACCTTAAAGGATTAATGAGTGAAATTTATTGGGAAAATAAATACTTTGATGAGCAACTGTTTAACAAAGCTATAGATAAAAACTCAATGGATAGCAGTGATAGGAAGATTTCTGAGATATATATTAAATATACAGTTAATAGAAAAATTTTAGAATGTATAAAGACCATCCTTAAAACAGAGTATAAAGATTAACTTTAAATCTTTGTCGATTTTTCCCAAGTCTGATGCTTTTTTAAGTAGTAAAATATCGGTTAGGTGGTTGATATTAGGTGTAATCTTGGATATTAAAAAAATTTCTGCATCGTTATTGGTATTTTTGGCAAGTAGTGGATTTGCTCATGCTGATTTTGTTGGTCGAGTTGTTGGGGTACACGATGGTGATACAATCACTGTCCTAACCCATAGTAATACTCAATATAAAGTCCGGCTGGCAAACATTGATGCACCTGAACTCAAACAGCCTTTTGGTCAAAAGGCCAAACAGGTATTGTCTGATTTTGTCTATAACCAGCCTGTTCTTATCCAGGATAACGGCCAGGATCGTTATGGTCGTGTGATTGGTACTGTACTTAAAGGGAATGACAATGTTAACAGGCTCATGGTGCGATATGGCTACGCCTGGGCGTACCGACAGTACCTAAATGATAGTGTGATGATTAACCTGGAGTCGTATGCTCAACAGCAAAAATTAGGTATATGGCGTGATGCTAACAATATTTCACCTGAGCAATGGCGCAGAATGAATAGCCAAAAGTAGAGTGTTAATGACTGATTTACTGAATTTTTTAAGCGATCTTTTCTATGTTGGTTTTCCTATTGGTATGGCCTTTGCTGTAGTCTGGTTTTTAATTAAATTTGTGATGCGTAATTTCCCCGATGCTACGCCTTTACGCTATTTGGCTACATACATCATTAAAAAAAGAGCTATTCAGTTGGAACAATTGGGTTTCACGGTTTACGTTTATATTTCTTGGGCAGATGGACGCAAAATACCTGTTTCACGTATGGCTAAAGAAAATGAAATTGTTGTAAATGATCCGCTGATATTTGAGCACCATGTTTATAAGGATATTCCCTTTATTGCAAATGAAAGTGTTATCTTTGTGAACCAAAAGGATCATACGGTTAAGGGTTACTTTCATCGTATCAATTCTAAGGATAGGGATGTCTATCACGCTCAACTGGTGAATATTGTGGCTCGTGATTCAGGCAAAGGGGATCAATAATATGATATTTATTAAAATTGTACTGATCTTATTTTACTTGTGGGCTGGATTTTCATTTACCTCATTTATTCTAACCAGGCTTCGACTACTTTACGAAAAAAAGATTCTCCGTAAGAATGAGCTTTTCTCGATTGCTTCGGCTGGTGATGAGTTGGCTGCAAAATTTGATGTGAATACTTGTGTCACAACTTATGATGTTCCGGATGAAAGCTGGGAAAATTATTCATTCAAGGAAAAGAAAGAATTGATGAATTTTTTTACTCTAATGGATGATTTTAAAATTCCATATATGTATGTTGCTGATAAGGATGGAGTGAATTTGCTTCACGTTGCTATGAATCATTCTGTTAAAACAGCTGGTATTAAGTTGATTGATATTAATAAATAAAAAAATAGTGAGCAGGGTGCTCACTAGAAAGTAGAAATTTTGTTGATCTTTTATAAATTAATTTTCTCGTAACATCAAGCTCTTTTAAAACTGGGCGTTCCCTTTCAGGTCGGGCTAATTGGCTTCGCTCGAACTCCAAGCAAAAGATGGTCTAGCCTGTTTAAAATCTAGTTTCAGGCAAGCCTGAACCTGATTTTAATACATGCTTTATGGACCATCTTTTTAGCTTGAATTTCGCCCCTACGGGCAACATCCCTAACGCACCCACGTCCACTGCTTTACTCGATATTAAATGTGGAAAATAGAAAGAATTAAGAACACGGTGAAATCTTAGAAATAATAGACCTCAAGGCATCCTGGGCATTTGGAATAACTCTATCATGTAATGGAGATAAGGAAGCTTCATCAAGCCGGTCATTAAGCATGGATAAAAGTTGATTGGAATATTTAATTAATAAGTCAGGATTGTTACCGTGTAGCAATTGGTCACATATACCATTAGATGCAATTAGTGTCTCACTAAGAATATGTATAAGAAATTGATGCCCAACATTTTTATGGTCTTGATTAAACCACCTGATATGAACGCCTATTTGTGAAGTAAGAGTCAATAAATGTGTAAGCTCTTCTGTAAGATTCAGATTCAAATATTTCATGGCAAAACACCTAATCAATATGGCTTATGCTATTTCTTCAAATTAAGCCTAATTGTACCTATAAGACTTCAAATTTTGGCTGGGTGGCTGTAATCAAGCGTTCTATTTCTTCCCATTGGGGTAAATATAGAGACGATGGCAATAAGATACCTGATAAAAAATTAAAAATAACCTGGGGGATTGTCTTATCCGTAATGTGAAGATCTTCAAGTAGAGTAGATAGGACTTCAAAAAGCCATGCATTGTATTCAGCAATAATTAGCTTGGCTTCTGGAACATGAGTTAGCTCTATTGAAGATTTAATAATGAGATTACTTCGGTAATCAAGTTCAGTGAGTTGTTCCAGGTGCCAGTTATAAATGGTTTGTAGGCAAGCCAAATTGCCGTTAGGTTTAGCATCAAAGATACGTGACTTAAGAGCATTTTGAACATTAAAAACTTCGTACTTTAGACAATCTAATATGAGGTGATCTTTTGATGGAAAGTATTTATAAAAGGTCACTTTGGCGACTACAGCATCGGTTATGATTCGATCTATGCCAATCCTGAAAAAGCCACTTCTTTTAAACAATTTGTAAGCTGTCTCTAAAATGTCCTTTTCCTTTGGGCTAAGTTTTCTCATAATTTATTCTTCATAATCATAAATAAAGTCAGGAATTACTGTTTTCAATAAATCAACGTCCATCTTCACATTCAGTAATAAGGACTTCTTCTAAATCTTTGCCTATATGTTGATGGGCAATTGTTTTGAAAAGCTCATGTATGTTTTTAGTCATGGAAACTCACTGTTATTGGAAGAAAGGAATATTTCACGGCCAGGATCATACTGGAGGTTATTGTCAGCCCATATCAGTTGAGCACATAAATGAGGGGAATAGTCATCTTTATAGTCAGAACGAAGAGATTCATCACTCCGGATCAGGAAGTCTAAGTTGTCCTGGTTAGAATGCTCTTCTCCTAAATTATTCTTTAAGTGCTCTATAACTTGTTCTTTCCAGGCATCAAAGCTAATTTTAAATTGCATGAGTGAATCTCCTTTAATCTAATGGTATTTTTGATAAAAATGGATGTAAAGGGTTGGGGTAACTTTTGTTGTTTTTATTGGTTCATGTCGCAAATGTGAGTGTGCTGCAAAAAATCACAGATTTTTATTGCCCCCTCAAATTTGCTTTGCTGGCACCACGTCACAGCCACTTAAGGGATTGGGTAATCAAGGAGTAGGAAGTTGCTGAATTTTAATATCCCGACTGTGGCGGTAGACACCGCCTACAGGTTACTACAGGGTGAGATTCAAGTCTTTGATTTCATTGATAAAATTATATAAAAGAATGTCGAAAATAATTCATAAGTGTTTGTTTTCAAAAGGTTTATTTATTTGATTATATAACCTAGGTTATATATAATCTAATTATAAACAATGAAATGCCGAAAGGCTTGGAGTCAGAAAATGGAATCTAAATTTTTAGCAAGTAAGTTAGAGCATAAAAAAGAATTTTTAGCCTGGGTTGAAAAGGGCAAACGTTCATTTCCAGTGCAGAAATTATCTGAATTAACAGACGTTACGAAGTTGCCTTTTGGTGATATTGCAGTGGGAGATACTATTGAGGTAATCAATGGTTATGGTCATCTATTGAAAGGGTTTACAGTGCTTGCTATTGAGGAAGATAGCATTGAAAAAGGTCATTTTTATGTGTACTTAGACTGGGATTGTTACTGGTTCCCAAAAAATATTAGTTACATTGTTCGGAAAGTAGAGCCTACAGAAGATATTGCCATTGATGGTGTGGAAAAATGGGGTTAGTTGCGGTAACGCAACTTTAAAAGCCTGCATCGTTTGATGTTTGATGTAGGCTTTTTTATTATAAAATAAAATTGAATATATAGCCTAGGTTATATAAAGTTAATACTCAAAAACCTAGATGCCGAAAGGCTTGGAGTCAGAAAATGTTAGAAAATAGTCAAGGTGTAGATTTTGAAACAATTGATAATCACGATGATTTAAATGTTGTTCCCAATGTTTTAAATAGCTCAATTGGTCAAGTGGTAGAAACAGAGGACAGAATATTTTCAGCACCGGAAATAGATTTAAGTTTTTATGATCTTATTGTTATCAGCATGAGTGGTGGAAAAGACAGCATTGCATCTTTACTGCATCTAATTGAGATGGGCGTGGATATGTCAAAAGTTGAGTTATGGCATAACTTGGTAGATGGTAATGAGGGTAGTCTTTTCATGGATTGGCAGTTTATGGATAGCTATAACAAGCAACTGGCTAAGGCATTTAAGTTGCCACTTTATAATAGTTGGTTAAAGTATGGGTTCCAGGGTGAAATGCTCAAAAAGGACTCTATCAGTCATGAGTATGTTGTTGAGACACCCAATGGCAATATCATCATTCCACGTAAACGTGCAAAAGCCAGTACACGTTTGAAATTTCCACAGCAAGCAAAGGATTTGAATGTTAGATGGTGTTCATCAGCACTAAAAATAGAAGTAGGACGCAGAGCCTTTTCTAATCAAGAACGGTTTAATGACACTAAAATTTTGTTTGTTACTGGTGAGAGACGTGAAGAGAGTTCTAATCGGGCAAAATATTTCCAGCTGGAAACTCATTTTTGTGATAACCGGAACGGAAAAAAGGGACGTTTGATTGATGCTTATCGTCCTGTGTTGGAGTTTACTGAACGTCAGGTATGGGAGATTTTAGAGGGTCACAATGTCGCTGCACCAGTGCCCTACAAGCTGGGATGGTCAAGATCAAGCTGTATGACGTGTATCTATAATAGCCCTAAAATATGGGCGACCATCAAGCACTATTTTCCTGACCGAATAGAGTCAATAGTTGGATATGAAAATCAATTTCAAACCACGATTAGCCGCAAGAAATTGAATGTAGTTGATATTAGTGCTGATATAGAGCCTTTTGATATTGTTGATATGGAAGCATTATCCCAGGCAATGAAAAGAGAATACACGTTGCCGATCTTCACGAGTAACTGGCAGCTTCCGTTAGGGGCGTTTAGTGTAGAGGGTTGTGGTTCAGTATAGAAAAAGATACAAGCCCATATTGCATATTTTGATATGGGCTTTTTTCTTGAATTGGTTGATATTTTATGTATTCGACCAGTGAAAAAAAAGAGCAAATATTTTCAACATGGATACTTGAAAATATAACCTAGGTTATATATAATAAATACTCTAAAACCGAAATGCCGAAAGGCTTGGAGTCATGAAAATGGGTAGTTGGACTGCAAAAAAACTAATCGAGTATGACGAGAATCTTAGTGAACCTGTCATTACTCAATTCAAAAAAACGGCACAGCAAGTTACATATAGCACTTTCTCAAGAAAGCTAGGTACTGATCTATTGGATATAGTTCGCAAGAAGATGAACTATGCGAAAGACAAGCGTTCAGGTGTCACAATCTCAACTGATGATGCAACAAAGTTTTATCGTGGGTTTTACGATGAAAAACGAGCTTTAGTAATTGAAAATAATAACAAGTGCATGGTGTTTACCTATGAAGCTGGAAAGTTTGGAGGATGATATGATTTTTAAAATATTAGCCTTAAAAAATTTCTGTATCGGTAATTACAGAGGTAATCCAGGCATAGGATCAATTGAGGGCATCCAGCCAAATATCAACTTCAATGGTGGGTTAGATTACCTGGGCGAAAATATGTATCACTGTGATGATTATATGATTGCTGAGCTGGGCACCTGTAAGCAATTCAGGGAGTACATTGCTGGATTGGAAAAAATCAATGGCATTTTGGAAGATTGTCCATTCCTGGAAGCATGTAAATCAACCAATACGTTAACCGGTTCAATCATTGCAGAGTGTCAAATTTGGTGGGAAACGAACATAGACTTAATTTTCAAACCGCACTTGTTAAAAGACTTCTTTACAAGTGAATTGGAGCACCTACAATTTCAGGCCATGCACCTTAAAATGCTTGAACTATTCCGTTTTTGTGCAAAGTTTGGGTTTATCCAGCTGGCAACTAAACAAGAACTAAAGTTCTAAGTGTAATTAAGTTACTATCTCATAAAAAGGATGAAATATTATGACATATCCAAAACCAAAACAGTTTGAGCCAACTCAACAGGAAAAGGACGAAATGATGAACAATATATTTGCTTCTATGCAAGCTGATGAGACGTTCAGCACCAAAGCCCATGAGCAAGGAGAACCAGCTCTATTACGCTTGATCAATATCGCAAATGGTGATTCAGGCCAATGTATCACTGTTCGCAAATTCTTATTGGGCTGCTATAACGGAGCACGTTTTCCATTTGACTTGACAGATTTAAGAAGTCTGGACACGGCTATTGTTCAAGATTGTTTAAGTGTCCTGGCTATGGATTCAAGGCTAACACAAGAGGTTCATAGATACATCAAAAATGGTAGTCAAGTGTTTGAGGGGTGGGCGCAGACAGTTTGGTCAAGAGGGCAGCTTGAAGATAAAGCCAAAATGGAGGGTATGGTTGAAGTTTTGGACTACTTCATATATGGAAACGATTTAAAAGGTGCAATGAAGAACCTGTACACAGACGAGTTTAAAGATCATTTAGCTATGCTAGATAGGACTGGTGATTCAGTTCGCAGATGGATAAAAAATAATTTAGATTAAGTACATATTTAATTTTGAGAATAGGTAAAAGTATGGCAGCAGACGTTTCTGTTTTTAAACAGTATGAATGATTTAAAAGGGAATAGAGACAAATAGGGTGAAAGTTGATTTTATAACCTAGGTTATATATAATAGAGACTCCTAAAACCGAAATGCCGAAAGGCTTGGAGTAAGAAAATGGGTTCACCTAACTTTTATACTGGTAATGAAGTTTTACTTAACTTTGGAATCGACTTTGACAACAACCAGGATGAGGAATTGTTTTGGTTAGATGATCGTGACAATGTTGGGGAAAGCTTGGATAAGGCCAATGATCAATTGACCTTTCATAAAATCATTGAAAGCTTTGGCTATCATTCGGGAATGCAAATCTATTTGGTTAAGCCCAATACTGCAAGCTACTATTGGGAGAATTATGCCCAGTATTGGAATGAAGAACAAGAAACAGGCTTTTATGATGATCATGGCTACTGGGTGGAAGTGTCATTAACAAGTGAATATCAGAACCATGTAGACAATAAAACTTTTACATTTCATCACTTGGTAGAGATTATCAATTCAGAGTATCAAGTTGCTGAAAAACTTATTAAAGAAATAGCACAAACACATTCATTTGGTGAAGTGGTCGGGAAAGGCTTCACTTCATCTGTTAAGTATGGATGGTTTATAGCTTAAAGATAGGGCTGGTAGTTGCGGTGACGCAACGACCAGCCTTTTTTGTGAGGGCGCATGATCATTTTGATTGTCATTGTTGTTCTGTGCAGTTCCGGATATATAGTCGCTTTTTTGATTTATGCGGTGAAATATAAAGAAAAACGGCAATATTTTATAGCAAGTGCGATAGCCGTTATCCTGGGCGCAATGGGAATAACTACATTGTTAGCAGAACATCAATCAAGTAAGAAAAGCACTGTGAAGCAGGTTTATATCGGGAAAAGGGGCGGTACATGATTGATATTCTTAGTACGATAGTTGTTGCTGGAATTATTGGAGCAATTGGAGTGTTTGCTTGGTCACGGAGTTATGAAACACCAGCATTAATAATTGCAGTGATGGTCATTATGGTCGTAGTAATCGTGATATTAGAACCAAGTGTTATCAGTGACCAGCCACGCTATATCAGTGCTGATGAAAAAAGAGCAGCTACAATGTTCAAGCAAAACTGTAAGCAAGTTGGTTTTGTTCAGGCCAATAACTCAACTGATCTTGGAGTAGGTGTAAGTACGAATGGTAAGCCAGTGGTCGGAACCATCTTTAGCTCTAATGAAGATAGTTATGTTTATCGCTGTGATGAGGGCATCCAGTACACTTTAACGTATGATATTGAAAAATACAGAAAGCATTATCAATAAGCTAAATTTTAAATGAGGAGTGAATCTATGTTTGGATTTGGAGCCGATGAGAAACGTTGGCATGAAGAAAAAATGGCAAGAAGAGCCAACAAGAAAGAGATTTTGGTTGAGGCTGTTAAGGCCGATCAGGGAAAAGTCGTTTATCTGAAAGCTCAAGCCTTAAAATTGTCATTTATCGTGGATGTTAGAAGATCCAACGGAACTCGTGATGGAAAGAATTATGATTCAACCTGTATTGAATATTTGGAGTTCGATACAAGTAGCCTTGATTTAGTCAAAAAAATTTGGATTGATCATACAATCATGACTTTTGATGAAATTATCAAAGCAATTAAAGAAGCAAAATAATAAATTCATAGAAAATAGCCTAAGCAGAGGAATATGAATATTTTTCTGCTATGCGCTAAAGGGGATTGATTTTATAACCTAGGTTATATATAATAGAGACTCCTAAAACCGAAATGCCGAAAGGCTTGGAGTCAGAGAAAATGAACTCTCATGTAAATCTGTGGCAGCCAGTAGACTATACTCGTATTGAAAATTTGAAGATCAATTTCAAAGAGGTTTTTCTCTCGTTTGACCGCTGTAGACACCGTTTTGAAGTCTTTAAGGATTTTATTTTGTGTTCAGCGTATGCACTGAGAAACAGCCTTAGAGGTATTCATCAAGGCTACTTGGTGCAAGAACTGGAAGATGATTTTATTAAAATCAATGCAAAGTATCAGCGTGAAGATCAACTCAAAATTCCTCAGCTATTCCATATCATGAAAGAGTTAATGCAAGCCTATACGGTTCCTCATGATGTGCTGGGTGACTTCTATATGGAGTTTGAGTTTGGTTCTGAACATAACGGCCAGCATTTTACCCCGACTGGAATTTCTGACCTTATGGCAGTAATGCACAGCGAGAGTATTGCAGAAATAATAAAACAAAACGGCTTTATAAAAGTAAGTGACTCAGCTTGTGGTGCCGGCTCTACTTTATTGGCAATGGTAAAGCTGGTAATCGAGAAAGGTTTCAACCCATTTCATCACGTCTACATCGAGGGCGTAGATATTGACCGCCTGGTGGCTTTGATGAGCTACATACAGCTGACGTTATGGCATGTTCCGGCAAAAATCTTTGTAGGGGATAGCCTAACGTTGAAATTCCGTGAGGAATGGATAACACCGGCTTATGTGATGGGTGGGTGGAAGTCAAAACTTAATTAACTCTAAGAAAATTTGCCTATCTCAATCGGGATAGGCAACCGTTGAATAATATCAAAAGGTTATACAAATGAAATTTAAAAAAACATTGTTGGCTATCGTACTTGGTGCAAGCGCATTTTCTATGTCTACCGTTGCGTTGTCTGCTTCTAAATCCGGTTATTCATCCAGCAGTCGATCTTCTATGTCATCTAACAGCAGTCGATCTTCAAGCTCATATAGCAGTAGCAGTAGTTCATCAAGTTCAAGCTCTAGCCCAACGAAAAGTAGTAGCAGCTCGACAAGTGCAGTATCTTCATATAAAACATCCAGTTCTACAGTTTATCGGCCTGTCACATCATCTAACTCAGTAAAAACGGCACCTTATAAACAGGAAAGTAAAAAATCAATTCCACCAAAAACAGCAACGGCACCTGTTAAAAAAACTGGAACAAGTTATAGCGATCTAAAAAAGAAAAAATATGAACAAAAAAAATCTAACAGTAATTTCTTATCCTGGGTGCTCTTAGCATGGATACTTTCTGATTCCAGTAAGTCAACGGCCAGTAGTTCAACAAACAAAGAAATCGTTGTTGATTGTAAGCAATGGCTGAAAGATAACGAGCATAAATCTAAAGATGCCAAACAGTTAAGTGAAAAGGAATTTATGCAGATCAAGGAGTATTGTGAGAAAGTTGCTAAATAAGGTAATCCAGGGCGTGTATTCAGTCTGAATGGACTCCCTGGTATTCAATCTATAATATTCATGCCTGAAATCATAAAAGGAGTAAATGATGCGTCAACGCAACTCTAAAAAAGAAGATGAAAGAAGTGGATTGCCAGTATATGCGTTTACGGCCACAACATTTATGCTTTTGATTGCCGTGAGCACAGCTAGTATATATAAGGATGATCCTGAAACTCCTTTTAACTATGGAATTACCGCAGGATGGTGGCTGGTTGGTATTTCGTGTGTTGCTTGCGTTTTGTATTTTTTCTTTGCTAACCGAAAGTCAGAAGATTTTCCATTCAAAATGTTCAAATTTTTAATGTTACCTGTGACCGCTCTTATTGGGGTGGGTATTATTTATTTTTTACGTGCTCAGCTTTAGATCAATAAGTAAATGCATTAATTCTATTATTTATTGGGCGTTCCCTTTCAGGTCGGGCTAGTTGGCTTTGCTCGAACCACTTGTGAAAATCAATCCTGAAAAGATTTAAATTCTAGTTTCAAGCGAAGCTTGAACCTGAATTTAATATCTTTCCAGTCTTAATTTTTGATCACAAGTGTTTCGCCCCTACGGGCAACATCCCTAACGCACCCACGTCCAACATTTTACTCGATAGCACTTCCAGGGTGAGATCTGAGTGGCCAGCATAGTTAGTTCATCTATGAATAGACCAAATAATTGCTTCAGCATAGATAAAAATGACTATGCTCGATTAATAATCAAAAAATATAATTGTTTAAAGCGCATTTAGACGCTTGTGGTGAGGGTGATTTAATTTGGCTACCCTATATCGAATTTTAGATATTTATCGCTCTATGGTGATTCTACGCTCATATACATAGCATTTCGCTATCATGTCGCAAATTAGAGTGTGCTGCAAAAAATCACAGATTTTTATTGCCCCCTCAAATTTGCTTTGCTGGCACCACGTCACAGCCACTTAAGGGATTGGGTAATCAAGGAGTAGGAAGTTGCTGAATTTTAATATCCCGACTGTGGCGGTAGACACCGCCTACAGGTTACTACAGGGTGAGATTCAAGTCTTTGATTTTATTGATAAAATTATATAAAAGAATGTCGAAAATAATTCATAAGTGTTTGTTTTCAAAAGGTTTATTTATTTGATTATATAACCTAGGTTATATATAATCTAATTATAAACAATGAAATGCCGAAAGGCTTGGAGTCAGAAAATGCAAATTCAATATTTAACTAACATCGAAAATTTAGCAGCATTAAAAAAAGCTTATCAAAAGTTGTGCTTTAAGCATCATCCTGATCGTGGCGGTAAAACCGAAATCATGCAGATCATTAATGCTGAATATGATTATCTGTTGGAAAATTTAATTGATGCAGAAGATGAAAGCAACTATTCAGAAGAAAGTTTTTGGAAGAGTAAGGAGCACCAAACAGAAGTTGAAAAACTGGTTCAGGAAAAAATTTATGAGCTGATCGGGAAAGGATTTAAAGGTATCCGTATTGAGCTTGTAGGCGTTTGGGTTTGGGTTTCAGGTGATACCAAGCCATACAAAGAAGAATTGAAAGAAATGGGCTTTAAATGGAGCACCAGCCATAAAAAATGGTCGTTTGCTGGGCAAAAAAGTGGATGGACAAAAAAAGGCATGAGCTATATCCGTAAAAAGTACGGTGCAAAGACTGTAAAAAATGAAGCTGATCAGGACACAGGAACACAAGACAATAAGCAAGGGGGTAGCATCCCGAATAAGGCGAAATTAGCATAAATTACAATAAAAGCCACTGTAAAAAGTGGTTTTTTTTCGGCTGATTCCGTTGCGTAGAATAATCATAGATTATTCTGTACTCACAAAATCAGCCGATCACTATATGACTGTTTTTAATAAAAATAATATGATTATTTTCAACATAGATACTTGAAAATATAACCTAGGTTATATATAATTAAGCCTCAACCAATCAACAAATGCCGAAAGGCTTGGAGTCGTGAAAATGTTAAATAAAATCTTATCTTATACCGCTTGGCACAATGGCAGACATATTGAATCAATCTATAGCTATATGGAAGAGCCGAACAAGGAAACCATTAAACGTATTAAAGGGCTATCAACTGAGTCAATGCAGGCTATGCTTGATTTAACGGTCACAAAAAAAGATATGCTTGATTATGGGTATCGAAGCGGAATCATGCACCCAATGAGCCAAAAACGTGCAAAGGATTTGTATGGTCGCAAGGAAATTTTCAAATTGTTCCAGGATGGAACGGAAAGCATGGTCGAAGATGAATCAGAAATAGATTCTCATGATGGGTTATTTGGAATTGAAAGTCATGATTTATGTAATTTGCTGATTGAGAATGAATGCAAAACTACATGCGGTCAGAACGTGGACAGCGTAAAAATTAAACTTGCTGAATGGGGCTATAAAGACATTATGATGCACATCGAAGATGAGCAAGTTTATTTCAGAAGAACGTTAAAAGCTGGGGAAGTGGAAGAGACAGAAAAAACGGTTTTTAATGACATGCTGAACGTATTGCCACCACAACGCCATTTTAACAGATCAACCTATGAAATCTTTATGATCAGTGAAGAAATAGGCGGAGGAATATTTCAATTTTATGCACGTGTAGAGAATCGTTATTTTGAAGTTAAGGAGCATTTTAAAACGGATTATGATGCACTGGAAAGGCTGGTACGCAGATACATAGAAAGCAATGCTACAGCAGCATAGGCGATAAAATGGGGGCTAAAAAGCCCTCATTTTTTTTGATTATTTTCAACATGGTTTATTGAAAATATAACCTAGGTTATATATAATAGAGACTCCTAAAACCGAAATGCCGAAAGGCTTGGAGTCAGAGAAAATGAACCACGATTATTCAGCAGTTTTTAAAAAATTGGGCATCATCACACTGGAAGAGTTTAGAAATGATGCAATAGATTTTTTTGAAAACGGACAAAAATATAACATCATCATCACTGAGCTTGATTCATTAAGTGAAGAGGAAGTTTATAACCATCTTAAAGACTATAGCAGTGCTGCAATGATTCCTTGCAACAATGAGGAACAATTTGAAACTGCATACCGATCATTTGAAAGAATGTACAATATTGGCGGTGGGGTGAGCACTTATTTTTTAATTGAACAAGTAGCAGAAAAACAGGACAAACAAGCAGGATATTTTTTTAATAATCTTATCATGCCAGTTTTAGCGGTCAGCAATATTTTTACTGATACTGAGAAAAATTTCCTCAATAGCGTTAAGGACTTTAAGCGCAATCCAAAAACACATTTTAAACTGTATGATTTTTTAAATGAGTTGGAGCAGCGAGTTAAGGAAGAATTTAAAAACAGAGCAAAAAGTTTTGCCAATTTAGAAAATGTTAACTGGTTGCTGGGAAATGGGGCATTCATTCCAGATAACCTACTTTCATTTGAAGATGAACAAAGGGAGCAATTTTTTGAGCTGGCGATCTATAGCAACATCATTGCAGTGAATTATTTTTTATTACCGAGTCAAATAAAAGAAATCAAGGTAACTCAGGAAGAGTTACACACATTGATTAAATACCTTAACTGTATACTGGATTTAAATTCTACTGAATCAATATCGAACCTAGAGATTGGAACTTTAACAGAATATGAAATTCTGTCAGAGGGTTATTACTTCATTGAAAAACTTGATACGGATGAAGTAGAAGAAATTTTTAATGAAAGAGATTTTAATGTTTATCTTATCCGAGTTGAGGATGGGAGATTTTTTCCTGAGACTATACGAAAAGTACACGACTCATACAATGATGGCTGGGTTTATGATCTTCGGGAAATTATCGGGAACTTATCAGATTTTATAGATATGTCAGGCGTTCAATTCTTAGCAAAACTTAGCAAATAATTTTTAGGATGATAGCCATGTATAACGTGGCTATTTCATTCATAGAAGCCGAAAGGCTGGGAGTTATGGAAATGTCTACACAAGCGGTTAAGATCACCAAAACAACGCTAAATTTTGCAGAAAAGCGCAAATTAAGAGTAGTTGCAGACTATGAAAATAAAGTGGTTTATTTATTCAAGGAGAAGAATAAAAAACGCTGGCTGATAAGTTATGAAATTAGTGACAGAGGATTATTTTTTAAAAAATCATATCTACCTCAACTCATAAAAGAGGAACTTCCATACTGGATAGAATCAGATCAACATCATAGAGAAGTGATTGACTTCATAGCGAAAGAATTGGAAAAAATAGCATCAAAGAAATGAACAATATAACCACTGTAAAAAGTGGTTTTTTTTCAACAAAGACACTTGAAAATATAACCTAGGTTATATATAATTAAACCTCAATCAACAAATGCCGAAAGGCTTGGAGTCGTGAAAATGTCTATTCAAAATGTATGTCCTTCTGATCTAGCTGCAAAGCAATGTGGTTACATTACTCTTAGTGATGCACGTTTAAAAGGTTTTGATTTAGGCGAGTTATTTCCAGTGAAATTAATTGTAGTTGAACTGGATAGCGTTGACTTACTGGATGACTTGGAAAGACTGGTCACAGAAATTACGGATTCAATTAACATTGAACATAAAGGGACTTGTAATAATGCTGGCGAACTCAAGGCAGCTATTGAAATGTATGATTCAATCGCTGACGATAACTCACAGTATCCAAAATTTATTTTTATAAAACCAATTACAAAATTAGAGGGAAAATTGCTTAACCTGAGCAATGATCAAGTAAATTTGATGGGTGACTATGATATAGACAAAATCAAATATCTAAATATGTTCAAAACTCACCAAGACGATAATGGTGGACACCATACAACGACTGAAATGTGGGGATTTATGAACCAGCTTGAAAACTACTTGTACCACTTTGCAAGTGATCTAGCTGGGGAGCAGTATAAAGGCGGTTTATGGTCAATGGATAACGGATTTTTTATCCTGAATGGTGCAGAGGATACAAAATTTACTTTAGAAAGTTGTTTCGGAAATAAGTATGAATTATCACTTTTGGAATTTTCAATTGTGGTTAATCTATTTGCATTAAGTCATTTATGTTTTTGGGCTTATGAACACAATAAAACTATGATAAATAACCTTGCTGTTTTCTTTTCAGACTATGTAAAAGAGACTATGAAACTCAATGAGGATTACGTGCAGTTAGGGGCAATTTACACACTAATTGATTAATAGATCGGGAGGGCGAAAGCTCTCCTTTTTTTCAAGTTGCGTTACCGCAACTTGAAAAAATCAAAGATTCTTACTCTCAATTTCTTTGTTCAATTGATCATAATTATTGATGCAATACATCAAAAACTCTTTCTTATTCTTGATGCCTTGCCACTTCTCATAAACCTCATTTTCAACTGGCTTAGCAAGATAAAGGTCAATCGAAATTGGTTGACGCTTATTCTTTGTTTTAAATTTCGTGATTGCTCTTTCCAGTGGGGTTTTTTCTTGATCGTTGGGTTTATTTGTCACAGATAAAATTTTCCTTGATTGCTGAAATTGTGTGTATCTCAATTGAGATTTGATTATAGCACAGGTTATATTTTTTAGTATTTTTTTTTACTGGGCGTTCCCTTTCAGGTCGGGCTAGTTGGCTTCGCTGGAACCACTTGTGAAAATCAATCCTGAAAAGATTTAAATTCTAGTTTCAAGCGGAGCTTGAACCTGAATTTAATATCTTTCCAGTCTTAATTTTTGATCACAAGTGTTTCGCCCCTACGGGCAACATCCCTAACGCACCCACGTCCACATCATTACACAATAGTTCATTCTGGAAATGTTTATATGCTGAAAAATAGCGGTGATTGGTCATAGGTATTCTGCTAATCAGAATATGGTTTATTGCCTGTGGATTTATGGACAATCGCAAGCGAACGCACATTCCTGATCTGTGCATAACCGTTGTGGAAAAACCGTTGGTATTTCCCACAAGGTTACACACAGGGAATGGCTTTGCCCACAAGCTCCACAGGCATCATAATCATTTTTGAAAATTTAAAATATTTAATTTTTTAAGGGCAATGACTATATGCTTGCAGTCACAAAATTTAGTGTTCTTCAAAAAATCACAGATTTTTTTTGACCCCGAAATTTTGTTCGGTAGACACCACGTTAGAACAATTTTAGGGATTGGGTAATCAGGGAGTAAGAAGTTGCTGAATTTTAATATCCCGACTGTGGCGGTAGACACCGCCTACAGGTTAATACAGGGATAAAATTTAAAAAAATAATACAAGTATTTTCAACATAGATACTTGAAAATATAACCTAGGTTATATATAATAAATACTCTAAAACCGAAATGCCGAAAGGCTTGGAGTCGTGAAAATGTTTAGTCCTAAAGCTGTTCAAAATGTTGTAAGAAATCACTTAGACTTAGATAAATCATTTCAAAAAAATGGTGATACTTATACACGATATAATGAGCAAAATGTAAAATTCAATGTCCATTTTTGTTTTACAACAATTCAAATTTTTAAGGGTTCAAATGCTAATCCAAAATGGATTTATATTTTAGGTGCTGATAGTCAAAAAGAGCTTGAGTTACAAGTAAAAGATTATCTAAAATTTATCGAAGATAATACAAAATAAAGAAGCCCGAAAGGGCTTTTTTACTACATATCAATATCATTTTTTATCTTTGTGATATAGCGTAAAAGTATCAAGAATATTGCACCTACAATAAGCAATAAAGCTAAACTGGTAGCTGAATTATCGGCACGAAATAAAAGATATGCCATGAATAATATTAGCCCTATTCCAGCAATAAAAGCCAGTACCATTTTTTCACGTTTCTTCATAAAATTATGCTCATTATTGAATTTATAGACCATAAAAATTATAAGATATTTTTAACAAAAAAAAGGATTTTTTTTCAACATAGATACTTGAAAATATAACCTAGGTTATATATAATTAAACCTCAATCAACAAATGCCGAAAGGCTTGGAGTCGTGAAAATGTTTAGTCCTAAAGCTGTTCAAAATGTTGTAAGAAATCACTTAGACTTAGATAAATCATTTCAAAAAAATGGTGATACTTATACACGATATAATGAGCAAAATGTAAAATTCAATGTCCATTTTTGTTTTACAACAATTCAAATTTTTAAGGGTTCAAATGCTAATCCAAAATGGATTTATATTTTAGGTGCTGATAGTCAAAAAGAGCTTGAGTTACAAGTAAAAGATTATCTAAAATTTATCGAAGATAATACAAAATAAAGAAGCCCGAAAGGGCTTTTTTACTACATATCAATATCATTTTTTATCTTTGTGATATAGCGTAAAAGTATCAAGAATATTGCACCTACAATAAGCAATAAAGCTAAACTGGTAGCTGAATTATCGGCACGAAATAAAAGATATGCCATGAATAATATTAGCCCTATTCCAGCAATAAAAGCCAGTACCATTTTTTCACGTTTCTTCATAAAATTATGCTCATTATTGAATTTATAGACCATAAAAATTATAAGATATTTTTAACAAAAAAAAGGATTTTTTTTCAACATAGATACTTGAAAATATAACCTAGGTTATATATAATTAAACCTCAATCAACAAATGCCGAAAGGCTTGGAGTCGTGAAAATGTCAGCTATCAATCAAGCTAAATCTCAAATCAATTATTTCGTTAAAAAATCGGCTGAATGCTCGATCTATGAACAAAGCGAAAATACAAAAGTTTGCTTTGGCGAAAATATGGTATTGGTTCTAAACCTTGCTAAAAACCGCTTAACTTATAAGGAGTTTACTTTTGAGAATGGCAAAGCAAAGGTAGTGGTTCAGAACGTTGTAAGATTGACTGGAGCTGAAATGTTTACAGTTAAGCATCACTTCAAAAAATCACATCAAATGAAAGATGTTAAGTCTGCATAATGTGAATTTTTGATAAAAAAAATGACTGCTTAGGCAGTCATTTTTTATTAGGCTTTCAGCTTTTCCGCTATCTGTTTTATATGCTCTTTCCATACAGTTAAAGGTATTTCAAGTAATTTTTGTTTGTCCAGTAATTTAATAATATCTTGCGTATTTTTCTCTTTTTCTGCTTCCTGTTCTTTTTCTAATTCCTGTTTTGCAAGCTTCAATTTTTGTTCAGCTTCATATACTTTTTTTTGCGCCTTAGTCATGTTTTTTGTTGGATCATCACCAGTGGAATCATTATCTGATTTTTCAGTTTTTTGGCTGTCATCATTTTTTTGTGGCTGGTGAATGGTTGAATTATTTTGAAGTGTTGAATCAGTTTTTACCTCATTAATATCTTGATTGGCTTGTTGTGTTTGTTGGTCAGTCATAGCTATATCCTAAACTCAATAAATTTTCTCTATTCTATTCAATCTATCTGTGAACGTGCAACCCTAAAAAACTATAAACCTCTAGCAACTATCTTTAAAGCCAATATGGTGAGTCACAGTAGTAAATCTCGCCACAGGGCGAGGGAAAAATTTTCACACACCACGCACCTAACGGTGCTTCGCCAAAAGCCTTGCTGTATAAGGCTTTCAGAGGAAAATAGTAATTTAGAAAAGCTTTCAAAAAAAACGGCAAAAAACAAGATAAAGCATTGATATATATAATTAAAACAACTTTCATTTGTTTTTTCAAAAAAAATGCATTTTTTTGAAGTAACTATATGAATTAAAATAAAAAAATAACTTTCATTTTGTTATATAGAAAACTTTCAAATAAACATATTAAAATTCAACATAACTATATGAAAATATTAATAAAAAAAACTTTCATTTTTAATAAAACTTAATTGGTGTAAAATTTGCGAATCATATTTGTTTTTTGGTGCCGAGAAATGCAAGATTTTAGAACATACACAATTAGAATTGATACTCAAGTTGCAGAGTATTATGAAAAATTAGCAGACTCAGAGGGTATAAGGGCGAGTAAACTTTTTAGTAAGATTTTAACCAACAACTTTCAATCAATTGGGATCAAACATCAGGCAGATCGAATCGAACAGGTTGTAGATGATTTTGAAAGAAAGCTCAAATTAACACTTGAAAAATTTCAAAATGATAATTCGATGAATGATAAATATTTTGAAGATTTTGGAGGAATTTACATGATGCTACTTGGTGTATTAATGAGACAAAATGTAGCCAAAGAAGATATTAAAGAAATGCAAAGTAAAGGGGCTATTTACGCTAAGAAAAACTTTATAGGTGATCAATC